>JACRNY010000009.1 GCA_016214695.1 Nitrosomonadales bacterium | reverse complement strand
TTGACACTGTACTCATCACAGTTGGCTTCAATGAACGCGTATGCGCACCTTGTTTTGCTTGTGGTATTGTTCGCAGGCATGGCAATTCTCCAGGCTACAGGTTTAGAGATTACTCTTGTCCACTAAATCCTGGTAACTCCAAGCCACCCAGCGCATTTGTGCCTTTGCTCATCGTCATGCGTTGATCATTTATGTCGCCATATCGCAGCGATGCCGCATCCTCTATGAGTTCCTGCAAGCGCGTTTTTACTGCCTCTTCAATAGTCATGCTTTCCCCTTAATTGATGGCAACATCTTCAACCTTACCTAAAACAATTTACCGGAGTGAAACTATTTTGACTATGGAGGGCAGCTTGCTGCCCTCCATATGGTTTTGATCTTTGCTTTTCCTTCCCCTGTGCGCCGCCTCGATATTTCGCAAACAAGCGGAGGTTTAGGCGAGCACTGTCTGAGCTCCGCGGTGGGGCACGTTTTGTGTGCCCCGCTAGGGCGAGTTGCGCAGCCCCGCTTGTTTGGGAAATATCGAGGGAACCCCGAAGGGGCGGCGCGCTGGGGTCGCCTTTTCTTTGGTTACTTTCTTTTGGCGAAGCAAAAGAAAGTAACTAGCTGTCGGGCTACCCCCGACGGTGTTGGGTTTGATTGAACATGCAGCACGCCGCTTCGCGGCGACCCTTCGACAGGCTCAGGGCGAACGGTCAGAGGGGGGCGTTCATGCTTCGACAAGCCTGTCCTGAGCAAGGTCGAAGGGCTCAGCACGAACGGGGTAGCGATTAATCAGGCAATCGCCTTCTTCAAGGCCTGAAAGAACACCTTCTCGTCATCCGCCTGCTTATGCAGCATCTGCGCCAGCAATTTCGGATCGAAAGCCTCACGCCCCTTGATCATACGCACCGCCTTCAGTGCGAATTCGCGCCAGCCGTCGCCGATGACGTTCAACTTCTCAGCCAGCACCTTCAGTTCTTCGCGTCCGGTGATCTCCGCCGCTTCCTGCAAAAAGGCGGCATAGAGGAAGCGGAAGCCCGCGCCGCCAGTGCCGATCTCTTCCTGCATGCGCACGATGTGGCCAACGTAGTTGAGGCTGAGCTTGTCGGCGGTGTCGAGCTTGCCGACCTTGTTGGCGAGCATGCGGATGCCGCGCACGCCGACGATGGGCACGGGACCGAGCATGACGCGCACGGTCTTTTTGATGGCGCGCAGTACGGCTTCCGGCGTGACCTGTTTCTGGCCGATCTCTTCGGGGTAGTACAGCAGGCCCTTGGGCGCCATCAGACCGGTGGCGAAGCGCGCCTTGCGCAGGTTCTCCGCGTCGCAGCGCTGCGGATCTTCCGCGACCGGGTCGCTGATCAGGTAATCGTTGCCTTCCTTGCCATAGACGATGAGGTTGTGCGCGTTGAAATGGAAGCGCATGTCCGCAGGGAAATACGGCAACCAGAACGCGGAGGTCTGGATGCCGACGATGTGTCCCTGCGCCAGCAGCTCGTCGAGACGCTGCATGCCCTTGGCCTGATCGCGGAAGGTCTCGAAATGGAAACGCATCTTGAACGGTTTGACCATGCCCTTGAGGATGGCCTTGGGCGGCATGCGGAAGGCGATCAGCGGGAATCCGGCGAACTTGACGAAGGGCAGATAGGCGAAGGCCATCGCGCCGGACAGGCCGAAGGCCATCGCTTCGGAGATGTGCGCACCGTGATGCGACAGCATGGACGAGGCAACGCCGCTCTCGCAGTGCGCCGCATGGCGGTGCTGGAAACTTTCGACGCGCATATTCATGGGAGTGTTTTGATCTGTTCGACCGTGATGCCCATCACGTCGGCGTAGCGCTGCAGGATGTCGGTCGAGAGTTTGGCGAAGCGTTGCGGTTTGAAATGGCGGCGGATGCGCCATTGCCAGAAGCCGGTGACCTGCGACAGTTGCGGCAGGTCAAGGCGCTGCGCATACATCCAGTATTCCAGCGGCGAACTGATGCCCGCTTCGACGCGCGACCTGGCCGCCTCGGTATGTTCGCGGATGAATTCCAGCGCTTGCAGGGTGACGGTCTCGTCCACTTCGCCGCCTGCGGAGGCGACGATGACGATGCGACCGTCCTTGTCGCGCGCATACATGGCGCGCTTGTGGCCGCCCATGGTGCGGTTGCCTTCCTGCGGCACCTCGTTGATATCCATCAGACCGCTTCCATGTAGATGAAGCCGCTGGAGAAGCGGCCGCTCTCGGGGATGTACATCAGCAGGCGCTGGCCCTTCTGGATGCGGCCGGATTTGAACAGTTCGTCGAGCATGATGTAGGGCGAGGCGGAGCCGGTGTTGCCCTTCTCGACCAGGTTGGTGAACCATTTTTCCTGCGGGATATTGAGGCCGGCTTCGACCACACCCGCGGCGACCAGATTGGCGAAATATTTCGACGAGTAGTGCGGCAGGAACCAGTCGATGCGCTGCTTGTCGAGGCCGTGCTTCTTCACGAGTTCGCGCAGCGGCTCGGTGAGCGTGGCGCGGATGACCTGGTCGTTGAGCAGCTTCACGTCCTGCTTCACGGTGAACACCGAGCGTGTCAGCCATTCCTGCGCGCTGAATTCCTGCCAGCCGGTCAGCGAACCGTCGGCGTTCTTCTCGGCGCCGGAGTACATGCAGGCGGGCAGTTCGTGCGCGGCGGAGGACAGCTCCACCCACAGCACCTTGAGGCTCAACGGTCCGCGCGGCTGGTTCTCCAGCAGCACCGCGCCGGCGCCATCGGACAGCATCCAGCGCAGAAAGTCTTTCTCGAAGGCGATCTCGGGGCGCTCTTCCAGCTCTTTCACTTTGTGTTCGGCTTCGGCGTCGAAGTTGCGCGCATGCAGACCCACCGAAGCCAGCTCGGAAGCCACTGCCACCGCGCGCTGCGCATCGCCTGCCTTCACTGCCAGCCAGGCATGTTTGAACGCCGCCGCACCCGCCACGCAGATGCCGGCCAGTGACACCACTTCCATGCGCGGCCAGCCGAGTTCGCCGTGCACCATCACGCCGTGTCCCGGCATGAGCTGGTCCGGACGCGAGGTCGCCGCGGCCAGGCTGTCCACCTTGCCGACTTCACCCAGCGCCCTGACCGCTTCGGCGGCCATGTGTGCGTTGCTCATCACCGGCAGTCCGGTGCTGCGATCGAGCGCGTAGTGACGGTGCTGGATGCCGTTGTTGCGCAACACCAGGCGGCGCGCCTTGGACGGTTTGCCGCCGACCATGCCGAGCACGTTCTCCATCTCATCGTTGCCGACCGGCTCCAGTGGCAGGAACGACGCGGTGCGCGTCAGATAAACATCAATGCTCATACTGGTGCATCCTCTCCGCTCCCGAACCCGACGGCTGGTCGAACTGCTGCTTGAGTGCCGCGAAGCGATTCCGCAAGAGCGGGCGCGTCAACGACTGGATCAGCAGACTCACAGGCACGACCGTCGAGATCAGGGTAATCAAAAAAATCACATACAAAATCAGAAACGGGTAGCGCCGCAACTGGCCGGGCTTGCCGACCGCGCGCAGCAGTTTGCCCCAGACGAAGAAGCTGCGCGTGGCGGCCTTCTCGCTGAACAGCAGGTGCGGGTTGGAATCCACCGCCTTCAATCCGTTGAGCAGCGGCGCGGTGCCGCGCTCTGCATCATTGTGCAGCGCATCGCGCAAAGCCAGACCGAAGCGGCGCGCGCGCTGGATGTTTTCCGCATCGACACCGGCGGGCGGCAGGAACTTGAGAAAGTCCTTCTTGCCGCTCAGCAGCCAGAACGGCGTGGTCCACAGGCTGGCCATGGTCGGACTGGGATCGACCAGCGCAACGTTGTCGAGCAGGCGCGCACCGCAATCCTGCAACATGCCCTTCATCTTCTCCTGTGCCAGCATCCACATGTTGCGGCAGGCGATGACGGTGACCACCGGCTTGCCCGCCAACAGTTTCTTCGCCAGCGGATGCTTGAGGAAGGAAGTGACCGGGATGGACGGCGCGAGGAACCAGACCTGGTAAGGCAGGATGACAAGATCGAAATCCTCGTCACCCTTCAGCGTCAGCGCCTGCAGCTCGCACGGCGCCATGTGCGCCGACTCGGGGAATGCGTCGAGGAAGCTGAAGAATCCCCACGGGAACGGATACGGCGCGACCGGACGCAGCGTCTCGATATGCACCGAGATGCCGCTGTCCTGCTGCAAGGGCTCGACGATGCGCCGCGTGACCTCAGCCAGTTGCCCGGTCTGGGAATAGGTCAACACAAGAACGCGCTTGATCGAACGGGATGCCGGGGATTCGTTAGGTTTCAATGCAACCACGCAACTAATTGAGTCGATTTAAAAACAAGGCGCATTCTAGCATCCCGCAGCAGCACTCACCAAGGTGAGCGAGGGGATCAGTCCGTATTATCGAGGATGTTGCCGGCCGTACGCAGATGGGTGATATCCGGCATGAACAGAGCTTCCGCTGCGGCCGGCTTCCATTCATTCCCACCCACTTCGCAGGGTTTGAGCCGCAACCATTGAGTGCTGCCGCCATCCATCTCGTCCACCCAGCCCAGCAATGCCCCGGCGCTGCCGCTCTGCACGGCAGCCAGCTCCAGCAAGGCTTGCGGCGAGCCTCCCGCGATGAACGCGGCATGTCCGCGCCAGTGCATGCGCGCGGCCAATAATGCCAGCAACTGGCTGGGTTGCGTCTGCAGGAACATCAACGGCATGGGCAGGTCGTCGCGCATCTGGTCCAGCACTTGCCCGGTCGGCACGTAAGTTCCGCGGCGACTGCCCAGCATCAGCAATGCGTCCGGCGGCAACGCCGTTTCGCCGGCATCGGCCAGACAACACAGGGCCCCGTACAGACCCAGTTCGGCCCAGTTGCCGATACGCCGCGGCTTGGCGCCCAGCATGGCGGCCAATCGTTCGCGCCAGTCCGGCGGCGCGGCCAGGCAGCGTCCTTGTATCGCAAAGGTCTTCATGCCCCGCGCTCCAGTATCACGCTGGCGTGGCTGCCACCGAACCCCAGTATCGTCGCCATGAAGCGCCGTACGCGCTGCGGTATGACCGGAGCGAGTGCGACGCCCAGCTCCTTGTCCTGCTCATAGCCGTATGCGGGCCAGATGTCCTGCTCCAGGCAGCCCGTCAGCAATGCGATCTCGGCTGCGCCGGAGGCGCCCATGGTGTGTCCAATCAGCGTTTTGAGCGACACCAGCGGCGGCACGGTCGTGAATGCCGCGCGCAGGCCTTGCGCTTCGACTGCATCGTTGCCTGGGCTGCCCGCCGCTTGCACCTTGATGAGGTCGATGCCATCCGGCGTCGCGCCTGCATCAGCCAATGCGCGTACACACATCTCGTTCACTGCACGTACCGATGCGCCGGTGGGCTGCTCACCGTCCACCACGTTCGCGCCCCCTGCCAGCCGCCAGAGTGCCGCATCGCGCGTCGACAGCCTGAGTGCGGCGACGGCTTCGCCCAGCACCAGTCCGTCGCGCAACGCGCCGAAGGGCTGGCTGGCGGTTCTGGAAAGAAGCTGCAGGGCGGCGAAACCTCCCAGCGTCAAGCGGTTGTCCAGTTCCACACCCAGGATCAGCACATCTGCCGCGGCACCGCGGCGCAACAAGGCCTGCGCCGACAGCAATGCATTCAGGCTGGAGGTGCAGGCCGTGTTGACCACATGCACAGGACCGGTCCAGTCCAGCCAGGCTGCGATCTTGTCGGCGAAAGCCTGATAGTCCATCTGCGTCGCGCCGCGCTCGACGGCGCCGATATCGAAAGAGGATGTCGCGATGAGCAATACACCGTCGCGGATCTGCTGCGCGCCGGCCTCGGCAGAGACACGCTGCACCAGATCGCGGGCGCGCTCGTTCCAGTCGGTCTGACCATGGGGCATGGCGTGGAATGGGTAATCACCCGCCATTGCGCCGGGCAATGTGACTCGCGATGCCTGTGCACCGCCCCGTCGCAGAGTGGTGAGCGCCTGCTCCACTCCCAGCCCTAGCGAACAGGCCAGTCCGCGTCCGGCAAGGTGGATGGGTTTCATTTTGCGTTCTGCAGATGTTCCGCCAGCGTCGTCAGCGAACTGAGTGCGCGGCGCGTCTCTTTGCTGTCCGGCATGCGCACGCCGTATTTCTTCTGGATCGCCATCGATATCTGCAAGGCATCCAGTGAATCGAGTCCCAGCCTGGCATCGTCGCCGAACCAGGCTTCGTCGTCGCGCAGACCGCCTTCGGGCTCGGCCTTGTCGACGGCGGCAAGAATGAACGCCTTGAGTTCGGCGAGGAAGGCAGCGTTGTTATCGGTCATGGAATGGAAGCGCCCGCCGGGCGGCGGACGCATGGATCACTTGGCGCGATGTTGCTGGATATGCTCGTTCAGGCTGCGCAGCGAGCTGAATATCTTGTTGTTATCGGCATCGTCGGATTTGAGCTGGACGCCGTAGGCCTTGGAGATCGCCAGCGACAATTCGAGGATGTCGATGGAATCCAGTCCCAGGCCCTCGCCGTACAAAGGCGCATCCGGCTCGATCTCGTCGGCCGAGACTTCGAGGTTCAACGAGGTGACGATGAGTTGTGCCAACTCTTTTTCTTGCGCGCTTGCTGCCATGATGCTCCCTGTCGTTTATTTCACTGCGCGCATTTTACCTCATTCGCCGCAGGGCTCTAAATCCTTGTGTCAGACCATGGCCCCGTTGATGGAGATGATCTGCCCGGAGATGTAGGAGGCCTTATCGGAAGCGATGAATGCCACCAGATCGGCGACTTCCTCGGGCTTGCCCGCGCGACCGACCGGCACCAGGCGCTTGATGGCATCCTTGTCGAACACGTTCTCGGTCATGGCCGATTCGATGATGCCGGGCGCGATTGCGTTGACGGTGATGCCGCGGCTGGCCACTTCCAGCGCCAGAGACTTGGTGGCGCCGTGCAGGCCTGCCTTGGCTGCCGCATAGTTGGTCTGCCCGCGATTGCCCGTTATGGCGGCCACCGAGGAGATGTTGATGATGCGCCCCCAGCGCTTGCCTATCATCGGCAGCAGCAGCGGCTGTGTCACGTTGTAGAAACCGTTGAGCGAGACGTCGATGACCCTGTGCCATTGCTGTGCATTCATACCCGGCAGCACGGCGTCGTCGTGGATGCCGGCGTTATTCACCAGTATCTGGATGGCACCTTCTTCCAGCACTGTCTTCAGCGCGGTCGCCGTCTGTTCGGCATCTGCCACGTCGAAGGCGATGGCCTGGGCGCTGCCGCCGGCATCCTTGATCTCGGCAACAAGATCTTCCGCTCTTTGCAACGAGCTGTTCGCATGCACATAGACGTGATAGCCGAGTGCCGCAAGCTTGCGACAGATCTCCGCGCCGATGCCGCCGCTGCCGCCGGTCACCAATGCACGCTTCATACGCCCGCCTTGTCTGCGTCCAGCACCACGGTGGCTCGGCCGCTCATGATCCTGCTGGTTCCCGCATGGATATTGAACGAATAGATGACGCGCGCTTCGTCACCCATCACCTTCTCCGCGTCGATGATGAGGTCGTCGCTCAGATCATCCAGCCGCATGGTTGTGCAGGTGACGTCGCGCAGTGCAGCCAGATAGCCGGCGCGCGGTTTGCTGTCGTATTTCGCGTCCCAGGCGCCGTGTACCGCCATCGCCTGTGCCGCATATTCGATGCCGCACAGAGCCGGCAACTCGTCACCGGAACGCATGGGGTTCGCGGGGTCGCGGTGCGTACCGCTGATGCAGCGGATGCGCTGCGCATCGCAATCGAGTACACCGTCCAGCAGGCACATATTTCCCGCATGCGGGATGACCCTGGCGATATCCGCTTTGCCCGCTAGCACGGCATCACCCGGATATCGAGGTGGTTGTCATCAAGATAGTCGATGGAAATCTGCGTCGCCCTGGCTGCTGCCAGTGCAGCCAGCAGCGGCAACACGCGCGCAGCGGGCACCCCTTTGCGCAGGGCTTCCAGCGCCTCGTCCTTCATCGTCGTCTCCGACACCTTGCCGGAACCGAACCCGACTTCGATTGCGGCCAGTGATTTGTCACTCTGCTGCCTGGTCAGGATCAGTGCCACGCCGAATGCTGCCGTGATCGGACGCACGGAATGCAGCGGCTCCGGATAGCCATGGTCGTAAGCGATCAACGCGACGACGGCATCATCCACGACGACCTGGGTGGCAGATTCGAGCAGGCCGGCGACAAAGCTCGCGTCGTAGGCGCACAGACTGGTCGACGGCTCATGGGTACCGGCCGCGATGCACCAGTAACCGGCAGCGGCGTTGTGTACCGAATTGTGGAAGCGGGTGGGCGATACCTCGCGCGGTGCGGTCGCCAGGATGCCGTTGATGGCATGCACGTTGTCGTTGTCGCCGCCCGAAGAAGTGAATACCGTCGAAGCTGATTTTGTCTCGCGCCCGGCCTGCAGGAAAGCCTCCTGTCCCACCGTCAGCGCCAGCTTGATCGGCACACCGGCGCGGCGGCGTTCCGCAGCTGGCAGCATGTCGCTGGCACGCAGATTCGTTGGCGCCGCAACATAAGGCGCTTCGCCAGCCAGCACGGCACGGCTGGCCGACCAGCCATCCAGCCCCGGCCCGAGCAGGCCTACCCCTTCGACGTAAAGTCGCATCATGCCTGCCTCCCCAGCACGAGGCTGCAATTGCTGCCGCCGAAGCCGAATGAATTGCTCAGCACGCGCCTGATCGTCCCGGCACCGTTTTCGATCCGATAGTCGATCGCGATGGCGGGATCGAGTTGCCGAGTGTTCACGCTGCCCGGAATGAAACCCTGTTCGACCGCGAGCATGGCGATGATTGCCTCGGTGATACCTGCCGCACCCAACAGATGGCCGGTCCAGCCCTTGGTCGAGCTGCACGGGACTTTGTCCCCGAACACATCGGCGACGGCCTTGCCTTCGCTGGCATCGTTCGACCTGGTCGCGGTACCGTGCAGGTTGATGTAATCGATGTCGCCCACCTGAAGTCCGGCGGAATCCAGCGCGCGCTGCATCGCCAGTTTCGCCCCCAGCCCCTCGGGATGCGGCGTCGACATGTGGTAGGCATCGGAACTTTCGCCGACTCCCAGCAGGAACATGGAATTGTTTGCACTCGCCGCAGCTGCGCGTTCGATCAGCACGAAGCCGGCACCCTCGCCGACCGAGATGCCGTCACGCTCCGCATCGTAGGGACGACAGGGAAAGCGCGAGACCAGTCCCAGAGAATTGAAGCCATACAGCGTACTCAGGCACAAACTATCGACGCCGCCAACCACTGCCGCATCGCATACGCCCGCCGCCATCATGCGCAGCGCATTGGCGAACACTTTCGCGCTCGAAGAACAAGCCGATGAAACAACGAACGAGGGGCCGGTCAGCCCAAGGTAATGCGTGACGAAACCCGCAAGCGAATAGGAGTTCTGTGTCTCTGCATAATGGAAGTCTGACGGCAATGCGCCTGTCTGCGGATCCAGATGACGGTAGGCCAATTCGGTCTGCAGGATGCCCGAGGTGCTGGTACCGAGAAAGACGCCGATGCGTGTATTACCGTATCTTTTTTTGGCAGCTTCGATCGCATCGACGAAGCCGTCCTGCTCCAGACACAACTGGGCCAGGCGGTTGTTGCGACAGTCATATGCGGACAGATCAGGTCTTACACGATAACTGTCCAGCTTCTCGACCTTGGCGATGTATGCCTCAAGGTCGACATCCTCGAAGGCGCAAGGGATCAGGCCGGAGCGGCGCGCCCGCAGTGCATCCATGGTCGCCGCGGAACCCAGCCCCAGGCTGTTCGCGAGCGTGAATTGGCTGATGACTAAGGGTTGCAAGTTGGAATTCGCTGAATTAACAAAGGAAGGTTCAAATCAAACGTGTGGATTCTAGCACAGCCGATATTGGCAATCCCCGCCGGAGCTGGGCCTGAGTCCCCGCATCGGATCAGTCCATCCCCACCAGCGGAGTCTTGGTGTTGCGTATGGTTTTATAAGCCTGGTAGTTCCAGGAAAAGGATATCCCGGTGCTGAACAGACTGCGGGTGTTGCGGAATGTCCGCAATCCACGCGCCAGCGATGACTTGAACGAAGACACCTCGGCATATGCCTCAAGCAGCCCTTCGTATGCATCTGTCGGGGTCATTCCATTCATCTTGAACACCGGCTCAAAGATCGTGTAATGGCGCCAGTCATTCGGATAGTCGGTCAGCAGCAGGCGGTTCTCTTCCACCATCTGCTTGTAGAACGCCGTCCCCGGCAATGGGGTTTCAAGCGACATCTGCACGGCATCGATCTCGTTTTCCAGCACAAAATCGATGGCGCGGCGGAAAGCGTCGCGCGTCTGGCCTTCAGTACCGAAAATGAAGCAGCCCACAATGGCGATTCCGTGATCGTGCAGCTTCTTGATGGCATCGCGGAAGTTTTTCGTGTTGGGCCGCAGATTGACGGACTTGTGCATGGAGTCGATCGTGGCCGGATCCAGTGATTCGAAACCGATCAGCAGACCTTTGCATCCGCTGCGCTGTGCGGATTTCAGGACATCGTCGTGCTCGACGATATTGAGACAGGTTTGCCCACCCCACTCCTTGTTGCAGTCCGCCATGCGATCGAATAGCTCCTTCGCCCGCCTGATGTAACGAGGCCCCTGCCCGACGATATTGTCGTCGATGATGAATATGCGCTTGGATTTGATGGAGTTGATCTCGTCGATCACGCTGTCGATGTTGCGTACCCGGTAACGCGACCCATTGAATGCAGTGACGGAGCAGAAATTGCAGTTGATGGGACACCCGCGCCCGGTCTGCACGGTCTCCACGAAGTATTTTCCCTTCAGCAGATCTCGACGCGGCGCCAGCAGGTTTTCCACTTCAGGAGGTTCGCACGAGCGATAGACCTTCTGCATCTGGCCGCGCTCGAAATCCCCCAGCAATTTCGGCCAGATGTTCTCGCCTTCGCCCACCACGATAGCATCTGCGTAGCGCAACGCCTCATCGGTCATGTAAGAGACATGTATCCCGCCCATCACCACGGGGATGCCGCGCGCGCGGAAACGATTGGCGATTTCGTACGCGCGGGGGGCGAGCGGTGTCATGCAGGTGATACCGACCAGATCGACCTTCGCGTCAAAATCCAAATCCTCCATCGCCTCATCGACGATTTGTACATCGTAATGTTCCGGGGTATAGCGCGCGATGATGGCAAGATTGAGCGGCGGCAACGCCAGGACCTTGATGTTGGAATGCAGGCTGTCCTTGTATGCCGGATTGATGAGGAGAATCTTCTTCATGCATGCTTCCCTTAAGATATTCATCAGCTTTTCCAGAAGCATATCAGAAATCAATCAAAGGCCTGCAGGCCTTGTTCTGCGGGTGTTTCAGATGCACAAAAGCAAAACGCCCCGTTTTCAGGCGGGGCGTTTTGTTTGTAAGGGGTTTGACGCCTGCCCTGAGTTTATCGAAGGGATGACCTACTTTGCCTCCGGCCGTCCCGTTGGGACTTAACTTCGCAAGCGAAGTTAGCCTTCGC
>JACRNY010000008.1 GCA_016214695.1 Nitrosomonadales bacterium | reverse complement strand
GAGATGGTGATGCCTGGCGACAACGTCAGCATCACGGTGAACCTGATCAACCCGATCGCGATGGAAGAAGGTCTGCGCTTCGCGATCCGCGAAGGCGGTCGTACCGTCGGCGCAGGTGTGGTTGCCAAGATCATCGAGTAATATGCGACGATACCGGCGGAGCGAAGAGATTCGCTCCGCCATCGTCATTTGCAGGTTTATAGGCCAGTAGCTCAATTGGTAGAGTATCGGTCTCCAAAACCGAGGGTTGGGGGTTCGAGACCCTCCTGGCCTGCCAGTTAGTAAAGTAGAAACGGACAGTTCGTACATGGCTGACAAGATCAAATTGCTGGTTGCAATCCTGCTGGTAGCGGCAGGGGTGGCCGGCTTCTATGTATTGCGTGATAGCGCACTGGTGTTGCGCGTGCTGTCGGTGCTGTTCGGCGTGATGCTGGCAGCGGGCATGTTCTGGATGACGGCGTCCGGCAAGACTTTCTTCGGCTTCACCAGGGATTCGGTGGCCGAGGCGAAGCGTGTGGTATGGCCGACTCGCAAAGAGACCATGCAGACCACTGGCGTAGTGATCCTGTTCGCGATCGTGATGGCGCTGTTCCTGTGGGCGGTGGACGCGAGTCTGTTGCTGATCATCAACAAAATGATGGGACGGGGTGAGTGATGGCCAAGCGTTGGTATGTGGTGCATACGTACTCGCAGTTCGAAAAGAGCGTGCAGCGTGCTTTGCAGGAGCGCATCGCGCGCGAAGGCATGCAAGACTTGTTCGGGCAGATCCTGGTTCCGGTGGAAGAAGTGGTTGAATTGAAATCCGGCCAGAAGAACATCAGCGAGCGCAAGTTTTTCCCGGGCTACGTGCTGGTCGAGATGGACATGACCGACGAGAGCTGGCATCTGGTGAAGAACACGCCCAAGGTCACCGGTTTCCTCGGTGGCTCGGCGATGAAACCGACGCCGATCAGCCAGAAAGAAGTCGACAACATCATGTCGCAGATGCAGGCTGGTGTCGAAAAGCCGCGTCCCAAGGTGCTGTTCGAGGTGGGCGAGGCGGTGCGCGTCAAGGAAGGTCCCTTCACGGATTTCCACGGTATGGTGGAAGACGTCAATTACGACAAGAGCAAGCTGCGGGTCGCGGTCACCATCTTTGGTCGATCGACACCTGTGGAACTGAATTTCGGGCAAGTCGAAAAAGCCTGATGTTGAGCGCCGGAGTTTCCGGCATTACAAACGGGGAGCGTATCGGAGCAGTTGCGGTATGCGTTTAACCCACTAAGCAAGGAGTAGCAACGTGGCAAAGAAGATCGTCGGCTATATCAAGCTGCAAGTCCCGGCCGGTAAGGCCAATCCCAGTCCTCCCATCGGTCCCGCTCTCGGTCAGCGCGGCCTGAACATCATGGAATTCTGTAAAGCGTTCAACGCGCAGACCCAGGGTGTCGAACCCGGTCTGCCGATTCCGGTGGTGATCACCGCTTTTGCGGACAAGAGCTTCACCTTCGTGATGAAGACCCCGCCCGCGACCATTCTGATCAAGAAGGCTGCCGGGGTGCAAAAGGGCAGCAAGACGCCGCACACCGACAAGGTAGGCAAGCTGACCCGCAAGCAGGCGGAAGACATCGCCAAGGCCAAGCAGCCAGACCTGACGGCAGCCGACCTGGATGCCGCAGTGCGCACCATCGCCGGTAGCGCGCGCAGCATGGGCATTACCGTGGAAGGGGTGAAATAACATGGCACAAGTTTCCAAACGTTACAAGGTGCTGGCCGCCAAGGTCGATCGCAACAAGCTGTATGCGCTGGATGAGGCGCTGAAGCTGGTGAAAGAGACCGCCAAGGCCAAGTTCGATGAGTCCATCGACGTGGCAGTGAATCTGGGCATCGATGCCAAGAAATCCGACCAGCTGGTGCGCGGTTCCGTCGTGTTGCCCAAGGGCACCGGCAAGACCATGCGCGTCGCCGTGTTCGCACAAGGCGCCAAGGCTGAAGAAGCCAAGACTGCCGGCGCAGACATCGTCGGTTTCGACGATTTGGCCGAAAGCATCAAGGGCGGCAAGATGGATTTCGACGTCGTGATCGCATCTCCGGATGCAATGCGTATCGTCGGCCAGCTCGGCCAGATCCTCGGCCCGCGCGGCCTGATGCCTAACCCCAAGGTGGGCACAGTGACTGCCGACGTGGCGGGCGCAGTGAAGAATGCCAAGGCCGGTCAGGTACAGTACCGCACCGACAAGAACGGCATCGTGCAGTGCACCATCGGTCGCGCCTCGTTCGCGCCGGAGGCCCTGCGCGAGAACATGCTGGCCCTGATCGATGCGCTGAACAAGGCCAAGCCCGCTTCTTCCAAGGGCGTGTACCTGAAGAAGGTCGCGATCTCCAGCACCATGGGCGTCGGTATCCGCGTCGAACAGGCGAGCCTGGTAGCGTAATGTCTTGAATCTGGCGGCGGAGAATCTTCTCTGCTGCCATTTGTTCTTTGGACTGCTGGCGTGGCTGGCAGCATCAAAGACCGTAGGCGCCGAAGGTGCAGCTGGCCGGAGGCTTAATCGATGGCATTCGCATCGGCCCACGCAGATGGTGTGCCCGCGAGCAGGAAAGATTGTGGTTCACTTCCTGTCTTGAGGACGCGGTCGTTAACCCGGACGTCGCAAGATGTCCGATATGAAGATGGAGAAAGACTTTGGCTCTTAATCTGCAAGAAAAGCAGGCAGTGGTCGCGGAAGTCAGCGCACAAGTGGCGCAGGCCCAGACCATCGTCGTGGCTGAGTACCGCGGCATCCCGGTCGCCGATATCACCTCCTTGCGAGCCAACGCGCGCAAGAACGGTGTGTATCTGCATGTGTTGAAAAACACGCTGGCGCGCCGTGCGGTACAGGGCACTTCCTTCGAAGTTATGGCGGACAAGATGGTCGGTCCGCTGATGTACAGCATGAGCGCTGATGCGGTCGCTGCTGCGAAGGTGGTGCACGAATTCGCCAAGACGAACGACAAGCTGGTCATCAAGGGCGGTGCCTACAACGGCAAGGTCCTGGATGCTGCTGCCGTTGCCGCACTGGCTAGCGTGCCGAGCAAGGAAGTATTGTTGGCGCAGTTGCTGGGCGTCATGAAGTCGCCGATCACGAGCATGGCAATCGTACTGAATGCCCTGTCCGCGAAAAAGGCCGGCGCCGCTGCTTAACTAATCAATCATTCAATTTAGGAAGAACAACATGGCATTCGATAAAGACGCATTTTTGACAGCACTGGACGGCATGTCCGTGCTGGAACTGAACGAGCTGGTGAAGGCTGTCGAAGAGAAGTTCGGCGTGTCCGCTGCTGCGATGGCCGCTCCTGCTGCCGGCGGCGCTGCCGGCGGTGGCGCTGCTGCTGCCGCTGAGCAGACTGAGTTCACCGTGACCCTGAAGTCCGCTGGCGAAGCCAAGGTCAACGTGATCAAGGTGGTGCGTGCGATTACCGGTCTGGGCCTGAAGGAAGCCAAGGATCTGGTTGACGGCGCACCGAAGGTCGTGAAGGAAGGCGTGAGCAAGGCTGATGCCGACGCGATCGCCAAGCAACTGATCGAAGCTGGCGCAACTGCTGAAGTCAAGTAATACCAGCGTGTGTAGAGAGGCTGACGGAAAACCCGTCAGCCTTTTGCCGCTTCTGGAAACGAAAGCGGAAGTTGTTTTTTTGAGAGCAGAAGTTAACGGTTAAACGGTGCGCGAGCGCCGATTGTCCCTTACCTTTTCCTACAGTACCGGAGATACCATGAGCTATTCTTTTACCGAAAAAAAACGTATTCGTAAAAGTTTTGCAAAGCGCGTCGGCGCCTTGCCGGTGCCCTTCCTCCTGTCTACCCAGTTGGAATCCTACAGCGAGTTCCTGCAAGCCTGGGTCGCCCCCGAGCAGCGCAAGAACATCGGCTTGCAAGCGGCCTTCAATTCGATCTTCCCGATCGAGAGCCACACCAAGTTCGCCCGTCTGGACTTTGTCAGCTATACGCTGGGTCTGCCGCCGTTCGATGTGCGCGAGTGCCAGCAGCGCGGTCTGACCTATGCTTCGCCGCTGCGCGCGCGCGTGCGCCTGACTCTGCTGGACAAGGAAGCGTCCAAACCGACGGTGAAGGAAGTCAAGGAGCAGGAAGTGTACATGGGCGAGATCCCGCTGATGACGCACACCGGCTCGTTCGTGATCAACGGTACTGAGCGCGTCATCGTGTCGCAGCTGCACCGTTCGCCCGGCGTGTTCTTCGAGCATGACCGCGGCAAGACCCATTCTTCCGGCAAGCTGCTGTTCTCCGCCCGCGTGATCCCCTACCGCGGTTCCTGGCTGGACTTTGAATTCGACGCCAAGGACTTCGTCTATTTCCGTATCGACCGTCGCCGCAAGATGCCGGTGACCATTCTGCTGAAGTCGCTGGGTTACACGCCGGAGCAGATTTTGCAGATGTTCTTCCAGTTCGACACCTTCCACTTCGGCAAGAAGGGAACCCAGTTCGAAGTGGTGCCGGAGCGTCTGCGTGGTGAGATCGCCCGTTTCGACATCGAAGGCAAGGGTGGCAAGGTCATCGTTTCCAAGGACAAGCGCATCACCGTGCGCCACATCCGCGAAATGCAGGAAGCCGGTATCGACAAACTGACCGTGGCTGACGATTTCCTGATCGGTCGCGTGCTGGCGCATAACGTCGTGGACAAGGATAGCGGCGAGATCATCGCCAATGCCAACGACGAGATCACCGAGACATTGCTGGGCAAGTTGCAAGCTGCAGGCATCAGCAAGATCAATACTCTGTACACCAACGATCTGGATCAGGGCGGCTTCATCTCGCAAACATTGCGCACAGACGAGACCACCGACCAGTGGACCGCGCGCGTGGCGATCTACCGCATGATGCGCCCCGGCGAGCCTCCCACAGAAGATGCCGTGGAAGCACTGTTCAGCGGTTTGTTCTTCAATGAAGACCGCTACGATCTGTCCGCCGTCGGTCGTATGAAGTTCAACCGCCGCGTTGGTCGCGACGAGTTGACGGGTGCCGTCATCCTGTCCAATGAAGACATCGTGGAAGTGATCCGTATCCTGGTCGAGCTGCGCAACGGCCGCGGCGAGATCGACGACATCGACCACCTCGGTAACCGTCGCGTGCGCGCCGTGGGCGAGCTGGCCGAGAACCAGTTCCGTACCGGCCTGGCCCGTGTCGAACGCGCCGTCAAGGAACGCCTCGGCCAGGCCGAAGCAGACAACCTGATGCCGCACGACCTGATCAACGCCAAGCCGATCTCGGCAGCGGTGAAGGAGTTCTTCGGTTCCTCGCAACTGTCGCAGTTCATGGACCAGACCAACCCGCTGGCGGAAGTGACGCACAAGCGTCGTATCTCCGCACTGGGACCTGGCGGTCTGACGCGCGAACGCGCCGGCTTCGAAGTGCGCGACGTGCACCCGACCCACTACGGCCGCGTGTGCCCGATCGAGACACCGGAAGGTCCGAACATCGGCCTGATCAATTCGCTGGCGCTGTATGCGCGCACCAACGAATACGGTTTCATCGAAACGCCGTACCGCAAGGTGGCGAAGAGCCGCGCGCTGGATGACGTGGAATATCTGTCCGCCATCGAGGAAGGCAAGTTCACCATCGCCCAGGCCAATGCCGAGCTGGACAAGAAGGGCCACTTCACCAACGACATCGTCTCCGCACGTCAGCACAACGAATTCGTGCTGGCCGAACCGGCGAACATCGAATACATGGACGTGGCACCGGCGCAGGTCGTGTCTGTCGCGGCTTCGCTGATCCCGTTCCTGGAACACGATGACGCGAACCGCGCCCTGATGGGCGCCAACATGCAACGCCAGGCCGTGCCTGTGTTGCGTGCCGAGAAGGCGCTGGTCGGTACCGGTATTGAACGCACTGTGGCGGTCGACTCCGGCACGGCTGTGCAAGCCTGGCGCGGTGGTCGTGTGGACTATGTTGATTCCGGCCGTATCGTGGTGCGCGTCAACGACGACGAAACCACCGCGGGCGAAGTCGGCGTGGACATCTACAACCTGACCAAGTACACCCGTTCCAACCAGAACACCAACATCAACCAGCGTCCGCTGGTGCGCGTGGGCGACGTGATTGCCCGCGGCGACGTGGTGGCCGACGGCGCTTCGACCGACATGGGCGAACTGGCGCTGGGCCAGAACATGATGGTCGCGTTCATGCCGTGGAACGGCTACAACTTCGAGGACTCGATCCTGATCTCCGAGCGCGTGGTCGCCGAAGACCGCTTCACTTCGATCCACATCGAAGAGCTGACGGTGATGGCGCGCGACACCAAGCTGGGTACGGAAGAGATCACGCGCGACATCCCCAACCTGTCCGAAGCGCAGATGGCGCGTCTGGACGAGTGCGGCATCGTGCACATCGGCGCGGAAGTCGGCGTGGGCGATGTGCTGGTGGGCAAGGTGACTCCGAAGGGCGAAACGCAACTGACGCCGGAAGAGAAGCTGTTGCGCGCGATCTTCGGCGAGAAGGCTTCCGACGTGAAGGATACCTCGCTGCGCGTGAAGGCCGGTATCTCCGGTACCGTCATCGACGTGCAGGTGTTCACCCGCGAAGGCCTGCAACGCGACAAGCGCGCCCAGCAGATCATCGACGATGAACTGAACCGTTACAAGAAAGACCTGGCCGACCAGATGCGGATCGTCGAAGCCGACGTGTTCGCCCGTCTGGAGAAGCTGCTGCTGAACAAGGTCGCCAACGGCGGTCCGAAGAAACTGGCCAAGGGCACCAAGCTGAGCAAGGATTACCTCTCCAGCGTGGAGCATCACCAGTGGTTCGACATCCGTCTGTCCAGCGACGAAGCGGCAACACAGCTGGAGCAGGTCAAGGAAGGTCTGGCGCAGAAGCGTCTGGAGTTTGACGCCGCGTTCGAGCTGAAGAAGAAGAAGCTGACGCAGGGCGACGAGCTGCAAGCCGGCGTGCAGAAGATGGTCAAGGTGTATGTGGCGGTGAAACGCCGCCTGCAGCCCGGCGACAAGATGGCCGGCCGTCACGGTAACAAGGGTGTGGTTTCGCGCATCGTGCCGGTGGAAGACATGCCGCGCATGGCCGACGGTACCACCGTCGATGTGGTGCTGAACCCGCTGGGCGTGCCGTCGCGTATGAACATCGGTCAGGTGCTGGAAGTTCACCTGGGCTGGGCCGCCAAGGGCTTGGGCAAGAAGATCGCCCAGATGCTGGAAACGCAAGCCAAGATCGCCGACGTGCGCAAGTTCCTCGGCAAGATCTACAAGGGCGACCAGGCCGACGAGATCGCCACCTTCACCGACGAGGAAGTGGTCGAGCTGTGCCGCAACCTGCGTGCAGGCGTGCCGTTCGCGACGCCGGTGTTCGACGGCGCCAGCGAAGAAGAGATCAAGGATCTGCTTGAGCTGGCCGATCTGCCGCGCTCCGGCCAGATCCAGTTGTACGACGGACGCACCGGCGACGCCTTCGATCGCAAGGTCACCGTGGGCTACATGCACGTGTTGAAGCTGCACCACCTGGTCGACGACAAGATGCATGCGCGTTCCACCGGTCCGTACAGTCTGGTCACGCAGCAGCCGCTGGGCGGCAAGGCGCAGTTCGGCGGTCAGCGCTTCGGTGAGATGGAAGTCTGGGCGCTGGAGGCATACGGTGCGGCGTACACGCTGCAGGAGATGCTCACGGTCAAGTCGGACGACGTCAACGGACGTACCAAGGTATACGAGAACATCGTCAAGGGCGATCACAAGATCGACGCGGGCATGCCCGAGTCGTTCAACGTGCTCACCAAGGAGATCCGTTCTCTGGGTATCGACATCGATCTGGAACGCCACTAGGCCGCCGACACAGGATAAAAGGAGTCACACATGAAAGCATTGCTCGATCTGTTCAAGCAGGTTACCCAGAAGGAAGAGTTCGACACGATCAAGATCGGTCTGGCCTCTCCCGAGAAGATCCGTTCCTGGTCCTACGGCGAAGTGAAGAAGCCGGAGACCATCAACTACCGCACGTTCAAGCCCGAGCGCGACGGTCTGTTCTGCGCCAAGATCTTCGGCCCGGTCAAGGACTACGAATGTCTGTGCGGCAAGTACAAGCGTCTCAAGCATCGCGGTGTGATCTGCGAGAAGTGCGGCGTTGAAGTCACGCTGTCCAAGGTGCGTCGCGAGCGCATGGGCCACATCGAGCTGGCCTCGCCGGTCGCGCACATCTGGTTCCTGAAGTCGCTGCCGTCGCGCCTCGGCATGGTGCTGGATATGACCCTGCGCGACATCGAACGCGTGCTGTACTTCGAAGCCTATGTGGTGACAGAGCCCGGCATGACCCCGCTGAACCGTGCGCAGTTGCTGTCGGAAGACGACTACCTGGCCAAGCTGGAGGAGTACGGCGACGAGTTCACCGCGCTGATGGGCGCCGAAGGTGTGCGCGCCTTGCTGCGTGCGCTGGATGTGCCGGCCGAAGTCGAGAAGCTGCGCGCCGAACTGGAAGCCACCAGCTCCGAGACCAAGATCAAGAAATACGCCAAACGCCTGAAGGTGCTGGAAGCGTTCATGCAATCCGGCATCAAGCCGGAGTGGATGGTGATGGAAGTGCTGCCGGTGCTGCCGCCGGAACTGCGTCCGCTGGTGCCGCTGGACGGCGGCCGTTTCGCCACCTCCGACCTGAACGATCTGTATCGCCGTGTCATCAACCGCAACAACCGTCTCAAGCGCCTGCTCGAACTGAAGGCGCCGGAGATCATCGTGCGCAACGAAAAGCGCATGCTGCAGGAATCCGTCGACTCGCTGCTGGACAACGGTCGTCGCGGCAAGGCCATGACTGGCGCCAACAAGCGTCCGCTGAAATCGCTGGCCGATATGATCAAGGGCAAGGGCGGTCGTTTCCGCCAGAACCTGCTGGGCAAGCGCGTGGACTACTCCGGTCGTTCCGTGATCGTGGTGGGCCCGCAACTCAAGCTGCACCAGTGTGGTCTGCCCAAGAAGATGGCGCTGGAGCTGTTCAAGCCGTTCATCTTCGAACGTCTGGAAAAGATGGGTCTGGCTACTACCATCAAGGCCGGCAAGCGCATGGTCGAGGCGGAAGAGCCTATCGTGTGGGACATCCTGGAAGAAGTCATTCATGAACACCCGGTGATGCTGAACCGCGCACCGACGCTGCACCGTCTGGGTATCCAGGCATTCGAGCCCATCCTGATCGAAGGCAAGGCCATCCAGTTGCATCCGCTGGTCTGCTCGGCATTCAACGCCGACTTCGACGGTGACCAGATGGCCGTGCACGTTCCGCTGTCGCTGGAAGCGCAGATGGAAGCGCGCACCCTGATGCTGGCATCGAACAACGTGCTGTCGCCTGCCAACGGCGAGCCGATCATCGTGCCGTCGCAGGATATCGTGCTGGGTCTGTACTACATGACGCGCGAGAAGATCGGTGCGCTGGGTGAAGGCTCCATTTACGCCGACGTTTCCGAAGTGCTGCGTGCCTATCGTTCCAACCAGGTCGACCTGCAAGCCAAAGTGGTGGTGCGTATCAAGGAGGTCGTCACCAACGAGGCTGGCGAAAAGCAGGACAAGTTCACCCGCTACGAGACGACCGTTGGCCGTTCCATCCTGTCCGAGATCCTGCCGGCCAACCTGCCGTTCAGCGCCGTCAACAAGGCGCTGAAGAAGAAGGAGATCTCGCGACTGATCAACGCCAGTTTCCGCCGTTGCGGTCTGCGCGACACCGTGATCATGGCCGACCAGCTGATGTACACCGGATTCGCCTATGCGACCCGCGCCGGTATCTCCATCTGTGTGGACGACATGCTGGTGCCGCAACAAAAGAACGAGCTGATCGCCGCCGCCGAGAAGGAAGTGCACGAGATCCAGACCCAGTACACCTCCGGTCTGGTGACCCAGGGCGAGCGCTACAACAAGGTGGTGGACATCTGGGGCCGCACCGGCGACCAGGTCGCCAAGGCCATGATGGACCAGCTGGGTGTCGAGCCGGTACGCGATCTCGCGACCGGAGAGATCGTCACCGACAAGAAGGGCAAGCCGGTGACCCAGGAGTCATTCAACTCCATCTATATGATGGCCGATTCCGGTGCGCGCGGTTCTGCAGCGCAGATCCGTCAGTTGTCCGGTATGCGCGGCCTGATGGCGAAGCCGGACGGCTCCATCATCGAGACCCCCATCACCGCGAACTTCCGCGAAGGTCTGAACATGTTGCAGTACTTCATCTCCACCCATGGCGCACGTAAGGGTCTGGCGGATACGGCGTTGAAGACAGCGAACTCCGGTTACCTGACGCGCCGTCTGGTGGACGTGACGCAGGACCTGGTCATCACCGAAGAAGATTGCGGCACGAGCAACGGCCGTTCCATGAAGGCGCTGGTCGAGGGCGGCGAAGTGATCGAAGCCCTGCGCGAGCGCATCCTCGGTCGTGTGGTGGCTGCTGATGTGGTCAATCCGGAGACCGGAGCGACCCTGTACGATGCGGGCACCCTGCTCAACGAAGACAAGGTCGAAGTCATCGAGTCGCTGGGTATCGACGAAGTACGCGTGCGCACGCCGCTGACCTGCGATACACGCTACGGCCTGTGTTCCAAGTGCTACGGCCGCGACCTCGGCCGCGGCGGTCTGGTGAACGTGGGCGAAGCGGTCGGCGTGATCGCCGCGCAGTCCATCGGCGAACCGGGTACCCAGCTGACCATGCGTACCTTCCACATCGGCGGTGCGGCATCGCGTACCGTGGTGGCAAGCCAGGTCGAGAGCAAGTCCAACGGTCTCATCAAGTACAGCCCGAACATGCGCACCGTGACCACGGCGCGCGGCGAACTGGTGGTGGTGGCACGTTCCGGCGAAGTGCTGGTGACCGACGACCACGGTCGCGAGCGCGAGCGTCACAAGGTGCCTTACGGTGCCAACCTGACCATGCGTGAAGGCAAGGCCGTTCGCGCAGGCGAGATCCTGGCGACATGGGATCCGCATACCCGTCCTATCATCACCGAATACGCGGGTCGTGTTCGCTTCGAGAACGTGGAAGAGGGTGCTACCGTCGCCAAGCAGATCGACGAAGTGACCGGTCTGTCCACCCTGGTGGTCATCGATCCGAAGCGTTCCACGACCGGCAAGGGCGTGCGTCCGCTGGTGCGCCTGCTGGATGACTCCGGCAACGAGATCAAGATCGCCGGTACGGATACCCCGATCTCGGTGACCTTCCAGGTCGGCTCCATCATCACCGTGGAAGACGGTCAGCATGTGGGGGTCGGCGATGTGCTGGCGCGTATCCCGCAGGAAAGCTCGAAGACCCGCGACATCACCGGCGGTCTGCCGCGTGTGGCCGAGTTGTTCGAGGCGCGTTCGCCGAAGGACGCAGGCATGCTGGCGGAAGTGACCGGCACCGCCTCGTTCGGCAAGGAGACCAAGGGCAAGCAGCGTCTGGTCATCACCGATACCACCGGTACACCGCACGAGTTCCTGATCCCGAAAGACAAGCACGTGCTGGTGCACGACGGCCAGGTGGTGAACCAGGGCGAGATGATCGTCGACGGCCCGGCCGATCCGCACGACATCCTGCGCCTGCTGGGCATCGAAGCGCTGGCGCAGTACATCACCGACGAAGTGCAGGACGTGTACCGCTTGCAGGGCGTGAAGATCAACGACAAGCACATCGAGGTGATCGTTCGCCAGATGCTGCGCCGCGTGCAGATCCTCGACGAGGGCGACACCACCTTCATTCCGAAAGAGCAGGTGGAGCGCGCCGAGCTGCTGCAGGAGAACGAGCGTGTGCAGGCAGACGGCAAGCAGCCGGCTTCGTTCCAGTACATGTTGCTGGGTATCACCAAGGCGTCCTTGTCCACCGATTCGTTCATCTCCGCCGCTTCCTTCCAGGAAACGACACGCGTGCTGACCGAAGCGGCCATCATGGGCAAGAAGGACGATCTGCGCGGCCTCAAGGAGAACGTCATCGTCGGGCGCCTCATCCCGGCAGGTACGGGTCTGGCTTACCACACGACCCGCCGCAAACAGCGTCTGGGTCTGGACATCGCCGGGGGGGCTGGTTTGGCCGAGATGGCAGCGGCGACGGAGACCCCGGAAGGCGTCTAGTTGCTTGACAGGCAAGGGCTTCGTCAATAGAATGCGCGGTCTTTTTAGTCCGCGCATTTCTGTGCAGTCAGGCGCAGATATTGTTGTGGAATGATTTTTTAGTTTTAACTATCGGTTTTTAAACAGTTTTCAGGAAGCGGATAAACAATGCCAACCATCAACCAGTTAGTGCGCACAGGCCGTACGGCCGAAGTGACCAAGAGCAAGGTGCCGGCTCTCGCGGGTAGCCCCCAGAAACGCGGCGTTTGCACGCGCGTTTACACCACGACTCCAAAGAAGCCGAACTCGGCTTTGCGTAAGGTCGCCAAGGTGCGTTTGACCAACGGTTTCGAGGTCATCTCCTACATCGGCGGTGAAGGTCACAACCTGCAGGAGCACAGCGTGGTGTTGATTCGCGGTGGTCGTGTGAAGGACTTGCCCGGTGTGCGTTACCACATGGTGCGCGGCAGCCTGGATACGGCTGGTGTGAAAGATCGTAAGCAATCTCGCTCCAAGTACGGTGCGAAGCGCCCGAAAAAAGCGTAATTCCGAATTAGTCAGATATAACTGAGGTATTGATATGCCAAGACGTAGAGAAGTCCCCAAGCGCGAAGTCCTGCCGGATCCCAAGTTCGGCAATCAGGATCTTTCCAAGTTCGTTAACGTGCTGATGACTGCCGGCAAAAAATCGGTCGCAGAGCGCATCCTGTACGGCGCCTTGGAGCAAGTCGGCAAGAAGAGCGGCAAGGACCCGATCGAGGTGTTCAATCAGGCTATCTCCAATGCCAAGCCTCAGGTCGAAGTGAAGAGCCGCCGTGTCGGTGGCGCCAACTATCAGGTTCCGGTTGAAGTACGTCCGTCCCGCCGCATGGCTCTGGCGATGCGCTGGCTGAAAGAATTCGCACGCAAGCGCGGCGAGAAGTCCATGGGTATGCGTCTGGCGGGCGAGCTGATCGATGCCTCGGAAGGTCGCGGCGGTGCGGTCAAGAAGCGCGAAGAAGTCCATCGCATGGCAGAAGCCAACAAGGCGTTCTCGCATTTCCGTTTCTAATAAGAATCTACAGTTAGGTAATTTATCGTGGCACGCAAAACACCAATCGAACGCTATCGCAACATCGGCATCAGTGCGCATATTGATGCGGGTAAGACTACGACCACCGAGCGCATCCTGTTCTATACGGGCGTGAGCCACAAGATCGGTGAGGTGCACGATGGTGCGGCCACGATGGACTGGATGGAACAGGAGCAGGAGCGCGGCATCACGATCACATCTGCTGCGACGACCTGCTTCTGGAAGGGTATGGACAACTCCTACCCTGAGCATCGTTTCAACATCATCGATACGCCGGGACACGTTGACTTCACCATTGAGGTCGAGCGTTCCATGCGCGTGCTGGACGGCGCCTGCATGGTCTACTGTGCTGTGGGTGGTGTGCAGCCGCAGTCCGAGACTGTGTGGCGTCAGGCCAACAAGTACAAGGTGCCGCGTCTGGCCTTCGTGAACAAGATGGATCGTACCGGCGCTAATTTCTTCAAGGTGGTCACGCAGATGCAGACCCGCCTGAAGGCCAATCCGGTCCCTCTGGTGATCCCTATCGGTGCCGAAGAGGGCTTCACTGGCGTTGTGGATCTGATCAAGATGCGCGCGATCATCTGGGATGAGGCATCCCAGGGTATGAAGTTCGAGTACAAGGAGATTCCGGCGGATCTGGTGGCGGCTGCCAACGAGTGGCGCGCCAAGATGGTCGAAACGGCTGCTGAGGCATCCGAAGACATGATGAACCAGTATCTCGAGAACGGCGACCTGACCGAAGAGCAGATCATTGCCGGCATCCGCGCCCGCACCATCGCCTGCGAAATCCAGCCGATGCTGTGCGGCTCCGCGTTCAAGAATAAAGGTGTGCAGCGTATGCTGGATGCCGTGATCATGTTCCTGCCATCCCCGGTTGATATTCCTGATGTGACTGGTGAAACCGAGACTGGCGAGCCCGCATCACGCAAGGCAGATGATAAAGAGAAGTTCTCCGCGCTGGCATTCAAGCTGATGACCGACCCGTTCGTTGGCCAGCTGACCTTCGTGCGCGTCTATTCAGGCGTGCTGAAGAAGGGCGATACCGTTTACAACCCGATCCGCGGCAAGAAAGAGCGTATCGGCCGTATCGTGCAAATGCACGCGAACGAGCGCCAAGAGGTGGATGAGATTCTGGCTGGCGATATCGCCGCCTGTATCGGTTTGAAGGATGTGACGACCGGTGAATCGCTGTGCGATCCGGAAAAGCCAATCATCCTTGAACGCATGGTGTTCCCGGAGCCGGTGATCCACGTTGCGGTGGAGCCGAAGACCAAGGTTGACCAGGAAAAGATGGGTATCGCGCTGGGACGTCTGGCGCAGGAAGATCCGTCGTTCCGCGTGCGTACTGATGAAGAATCCGGTCAGACCATCATGTCCGGCATGGGTGAGCTGCATCTGGAGATTCTGGTCGACCGCATGAAGCGTGAATTCGGCGTGGAAGCGAACGTCGGTGCACCGCAGGTGGCTTATCGCGAAGCGATCCGCAAATCCGTCGAGGTTGAAGGCAAGTATGCCAAGCAGACCGGCGGCCGCGGCCAGTACGGCCATGTGTGGATCAAGATGGAGCCGAACGAGACTGGCAAGGGCTTCGAATTCGTCGACGCGATCAAGGGCGGTACTGTTCCGCGCGAGTTCATTCCGGCGGTTGAGAAGGGCTTGCGTGAATCGTTGCCCAGCGGCGTGTTGGCTGGTTTCCCGGTTGTCGATGTCAAGATCACGCTGTTTGATGGTTCCTATCACGATGTGGACTCCAACGAGAACGCGTTCAAGATGGCGGCATCGATGGCGTTCAAGGATGGCATGCGCAAAGCCAATCCTGTGCTGCTTGAGCCGATGATGTCGGTGGAAGTGGAAACTCCGGAAGACTATACCGGTACGGTGATGGGTGACTTGTCTTCCCGTCGCGGCATGGTGCAGGGCATGGATGACATGCCTGGAGGCGGCAAGACTGTGAAGGCGGAAGTGCCTTTGTCCGAGATGTTTGGCTACTCCACTTCCCTGCGCTCTGCCACCCAGGGGCGTGCAACTTACACCATGGAATTCAAGCACTACACTGAAGCACCCAGGAACGTCGCCGAAGCGATAATGAACAGCAAGAAATAATCTAGACTAGTTGGAGAACTTAAATCATGGCAAAGAGCAAATTTGAACGTACGAAGCCGCACGTGAACGTGGGCACGATCGGCCACGTGGACCACGGCAAGACCACCCTGACAGCGGCGATCACGACCGTACTGTCGAAGAAGTTCGGTGGCGAAGCCAAG
>JACRNY010000006.1 GCA_016214695.1 Nitrosomonadales bacterium | reverse complement strand
GTGGGCGGGTTAATCGAAGAAGATGTGAGTCGAGTGAATCAGGCCTTGCATTGAAAAACCAGTACTGAGTTCTGTGTGCTGAGTAATACACTCTTGAGCACTCAGCACTCAGCACTCAGCACTCAGCACTCAGCACTCAGCCCCCTGAACTCGATTACTGGGCTTTGAAGCAGGCGGCAGTCAGTCTTCAACGGCGATCAGCTTGAGTTTCAGTTCGCTCATCCATTTGCACCCGGCACCCATGCCCTGTTGCCGTGTGCAGCTTTCGACCTTTTCCGGCCAGCGGCGCGCCGCTTCCAGCAGCAGTGACTTGAATTGCCAGATGGCTTCGGTCAGCAGCGGGGCGTAATCCTGCCGGCTTTCCGGGTCGCTGCTCAGCATCTCTATCAGTGTATCGGGATCGTGCGGATCGAAGCCCGCAGACAGCAGGTCATGTCTGAGCGCGACCAGTCGCTTGGTGGCAAAGTGGACGATCTCGTCGCTGACGGCCGCATCGGCATAGCCATCGAAATCCTCGAACAGTATGGAAATCAGCTTGACCCTTGCGATCAGATCCTCGGTTTCATAGTCGCTGTCTGCCGTGTTCTTCGCCGGGGGGGCGCGCAGGATGGTCAGGTGGCCGATCAATCCGGCGCCATATTGCTTCGAGTTCAGCTTGAGCATCACCTCGAGTTTCCGCCATTGGCCGATAGGCAGGAGCGGGTCGAACGATTTGGCGGCCAACTCGGCCACGGCCAGAACCTGGCCGTAGCGGCTGATCTTGTCCCCGTGCAGGCCGCGCGGATAACCGCGGCCATCCATGCGCTCGTGGTGTTCGAGTACCGCCTCCGCGACATGTCCGTTCAACTCTGGAAATTCGCACAGCAGCAGGTAGGCCGTCAGCGGGTGTGCATACAGATGGCGGCGTTCCTCGATGCTCATCGTGTGCGACGGATCGAGCATCGCCGGGTCGATGTGCAACAGGCCGATATCGTGGAACAGGGCCGCTGCGGCGACCCACTGCTTCTCCTGCAGGCTCATCTTGTCGCAGACGGCAAGGTAGATGCACATCACGGTGAGCAGCAGGCTGTGATCGTAGATATGGCGGTATTTTTCGCGCGCCACCGTCAGTTTGAATGCCAGCGGTGCGGGGAGCGGGATCTGCCGCACGATCTTCTCGCAGGATGAAGTCTCGTCTATCCGGTCCACGATCATCTGCAGTTTTTCGTTGTTGCGCGCCATCTCGAGGATGTCGGACAGGATGGTTTCTGTGTCCAGGGCATCCTCTATCGAAACGGCCAGCTCCAGTTGCGGCAGCAGCTTGTGCTTGACCAGGTTGTCATACAGGCTGCTGGTGATGCGGACCCCGGCTGCGACCAGTTTCATGCCGCTTTCCGCGTGGATATCGCAGTTGGCAACGATGTTCCGGGTGTCGCCGAGTTCGGTGACGGCTTTCAGGAAATGCTCGTTATGCCTCGTTTGTGCGGGGTGATCCATGCTGCACCAGATTTCCACGTTTCTTGCGTGTATCCATCATACATGCTCAGGCGTTGTATGAGGAGGTGCCGAGCATGGCCTCGAATTCGTCGAAAGGGAGCGGGGCGGAAAAGAAGTGGCCCTGCCCGAAGTCGCATCCGGCCGCGGCGAGCAGGTGGCGCTGGGTCGATGTCTCGATGCCTTCCGCGACCACTTTCAGGCCGAGCTTGTGGGCCATCACGATGATGGCTTCGCACAGGGCCATGTCGTCGGATGTGGCGCTCAGGTTGCGCACGAAACTGCGGTCGATCTTGATGTAGTCGATGTCGAATTTCTTCAGGTAGGACAGCGCCGAATAGCCCGTGCCGAAATCATCCAGCGCCACCTGGATGCCGGCATCGCGCAGGTCGAGCAGCTTGGCCTTGACGGTGGCGCTGGCATCCAGCAACAGGCCCTCCGTGATCTCTATCGTCATGCAATGTCCGGGCAAACCCAGCTGGTTGAGGTAGGGCAGCCAGGTCTGGAAATGGCGGTCGTCGCTGCGGAACTGGATCGGCGATTTGTTGATGCTGATCTGGAACTCCGGGTGATGCGTCTTGCGCAGGCTCTGCACCTGCTGCGCGGCTTTCCTGAAAACCCAGTCGCCGATCTCGACGATCATGCCGGATTCTTCCGCCAGCGTGATGAACTCGGCAGGGTTGATCAGCCCGCGGGTCGGATGCTGCCAGCGCACCAGCGCCTCTGCCTTGCAGATGTTGCCGCTGGCAAGCTCGACGATGGGGTGGTAATGCAGGTGGAACTGCTCGCCCGGCAGGGCATTGCGCATGTCGTTGATGAGGTGCATGCGGTTCAGTGCGGCTTCCTGCAGGTTCTGGGTGAAGTAGCTGAAGCGGTTGCGCCCGGCACTCTTGGAAGCATACATGGCCTGGTCGGCGTTGCTCATCAGCATCTCCAGATTGTCCGCGTCGTTGGGGTAGAGCGTGATGCCGATGCTGGCCGAGATGAAGGCGGTCTCTTCGCCCAGTTTGAACGGCGCGACCAGAGTGTCAATGATGGCGTGCGCGATGCGGTCGATACTGCCGGTATCGTCGAGTTCGGAGAGGATGACGGTGAATTCGTCCCCGCCGAGGCGGGCGACCGTGTCCGATTCGCGCACGCATGCGGCGATGCGCTGTGCCGCTTCGACCAGCAGGATGTCGCCCTTGTCATGTCCGAGCGTGTCGTTGACCTCCTTGAACTTGTCGAGGTCGATGAACATCAGCGCTAGCGGCAAACCGTCGCGGTGCGATTTCTTGATCTCGTGTTCCAGTCTGTCCTGGAACATGCGCCGGTTCGGCAGGCCGGTGAGCGGGTCGAAATTGGCCTGCTGCCAGATGGTCTCCTCCGAGCGTTTCTTCTCGGTGATATCCTGGCTGACGCCGGTCAGCTTGTATTTGCGTCCGTGTTCGTCGCTCTGCGATTTGAAACGCAGGCGCATCCAGCGCACCTCGCCCTCGATGCAGAGCATGCGGATTTCGGTCTCCACCACGAAATCCGCCTCGCGCGAATCGAGTTCGAGCTGGATATGGTCGGCGAGGCGCTGCTTGTCCTCGGGATGGATGAAGCGGCCGGCGAAATCCCCGTAGCTCATCTGGTAACCGCCGACCTGCCGCGCATTGGTGAAATGCAGCGACCAGTACTGGTCGTTGAAGGTGAAGGTGCGCGTATCGACGTCGTATTCCCAGTAGCCCAGGTTGGATATCTTCGCGGCCAGCGCCAGCTCGTCATTGCTTTTGGCCAGTTCCGCCGTGCGTTCCTCCACCACTTTCTCCAGCCGGTCCTGGTGGCGCAGCAGGCTTTCGTCGCGCTCCTGGATCTCGCTCAGCATGTGATTGAACGCGATGATCAGCTCGCCGATCTCGTCGTGCGTGTGTTGCGGGACGCGCAGGTTGTAGGTCTTCTCGTCGGCGATGGTGCGCGCCGCGGCGGCGACATCGCGGATGGGTTCCGAGATCATGCATTGCAGACGGCTCGCCAGCAGGTAGATCACCAGCAGGGCCAGCGCGGCGACAGCAGTGCCGGTCTGCATGTACGCCATGTGCCTGTCCCAGTTCCCGCCCAGATCGGCCTGCAGCAGGATGTAGCCTATCCTTTCCTCGCCGCGCATGACGGGCCGGTGCAGGTCGGCCCGCCTGGCCCAGAAGTCCGAATGCATCTGCCGCGATTCGACCTTGTAGTCGACCGGGAGTGTCAGCTCCCTGCCTTGCCGGTTCCAGGAGGCGAGCGTGCCGCCGTCGGCCAGCAGCAGCCATGCCGAATCGAGTTCATGGTGTTGCCGCAGCGCCTCGAGCAGGCGCGCGCCTTCGGCATGGTCCTCGAAGATCAGCGCAGCCTGTGCGTTCTCGGCCAGGATGTCGGAGATGCCGGAGAGCTGTTGCAACGATTGCTGGTGGCTGCTGCGCAATGAGCTGGCGAACAGTACGGAGAAGCTGACCAGCAGGCAGATCGCGCTGCTCAGCATGATGAGGAACACCAGCTTCCTGCGCAGCGACCAGTCCGTCAGGTTCGGGAGGAGATCCATGGTCATTTCCCGAAGACGTTGGCGGAGAGGTTCAGCATCTGGCCGGACAGCTGCAAGCCGGCTTTTCTGGTCGAGGCGAGGTTGACCTCGAACAGCAGCTTCTCATCGCGGTGCAGCAGGCCGATGCCGCCGCCGCGTTCGGCGAATCCCTGTATGTCGGAGATGGTCAGGGTTGGCGCATTGCCCAGCGATTTGATGATCTGGAGGTGACGGCGCTGTTCATGCTCGCCGATGTACAGCACGTTGCAATCGTTCAATTCCTCAGTACTGTCGGGGTAGGGGGCGACATGGAGCACATATTCGCCGACCCTGCGCTCGTCAAGGGTGGCCAGAGATGCGCGCAGGTCCTTGCTGCCGATCACGCACAACCTGATCCTCCCTTCCGGCTTGACCGCACTGGCGGGCCATTTCACGAACTTGATGAAGTTGAACACATAGGCCGATTTGACCTGCAACTCCGAGAGTTCCGCCCGGCAGGGCAATGCAGCCATTGTGGCAAGCACCAGCACCAGCGACAGGAGGAATCCCGGCGTGTTCTTCATGCGCAGATCAGATTGATCGTCCCTGTTGCGGGGACGCTGCCGGATGCCTATCTGTCATGCCAGAGCGCCTTCAGGTAGATGGTGCGTTGCGGGACCACCGGTTGGGTGGGCATGTAATCCGGGTGGAACTGGATCTCGCTCTTGGACAGCAGGTTCTGCAAAGTGAGCGACAGTTCCAGCGATTCGTTCACCTGTTCGGCGAAGCGCAGATCCAGTTCGGTGCGGGCAGCAACGGGTGTCATCGCCGAGGGGCCGCCGTAGTCGCTGGCATGCGCCAGACCGCCGATGCGGCGCAGCCAGAGATCGAACTGGCTGTCGGTGCTCAGGTTATAGGAGGAGCGCAGCGATCCCTGGTATTTCGGGCTGCTGCTGTACAGCAGGGTATTGGCTTCGTATCGCGTGTTGTTCCCCGCATCCACCCACATGCGCGAGGCATTGAGTTGCAGGCGCCAGACGGGCAGCGGGTTCCATTCGGTGGAAAGCTCCACACCGCGGGTGCGCACCGGCAGTGCATTGCCGTACAGATGGGTGACACACACGCCGGGCGCGGCGGGGTTGAGGCCGAAGTTGATGAGCGCGGCGGTGCAGGCTGCGTCGCCGCCAAATCCAACGGGGGCAATGACAGTGTTGAGAGCGGTCGATTGCGACAGTATGCCGAACACGCCCTCATATTTGCTGGAATAGGCGCTCAGGTCGGAGAAGAGTGTGGGCGTCCATTGCGCACGGTGGCCGAGTTCGAGTGTGCGCACCTTCTCGTTGCCGAAACCCGATTGCTCGGGCGGAGCGGCGTAGACCAATACCGCGGGAGCGCCGGGAATGGCTACCGCATAGGCGCCCATGGTGCGCTGTACCACGCTGGGCGAGCGCACGGCCTTCGACCAGGACAGCCAGAAAGAATGCTGTTCGCTCGGCGTCCACAACGCGCGCACGGAAGGCTGCGGCGAGGTGCCGCCGAAGGTCTGCCGTTCGACGCGGACACCGGCCTGCACGCTGAAGGTGCGCGGCACCAGTGTCAACTCGTCCTGTGCGAACAGGCTGGTGAGGTTGACGGTGGTGTCGGGGCGCGACGCGGTGAGGAAACCGCCGGGTTGCATGTGATTTTTGTGCTCGGTCTGGCGCCAGTTGCCGCCCCACACGATGTCGTGCGACTCGCCCAGCGGGAAGCGGTGCTGCGCATCCACATCGAAGGTGGTGTGGTTGTCGCTGGCGCCGGGGACGTCGCCCTGGAACTTCTCGAAGTAGGTCTGCACACGCACTTCGCCGCCGCCATCGGTGGTCTGCTCGAAGCGGCCGAGCAGGTCGCCGCCGTTTCTGCGGGATACGAAGGGAACGCGCCGGGTCGCGCCATACTGGGTGGCATCGTACATTGCCGCCGGATCGAAGGTCGGGATCATCCAGGTCTCGTCGGAGTGCGAGTCGAACACGCGACCGCTGAAGAACCAGCGTGTGTCCACACCGTCCGGCCTGTCGTAGCGGAAGGTCAGCGAGGTGTCGTTCCAGTAGTCCTGCGCTTCTTTGCCATTGGCTTCCTTGCCGCCGTCGCGCCTTTGTTCGTTCACGGTGACGCGGAAAGCCGCGCCGTCCTCGTCCTTGATGCCGTAGCGCAACATCAGCCCGGCCTTGCCGGTCTCCGTGCCCGCGTGGGTGTCGACCAGCCAGCCGGCGGTGTCCTGCGCGCGTTTGGTGATGATGTTGATGACGCCGTTGACCGCGTTCGAGCCCCAGGCCAGTCCGGCCGAACCGCGGATGACTTCGATGCGGTTGATCTCTTCCAGCGGCAGGTTCTCGGCTTCCCAGATCACGCCGCCATACAGCGAGCTGTAGATCGAGCGGCCGTCGACCAGGACCAGCAGCTTGTTGGCCATGCGGCCATTGAAGCCGCGTATCGATACGGCGAATTTGTTGTTGCCGAGGCGGGCGACTTCGACGCCGGGGGCGAGGTGCAGGACTTCGGGTATGGTCAGCGCGCCGGATCGTTTGATGTCGGAGGCTGAGATGACGAAAACGGCTGCGGCGGTATTGGAAACGGCCTGGCTCTTGCGCGAGGCGGATTCGACGCCGACCTTCATCAGATCGCCCAGGCTGAGTTCAGGCCACGTTTCTTCGTCGACGCCCGGCGTGCTGGCATAGGCTGTGGCAGTCAGCATGCCGGCCAATATGGCGATATATAGAGAATCTTTTTTCACACTACCCCCCGGATACATTTGTCTTATTTTTGAAATGTGTGTGTGTGGCGTTTCGCCAGCCGTAACTTATCGGCGCATTATTCCATATCCTTAGTCCATCGATAACACTCCCTTATGCGTGGCGTTCCAGCACCGCGGCAAAGAAGCCGTCCGTATTGTGCAGTTGCGGGGTGAGCTGCAGGTAATCGCCCATCTCCAGCTGGATCTTGTGCTGGGCCAGCACTTCGCCCGCCGGGACCAGCCTGAAGTCGGGATGGGCGGCGAGGAAGGCCTGCACGATGTCCTGGTTCTCTTCCTGCAGCACGCTGCAGGTGGCATAGACCAGACGCCCGCCCTGTTTCAGCAGGCGTGCGGCCGATGCCAGGATGGCAGCCTGCTTCTGGTTGAGCTCGGCCACGCTCTGCGGCGATTGGCGGAACTTCAGGTCCGGGTTGCGGCGCAGGGTGCCGAGGCCGCTGCACGGCGCATCCACCAGCACGCGGTCGATCTTGCCGGCCAGGCGTTTCACCTTGCTGTCGTTCTCGTGGGCGATGAGTTGCGGCTGCACGTTGCTCAATCCGGAACGCTTCAGGCGCGGTTTCAGGTTGGTCAGGCGCTTCTCGGAGATGTCCCAGGCGTACAGGCGACCCTGCGAGTTCATCAGCGCGCCGAGCATCAGCGTCTTGCCGCCGGCACCGGCACAGAAGTCCACCACCATGTCGTTGCGCTTGGGCGCGAGCATCAGGCCGAGCAACTGGCTGCCTTCATCCTGCACCTCGAACTTGCCGGTCAGGAATAGCGCGTGCTTGTTCAACGCCGGCTTGTCCTTGAGGCGTATGCCCATCGGCGAGAAGGGCGTGGCTTTCGCGTCGAATCCTTCTGCCTGCAGCGACTGCAACACTTCGTCGCGCCCGGCGAGCAGGGTGTTCACGCGCAGGTCGAGCGGGGCAGGCTGCTGCATGGAGCGGCCCAGCGCCAGTATCTCGGCTGCGCTGGACTGGGCGTGCAGCTTTTCGACGACCCACTCCGGCAGTTCGGCCTGGATGGATAGCGGCAGGTCTTCCATGCGGATGCCCTTGACGCTGCCCAGCCATTCGGACTCTTTCGCCTTGAGCAGCGGTTCCAGTTCGCGCAGGTTGTAGCCGCCGTATTTGACCCAGTAGGCCAGCGCCATGCGCCGTGCGGTGGCCTGGCCCTTGTCGGCTGCGGTGCAGGCATGTTCGAGGAACAGGCGGTGGCGCAGCACACCGAACACGGTCTCGGCGACCAGGGCGCGTTCGTTGGAGCCGATGCGTTCGGCCTGGAAGAAATGGCGCAGTACCGCATCCGCCGGATGCTCCATCTTCAGTGCGGTGCGCAGGGCCTGGACGACCAGGTCGAGGCGGTATTCAGTCAACAGCATCTTCTCTCTCTCCTTCTTCTTCCGACACGCGGATGTCGGTGATGACAGCCTCGCCGGAGACTTCACCGTTCTTCTCGGTGAAGCGTATCTTGACCGGGAACAGCCGGTATTCCTGTGCCAGCCATATATCCAGCCCCTCTTCATTGGGTGCGTGCATCTTGTGCAGGCGCGCGGTCAGCAATCTGCCGATCGGGGTGTCGATCTCCTCGTTGGCGCTGATCTCGAAATCATAACGTTCGATCTTTCTGCCGTTGCTGACCGAGACGCTGACTGTCTCCGCGCCTGCCAGCGGCGGGAACTGGTACATGACGCTCAGGATATCCAGCGTGTCGGGCGGCAGCGTCATTTCCCGGCCATCCGAAAAACGCGCGATCTGTGCCGCATGGTCGAACTCCGCCGTGTAGCGCAGGGTGGTGAGCTTGTCCTTGCGCTGCTCGAAGAATTGTTCCGGCTGCAGCCCCTGTTTGTCGTAGCTGCCGCTGCTGAATTGGGTGAGCTCGTAACTCTTGAACAGGCGCGCCAGGCCGACGGTCTTCGTCACGGCATGCAGCACATAATGCCCGTCCTCGATCTCCAGCGTATGGACCGCCTGGCCGATGCGCAGTCCGCCTGTCCCCTGGTTGATGCCGAAAGTGAGTTGCGCCTGCCTGGGCAAGGGCGGGCGATCCACCTTTTCTTCGGCGGTCGCGGCGAGGGGCTCCGTTTCGGCTGGAGCGCTGGCGGCGGCCGGGGCGCTGGCCGCCTGCTCGGTTTGCAGCTCGGGCTCCTGGGGCGGAGGTGTCTCTGCGGTCTGCGGCGCGGTTTGTGCGGGCGGTTCCGCGGCGGCCGGCTTGCGTTTGGCCTTGGGTTTTGCCGGCGCTCCCGGCAATTTCTCCAGTTTGGCGACCAGTGGCGGCAACGACGCAGCTGAACTGGGTAGCCGGATGTCGGGTCCCCAAAGCGCCAGCGCATGTAGCAGCAGCGAGACGCCGATGGCGAAGCCGATGCGGCGCGCTGACGTATCCAGCCCGGGCTTCACTGCGTGATGCTCAGGGCGGTGAGGACTTGCGTCAATCTTTCGCCGTTGTCCTCGGTCAATACGATCCTGCACGGGAAGTTGCCATTCTCGGTCGACAGCCAGATCTCGGTCTTCCAGGCGGTCTCCTGCGGTGCGGTGCTCAGGTATAGCGTCTCCAGGGTACCCAACGGAACCGTTACGACCTGAGCGGAATGGACCAGATACTGGCGTCTGTCGATCTTGCTGCCGTTGGTGATGTGCATGGTCAATTCCTTGCGATTGCCGAGGAAAGAGACATAGCGGAACTGGTAGAGCGCACTGAGGCGGTCCTGCGTGTCGGCGGGGAGCTGCTCGAAGCGCTGTCCGTAGCGGTCGTTGAGCATCAGGGTGGACTGCGGCCAGTCGAAATCCGCTTCCGTATTCTTGAGGGTTTCCTGCGAACGACGGTAGAGGAAGTGGCGCGGGCGCAAACCTTTCGCGGTGATATCGCCTTCGCTGGTGACATGGAGCGTATCCGGCTTGAACAGGGCCAGCAGGCCGACCGGCCTGGTGAGGCTCTCGATGCGGTACTGGTGGCCGGTGCGGGTGAAGCGTTCCTTGATCTCGGCGATCTTGATGCCTTTTGTGATCACGTCGTAACTGGCATCGATGCGGGCCGGTGCGGCTGCGAACAGCGCGGGTGCCGTGGAAAGCAGCAGTAGTGCAGCGAAGGCGCGCATGGACTACTCCAGTCCGGGAGAGACGAGGGAGGAGCCGGGCTGTTCCAGGCGGTTGCTGGCGACGCGGCATGTCCCGTCCAGCCAGACCTGGTTGAGGCATAACCAGCGTATCGCCTGCGGGTAGACGCGATGCTCTTCGCGCAATACGCGGGCAGCAAGGGTTTGCGGCGTGTCCTCGCGCATCACCGGCACGGCCGCCTGGATGATGATGGGGCCGTGGTCGAGCGTGGGGGTGACGAAATGCACCGTGCAGCCGTGGATCTTGACGCCGTCCTGCAAGGCGCGCTCGTGCGTGGCTATGCCCGGATAGGCCGGCAGCAGCGAGGGATGGATGTTGATGAGCTTGCCGCGGTAGCGTTCGACGAAGCCGTCGCCGAGGATGCGCATGAATCCGGCCAGCACGACCACGTCCGGCGCATGGCGGTCGATCTCCGCGGCCAGGGCGGCATCGAAAGAGATGCGGTCGGCATAGTCCTTGTGCGGGATGACGGCCGTGGCGATGCCGTGCGCCTTGGCGATCTCCAGCCCCTGCGCATCGGCGCGGTTGCTGATCACCGCCGCGATCTGGCAGGGCAGCTTCGCCTCCAGCAGCGCCTGCATGTTGCTGCCGCGGCCGGAGATGAGGATGACGATGCGTTTCACAGCGATCAGCGGACCTGGGTCTGGTGCTCGTCGCCCTTGCGTGCGCGGATCACGCCGATGCGCGACACGGTCTCGCCTGCAGCTTGCAGGTGTTTGATCGCCGCATCCGCATCTGCCGCCGCGATCACCACCACCATGCCGATGCCGCAGTTGAAGGTGCGGAACATCTCCTGCGCCTCGACGTTGCCGCCTTCGCGCAGCCAGTGGAACAGCTTGGGCATCTGCCAGGTTGCGGAGTCGATGTCGGCGACGACATTCTGCGGCAGCACGCGCGGCACGTTCTCGGTGATGCCGCCGCCGGTGATGTGCGCCATGCCCTTGACGGTGACCTGCTGCATCAGGCTCAGCATCGGTTTTACGTACAGGCGGGTGGGGGCCATGATGCAGTCGGCCAGAGTGCGCTCGCCGTCGAATTTGGCATTCAGGTCGGGTTTGCTGCGCTCGATGATCTTGCGCACCAGCGAGTAGCCGTTGGAGTGCGCGCCGTTGGAAGCGAGGCCCAGCACCACGTCGCCCGCGACGATGGTTTCGCCGGTGATGATCTTGCTCTTTTCCACCACGCCGACGGCAAAACCGGCGAGGTCGTATTCGCCCACCGGGTACATGCCGGGCATCTCGGCGGTCTCGCCGCCGATCAATGCACAGCCGGAATCCTCGCAACCCTTGGCGATGCCCTTGATGACTTCGGTGGCGGCAGGCACATCGAGCTTGCCGCAGGCGAAGTAGTCGAGGAAGAACAGCGGTTCGGCGCCTTGCACCAGGATATCGTTCACGCTCATGGCGACGAGGTCGATGCCGACGGTGTCGTGGCGATCCAGTTCGAACGCGAGCTTGAGTTTGGTGCCGACGCCGTCGGTGCCGGACACCAGCACCGGTTCCTTGAATTTCTTGGAGATCTCGACCAGACCGCCGAAGCCGCCGATGCCGGAGAGGACTTCGGGGCGCATGGTGCGCTTGGCAAAGGGTTTGATGTTCTCGACCAGTTGGTCGCCGGCGTCGATATCGACACCCGCATCGCGGTAGGACAGGCTGTTGGAGGGGGTATTCAAGTTGAGTTCTCGCTTTCCAGAAGGTAAAGTGCGGCAAATTCTTCAATTGCGGATTTTACCTGAAATGACTCCCGAACGCTTCGCGGCGCTGTATTGGCTGGCTGCAGCGGCAGCCCTGGCCTGGCTGCTGTACCTGCTCGATCCGGTGCTGACGCCTTTCCTGGCGGCGGGCATCCTGGCATATATCTGCCAGCCGCTGGTCGCCCGGTCGGCGCAATGGCGCTTCATGTCGCGCACCACCGCCACCGCTCTTGTGATGGCGCTGCTGTTCGGCGCACTGGTGGCGCTGCTGCTGATCCTGTTGCCGCTGCTGCGCTACGAATCGGGCTTGCTGATGGCCAAGCTGCCGGAATTGCTGGATATCGTGCGCCAGCGCCTGTTGCCCTTGCTGGAGCAATATTCCGGCGTGACGATGCAGTGGGATGCCGCCACCTTCAAGGAGTTGCTCAGCGAGCATTGGCAGAATGCGGGCGGCGTCTCGGCAAATTTGCTGCCGTGGCTGAGCGACAGCGGTCTGACCCTGATCAACCTGCTGTTGAATCTGCTGCTGATCCCCCTGGTGATGTTCTACCTGTTGCGCGACTGGCCGCAACTGCTGGCGCGCGTCGAGGGGATGATCCCGCGCCGCTGGCATGCCAAGACACTGGAGATCACCGGGGAGATCGATGTCGTCCTCGCCGAGTTCCTGCGCGGCCAGTTGTCCGTGATGCTATTGATGAGCCTGTTCTATGCGCTTGCGCTGATGCTGACCGGGATGCAGTTCGCTTTGCCCATCGGCATCGTGAGCGGGATGCTGGTGTTCGTCCCCTATCTCGGCGCGATCCTCGGCCTGGTGCTGGCCACGCTGGTGGCGCTGACCCATTTCGACTCTTTCGCCGGTGTGCTGGTGGTGTGGGGGATATTCGCTGCCGGGCAGATGCTGGAAGGCATGGTGGTGACGCCCAAACTGGTCGGCGACCGCATCGGCCTGCACCCGCTGGGCGTGATCTTCGCGCTGCTGGCGTTCGGGCAGCTGTTCGGTTTTTTCGGCGTGCTGCTGGCACTGCCGATCTCCGCGATGCTGCTGGTCGGTCTGCGCCATCTCCAGGGCTGGTATCTGTCCAGCCCCTTTTACCGAAACTGATATGACTCAACTGTTGCTGGGTATCGCACCGGAGTGGATCCCCACGCTGGATAACTTCGTTGCCGGACGCAACATCGAACTGCTTTCCGCATTGCGCCATGCGCTCGGTGCCAGCCGGGGCGAACGCGGTCTTTATATTTGGGGCGAAGCGGGGGCGGGCAAAAGCCATCTGTTGCAGGCTGCTGTCGGAATGGCGCAGTCGTCCGGACTGACCGTAGCCTATGCGTGCGGCGTGGTGCCGGAAGTGGCGCAGGTGGTGGCAGTGGATGATGTGGAGAAACTGGATGCCGGCGCACAGGTCGAATTGTTCGCGCTCTACAACCGCCAGCGCGAGAACGGCGGGATGCTGCTGGTGAGCGGCGAACAGGCGCCGGCCTTCCTGTCGCTGCGCGACGATCTGCGCACGCGCCTGGGTTGGGGATTGGTGTATCAGATCCACGCGCTGGATGACGACGAGAAGACACAGGCTCTGCAGCAACACGCGCGCGCACGCGGTTTTGAACTGCCAGGCGAGGTGACGAAGTATCTGCTGCGCCACGGACGTCGCGACCTGCCCGCACTGCTGGCCACGCTGGACGCGCTCGACGAACATTGCCTGCGCCTGAAGAGGTCCGCCTCGGTTCCCTTGTTGAAAGAGGTCATGGCGGGCGGGTAGGCGCTATTGACTGAATCTGCGACAATCTCGCCCGGGGGATATCCGGCCAAACAATAATTCCAGGCCGTTCTTGATCAATGACTAAATCTGGGGAGCATGCATGAAGAAAAGGATTCTGTTGGCGGCGTTGATGACCGCGTTCGCCACTGCTGCGCAGGCAGATGGTGTAGGGGTCTACGTGAATGGCGGTACGACCGGCTTCGGTCTCGGCCTGGCGGGTGGATCGAACAGCTTGGGAGGGCGTCTGGTCTATGACACCTGGAAGCGCAAGTTCGACCAGACCGACTCCAACGGCAACTATCAGGTCGACCTGAAACTGCAGACCGTGTCGGCACTGCTGGACTGGTATCCGTTCGAAGGCGCGTTCCGTACCACTTTGGGACTGGTGGCCAACGGCAACAAGGCGACGTTGAATGCCACCTCTATCAGCGGTACCTATACCTTCAACGGCCAGACTTATACGGCCACAGATGTCGGTTCCTATACCGGCGAGGTGAAGTTCAACAGCACGGCTCCGTACCTGGGGATCGGCTGGGGCAATCCGGCCGGCAAGGACAAGACATGGGGCCTGACCAGCGATATCGGCGTGCTGTTCCAGGGAGCGCCCAAGGTCACCAGTACCGTGACTTGCGGAGCAGCGCTGACAGCCCCGCAGTGCGCGCAACTGCAGAGTGACGTCGCTGCAGGCGCGACACAACTGGAGACCGATCTGAAGAACTACAAGTATTATCCGGTCATCTCGATCGGCATTTCGTATCGATTCTGAGTCTTCGAGGTTCAGGCAAGACGGGCCTGCATGTAGAATGCAGGCCCTTTTCTTTTGTATGTGGAGCGTGCGGTGAATCTGGCCTTATTCGATCTGGACAATACCCTGCTGAGCGGCGACAGCGACTTCGAGTGGTCGCAGTTCCTGATCGAGCAGGGCGTGCTCGACCGCGAACTGTTCGAGGCGAAGAACCTGGCGTTCTACGAGCAGTACAAGGCGGGCACGCTGGACATCCACGAATTCCTCGATTTCCAGTTGAAGCCGCTGTCGCGCCATGCGCGCAAGGTGCTCGACCAGTGGCATGAGGAGTTCATGCGCCGCAAGGTGCGCCCGATGATGGGAGACAAGGCGCGGCAGCTGGTGGCGCAACACAAGGCGGCAGGCGATGTGTGCGTGATCATCACCGCCACCAACAGTTTCGTGACCGCGCCCATCGCGCGCGAATTCGGTATCGAGCATCTGATCGGCACCGATCCGGAGCAGAAAAATGGCGAATTCACCGGTCGTGTCGCCGGCATCCCCAGCTTCCGCGACGGCAAGGTGGTGCGCATGGAAGCCTGGTTGGCCGAACGCGGCTGGAACTGGGACAGTTTCGGCGACACCTGTTTCTATAGCGATTCGCTGAACGACCTGCCTTTGCTTTCCAGAGTGAAGCGCCCGGTCGCCGTCGATCCGGACGATACATTGCGAAAACACGCACAAAATCAAGGCTGGGTCATCATCTCCTTACGCTGAGCCGGGGCGTGTGAGTGGCGGTGTATAATTCCGCTGTCGCCGCGTTTGCGGCGATTTCAATTTCCTCTGAAGATGATAAAAAGACTTTTCAAACGTGTATTCGGCAAGAAGGCCCGCTCAAGGTCGGTCGGTGCGGCACACGTGATCCCCTATGAAGAACACGGTGTCGGCCGCGACGGCATCAGCCATGCCGCGCAGCGCGTGACGGACGGCCTGCAGGCCGCCGGTTACCAGGCCTTCGTGGTGGGCGGTGCGGTGCGCGACCTGCTGCTCGACCGCCATCCCAAGGATTTCGACGTGGCCACCGATGCCACCCCGGAAGAGGTGAAACGCGTGTTCCGCCGCGCGCGCATCATCGGGCGGCGCTTCCGCCTGGTGCATGTGATGTTCGGCGACGAAACGGTCGAGGTCTCCACCTTCCGCCGCGCCATCGACGCCGAAGATGCCGAGACCGACGAGCACGGGCGCATCCTGCGCGACAACGAGTTCGGCGACCAGGAGCAGGATGCGGCGCGGCGCGATTTCACCGCCAATGCGCTGTTCTACGATCCGGCCACGCAGGAGATCTACGACTATCACCGCGGTTACGAGGATATCCGTGGCAACGTGCTGCGCATGATCGGCGACCCGGAAGTGCGTTACCGCGAAGATCCGGTGCGCATGCTGCGCGCCGTGCGCCTGTCGGCCAAACTGGGCATGAAACTCGATCCGGCCACCGCTGCGCCGATCTTCAAGATGAAGGACCTGCTGCGCAACGTGCCGGAAGCGCGCCTGTTCGACGAGATGCTCAAGCTGTTGCTGTCCGGCCATGCCATGCCCTGCATCAAGAAGCTGCGCGCGATGGACCTGCACCACGGCATGCTGCCGATGCTGGACGTGATCCTGGAGCAACCGATGGGCGAGAAGTTCGTCATGCTGGCGTTGCAGAACACTGACCAGCGCATCGCGGAAGAAAAGCCCACATCACCTGCATTCCTGTTCGCCGCGCTGTTGTGGCACGAGGTGCTGGCGGCATGGAAAGCCCGGCAGGAAGCGGGCGAGAAGCCGATCGGCGCGATGCACGCGGCGATGGACGAAGTGCTGGACCGTCAGCGCGAACAGCTCGCCATCCCGCGCCGCTACGACACCGTGATGAAGGAGCTGTGGCTGCTGCAACCGCGCTTCGAGCAGCGCGGCGGCCAGCGTCCCCTGCGCCTGCTGGCCTTGCCGCGTTTCCGTGCCGCCTATGATTTCCTGTTGCTGCGTTGCCAGAGCGGTGAAGTGGATGCCGAACTGGGTACATGGTGGGAAGAATTCCAGCATGCTGGCGATGAGCGCCGCGCCGAGATGTTGTTGCCCGACACCGGCGGCCCCAAGAAACGCCGCCGCCGCAGCAAGAAGCCCGGCTCCGCGACGCAATCCGAATTGCCGATCGATTGATGGAACACCTCCGACACGTTACCGACGAAGTCGGCCGTTTGCGGGAGGAGGTGCCATGCGGTCGCTCCCGCACCGAAGGGCTCCGCCCCACCGTGTCGCGACCGCACGTTGCATTCATCGGGTTGGGCAGCAACCTGTCCGATCCTGCCGCACAGGTGACTCAGGCGCTGGACATGCTGGACGGGTTGCCGCAGACGAGGTTGCTGCGCCGTTCCTCGCTGTATCGCAGCGCGCCGGTGGGCTATCTGGATCAGCCGGATTTCATCAACGCGGTAGCGCAGGTGGAGACCGGGCTGGCGCCGCGAGCCCTGCTCGATGCGCTGCTGGCGCTGGAGCATGACTGCGGGCGCACGCGCGAGTTCCGCAACGCGCCGCGCACGCTGGACCTGGATGTGTTGCTGTACGACGGCCTGGTGCATCACGAACACGGCCTGACCATCCCGCATCCGCAGATGCACCTGCGCGCGTTCGTGCTGCAGCCGCTGCTGGAGATCGCGCCGCAGTGCGTGATTCCCGGCGTGGGCGCAGCGGCGGATGCGGCAAAGAGTTGTGCAGATCAACAGCTTGAAAAGCTGATTTAGCCACAGAGAGCACAGAGGACACAGAGAGGTAAGGCAGAAATATTCCGTTATGCGGTCTTCTCTGTGATCTCTGTGGCTAATTTGTTTTAAGGATTTTGAATGCCGCTCAGCAAATATCGCTACATCGTCGTCGAAGGCCCCATCGGCGTGGGCAAGACCAGCCTTGCGCAACGTCTGGCCGACCGCGCCGAGGCGCATGCCCTGCTGGAGAAGCCGCAGGACAACCCCTTTCTTGCCAATTTCTATCAGGATCCGGCGCGCTACGCGCTGCCGACCCAGCTGTTCTTCCTGTTCCAGCGCATCAACGAAGCGCGCGATCTGGCGCAGATGGACCTGTTCCGCAGCCGCACCGTTTCCGACTATCTGTTCGAGAAGGACGCGCTGTTCGCGCGCCTGACGCTGAGCGACGACGAATACAAGCTCTACCAGTCCATCTATCAGGGGCTGTCACCGCAGGCTCCCGCCCCCGATCTGGTGATCTATCTGCAGGCGCCGGTATACGCGCTGTCCGAACGCGTGCGCCGCCGCGGCAACCGCTACGAACGCACCCTTCAGGATGATTACCTGGAGCGGCTCTCGGAGAGCTATGGCGAGTTCTTCCATCACTACGAGGAAGCGCCGGTGCTGGTGGTGAACAGCGAACACCTGAATTTCGTGGATAATGAGGACGATTTCAACCTGTTGCTCGACCGCATCGCGAAGATGAAAGGGCGCAGGGAGTATTTCAACGTGGGCCGGGATTGAAAATTGATTTTCACGATTGCCTCCTCTCCCTCCGGGAGAGGATTGAGGTGAGGGAACCCTTATTGAATCCAGCCCTCACTCCAATCAAGGGTGGCCACTAGCCGGAGAAAGAAACATGCGTACAACCCTGAGCAAACTCCAATCCATGCGCGACAAGGGCGAGAAGATCGCCGTGCTGACCTGCTATGACGCCAGCTTCGCCACCCTGCTGGAGAACAACGGCGTGGACGTGCTGCTGGTCGGCGATTCGCTCGGCATGGTGGTGCAGGGGCGCGAGAGCACCTTGCCGGTCACCATCGAGCAGATGGCCTACCACACCGCCTGCGTCGCCAGCGGTGCGCAGCAGGCTTTTGTTATCGCCGACATGCCTTTCGGTACCTCGCAGTTCAGCGCGCGCGAGACCTTCGCCCATGCCGTGCAATTGATGCAGGCGGGCGCGGAGATGGTCAAGCTCGAAGGCGGCGCCGAGATGGCCGAGACCGTCGCGTTCCTCACTTCGCGCGGCATCCCGGTCTGCGCGCATATCGGCCTCACCCCGCAATCGGTCAACCAGCTCGGCGGCTACAAGGTGCAGGGCAAGACCGATGCCGCTGCGAAGAAACTGCTGCAGGACGCCAAGGCCTTGCAGGACGCGGGTGCCGGCATGATCGTACTCGAAGCCATTCCCGCCACGCTGGGCGCGCAAGTCACCCAGCACCTGCGCATCCCCACCATCGGCATCGGCGCGGGATTCGACTGTTCCGGCCAGGTGCTGGTGGTATACGACATGCTCGGCATCTATCCCGGCAAGAAAGCGCGTTTCGTGAAGGACTTCATGCAGGGCGCTGCTTCCATCGCGCAAGCCGTAGCGAACTATGTGGCCGAGGTGAAATCCGGCAAGTTTCCGGCTCAGGAGCATAGTTTCTGATGCAACTGATCCATTCCGTACCCGAACTGCGCGCCCGTTTGGCCAACGAAAAAGCCGTCGCCTTCGTGCCCACCATGGGCAACCTGCACGAGGGACACATCGAACTGGTGCGCATCGCGCGCCAGCAGGGTTCTTGCGTGGTGGTGAGCATCTTCGTCAATCCGCTGCAGTTCGGTCCCAACGAGGATTTCGACAAATACCCGCGCACGCTGGATGCAGACTGCGCGAAGTTGCAGGGGTTGGCCGATGTGGTGTTCGCACCTGCCGTGGCGGACATGTATCCGGAGCAGCAGACTCTGTTCGTCGAGCCGCCGCCCATCGCCAGCGAACTGTGCGGCGAATTCCGCCCCGGCCATTTCCGCGGCATGGCGACCGTGGTGCTCAAGTTGTTCAACCTGGTGCAACCGCAGGTCGCCATCTTCGGCAAGAAGGATTACCAGCAACTGGCCATCATCCGGCAGATGGTCACCCAGTTCAATTTGCCCATCACGATAGTGGGGGCAGAGACTTCCCGTGCGGCGGACGGCTTGGCCTTGTCCTCGCGCAACCAGTACCTTTCCCCGCAAGAGCGAACCGAAGCGGCTTTCCTCAGTCAAACATTGCAAGGGATGGGGGAAGCATTGAAAAACGGCGCGAGCGATTACCTTGCTCTGGAGCGGGAAGCAGGCGCCGCGCTTGCCAAGCGCGGCTGGCAGGTGGAGTATGTGTCGGTGCGCAAACAGGCCGACTTGGGCGCTCCAGCCAAGGGCGAACGCAAGCTGGTGATCGTGGCGGCGGCGCGGCTGGGCAAGACCCGTTTGATCGATAATCTGGAAGTTTGTCTTTAGCGCCCAGACGTTTATAATGCGCGCGCCCTGAGGTTGAGGGTGGATAAGAAACTGTTTTCTGCCCCGGAAGGGCTGAGGAGGTGACCATGCAACGAACCATGCTACAGGCCAAATTGCACCGCGTGCGCGTGACGCAGTCCGAGCTGCATTACGAGGGTTCGTGCGCCATCGACGACGACCTGCTGGATGCTTCCGGCATCAGGGAATATCAGGCCATCGATATCTACAACGTCACCAACGGCGAGCGTTTCAGCACCTATGCCATCCGCGCCGAACGCGGTTCCCGCACCATCTCGGTCAATGGCGCGGCGGCACACAAGGCCAGCCCCGGCGACATCCTCATCATCGCGGCCTTCTCCGTCTATTCTGAGCTGGAACTGCAGAAGTACCATCCCACGCTCGTGTATGTGGACGAACACAACCGCATCATCGACAAGCGCGACAGGATACCCGTCCAGGCCGCAGCCTGAATCGCCCTTTTGTCTCAGTTGCCCAAACTAAATAAATACAATCTGTTATAGATAATTTAATGCCCTCCATTGGAGGGCATTTTTCAATTTATGAAGAAAAAGGGGGAGCCAAAAGCCTTCGCACGCACCCACCCATCTTGACGCCACTTATCGCAATTATAGACAGTGTGCAATATGCTATTCGTACTAGACCGTATATAGGCCTTCATTGAAACAATCACACGCAAACAAGATGCGACAATCGAGCACTCTATGCAAATGTTTACAAGATGCTGAATTCCGACGACACCGCTGACTACATAGATCAGGTCGTTGACCGCGCCCGCAAATTAATTCATGCGCGCGTGTGGGAGGGCATGAAAGATGTTCAACTGGATAGTTGGATGGGCTGTCTTCGAAATTATGATGCTGAATTGCTCGGCGCCTACTTGCTCGACAACCTAGCATTCCGATCAAGAGACCAGTTCTTTTCCTTGTTGGATACATTATTTGTTGATCTATCTTCCTCTGCTAGCAAGACACCAACAATTCCACTGTTAGATCAGTTGCGACTCGGCAAATCAGCCAGCCCCAATTTCGGCGTCCGTATAGCCCCCGTCATCGGACATCTTGCACCACCAACCAAATCCGGGCCTTATATCCTGCGCTTGGCACAGAGGAGGTTCAGAATCCATTCAGATTGGTTGATTTGGCCCCATATGCTTGCGCATGCTGGCACAGTTACTGATTTATATTTTCTAGATGATTTTTGTGGAACAGGAGAGCAATTCGAGGATTTCGTAAATGGAATTCGTCTCAATGAATTCGTTAGCCTGCACCCACATTTGCAGGTAACCTATCTCGTCACCACAATTCATCCGAAGGGTTTGGATCGCATAGCCAAGCTATTCCCCTATATTAAAGTTAAGTGGGCGGAGCTCCTCAGTGATCTCAATGCACCATTGTCAGACAGCTGCTTGCGTCGATACCAGGTAAAGGGCTTTGCAGACATGATTCACGAGCAATACAGGACGGTAGTATCTAAGGCCGGCCTTCCGCAAAAGGGGAGACTTGCTGAAGGGTATGGAGAGTTGGGATTGGCGTACGCCTTTTCGCACGCCACACCGAATAATTCCCTACCTGTGTTTTGGTATGAAACCCCATCCTTTACTCCGCTACTGGATCGGTAAATTCTATGCTGAACGCCTTTATCCGAAACCGCACTGAAGAATTTGGACTCGACGTCTGGTCAAGCTACGTCCTCCCGTTATATTTTCCGCAGCTAGGTCTTGATGAAGCTCGTAAATCACACGTCCTCGTTGGCGGTCGGGGATGCGGTAAAACAGCCCTGCTTCGATATTTGTCCTTTCAAAGCCAGTTTTCGCCTGAGCGAGTATGTATTCCTAACGAAGCCCTTCGTACTGTTGGGCTTTATTTAAAGGCGGACACGCAGTATTTCAGCGGTTTCACTGGCAGCAGCCTTGATGAACGTAGATGGCAAGACATCTTTGAACATGCTCTTTGCCTTGCCCTTTCTGAGCAGATCATTAGTTCTGTCAGAACACTAAACTGCAATTCCGAAAGGTGTTCGAATTTTGGACATATCGACAAGCTGAATTTCACAGATGCCGTCCAGGGATTCACTAGTATTCCTATCCCGGCTGATTTAGAGGGCTTTGACAAGTGGATTCGCCACCAGAGACAGACACTATCGCGTTGGTTTAAGAACTATGATTTTGACCAACCACCAACCTTACTTCCCCTGCGTGATTTTCTTAGTGCGCTGATTGCAGAACTCAGATCTAAGCTCGATTACATGTCGAGCACAGTGTTTGCTGTCTACATTGATGAATATGAAAACCTGCTGGATTATCAGCAACGATTTCTGAATACCCTGATTAAGAGCGGCGAGCCGCCACTCATTTTTCACGTGGCAATGAAACCCAATGGGATGCGAACTCGCAGCACAATCGGGACAGAATCAATTCAAGAAACTGCAGATTTTCGCCTTCTAAACCTTGATGATTTGCTTCAACCGACTTTTCAATTGTTCGCGGCTGAATTGTTTTTCTTCCGCTTGATCAGTGAATCCAAACTTCCTGAATCACATACTCCAGTATCCCTTGATAGACTTAGGAATATTGAGCATCTTTCTTCACGCGCAAGCGACACTCAATATCAACAACATGTTCTTAGTGAAATTGGGCGCATCCTTCCTGGGTTAAGATATGGAGAGGTGGCTCAACTTGTACTGCAGGAAAACACCCCTCTTCTTAGACGCTGGCAAAGAATTACTGAGGAGGGCCTGAAGTTGCAAGGTTCGGCTTTAACGGCCAAAGAATTTCTTGATAGAGATTACCCTGAAGCTTCTGTTGTATGTGCCGCTTTGCTTCATCAGCGCTCAAAATCTGCCAGTGACATTCTGGCAGAGTTTAATAAGCTGAGACAATCTCAACCATCCAGTTTCAACAAAGGAGAGTGGGTTCATCACTTACTCGTCGGAACGCTGCTGCTAATTTACCTTCCTTTGCGCCAGCGCCCATGTCCCATATATGCGGGTTTTGATGCATTTACGAAATTGTCTGGCACCAACGTCAGATATTTCCTCGAACTGTGCCACCTCTCAATTGGTGGCATCCTGCCAACAAGTGGGTTGCAGGGATTTTTCGTGTCGATTGATACGCAGGCCGATGCCGCCTTTCGAGCTAGTAGAAAATTTCGTGAGGAAGTTGCCAGTAGTGGTAATCAAGGGGGCCGCCTACTTGCACTTGTTAATTTCCTTGGAAAACTCTTTCGATTGTCACAAGGGCGGTATTCGCAAAGTGAATCTGAGCGTACACACTTTTCAATTGTAGATGAGGAGCTCAGCTCTCGCGCTCGTGAAGTGCTAAGGGAGGCAATTAAATGGTCGGTGCTTATTGAGACCCCTGAAACCAAGGTCAAAGCTAATCGGTATGAATCAAGTGAATATATTTTAAATCCCATTTACGCACCATTTTTCGGTCTGTCCTACAACAAAGGCCGAAAACTTGAATTGCAATCGGGCGAAGCTGAAGCCATGCTAACTGGCCGTGTTGAAGAGTTTACCCAGCTTCTTCGTCAATATGAAAAGTCATGGTCCTCCGATAGTGGCGATCAGTTGTCATTCGACCTGGAGAAGTGAATGCACCAGCGATTCATTATTTCCACAACTACGCACGAATCCGAGACCCCGCCGGAAGATTCTCCTAAGTCCAAATGGGATGTCGCAGTTGTAGCTGAAAAGGTTGATATCGATGATCGGTCCGTTGCTGCAAGTAACTTCGTTTCAGCGAATGCCTCACGCACAGTCACCGTTCGATTTGATTTGCCAACCAATGAAACATTAATCAACGGAAAGGTAACTACATTTGGAGGCTTGCGTGCGCAATTTTCAAGGCAGAAAAGCGTACTCATTGAAGCTACGACTCTTAGTGTTACTGAAATACTTTATGTAATTGCCGCAGCAGTCAAAGAAGCCGTTTCTCAGCTACGATTAGTTTATGTAGAACCGCGTGGGTATCGCCGACGTATTGAAGGAAGGCTGTGTGAACATCGCGATTTTGATCTAAGCGATAATCGCCTTTATCGATCAATCCCAATGTTTCGAACGGATTTAAATGAGACAAGTCCAGGTCGAGCCGTTTTCTTTCTTGGGTATGAAGGCGCACGTCTTGGACAAGCCCTAGAGCAAGAGGAAATTCTTCAGCGCTGGAAGAAGCATATGGTTATCGGGGTGCCGGCATTCGAACCCGGGTGGGAAATAGACACTATCGCTAACAATATCCAATACTTTGACGGGCAGGATTCGGTTCAATTTACTGCGGCATCAAGTGTCGCCGGCGCATATAACCTGCTTTGCGCACTTCGGCATCAGGATAAGGAGGACAAACCGATTCTTGTGGCTCCTCTTGGAACAAAACCGCATGCGATCGGAGCCATATTATTTCTGCTTGAATTTACTGCAATGGAGCAAGCAGTCTTTCTCTATGATCATCCAGATCGTACACAAGGCAGAACGGACAAAGTCCGTCGATGGCATTTCTATGATGTGGTTGATAGCAGCTCTTCGGCACTATAAGAAAATGCAAATGCAGGCATTTGCAGCAACTCACGTTTGGTAAGCACTGTTGCGCAAACTCCCTTGCTCGCCCCTTCAAGCCACGCTCTAAATAGTGGGTGGTAAAACGACTGGCATACTATTTCCCGGACCTTTTTCGGAGCTCGAATTCGAAATACATGGTCTGTAATAGGCATCTCTCCTGATTGAACAATCACAGGCTCCCAACGAACCCTTGAACCAGTCCGCGGTAATAATATATCTCCCTTTTTCGCTGTTACTGCGTGTCCGAGGGTTTCATTCTTTCCTGGCGATCCCACCAATTTGTGATTGGTAGCTCGATTTAGATCACTCGTGTGAATTGCAGTGATGTGCATATCCTCCGCTTCCTTTCGGGAGTAAATGCCACGATCAATAGTCACCCCCAAGTCTCTGAGAAGCGGCCCATTGGAAGTGCTGGATTGCATGGCCTTATGATATCGAGCATCAAGTCTTTCTCCAGGCTTGATCACCTTGGAGACCACTCGCAATGGTTGCGCGCTGTAGGCTTGAACCTCACACACTTCTGTTTCTATCCCGCCTTCACCTGCTGTATCAATTACCAACACGACGGTGCGCGCCTCAGTGTCGGCGAATATCCCAGCCGGAACCTCGATGCATTTAAGTAGCCTGTACTGGCTTGTAAGAAGGGCGCGAATGCGACTGTATATATCTCCATCGGCAAAGCCGATAGGCATTACGAAAACCACTCGCCCGCCAACAGGCCGAGCGGTTACAAGGGCACGAGCCAGAAACTGCACTTCTGCTCGGTGCGTACCCAGTTTCCCTGTCAATCCTGGAAAGGCTTTAGTAACCCAAGACGATTCAACTGGGGCTGCACTCACAAACGGAGGGTTGCCGACAATTCCTATTTTTCCTCGTGGCTCGCCTTTGATGTGCGAGGTCAGCCCATTTCCATAAATCAGTTGTGCATTGCGCAAAACCATTTGCGCTCTATTGATCATTTTTTGATCAACATCGAAACCTATTACCCCAGTTCCATTTCCTTGCATGTGCTGGACTGCATTCAGAAGGGCACCTTCACCTACTGCAAAATCGATGACCGTATCACAGTAGCCAAGCTCACGTGCAACTAAGCCGGCAATGCCAGAAGGTGTCATGAATTGACCAAGTTTTTTGTTCATTCGGCCGCCCTTTACAATTTAAGCTAACAACATGATAATATCATTATTATGTCACGTCAACAAAGATCCGAACAAGCTGTTGCAAATATTGCCGAGCGTTTTGTGCGAGCGGCGCAAGAGTATCTTGGTATAAGCCCAGCGGAGCTATCAAAGCTCTTGGGTTACGCAAACCCAAGCACCATACAGGCGGTACGAAAGGGAGCTACACTCCCAGATTTTGTGCGGATTTCAGAACATATTTCCAAGCTTCGCGACGCTCACGGCAGAGCCTTAAATCTCCACTGGGTCATTACTGGCGAGGGTCAGCCTTTGGCAAATCAGGTTGCAAGCAGCCGCGGTAAGCGCAAGATAATTGATAAGTCAGATGATGTTATTATCATGCGCATAAGACGGATGTCTGCCGGAAAGAAGGCATCCTTAGCTAAGTTCCTATCTGACTTTGGCTGACCACTTGCCAACCAGCCTCGCATCCATAACAATCCATCCTCGGCACTCAAACTACAACAAAAGGAGCTGACACACATGAACCGCCAAGAATTGATCACAGCACTGGCAGACAAGACTGGCAGCAGCAAGGCTGATGCCGACCGCAGCATCGCAGCGTTGCTCGATATCGTTACCGCCTCCTTGAAGAAGGGCGACAACGTTCAACTGGTGGGCTTCGGCACGTTTGAGGTTCGCAAGCGCGCAGCACGCAACGGCCGCAACCCGGCTACCGGTGAGTCCATCAAGATCAAGGCTTCCAAGCAGCCCGCTTTCAAAGCCGGCGCAGGACTCAAGGCCGCTGTGAATGGCACCAAGAAATAATCAGCGAAGCGTGAGCTTCCATAAAGGGCCGACTCCATGTCGGCCTTTTTTATTCCAAAAACCTTTGCTGATATTTCCCACAACGTCCGTCCTAATGGACATACTCAACAAATTTTGCAGTTATCGTCCGTCATGCTGGACCACCTAACAAACGATGAAGTCATGCAACTGATTGGAGACCGGGTGCGGGAAATCCGGCTCACTCAGAACCTGCCGATCGAATATCTCGCCGAGCGCTCAGGGTTGAATCGAAAAACGATACTCGAACTGGAAGCCGGGAAGGATGTGCGCTTTTCATCATTGATCAAGCTGCTGCGGGGTCTTCGAAAGCTGGATGTACTGGAAGCTTCATTCCCGGATGTACTCCCGGGTGCCGGGGGCTTAACAAAGCGCAAGCAGATACGCTTAAGAGCCAATCGGGGTAAGGCTCATAAAAGCCTACCGCCTCCAGAGAAAGCGTGACTTGAGAGAATGCCGATGTGGCCAGCATAGCGACGGTGCCGCTATGCTGCCGAACTGGGCGGTGCGGCAGCTAGGCCTGTGTGTAGGCCTAGGGTAGCAAAAGGCCAAAATGATCAGCCATATTGTCGGTCACAGCCTCGCTTTTGGAAATGGGGATACTGGTTAAAGATTGGTCGTATAACAACCTGTAAACTGACCGGGTGTGAACGAGTACTTATTAAGATTTTCTGATATCTTGGCCGCTTCCAACACAGAGCCTTTGCCGCATACCGTGATAAAAAAATCATTTACAGCGGTGCGCAATTTCTCAAGCCTTTCATTATCAATAACCCTGGATTCCGAACTGGCAACTGCATCTGTAGCTAATTTGTGAGAGGGGTGAATAATGATTGGAGAATACTTCGTTTGCTCCCCATACATTTCCTTAAACCATGCTTCAGAATGTAGAAGTTGCTCAATATCAGAGCGCTTGATGTTTTCACCAGTTGCGCCAGATTTACATTCAATTACGAGAAATTTTCCATCCCCCATGGCCCATAGGTTATCAGGGCCATTACGGTAAAAGTGATCAGGTCTTTGCGTGCTAAAGCCAAGATGCTGTCCTAGCCAGTCAATGGCGCTCTCAAAACGCTTTGTACGTTCTTCGTCCCACGCAAGATCGTCCAAAGTAGATCTTAGTTCCAACAAGAATTCACGCGGCTCAGGCCAATTGCATATTTTCTCTCGAATTGCCACAGCCTGTTCTGTTCTGGCCGCATTAACTCGACCATAGTCGATTCCCGATTCTGGAGGGGTTATTGCCCTATTAAATTTCAAACCTGAGCTAAGAAGCTTCTGCGCGCTGAGCTTGTCAAAGTGCCATGTATATTCAGCCTTACGCTGCATGAGAAGCCCTTTCATTCTGTCCTCTTTAGCATGCTCAATAGCTGCATCCACCTCCCTGACAGCCTCATGAAATTTCTTAACGCAGGCCAAATCAAAAGCCGTTCGCAAATTCCCTACACTGGGTTCGATTGCCTGATTTTGTTTTGGACGCTGACTTGCGATACAAGCCCTACTCGCAGAAATCCATCCTTTGTCACGCGTGAGAATAATTTCTACTGCTTCCTTTATCTTATCTAATGGTTCATCGAGAATTTGTTTTGTCACTTGATGAGATAGCTCCAACTGCGCCTGGGTTGCTTGAGAAAAATAGGACTGGAGTTTGGGAATTCCAGTAAGTCGAGACAGCCTGCCGCCAACCAGCATCACAAGACACCAATCATCCACCCTTCGAATGGCTCTCCCCATGCCTTGCTCGACCTTTTGAATTTCACGGACTTCCGCTTGATGCGTGCCTTCAATCTGCGCCATCTCAATTCGATCAATAAGGCCAACAACTTGAGGTGGCTCATCAATGATGAGTACTCGACAAGCGGTATCGGGTAAGTCAATTCCATCGTAACGATTCACAAGAACAACAAGGCCAACATGTTTATTTCGCAGTTCCTCTACGACAGGCTGCACGCTGTCGCCTACACAGATTCTCGCCACGTTCGACCATACCAATTCAGCGCGTGCTCTACTTGGACAAAGAACGACAACGTTAAATCGACTTGCATACTCAACAGCCCAGTTGACGATATCTGATTCCTTAATGTTCGGATTAATTTCCATCGGGGCAATAATGAGCCGTTCGCCAATACTCCCCACACCTTCGGGCAAAATAGGCTTGGCAACGCTCGCGGCATCCGCACCAATGAGGCTTACAAGCTGTCCGTCATCGGCAAGGGTCGCCGTCATGTATATGCGGCGTTTCGCATTACGAAACGCCGGCAAGATTTCTACGGGCAAGTGTCGCAAACCAATCTCAACACAACTTCCGGAAAATACGCACTGGCAAAGGTCAAGGTATTCGGAAATAAGCGGGTATTTCCATTCAACATCGGAAGATTTCGATCTGGCAAGAATGGATATGACTTCAGATGTTTTTTCTTTCCACTTGTAAAACGGAACCTCAAGCCACTTAAATGGATCTCCATCTGCAATTGCGAGCGCGGATGGCTTGGAAATGTTTTCAAGGTCCCCCAAAAAAAGAGTTTGCAACTGATGGTATGACTCATCAGTCGATGGAATAGCCATTGAGAATTGTTGTTTAGCAATTTGCAGGCAGGCGTGAGCATCATCAATAACGATCGAGCCGATATCAATACGCTTATTACCTACACCAACCCCGAAGACAGACCTTCCGTTGAATAATTTGTGCGCAACAGCAACGAGAATAGACTTCCCTGATAAAAATTTAAGGTCGTTTGGATCGTCAGTAACTGTGATTCCTATCTCTGCAGCTTCCGACATGACTTGCGACTGGAGCACCTTGTCGGGCAGTAAATATACTGCCGGGGAAATTGATTCTTCCAGTGAAGATTGAAGTGCAAGCAATCCTATCAGTGTCTTGCCAGCTCCCGTATTCAACTTAATCGTTAAGTCTTGTTCATTTCGTCTTTCATACCAGGAGCTCAATATCACCCCTTGCTCATCAGTTGGGCGCAGGTACTTTGACTCGGGTTTGCGAACTCGCGTGAATACTGCACTAGGAGAAAAGTCGGTTGCGGAAGCGCTGGAAAAGCTAATTTTCGAAAAATCGATTAACGCCATTCTATTCTCCTTAAGATGCATCGCAAGTTTACTGATATGCTTCCAATATTAAACCAGACTGTAAGCTTCGCGAGCAGAAATTGCAGACATTGTGGGCACCAAGGACCTCCTCTTAATCTTATGCGCGCGCCCGTATAACAACTGTTGGCTATCATGATCCTCGACTACACAGAATTCGTAGAAGAAAGCGCAGAGGAGATTCACGAGAACTTCTTTTCTCCTGCGGCTCAACAAATTCAGACGAGGTTCTTCCGAAACCTGAAGCGCCAATGTAGGTTTTGTCGGGGCAATATGGACATGCCGATCAATAGCGTGCAGGATCTCGGCGGCACCTTCGATAGCGTTCATCAATTATTCGATTGCCCGCACTGTGGTTGGTGGTGGGAACACGACCTTCATGGCACTTATATGGGCGAAGGCGAGATATTTTCTAGTTCGACGCATCGTTTCTCCATCCTTAGGAAATTCGACCCGCAGGGGCTCGACGTTCCAATCACTTCTCTACGTCATGTTCTGAAAGATAAGCCAACCATCCTTGCCGACTTACACCCCACCAAACTTGAGCAGCTTGTGGGTTCAGTATTTAAGGATCATCTCGACTGCGATGTCACCCATCTCGGAAGGTCGGGCGATGGCGGAATTGATCTTCTACTAGTCACGAGCGACCAACAATGGGTTGTACAAGTCAAACGTCGCCATAACTTAAATGCTGCCGAAGGTGTTAAACCGATTAGAGAACTCATTGGCTCGATGGTTGTTGAGCAGCAGAGGAATGGAATCTTCGTAACAACGGCAGGCCGATTTACACGAGGTGCGCAATCTACTGCAAAGCGAGCAGCGCTTGTAGGTGCAGTAGAGAAAATTCAATTGGTGGACCTCAATAGCTTCATAGACTTGTTGCGGTTAACAAATCATCAAAATAAGCGGCCCTGGATGATTGCCGCTGAACGTATTGCGGCCAGCCCATGAAACCATAGTTCTGAGCATAAATTGTTCATGCCGGTAATTTCAAACGTTAACCATCGTAAAAGGAGACTGCACGATGATTAGAAGTCTTAGGAAAGGACGCATTAGTGTCTATCTCCAACATGATCTGGTTGGGAACACGGTTGGCGCAGAGAATTTCGAAGCAGAAGTTGTCGGAGGAAAGGCGGTGCTCAGACTTTCCTTGCGACCAGTCAGTGAAAATCAGAGGCTTGATGAAGGCTACTTTCACGAAAATCCACTCAAGTCCGTTGACGTCGATGACTCTGCCGTCATTCGTGGGCTTGATTCCCACGTGAGTGTGAGAAGAAATGAATTTTGCGCATGGGAGCTTCAAGTTCTGTCTCGCGGGCGTTGCTTCACCTTTCCAGTGAGACCAGAGTACCAACGGCAGCATGCCAGAGAGATCTTACGTATGGTCGTGCAGACTGCTACATAGCATTACGAAATTGAAAAGCCGCCAATCCCATAGGGATGGCGGCTTCGTCTTAGCAGCGATGACTTAGTGTTCAAGTGCTTCGCTTTGACTAATGGATTCAACTTTGTCGAAGTTCACCCGCAATGCCAGAGAAACAGACTCGCGTTGATTCGTCGGTATGATGGTTTTCCAGCCTTCATCGATGTGCTTAAAAGTATCAAGAGGCACGCCAGCGGCTTGGATTGCCTTCATAGTGCGGGAAGGAACAAGCAAGCTTGGAACAGTTCCTGCGAAGTATATAAAGCCATACGTCGGCACGGTACTGCCTGGTGCGAAGCCAAATATTCCATGCCGCACGCAATGCCCATCAGATAACAACTTGCATACTTCTCGCGCTCGTTTGCTTAAATTTTGAAGATTCATAATTTCCCCATGTTCGGCTAGAGATCGCTATCCGCTGTTCTGGATTGGATTCTGTGGATGACGCGAAAGAGACTGCGTCCAGTTTGAATGCCGCATTCGTGCGGCGCGATTTCCAGCAGAACGCCGGAAAAGACGGGACCGAACATGGTCGTGCCTGTCTTGGAATGACAGGCAGAACAATGCTCAGTGATTCAATATTGAAGAGTGCCCGAGGCGGGCTGTTCAGGTGTGCTGCAGTTCGGTATTCCGCGTTCCTTTATCGTCCACGCGGCGCGGACCCAAAGAATTCTAGTTGCTTCGGATTTAAAGTCAAGTGACGTATGGGCTCCTCATTTACATATTCCGGATGCTCATGAGCACTTGCTTCGATTTGAGTTGAGCAGGCATTCCATTTTTGGAGCCGTGTTCCAATACCCTTGCGGAGACATGGCTCCATTGGTGTGCGTACCAACCAATGACCTATGCTTTATTCTTTAGCAGTCGCGCACAAAGCTGGTCAATGATATCGCCAACCAATCGTCGGTCGGACTCAGTCAGTTTCTCCAGGACCCGTGCAATTCCTTGCGCCGTATCTTCAAGGCGCGGTGAACCGCCACGAAGTAACTCATCAAGCGGGCAAGATAGCGCGTCTGCGATATCAGCTAATCGGCCGAGGGGCGGGAGAGTTGCCCCCCGTTCAAATCGAGAGATCGTCTCTTGTTCCACTCCGATAGCTTCGGCAAGGTCTGCCTGCGTGAAGTTTCTTTGCTGGCGGCGTACTGCGATTGCTCGCCCCATCTTTACAGCAAGTCGTTTTTCTTTTGGCGTCACATTGTCCCCCTGTTTGTGCCACAGGAATGGTGGACTTGCCTCAAAATTTATAGAACGCCATAATGCGTGGCATTGCCACATCAAGAGTGGTTATTTAATGGGCGTGGTGGTGGCTGAAATCTCGCCGTTTTTGACTCGTAAAGGAGCCCTAAATATGAATCGTGCAGTAAGAATTGTCCTGGCTATTGGAGCATTTCTGTCGTTTGCCGTACTGGCAGAAGAAGGTGTTACCTATGAGGGAAAGAACATCGCGCTGACAGGCGTTTCGGCTGCAGGGAGTTCTGATGGTCGCAAGTTCAACGCCAAGGATCTGCAAAACGGCATCTACATCAAGATGGCCCCGTATTTCTTTGGCTCGGAACTGTCTAATGCAAGTACGCTGATTCGGCAGCGGTTCACGGAGCTTGGATTCAAGGTAAACGAAAAGATGGAAGGCTCTGACCTGGCACTGTTGTTTGACGCCCAAGGCTCTATGGACATGAGCAATGCGGATGCCAAGGCAGCACATTCGCGCGTTCCCAATGCCGTGAATGTCGGCGGTGCCGCCGCCGCAGGCGTTGTTGCAGGTATTCCCGGTGTTCTCGCCTTTGCCTCCGGCGCACTGTTCCCGACTGACAGCAAGACAACCCTGAATGCGATGGTGCTGTTGAAACCTAACAGCAGGAAAAGCACGGTTGACGACGGCACGTTCACAAATGGCGTGACCGTTAAGTACAAGCTGGAGAATGGCAATGAAGCGACCGAAGATCTGGTGTTAAAGATGCTGGTCGATCAATGGATAAAGCTCTATGTGGTAAGCGATATTGCGCCGGCTGCGGCTTCAGCAACCGAGACGTTGGCGGCGAAAAAGTAGTAGTTCTAGTTTTGTGCCCGTTGTTTTTGAAAATTATAGGGGGTGTCAATGAAACGTAGTATTCGCTTCGTCTTGTATCTTGGTGGCGTTGCAATGTTCGCAGCACTAGGACTGGCAACGGCTGCCAATGCCGGTGCTTTGCACTTCAGCAATGAAGTACCAACAGATGTTCGTGCTTTCATCCTTGAAGTTGCCAATCAAAATGGTTGTAGCGAAGCAAGCCAGGTAAAGATCAATGGCCCAATGCGTACAGAAATCACGGGGGAGAATTTATGGGTAATTACAACTGGCCCCAACTGCATCTCGATGGGCGCTAGAGACCCATACCTGCACCAAACCGCATTCATCTACGATGACTACAATCAAATCATATGGTGGGGGCATGGCGGTACTGAGGCAGTCGCCCAGTCGGCCAAATCCAGCTTCGACGATAGCGGCAACCGACGTATGCTTCAGTACGAAAACATCATGGAACTGCGAGACAAGTACAACATAAAAAATTGAAGTGTCGATTGAGTTCGGGACAAGGCATTCCTTGTTTTACACCATTACCAGTATGTTTCGTGTTTGAAAGGATCTATTTTGAAATTACTATTCTCGCTTATCGTGGCTGTTGGTTTGGTGGGTTGTGCAACTGGTGGCGGTAGCGTTGAACCGATTTCGGGCGATGTCTGGGACAATGGTCATACTTGCTATTCCGCCTTCCCTGCGAATAGCGATGGATTGACTCTCATTACTTCCAGCCGGAAGGAAATGAAGAACGGGCGGGTGGTGGGCAGTAACACTTATGTGTTCGCGTACAACCCGGCAAATTCAAAGCTGGCTATCTTTTGGTCTGGTCAGAATGTTCGTACCTGCGACAATCTGGACGGGATTTTGTATTCAACGGTGATTATGAGCCGCGTGCACATTTTCAGTGTTCAGGATGCGGGCTGGAAAGATACGCTCAATGCTACTACGTCAGTCACAGGACGGCCGAATGATAAAGTGCGTGTGATTGTTGACTTCATTCAAAGGCAGGTTGGTGGTGATGGCTCGGCACTTCAATCATTCCAGGATAAGGCAACACGCATTAGTACAATTATGATGAAGGGCGGCACTGGCCAGTCGAAAGACGTTTCGAGCGTATTTGCCGAACTCAAGCGTTAAGTGCAGGGAAGAATCGTTGGCCGCAGCAATGGGCCTTATATGTGGCAGTTCAGATTGATCTGACAGGCATTGCATCAAGCCAGTTTAGCGCCTCGCATGTAATCTATCGGAGTAGAGTTACCATGGCTAAAATCGTTACCACTCACTATGACGTAGCCGATCATCTCCGAACCCAGGAGGAAATGGTTATTTATCTTGAGGCGTGCCTTGAAGAAGCTGATGGGGATGCTGTGTTTATTGCAAAAGCACTTGGTGATATTGCTCGCGCCAAGGGTATGTCACAGGTCGCGCGCGATGCACCATCCTTAAAGTCAGCGGTGCGCCAGGGCTGAAGTTGCATGCCGAAGTCGTACACAGTTGACCAAGTTATCAACTTGACCTTCAACATGTACTCCGCAAGAACGCGGAGCCGGTTAATTCACGTTAATGTCGCTCTGTTCAGCAAAGCTACCAATATGTGCATGGATTGACTTAACAGCCAGCGATCTTATGATCGGCCTTTTCTGCCGTTACAAGTAAATCATTTCCGCAGCTCAAATCTGGACGTTCAATGTGCAAGTTCAGATGGTGCGCCGGGGCGCTGCATACGCTTGGATTGCACGCACGCAGCCACGTATTATTATGGCGCGGAACTCGGTAAAGGTAATGTGAACTGTCACATCTGGATCTGTATTCAGCATAGGCGTATCTCCATCATGAAAATGAAAGCCCCAATATTGGCCCTCATGCACTACGTCACAGCGCACCGAGTAAAGACAATCAGCGACGGCTTGTAGGGTCAGCGCAGTAGCATCGTGCGTGAAAAATCGGTTTTCCAAGATGGTGCGGTCCTCTCCCACCACAAACTCTGAAAAGAACCGACGGACGAATGCTCTTGATTGGCCTTCATCATCGAAGTTATGAAATAGCTTGGCGACACTCTCAGCGCAGATCAGCACAAAAAGGAGTTGTAGAGATTCTCTTCCTTCACGGACTCGGATGATGTCATCTGAAAGCGAGATGAGTCGTTGAGCTTGATGCATCATGATCTTGGCCCGATGCCGCGGGATGGCACGATCAGTGATGCCCTCCAATTCCTCAACGAATGACGTCGCGGCTTCGCGGTTCGGGAACGATTGTTCGTAGAAGTCAATCCACTTTTCTATCGGCATGGTTCTCGGCGCTTTAACCTGGGATGAGAGGCCCGCCCGGCTTTTCGCGCAGGCCCGCTCGACTGCCGGGCAAAAAAATCACTTGCCTTTGCTGCTTTGGTTTTGGGAAGTGCTAGATGCGGCGGTTGTGGGAGTGCTGGCAACAGGTGCAGCAGTACTCGCAACAGGTTGAGGTTGAAGATTTGACGCACCATTAAAGCTTTTTTGAAGACTGACTGCGCCGTTAAAGCTATCTTGAGCCATGCTAGTCTGAAGATTGGTCGCGCCGTTGAAACTTTCGCGTAATGGAATAGATTGATTTGTTTTTGTTGGCTCGTTCGACATGGATTTCTCCTTTGAGGTGTATGAATGAATGGCAGTAGCAATGCCAATAACTGCGGTGAAAACTACGCCAAGCCCAAAAGCCAACAAAGCAATTGAATCTGCCTTGGCGAGTACTGGATCGTTTCCTGAAGCTTTTCCAGCCAATACTTGCTCGATATATGTTCGGTTGTGACGAAACACGATTAAGACTGAAACAAGGGCAACGAGAAAACTTGCAATTGCACCGATATACAGAACTAGAGCCTCGGCGGACGAGAGCCCGATGGTTGTTAGCAGAGTAATAAGCAAGCCGATGCCGCCTGCGGCTAACGTGAGAATACTTTTGTCATGTTCGAGAGACGTGTTGAACCAGGCATTTACGCTTGATGCGTAATACTCAATCTCCTTTTGATGTGCAATCTCTTCAGGCTTCATGCGATCTCAAACATGTAGTTGGGGAGCGTGCTAGGAGGCTCATGCCTTCCCCTGCATCAGCCACGGGTTTGCTTCAGAGCAGAGCAGGCAATACGTCGGCTGGATGCGATGGTTAGAAATCATATGTGCTCATCGACTGATCAATTACGGACATCGACACAGCTGCGTTATCTCCGTAAACGGAACGCACTTTCTTAACGATGAACTGCTCCTCCGCGCCTTCATTTGTATGACGCGTGCAGGAGGCTCTATGCGAAGCAAGCAACTCCTCCGCAAACGTTGCTTGCCTGTGACTTGGAATGGAATGCGTTTCCAATCCAGTCGGCCATGATAGTTCGTAAAAATCAAGCCCGTAATTGCTTGGTCTTGAGTCCAATGGGTAGCTGACACAAATCAAATAGACGTTTCCGCTAGTAGTGGTGACCTTTATGCGATAGGCTGTCTTAGCATTATCCATGAGCAAATCCTGTGGTTTCTAACCGTAGATATCAAGGTCCATCAGTACGGACGAATGTTTGCTGTGCCGACTTCATAATTACGTTATGAAAAATGAGAGAGGCGCCGGCTGGATTATACACTTGCAATATTTTGGAGGGGGCTTCAGGCGGGGAATGCGGCGCCTAGCGGACTATTTTGGAATTAAGAGGCAACTGGTTGTTATGGACGCTAACACTACAAAAATCAAGTCGTGACTACTGCATAACATTACCAGAAGTTTTCCTCAGCATCGTAATCGTCAACAACCGCTTCATCATCTTCAATCTGTTTGTATACCAGCGCGTAAATCGTGCGGATTTCCATTTTCAGAATGGGATCTTCGCTCATCAACTCCAGGCACTGATTCCAGTATTTGTACGCGCATTCAAAATCACTCAGCGACTGTTTAATCACACCCTCTCTTACCAAAGCCAATATCGCGCTGATTGCATCGATACTACCAATATCCAGCAACTGCCTGCATAGCTGCTCAGTGCTAACTTGCGTATGCCAAAACTGAAGGTATTCTTCCGATGGATCATCCACTATCAGGTCTCTCACATCACTCGACAGAGATCTGTATATTCGCTGTAGATCGTCCATGCTCATAGGTCTATCGCTGAGCAGATCCCAAAATGGCATCGTCATCCATTTTGCTGTTCCCGGAAACTTCTCCTCCACCCTTTCAACAAGAGACGGCTTCCCTTTTTCAATTGATTTAATCCTTGGGGAGACCGTCCCTTTTTCGTACTTCCCCCAAAGGCCAGGCCTGCTTCCAGGGCGGTACCTGTGCTTGTCCTCCTCATTTCCAAATAGCAATTCCAGCTGCCCAGCGGTCATGCCGCCGCTTTCTTGCGATACAGCCATGAACCATGCTCTGGTTCGACATCTGTAAGCGATATCAAGGCGCGGCCTTCCAACTCGTTTTTTCAATTCATCCCCTGTGATTGCCGGTCAAACCGGATTCAACTGATGGTTTTCAAATTAAACCATTGGTTGTAATACGAATAATTGCAATTAAACATGAATATGTCAATATATTGAACTCCACAAGACATTATTGTTTTGTATGTGAATATGTTGCTCAGGATTCCTGATCAGAGCGCAAATCGGTTTGAAAAGGAAATTCAGCTCAGGGAATGAGCAAGGAGCGGACGACCAACTGATGTTGGAAGACGCATTAAGAGGCTTCGCAGAAGCCGTATAGCACCAGGAGAAACCAAACCAATGAATTAGCGAGGTAGAAAGCAAAAGAGCCACGGACGGCAATCCGTGACTCTTTCTTGAATCTGTTCGATTAGACCCCGAACTGCTTCCAGTCTATGCGTATGCCTATGCACTGTCAAGGCATGCAAGTATTCGTGCCGCTTAAAAACAGCGACATCGGACTTACTCGTCCGCTGCCGATGGCCAAGCTTTGCCTTTGGATTGGCTCCGATTTTGGAGTTGATCAGTCATGTCGAAACGACCTTTTTGCCAAACTAAGGCATATCGCAATCTTGCTGAAGATGCGATCACAAATCTAACGGAACAGCAGGCTCGCGAACAATTCACACTGTTTCGTTGGGGCAGCACAACCGTAATGCCTTGCCCATCATGCAACGAAATTGACGAGCATTACATTCGTCGGAGCCGCAATCAATGGCGATGCAAACATTGCTTCACAGATTTCAGCGTGACAACAGGAACGCCGTTTCTGCATCGGAAATTGTCATTCAAAAAGATCTTACATTTGATTTACGACTTCACATCGTCCCCCAAAGGCTGTGCCGCTAACGAAAACCATGCGAAACGCGGAGTAACGCTACGTGCCGCGTTTCTGAATTTCCACAAAATACGAGAGGCGCTGTTTGAAATGCGCGACCAAACACCTCTGTCCGGATTGGTTCACGTAGATGGAGGTCACTTTTGTGGCAAGCCGCGCCGTCCAAGGCAACGTAAACAAGTCACATCAGCAATAGTGAACAATAAATTACGCAACCGTAAGGCCAGCATGATTCCCGGAGGGCAAACTCCCACCCTGGAGCCTTGGAATCGCGATAAATTGCTGAATCGTCGTATCGCGATTGTGATGGCCCAGATTGGGGAAAAAGGAGAAGGTGCAACCCGTAGCATTGTCGGTGTGGCTATGAGTGAGAGCGCCAAGGATGTTATCCCGTTAATCAAGAAATACGTTGTACCAGGCTCTACAGTATGGACAGATAATGGTCAGGCATATAGCCGACTTTCAACGTGGTATGAACACGATTCTGTTACACACTCGAAGGAGTATTCGAATGACAAGGGAGTCAACAACAATCAAGCTGAGTCGTATTTTTCGAGGCTTCGGCGTGCCGAATATGGGGTCTATCATGGCATGCGCCACCAATATTTTGCTTTCTACGCAAATGAATATGTCTGGCGCGCAGACATGAAAAAGAAGTCGCTTGGCGAGAAATATGCTGATGCCATGGAGAAGATATTCAAGAGCGGCCCATCAAAATCATGGCGCGGTTATGTACAAGGTCACCGGCTTGGATTCGAATATTTAGGATAATCTGGATGGGGTGATGTTATTCATCATCTCCATCTGGAGCCAAGCTCCAAAGGCCTTCGTAACTGGTGTTTAGAGGATGATGTCTTTGGACAACGCCCTCTCTTGCCATCAGCTTTAGACGGTCATGTACAGAACGGTTGAGCTTTACGCGTTTCCCTTGTTCGACCGATAAGTCGGCATGCCGGGACGCAATAAAAGTTACGATCTCAGACATTCTAAGAGGGCGATCATCCTTGTGTAGCCGCAAACACAAGAGAATAGATCGAGTAAGTTCGCCGTGAGGCAAATTAATGCGCACATATCTGCTTTGAATCGGTTGAATAAGATTTATATCAACCTTGATTTCATGCAATCCAAGCGCCTGATCTATTGCCGCTAGTTTTTCTTTCAAACTTGATAATTCAGCAATCAAGTTCTCTGCTTTTGCCAGCGATGATTCCGTTTTTTGCACTTCGGCATCAAGTCGAGCTCGCGTAACTATGAGCCATTTGAGAGAGGATGGAATTCTGGTTGACATACCAGTATTTCATCCTCAATTTGATGCTCATTCAAGGGCAAATGAGGCAAAAGGGCGGCCTGAATGAACAAGCCCCGCAAAAGCGGGGCTTGTTGTTTGTGCTGCCGGAAAAAACTGATCAGATACGTTTCGCCAGTTCCGCCGCCTTGCCGGTATAGGTCTGCGGGCTCAGTGCCTGCAGGCGCTGCTTCTCGCTCGCCGGGATGTCCAGCGTCTGGATGAAGGCCGCCAGGCTTTCCTTGTTGATGCCGCCCTTGCCGCGCGTGAGTTCCTTGAGCTTGTCGTAGGCATTTTCGATGTTGTAGCGGCGCATCACGGTCTGGATGGGTTCGGCCAGCACTTCCCAGCTGTTGTCCAGGTCTTCCGCCAGACGTTGCGGGTTGGCTTCCAGCTTGTTCAAGCCCCGCAGGCAGGATTCATACGCCAGCAGCGTGTATCCCAGCGCCACGCCCATGTTGCGCAGCACGGTGGAGTCGGTGAGGTCGCGCTGCATGCGCGAGACCGGCAGTTTCTCGGACAGATGTTTCAGCAGTGCATTGGCCAGGCCGAGGTTGCCTTCGGAGTTCTCGAAGTCGATCGGGTTGACCTTGTGCGGCATGGTGGAGGAACCGACTTCGCCCGCAACCACTTTCTGCTTGAAATAGCCCAGCGAGATGTAGGTCCAGATGTCGCGGTTGAGGTCGATCAGGATGGTGTTGGCGCGTGCGTAGGCGTCGTACAGTTCGGCCATGCAATCGTGCGGTTCGATCTGGATGGTGTAGGGGTTGAACACCAGGCCGCGTGCCTCGACGAAGCGCTTGGCAAAATTCTCCCAGTCCACGTCGGGGTAGGCCGACAGATGCGCGTTGTAGTTGCCCACCGCGCCGTTGATCTTGCCCATCACTTCGACGGCGGCGATGCGCGCGTGGGCGCGGCGCAGGCGGTACACGACGTTGGCCATCTCCTTGCCCAGCGTGCTGGGTGTCGCGGTCTGGCCGTGGGTGCGGCACAGCATGGGCAGGTCGGCATGCTGGTGCGCCAGATGCTGCAGGCGTTCGATCAGGACCTGCAGCGTGGGCAACATCACTTCGCTGCGCGAGTGGTTGAGCATCAAGGCGTGGCTCAGGTTGTTGATGTCTTCCGAAGTGCAGGCGAAATGGATGAACTCCAGCGCTTTGGCCGTTTCCGGGATCGCCGCCAGCTTGTCGCGCAGCCAGTATTCGATGGCTTTCACGTCATGGTTGGTACGCCGTTCGATGGCCTTGATCTGTTCGGCGTCTTCCTCGGAGAACTGTGCGGCGATCTGCACGAGATGCGCGACAGTGGCGGGCGAGAGCGGCGGCAGTTCCTTGACACCGGCTTCATTGCTCAGTGCCTTGAGCCATTCGATCTCGATCAGCACGCGGTAGCGGATGAGGCCGTACTCGCTGAAATGGTGGCGCAAGGCATCGACTTTGCCGTGGTAGCGTCCGTCGAGCGGGGAAAGTGCGGTAAGGGCCGAGAGCGTCATGGTGTTTTAAGCTGGAAAAGTTTCAAGCGCGCATTTTACGTGAAAGCGCGCCTTCGCGCAGGGTCAGGCGGGCGGCTGGTTCAACAGTACAGTCCGCGTCGGGAAGGCGAAATCGGCGCCATGCCTGGCGATGATGTCGGCGACCTTCAGCAGTATCTCCTGCTTGATCGCGTGGAACTGTCCCAGCTCGGTGGTTTTGCTGAAGGCCTGGATGATGAAATTCACAGATGAGTCGGCGAACTGGTCGAAGGCGACCACAACGGCCTGTTCGGTATCGATTTCCGGATGACTCTGCAGCATGCTCCGCACTTCCTCGACGATGGCGCTCATCTTGCCGAGATCGTCGTAGCGCAGGCCGATGACTTCGCGGATGCGGCGGTGCGACATGCGCGCCGGGTTCTCCACCACGATGGAGGTAAACAGGGCATTGGGAACATACAGCGGTGTCATGTCGGGCGAACGGATGATGGTCTGGCGCCAGCCGATCTGTTCCACTTTGCCTTCGATGTCCTTGTCCGGCGAACGTACCGTGTCACCCACGTTGAACGGGCGATCCAGATGGATCATCAATGCGCCGAAGAAGTTCGCCAGCAGGTCCTTGGCGGCGAAACCGACGGCGATGCCGCCCATGCCGCCGAAAGCCAGCACGCCGGAGATGCTGAAGCCCAGCGTCTGCATCACCGCCAGAGCGGCGACGACGAAGACTGTGATGCGCGCCACCTTGCCCAGGCCGTCCACGGTGGTACGGTCCACTGTCTCCCCGGCCTTGCCCTGCGCCGCGACGATGTTGTCGGTCACCTCGCGGATCAGTTTGAGCAGGAACCATGAGATGCAGAGCACGATGCCGATGCTGCGTACCGGCGCGACGTATTCGAGCAGCTGCTCATCTGTCTGCCTGTGCAGCAGATGCAGGGCGAAGGATATGCCACCCAGCCATATCAGCACCGGCAACGGTTTGCGCGCTGCCGTGATGAGGGCGTCGTCCCAGATGTTCTCGGTGCGGGCGACGACTTTCTCCGCCTGTTGCAGGGCGCGGCGCGCAAGAAAGTGGGCCGCGATGGTGGCGGCGAGCACGGTCAGCAGGCGGATGGTCTCCGGACTCAGGTTGATGGTCATGGTTACTCCCTGGAAATCATTTGATGATGCCTCCGCCGAGGCAGATGTCGCCGTCGTAAGCCACTACGGACTGCCCCGGCGTCACCGCCCATTGCGCTTCGGCGAACGTGAAATGTACGCCACCGTCTCCGGCGAGGGAGATGTTGCAGGCCGCATCCTGCTGGCGGTAGCGCGTTTTGGCAGCATAAGGTCTGCTCGTGTCGGGCGCATGGCCGCTGATCCAGTGCATTTCCAGAGCATCCAGTTGCGGGTTGAGCAGCAGAGGGTGGTCGTGACCCTGCACCACGATCAGGCGATTGTTCATCATATCCTTGCCCGCGACGAACCACGGTTCCCCGTTGCTGTCCTTGCCGCCGCCTATGCCCAGCCCCTGGCGCTGGCCGTAGGTGTAGAACGACAGTCCCATGTGCTGTCCCATGACCTTGCCCTCCGGCGTCACCATCTCGCCCGGCTTGGTTGGCAGATAGCGGTTGAGGAACTCGCGGAACGGGCGCTCGCCGATGAAGCAGATGCCGGTGCTGTCCTTCTTTGCAGCGTTGGAGAGTCCGTGCTGGCGTGCGATCTCGCGCACTTTTGATTTGGGGATGTCGCCCAGCGGGAACATCGATTTCGACAACTGCTGCTGGTTCAGGCGGTGCAGGAAGTAACTCTGGTCCTTGCTGTCGTCGTCGGCCTTGAGCAACTGGAACAGGCCGTCCTGCTCGCGCACCTTGGCGTAGTGGCCGGTGGCGATCTTGTCGGCGCCGAGGCGGATGGCGTGGTCGAGGAAGGCCTTGAACTTGATCTCGGAATTGCACAGGATGTCCGGATTCGGTGTGCGCCCGGCTTCGTACTCGCGCAGGAAATAGCTGAACACGCGATCCTTGTATTCCTTCGCGAAATTCACCGCCTCGATGGGGATGCCGATGGTGTCGGCGACGGAGACCGCGTCGATCAGGTCCTGGCGCGAGGAGCAGTATTCGCTGTCGTCATCGTCCTCCCAGTTCTTCATGAACAGACCGATGACCTCGTAGCCCTGTTCTTTCAGCAGGAGCGCGGTGACGGAAGAGTCCACGCCGCCGGACATGCCGACGACGACAGTGATTTTATGATTGCTCTTCACGATTGGCCCCTCTCCCTCCGGGGGAGGGTTCGGGTGGGGGAATACTTCTTATTCATAGTGCGTGATGAGATCGAGCGGGTAGCGCTTGCCCGCGAGGTAGTCTTCCACGCAGCGCAGGATCAGCGGACTGCGGTGGCGCGCCTGGGTGGCGCGGATCTCGTCCAGCGTCATCCACACGGCGCGCACGATTCCTTTATCCAGGGCGCGTTCCGGATGGTGGGCGAGGATGCGCCCGCCAAAGGCGAAGCGCAGATAAGTGGTGTCGGAAGCATTCGAGTGCCAGCGATAGACGCCGAGCAGGAACTCCGGCTCGAACTCGTAGGCCGATTCCTCCAGCGCCTCGCGGATCGCGCCGGCAGGCAGGGTCTCGTTGGGCTCCCAGTGTCCGGCAGGTTGATTGAACAGCAGGCCTTGCGGGGTATGTTCTTCCACCAGCAAGAACTTGCCGTCCTTCTCAAGGACGGCGGCGACGGTGGCATGTGGTTTCCAGATCATGGCGTGATTTTAAACGAAATAAAAAAAGCAGGGTCGCCCCTGCCTTTTTATTCTCAGCGAGGAATTACTTGGCTGGAGCGGCTGCGGGTGCTGCCTCAACTGCCTTGGCTTTCTTGGCTTTCTTCGACTTCTTGGTCTTCTTCGCTTTTTTGGCTTTCTTTGCCGGCGCGGCGGCGGCCGGGGCGGCAGTGGCAGCCGGGGTCGCAGCGGGAGCGGCTGCATCAGCAGCGATGGCGGAGAAGGAAACGACAGCGAAAACAGCAGCGATCAGGGTGGACAGCAGTTTCATTTGAGGCTCCATTCGGTAGTTGATGAACGTGAACGACACAACGTTGTCGTCAGAGCCACTAACGTGGCGGCGAGGTGCCGCGTTGACAGTCAGAACGAAGATTGTTTGGTGCCGGGGGGGGGAATCGAACCCCCACGCCCTTTCAGGCACCGGATTTTGAGTCCGGCACGTCTACCAGTTCCATCACCCCGGCAAAGGTGTACTTCCCATATGAGGCGGAATCAGCAATCCGCAACGAGAAGGGCGCGAATTATCCATGAAACGACATCCTTCATCAACTACAATGCGCGCCTTCACGTCTGTTATCCGATCCGTTTCATGCGTACCGACGATTTTGACTTCGACCTGCCCGAGCGCCTGATCGCACAACACCCGCCCGTACAGCGCGGCGCCAGCCGTTTGCTGCGCATCGGCAAGGAGGGAATGGAAGACGGTCAGTTCGCGGAGTTGCCGCAATCCCTGCACAAGCATGATCTGCTGGTGCTCAACGATACACGCGTGCTGAAGGCGCGCCTGTTCGGCAAGAAGGCGACCGGCGGGCAGGTCGAAGTGATGGTCGAGCGGGTGGTGTGCGAGCATGAGGTGCTGGCACAGGTGCGCGCCAGCAAGACGCCGAAGCCGGGCAGCCATTTCCAGGTCGCCGACGCTTTCAGCGTGTCGGTACTAGGGCGCGAGGGCGAATTCTTCCGCTTGCGATTCGATAGCGAGGAATCTGTAGACGTCCTGCTGGAACGCTACGGCAAGCTGCCGCTGCCGCCTTATATCACCCATGCGGCCGAAGCCGAGGACGAGGAACGTTACCAGACGGTGTTCGCGCGCGAGCAGGGTGCGGTGGCCGCACCCACGGCGGGGCTGCATTTCGACCAGGCCATGCTGGATGCCTTGCGTGCCAAGGGCGTGCAGATCGCCTATGTCACCCTGCATGTGGGGGCGGGCACGTTCCAGCCGGTGCGCGCGGAGAATGTCGAAGACCATGTCATGCACAGCGAGCCCTATACCGTACCGCAGGAGACCGTGGATGCGGTCAGACAAGCCCGTCTGAACGGGGGGCGGGTAGTGGCGGTGGGTACGACCAGCCTGCGCGCCCTGGAGAGTGCGGCTTCCAGCGGCGAGCTGGAGGCGGGGTCGGGCGAGACGCGTATCTTCATCAAGCCCGGCTACCGCTTCAAGGTGGTGGAAGTGTTGCTCACCAATTTCCATCTGCCGCGCTCGACCCTGCTGATGCTGGTGTCCGCCTTCGGCGGGATGGAGAAGATGCTGGCCGCATACCGGCACGCGGTGGCGAAGGAATATCGTTTCTTCAGTTATGGGGATGCGATGCTGATCGAGAGAGAACAATGAAATTCACCTTACACAACACATCGGGTGCAGCGCGCCGCGGCACCGTGGAGCTGGCGCACGGCAAGGTCGAGACCCCGGCTTTCATGCCGGTCGGCACCTACGGCACGGTCAAGGCGATGTCGCCGCAGGAGTTGAAGGACATCGGTGCGCACATCGTGCTCGGCAACACCTTCCACCTGTGGCTGCGTCCGGGGCTGGAAGTCATTGCGGCACACGGCGGCCTGCACCAGTTCATGAGCTGGGACGGCCCCATCCTCACCGATTCCGGCGGCTTCCAGGTGTTCAGCCTCGGCGAGTTGCGCAAGATCACCGGCGGCGGAGTGGAGTTCCGTTCCCCGGTCAACGGCGACAAGTGCTTCCTGTCGCCGGAAGAATCCATGCGCATCCAGCGCGTGCTGAACTCCGACATCGTGATGATCTTCGACGAATGCACGCCGTATCCCGCTGACGAGCAGGTGGCGGGCGTGTCGATGCGCCTCAGCCTGAGCTGGGCGGAACGCAGCAAGAAGGCGCATGAGGGCAACCCCAATGCGCTGTTCGGTATCGTGCAGGGCGGCATGCACGAGCATTTGCGCGATGAATCGCTGGCGGGGCTGAAAGACATCGGTTTCGACGGTTTCGCCATCGGCGGGTTGTCGGTGGGCGAACCCAAGGAAGACATGCTGCGCATCCTCAGACACACGGCGCCGCAACTGCCGTCCGACAAGCCGCGCTACCTGATGGGCGTCGGCACGCCGGAGGATCTGGTGGAGGCGGTGGGGCAGGGCATAGACATGTTCGATTGCGTGATGCCGACGCGCAACGCGCGCAACGGCCACCTGTTCACCCGTTTCGGCGACGTGCGCATCAAGAACGCGCAATACCGCCTGGACACGCGGCCGCTGGACGAGCAGTGTGGCTGCTACACTTGCCGCAACTTCAGCCGAGCCTACCTGCACCACCTGCACCGTCTGGGCGAGATCCTCGGCGCGCGCCTCAACACCATCCACAACCTGCATTACTATCAGGAGCTGATGCGCGATATCCGTGCCGCCATCGAGGTTGGGCGTTATGCCGAGTTCCAGGAGTCGTTCCGTATCGCGCGCGCCGGCCTGTGAGGCTCCATCCGGTGCGGAGCGCGTAGCGGAACTGTCATGTCATCCATGTTAGAATGCGCGCCTTTGATTTTTAACAACCCGATCTTCAAGGAGGAGTAGTCATGGTTTCCATCAGCGAATTGTTCATCAGCAACGCATATGCAGAAGGTGCGGCCGCAGCCCCGCAAGGCGGCGGCTTCCTCGAGTTCCTGCCCCTGATCGCCTTGCTGGCGGTGTTCTATTTCCTCATCCTGCGCCCGCAGCAGAAACGCGCCAAAGAGCACAAGGCACTGATCGACGCACTGCAGAAGGGCGATGAAGTCGTCACCATCGGCGGCATCATGGGCAAAGTGACCAAGGTTGCCGACGAGAACGTGGCGGTCGAGATCGCCGACAACATCGTTGTGCAGGTGCAGAAGATGGCGATCCAGAACGTTCTGCCCAAAGGTACGATCAAAGCGATCTGATCCGGTAATCCCTCCACGCCGCAAGCCTAGGTGCCGAAATGAACCAATATCCGCTCTGGAAATACCTGCTGATCCTCATCGCCTTGTTGCTGGGTCTGGTCTATACCCTGCCCAACTTTTACGGCGAAGCGCCTGCGGTGCAGGTGTTGCCGCTGCGTTCCAGCCTGAAGGCGGATACGGCGCTGATGGAGCGGGTGGAGCAGACGTTGCAGACGGCACAACTGACGCCCGACGTTGTTTCGCTGGACGCGACCAGCGTCAAGGCGCGCTTCGCCGATACCGACACCCAGATCAAGGCCAAGGATGTGTTGCAGGCGCAGCTGGGGGAGGACTACATGGTGGCGCTCAACCTGCTGTCGCGTTCGCCGCAGTGGCTGCCCGACTATTTCAATGCCCTGCCGATGTATCTGGGCCTGGACTTGCGCGGTGGCGTGCATTTCCTGATGCAGGTGGACATGAAAGGCGCGCTGGACAAGGCGCTGGAGTCGTCTTCCGGCGACATCCGCAGCACCCTGCGCGAGGCCAACATCCCGTACTCCGGGGTGAACCGTGACAGCAATGTGATCACCACCAAGTTCCGCGATGCCGAGGCGCGCAGCAAGGGCGAGTCGGAATTGAAGCAGCGTTTCGGCGGGCTGGAGTTCAACAGCAGCGAAGCGGGCGGCGACTACCTGTTGCAGGCCCGTCTCAAGCAGCAGGAACAGTTGCGCATCCAGGAAGCGGCGATTCAGCAGAACCTCGTCACCCTGCGCAACCGCGTCAATGAACTGGGTGTGGCCGAGCCGGTGATCCAGCAGCAGGGGGCGGACCGCATCGTGGTGCAACTGCCCGGCGTGCAGGACACGGCCCGCGCCAAGGAGATCCTCGGCCGCACGGCCACGCTGGAAGTGCGCCTGGTGGATGACGAACACCAGATCGGCTCCGGCGCGGTCGCGCCGTTCGGCACCGAGATATTCAAGGATAGCGACGGCTCGCTGCTGCTGGTGAAGAAGAGCGTGATCCTGACCGGCGAGCGCATCGACGATGCGCAGCCCGGCTTCGACAGCCGCAACAACGAGCCGGCCGTGCACATCAACCTGGATGCGGTCGGCGCGCGCAAGTTCAAGGAAGCGACGCGCGAGAATGTGGGCAAGCGCATGGCCATCATCCTGTTCGAAAAAGGCAGGGGTGAAGTGGTCACCGCGCCGGTGATCCGCGAAGAGATCGGCGGCGGCCGCGTGCAGATCAGCGGCAGGATGAACACTACCGAAGCGAACGACACCGCGCTGCTGCTGCGCGCCGGCGCGCTGGCGGCGCCGATGGAGATCATCGAAGAGCGCACTGTCGGCCCCAGCCTGGGTGCGGACAACATCAAGCGCGGCTTTGATTCCACCAAGATCGGTTTCATCGCCATCGCCATTTTCATGATCATCTATTACCTGATGTTCGGCACCGTGTCGGTGCTGGCGCTGGGCGCCAACCTGCTGTTGCTGGTCGCACTGCTGTCGATGATGCAGGCCACGCTCACTCTGCCCGGCATGGCCGGCATCGCGCTGACGCTGGGTATGGCGATCGACGCCAACGTGCTGATCAATGAGCGTATCCGCGAGGAGCTGCGCAACGGCGTGCCGCCACAGGCCGCGATCCATGCGGGTTACGAGAATGCGTTCGCCACCATCCTCGACTCCAACATCACCACGCTCATCGCCGGTATCGCGCTGTTCATGTTCGGCTCCGGACCGATCAAGGGTTTCGCCGTGGTGCTGTGTCTGGGCATCCTGACTTCGATGTTCAGTGCGGTGATGGTGTCGCGCATGCTGGTGAATCTGATCTACGGCCGCAAGGCGCGACTGAGCAAAGTCGCCATAGGTTAAAAATGATCCGCGTAGCGATACGTTTGTTCCCTCGCCCGCTGGCGGGGGAGGGTTAGGGTGAGGGAAACGGGCATGGTTTCTCATGCCCGTTAGGCTTAAGGGAAAACGAAAATGGAATTCTTCAAGATCAAAAAAGACATCCCGTTCATGAGCTACGGGAAAGTGACCACCAGCATCTCGCTGGTGACTTTCCTGCTCGCGGTGTTCTTCCTGGCCACCAAAGGTCTCAACTTCGGCGTCGACTTCACCGGCGGTACCGTGATGGAAGTGCATTACGCCCAGCCGGCCGACATCAACAAGGTGCGCGAACAGCTTGCCGGCGTCGGACTGAAGGACTCGCTGGTGCAGAACTTCGGCAGCAGCCATGATGTGCTGATCCAGGTGCCGCTGAAACAGAACACCATGGGCGCCAAGCTCAGCGAACATGTGGTCGAGGCCTTGCGCCAGCAGGACGCCAGCGTGGAACTGCGCCGCGTCGAGTTCGTCGGCCCGCAGGTGGGCAAGGACCTGGTCGAGAACGGCGCGATGGCGCTGTTGCTGGTCAGCCTGGGCATCGTCGGCTATCTGTGGATCCGTTTCGAATGGAAGTTCGGTCTGGCGGCCATCATCGCCAACCTGCACGACGTGGTCATCATCCTCGGCTTCTTCGCCTTCTTCCAGTGGGAGTTCTCGCTCTCGGTGCTGGCGGCGGTGCTGGCGGTGCTGGGCTACTCGGTGAACGAATCGGTGGTGGTGTTCGACCGGATACGGGAGAACTTCAAGAAGATGCGCAAGACCGAGGTGGCCGAGATCATCGACAATGCCATCACCCGCACTATGTCGCGCACCATCATCACCCACGCGTCCACTCAGATGATGGTCACCGCCATGCTGTTCCTCGGCGGCGAGACGCTGCATTACTTCGCGCTCGCACTGACCATCGGCATCCTGTTCAGTATCTATTCCTCGGTGCTGGTCGCCAGCCCCTTGCTGATGATGTTCGGCGTGTCGCGCGAGGATTTCATCAAGCCGGAGAAGACCGAAGCTGAAGAGGTCCTGCCCTGATGGAACTGCTCACCGGCTTCATCGACATCGTCCTGCATCTGGACGCACACCTGCTGGCACTGGTGCAGGAATACGGCATATGGATCTATGCCATCCTGTTCGCCATCATCTTCGCCGAGACGGGACTGGTCATCGCGCCATTCCTGCCCGGCGACTCCTTGTTGTTCGTCATCGGCGCGCTGTGCGGTATGGGTTCGCTGGAACTGCAGATCGCGATGCCGCTGCTGATCCTGGCGGCTTTCATGGGCGACAACACCAATTACTGGATAGGACGACTGCTCGGACTCAGGTTGCTCAACCGCGCCAGTCCGCGGCTCATCAAGCACGAGCATCTGGAAAAGACCCACGCTTTCTATGAGAAGCACGGCGGCAAGACCGTGATCTTCGCGCGCTTCCTGCCCATCCTGCGCACCTTTGCGCCGTTCGTGGCGGGTATCGGCACCATGAACTACCGCCAGTATGTGATGTTCAGCATCATCGGCGGTGTGTCCTGGATCGGCAGCCTGACGCTGGCGGGTTACTTCTTCGGCAACATCCCCATCATCAAGGACAACCTTACCCTGATGATCCTGGTCATCATCGTCATCTCCTTCATTCCGGCGATCCTTGAGTACCTCAAGCATCTCAGGAACAAGAAAAACGAAGCGACTGGCAAGTAGCTCGTTGCTTATGCGCGTGCCGGGAGTGTCTGTATCCCGATGAGATTCTCGGCACGCCAGTTCTGTACCGCCCAATCGAATACCGTTGCAACATCACCGTCGGCCAGTTCGCGCGGCGGTTCCTGGCGCAGAAAATCCAGCACATGCAGCACAGTCGCGACCGGCTGCGAAGTAGCCACCGGCGCGGCCAGTGTCTGCTTGCTCAACTTCTCACCGGCATCGTTCACGGCGATGGGCAAGTGCATGTAATGCGGGACGGGAAGGCCGAGCTGCTGTTGCAGGAATATCTGGCGTGGTGTCGAAGCCAGCAGGTCGGCACCGCGCACGATATGTGTGATGTTCTGGAAAGCATCGTCCACCACGACCGCCAGTTGATAAGCGAATAGCCCGTCCGCACGTTTCACCACGAAGTCGCCGACCTGGCTTTCCAGTCGCTGTGAGATGCGTCCTTGCAGCGCATCGTCGAATCCAGTCGCTTCGTTGTTCGTTCGTACCCGCCACGCCCGTCCATCGCGTCCCGCCGGAATGCCATTGCGGCAAGTGCCGGGATAGACCGGCCCCTCGATGCCGTGCAGCGCCGAATCGGCGATCTCCTTGCGCGTGCAGCAGCAGGGATACACCGCGCCTGTATCCCTCAATCGTTGCAACGATTCTTCATAGCTTGTCGTGCGCTGGCTTTGGTACAGGACAGGTTCGTCGCTATGCAGCCCGAAAGCTGCGAGCGTGCGCAGGATGTCGTCCGCCGCTCCCGGCACGCAACGCGGCGCATCGAGATCTTCCATGCGTACCAGCCAGGTGCCGTGATGATGCTTGGCGTCGAGATAGCTGCCGACGGCGGCGACAAGCGAGCCGAAGTGGAGAGGACCGGTGGGCGAGGGGGCGAAGCGCCCCCTGTAATTTGCTTTAGGCTGGAACAGTTTCTTCCTCGAACTCCAGCACCACCTTGCCGTCCTTCACGTCCACCGTGACCTTGCCGCCGCTGGCCAGCTTGCCGAACAGCAGTTCGTCGGCGAGTGCGGAGCGGATGGTGTCCTGGATCAGGCGTGCCATGGGGCGGGCGCCCATCAGCGGATCGAAGCCGTTTTCGGCAAGGTAGTCCTTGAGCGCTTCGGTGAACAAGGCGTCCACTTTCTTCTCGTGCAGTTGTTCTTCGAGTTGCATGAGGAACTTGTCCACCACGCGCAGGATGACTTCCTTCGACAGCGGGGCAAAGGAGACGATGGCATCCAGACGGTTGCGGAATTCCGGTGTGAACATCTTCTTGATGTCGGCCATCTCGTCACCCACCGAGGAGGTCTTGGTGAAGCCCATGCTGCTCTTGTTCAAGGTCTCTGCGCCCGCATTGGTGGTCATGATGATGACGACGTTGCGGAAGTCGGCCTTGCGCCCGTTGTTGTCAGTGAGCGTGCCGTGGTCCATCACCTGCAGCAGGATATTGAAGATGTCCGGGTGCGCCTTCTCGATCTCGTCCAGCAGCAGCACGCAATGCGGCTGCTTGGTGATGGCTTCGGTGAGCAGGCCGCCCTGATCGAAACCGACATAGCCGGGTGGCGCGCCGATCAGGCGCGACACGGCATGGCGTTCCATGTATTCGGACATGTCGAAGCGGTGTATCGGCATGCCCATGCTGTAGGCGAGCTGGCGCGCCACTTCGGTCTTGCCGACGCCGGTGGGGCCGGAGAACAGGAAGCTGCCGATGGGTTTCTGCGGATTGCCGAGGCCGCTGCGCGACATCTTGATGGCGCGGGCGAGCGCGTCGATGGCCTTGTCCTGGCCGAACACGGTGGCCTTGAGGTCGCGGTCGAGGTTCTTCAACGCGTTGCGGTCATCGTGCGACACGGTGCGCGTCGGGATGCGCGCGATCTTGGCGATGATCTCCTCGATCTCGTGTTTGCCCACGATCTTCTTCTGCTTGGACTTGGGCAGGATGCGCTGTGCCGCACCGGCTTCGTCCAGCACATCGATGGCCTTGTCCGGCAGGTGGCGGTCGTTGATGAAGCGCGAAGACAGTTCGGCGGCGCTGGTGATGGCGGCGGCGCTGTACTTGATGCTGTGGTGGTCTTCGAAGCGCGACTTCAGGCCTTTCAGGATCTCGATGGTCTGCTCGACCGAAGGCTCGGACACGTCGATCTTCTGGAAACGGCGCGACAGCGCGGAATCCTTTTCGAAGATGCCGCGGTATTCCTGGTAGGTGGTCGCGCCTATGCATTTCAGCTGGCCGCTGGAGAGCGCGGGCTTGAGCAGGTTGGATGCGTCCATGGTGCCGCCCGAGGCTGCGCCTGCACCGATCAGGGTGTGTATCTCGTCGATGAACAGTACGGCATTGGGCGCATCCTTCAGTTCTTTCAGCACGCCTTTCAGGCGCTGTTCGAAATCACCGCGATATTTGGTGCCCGCCAGCAGGGAACCCATGTCCAGAGCATAGACATGCGCCTCTTTCAGGATCTCCGGTACGTCACCCTCGACGATGCGGCGCGCCAGACCCTCGGCGATGGCGGTCTTGCCGACACCGGCCTCGCCGACCAGCAGCGGATTGTTCTTGCGGCGGCGGCACAGCGTCTGGATCACGCGTTCCAGTTCCGGATCGCGTCCGATCAGCGGGTCGACCTTGCCGGCCAGGGCGTGGGCATTGAGATCCAGTGTGTAGTTCTTGAGCGAGCTGTCGCTGTTCTGCTCCTGCTCGGCATCGGACTCGTTCGAGGTCTTTTGCGTGGCAGGCTGTGCCTCTGCCGATTTGTTGATCCCGTGCGCGATATAGTTCACCACATCGAGGCGGGTGATGGCGCGCTGGTTGAGGAAGAACACCGCGTGGGATTCCTTCTCGCCGAACAGTGCGACGAGGATGTTGGCGCCGGTGACTTCTTTCTTGTTGGTGGACTGCACATGCAGGATGGCGCGCTGGATCACGCGCTGGAAGCCGACGGTGGGTTGTGTGTCGACTTCGCTGCTGCCGGGAACGACCGGCGTGTGGGTCTCGATATGCTGTACCAGCACGGCGCGCAGTTCCTCGATATCCGCACCGCAGGCACGCAACACATGGGCCGCGGAAGGATTGTCCAGCATGGCGAGCAGCAGGTGCTCGACAGTGATGAACTCGTGCCGTTTCTGGCGGGCTTCGACGAATGCCAGATGCAGGCTGACTTCCAGTTCTTGCGCGATCATTTAATTTTCCTCCGTGTGGCATCGTAACGGATGCCCGTGCTGCGTTGCAAACGCCGATACCTGATTCACCTTGGTCTCGGCGATGTCTTTGGGGTACAGGCCGCATACGGCCGATCCCTCATTATGTATTTGGAGCATGACTTGCGTCGCGCGTTCCTGGCTCATCGAAAAAAACGATCGCAACACCTCGATCACGAACTCCATGGTGGTGAAATCGTCATTTATCAGTATCACCTTATACAGCTTGGGCGGCTTGGTCTTGCTGCGCTCCAGCAGGTTCACGTTTTCTTGCTTGGTTGCCATCGTTCGCTATTCTCACCCGGTACTCGTCTGCATATTTGATGATTAGCGTGAGTTTTTCAAGTCAATTCGAAAATAAATCGTAATTAGCGCTTGACGTTACAAGTTCAACTGGGGTAAAAAGCGCTCGGGTGTTTGAATCAAAGTATCTGCAGTGCTGGTTTTGCCATGTGCGGTCCCATTTGCGATCTTGGAATTCAAACAATTTGACGGCATTTCCACCCGTCGTTTTTTGTAAGGAAGCAAAGCATGGCAAACGGTACTGTTAAGTGGTTCAACGACGCAAAGGGTTTCGGTTTCATTACTCCCGATGATGGCAGCGAAGACTTGTTCGCGCATTTCTCCGCGATCAACATGAGCGGATTCAAGTCCCTCAAAGAAGGCCAAAAGGTCTCCTTCGAAGTGGTACAAGGCCCCAAGGGTAAGCAAGCCTCCAACATCCAAGCCGCCTAATTAGCGGTTTTTTTGTTGCCGTAAAAAAGCCCGACGTGAAAACGTCGGGCTTTTTGTTTGTACCCGAGTCCCGCTCCAAAAAGATATAGACCATTATCTATATATTTCGGTCTATATAAAAAAGCCCGGTGCTTTCACACCGGGCTTTCGTATTTGCAGGGATGCGCCCGGATCAAATGGCGCTCAGTGCAGCATTGAACGTGGCACTTGGCCGCATCGCTTTGGAGGTCTTGTCGAAGTCGGGGTGGTAGTAACCGCCCATATCGACCGGCTTGCCCTGCGCGGCGATCAATTCTGCGTCGATCTTCGCCTCGTTGTTCGTCAGGGTTTTGGCCAACGGTGCAAAGCGTGTCTGGATCTCTGTGTCCTTGCTCTGTGCCGCGAGTGCCTGTGCCCAGTACAACGCGAGGTAGAAATGGCTGCCGCGGTTGTCGATCTCGCCCACTTTGCGGGCAGGGGATTTGTCGTTGTCGAGTATCCTGCCGTTGGCCTGATCCAGTGCGTCTGCCAGCACTTGCGCCTTTTCGTTCTTGAATGTCTGCGCCAGATGTTCCAGCGATACACCCAGTGCGAGGAACTCGCCCAGCGAATCCCAGCGCAGGTAACCCTCCTCCTGGAATTGCTGCACATGCTTCGGTGCCGAACCGCCGGCGCCGGTCTCGAACAGGCCGCCGCCATTCATCAGCGGAACGATGGAGAGCATCTTGGCGCTGGTGTTGAGCTCCAGGATGGGGAACAGGTCGGTGAGGTAGTCGCGCAGCACGTTGCCCGTGACGGAGATGGTGTCTTTGCCCTGGCGCGCGCGCGCTAGCGTGGCGCGGCAGGCGTCTGACGGCTCCATGATCTTGATGTCCAGGCCGCTGGTGTCGTGATCCTTGAGGTACTTCTCGACCTTGGCGATGATTTGCGCATCATGCGCGCGGTTCTTGTCCAGCCAGAAGATGGCGGGTGTGTTGGACAGGCGGGCGCGCGTGACGGCGAGCTTCACCCAGTCCTGGATGGGCGCATCCTTGGTCTGGCAGGCGCGGAAGATATCGCCCTGTTCGACGTTCTGCTCCAGCAGGGTCTTTCCGTTCGCATCGACGATGCGCACCACGCCGTCGCCGGACATCTCGAAGGTCTTGTCGTGCGAGCCGTACTCTTCTGCCTTCTGCGCCATCAGGCCGACGTTGGGCACCGAGCCCATGGTGGCGGGATCGAGCGCGCCGTTCTTCCTGCAGTCTTCGACCGTGGCGACATAGATGCCCGCGTAGCAGCGGTCGGGGATCATCGCCAGCGTGTCGTAGGCTTTGCCGTCGGCACCCCACATCTTGCCGCCGTCGCGGATCATGGGCGGCATGGAGGCATCGACGATGACGTCGGAGGGCACATGCAGGTTGGTGATGCCCTTGTCGGAATTCACCATCGCCAGGGCGGGGCCGTTGCGGAAGCAATCGGCGATGTCGGCCACCAGCGCGGCGCGCTTGGCTTCCGGCAGTGCGAACACCTTGGCTTCCATGTCGCCGAAACCGTTGTTGACGTTGACGCCCATCTCCTTGAGCTGCGCGCCGTGCTTGTCGAACACGTTCTGGAAGAACACCGACACGGCATGACCGAACATGATGGGGTCGGACACCTTCATCATGGTGGCCTTGAGGTGCAGCGACAGCAGTACGTCTTCCTTCTTCGCTGCGGCGATCTGCTCGGCGTAGAAGCGGCGCAATGCACGGCGGCTCATCACCGCGGCGTCGATCACTTCGCCAGCCTTGAGATTCAGTTTGTCCTTGAGCACGGTGACTTTGCCGTCCTTGCCGGCGAACTCGATGCGGGTGCTCACGGCTTCCGGCACGGTCACGGACTTCTCGCTGCCGTAGAAATCGCCGCTGCTCATGTGTGCCACACGGGTCTTCGAATCGGCAGTCCACTTGCCCATGCGATGCGGATGCTTGCGCGCGTACTGTTTGACCGAGAGCGCGGCGCGGCGGTCGGAATTGCCTTCGCGCAGCACCGGGTTCACTGCGCTGCCGAGCACTTTGCCGTAGCGGGTCTTGATCTCTTTCTCGGCATCGCTCTTCGGATCTTCCGGATAGTCGGGGATCTTGTAACCCTGCGACTGCAGTTCCCTGATCGCCGCCTTCAATTGCGGGATCGATGCGCTAATATTCGGCAGCTTGATGATGTTCGCTTCCGGCTTCAGCGTCAGCTCCCCCAGTTCGGTCAAGCCGTCGCCGACTTTCTGTGCGGCGGTCAGATGCTCGGGGAAGTTCGCGAGGATGCGTCCGGCGAGCGAGATGTCGCGCGTCTCGACGGTGACCCCGGCCGCCTTGGTGAAGGCCTGTATGATGGGAAGCAGCGAGTAGGTCGCCAGTCGCGGGGCTTCATCGGTCAGGGTGTAGATGATCTTTGGGGTTGTCATTTTGGTTTCCGGGAAATTCGAAAAAGTAAGATGAGTCGCATCCTGTTGTTCAACAAACCCTATGGCGTGATCTGCCAGTTCAGCCGTGACGGGATGCACCCGACGCTGGCGGATTATATCGCCGTTCCCGATGTTTATCCCGCAGGAAGGCTGGATACCGACAGCGAAGGCCTGTTGCTGCTCACCGACGACGGCAAGCTGCAGCACCGCATCACCGATCCCAAACACAAGTTGCCCAAGACCTACTGGGTGCAGGTGGAAGGCCTGCCGGACGAAGCGGCGCTGGACAAGTTGCGCCGCGGCGTGCCACTCAAGGATGGCATGACCCTGCCTGCCGAGGCGCGCCTGATGGATGAACCTGCCGGATTGTGGCAACGCGATCCGCCAGTGCGCTTTCGTCAGAACATCCCCACCGGCTGGATATCGCTCAGCATCCGCGAAGGTCGCAACCGGCAGGTGCGGCGCATGACTGCAGCAATCGGATTCCCCACCTTGCGCCTGATCCGCTACTCGATCGGTGATTGGACGCTGGACGGGATCGCCTCCGGCGAGTGGGTCCGCAAAACCGCATAAGCCCTTCCTTCAACAAGGTCGAATGGATGTCTGACTGTCGTCAGGCGCTGTCCGCTCATCGCCGCCCCTCGGCTGCGCAATATAAAAAAACCTTTCCAATCAACAGTGGTGGTGCGATGTGATCATGGCATGGTTGTTGCGAACTTGGTTCGATGAATCCCGAAGATACGGGGGCAGGTAACTATTCTGGAGAGCGCATGAAACCGGTTTGGCTGTGGTTGGTTTTTATAATTTTGTACGGGGTGTTTTCCATCAGAACGCATGCAGTCGAGCTGTCTGCGGCCACACATGCCGGAAATTCCGCGAGTGGATACCACTCCAGTTCTTGCTGTCGGTTCGGCTGATGCACAGTAAGTCGTCAGTGAGCGGCAGCCGCTCCGCAGCGCCTCATTGATTCGCTTCTGTCACAGGGAGGGGGCAGGGTATAATGCGCGCCTTTCAAATGTCAGGAGCAATCCATGCCTATCTACGAATATCGTTGCAGCAGTTGCGGCGCGCAGAAGGATGTCATGCAGAAGCTCAGCGATGCGCCGCTGACCACTTGCCCGGAATGCGGCAAGGAGACCTTTGCCAAACAACTCAGTGCGGCCGGTTTCCAGCTCAAGGGTAACGGCTACTACGCGACCGACTTCAAGAACCCGCCGAGCCAGTGCGAGCCGTCCACCTGCGCGTCCTGCCCCGCGGCTGGTACCCATTGATGAAGAAATACCTGCTGACCGGCCTGCTGGTGCTGGTTCCCCTGGGTATCACCCTGTGGGTGCTGAACCTCATTATCGGCATGCTGGACATGACGCTGAGCCTGTTGCCTTCCCACTGGCACCCGGATGAACTGCTCGGCGTGCATATCCCCGGTCTGGGAGTCATCCTGACGGTGGTGGTGGTGCTGACCACCGGCCTGCTGGTGCGCAACGTGTTCGGCCAGCGTCTGCTCGCCTACTGGGACGGCCTGCTGCGCCGCATCCCCTTCGTCAATGCCATCTACAACAGCGTCAAGCAAGTCAGCGATACCCTGCTGTCGGACAGTGGCCATGCCTTTCGCAAGGTGTTGCTGGTGCGATATCCCCATCCCGATGCATGGTCGCTGGCATTCCTGACCAGTGTGCCGGCTGAGGTCACGCGCAAAATGGATGGAGAGTATGTAGGCGTGTTCATCCCGACCACCCCCAGCCCGGTGAACGGCTTCTATTTCTATGTGAAAAAATCCGACACCATCGAACTGGACATCAGCGTCGATGCGGCCTTCAAGGCTGTCATCTCCATGGGCGTGGTGACCACGCCGGAGAACGCTGCGCAGCTTGCCGGAGCCAACAAGTAAATCCCTTTGTAATTTCCCGATCGACCTGAACTGAAACACTTATGCGTACACATTATTGCGGGCAACTCAACGTTACCAACCTCGGCCAGACCGTCACTCTGTGCGGCTGGGCGCATCGCCGCCGCGACCACGGCGGAGTGATCTTCATCGACCTGCGCGACCGCGAAGGTCTGGCACAGGTCGTGTGCGACCCGGACCGCGCCGATATGTTCAAGATCGCCGAATCGGTGCGCAATGAATTCGTGCTGAAGATCACCGGCCGCGTGCGCCGCCGTCCCGAGGGCACCGAGAACAAGAACATCCCCAGCGGCGAGATCGAATTGCTGTGCCAGGAGATCGAAGTGCTCAACGTCTCGGTCACGCCGCCGTTCCAGCTGGACGACGAGAACCTGTCCGAGAACGTGCGCCTGACACACCGTGTGATCGACCTGCGCCGTCCGCAGATGCAGCACAACATGATGCTGCGTTACAAGACCGCACGCGCCTTCCGCCGCTTCCTCGACGACAAGGGTTTCATCGACATCGAGACGCCGATGCTGACCAAGTCCACGCCGGAAGGCGCGCGCGACTACCTGGTGCCGTCGCGTGTGCATGCGGGCGAGTTCTTCGCATTGCCGCAATCGCCGCAGCTGTTCAAGCAGATGCTGATGGTGGCGGGCTTCGACCGTTACTACCAGATCACCAAGTGTTTCCGCGACGAAGACCTGCGCGCCGACCGCCAGCCCGAATTCACCCAGGTGGATATCGAGACCTCCTTCCTGACGGAAGAGCAGATCATGAACCTCACCGAAGACATGATCCGCACCGTGTTCAAGGAAGTGCTGAACGTGGCACTGCCCAACCCGTTCCCGCGCATCAGCTATACCGAGGCGATGAACCGTTTCGGTTCCGACAAGCCGGACATGCGCGTGACGCTGGAGATCACCGAAGTCACCGATGCGGTGAAGGATGTGGCATTCAAGGTGTTCGCCGGTGTGGCCAACTCGGAGAACGGTCGCGTGGCAGCCTTGCGCGTGCCGAACGGCGGCGCGTTCTCGCGCGGCGAGATCGACGAGTACACCAAGTTCGTCGGCATCTACGGCGCCAAGGGCCTGGCCTACATCAAGGTCAACGACATTACCCAGCTGAACGAGAGCGGCCTGCAATCCCCCATCGTCAAGAACCTGAACGAAGCGGCGCTGAAGACCATCATCGCCCGCACCGGTGCGCAGAACGGCGACATCATCTTCTTCGGCGCGGACAAGGCCAAGATCGTCAATGACGCGCTGGGCGCGTTGCGCAGCAAGATCGGCCACGAGAAGGGCTACACCAACGGCAAGGCATGGGAGCCGATCTGGGTGGTGGACTTCCCGATGTTCGAATACGACGACGAAGCCAAGCGCTGGAACGCCTGCCACCATCCGTTCACTTCGCCCAAGGACGAGCACCTCGAGTTCCTCGAGACCGATCCCGGCAAATGTCTGGCCAAGGCCTACGACCTCGCGCTCAACGGCTGGGAGATCGGCGGCGGCTCGGTGCGTATCCACAAGGAAGAAGTGCAGAGCAAGGTTTTCCGCGCGCTCAACATCAACGCGGAAGAGGCCCAGCTCAAGTTCGGTTTCCTGCTCGATGCGCTGCAATACGGCGCGCCCCCGCACGGCGGCCTCGCCTTCGGTCTGGACCGCATCGTCACCATGATGACCGGTGCCGAATCCATCCGCGATGTGATCGCCTTCCCCAAGACACAGCGCGCGCAGTGTCTGTTGACCCAGGCCCCGAGTCCGGTGGACGAGAAGCAGTTGCGCGAGTTGCACATCCGCTTGCGTCAGCCTGCACCGACCGAGGCTGCCAAGGAATAAGATGCGGCGCGCGGCGAAAGCACAGTGGTGGCTGCTGGTCGGCTTGCTGCTGTGCCTGCCGTTCGCACAGGCGCGTGACGATCATTCCGGCAGCAATGCCTCACTTGCGGTCGTCGCCGTTTCCAGCCTCCCTGCTGAAGCCCGCGATACCTTGCAGCTCATCCGGCAGGGCGGCCCTTTCCCTTATCCGCGCGACGGCGTGGTGTTCGGCAACTATGAACGCATCCTGCCGCAGCAAGCGCGCGGCTATTACCATGAGTACACGGTGAAGACGCCCGGCGTGCGCCATCGCGGCGCGCGGCGCATCGTCTGCGGGAAAGTGCCGGAATGCTATTATTCCGGCGACCACTACCGTAGTTTCCAACGCATCGCGGAGGGCTGGTGAATGAGCGGACTATGTGCACGGCTTATGAAGGTCAGCGAAGCGGGTATCTACCGCCTCAACTGCACGCTGGACGACCTGCTGGATAGCGCCGATGTGAACGGTTTCGCCGTGTTCGACGCGAACCTCGCCGATGCGCGCGGCAAGGGCGAGGTGCTGGCGGAACTGGCACGAGTGATCAAGGCGCCGGACTGGTTCGGCCATAATTGGGACGCCCTGGTCGATTCACTGTGCGACCTGTCCTGGCGTCCCGCACCCGGATACATCCTGCTGCTGCGCGGCGACGCCCCGGAAGAGCAGGAACTGAACGATATCTTCGAGGCCGTGGTGACGTACTGGAAGATGCAGGGCAAGCCGTTCTGGATCTTCTACATTTGATGCCAACCTTCAAGCAGCCGGTCTCCGCGCTCATCGTCATCTACACCCCTCCTGCGACAAGCTCAGGACAGGTGCTTGACATGAAGGTGCTGCTGCTGGAACGCGCCGACCATCCCGGCTACTGGCAATCGGTCACCGGCAGCCGCGACGGCGACGAGACGCTGCGCGAGACCGCCATCCGCGAAGTCATGGAAGAGACCGGGCTGGATGCCGCGCGCTACGCACTCAGCGACTGGCAGCAACAGAACGTGTACGAGATCTACGAGACCTGGCGGCACCGCTATGCGCCGGGCGTCACCCACAACACCGAACATGTCTTCGGCCTGCAACTTCCGCAGCCACTCCCCGTCCAACTCTCGCCGCGCGAACATCTGGGTTATCAGTGGTTGCCCTGGCGTGAAGCGGCGGATAGAGTGTTCTCGCCGAGCAATCGGGCGGCGATATTGGAATTGCCGGAACGGTTGAAGGCGTTAAAAGTAAATCCCTCCTAACCTCCCTTTTTCAAAGGGATGGACTGGTGAGGTGGTTCCTCCAAGTGTGGAGTGATTAATTGAGCCCCCTTTATTGAAAGGGGGCGGTGAACGAAGTGAGCGGGGGATTTGTGCAGCCCTACAACAAATCACTGAAACCGTTTTCCCGGTCACTGCGTTCCAACATGACCGACGCCGAACAATACCTGTGGCAGCGAATCAAGGGCAAACAGGTTTGCAGCGTACAGTTCTACCGCCGGAAACCCCTGTTATCGTTCATCGCCGACTTCTACTGTCCGCGAGCGAAACTGGTGATCGAACTGGATGGCGGCCAACATCTTGAGGCAGAACACCGGATCAAGGATGTGGCACGAGATGAAGCTTTGGCAAAGCTGGGCATCATGGTGCTGCGCTTTGATGACAGGCAGGTGTTGGCGGAGACGCAAGCGGTGATGGATGTTATCTTTCAGGTTGTGACTGAGCGCCTGAATGCATCAACCTCAAATCCCTCCTAGCCTCCCTTTTCTAAAGGGAGGAACTGTCGGCGGGGCACCTCAGCCCTGTAACGATTAATTGAGCCCCCTTTAGTAAAAGGGGGCGGCGAACAAAGTGAGCGGGGGATTTGCCCCTCTCAAACAACAAGGAACCACAATGCAAGAAAGCAGAATCGAAATCGCCTACGAGCACCCCGATCAGGCGCAAACCAGTTGCAGCACTGCGCACGCTTGGGCGAAGAAGCCGCGCGAGCCGGAACCGGTCGAAAAAGCCGAACTCATCGCGCGCATCAAGCGCCTGCTGAAGGAACAGGATGCCGTACTGGTGGCGCACTACTACGTGCATCCCGACCTGCAAGACCTGGCCGAAGCGACCGGCGGCATCGTCTCCGACTCGCTCGACATGGCCAACTTCGGCCACCAGCATCCGGCCAAGACCATCGTGGTTGCGGGCGTGCGTTTCATGGGCGAGACGGCCAAGATACTCAACCCCGAAAAGCGCGTGCTGATGCCCGACCTCGAAGCGGAGTGCTCGCTCGACCTCGCATGCCCCATCGAAGAATTCGGACCCTTCTGCGACGCGCATCCTGACCGCGTCGTGGTGGTGTACGCCAACACCAGCGCGGCGGTGAAGGCGCGCGCCGACTGGATGGTGACCAGCTCCATTGCGCTGCCGCTGGTGAAGCACCTGCACGAACAGGGCAAGAAGATACTGTGGGCACCCGACCGCCATCTCGGTGATTATGTGCAGCGAGAGTCAGGCGCGGACATGCTGCTGTGGCAGGGCTCCTGCATCGTGCACGACGAATACAAGGCCAGGGAATTGCAGGAATTGAAAGCGCAGCATCCGGGCGCGCTGGTGCTGGTGCATCCCGAATCGCCGCGCGCCGTGGTGCAGCAGGCCGACGTGGTCGGCTCCACCACCCAGCTCATCAAGGCCGCGCAGAGCGCCCCCAACAAGGAATTCATCGTCGCCACCGACAACGGCATCCTGCACAAGATGCGCACCCTGTGCCCGGACAAACTCTTCCTCGAGGCGCCCACCGCCGGGCGCGGCGCCAACTGCACCAGCTGCAGCCACTGCCCGTGGATGGCAATGAACGGATTGTTGAATCTGGCTGAGGTGCTGGAAAAGGGCAACAACGAGATCCACGTCGACCCCACCATCATCCCGCGCGCCGTGCTGCCCATCAAACGCATGCTGGATTTTGCGAAGCAGATCAAGCTGCCGACGAAGGGGATTGGGAATGCTTGATGCTTGGCGGCTGTTCTCGGCCACAAGCGGACAGTTGCTGCCATCTCTGACTCAAAGTAGTGAGGCGACGTAGAGGGATTAATATGGGCTTTGATCAATTCAAAAAAAGTCGGCTGCTGGGAGTTGGGAAAGGCGCTGTATTGGTATTGGCTGGTGTGATAATTGGTGTCTTGGGTGTTGTGATGATTGTGTTCCGGCATCAGCCTAGCCAGAGCGATTTGAATAAGATTAGGCAGCAATATACAGTTCAATACATTACGTCAGAGCAGACGCGTCTTGGAATAAACTGCCATGCGCTGCGGAAAACCCTCCAAGACTTTCTGGTCAAAGACATTCGTCCGACCTTGCAAGTTCGCCAACCAACCCAGGATTGGACTAGATATTTCTCTCAAGATGCGCGCAAACGAATGGGAAAGTTGCGCGATGACTATTTTGCATGTGGGGCACTATATCGCGCCGCCCAAAGCGCTCAGTGGGATGGGTTTAAGGATCTGGATTTTACGGGCAAGTTGGACAAGGAAATCATTACATTGAATACACTAGTCGGGTTCGGCGAGACTGGAGATGATGAGAGTCTTCGTGCAATGCAAGATGCTGTAGGCAATATTGAGCGGAGATTAGCCTCCGAATGAAAATTCGCCACAAGGCAGCAAGTTCACGTAGCGAATCTGAGTGTCCGTTTTTCTTCACAGCGGCCACCTCTCTTATGGGTTAACAGCAGTCGTTCCGTTTGATCCAAAATAATGCGCAGGCAATTAGCCTAAGCAAGATATTCCGCCGATTGGGTAGAATGCCGCCCATGACCTCCCTCAAGATCGCCACCTACAACATCCACAAGGGTTTCTCCCAATTCAACCGCCGCGTGGTGCTGCACGAGTTGCGCGAGCGGCTGCGCGAGCTGGATGCGGACATCGTGTTCCTGCAGGAGGTGCAGGGCGAGCATCTGCGGCATCCGCAGCGCCACACCGACTATCCTTGCGTGCCGCAGCACGAGTTCCTCGCCGAGGAATTCTGGTCGCACCACGCCTACGGCATGAACGCGGTGTACGACGCGGGGCATCACGGCAATGCCATCCTCAGCCGCTTTCCCATCTTGCAGTCTTCGAACAAGGACGTCTCGGCGCACCGCTTCGAAAGCCGCGGACTGCTGCATTGCGAGGTGGATGTCGGGGGGCAGAAGGTGGATTGTCTGTGCGCGCACTTCGGGCTGTTCGCCAAGGGGCGGCGCATGCAGAAACGCGCGCTGATCGAGTATGTGCGCAGTGCCATCCCCGACGATGAGCCGCTGATCATCGCGGGCGATTTCAACGACTGGCGCGACCAGTTGAGTCCGGTGTTGATGCGCGAGCTGGGCGTGCGCGACGTGTTCGATGTGCATAACGGCCAGCCCGCACGCAGCTACCCATCCCGTTTGCCGCTGTTCCGGCTGGATCGCATCTATGTGCGGGGTTTCGATGTGCAACTGTGTGACGTGCATACCGGCGGAAAATGGCAGCGTTTGTCCGACCATGCGGCACTGTCCGCGCTCCTGAAAAGACCATGAACCGTCCCCATCGTATCGACGGCAACGAACTGATGCTGTTGAAGAACGGCGCGGCGTTCTTTCCCCGACTCTGTGCCGACATCGATGCCGCGCAGCAGAGCATCTATCTGGAGACCTACATCTTCGCTGCCGACCAGACCGGTAATATGGTCGCGCAGGCGCTGCAGCGCGCTGCAGCGCGCGGTCTGATCGTGCGCCTGTTGCTGGACGGGTTCGGTTCCGCGGAACTTCCCGTCAGCTTCGTTGAGGAGATGCGTGAGGCAGGAGTGCAGGTGCAGTGGTTCAGACGCGAGATCGCGCGCTTCAGTATCCGGCGCCACCGCCTGCGCCGCATGCACCGCAAGATGGCGGTGATGGACGGCAAGATCGCCTTTGTCGGGGGCATCAATATCATCAACGACATTCCCGCAGAACTGGATTTCGATGCCCCCCGGCTGGACTACAGCGTGCGGATGCAGGGTGATCTGGCCGGTGAGGTGCAGGCGGTCATGCAACGTCTGTGGGAGATGGTTTCCTGGGCCTCGTTCCGCAGGCGCATCAAGAACGAAGGCTGGCGGTTGCACTGGCGGAAGCCGCAGGACGCGCGCGCGAAGGTGCGACTTGTGCTGCGTGACAACGTGCGCCACCGCCGCGATATCGAGCGCGCCTATCTGAGGGCGCTGGCGGGAGCGCAGCGCGAGATCGTCATCGCCAACGCCTATTTCCTGCCGGGACGGTTGTTCCGTCGCGCCCTGATGCAGGCGGCACGGCGCGGCGTGCGCGTGGTGCTGTTGTTGCAGGGCAAGGTGGAGTATCACCTGCAGCATTACGCCACGCTGGCCCTGTATGAAAGGCTGATCGCCGCGGGGGTGGAGATACATGAATACCAGCCCAGTTTTCTGCATGCCAAGGTCGCCGTCGTCGACGGCGCGTGGGCGACGGTGGGCTCGTTCAACATCGATCCTTTCAGTCTGCTGCTGGCGCGCGAGGCGAACCTGGTCGTTCGCGACAGCGCTTTTGCGGGTGCCCTGCGGAGCGACTTGTGGAATGCCATCGAGCGGGACGGGCGGCGGGTGGAGCTGGCTGAACGGGGGGTGTTCACTCGTCTGCTGGCGCGCATGAGTTACGGTTTGATCCGTTTCACCATCGGTGTGCTGGGTTACTCCAGGAGGCATTGACCTTAATTGACACTGCCTCTTGTCGCGCGGAGAATCCTCAACAGGGTGCCGTGCTCTTGCAACGAGCACTCGCGGCTTCACACAGGGAGGTGGTAATGAGCAGCAAAGCGGCGCCGCAGCATCGCAGTGCGGGCATGAGCAAGGAGGCGATCATGGTCTCGCTTGCCGATCACCTGATCTATTCCAACAGCAAATATCCCATCAACGCGACCACGCGCGACTGGTTCCAGACCGCGGCGTACAGTGTGCGCGACCGCTTGGTCGAGCGCTGGATGGAAACCATGCAGCGCTATTACGAGCACGATCCCAAGCGCATCTACTACCTGTCGCTGGAGTTCCTGATGGGGCGTACGCTGAGCAATGCCATGCTCAATCTGGGCATGGACGAGCCGGCCAAGGCCGCACTCTACGAACTGGGGCAGGATTTCGAGGCGGTCGCCGGCATCGAGTCCGATGCGGCGCTGGGCAACGGCGGCCTGGGACGGCTGGCCGCCTGCTTCCTCGATTCCATGGCGACGCTCGACCTGCCCTGTTACGGCTACGGCATCCGCTACGAATACGGCATGTTCCGCCAGAGCATCGAGAACGGCATGCAGATGGAGCACCCCGACAACTGGCTGCGCTACGGCAATCCCTGGGAGTTCCCGCGTCCCGAATTGCTGTACCCGGTGAAGTTCTACGGCCGCGTGGTGGAGTACAAGCACGAGGACGGTCTGCTGCGCCACCACTGGGTGGATACCGACGACGTGATGGCGATGGCCTACGACACGCCGGTGCCCGGCTACGGCGGCCGGACGGTCAACAACATGCGCCTGTGGGCGGCGAAATCCTCGCGCGATTTCGAGTTGCGCTATTTCAACCAGGGCGACTACATCCAGGCGGTGGCCGACAAGAACGAATCGGAGAACCTGTCCAAGGTGCTGTATCCGAACGACACCACCGAGATGGGGCGCGAGCTGCGCCTGAAACAGCAGTATTTCTTCGTCAGTGCCTCGCTGCAGGACATGCTGTTCCGCTACAAGAAGAACCACGAGAGCTGGATGCAGTTGCCGGACAAGCTGGCGGTGCAGCTGAACGATACCCATCCGTCCATCGCCGTGGCCGAGATGATGCGTCTGCTGGTCGATGTGCACAAGCTCGCCTGGGATGACGCCTGGAGACTGAGTACGCAGATATTCTCCTATACCAACCACACGCTGATGCCGGAGGCGCTGGAGACCTGGCCGGTGGCGATGTTCGAAGCGCTGTTGCCGCGGCATCTGCAGATCATCTACGAGATCAACCACCGTTTCCTGCAGCAGGTGATGCACCAGTTCCCCGGCGACGGCGATCTGCTGCGCCGCCTGTCCATCATCGACGAGGGCAACGGTCGCCGTTTGCGCATGTCGCATCTGGCCATCGTCGGCAGCCACACGGTGAACGGGGTCGCGGCACTGCATACCGAATTGATGAAACAAACCATCTTCGCCGACTTCGAACGCATCTCGCCCGGCAAGATCATCAACCTGACCAATGGCGTCACGCCGCGCCGCTGGCTGCACCAGGCCAATCCGGGGCTGGCCGGGCTGATCACGGAACGTATCGGCAAGGGTTGGCTGACCGAGCTGGACCAACTGAAGCGCTTGCGCGAATACGCCGACGATGTGCCGTTCCAGCAACAGTTCCACGCCGTCAAACAGGCGAACAAGGAGCGCCTGGCCGATGTGATACGCAAGCAGTTGTGCATCGATGTCGACACCACTTCGCTGTTCGACATCCAGATCAAACGCATCCACGAATACAAGCGGCAGCTGCTCAATGTGTTGCATGTGGTCACGCTGTACAACCGCATGCGCTCAGGCACGCATCCCGATATCGTGCCGCGTACGGTGATCATCGCGGGCAAGGCTGCTCCCGGATATGCCATGGCCAAACTGATCATCCGGCTGATCAACGATATCGCGGATATCGTCAACAACGACCAGCAGGTCGGCGGCAGACTGAAGCTGGTGTTCATCCCCAATTACGACGTGTCCAACGCAGAACGCATCGTGCCGGCGGCCGACCTCTCCGAGCAGATATCCACCGCCGGAACGGAGGCTTCCGGTACCGGCAACATGAAGCTGGCGCTGAACGGCGCGCTCACCATCGGCACGCTGGACGGAGCGAACATCGAGATCCGCGAAGAAGTGGGGGAGGAGAATTTCTTCCTGTTCGGCTTGACGGCAGCGGAGGTCGAGCAGACGCGCCGTCAGGGCTATTTTCCCATGGACATTTACCGCAGCAATGCCGAATTGCGCCAGGCGCTGGACATGCTCGCTTCCGGATATTTCTGTCCGGACGAGCCGAAGCGTTATCAGGGCGTGGTCGATGCGTTGCTCATGCAGGGGGACGGTTTCATGTTGCTGGCGGACTATGCGGCCTATGTCGCTTGCCAGGACAAGGTGGGCGAGTTGTACCGCGACCGCCGGGAATGGACCAGGCGTGCCATCCTGAACGTCGCCGGCATGGGCAAGTTCTCCAGCGACCGTACCATCCGCGAGTATGCGGAACATGTCTGGCATGTCGAACCAGTGAAGGCGGATAAGACATGAGCCGTGTCATCACAGGGGATATCGGCGGGACCAAGACCAGGCTGGCGATCGTTGAGGTTGACGGCAGCCGTGTGCATATCGAGCGCGAGGCTGAATTCGGCAGTCGCGGTTTTGCCACGTTCGAGGCCTTGCTGACGGACTTCCTCAAGGAGGTGGCTGTGCCGGAGCTTGCGGCCTTCGGCATCGCCGGGCCGGTACTGGGCGGGGCGGTGCGCACGACCAATCTGCCCTGGTATATCGAGGCTGCAGCCCTGCATCAGCGTTTCGGCTTCAAGCATTGCCATCTGCTCAACGATCTGGAAGCGGTGGCTTACGGTTTGCCGGCCCTAGGCACTGCGGATCTGCTGACCTTGCAGCAAGGCGCACCGGGAGCGGCCGGCAATATCGCGGTCATCGCTGCCGGTACGGGCTTGGGCGAGGCCGGCCTGTTCTGGGACGGCGAGCGCCATCACCCGTATGCGACCGAAGGAGGCCACTGCAGTTTCAGCCCGCAAAGCGAGCTCGAGGTGGAATTGCTGCGCTATCTGCAGCGGCGCTATGCACATGTCAGCTGGGAACGCATCGTTTCCGGCATGGGTCTGGTCGATATGCATGACTTCATGAGGATCCATCTGAAATCGTCCTTGCCGCAATGGCTGGCGGACGAGATGCACGCGGGCGATCCGGCCGCGGCGATTTCGCGCGCGGCAGCGGCCGGGAGCGATCAGGTCTGCATCGAGACGATGGATTGCTTTGTCCGGCTGTATGGGGCCGAAGCGGGCAACCTCGCCCTGAAGGTCATGAGCCGGGGCGGACTGTATGTGGGGGGCGGGATCGCACCGAAGATACTGCCGCTGCTGCAGCAGGATGCCTTCCTGCAGGCATTCCTGAACAAAGGCCGCATGCGCCATGTACTGGAGGCGATGCCGGTGCATGTGATCCTCGATGGACGTACGGCCCTGTATGGTCCTGCCTTATGCGTGGCGCAAGCCGGCAATATCTGATTCGCGAGCAGGCTTATTGTTAGCTAGGGAACATTGTGGCACGATGCGCTGCCGGCCGATTCCGGCAATCGCGATTGTGATCCGACCAGAGACGGATCGTTGCGCCACAACAATAAGGAATGGGGATGCGGAGTATTATCGACAACTTGAGGCAGCTGACCCTGGGCAGACTGCTGATCCTGCTTTCATTCATGGCGGCCGCGCTTGCGGCGATGCTGATCTTCTATCTCTCCGAGACCATTCGCAACCGGGCCATCCATGAGCTGGCGCGGGAGGATGCGCAGCAGACCTCCAAAATGGTGTTCCAGAGCCTGTACTCTGCCATGCGCAAGGGCTGGAACAAGCGCGAGATCAATGATTCCATCGAGCGGCTCAATTCGACCTTTCCCGATCTGAAGATACGCGTCTTCCGCGGCGAGGTGGTCTCCAGGCAGTTTGGCTCCATGCAAGGGGAGACCGAGGTCGTGAAGGGCGACAGCCTGCTGGCCACGGCATTGCAACGCGGCGAGGATTCGATGTCCTTTCCGGACGAAGAGTCCATCCGTTATCTCTATCCGCTGGTGGCGCAGGAGGAATGCCTCGGCTGCCATACCCAGTCGCGACTCGGGGCCGTGCACGGGGTGATCGACATCACCTATCCGATCCGGGACCTGAAAGTCTCCTTCAGCGTGGTGATCAACACCATCGTCGGCTATACCCTGGTGGTGATCGCCATCGTGTTCATCATCCTGTATCTGAAATTGCGCTACCTGGTGGCGCAGCCTATCGCCAATCTGGTGGGGGTGATGCGCAGTGTGACGGTGGACATGGACATGAGCCGGCGTGTTACCGGGGCGACCTGGCTGGTGGAGATCAGGCATCTGGCCGAGTACTTCAACCACCTGCTGCAGACGGTGCAGGAATACAACGCCAAGCTGGAGGAGCTGTCGGTGCGCGACCCGCTGACCGGGCTCTACAACCGCCGCAAGTTCCACGAGTTCCTGCAGTACGAGATCATCCGCGCCGAGCGGCATCAGCACGGTTTCTCGGTGGTCATGATCGACCTGGACAACTTCAAGTACATCAACGACACCTTCGGTCATCCGATCGGCGACATGGTGCTCAAGGAATTGACCGCGATGCTGGGCGACGGGCTGCGCAAGGGCGATGTGCTGGCGCGCCTGGGCGGAGACGAGTTCGCCATCATCCTGCCGGAGACGCCGGCCGCCAACGGCCTGCAGGTTGCGAACAAGCTGCACCAGGCACTGGCGGGCAGGGAGTTCGAATTGCCGGTCGGCAAGATCCGTTCTACCGCCAGCTTCAGCATGGTGAGCTATCCCGAGGACGGCAGGACCGAGGAGGCGCTCTATTCCGCGATGGATGTGGTGCTGTACAAGGCCAAGATGCTGGGCAAGAACCAGGTGATGACCGCCGATTCCGAGGCGGATCGCAGCATGATGAATATCTTCAAGCAGGGAGATTTCCTGCGCAATGCCTTGCGCGAGAACCGCATCGAGGCATTCCTGCAGCCCATCATCGAACTGAAGAGCGGGAACGTGGTGGCCTATGAAGTGCTGGTGCGCATCCGCGATGGCGAGACCATCATCCCGGCGGGCGAGTTCATCGAGGTCGCCGAGGAACTCGGCATGGCGCAGGAGCTCGATCGCGAGGTGTTCCGCAAGGGCCTGGCGCATTATGCGCGGATCTCCAGGAAATATCCGCAGGCCAAGCTCTTCTTCAATCTGTTCCCGCGCAGTTTCAACGATATCGAGTGGGTGCGTGCTATCCCCGAACTGGTGCGTTCGATGGGCGTCCCCTGCGAGAACATTGTTCTGGAGATCACCGAACGCGAGGCGCTGCCCAATCTGACCCAGGTGCGTGCGGTGATCGAGGAGTTGCGCGAGAGCAGGATCGCTGTCGCACTGGACGATTTCGGCAGCGGCTTCTCATCGTTCCTCTATCTGAAATATCTGGAGATCGACTACGTCAAGATCGAGGGCAGTTTCGTGCGTCAGATCGTCGCCGACCAGCGTGACCGCATCATGGTCTCGCACATCAACAGCATGGCGCATGAGTTCGGTCTGAAGACCGTGGCCGAGTTCGTCGAGGATGAGATGACGGCCAAGATGCTCGTCGAGATCGGTGTGGATTATGCTCAGGGCTATTATTTCGGGCGGCCAGCGCGACCGGAATGAAGCAGTTGTTGCGAACTTGACATAGTGAAACGGGGTGATGCGGATGCCGGAAGCAGCAGCAATTCGCGGTGAGTATGGCATCGGGCGTCATGCCCCCTGGATGGTATTGGCCGTTTCGTTGTTGGTCACCCTGTTGCTCTGGCAGAGCGCTGTCCAGTCGGCCATCCAGGAACAGCGCATCGAGTTCGAATTCCGGGTTAGCGATATCAGTGACCGTATCCATCGCCGCATCACCTATTACGAGCAGGTGCTGCATGGCGTGCGCGCGTTCTATCTCAATCAGCACAGCATGGAGCGCGGCGAGTTCGGCGGCTATATCTCGGCGCTGGCTATCGAAAAGAATTTCCCCGGCATACAGGCGATCAGTTTTGCGCCGTTGATCTCCGATGCCGGCAAATCCGCGCATGTCGGGGCGATGCGGCGCTCCGGTTTGCCGGCTTATGCCATCAAGCCCGAAGGCAGGCGCCCCGCATATGCGCCGGTCGCCTATATCGAGCCGCTGAACGAGCGCAACGCGCGCGTGCTGGGGTTCGACAACCTGAGCAGTCCGACCCGCAAGGCGACCATAGAGCGCGCGCGTGACGAAGACCGCGCGATCATTTCCGAGATGCTGGTGTTGAAGCAGGAGGCCGCCCAGGCGCCTCAGGTCGGCTTTCTGATGTTCCTGCCGGCTTTCCGGCGTGATGCGGCACATGGCACTGTCGCAGCCCGACGGGAAAACATGGCAGGCTGGTTCGCGGCGGCCTTTCGCATGGATGATCTGCTGGACGGGGCTCTCGAGAGACGAGCCGAAGGCATCGATATCGGCATCTTCGATGGCGGCGCGGCCTCGGAACCGTTCAGGATGTACGGCGTGCCGCGTTACGAAAAATCGCTCTATTCCGTCGTCGTGCCGATCGAGATCGCCGGGCATAGCTGGACGATGCAGCTCTCCTCTCTGCCGGAATTCGAGGAAGTGCGGGATGGCTCCGGCGCCCGGAACACCGCTATCGCCGGTGTACTGCTGAGTCTGCTGCTGTCGGCGGTCACCTGGTTGCTGATGCGCGACCGCATGCGCGCGCTGTACTCGGCGCAGGCGATCGGACGCGAACTCGAAATGCGCAAGCTGGCCGAGCACAAGACCCGCGACCTGCACATGTTCAATGAGGCGATACTGGAGAAATCACCCTCCGGTATCGCCGTGTTCATGGCGAACGGGCCGTGCGTCATGGCCAATGAGGCTTATGCCAGAGCCATCGGCGGGACGGTCGATGAAGTGTTGCAGCAGGATTTCAGCATCAACGCCTCGTGGCGTCGCAACGGACTGTTCGATTATGCCAATCAGGCGTTAGCGAGCGGGTTGGCCATCCGCCGCGACATCGAGGGCGAGACCTCATTCGGAAAAAAGGTGGTCGTGGAATGCACCTTTGCACCCATCAACGTCTCGGGGAACCCCCACTTGCTGCTGATCGTGAACGACGTTTCCGACCGCGCGGAAGCGCGCCGGGCGTTGACCGATTCGATGCAGCAGCTGGAGGAGAAGGAGCTTGCCAAGACCCGCTTCCTTGCTGCTGCCGGCCACGACCTGCGCCAGCCGGTGGCCGCGGCCAGTTTGTTCATCGATGCGCTGAAACTCACCGAGTCCACCCAGCACCAGCAGGAGATCATCAAACGCCTGGATCAGTCGATGGCCACGTTCAATGGTCTGCTCGATGCCTTGCTGAATGTGTCGAAGCTGGATGCGGGCATGATCAAACCCGAGTACACATCGATCAATGTGGCCGAGATATTCAATTGGCTGGAACAGAACTTCGCGCCTATGGCCAGCGAGAAAGGGCTTGGCTTCAGGCTCTACTTTCCCATGCGGGAGGCGCTGGTGTTGCGCAGCGACATCGGGCTGGTCAAATCGATCTTGATGAATCTGGTCTCCAATGCCGTCAAGTTCACTCCCGGCGGCGCCATTCTGGTCAGCGCCCGGCGGCGCGGTGGCAGCGTGTTGTTGCAGGTATGGGACTCCGGCCCGGGTATCCCGCCGGAGCATATCGAGCATGTCTTCGACGAGTTCTACCAGATCAACAATCCGCAGCGCGAAAGATCGAGCGGTCTCGGCTTGGGTCTCGCCATCGTCAAGCGCGCCCTGACCCTGCTGGGATCCAAAGTCATCTGCCGTTCCAGGGTGGGGCAGGGTACGGTGTTCGAGTTCCGCTTGCCTTTGGACGCATCGCCCGACGAGCGGCTGCCCAAAGCCGGGGATGCCAAAGAACAGCCGGACGTGGTGAACGAATCCTTTGCGCAAGGAAAACGATTCGTCGTGGTCGAAGACGATGCTCTGGTGGCACAGGGGATGGTCAACTGGCTGGAAGGCATGGGCGGGGAGGTGAAGTGTTTCCACAGCGCGGAAGATGCCTTGCGTCATGCCAACATCGACTATGCTGATTATTTCATCGCCGATTACATGCTGGGCGGTGCGATCAACGGGATCCAGTTCCTGAACATGGTGCGCCACAAGCTGGGCAAACCCATCAACGCCGTCCTGGTGACAGGCGACACTTCCGCGGCCTTCATTCGTCATGCGGTGGATTGCGACTGGCTGGTGCTGCACAAACCGATCAATACCTCGAAACTGATCTCGGCCCTCAGTGCGCAAGGGCTGGCGCCGAAACCCGGCACGTCATCCTGAACGCGGCCTCATCCTGGTGCGGCATGCGACATCGGGGTGCATCGGCGGCCGGTGTTTTTTCGTGTGTCAGGGGATAATCCTTTTCCAATCAACATCAAGCCGGCTTGGCACGCGCCTTGCTGACAAGCAGGTGAAGGCGATCTTGGGCCTCCCCGCCCGCCGCTTTCATGTTTCTCCTCCTGTTTCGGGCATCCGCTGAGGATGCCCGTTTTTTTCGGACTTGTGCGGCAGGCTATAATGCCCGCCGTCATTGAACGCTTTACCCAGATGAGACACTACTCGCACACCCCCGCCGCCGCTACCCGAACCGATTGGAAAGTCATACGCAGCCTGCTGCCGTACCTGCTGGAATTCAAGTGGCGGGTCGCTTTCGTCATCCTGTTGCTGGTGCTGGCCAAGCTGGCCAACGTGGTCGTGCCGCTGGCGCTCAAGGAGATCGTGGATGCGATGAGCAAACCGCAGGCGATGCTGGTGTTGCCGGTGTTCCTCATCCTTGGCTACGGCCTGTTGCGTCTGTTCAGCACCCTGTTCGGCGAATTGCGCGATGCCCTGTTCGCCAAAGTCACCCAGCGTGCCATCCGCCGTATCGCTTTGCAGGTGTTCGAGCATCTGCACAGCCTGAGTCTGCGTTTCCACCTGGAGCGGCAGACCGGGGGGGTGTCGCGCGACATCGAACGCGGCACGCGCGGCATCAGTTTCCTGCTCACCTTCCTGCTGTTCAACATCCTGCCGACGCTGCTGGAGATCGGTCTGGTGGCGGGTATCCTGTTCGTCAAATACGACCCGTGGTTCGCCATCATCACCTTTCTCACGCTGGCGCTGTATATCGCGTTCACACTGGTCGTCACCGAGTGGCGCATGGTGTTCCGCCGCACCATGAACGACATGGATTCCAAGGCCAATACGCGCGCCATCGACAGTCTGATCAATTACGAGACGGTGAAGTATTTCGGCAACGAGCGTTACGAGGTCGCGCGCTACGATGAGCAGATGCAGCGCTGGGAAGTGTCGGCGGTGCGCAACCAGACTTCGCTGGCGACGCTCAATGCCGGGCAGAGCATCATCATCGCGGTCGGCGTCACCCTGCTCATGCTGCTGGCGGCCGACGGCGTGGTGAAGGGCACCATGACCATCGGCGATCTGGTGCTGGTCAACGTATTCATGCTACAGCTGTACATGCCGTTGCATTTCCTCGGTTTCGTCTACCGCGAGATCAAGAATGCACTGGCGGACATGGAGAAGATGTTCCGTCTGCTCGACGAGAACCGCGAGATCGCCGACGCACCGGATGCGCCCCCGCTGCGGCTGACACAGGCGGCGGTGCGTTTCGAGCAGGTCAACTTCCATTACGACCCGGCGCGCGCGATATTGCATGACGTGAGCTTCGACATCCCGAGCGGGCATACCGTGGCGGTGGTGGGAGCGAGCGGGGCAGGCAAGTCCACACTGTCGAGATTGCTGTTCCGCTTTTACGACGTGAACGAAGGGCGCATCTCCATCGACGGGCAGGATATCCGTCTGGTGAGCCAGGCCAGCCTGCGTGCGGCCATCGGCATCGTGCCGCAGGATACCGTGCTGTTCAACGACACCATCTATTACAACATCGCCTATGGCCGCCCCGATGCGACGCGCGAGGAAGTGATCGCGGCGGCGAAATCGGCGCATATCCATCACTTCATCGAGTCGCTGCCGCAGGGGTATGAGTCCATGGTCGGAGAGCGCGGCCTCAAGCTGTCGGGCGGCGAGAAACAGCGCGTGGCGATCGCCCGGGCCATCCTGAAAAAGCCGGCGATCCTGATCTTCGACGAGGCGACCTCGGCTCTGGATTCCAAGTCGGAGAAGGCTATCCAGGACGAGTTGCGCAGCATCGCGCAGAATCGCACCACCCTGGTCATCGCGCACCGTCTGTCGACCGTGGTGGATGCGCAGCAGATACTGGTGATGGACAAAGGCCGCATCATCGAGCGCGGCAGCCATCGCGAATTGCTGGAAAAACAGGGGGTGTATGCCCAGATGTGGGCGCTGCAACAGCAGGAAGAGCATTAGCGATTTTCCCACATTCCTTGATTTATTTGAGATTTATGGGGTATTCTGCCTCCCGTCTGCAGTTTGGCTGAATGTTTTACAGGGAATCTATGCGTAAAAGGATCGTATTGCTGTCGTTATTGAGCCAGGTTTTACTGGCTCACGCGGCCGAGGATGGCGTTCCGTCTCTGGTGCGGGACGATGAATTCGTCACTGCCGCATTGCATAAAGCATCCGCTCCCCGGCTTGGATCGGCCATCGCCCTGATCTATGACGAGCAGGGCGAGCGCCCGCTCTATTCCAAGAATGCGGATACGGTGGTGCCTATCGCCTCCATCACCAAGCTGATGACAGCGATGGTCATCCTGGATGCGAAATTGCCGCTGGATGAACCGATCAGCATCGAATCCGAGGACCGTGACCGGCTGAAAGGCTCGCGCTCGCGCATGCGCAACGGCATGACGCTGACGCGCGGCGAGTTGTTGAAACTTGCACTCATGGCTTCCGAGAACCAGGCTGCCGCGGCTCTGGCGCGGACCTACCCCGGTGGTACCCAGGTCGCTCTGGCGATGATGAACGCCAAGGCGCGCGAGATGGGGTTGGTCTCAACCCGTTTTTACGACCCGACCGGCTTGCATAGCAACAACGTCTCCACTGCGAGGGAATTGGTGAAGCTGGTCATGGCGGCACAGAGTTATGACCTGATCCATCAATACAGCACTTCACATTCCCATACCGTGAGCGTGGACGGTCGCAGGTCCTTGCGCTTCAGCAATACCAATCCCTTGGTGCGCAGTGCCTCCTGGGATATCGGGCTGAGCAAGACCGGCTATATCAGCGAGGCCGGGCGCTGCCTGGTCATGCAGGCCAATATTCTGCAGCGTCCGATGGTCATCGTGCTGCTGGATTCATGGGGCAAACGCACCCGCGTCGGCGATGCCAACCGTATCAAGCAATGGATGGAAGGGGCGGTCGCCCGTTCGGTACGCCAGGCCGGCCATCGCAGCTGATCCAGCGCAGGGATGGACACAAGGGAAGGGGGCTTGCGCCCCCTTTTTCTTTTGCATCATTTTCGCGGCGGGCGCAGGGCGAACACGACGACAGCGACCAGTGCCACGAGGATGATCAATTCGATGAACATGAACATAGTGGGAAAAGAGAGACTTGAATCTGGAGGCATGCTATCACGGGCATGGTCCCAAGGTTTGCGGCCGGTCGGGTTGCCAGCCCCTTAACATTTCTATAATATTGGAAACGTAGAATCGTTGGCGGGGTGAATGATGAAGATAGGATCGGCGGTAGAGGCTCTGGCGGCATTGGCGCAGGAAACGCGTCTGTCGATCTTCCGCCTCTTGGTGCAGGCCGGGCAGCAGGGTATCGCTGCGGGCGTGCTGGGCGAGAAGCTGGGCATACCGCCAGCCACCTTGTCGTTCCATCTGAAGACGCTGGCGCATGCCGGGCTGGTCAAGTCGCGGACGGAAGGGCGTTTTGTGATCTACAGCGCCGATTTTTCCGCGATGGACAAGCTGATCGCCTATCTCACCGAGCATTGTTGTGCCGGTGATGCAAGTCGGTGCGCTCCGGTAAAGAAATGTTGATCGAGTGAAAGGAAAGACAGATGAGTGAAAAAACATATAACGTGCTGGTGTTGTGCACCGGCAATTCCGCGCGCAGCATTCTGGGCGAGGTGTTGTTCAATGTGCTGGGCAAGGGCAAGTTCAAGGCCTACAGCGCGGGCAGCCACCCTGCCGGACGAGTCAACCCGGGGGCGCTGGAATGGCTGCAATCACAGGGCTACAGCACTGAGGGCCTGCGCAGCAAGAGTTGGGATGAGTTCTCCGCACCCGGTGCGCCGGACTTCGATTTCGTCTTCACCGTGTGCGACAACGCGGCTGGCGAGGTCTGCCCGGTCTGGCCGGGCAAGCCGATGACGGCACATTGGGGTATCCCCGACCCGGCGCATGTGGAAGGCGATGAGGCGCGCCGTGCCGCCTTCAAAAAGGCAGCCGATCAACTGGCCCGCCGCATCCATCTGTTCCTGAACTTGCCTATCGAGAAGCTGGACAAGCTCACGGTGAAAGAGAAGCTTGCCGAGATCGGTCGCATTCAGGACTGACATCATGAGCATCTTCGAGCGTTACCTCACCGTGTGGGTGTTCCTGTGCATCATAGTCGGCGTAGTGCTGGGCCAGGCCATCCCCGCACCTTTCCACTGGCTGGGCGAGTTGGAAGTCGCCAAGGTCAACATCCCGGTCGGCCTGCTGATCTGGGTGATGATCATCCCCATGCTGCTGCGCATCGATTTCGGCGCGCTGCACGAGGTGCGCAAACACTGGCGCGGCATCGGTGTCACCCTGTTCATCAACTGGGCGGTGAAGCCGTTCTCGATGGCGCTGCTGGGCTGGCTGTTCATCCGCCAGTTGTTCGCGCCTTACCTGCCTGCCGAACAGCTCGACAGCTATATCGCCGGACTGGTGCTGCTCGCGGCTGCTCCCTGTACCGCGATGGTGTTCGTGTGGAGCCGTCTGGTGAACGGCGAGCCGCTGTTCACGCTGAGTCAGGTCGCGCTCAACGACACCATCATGGTGTTCGCCTTCGCGCCGCTGGTAGCGTTGTTGCTGGGCCTGTCGGCCATCGTGGTGCCTTGGGACACGCTGCTGGTGTCGGTGGTGCTGTATATCGTGTTGCCGGTGTTGCTGGCGCAGATGTGGCGCAAATGGTTGCTGGTGCAGGGAGAGGAAGTGCTCCAGCGCGCCTTGCTGGCGCTCGGTCCCATCTCCATCTCGGCACTGCTGCTGACGCTGGTGCTGCTGTTCGCATTCCAGGGCAAAGCCATCGTCGAACAGCCGCTCATCATCCTGATGCTGGCAGTCCCGATCACCATCCAGGTGTATTTCACCTCCGGCTTTGCCTACTGGCTCAACCGCCGCTTCGGCGAGGCGCATTGCGTGGCGGGGCCTTCGGCATTGATCGGGGCATCCAACTTCTTCGAACTGGCCGTTGCGGCGGCGATCAGCCTGTTCGGCTTCGAGTCTGGCGCGGCACTGGCTACCGTGGTGGGCGTGCTGATCGAAGTGCCGGTGATGCTGAGCGTGGTGTACCTGGTGAAGCGCAGCCAGGGCTGGTACGAACGGGGTTAGGGTGACGCAACTGGTTCTGTACGGGAAGGACTCCTGTCATCTGTGCGATGACGCGGAAGTCATTTTGCGCGGGATCGCGGTCGAGTACGATTACGCCGATATTACGACAGACCCTGAATTGCAGGAAAAATACGCTATCCGCATTCCGGTGCTGAAGCGGCAGGATACGGGAGCGGAACTGGGATGGCCGTTCGATGCTGAAGCGCTCAGGCGCTTTCTGACCGTGGAGTGATGCCACAACTTGGTCCTGCTGTGTTTCACAGCAGTACGAGGTTGTCTCGATGTATCAGTTCCGGCTCGTCCACATAGCCGAGGATGGCTTCGATCTCGCCGCTGGCCTTGCCCGCGATACGGCGTGCTTCGTCGGCGCTGTAGTTGACCAGGCCGCGCGCGATGTCGCGGCCTTCGGTGTCGAGTACGGCGACGACCGCGCCGCGCTGGAAATCCCCGCTGATTTGCGTCACGCCGATGGATAACAGGCTCTTGCCTTCGTTGCGCAGCACACGTACCGCTCCGGCATCCAGCGTGACTTTGCCGCTCACTTGCAGGTGGTCGGCCAGCCATTGCTTGCGCGCGTCCAGCGCGAGTGCGGCGGCGGCCAGCAGTGTGCCTATGCTTTCGCCCTGCAACAGGCGCGGCAACACGTCACGTTCGTGGCCGGAGGCGATGACGGTATGCGCGCCGCTGCGCGCCGCGCGCTTGGCGGCCAGCACCTTGGTGATCATGCCGCCGCGGCCGATGTGGCTGCCGGCGCCGCCTGCCATCTCTTCCAGTTTGGCATCGCCTGCCTGCGCCTCGCTGATGAGCTTCGCGCCCGGGTCCTTGCGCGGATCGGCGGTGTAGAGGCCGTCCTGGTCGGTGAGGATGACGAATGCATCGGCCTCGATCAGGTTGGCGACCAGGGCGCCCAGCGTGTCGTTGTCGCCGAACTTGATCTCGTCGGTGACCACGGTGTCGTTTTCGTTGATGATGGGGATGACGCCCAGGTTGAGCAGGGTGCGCAGGGTGGAGCGCGCATTCAGGTAACGTTCGCGATCGGCGAGGTCGGCATGGGTCAGCAGCACCTGCGCCGCATGCAACTGATGCTGGCGGAAGCAGCTTTCGTAGGCCTGCACCAGCCCCATCTGGCCGACGGCGGCGGCAGCCTGCAGTTCATGCACGGCATTGGGGCGTTTCTTCCAGCCCAGCCGTTGCATGCCTTCGGCGATGGCTCCGGAGGACACCAGTACCACCTCGCAGCCTTTGCCGCGCAGGTTGGCGATCTGCTGCGCCCAGTTGTTCAATGCCTTCAGGTCCAGCCCCTCGCCCTGATTGGTGACGAGGCTGCTGCCGACTTTGACGACGATGCGTTGGGCTTGGGTCAGGACGGTCTTCATACTAGCGGGTCGTGGATATCGATCTCGGTCTCTTGCGCGCTTTCGCTGACCGCTTCCTGTTCCTGCGCGGCGATCTGGTTGATGTGCTCCATGATGGCGTAGGTCAGCTCCTTGCATCCCTCGCCGTTGATGGCGGAGATGGCAAAGTAGCGTGTGTCGCCACCGAACTCCTTGAGGAAGGCCGCGACCTTTTCGGCGCGCTCCTCTTCCTGCAGCAGGTCGAGCTTGTTCAACACCAGCCAGCGCGGCTTGTTGTACAGCGCTTCGTCGTACTTCTTCAGTTCGTTCAGGATGGCATGCGCCTCATATACCGGGTCGGTTCCCTCGTACATCGGTGCGAGGTCCACCAGGTGCAGCAACAGACGGGTGCGAGCCAGATGGCGCAGGAACTGGTGTCCCAGCCCGGCGCCTTCCGCCGCGCCTTCGATCAGGCCGGGGATGTCGGCGATGACGAAGCTCTTCTCTTCCGAGACGCGTACCACGCCGAGGTTGGGGTGCAGGGTGGTGAAGGGGTAGTCCGCGACCTTGGGTCGTGCAGCCGACACTGAGCGGATAAAGGTCGACTTGCCGGCATTGGGCATGCCCAACAGGCCGACGTCGGCCAATACTTTCAGTTCCAGCTGCAGTTCGCGGCGTTCGCCTTCTTCGCCGGGGGTGCATTGGCGCGGGGTGCGGTTGGTGCTGGATTTGAAATGCAGGTTGCCGAGGCCGCCGGCGCCGCCTTTGGCCAGCATGACCTGTTCGCCGTCGTGGGTGAGGTCGGCGATGATCTGGCCGCTGTTGATGTCGGTGATCACAGTACCGACCGGCATGCGCAGGACGACGTCGTCCGCGCCCTTGCCGTAGCAGTCCGCGCCGCGACCGGATTCGCCGTTTTTGGCGCGGTGCATGCGCGCGAAGCGGTAATCCACCAGGGTGTTGATGTTGCGGTCGGCAATGGCGATCACGCTGCCGCCGCGCCCGCCGTCACCGCCGTCAGGCCCGCCCTTTTCGATGTATTTCTCACGACGAAAGCTGGCCGCGCCGTTGCCGCCGTTGCCCGCGATGACTTCTATTTTCGATTCGTCGATGAATTTCATTCGCTTTAACCCGTTCGCCCTGCATAGCCCGGCGGGCGTATCGAGGGGAAATAAAAAAGCCCTACCTCGCGATAGGGCTCATTTTAACCGCTTGCGCGATTTAAGCTGCGACGATGCTGACCGTCTTGCGCTTCATTGCACCCTTGACCGCAAACACCACCTTGCCGGTGATCTTGGCGAACAGGGTGTGATCCTTGCCCATGCCGACGTTGTCGCCTGCGTGAACCTGTGTGCCGCGCTGACGGATGATGATGCTGCCCGCGCTGATCAGTTCGCCGCCGTAGCTCTTGACACCCAGTCGTTTCGAGTGCGAGTCGCGGCCGTTACTGGTACTGCCTCCGCCTTTTTTCGATGCCATGTTGCAGCTCCTTCAGAATTAAGCCGAGATGCCGTCGATGCGGATCTCAGTGTAGTTTTGACGATGACCTTGATGTTTCTGGTAGTGCTTACGGCGACGCATCTTGAAGATGGTCACTTTGTCGTGGCGGCCGTTGGCGACGATGGTCGCCTTCACAGTCGCGCCGCTCAGCAGAGGCTTGCCAACGGAGACCTTGTCGCCATTGCCAACCATCAGCACTTTGTCCAATACGATCGCGCCGCCGACGTCGCCGTCAATGGATTCGACCTTCAGAGTTTCACCTTCGACAACGCGATATTGCTTGCCACCGGTTTTGATTACTGCGTACATAACGACCTCGCTTGATGCGGTTTTTAGTTATGGCATAACCTAAAGGTTAGCCTCCACTGAAATTGTGGATTTTCAGAGCCGCGCATTATACATAAACAACACTAACCGTCAAAACCCTTTTTTTGGGTCAGCGCTTCATGGAATCAAAGAATTCGGCGTTGTTTTTGGTCGCCTTGACCTTGTCCAGCAGGAATTCCATCGCTTCCAGCTCGTCCATCGGGTAAAGCAGCTTGCGCAGCACCCAGATGCGCTGCAGCAGGTCCTGCTTGATCAGCAGCTCTTCCTTGCGGGTGCCGGAGCGGTTGACGTTGATGGCCGGGTAGATGCGTTTCTCGGCCATACGGCGATCCAGATGGATCTCCATGTTGCCGGTGCCCTTGAATTCCTCATAGATCACGTCGTCCATGCGGCTGCCGGTATCCACCAGCGCGGTGGCGATGATGGTCAGTGAGCCGCCTTCCTCGATGTTGCGTGCCGCGCCGAAGAAGCGCTTGGGGCGTTGCAGGGCGTTGGCGTCCACACCGCCGGTCAGTACCTTGCCGGAGGAAGGGATCACGGTGTTGTAGGCGCGTGCCAGACGGGTGATGGAGTCGAGCAGGATGACCACATCCTTTTTGTGCTCCACCAGGCGCTTGGCTTTTTCCAGAACCATTTCAGCGACCTGCACGTGGCGGGTGGCCGGTTCGTCGAAGGTGGAAGCGACCACTTCGCCGCGCACGGTGCGGCTCATCTCGGTCACTTCCTCGGGGCGTTCGTCGATCAGCAGCACGATCAGGATCGCGTCCGGGTTGTTGGAGGCGATGGAGTGGGCGATGTGTTGCAGCATCACGGTCTTGCCGGACTTGGGCGAAGCGACCAGCAGGCCGCGCTGTCCCTTGCCGATGGGGGCGACGATGTCGATGATGCGGCCGGTGATGTTCTCTTCGGCGCGGATGTCGCGCTCCAGGCAGATCTGCTGGGTCGGGAACAGCGGTGTCAGGTTTTCGAACAGAATCTTGTTCTTGGCGTTCTCGGGCGATTCACCGTTGACCTTGTCCACCTTGACCAGTGCCACATAACGCTCGCCTTCCTTCGGTGTGCGGATCTCGCCCTCGATGGAGTCGCCAGTATGCAGGTTGAAGCGGCGTACCTGGCTGGGGCTGACGTAGATATCGTCAGGTCCGGCCAGATAGGAGGTGTCGGGCGACCTCAGAAAACCGAAACCGTCCGGCAGGACTTCCAGTGTGCCTTCGCCGAAGATGCTTTCGCCCTTTTTCGCCTGATTCTTCAGTAACGCGAAGATCAGATCCTGCTTGCGCATGCGGTTGGCATTGTCGATCTGGTTGGTGGTGGCCATTTCTACCAGTTCGGTGATGTGTTTGGTCTTGAGGTCGGATAGATGCATATGTGGATGGTGCGCGCTGGCGCTGGTTGAGATAGGTCGCTAGGGAAAGTGTTGCGGTGTTTGCGGGATATCCCGCGCCGCTTGCCGTGGTTGTCTTTTGCTTATTGGGCGCTACTGGGTTTCAGGACGAAACAGGGCAGAACGGGCGGGAGATTAAAGGGTTCAGATATGGCTGTCAATGAATGCGGTGAGTTGCGACTTGGACAATGCGCCGACTTTGGTCGCTTCGATATTGCCGTTCTTGAACAGCATCAGCGTCGGGATGCCGCGCACGCCATATTTTTGCGGGGTCTGCTGGTTCTCGTCCACGTTCAGCTTGGCGACGTTCAGACGTCCTGCGTATTCCTTGGAGACTTCATCCAGGATCGGGGCGATCATGCGGCAGGGACCGCACCACTCAGCCCAGTAGTCGACCAGCACAGGCAACGGCGATTGCAGTACCTCGGCGGTGAAAGTGGCATCGGTGACATAACGGATATGTTCGCTCATGTTGGATTCTCGCTTAGTAAGATTATGTGTTTTGTTTTAGGTACGGTCTGAGCCGCTTGGAAGTACAACAGGACTGGGCGGCATCCTAACCAAAAAAATCAGGGTTGGGAAGGGTTTCAACAGCTTGGCTCTAAGTTATTGATATGACTTGATGTGCTGGCTTACATGCGCCACAGAAAAAGCGTGGACTGGTGCAAATCGTCAACGGAGATCGTTTCCTGTGGCGGATGGTCAGGCACGGCGAAGGTGTTGCTGATGAACAGGCTGCCAGGGCGCATCTCATTCCTGGCCTTCTCCCACAGCGCTTTCATCGGCACAGGCGAGAGGTAGGCGAACACCACATCGTATTGCGACAGGTCATGGTCCCAAAAGCTGCCCCAATGCACGGAGCAGTCGCGGTGGCCGCCGAAGCGGATGCGCAGCCAGCTCCACAGGAACGGCAAAGGTGCAGACTCGATGCCGTGGTAGTGTCCCAGCGGACGCTTTTGTGCGAGATAGGTAAGCACACCGCCGATGCCGGAGCCGAGATCGATCAGGGAGAATGGCTGATCCGCTGGCAGCCGGCTTTCCAGCGCCTGCCATACCTTGTTGCTGGAAAGATAGAGCGGCACCTGCGTGCGGAACGTACTCCAGTACACCGCCAGCATGACGAGGAAGGCGACCAGGAAGAAGGCGGGCGGGATATGGAGTGCCAGCATCAGCACCAGTGCAGGAGCGAAAGCGAACTGAATCAATAGCCACCAGAACGCCAAGCCTGCGATACGACTGAGTATGGCGGCCAGTGCGCCGCAAAACAGCGCGAAGACAAGGGGCGTGGGTTGCAAGCCGGACAGGCGCACGGCCAGCAGGGCAAGTATGAAAGCTGCGAATTGCAGCAGTAGCGCAAGGATCGCGGGGGGGATTCGCTTGGGTCGCAGACTCACGCGCGCACCAGCCCGGCTTCAACCTCGTCACGCTTTGCTTTGCCCGCAAGGCGTTCCACCAGCGTCAGCGCGAAATCCATGGCGGTGCCGGGACCGCGCGAGGTGATGAACTTGCCGTCCTCAACCACAGCTTGCGGGTGGCGCAATACTTCGGGGAATGCGTCCAGAGAGCCGGGGAAGCTGGTGGCACGCTTGCCGTCGAGCAGGCCGGCTGCGGCCAGCACCGAGGGCGCGGCACAGATGGCACAGACATAACGATCCTTTGCCGCCATATGCTGGACCAGCTGGATGATGCGCGCATCGGCTTTGAGGTTGTTGGTGCCGGGTTGTCCGCCTGGCAGCACCACCATGTCGAACTCGCGCTTGAGTGCTTCAGCCAGGGCAGAGTCAGGTATCAGCATGGTGCCGCGGCTGCCGCGTATCGGGTGTCCGTCCAGGCTGGCGCTCACGGCCTCTATGCCGGCGCGGCGCAGGATGTCGAGCACGGTCACGGCTTCCAGTTCTTCGCTGCCGTTGGCGAGAGGGACGAGTACGGATTTCATGTCAAAAACTCCCGGCGATACGTAAGCCGATTAGACCCCCGCTGGCGTCCGGAAGCAAGACCACTCTGTCTGAACGCAGGTCGGTATTGTGGGCGACAACACTTTTTCCGACCAGCGTGCCGATCATCGCACCTGCCAGTACATCGGAGGCGAAATGGGCGTGATGGTAGGTACGCGCGAGCCCGACCAGGCCGGCGAGGGAATACGAGGTGTAAGTGACCCAATCCTCGCGGTAGTGCTCTGCGACGACCGCAGCCAGCGCGAACGCTTCGGTGGTGTGGCCGGACGGGAAGGATGAATTGGTCTCGCTGAACGGTTTGAAGTGATACACGCCCTGGTCGGTGCGCGGGCGGCTGCGGCCGGTGACCAGCTTGATTGCCGGGGTGATGATGCCGCTGGCGATCAGGCTGGCAGCGATGCCGTCCTGCGCGACCTGTACAGATCGCTCGTCATCGGTCAGCACCCCGAACAGATAGAAGCCACCGACGCTGGCTGCCGCATATTGCGCACCGAAGCGCTCGACTTGGGTGATGAACGAGTTGTCGCCGTTATGGCGGCGCATCTCGTCACGCAAGGGGCGGTCGATGACCAGTGCTGTGCCGACTACCGCCAGCGAAGTCCAGCCGGCTCTGTGCCATTCCGCGTCTTCCCAGCGCGCAGGGGCGGTGACGACGTATTTCACGTCATCGAGCAGGATATCGGGATAGGAAAGCTCGCCTGCGCCGGCCCCGGGTATCGAACACAGGGTCAGCAGCGAAAGCAGGGATGCGCGCAGGCTGCGGCTCAATCGCGGAAGTTCTGGTACTGCAGGGGGAAATCGGTGATGGACTTCTTGACGAATGCGATGGCGGACTGCAAATCGTCGCGGTTCTTGCCCGTGACGCGCACGGTATCGCCCTGGATACTGGCCTGCACCTTCATCTTGCTGTCCTTGAGCAGTTTGACGATCTTCTTCGCCAGTTCGGTTTCCACGCCCACTTTCACAGTGCAGTTGCGCTTGACCTTGTTGCCGCTGACCTTTTCGATTTTGTCGCTGATCTCCAGGCATTTGATGTCGACACCGCGCTTGGCCAGCCTGCCGTTGAGGATGTCCTGCACCTGGTTCATCTGGAACTCGTTATCGGCATGTACGGTGAGCACCAGTTCGGCCTGCTCGACGCGGGCGTCGCTACCCTTGAAGTCGAAACGCGTGCTGACTTCCTTGTTGGTCTGTTCGACCGCGTTCTTGACCTCGGTCTTGTCTACTTCGGAAACGATGTCGAAAGATGGCATGGTTATTCCTCGAACTGATCAGGCAAAGTGACAGATGTAGTGATACGGCTCTGCAGTCACCTCGATGTCGAAGCTGGAGTTGCCCGGTACGGAGAAGGACTGTCCCGGCTGGCAAGTTTTCCAGTCTTCGCCCTTGATCTTGTAGCGGCAGCTTCCGGCCACGGTCTCCATGACCTCGGGTACGCCGGTATTGAAGGTGAGCGTGGCGGGAAGGATCACACCGACCGATTTTTTGCTGCCGTCGGCGTACTGCACGGTGTGCGAGACGCACTTGCCGTCGAAATAGACGTTGGCCTTCTTGACTACTGAGATGTTATCGATCTTGTCCGACATGCTGGTTCCTTTGGGTTTCGATTACTTGGGTTCGCTGGCTTTGACGCCTTTTTGATAATTGGTATAGATATATATCGGGATGCCGAGGTCGCCGAGGTGCTTCTCGATCAGCGGTTTCACGTCGTTCCAATCCAATCCATTGATGCCGCAGGAAAGGCGCGGCAGGGCGAGGCTGCCGACCTTCTCCTTCTGCGCGAAGGTGCGCAGGGCGTGCAGGGTATGGTTCACATGACTGATCGATGCATGTCCGGGTTTGCTGCCGTGATCATATGCCGCATCCTGGGTGAACAGGCTCACGATGTAGTGTCCATCGGAACTCATCCATGTCCACAACTCGCCGGACTTCGGGTGCTTGGTCTGGCAATAGTGGCGGAAATCCTTGTACATGGCTGGCATGCGTTCGCGCAGTTGCAGCGCGAGGCCGTGATGGAAATCGTCGTTCGGGGCGACGCCCTGGGCGATTGCCCGTGCGCCGCTCAACAGGATATCACCGCTCAGTTCATGGATCATGCTGCTCTCCTTGGCGAGGAATTATTTCTTCCTGTTATGCAGGTTCGCCGCGATGCGCATGCGCAGGGCGTTCAGCTTGATGAAGCCGGCCGCGTCCTTCTGGTCGTAGGCGCCCTTGTCGTCCTCGAAGGTGGCGATGCTGGAATCGAACAGCGAATCGGTCTTGGAATCGCGCCCCACGACGATGACGTTGCCCTTGTACAGCTTGACGCGCACCCAGCCGTTCACGGATTGCTGGGTATGGTCGATCAGCACCTGCAAAGCCTTGCGCTCCGGGCTCCACCAGTAGCCGTTGTAGATCATGCTGGCGTAACGCGGCATCAGGTCGTCCTTGAGGTGGGCGACTTCGCGGTCCAGGGTGATGGATTCGATGGCGCGGTGCGCCTTCAGCATGATGGTGCCGCCGGGGGTCTCGTAGCAGCCGCGCGATTTCATGCCGACGTAGCGGTTCTCCACCAGGTCGAGACGACCGATGCCGTGTTTGCCGCCCAGTTCGTTCAGCTTGGTCAACACCTGTGCGGGCGACATCTTGCTGCCGTTCAGCGCCACGATGTCGCCGTTGACGAATTCAAGGTCGAGGTATTCGGCCACGTCCGGCGCCTTCTCGGGCGACACGGTCCAGCGCCACATGCTCTCTTCTGCTTCGGCGGCCGGGTCTTCCAGATGGCGACCTTCGTAGGAAATATGCAGCAGGTTCGCGTCCATGGAATAGGGCGAACCGCCTTGCTTGTGTTTCATGTCGACCGGGATGCCGTTCTTCTCGGCATAGGCCATCAGCTTCTCGCGCGACAGCAGGTCCCACTCGCGCCACGGTGCGATGATCTTGATGCCGGGCTTCAGTGCATAAGCGCCCAGCTCGAAACGCACCTGGTCGTTGCCCTTGCCGGTGGCACCGTGTGAGATGGCATCGGCGCCGGTCTTGTTGACGATGTCGATCAAACGCTTGGCGATCAGCGGCCGCGCGATGGAGGTGCCGAGCAGGTATTCGCCCTCGTAGATGGTGTTGGCGCGGAACATCGGGAACACGAAATCGCGCACGAACTCTTCGCGCAGGTCGTCGATGAAGATGTTCTCGGGCTTGATGCCGAACTGCAGCGCCTTCTGGCGTGCGGGTTCCAGCTCTTCACCCTGGCCGAGGTCGGCGGTGAAGGTCACCACTTCGCACTGGTAGGTGTCCTGCAGCCACTTGAGGATGACCGAGGTGTCGAGTCCGCCGGAGTAGGCGAGGACGGCTTTTTTGATGTCGCTCATTGTGAGTTGCTTCCGATTTAGTTGTTGATCTTGCCCAGCAGCAGAAATTCCATCAGCGCTTTTTGTACATGTAATCTATTCTCCGCCTCATCCCACACCACGGATTGCGGGTCGTCCATGACCTCGGCCGCCACTTCCTCGCCGCGGTGGGCGGGCAGGCAGTGCATGAACAGGGCATCTTTGGCGGCGATGCGCATCATGTCGCCATCCACCTGCCAATCGGCGAAAGCCTTCATGCGTTCCTCGTTCTCGGCTTCGTAGCCCATCGAAGTCCACACGTCGGTGGTCACCAGGTCGGCGTCGCGCGCGGCATCCATCGGGTCGGTGAATTCTTCGTAGTGCTCGTGACCGTACAGGCCGGCACGTTCCGGCTCGACCTCGTAGCCGGGCGGAGTGGAGACGTGCACGTTGAAATCCAGTATCTCGGCGGCCTGCAGCCAAGTGTTGCACATGTTGTTGGAATCGCCGATCCAGGCCACGGTCTTGCCCTTGATCGAGCCGCGATGTTCGATGTAGGTGTAGATGTCGGCCAGCACCTGGCAAGGGTGGTATTCGTTGGTCAGTCCGTTGATCACCGGTACGCGCGAATTGGCGGCGAAACGTTCGATGATGCTCTGCTCGAAGGTGCGGATCATCACGATGTCGCTCATGCGCGAGATGACCTGGCCGGCGTCCTCCACCGGCTCGCCGCGGCCCAGTTGCGAATCGCGGGTGTTGAGGTAGATGGCCGAGCCGCCTAGCTGGTGCATGCCGGCCTCGAACGACAGGCGAGTGCGCGTGCTGGCTTTCTCGAAGATCATCACCAGCGTGCGGTCTTCCAGCGGCCAGTATTTCTCGTAACGCTTGAAGCGTTCCTTGATGATGCGGGTGCGCTCGAACAGGTACTCAAACTCTTCGCGGGTGAAATCCTTGAATTGCAGGAAATGCCTGATGGGTTTGCGGTCCATGACTCACTCCTGCCCCAGAAATTCCGTGATCAGCGGGCACAGCATGTCCAGCAATTGCTGTGCTTCTGCTTCAGTGAAGACCAGTGGCGGCAACAAGCGCACCACGCTGTCGGCGGTGACGTTGATGAGCAGGCCTTGCGCCAGCGCCTTGGCAACCAGTTCGCCGCAGGGTTTGTCCAGTTCGATGCCCAGCATCAGCCCCTGACCGCGCACGGCGACGACGCCTTTTACACCGCCAAGTCTGGCTTGCAACTGTTGCTTGAGCCATGCGCCCAGCTTGTCCGCGTGAGCGAGCAATTTATCCTGCTCCATGATGTTCAGCGTGGTCAGCGCGGCGGTGGAGGCCAGCGGATTGCCGCCGAAGGTGGAGCCGTGATTGCCCGGTTTGAATGTGCCCGCAGCCTTGCCGGCGGCCAGGCAGGCGCCGACCGGCACGCCGGAACCCAAGCCTTTGGCCAGGGTCATCACGTCCGGCATGATGCCGGTGTGCTGGAAGGCGAACCATTTGCCGGTTCTGCCCAGACCGCATTGCACCTCGTCCAGCATCAGCAGCCATTCGTGCTCGTCACAAATCTTGCGCAGCCCCTGGAGATAGCTGATGTCCGGCGTGCGGATGCCGCCTTCACCCTGGATCGGTTCGACCAGCACGGCGACGATATTGGGGGTGTTCGCGGCGACCTGGCGGATGGCTTCGAGGTCGTCGTATGGCACGCGCACGAAGCCTTTCACCAGCGGTTCAAAGCCGGCCTGCACTTTGCGGTTGCCGGTGGCGGAGAGGGTGGCCAGCGTGCGGCCGTGGAAGGCCTTTTCCATCACGATGATGGTCGGCGTGTCGATGCCGCGCTGATTGCCGTACATGCGTGCCAGCTTGATCGCGGCCTCGTTCGCTTCGCAACCGGAGTTGCACAGAAACACTTCCTGCATCCCGGACAGCGCGCACAGTTTGTCCGCGATCAGTTCCTGTTCGCGTACCTGATAGAGATTGGAAGTATGGATCAGCTTGCCGATCTGGGTGGAAAGCGCGGCGGTGAATTTCGGGTGGGCATGTCCCAGTGTGTTGACCGCGATGCCGGACAGGGCGTCCAGATAGCGCTTGCCGTTGGTATCCCAAAGCCAGGCACCTTCCCCGTGGGTGAAGGTGACGGGTTGCCGAGCATAGGTGTTCATCAAGTGTGACATGGCAAGCTTTCCGGTCTTGTTGTTTCTACTGATGCAGGACTATAAACAAAAAAGGCCGACAGTTCGTCGGCCTTTTGTCGCAGACTTAACGTCTGCAATGTTATCAGGCCATCGCCTTGATCGCAGCGGACAATCGGCTCTTGTGGCGGGCCGCCTTGTTCTTGTGGATGATCTTCTTGTCGGCGATGGAGTCCACCACGCTGGTGGATTCCTGGAACACTGCCTTGGCAGCGGCCTTGTCGCCGGCTTCGATCGCCTTGGCGACCTTCTTGATCGCAGTACGCAGCTCGGAACGCAGGCTGGTATTGTGGATATTCTGCTTTACTGCCTGACGAGCACGCTTGCGGGCTTGTGCACTATTTGCCATGAGTACTACTCCTTGAGAATTCGGCTTTTCAGAAAGGGGCGCATTCTAGAGGCTCTTCCAATGTTTGGCAAATTGTTTTTTCGGGGGAGGGGCTTAGGTCGGCCGGGGAGTGGGCGGTGGTATGATGCGCGGCGTTCACAGGGATAGATCACAACCGGCATGAATCTCCTCAAAGCCCTTGCGGCCGTCAGCAGTTTGACCTTGGTTTCGCGCATCCTGGCTTTCGTCCGTGATGTGCTTATTGCCCGCATCTTTGGTGCGGGTATGGCCACCGACGCCTTCTTTGTCGCGTTCAAACTGCCCAACCTGCTGCGTCGCATGTTTGCGGAAGGCGCGTTCTCGCAGGCATTTGTACCGATCTTCGGTGAATACAAGAACCGCAAGGGGCACGACGAGACCAAACAATTGGTCGACCATGTCACCACGCTGCTGGCCATCATCCTGTTCTTCGTCACGCTCATCGGCATCATCGCCGCGCCCATCCTCGTATATATAAGTGCGCCGGGTTTCGTGAAGGAGCCGGAAAAGTTCGCGCTCACCGTGCAACTGCTGCAGATCACCTCGCCCTATATCTTCTTTATCTCGCTGGTCGCCGTGGCGGCGGGCATCCTCAATACCTATAACAAGTTCTGGGTGCCGGCTTTTGCGCCCATCCTGCTGAATGTCTGTTTCATCGCCGCGGCGCTGTGGCTGGCGCCATATTGCGACCCGCCCATCCTGGCGATGGGCTGGGCGGTGTTCATCGGCGGCGTGGTGCAGCTCGCCTTCCAGATCCCGTTCCTGAAAAAGATCGGCATGCTGCCGAAGTGGAGTTTCAATCTGAAAGATGCGGGCGTGTGGCGCATCATCAAACAGATGGGCCCGGCGCTGTTCGGTGTCTCCATTGCGCAGATCAGCCTCATCATCAACACCATCTTCGCCTCATTCCTTGTCGCGGGCAGCGTATCCTGGCTGTATTACGCCGACCGCCTGATGGAATTCCCCTCCGGCCTGCTGGGCGCTGCGCTCGGCACCATCCTGCTGCCCTCGCTCTCCAAACACCATGCCGACAACAGCACGGCGGAATATTCCAAACTTCTCGACTGGGGCCTGCGCCTGGTCTGCATGCTCACGCTGCCTGCCGCCCTGGCGCTGGGCATGATCGCCGTGCCCCTGCTGTCGACCTTCTTCCAGCACGGTGCCTTCGACGCCACCGACGTGCTGAAGACCAGCTACGCACTGGTTGGCTACAGCGTCGGCCTCATCGGCATCATCGCGGTGAAAGTGCTGGCCCCCGGTTTCTACGCGCGCCAGGACATCAGGACTCCGGTCAAGATCGGCATCGCCACCTTGCTCGCCACGCAGTTGATGAACGTCCTGTTCGTGTTCGTGTTCGATCTGCAACACGCGGGGCTCGCGCTCGCCATCGGGCTCGGCGCCTGTTTCAACTCCGCCATCCTGTTCTACTTCCTGCGCAAGCGCGCCATCTACCAGCCCGAACCGGGCTGGGGCAAGTTCTTCCTGAAGTTGTGTGCCGCCCTGCTGGCGCTGGCCTGGGTGCTCTGGTTCGGCATGGGCAGCGAACAGCACTGGCTCACCAGCCACGGCTGGGCACGCATCTTCCATCTTTCCTGGCTGGTGGTGCTTGGCGTGGTGATGTATTTCGCCGTGCTGTTCGTGCTGGGATTCCGCCTCAGGGATTTCGCCAAGCGCGGCGCCTGATCACTTGCGCGGCGGATGCAGAGTTGGCAATTGCCCGGTCGCGGATAACTTGGCGATGCCGGGATGAGCGGAATTCATATGCGCTTCCAGTTCCCGGTTGCGTATCCACTCGAAACAATACGGGCAACAGAAGCGCACACTGGTCTGCTCGGCATCTGGCTCATTCAGCCACAATGGTTTGCTTGTCTTCATGATTCACCCCCGTGATGGGAACCCGATAAGAACTTATCAGGTTGACAGGCATTGTCGACTATTCATCGCAACTGTCCATATGCCGGGCGGCCTATGTCTTGGATTGGGTTGATTTTTCTGAATTATCAATAATTAAAACAGGCAGATAAGGTGGCTACCGCTTGTCGGCTTCGAGGCAGGTCAGATAAGCGCGCAGGTCGAACTCCAGTTGGGCGTAATCCGGCTCCATGTGCATGCATAACTGATAGAACGCCTTGCCGTGCTCGCGCTCCTTCATATGCGCCAGTTCATGCACCACGATCATGCGCAGGAACTCCACCGGCATCTCGCGGAACATGGCCGCGATGTGGATCTCGCGTTTGCTCTTCAGGTTGCCGCCTTGCACCCGCGAGATGGTGGTGTGCGTGCCCAGCGCGTTCTTCATCACATGCAGCTTGCTGTCGTATGCCACCTTGCTCAACTGGCCAACGTTGCCCAGGTACTCGTTCTTGATCGCCAGTACGTAGCCGTACAGCGCTGTGTCGGTGCGGACGGCATGAGTCTGCGGATATTTCTGCTTCAGTAAGTCGAGCAGTTTCCCCTGCGCTATCAATTGCTGCACTTGTGCGACCAGGGCAGCGGGATAGCCGGCGAGATAGTCTGGCGGAGGCTTGGGCTTCATATCTTGCGCAGGGGTTCGAGCAGGTGCGATAGCCCGTTGTGATCCATCTCCTGCATCAGCGCCAGCAGCATGCCGATCTCGCCGGGCGGGAAGCCGGTGCGCGCGAACCAGTTGAGGTAGTTGCCGGGCAGGTCGGCGATGAGGCGTCCCTTGTATTTGCCGTAGGGCATCTCGCGGGTGACTAGTTTTTGCAAGAGTTCGGGATTCATTATGTAGTCAGGTGTAAAGCCTTCGCTACCACGTCGCGCGTCAGGTGCGGCGCAAAGAGTTCGATGAAATGATAACCGAAGCCGCGCAGGTACTGGTTCTTGCGGATGGCGATGCGTGTGGTGCTGGGCTGGATCAAATGCCCAGCATCGATCATGCGCAGGTGGCGGTCGCGCTCGGGGATGAAGGCCATCTGCGCCACGATGCCCACGCCCAGTCCCAGTTCGACATAGGTCTTGATCACGTCGGCGTCGATGGCGGTGAGCGCGATATTCGGCTCGATACCGGCATCGTGGAACGCCTGGTTGATCTTGTTGCGGCCGGTAAAGGCGAAGTCGTAGGTGATGATGGGGTACTGCGCCAGCTTCTTCAGCGTCAGCTTCTTTTCCAGTAATAGCGGATGCTTGGGCGGCACCACCACGCAGTGATGCCACTCGTAGCAGGGCAGGGTCACCAGTTCGTCATACAAGGCCAGGCTCTCGGTGGCGATACCGATATCTACTTCACCGCTCAACACCATCTCGGCGATCTGGGTCGGGCTGCCCTGGTGCAGGCCGAGTTTCACATTGGGATAAGCCTTGGTGAACTCCTTGACCACATGCGGCAGGGCGTAGCGCGCCTGGGTGTGGGTGGTGGCGATGGAGAGGCTGCCGCTGTCCTGGGTGCGGAACTCCTGCCCGACATGCTTCAGGTTCTCGGTCTCGATCAGCATGCGCTGGGCGATCTCCAGCACGGCCTTGCCCGGCTCGGTGATGGCAACGACGCGCTTGCCGTTGCGCACGAAGATGTCTACGCCCAGTTCCTCTTCCAGTAGTTTGATCTGTTTGCTCACGCCGGGCTGCGAGGTGTACAGCGCGTTGGCTGCATCGGAGATGTTCAGGTCGCAGCGCACGATCTCGTTCAGATATCTCAATTGCTGCAAATTCACTTTCCCCTCCTTATAGCCAATAGTTATGTAGAAGTAACAATAAAGTATTTCTTAAAATAAAGCCAGATTCCTAGAATGCGCCTCATTCGAGTGAGGTGAATATGGATTGGCTCTATACGGTTTCGGGTTTTCTGGTTGGTTTGATCGTCGGGGTGACCGGCGTCGGCGGCGGGTCGTTGATGACCCCGCTGCTGGTGCTGTTCTTCGGCGTCTCGCCCGCCACGGCGGTCGGCACCGATCTGCTGTATGCCTCGATCACCAAGTCGCTGGGCGGCTGGGTGCACAGCCGCAACGGCAGCGTGGAGTGGAAAATCGTCGGCCTGTTGAGCCTCGGCAGCCTGCCCGCCGCACTGCTGACCATCGCGCTGTTCAAGTTCCTCTCACTGGATGAGAAGACCCTGAAGGGCTTGGTGACCGGCGTGTTGAGCGTCGCCCTGCTGCTGACCGCGACCGCGCTGTTGCTGAAAGACTGGATCAAAAAGATCGCGCAGCGCGAAGACGGCACGGTGTACGAGCTGCACCACCGCCATCTGGCGCCCGCGACCATCATCACCGGCGCCATCGTCGGCGTGCTGGTGACCATCTCCTCCATCGGTGCCGGTGTGCTGGGCACGGTGGCGCTGCTGTTCCTCTATCCGCGTTTGACGGCGGTCAAGGTGGTGGGCACCGACATTGCCCACGCCGTGCCGCTCACCGCCATTGCCGGTCTCGGTCATCTGGCCTTGGGCACGGTCGATCTGGTGTTGCTGGGCAGCCTGTTGCTTGGGTCTTTGCCGGGCATCTATCTCGGCAGCCACCTCTCCGCGAAAGTCCCGGAAAAAGTACTGCGTCCGATCCTGGCGGTGATGTTGCTGATCATCGGCACGCGACTGGTTTTGCATTGAAACCGATTTGAAACGAGGGAAACTGAAATGAGTGCGAACAATCCCAATAAAGCGAAACAAGTGAGCTGGTTCAACGGCTGCGGCGGACGCATCGGCGTGGTGGTCGGACAAGAGGGCGAACACGCCTACATCGGCTCGGCCCTGCGTCACAGCGAGGAGGAGGACGTGGCGCATATCCTTGCCTACGGTGCCAGGTTCCCGCTGGAAGCGGCGCTGCTGCTGCCGGTATCCCGCTACTTTATAGAAGCCGAGGTGCAGTGATGTATCGCTACGACCGATTCGATCACCAGCTTACCGCCGAGCGCGTCGCGCAGTTCCGCGACCAGGTGCGCCGCCGCATTTCCGGCGAACTGAAGGAAGACGACTTCCGCGTGCTGCGTTTGCACAACGGCATCTACATGCAGGTACACGGTTACATGATGCGCATCGCCATCCCCTATGGCACGGCGAACAGCGGCCAGGTACGCAAGCTGGCGCACATCGCGCGCACCTATGACCGCGGCTACGGCCACATCAGCACACGCCAGAACATCCAGTTCAATTTCCTGCGTCTGGAAGATACGCCGGAGATACTGGCCGAACTCGCCACGGTCGAGATGCACGCCAACCAGACCTCCGGCAGTTGCATCCGCAGCATCACGTCGGACGAACTGGCCGGTGTCGCACGCGACGAGATCGCCGATCCGCGCCCGTTCGCCGAGATCCTGCGCCAGTGGAGTACCTTCCACCCGGAATTCGCCTTCCTGCCGCGCAAGTTCAAGGTTTCGGTCACCGGGGCGACAGAAGACCGCGCCGCGACCGAGATCAACGACGTCGGCGTGCAACTGCTGAAGAACGAGCAGGGCGAGCTTGGCTTCCGCGTGCTGGTCGGCGGCGGTCTGGGCCGCACGCCCGTCATCGGACAGGAGATCGTTTCGTTCCTGCCTTGGCAGCACCTGCTGACCTATCTTGAGTCCATCGTGCGCGTCTATAACGAATTTGGCCGTCGCGACAACCTGTACAAGGCGCGCATCAAGATATTGGTGCAGACCCTCGGCATAGCAGAGTTCCGCCGTCAGGTCGAAGCGGAGTGGCAACTGAACAAGGACGGTCCCGGCACCCTGACCCAGGGCGAGCTGGATCGCGTGAGCGCCGCCTTTGCCAAGCCTGCCTACGCAAGCCTGCCGCGTACCGATGCGGCATTCGAGGTCGAGCAGCGCAGTGACAAGGCCTTTGCCAACTGGGTGAAGCGCAACGTGAAGTCGCACCAGGTGGATGGCTACGCCGCCGTGGTGCTGTCGCTGAAGCAGTCGGGGAAAGCCCCCGGCGACATCGCTGCCGCGCAACTGGACATCGTCGCCGATCTGGCCGACCGCTACAGCTTCGGTGAGGTGCGCTTCTCGCACACGCAGAACCTGGTGCTGGCCGACGTGAAGCAGGCCGATCTGCACGACCTGTGGCTGGAGGCGAAGCGCGCCGGACTGGCCACGCCCACCGTCGGCCTGCTCACCGACATCATCTGCTGCCCCGGTGCCGATTTCTGCACACTGGCCAATGCGCGTTCCATCTCGCTGGCCAAGGCGGTCGCCGAACGCTTCGATGATCTCGACTACCTGCACGACATCGGCGAACTCGACTTCAACATCTCGGGCTGCGTGAACGCCTGCGGTCACCACCATGTCGGCCACATCGGCATCCTGGGCGTGGATAAATCGGGCAGCGAGTGGTACCAGGTCACCATCGGCGGCAATCAGGGAACGCCCGCTGCCATCGGCAAGATCATCGGTCGCTCGTTCTCCTTCGCGCAGATCCCGCAGGTGGTTGAGCGTTTGTTGCAGGTGTATGTGCGCGAACGCTTCGACGGCGAGCGCTTCATCGACACCGTGCGTCGCCTTGGCATCGAACCGTTCAAGGATCACGTGTATGCCGACGAAGTGCCGCAGGACGAAGCCTTGTTGCTGCCCGAATACGCCGCATTGCAGGTCGGCACGCCGTATGAACTGCCCTATTTTTCGCCGAGGTTTTAATGACGACGATCATCAAAAACAAGACCGTGGTGGCCGACGACTGGCAAGTGTTGCGCCTGCATGAAGGCGATGCCGCCGACAGCATCATCGTGCCGCAGGGCAAGCTCATCGTGCCGTTGCCGGTGTGGAACTGCCAGTGGGAGGCCCTGCGTCAACGCCGCGAACTGGGGCTGTGGCTGGCCGGGTTCGAGCGCATCGAAGACATCCCCGACGACATCCACCGCTTCCCGGTGATCGCCGTGGACTTCCGCAAGTTCACCGACGGACGCGGCTATACGCTGGCCTACCGTCTGCGCAAGCAGCACGGCTATCGCGGCGAGCTGCGCGCCACGGGCGACATTTTGCAGGACCAGTTGTTCTATTTGCAGCGCGCCGGGTTCGACAGCTTCGCCGTGCGCGCAGACAAAGACCCGCACAGCGTGCTGGCAGGTTTTGATGTTTTTTCCGTGAAATATCAGGCGTCCGCCGATGTGGATACGCCATTGTTCAATCGAGTAGAGAGAGGAGTAGCACTATGAGCACGTTGAAAGACAAGATCGCCGCCACCGTCGCGGTATTGCAGCAAGCCGCGAAGGAATATCCGTCCGTGGTGTTCGCCAACAGCCTGGGCGCGGAAGACATGGTGCTGACCGACCTCATCGCCAAGCATGCGCCCGGCATCAAGCTGTTCAGCCTGGACACCGGCCGCCTGCCCAAAGAAACCTACGACCTGATCCAGGAAGTGAGCGAGCAGTACACCATCCCGCTCAAGGTGTATTTCCCCGACAGCAAGCTGACCGAAGAGTATGTGGCGAAGAACGGCATCAACGGCTTCTACGACAGCGTGGAGAGCCGCAAGGCTTGCTGCTTCGCGCGCAAGGTGGAACCGCTGCGCCGCGCACTGAAAGGGCAGGACGCATGGATCACCGGACTGCGCCGTGATCAGGCGGTGACGCGCGGCACGCTGGAAGTCTCGTCCTTCGACAACGACAACGGCCTGCAGAAGATCAACCCGCTGCTGGACTGGAGCCACAACGACGTGTGGGCCTACATCCGCGAGTACGACGTGCCCTACAACAAACTGCACGACCAGTTCTACCCCAGCCTGGGTTGCGCGCCTTGCACGCGTTCCGTCTCGGCGGGCGAAGACATCCGCGCCGGGCGCTGGTGGTGGGAGAACCCCGAGACCAAGGAGTGCGGATTGCATGCCAGCCCGACCTCGTTGCAGGCGAGCCGCGAACGCATCATCGGGATCGCGGCACAGGCAGGGGTTGCACAGAAGGAAACGGCATAACAGATTCCCTCTCCCGCAAGCGGGAGAGGGTTAGGGTGAGGGGCGTTGAGTAATCGCCACTTTGGCTTTATCGCATAGTCCCTCATCCCCGGCCCTTCTCCCGCTTGCGGGAGAAGGGAGTTCGAGAAGCATTGAATAGTATGGAGTAGAAAACAATGAAACTGGTCGAGGACAATCTGCGCAAACACACTTTCACCCATCTGGACGCGCTGGAGAGCGAATCCATCCACATCATGCGCGAGGTGGCGGCGGAGTGCAAAAATCCCGCGCTGTTGTTCTCCGGCGGCAAGGATTCCATTGTCATGCTGCGTCTGGCGGAGAAGGCGTTCCGTCCGGCGAAGTTCCCGTTCCCGCTGGTGCACATCGACACCGAGCACAACTTCCCCGAGGTGATCGCCTGCCGCGACAAGTTGGCGGCTGATCTGGGCGAGCGGCTCATCGTGCGTTCGCTGGAAGACTCGATCAAACGCGGCAGCATCGTCATCAAGGACGAGAGCAAACCACGCAATCCGTTCCAGTCGGTTACGCTGCTGGAGACCATCGCCGAGTTCGAGTTCGATGCCTGCCTGGGCGGGGCGCGCCGCGACGAGGAAAAGGCGCGTGCCAAGGAACGCATCTTCTCCTTCCGCGACGAGTTCGGCCAGTGGGACCCCAAGAACCAGCGCCCGGAGTTGTGGGACACCTACAACACCCGCGTGCATGCCGGCGAGAACATCCGAGTGTTTCCGATCAGCAACTGGACCGAGATGGATATCTGGGAATACATAGGCCGCGAAAAGCTGCACATCCCGAACATCTACTTTGCGCATGAACGCGAGGTGATCCGCCGCGGCGGCAACGTGATCCCGGTGTCGCATCTGGTGCAGCCGAAGCCGGGCGAAAAAGTGGAGATCGCCACCGTGCGCTTCCGCACCGTGGGCGACATGACCTGCACCGCGCCGGTGGAATCCGCCGCGCGCACGGTGGAAGAGATCATCGAAGAGACCGCGACCACGCGCATCACCGAACGCGGCGCGACGCGCATGGACGACCAGACTTCGGATGCGTCGATGGAGTTGAGGAAGAAGGAAGGGTATTTCTGATCATATATAGAGCCGTTCGCCCTGAGCTTGTCGAAGGGTGAACGTTCATGCTTCGACGTTGCCTTTAGTCCTGAGCTTGTCGAAGGGACAGCACGAACGGAGCGGTAAATTGAACTTGGGAAATGGACAATCATGAGCACCACAACACAACTATTACGTTTCATCACCGCCGGTTCCGTCGATGACGGCAAGAGCACCCTTATCGGCCGCCTGCTGCACGACTCGAAGTCCATCTTCGAGGACCAGTTCTCGGCCATCTCGAAGACCAGCGAGAAGCGCGGCATGGCGGCGGTCGATCTGTCGCTGCTCACCGACGGCCTGCAGGCCGAGCGCGAGCAGGGCATCACCATCGACGTGGCCTACCGCTACTTCGCCACGCCGAAGCGCAAGTTCATCATCGGCGACACGCCGGGGCATGAGCAGTACACGCGCAATATGGTGACGGCTGCTTCCACCGCCAACCTCACCATCATCCTCATCGATGCGCGCAAGGGCGTGCTGACGCAGACACGCCGCCATAGCTACCTCGCCAGCCTGCTGGGGGTGCCGCATGTGGTACTGGCAGTGAACAAGATGGATATGGTGGATTACTCGCAGGCGCGCTTCGACGAGATCGTGGCCGAGTACAAGGTGTTCGCTGCGCAACTCGGGCTGCACGATGTGCATTGCATCCCGCTTTCAGCGCTGAACGGCGACATGGTGGTGGATCGCGGCGACAATTTAGACTGGTACCAAGGCCCGGCCCTGCTGGAGCTGCTGGAAGAGGTCGAGATCGACCACGATGTGAATACCAGCGACTTCCGTTTCCCGGTGCAGTGGGTATGCCGCCCGCAGACCGGGGAATATCACGACTTCCGCGGCTTTGCCGGGCGCATCGAAGCTGGCGAAGTGTCGGTCGGCGACGAGATCACCGTCCTGCCTTCGGGTTGGACTACCAGGATCAAGGAGATCGATACCTACGACGGCAAGCTGCAGACCGCCTTTGCGCCGCAGTCGGTCACGCTGACGCTGGAAGACGAGATCGACATCTCGCGCGGCGACATGTTCGTCAGGAGCAGCGCGCATCCGCCCAAAATGGAGAAGGAATTCGAGGCGACCCTGTGCTGGCTGTCGGAAACGCCGCTGGACCGCAGCCGCAAGTACCTGGTCAAGCACACCACGCGCACGGCGAAGGCGCTGTTCTCGCGCCTCGACTACCGCGTCGACGTGAACACGCTGGAACAGCATGGTGCGGATAAGCTCAACATGAACGACATCGCGCGCGTGGCGATCAGGACCCAGCAGCCGCTGGTGTTCGACAGCTACGGGATAGACCGGGCGACCGGCAGCTTCATCGTGATCGACGAGGCGAGCAACAACACGGTGGCGGCAGGCATGATCGCCTAGTTGCGCGTGCGGCAGGCTCAAGGCTTGTGGTATCTTTCTCCCATTCGAGTCTGATGCCCGTTTGAAGCCATGAGCCTGCTTTCCCTGATCACCGCGCTGCTGCTGGAACAAGTCCACCCGCTGTCATCGCGCAAATACCTGTTCACATGGCTGTCCGGCTATGTGGAATTCTTCCAGCGCAACTTCAATGCAGGCCAGCAGAAACATGGCCGCATCGCCTGGATGCTGGCCATCGCATTGCCGTTGCTGCTGGCGGTCGCGTTGCATTGCCTGTTGCTGGAAGCGCATCCCGTGTTCGCCTGGGCCTTCAGCGTGCTGGTGCTGTATCTGACCATGGGCTTCCGCCAGTTCAGCCACTATTACACCGATATCCATCTGGCCTTGCGCAATAACAAGCTGGATGAAGCGCGCGACCAGCTCGGCAGCTGGCTGGGCAAGTCCTGCCGCGAACTGAGCCATGAGGAGGTCGCGCGCGTCACCATCGAACAGGCTTTGCTGTGTTCGCACCGCAACGTGTTCGGCGTGGTGTTCTGGTTCGTCATCTTCATGATGCTGGGTCTGGGACCCATCGGCGCCATCCTGTACCGGCTCGCGCTGTTCCTGTACAACCGCTGGGGCAGCAAGGATGAGGCCGAGTATGGACAATTCGGCGTGTTCGCGCGGCAGGCCTATCACGTCATGGAATGGCTGCCGCTGCGCTTCACTGCGGCCACCTTTGCCATCGTCGGAAACTTCGAAGACACGGCGTACTGCTGGCGCAACCAGGCCGCGGACTGGCCCGATCCCGAAGCCGGCATCCTGCTCGCCAGCGGTGCCGGGGCGCTCGGCGTCAAACTCGGCCAGAACATCATGCAGGACGACCAACCCGTGTTCCGCCCCGAGCTCGGCACCGGTGACGAGGCCGACGCCGACTACATGCAGAGCGCGATCGGCCTGGTGTGGCGAGCACTGGTGTTCCAGCTCATCCTGCTGTTGTTGCTGACGGTGGCGAACCTGCTGGGTTAGTGTCCGGCGATCTGCTGAAACAGCTTCAACCTTCGTTCGTCGATCTTCCCCTCTGCCGTAGCCTTGCGTATCGCACAGTCCGGCTCGTGTGAATGGCTGCAATTGGCAAAACGGCAATTGCCCAAGTGGGGCAGGAATTCGGGGAAGCTTCTTTCTATCGCGGCAAAATCCAGATGGTGCAATCCGAACAGTTGCACGCCGGGGCAGTCGATGAGATCGCTGTCTGCGTTCAGGTGGTACAGGCGCGCGTGGGTGGTGGTGTGTTTGCCGGAATCGAGCACGGTCGATATCTCGCGTGTGGCGGCAAGCGCGTCGGGGATGAGGGCGTTGATGAGGGTGGATTTCCCCATGCCGCTTTGTCCGACGAGTACGCTGGTGTGGCCTTGCAGGTAGGGCAGCAGCGGCGCCACGTCCTGCTTGGCTGATAGCTCCAGCACGCGGTAGCCGATCTTGCCGTACGGTGCGAGTTGCGCGCGCGCCGCCGCGATCTGCGGCAGGTCGCATTTGTTCAATACGATGAGAGTTTCCAGCTTCTGGTCATGCGCGGCGATCAGGCAGCGCGCCAGCAACTCGTCGTTGAACGAGGGCTCGGTGGCGACGACGACGATGATCTGGGTGACGTTGGCCGCGATGATCTTCTGCTTGTAGGCATCGGAGCGATACAGCAGTGTGGAGCGAGGGGCGATGCTGTCGATGACGGCCTGGTCGGCACTGGTGCGCTCGATGTCGACCACATCCCCGCATGCGGTGTCACTTTTCTTGCCGCGCGGCACGCATTCGAGGATCTCGCCGCCCGGCAGTTCCGCCAGGTAGTGCCGACCGTAGGCGGCGATGATTTGGCCTTGCAGTTTCAAACTTTAATTACCGATCAAGTGAAGCGGGAACGGACAGTTCTGAGCGCCGTTCAACCCTTCGACAGGCTCAGGGCGAACGGTGCTATAGATTGCCGGGCGAATGCGTGAGGAGCCCGGTTTCAAATCTTGAACAACGCATCCACTTTCGCGGCGCAGATGAAATCGTTCTCGGACAGACCGCCGATGGCGTGGGTGGTGTAATCCACGCGGCACTGGTTGAAGCTCACCGCCATGTCGGGGTGGTGGTCTTCACGGTGCGTCATCCAGGCCACGGCGTTGACGAAGGCCAGCACCTGGTAGTAGTTCTTGAACTCGAAGTTCTTGCTGATGTGGTTGTCGTTGAGACTCCAGCCGTCAAGTTCCTTGAGCAGCGTGTTCGCTTCATCGGGCGATAGCGGCGGGATGCCGCCCTCGCAGGGTTTGCAGTTCTTGTTGCTCAGGTCGCAGACAAAAGCCATGATCGCCTCACTTGAAATGGTAATAGGTCTTGTTCAGGTGCGCGGCGAGATCCAGCTTCTCCTGTTCGGTGAGTTGCTTGCCGATCGCGCCGGAGCATTGTTCCATGCGGTCGATGAGGATGTCGGCGCTGGTCACGCGCCGGTCCGCGCGGGTGTAGATGGCGCTGCCGTCGCCGCCCATCTTGCCCTTGTGGCAGCTGTTGCAGTCGTATTTGGCGACGAGTTGCCTGCCGCTCTCGGCGTTGCCTTTGGCGAACGGTTCGGCGTGGGCTGCGCTGGCGGCGAGCAAGGCCAGAAAGAGATATTTCTTCATTTGCTTTCTCCTTTTCTTTGTAGATGCGCGATGCGGATCGGCGCGGGCGGGTGCGACTCGTAGAAGGTAGCGTACACCGGATCGGGGGTCAGTGTCTTGGCGTTGTCCTGGTACAGTTTGACCAGTGCGCTGGAAAGGTCATTCGCGTCGGTATGCCGCGCGGCGTAGGCATCGGCCTCGAATTCGTGTTTGCGCGAGTAGGCCGAGGCGAGCGGATGCAGCAGGAAGGTGAACACCGGCAGCACCATGACGAACAGCAGCAGTGCCACTGCCGTCGATTGCGAGCTCACGCCGAGCCCCCCATAGAACCAGTCGGCATGCAGCAGTTGCGCCAGCAGCCACAGGAAGCCCAGGCTGACGATGAAGGTCAGCGCGATGCGTTTCAGCACATGGCGGTGTTTGAAGTGCCCGAGCTCGTGTGCCAGCACGGCATCGATCTCGTCCGGGGTGAGACGCTGCAGCAGCGTGTCGAAGAACACGATGCGCTTGGTCTTGCCGAAGCCGGTGAAGTAGGCATTGCCGTGCGTGCTGCGTTTGCTGCCGTCCATCACGAACAGTCCGCTGGCGGCAAAGCCGCATCTGGCCAGCAGCGCTTCGATGCGCGTCTTTTGTGTTTCGTCCCGCATCGGTTCGAATTTGTTGAACAGCGGCGCGATGAAGGTGGGGTAGATGAACAGTATCAGCAGGTTGAACACCACCCAGACGCCCCATACGTACAGCCACCACAGTTCGCCCATGCGCTCCATCAGCCACAATACGCCGAACAGCAGAGGCAGGCCGAGTGCGGCGCCGAGCAGCAGACTCTTTGCGGCATCGCTCAGGTAGAGCTTGAGTGTCATCTTGTTGAAGCCGAAGCGGGCCTCGATGCTGAAGGTGCGGTAGAGGTCGAACGGCATCTCCAGCAGCGATTGCAGCATCAGCACGGCGACGATGACAGCGGCGCCCTGCAGCAGGACGTTGTCCGACAAGGCCGGGATCCATTCGCTGAACCACTGGATGCCGCCGCCTATGGTCAGGACAAGCAGCAGGACGGTGTCGAACAGGACTGCGACGATGCCGAACAGCACCTGTGCACGCGTGTAATCCGCGGCCTTCTGGTGGGCGGCAAGGTCGATCTTGTCGCGGAAGGCGACGGGGACTTCCGCGCGGTGCGCGGCGACATGATCGAGCTGTCGCCATGCCAGCCAGAGTTTGACGATGGCATTGGTGAGCAGGGCGGAGACAAAGAGGGCGGTAAATTGCGTGGTATTCATCGTGGATTGGGCGCTGCGGCTGTGCGACAATGCACCGGACTCAATAACAGGAACTGCGGCGGATTATGGCACAAAACCAAAACAACCTCGTCTGGATAGACATGGAGATGACGGGGCTTTTCCCGGATAGCGACCGCATCATCGAGATCGCCCTGGTGGTGACCGATGGCGACCTGAACACGGTTGCCGAAGCCCCCGTGCTGGTGGTGCACCAGCCGGACAGCGTGCTCGACGGCATGGACAACTGGAACAAATCCACCCACGGCAAATCCGGCCTCATTGACAAGGTCAAGGCCGCGACGCTGGACGAAGCGACGGTGGAGGCGCAGATGATCGAATTCCTCAAGGAATATGTGCCGATCCGCACCTCGCCGATGTGCGGCAATTCCATCTGCCAGGATCGCCGTTTCCTGGCGCGCTGGATGCCCAAGCTGGAGGATTATTTCCACTACCGCAACCTCGACGTCAGCACGCTCAAGGAACTGGCGAAGCGCTGGAAACCGGAGGTGGCGAACGGCATCAAGAAACACGGCAAGCACGAGGCACTGGCGGACATCTACGAGTCCATCGCCGAAATGAAGCATTACCGCGAGCATTTCATCAAACTATAAAAAGATCCGGCAGGCACCGCCTGCGCGGACAGGGAGGGGCGATGAAGGACCTCATAAACGGCTGGCGTGCCACCGGCGTGCAGGAGAAGCTGCACATCCTGATCCAGGGTACGCTGATCATCCTGTTCTTCGCTCTCACGGAATGGATGCTGGACCGCTTCGACGAGCAGGTCGATCGCGCGGCCGAAGTGCGCGCCGAAGAGACCGCCAACGGTCTCATCAACGGCATGAACATGCTGATGCTGACCGGCCAGATATCCGATCCCGAGAACCGCAGGATGCTGCTGAGCAAGATGTCGCAATCGCGCGGCATCATCGAACTGCGCATCGTGCGCGGCCGCGCGGTGGTGGAACAGTTCGGCCCCGGCTTGCCGGAGGAAGCGCCGGTGGACGATATGGATCGCGAGGTGCTTTCCTCCGGCAGGACGCTGTTCCGTGAGCTGACCGACGAGAACGGCCGGCCCGCGCTGCGTGTGGTGGTGCCTTTCATCGCCAAGCAGGATTTTCGCGGCACCAACTGCATGCTTTGCCATATCACCGAGGCGGGGAGCGTGAACGGGGCGGCCAGCGTGACCATCGATCTGTCCGAAGAGCTGGCGCAGCTCGCCGAGATCGAGGACTGGATGTGGATCGGCCACGCCGCGCTGCAGGTGCTGTTGCTCGTCGTCATCACCATGTTCGTGCGCATGGTCATCGTGCGCAACATCACCCGCCCCATCGGCAACCTGCAGCAGGCGATGGCCGAGATACAGCGCGACATGAACCTGTCCAGACGCGCGGACGTCGACACCAACAATCCCGACATCGGCGAGATGGCGAAGAACTTCAATCTGCTGGTCGAGAAGCTGGAACATGCCAACGAGCGTCTGCAATTGTTCGTCAAGATGTTCGACAACAGCGGCGAGGCCATCGTCATCACCGACGCGCAGCTGAGGATCATCGCGGTCAACCCGGCCTTCTACACGATCACCCAATATACCGAGGAAGAGGTCATCGGCAAGAATCCGAACATCCTGCGCTCGGGCCGGCAGGATGAGAAGTTCTATCAGGCGATGTGGCGCGCCATCAACGAGACCGGCATGTGGCAGGGCGAGATATGGAACCGGCGCAAGAGCGGCGAGATCTATGCGGAATGGTTGTCGATCGGCACCGTGAAGAACGCCCATGACGAGATCATCAACTACATCGCGCTGTTCTCGGATATCACCAAGCGCAAGGAGGCGGAGGCGCGCATCGAGCATCTGGCGCACTACGACTCGCTGACGCACCTGCCCAACCGGGCGCTGTTCTCCGACCGGCTCAGGCATGCCCTGCTGGCCGGGGCGCGCCACAACAAGAAAAGTGCCTTGCTGTTCCTCGATCTGGACAAGTTCAAATCGGTGAACGACACGATGGGTCACCTGGCCGGCGACATGCTGCTGCAATCGGTCGCCGATCGCCTGAGATCCTGCGTGCGCGAATCCGATACCATCTGCCGCCAGGGCGGCGACGAGTTCATGATCCTGCTGGCGGAAGTCGGCGTAGCGGCGGATGCCGAAACAGTCGCGCGCAAGATCATCGCCGCGATGTCCGAGCCGCACCGGATCGGAGACAGGGATCTGGTCATCACGTTCAGCATCGGTATCAGCATCTGTCCCGATGATGCGGCGGACGACGAGACGCTGATCAAGCATGCCGACGATGCCATGTATGCCGCCAAGGAGAGCGGCAGGAACAACTACAAGTTCTTCGCCTGATGCGGCAGAATGCGCTCCTGGATGACAGGGGCCGGCTCCGCACAAGGGATCGCCGGGTACACACAGTTTAAATATCGGGTTGGCAGGCAACGATGACGCACCACGTGGAAGATTCGCCTTTCGCACTGCATAACCGCAAGGAGATCGTCTTCATTCTGGAAGATCTTGCGAAACACCGGGTGGCGATCAATCTGGACACCGCGGAAGGTGTCGGCATGGTGACTTCGGTGCTGGGAGTGAGTTCGGAAGGGAACCATGTCTATATGGATGCCAGTTCCGATGAGCAGGTCAACGAGAAGATCACCAACAGCAAATACGTTTCGTTCGTGACGCAAACCGGGGTCAAGGTGCGCTGGCACGCGACGCACCTGCGCCTGGTCGAGCTGCAGGATGGAGAGGCCTTTTCCATGCTTGTTCCGGCCGTCATCGAGCGTGTGCAGCGCAGGGAATATTTCAGGCTGGGCACCCCGCAGGGAAGCAATGCGCTGATCTGCAGGATACCGACCGATACCGGGGTGCTGGAAGCGACCGTCGTCGATATCAGCGTGGGCGGCGTCGGGATATCCATCAGGGGGATGCCGCCCGAGATGTTCTCGCAAGGCGCTCTGCTGGAAGGATGCAGCATCACACTGCCGGTGATCGGGGCGGTCCCCACGAATTTGCGGGTGCGCGGCATCTGGGCGTCGACAACGACCAGGAGCGGAGAGCAGATGTGCCGTATCGGTCTGGAGTTCGAAGGGCTGAGCAGAGGGGCTGCCAACGTCATCCAGCGCTATATCATCCAGCTGGAAGCAGAGCGGATCAGCCTGGGCTGACAGGATTCAGCGCTTGGCGTTCATGGCCAGCGCGCGCAGCCGGCCCTGTTCCAGTTCGGCAGCATCCGTTTCGACCAGCCAGCCCTGCAGATTGTCCGCGACCAGGTCGGTCAGAGCCCGTATCCAGTCGTCGCGGCCGTTGAGGCAGGGGATATAGTGATATTCGCCGCCGCCCGCATGCTGGAAATCCTCCCTGCCTTCCATGGCGATCTCTTCCAGCGTCTCCAGGCAGTCGGCCACGAATCCGGGGCAGACCACATCCACGCGTCCGGTCTTCTGTTTTCCCCATTCCTTCAGTGTCGCGCTGGTATAAGGTTGCAGCCAGGCCGCCTTGCCGAAGCGCGACTGGAAGCTGATGGAATATTGCCCGGGCTGCAGTCCCAGTTCCTGCGCCAGCAGGCGGCCGGTCTTGTGACATTCGCAGTGATAAGGGTCGCCCTTGTCCAGCGTGTATTGCGGCAGGCCGTGGAAGCTCATCAGCAGCTTCTCCGGGCGGCCGTTCTTCAGCCAGTAGTCGTTGATGTTGCCTGCCAGCGCCCTGATGTAGCCGGGATGGTCGTGGAAGTGCTTGATGGTGCGCAAGGCAGGGGTGTTGCGCATGCGCTGCAACTCGGCGAACACGATGTCATTCACCGTGGCAGTGGTGCTGGCAGCGTATTGCGGATACATGGGCACGACCAGGATGCGCTGGCAATTCTGTTCCTTGAGCTTGTGCAGCACGCCCGGAATGGAAGGATTGCCGTAGCGCATGGCGTATTCGACCACGAACGGCGCCTTGCTGCGCTGGCCGAGAAAGCCCTGCAACAGGGCGGCCTGCTTCTCGGTATGGACCCGCAGCGGCGAGCCTTCCTTCAGCCAGATGCTGGCGTACTTCGCGGCAGATTTCTTCGGGCGCGTGTTGAGGATGATGCCGTTGAGGATGAGCCACCAGAGCGCGCGCGGTATCTCCACGACGCGCGGATCGCTGAGGAATTCCTTGAGGTAGGTGCGCACAGCCCTGGGCGTGGGTGCATCCGGCGTGCCCAGATTGACCAGCAGGATGCCGGTCTTTTCCGGCGTACCGTGGGTGTATGAAGGTTCGGCTTGATAGGACATCGTCGGTTCAGTGTTGGGAGAGCGCGTTGCTCAATAGTTTGGCGGTGATATCCACGATGGGTACGACACGTTCGTAGTTCATGCGCTTGGGGCCGACCACGGCGAGCGTGCCGATGATCTGCCCGTCGGCAGTGTAGGGGGCGCTGACCACGCTGCATTCGTTCAGTCCGACCAGTCCGGACTCGTTGCCGACGAAGATGTGCACGCCCGGTGCCTGGCGTCCGGCATCCAGCAGCTGCAGCAGTTCGGTCTTCTGTTCGAACACATTGAACAGGTTGCGCAGCTGGTTCATGTTGGCGGCGAGATCGTTGATGTGCAGCAGGTTGCGTTCGCCGCTGATGACGTAATCCTCGCTCTTGCGCGCGATGGCCTCGTCGCTCACCGCCATCGCCGCGCTCATCAGCGCGGTCATGTCGTGCTGCAGCTGGCGCAGTTCGTTCTGCATGCGCTGGTGGATGTCGCCGAAGGCGAGGTTGGCGTAATGCTGGCTGAGGAAGTTGCCTGCCTCGGTGAGTTGCGCCTGGCTGTAATCCTTGTGCGTCACCAGTACGCGGTTCTCCACCTCGCCGTCCGGCATCACGATGATGAGCAGCACGCGTTTTTCGGACAGGCGCAGGAACTCGATCTGGCGCACGGTTATGCTGGCGCGTTTGGGCGTGGCGACCACACCGGCGAACTGGGTGAGCTCGGACAGCACATTGGAGGCCTGGGTCAGCAGGCGCGAGGGATTGTCCGGTTGCAACTGGCTCTCCAGTTGCTGTACGCGCGCTTCCGAGAGCGGTTGCACCACCATCAGCCTGTCGATGAACAGGCGGTAACCCAGCGCGGTTGGGATGCGGCCGGCAGAGGTATGCGGACTGGCGACCAGACCCATCGCTTCCAGGTCGGCCATCACGTTGCGGATGGTGGCAGGACTGACTTCCAGTCCGGAGAATTGCTGCAATGCGCGCGATCCGACCGGCTGGCCGTCGCTGATATAGCGTTCCACCAGGGTTTTCAGAAGGATCTGTGCGCGGTCGTTCAACATGACGGCAGATTCTATCACCAAGACTCCGGACGTCGCGGCGTGCCTTCATGCATGCTCGTGGCGGCTGTACGCCCGATATGGTTTAATCGCGCACTATGAATCCGACCTTTAAGACCATCGCCCTGATCGGCAAGTACAAGTCGCTGGAGATCGCCGAGCCGTTGCTGAAGCTGGCCGATTTCCTGGCGAACATGGGCCTGACGGTGGTGGTCGACAACCTGACCGGTTCCCATCTCAAGCGCCATCCCTACAGCGAGATCGCCCTGGCCGAGATGGGCGGCAAGGTCGATCTGGCCATCGTGCTGGGCGGCGACGGTACGCTGCTCAATGTCGCACGCACACTGGCACCGTTCAACATACCGCTGGTCGGCGTCAACCAGGGGCGGCTGGGCTTCCTCACCGATATCTCCCTCGATACCATGCAGCGCACCATCTCCGGCATGCTGCGCGGCGACTATGTCACCGAACAGCGCATGCTGCTGAGCGCCGCCATATCGCGCGGCGGCAAACAGATCTTCGACTCGCTTGCGTTCAACGACGTGGTCATCCATCGCGGCAACAACAGCAGCATGATCGAATGCGAAGTGCTCATCGATGGCGAATACCTGTACAACCAGCGCGCCGACGGCCTGATCGTCTCCACGCCCACGGGTTCCACCGCCTATGCACTGTCAGCCGGCGGTCCCATCCTGCATCCGGCGCTGGAGGCGATCGCGCTGGTGCCGGTGTCGCCGCATACCCTGAGCAACCGGCCCATCGTGCTGAAGAGCGATGCGCAGCTGGAGATACTGATGCACCGGGCGGACGAGGCGCGGGTCCGTTTCGACGGGCATACCCATTTCGACCTGCATCGCGACGACAAGGTGTCCGTCTCCCGCTATATCGAGCCGGTCTGCCTGCTGCATCCCAAGGGACACAGCTACTACCATACCCTGCGCGAAAAACTGCTCTGGAATCAAACGCTCTAAATGCTCAAGCATCTCACCATCCGCGATTTCGTCATCGTCGACACCCTCGATCTCGACTTCTCCTCCGGCTTCACCGCGCTGACCGGCGAGACCGGTGCGGGCAAGTCCATACTTATCGATGCTTTATCACTTGCTCTCGGAGAACGCGTGGATGCGGGCATGGTGCGTACCGGCTGCGAGAAGGCCGACATCAGCGCCGAGTTCGACATCGCCCGGCTGCCGCAGCTGCAGGCATGGCTGCGCGAGCAGGAACTGGAGGGCGACGAGGGCGTTTGCCTGTTGCGCCGCGTGCTGGATGTGGCCGGGCGTTCGCGCGGTTTCATCAACGGGCGCGGAGCCACCCTGCAGCAGATGCGCGAAGCGGGCGAGATGCTGCTCGACATCCACGGCCAGCATGCACACCAGTCGCTGTTGCGTGCCGATGCCCAGCGCGACCTGCTGGACAGCCATGCCGGGCTGGGCAGGCAGGTGGAAGAAGTCGCCACCGCGTTCAAGGCATGGCAGACGCTGCACCGCCGCCGCCAGCAACTGGAACAGAACGCCGAGGCGGTGGCCGCCGAACGCGAGTTGCTCTCGTTCCAGCGCCGCGAGCTGGAGACCCTGAATTTCTCGGTGGCCGAGTGGACGGCCTTGCAGGCCGACCATGCGCGCCTGTCGCATGCCGCCAGCCTGCTGGAGACCGCACAGTTCGGCGTCGAGGTGCTGTCCGAATCCGACACTGCCTGCCTGGCGCAGCTCAACGCGCTGACCGCGCGCCTGCGCGGCGGGCTGGAGTTCGACAGCGGCTTGCAGGACACATTGACCATGCTGGAGAGCGCACAGAACGAGCTGCAGGAAGCCGTGTACGCACTGCGTCATTACCAGCAGCGGCTGGATACCGACCCGCAGCAGTTGCGCCAGCAGGAGCAGCGCATGGCCGACGTGGTCGAGGCCGCGCGCAAATACCGCGTACCGCCGGAGCAGTTGCCCGAGGTACTGGCGAAGGTCGCGGCACGGCTGGACGAACTGGGCGGCAACGCCGACCTGGCCGAACTGGCGAAACAGGACGAAGCCGCGCGCGGCCATTATCTGCGCGAGGGGATGAAACTGAGCGAAGCGCGCATCAGCGCGGCAGATGCATTGTCGAAGGAGATCACCGCCGCCATGCAGACGCTGGCGATGCAGGGCGGCAAGTTCTCCGTCGCCCTGTTGCCGCTGAACGAAGGCAATATGCACGGCCTGGAGATGGTGGAATTCCAGGTGGCGGCCAACCAGGGCACGCCCTTCCGCAACCTGGCCAAGGTCGCTTCCGGCGGCGAACTGTCGCGCATCAGCCTGGCCATCCAGGTCGCCGCCAGCCGCGCCGCCACCGTACCGACGCTGATCTTCGACGAAGTGGATAGCGGCATCGGCGGGCGCGTGGCCGAGATCGTCGGCAACCTGCTCAAACAACTGGGCAAGCGCCACCAGGTGATGTGCGTCACCCACCTGCCGCAAGTGGCGGCACAGGCCGACGCGCAATGGCAGGTGAGCAAGGCCGCCCATGCGGGCAAGACCTTGAGCAGTATCCGCGTGCTGAACGAGGCCGAGCGCATCGAGGAGATCGCGCGCATGCTGGGCGGGGTGACGATCACCGAAACCACGCGCAAGCATGCCGCCGAACTTCTGGGAACCACTGTCTAACCCCCTCTCCCTCTGGGAGAGGGATGGGGTGAGGGAGTGACTTGCGGTATCATGCCGCCTGTTTTGTGAGAACCTAATCCAAATGCGTATCCAGATCGTCCTTGTTTCCCTGCTGCTCGCATCGTGCAGCACTTCTTATCTGCCTACCTTCACCCCTTACAAGGTCGAGATCCGGCAGGGCAACCTCATCACGCAGGATATGCGTGCCAAGATACGCGTGGGCATGACGCAGTCGCAGGTCAGGGCAGCGCTGGGAGCGCCGCTCATCAACGACCCCTACCATGCCGACCGCTGGGATTATCTGTACAGCCTTGCGCGCCAGGGCGAGGTGGTGGAGAACCAGCGCCTGACCCTGTATTTTTCCAAGGACAAATTGACCCGCATCGACGATGCCACGCCGCTGAAGCCCGCCGGTCCGGACACACAGGAGAAGAGCAATGGCAAAGGTTAACGAGCAAGCTCGTTCCCCTCACCCAAACCCTCTCCCGCAAGCGGGCGAGGGGACAAACGAATCGCTACGCGAGTCCTGTGTCCGCGTCGCCATCGCCGGCTGCGGCGGACGTATGGGCAAGGTGCTGCTGGACTGCGTGGCGCAGGCCGATGATCTGGTATTGCATGCCGCGCTGGAACATGCGGGCAGCCCGCTGCTGGGCAACACCGTCGCCGACGGCGTGAAGATCACCGCCGACCTCGACGCGCTGAAGGGCGCGGACGCGCTCATCGACTTCACCCGCCCCGAAGGCACCCTGCAGCACCTGGAAGTCTGCCGCAAGCACAAGGTCAACATGGTAATCGGCACCACCGGTCTCAATGCGCAGCAGAAAGCTCAGCTTGGCGCGGGCGCGCAGGATATCGGCATCGTCTTCGCACCCAACATGAGCGTCGGCGTGAACCTGCTGTTCAAACTGCTGGAGACCGCATCGCGCGTGCTCGACAAGGGCTACGACATCGAGATCATCGAAGCGCACCACCGCCACAAGGTGGATGCACCCTCCGGTACCGCGCTGGGACTGGGCGAAGTCATTGCCCGCACGCTGGGCCGCGACCTGGAGAAATGTGCCGTGTACGGACGCGAAGGTGTCACCGGTGAACGCGATCCTTCCACCATCGGCTTCGCCACCGTGCGCGGCGGCGACATCGTCGGCGACCACACCGTGCTCTACGCGGGTATCGGCGAACGCATCGAGATCACCCACAAAGCCAGCAGCCGCGCCACCTTCGCCATCGGCGCACTGCGTGCGGCGCGCTTCCTCAAGGCCAACAAGGCGGGGATGTATGACATGCAGGATGTGCTTGGGTTGAAGTAATTAAAGGGCACGCAGTTGCCACTTCGCACCCATTCTGAAAAGCTGTTCGAAAAATTTTGTGCTTGCAAGGGCATTAGGTTTTCTCGCGTACAGACTGGGGCTACAAGATCGCCGGATTATGATGTGTTCCTTGGGGGCCAAAAGGTGGTGGCGGAAGTCAAGGAAATTACTCCTAACTCTTCAGAGAAAGCCGCCGCAAAAGCATTGGCTATGGGAAAGCCAAGTGTTGTTTCTATAACCCCTGGGCAACGGTTGCGGGGGAAAATTTCCGATTCTGTTCCACAAATCAAGTCTCGGTCGCGCGGCAGCTATCCCGGATTACTCATTGTTTATGAGGGAGGGCTTCTCCCTCGACACATAGATGAGTATCAAGTTCGAGTTGCAATGTTTGGCTTTGAATCTATTGTATTTGCTGTACCTGATAGTCCTCGGCAGGCCCCGTATCAGATAGGTCGGAAGTATGGGCGTGGACGTAAGATGACCTCCGATTCAAATACAACTATAAGTGCTATTGGCGTGCTCAGTGAGAAGACGGAGGGCGTTAGTTTGACCGTCTATCATAATCCCCACGCACAGATTCCTTTGTCCCCAGATTTGTTGGCGAAATATGGTGTACAGCAGTTCAAGCTAGGAGAGGCATGCCAAGGTGAAATCGCGCAATGGGAATTAATCGGCGAGTGAAGGACGGGCTCATAGTGATGCTCATCGAAAACCGTCGGGGGTAGCCCGACAGCTAGTCACTTTTCTCGTCTTGCCGAGAAAAGTAACCAAAAGAGGGCGCCCCCGGTGCGCCGCCCACTTCGTGGGTTCCCTGCGTTGCTCGAACAGCCGGGCCTCCTCATAAACTCGCACGACCCGCTACGCGGTCACGTGCTCAAACATATTCGTCGGACTACCCCCGGCTGTTCTGCGCTACTCGGCGGCGCACAGGGGAAGGTAGGTCAAAGGCGGTGAGCCGGTTTTGTGTGCGCTTTGCGCACGTTTTTTTTGTGAGGCGGGCATTGCCCGCCTCACTGCATTTGGGGTTTGGTTTTTGAATTTTCTCCCCTGTACGTCCGCCGAGTAGCGCAGGCTGGTCAGGGGATTTCGGCGAGGACTGTCTGAGCGCGCAGCGCGAGTTCCGCAGCCGCCTGACCAGTCGAGCAACGCAGGGAACCCCGAAGGGGCGGCGTACCGGGGGCGCCTTCTTTGGGTTACCTTTCTTGGCAAGACAAGAAAGGTAACTTGCTGTCGGGCAACCCCCGACGGTGTTGGTTTTGCATCAGGAGAGGAGCGCTGAATTCGTTCATGCTTCGACTTGCCTTTAGTTCTGAGCGAAGTCGAAGGATCAGCACGAACGGGTTGGGTTGTTCACATCACCAACATCTTGACCCCGATCAGGATCAATACCACTCCGCCGAAGACCTCCGCCTTGCTCTCCAGCCAGGTGCCGCTCTTCTCCCCGATGCGCACGCCCACCCAGCTGAAAACAAAGGTAGTCACGCCGATGATGAAGCAGGCCAGATAAGCATTGATGTCCAGCAGATTCAGGCTGAAACCGGCGGCCATGGCGTCGATGCTGGTGGCGATGGCGAGCAGCAGCATGGTCTTGTGGGTGAGGGCTTCGATGTCTTCCTCGATGTCGTCGCTCAATCCTTCATGGACCATCTTGCCGCCGATCAGCGCCAGCAGGCCGAAAGCGATCCAGTGGGCATAGGCCTCCACCCAACCCAGCACGCCTTTGCCGCCCAGATAGCCGATGAAAGGCATCAGTGCCTGAAAGACACCGAAGTAGAGTCCGGCCTTCAGGCCCAATCCCCTGCTATGGCCCTTGGAACCCAAACCGATGGAGACGGCGAAGGCGTCCATGCTCAATGCGACGGCCAAAATGATCACTTCAATCATGCTAAAGCTTCTCCGATGCGGTTGTTCGCCTGCTGCCCGTGCGGCGGCGCGGGATTATACGGTATGGCTTGTTTCCAGCAGCGGCGCGGTTTGCGCTCCGGTTTGATGCAGCACCCCTAATCGGCTATAATGCGCGGCAGTCCAAAAGCGGGATGAACACACGGTTCTTCCCGCTTCTTTATGTCCAGCTTGAAGGAGCATCCTGTGTCGCAAACGAAGCCAGCCATCCTTGTTTTAGCCGATGGAACGGTGTTTCGCGGCATTTCCATCGGTGCTGAAGGCAGCAGCGTCGGCGAGGTGGTGTTCAACACCTCCATCACCGGCTATCAGGAGATTCTGACCGACCCGTCCTACTGCAAACAGATCGTCACGCTGACCTACCCGCATATCGGCAATGTCGGCTGCAATCCGGAAGACGTGGAGTCGCGCCAGGTGTTCGCCAGCGGCCTCATCATCCGCGACCTGTCGATGACGGTGAGCAACTTCCGCGCGACACAATCCCTGCCCGAATATCTCAAGGCCAACAACGTGGTCGCCATCGCCGGCATCGACACGCGCAAACTGACGCGTATCCTGCGCAGCAAGGGCGCGCAGAACGGCTGCATCGCCTCGGGTGACGACGTCGAAGCGGCGCTGAAGGCGGCCAAGGGTTTTGCCGGTCTGGCGGGCATGGATCTGGCGAAAGTGGTCACCTGCGACAAGCCCTACGAATGGAAACAGCGTGAATGGGAGCTGGGTGCGGGCTATCGCGACGTTACTGAATCGAAATTCCACGTGGTGGCCTATGACTTCGGCGTTAAGCGCAACATCCTGCGCATGCTGGCCGAGCGCGGCTGCAAGATCACCGTAGTGCCGGCCAAGACTTCGGCCGCCGAAGTGCTGGCGATGAAGCCGGACGGTGTGTTCCTGTCCAACGGCCCCGGCGATCCCGAGCCTTGCGATTACGCGATCGAAGCGACCAGGAAATTCCTTGAAGTCGGCATCCCCCTGTATGGGATCTGTCTGGGGCACCAGATCATGGGTCTGGCCGCGGGTGCGAAGACGGTGAAGATGAAGTTCGGCCACCGCGGTGCCAATCACCCGGTGCAGGACACGCAGACCAAGCGCGTGATGATCACCAGCCAGAACCACGGTTTCGCGGTGGATGCGGCGACGCTGCCGAAGAACGCGCGCGTCACCCACATCTCGCTGTTCGACGGCACGCTGCAAGGTTTCGAATTGACCGATAAACCCGCATTCTGTTTCCAGGGCCACCCCGAGGCGAGCCCCGGACCGCATGACGTGGACACACTGTTTGATCGCTTCGTTGCGATGATGGGCAAGTAAATGGCAAAACGTACTGACATTAAGAGCATCCTGATCATCGGCGCCGGCCCCATCGTCATCGGGCAGGCGTGCGAATTCGACTATTCCGGCGCGCAGGCCTGCAAGGCGCTCAAGGAAGAGGGCTACCGCGTCATCCTGGTGAACTCGAACCCGGCCACCATCATGACCGACCCGAATATGGCCGATGCCACCTACATCGAGCCGATCACCTGGCAGATGGTGGAGAAGATCATCGCCAAGGAAAAGCCGGACGCCATCCTGCCGACCATGGGCGGACAGACCGCGCTGAACTGCGCGCTGGATCTGGCCAAGCACGGCGTGCTGGAGAAATACAAGGTCGAGATGATCGGCGCGTCGCGCGACGCCATCGACATGGCGGAAGACCGCGAGAAGTTCAAGCAGGCGATGACGCGCATCGGGCTGGCCTCGGCGCGCTCCGCCATCGCGCACAGCATGGAAGAAGCGTTCCAGGTGCAGCAGGTGATGGGATTCCCCACGGTGATCCGACCATCCTTCACCATGGGCGGTTCCGGCGGCGGTATCGCCTACAACCGCGAAGAATTCGTCGAGATCTGTGAACGTGGTCTGGAAGCTTCGCCCACGCGCGAACTGCTGATCGAGGAATCGCTGCTCGGCTGGAAAGAATACGAGATGGAGGTCGTGCGCGACCGCAACGACAACTGCATCATCATCTGCTCCATCGAGAACCTCGACCCCATGGGCGTGCACACCGGCGATTCCATCACCGTGGCCCCGGCGCAGACGCTGACCGACAAGGAATACCAGATCATGCGCGACGCCTCGCTGGCGGTGCTGCGCGAGATCGGCGTGGAGACCGGCGGTAGCAACGTGCAGTTCTCCATCAACCCCAAGGACGGGCGCATGGTGGTGATCGAGATGAACCCGCGTGTGTCGCGTTCCTCGGCGCTGGCCTCCAAGGCCACCGGTTTCCCCATCGCCAAAGTCGCGGCCAAGCTGGCCGTGGGCTACACACTGGACGAACTGAAGAACGACATCACCGGCGGTGCGACCCCGGCTTCGTTCGAGCCGACCATCGATTACGTGGTGACCAAGATCCCGCGTTTCGCCTTCGAAAAATTCCCGCAAGCCAACGACCGCCTGACCACCCAGATGAAATCGGTGGGCGAGGTGATGGCCATCGGCCGCACCTTCCAGGAGTCGTTCCAGAAAGCCCTGCGCGGCCTCGAAGTCGGCGTGCACGGCCTGGATAGCAAATACAGCGACCGCGAAGCCATCGTGTCCGAGATGGGCAACCCCGGCCCGGACCGCATCTGGGCGGTAGCAGACGCTTTCCGCCTCGGCATGAGCGTGGAAGAAGTGTTCAACATCAGCAAGATCGATCCGTGGTTCCTGGTGCAGATCGAAGACCTGATCCGTCAGGAACAGGCGCTGGCCGGCCACACGCTGGAAAGCCTGAGCGCGGACCATCTGCGCACCCTGAAGCGCAGCGGTTTTGCCGATGCGCGTCTGGCGAGATTGCTGGGTATCGATGACGAATCGGTGCGTGCCTACCGTCATGCGTTGGGTGTGCGTCCGGTGTTCAAGCGCGTGGATACCTGCGCCGCCGAGTTCGCCACCAACACCGCCTACATGTACTCGACCTACGAGGAAGAGTGCGAATCGCTGCCTTCCGACAAGAAGAAGATCATGGTGCTGGGCGGCGGTCCCAACCGCATCGGCCAGGGCATCGAGTTCGATTATTGCTGCGTGCATGCCGCGCTGGCGATGCGCGAGGATGGTTATGAGACCATCATGCTCAACTGCAACCCGGAGACCGTTTCCACCGACTATGACACCTCCGATCGTCTGTACTTCGAGCCGCTGACGCTGGAAGACGTGCTGGAAGTGGTCTCAGTGGAGAAACCCATCGGCGTCATCGTGCAGTACGGCGGGCAGACCCCGCTGAAACTGGCGCACGGCCTGGCCAAGAACGGCGTGCCCATCATCGGCACCACACCCGACATGATCGACATGGCCGAGGACCGCGCGCGCTTCCAGGCCATGTTGCGCGAACTGGACCTGAAACAGCCGCCCAACCGCACCGCCAGCAACGTGGCCGATGCGGTCGCCGGCGCAGCCGAGATCGGCTATCCGCTGGTGATGCGGCCAAGCAACGTGCTGGGCGGCCGCGCCATGGAGATCATCCATGCGCAGCCCGACCTCGAGCGCTACATGCGCGATGCCGAGGAGATGTCCAAGACCTATCCCGAGCGCATGCCCATCCTGCTGGATCGCTTCCTCAACGACGCGATCGAAGTGGACGTGGATGCGGTGTCCGACGGCAAACAGGTCATCATCGGCGGCATCATGGAACACATCGAGCAAGCGGGCGTGCACTCGGGCGATTCGGCCTGTTCGCTGCCGCCGTACTCGTTGTCCGCCAAACTGCAGGATGAATTGCGCCGCCAGACCGTGGCGATGGCAAAGTCGCTCAATGTGGTCGGCCTGATGAACGTGCAGTTCGCCATCCAGGGCGAGACCGTATATGTGCTGGAAGTGAACCCGCGCGCCTCACGCACCGTGCCCTATGTGTCCAAAGCCACCGGCGTACCGCTGGCCAAGATCGCCGCGCGTTGCATGGCCGGCCAGACACTGGCTTCGCAGGGTGTCACGAAAGAGGTGATTCCGCCGTATTACTCGGTGAAGGAAGCGGTGTTCCCCTTCATCAAGTTCCCCGGCGTCGATACCATCCTCGGTCCCGAGATGAAATCCACCGGCGAAGTGATGGGCGTGGGCGATACCTTCGCCGAAGCCTTCGTCAAATCGCAACTCGCCGCCAGCGTGAAACTGCCGAAGAGCGGCAAGGTGTTCATTAGCGTGCGCGAGGAGGACAAGACCGGTGCGGCCGAAGTGGCGCGCAGCCTGAAGCAGCTCGGCTTCACCATCCTGGCGACGCGCGGTACCGGCTCGGTGATGGCTGCCGCGGGGGTGGAAGTGACCATCGTGAACAAGGTCGCCGAAGGCCGTCCGCATATCGTCGATATGATCAAGAACGGCGAAGTCAGCCTGATCGTCAACACGGTGGACAGCCGTCCTTCCGTGATGCGCGATTCGTATTCCATCCGTCATGCAGCGCTGCAGGGCCGCGTGACTTACTACACCACGCTCGCCGGAGCGCGTGCTGCCTGTCTGGGCATGCAGCATCTGGCCGAGTTGCAGGTCTACGACGTGCAGTCTTTGCACCGTCGATTTATTAAAGAATAATCGCGCGGCGATCCGTTTGTCTCCTCTCCCGCCTGCGGGAGAGGATTGAGGTGAGGGAAAACGGGCATGCCCGTTTCAAGAAATAAAAAGAAGGGAAGTGCGGTATGAGTAAGGTTCCATTGACAGTGAACGGCGCAGAGCTATTGCGCATGGAATTGCACCGCCTCAAAACGGTCGATCGTCCGTCCGTTATCAATGCGATCTCGGAAGCGCGTGCGCAGGGCGATTTGTCGGAGAACGCCGAATATGAGGCAGCCAAGGAGCGCCAGTCCTTCGTCGAGGGCCGTATCGTGGAGCTGGAGTTCAAGCTTGGCAGTGCGCAGATCATCGATCCCAAGACCATCAATGCCGATGGCCGTTGCGTGTTCGGTTCGACCGTGGTGCTGGAAGACACCAACAACGGCGACGTGATGACCTACCAGATCGTGGGTGACGATGAAGCCGACATCAAGCAACGCAAGATATCCATCAGCTCGCCGATCGCCCGTGCACTGATCGGGAAGTCCAGCGGGGATATCGCCGAGGTGCAGGCACCCGGCGGCATCCGCGAGTATGAAGTGGTGGACGTGCAGTATATCTAGCTGCGGTTGGCGAGCTGCTTCTTGGTGAGCGGTTTGCCTCTGGGGCGTTTGGGGGCTTTTGCGATGGGGGTCTCCAGCGGGCGGTATATCACCAATATCTTGCCGATGTGCTGTACCGGCCCGGCTTTCAGAATTTCGCATATCTCCTGCAACATGGTCGCGCGTAACTCGCGGTCGTCGCTCATCACGCGGATCTTCATCAGATCATGGCTTTTCAGACTGCGTTCGATCTCGTCCAGCACTGCGGGTGTCAGTCCGGCATTGCCGATGATGACCACTGGCTTGAGTGCGTGGGCGCGGCCTTTGAGTTCGAGACGTTGGGTGACGGAGAGAGATAACATGATGACCTTTCAGTGCGGGTATGGATTCTAAACGATGAAGGCCTCTAAAACCAGCAAACAATGGATGCTTGAGCATGTGAACGATCCCTATGTGCAGCGTGCGCAGAAGGAGGGCTACCGTTCGCGAGCTGCCTACAAGCTGCAGGAGATCGACGAGCGCGATCATCTGATCAAGCCGGGCATGGTGGTGGTTGATCTGGGGGCGACTCCCGGAGGCTGGTGCCAGGTGGTGGCGCAGAAGCTGGGCGAAAAGGGGCGCATCATCGCGCTGGACTTGTTGCCCCTGCAACCGCTGCCGCGCGTGGAGTTCATCCAGGGCGACTTCCGCGAGGACAGCGTGCTGGCGCAGCTCGAACAAAAGCTGGAAGGCAGGCGTATCGGCCTTGTAATTTCCGATATGGCCCCCAATATCAGTGGTGTGACTTCTGCGGACCAGGCGCGCGCCATGTATCTGGCGGAACTGGCGCTGGACTTTGCGGACAAACATCTCGCGCCGGGTGGATTTTTTGTGGTGAAAGTGTTTCAGGGCGCCGGTTTTGAGGGCTACATGAAGGCGATGCGTAACCATTTCACAAAAGTGGTCGCGCGCAAGCCGAAAGCCTCGCGCGACCGCAGCAGCGAACAGTATCTGGTGGGTCTGGGCAAACTTGAGTAATAGCCTTGGACAGTGTCTAATGCAGCATCGTATTGCCGCTCATTAAGGAGCATATGTGAATAATCTTTTCAAAAGTGTCGGAATCTGGCTGGTCGTGGCATTGGTGCTGATGACCGTCTTCAATCAATTCAATGCGCGCCAGCAATCGACTGCGCAGGCGCAGCTGGATTATTCGCAGTTCCTTGAAGCGGTGAAGTCCGGGCAGATCGAGAAGGTGACGATCGAAGGCCGCACACTCAAGGCGACGACCATCGATGGAAAACGCATCACCAGCTATGCGCCCAGCGATATCTGGATGGTTTCCGATCTGCTCAAGTACGGCGTCAGCATCGAAGCCAAGCCGGAAGAGGAGCAATCGGTCCTGATGAGCATCTTCGTGTCCTGGTTCCCCATGCTGTTGCTGATCGGTGTGTGGATATTCTTCATGCGCCAGATGCAGGGCGGCAAGGGCGGCGGTGCGTTCTCGTTCGGCAAGAGCAAGGCGCGCATGCTGGATGATTCCAAGGAACGGATCACTTTCGCCGACGTGGCCGGTTGCGACGAAGCCAAGGAAGAAGTCTCCGAACTGGTCGATTTCCTGCGCGACCCCTCCAAGTTCCAGAATCTGGGCGGGCGCATCCCGCGCGGCGTGCTGATGGTGGGCAGTCCAGGTACCGGCAAGACGCTGCTGGCCAAGGCCATCGCGGGCGAAGCCAAGGTGCCGTTCTTCTCCATCTCCGGTTCCGATTTCGTCGAGATGTTCGTCGGTGTCGGCGCCGCGCGCGTGCGCGACATGTTCGAGCAGGCCAAGAAACAATCGCCCTGCATCATCTTCATCGACGAGATCGACGCGGTAGGCCGCCAGCGCGGCGCGGGCTTGGGCGGCGGCAACGACGAGCGCGAACAGACGCTGAATGCCTTGCTGGTGGAAATGGACGGTTTCGAAGGTACTTCCGGCGTGATCGTCATTGCCGCGACCAACCGTCCCGATGTGCTAGACCCAGCGCTGCTGCGTCCGGGCCGTTTCGACCGCCAGGTGGTGGTGCCCTTGCCCGATATCCGCGGTCGCGAGCAGATCCTGCTGGTGCACATGCGCAAGGTGCCAATGGCGCCCGATGTGAAGGCCGATATCCTGGCGCGCGGCACACCCGGCATGTCCGGCGCCGACCTCGCCAATCTGGTGAACGAGGCTGCCCTGTTCGCCGCGCGTCGCAGCAAGCGCTTCGTCGAGATGGACGATTTCGAAGCGGCCAAGGACAAGATATTCATGGGCGCCGAACGCAAGACCATGGTGATCACGCCCGAGGACAAGAAAAAGACCGCGTATCACGAGTCCGGTCACGCCATCATCGGCTCGTTGTTGAAAGGCTGCGACCCGGTACACAAGGTCAGCGTGATCCCGCGCGGCCGTGCTCTGGGCGTGACACTGTCGCTGCCCGAGTCAGACCGTTACAGCGTCTATCGCGAGCAGATGCTGGACAAGATCAGCATGCTTTTCGGCGGGCGCGTGGCGGAAGAACTGTTTACCGGCGACATCTCGACCGGCGCTTCCAACGATTTCGAGCGCGCGACCCAGATGGCGCGCGACATGGTCACGCGCTACGGCATGTCCGACCTGATGGGCCCGATGGTGTATGCAGAGAACGAGGGCGAAGTGTTCCTCGGCCGCTCGGTGACCACGCACAAGAACATCTCCGAGGCGACCATGCAGAAGGTCGATTCCGAGATCCGCCGCATCCTCGACGAACAATATGCCCTCGCCACCAAACTGCTTAAAGAGAACAGCGACAAAGTCGAAGCCATGACCAACGCGCTGATGGAATGGGAAACCATCGATGCCGAGCAGATCCAGGACATCATGGCAGGCAAACCGCCGCGTCCGCCCAAACCGAGCCAGAGCAGCAAGTCGGCCGAGCCGCCCAAGGATGAGACGCCCACAGCAGCAGCGACCAACAAGCCTGCTGAAGGCGTTTAACCAAACTACTACGGGGGCTTCGGCCCCCGTCTTCTTTCCATGCTCCATTGCGGTAAATTCCAACTCGACCTGGCGCGCCCCATTGTGATGGGCATCGTCAACGTCACGCCGGATTCCTTCTCCGACGGCGGGCAGCATGCCTCGACTGCCGCCGCCATCGCCCATGCGCGGCAACTGATTGCAGATGGCGCCGACATACTCGATATCGGTGGCGAGTCGACGCGTCCCGGGGCTGCGGAGGTGGGCGAACAGCAGGAGCTGGAGCGCGTGCTGCCGGTCATCGAAGGGCTGTGCGGCATATCCATTCCCCTTTCCATCGACACGTACAAACCGGCAGTGATGCGCGCGGCGCTGGCGGCGGGGGCGAGCATGGTCAACGACGTGAATGCACTGCAGGCGGCAGGTGCCCTGGAGGTCGTTACCCGCACAGACGCAGCGGTGTGTCTGATGCACAAGCAGGGCGATCCGCAGACCATGCAGCAGCGCCCGCAATACCGTGATGTGGTCGAGGAGGTGAGCGATTTTCTGGGCGGGCGCGTCGCGGCGGTTGAAGCCGCAGGCATCGCACGCGAGCGTATCGTGATCGACCCGGGTTTTGGCTTTGGCAAGACAGTGGCGCATAATCTCGAACTGTTGCGAGGGCTGGAGTCATTTCGCGCTTTGGGTGTGCCGTTGCTGGCCGGACTGTCGCGCAAATCCATGCTGGGCGCGATCGCCGGGCGCGATGTGAACGAACGTCTGGCCGCGAGCGTGGCTGCCGCCTTGCTGGCGGTGCAGCGCGGTGCGGCCATCGTGCGCGTGCACGATGTGCGTGAGACAGTGGATGCACTGAAGATATTGGAAGCGATCAACGAGAGTGAGCGATGAGTAGAAAATATTTCGGAACCGACGGAGTGCGCGGACGTGTGGGTGAACATCCCATCACCCCGCAGTTCGTGATGCATCTGGGCTATGCGGCGGGCAAGGTGCTGGCAAAAGCCGAGCATTCACAGGGGGAGCGTCCGGCAGTACTGATCGGCAAGGACACGCGTATCTCCGGTTACATGCTGGAATCTGCGCTGGAGGCAGGGCTGATCGCGGCGGGTATCGATGTCTATCTGGCCGGCCCGATCCCGACGCCGGCCGTGGCCTACCTCACGCGAGCCTTGCGCCTGCAGGCGGGGGTGGTCATCTCGGCTTCCCACAACCCGTTCGAGGACAACGGCATCAAATTCTTCTCCGGCAACGGGGAGAAACTGCCGGATGCGGTCGAAGCTGCCATCGAGGCCGCGCTGGACGAGCCGATGCTGACCAACCCCTCCGAGGCGCTCGGCAAGGCCAAACGCCTCGATGATGCAGTCGGCCGTTATATCGAATTCTGCAAGAGCACCTTCCCCGCAGACATGAACCTGCGCGGCATGAAGATCGTGGTGGACAGCGCGCACGGTGCGACTTACCACATTGCACGCAATGTATTCCATGAACTCGGCGCGGATGTGGTCGCCATCGGAGCGGAGCCGAACGGCAAGAACATCAACGAAGGCTACGGTGCGACCAAGCCGCAGAACCTGCAGAAGGCTGTGGTCGAGCACAAGGCCGATATTGGCGTCGCGCTGGACGGCGATGGTGATCGCCTGATCATGGTCGACGCAGCTGGCAGGCTCTACGACGGCGACCAGTTGCTCTACGTGGTCGCCAAGCACCGTCATGCCGAAGGCTCGATGAAGGGCGGCGTGGTGGGTACGCTGATGACCAATCTGGCGTTCGAGCATGCCATGCAGCATCTGGGCATACCCTTTGCGCGCGCCAAGGTCGGCGACCGCTATGTGATGGAACTGCTGCAACAGAAAGGCTGGCAGCTCGGCGGCGAGAACTCCGGTCATATCATCTGTCTGGACAAGCACAGCACCGGTGATGGCATCGTCTCGTCACTGCAGGTGCTGCACGCCCTGCGCATGAAACAGCAGACGCTGGCACAGGCGGCAGGCGACCTGCACATGTACCCGCAGATACTCATCAACGTGAAGGTCGCGAAGAAGGACGATTTCGCCAGCCATCCCAAAGTGAAGCATGCGGTGGACACCGCCGAGGTCATGCTCGACGGCAAGGGACGGGTGCTGTTGCGGCCTTCCGGCACCGAACCTCTGTTGCGGGTGATGGTGGAAGGCGAGGATGGCGCGAAGGTGAAACTGTGTGCGGAGAAGATCGCCGAGGCGGTGAAGAACGCCGCAGCCTGATTTATCCCGTGCCGGAATGAAGAACGCCGAGCAATGCTCGGCGTTCTTCATTTGATGGGCGTCTAGCCGAAGCGACCGGCGATGTAGTGGTTTCGGCCGCCGCTTCGCGGCTTAACATTCGCGATGCACATGTTAGCCTTCGCCGTTACATTACTGCGCGCTTAACCGAAGCGACCAGTAATGTAGTCTTCAGTCTCTTTCCGCTTCGGATTCGTGAATACGGTGCTGGTGTCGCCGAACTCGATCAGATCACCCAGATACATGTAAGCCGTGAAGTCGGAGACGCGGGCTGCCTGCTGCATGTTGTGGGTCACGATGACGATGGTGAAATCCTTCTTCAGCTCGTCGATCAGCTTTTCGATGTGTGCGGTGGAGATCGGGTCGAGTGCCGAGGTGGGCTCGTCCAGCAGCAGCACCTGCGGTTTGACGGCGATGGCGCGGGCGATGCACAGGCGCTGTTGCTGACCGCCGGAGAGGCCGGTCCCGCTCTGTTTCAGCTTGTCTTTGACTTCAGTCCACAGCGCAGCCTTCTTCAGCGCCCATTCGACGCGCTCGTCCATGTCGTGCTTGCTCAGATTCTCATAGAGCTTCACGCCGAAAGCGATGTTGTCGTAGATGGACATCGGGAACGGCGTGGGTTTCTGGAACACCATGCCGATCTTGGCGCGCAGGTTGTTGAGGTCCTGTTTCTTGTCGAGCAGGTTCTGTCCGTCCAGCAGGATCTCGCCTTCGGCGCGCTGCTTCGGATAGAGCTCATACATGCGGTTGAAGGTGCGCAGCAGGGTGGATTTGCCGCAGCCGGACGGGCCGATGAAGGCGGTGACCATCTTTTCCGGAATGACCAGGTTGATGTCTTTCAGCGCACGGTCCGCACCGTAATAGAAGTTCAGGCCGCGCACGATCAATTTTGGTGCGGAGATGATTTGTTCGGCAGTCATTTCTTGGATCCTCATTGTGAATTCGATTTCTGGCGGAACATGACGCGCGCCACGATGTTCAGGGTGAGTACGCTCAGGGTGATGAGCAATGCGCCCGCCCAGGCGAGGCTGTGCCAGTCTTCATAGGGGCTCATGGCGAACTGGAAGATGACCACAGGCAGGTTGGCCATCGGCTGGTTCATGTCGCTGCTCCAGAACTGGTTGTTCAGAGAGGTGAACAGCAACGGGGCTGTCTCGCCGCTGATGCGCGCGATGGCCAGCAATATTCCGGTCAGGATGCCGGCGCGCGCTGCACGCAGAGTGACGAAGGAGATGATCTTCCATTGCGGCGCTCCGATCGCGGCCGCGGCTTCGCGCAGGCTGTTCGGGACGAGACGCAGCATGTTTTCGGTGGTGCGGATGACCACCGGGATGACGATGATGGAAAGCGCGAGCGCTCCGCCCCAGCCCGCGAAGTGCCCGACCTTGACCACGTAGACTTCATATACGAACAGGCCGATGACGATGGACGGGGCCGAGAGCAGGATGTCGTTGATGAAACGGGTGAGCGGGGCGAGCCAGCCGCGCTGGCCGAACTCGGCCAGGTAGGTGCCTGCCAGAATGCCGATCGGCGTGCCGATGAGTACAGCCACGGAAGTCATTATCACGCTGCCGAAGATGGCGTTGATCAGGCCGCCGCTGCTGCCGGGCGCGGGCGTGGTCTGGGTGAACACATGCGCGCCCAAGCCGGGCAGGCCGTGTTCCAGCAGGGTCCACAAGATCCAGCCCAGCCAGAACAGGCCGAACAGCATGGCCAGTACCGAGATGCCGAGACTGAGTGCATTGGTGATGCGGCGGCGAGTGTAAAGGTTCAGCATATCAGGCTCCATGACCCTCGCGTTTCGACAGCCGGTAGAGCATCAGGCGGGCGAGCGAAAGGACGACAAAGGTGATGAAGAACAGGATCAGGCCCAGTTCGATCAATGAAGAGGTGTACAGATCGCCCACCGCCTCGGTGAATTCGTTGGCCAGTGCCGAGGAGATGCTGTTACCGGGCATGAGCAGGGATTTGTGCAGTTCATGCGCATTGCCGATGACGAAAGTGACCGCCATGGTCTCGCCCAGAGCGCGCCCCAGGCCGAGCATGATGCCGCCGACCACGCCGATCTTGGTGTAGGGCAGCACAACTTGCCACATCACTTCCCAAGTGGTGGCGCCGAGGCCGTAGGCCGACTCCTTCAGCATGGTGGGTACGACGTCGAACACGTCGCGCATCACCGAGGCGATGAAGGGGATGACCATGATCGCCAGGATGATCCCGGCGGTGAGCATGCCGATACCCATGGGCGGGCCGGAGAAGAAGGGCCCCAGCAGGGGCCAGGTGCCGATATTGTCATTGAGCCAGGGCTCTACATGATCGGCGAACAGCGGGGCGAATATGAACAGTCCCCACATGCCGTAGATGATGCTGGGGATGCCTGCCAGCAGTTCGACCGCGATACCGAGCGGACGACGCAGCCAGCGCGGCGATAATTCAGTCAGAAAGATGGCGATGCCGAAGCTGACCGGGATCGCGATCAACAACGCGATGCCGGAGGTTACCAGAGTGCCGACGATTGGGATCAGTGCCCCGTATTCGTCGGTGACCGGGTTCCAGGCGGAACTGGTCAGAAAGCCGAAACCGAAGGCATTGATAGCGGGCATGCTGCCCACGATCAGCGAGCCGATGATGGCCGCAAGCAGCGCCAGCACGGCAAAGGCGGCGAGTCGTGTCAGGTTGCGGAACAGCAAGTCGAACACGGTCTGTCGTTTAAGGCTCGCTTCGCGTAACAAGTTAGGCATCCTGAAGGTCTCTGTCTGTATCTTGAACTTATAAAAACAAGGGGGCGTATCTCGCGCCCCCTTGCATTATATCCTGACCGACAAGGTGCACCCGGTCAGGATATGCGGCTTATTTCCAGACCGCCTGACCTTTGCTGTCCTTGATTTTGGCTTTCCAGGATTCGCGGATCATCTTGGTGACGTTCTCGGGCAACGGCACATAGTGCAGGTCCATCGCCATCTTGTCGCCATTGGCGGAGAAGGCCCAGTCGAAGAACTTCAGGGCTTCCTTGGCGTTCTCGGGCTTGTCCTGGTTCTTGTGCATCAGGATGAAAGTGGCGCCGGTGATGGGCCAGCTTGCCGCACCCGGCTGGTTGGTCAGCATCATGTAGAAACCCTTGTCGGCGTCCCACTTGGCGTTGGCTGCGGCAGCCTTGAAGTTGTCCGCGTCCGGTTTCACGTACTGACCATCGCGGTTCTTGAGTTGCGCGTAGGGCATCTTGTTCTGCAGCGCGTAGGCATATTCCACATAGCCGATGGAGTTCTTGATGCGTTGAACATAGGATGCGACACCTTCGTTACCCTTGCCGCCGGTACCGACAGGCCAGGAAACGGCGGAGCCGGAGCCAACGCTACGCTTCCAGTCCAGGCTGACTTGGGACAGGTAGGTGGTGAAGATGGCGGTGGTGCCGGAACCATCGGAACGGTGCACGACGGTGATCTCGGCGTCCGGCAGGGAAACGCCGGCATTGTCAGCGGTGATCTTGGGGTCGTTCCATTTCTTGATGTTGCCCATGAAGATGCCAGACAGGGTGTCGGCAGTCAGTTTCAGCTGACCAGCGGCCACGCCCTCGATGTTAACGACCGGAACCACGCCGCCGATCACGGTGGGGAACTGGGTCAGACCTTCGAAATCCAGTTCTTCGATCTTCAACGGAGCATCGGATGCGCCGAAGTCCACGGTCTTGGCCTTGATCTGCTTGATGCCGCCGCCGGAACCGATGGACTGGTAGTTCATGCCCACGCTGGTCTGAGTCTTGTAGGTCTCAGCCCACTTGGCGTAGATGGGGTAGGGGAAGGTAGCGCCAGCGCCAGTGATGTCGCCGGCGTATGCTGCGCCAGCAGACAGCAGTGCAGCCGACAGGCCGATGCTGCTCAGAAGACGGTTCAATTTGATCATTTCAAAGTTCTCCCAATAAGGATAAGTTTCGTTAGCTTGCTTGCCGGATGCCAGCGAAGCGCATCTTAAGAGCTTCGTGTTACACAATTATTACACAGTGTAACAATCCTTGTGACGGCGGATAGGGGCCTGCGCCGGCTGTCATAAAGCCATCGGCGGCCCGTGGCGGCGGCCGGATTGACCATTTTGGTTTTCATCGGTACTATCGCCGCCTTCTGAAACGTCTGTAGATTGATCCTGATGCGTCGCAAGTTAGTGGTCGGAAATTGGAAAATGCATGGCTCGCTGGCTCAGAACAGTTCCCTGCTGGGGGCGGTGAAGAGTGGCGTGGCGCAAATGTCCAATGTGGATGTCGCGGTCTGTGCGCCTTTTCCTTATCTGGCGCAACTCAAACAGGAATTGTCAGCTTCGACGGTGAAATGGGGGGCGCAGGATGTCCACCAGCTCGAAAAGGGTGCTTTCACCGGTGAAGTGTCGGCTTCGATGCTGACTGACTTTGGCTGTACGTATGTAATTGTCGGGCATTCCGAGCGTCGCAGCATCTATGGCGAAAGCAGCCGGCTGGTGGCGGAGAAGTTCGCTGCCGCGCAGCAGGCAGGTCTGGTCCCGATCCTGTGTCTCGGCGAAACGCTGGAACAACGCGAGAGCGGGGCGACGGAAACGGTGGTTGCCGAGCAGCTGGATGCCGTGATCGCCCTGGCGGGCGTGCAGGCATTGCGCAAGGCGGTCGTGGCATATGAGCCGGTCTGGGCGATCGGTACCGGCAAGACGGCGACACCGGCCCAGGCCCAGGCGGTACACGCTTTCATCCGTCAGCGCGTAGCAGGTCATGATGCGCAAGTCGCGCAGGGTCTGGTTATCCTGTACGGCGGTAGTGTAAAAGCGGCAAATGCCGCGGAATTGTTCGCCAATGCCGATATCGATGGTGGCTTGATCGGAGGCGCAGCCTTGATCGCGGAAGAGTTTCTGGCGATCTGCCGTGCCGGGCAGTAACGGGTTTATTGATTTGATCTTGTTTCGGAGCAGTGTGTGGAAACTATAGTTTGGGTAGTGCATGTGACGACGGCGGTGGTGTTGATCGGCTTGGTGCTGATCCAGCATGGCAAAGGCGCCGATATGGGCGCGGCGTTCGGTTCTGGCTCTGCCGGTAGTCTATTCGGTTCCAGCGGATCGGCGAACTTCCTGAGCCGCAGTACGAAATATGCGGCAGCCGTATTCTTCGCAACCAGCCTGGCTTTGACTTATCTGTATGCCTCTCCGGCCAAGGAGCAGGGTGTGATGGATAAGGTCGACGTGCAAACATTGCAGCCACAGGCTGTGCCAGCTCCGACCGTTGTTGATACGGGCGACTCGAAGTCGCAACAGATACCAAAATAACAACAGACTGGGTTGTAGTAAGCAGGCGGAGTTGGCGGAATTGGTAGACGCGCAGCCTTGAGGTGGCTGTGTCGAAAGACGTGAGGGTTCGAGTCCCTTGCTCCGCACCAAATTTTAATGAGAACCGAAAGTCTGCGGACCAAAGGTCGAAAAAAAACTAGAGTAGCATTCTGCGCTCCGCTATATTGGGAGCCTACAGAGGAGGGGGACTCAAGATGTTGGAAAATTATTTTCCAGTTCTGCTATTCATCGGCATCGCACTCGTGATGGGCGTGGTGCCATTGGTGCTGGGCATGCTGGTCGGCCCGCACCGTCCAGACGAGAAGAAACTCTCTCCTTATGAATGCGGCTTCGAGGCGTTCGAAGACGCGCGCATGAAGTTCGACGTGCGCTTCTACCTTGTAGCCATCCTCTTCATCCTGTTCGATCTCGAGATCGCATTTCTCTTTCCCTGGGCGATCGTGCTCAAGGAGATCGGTACCTTCGGCTTCGTTTCCATGATGATCTTCCTGGCCATCCTGGTGGTCGGTTTTGTCTACGAGTGGATGAAAGGAGCCCTGGAATGGGAATAGAAGGCGTTCTCGAGAAGGGTTTTGTCACCACGACTGCGGATACGGTGATCAACTATGCCCGTACCGGTTCGTTGTGGCCGATGACCTTCGGTCTGGCATGCTGTGCGGTGGAGATGATGCATGCCGCGTTGCCGCGCTATGACCTCGACCGTTTCGGTGCCGGTGCTTTCCGCCCCAGCCCGCGCCAATCGGATGTGATGATCGTGGCAGGCACACTGTGCAACAAGATGGCGCCTGCCTTGCGCAAGGTATACGACCAGATGGCCGAGCCGCGCTGGGTGATCTCCATGGGATCCTGTGCCAACGGCGGCGGCTACTACCACTACTCCTATTCGGTGGTGCGCGGCTGTGACCGCATCGTGCCGGTGGATATCTACGTTCCCGGCTGTCCTCCGACCGCCGAGGCGCTGCTCTACGGCATTATCCAGTTGCAGAACAAGATCAAACGAACCAACACCATCGCACGATAGGCTGAATATGGCTACCGACCTGAACATACTGTCTGCCAACCTGAACGAGGCTTTCGCGGGCAAAGTAGTAAGTCTGGAAGAACGCTTGAACGAGTTGACGCTGGTGGTGAAGGCGAAAGACATGATTCCCGTGTTCACCCGTCTGCGCGACGATGCCGATCTGCGTTTCGAACAGCTTGTCGACGTTTGCGGTATCGACTACTTCACTTACGGCAGCGAGCTTTGCGAAGATGGCAAATACCTGCCCGATTTTGCGCGCGAGGGTCTCCGGTTCGCCGCGGTCTACCACCTGCTTTCAGTCACGCACAACATGCGTTTGCGCGTGCGCGTGTTCGCGGAGGATGACGAGATGCCTATCCTTGATTCGGTCACCGCGATATGGCCTTCCGCCAACTGGTACGAGCGCGAGGCGTTCGACCTGTACGGCATCATCTTCGTCGGTCACCCCGATCTGCGCCGCATCCTCACCGATTACGGTTTCGTCGGCAATCCCTTCCGCAAGGACTTCCCGCTTTCCGGTCATGTCGAGATGCGCTATGACGCAGCGCAGCAGCGCGTGGTCTATGAGCCGGTGACGGTGGAGCCGCGCCAGATCACGCCGCGCACCATGCGCGAAGAAAATTACGGTCGCAACTGAAGATCCGATAGAGAGACTGCAATGGCTGAGATAAAAAATTACACCATGAATTTTGGCCCGCAGCACCCGGCGGCGCACGGCGTGTTGCGTCTGGTGCTGGAGCTGGACGGGGAAGTGATCGAGCGTGCCGATCCGCACATCGGCCTGCTGCACCGTGCCACGGAGAAGCTGGCGGAACACAAGACCTTCCTGCAGACCGTCCCCTACATGGACCGTCTGGACTATGTGTCCATGATGCTCAATGAGCATGCCTATGTGATGGCGGTCGAGAAGCTGGCGGGTATCGAGGTGCCGATCCGCGCGCAATATATCCGCGTCATGTACGACGAGATCACGCGCATCCTGAATCACCTGCTGTGGCTGGGCGCTTCCGGCATCGACCTCGGCGCGATGACCATGTTCTTCTATACCTTCCGCGAGCGCGAAGATCTGCTGGATGCCTATGAAGCAGTGTCGGGTGCGCGTCTGCACGCGGCCTACTACCGCCCCGGCGGCGTCTATCGCGATCTGCCGGACTCCATGCCGCAATACGAGGCGAGCAAGGTGCACAATGCGGCCGCGGTGAAGAAGATGAACGAGAATCGCCAGGGCTCCCTGCTCGATTTCCTCGAAGACTTCACCAACCGTTTCCCCGGCTATGTCGACGAATACGAGACACTGCTGACCGACAACCGCATCTGGAAACAGCGCACCGTCGGCATCGGTGTGGTCTCTCCGGAACGTGCTTTGGCACTGGGCTTCACCGGCCCGATGCTGCGCGGCTCCGGCGTGGTGTGGGACCTGCGCAAGAAGCAGCCGTACGAGGTCTACGACCGCATCGATTTCGACATCCCGGTCGGCGTCGAAGGCGACTGCTACGACCGTTATCTGGTGCGCGTGGAAGAGATGAGGCAAAGCAACCGCATCATCAGGCAATGTATCGATTGGCTGCGCAAGAACCCGGGGCCGGTCATGTCCGACAATCTCAAGTTCGCCCCGCCCAGGCGCGAGGCCATGAAGCAGGACATGGAAGAGCTGATCCACCACTTCAAGCTGTTCACCGAAGGTTTCCACGTGCCGGTAGGCGAGGTGTATTCCGCTGTGGAGCATGCCAAGGGCGAGTTCGGCATCTACCTCGTCTCGGATGGTGCGAACAAGCCTTACCGCATGAAGATTCGCGCCCCCGGCTTCTCGCATCTGTCCAGCCTGGACGAGATGACGCGCGGGCATATGATCGCCGACGTGGTGGCGATCATCGGAACGCAGGACATCGTTTTCGGGGAGATTGACCGCTGATGCTATCCCAACAGATCACGACGCTCATCGACAAAGAGCTGAAGAAATACCCCGCCGACCAGCGCCAGTCTGCCGTGATGGCGGCATTGCGTTTCGTGCAGGACGAGAAGGGCTGGATCGCACCGGCAGACATGACCGATATCGCCGATTATCTGGGCATGCAGCAGATGGCGGTATACGAAGTGGCGACCTTCTATCACATGTACAACCTCAAGCCGATGGGCAGACACACGCTGACCGTGTGCACCAACCTGTCGTGCCAGTTGTGCGGTTCCGGCGACACGCTGGCGCACATCCACAAGCGCCTTGGCATCGGTCTTGGCGAGGTCACGCCGGACGGCAAGTATGGCCTGCGCGAGGGCGAGTGCATGGGCGCCTGTGTCGACGCGCCGCTGCTCACCATCAACAACAAGAAAATGTGCGGTCGCCTGACCAGCGAAAAGATCGACCAGATCCTGGCAGAACTGGACAAACAATGAACGCGCCCATCCTCCTCAATACCCTGCATTTCGACCAGCCGTGGACGCTGGAGAACTACCTCAAGGTCGGCGGCTACCAGGCCCTGCGCAAAGTGCTGGCCGAGAAGATGTCGTCCGATGCCATCATTGCCGAAGTGAAGGCTTCCGGCCTGCGCGGCCGCGGCGGCGCGGGTTTCCCAACCGGCTTGAAGTGGAGCTTCATGCCGCGCAACTACCAGGGCGAGAAATATCTGGTGTGCAACTCGGACGAGGGCGAGCCGGGCACCTGCAAGGACCGGGACATCCTGCGCTACAACCCGCACATGCTGATCGAAGGCATGGCTATCGCCGCTTACACCATGGGCGTGAAGACCGGCTACAACTATGTGCACGGCGAGATCTTCGAAGCCTACGAGCGCATGGAGGCCGCCTGCGAAGAGGCGCGCAAGGCGGGTTATCTGGGCAAGAACATCCTCGGTTCCGATTTCGAGTTCGATCTGCATAATCACATGGGCTACGGCGCCTATGTCTGCGGCGAAGAGACCGCGCTGCTCGAATCCATCGAGGGCAAGAAGGGCCAACCGCGCTTCAAGCCGCCGTTCCCGGCCAGTTTCGGGCTGTACGGCAAGCCCACCACCATCAACAACACCGAGACCTTCGCCAGCATCCCCTACATCATCCGCGAAGGCGGCAAGAAGTTCGCCGACATCGGCGTGCCCAACAGCGGCGGTGTGAAACTGTTCTCCATCTCCGGTCATGTCAACAAGCCCGGCAACTTCGAAGTGCCGATGGGGACGCCGTTCCGCAAGCTGCTGGAGATGGCGGGCGGAGTGCGCAGCGGTCACAAGCTCAAGGCAGTGATCCCCGGCGGTTCATCCATGCCGGTGCTGCCGGGCGAGATCATGATGGATCTCAACATGGATTACGACTCCATCCAGCGTGCCGGCTCCTATCTGGGGTCCGGCGCCATCATCGTGATGGACGAGACAACCTGCATGGTCAAGGCGCTGGAGCGCCTGTCCTATTTCTATCATGAGGAGTCCTGCGGCCAGTGCACGCCATGCCGCGAGGGTACCGGCTGGCTGTATCGCATCGTCCACCGCATCGAGCATGGCGAAGGCCGGCCGGAAGACCTCGACCTGCTGCTCGACCTGTGCAACAACATCGCCGGTCGCACCATCTGTGCGTTGGGCGATGCGGCGGCCTGGCCGGTGCAGGGCATGCTCAAGCATTACCGCAATGAATTCGAATATCACATCGAGCACAAGCGTTGTCTGGTGTGAGGCTGAACGGAACAGGTGAGCAATGATCAACATCGAAATCGACGGTAAGCAGATCCAGACGGAAAACGGTTCGACCGTGATCGAAGCCGCGCATCAGGCCGGCATCGAGATCCCGCATTTCTGCTATCACAAGAAACTCTCCATCGCCGCCAATTGCCGCATGTGCCTGGTGCAGGTGGAGAAGGCGCCCAAGCCGCTGCCTGCCTGTGCCACGCCGGTGACCGAAGGCATGAAGGTATTCACCCATTCCGAACAGGCCGTGAAGGCACAGAAGGGGGTGATGGAGTTCCTGCTGATCAACCATCCGCTGGACTGCCCGATCTGCGATCAGGGCGGCGAGTGCATGCTGCAGGATATCTCGGTCGGCTACGGCGGCGGCCATTCGCGCTATCACGAAGAAAAGCGCGTGGTGCTGGCCAAGGACCTCGGCCCGCTGGTGTCGGCGGAGGAGATGAGCCGTTGCATCAACTGCACGCGCTGCGTGCGTTTCGGCCAGGAGATCGCCGGCCAGATGGAGCTGGGTCAGGCCTTCCGCAGCGAACATGCCGAGATCATGTCCTTCGTCTCCGGCTCGGTGAACTCCGAGCTTTCCGGCAACATGATCGACCTCTGCCCGGTCGGAGCATTGACCAGCAAGCCGTTCCGCTACAAGGCGCGCAGCTGGGAGCTGTCGCGCCGCCGCTCGGTGAGCGCGCACGACAGTCTCGGTTCCAATCTCGCCGTGCAGACCAAAAACAACCGCGTGTTGCGCGTGTTGCCCATCGAAAACGAGGATATCAACGAATGCTGGCTGTCCGACAAGGACCGTTTTGCCTATGAAGGCCTGAACACGGCAGACCGCCTGACCAAACCGATGATCAAGCAGGACGGCAAGTGGCAGGAAGTCGAATGGCAGGTTGCGCTGGAATACGCGGCGAACGGTCTGCGTCACATCGCCAACGGCGCGGGCGCCGAGCAGGTCGGTGCGCTGGCGACGGCCAATTCGACACTGGAAGAACTCTATCTGCTGCAGAAACTCATGCGCGGTATCGGCAGCGACAATGTCGACTTCCGACTGCGCCAGTCCGATTTCAGCAGCGACGGCAAGCAGCAAGGAGCGCCCTGGCTGGGTATGTCGGTGAGCGATATCGGCCGTGCCGACCGCCTGCTCATCGTCGGCAGCTTCCTGCGCAAGGACCATCCGCTGCTGGCGGCGCGTATCCGTCGCGCGGCGAAGTCGGGTGCGCAGGTCAATATCGTCCATTCGGCCGATGACGACCTGCTGATGAACGTGGCGCACAAGGCGATCGTGGCACCGGATGCGCTGGTGGAGACATTGACGCAAGTTTCGAAAGCGCTGGCGGCAGAGAAGCAGGGGCAAAGCACGGGCGGCGATGCCGGTGCGATCGCCAGGAGCCTGGCCGGCGGCGAGCGCGTGGCAGTGCTGCTCGGCAACTTCGCGCAACAGCATCCGCAGGCCGCACAACTGCAGGCATTGGCGCAACAGATATCCGCCCTGAGCAACGGCAAGTTCGGCTTCCTGGTCGAAGCCGCGAACAGCGTCGGTGGCCATCTCGTGCAAGCCACGCCGGGAGCGAAAGGGTTGAATGCCGCCGCCATGCTGGCGACGCCGCGCAAGGCCTACGTGCTGCTGAATGTCGAGGCGGAACTGGATTGTGCGGATCCGCAGCAGGCCATGGCCGCGATGCAGGCCGCGGATATGGTGATTGCGATGTCTGCATACAAACATCATGCAACCGAGTATGCCGACGTGCTGTTGCCAGTCGCGCCGTTCAGCGAGACCTCCGGTACCTTCGTCAGCGCCGAAGGGCGTGTGCAGAGTTTCAAGGGGGCGGTCAAGCCGCTGGGCGAAGTGCGCCCGGCCTGGAAGGTGCTGCGCGTACTGGGCAATCTGCTCAAGGTCGACGGTTTCGACCAGGATACTTCCGAGGCCGTGCGCGACGAGGCGATGAAGGGCGTGGATGTCCCCGCCAGACTGAACAACGCCATCGGCGGCGTGGAGGCCAGGGCTGCATCCGCCGCGAGCGGCCTGCAGCGCGTAGCCGACGTGCCGATCTATGCCACGGATGCGGTGGTGCGCCGCTCAGCGCCGCTGCAGGCGACGGCAGACGCCGCGATCCCGCAAGCCTGGATGCACGGCGATGAACTGAAGAAGCTGGGCGTGCAGTCCGGTGCAGTGGTCAAGGTCTCCCAGGGGCAGGGTAGCGTGCAGTTGTTCGCCGCGGCAGACGACAAGTTGCCCAAGGGTGTGGTGCGTGTGGCGGCAGGCCATGCGGCGACAGCCAGCCTGGGGGCCATGTTTGGAACGATCTCAGTGGAGCGCGCATGATGGAGCTGCTGCAAACTTTGCAACTGGCCGGGCAGGATCTGCTCGGCGCGGCCTGGCTTCCGGTCTGGACCGCCGTGAAGATCATGGTCATCATCCTGCCGATCATGGGCGGCGTGGCCTATTACACACTGGCCGAGCGCAAGGTGCTGGGCTTCATGCAGGTGCGTCCGGGGCCCAACCGCGTGGGTTACTGGGGCTTGCTGCAACCCGTTGCCGACGGTCTCAAGCTGCTCTGCAAAGAGGTCATCATCCCGACCAATTCCAACAAGTTCCTGTTCCTCGCCGCACCGGTACTGGCGCTGACGCCGGCACTGGCAGCCTGGGCGGTGATCCCCTTCGACGACGGCATGATCCTGGCCGACGTGAACGCGGGCCTGCTCTACCTGCTGGCCATGACCTCGCTCGGTGTGTACGGCATCATCATCGCGGGCTGGGCTTCCAACTCCAAGTACGCATTCCTCGGCGCCTTGCGCTCCGCCGCACAGATCGTCTCCTATGAACTGGCGATGGGCTTCGCACTGGTATGTGTGCTGCTGGCGGCACAGAGCATGAACATGGGCGACATCGTGCGCGGTCAGCAGAGCGATTACGGCCTGTTCGGCTGGTACTGGCTGCCGCTGTTCCCGATGCTCGTGGTGTATTTCATCGCCGGCGTGGCCGAGACCAACCGTGCGCCCTTCGACCTCGCCGAAGGCGAATCGGAGATCGTGGCGGGCTTCCACGTCGAGTATTCCGGCATGGGTTTCGCGCTGTTCTTCCTCGCCGAATACGCCAACATGATCCTGATCGCGGCACTGAGCTCGGTGATGTTCCTCGGCGGCTGGCTGAATCCTTTCCATGGCTGGCCGGTGATCGGCGAACTGACCGATATGGTTCCCGGCCTGTTCTGGATGCTGGGCAAGATGTCCATCTTCCTGTTCCTGTTCCTGTGGTTCCGTGCGACCTTCCCGCGTTACCGTTACGACCAGCTGATGCGTCTGGGCTGGAAGATATTCATCCCGCTGACGCTGGTGTGGGTGGTCGTGGTCGCTGCGTGGATGCAGACGCCTTATTGGCTGTGGTGAGCGGTCGAGGGATGAACATGAAAAACATTATCGATTTCTTCAAGAGTTTCCTGCTGCTCGAACTGCTCAAGGGCATGTCGGTGACCGGCAAGTATTTCTTCGCGCGCCACATCACCGTCGAATATCCGGAAGAAAAGACGCCGCAGAGCTTCCGCTTCCGCGGCCTGCATGCGCAACGCCGTTATCCAAACGGTGAAGAGCGCTGCATCGGCTGCAAACTGTGCGAGGCGGTGTGTCCGGCGCTGGCGATCAAGATCGAAGTGGCGGAGCGCGCCGACGGCAGCCGCCGCACCACGCAATACGACATCGACCTGGTCAAATGCATCTTCTGCGGCTTCTGCGAGGAATCCTGCCCGGTCGATGCCATCGTCGAGACGCGGGTGTACGAATACCACGGCGAGAACCGCGGCGACCTGTATTACACCAAGGCCATGCTGCTGGCCAACGGCGACAAGCATGAAGCGCAGATCGCCAAAGACCGCGCTGCCGATGCCAAGTACCGGTAAATTGAGGAAGCACCATGAACTTTGAGACCGTCCTGTTCTACCTGTTCGCCGCCGTGACCGTGTTTGCGGCGCTGCGCGTGATCACCGCACGCAACCCGCTGCATGCCGTGCTGTTTCTGGTGCTGGCCTTCGTCAGCAGCGCCGGCATCTGGCTGCTGCTGGAAGCCGAGTTCCTCGCCATCGCGCTGGTGCTGGTGTATGTCGGGGCGGTGATGGTGCTGTTCCTGTTCGTGGTGATGATGCTGGATATCAACATCGAGCAGTTGCGCAAGGGATTCTGGCAATGGCTGCCGCTGGGCGCGCTGCTGGCCGGACTGATCGGGGTGCAGATGGTGTGGGTGCTGGGCGCCGAAGATATCTCTGCCGGTACCGCAGCGGTCAAGCATGCTGCCGACTACGACAACACCAAGGAACTGGGGCGCCTGATCTATACCGATTACGTCTACCCGTTCGAACTCGCGGCGGTGCTGCTGTTGCTGGCCATGGTCGCGGCGATCGCATTGACGCTGCGCCAGCGCCGCGACACCAAGCGCCAGGACATCGACAAACAGCTCAAGGTCAAACGGGAAGATCGCGTGCGCATCGTTTCCGTTCCATCGTCGCGCCAGGCGAATGCGGCGCAGGATGTGGAAGCATCGACGAACGGTCATACCGCGGATTAAGGCAAAGGGGAGAGCATGTTGAATCTGGGTCTATCGCATTACCTGATACTGAGCGCGGTGCTGTTCGCCATCAGCGTGGTCGGCATCTTCCTCAACCGCAAGAACCTCATCGTGCTGCTGATGGCGATCGAGTTGATGCTGCTGGCCGTGAATACCAACTTCGTCGCGTTCTCGCATTATCTGAACGATACGGCCGGCCAGATCTTCGTGTTCTTCATCCTCACCGTGGCGGCCGCCGAAGCGGCGATCGGCCTGGCGATCCTGGTGGTGCTGTTCCGCAACCTGCGCACCATCAACGTGGATGACCTCGGATCCCTGAAAGGCTGAAACACATGGATATGCAGACTCTCTATCTGATCGTTCCCCTGGCGCCGCTGGTCGGCGCCATCGCTGCCGGCCTGTTTGGCAAATGGCTGGGACGCACCTGGTCGCACCGCATCACCATTGCTCTGGTGGCGGTGTCTTTCTTCGCCTCGCTGGCGATCTTCCAGGACGTGATGGAAGGCCATATCTTCAATGGCGCCGTGTACAAGTGGATGTCCTCCGGTAATACCAGCTTCGAGGTCGGTTTCCTGATCGACCGCCTGACCGTGATGATGATGCTGGTGGTCACCTTCGTCTCGCTGATGGTGCACATCTACACCATCGGCTATATGGAAGAGGATCCCGGCTACCAGCGCTTCTTCAGCTACATCTCGCTGTTCACCTTCTCCATGCTGATGCTGGTGATGGCCAACAACTTCATGCAGCTGTTCTTCGGCTGGGAAGCGGTGGGCCTGGTGTCCTATCTGCTGATCGGTTTCTGGTATACGCGTCCCACGGCGATCTACGCCAACCTCAAGGCCTTCCTGGTCAATCGCGTCGGCGACTTCGGTTTCCTGCTCGGCATCGGCCTGATCCTGATGGTGTTCGGCACGCTGGACTACCAGTCCGTGTTCGCCAATGCGCACAACTATGTCAACGACATGGCTCCCATCCCCGGCATGTCGGTGGGGCTGCTGACCGCGATCTGCATCCTGCTGTTCATCGGCGCGATGGGCAAGAGCGCGCAGTTCCCCCTGCACGTGTGGCTGCCCGACTCGATGGAAGGCCCGACCCCGATCTCCGCGCTGATCCACGCCGCGACCATGGTGACCGCCGGTATCTTCATGGTGGCGCGCATGTCGCCGCTGTTCGAACTGTCCGAGACCGCGCTGTCCTTTGTGATGGTCATCGGCGCGATCACCGCACTGTTCATGGGCTTCCTCGGCATCATCCAGAACGATATCAAGCGCGTGGTGGCGTACTCCACCCTGTCGCAGCTCGGCTATATGACCGTGGCGTTGGGTGCCTCGGCCTACTCGGTGGCGGTGTTCCACCTGATGACGCATGCCTTCTTCAAGGCCTTGCTGTTCCTTGCCGCCGGTTCCGTCATCATCGCCATGCACCACGACCAGGACATCCGCAACATGGGCGGCCTGCGCAAATACATGCCGATCACCTGGATAACATCCCTGGTGGGCACGCTGGCGCTGATCGGTACGCCGCTGTTCTCCGGCTTCTATTCCAAGGACAGCATCATCGAGGCGGTCGCGCTGTCGCATCTGCCGGGTTCCGGCTTCGCCTATTTCGCGGTGGTGGCGGGGGTCTTCGTGACCGCCTTCTACTCTTTCCGCATGTACTTCCTGGTGTTCCACGGCGAGGAGCGTTTCGGCAAGCAGCATCACGACCATCATGCCGATCATGATGCCCATTCGACAAGCTCAGGGCATTCGGATAATGATAAGTCGCACGACCACCATCATGGCCTGGCGCCTGGACAGAAGCCGCACGAGACCTCGTGGGTGGTGACCTTGCCGCTGATCCTGCTGGCGATCCCGTCGGTGATCATCGGTCTCGTCACCATCGAGCCGATGCTGTTCGGCGACTACTTCCTCGAATCGATCTTCATCGGTCACGACCACCACGCGATGGCGGAGATGCGCGAAGAGTTCCACGGGCCATGGGCCATGGCATTGCATGCCTTGACGACGTTGCCGTTCTGGTTCGCGCTGGCGGGGGCGGTCAGTGCGTGGTTCCTGTACATGAAGCGTCCCGATATCCCGGCGGCGATCAAGCAGAAGATTTCCTTCATCTACACCGTGCTGGACCAGAAATACTACTTCGACCGCTTCAACGACTGGTTCTTCGCCGGCGGTGCACGCGGCGCCAGCGGCCTGTTGTGGAAGTTCGGCGACGTGAAGCTGATCGACGGTTTCTTCGTCAACGGATCGGCGAAGCTGGTCGGCATGTTCTCCGGCGTGCTGCGCGGCTTGCAGACCGGCTACGTCTACCACTACGCGTTTTGGATGATCATCGGCGTGTCTGCACTGCTGACAGTGCGCACATGGTTCGAATAAGGCAGTACTAGAGAAGAGCTGAAGGAACAAGCATGATTTTCGGATATCCACTGTTAAGCGTCGCCATCTGGCTGCCCATCTTCTTCGGTCTGCTGGTGCTGGCGACCGGGAATGATCGCAATGCACCGCTGGCGCGCGTCATCGCGCTGGTCGGCGCGGTACTCGGCTTCCTGGTGACCATCCCGCTGTATACCGGTTTCGATCGCCTGACCAGCGCCATGCAGTTCGTGGTGCATGACGAGTGGATCTCGCGCTTTAACATCTATTACTACCTCGGTGTGGACGGTATCTCGGTGCTGTTCATCCTGCTCAACAGCTTCTTCACCCCGCTGGTGGTCATCGCCGGCTGGAAGGTGATCGAGAAGCGTGTGGCGCAATACATGGCCGCGTTCCTCATCATGTCCGGCCTGGTCAACGGCGTGTTCGCCGCGCTGGATGCCATGCTGTTCTACGTGTTCTGGGAAGCGATGCTGATCCCGATGTTCATCATCATCGGCGTATGGGGCGGCCCCAACCGCGTGTATGCGGCGGTCAAGTTCTTCCTCTACACCTTGCTCGGCTCGCTGCTGATGCTGGTGGCTTTGCTGTACCTGTATAACCAGTCCGGCGGCAGCTTCAGCATCCTCGAATTCCACCGCACTCCGTTGCCCTCGATGGCGGTGCAGGTGATGCTGTTCTTCGCTTTCTTCATGGCGTTCTCGGTAAAGGTACCGATGTTCCCGGTGCACACCTGGTTGCCGGATGCGCACGTCGAGGCCCCGACCGGCGGCTCGGTGGTGCTGGCAGCCATCATGTTGAAGGTCGGCGCCTACGGTTTCATCCGCTTCTCCATGCCCATCCTGCCCGATGCCAGCCACTATCTGGCGCCGGTGATGATCGCGCTGTCGCTGATCGCGGTGGTCTACATCGGCCTGGTCGCGCTGACCCAGTCCGACATGAAAAAACTGGTGGCCTATTCGTCCATCTCGCACATGGGTTTCGTCACGCTCGGATTCTTCATCTTCAACGCCTACGGCATCGAGGGTGCGCTGCTGCAGATGATTTCGCATGGTTTCGTCTCCGGCGCCTTGTTCCTGTGCATCGGCGTGCTGTACGACCGCGTGCACTCGCGCCAGATCGTGGATTACGGCGGTGTCGCCAACAAGATGCCGGTTTTCGCGGCCTTTTTCATGCTGTTCGCCATGGCCAACAGCGGCCTGCCGGGTACCAGCGGTTTCGTCGGCGAGTTCATGGTGATCATGGGGGCGGTGAAGGCCAACTTCTGGTATGCCTTCGCGGCGGCGAGCACGCTGATCTTCGGCGCCGCCTATACGCTGTGGATGTACAAGCGCGTGATCTTCGGTGCAGTCGCCAATGACCACGTCAAACACCTGCACGACATCGGCGGGCGCGAGAAACTGGTGTTCGTCATCCTGGCACTGGGTGTTCTCGGCATGGGACTGTATCCCTTGCCGTTCGCCGACATCATGCACGCATCGGTCAACGATCTGGTGGTGCACCTGAACATCTCCAAAATCCCGAATTGAGGAAAACATGAATTATCTCGCTTCCCTGTCCCCGATCTATGCAGAGATGTTCCTGCTCGTGATGGTGAGCGTGATCCTCATCGTGGATCTGTTCATCGTCAACTACACCAAGACCGTCACCTACCTGCTGACGCAAGTCGCGCTGTTCTGTACCGTGCTCATCCTGCTGTTCACCCACCAGCCCGGCATCTCCCACCTGTTCAACAACATGTTCGTGGGCGATGTGATGTCCTATGTGCTCAAGGTGTTCATCTGCCTGGCGGTGATGGCGATGCTGCTGTATTCGCGCAGCTACCTGCTGGTGCGCGGCCTGTTCACCGGCGAGTTCCTCGCGCTGGTGCTGTTCGCCACGCTGGGCATGATGGTGATGACCTCTGCCAGCAACTTCCTCACGCTGTATCTTGGTCTTGAACTGCTCGCCCTGAGCCTGTATGCCATGGTCGCGTTGCAGCGCGATTCCGCGATCGCCACCGAGTCGGCGATGAAATATTTCATCCTTGGCGCGATGGCCTCCGGCTTCCTGCTCTACGGCATGTCCATGTTGTATGGCGCGACCGGCAGTCTGGACATCGCCCGTATCTCCGACGTCATCCAGAACGGAACGGCGAACAAATCGTTGCTGGTGTTCGGCTTGGCCTTCATCGTCGCCGGGCTGGCATTCAAACTGGGGGCTGTGCCTTTCCATATGTGGGTGCCGGACGTGTATCACGGCGCACCCACAGCGATGACCATGTTCATCGGTACCGCGCCCAAGCTCGCCGCGTTTGCCTTCGTGATGCGTATCCTGGTTGAAGCGCTGCAGCCGATGATGATCCACTGGGCCGGCATGCTGATGATCCTGGCCGTGCTGTCCATGGCCGTGGGTAACATCACCGCGATCGCGCAGACCAACCTCAAGCGCATGTTCGCCTATTCGACCATCGCGCACATGGGCTTCCTGCTCATCGGCGTGCTCTCCGGCACCATCGAAGGCTACGGCGCGGCCATGTTCTACGCACTGGTCTATGTGCTGATGAGTCTGGGCGGCTTCGGCATGATCATGCTGCTCTCGCGCGAGGGCTTCGAGGCCGACACGCTGAACGACTTCAAGGGGCTCAACCAGCGCAGCCCCTGGCTCGCCTTCATGATGCTGCTGCTGATGTTTTCCATGGCCGGCGTGCCGCCCACCGTGGGCTTCTATGCCAAGTTCTCGGTGCTGAGCGCCGCGGTGCAGGCGGGGCATATCCCCCTGGTGGTGATGGCGGTGCTGTTCTCGCTGATCGGCGCGTTCTACTACCTGCGCATCGTCAAGCTGATGTACTTCGATGCGCCCGAGAGCCACGAGAAGATATATATCCAGCCCGACAGCAGCCTGCTGGTTTCCATCAACGGCATGGCGATCCTGTTGCTCGGCATATTCCCGAATACGCTGATGTCGGTATGCTACGTTTCGGTGCAGCAGTCCCTGCTGCATTGAATGTGACGAGATTTTGACCAGACACTCCCGCTGCGGCGGGAGTGTTCGTTTGTGGAGGATGAACATGGACCTGACTGAGAAACAACTCGACAGCCGCCTGATGTACGACGGCAATTTCATCACGGTGCGCAAAGACAATGTATTGCTGCCTGACGGCAGCACCAGCACGCGCGAATACATCACCCATCCCGGAGCGGTTGCCGTGCTGGCCTTGCTCGACAACGGCAATCTGGTGATGGAGCGGCAGTTCCGCTATCCCCTGCATCGCGAATTTATCGAGTTGCCCGCCGGCAAGATCGACGATCAGGAACACATCCTCGATTGCGCGCAACGCGAGCTGCTGGAGGAGACAGGCTATGTGGCGAAGGAATGGATACATCTCACCACATCCTGGCCGTGCATCGGCTATGCCGACGAACGCATGGAATACTTCCTTGCGCGCGGTCTGAGCCACGAGGGGCGCAAGCTGGATGAAGGCGAGTTCCTCGAAGTGTTCGAGCTTTCGCTGGCGGATGCGCTGGAGTGGGTGAGGCAGGGCAAGATCGACGACAGCAAGACCATCATCGGTCTGTTCTGGCTGGACAAGGTGCTGAACGGGGGCTGGCTCGCACCGAAGTAAGGCCTCATCATGGTGCGCGAAATCATCGAAAGCACCAAGTTGGTGATTTGTGATTGCAAAAAACTCAGCGGATCATAAATTTGTCCAAATAAATCAATGCCTGTTGTTGCTGGCACAGGCTTTGCATACGTCCTCGCAGTTTGCACTTTTCTGGAGATGACATGGAAGAATTGAAAGTCAGTAGCGATGCACTTTTCGTGCTGTTGGGCGCCATCATGGTGCTTGCGATGCATGCGGGTTTTGCATTCCTTGAGCTGGGTACCGTGCGCAAGAAGAACCAGGTCAACGCGCTGGTGAAGATACTCAGCGACCTGGCCGTCTCGACCATCGCCTATTTCTTCATCGGTTATGGCATCGCCTACGGCGTGAGTTTCTTCGTCGGCGCCGATCAGCTGGCAGTCGGCAACGGCTACGGTCTGGTGAAGTTCTTCTTCCTGATGACTTTCGCCGCGGCCATCCCGGCCATCGTCTCCGGCGGCATCGCCGAACGCGCGAAATTCAATCCGCAACTCGCCGCCACTTTTCTGCTGGTCGGTTTCGTCTATCCTTTCTTCGAGGGGATCGCCTGGAATGGATCATACGGTGTCCAGGAGTGGCTGAAGACCAGCTTCGGTGCCGGCTTCCACGACTTCGCCGGCTCGGTGGTGGTGCATGCAGTGGGTGGCTGGATAGGCCTCGCTGCCGTGTTGCTGCTCGGCGCGCGCCGCGGTCGTTACAACAAGGAAGGGCGCATCTCCGCGCACCCGCCTTCCAGCATCCCGTTCCTCGCCCTCGGCGCATGGATACTGACCGTCGGCTGGTTCGGCTTCAACGTCATGTCGGCGCAGACCGTCACCGGCATCAGCGGACTGGTTGCGGTCAACTCGCTGATGGCCATGGTCGGCGGCACGCTCACCGCGCTGTGGCTGGGCAAGAACGACCCCGGCTTCGTGCATAACGGTCCGCTGGCTGGACTGGTCGCGGTGTGCGCCGGTTCTGACCTCATGCATCCCATCGGTGCGCTCATGGTGGGCGGCGTCGCCGGTGCATTGTTCGTGGTCATGTTCACGCTCACGCAGAACCGCTGGAAGATCGACGACGTGCTCGGCGTGTGGCCGCTGCACGGCCTCTGTGGCGCGTGGGGTGGCATCGCCGCCGGCATCTTCGGTATGAAAGAACTGGGCGGCATCGGCGGTGTCAGTTTCATGTCGCAACTGATAGGCACGCTGCTGGGTGTAGCTGTCGCGCTGATCGGCGGCTTCGTCGTCTACGGCTTGCTGAAGAAACTGGTCGGCATCCGTCTCACCCATGAGGAGGAGTTCAACGGCGCCGACCTGAGCATCCACAAGATCACCGCAACGCCGGAACGCGAATCGGGCTGGTGATCCGTTTCCGTGACAGCAAATGTAATTGGTTTTTTGTCACGAAACATTCCGTTAAAACAAAGCCGATGCGGCACGCATCGGCTTTTGTATTCCCATTGCGAATCCTTGAAGTTCGTAGAGCAAACAGTGCGCCCGGCATATTGACCCTTTCTCGGGGGCGGCGTAGTTTGCGGCCATGAAGCACAATGCCGAAGCCGAACTGTTATCAAGGAGGATGACATGAAAGCAAAAGAGATCGACCACAGTCGCCTGGATATACATCACTTTGTGAACGGATTCGCAATATGCTGTTTCTCAATCATGCTGGCTGCCCTGCCGCTCGAACCCGCCTGTGCAGACACGGTTGAAGTCCGGATAGAGAAGATGAGATTCGTTCCCGAGGTTGTCAGGGTAAAAGCGGGGGATACGGTCGTGTGGAAGAGCTACGAGAAACGCGGTTATCACACTGTCTGGTTCCAGAATGAAGGCGTGGCAGAGTCTGAGTTGATGTTCCCGGGCGAAAGCTGGCAGCGCAAGTTCGATACGAAGGGCGAGTACCCTTATATTTGCGGCCCCCATCCGCACATGGTGGGGCGCGTGATCGTTGAATAGTGACTTTGGCTCGGCGGCGTCCATCCGGGCATACCCCCACATCGGGGCGCAAACCGGGCGAGGAAGTCTTTTAATTGTTAGGATTAAAGCCTGTCAGGAAAATAAAGGGATTGAACAGCAAGTCTGACAGGCGTTATCCCTCGCCATCAACGCGGCGTGCGGTCTTTGAGTCCCTCATCCTGATAGATCCGTGCCAGCAGCAGATTGAAGGCGGATAGCCGATCAGGGGCGGTCGCGCGGATCACGCCTTGCTGCTGCAGTGTGGCGATCAACTTGGTCGGGGCGACGCGTTTGTTGCCGACGATCTCCACATGTCCCGCCTTCACTTCCACCCGCTTTGCGCGGGCATCGTTCTCCACCAGCGGGTTGTGCTGCTCCGCCAGCGAGAAGACATCGTCATTCTCCAGGCAGCGTCCATTCTCCTCGCGGCGGCAGCTGTCGCGCTCGTCTGTGTCTATCTTCAGATAACTGCTTACTTGCGGGATCAGCATTCCCGGCTCGCGGATGAAGCGCGAGGAGTAGGTGATGTCGGACCACTTCGCTCCGGTCACCACATAACAGCTTGCCGGTAGCAGGCCCAGTGTGAGCGGGTACAGCCATTTTTTTCCACATGTCTCTGCCGAGGCGATGCCGTCGAAAGGACCGGAGATGGTCACCAGGCGCAGTTCCGACTGGTGTTGCGGCGGCGCGAGCGGCAGTTCGGTGAGCGATTTGCGCGAGATCAACGCACCCTGACTGTGTCCGATCACGGTGATCGGTGTCGCGTGGGTCTGTGCAGCGAGCTGATCGACTGCGCTGCGCAGGTCGGTGGCGCTGTGGGTCAGGCTGTCGCGGTCATCGTAAGTGAAACAGGCGGTCTGCTGGCCGTGGAAAGCCAGCACTTGGGCAAGTCCGCGAAATTCGCCGGAAGAGCCGAAGCAGCCGTGTACCAGCACGTTGATGGGTTGGGCGGCGTCGAGGCGCAAAGTGCGATCCGGATTGTCGGTGCAGGGGCCCAGGCCGGGTATGTTCAGCGTGACATTCGCGGCTGGCAGGTTTCCGCGATCCATCTCATAGTAAGCGGCCTCGCGCGGGGCGCGGGTGCCGCAAGCACTCAGGGTAAAGATCAGGACGGTGGCCAGAAAGATCCTCATGACGGCATCGCTGCCTCGATGCGCTTCTGCGCGCTCTGCAGTGCCAATTTGTAGATCTGCGCAAGGTCCTCCTCGCTCACATCGATCGCGCTGTCCATCTGTTCCAGCGCCCGGGTGAGATCGCTCTCTTCAAGCTCGATGAAGGGGGCTGGTTTGGGCGGTGTCTGCGCGGGGAGTGCCGGCATCGGGTAGCGTCTGCCGGGCAGCAGGTTGTTGATGGTCAATGCCAGCAACAGCGAGATGCCCGCGTTGATTGCGACGATGGCGAGCGCCCATTGCCATTGCATCACATGGAACTGCGAACTGCCGAGCACCATCATCAGCGCGGTGGCTGCGCTGGGCGGATGCAGGCAGGAGAGGAGCTGCATCGCCAGGATGGCCAGGCCGACTGCGGCACCCGCAGCGATGGTCGGCTCGGGGATGAGTGCGCTGCACAGCAATCCCGCGATGGCCGAGACGACATGCCCGCCGACCAGGTTCCACGGTTGCGACAGCGGACTGTGCGGCGTGGCGTACAGCAGCGTCGCCGAAGCGGCCATCGAGACGACGATGAGCATGGGGAGCAGGTTCTGCGGCAGGTGTTGCAGCGCCAGCGTCAGCAGCAGGATGGCGCTGCCGCCCGCCAGCGCGCTGCGGAGTTTTTCGGCGAATGAGGTCGGTAAGGGGTGGGGTCTGAACGAAGCGAAGAACGATCGGCTATCCATGGGCAAGCATTCCGGGTGGTGTGGTTGATCTCGTGACTAGGGTAGCACGGCCGGGATATCCGACCGTGCCGGGCGTGTTGCCAATTCAATCCTTGTAGGCTTCCACCGGCGAATAGATCCTCACTTCATCGCCGACCATGGGGATGAAACGCTTCATGCCGAAGTCGGAGCGCTTGATGGTGGTGGCGACGTTCGCTCCGCACATGGTTTTGCGCAACATCGGGTGGGTGCCGCACTTGAAGTCGCTGATGGTCAGCGTGACAGGGCGGGTCTCGCCCAGCAGGGTCAGTTCACCCGATGCTGTCACCGGTTTGTCGCCGTCGAACACGATCTTGTCCGAGGTGAAGGTCATGGTAGGGAAATACACCACGCTGAAAAAGTCCGGCCCCTTCATGTGCTTGTTCCATTCCTCGAAGCCCATGTTGATGGAGGCCGTGTCGATGACCAGTTCGATGTGTCCGGTGCCGGCGGCGGTGTCGAGCACCACCTTGCCGCTGGATTTGTCGAAGCGACCGCGCTGCGTCGAGAAGCCAAGGTGGCTCACCTCGAACATCGGCCAGGTATGGGTGGGGTCTATCGTGTATGTGTCGGCCGCATGGACGGGAAAGGCGAACAGACTGGCGAGCAGGGCAGGAAAGAGTTTATTCATGGCAGTACTCCCGGTTTTAAAGGCTGCTGCGCTGTACGTTCCGTCATTTCCTGCGCAGGAAGGTGACCATGCGCGCAAGGATGTCGTCGCGCTCGATGAAATGGTGCTTGAGCGCTGCACCGACATGGCCCAGCACCAGGCCGAACAACAGGAAATTGAGCATCTTGTGCACCTCCAGCAGCATGTCGCCCAGTTCCTTGTCCTTGTTCAGCAGGTCGGGCAGCGGCAGTACGCCGAACCACACGGTCTGGAAACCTTTGGCCGAACTCATCAGCCAGCCGCTCAGCGGGATGATGAAGATCAGCACATAGAGGGCGTAATGGGTGGCGTGGGCGGCGAACTTTTCCCAATTCGCCATGCTGTCCGGCATGGCCGGTGGGCGGTGGGTGGCGCGCCAGTAGACGCGTATCACCGCCAGCATGAACACCGTGACGCCTATCCACTTGTGGTAGCTGTAGAGGCGCAGCTTGTCCGGCGACAGCGGCAATTCGTGCATGTACACGCCCAATGGGAATGCGATGAAGATCAGCAAGGCGATCAGCCAGTGCAGAGTGATGGCGGTTCCGGTGTAACGGTCTGTCATGATGATCGCCTCGATAGGTGATCATATCCTAGTTAAATAGTAGGTTATGGTCAATAGGGTTTTTATGCGCTGATTCCCGCGCCGGACAGCGGCATGAAACTTTTCGTCCCGGCATCATTCGAATCCTGCGGCTGGGTGCCGGGGGCTTGAAATACGGCGATCTGCCCGCATCTGGCAAGCACGGCCCCGGTGGTACACTGCGCGCCGCACAACATCGTATCTTTGGAGAATAAATGCAATGAAACGTATCTTCCTGTTCATCCTGACCAATATCGCGGTACTGGCGGTCATCAACATCACCCTGCGGCTGCTGGGGGTGGATCGTGTGCTGGACGAGAGCGGTGCGATCAACTTCACTGCACTGATGGTGTTGTCGGCAGTGATCGGCTTCTCCGGTTCCATCGTCTCCTTGCTGATGTCGAAGTGGATGGCCAAGATGTCGGTCGGCGCCCAAGTCATCGAGAACCCGCAGGATCCGACCGAACGCTGGCTGGTCGAGACCGTGCGCCGCCAGGCACAGGCAGCCGGTATCGGCATGCCGGAGGTGGCGATCTACGACGCCCCCGACGTGAACGCCTTTGCCACCGGCTGGAACCGCAACAATGCGCTGGTCGCCGTGAGCACCGGCCTGCTGCACAGCATGAGCCGCGACGAGGCAGAAGCCGTGCTGGCGCATGAAGTGAGCCATGTGGCGAACGGCGACATGGTCACGCTGGCGCTGATCCAGGGCGTGGTGAACACCTTTGTGGTGTTCTTCGCCAAACTGTTCGGCATCCTGGTCGATCGCGTGCTGCTCAAGAACGACGGCCGCAACGGCCCCGGCATCGGCGCTTTCGTCGCCGAGATCGCTGCGCAGATCATCCTGGGCATCCTCGCCAGCATCATCGTCATGTGGTTCTCGCGCCAGCGCGAGTTCCGCGCCGATGCGGGCGGTGCCAGCCTGGCCGGACGCCAGAAGATGATCGCCGCGCTGGAGCGCCTGAAAGCCAACCACGAGCAGGCCGCTGCCTTGCCGCAGAACATGTCGGCGATGGCGATCTCGAGCGGTGGCGGTTTCTCGCGCCTGTTCATGACGCACCCGCCGCTGGACGAGCGTATCGAAGCGTTGCGTGCGGGACGTTGAGATTCACATGGCGGCAAATGAAAACGGCGGGATGATCCCGCCGTTTTTTATTCCTCTTCGTCGTCGTCGTCGTACCTGACGCGCGGCGGACTGCCGTCGTATACCAGATTCTGCCTGCGCATCAGATAGGCATCGCGGATGAAGCTGTAGCGGTCGATGATCGCATCATCCAGCACCTTCTCCTGTTCGAGGAAACCGGCACGCGTATCCAATCCCTTCAGCGCCCAGGCGCTGTTGCGCGTCGCCACATGGTCGGTGTTGCTGATCACGCTGCTGAAACTGTCCGCATACAGGCCGCTGCCGTCGCGTATCGAGCTCGGTCCCAGCACGGGCAGCACCAGATACGGCCCGCTCGGCAAACCCCAGTAGCCCAGCGTCTGGCCGAAGTCCTCGTTGTGCTTGGGCAGTTTCTCGGTGATGTTGAACAGGCCGAAAATGCCGAACGTGCTGTTGAACAACACGCGGCTGCCGTCGCTGGCCGCCTGCTTGAATTTGAACTGCAACAGGTCGTTCACCGTGACCACGACGTCGTCCAGGTTGGAGAAGAAGTTGCTCACCATGGTCCTGGCCGGGGACGGCATCACCTTGTCGTACCCTTGCGCGACCGGCTTGACCACATTGCGGTCAACGCTGTCGTTGAAGTTGTACATGCCGCGGTTGAACGACTCGAAGGGATCCTTCTGTTTGGTGTAGTTGCTCAGGTTGGGAATGGAGCTGCAACCCGTCAGGGACAGGCAGCAAAGCAGCAGGGCAGTACGCATTGGAAGCATGGGTTGTTGCTGGGGATTGATAGGGAGTGGGCGCGATTATAGGGGGAATCGCACGCATCTAAAAGCAAGGGACTGTTGGAAATGAGACGTTGCGATTAGTATGTGCGGCATGAACAGTCCTCCCGTCACGTCCTCACGCAAGTCATTGTCGCGCATCGGCATCGCTTTCCTGTTGCTGGCGGCGCTGGAGCTGGCCTGGTTGCATGCACTGGCCCCGCTGGAGAACCGGCTATCCGATCTCTTTGTCAGGCAGCAGGCGCTTGGACTTTCGCCCGATGCCGACATCGTCATCGTCGATATCGACGATGCCAGCCTGGCGCGCATGCAGGAGACGGCCGGAAGCTGGCCGTGGCCGCGGGCGGTGCACGGCGAACTGGTGCGCGGCATCGCCAGACAGAAGCCCGAAGCCATCGTGTTCGACATCCTGTTCAGCGAGCGCGACGAATTCCGTCCCGACAGCGATGAGGCATTCAACAGTGCCCTGCGCGGACTCGACAAGGTGTATTTCCCCATGGTGCGGCGCGATTCGGCGCTGGATGCGCAGGGTGCGCCCATCGCGCAGGTTGCGCAGATGCTGGGGCTGCAGCGCGGGGAGCAGGCCGATGAGACGGCGCGCCTTGCCGTGCTGCCGCCGCTGGCCATCGACCCGCTACATTGGCGTGTCGGCACCATCAACTATCTGGAAGACAGCGATGGCATAGGGCGCCGCTACCAGCTCGCTGCAGACGCTTACGGATGGCTCATCCCCTCGTTGCCGGCGCGCGTGGCGCAGGATCTGGGTTACAGCGTGCCGCGGCAGCCGGACCTGATCCTCGCCTGGCGCGGTGCCCCGGGCACGTTCCGGCATATCTCCTATGCCGACCTGTACGAGGATTTCGACCGCCGCCAGCCGCAACGTCCCGCCGATGAGCTGCAAGGCAAGATCGTCATCATCGGCACGGCCGCGACCGGGCTGCATGACCTGCGTGCCACGCCGATGTCCAGCCTGCAACCCGGCGTGGAGATATTGGCCACCGCGCTGGACGGCCTGAAGAACGGCCGCGCCATGCACAAGCTCGGGGACGATTTTGCACTGGGCATCGCCGTGCTGCTGCTGGCCCTGCTGAGCCTCGCTTTCCTGCGCGGCATCAACGCGCTCAAGGTCGGTTTCGCACTGGCGCTGGTCACCGTCGCCGCATTGCTGGCCAGCTATCTCGCCGTGGCGCAGCTGTATCTGCTGCCGGTGCTGTCGCCGCTGCTGCTGGCATGGGCCGGCTATTTCGCCTTCGCCCTGCACGAGTATCTGCGCGAACGCAGGTCGCGCGAACAGGCGGTGCAGCTGTTCAGCCGTTTCGTCAATCCGCATGTGGTGAAGGAACTGGTGGCGCACGGCGGCTTGAGCCGCGCGGGCGAGAGCCGCCAGATCACCATCCTGTTCTCCGACATCCGCGGTTTCACCACGCTGTCGGAGAAGCGCACCCCGCAGCAGGTGGTGGAGCTGCTGAACCGTTATTTCACTCTGCAAGTGGAGGTGGTGTTCCGCCACGGCGGCTCGCTGGACAAGTTCATCGGCGACTGCATCATGGCGTTCTGGGGCGCGCCGCTGGACGATCCCGAGCATGCGCGCCACGCGGTCGAGGCGGCGCTGGAGATGGGCGAGGTGCTGCAGCGCTTCAAGAAGGAACTGGGTGAGGAAGATGCGGACTTCGATGTCGGCATCGGCATCCATACCGGTCCGGCGGTGGTCGGCCTGATCGGCTCCGAGCAGCGGCGCGAATACACCGCCATCGGCGACACGGTCAATCTCGGCAGCCGCATCGAGGGCCTGACCAAGGGCGTGTCGCGCATCCTGGTCTCGCGCGAGACCATGGAAGCCTGCGGCGACGCGTTCGAATTCAAGTCTCACGGGTCGTTCAAGGTGAAAGGGCGCGAGCAGGAGGTCGAGTTGTTCGCGCCGCTGAAAAAAGGAGGGATGCAGGAATGAGGAACATCATCGCGTTATGCCTGCTGTTCGGTTTCGCACCGGCAGTCTGGGCGGAGGGATACGCATACACCATACGCGCCACCGAATTGAAGGCCAAACCGTACGGCGATGCGCAGACGCTGACCACGCTGCCGCCGCGCAGCAAGGTGGAGGTGTTGGAACGGAGATCTGGCTGGACGCAGGTCAAGTCGGCCTCCTTCAGCGGCTGGGTGAAGATGCTGGCTCTGCAACTGGAGTCGAATGCGCAGAGCAAACGCGGCGATACAGGTCTGAGAAGCCTGTTCAATGTCGCTTCCACCGGCAAGAGCGGCAGCACGGTCACCACCGGGGTGCGGGGTCTGTCGGAGGAGCAGTTGAAGAACGCCAAGCCGGATGCCAAGGCGCTGCAGGCGGCGAGGCGCAATGCCGTGAGCAAGCAGGATGCGCAGCGCTACGCGGCTGAAGGGAAACTGGAAGCGCAGAGTATCGACTACGTGAGCGGAGGCCGATGATGAGAACGAAGCAGACGCTGCTGATGGTTTGCCTGCTGGGAGCGGCGCTCCCCGCGGCTTCCTTCGATCTGGGCAAGATCGATTTGGACAAGGCGGTGAAGACCGTGCAGAAGGTACAGAAGGCCAATACCGAGATCGACGAACCACAGGAGATCATGCTCGGCGACGGCATCGCCAGCAACCTGCTGGGCGCCGCGCCCCTGCTGGACAATCCGCCGGTGCAGCGCTATGTGAACCGGGTCGGACGCTGGCTCGCCTCGCAGACCGAGCGCCCGGATCTGCCCTGGCTGTTCGGCGTGCTCGACGACAACGATGTGAACGCCTTCGCCACGCCCGGCGGCAAGGTGTTCGTCACCAAAGGCCTGCTGGTGCGCATGAACAGCGAAGCGGAACTGGCGGGCGTGCTGGCGCACGAGATGTCGCATGTGCTGCGCAAGCACCACCTGCAGGCGATCAGGAAAGGCGCACAGGCGGAGTTGCTGACCGATCTGGCCAACGATGCGATCAGGGAAAAGGGCGGCGATCCGCGCCTGACCAAACTGGTCAGTGCCGGTACCGAAGTGTATGCGCGCGGTCTGGACAAGAACGACGAGTACGAGGCGGACCGCATGGGCGTGGTGATCGCCGCACGCGGCGGCTATGACCCATACGGCCTGCCTGCGGTGTTGCAGACCCTGCAAGCGCTCAACCCGGCCGACTCCAACGTGGCCCTGATGTTCAAGACGCACCCGGCGCTGGATGACAGGCTGGGCCGGCTCGACGATCTGCTGGCATCGGGCTTCGAAGGTCTGGAGGGGCAGCCCGCGCTGGAAGCGCGTTTTGCCAGGGAGCTGGCGGCGGGCAGGAAATAGAAGAGATATGCCGGTTCCGCGGACACAGCGGCAGTCCGCGTCATCACACATACCCCGTGCGGGTCGACAACAGATGAAGGCGATAGATGCGACATGACAGGCACCGGATCTGAGACATTGCGTTTGCGCATCATGATGGTTGCGGTCTTCACGCTGGGGTTGCTGATCCAGGCGCTGAGCCTGCTGCTGGAAAGCACGGGCAGCCCGATGCTCGTGCAGAACCCGGCACTGCATGGCGCCATCGAGATGGCAGGCTCGGTCATCGCGGCGATGGTCGCCTATCTGCTGCTGCGGCTGAATGCGATCGGCGAGGGCAGCAGCTTCAACTACCAGATCGCCGCGGCCCTGTCCGCCATGAGCTGCCTGGACGGTTTGCATGCCCTGATGCCAGCAGGCGAGACCTTCGTCTGGCTGCATGCGCTGGCCACTGTCTTTGGCGGGCTGTTGTTCGCGATGGTCTGGTTGCCTGCCACTGCGCAAAAGTCGACGCTGAGATACCGCTTCTTCGCCGCCCTGCTGGTGGCGATCCTGTCGGGTGCCGGTTCACTGCTCTGGCCGCAACTGATACCGCAGATGCTGGAAGGCGGGAGGTTCACGCCGACTGCCGTGCTGTTGAACAACAGCGGCGGTGCGCTCCTGCTGCTGGCCTCGCTGAAACTGTTCCTCACCTACCGGCAATCCGGCAGGCCCGAGGACCTGCTCTTTTCATTCCAGTGTCTCATCATTGCCTCCGCCGCACTGATGTTCGCGCAGTCGCACGTCTGGGATCTGCCCTGGTGGGGCTGGCATGTGCAGCGGCTGGCGGGATACGGCCTGTCGCTGTGGCTGGTGGTCAAGACGGCCAAATCGGTCGAGGCCAAGACCCTGCTCAGCAACCAGCTGCTGACGCAGCAGATCGAGGAGCGGCGCCGGGTCGAAAGCCAGCTGCGCATCGCGGCCACCACGTTCGAGACCCATGAGGCCATCATGATCACGGATGCGAACGCCAACATCATCCGCGTCAACCATGCTTTCGAGGTCATCACCGGTTACAGCCAGGAAGATGTCGTCGGCAGGAATCCGCGCATCCTGCGCTCCGGGCGCCAGAGCACCGAATTCTACGCGGCGATGTGGAAGCGCTTGCTGGAGAACGGCTCCTGGACCGGGGAGATCTGGGACAAGCGCAAAAACGGGCAGGTCTACCCGAAATGGCTGACCATCACCGCGGTGAGGAACGACAAGGGCGAAACCACCGAATATGTCTCGATCTTCAGCGACATCACCACGCGCAAGCAGGCCGAAGAGGAGATCTACAGCCTGGCGTTCTACGATACCCTGACCCGCCTGCCCAACCGGCGTTTCGTGCTGGACCGTATCCAGCAGGCGCAGTCGGCATCGGCGCGCAGCAATCAGTACGGCGCGCTGCTCTTCCTCGATATGGACCGCTTCAAGACGCTCAACGACACGCTGGGGCATGACCACGGCGATATATTCCTGATCGACGTGGCCAAGCGCATGCGCGGCTGTGTGCGCGACATGGACACCGTGGCGCGCATCGGCGGCGACGAGTTCGTGATCCTGATCGAGGAGATAGGGACGAACGCGAACGAGGTCTCGCAGAAGGTCGCGCTGATCGCCGAGAAGATCAGGGCCGCACTGACCGAACCCTATCAGCTCAACGACAAGGAACACCTCAGCTCGCCCAGCATCGGGGTATGCCTGTACCGGGGTAACGAACAGACTGTGGACACCCTGCTCAAGCATGCCGACATGGCCATGTATCAGGCCAAGGAATCGGGGCGCAATGCGGTGCGTTTCTTCGATCCGGCCATGCAGTACGCGGTGGAGACGCGCGCGGCGCTGGAAGCCGAGTTACGCCATGCGGTGCCCGACGGACAATTGCGTCTGCATTACCAGGTCCAGCTGGACAGCGAACAGCGTCCATTCGGTGCAGAAGGCCTGATACGCTGGATGCATCCGGTCCGGGGCATGGTCTCCCCGGCACAGTTCATCCCCATTGCCGAGGACAGCTCCCTGATCCAGGAGATAGGACACTGGGTGCTGGAGTCGGCATGCAGACAACTGGCGCTCTGGAGCGAGCGCGAACAGACCCGCGCGCTGACATTGGCGATCAACGTCAGTGCGCAGCAATTCAAGAAGCACGAGTTCGTGGACACCGTTGCGGCATTGCTGCGCATCCATCGGGTCGATCCGGCCCGTCTGAAGCTGGAGTTGACCGAGAGCGTGGTGCTGAACGATGTGGCGGAAGTGGTCGCAAGGATGCACGCATTGAAGGCGCTGGGGGTCGGACTGGCGCTGGACGATTTCGGCACGGGCTATTCCTCGCTGTCCTACCTGAAGCAGCTGCCGCTGGACCAGATCAAGATCGACCAGAGTTTCGTGCGCAACATCACCAACGATGTCGACGATGCGATCATGGTGCAAACCATCATCAGCCTGGCGCAGCACTTCCGCATCAACGTGATCGCGGAAGGCGTCGAGACGCAGGAGCAGCTCGATTTCCTCAGGCAGAACGGCTGCATGGCGTACCAGGGTTATCTGTTCGGCAGGCCGGTACCCATCGAGACGTTCGAAGCGGCACTGGCGGAAAAATGATCCCGGATCCGGACGGAATGCTTTCCCGCAGGAGGCTCAGATCGGCATGACGATGAACGACATGCTCATGTTCCTGACCCTGACCGGCGTCTATGAACCATCCGCCATCCAGCAGCTTGCGGACGGTCGCTTCCTCGTCGTCGAGGACGAAAAGGAACACCCGTTCAGCCTGGTCACGATCCGCCGCGACGGCAGTGCCGGCAGCACGCCGTTGACGCCGGACATGCGGCAGGCCGATGACGATTTCTGGAAACTGGACGACCTCGAAGGCATCGCGCTCGACCGCTCCGGGAATATCTACGCGCTGACATCGCATTCGCGCAACGGCAAAGGCGAGCAGAAGAGATCGCGCGACAAGCTGGTCCGTTTCCGCATCGAGGGCGAACGCGTGGTCGCGCCGTCGGTGGTCATGGAGCTGAAGCCCGCACTGGCCGCGGCACACCCGTTGCTGGCGCAGGCGGCGGAGATCCGCGACGTGAAGAACGACGGCGGCCTCAACATCGAGGCGCTGGAGATCAGCCCCGACCAGCAGCGCCTGCTGGTCGGTTTCCGCAGTCCCCTGCTCGACGGCCGCGCGATCGTCGCCAGTGTCGAGAATCCGGCCGCGATGTTCGACGCGGGCGCGACGCCGCGCATAGCGCCCGAACTGGAAACACTGGATCTGGGCGGGAACGGCATCAGGGGGATGAGCTGGGTGCCGGCACTCGGCGGCTATCTGCTGATCAGCGGACCGGTCGCACGCGAGCAGGTCCACTTCCAGCTCTGGTTCTGGAGCGGCAAGTCAGGCGAGCATCCGCGCCGCGTCAGCGTTCCGGGTTTGCAAGGCTTCGAACATGCCGAGGGGGTGACGCCCGCCGTGATCGACGGCCGCCAGCGCATCATGATCGTCAGCGACGACGGTAGCAGGGAAGAGGGGCGCCATGCGCGCTACCTGCTGCTCGATCCAGAGCAGTTGCAGATCGCGCCCTGACTCGGGAGTTTTACTTGCCCTTTCCCTGCGGCACGCTCTGGAAGGTGTTCTCCACCAGCGGCTGGGCATCTACCTGCGGCACATGGCACTGAACGCAGTTGTGGCGCGCACTGGATACCTGCTTCATGAGCTTGCCGGTCTGCTGGTTGCGGAAGTGGCTGACGCCGATCTTGGGTGCTTTCTTTTCCTTGTATTTCGCCGGCCCGTGGCAGCTCAGGCACTGGTTCTCCTCCAGCGTGATCTCGTCGAAGTTCTCGGTGGCGTGCGGGATGACAGGCGGTTGCTTGTCAAAAGTACGCGGCACGACCTTCTGCGAGCCGGGACGCCTGCCGAGCTGGGTTTTTTCCTCCGGGGCCTGATCGGCGGCCTGCGCATCCACGCCGCGCAGCGACTGGACGGCCCCCTCGGCTGACAGCGCCGGCGTTGCGGCGAGGAAAGACAGAGCAGAAGTGGCGAGTGCGACAAGGGCGAACTGCAGCGTGTTTTTCATGGTTGATCTCCTCTTTATCATGATCTGTTGCCGAGAGCGGTTGCTCCCCCCTGCGGGGCGCTGACTTCCGCCTTGTTGTTGAAACGCGAAGCGAATCCGAACACATCCTTGGAACATACATCGATGCAGCGACCGCAGTTGGTGCAGTTGTGCGAAGTGATCAGCGGGCCGATGCCTTTCGCCTGTCCCTTCAGTGCCGGCTTGATGACTTGCGGTTCGGGACACACCGCGAAACAGTCCATGCAGTCGTTGCATGCGGCGCGCTGTGTCGCACTGACGCGCAGCAGACTGGCCTTGCCGATCAGGCTGTAGAAGGCACCCACCGGGCAGAGATGGCCGCACCAGCCGTCCGGGCTGACGAACAGGTCGAACAGGAAAACCGCGAGGACGATGCTCCAGGCCATCCCCAGACCGAAGATGATCCCGCGGTGCAGCATGGCGACCGGATTGAGCATCTCCCAGACGATGGTGCCGGTGGCTGCGGCCAGCAGCAGCGTCATGGCGAGCAGCCAGTAGCGCGTGTTGCGCGAGAAATGCGCACCGCCCTTGATGCCGAGGCGGCGCCGCAGCCAGGCGGCAAGATCGGTCAGCATGTTGAGCGGACAGACCCAGGAGCAATAGGAGCGTCCCCCGATCACGACATACAGGCCGATCACCAGGGCTGCCCCGATCAGCGCGAGTCTCTCCGGCACATGCCCGGTCAGCAGGGACTGCAGCAGCACATAGGGATCCGCCAGCGGCAGTGTTTCCAGCGTCAGGCTGTAGGCCAGATTGCCCTTGATGAGCCAGAGGCCCGCCCATGGACCGAGCAGGAACAGGGCGAGGATGCCGAGCTGGGAGGCGCGGCGCAGCAGCAGCCATCTGTGCGCGCCCAGCCAGCCCTTGGTCATGAGCGCGTCGGCACCGATCTTTTTGTTCTCGCTCACAGCTGGTCTCCATGCAGCGCCTTGGGAACAGCGGGTTGTGCCGCAGCCGGCGGAACAGCCTCGCCGCTCAGGCCCGGTCCCTGTTCATACTTGTAGCCTTCCGGCAGGTTGTACTGGTGCTCGATCTCCGGTGCCACCAGGCTTGCACCGGCCTTCTGCTTCTCCTCCCAGCCGAGCCGGTAGTGTTCGCCCAGTGCGCCTTTGGCCAGGTTGATCGGGAACACCTTGATGGCCGCCACTTCCAGCACGCAGGACTTCTCGCATTTGCCGCAGCCGGTGCAGTGTTCCGAGTGCACCGTGGGCAGGAACATGGTGTGCTTGGTGGTGCGCACATTGTGCGTGCGCTCCAGCGTGATGGCCTTGTCGATTACCGGGCACACGCGGTAACACACGTCGCAGCGCAGGCCGAGGAAGTTGAGGCAGGTCTCCTGGTCGACCAGTGCTGCCAGCCCCATCTTCGCCTTGTTGATGTCGGTGAGCTTGTGGTCCAGCGCGCCGGTGGGGCAGGCCTTGACGCAGGGGATGTCCTCGCACATCTCGCACGGGATCTTGCGCGCCACGAAATAGGGTGTGCCGGTGGCGAGATCGTCTTCCGGCCTGGCCAGCTCCAGGATGTTGTAGGGGCAGTCGCGCACGCACATCCCGCAGCGGATGCACGCGCCCTGGAAATCCGCTTCCGCCAGCGCGCCCGGCGGACGGATGGCTGTGGGCGGCAGTGCGCGCGCCTGCCTGGCGTACAGACCCAGTCCGAGTCCGAACATGCCGATGCCGCAGGCGGCTTTCGCCACGTCGAGGAAGAACTGGCGACGGCTCTGATTGTTGCTGGTGGCTTCCATGATGTCAGCCGGGGACAGGGATGTTTTCCGCCCGCCCCCGACCCTCCGCCTTTCAGACCTTAACGATCTTGGCCGCGCATTTCTTGAAGTCGGTCTCTTTCGAGATCGGACAAGTGGCGTCCAGCGTCAGTTTGTTGACCAGACGCGACTCGTCGAAGAAAGGGACGAAGATCAATCCTGCCGGCGGCTTGTTGCGGCCGCGCGTCTCCACCAGGGTGGTGATCTCGCCGCGGCGGCTGATGACCTTCACCTTGTCGCCGCGTTTCAGGTCGCGCTTCTTGGCGTCTTCCGGATTCATGAAGACCCATGCGTCCGGCACCGCCTTGTACAACTCCGGCACGCGCCGCGTCATCGAGCCGGTGTGCCAGTGTTCCAGCACGCGGCCGGTGCACAGCCACAGGTCGTACTCGTTGTCGGGCTGTTCGGCGGCGGGCTGGTAGGGCAGCGCGAAGATCACCGCCTTGCCGTCCGCATGGCCGTAGAATTTCACTCCCTCGCCTTTCTTCACATAGGGGTCGAAGCCTTCGCGGAAACGCCACAGCGTCTCCTTGTTGTTCACCACCGGCCAGCGCAGGCCGCGCGCCTTGTGATAGGTGTCGAAACTGGCCAGGTCGTGCGCATGGCCGCGACCGAACTGGGCATATTCCTCGAACAGGCCTTTCTGCACGTAGTAGCCGAAGGCGGTGGACTCGTCGTTGCTGTAGTTCCTGATGCCGTGCGCGTTGACTTTCTTCACCTCGTCCAGCGGGAACTTGTTGACTTCGCCGTTGGCGTAGAGCACGTCGTACAGGGTCTTGCCCTTGAATTGCGGCGCTTTCTCCAGCAGCTCGGCGGGCCACACTTCCTCGACCTTGAAGCGCTTGGAGAACTCCATGTACTGCCACAGGTCGGAGCGTGCCTCGCCCGGCGCTTTCACCTGCTGGCGCCAGAACTGGGTGCGGCGTTCGGCGTTGCCGAAGGCGCCTTCCTTCTCCATCCACATCGCGCAGGGCAGCATCAGGTCGGCAGAGACGGCGGACACGGTGGGGTAGACGTCGGAGACCACCACGAAGTTGGCCGGGTTGCGCCAGCCGGGATAGATCTCGCCGTTGATGTTCGGCCCGGCCTGCATGTTGTTGGTGGTGGAGGTCCAGTAGAAATTGATGTTGCCGTCCTTGAGGTCGCGGCTCTGCTTCACCGCATGCGAACCGATCCAGTCCGGGATGGTGCCGGCGGGCAGGTTCCAGATCTTTTCCGTGGCCTCGCGGTGTTTCGGGTTCATCACCACCATGTCGGCTGGCAGGCGGTGGGCGAAGGTGCCCACTTCGCGCGCCGTGCCGCAAGCCGAGGGCTGGCCGGTGAGCGAGAAGGGACCGTTGCCGGGTTCGGAGATCTTGCCCACCAGCAGGTGCACGTTGTAGATCATGTTGTTGACCCAGGTGCCGCGCGTGTGCTGGTTGAAACCCATGGTCCAGTACGACACCACCTTCTTGTTCGGGTCGGCATACAGCCTGGCCAGCGCGATCAGGTTCTCCGCGGGCACGCCGGAGATCTCGGAAGTCTTCTCCACCGTGTATTCGGCAACGAAAGCCTTGAACTCGTCGAAGGTGATCGGGCTGGCATTGTTCGGGTTGCCCTTGGTGGTGGGCTTGCCGTCGGGGCCGGCCGGGCCGGGATAGCCGTTGTTGTTGGCCGCCTGTTCGAGCGGATGATTGGGACGCAGGCCGTAGCCGATGTCGGTCACACCCTTCTTGAAGTTGACGTTCTTCTGCACGAACGCCTCGTTCACCGCGTTGTTCTGGATGATGTAGTTGCAGATGTAATTGAGTATCGCCAGATCGCTCTGCGGTTTGAAGATCAGCGTGTTGTCGGCCAGCTCGGTGGAGCGGTGGTCGAAGGTCGAGAGCACATGGATGCTGACATCCTTGCCGGTGAGGCGGCGGTCGGTGATGCGCGACCACAGGATGGGATGCATCTCCGCCATGTTCGAACCCCACAGCACGAAGCCGTCGGCGTGTTCGGCATCATCGTAGCAGCCCATCGGCTCGTCGATGCCGAAGGTGCGCATGAAGCCCGCGACCGCGGAGGCCATGCAGTGGCGCGCATTGGGGTCGAGGTTGTTGGAACGGAAACCGGCTTTCATCAGCTTGGTGGCAGCATAGCCTTCCCACACCGTCCACTGGCCCGAACCGAACATGCCGATGCCCTTGGGGCCCTTGGCCTTGAGTGTGGCCTTGCATTTCTCTGCCATGATGTCGAACGCCTGGTCCCAGCTGATGGTGGCGAACTCGCCGTTCTTGTCGTACTTGCCGTCCTTCATCCGCAGCATGGGCTGGGTGAGCCGGTCCTTGCCGTACATGATCTTGGACAGGAAATAGCCCTTGATGCAATTGAGTCCCTTGTTCACCGGCGCGTCGGGGTCGCCCTGGGTGGCCACCACGCGGCCGCCTTTGGTGCCGATCAGCACGCCGCAGCCGGTGCCGCAGAAGCGGCATACTCCCTTGTCCCAGCGAATCCCGCTTTCGCCCGCTGCTGCCAGCGCCGCCTGGGCGCCGGGTACGACTACGCAGGCCGCGGTGGCGGCGGCGGAAACTGCGCTGATCTTGATGAATTCACGGCGAGTCAATTCCATGATGGGTCTCCTCTGCTTGTCTATTGATCGGTGTCGTTTTCGAAATGGTGGTATACCATGGTGGCCGAGAGCACACCGGGGAGCGCGTTAAGCCGTTCAAATGTGTCCACGGTCGACTGCTCATCCTCTTTTTCGATGGTGACGACCAGTTTGCATTCGACGTCACTGATGTGGACTTCCACGCCCTCGATCGCGGCAAGTTGCGCATGGGCCTGGGCGGCGTGCCCTGGCCGGGCGTGAACGACGATTCCGGAAATGTGCATGATATCGATCCATCCTGTCTGAGATTTTCCAGACACCAGAGTGTGGCGAATCCGATCCTGTTTCCTTGATGTATATCAATCATCGGAAAAGCCCCTGTTGCGGGATCGTTACAAGAAATAGTTGAGTGAAAAAATTGACGTTCATCAAGGCTTGCCCGTTTGGGCAGGAACATGATGCAGCCGTCGGGGGAAAACCCTGCCGTGTTCATTGAGGTTAATCTTGAGAGGGGGTGTCAAATGAATAAGCCGTATTTCGCTGCTTCGGTGCTTGCCATGTCGGTGGCCGGTGTCTTCAATATCGCGTCTGCTGCCGAGAGTCCCGCTGCTGCAACAGAAGTGGTCGCGCTCACGGCGGAACAGAAGGCGACCGCGTCCAAGATCTACTTCGAGCGCTGTGCCGGTTGTCACGGCATCCTGCGCAAGGGCGCCACAGGCAAGAATCTGGAACCGGTAAACACGCTCAAGATCGGACATGCCCGACTGGAGAAGATCGTCAGCTACGGCACCGAGGGCGGCATGGTGAACTTCGACGACATCCTCAGCAAGGAAGAGATCTCGCTGATGGCGAGTTACATCCAGCAGACGCCGGACACGCCGCCGGAATGGGGCATGAAGGACATGCTGAACAGCTGGAAGCTGGTGATCAAGCCGGAAGACCGCCCGAAGAAACCGCAGAGCAAGGTCAACCTGAAGAACGTGTTCTCGGTGACCTTGCGCGACTCGGGTGAGGTCGCGCTGATCGACGGTGACACCAAGAAGATCTGGGGCATCGTCAAGACAGGATATGCCGTGCACATCTCGCGCCTGTCCGCCTCCGGACGTTATGTCTATGTGATCGGCCGCGACGGCAAGCTTGACCTGATCGACCTGTGGTACGAAACGCCGACTGTGGTGGCGACGCTCAAGGTCGGTATCGAAGCGCGCTCGGTGGAGACCTCCAAGTTCAAGGGCTACGAAGACAAGTACGCCATCGCCGGTTCCTACTGGCCGCCCCAGTACGTGATCACCGAGGGCGACACACTCAAGCCGCTGAAGATCGTTTCCACCCGTGGCATGACCGTGGACGGCGAGTATCACCCCGAACCGCGCGTGGCTTCCATCGTGGCGACCCTGGGCAAGCCGGAGTGGGTGGTCAATATCAAGGAGACCGGCATGATCCGGCTGGTCGATTATTCCGACATCAAGAACCTCAAGGAAACGACCATCGAATCCGCCAAGTTCCTGCATGACGGCGGCTGGGATTCCACCAAGCGTTATTTCCTGGTGGCAGCCAACGCTTCCAACAAGGTCGCGGTCGTGGATACCAAGACCGGCAAGCTGGCGGCATTGGTGGACACCAAGGCCAAGCCGCACCCCGGTCGCGGCGCCAACTTCGTGCATCCCAAGTTCGGTCCGGTGTGGGCGACCTCACATCTCGGCGCGGATGTGATCACGCTGATCGGTACCGATCCTGCCAAACATCCCAAACAGGCATGGAAAGTGGTGCAGGAGTTGAAGAATCACGGCAGCGGCTCGCTGTTCGTGAAGACACATCCGAAGTCCCACCACCTGTACGCGGATTCGCCGCTGAATCCGGAGACGGAGAACGCCGAGTCCGTGACCGTGTATGACATCAGGAACCTGGACCAGCCCCCGGTCGTCATCAATGTCGCCAGGATGGCGGACCTGCCGGAAGGCAAGGCGGTCAAGCGTGTGGTGCAGGCTGAATACAATGCCGACGGTACCGAGGTGTGGTATTCGATCTGGGCCGGCAAGACTGAGCCGTCCGCGATCGTGGTGCTGGATGACAAGACGCTGAAGATGAAGGCCGTGATCAAGGATCCGAAGCTGATCACGCCGACCGGCAAGTTCAACGTCTACAACACCCAACACGACATCTACTGATATCCCGCAGCATGCGACCGGAGGGGCGACCCTCCGGTGCGCTGGCGGACCCAAACGATAAGGAGGCATGATGGTCGTTTCAAACTGGTGGGCAAAGCTGCGCAGCCCGAGTGTCAAATACTCTCTGCTGACGCTGTCCGGTGTCGGCTTCATTAGCGGCATCCTGTTCTGGGGCGGTTTCAATACCGGCATGGAGGCGACGAACCAGCTGGAGTTCTGCATCAGCTGTCACGAGATGAAGGACAACGTGTATCAGGAATACACCAAGACCATCCACTACTCCAACCGCACCGGCGTGCGCGCGGTGTGCTCCGACTGCCACGTGCCCAAGGACTGGACGCACAAGATGATCCGCAAGATCCAGGCTTCCGGCGAAGTGTGGGGCAAGATCACGGGCAGTATCGATACCAGAGAGAAGTTCGAAGCCAAACGCCTGAAGCTGGCGCGCAGCGAATGGGCGCGGATGAAGGCTTCGGATTCGCGCGAGTGCCGCAACTGTCACTCTTTCGATGGTATGGATGTGGAGAAGCAGCTCAACCGCGCAGCGAAACAGCATGCCAATGCACAGCGCGACAATATGACCTGCATCGACTGCCACAAGGGCATCGCACACAACAAGCCGGAAGGCATGACGGAAGAAGAAGCAGGTGGTTAAGCAAGCGGCACATCATCGAATGATCGATTCGACAACCTAATCCTATCGGAGGATGAACATGAATAAAGTATTGACGACTGCTTCGGCATTGGGCCTGGTGCTGGCCGGTATGGCGGGAACGGCCTGGGCCGCCCCGGATTGGAGCAAGGTGCCGGTGCGCAAGGTGGCGGTGTTCCACCCCGGTGCATCGGGTATGGAATGGGTGATGAAGGGAACCGAGCACGGCGGCGCCAAGGGCACCAAGAAAGGCGAGCGCTGCATCGGTTGTCACGAGAACGAGAAGACGCTGAACATCGACATCGCGGCGGACAGGATACTGGCCGGCGAGAAGCTCGAACCCAAACCGGTCAGTGGCAGGGTGCCCATCATCATGGTGAACGTGCAGGCCGCCAACGACGGCAGCAACCTCTATCTGCGCTTCAACTGGAAAGAACCTTCCGGCAAGGCAACGGTGATGGACAAGGACAATCCCGTCAAGCTGGCAGTGATGTTCGAGGACAACAAGGTCATCTACAAGGACGACAAGGGCAAGGAAGTCGAGATCGGTCTGGCGGCCGGGTGCTGGGCCACATGCCATACCGATGCGCGCACCATGCCCGGTGCCGACGACAAGAAGACCAAGTACGTCCCCGGCGGCTCGCTCGCCAACGGCACTTATTTCGACCTCATCCAGTGGAAGAGCGGCAAGGGTGCCAAGGTTGACGGATATGTGGCCGACAAGCGCGTGATGGAAGGCGGCAAGGCGCTGGTGAGTGCCGAAGGCAAGAAGGACGGCGACAGTTGGACCGTGACATTCACGCGCAAACTGGCGGGCGGGGGCGAGGGTGACATCGCCATGGCCTCGGGCAAGACCTACAACATGGGCTTCGCCATCCATGCCAATCACGCGGCGGGGCGCTTCCACCATGTCTCCCTGGGTTACACGCTGGGGATAGACGCCAAGGCAGACATCACCGCGGCGAAATAGCGGTTACGGCAGGGGGCGGTCTGTGCCCCCCTTGTCGTATATGCGAGAGAGGGATGGGAGCTGCCTGAATGAACGATCCATTGCATGACGGTTTCGGCAGGAGGGTCAGCTATCTGCGACTGTCGGTGACCGACCGTTGCGACTTGCGCTGCACCTATTGCATGAGCGAGAAGATGCAGTTCCTGCCGCGCGAACAGATACTCTCGCTGGAAGAGTGCCTGCTCGTCGCGCGCACATTCGTCGGGCTGGGCGTGGACAAGATACGCCTGACAGGCGGCGAGCCGCTGGTCAGGAAAGGACTCCCCGATCTGGTCGCACGGCTGCGGGGACTGGAAGGCCTGCGTGAACTGGCACTGACCAGCAACGGCTCGCAGCTGCCGCAGTTTGCGCAGGCACTGGCACAGGCCGGCCTGCACCGCATCAATATCAGTCTGGACTCACTCGATCCTGCAGCCTACCGGCGCATCACGCGCGGCGGCGAGCTGGACCAGGTGCTGGCGGGGATAGACGCCGCGATAGCGGCATTCGGCTGCCGCCGCATCAAGTTGAACACCGTCATGCTGCACGGCGGTAACCATGAAGAATTGCCCGCGCTGCTGCGCTTCGCACTGGGGCGCGGAGTGGACATCAGTTTCATCGAACAGATGCCCATGGGCGAGACCGGTCATTCGCACGCGTCGTCGTTCCATTCAAGCGCGGACGCCCAGGCGCAACTCATGCGCAGTCATCAGCTGATCCCGAGTCTGGAGAGCAGCGGCGGTCCGGCGCGCTACTGGCGCATCCCGGGGCACGAGTCGCGGGTCGGCTTCATCTCGCCGCATACGCATAATTTCTGCAGCAGTTGCAACCGCGTGCGCGTGTCGGCACGCGGCGAACTGTTCACCTGTCTGGGTAAGGAGGGCATGGTGGACCTGATGCCGGCGCTGCGTGCCGGCGACGAGACGGGACTGTCTGACTTGATACGGCAAGCCCTGGCGGCCAAGCCGCGGGAACATCGCTTCGATCTGTCGCAGGCGCAGGGCACGGTCGCGCGTTTCATGTCGCGCACCGGCGGGTGAGGCCGTTCACTCCTCGTAAGCGCGCAATCTGGCGATGTCCCTGATGCACACATCCTTGCCCTCGACCCTGATCAGGCCGGCATCGGACAGGTTGTGCAGGATGCGCGAGAATGTCTCCGGCGTGATGTTGAGATTGGAGGCGATCACGTTCTTGTTGGCCGACAGGCTGATATGGACATCGAGGCCTTCCTTGACCTCGACCAGGTCATGCAGCAGGTAATCGATCACCCGTTGTGCCGAGGAACGCAGCGAGATGGATTCGACGTTCTGGATCAGGCTGTGCAGGCGTATGGAAAGTCCCGCCAGCATCTTGCGGCAGAAAGCCGGATCGCCGTCGATGCCACCCACGATCACGTTCTTGCCGATATGCAGTGCCAGGGAATCCGTCAGTGCCTGGGCATAGACCGGGTAGGGTCTTCCCAGGAACATCACCGCCTCGCCGAAACTCTGGCCCGGGCCGAACAACTCCACGACCTTCTCGACCCCATGCGGTGAAGTCAAAGCCAGTTTGACCTGGCCGTGGATCATCACATGGAAACCGGTGACCGGGTCGCCGCGCTGGAACAGCACATCGCCGCGCGCGAGGTGGAGTTCGCGCGTGCCCTGGGCGATGCGCTCGATCTCCTTGGGCGACAGTTCGCTGAACAAGGGGATATGCGAGAGGAAAGCGGGGATCTTCAATGGATTGTTCAAGGCGACTCCTTACAAATCCGGACGGCGGATTATAGGGGCAAAGCGCCGCAAGCAGCGAAATGAACGCGACTTTCGCTTCCTTGATCCCGCTCAATGCAGGGGGCGCAGCCTGCACCGAGAATACGCTGCCTGCCGTTCCGGCGGCAAATTATTCAGGAGTCAGGCCAGATGACGACGATCAGCGAATTTCTCGCGCCCGATCACAAGCGCTGCGACGATCTGTTTGCGGCGACGGAGGCGTTGGTGGCAAGCGGCGACTGGGATGGCGCAGCAGAGGGGTTCAGCCGTTTCCAGGAGGCGCTGCAGCACCATTTCGCCATGGAAGTGGAGGTCATGTTCCCCGCCTTCGAGGCGCGCACCGGCATGACGCAGGGGCCGACCGCGGTGATGCGTTCCGAACACCGCCAGATGAGCGACCTGCTCAACCAGATGTCCGGCGCACTCGCACGGAAAGACGGCGACGCTTATCTCGGCGATGCCGACACGCTGCTCATCATCATGCAGCAGCACAACGTGAAAGAGGAACAGATGCTGTACCGCATGGCAGACCGGGCGCTGGCGAACGAACTGGAAGAGGTGGTCGGGCGCATGCGCGCCATGACCTGAACCGATGACGGAGCGCATCGTCGATGCACGCTGGCTGGAGCCTCCCGAGCCGATGGAACTCACGCTCGCGGCCCTCAATGTCCTGGAATCGGGCGAGCGTTTGCGCCTGCTGATCCACCGCATGCCGCACATGCTTTTCCCGCTATTGAAGGACTGGGGATACGACTACACGACCCACGCCTGCGATGACGGCAGCTACGAAATACTGATCTGGTACAAGGAACAAGTCATACCCGTCGGCGGCCCGGAGTCTTCATGAACGTGCCGTCGGGCATCTCCCTCGACCAGGCTCCGCCCATCTGGGTGCCGCTGCGGTTCTTCATCACCGCGCCCTTGTTCGCGCTGACAGCCGCATTGCTGTTGTTGTGGGCAGGTCCGGAGCTATTCAGCAGCCGCTGGGATCCTGCCATGCTGGGCATCACCCATCTGCTGACACTCGGCTTCATGGGGCTGGTCATGCTGGGAGCGATCCTGCAGATGCTGCCGGTGGTCGCTGGTACGCCGGTGCGACGGCCGGCACTGGTTGCCGCCATCGTTCACGTGCTGGCAACAAGCGGCATCATCCTGCTCGGCAGCGGGCTCATCCTCACCGCGCCACTCGCGTTGCAGATCGCCTTGCCAACACTGGGAACAGCGCTGCTCCTGTTCGCCACCCTGGTCGTTGTCACCCTGCGCCGCTCTTTGCCGCAGAACATGACTGCGCGGGCGATGCGCCTGGCCGCACTGATGCTTGCGGCGACAGTGCTGCTGGGGCTTACCCTGCTGAGCAACCATGCGTTCGGCTGGTGGCTGCAGGCACGCGAGAGGCTGGCCGATCTCCACCTGACCTGGGGTTTGCTGGGCTGGGTCGGCCTGTTGATAGCGGGTGTCGCCTATCAGGTCGTGCCGATGTTCCAGCTCACGCCGGCCTATCCGGCCCGGCTCACGCGCTGGCTGGCGCCGGTACTCTTCATCCTGCTGCTTGCACTCGCCCCGGCCAGACATTTGCCGGTGCTGTGGAGCACGCTGAAGATACTGCTGGCAGCGGGCTTTGCCGTTTTTGCGCTGACCACCTTGTGGTTGCAGACGAAACGACGCCGCAAGCAGCCGGACGTGTTCATGTATTTCTGGCGTTGCAGCATGCTGAGCCTGTTATCGGCGATCACGCTCTGGCTTGCCGCGCAGATCGCACCGGCGATAGGGGGCATGCGGGGATATGGCATGCTGCTGGGAGTACTGATGATCGTCGGGTTCGCCATGTCGATCATGAACGGCATGCTCTACAAGATCGTGCCGTTCCTGGTGTGGTTCCACCTGCAAAGCAGGCGCGGGGCGACCGGACCGGCCGTGCCCAATGTCAGGGAGATCATGCCGGAGTCGCGCACCCGGCGGCAGATGTGGCTGCACTTCGCCGCACTGGCGGCGCTCCTTGCCGCGATCGTTTTCCCGTCCCCCTTCGTCTACCCGTCTGCACTGCTTTTCGGTGCGTCCAATCTGTGGCTGTGGCTTAACATCGTCGCGGCGAGCCGCACCTATTCCCGTGTGGATGCGCTACTCGGGAAGGCCAGCACCAGTGCCGGATAGAACGGGGAGGGTGCAGTTCAAGGACGCCGCGCATCCCGCAACAGGCTGAATGCCGCCAAGGCGAAGGGAAGCAGGGCGGCGAGCGCGAACCAGCTTGCCGATCCGGATCCCGCCAGCGCCATTATTCCGGCGACAAGGAACAGTAGCGCGCGCAAACCGCCGGCATAAGTCAGACGTCGGCGCACCCGTGCATGCCATTCCGTCTGTTGTCCCGGCCTGAACCAGAGCGGAAGCAGCTGTCCCGCCGCGCCGCTGACTAGCGGGAACAGAAATGCGAACACGAATGCATGCGCCACGCCGGTGGAGTCCAGCCGCTCTGCGCCGTGTGCGCTTCCGGCCATTAGTGCGATGGAGAACCCCGCGAGCGCCACCGCCAGCAACGGCACCGCACCATGCCGGCAAAAGATCTCGTTGCGGTAGCGCGCGAGCCAGACCCGCAGCAAACGGCTCAACGGGATCAGCCACAGCAACAATCCGGGCCAGCACAGCAGCGGCAGCCAGGCGGCACCCGCCGCGATCAGCAGCGTGCCGCCCAGTGCGGCGGGCAGGTCGGCACGCAGCCGGTGGGCGACCTGCGGGTCGGGATGACCGGCCGCGGTGGGAAGCAGGACCTGCAGGGTGCCGACGGCAGTCAGGCCGACAAAGCCGAGAAGATTGAGGTGCAGATGCAAACGCTTGAGCGCCAGCATCTGCTGCGGCCACACCGACATGGCAAGTACGGCCAGCAGGCTTGCGGCGAGGCAGAGCAGCGCCGCGAGATACCAGCGCACGCCGGGATGCGCACCGCCCAGCGCCTCCTTGCCGCGCAGGAGCTGCCACGCAAGCAGGCCGATGCCGGCGACAAGGCCGGACAGGGCGGCAGCGCTGCGGAAGATCTCCGGCAGCGAAAAGAGGAAGAAGACCACGATCAGCGCACCGCCGACCCAGGCCAGGGCAGCATAGCCTGCTACATTCTTTGGCGCCGCGCGCGTGCGGGTGAGCACCGGAACGAAATGCGTCATCGCGCCCAGGATCAGCGGCATCACGCCCAGCGCAAAAGCCAAATGGACATGGGCGGCGCGATGGGAGTCGGAGCCGAACGGCAGCAACCACGCAGCCACCATGCCGAGGATGGCCGCCAATACCAGTGATACCAGAATCATGAGATGACACACCTGTCAGGAGTCGCCGCGATGGTAGCGCAGCCAGTGTCGCCGGGGGCGCAAATCGATACGCATGGATTCTCTTGATTGAAGTCAAGGATATGCGAAGCACCCCTGGGTTAATGTGAGTGCGCCGTGATTTTGAACATGATTGCCCGTTTTTTTGCACCGGACCACAGACGGGAAGGCAAACGATCAGGTTCGGGGCGACAACCGATACAGAGCCATTCATTCAGGAGGTAAGTTATGAGCGAAACGTTTACCAAGGCGATGGCGCGAAACATATTCTACGGGGGAGCGGTGTTTTTCTTCCTGTTGTTTCTCGCCTTGACCTTCGACACAGTACGGGGCCTGCCCAAGCGGGATCACCGCGAGAACATCACGGATTCCGTCGTTCGCGGCAAGCACATCTGGGAAACACGCAACTGCATCGGATGCCACACCATTCTGGGTGAAGGCGCGTATTTCGCACCGGAACTTGGCAACGTGTACAAACGTCGCGGCGGTGAGTTCATCAAGGCGTGGATCAAGTCGCAGCCCACGGGTGCACCGGGCCGCCGTCAGATGCCCCAATTCAACCTGACCGATCAGGAACTGGACGACATCGTCGAGTTCCTGAAATGGACATCGGAGATCGACACCAACAAGTGGCCGCCGAACATCGAAGGCTGATCCGGCAGATACCCTGACACACAACGGTTTAGGAGGTACTCAAGATGCAATTCAAATCCCAAGCGGTGGCAAAGCCATACTTCATTGCCGCCATTGCCCTGTTCGTCGGACAGATACTGTTCGGACTGATCATGGGCTTCCAGTATGTCGTCGGCGACTTCCTGTTCCCGGAGATTCCCTTCAACGTGGCCCGCATGGTCCACACCAACCTGCTCATCGTCTGGCTGCTGTTCGGCTTCATGGGCGCCGCGTACTACCTGATCCCGGAGGAAGCGGAGACCGAGCTGTTCAGTCCCAGGCTGGCACTGATCACGTTCTGGGTCTTCCTCGCTGCGGGTGCGCTCACCGTCGTCGGTTATCTGGCGGTACCTTATGCCACGCTGGCTGAAGCGACGGGCAACAACATGCTGGCGACCATGGGGCGGGAGTTCCTCGAACAGCCGCTACCGACCAAGATCGGCATCGTGGTCGTGGCTCTCGTGTTCCTGTTCAATATCAGCATGACCGTGTTGAAGGGACGCAAGACCTCGATCAGCCTGGTGCTGTTGCTGGGGCTGTGGGGCCTGGCGGTGTTCTTCCTGTTCTCCTTCTACAATCCTTCCAACCTGGTGCTGGACAAGTACTTCTGGTGGTGGACTGTGCATCTGTGGGTGGAAGGCGTGTGGGAACTGATCCTGGGTGCGATGCTGGCCTTCGTGCTGATCAAGATCACCGGCGTGGATCGCGAAGTCATCGAGAAATGGCTCTACGTCATCATCGCCATGACCCTGATCACCGGCATCATCGGCACCGGTCACCACTACTTCTGGATCGGCACGCCGGAATACTGGCAGTGGTTCGGTTCCGTGTTCTCCGCGCTGGAACCCATCCCGTTCTTCATGATGACCGTGTTCGCCTTCAACATGGTGAACCGTCGCCGCCGCGAGCATCCCAACAAGGCCGCCACGTTGTGGGCACTGGGAACCGGCGTGATGGCTTTCCTCGGTGCGGGCGTATGGGGCTTCCTGCACACACTGGCACCGGTGAACTTCTATACCCACGGTTCGCAGATCACGGCGGCTCACGGCCACATGGCGTTCTACGGTGCTTATGTGATGGTGAACCTGACCATGATCTCCTATGCCATGCCGATGCTGCGCGGACGCAGTGCCAATTCGCCTTCGGCACAGGTCCTGGAGATGTGGTCGTTCTGGCTGATGACGGTGTCCATCGTGTTCATCACGCTGTTCCTCACCGCTGCCGGCATCCTGCAGATCTGGCTGCAACGCATGGGTGAAACTCCGATGAGCTTCATGGCTGCGCAGGATCAGATCATGTTGTTCTACTGGTTGCGCGAGGCCGCCGGCTTTGTGTTCCTGCTGGGTCTGGTGCTTTATATCTGGAGCTTCTTCAAAAAAGGTGAAGTTCAAACAGCGGCGTAGCGCTGTTCCTCGGGAGGGGGCGTTCGCGCCCCCTTTTTTTCGTCTGGATATCCTGTTTTGACCATCGATACGATCACACCGGATGAGATCCTCGCCACGCCGCCCGGCGATCTGGCGATCTGGTTCTTCATCTTCGCCGAACTGCTGGCGTTCGGCGTCTTTTTCGTCGCCTACGCGTTTGCGCGGGCGCACAACGTGGAACTGTTCGACGAATCGCAACGGCAGCTCGACATCTCTTCCGGCGCCATCAACACCCTGGTGCTGATCACCAGCAGCTATTTCATGGTGCGCGCGGTCGCGGCCATCAAACAGGGGTTATCGCGCGTATGCGCGCGCTGGATCGCCGCTGCCATCGCTCTGGGCGGCATTTTCCTGGCCATCAAGCTGGTTGAGTTCCACGACAAGTTCTCCGCCGGCATCTCCCTCAGCACCAATACCTTCTACATGTTCTACCTGTCGCTGACGATCTTTCATTTCATGCATGTGATCCTCGGCATGGTGATCCTTGCGGCGGTGATGCTTAAAGCGAGGCGGGGCGGCTATAGCGCGCAAAACCATACCGACGTGGAGACCGGTGCTTCCTATTGGCATATGGTCGATCTGCTGTGGATCATCCTGTTTCCGCTGGTTTACGTGATCCATTAGGGACACTCATGGACGCCACGCAACGAACCCGTTTCATCCGCCCCTGCACATACGTCTGGTTGCTGCTGATGCTGCTGACCGTGACTACTTATCTCATCGGCGAAGCCGGTCTGGGCGGCATCGCCGTCATGCTGGCCGTGCTCGGCACTGCCGCGGTCAAGGTGCAGCTGGTGGCCGGCTACTTCATGGGTTTGCGCCGTACGCGCTGGTTGTGGCGCGGCATCGTGCTGGGCTGGCTGTTGCTGGTGACCGGACTCATCACCATCGCCTACTTAACCGCGATCAAGTAAAAACACGGCCGTTTGATTTAGACTGCAACAAATCCAACACACAGGTTTCCCTCATGAGCGAGCTGCCTTTCTACAAACCGCACGGCAACGAGATCGAGCTGTTCGAGCACGCCTATCGCAACCGCCTGCCCCTGCTGATCAAGGGACCGACCGGCTGCGGCAAGACGCGCTTCGTGGCGCATATGGCGGCCAGGCTCGGTTTGCCGCTGTATACCGTCGCCTGCCATGACGACCTTACTGCCGCGGATCTGGTCGGCCGGCATCTCATCGGCGACGGCGTGACCTACTGGAACGACGGCCCGCTCACCCGTGCAGTGCGCGAAGGCGGCATCTGCTACCTCGACGAAGTGGTGGAAGCGCGCAAGGACACCACCGTGGTGCTGCATCCCTTGTCCGACGACCGCCGCATCCTGCCGATCGAACGCACCGGAGAGATACTTGCGGCGCCGCCGGAGTTCATGCTGATCGTGTCCTACAACCCCGGTTACCAGAATTTCCTCAAGGGCATGAAGCCCAGCACACGCCAGCGCTTCGTCAGCCTGCGCTTCGACTTTCCGGAGCCGGAACTGGAGCAGCAGATCGTCGTCGGCGAGACCGGCGCGGATGCCATGCTGTCGAAACGACTGGTCAATCTGGCCAACAGCCTGCGCGCGCTCAAGGAACACGATCTGGAAGAAGCCGCCAGCACACGCCTGCTGGTCTATACCGCGACCCTGATCGGCAGCGGCTTCGATCCGGTGGATGCCTGCCGCGCCGCACTCGTCGAGCCGCTCACCGACGACGAGGAGACCGCCGAGGCACTGATGGAGATCGTCTATGCCAGCTTCGGCAGATGACAGCGGGCAGCCCGGACAGACCCTCGCGGTGACGGCGGAGGTGCTTTACCTCGTCAACCTGCTGCTGGCACCCGGCCTGGGCTTCGCCATCCTGTTGCGGCTGTATTTCAGGCACCGCGCGACTGCGCCGCAACTGGCCGTATGCCATCTGCAGCAAACTGTTGTTGCCAGCATCTGGGCGGGGATATTGCTGGTGGTCGCCAACCTCGCCATTCTCCTGCTCGGCGGTTACACCTCGGCCAACACCTGGATCGTGGTCATACTCTATTTCACCACCTGTCATTCCACCCTGGTGCTGCTGGGCGTGCTTGGCTTGTCCAAGGCGATGGCCGGGCAGCCGTTCACTTTTCCGCTGCTCGGAAAGAAGTGCGATGGATAAGCTCCAGCGCAAGCGACTGTTGGCCCAGGCCGGATTCTTCATGCTGTTCCTGCTGGCGCCGGTGTTCGACCTGTTCCGGCTCGACCTCGATCTCAAGCATTTCTTCTTTCTCGGTATGCACTGGACGCTGGGGCTGGACGATTTCGTCGCCGGCAAGATCGGCGCACTGGAGGCGGCTTTCAACATCGCGCTGCGCGGCGGCCTGCCCATCCTCGGCACCATCGCCCTCGGCGTGTGGGTCTCGTGGAAATACGGGCGTCTGTATTGCGGCTGGCTGTGTCCGCATTTCTCGGTGGTGGAAACCGTCAACCAGCTCATGCGCCGCACCATCGGCCGGCAAAGCCTGTGGGATCGCCACCCGCTGCCGGAACAGAATGCCGACGGTTCCATCACCCGCGCCGATCCGCGCTACTGGCTGGTGTTGTTGCCGCTGGTGGTCGCCTTCGCCTTCGTGTGGGCTGTCGCACTGCTGACCTATCTGATCTCTCCGGCGGAGATCTACGGCAACCTGTGGCATGGCACGCTGACGCGCAACCAGAGCGTGTTCCTCGGTGTCGGCACGCTCGCTTTCTTCGTCGAGTTCATGTTCGCCCGCCATCTGTTCTGCCGCTATGCCTGTGCCGTCGGCTTGTTCCAGAGCATCGCCTGGATGGGCAACCGCAAAGCCATGGTGATCGGCTTCAACCGGCGGCGTGTGGAGGAGTGCGTCGATTGCAACTCGGCCTGCGACAACGTCTGTCCGATGCGCATCAAGCCGCGCCAGATCAAGCGTCTCATGTTCACCTGCACCCAGTGCGGCCAGTGCGCCAACGCCTGTTCCCAGGTGCAGAGCGGCAATCCCGACGGTGCGCTGCTGAAATGGGTGAGGGACGAATGCGCTCTCGACAAATCGGTGCGCGATTTCGGCCATCACGACGAGATTCCCCTACATTGCTATGAACCGGGGAAAAAGAAATGAGGTGTCCGTAAATGGAAGAGCAAGTCGGTGCGCTGTGGCACAAGCTCATCACCGGTGCGGCCGACAGGCGCTACCCGGCCGAGGCGGTCACGCTGGAACAGATCGGCAAGACCGCCGGTATCCTGTTCCGTTCGTGGGGCGGCGACAGCGGGCTGGCCGTGAAATCGGCTGCTGCCACCCAGCATGGTGCAAGACGCAGCCTGCTGCAGCGCATCGCCGGCAGCAATACCAAGACCGAGTTGACCTGGCTGGATGGCGAGACCTTGAACCTGCCGGCCATGATCGACCTGTTCCCGCGCCGCGAGCTCAACCGCGACCTGTATCTCTGGCTGATCGCGTTGGCGGCCACCGGCGGCGGATCCGCACAGCCGTGGATAGTGCGCAACCAGCGCGCCACGCTGGAGGTGCTGGAGCGTTTTCCCGGACTGGCACGCCGCTATCAGCGACTCGCCGATGCCGTACTTGCCATGCGTCCCGCCCCCGAACGATTGCCGCGCGGCGAGCGCGAGCAGGAAGAAGCCATCCGTGCCGCGCTGCTGCATCCCGGCAGTGTGGAGCGCCTGCCCCCGGCCAGACGTCCGCCGCAGCCGGTGTACCTGTGGCTGCATCCCGATCCGCCTGCCAGCGAGCGCGGCGGCAGCGACAGCAGGGAACCGCAAAGTCACGAAGGCGGCGACAGCAGGAAGAATGAAAAAGACCGCCGTTACCAGGCCGAGCGTGTCGACATGCCCGACGGCAAGGACGGCTTCATGATGTCCTTCCGCGCGGAGAGCATCCTGAGCTGGGCCGAATACATCAAGGTCAATCGTCCCACCGAGGAGGACGAGCCGCCCGATGACAAGCCCGCGGAAGATCTGGATCGCCTGAGCGTGGCCCAGGACGGCAAGACCACCGCCTCGCGTTTGAAGTTCGATCTCGACCTGCCTTCCGCGGCATCCGATGATAGTCCGCTGGGGGAGGGGATACTGTTGCCGGAATGGCATTACAAGAAGCAGCTCCTGCAACCGTCACACTGCCGTTTGCAACCCATGCTGGCGCGGGACGCGGAAGCACTGCCGCTGCCTGCACATCTGTCCGCCACGGCGCGCCGCCTGCGCAGCCAGTTCGCGGCATTGACGCCAACCAAGGTGTGGTTCAAGGGACAGTTCGACGGCAGCGAACTCGATCTGGATGCCTGCGTGCAATTCAGCGCCGACCGCATCGGCGGTCTGCAGGCGCGCGAACAGGGGCTGTACAAGGCGCATCAATACCGCGACCGCGATCTGGCGTGCCTGCTGCTGGCAGATCTGTCGCTGTCTACCGATGCCCACATCAGCGACGAGGCGCGTGTCATCGATGTCATTCGCGACACCTTGTTCCTGTTCTCCGAAGCGCTCTCTGCCACCGGCGACCGCTTCGCGCTGTACGGCTTCTCCTCGCTCAAGCGGGAGAACATCCGTTTCCATATCCTCAAGGAATTCGAGGGGAAGTATGACGACAAAGTGCGCGGACGCATCGCCGCGATCAAGCCCGGTTTCTACACCCGCATGGGCGCAGCGATACGCCATTCCAGCCGGCTGCTCGCCAGACAGGCGGCGACGCAAAGGCTGCTGCTCATCCTCACCGACGGCAAACCGAACGATCTGGACCAGTACGAAGGACGCTACGGCGTGGAAGACACGCGTGTCGCCATCCACGAAGCGCGCCAGATGGGATTGAGGCCGTTCTGCGTCACCATCGACGAGAAAGGCAGCAGCTATCTGCCGCACCTGTTCGGCGTCAACGGCTATGTGGTGATACGCAAACCGTCGGAACTGCCGCGCGAACTGCCGTTGCTGTATGCTCAACTGACGCATTGATGTTCGGGACACCTCTAAAAATCCAAATTTCGTCGCAATACGGCGTTGCTCACAAAAAATTACTTCTTACATATCAAGGAATATGCTGCGGCGCAATTTTTTGCTCGCGCCTTGTCTTGCTTTGAACTTTGAATTTCTAGAGGCGTCCTTCAGTTGTACCAGGACTTCGGCTGCGCTTCCTCCCAGCCCTTGCGCGCCAAGGCGATCAGCCATCCGGTATAGAAGAAAGCCGCTATCATCGTGAAAGCCAATCCCCAGAGCACGATGCTCATCGGCGAGTAGTCACCCATCCCGGTCGCGATCCCCCAAGCCTGCGGCGGGTTGACCCACTGGATCAGCAACGGACCGATCAGCGGCCCCGACAGGCCGGAGAGCGTGAACATGGCGGTGACATGGATCGCCAGCTGCCGGCCCGAGGGCAGGTATTTGAAGATCGCGTTTTCCTTGTTGTGCTGATCCATGAGTTCTCCTTGTCGATCGCAGACCCGGGACGAGCGGCTCGGCGGATCCGCTTCATCCGGCCTGTGACTGTCAGTGCAATTGGAAGACATACGGCATGTGAATACCTTGACCCCGGTCAATGAGTTTTAGTGTGCGGTATTTGAACATGCGATCCACAGGTATAAGCTGCGCCACGGGCTGGAGAAGTATCGCAAGGGCCCGGGCGGGAGCCAGCCCATTTTTGAAAACAATGGAGTGTCCGGATGAGAACTCGGTTATGCAGGGGAACGGCGTCACTCGCACTCGGCCTGATCTGTAATCTGGCCAATGCCGCAGAAGTGACGGAAAGCATCGGTGCAACCGGGTTGGATGAGGTTGTGGTCACGGCGACCAGGGTGAAAGCGACACTCGCCGATGCGCCAGCCGCAGTGACGGCGGTCACGGCCAGGGACATCGAAACGAAGAACGTCTCCCGCCTCGGCGATGTGCTCGACCAGGTGCCGAGCCTCTATCTGCGCGACGGCGCACTCGGCTCGTCGCAGGGAACCTCGGGTACCAGCGGCATGTCGCTGCGCGGCATCGACCAGAACAAGACCCTCATCCTGCTGGATGGACAGCCGCTGCAGGACGGCCGTTCGGGCAAGGTGAACTGGCGCATACCCTTCGTCGAGGACATCGAACGCGTCGAGGTGGTGCCCGGCGCGTTCTCCTCGCTGTACGGCAGCAATGCCATCGGCGGCGTGATCAGCGTCATCACCAAGCAGCCGGACAAGCATGAGCTCACGGCCAGGGTGAAGAAAGGCTGGCAGGACGCGAGCGGCGAGGACGGCAGCATCTATTGGCGCGAGCGATTGGACAACGGTTTCGGTGTCGTCGTCGGTTACGGCCGGCAGAACCGCGACAGCTATGTGAACGACTTTGTTGTCAGGAGTGCGGTCGCCGGAACGCCCGGCACACCGGTCAGCGGGGCGCAACCGATCACCACCCGCGACGGCGCACCCGCCTGGCTGGTGGGCGACAAGGGAACCACGCCGTGGGACTCGACCAATGCGACGGCCAAACTGTTCTATTTCCTGAACGAGCGCGACAAGTTGTACACCGGCATCACCCACCAGAATATCGACCAGGGCTATACGCATTTCAATACCTATCTCCGCGATGCCTCAGGCGTGCCGGTGTCGAGCGGGCCGTTGGATATCAATGGTCAGCTCGTCACGCTGAGCGAGATCAACTTCGTCAACAACTCGCCGTTGCATGAGGCGGCGACGCGATATTTCGCCGGCTACGACGGAACCGCAGGCGAGCATCATTTGCTGAAGATCGATCTCGCCCGCATCGAACGTGCGTACAGTTTCACCCAGGCCGGGGCAACGTCCACCTGGTCCGGCGGAGCGGGGACGCTGATGGATACGCCGAACGGCGCAGTCGATGCCACGGCTCAACTGAGTTTCCCGGTGGGTCTCAGACATTTTCTGGTGACCGGGGTGGCGCTACATCGCGACTATGCGAACCAGAGAGCCTATGCGTTGAGCGATTGGCGCAACCCGGACTCGCGCACCAGCGTAAATAGCGGCTACAACGGCGATTCGATGACGAGAGCGGTCTTCGTGCAGGACGAGATCCAGATGGGTGATGCCCTCCGCGTGTATCTGGGCGGCCGGGTGGACCGCTGGGAGACGCGTGGCGACAACTTCAAGAACACCGCACCCGCCGGCACCACGGTCTTTGCCTCTCGCGGCGCTTCAGCATTCAGCCCGAAACTGTCCGCTGTCTATCAGGCCAACGCTGCCACTACGCTGCGAGCTTCGTTCGGCAGATCCTTCCGTGCACCGACCAACGAGGACATGTATACGACCTCGACCATCAACGGCCTGACGACCCAGGGCGATCCCAACCTGCAGCCGGAGCGTGGGACGACATGGGAGCTCGGCGGCGAGCTGCGGGCTGCTGCTGATACCAGGATGACAGTGACCTGGTTCGAGAACCGCTTGAGCAACCTAATCTACCTGAAACAGGTCGTCCCGCTGGTCCTGTCGCAGCGCATCAATGCCGGCAGCGCGAAGGTGCGCGGCATCGAGTTGTCCGCGACGACCGGGCTGACCGACTGGTTGGCACTGGAGGCGAATTACTCGTATATCGAATCGCGCATGCTGGAGAACAGCGCCGATCCCCTGAGCGTGGGCAAGCGGCTGACCGATTCGCCAAAGAACATCGGCGGACTCGGCATGACGGCGCAGCAGGGAGCGTGGTCCGGCAGGCTGGGCGCGCGCTATGTCAGCCATATCTTCGCGACGGCGCGCAATACCGATGTGGTCGAGGGGGTGCCCACCAGCTACGACTCCTGCACCATGGTCGATGCGAGAGTGGGCTACGCTTTCTCCGGAGAGGTGCGGGGCAACCTTGCCATCAACAATCTGTTCGACAGGAAGGCGTATTCATACTTCCTGATGCCGGGACGCAGTCTGCTGGCCGAGCTGGTGTTTGAATTTTAAGGAGGCGTGACCATGCAGATGCCGCAGATCGACGCAGAGGGATATCTGATCGAACCGCTGGAATGGAACGAGGGTGTGGCGCAAATCTTTGCCGAGCAGGAAGGCATCGCGCTCACGGCGGACCATTGGGATGCGATCCGCTTCATGCGCGAGTATTACGCCGAGCACCAGGTCGCGCCTGATGTGCGGCATGTGACCAAACACCTTACCGAGCGGCCGGGCGGCGGGGACCGCAACTTGGTCTTCGAACTGTTTCCCTATGGCTATGTGAAGCAGGCATGCCGCATCGCGGGCATGAAACGGCCGCGGGCATGGAGCACCGGCTGAGCAGATCGACTTTCAGGCACGTTCAAGAGGCACGCCGATGATCGCAGCGGCATGCAGGTGGAATCTCACCGCCTGGGCGGGGCCAGGTCGGCGCTGCGGAAGGTGAATTCGCCGCGTCTGCGGTCGTCGAAGAAATGTCTGAGCGTGTAACTGATGGGACGGAAAGCCAGCGTGTCCCAGGGTATCTGCTCTTCGCTGAACAGTTCCACTTCCAGACTCTCCACGCCGGGAGAGAAATTCAGGTCGAGCAACTTGGCGCGGAACAGCAGTTGCACCTGGTCGATATAGGGCAGGTTGTACAGCGCATACAGTTCCTGCACATCGATACGCGCATTGGCTTCCTCCAGCGTCTCGCGTGCGGCGGCCTGCGTGGTGGTCTCGCCGTTCTCCATGAAGCCGGCGGGCAATGTCCACAGGCCGTGGCGCGGCTCGATGGCGCGGCGGCAAAGCAGGATGCGTCCGTCCTCCCATTCCGGGATGGCGCCGACGATCAGCTTGGGATTCTGGTAATGGATGGTGTGGCAGACGGTGCAGACATGCCGTTCGCGGTGGTCGTCCTGCGGGGTGCGCAGTTCAACGGGAGCGCCGCATGTCGGGCAGAATTTCACGCGCGCATCCCTACTTCCAGAACTGCCACCAGGCGGCGGCGTTCTCCGGCGATTCCTTCGCCTCGGGGTTGATGCCGTCCTTGGCGACGTTCAGCGCCAGCACGCGCTTGGCATCGTCGCGCAGGTCGTTCATCTTCAGCGCATCGTAGGCCTGTACCATGATCTGCAGGGCCTCGCGCGTCTGCGGCGTGTTCGGGTAATCGATCAGCACGCCCTTGGCGCGGTTGGCGGCAGCAACATAGGCGCCGCGGCGCAGGTAATAGCTGGCGACATGAACTTCGCCGCTGGCCAGCGTGGTGAGCAGGTATTGCATGCGCAGTCTGGCATCCGGTGTGTATTTGCTGTCCGGGAAGCGCGTGACCAGCTCCTTGAAGGAAGCGAAGGAATCGCGCAGGGCGGTGGGGTCGCGTTCGGACGGGTCCTGCTTGAACATGGTGCCGAACAGGCTGTTGATGTTCTCGTTGAAGTTGATCAGCCCCTTGAGGTAGTAGACATAGTCCAGGTGCTGGCTGTTGGGGTACATCTTCACGAAGTTGTCCAGCGCCACCAGCGCGGGCGCCGGCTCGCTGTGCTTGTAGTAGGCGTAGGCGATCTCCATCTGCGCCTGTTGTGCATAACGGCCGTAGGGGTAACGCGACTGCAGCTTCTCGAACTGCTTCACCGCCTTCTCGTAATTGTTGTCCGCCATCGATTCCTTCGCCGCGCTGTAGAGCTGGTCGGCGGTGAGGTTATCGTCCTTGGCGGGGTCGGAACTGCAAGCAACTAACGAGAGCAGGAGGAAAACAGCTAAACTATGGCGCATGATAGAACCCGAAATGATGGAACCCGAAGAGGATTTGTCCGATTATAGCAAAGACGACGAGTCATCCGACCTGCTTGAGATGAAGGTGCCGATGGAGCACGGCGGACTGCGTCTCGATCAGGTGCTGGTCAAACTGCTGCCCGAGTACTCGCGCAGCCGCCTGCAGGACTGGGTGGAGCAGGGCCTGGTCACGCTCAACGGCCAACCGGCCAGCGTCAAGCAGAAGGTGTGGGGCGGCGAGACCGTGCGTGTATCGCCGCAGATACACCCCTCCGAACAACCTTTCCTGCCCGAGGATATTCCGCTCGACATCGTCTACGAGGACGACGCCATCATCATCATCGACAAACCGGTCGGGCTGGTGGTGCATCCCGGCAGCGGAAATTGGGAAGGTACCCTGCTCAATGCCCTGCTGCACCACGCGCCGGAACTGGCGAACGTACCGCGTGCCGGCATCGTGCACCGCCTCGACAAGGACACCAGCGGACTGATGGTGGTGGCCAGGACGCTGGTCGCGCAGACCGCGTTGGTGCGGCAGATGCAGGCACGCAGCGTGAAGCGCGAATATCTCGCGCTGGTGTGGGGCGAGCTGGACCGCGACTACACCATCAACGTGCCCATCGGTCGCCATCCCTCGCAAAGGGTGAAGATGGCCACGACCGAGAGCGGCAAGGAAGCCATCACGCATGTCAGCGTCGAGGAGCGTTTCCCCTATTGCACCCTGGTGCGTTGCCGTCTGGAGACCGGCCGCACCCACCAGATCCGCGTGCACATGACCCACATCGGCCACCCGCTGATCGGCGACAGCGTGTACCAGCGCGGCACGCAGAAATGCTCGCCGTCGCTGCGCGAACTGCTGAACGGTTTTCCGCGCCAGGCGCTGCACGCCACGCAACTGGCGCTGGACCATCCCGTCAGCGGCGAGCGCATGGAGTTCCATTCCCCCTTGCCGGACGATATGGAAGAGCTGCTGGAAGGGATAGAGGAGGCGGGCGATGTCATTGAGTGAGACCTTCATCCATCCCGAATGGCCCGCGCCTGCCAATGTGAAGGCATTGCAGACCACGCGCCTCGGCGGTGTCAGCGCCGCCCCGTATGACACGCTCAACCTCGGCCTGCATGTCGGCGACGACCCGCTGCGCGTGAACCGCAACCGCCAGTCGCTGGCGCCGTTCATGCCCAGCGAACCGGTGTGGATGGAACAGGTGCACGGCATCGAAGTGGCGAACGCCGATGCCGCCGCCTGCCGCGTCGTGGCCGATGCCAGCGTCGCGCGCCAGCGCGGCTCGGTGTGCGTGGTGATGACGGCCGACTGCCTGCCGGTGCTGCTGTGCGACGAGGACGGCAGCGTGGTCGCGGCTGCGCATGCGGGCTGGAAAGGCCTGGCCGCCGGCGTGATCGAAGCGACCGTGCAAGAGATGGGCGTGGCGCCGCAGAAACTGCTGGCCTGGCTCGGTCCGACCATCGGGCCGCATGCCTTCGAGGTCGGCGAGGATGTGCGCACGGCGTTCGTGGCGCACGATGCCGCTGCAGCTGCCGCCTTTGTGCCGCTCGCTGCGGCGGGCAAATACCGCGCCGACATGGTGCGACTGGCACGCCAGCGCCTGAACGCACTCGGCATCGGCCGCGTCTACGGCGGCACCTTCTGCACCTATCACCAGCAGGACAAGTTCTACTCCTACCGCCGCGACGGCGTGACCGGCCGCATGGGCACGTTCATCTGGCTGGCCTGAGCCCATTTCAATACTGACCCACGATGAAAAAGACCTATCGCTCCTTCACCCCCTCGCAACGCAAAGTCGTGCTTGCCGCCTGTTTTGGCACCTTCCTCGAATGGTATGACTTCCTCACCTTCGCCTCGCTGGCCACTTATTTCAGTGTGCTGTTCTTCCCGCCGGAGAACCCGACCGCGGCGCTGCTGATGAGCCTCGCCACCTTCGGCGTCGGCATGGTGGTGCGGCCGCTGGGTTCGGCGTTGTTCGGCAACCTGGCGGACAGGTTCGGCCGCCGTCCCATCTTCATCGCCACCATCGCGCTGATGGGCGTCACCACCTTCCTGGTCGGCCTGCTGCCGACCTATGCGCAGATCGGCATCATGGCGCCGATATTGTTGCTGCTGCTGCGCCTGCTGCAGGGCTTCGCCGTGGGCGGCGAGATCGGCGGCGTGGCGGTGTATCTCACCGAGCATGCGCCGCACGGCAAGCGCGGCGTCTACACCAGCGTGCTGCAACTGATGGGACCGCTCGGCATCCTCGTCTCCACGCTGCAGATCGTGCTGTTGCTGGCGTTTCTGGACCCCGCCGATTTCAATGCCTGGGGCTGGCGCATCCCCTTCCTGTTCTCCGCCGTGCTGCTGTTCGTCTCCATCAAGACGCGCATGAGCCTGGAAGAGTCGCCGGTGTTCCGCCAGTTGCAGAAGGAAGGCACGGTGTCCAAGGCACCGCTGCGCGAATGCCTGCGCGACCGCCGCACCCTGAAGGGCATGGCGCTGCTGTTCTTCTGCATCTCGGCGGGCGGCTCGCTGCTGTTCTTCTCCTCGCAGGTCTACACCAACGTGTTCCTCAAGAGCGTGGTGCGCCTCGACGCGCAGACCGCGAGCACGCTGGTGATGCTCTCCACGCTGCTGCTGTTCCCGCTCACCATCTTCTGCGGCTGGCTGTCCGACAAGGTAGGGCGCAGGCCCATCCTGCTGGCCGGGCTGATCCTCGGTGCGCTCACCATCCTGCCGGTGTTCAAGGGCCTGCAGCATTACGGCAATCCGCAACTGGAACGTTTCAACCGCGAGGTCGCGGTCGCCCTGCACGGCGACGATTGCCATTACAGCCCGTTCCGCAAGGCGGCGACCGAGTGCGAGCGCATGCAGGAGTTCCTGGTCAAGAACGGTGTGTCGTACACCCTGCAGCCGCAGGGCGACAAGATCGATGCGACGATCAGCCTGGGTGACGGCAGCGAGATATACGGCTTCCACCCGCAGGAGACCATCGCGGAACTGAAGAAGAATGGCTGGCTGGAACAGGCTGACAGCGCGCAGGTGGACCACTTCATGCTGTTCCTGCTGCTCATCGTACCGGTGGTCGCCGTGGCGCTCATCACCGGGCCGCAGACGGCAGTGCTGGCCGAGCTGTTCAGCGCACGCACGCGCTACACCGCCGCCGCCGTGCCGCATAACCTGAGCGCGGGCTGGATAGGCGGCCTGTCGCCGTTCATGGTCACGCTGATCTCGGTACAGGCGGGCGATGCCTTGGCGGGACTGTGGTATCCGGTCGGCATGCTGATCTTTGCCTCCGTCATCGGATTGCTGTTCCTGCCCGAGACCAGGGATGTGAACCTGCACGCATAAGCTACAATGCGCGCCTGTATCCACACGGTTCAACCATGACGACTTTCACCTGGATCATCCTGGCCAGCCTGCTCGGCGGCATTCTCAGCGTCATCGCCGCGGCGCTGTTCGCGCTCAACGCGCGCGCCAGCTATCTGGGCGGCCTGGTGAGCTACGCCATCGGCGCCTTGCTGGGTGCGGTGTTCCTAGACATCCTGCCCGAAGCCATCCGGCTGTCGCCCAGCGTGGCGACTGTGAGCGGCACCGTGCTGGTCGGCATCCTGGTGTTCTTCACCCTGGAGAAGGTGCTGATCTGGCGCCATTGCCACCATGACCATTGCGAGGCCCACGAACCGCACGAGCACAGCGACCACGGCCGCAGCGGCACCATGGTCATCGTCGGCGACACCTTCCACAACTTCGTCGACGGCATCATCATCGCGGCCGCCTTCCTCGTCGATGTGAACCTGGGCATCATCACTGCGATGGCCATCATCGCGCACGAGATCCCGCAGGAGGTCGGCGACTTCGCCATCCTGCTGCACTCCGGCTACAGCAAGCTGCGCGCCTTCCAGCTCAACCTCATCTCCAGCTTCGCCACACTGGTCGGCGGCATGCTCGGCTATTTCGCGCTGCAGGACATGCAATCGCTGGTGCCTTCGCTGCTGGCGGTGGCCTCGGCCAGCATGATCTATGTCGCGGTGGCCGACCTCATCCCCGGCCTGCACAAACGTACGCAGTTGCGCGACACCGTGCAGCAGGTGATCCTCATCTCGGCAGGCGTGCTGACCGTGGCGCTGCTTGGCATGATGATGCCGGAGTAGGGCATGCAACGCGCTGACCTGAAACGCTACGCCTGGCTGTCCATCGCCGCCGCCGTCGCCACCATCCTGCTCAAGGGCATCGCATGGTGGCTGACCGGTTCGGTCGGTCTGCTCTCCGATGCGCTCGAATCCTTCGTCAACCTGGCCGGTGCGCTGATGGCGCTGGCGATGCTGTCGCTGGCGGCGACGCCCGCCGACGACAGGCACGCCTACGGTCACGGCAAGGCGGAATATTTCTCCAGCGCGTTCGAGGGCTTCCTCATCCTGCTGGCCGCGGTCAGCATCGCCTGGACCGCCATCGACCGCTTCCTGCACCCGCAGGCGCTGGAGGCGCTCGGCGTCGGCCTGGCGGTGTCTGCCGTCGCCTCGCTCATCAACCTGCTGGCTGCACGTGAGCTGCTCAAGGCCGGGCGCGCCGCCAACTCCATCACGCTGGAAGCCGATGCCAAACATCTGATGACCGATGTGTGGACCTCGGCCGGCGTCATTGCCGGCGTCGGCTTGGTGTGGCTGGGCGGTTGGCTGTGGCTGGATCCGCTCATCGCGCTGCTGGTGGCGGTCAACATCGTGTGGACCGGATGTCAGCTGTTGCGACGTTCCGCTTCCGGCCTGATGGACGAGGCGCTGCCACCGGAGCAGCTCGCGGCCATCGAAGCCGTGCTGGCGAACTACCGCAAGCAGGGACTGGATTTCCACGCGCTGCGCACCCGTCAGGCAGGACAGCAGGCGTTCATCTCGCTGCATGTGCTGGTGCCGGGCGAGTGGAGCGTGCAACTCGGACATGACATGGTCGAAGTGATCGAGGCGGACATCCGCGCCGCCGTGCCGTTCAGCCATCTCACCACCCACCTCGAACCCATCGAAGACCCGCTGTCGCTGGTCGATGCGTCGCTGGAACGTCATGACGAAGTTGAACCGTAAAAGCACTACTTATCCGCAGATTTTGCAGCGAACAACAGGTTCTCGCCAAGACGCCAAGAACGCCAAGAGAGGCGACAATATTGCAGCAAATGAGAATGTTTGCAGTCTTTGCGTTCTTGGCGTCCTGGCGAGAGAAATTATTTTTACAACACCCACGAAATTTGCTGATGAGCCGATATTTGAATCAAGGAGTGAACCATGAGTAAAGCAACACCAAAGATCGGTTTCGTCTCGCTCGGCTGCCCCAAGGCCACGTCGGATTCCGAACTCATCCTCACGCGCATGCAGGCCGAAGGCTACGAGATCATGCCGAGCTATGAGGAAGCCGACCTCGTGGTGGTCAACACCTGCGGCTTCATCGACAGTGCTGTGGCCGAGTCGCTCGACGCCATCGGCGAGGCGCTGCAGGAGAACGGCAAGGTCATCGTCACCGGCTGTCTCGGCGCCAAGGGCGACATCGTGATGAGGACCCACCCCAAGGTGCTCGCCGTCACCGGCCCGCACGAGACCGAGGCGGTGATGAACGCCGTGCACCAGAACCTGCCCAAGCTGCACGACCCCTATACCGATCTGGTGCCGCCGCAGGGCGTGCGCCTGACGCCGCGGCACTTCGCCTACCTGAAGATCTCGGAAGGCTGCAACCACCGCTGCACCTTCTGCATCATCCCGACGCTGCGCGGCGACCTGGTCAGCCGTCCGATCCACGAGGTGATGCAGGAGGCCGAGAAACTGGTCGAGTCCGGCGTCAAGGAACTGCTGGTCATCTCGCAGGACACCTCGGCCTACGGTGTCGATGTGAAATACCGCACCGGCTTCTGGCAGGGCAAGCCGCTGAAGACGCGCATGACCGAACTGGCCGGTGCGCTGGGTGACCTTGGCGTATGGACGCGTCTGCACTACGTCTATCCCTATCCCAGTGTGGACGAGATCATCCCGCTGATGGCCGAAGGCAAGGTGCTACCGTACCTCGATATCCCCTTCCAGCACGCCAACGAGCGCATCCTCAAGCTGATGAAGCGCCCGGCCAGCAGCGAGAACGTGCTCAAGCGCATCCAGCAATGGCGCAGCATCTGTCCCGACATCACGCTGCGCAGCACCTTCATCGTCGGCTTCCCCGGCGAAACCGAAGAAGAGTTCGAAGAACTGCTCGACTTCATCGAAGTGGCCCAGCTCGACCGCGTCGGTGCCTTCAAGTATTCGCCGGTGGAAGGCGCCGCGGCCAACGCACTGCCCGACCACGTCGACCCGGACGTGCAGGAAGACCGCCTCGCGCGCCTGATGTACCTGCAGGAAGAGATCAGCGCCGAGAAGCTGGCGAAGAAGGTCGGCCAGACCATGACCGTGCTGGTGGACGACATCGACGAAGAGGGCGCGGTCGCGCGCAGTGCCGCCGACGCGCCCGAGATCGACGGCCTGGTCTACATCGACGGTGCCGATCTGGAAGTGGGCGAGTTCGTCACCGTGAAGATCACCGACTCCGACGAGCACGACCTGTGGGGAGAGGTCGTGTAGGGTGGGCACGTTTCTGTCCCTGCAAGGGGGAGGCCGATGGGTTCCCAACGGCTACGCCGTTACCCACTCGCACTGCCCACGCGGAACGCCATGAATACATCTCCCAATCCCTGCATGTCCTGCGGCGCCTGCTGCGCCTATTACCGCATCTCGTTCTACTGGGGCGAATCCAGCGAGGCGCCGGGCGGCTTCGTTCCGATCGAATTCACCGAGAAGGTGCATGAACACATGGTGTGCATGAAAGGCACCAACAGCTACCCGCCGCGCTGTGCGGCGCTGCGCGGCGAGGTCGGCAAGCAGGTCTCCTGCGCCATCTACGAGAACCGCCCCAGTCCCTGCCGCGAGTTCAATGTATACGAGCTGGACGGCACGCCCAATTCGCGCTGCTTCAAATTGCGCGGAGTGACGCCGCCGTAGGGTGGGCACATTTGTCCCCGCAAGGGGGAGGCCGACGGGTTCCCAACGGCTACGCCGTTACCCATTCGCACTGCCCACGCTGTATGCGCAAAAGAGTTCCGCGTGGGCATAAGTGCCCACCCTACAAAATCTGATACGCCTGTTACAATCCGGCCATGACTCTCTATGCATTCCTCGCTGTGGGTTTCGGTGCCGCCATCGGTGCGTGGCTACGCTGGGGATTGGGTCTGTGGCTCAATCCGGTCACGCCCGAGCTGCCGCTGGGCACGCTTTCCGCCAACCTCGTCGGCGGTTACCTGATCGGACTGGCGATCGCTTTCTTCATGCAACACCCCGGCGTGTCGCCGGAATGGCGCTTGCTCATCATCACCGGTTTCCTCGGCGGACTCACCACTTTTTCCACCTTCTCGGCCGAGACCGTCACACTGCTGCTGCGCGGGCAATATGCCTGGGGTGCGGCCATCGTCGCCGCGCACCTCGGCGGTTCATTGCTGATGACGGTGCTGGGCATGCAGACCTTCAAATGGATGCAACAATAAGGAGAGCACGATGAACAGCGTCTACCTCAAGTTCTACCTGACCGAGAAGCAACATCATCAAGGCAAACTGTTGCAGGAATGGCTGCTGGAGAAGGCCAGGTCGCTGGGCGTGCCGGGCGGCTCGGTGTTCCGCGCTGTCGCCGGCTACGGGCGGCACGGCCATCTGCATGCGGAGAGTTTCTTCGAGCTGGCGGGAGAATTGCCGGTGCAGGTCGAGTTCGTGCTCGACGACACACATGCCAACCAGTTGCTCGGCGTGGCCACTGCCGAAGGCCTGAATCTGCCTTTTGTGCGCTACGCCGTCGAGATCGGCACGACCTGAATGTCGTCACCCTTCGATGATGCCTTTAGTCCTGAGCGGAGTCGAAGGGTCAGAGCGAACGGACTGTCAGATCATTTCTTCTTGCCGGAGAGCAGGGCTTCGATCTCGAGCTCTGCCGCGATCCAGTAGTCCATCGAACCCGCCTGAAAGCCGTTCTTCTCGGCGATGAAATAAGCGGCATCCTGAACCATGCGATAACGCTCTTCCGGTGACGGGGCGGCGGCCTTGCGCGGTGCGGCCTTGGCAGCTGCCGGTTTCTTCGCAGCCGGCGTCTTTGCGGTCGCAGTCTTCGCCGTGGTGGTCTTGGCGGTCACTTTTTTTACGGTCGTGCCGGCAGTGGTTTTCTTTGCTGCGGGTTTGGCTGCGGTGGAGGTCTTTTTCGCAGTGGTGGTTTTGGAAGTGGCCATGATCATTACCTTTCAAGAATGAAGTTCATCGAGTTTCGGAATGGTGCTGTTCCTTGATGCATCCCCATTTTTATATGCTACTCCTCGGATGTGATTCTAGACTCAAACGAATCGTTTTTTGTGACTAATTTATGTCAGAGCGTGAACATGCCTCCAGGGCAGGAGCGCGATTGCTCCAGTCGCGTCAGCGTCGGCAGCAGGTTCAGCCCGGTCTCTGTCTTGAGCGCTTCGGCCTGCTCCTTCAGCTCATCCAGGTGGAAGCGGATATCGTTGCCGCTGGCGGCCAGTGCGATCACGTTGCCGCTTTCGGTGGAAGGGAAAGCCAGTGCGCGGCCGTCGAAAGCCTCGCGGATGCGATCCAGGCTGGCCTGGAAACCGCGGCTGCGTCCGAGCAGGTTCACCGCCATGATGCCGTTGTCGTTCAGTCGTGCGCGGCAGAGCTGGTAGAACGGCAGCGTGTCCAGTTCGCCGGGACGTGCATCCTCGTCGAAGCCGTCCACCAGGATGAGATCCCAGGTCTTGTCGTTCTCCGCCACGAAGCGCGCGCCGTCCTCGATGACGATGTCGATGCGCTTGGGGTCGTCCGGCAATTTGAAGAACTGCCGCGCCGCTGCCACCACGCGCGGCTCGATCTCCACCACGGTGAGCCTGGTCAGCGGGTAGTTGCGGTACAGGAACTTGGTGAGAGAGGCCGCACCCAGCCCGATCAGCAGCACGCGGCGCGGGAAGTGCCTTCCTTCGCGCATGAGCAGGCTGGTCATCATCTCGCGGGTGTAATCCAGCTCCAGATGCCAGGGCCGGGCGATGCGCATCGCGCCTTGTATCCAGAGCGAGCCGAAGTGCAGAAAGCGGACGCCGCCTTCTTCGCTGATATCGATGGGGTAACTCATTGCGGGGAGGGGCGTTTGAGAGGACGGGTGGATTTACGGACGGCGAAACGCGCCAGCGCGAGCAACAGCTCCACCGCCAGCAGGATGAGCGCGGCCGCACCTGCGCCGAAGATCAGCGCATCCTGGTTCAGCGGCACGGCATAGCTGTACTGTCCGAGCGCCTCGTCCAGTATCTCCTGGTCGCCGTGCAGCAGCACATGCAGCGCCTGCTGCGGCAGGCTGGTCTGCAGGGCGGCCAGATCGGCCTCGAAGCGTAGTTTGCGCTGGAGCATCTTCTCGATGGCCGCGCCTTCTTCCTGGAAGGGTTTTTCGGCGCTGTTGCGGTGCAGCTCGATGAGCTTGGCCATGTCGCCGCCGAAGAATTTGCCGGCGATGTCCTGGAACGGCTGCAGGTTCACCGACACTTCGCGCAGGTGCGCATCAACCCGCTTCTGGTACTGGTCGACGAAATTGGGCACCTGCAAGCCGACCAGCAGCGAGATGCAGGCGACGATGACGATCAGGTAGCGGTAGAGGATGTCGGTCAAGGCATCAATCCTTCATTTTCATCGCAATATATTCCCTCTCCCGCAGGCGGGAGAGGGCTGGGGTGAGGGATGGCGAGGGCATACCGATTGGGTGCATCGATATAGCCCTTCATCCCCAACCCTTCTCCCGCTTGCGGGAGAAGGGAGTGAGAGATTCGGAACGAATTTTCATCTGGTTCACAGAGATCATTTCAAAACCCATTGGTTCAGCAGCCAGCGCGCCCACTCGGTCACTTCGGTCGCGCCCATGCCGAGGGTGGCTTGTTGCTTGGCCAGTTCGTCGCCCGCAGCACCGTGCAGATGCACCGCCAGCAGCATCGCCTCGTCCGCGCTCAGGCCCTGCGCGATGAAAGCGGCGATCATGCCGGCCAGCACGTCGCCCATGCCGGCCGAGCTCATGCCGGGGTTGCCGGTCTGGTTGATGTACAGCTTGGCATCGCGGGTGGCGCAGATGCTGCCGGCACCCTTCAGCACCACGCTGCCGTTCAGTTTTTTCACCAGGCTGAGTGCCGAGCGCGTGCGCTCGTGCTGGATGTCCTCGGTCTTGCAACCCAGCAGGTGCGCGGCTTCGCCGGGGTGGGGGGTGAACACGGCGGGAGCCTTGCGGCCGAACAGCATGCCGCGCAGGTCGGGGCGCTGGGCGATGATGTTGAGCGCATCGGCATCCAGCACCAGCGCCACGTCCAGCAACAGCGCGTCATACAGGATCTTTTGTGCGGCGGGGCCTTGCCCGAGGCCGCAGCCGATCACCAGCACGGAAGATTTGAAATTGCTTTTCGCGATTGCCCCCTCTCCCCCCGGGGGAGGGTTGGGGTGGGGGAAGGAGCTTATTAATTCCGATGCTTTATGCAGCATCAACTCCGGGCAATTCAGATCCACCGCCGGCGCATTGTCCGCCAGCAGGCCGACATGCACGCAGCCCGCGCCCATCTTGAGGGCGGCGCGCCCGGCCAGGATCGCAGCCCCCACCATGCCGTTGACCCCGCCGATCACGGTGACCGTGCCGAACAGGCCTTTGTGGCTGTCTTTGGGGCGCGGTTTGAGGAAGGCGGCGACTTGTTTGCGGGTGATGACGCTTGGCATGCTGTTTTCCCTGAGTTTGTGAGTTCGGCTGCATTATAATTGCATCCTGTTTCCAACGCCTTTTATCCATGCCATGTTCCGCACTTCGATAGGTAAAGCCGCCCTCTCTTCCTTCCGCCTCGACAAACTGCGCGCAGCACTCGCCGCCACCGGTTCCGGCGTCACCCTCGAAGACACGCGCCACTGCTATTTCACCGAACTCTCCGCCGAACTGACGGCAGCCCAGGTCGCCCTGCTGGACCGCCTGCTCGGCATCGACAAGCATGCTGGTGAACCCGGATGCGCCATTGCGACGCAGAGCATGCTGGTGGTGCCGCGCCTCGGCACCATCTCGCCGTGGTCGTCCAAGGCCACCGACATCGCGCGCCATTGCGCCCTGCCGCAGGTCTCGCGCATCGAGCGCGGCGTGGTGTATTACCTGAAGGGCAAGGGCGGCAAGCATCTCACCGAGGCGGACAAGAAAGCCGTGCTGCCGCTGCTGCACGACCGCATGACCGAATCGGTCATCGCCGAAGTGACCGGACTGGAAGCGCGGATATTCCAGCACGGCACGCCGCAGCCGCTGTCCAGTGTCGACATCCTCAAGGGCGGCAAGGCCGCGCTCGAAGCCGCCAACCGCGAGATGGGGCTGGCGCTCTCCGCCGACGAGATCGACTACCTGGTGGAGAACTTCGGCAAGCTGGGCCGCAACCCCACCGACGTCGAGCTGATGATGTTCGCGCAGGCCAACTCCGAGCACTGCCGCCACAAGATCTTCAACGCCGACTGGATCATCGACGACGAGCAGCAGGCAATTTCGCTGTTCGGCATGATCCGCAACACCCACAAGCTGCACCCCGAAGGCACGGTGATCGCCTATTCCGACAACTCCTCCGTGATCGAAGGCGCCGAGATCGAGCGCTTCTATCCGCGCGCTGGCGGCGCCTATGCCTTCAGCAAGGAACTCACCCACACCCTGATGAAGGTGGAGACGCACAACCACCCGACGGCGATCGCTCCATTTGCCGGTGCAGCCACCGGCAGCGGCGGCGAGATCCGTGACGAGGGCGCGACCGGTTCCGGCTCCAAGCCCAAGGCGGGCCTCACCGGTTTCACCGTCTCCAACCTCAACATCCCCGGTTTCGAGCAACCGTGGGAAACCGATCCCATCGGCAAGCCCGGCCGCATCGCCACGCCCCTGCAGATCATGATCGACGGCCCGCTCGGCGGCGCCGCCTTCAACAACGAGTTCGGCCGTCCCAACCTGACCGGCTACTTCCGCACCTTTGAAGAAAAAGTGAACGGCGAAGTGCGCGGTTACCACAAGCCCATCATGCTGGCGGGCGGCGTCGGCAGCATCAGGGCGGAACACACCCACAAGCACGACCTGCCCGAAGGCGCGGTGCTCATCCAGCTGGGCGGCCCCGGCATGCTGATCGGTCTGGGCGGCGGCGCGGCATCCAGCATGGACACCGGCGCCAACGCCGAGAACCTCGACTTCGATTCCGTGCAGCGCGGCAACCCCGAGATGCAGCGCCGCGCGCAGGAAGTCATCGACCGCTGCTGGCAGCTCGGCGACAACAATCCCATCCTCTCCATCCACGACGTGGGCGCGGGCGGCATCTCCAACGCCTTGCCGGAACTGGTGCACGGCGGCGGCAAGGGCGCGCGCTTCGAATTGCGCGCCGTGCCCAGCGAAGAGCGCGGCATGTCACCGATGCAGATCTGGAGCAACGAGGCGCAGGAGCGCTACGTGCTGGCCATCCCGGCCGAGCGGCTGGAAGAATTCAAGGCCATGTGCGAACGCGAGCGCTGCCCCTTCGCCGTACTCGGCAAGGCCGTCAGCGATGACCGCCTCGTGGTGCACGACGAACTGTTCGACAACGACGCGGTGGACATGCCGCTCTCCGTGCTGCTGGGCAAGCCGCCCAAGATGACGCGCAAGGTGCAGCGCGAGAAAGTCGCACTGCCCAGGTTCGACACTGCCAACGTCGTGCTCAAGGAAGCCATCGAGCGCGTGCTGCGTCTGCCCAGCGTGGCCGACAAGACCTTCCTCATCTCCATCGGTGACCGTACCGTGGGCGGCTTCACCGCGCGCGACCAGATGGTCGGTCCGTGGCAAGTGCCGGTGGCCGATGTGGCCGTCACGCTGATGGGCTACAACACCCACTTGGGCGAAGCCTTCGCCATGGGCGAACGCACACCCATCGCCGTGCTCAATGCGCCCGCATCCGGCCGCATGGCTATCGGTGAATCCATCACCAACATCGCCGCGGCGCAGATCGAAAAGATCGGCGACATCAAACTCTCCGCCAACTGGATGGCCGCCGCCGGACACCACGGCGAAGACGCCGCGCTGTACGACACCGTGAAAGCGGTCGGCATGGAGCTGTGTCCGCAACTGGGCATCAGCATCCCGGTGGGCAAAGACTCGATGTCGATGAAGACCACCTGGAAGGAGGGCGAGCAGAACAAGGCCGTCACCGCACCCTTGTCGCTCATCGTCACCGCCTTTGCGCCGTGCAGCGATGCGCGCAAGACGCTCACCCCGCAACTCGTTGCCGACACCGATACCGTCGTGCTGCTGTTCGACCTCGGCGCGGGCAAGAACCGCCTCGGCGGCTCGGCGCTGGCACAGGTGTACAAGCAAGTGGGCGACGTGGCGCCTGATGTCGACAGTGCAAAGAAGCTCAAAGCCTTCTTCAACCTCGTGCAACGCCTCAACCGCGACGGCAAGCTGCTGGCCTACCATGACCGTTCCGATGGCGGCATGTTCGCCGCATTGTGCGAGATGAGCTTCGCTTCGCACATCGGCCTCGACATCCGCCTCGACGAACTCAAGGGTGACGACCTCGCCGTGCTGTTCAACGAAGAACTGGGCGCGCTGGTGCAAGTGCGTCGCGACGATCTGGCCGACCTGTTCGTGCTGTGCGAAGAAGCGGGCTGTTCCAACGTGCACGAAGTCGCACGCCTGAACACCAGCGGCACCATCAACATCACGCGCGGCAAGACCACGCTGTACAGCGAGAACGCCATCGCACTGCGCCGCATCTGGAGCGAGACCACTTACCAGATGCAGAAGCTGCGCGACAATCCGACCTGCGCGCAGCAGGAGTTCGACCGCACGCTGGATGCCAAAGACCCCGGCCTGCATGTGCATCTGACCTACGATCCCGACGCACTCAGCACTCAGCACTCAGCACCCGGCACTCTGTTGTCCCGTCCCAAAATGGCCATCCTGCGCGAGCAGGGCGTCAACGGCCAGGTCGAGATGGCCGCCGCGTTCGACCGCGCCGGTTTCGCCGCCGTGGACGTGCACATGAGCGACATCATCAGCGGCCGCGTGAAGCTGGCTGACTTCAAGGGCGTAGTGGCCTGTGGTGGTTTCTCCTACGGCGACGTGCTGGGTGCGGGCGAGGGCTGGGCCAAGTCCATCCTGTTCAATCCCAAGGCGCGCGACGAGTTCGAAGCCTTCTTCCAGCGCAACGACACCTTCGCGCTCGGTGTGTGCAACGGCTGCCAGATGATGAGCAACCTGCACGAGATCATCCCCGGTGCCGAGAACTGGGCGCACTTCGGGCGCAACCTGTCCGAGCAGTTCGAGGCGCGCTTCGTCATGGTGGAAGTGCAAAAGAGCGCGTCCATCCTGTTCGACGGCATGGCCGGCAGCCGCATGCCCATCGTCGTCGCGCACGGCGAAGGCTATGCCGACTTCGGCGGCACCAAACGCCTGCATGCCGTGCAGCCGCAGGTCACGCTGCGCTATGTCGACCACTACGGCAAGCCCACCACCACCTATCCGCTCAACCCCAACGGTTCGCCGCAGGGCATCACCGGACTCACCACGCCGGACGGCCGCTTCAGCATCATGATGCCGCACCCCGAGCGTGTGTTCCGTGCGGTGCAGAACTCCTGGTATCCGAAGGAATGGAAAGAGAACGGCGCCTGGATGCGCATGTTCCAGAACGCGCGCAAATGGGTGGGGTAAGTCTGCCTGGCCTGGAGTAAGATGGAAAAAAAGAAGGCGGTCATCGCCTCGTTGAGCGTCATCAGGTGGAGTGAGTCGTGAAGAATCTATCGGTACGCACCAGGGTGTTCCTCTGGCTGAGTCTGTTCCTTGCGATCAGCGATGCGCTGTTCGTGTGGATCAACTACCGCGCGGAGCAGACGCGCTTCCAGAACCATCTGGAACAGCGCTCCCAATACGTGCACGACCTGTTCGCCGTCGAACTGGGCAATACCGCCCTGCGCATGCAGCAGACCGCCACCTTCATCGCCTCGATGCCCGAGGTGCAGCAGGCCTTCCTGCGCGGCCGCAAGGCTGCCGAAGCGGAAGGCGGCGGTGCCGGCGGCGCCCGCGCCGCGCAGGCGCGCGACAACCTGCTGCAGCTGATCCGCGCTCCCTGGCAGACCTTGCGCGATCACTACGACACGCGCCAGCTCCACTTCCAGTTCGGTCCCAATGCGACCTCCTTCCTGCGCGTGCATGCCACCGACCGTTTCGGCGATGATCTGGAAGGCGTGCGCCACACCATCTTCGATGCCCTGAAAGAACAAAGCCCCAAGGAAGGCTTCGAATGCGGCCGCATCATCTGCGGCATCCGCGGCGTGACGCCGGTGTTCCGCAGCAGCGATAACAAATCGGCCGCCAATTTCATCGGCGTGCTCGAAGCCGGCACCTCGTTCCGCACCCTGCTCGAACTGCTGGAGCAGCCCAGCCAGGCGAAGTTCGCCGTGCTGCTGTCGATGTCGCACCTGGGCGAGACCTATTTCCCGGAACGGCTGGCGGCGCTGAAGCGCGAGAACCCGGCCATCGACGGCAACATCGTCGAGGCCACCCTGCATCCCGAGGTGCGCGAACTGCTGGCGATCGCGCAGATCGGCGAGCTGGTCAAAGACTCCGGCACCATCTGGCTCAAGGTGGGCGAACGCCACATGGCCTTCACCGCCTTCCCCTTGCGCGACTATCTGGGCGGGCGCGATGCCGGCAGGGCGCCGGTCGGCACGGTGCTGGCCTGGATGGACGTGGAGCAGGACATACACCATCTGCAGCGCGACCTGGCCTTCAACATCGCCTATGCCGTGGCGGCCTTCGTCATCATCGAGATACTGCTGTTCATGGCCCTGCGCAGGGCCACCTTCAGCCTGGAGAAGATGATCTCGAACCAGACCGCCGAGCTGCGCGAGATGGCGGCGCACGACGAACTGACCGGTCTCTACAATCGCCATTACCTGGACGAGTTCCTGCACAAGGAATATGCCATCGCCGCGCGCCATGACCGCATGTTCAGCGTCGTCATCATGGACCTCGACCACTTCAAGGACATCAACGATGTGTACGGACACCTGCTGGGCGACCGCGTGCTGTTCGATACCGCCCGTATGGTGAAGGGCAGGCTGCGCGCATCCGACCTGGCCTTCCGCTTCGGCGGCGAGGAGTTCCTGCTGGTGCTGCCCGATACCGGCATCGACGAAGCAGTGAAGATCTGCGAAGAACTGCGCCAGCATATGGAACGGGAATCGATCGGCGGACTGCCTGCAGGCAAGGTCACCGCCAGCTTCGGCGTCACCCAGATGGCCAAGAGCTGGGAGCCGCTGGATGTGCTGCTGGGACGCGCGGACGATGCCATGTACCAGGCCAAGAGCAACGGCCGCAACCGCGTGGAGAGCGCAACCACCGTGGAGTGATGCGGGACGTTTCCGCATCATGCACGGATGAACTTCTATCCTTGAGGTGTCCATGAAAAAAGAATTCTGGCTGGAGCGCTGGGAGCGCGCGGAGATCGGCTTCCACCAGGGGGAGATCAATCCCTATCTGTTGCGTCACTGGCCGGAGCTCAATGCGGCGCAGGGCGGCGAGGTGTTCGTGCCCCTGTGCGGCAAGAGTCTCGACATGGTGTGGCTGCGCGGGCGGGGATATGCGGTGCTGGGGGTGGAGCTGAGCCCCATTGCCGTGCAGGATTTCTTCCGGGAGAACGGCCAGTCGCCGGCGCATACCCACACCGGCAAATTCGAATGCTGCGCAGCGGACGGCATCCGCATCCTGTGCGGCGATTTCTTCGACCTGAGCAAACAAGACATGGCGAAGGTGACCGCGGTGTACGACCGCGCCTCGCTGGTGGCCTTGCCGCCCGAGATGCGCGAACGCTATGCGCACCACCTGGCCGACATCCTGCCTGCGGGTACGCAGATACTGCTGGTCACTTTCGATTATCCGCAAGCCGAGATGCAGGGGCCGCCGTTCGCCGTATCGGTGAGCGAGGTCGAGGCGCTCTACGGCAAATACGCCGATATCCGCCTGCTGGCCGAAGAGGATGCACTGGCGCAAAACCCGCGCTTCCAGCAACGCGGCATGACCCGCTTGCAGGAGAACATCTTCCTGCTGACCTTGAAGTGATGTTTGTTGCTCCGTTCGAAACGACCGGGGGATTGTGCGATCAGATGACGGTCAACCCCAGCGAACACCAGTCCTGCATGCCGCCGCGATACCACTTGAGCTTGTCGGCGGGATAGCCCAGCGCCAGCAATGTGCGCATGTAGTTGGGCGTCTGCCCGCACCAGGGTCCGTTGCAGAAGATGGCGAGCGCGTGGGCATTGCTGAAATCATAAGTCCCGCCGTTTTCCTGCGCACCGAACAGCTCGCTCAGCGTCCGCTTCACACCGGGCAGGTCGGTGGCCTGCCCGGCCATGTTCTGTGCGTAGGGGATGTTCACCGCACCGGGGATGGTGCCCTTCGCATACCAGTCCGGGGTGCGCGAATCGACCACCATCAGACTTTCATCACCTGCGCGTATGCGCTTCAGATAGTCCAGCACCTCCAGCTCAGCGAAGGTCTCCACACCCGGCGCCAGTTGCATCGGCTGGATGCAGTAGGGGGGGCATTTGCGCGCGGTGGCGGCGTAGTCGGCGCGAATGGTGGCTGTCGGGTCCTGCTCGCGCTGTATCGTCACGGGTTTGCCGAGGTGTAGTACCTCTACCGTGGACATGTCAACGCAAATGTTGTAGTCGGTCATGGTATTTCGCTATCCATTGTTACCTTCAATAGGGAAACCTATATCGGCTGCTGCGGCTGCTCTGAGGCTTGTGACTGAATCAGAAATGGATTCTTTTTCCCGAAAGCCTTTTCAGCTTCCTTGCGCTCTCTTTTGGGAATCTTGTTCAGCAACTCAGAATGGGGATCAAGGTAGAGGGTCATGGCGATTGCTTGCCTCCGGTCAGGCTTGTTCTCCGAAAGGACAGCTTCCATCGCGTAAGCCCAGGAGAACCAAGGCTGGAATTTCTGGTTTTTTTTCGCCCAGTCCAGCGTGATCTCCTTGTACTTTCGATTCCCTGTGGTTTCGTATAGCCACATGCAGATCTCTGCATACTCATATTCCGTCGGAAGCGGACGCTCTTCGGTGAATGGCCGTTTGTACAGTGCGCGCTTAAGAGTATGTATGGATTCGTCTGTCTTGCCAGAGATTCCCAAGAGGATGGCCTTGGCGAGCAGGAAATCGAAGCCCCGATGTTCGGGACTGAATCCGGCGAGATATGTTTCGACAGCGGTGATATCCCCAGCCTTCGCGGATGCGAAGGCATAGTAGGGAAGGATATATCCAAACCTCTCCATGCTCAGGTCGTAAAGTGTTGATGCTTCCTGGAGTAATGTACGCCCATTTCTGAATTCTCCCGTTCGGATCGCACGATAAGCTTCAGTAAAATAGCTAATGTCAGCTTTTACCCTGGATTTTTCGGATATATCGAAAGCGCCGATGGGAAGAGTACTTCCCTCAGACGATTTTGGGCCTAGTACTAATTTAAGGTTTCCGTTTGCAGATGGTCGAACAACAAACCCGCTGCCAAAGTTGACCTTCCATACAGGAGTCGCGAGGGCTGAGACTGCTTCTGAAAGTTCTTTGCTGGGGACGCGATCCATCACTCCGGCGCGCAAAAGGTAATTGGCGGCGTGGTTGTCAGCTTTGCCAATATTCTGTGCAACCTCATCATGCACCCATGTCGCGATTTCCGTTTCTGGTTTGCCTTCTATGCGGTGGCCGACAAGAACTGTTTCCCAAATATGTGGTGCGTCTATCTGGCCTGACAGGACATTGAAAGCTGCCCACGCGTCCTTGGATGCACCCATCGCGTGGAGCATCCCGAGATAGTCACGGTATGCATAAGAATTGTTATAGCGTTTTGCTCGTTCCAGCGAATCCATCAAGGCTCCGCGATGGTCGCCATTCAACAGCTTCAGCCTCAGCCGGCTCGAGATATCAGCATTCGATCCTGTCTCCAGCCTTGAAGCTAGTTGGTACAGCGGTGTTGCCAGGGAGAACTCTCCAAGCCAATAGAACTTGGAGCCAGCTTCGTATGCATAGTTTGAAATGGCGACAGGATTTACGGTTGATCCATTCTTGAATCCTGGGTAGGTCATGAAATGCCGGTACGCGGCCTGTAACTGCCCTTGTTCAATAAGGAGGTTGCCCAACTCCATATATGGTTGCCAGACTATAGGTTGGGCCTTGATGCTTTGGCGGTAGTATTTTTGTGCCGATTCGATATCACCGCTATCGAGACTGTTCTGGGCCCGCAGGTGATATAGCTCCGAATTTCCCGCAAAACGACCTTCGATCGATTTGAACAGGGCATCTCGCTTGTCGTTCTGCTGCGCTTGCTTGAAACTCCAATCAAGATCTCTGAGCGCCTTGAGGTCTGAAGTCGAGTTGCGCAATGCTGCTTCCGCATTGGGGATCCAATATTCTGGCCGGCCACCACTCTCCCAATTGGGGTAATAGGGGCGGAACGGGTAGTCTGACGCAAAGAAATTATCAAAATAACCGTAATCCTGTCGGCCGGTATTGTCCAATTCATCGAAAGCAGCCGCTGACAAAACCGACTGCCCTTGTTCCCAGTACATCACGTTAAACAGGTTCGCGTAAGCAGACTTCAGAAAACCATCTTTTTCAGCACCATCTGCTGCATCGGCACTTCCAATCTGCGCCTGCGCGAGGGCCAGGGTGAACGCTGGATGGCCTTTGTACGTGCCTTCGATCCGCTTGAGGAAGCTAAGAGCTCGTTCCGGGATGCCCTGGAGTTTTGTCAGAAGGTGTGCCTGCCGCATCAGGTTGTCATTTCCGATCGCCTCGATAAGATCCAGATAATCCAGATTCGATAGGCGAGCTGACGCCGGCTGGCAGCACCATTTGGCTGTGTCTGAATCGATCAGCTTGCGAATGTGAGTGATTACGGAAAGATCCAGCATGGTCTGTAATTTTTCTTCATCCCCAAGCGAGATGCCGCCGCGGACTATTCCCTCCAGCGTGTAATCCTTGATCGGGAATTCATGGTCAAGGAGTTGTTTGAGGTAAACGTTTTCAAACTGGGCCCAGTCATCGCCATCTGCAAATGCTCGTGCTGCCAGGAACGGCCAGATTTGCCCTGGTAATTTCAGCAAGGCCGCGTTTGCAAGTGATTTACCGTTGTCGATGTTTGCATATACTTGACCAAGATGGTTGGCGTCGAGTTTCGCTATGGTCCGCTCTGGCTGGAGCTTGATCTGGGAACTGAAGCGCTCGACATCAGGTTGGTTGCCATTCAGTGCGGCAACCAGTTCGTTCTCTGTGGGTGTCCTTGGATCGGTTAGTAACTGAAGAGCGGCTGGCCGCAAACCAAGTAACATGAAGGCCCTGGCCTTCAGGACTCGATAATCCTCAGAATCTGGTGTCATGCCGTATACCGCCAACAGCGATTTTTCGGCGAACTGCTCTCGGGTACGTTCAGTGGCACGCGGAGTGAGCGACGCTAGCAACTGGAAGAGCAGGGCATCGCGCGCCAGTTCCCGATTGCTTGAAACCATCTCCAAGGGGGTGGCCGGCATGGTTTTGGCGGTCACCTTGCTGTCCAGCTTGGCCGGTGCCAGCACCGAGTTGTCGATTCCGATAGCAGTCAATATCTCCGGCAGTATCGCCTGATATGCTTCGATCGGAGGTTTTTCATCCGTGAAGGGGATATGATCGAATTCTTTTTTATTCGTTATTGGCTGCGTACCGAACAAGCCATTCGCATTGCGCTCTTCTAATTGGATGGAGACTGTCATCTGGTAGTGACGATCATGACCGGCGTATCCCCAGATGATCTTTTTCACGCCGATCTTGTCGGCAAAAGCGTATACCTCTTTCCGGTCAAGTTCGCGGTTTCCCTCGCCCAAGGCACGTGCGACCAGGTATGGGTTCGGGGTGCGCTTTTGTCCTGCTGCTATCGCCTGGGCAAGCTGCGCAGTCATCAGGGAGCGGGTGGCGCGGTCTAACGCGTATTCCTTGATCTGGAACGGGACGATGAGGACATCAAATTGTCCTGCCGCCAGCAGTTTTTGGTAAACGCTCTTTTCTTTCGATTTCCAATCCGATACAGAGCGGGGATAGGCCGCAGGAATCGCCCGACCCAATGCCTTGTCAGTTGGCTGGCGAGCAGCATCTGCTATTGTGGCAGCGCGAAGCCGCGCCACGAGCAACGCCTGTTGAGACGCGACCTGCGCCTTATACGCGGCTATTTCTTGTGCATCCTGTTCTTCTTCGTGCTTCTGGTAAAGGAAATATCCGCCAGCGCCAGCGCTTGTCAATATGAGCGTAACAATCAGTATGCGAGTAGTGTGCACAATCTCCCCTAATTAATTTGAACTCGGCGAGTTTCTTTGAATGTGCCTGCCATGAATAAGCAACAAAACTCATCTCCTGCGACAGATTTTCTGTTGCTCAATTGTAGTGGGGCGGCATCCATCACTTCTTGTTGAACAACTCATCCAGCGGATTCTTCCCCTCCGGCGCACTCCCCGAAACTTTCTTCACCGTGAATTCCTCTTCGATGTTGTCGCGAAAGAAACTCCACGCTGCCCCGGAGCCGCTGAGCCTGCGCCACAGGTCGTCGCCGACGCCGCTGTATTGCAGCATGTCGCCGTTGTCGAGCTGCACCTGCAGCAGGCGCGCCCGCGCGTCGTAGCCGATGGCGCGCAGTTTGCCGGAGTTGATCTTCTTCATTTCCATGCTGTTTTTCCTTGGTACTCGCCTCGGTGTCAGGGCGGGCTACTGTTGCGTGTGGCGCATGTCCAGACACTGGATCCCCGCTTTCGCGGGGATGACGAATGAAGTGGCGTTTTCATGTTCATTCGAATGGCATCGAGATGCCGATGCCGAGTGTGTGGTGTTTGTGATTGTAGTCGATGAGGCTTTCGCCGTAGCCGTTGAAATACTGCAGGTGCAGGTTGGTGCTGTGCAGCAGTGAAGTCACCAGCGTCGAGGGCAGGGCGAGGTCCAGTTGCACGGAGTGGATGCGCAGCAGCGCCGACAGCACGCCCATGTCCTTGTGGTGGTAGCGGAGTTCGAGGTCGCCATGGCCGAGGAAGTGTTCGATGTCGGGGTTGTCGTCATCGCTGCTGCCGCCGCCCAGGCGTTTCCACAGGCGCGGCAGCAGGACGAGGGTGCGCTGTTCGCCGAGGTCCTGTTCCAGCCCGGCCTGCAGGTAGGCGCGGTTCCAGCCGCGCGAGCGCGGCAGTGACTGGCCGTTGGATTGGTGCACGAAGCCGAGGTTGACGAAGCCGGTGCTGAGTCCGGAACCCAGCGTCCAATCCTTGGGGCGGTGGGAGAGGATGAGTTCGGGTTCGAAGTTGTTCTCGCGGAAGGGCTGGGAGTGGCCCCAGTCGTAGAACTGCCAGAACGACAGTTGCGTGTAGCCGAACCACAGGGTGGTCCTGTCCTCGCCGAACATGTGGCCTTTCACGCTGATCTGGAACTTCATCTCCTTGTTGTCCTGCGTGTAGCTGTAGGGCACCTGGTTGTTGGGGTTGGGGCTGGTGGGCGCGTCGTTGGGGTCGGAGGAGTGCGAGTAGGCGAGGAAGTAGATCTGCTTGTAGCTGCGCAGGCCGTCCTGCGCGGGCGCCCACTGTTCGGCCAGGGTCTGGCGGTATGCCCTGGCTGCCAGCTGTGCTTGTGCTGCGCGGTTGTAGCATTCGAGCGTCTGCTCGGCTGGCGCTTTGTCCTGCATCTCCAGACAGGCGCGCAGCTTGTCGTCGGCTGCGGAGGCAAATGCGATGCCGGGCAGGCACAGCAGCGCCATCAACATGCACGCGCCTGCGTTGCGCATCCTGCTCATGTGCGCGAGTTGATGACTGCTTTGACGTCGTTGTATGTCGTGCCGTACACGCGGGTGTAGCCGACCCAGGTGGCCGGGTAGCCGGGTATCTCCATCACTTTTGTGAGTTTGTCGAATTCGCCGCTCTGTTCCACGTCGATATCGACGAAGTTGACGCCGTTCTCCACGAGGTCCTTGCGCAATGCGGCGCATGAGGGACACCAGGATGTGCCATACAGCACGACCAGCGGCGAGCCGCTCGTGTCGAAGTGCCGCCTGAAATATACCTGCTCGTCCCCGGTGAGGTATTTGTCGCCGAAGTTCGTACCCAGCAGGCCGATCATTTCCCACTTGGAGGAACCTTTGACCTTGGACTGGCCGGCGAGCGTGACCGGGAGCATGTTGTCGCCGATGCTTCTCCAGTGTTTGACGTCCGCATCCGACTCGTTCTGCGGGTCGATCTCCTTTTCCAGGTAAGGCACGCCCCTGCTGTCGAGTATGCCGAGTGCGGCCCGGCATGGTTCGCATTGGCTCACGGTGTAGATCACCACAGCCGGATTGCCGGCTGCGTCCAGCATGACCTCTTGTGTTGAACCGTGTTTTTGCCAGTACCACACAGCGGCGGCGATGAGTGCCACGATGATCAGATTACGCATGATGCTGTTCCCTTCTGTCGAATTGGGCGGCTCACTTGTACAGCACTTGCTCCTTCAGGTTGTCCATCGCCTTCTCGGCCAGCTTCTCGTAGGCGGCGGAGATGTCCGGGGTGCACACGTTCCCCTTGGTGCGGTCGTCCAGCGTGCGTTTGACGGTGAGGATGTTGCCCTTGAGCTTGTAGCTCGCGGTGTAGGACACGAAGTCGTTGGCGATCTTCATGTTCTCAGGGATGGACAGCACCTTGAGCTTCTTCGGCAGTTCGATGGTGTATTCCTCGGTCACGGTGCCGCCGGAGCAGCTGATGTCGGCTTCCTTTTCCGGTTCCAGCTCGTTCTGCAGATAGCTGTGGATCGGCGTGGCGATGCCAAGCGGCGAGTAGATATAGAACGCGCCCGCGCCCGGCAGCTTGATGAACTTCTCGGCCTTGTAGTCGGCCTTGTAATGGTATTTGTCGGTGAGTTCGCTGGGGTCGTCCTTGACGAACTTGCCGCTGCCGATGCGGCCCTGGGCGCGGTACATCTCCTTGATCATGTCTTCTTCGGTGTCCTTGCTGAGATCGCGCGCCCATTCGCGGGTGCTGACCGCACTGACCCCTTGCTGGAACACCTCGATGCTGCCGGAGACCGAACCGTCATCCCCGATCCTGAACCTGTTCTTGACGATGTCCTTGTTGCTGCCGAGCGGCGGTACCGGGGTCTTCACACCGTCCTTGTAACCCTCGACCAGCAGCACGGGCTTGTCCTGGTCGCCGTAGGGCAGCATGCCGAACGGAGTGGAGTCCGAGGTGGAGTCGACGAACAGGTCGAAGGCGGGCAGGTAGTTGATGACGTGGTTGACGGTGGAGACGACCGGGACCTTGGCCAGTTTGTAGGCCGAGCCGGAGTTCACCAGTGCCTGCGTGCTTTTGATGCCGCGCGCGCTGAGCAGCGCCTGCAGCAGGGTGGCGTGGTCCTTGCAGTCGCCCATCTTGTTGTCGAGGATGAAGGGGATGTCGCGCGGCACCACGGCGCCGATGCCGATGCAGTTGCCGGCATAGGTGATGTTGGTGGCGACCCATTCGTACAGGGCGCGCGCCTGCTCTTTGGGCGCGGTCTTGTCCTTGACGATGTCGGCAGCAAGTTTGCTCACGCGCTCGGTGACGGCGGCCTTGGGCAGGGCGCGTTCACCATAGGCGGCGGCGATGTCGGCATAGGTCTTGAAGGTGGAGAAGGACAGGCCGGCGACCTTGTCGGCATCGAATACCGAGTAGTTGCGGCGGTCGCTCTTGACCGGCTTGGGATTGGCGTAGGTCCACTCGACGATCTTGCGCTCGCCTTTGGTCTCGTTGGCCGATTCCTTCATGCCGCGCGCCTCGTATTGCACCCACATGGAAGCGGGGTAGTCGTAGCGCACGCGCACGTCGTCGTAGGCGACCTGGTCGTAGAAGTAATGCACGTTCGAATAATGTCCGGGGAACATCGGATCGGTCTGCACCAGTTTGTAGGAGAACACCACCTTGTCGCCGACCGCGACATCGGGGAACACGACGGTCATCGTGCTCCAGTCGGAATAGACCGGCGAATCCTTGCCCTTGCCGCTGTTCACTTCGATCTGGTAGTTGTCCTTGGGCACGTCGATGCGCTTACCGTCCGCTTTCAGGGTGTAGGCCGCGACGACTTCGGCTTTCTGCGCGCTGGTGCTGTAGCTGACGGAGGCCTTCTTGGACCATTCCAGCGCGGTCTCTTTCAGCACGCTCTTGGACCATTCATGCGACTCGGTGGCGGTACCGTCGGCATTGATGACGTAGGCGGCATGGTAGTAGTCGAAACGGATCTGCAGTTCGATCGGATCGCCGGCGGCAGCGTGGGCCGGGCAGCAAAATACCAAAGCGGCAAAGAAAGCGGCAAAAGCGATTCTCATATGGTCTCTCATGGCGTCAGTGAAGAAGATGGACAGGTGCAGACAGCGACAGAGCTGGGCTGAGGAGGGTTGCTGCCGGGTGGATCGCATTCAAGTACATCCCCTTTGCTGAACAAGTCGTGTTGCTGGCGATGCTCCCGTCGGTGCGGGAATCTCGTCTTGCGCCAGCTCCTGTTCTGGGGAATCCCGCCGTGGGCCGCGCACCGTGCATGCGGTGCGTTGTGCCTGTGGCGGTTCTGCAAGTGGGGTGAACTTTAGGGGAGCGGGGCGGGGGATGTCAATGAGGTTGTAAGGGGTATGGCGACTGCCGGTACCGCAGCGGGAAACGCCTTGCGCGGCTCAGCGGTCCGCTTGCTGTTTGAGGCTGGATAGCAGCCTGGCGATGTTGACCGGCTTGTGCAGCACGGGCCAGGGGATGTCCCTGGTGCGGCCGATGAAGCCGGAGGAGGTCTCCCCGGTGATGATCACCGCGGTGATGTGTTTCTCTTTGCCGCGCTGCAGGGTCTGCAGGAAGTCTATCCCCGAGAGTTTTCCGCTCAGGGCGTAATCGATGATGAAGCAGTCGGCGGCGGCGATGTCGCCATGCCGCAAGGCATCCTCTGCGGCATGGAAGTGCAGGACTTCGGCATCGAGCCCCTGCAGCAGGTTGAGCAGGCCGTTGGCGACCAGTGCATCGTCTTCGAGTACCACGACGCGTTTGCCGCGTATCGCGGTGTCTGCGGAGATGATGTCCGCCGCGCTGTTTCTGGGCGGCATGTGTCCCAGCCGGTCTTGCTTGTCCTCGAGCGGCAATTCGAACTGGAACACCGAGCCGCGGCCGAGGCGCGAGCGGCAGCCGACGTTGCTGCCGAGCAGGGCCATGGCGCGCTGGCAGATGGACAGGCCCAGACCCAGGCCGGCCTCGCGGTTGCGTTGCGGATTGTTCGCCTGATAGAACTCGTCGAAGATGTAAGGCTGGTCGGCTTCATTCATGCCGCAGCCGGTGTCCCATACCTGCAGCAGCACGCGCTCGCCGCGCACCCGGGCGCTGACGAGGATGCCGCCTTTGGAGGTGAATTTGATCGCGTTGGAGATCAGATTCATCATCACGGATTGCAGCAACCCGATATCGGTGCGCACCAGCAGCGGTTTATTCATCGGGAAGCTGAGGCGGAAGCCCAGTTTTTTCTCCTGCGCCGCCTGCGCGAAATTCTGTTCCAGCCAGTTGAACAGTTCGGCGAGGTTGAACGTGGTGAACTGGGGCTTGACCAGGCCGGCATCGAATTTGGAGATGTCCAGCAGCCGTTCCAGCAGGCTGGAAAAGACATTCATCGATTGCTCCAGCCGGTCGATCATGACTTGCTGCTGTCCGCTCAGAGAGGTGAGCTTCAGCGCATCCACGAACAGGTTCGCCGCGGCGACCGGCTGGCGCAGGTCATGGCCGGCGGCGGCGAGGAAGCGGGTCTTGGCGAGTTCTTTCTCTTCGAGCTGCTGCAAGGACTTGTGCAGCTTCTCTTCCAGGGCGATGCGCTCGGTGATGTCGGCGAGGATGCCGAAACCGGACAGTTCGCCCTTCCATTCGATGGTGCTGGCATGGATCTCCCACTGGCGGACCTGGCCGTCCTTGCGGACCATCCTGGCCACGTAGGGTGACTTGACCTGTTCACCGCGCATGCGTCGTTGATGGAGATCCGCCACCCAGGGTCGATCCGCTTCGTGGACGAAGCGCAGGAAGGATTGGCCCAGCAGTTCCGCTTCGCTGTAGCCGATCAGCTCGGTCAGGGCCGGATTCGCGTATTTGACCAGACCGTCCTGGGTGATGACGGTGCCCAGCGGCAGCCGCTCGGCAAAGCCGCGATAGCGGGCTTCGGATTCCTGCAGGGCGGTTTCGATGCGCATGCGTTCGGTGATGTCGCTCGCCAGCGCCATGACCAGCTTCTGGTTGTCGAGTTGGAGCGTCACCAGGCGCACTTCCACCGGATAGGTGCTGCCATCCTTGCGGCGGTGGCTGGAGTTGAAGCAGACCGGTTTGCCCGGTTCGAGCAAATCCCATTTCGGCTGATTGACGTTCAGCTCGAAGTTGGGGGCGATCTCTCCCAGATGCATCCGGCACAATTCTGCGCTGCTGTAGCCCAGCGTGTCGCAGGCGCGCTGGTTGACTTCGAGGATGCGGCCGTTGAGGTCGTGGATGAACATCGAGTCGGCGGCCTGCTGCAGCAGCGCCTTGTAGCGCGATTCGCTGCGCTGGAAACGCTGCTGGGTTTCCTTGTTGTCGGTGATGTCCTGCACCGATCCGGTGAAGGTGCGCATATCTTCATTCGTGCCGGAGTTCGGGGCTGCGCGCTCTTCCACCCAGCGTGTCTCGCCGTTGACGACGATGCGGTGCTGTATCAGGTAGGGCTCTCCCCGCAGTGCCTCCTGCCAGGCAGCATCGACCTGCGCCCGGTCGTCGGGATGGACTTGCTCCAGGAAGCGCGGATAGTCCATGGGCGTACCGTTGGGGATGCCGAAGATGCGGTAGGTCTCGTCCGACCAGGTCAGCTCCTGGTTGTGCAGCTTGAGCCGCCAGCTGCCTATCCTGGCGACGGATTGTGTCTCGCGCAGCAGTTCGTTGAGTTGCCGCAGTGACTCTTCGGCTTTCTTGCGGGCACCCAGCATGGTGGTTGCCATGAGGCCGATCAGCGCGACGATGAACATGTAGAGCCAGGTCATGTACATGCCTTCGACCTGGGGCAATGCACCGAAGACGCCGCGCCCCATGGCTGTGCCGACGGCGGTGAACAGCGACAGGGTCAGCACGGAAAGCGAGGCGCCGGTCACGCCCAGCTGCAGCGCCGCCCACAACACCAGGGGCAGGGGCAGGAAGGCAAGCGGCAGGATGTGGTCCTCGTAGGTGACCAGAAAGATCATTGTCCCGGCGATGCCCAGCAGCAGGGCGCAGGAGAACATCTGCACAGGGCGCAGCCATAATTCGGCGATACTGGCCTTGCTGATACTCAGCAACAAGGGACTGATGAGCAGGATGCTCATCATGTCTCCCAGCCACCAGTTCAGCCAGGCGATCGGCATGCGGGCGGGTTGCAGCAGTTCGGCCAGCCAGAGCACGCCGATGCCGATCACGGCAGGCAGCAGTGTGCTGAGTACCGCCGCGGCGAACAGTGCCAGCAGGTCGTATTGCCGGGTGAAGGAAGGATCGAAGCGCCAGCGTCGCAGCAGCCATGCGACGGTCAGCGGCGCAAGCGTGTTGCCTGTGGCGCTCAGCAGCGCGAGCGGGATGGTGTTGCCGAGCGTGAGATCGAACAGGAATGCACCGAGGAAGATGCCGGCCAGCAGGTAGGGCGAGCCCCAGCGCAGCAATATCGCGGCCGCCATGCCGGTGGGTATCCAGAACAGGGTGATGTGGCTGTCCTGGGTCGGGAAACACATGCCCAGCGTCGCGCTGGCAAGATAGGCAATGGCCAACAGCAGCATCCAGAACACTCTTGTTCCGCGTCGTACGTTGCCGGGCATGCCTGTCGCTGTCATCGGATCAACTCTGAGAGACGGGAAGCCCGCGAGCCAGCCGGTCGCGGCTGGTTCGATGCGGGGGCGCGAGGCGGAGCAGAACGAAAGCTGCCCGGCCTGCCCGGTGCGAGCTCGACATGATCCATTTTCAATTGTTCTCCCTTTGGCATAACGGGTGACTCGACCGCATTCCCTCTGTGTCGGGGAACATCAGGCCTTTATGCCGGTGCTTTCGCAAGCAGTCTCGCGCGGGAACAGGAACCATCGATTCCCTTCCGCGCCAGAGGCTTTTGCGAAGTTGGCGAACTTTATGGGAGGTGCGGGGGGGTGTCAATGCCGCTGACGCGGGGAGATCAATTCTCGAAGGTGACGAACAGGCCGACATGGGAGCCGTTGTAGGGAGTGTCGACGGGTTGGGGCGGAGGCGGCCCCGAGCTGGTGTAGGACTCGACCTCATAGGTCTCTCTCACATAGCGCAGGTCGACCCAGCCGTAGGGGCGGACGTGGTAACCGATCTCGACCACGCTGCCGCGGGTGTTCTTGAAGTCGATCCGTTCAGCCACGCCGTTGAGGGTGGAGGTCGCCCTGGCCGAATAGGAGTAGCGCATGCCCCCGCCGAGGCGCACGTTGCCCGGCAGTTCAATGTAGGCCAGCGCTTCGAGCGGCACACGGCGAAAAGAGGCGTTGTCTTCCTGGTAGTAGTCGTAATCGTAGTGATAGTTGACGCTGAGTGCGAGCGAGACGAAGCCGGCCTGATAGCGCGCACCCAGGCCGATCTGGTTGATGCCTCCGGCACTGATCTCGCGCTTGCTGCCGTCCGGAAGCGTGATGTTGGAGATGCCGTCGCCGCCGCTGGTGAGGCCTTCGCGCACCAGAAAGTGGAAGCCTTCATCCTGTTGCGGCGGGGAATAAGCTCGTGTCGTCTCGAACGCGTCATCGAAGGCGGACGCCTGGGTGGCGGAGAACGCAAGCGCGGTCAGTATGAGGGCGGCGAGTGGCGGTCTGCCGGGTCGGTTCACATGCACCCTGAAGGCTCCTTGGGTTGGGGGATCCGCTCGTTGTGCGGATTGCTGGAACTCTAGGTGAGCCGGGCGCAGGGTGTCAACGGACAGGCGAAGGTATAATGCGCGCCTTCTTTTTTTATTTCGTTCTGGAGTCTCGCCTTGTTCAAGCTCATCGGTATCGCAGCGGGTTATTACTTTTTCGGATGGTGGGGTGTGCTGTTCGGCCTGATTCTCGGCTCGATCATCGACCGCATCCGCAAGCTCGGGCAGGGGGCGTTGAATCCCTTGCAGAACGCCATCCGCCAGGCGGTGTTCCTGGAGACGGTGTTCATCTCGATGGGCAAGCTGGCCAAGGCGGACGGGCGCGTCTCGCAAGAGGAGATCGCGCATGTCGAGCAGTTCATGCAGAAGCTGGGCATGACGGAAGAACACCGTCAGCAGGCCATCGCGCTGTTCAAGAAGGGCGCCGCCGCGGATTTCGACATCGAGCCGACCTACAAGCGCTTCATGGCGATGTGCGGGCACACGCGCAACCTGAAAGAGATGCTGCTGATCTATCTGATCGTGATGGCGCTGGCGGACGGCCATTTCCATCCGGCGGAAGAAGAGCTGCTCACCGACATCGCCGGCCGTCTGGGTTATGGCCGCGAGGCGTTCAAGCGCCTGATGGATATGGTGCTGAACCAGACGCATTTCGCGGGCGGACAGGCCACCAGCGAAGCGGCGCTGGAGGATGCCTACAAGGCGCTGGGTGTGACGAAGGAGAGCAGCGATGCCGAGGTCAAACGCGCCTGGCGCAAGCTGATGAGCCAGTACCATCCGGACAAGCTGATCGGGCAGGGCATGCCGGAGGATATGATCAAGATGGCGACGGAGCAGGCGAAGGATATCCAGCTTGCCTATGACCTGATCAGGAAGCAGCGCAACATCGCATGAAGATCGTACTGGTGCGCCACGGCGAGAGCGAGGGCAACGTCAGGCATGAGATCAACGACGATCCCGGGCGCATCGTCAATCTGACCGCGCGCGGCAGGGAGCAGGCGGCAGCGGCGGCGGAGCGCCTGCGGAGCACTCCATTCACCCATGCCTATGCATCGCAGTTCCCGCGCGCGCAGCAGACTGCTGCCATCCTGCTGCAACATCACGCTCTGCAACTCGGCATCGATGCGCGTCTGAACGAGCGCATCTCCGGCATGGATGGATTGCACGTGGATGTGTTCAACGATCTGGTGCGTCCCGATTACCTGCACATCAAGCCGCCCAAGGGTGAGTCTTTCCTGGAACAGATGGAACGCTTGCGCAGCTTTCTGGATGAGGCCGCGCTGCGCCATCCCCGCGGCACGGTGCTTGCGGTGTCGCATGAGAATCCCATCGTGGCGGTGCTGTGCCTGCTGAGCGAAGACCCGCAGCTGACTTCACAGCGGGGCATCGCCAATTGCGAGTGGGTGGAACTGGAGTGGCCTGCCGCGACTTGAGACGTTGTGCCTCAGGCGGTGGTGTCGATCACGGTGCCGACGCTTGCGGTGCTGCTTGTGGTGACGCTCGTGGGTTGTGTCGTGGTGCTGCCGGGCACGACGATCTCGGGCAGTTTGGAGTAGACCTCCGCTATCTGGGACTGTGATTGCCCGACCGTTTCTGCGGTGCGGACACTCAGGCTGGCCTGATCGGCTTTGGATTGTGCCTGATTGGCCCTGATCTCGATCGAGCGGGCATTTTCCTGCGCCTGTTGCGCAGCGGCTCTGGCATCGCTCGCCTGCGACTGCAGTGCGCGCGCTACCTGTGAAGCCTGATCGGCCGCACGTTGCGCTTGCTGCGAGCGGATCTGTTGCCACATGCCACTGGTGACGGATGTGACTGCGGATGCGGTTGGCATGATTCCTTCCCTCCTGCTTCAACCTTCTGTAGGAAAATCATACGCTTCAAAAAGTGCTTATTCAATCGCCATCGAGCGCTTATGCCAGGGGTCGGTCGGAACGGAACGGGGGGGCGCTCGCTGATTCGTTGTGTGCGACAGCGCACGCAAATTCCCCTTCTTGAATTGTGGTAAATGATTGACTTATATGGGGTGTCCGCCTATAAGACGAACCAAATAAAGATAATCAGAAGGGGAGAAGTATGGATGGGGCTCGCACGTGTTCCGTGAGAGTGAGATGCCATTCATCGTCAGGTCTGTAGTTCTAGTTGTCGCTTATCTTGTCGCCGCCGAGTTCGGCATGGTCTTTGGTACGGCGGGCAGCAGTGTCACCATCTTCTGGCCATCGGCCGGCATCGCTTTGGCTGCCTTGCTGCTGGGCGGGCTGCGCTACCTGCCGGCGATATTCCTGGCAGAGTATCTTGCGGCAGTGTCGATCGATGCACCGCTGCTCTATGCCCTGGGTGCCTCGCTCGGCAACACGCTGGAAACCTATATCGGCTATTTGCTGCTCACCCGGGTAGGCCGCGTCGATCTTTCCCTGGGTCGCGTCCGCGACCTGTTCATGATCATCCTGCTGGGCGGACTGATTCCTACGATCGTGAGTGCCGCGCTCGGTCCACTCACCCTGCTGGCTTCCGGCGGCATCGTTGCGGAAAACCTGGCGGCCGTCATGTGGCGCTGGTGGCGCGCCGATGTGCTGGGAGTCGCCTTCATCACGCCGCTCATCCTCGTCTTTGCCAGAGGACAGACCCGCTTCTTCAAGCGTGAGCGCGTGTGGGAGATGGTCACGTTGTGGGCGGTTTCATTCTGCATAGGACAGAACATCTTTCTCGGCTGGTCCTTGCCGCTGGTCGAGCTTGAGCAACCTTTGGGGTTGGCGTGGGCCTTCCCCGCGCTGTTCTGGGCAGGCCTGCGCACCGGCAGGAGGAACACCGGACTGATCCAGCTGCTGTTCGTGTTGCAGGCATTGGCGAGCGCCTATCTGCATAAAGGCTACTTCGCGGATGATTTTGCGCAATACGGTTTGGCGAACTTCTGGATGTTCTCGATGCTGATCGCCGCACTGGGGATGTCGCTGGCTGTCCTTTCCTCCGCGCAGCGCAGGACGATGCACAGACTCGCACTCAATGCCAAGGTGTTCGCGGTGAGCAATGACGGCATTGTCATCACCGATGCCGACAGCAATATCCTCGAGGTCAATCCGGCGTTCACCGCCCTGACCGGCTACACGCGCGAGGATGTGATCGGAAAGAACCCGCGGCTGCTGGCTTCCGGCCGGCAGAGCCGGGAGTTCTATGCGGACATGTGGAAGTCGCTGGTGGAGCTCGGCCACTGGCAGGGCGAGGTGTGGAACCGCCGCAAGAACGGTGCCGCCTATCTGGAGAAGTTGTCGATACACACCTTGCTGGATGAGGACGGCAGGCCGATCAACCGGATCGGCATCTTCGCCGACATCACGCTGAGCAAGGCGGAGCAGGAGACCGTCGCGCACCAGGCGCAACACGATTGCCTTACCAATCTCCCCAACCGCCTGCTGTTCCGCGACCGTTTCAACCAGCAGCTGGCCATGTCGCGGCGCTATGCCAAGAAGTTCGCCGTCATCTATATCGATCTCGACCAGTTCAAGCCGGTGAACGACAGGCTGGGACACCAGATGGGCGATCATTTGCTGGTGGCGGTGGCGGACAAGCTCCTCTCGCTGGTGCGTGAGATCGATACGGTCTCGCGCTTCGGCGGGGATGAATTCGCCATCCTGGTCTCGGAAGTGAATTCGCGCGACGATGTCACCAATCTGGCCGAGAAGATACTGGTCGCACTGAGCGAGCCGTTCGATATCGACGATCATGTGATCAGTGTGACCGCCAGCCTTGGCATCGCTGTCTATCCGGACGATGGCACAGAAATGGAGCCATTGTTGAGACATGCCGACGCGGCCATGTACCAGGCCAAACGCCGCGGTTCCAACACCTATTGCTGAGGATGCAGGGAATAAAAAAGGCGACCCGCTGTGGTCGCCTTTTTTGTTGCATCAGGAACGGATCACTCGATCTTGGCTTTGCCGCGCAGCTCTTCGATGAGCTTCTGGATCGCCTGCTGTTGCATGCGTTTTTCCAGTTGCGGTTTCATCTCTTCGAATGTGGGCACCTTCAACTCGCGGGTGTCTTCCAGCTTGATGATGTGCCAGCCGAACTGGGTCTGCACCGGGGCGCTGATCTGGCCCTTGGCGAGCTTGGTGACTGCCTCGGCGAAAGGTTGCACGAAGTTGGAAGGCACTGCCCAGCCCAGATCGCCGCCGTTGTCCTTGGAGCCGGGATCCTTGCTCTTGCTCTTGGCGACCTTGCCGAACTTGGCGCCTTTCTTGATCTCTGCAGCGGCCTTCTTGGCCTCGTCTTCGCTTTCGACCAGGATGTGCGACAGTTTGAATTCCTTGTTGCCGACGCGCGCCTTCATGGCTTCATATTCCTGTTTCATCGCATCGACGCTGACAGGGTTGTTCTTCACATAGTCCTGCACGAACGCGCCGGCCAGGATGGATTGGCGTGCCAGTTCCAGTTGCTGGACGGTGTCGCCCTGCTTGTCCAGCCCGTTCTTGACGGCGGTCTGCGAGATCACTTCCAGATTGATGAGGTCTTCGCGGATCGCCTTGCGCAGCTCTTCGCTTTCCGGCTGGCCTTGCTGGGCGGCGGACTTGACGCGCAGATCGACGCGCGCTTTCGGGATGGATACGCCGTTCACCAGCACTTCGGGCTTGTCATCGGCGGCTTGGGCGCCTGCGGCGAAAGCCAGCAATGCCGACAACAGAGCGAATTTGGAAAATTTCAGCATGTTTCTTTCCTTTGGAGGTTGGTTGGGGTGGTTCAGAAAATACCCGAGGCGCAATATAGCACGGCTCAGGCGGGAAATACTTTGCGGAACGGACGAACGGCAACCTGTGCATAGACGCCTGCTGCTACATACGGGTCAGCGGCGGCCCATGCTTCGGCTTCCGTCAGCGAGGCGAACTCGGCCACGATGAGGCTGCCGCTGAAACCGGCCGCTCCGGGGTCGATGGCATCCACTGCCGGGAAAGGACCGGCCAGCAGCAGGCGGCCTTCATCCTGCAGGGTTTGCAGGCGCGCCAGATGCGCGGGTCGTGCACCTTTGCGTTTTTCCAGGCTGTCGGGCACGTCGTTACCGAAGATGGCGTACAACATCATTGGCCTTTCTTTTTGTTTTCCTGGTCTTCTTCCACATATTTGGCCAGCATCGCGGCCTGTCCGAAGATGAACACCAGCATCAATCCGGTGGCGCCGAACAGTTTGAAGTTGACCCAGGCATCGGTGGAAAAGGTATAGGCGACATAGATGTTGAGCAGGCCGAGCACGGCGAAGAAGGCGGCCCAGGCGAGATTGACCTTGCCCCATACCGGGTCGGGCAAGGTGATCTTTTCTTCCAGCAGCGCGCGCATCAGATTCTTCTTGAACAGGATAGGGGCGAACAGCAAGGCGGCGGAGAAGAACCAGTACAGCACCGTGGGCTTCCACTTGATGAAGGTCTCGTCGTGCAGCAGCAGGGTGGCGCCGCCGAACACGGTGATGATGCCCAGGCTGACCCACAGCATGGTATCGACCTTGCCGTGGCGGTATTTCACCCAGCCGACCTGCACGAAGGTGGCAACGATGGCGGCCGCAGTGGCGGCGAACATGCCGGCGAACTTGAACACGGCGAAGAAGAGGATGACGGGGAAGAGGTCGAACAGCAGTTTCATTTTATTTTCTGTCTAATGCCAGGGAAGTCGAGTTGATGCAGTAGCGCAGCCCGGTGGGATCGGGGCCGTCCTCGAACACATGGCCGAGATGGGAGCCGCAGGCGGCGCAACAGACCTCGATGCGGCCGAGACCGAGCGGGTCGTCTTCGTTGTAGAGGAGGGCCTCTTCGTCTATGGGTTGCCAGAAGCTGGGCCAGCCGGTGCCGGATTCGTATTTGGTCTCGGAATCGAACAGCGGTGCGCCGCAGCACACGCAGCGGTAGATGCCGATGTCGTTGCAGTCCCAGTATTCGCCGGTGAAGGCGGGTTCGGTGCCGCATTTGCGGCAGACCTCGTATTGTTCCGGTGTCAGCTCTTCCTGCCACTCTGCGTCGGATTTGTCGATCTCGCTCATTTGTTGTCTGCCAGTGAAGTGTGCACGCCGGGACGCGCGCTCATGCGCTTGAACCAGGCGGCGAGGTTGGGGTGTGTACCGCGCCAGTCGCGCTCAGACTGGCGCAGGTCGAGATAGGCCAGTGCGCTCGTCAGTGCGAGGTCGGCCAGCGTGATGCTGTCGCCTTCGCACCACTCGCGTTGTCCGAGTTGTGCGGCGACATGTTCAAGCGTGCGCGTGATGGCACCGTTGTGCAGCTCCAGCGTGGCGGCGAGCTGCATCTCTGCGGGGCGCAACACTTCGTTGCGCACCACGATGGCGGAATCCATGATGCCGTCGGCCAGCGCTTCCCAGCGTTTCACGCGCATGCGCGCCAGTGCATCGTGGCGCGGGATGAGGACGGGCGTGTCGTTGAGTGTGTCGGCGTATTCGGCGATGACCGGCGAATCGAATACGCAGGTATCGTCGTCAAGGATGAGGGCGGGGATGCGCCCCAGCGGGTTGACGCGGTAGACCTCACTGTTCGGGTCGCTGGGCGGATCGACCAGGTAGGTATGCGCAATGCCCTTTTCCAGCAGCACCAGACGTGCTTTGCGCACGTAGGGGCTGGTGTTGGAACCGATCAGCTTCACAGCACCTCGCCGGCATGGTCGGCCAGGCGTGAACGCTCGCCGCGCTGCAGCGTGACATGGCCGCTGTGCGCCCAGCCCTTGAAACGGTCGACCACGTAAGTCAGGCCGGAGCTGCCTTCGGTGAGGTAGGGCGTGTCGATCTGCGCGATGTTGCCCAGACACACCACCTTGGTGCCGGGGCCGGCGCGGGTGATCAGCGTCTTCATCTGCTTGGGTGTCAGGTTCTGCGCCTCGTCGATGATCAGATACTTGTTGAGGAAGGTGCGGCCGCGCATGAAGTTGAGCGACTTGATCTTGATGCGGCTGCGGATCAGGTCGCGCGTGGCGGCGCGGCCCCATTCGCCGCCTTCGTCGTCGGATTTGTTCAGCACGTCGAGGTTGTCGTCCAGCGCACCCATCCACGGCGACATCTTCTCTTCCTCGGTACCCGGCAGGAAGCCGATGTCCTCGCCTACCGACACGGTGACGCGGGTCATGATGATCTCGGAATAGATCTTGTGTTCCAGCACCTGCATCAGGCCGGCGGCCAGTGTGAGCAGGGTCTTGCCGGTGCCGGCCTGGCCCAGCAGCGTGACGAAATCGATCTCCGGGTTCATCAGCAGGTTGAGCACGAAGTTCTGCTCGCGGTTGCGTGCGGTGATGCCCCAGATCGCATTTTTGGTATGGGTGTAGTCGGTGAGCGTGCGCAGGGTGGCGGTGTTGTCGTCCTGTGCGGCGACCACGGCGAGGAAGGGATTGCTGGCGTCGTCCTGGAAGACGAACTCGTTCACCAGCAGGTCGCGGCAATCCGGTCCCTTGATGTTGTAGAAGGTATGGCCGCCCTGCGTGCCGGACACCATGTCCTTGCCGTTCTTGTCCCAGAAGTCCGGTTTCAGCTCGCGCACGCCGCTGTAGAGCAGGTCGGTGTCTTCCAGCACCTTGTCGTTGAAGTAGTCCTGCGCCAGCAGTCCGAGTGCACGGGCCTTGATGCGCATGTTGATGTCTTTGGAGACCAGTGCGATCTGGCGCTTGTGGTGCTGGTTGTGCAGGTGGGCGACCACGCCGAGGATGGCGTTGTCGGCCTTGCCGTGTGCCAGCGTCTCCGGCAGCGGGTTGCTGATGAACTCGGTCTGCAGGAACAGGCGTCCGGTCGCGTTCTTGTTGCCCAGCGCATTCAGCGCCACGCCTTCGCTGATGCTCTCCTCGCACAGGCTCACCAGGTTGTCGAGGAAACGGCTGGCCTGACGCGCGTTGCGCGCCACTTCCGTCATGCCCTTCTTGTTGTTGTCCAGTTCTTCGAGCACGAACATGGGCAGATAGACATCGTGTTCCTCGAAGCGGAACAGGCTGGTCGGGTCGTGCATCAGCACGTTGGTGTCCAGCACGAAGAGTTTGGTGTCAGGCGTTGCGTTGCTTGCGTTCATGTCGTTCCCTGGTTACAAAGTTTGGACAAAGGCGAGTACTTCTTCTGCGTGGCCGTCCGCCTTGAGGCCGCGCCATTCCTTGCGGATGATGCCCTTGCTGTCGAGTACGAAAGTGCTGCGCTCGATACCGCGTACATCCTTGCCGTACATTTTCTTCTGTTTCATCACGGCGAACTGGGTGCAGACCTTCTCCTCCGCATCGGAGAGCAGCGCGAACGGCAGCGTGAAACGGGATTTGAAAGTCTCATGCGATTTGATGCTGTCGCGCGAGATGCCGACGATCTCGCAGCCCGCTTCCCGGAACTTGTCGTACAGGTCGCGGAACTGCTGCGCCTCGGTGGTGCAGCCCGGTGTGCTGTCCTTGGGGTAGAAATAGATCACCAGCGATTTGCTGTGGATGGGGTAGAGCGTGAAATCGACACTGCCTGTGGCGGGAAGGGTGAAATCGGCTACAGCTTGTATTGACATTAAAGGCTCCGGTTACTGGCTCCATTGTTGTCAAAATCGGGCGGTTAGGCAAGCGCAAATTGGAGGGTTCAGGCGGCGTACCAGTACACCGCGAAATAATGGCAGGTGGTGCCGGCCAGCACGAACCAGTGCCAGATGAAATGCCCGTAGCGCAGGCGCGAATCGGAAACGAAGAAGATGGTGCCCAGCGTGTAGGCCAGGCCGCCGGCGACCAGCCAGAAAAGCCCGGCAGCAGGCAGGCGCTGGTAGAGCGGGTCTATCGCAACGATGATGAGCCATCCCATCAGCAGGTACAGGATCGTGGAGATGATGGGGTGGGTCATGCGCCGCAGCACCTTCAGCGCCACGCCGGTCAGCGCCAATACCCAGATCAGCACCAGCAATGTCCATCCCCATGCGCCATAGAGCACACCCAGGGTGAACGGCGTGTAGGTGCCGGCGATGAGCAGGTACACCGCCGAGTGGTCGATGATGCGGAAGATGTGCTTGAGCCGGCCCGGATGGAACGAGTGGTAGAGGGTGGAGGAGAGATAGAGCATGATCATGGTGGCGGCAAAGACGATGCAGCCGACCAGATATCCCGCGTCTCCCTGCCGTGCCGCATGCATGATGAGCAGCGGCGCGCCCACGATGGCCGCACCCAGCCCGGCACCGTGACTGATGCTGTTGGCGATCTCTTCCCCGCGCGTCTGCTCGCGTGCGTGTGATCTTCTCTCGGTCCGGATGGATGTTCGTTGTTGCATGGTTTTCCGCAAGGCTTGGGCGAGGGCATTCTGTGCTTCGCCTGATCGTTTGGCAATCCGGTTTTTGCCCGTACAATGCGTATATGAATAGCGTGTTCGTCCCCAATATCCCTGCCCCCGAAAGTGATACCGTCTTCATGCGCGAAGCGCTGCGGCTGGCCGAACAGGCGGCGCAGGCAGGCGAGGTGCCGGTCGGTGCGGTGGTGGTGAAAGACGGACAGATCATCGGGCGCGGCAGCAATGCTCCCATCTCCAGGCATGATCCCACCGCCCATGCCGAGATCGCGGCACTTCGGGAAGCGGCGCAACATCTTGGTAACTATCGTCTGGTAGGCTGCGAACTTTTCGTCACGCTGGAGCCTTGTGCGATGTGTGTCGGCGCGATGTTCCACGCCCGCATCGCGCGTGTGGTGTTCGGTGCGCGCGATCCGAAGACGGGAGCAGCGGGCAGCGTGCTGGATCTGTTCGCCGAGACTCGCCTGAACCATCACTCCCGCCTTCAGGGAGGCGTGCTGGCGCCGGAATGCGGCAAGGTGCTGAGCGATTTCTTCGCGTTGCGGCGCGCGCAGCAACAGCGTAAGGATTTGCCCTCACCCCATCCCTCTCCCTCGGGGAGAGGGGGATGAAAATTACCATCCACATCCCGACGCAGACACTGACGCTGCTCGACGACAACGGCAACTCCGTACGCAGCTATCGGGTCTCGACCGGGGCGAACGGGGTGGGCGAGGAGAACGGCAGTTTCTGCACGCCGCGCGGCAAACATGTCATCCGCGCCAGGATAGGCACCGGGCAGCCGGTGAACGCGGTATTCGTGAAACGCCGCCCGACCGGCGAGATTTACACGCCGGAACTGGGGGCGCAGCAAGCGGGGCGCGACTGGATACTGACGCGCATCCTCTGGTTATCCGGAACAGAACGGGGGTATAACCGTTCCGGTTCTTGCGATACCATGCGTCGCTACATCTATATCCACGGCACACCCGATGGCACGGAATTGGGCAAGCCGGGATCGCGCGGTTGTGTGCGCATGCGCAACAGCGAGCTGATGGAGCTGTTCGATCTGGTCGAAGTGGGTACAGAGGTTCTGATCGTCGTTTGAAGGAGGGCAGCATGAGCAACCCTTTCACAGTCAGTCTGGTCAGTTGGCACGATGGCGAGCCATTGTTGCGAGCCATACGCGAGGCGGTGTTCATCCGCGAGCAGAATGTCCCGGAAGAGCTGGAGTGGGACGACATGGACGGCGGCAGCCGCCATGCCCTGGCCCTGAGCCTCAACGGCGATGCCATCGGTTGCGGGCGCATCCTGCCGAACGGGCATATCGGCCGCATCGCGGTGTTGCCGGAGTGGCGCAACAAGCGCGTGGGCACGGCGATCATGGAAGCACTGCTCGATGAAGCCCGCGCACGCGGGCTCAAGCAAGTGGATGTGGATGCGCAGGTGCAGGCCTTGCCGTTCTACCATCTGTTCGGTTTTGTCGAATCCGGCAAGGAATTCATGGATGCCGGCATGCCGCACAAGAAAATGAAGCTCAAGCTCAAGCCCCGTTAGTTCATTTCCCGTTTATATATTCTTCGTCGCTGAAATTCATCACCGCCCGCGGTTCGAATACGGTGAAAGAGGTGATCAGCATGCCCGTCACAAAGGCTTCGGTGAGCATGATGATGGGTGTGGCGACGAGATAATGATGCTGGATCTCCCCCCAGCTGTAATGGCTCAGGAACAGCAGGATCAGCGTGGTCGCCAGTACGTTCAGCATGATGCCGAACGCCCCGCACAGGAAACCGTTCCACAACACGAACAGGAACAGGTTCTTCGGCAGGTTCTTTTTGCTGAAGCGCAACAGCCATTCGCTGAACAGCACCGGGATGGCGATCATCAGCAGGCCGTTCACGCCGAGCGTGATCAGGCCGATATCCGCATACAGCCAGGTGACGAGCATGATCAGGGTGATGGAGGCGGTGGCGATCTGCCAGCCGAACATCAGCATGAACAAGGTCGAGCCGAGGATGTGGAAGTTGAAGCCGGGGCGGATGCCGGCGTTGAACTGCCAGAATATGAATGCGCCGACGAGCAATCCCACCAGCGCGTGGACCATGATGTCGTTGTCGAGCAGCTTGCGCCAAGGCGCGCCGCGCAGGGCGCGGTACAGGAAATATGCAAAGACCGCGTTGGTCAGCCATAACCAGTCTTCCGTGAACAGACTGGCGGGCAGGTTCACGGGACGGGATAAGGCAGCGGCTGGAACTGCAGACGCGCACCGGTGAGCGCGCCCAGATGCACCGGGAAGGTGTCGTGGCTGGCGATCTGCACCACGGCCAGCACGTCATAGCCGCCGCCCGGCGCCGCCGCGGCATTGGCGACCAGGCCGCATGCCTGTCCTTCGACCTCCATGCTGAACAGCTCGTCACCCGCTTGCGGGGCGGTGTCGGTCACGACATGCGCGAGGTACATGCGCCGCTTCGGTTTGCCGAGATAGTGCATGCGCGCAACGATCTCCTGCCCCGGATAACAACCTTTCTTGAAGTTCACCGCCCCGATGAGTTCGAGATTGACCATCTGCGGCACGAAGGCCTCCTGCGTCTGCGGCAGGATGACGGGGATACCGGCGCGGATGTTGAGCCAGTCCCAGCAGGGCGATCCGGCCGGACTTGCCCCGGTAGTGAGCTTTTGCCATAGCGCGGCGGCCTGTTGCGGCGAGGTGGCGAGCAGGAAGCGGTTCGCGTCGAGGCGGATCAGGGAGATGTCATCGTGTTGCACCGCATCCAGCGCTTCCTGCGGAACAGCCGGAAAATGCTTCAGCAGCAGGGCGGCGGCATCGCCGCCGGCCAGTCCGAGGCAGACGGTGTCGTCGCTTGCGTTCGCTATCTTCACCTTGGCGCGCAGCACGTACATGGTGAGCTTCTTCTGGATGGGCGCGAGCAGGCTTTGCGGCAGCTGCAGGAAGAATTCGTTCGGGTTGCGCCAGATCAGGAAGGTCGCCAGCGCGCGGCCCTTGGCGGTGTTGAAGCTGCTGGGCAGGGCGTGCTGCGGGGTGAGCGCGTTCACGTCGCTGCTGAACAGGTTGTGCAGGAAACCCTGCGCTTCCTCGCCCGAGACCCTGATCACGCCGAATTGCGACAGATCGCACAGCACCGTGCCGTCGCGCGCTGCGGCACGTTCCGCGGCGGCAGCGCCGAAATGCTGCACGATGCCGTCCTGCATCTGTGCGCCCTGGGTGGTGAGGAAGTTCTGCCAGTCCTGGTTCATGGTTGCATCCCTTGTGTATCCTGGGTGCAATATTAACGCGAAGCATGGCGTTTCGGCTAAACTCTTGCGCCATGAGATCGCTGTGGATATTGCTGCTGCTACCGCTGGCCGCCTGCGATGGCGGGCTGTGGAACAACCCCTATCCGCTTGCGGATGATGGCAGGTCCATCCTCTACACTGCCTTCATCGAGCGCCCCAAGCATCTCGATCCGGCGCAGGCATACAGCGAGAACGAATACGATTTCCTCGCGCTGGTCTATGCGCCGCCCCTGCAGTATCACTACCTGAAACGCCCCTATCAGCTGACGCCGCTGGCTGCCAGTGCGATGCCCATGATCAGCTATCTCGGCAAGAATGGTCGTCCCTTGCCGGAAAATGTGGCGCCCGAACGCATCGCCTATAGTGTGTACGAGATCCGCATCAAGCCGGGCATGCGCTACCAGCCGCACCCGGCGTTCGTTCCGGCCAACCACATGCTCAAGTTGGGCGACATCTCGACATTGGGTGATTTCAGGCAGACCTCCACGCGCGTCGTCACCGCGGCGGACTATGCCTACCAGATCAAACGCCTGGTGCATCCGCAGTTGCACACGCCCATCGCCGGCGTGATGAGCGAATACATCGTCGGTCTCAAGGACTATGCCGCCACTTTGCAGCAGGCGGCCAGGACTGCCCCCGGCGGATTCATCGATCTGAACGCGTATCCGCTGCCGGGCGTGGAAGTGGTGGACGCCACCACCTATCGCATCACCATCCACGGCAAATATCCGCAGTTCGCCTATTGGCTGGCGATGCCGTTCTTCTCGCCCATGCCGCAGGAGGTGGAACGCTTCTATGCCCAGCCCGGCATGAAGGAACGCAACCTCACACTGGACTGGTGGCCGGTGGGCAGCGGGCCGTATTACCTGTCGGAGAACGATCCCAACCGGCGCATGGTACTCACCAGGAACCCTTATTATGACAGCGAGAGCTATCCGTCCGAAGGAGAGGCCGGCGATGCTGACGCCGGGTTCCTGGCCGATGCGGGCAAGCCGTTGCCGCTGATCGACAGTATCGTGTTCTCGCTGGAGAAGGAAACCATCCCGTACTGGAACAAATTCCTGCAAGGCTATTACGACGCCTCGGCCATCAGTTCGGACAGCTTCGATCAGGCCGTATCGGTCGGCGTGAGCGGCGAAGCGACCGTGAGCGAAGCGATGAAGGCGCAAGGCATCGTGCTCGACACCGCCGTTTCCACGTCGACCAAGTACACCGGTTTCAACCTGCTCGATCCGGTGACGGGCGGCGATTCGGAACGCGCGCGCAAACTGCGTCGCGCCATTGCCATCGCCGTGGACTTCGAGGAATTCGTCTCCATCTTCGCCAACGGACGCGGCATCAGTGCGCAATCGCCCATCCCGCCGGGTATCTTCGGTCACCGCGAAGGTTGTGCCGGCATCAATCATTACGTCTATGACTGTGTGAACGACGAACCGCAGCGCAAACCCGTCAAAGAGGCGAAACGTCTGCTGGCCGAGGCTGGCTATCCCGACGGTGTCGACGCGAAGACCGGCCAGCCGCTGGTGATCCACTTCGACACCACCGCCACCGGCATGGGTAACAAGTCGCGCCTGGACTGGCTGCGCAAGCAGTTCGACAAGCTCGGCGTGCAGCTCGACGTGCGCAGTACCGACTACAACCGCTTCCAGGACAAGATCCGGCGCGGCGACACGCAGATGTTCTTCTACGGCTGGAACGCCGACTATCCCGACCCGGAGAACTTCTTCTTCCTGCTGCACGGACCGCAGGCCAAGGTGGCCAAAGGCGGCGAGAACGCCAGCAACTACAGCGAGGCGGAATTCGACCGGCTGTTCGAGCAGATGAAGAACATGGAGAGCGGCCCCACACGACAGGCCATCATCGACCGCATGCTGGAGATCCTGCGCCGCGACTCGCCCTGGCTGTGGGGCTACCATCCCAAGAGCTACGTGCTGCGCCACGGCTGGCTGCACAACGTAAAACCCAACATCATGGCCAACAACAAGCTCAAATACTGGCGCGTGGATGCGCAGCAGCGCGACCGCCTGCGCCGTGAATGGAACCAGCCGTTGCGGTGGCCGTTGTGGGCGGGCGCGGGCCTGGTGTTGCTGTTTGTCGGGTGGATGGGGTGGGTGTTGCGGAAACGGGAACAGGCCCGCTAAAACCTCAGTCCTTTGCGCTCATGGCCTGCTGCAGCGCCTCGGCAAATCCCTCAACCGGCTTCGCTCCTGTGACCAGATGCTTCTCGCCGAACACGAATGAAGGCACGACGTTGATGCCCAGCGAGGCGGCGCGCGCCTCGTCGGCACGAACCGCAGCGGCATGGTCTTCGCTCTCCAGCACCTTCATGGCTTCGTTCTCGGCAATGCCGAATTCCGGCGCGAGGCGGGCGAGGGCGGTGCGTTCTCCCACCGGCAGCGATTCACAGAAATAGGCGTGCATGAGCCGTTCGGTCGCCTGGGCGCCCAGTCCCTGGCCGGCGGCGTGATGCAGCAGGCGGTGAACATCGAAGGTGTTGCCGCTGCGAGCCTGGTCGAGGCGGTATTCCAGCCCCGCGCCTCTGGCCGCTTCGGTCACGCGGCTGATCATCGCAGCAGCTTCCTGCCGGCTGACGCGATATTTCTTCGCCAGCATCTCTTCCAGCGTACCCGGCAATTGGCGCGGTGATCCCGGATCGAGTTCGAAGCTGCGCCAGACGATCTGCACCTGTTCCCTGTGCGGGAAATCCGCCAGCGCCTTTTCAAAGTTGCGTTTGCCGATATAGCACCAGGGGCAGATGACATCCGACCAGATCTCGACGCGCATGGCTGTTTCCCCAGGAGGTTTGTATGGCCGGATGATAGCCGATTCACGCCGCGTTCCGTTGTTTTGCCAGGCGGGGTTTACCGTACAATAGCGGCGTCATGATCGCCTACCTCATCCGCCGCATCCTCTACGCTGTACCCATCCTGATCGGGGTGAACCTGCTCACCTTCGCGCTGTTCTTCGTGGTCAACACCCCGGACGACATGGCGCGCATGCAGCTCGGCATCAAGCGCGTGACACCGGAAGCCATCGAGAAGTGGAAACAGCAGCGCGGCTACGACAAGCCGCTGTTCGTCAACAGCGCGGCCGGCGGCACGGACCAGCTCACCGACACCATCTTCTGGCAAAAATCGGCCAGCATGTTCGTTTTCGACTTCGGCTATTCCGACGATGGCCGCAGCATCGGTCGCGAGATCGCCAAGCGCATGGGCCCGAGTTTGGCCATTGCGCTGCCGACCTTCCTCATCGGTCTCGTCGTGTATGTCAGTTTTGCGCTGCTGATGACGCTGTTCCGCGCCACCGCGCTGGACATGGCGGGCGTGGCGCTGTGCGTGCTGCTGATGTCTGTCTCCGGCCTGTTCTACATCATCGGCGGGCAGTTCGTGGTCAGCAAGCTGTGGCATCTGGTGCCCATCTCCGGCTATGCGGGCGGGGCGGACAGTTTCAAGTTCGTGGTGCTGCCCATCCTGATTGGCGTAGCGGGCGGCATCGGTTCCAGCAGCCGCTGGTACCGCACCATCTTCCTCGAAGAGATCGGCAAGGACTACGTGCGCACAGCACGCGCCAAGGGTTTGTCCGAGCTGCGTGTGCTGTTCACGCATGTATTGAAGAACGCCATGATCCCGATACTGACGGGCGTGGTGGTGGTCATCCCGCTGCTGTTCATGGGCAGCCTGCTCACCGAGTCGTTCTTCGGCATCCCCGGCCTCGGCAGCTACACCATCGACGCCATCAACGCGCAGGATTTCAGCGTGGTGCGCGCCATGGTGTTCCTCGGTTCGGTGCTGTACATCGTCGGGCTGATCCTGACTGACATCTCCTACACTGCGGTCGATCCACGGGTGAGGCTGCAATGAGTTTCCAGCTCGTCTTCCTGTGGAGCGACAAACTGATCTTCCTGCTGCTGGCCGTGGCGGTCGCCACCGCTATCTATGTGCGGCGGCACGAGCATCTGCTGTTGCCGTGGAAACGCGTGGCGAAGAACGGTGTGGCGATGGTGTCGCTGCTGGTGCTGTCACTGTTCCTGTTGGTCGGGCTGCTGGATACATTGCATTTCCGCAGCGCCCTGCCGCAGACCGGTGGCGGGGAGAAAGTGTATTCGCCCGAAGTGCTGAGTGTGTTCGACACGCTGGTTGGACCGCTGCGCACGCATACCGAAAAGACCTATTCCGAGCCCTTCGCACTCACGCTGTATGCCAAGGAGAGCATGACCGACGCACATGGCAATATCCTGCGCGACTATCCGCGCTTGCAGTACGGTGGCGCACATCTGGCGGATGTGTCGCAACGCACAGCGGATGTGGCGAAGCGGGCGCTGATCGGCGGCGGGCTGGGGCTGCTGGTCGGGTTGTTGTCGTTCTACCTTACCCACCGCACCGTGCGTTGCACTTCCGGATGCGATCTTGCGGTCTCCATCGCCACGCTGCTCCTCACCACTTTCATCGGCGCCGTCGTCAGCCTTGCCACCGTCTATCACGTGCTGGGCACGGACAAGGTAGGACAGGACGTGCTCTACCTGTCGCTGAAGAGCATACGCACCGGACTCATCATCGGCACGGTGACCACGCTGGTGACCTTGCCGCTGGCCCTGTTCCTCGGCGTCGCCGCAGGCTATTTCCGCGGCTGGGTGGACGATCTTATTCAATATCTCTACACCGTGCTGAGTTCCATCCCCAGCGTGCTGCTGATCGCGGCGGCGGTGCTGATGATGCAGGTAACACTCGATACCCATCCGGACTGGTTCGATACCGCCGCCGCGCGCGCCGACATGCGCCTGGTCGCGCTGTGCCTCATCCTCGGCCTGACCAGCTGGACCGGGCTGTGCCGCCTGCTGCGCGGCGAAACGCTCAAGTTGCGCGAGATGGAATACATCCAGGCGGCGCAGGCGTTCGGCGTGTCGTCCCTGCGCATCCTCACCCGTCACATCATGCCCAACGTGATGCACATCATCCTCATCGCGCTGGTGATGGATTTCTCCGCGCTGGTGCTGGCCGAGGCGGTGCTGTCCTATGTGGGCGTCGGTGTCGATCCCTCGATGATCTCCTTCGGCACCATGATCAATGCGGCAAGGCTGGAGATGGGGCGCGAGCCCATGGTGTGGTGGGCGCTGGCCGCCGCCTTCGGCTTCATGCTGGTGCTGGTTCTGGCGGCGAATCTTTTTGCCGACGCGGTGCGCGATGCTTTCGATCCGCGCCTGAACCGGACGGAGACCGCGACATGAGCCTGCTCAAGGTCGACAAGCTCGTCACGCGCCTGCGCAACGGCGCGGCCATCGTGGACGGCATCTCTTTCGACATCGCGGCGGGCGAGACCTTTGCCTTGCTGGGCGAATCCGGCTGCGGCAAGTCGATGACGGCGCTGTCGCTGATGCGTTTGCTGCCGGACGGCGTGACGAACGCGGGCGGTGCGGTAGCGATGGATGGAGCAAACCTCTTCGATCTGCCGGAACGTTCGATGCGCGAAGTGCGCGGCGGGCGGATGGCGATGATCTTCCAGGAGCCGGGGCTGAGCCTGAACCCGGTGATGACGGTGGGCGCGCAGATCGCGGAAGTGCTGGCTTTGCATCACGACCTGAAGGGTGCGGCGGCCACCGCGCGCTGCATCGAGCTACTGGGCCAGGTCGGCATCCCCGATGCCGCGCGCCGTGTGGACGAATATCCGTTCCAGCTTTCCGGCGGCATGAAGCAGCGTGTGATGATCGCGATGGCGCTGGCAGGCAGCCCGAAATTGCTCATCGCCGACGAACCGACCACGGCGCTGGATGTGACGATACAGGCGCAGGTGCTGCAGCTGCTGCGCGAGACGCAGGACGGGCTGGGTATGGCGATGTTGCTCATCACGCACGATCTCGGCGTGGTGGCGGAGAACGCGCACCGCGTCGGCGTGATGTATGCGGGGCAGATCGTCGAGCAGGCCACGCGCGAACAGTTGTTCGCCAGACCGTTGCATCCCTACACGCAGAAGCTGTTCGCCGCATTGCCGGATGCGCGGCGCGGCGGACAGCCTCTGAGCGCCATCCCCGGCAGCGTGCCGCCGCTGGGCAGCATCACCCAAGGATGCCGGTTTGCCCTGCGCTGCGACAAGGCCTGGGTGTTGTGCCGCGAGCAGACGCCGGAGTGGGCCATCGTCGAGGGGCGGGGAGTGCGGTGTCACCTATACCGAAGTGCTGAGGAACGAGTGCTGAGTGCCGAGTCACCCCGGGATTCTGATCGCACACTCGGCACTCAGCACTCAGCACTCAAGTCTCAGCACTCGGCCCTCTTGCAGGTCTCCGATCTGCGCGTCCATTTCCCGATCCGTAAAGGCATCCTGCAACGCGTGGTCGGTCAGGTCAAAGCGGTGGACGGCGTGTCGCTGTCTATCCCGCAGGGCCGCACGCTGGCGCTGGTGGGCGAATCGGGTTGCGGCAAGACGACATTGGGCAAGGCCTTGTTGCGGCTGCTTCCTGCCACTGCAGGTAGTGTGCAGTTTGCCGGGAAGGAATTGATCGGAACGGACGCGGCGCGTTCCACCATGCAGATGGTGTTCCAGGATCCGTATGCCTCGCTGAATCCCAAGATGCGCGTGGCGGAGATACTGGAAGAGGGCATGAGTGCGCTGAATATCGGCGGCGACAGTGCAGCGCGGCAGGCGCACATCGATGGACTGCTGGACAAGGTGGGGCTGGCGCGCGACAGCAAGTGGCGTTATCCGCACGAATTCTCCGGCGGCCAGCGCCAGCGCATCGCCATCGCGCGCGCACTGGCGGTGTCGCCGCAGCTGCTTATCTGCGACGAGCCGACCTCGGCGCTGGATGTGTCGGTGCAGGCGCAGATACTGAATCTGCTGAAATCGCTGCAGGATGAACTGGGGCTGAGCTATCTTTTCATCACCCACAACCTGGCGGTGGTGGAGTATCTGGCGCATGAGGTCTGCGTGATGTATCTGGGGCGCATCGTCGAACGCGGCGCTACAGCGGAGGTATTGCGTGCCCCCAGGCATCCTTACACGCAGGCTCTGCTGTCGGCAGTGCCGCGTATCGACGGGGCGGGCAGGGAATACGTCAAACTGGAAGGCGACCTGCCGTCACCGGCGAACCCGCCGGCTGGCTGCCATTTCGCGCCGCGTTGTGCCAAGCGGATGGATGCATGCGCGGCCTACCCGGCCGAAACAGAACTCAGCGCGACGCATATCGTGCGCTGTCATCTGTATGACCGGAAGGATTAATTGGACTGCCCGGATTGGCGCGGGGCGTAAGCGACCTTCATGCTGGCCGGCTTTTTCTGCGTGTTGCTGCTTTTCTTCGATTTGGCTTTGGTCGCTGTGACGCTGTGTTTGCGCGCGGCGGGGCGATGGGTGTCGGAGAGGACGATGTTGAAATGCTGGCCGACGCGCAGGAAGGTCCTGCCGTTGTTGGCCTCGCGCAGCTGTCTCTGGCTGACATGGAAGCGGCGCGCGATGGTGGAGATGGTGTCGCCCTTGCGTACCGTGTAGCGAACCGCCCCGTACATCTCGGCCACCGCGTTGGGATGCATGTTGAACGCGGCGAACTGGATCGCCGATTCCTCATCCTTGATCGGTACCAGCAGGGTCTGGCCGTTGCTTTCCTGCGCATACTTGGACAGGCCGTTGGCAGAGCGCAGTTCCGAGATCGTCAGGCCGAAGTGAGCGGCGATCTGCTCGAAGCGCTCGCCTTTCCTGCTTTCGTAGGGCTGCCAGGAAACCAGGCGCAGATTGGTCTTGGCCAGATTGCTGCGGAATGTCTCGACCTTGTCTACCGGCAGCAGCAGCACGTTCGAGGTGTCCTGCAGGATCACCGGGCGGTTGTGGCTGGGATTGAGGGCGATGAATTCTTCCATCGAGATGTCGGCGAGTTCCGCGGCGATCTTCACATCCATGTGCTGATTGGCGGCGACCGCTTCGAAATAAGGTTCATCGGGCACGTCGCTGAGGATCAGGCCGAAGCTGGCAGGGTCGCTGACGATGTTTTTCACGGCCAGCAGTTTCGGCACGTAGTTCTGGGTCTCGCGCGGCATCCGGAGATGCGAGTAGTCGGTGGGCTTGCGCAGCTTGCGGTTCTTGGCCTGCGCGCGGGCGACTGCGTTTTCGCCCCAGTTGTAGGCGGCCAGCGCCAGTTCCCAATCGCCGAACTGGTCATGCAGCTTTTGCAGGTAGTCCAGCGCGCCGTTGGTAGCACCGATGATGTCGCGACGACCGTCATGCCACCAGTTCTGCTCCATGCCGAAGTGTTTGCCGGTGGAGGGGATGAACTGCCAGATGCCGGAGGCGCTGGCGACCGAATTGGCGCCGGGGTTGAAGGCGCTCTCGATCATCGGCAGCAGCGCGATCTCCATCGGCATGCCGCGGCGTTCGACTTCCTCGACGATGTAGAACAGGTAACGACGACCGCGTTCGGTCATGCGCAATACGTAATCGGGATGGCTGGCATACCACTTCTCGTGGCGCTTGATCAGCGGGCTGTTCAGCTCGTTCATGGCATAGCCGTTGCGGATGCGTTGCCATAGATCTTCCGGAACCGGTTCGGGCGCAACGATCATCGCCTCGCGGATCGGGGCAGGGGCTTGCGTTTCGGGGTCAGCTTCGACGGTTGCTTGTGGTGCAGGTGTGGCCGCAAGAGGGGTGGCCAGTTCGGGAGTATTCGATGCCACCACCGTTTCCGCATGGGATGCTATGGCAATGGAGCAGCCGAGAACGGCGCTGAGAATGAGCTGTAACGGTTTTTTGATGGACACTATGGACAGCCGTATTGATGGAAGTGCCGCGATGGTAACGGAGCAGGCAGCATGGGTCAACCTCGGCGCTGGCATTGCAGTTTGATTATTGGCAGTTTTTTCCCACGGGCAGCGTGTCTTGGGTAACAAAAAAGGGGAGCGTCGCCGCTCCCCCCCTGGTGTGGCGAAGATGCCGGCGGTGTTTACTTGATGACTTCTTTCAGTTGTTCCAGGATGGCCGGATTTTCAAGAGTCGAGACGTCCTGGGTGATCTCCTCGCCCTTGGCGATCGCGCGCAACAGACGGCGCATGATCTTGCCGGAACGGGTCTTCGGCAAGTTCTCACCGAAGCGGATCTCATCGGGTTTGGCGATGGGGCCGATCTCCTTGCCGACCCAGTTGCGCAGCTCGTCGGCCAGTTTTTTGACCGCAGCCGCATCGGCCGGGCGTGCGCCTTTCAGCACCACGAAGGCAACGACAGCCTCGCCCTTGATCTCGTGGGGCTTGCCGACCACTGCGGCTTCCGCCACCAGGGGGTTGGCGACCAGCGCCGATTCGATCTCCATCGTACCGAGACGGTGACCCGAGACGTTCAGCACGTCGTCGATACGTCCCATGATCCAGAAGTAACCGTCTTCGTCGCGGTGCGCGGAGTCGCCGGCCAGGTAGGCTCCCTTCATCTCTTCCGGGAAGTAGCTCTTCTTGTAGCGATCAGGATCGCCCCAGATGGTGCGGATCTGTGAAGGGAACGGTTTCTTGATGACGAGGAAACCACCGTGCTGGTCATGTACCTCGTCGCCTGCTTCATTGACGATGGTGGCCATGATGCCGGGCAGCGGCAGGGTGCAGGTGCCGGGTTTGATCGGCATCGCGCCCGGCAGCGGGGCGATCATGTGGCAGCCGGTCTCGGTCTGCCACCAGGTGTCCACGATCGGACAGCGCGCGCCGCCGACGGTGTTGTAGTACCAAATCCAGGCTTCGGGATTGATCGGCTCACCCACGGAACCCAGCAGGCGCAGCGAGGACAGGTCGTATTGTTTCGGCAGGTCGCCGCCGAGCTTGATCAGTGAACGGATCGCTGTCGGCGCGGTGTAGAAGGTGGTGACCTTGTGGTCCTGGATCATCTTCCAGAAGCGACCGGCGTCCGGGTACGTGGGCACGCCCTCGAAGATGACCTGCGTCGCGCCGATGGCCAGCGGGCCGTAGGCGACATAGCTGTGGCCGGTGATCCAGCCCACGTCGGCGGTGCACCAGAAGATGTCGGAGGGTTTGTAGTCGAATACCCACTTGATCGAGACCATCGCGCCCAGCAGATAGCCGCCGGTGGAGTGCTGCACGCCCTTGGGTTTGCCGGTGGAGCCGGAGGTGTAGAGGATGAACAGCGGATGTTCCGCGCCCACCCACTCCGGTTCGCAGGTGCTGCCTTGGCCGGCGACGATGTCATGCCACCAGACGTTGTTCTTGTGCCATTGCACTTCGCCCTTGGTGCGCTGGTAGACGATGACGGTGTGCACGCCATCGCAGCCGCCCATGCCCAGAGCCTCGTCCACGGCAGGCTTGAGCGCCATCGCCTTGCCGCCGCGGAACTGGCCGTCGGAGGTGATGACTGCCACGGCCTGTGCGTCGGTGATGCGCTCGTGCAGGCTCTTGGAAGAGAAGCCGCCGAACACCACGGAGTGGATGGCGCCGATGCGGGCGCAGGCTTGCATGGCGATCACGGCTTCGATGCTCATCGGCATGTAGACGATGACGCGGTCGCCCTTTTTGATGCCGCGCGATTTCAGGCCGTTGGCGAACTGGCAGACGCGGGCGTGCAGGTCCTTGTAGCTGATTCTGGTGACCGAGCCGTCGTCGGCTTCGAAGATGATCGCGGTCTTGTCGCCTTGGGTGGCCAGGTGCTTGTCGAGGCAGTTGTAGGAGACGTTCAGCTGGCCGTCCTCGAACCATTTGTAGAACGGGGCGTTGCTGTCGTCCAACGTCTTGGTGAAGGGTTTGTGCCAGAGGATGTTCTCGCGCGCCAGGTTGGCCCAGTAGCCTGCGTAATCCTGGTTGGCGGCATCGACCATCGCTTTGTAGGCAGCCATACCGGAGACGTTGGCCTGCTTCACAAAGGCATCGGTGGGCGCAAATACGCGCTTTTCATTCAAGACCGACTGGATATCTGACATGCTGTTCTCCTGAGAAAGTTGTTATCTGTGTGCTTCACATCCCTGTGAGCTGTTTCATATCGAACCCCCACTTCACCGGGTCTTCTGCGCTGACGATGCTTTCCTGGGATTTGCTCAGGTTGATCAGTTCAGGCAGAAAAGGCTCGTTGGACTTGGTCGAGAAAAAAGCCTTGACGATAGGTGTCAGCAGGCTCTTCTCAGTCTGCTCGATTACTATAGCCAGCCTACCTGACTTGAGCCTTACTAAAGTGCCGGAGGGGTAGATGCCTATGGTCTTGACGAAGGCCTGGAACACGCGCTCGTCGAAGTGGCCGTTGCGCCATTCCGCCATCTTGCGGATGGTTTCGGCGGGCTCCCAGCCGTTCTTGTAGCAGCGGTTGGAGGTGAGGGCGTCATATACGTCGCAGACCGCGCCCATGCGCGCGAACAGGGTGAGCTTATCCCCGGAGATTCGCTCGGGATAGCCGGTGCCGTCGACGCGTTCATGGTGGTGCAGACATACATCCAGCGCCACTTCGGTGATGTCAGGCGAGTCTTTCAGCAGTTCCCAGCCTCTGCGCGGATGCTCCTTGATGAGTTCGAACTCATCGTCGGTGAGCTTGCCGGGTTTGTTCAGCACCTGGTCGTCGATCATCATCTTGCCGACATCGTGCAGCAGCCCGGCCAGGCCGACGTCCTTCAGATCGGCGCCGGAGAGTCCCAGTTGCTTGCCCAGGGCGATCATCAGCGCGCAGACGGCGACCGAATGCAGGTAGGTGTAATCGTCCTTGGTCTTGAGGCGGGCCAGGTTGAGGAAGGCCTCGGGATTGCGTGTGATGGACTGGTTAATTTCGTCCACCAGCGGTGCCGCTTCGCTGACCTTGATGGCGTTGCCCATGCGCGCTTCCAGAAACATGGAGGTGACAGCCGCCTTGCTCTTGGCGTGCAGTTTGCGCGCACGCTCAAGTTCTTCATGGATGGGGACGCGCGGTTCGCCCAGAGGTGCCTTGGCGATCGCCCGCAGTTCGTCCTCGACTTTCTGCGTGGCTTCTGCGGGCGTGGACAGGACGGCTTCGGCGCCGATATCGAGGCCTTTGTCGGTGTCGATCCAGACCTCCTGCACGCCGCAGGATTTCAGGGTCTTCAGGTCTTCGCCTTCCGAGAGCAGGAAGGCCTTCTTCCAGAACGGGTGATCCATCCAGCTGCCGCATATCTCGTGGATGAACATCCCGGAGCGCACATCGCTAACACGTATCTTTTTCAGCATGGTTCTGTATGGGGAATCGTAGCTGTCCTGACGGGATTGTAACCCAGTAAAAAGGCGATTCAGCCAAAACGTAACTTGAGCACCAGTACCATTCCGGCCAGCAGCAGCGTGATGCCGTTGGCGAGGATGATAGGCCATGCGCCAAGCAGGATGCCGTAGGCCAGCCACAGCGCGACCCCGCAGGTGAAGAGCGCATACATGCCCAGCGAGATGTCTTTCGTGTGGCGGGTCTGCAGCACCCGCCAGACCTGGGGGATGAACGAGCAGGTGGTGAGCGTGGCGGCGATGCCGCCTATCCATTCCTGCAGGTCGTCCATCAGTGTGCCCCGTGCGGATCGTTTCCCGTTTGCCAGAGCTGATGGGCGTCTAGCAACAGGCGGTAGCGTGCCTCATTGGCATCGAGTCGCGCCAGACTTTCCGAGAGTGCGGATTCGAGTGCCAGACGGCGTGCGGTGAGCGTCTCCGACAGGCTGCTCTCTCCCAGGCTGTAGGCGCGGGTGACCAGTTCCGCATTCTGGCGGATGCTGTCGGCGGCATCTTTTGCCTGCAGCCAGATCTGGTAGCTGCGCAGCGCCTGCGTATGGGTGGCATAGATGTCCGCATCCAGCCGGCGTTTGACCGCGTTCTCGCGGTTGCCGGCGATCTCGGCTTGCTGCTCGGCGTTCTCGGCATGGGTGCCGCGCACGCCGAACGACAGCGGGACGGAGAGATAGACGCCGGTCACCTTCTCGCTGCCGGCGAGCTCGTTCGAATAGCGTATGCCGATGGTGGGATCGGGTATGCGCTCGGCGCGGCTGCGTTCAGCCAGCATCTGCTGGATGCGCCGTTCTGCGCGCACCATTTCCAGTTCGTGGTTGTGGTCGAGTATGGACTGCTTCCAGTGGCCAAGATCCTCGGTCACCGGATGCGGTTCGGGGGCGAGCAACTGCGACGGCAGGACGATTGCGGGGAACTGGCTTGCCAGTTCGTTGGCGGCCAGCTCGGTGCGCATCCGGGCTTGCTGCAGGGAGACGGTCGCTTGGGCGACGGCCGCATTGGCCTGGCTCAGTTCCATGCGCGGAGCATCACCGGCCTTGAGCCTTTTCTCGGTGGTCAGCGCCTGTTGCCTGAGGGTATCCACCTGCAGCTGCCACTGCATCGCCTGGATCTGCTCGCGCTGCCAGTTGAACCACAGGATCAGCAGCGTGCGTCCGGCTTCGTGGCGCGCATCGCCCAGGGCATGGGTGGCGCGGGCCACGCCTTCCTCGCCGATGTCGCTGTCGATCATCACCTTGTTGATGAGGCGCAAGGGGCGCTCGATGGCGACATCCCATTCCTTCATCTTCTGGCCGGGAACGTTGGTGCGCCGCTGTGCGGTGCCGGCGCGGATACTGAATTCGTAATTTCCGCTTTCCCAGCGGCGCTGGTTGGTCTGCTCCATGCGCAGTCCGGTCTCGGCGTTCAGTACGTCGATATGGCTGTCGAGGGCGGCGTCCACCATGGAATGCGGCGGGAGGTCTGCGTAGTCGGTTTCGGCGGCGAGTGCGGGCATGGCACCCAGGAACAGCGGCAGCAGGACGAAGAGGCGCTTGCTCATGACAGCCTCCCGAACTCGATGACCGGTGTGAGCCAGTAGGCGACCTCACTGTTGGGATCGGATCCCTTGAGATGGGTGATCAGGGCGTGGGCGTCGTCAAGGTTCATCACGCTGAGGAACTGGACGCGCTGCGAACGTCCGCGCACTTGCTCCATCATGCTGGGCAGCAGTTCCTTCTGGCTGCCGCCCTCGACGCGGGTGATGGTGAAGCCGCGCACCCAGTCAGGGTGCTGCAGCAGGTGATCGACCATGCGCTCTTCCAGCGACTTGTGGCAGACCAGGGTCAGACAACAGTTCATCTCTTTCATGATTTTTCCCTCACGGCCTCGATGCCGAAGCGGCGGTAAAGAATGGGCAGCATGATCAGCGTCAGCGCGGTGGAGCTGATCAGGCCGCCGATGACCACGATGGCCAGCGGTTTCTGGATCTCCGAGCCGGGGCCGCTGGCGAACAGCAGCGGTAGCAGGCCGAACAGGGTGATGCTGGCGGTCATCAGCACCGGCCGCAGGCGGCGCTTGGCGCCCTCGGTGATCACACGCGTGATCTCCATGCCTTCGTTATAGAGCTGGTTGAAGTAGCTCACCATCACCACGCCGTTCAGCACGGCGATACCGAGCAGGGCGATGAAGCCGACAGAGGCGGGGACGGAGAGATATTCCCGGCTGATCCACAGGGCGAACACGCCGCCGATGAGCGCGAACGGGATGTTGGTGAGCACCAGAGCGGCCTGGCGCACCGAACCGAAGGTGGCGAACAGCAGCAGAAAGATCAGACCCAGCGCGATCGGAACCACCACCGCCAGGCGTGCGGCGGCGCGTTGCTGGTTCTCGAACTGGCCGCCCCAGGTGATGCTGTAGCCTTCGGGCAACTGTATCTGCGCGGCGACGGCGGCCTTGGCTTCATCCACGAAGCCGACCAGGTCGCGCCCGCGCACATTGCTCTGGATCACCACCATGCGCTGTCCGTTCTCGCGGTCGACCTTGACCGGACCGTCTGCGCGTTCCAGCCGGGCGACGACCGACAGCGGCACGTTCTGCCCGTTTGCCAGCGGCAGGGTGAGGGCGGCGAACAGGGCGGGGGATTGCTGGATCTCGGAATCGCCGCGTATCAGCAGCGGAGTACGGCGTCCTTCCTCGATCACTGTGCCCAGTTGGCGGCCTTCCACCTGGGTGCGCAGCGAGTTGCTGATGTCGTCCACGGAGAGACCGAGTCTGCCGGCCGCGAGGCGGTCGATGACCACGCGGTAGTACTGCACGCCGTTGTTCTTCACGGTGTAGGCATCCTCGCTGCCTTCGATGCCTTCGATGACGGCCACCATTTGTTCCGACAGCTCGCTGAGTTTGGCGATGTCGGTGCCGAAAATCTTGATGGCGACATCGCCGCGCGAGCCGGTGAGCATCTCGGAGACGCGCATGGCGATGGGCTGGGTGAAGCTGTATTCCAGACCGGGGAAATCGCCCATCACTTTGCGGATGTCGTCGATGATGGCGTTCTTGTCCTGCGAACGCCACTCATCCTGCGGCTTGAGCACGAGGAAATTGTCGGTCTCGTTCAGCCCCATCGGGTCGAGGCCGAGCTCGTCCGCGCCCGCGCGCGAGACGATGCTCTGTACCTCGGGTATCGACTTGAGGATGGCCGCCTGCACGCGCTGGTCGATATTGGCGGTCTGCACGATGTTGATGGAGGGCAACTTTGCGGTCTGCATGATGATGTCGCCTTCGTCCATCTCCGGCATGAAGGTCTTGCCGATGAAGGCATAGACCACCGCGGTGACAGCCAGCATCGCCAGTGCCGCGCCCAGCACCTTGCGTTCATTGGCCAGCGCCTTGGTCAGCAGCGGGGTGTACAGCGCCAGTGCCTTGCGCACCAGCCAGGGTTCATCGTGGCTGGCGGTCTTCAACATGTAGGAGGCCAGCATCGGAATGACGGTGAGCGAGAGCAGCAAGGAGCCGGCCAGCGCGAACACGATGGTGAGGGCGACCGGGATGAACAGCTTGCCTTCCAGCCCCTGCAGCGTCATCAGCGGCAGGAACACGATGATGATGATGGCGACACCCGCCGCGACCGGCGTGATGACCTCCTTCACCGCGCGATAGATGACGTGCAGGTGGGGGATGTGCGGTCGCCGTTCGCCGAGGTGGCTGATGATGTTCTCCACCACCACCACGGCGCCGTCCACCAGCATGCCGAGCGCGATGGCGAGACCGCCCAGACTCATCAGATTGGCCGACATGCCGAACTTCTGCATCATGATGAAGGTGATGAGCACGGCCAGCGGCAGGGTGAGCGCTACCACCAGCGCGGCGCGCAGGTTGCCGAGGAACAGCACCAGCAGGATGACGACCAGCACGATGGCTTCGGTGAGCGCTTTGGTGACCGTGCCGACCGCGCGCTTGACCAGGCTGCCGCGGTCATAGAACACTTTGGTGGTAACGCCCTGTGGCAGGGTGGGGGCGAGTTCGGCGAGTTTCTTGTGCACGCCGTCCACCACTTTCTGCGCATTGGCGCCGCGCAGACCCAGCACCAGACCTTCCACCGCCTCGCTCTTGCCGTCCATGGTCACGACGCCGTAGCGCGTCAGGCTGCCGATGCGCACCTGGGCGATATCGCTGACGCGGATGGGGTTGTTGCCGGGGCTGGCAACCACGATGTTGCCGACGTCCTGCAAGGTTCTGATGCTGCCTTCGGCGCGCACCAGCAGCGATTCGTCGCCGTCGCTCAGTCGTCCCGCGCCATCGTTGCGGTTGTTCGCTTCCAGCGCATCCTGCAACTGCTGCATGGAAAGGCCGCGCGCGGCGAGCGCGGTGTGGTCGGGCACGACCTCGAAACTGCGCGCCAAGCCCCCCAGCGAGTTGACGTCGGCCACACCGGGCAGGGTGCGCAGGGCGGGGCGTATCGTCCAGTCCAGAATCGTGCGGCGCTGTTCCAGCGTGTAGCCTTCGCCTTCCACCGTGAACATGAACATCTCGCCCAGCGGGGTCGTGATCGGGGCGAGGCCGCCGCTGGCGCCGCCGGGCAGGTCGCGCATCGCGTTGTTCAGCCGTTCGGCGACCTGCTGGCGCGCCCAGTAGATGTCGGTGCCGTCACTGAAATCGATGGTGATGTCGGCGATGGCGTATTTGGAGATGGAGCGCAACATGCGCTGGTTGGCGATACCCAGCATCTCCAGTTCGATGGGCGCGACGATGCGGGCTTCGACTTCCTCCGGCGTCATGCCGGGCGCCTTCATGATGATCTTCACCTGGGTGGAAGAGACATCGGGGAAGGCATCGATGGGCAGCTCGCGGAACGAGGCGATGCCTGCGCCGATCAGCAACAGGGTGAGCACCGAGACCAGTAGTCGCTGGGTCAGCGCGAATTCGACCAGTTTTGTAAGCATCACTCGCCCCCGATGCCCATCAGGCTGGCCTTGAGTGCGGAGACGCCGCGCACCGCGATCTTCTCATCCCCCTTGAGATTCCCGCTCACCACGCTGTTGCCGGCGCCTTCATGCAACACCTTCACGGGTTCGTTGCGAAAACCTTTGACGGTCTGGACGAAGATCATGGTCTTGCCGCCGATGCGCGCCAGCGCGTCGTTGGGGATGCTCCACTGGTTCAGGGTATCGCCCGCAGTCCCTATGCTGGCTTCGACGAACTGGCCGGGGCGCAGGTTGGCGGCCCCATCCCTGATCAGTGCGCGCAGCAGTATGGTCTGGTTGTCGCCGGAGAGGCTGCGGCCGATGGCGCTGAGTTTTCCCTTTGCGCCATAGGCCGGAATGGTGACGCTCGCGCCGACCTTGAGCCCTTGCGTGCTGGCGAGCGGGGTCTGGATCTCGAGTCCCAATGGTTCCAGTTGGGCGACCTTGAACAGCGGGATCGCCGCTTCGAGGCGCTGCCCGGAACTGGCGTTCTTCTCCAGTACCACGCCATCGATGGGCGAGGTGATGGTGAGCTGGCTGCTCAGCGAATTGTCCGTCTGCATGCGTGCGATATCGGCTGTGGACATGCCCGCCAGCTTCAATAGTTGCTTGCGCTCGGAGAACGCCGCATCCGCCTCACGGTACTGGCTCTGTGTCGCGCGCAGGCGGCTTTCCGAGATGATGCCGTCTTTCCAGAGCTGTTCGTCGCGGGCCAGGTTCTCCTTGGCCAGTTGTGTCTGGGTCGAGGATTGCAGCAATCCGCGCTGCGCTTCGGCCAGCGCCGGACTCTGCAGCGTGGCCAGCTTCTGGCCTTTCCTCACCGCGTCGCCCACGCCGACCAGTGTCTGCTCGACCATGCCGGCCAGCGGGGTGCTGATGGTGAACAGCTGGTTGCCGGGGATGACGACCTGGGCCGGCATGCCGGCAAGTTCGCCGGATTGGCGTGCGGGTAGCGGTGCGCTGATGATGCCCAGCGTCTGGATCTGGGTCGCATTCAGCGCGATCTCTTCGGCCAGCGCTGGCTGTATCAGGATCAGGCTCAGGAATGACAGGTGGATCATTTTCATTGATACGTCCTCCGCAATGGTGCGAACACCATTCGATCTGTTTGAACATTGTACTGACCAAATCCGTATGTGGTCAGTTGATATTGGGGGAACTGCCGGGAATGGCTTCAGGCGGGAGGCGCTTGCGGGTGCGGCCTGTGGTAGGCGAATGTCGCAGGATGGAGCGGGTCGTAGTTTTCTGCCACGAACGTCGTGTCGTCCGGAATCGGCGACAGCACGGCCAGAAGAGAGGCGGACGGGATGACAACGACATCGTCGCGAGGATATTCCTGCTGCGGGTCGATGGCTTGCGATTCATGCGATTCGATATGGCAGTGCGATAGGTCGGCGAAGGTCAGATGGTGCGGGATATCGCTGGTGTGGATGGACATGCCACCCTGCACGCCGTTCACATGGGCGTGCGCAAAGGGCGCGACGAACTGCGTCAACGCAAACAGCAAGAGCGCAAAAATGTGGATCGGTCTTTTCATGGAAGCTTCATTGTAGCATCGCCGGTCCGGATATCCGGTTGTGGAACCGGCGGTGTGAGTCGGCCCAGTGCGATTAAGTTCCGCACGGCCATTGGCCTACTGCAAGTGTGGCAATTACGAGAAGGTGATTTCGAACGCTATCTTATCTGGCCGCGTTCGATGCTGATGCCGACCTGCCTGCAGTTGCGGATGGCCTGCAATTTGGCGACGCTGACCCTGACCCAGGGCGCATTGAAATCCTTGAGGATGATCTGGGCGATGTGCTCGGCCAGCGTCTCCAGCAGGGAGAAATGGCCGTCGCTCAGCACGGTCTGGATATGCTGGGCGACTTGCGCGTAGTCCAGTGCATCGTTGATGTCGTCGCTCTGGCAGGCGCGACTGTTGGGCAGGGCGATGTCGAGATCCAGTTGCAGCGTCTGCGGAACGCGCTTCTCCCACTCGTAGATGCCGATTAGGGTGACGACCTTGAGTTCGCGCAGAAAGATGATGTCCATAAGGTGTGAAGACGGTTGTTTGGTTGCGGTGCCGCATTCAAGTAAAATCCGCGGCTCCGCATTTTAAGGTATTCCAGATGATCACCCTAGCCTTTGTTGTTTGTGCCTACCTGATCGGGTCGGTTTCTTTTGCAGTCTTGATGAGCAAGGTGTTCGGCCTTGCCGATCCGCGCACCTACGGTTCCGGCAACCCGGGTGCGACCAATGTGTTGCGCAGCGGCAAAAAGGTGGCCGCTGCCTTGACCTTGCTGGGGGACGCGGCCAAAGGCTGGCTGGCGGTGTTCCTGGCGATCCGTTTTGCCCCGCATGACGGGCAGGGTTTGCTGATCGTCGCTTTGGTAGCCATTGCCGTGTTCCTTGGGCATGTGTTCCCTGTATTCCTGAAATTCAAAGGCGGCAAGGGCGTGGCGACCGCGCTGGGCGTACTGCTGGCATTGAGCGTCTGGATGGGTTTGGCTGTGCTGGCTACCTGGTTGCTGGTCGCGGTGGCGTTTCGTTATTCCTCGCTGGCGGCTTTGGTCGCGGCGATCGCTGCCCCCATATTTGCCATGCTGGTTCATTTGCGTCCCGAATTGGTGTTCGCGACGGCGATCATGTCGATGCTGCTGATCTGGCGTCACAAGAGCAACATCCAGAATCTGATGACGGGCAAAGAGAGCAAGATCGGCAGCAAAAAGGCCGGGTCTCAGTCGGTATAGTTCAACTCCCGCAGATCCCAGCGCGGCTTCACGTTGAAGCGATAGAGGCGCTGGGCTGATTGCTGCTGCAGGCGCATGGCTCCGGCGAAGGCGATCATTGCGCCGTTGTCGGTGCAGAACTCAAGGTCGGGATAGAACACCCTGCCGCCGCGTTTGCCGATGGTCTCGCTCAGGCGGCTGCGCAGCAGACGGTTCGCTCCCACGCCCCCTGCCACGACCAATTGATCCAATCCGGTCTTTCCGAGTGCGGACAGTGCTTTGGTTGCCAACACATCCACGATGGCTTCCTGTGCGGCATGGGCGATGTCGGCGCGGGTCTGGTCATCCAGCACATGTTGTTGCGTGAGGGTAAGCACAGCCGTCTTCAATCCGCTGAAGCTGAAATCCAGATCACCGCTGTGCAGCATCGGGCGCGGCAGCTTGAAACGTCCCGGGGTGCCACTCTGTGCCAGTTTGGAGAGCAATGCCCCTCCCGGATAGTCCAGTCCCAGGAGTTTTGCGCTCTTGTCGAAAGCTTCGCCTGCTGCGTCATCGACCGATTCCCCCAGCAGCGTATAACGTCCTACGCCGTCGACGCGCATGAGTTGTGTGTGTCCTCCGGAAACCAGCAGGGCCACGAACGGGAATGCCGGTGCCGGGTCGGACAGCAGCGGGGAGAGCAGATGTCCTTCCAGGTGATGTACCCCTATGGTGGGGACATCGAGCGTGTAGGCCAGCGCGCTGGCGACGCTGGCGCCTACCAGCAAAGCGCCGGAGAGTCCGGGGCCCTGCGTGTAGGCGATGGCATCGACATCCGCGAGTGAACATCCGGCTTTCTGCATGACGCTGCGGATCAGCGGCAACACATAACGCACATGATCGCGCGAAGCGAGCTCGGGCACGACACCGCCATATTCGTTATGCAGTGCGATCTGCGAGTGCAGCGTGTGCGCCAGCAGACCGCGCTCGCTGTGATACAGCGCGATGCCGGTCTCGTCGCAGGATGATTCGATGCCCAATATCAGTTTCACGATGTATCTGCTCTACGTTTTTCGCGGGCTTGCATTGTACGTTTCGTTCATGTCGCAGCGCGAGCGCACAAGATTGTGAAAAAAGTTTTACAAAACGCTTGACGGAAAAGTTTTGCCCCCTATAATGCGCACCTCTTCGCCGCTGAGGCAGCGAAAAAAGTTTCAAGTCAGCTCTTTAAAAGATAGAAGAAACAACCGATTAGTGTGGGTGCTTGTGTCGAGGCGGACGAGCTTGCTTAGGTGAGTGAGTCGACTCAAGAC
>JACRNY010000007.1 GCA_016214695.1 Nitrosomonadales bacterium | reverse complement strand
GGCGTTGATGAGTTGCTGCAGGCTGCGGCGCTTGATCTCGAGGCTGCTCTGGGCGGCCAGTTCCTGGGCGACGATGAGGTCGTAGCGGGCCTGGGCTTCGTGGGTGTCGGTGATGGTGGCGGTGCCGACTTCGAAGTTGCGTTTGGCCTGTTCGAGTTGCTGGGCGATGGCGGTCTTCTGCGCGGCGGCGAGCTGGACGCTGTCCTGGGCGATCAATACGTCGAAGTAGGCTTGGGCGACGCGCAGGGCGAGGTCCTGTTCGGCCTGTTTGAACTGGGCTTCGGACTGGGCGACCTGCAGTTCGGATTCGGTGTACAGGGCCCAGTTCTGTTCGCGGAACAGGGGCTGCACGAGGCTGACGCCGTAGCCGTGGCTGTTGTATTTGCGCGTGGAATCCACCGGCAGGACGGTGTGGACGTCGTTCTTGGAGGTGTTGGCGGTGAGGTTGACGCTGGGCAGCATGAGGGCGCGGCCCTGGGTGAGTTTCTCCTGTCCGGCTTCGCGCGCAGCGCGGGCGGCGCCGAAGGTGGCGTCCTGGCTCTGTGCGGCACGGTAGAGTTCGAGGAGGTCGGCGGCGTAGCCGGCCGGGCTGATGCCCAGGGCCAGTAGTACGCCCATCGTGATCTTTGAAAGTTTCATCGTAGTCTCCAGTTTTGATATCTGTCCGCCATCATGCATGCGCGTGCCTGAGTTTCCTGACCTTGGCTCGCGCCCACTCGATCCAGTCGTCCACATAGGTGAACACCACCGGGATCACCAGCAGGCTGAGGAAGGTGGAGGTGATCAGACCGCCGATCACCACGATGGCCATCGGCGCACGGAAGCTCGGGTCGACGCCGATGCCCAGCGCCACCGGCAGCATACCCGCACCCATCGCCAGTGTCGTCATCACGATCGGGCGTGCGCGTTTCTTGCACGCATCGAGCAGCGCTTCGGCGCGGTTCATGCCGCGCTCGCGCCGCGACACGATGGCGTATTCCACCAGCAAAATGGAATTCTTGGTGGCGATGCCCATCAGCATGATCAGCCCGATCATGGACGGCATCGACAGCGCGGAATGCGTGACGAACAGCGCCAGGAAGGCGCCCGGCACCGACAGCACCAGTGCCGCCAGGATGGTGGCCGGCTGCATGAAGTCCTTGAACAGCAACACCAGCACCACGTAGATGCACAACACGCCGGTCAGCATCGCCAATGCGAAACTGTCGAACAGGTCGGCCATCGCCTCGGCATCGCCCACCGAGGTGCGGATCACGCCCGGAGGCAACTCCTTGAGACTGGGCAGTGCGATGGCTTGCGCCTCCACTTCGCCCAGCGGCTGCTGGTTGAGCTCGATCTCGAAGTTGATGTTGCGCATGCGGTCGTAGCGGTCGATCTCGGCGGGGCCGCTCTCGATGCTCAGATCCGCCACGCTGCCCAGCATCACCGGGCCATGCGAACCCTGCACCACCAGACGCGACAACAGCTCCAGGTCCTGCCGCGCATCGGCACGCAACTTCACCACCACCGGGATCTGGCGATCGGAGAGGTTGAGCTTGGCCAGTGCCTGGTCGTAATCGCCAGCCGTGGCGACACGCAGCGTGTCGGCGATGGCCGCCGAGGTCACCCCCAGATCGGCCGCACGCGCGAAGTCGGGACGCACCACCAGTTCGGGACGCACCAGACTGGAAGTCGAAGTGACGTTGCCGATGCCGGGGATGGTGCGCAGTTCGCGCGCCACCTTCTGCGCGTGCTCGGACAGCACCTGCCCATCTTCGCCCGCCAGCACCAGCACGTATTTCTCGTTCGACCCGGCCAGGCCGACCTTGGTGCGCACGCCGGGGATGACCTGCAATGCGTCGCGCAACTGCGATTCGATCTCCTGCTTGCTGATGTCGCGGTCCTGGCGGCGGGTGAAATTCAGGGTCAGCGTGACCTTGCGCACGTCGCTGGCGCCGCTCGGCGCGAACGGATCGCCGCCCGCGTTGCCGCCGCCGATGGCGGTATAGATCAGGGTCACATGGGGGTTCTGCGCCACGATCCCGCGTGCCTGTTCGGCGATGCGGTAGGATTGCTCGAAGTTGCTGCCCGGCGGCAGATTCAAGGTCACCTGCGACTGCGACAGATCGTCTGGCGGTACAAAACCTTTCGGCAGCAGCGGCACCAGCATGAACGAACCGAAGAAGAACACCGCCGCCCCCAGCAAGGTCTTGATGCGGTTGCCCAGACACCAGGTCGCCCATTTCAGGTACAGCGTTATCCATCCCGGCAACTCATGCGACACGCGCGGTTTGAGGAAATAGGCCGACATCATCGGCGTCAGCATGCGCGCGACCACCAGCGAGAACAGCACTGCGATCGCCGCGGTCCAGCCGAACTGCACGAAGAACTTGCCGGGCACGCCGCCCATGAAGGCGGTCGGCAGGAACACCGCGACCAGCGTGAAAGTGGTGGCGATCACCGCCAGGCCGATCTCGTCGGCCGCCTCCATCGCCGCCTGGTACGGCGTCTTGCCCATCTCGAGGTGGCGCATGATGTTCTCGATCTCGACGATGGCATCGTCCACCAGCACACCCACCACCAGCGACAGCGACAACAGCGTCACCACGTTGACGGTGAACCCCATGAAATACATCACGGCGAAGGTCGGTATCACCGCCAGCGGCAAGGCGGTCGCCGCCACCACGGTGGCGCGCACGTTGCGCAGGAACACGAACACCACCAGCACCGCGAGCGCCGCGCCCTCGTACAGCAGGTTCATCGAACCGATGTAGTTCTCTTCCACCGGGTCGACAAAGTTGAACGCCTCGGTGATGACGATGTCGGGACGCTCCGCCTTCAACTTATCCAGCACTCTGGCGACGCCTTCCGCCACTTCGATCTCGCCGTAGCCGCGCGAACGGGTGATCTCGAAACCGACCACCTCGCGCCCGTTCAACAGTGCCGCCGTGCGCCGCTCCGCCACAGTGTCGCTGACATAGGCCACCTGATCCAGGCGCACATGGCGGCCGTCGGACAAACCGATCTCGATGCCGGCGATGTCTTCCGCCGTGCGCACCGTTGCGATGGTGCGCACCGACTGCTCCATGCCGCCGATGTCGGAACGTCCACCCGAGGCTTCCTGCTGGATCAGGCGCAGCTGCTGCGAGACTTCCGATGCCGTCGCATTCAACGCCAGCAGTTTGGCCGGATCGAGCTCGACGCTGATCTGGCGCGTGACGCCGCCGACGCGGCTCACCGCCCCGACGCCGCGCACCGACAGCAGCGACTTGGTCACGGTGTTATCGACGAACCACGACAGCTCCTCGTCGCTCATGCCCTGCGAGGCGATGGTGTAGGTCAGGATGGGCATGCCGCTGAGTTCCATCTTGGCGACGATGGGATCGCGCAGCTCCTTCGGCAGATCGGAACGCACGCGCGTGACCGCCGAGCGCACATCCTCCACCGCTTCCTGGGTGTCCTTCTCCAGGCGGAATTCGGCGGTGATGGTCACCGTGCCATCCTGCACCTTGGTGTACAGGTGTTTGAGGCCCTGCGTGTTGGCGAGCGAGTTCTCCAGCTTGCGCGCCACCTCGGTCTCCATCTGCGCCGGCGAGGCGCCGGGCAAGCTAGCCGTCACAGTCACGGTCGGCAGATCGATGTCGGGGAACTGCTGGATCTTCATGGCGCGGAAGCCCATGATGCCCATCAGCGTGAGCATGACGAAAGCGAGGATCGCCGGCGTCGGGTTGCGGATGGACCAGGAGGAGACGTTCATCGTTTAACCTTTCACGACCTGGACCAGATCGCCTTCGGTGAGGAAGGCCCCGCCGCTCTCGACGACGGCCTCGCCCGCCTTCAATCCCTGTTTGATCTCGATGCGGTCGCCGTTGCGCTGGCCCACCGTCACCATTCGCTCCTGCACACGACTGTCCGCCCCCACCACCAGCACATAGCTCTTGCTGCCGCGCTGCAACACGGCGGATTGCGGCAGCGACTGCAGACTCTTCTTGCCGCCGCTGACATCGAAGGTACCGCGCGCGAAGGCGCCGGCGATGATGCCGCTGCTGTCGGGCAGGCTGACCAGCGCATAGCCGTAACGGGTCTGCGCATCCACCGACGGCGAGATCGCGCGCACCGTGCCCCTGATGACGCGTCCCTCGCCGACGACGATCTCCGCGCTCATTCCCCTGCGGATCAGCATCAATTCTTCGGCAGTGAGATCGGCGCGCCATTCCAGGCGGCCCTTGCGGATCAGGCGGAACAGTTCCACGCCGGGTTGCGCCATGGACCCGACGTTGGCGTTCGCCGCCGAGATGACGCCGGAATCCGGCGCCACGATGCGGCCCTGCGCAGTGCGCTCGGAAGTGTCGCCGCCGAGGCGCGCGAAGTTGTCCAGCGTCACCAGCACATCGCCCTGCTGCACATGGTCGCCGATGCTGACCTTGACTTCGGCGATGCGCAGCCCCTGCACCTGCGCGCTGATGATGGCCTCCTGCCAGGGCAGGATGCTGCCGTTCGCCGACAGGCTGCGCGACCACTTGTCGGCCTGCAATGTCGCGGTGCGCACCGTCAGTGCCGGACGGCTGGTCGAGGAAGTCTGCTGTTCCGCCACGCCGTGCGGCATCAGCCAGAACGCAGCTCCGGCCAGCACCAGGCCGGACAGGGCGATCTTGTGAAGCAGACGATTGGACAGGATGTTGGTGTTCATGTTGTTCTTCCTTTCAGGGCGCTGCTGTTTCGTTCTTGTGTTCTGCATATTTGGGGAGAGGACTACTTCTTTGCCTTCGCACGCCGCTTGCGCTCGGATTCGACCAGCGCGACGGCGTAGCCGACCAGCCGTTCCACCATGGTCTCCTGCGCCTTCTGGCCGCCGAGCAGATTGGGAGAGAAATGATCGAGCGCTGCACGATTGTGGAAATACACCGTGGCCTGGCCGAGCAGCGAGAAAGTCAGCCGGTCCACATCGACATCCGGCTTCTTAAGCCCGAATTCGCGACACAACAGGGACTGCACCTTCTCGTGATTGGGACGCAGCGCCTGCAGCATGGCATCGCCCAGCACGCCGCTGGGCTCAGCCTCCTCGCGCGCATGCAGGCGCATGAACAGCTTCAACATCGGGTCCTCCTCCGCAACCGGGGGGAAGAACCATTGATAGAAGGCACGCAGCCCCTCTTCCAGCGAAACATCCGCGATATCCAGCGAGGCAAAGGTGTTGCACTCGCTCAGGAAAGGCAGGCGGAACACCTCGCGGTACAACTCCGCCTTGTCGCCGTAGTAGTAGTGGATGGAAGCCAGATTGACCTGGGCGCGTTTGCATATCTCGCGCGTGGTGGCGGCGTGGTAACCGACCTCGGAGAACACCTCGGTCGCCGCCTGCAGCAGGCGCCAGCGCGTCTCCTCCTGCGAGGTCGGCTGGTGTCCGAGCAGACGCTGCGCGGTTTGCAGCAGCAGGCAGCGGGGTTCTTTTTTGGCGATCATGTCTTGATCCGGAATCGAGAAAGATGTGCCACGGTAATTCAGTCATTTGATTAAGTCAAGCGACTGAATTAGATCGGGCTGGCGCAATAAAAAAGCCGGCATGTCTGCCGGCTTGCACAAAAGCGTTATCCCCTCACAACTCGATGTGCCGGTACACCACCTCGACCACCACCAGCTCGTCGACACCCTCGGGAAGCTGCAACACCACCGCATCATCCGCGCGCGCCTTGAGCAGCGTGCGCGCCAGCGGCGACACCCAGCTGATGTGGCCCTTGCCGGCGTTGGCTTCGTCGATACCGACGATGCTGTAGGTGCGCTCGCTGCCGTCGCCGTGGCAGACGGTGACGGTCGCGCCGAAGAACACCTGCTCGCAACCCTGGCGTTGCGCCGGGTCGATCACTTCGGAGTTCTCCAGCCGTTTGGCGAGGAAGCGCAGGCGGCGGTCGATCTCGCGCAGGCGTTTCTTGCCGTATATATAGTCGCCGTTCTCGGAGCGGTCGCCGTTCGACGCCGCCCAGTGCACGGTCTGCACCAGCGCCGGACGCTCCACATCCAGCAGGTGCATGTACTCTTCCTTCAGGCGGCGATAGCCGGCCGGCGTGATGTAGTTCTTGCTGCCGGCAGGGATGGGCGGCAGGGAAACATCATCGTCGTCATCGTCGTCTGTTTCGCGGGTGAAGGCTTTGCTCATTTGCGACTACTTGGAGTTCTCCGAATGGCGCCATAGTAAACAAGTCCGGGTCAGTTGAGAAATTACCATGCGCTGGTACGGTTATTGCTGAACATGGGGCTCCATCACTTAATCAATAACGGAGCACAACATGCTATTCGACGCCTACGAGCAAAAAGGTCTGCTGTTCAACATGAATTTCAAGGAAGCCAACGGCAACTACGCCGCCTATCGCGGCGACCTGGTGCTGGAACTGGGCGTGGTCGGCGACGCGCTCGGCCACCGCAAGCCGCCCACCGCCACCATCAAGAACACCATCGTGCTGGCCGAGGGCGACAAGATCAAACTCTACGTCGGCAGCCTCGACGACCTGGCCGACCTGCCCAAAGTGCTCGCTTACTACAAGGCTGATTTTGCAGCGGATGTGCTGCTGATCCTGTTCGTGGTCAACATCAACAAACCGCTGGTGATCGAGCTCGACGGCCTCGCCATCTCCGCCATCGGCATGCAGGAAGGCCTGATCTGGAACGAACTCATCGACCTCGCCGCACTGGACAAGAGCGATTTCAAGGGCCAGTCCGCCTCGGAAAAGATCATCACCGTGTACAAGGCGCTGGGCGATTACAAAGCCAAGGGCGACAAAGTATCGTTCGACGAAGCGCTGAAACGCACCGTCGAACTGAAGCGCGCCGGCCGCGGTCCGGTGTGATTTGTCGCTGCCGATTGTAGGATTCGCAACAATCGGCAGCCCAAAGGAGGCTCACATGGCAAGGATCGGATTGTTTTTCGCCAGCAGCACCGGCAACACCCGGCGCATCGCCAAAGCCATCAAGAAAAGATTCGATGATGACACCATGGCCGAGGCGCTCAACGTCAACAAGGCCACGCCCGAACTGGTGGCCGGCTATTCGCATCTCATCTTCGGCACCTCGACGCTGGGCGGCGGGCAGTTGCCGGGACTTTCCACCGACTGCATGGGCGGCGGCTGGGAGGAGTTCTTGCCGCAACTGAAAGAGGTCGATTTCAGCGGCAAGACTGTCGCGCTGTACGGCCTCGGCGACCAGAGCAAATACCCGGACGAGTTCGTCGATGCGATGGGCATCCTCTACGAGTTCTTCATCGCGCGCGGTGCAAAGGTGGTCGGCCAATGGCCTGCGGACGATTACGACTTCATCTCTTCCAAGGCGCTGGTGGATGACGAATTCGTCGGACTGGTGCTGGACCAGGAGAACCAGAAACTGCTCAGCGATGCGCGGCTCGAATCCTGGTTGAAGATCATCGCGCCGGAATTCGGCCTGAAGATTTGAGCGCATCATGAGGAAACCGACACTCCAGCAACGCTTGCATGCAAAGAAGCGCAGCCAGGCCATGATCATCGGCGTCACCTGGTACACCGCGGAGACCTGGGCGCAGGTGAAAGCTTCCGCCACAGACCCGGAATGTTTCGAGGACTCGTTCGAAAAATGGGAAGCGGTGGCTATCGCCGCACGCCGGGAGTTCCAGCGCTCCGGCGTGCGCGCACTCGAATACCGCATCATCCCGCAGGAATTCTCGGCATGGTGTGCGCTGCACGGACAGGAGAACAACTCCACCTCGCGCGCCGAGTTCGTCTCGGAAAGATTGAGCGCCGCTTACAACCAATAAGCCTGCGCGGTTCAGGAGAAGCGCTGCTGCAGATACTTGATGATGTCGTTCGACTCGTACATCCACTGCACCTGACCTTGTGCGTCGATGATACGCAGGCACGGTGTCTGCACCTTGCCGCCGCCCTGCAGCAGGGCTTCGCGATGTTCCGGGTCATGCTGCGCGTCGCGCAGGGTGATGGGCAGAGACAGTCTGGCCATCTCGTGGCGCACCTTGATGCAGAACGGGCACGTCTTGAAGTGGTAGAGCGCCAATCGTCTGCATTCCTCATCGACCTGCTGCTGCGCCTCCGCAGTACGCACCATGCCTTTCGGTGTCGCCAGTTTGGCCCAGAGCAGCATGAAGGGCATGAGGATGAGACGCAGGGTGCGGAAGAATATTTTTATCATGGGTTGGGGTGATTCTTTTTTATTGGAATAGATACGATATTTAATTTCAAGTGCGCACCCTTCGACTAGCTCAGAACGGAAGGCCGTCGAAAGGGCAGGGCGAACGGCTTATATAACTACAAGCAGGGATGCGGATTCTACTGAGTTAACCGCTTGCAGCAAAGCAATCCACATATTCTTCCCCCTTTAGAAAAGGGGGATTGAGGGGGATTTGAAGATTCTGTGCTGAAGTGCCGCAACTGCAAATCCCCCCTCGCCCCCTTTTTACAAAGTGGGGAATGAGTTTGTGGAATCAAATGGCGGCCGCCAGCATTTCAGCCAACTTCCCGACCCTGGCCCAATCCAGTTCGAGCGTTCCTTCCGGCATGGCGACGCTCATGCCCGAGTCGAGCACGGTGCCGACGAAGCCGTCGTCGCTGGCGATCGGACTCATGTAGATCTCGCGTTCCGGGCTGATGCCGTTGCGCACGGCGACGAGGGCGAAGGAGAGGCTGGAGGCTTCGGCGGGTGTGAGGCGCAAGACAAGATCGTCGGCGAGTTGCAATCGTATCTGTTTGCCCAGCACGCGATGCTGCACGCTGCTGACGGCGAAAGATGCCGACTCAGACATGCGCGCCCTCCTTCGCTTCCTTGAGCATCCGCATGCAGTGGATGTTGGCCGCCAGTTCCAGCGCGGTGAAATCGTCCAGTGTCATCAGTCCCGGGTTGGCACCCGCACCCAGCAGCAGGCGCACCAGCGGCGTCTTGCCTGCCGAGGCACAGTAGATCAGCGCGGTGGCTCCGTTGACGTTCTGCGTGTCTAGCGGCGCACCCGCCTTGATGAGCGCGCTCGCCCCCGCTTCGCTGTCGGCGAAGCAGGCGAACCACAGTGCGCCGTTACCGTCCGCATTCAGCAATGCCGGATTCGCACCGCGCGCGAGCAGGGCTTGCAGTGCATCGACATCGCCCACGCGCGCCGCATACATCAGCGGCGTGGTGCCGTCGGTCAACGCGCGGTCGATGCCGCTTTGCAGCGGGTCGCTCACCGGCAGGCCGGCCTGCACCAGCCAGCACTTGAGTTGGTTGTCATTCATATTGCTTCCTCGTAGGCGGGTAAGGTGGAGATGCGCGGGTCGTCCAGCGCCATGCCGACGGCGTAGTGATAGATCACCTGGAAGCGGTCGTCCTGCAAGCCGAGCACTTCATGCACCGCATCGTCGAAGAAGCAGCCGATGCCGGTGCCGCGCCATCCGGCGGCTTCGGCTTCGAGCGTGACGATGTGCCCCAGCATGCCCGCCTCCCAGTGCAGGTGGCGGTAGGCAGCCGGATCGGCGGCAACGGGGGCGGCGAATTCGGCCAGCATGATGAAGGTGACGGCGCAATCGGTGGCGATGTCCTGATGGCAGGACAGGGTGCGCGCGGTCTTGCCTGCGCGCGCGGCGATGAGCTGGAACATGGGCACTGCGGCGTCGACCGCTTGCCAGGTAAAGGTGTCGCGGAAGGCGGCACGCATCTCTTCCTTCGCCGCCCCGCTGCGCGGCAGCACATACACGCCGGGCGCGACACCTTCGACGCGATGCACCAGCAGCACCGGATGCACGCGGGCGGCATGCGGCCACATCTCCCACACCGGCGAGCGGCCGGGCAACAAGCTGGCCAGCATGCGTTTGAACAGGGTTTGCGGCATCACCGATGCGCCATCGAAGGTCTGCGCGCTGCGCCGTTTCAGGATGACTTGTGCGGCGCGGATATCTTCGTCGCGCGCGGGGATGGCGACCGGCGGCACGGATGCGGTTGGCGGCGTGCCGCGCGTGGCATGGGCGACTTCTTCGATTACCGGCCACTGATACAGGGGCCGCGCGTCGAGCAAGCCGGGCTTGCCTGCCCAATGTTGCCAGTCTGTCGGCAAGGCGGCATCTGTCGCGTGCAGTGCGACGATCACTTCCGCCTCTTCGCTTTCCACGCCGGCAAATTCCTCTGCGCGGTCGGTTCCCAGCGCGTGCGCGATGTCTGCCGTGCTGCGCAACAACAGGCGCGGCTTCCAGCCGTGCAGTGCCGCCGCGTAACTCACGGCAGCAAGCACATGGCCCATGTCGAGCTGGCAATAGCGGAAGGCGCGTTCGCCGTACTTCCATGCCTCGCGCCAATGGATGGAACTGAAGCCCAGCCAGACGCCGCCGGTTTGCGCGGCACTGCCCCACGCGCGGCGTTCCAGGCCGTGGTAGAGATTGTGATAGTGGTACAGACCGTCTTCCATCCCCTCCACGGCGGCGGTGATGAGCCAGGTCTCGGTGGGATGCAGGTTGCCGGACGAGGGATGCGCGCGCAGCGACCAGCGCGCCCCGCCGTATTCTTTCCAGGCGGTGAGGCCGACGCACAGGCGTAGCAGCGAGCCGAGATTGGCCGGGGTCAACGGGAGGGAAGGACGTTGGGCGGGAAGCTCGCCCCAGGAAATATCGGACACAACGATCTCGCGCGGCAACGCGCTGCGCTGCGCGCCGTCCCAATCGCGGAAGGCCTTGGGCTGCGCATCCCAGTCCAGCGTGCCGGGTCCGGCAGCGTAACGGTCCAGCGCATGTTTGCTGCGTGCGTGATAGGACAGCACGCTTGCAACACGGGAATCAGACATGCTTCAGCTTAATCCGGTCAGCTCGTCGCTCAGACAACCGATGGGTTCGGCGAGTGTGCCTTCGGCATCCATCTCGAAACGCACGAGATATATCTCTTCGTTGGGCATCTCCTGCGCATGGCCGACGTTGACCACCACGCCGCGCGTGCCGGCGGCGGCCAGCAGGGCATCGGGCTCGACGCCGGGGATGCTGCTCTCGCCGGTCTCTTCCATCGATTCGTTGTACAGGTCCTGTGCGGCGAAGACCATGTCACCCATCTGGAATCTGCTCATGCCTATCACTCCACCAATATATGAATCCGTTCGGGCTGAGCCTGATGAAACTCCTAGCCATTCGACTAAGCCCGCAAGCGGGCAAGTCGCTGGTTATGTCGAAGCCACACGACCTTCGACTTGCCTTTAGTCTTGACCCTTCGACAGGCTCAGGGCGAACGGCATTTTTAATTAAAGCGCCGGGATCAGCGTCGCTTCGCTGCGCAACGAACTCTCGTTGCCCCAGGCCGTGACCATCTCGACGAACCAGCGCGGATCGCGCGGATGCGGGCAGAACAGATCGTACTCGGCAAAGAAGCTGTTGTCGCTGTTGATGGTCAGGGTACCGCACCTGTCGTTGCGGGCATTGCGCCAGACGCCTTCGTAACCGGGCAACTGGTTGCCGGGATCGGTGACGCGGGTGACCTGCAATGCGGCCAGCTCTATTTTTGGCGCCGCGCCGGTCGCGCTGAAGTCGTCGGCCTCCTTTTGCAGGGCCGCCACGATGCGCCCGGCCAGCGCCTCAAGCTCTGCGGGCAACTGGCGCGGGGCGAGCACTACCATATGTCAGCGGGCGCCTTCAGTCTTTCCACCACATTGCCGCCGAGCAGATGTTCGTCGAAGATCACGGCGACATCGGCCTTGCTCACGTTGCTGTACATGATGCCTTCCGGATAGACGAGGACGTTCGGCCCCTTGCTGCACGGGCCGATGCAGCCGCTGGGCGTCACCATCACTTCGGCGTAGCACTGGCGCTGCTGCCATTGCTTCATGAACTCGTCCACCACTTCGGCGCAGCCCTTCTGTCCGCAGGAACCGCGCGGATGTCCGGCTGGACGGTTCTGCGAGCAGACGAATACGTGACGTGCTGGTTTAGGCATCGTTATGCTCCTGCCGCCATAGCGCTGTGGCTATGACACTGCTTGGGACAGACGCGCGAGCAGGCGCCGCAGCCGATGCAATCCATCATGTCGGCGAGCGTCATCACCATGCTGTTGTCTTCGTCCTCGTCGTAGTTCTCGTCATCCTCGCTGCGCTCGACCAGCTCGAACACCTTGCGCGGGCAGACCTTGTAGCAGCGGCCGCAGCCGATGCAGTTGGCCGCGTTGAGCGCGGTGACGAAAGTGGGTTCATAAGGCGTGCCGCCTCGGGTGGTGCCGGTGATGTTAGCCATATCTCTTCCTCTATCTAAACTTGCATCTCTTTTTGTGCCGCACTCAACTTCGCGTTCGCCTCGGCCCAGGCCTGGCAGGCGTCGTAGGTGGATTGCGCGATGCCGGGTATCTCCTGATACGCTGCCGGCAGGCGCTCCTCGACCAGGTCGTGCATCTGTCCCGCCCACTCGGTGGCGATGCGCTTCAGTTTTTTCACTTCCTTGTCGAGGTTCTTCAGTTCTTCTTCGGTCATGATCGACTCCGTCATTCCATACTTAGTACTCAGCACTCAGTACTCGTTATTTACATCCCGGCGACATCCGGATGCTTGCCGATGATCTCCAGCGCCACCGACAACAGCTTGTCCGCCTCGTCCTTCATCTTGGACAGGCTCTCGTAGCCATAGCGGTGCACATCGCGCAGGGTCTTGTCGACCACCACCAGCTTGCCGACGGTGATGACGACGCGGCCGAAACCTTCGTGTGTGATGTTGATCATCGGCACAGCCATCTGACCGCATTCCTTTTCGATGAGCGAGGCGATGGCGTTGTAGAAACATTTGATACGGGCAAGCAGGATCTCGTCCGGATCGCCGATCACCGGGATGGCGCGCTTCTGCTCCTTGGTGAGGACATAGGGCGCCAGGATGCGTTCGGCAGGCCAGCCGTCATAGGTGCCGTAGCTGTCGATGGCGCGCATCTGCTTGACCATCTCCTGGATGAAATCGGTGGACAACAACGGGTCTGCTGCGACTGCCTGGTTCATTTTGTATCTCCTTTGATTTATCACTTCAAAAACCCATTAGCCACAGAGTTCACAGAGCACACAGAGAAAACCTCTCCTATCTCTCTGTGGTCTCTGTGGCAAATTGTTTCTCGCTTTTCGCACTCATCTGCGGCGCCCAGCCTGTCCAGCGTCCCAGCAAAAATCCCGCAGCCATGCCGTTGGCCGCACCCAGCACCGCACCGATATCGCCGAGGCCGAATGCCGCCGCGATGCTCGCCCCGGCCAGCGCCAGCACGGTAGGCAGCAGATAGGCCAGCAGGCCGGCCTTGAGCAAGTCACCCTCGCTCATGGAGAGTTGCAGCTCGTCACCCGCGTGCACGTTGTTGTCGCACTGCACGGCGATGGTCTTGCGGCCGTGCGCGAAATATTTGCCCAGCCCGGAGACGCCGCAACTGCTGCTGGAGACGCAGCCGCCGCAACCGGACTTCTCGGTCGGCATGACCTGGGCGATGCCATCGGCACTGGAGACGACACGGACGGGCGCGGAGATCATTCCTGCCACTCCTCGTCTTCGGCGAATCCCTTGCCGCCCGCCTGCTTCTTCAGATGTTTCGCCAGCCACACCGGCGGTTCGTTGACCAGGTTCTTTTGCAGGCCGCACAGCAGCTCGTCGATGAGCGTGCCTTCGTCCACACGCATGGGCTGGATGCTCGCGGCCAATAATTGCTGGATCGCCGACGCACCCACCGCGTTGCAATACACCGCGGCGCAATCGCCCAGCAACTCGACCTTGGCGGCGAGCTTGCCCTCGTGGCCATCCATCGCGGTCTCGATGAACTCGGCCACTTCGATCAGCCGCGTCTCGGTCTCGCCCACTTCGTAGATGGCGAACGATTCCGCCGCGCCGAAATGCTGGTTGACCGCCTTGCGGTCACTGGTGGCGAATGCGATCTTCACAGTCATGCTCGCCTCCTCAATGGGTTTTATGAGGCGCAGATGCCGCATGGCAAAGATCTCCCATATTGCTTTTCACGTTCGTCCCCTCTCCCACCGGGGGAGGGTTAGGGTGGGGGAAATGCGCAGCATCTCCAGTGCGCTGTGCATAGATGGAGACGTAAGCCTCCGGCTCGTGGTGGCCGTGCTCGACCAGCATGTTGGCCAGATCGAACAACGCCTGGCGCGTGCCGCGATAACCGACCCACAGCCGCTGGTAACCGCCGATCAGGTCGTATTGCGGAAAACCGGCGCGCAGCAGCGGCACGCCGAGACGGCGCGCGGTCTCCACCGCGTGCGAATTGCTGATGACCAGTTGTGCGCCTCCGCGCTTGGCCGCGATCTCCATGTCTTCGAGGTCGCCGATGCCGACCTGACTTGCAAAGACATCGCTGAGGATATTGGCGCGCGCCGGCGCGACCGCCGCCACCACCTCGCAGCCCATCTCGGTGACCAGGCGCGAATAGCCATAGAGCAGATCGGGATCGGCGGCGATGGCGATGCGCGCGAAGCCGAGCATGAAGTGGGCATCCACCATCGCATCCTGCAATTGCGCACGCTGGCGCTCGATCTTCTCCGGCACCGGCTTGGCGCTGATCTCGGCCAACGCCGCGACGAAAGCATCCACCGCATCCAGCCCCATCAGGCTATCGAAGCGATGATCCGGCACATTCGTTTGTGACTTGAGGAAATCAGCCGCATCGAACATCGAATTCCCCAGCACCAGCGTGGCGATGGATTCGCCCATGCTGGAGATATCGCTGACCGGTGTGCCGCCCACGGTCAGCGGAGTGCTTTCCATCTCGGTGAGGTGGCCGTCGAGCGAATCGCCGATGTCCGGCAGCACCAAAGGACGCAGGCCGAAGGCTTCGACGAGCTCCTTGATGTGTTCGATGTCGCCGGGGGTGAGGAACGACCCGGCCAGCACGTTGACCTGCTTTTTGCGCTTGCCGACAGTCCCCCTCCCCAACCCTCCCCCGGTGGGAGAGGGAGCAACCGAGGGAAGCAATGTTTCCAATATTGCCTTCACCGCCAGCGCGTAACCGCTTTCCAGACAGCCGGTGAAATCGGGCGTGTTCACCGGCACCACCGGGATGTGCGCGAACTCGGGATGCGCGGCGTAGAAATCCTTCACCAATCGCTTGATGTCGGTGCCCTGCGTTTCGGACAGGCCCGTGGTCGGCAAGCCGATCAGCGCCGGTTTGCTCTTCTCGCATACGGTCTTCAAACCGAGGATGACGTTCTCGTCAGCACTCATCACGGTGGAGACCTGGTCCATCGCGGTGGTCTGCAGCGGGATGGGCTCGCGGAAGTGGCGCACGAAGAACACCTTGCCGAACGCGGTGCAGCCCTGCGAGCCGTGCAGCATCGGGATGGCCTTGTTGATGCCAAGGAAGGCGAGCGAAGCGCCGACCGGCTGGCTGGCCTTGAGCGGATTCACCGCGAGCGCTTTGTTGCGTTTCAGGATCTCAGCCATGGTGTGCTCCCGCTGTATAAGCCCCTCGCCCGCAAGCGGGAGAGGGGTTGGGGTGAGGGTTGTTGCCCTGAAGCAAACTTGGCTTGTACTCACAGCCCCTCATCCCCTGCCCTTCTCCCGCCTGCGGGAGAAGGGAGAAATCGCTCGGTGCGAAATGTTTATTCATCATCACGCCCCCAACTCCACACCCGGCACGCCCGTCTTCGCCCACGGCGACGGTTTGCGCACCGACGACCACACCGGGCTCTGGATGGTCAGCGCCAATTGGCGCGCGAGTTCGACCATGCCGCTGTAACCCTCGTAACCGAATTCGCGTTCCTGGTTGATGTCGAGGAAGGGGATGCGCGCCTTGAGCGCGGTGTACATGTTGCGGCCGCCCGCGATGAGGATATCGGCCTGATATTCCTTCACCACACCGAGCAGTGCCTTGGGGCTGCCGTCGGTGATCATGCGGGTCTTCTCGCCCATGATCTCGCGGATGCGCGCCTTGTCTTCCTCGGTGGATTTGCTGGTGCCGGTGGCGACCACGTCCATGCCCAGGTCCTGCAGGGCGGAAACGATCGACCATGACTTCACGCCGCCGGTGTAGAGCAGCACGCGCTTGCCGCGCAGCTGCTCGCGCCAGGGATCAAGTGCGGCGTTGATCTTGGCTTCTTCGCGCGCGATGAGCGCTTCGGTGCGTTCGGTGAGCGAGGGATCATTGAGCAGCTTGGCGAACTCGCGGAACGCCATCGAGGTGTCGGTCACGCCGTAGAAGCTGCCCTCGAAGAACGGAGTCTTGTAGTCGGTCTGGAGTTTGCGCGCCACGTTCAGCAGCGCCTTGGCGCACACCACCATGTTGGCCTCGGCACGGTGCATGGTCTGCACCTCGTGGAAGCGCGCGTCGCCGGAGAGCGTGCACAGGATGCGCAGGCCGAGTTCGTCGAACAGCGGCGCCACGTTCCAGAATTCGCCGGCGATGTTGTATTCGCCGATGAGGTTGACGTCGTGCACGGTGATGCCGGGGCGTTGCGCGCTTTCCGGCACCGGCAGCGGTTCGCCTGTGCCCACCACATACTTGAACATCGCCTCGCCGGCGATGCGGTTGCCCAGATTCTTGGTGCCGTAGAAACCGGCGCAGTCCACCGGCACCACCGGCACGCCGCATTTCTCGGCGGCAGCCTTGCACACCGCACCGATGTCGTCGCCGGTCAGTGCGGGCACGCAGGTGTTGTAGACGAACACGGCTTTTGGCGCGTAGCTGTCGACCGCCTGCTTGATGGCATGGAACAGGCGCTTCTCGCCGCGCCCCATGATGACGTCCTGCTCGGTGAGGTCTGTGGTCATGCCGATGCGGTACAGGGTCGGGCCGGAAGAGCGCGTGCCGCGGTTGTCCCAGGAACTGCCCGCGCAGGCGATGGGACCGTGCACGATATGCGCCACATCGGCGATCGGCAGCAGCGCGATCTGCGCGCCGTCGAACGAGCAGCCGCCCGCGGTCGCACCCGGCTTGGGGCGCGCACAACCGGATTTCTCCTTTTTGTTATGCGCGCAGGCCGGTTCGTTCAGCAGTTCGGCGATGTCTTTGGCTTGCATGGCAATGGCTCACGATGATTGACGCCCTTGTATTCGCAAGTGCCGTGCCAGAGACAGCGGATTGATTTCTATGGGATTTATATATGGATTTCTTGTAGCAAACCCGACAAGAGGTCCTGACACAACAAATTGGCGCAAGTACCCAGGGTCTGACGCTCGCTACTGAACCCTGCCGCATGACATATTGTTATGCATTCCGCAGTGTTGTAGTGTCCGCACAAGCGTGATCCTTTGATAACTGCGATCCCTACCCGATCAACAGGCACAAATGAATATCCTCACCCTATCCCTGCTCTGCAGCGTGCTGGCCGCAACGCCCGTTGTTGCGGAGACGCTGTACAAATCCGTAGGGCAGGACGGCAAGATCACCTACAGCGACAAGCCGCCCGCGGAAGACCGGATCGAGAAGACGATCAGGTCTGCCAACCTGCCGAACACCGCGCTGCCCGCATCGACCTACTCCTATGTCGAGCAGCTGCGCAAGAAGAAGGCGGCGGCACCCGCACGCACGAGCGGGGTCGTGTTGTTCACCGCGAGCTGGTGCGGTTACTGCAGGCAGGCCAAGGCCTACCTCGCGGCCAGGGGCATCGCTTTCCGCGAGATCGACATCGACACCAGCAGCGGGATGGCTGCATACGCCGAGGCCGGCGGGGGTAGCGGCATCCCCCTGCTCATCGCTGCAGGCCAGAGCATCCAGGGATTCTCGCCCGCGTCCTATGACGCGCTCTTTGCCCGGCGCAAATAGCGCGTAGCGCCTGCATCGCTAGACAGAGTAAGGCGCCGCCACCCATTTCTTCACCAGTGCCGCTTCGGTATCCGGCAGGTAACTGAACCCGGCCTCCAGGTCGCGCGCCACGGCATACGCGACCTTGGGTGGAGTGATGGTGCCGGCGACCAGGTGCGCGTACCAGGCCGAGGGGTATCCGGCGGCACGGTCGAAGGATTGCAACTGCGCGAACATCTCGATGCCGGAAAGCTCGCTGTTCCACGGAAACGGTTTGAGCTCGCGCGCATGCCGCGACACCAGTGAGACCGAGAGCTGCGGATTGCGATAACGATCCTGGTGTTCGCGCAGCGCGACGACCCAATGGTCGCTGAAATGGCCGCGCGCGGCAGCGCTGCTGTGTATCCATTCGTTGAGCAGGCGCGGCAGGCCGCTCTCGCGCGCTTCGGGCGAGACGGCGCGGGCGATGGTCTGGCGCACATCGACCAGGCGCCGGAACTGGTAGCGCGGCGCGCCGACCGCCTGCGGCTCCAGCGCGCACGGACTCAATGGCTCGATGAGTTCCTGCAAATCCTCGGGCAAATCATTCGCATCGAACAACTGGCGATCCAGCACCTCCTGCAACTCCTCTACTTCCAGCTGCAAAAAATCCGCGGCGGCAGGTCCATAGGCCGCGACGAAATAATGTGTGCGCCCGGAGTGGCGTGTCACCTGCAGGTCGCTGCCCGCATAGCGTTCGACCAGCTCGCCCATGTCGCCGCCGCATGCATCCAGACTGGCTTTCGCCCAGGCCTCGATGTTGTCGGCATAGCGCTTGCCATCGCTGTTGATGATGCCGCCGGGGCGATACCAGCCGCCGCGATTCAATGCGTAGCGGAAAGTGAAACCGGGAAGCATGCGATTGACGATCTCCAGCAGTGCGCTGTGGTGCGGGCGCGGCGGTATCGCCCCGATCTCGCCAGCCAGTTTGCGCAACATCGTTTCATCAGGTGTGTAGATGCTCATTTATCCTCCCCCAGCAAGAAATCGTTCAATCGTTTACGTACTGCCGCACACACGTCCGCCTCGACGTCATCCACCAGTTCGGCGATGGCTTCCAGCGGTGCACGCTGCACCGCTTCCAGACGCACCACCCAGTCCTCATCCGCCAGCATCTTCGCCGCGTCATCCGGCAACAGGCGCGCGGCGACGATGCGGCGCACTTCCGCGTCCGCATCTTTCATCATCAGGCTCAAGGCGAACGGCGGCAGCCGCCGCGCCACTTCCTTGCGCACTTCGCGGTCCTCGTCGCCGGCCATGCGCCGCAGTTGCCCGTGCGGCAGGCGCTTCGCCACCTGCAGGCGCACCAGATAATCCTCGTCGTCGAGCAAGGCGCCCAATCCTTCCGGAGCAAGTCGGTTCGCCACCGTCATGCGCACCTCGCGGTCGCTATCGTGCAGGTAATCGCCCAGCTCGTCCTTCGGCAAACGGCTCACCACCACGCGCCGCACCACTTCGTCCGCATCCATCGGCAACAACCGTACCGACTCAAGCGGCGCATAACGTGCAGCGATGGCGCGCCGCTCCCAGAAACCGTCGTGCAGATAGTCCTCGGCGAACTGGGGATTGCGCCGCAGGAAGCGGTCGATCTGGCGCCCGCTGTGCGCCGTCACGCACACATCGCCCGGCACACAACGACCTTTTTCAAGCGATGCGCGATGCGGGCAAGCCGAGCAGTCGGCCAGCGCGACCTCTGCCAACGGCGACGCCCCGGGATGACGTTCCGACATGTTCAAAACCTTCAATGGTGACTCCGCAATGTTCCTGCAGAACAGATGAGCAACCACCGTGCCAAAATGGCGATGTGGCCGCAACGCCAGCAACGGCGCGGGGAATGGATGGTTTCAGGGGGATTGGGGGTGGAGGATTTGTAGCGATTGCGACAAACGGTGTGTCGCTACAGCATCTTTCTGAGCACCGCCATGCTGGAGTCGCCGAAGCCGAGCTTGTGATAGAAATCCAGCGCCGGCTGGTTGTTGCGGTCGGCCAGCAGGGTGACGCGCACGATGCCGCGCAGCTTGGCCCAGTGCAGCACATGCTCGACCAGTTTCTTCCCCAGACCGCCGCCGCGGTGGTCGCGGTGGATGACCACATCCTCCAGCAGCAGGGCACGGCCGCCCTCCGCCGTGCTGATGGTGATGAGCGCGTTGGCCATGCCCACCACCTTGCCGTCGACGCGTACCACGAACAGGCGCCCCAGCTCCGGTTCGTCGAGGATGGTGAGCAGACCGCGCAACTGTTTGGCTGGGTCGGGCGTGAAGTCGCTCTCCAGCGTGAACAGCTCGGCGAGCAGCTCCACGAGCTGCGGCAGATCTTTTTCTGTGGCGAAAGCTATCTCGATACCCATTCCGTCCCCCGTCTACATCAATGCGACACTCTTGACCTGCGCGCACACGAACATGCCATCCTTCAGCCCGAGATGATCGCGCGAACGGCGCGTGATGCGCGACAGCAGAGTATGCGCATCGCCCACCCTCATGCGCACGATCACCTTGTCCGGCCCTTCGTCGCGTATCTCCTCGATGCGCGCATTAAGGATGTTGTTGATGCTGGAACCCTGCGGCGCCTGCGTGGCGATGCTGACGTCGCGCGCCATCACGCGGGCGCGCACCACCGTGCCGAAGGGCTGCTCCACCCTGCCCACCCACAATTGCCCGCCGGGGAAATCCAGCCGGCTCAGGTGATATTTCTCGTCATGCTGCGCCACCGCCGCCTCGATCACCGTACCCGCATCGTCGAAATGCGCGGTGGGCAGGTCGAGCCGCGCCAGCGTCTGCTGCAGTGCACCGCTGGCAATGACGCGCCCCTTCTCCAGCAGCACCAGATGGTCGGCCAGCCGCGCCACTTCATCCAGCGCATGGCTGACATAGAGCACCGGGATATCGAGCTCGCGATGCAAGGCTTCGAGGTAGGGCAATATCTCCTGCTTGCTGGTCGTGTCCAATGCGGAGAGCGGCTCGTCCATCAGCAGGATGCGCGGGCTGGTGAGCAAGGCGCGGCCGATGGCGACGCGCTGGCGTTCGCCGCCGGAGAGTTGCGACGGATCGTTGCGTCCGACCAGACGAGCCAGCCCCAGCCATTCCACCACCTGCTCCGGTTGCACCTTGCGCGCGGCCGGCGCGATGCGCTTGTAGCCATATTCCAGATTGGCGCGCACCGACAGATGCGGAAACAGGCTGGCTTCCTGGAACACATAACCCAAGGGCCGTTTGTGCACCGGCATGAAGTCGGTGTCGTCCTGCCAGGTCTCGCCGTTCACGTGCAGCGAACCCGCAGCGCGTTCCAGCCCGGCGATGCAGCGCAGCAACGTAGTCTTGCCGGAACCGGACGGACCGAACAGCGCGGTGACGCCGGAAGCGGGTGCTTCGAATCCCGCATCGAGGAAGAAACTGTCACGCTGCAAGGCGAACTGTGCGCGGATGTCGCTCATTTCGTCACCCGCGCCAATTTGCCGCCCGCAAGATACAAGCCGAGCAACACGATGAACGAGAACAGCACCATGCCGCCCGCCAGCAAATGGGCCGGGCCGTACTCCATCGCCTCGACATGACTATATATAGCGACGGAAAGCACACGCGTCTCGCCGTCCATGTTCCCGCCCAGCATCAGCACCACGCCGAACTCGCCGACGGTGTGTGCAAAAGCCAGGATGATCGCAGTGAGGAAGCCGGGACGCGCCAGCGGCAGCGCCACACTGAGGAACCTGTCCCACGCATTCGCGCGCAGGGTCGCCGCCACTTCCAGCGGACGCTTGCCGATGGACTCGAACGCGTTCTGGATAGGCTGCACGGCGAACGGCAGCGAGAACAGCACCGAGCCGATGACCAGGCCGGCGAAGGTGAAAGGCAGGGTGCCGATATCCATTGCCTGGGTCAGCTCGCCCACCACGCCCTGCGGTCCCATCAGCAGCAGCAGGTAGAAGCCCAGCACCGTGGGCGGCAGCACCAGCGGCAACGCCACCAGCGCAGAGACGATGCCCTTGTACCAGCGATGGCTGTGCGCCAGCCACCACGCCAGCGGCGTGGCGATGAGCAGCAGCAGGCAGGTAGTCACGCTCGCCAGTTTGAGCGTGAGCCAGACGGCCTGCAGATCGTTGGGGTCTAACGGGGACATTTTTCCTTAAGGCAACTCATAGCCAAAACCGTGCATGATCGCTGTCGCCTTCTTCCCTTTCAGGAATTCGAGGAACGCCCGTGACGCTTCCTTGTCCTTTGCGGAAGTCAGCATCACCGCTCCCTGGCGGATCGGTTTGTGCATCTCGGCCGGCACCAGCCACCATGATCCACCGCTCATCTTGCCGTCGTGCATGATCTGCGACAGCGCGATGAACCCCAGCTCCGCATTCTCCGTCGCCACGAACTGCCAGGTCTGCGTGATGTTCTCGCCCTTCACCAGCTTGCGCTGCATGGCGTTCCACATGACCAGCTTCTCCAGGGTCTCTTTCGCTGCCACACCGTAGGGCGCAAGCTTGGGATCCGCGATCGCCAGCTTCTCGAAATTTCCCCTGTTCAGCACCGCGCCCTTGTCATCCACGAACCCCGGCTGCACGCTCCACAACACCAGCCTGCCCGCCGCATAGGTGAAGCGCGAACCGCCATCCGCCAGTCCTTCCTGCACCAGACGTTTCGGTGTCGACTCGTCCGCTGCCAGCAACACATCGAACGGCGCCCCCGCCTTGATCTGCGAATAGAACTTGCCGCTGGAACCCAGGCTCACCTTCACCGCATGCCCGCTCTCCTTCTGGAACAGCGCCGCGATGCGCTCCACCGGTGCGGAAAAGTTCGCGGCGACGGCCACGCGCACCTCTCCGGCGCATACCGGCGAACTGAGCACACCCAACAAAACCACTGCGGCGATACGGCCGCGCATAGAAATATCCATCATCGACTCCATTGCACCAGGAATGGATGCAATGATAACAAGCAAGTTGAAGGCCAGAGAAAACTATCTAGGCCGTTTGGCATATTGACCGAGGGGGTATGGGCAGGTACGGTCTGGTCCGTGCCGCATGGATACGGGCAAGGTTTCCGCGCATTTTCCGGTTTGCGACTAAACATCGTCGCCGCTTACCGTTACACTTCGTCCGGGCTGTTGTGGATCCGCGATCAAAGCCCGCACATCACAATTCACTTTCAGGAGTCGCAGCAATGAAAAGAAGCATCGGGGTACTGTTACTGGGCGCATGGCTCATCCTCACCGGACTGGCACATCTGCTCCATTTCAGTTTTTCTGGTATGGGCATGGTTTCGGCCGGCCTGGCCACTGCCGCCGGGGTGATGATCATCCTGGGTCTGTAACTGCCACATACCGATGAAGCGCATCTTTCTCATTCTCGCCCTCCTGCTGTTCGGCTGCGGCAAGACCTCCCCCACCGGGGACTGGAAGGATGCGCCGGTAGATCCCGTCAAGCCGGGGGCCGCCGTGAAGCTGCGCGTGGTCCACGCCACCAACCCGCGCCTTGCGCGCTTCTCTCCGGACCATCTGCGCATCGTGCTGGCCTCGGCCCAGCTGACCATGTGGAAGCACTTCGGCATCTATGTCGAGTTCACCGACATCGAGGAGACCGGGGTCGAGCAGTTGTTCGCACTGATCCCGCCGCCGATCCGCCAGGCACGGGTGGAATCGATCTACGACTTCAAGTCCGGCAAGGGCGACAGGAAGAGACTGGCCGAGGGGATCCACCAGACGCTGACCGAACGCCGGACCAGCCTGAAAGACGCGCTCTCCTTTGCCGCGCCTTATCTGTCGAATGCACAGCCCAAGGATCTGATGTCGCTGTCCGAATCGCTTTCGGACGCGATGCTCACCGGGCTGGAGCAATGGCGACAGGTGATGGCTGCAGACGGCAAACCGGTACTGGATGCGTCGCCTTACAACGAATGGGTCTATTGGGACACGCTGGGCTACGGCGACCTGCAATACGATCTGGTGCTGACCAACCAGTTCATCGCCAGCGCCGAGTACTACGGCGTCGACATCCACTCCGCCATACGCGGCGGAGTCACTGTGGGCACGACCTCATACAGCCGCAACAGCCAGTATGGTTCGTTCGTATTCATGAGCACGTTCCCGTTCACCGACAATTCCACGAACACGCGGCAGTTGCGCGGTGGTGAGCAGTATTCAGAAGAGATCGCCGCCGAGTTGGCGGGCGCGTATCTGGCACACGAGATCGGCCACCTGCTGTTCCAGCTCGGCCACCCCTTCGGCCAGAAGTCGTGCGTGATGAACCCGGTCAGCATGCTGCGTTTCCGCGAGTGGTTCCAGCAGATCGACGGCAAGCAGTGTGCGATCGGCAGCCGTCGCGAGATGCAGCCGGGCACGATCCCGCCCTCTTTCAACCAGGATTGGGTGGAATTGACCCGATCGCGCTGAACCCGCGCGGAATTACCCGCGTCACCATTGAGCTTGAATAATGCCGATCAGCGGCAGAAAATGAACCGGGAAATTGTTCGAGTCGTCCCTGCCAGGAGGCCGCCATGAAACCGGGCGATCCAAAGCTGAAGCTCCTGTATGCCTACACCAAGGCCTTGTCGGTCGCCTTGGGTTACCGCGACCAGCTCACGCGCCTGCACTCCGAACGGGTGCGCGACCTCTGCGCGGGAATCGGCATCCGTTGCGGATTGAACGAGAAGCAACTTGATGCCCTCAGGATCGCCGCCTCCTTCCACGATATCGGCAAGATCGGCATCCCCGACCACATCCTGCTGAAACCTTCGGCTTTCACCAAGGCCGAGTGGGAAGAGATGAAGCGGCACGCCGAGATCGGCGCCGAGATCATCGCCTCGATCGAGATCGATGGCGCGCACGATGCCGCGGTGGTGATCCGCCACCATCACGAGCATTTCGACGGTTCCGGCTACCCGGACGGACTCAAGGGTGAGCGCATCCCGATCTGTTCACGCATCATCTCCATCGCCGACAGCTACGACGCGATGGCCGTGACCAGGACATATCACCATGCCAAGTCCCACCCGCAAGTCATGGATGTCATGTACGAAGAAACGGGAAAGAAGCACGATCCCGAACTGATGAACATCTTCTGCGATGTCATCGAATCGGGCGACTTCCCGCTAGCCAGATCCGATCAGCGCAGTGCGCCGATATAGCGGTCGCCGCCTTTCTTGTCTTCGCTCTTGCTGCTTCCGGCAGGCGCATCGATCAGGCCGAACTGGTTCATCAGCTGCACGACGATGAGCACCAGTTCCGCATCGTCCGAATTGCTGAGCTCTTTCAATGTGAGCTCGGCGTAGCCCTTGTCGCCGGTCATCTTGACCAGATCAAGATTGATGCCCGTTTTTTTCGCCAATACCTTCAGCTTGGCCAACAAGGCCAAGGTCGCTGGATCAAGCATGTTTCAACTCCCGTTTTTATTGCTTTTATCGTTATCGTTATACAAGCGTTTTTTGCAAACGTACCCCCCTACAAATCAGTTGCCGGCTATTCTTCATCCACCTGCGCCAGAACGACACCGATAGCCTGCTCGATGTTCTGCGTCAGGCTCAGGCAATGCTCTCCGCCGCCTACCAGATAGAGATTGATGCTGCCGCTCTGCATGCTGGGCGGCAGACGCGCCGGCATATCGTCGTCGTTGCAGATGGTGAAACGCAGATCCGGCCAGGACTCTTTCAGGGAATCCAGCGCAGCATCGTTCAGGAGGCCGATGGAGGCGGCCTTGCTGGCGATCTGTTGCAGGGTGTCGGCGGTCAGCATGGTCACTCGTCTTCCGCAGCGGCGAACCGGCTCAGCGACTTCGCTTCCACGCCGAGGATCTTGGCGAGCCAGGGCGGCGGCGCATCAAGCACGGCCTGCAGGCGCTGCAATGCAATATCGGCTTTGCCGCCTTCCGGCGCTTTCACCGGATGGATGTTGGCGCGCACCGCCTTGGCCGCTGCCGGACCGCCTATGGATTGCACGTAGACGATCTGGCAATCCTTGATGAGGTTGGCACGCGCCACGTTCTTGTCCTCCGCCTCGTCGGTGAGGCTGGTGGAACGGATATCGATCAGGCGGATATCGTCCGGCCCGACCTGATAGACGAGGAAGCGCGGGCAGGAACCGAAGTGCCCGTCGAGGTTCTCTTCGGTGTTGGAAGCGACTGCCACACGCAGACTGCCGGGCATGTCGCCGTCCTTATAGGGTGACGGTGCGGGCAGATTCTCGGCCTCGGCGGAGTGCCCCCACAAGTGGCGCACGGCCAGTTTGATCGAAGCGCCGTCCACATCCGGCTCGACCGTCTCTTCGCCGGAGAGGATGAGCTTGAGGTCGGCCACGGTCACCTTGGCGAGCTTCTCTTCGGTGATCGGCAAGCCGATAGTGTCGCCCAGCTTGGCCGCAAAGGCCCCCGCATTCACATCGGCGAGGACGCGCGCGGCCTGCGCGATGCGCAGTGCGGCAGCTTTGGTGATGACGGTGGTGGTGGTCATATTAAACCCCTCAGTAAGCCCCTCGCCCGCAAGCGGGAGAGGGGTTGGGGTGAGGGTAGTCAAACTGCAACCAAGCTTGGGCATATGCCCATCGCCCCTCATCCCCAGCCCTTCTCCCGCCTGCGGGAGAAGGGAGTTGTTACGCTGCGACCTGCGTGATGCAGCCCTTGATCGGGCATACCTTCACGCATTGCGGCTTGTCGTACTCGCCATCGCACTCGGTACATTCGCTTGCGTTGATGGAGTACATGCCCTTCTTCACCTTGATGGAAGCCGTGGGGCATTCCGGTTCGCAGTCACCGCAAGCGGTGCACAGGTCAGCATTGATCTTCATTGCCATGATTAATCTCCTTTTCGATCATTCCGCCGCATCGAGACGCCTGGCGCGCACCGAGTAAGGCAGGCGCGCGGGCGCGACTTGCGGCTCGATGTAATAAGTCCCGCCGTTGTTGAGCTTGATCTCCCCGCCCCACTTCTCGGCGGTATCGAACTCCATCGAAACGATGGTGTCCTCGAGATCGCGCTTGGGCAGATAGAACTGATAATTGCCCTTGTTGTCGCGACGGATCATGATGTTTGCCATTTGTTGCTCCCGAATCGCTCCCTCTCCCACTGGGAGAGGGCTGGGGTGAGGGCGCTTTCCAATCGCAGAGTCTTCCCTCACCCCAACCCCTCCCCCAGAGGGGGGAGGGGCTTTGGTTAACGAACCAGGTCGTGGTTGTAGTCTGTAGTCCCCATACCCCTGGTTTCCTCATCGAGGCGTTCCAGCACCGCGTTCACGATGGTGGTCAGCGTCTGCATGGCGCCTTCGTAGCCCAGCGTGGTGGCACGATGCAGGTGGTGACGATCGAAGATCGGGAAGCCGATACGGATCAGCGGAACTTCGAACTCCTTGCCCTTGTGCAGCGTGTCGCGCTGGATGAACTTGGCGTAGCTGTTGCCGATCATGAAGTCGGGCTTCTCGGTCAGCACCAGCGAACGGAAGTGCCACAGGTCGGCGCCCGCGAACAGCTGGGTGTTCTTGCCGTAGGGGGTCTCGTCCAGCATCTTGCGCATGGCCTTCTCCCACTTCTTGCTGCCGTTGTTGCACAGCACGTGCAGCGGCTCGATGCCCAGTTCGGTGAGGAACTTGGTCATGCCCAGCGTGAAGTCGGGATCGCCGTACAGGCTGATCTTCTTGCCGTGCAGCCAGGTGTGGCTGTCGGTCATCATGTCGACCAGACGGCCGCGCTCCAGCGCCAGCGATGCGGGGATCTCCTTGCCGGTGACCTGGGCGACCTTCATCAGGAACTCGTCGGTCCACTCCAGGCCCATCGGGATGGTGATCTTCGGCACTTCGTGCTTCCAGGTGGTCTCGACATACTTCTTGGTCTTGTCGAGCTGCATCGGTTGCAGCAGGAAAGTGGTGGCGGCGTTGGGCGCATCCTTCACCTGGTCCTGCGTGGTACCGCCAGCGTACATGCGGAACTGGCCGTCAGCCGGGGTATCCAGCACTTCGGTCGGATCGGACAGCATGGTGTAATCCACGCCCATCTCTTTCATCATGCGGTGCATGACGCGGTAGTTGCCGAGGTAGGTCTCGAAGCCGGGAACGATGTTGATCTTGCCGTTCTTGCCGGGCACCTTGTCGTCCATGGTGTTCAGCGTGAAGTAACGGATGATGCCTTCGAACATGTTGTCCCAACCGGTGGTGTGCGAACCCACGAACGACGGGGTGTGCGCGAACGGTGTCGGGAAGTCCTCGGGGATGTTGCCCGCCTTTTTGGTGTTGCGGATGAAGGCGTTCAGGTCGTCACCGATGACTTCGGCCATGCAGGTCGTCGACACGGCGATCATGTCCGGCTTGTACAGCGCCTTGGCGTTCTCCAGGCCGTCGATCATGTTCTTCTGGCCGCCGAACACGGCTGCGTCTTCGGTCATGGAATCGGACACGCAGGAGACGGGCTCGCGGAAGTGACGGTTGAAGTAGGTACGGAAGTAAGCCACACAGCCTTGCGAACCGTGCACATACGGCATGGTCTTCTCGAAGCCCAGTGCGCACAGCACGGCGCCCAGCGGCTGGCAGGCCTTGGCCGGGTTGACGGTCAGGGCTTCGCGCTTGAAGTTCAGCTCGCGGTACTCCATCGTGGTGGTCCACTTGAAGGTATCGGCGATCTTCGCTTCGTCATGGCGCTCTTCGAACAGCTTCTGTTTGTTGCTCAGTGTCTCCTTGTATTCGTCCTGACGGAACAGGGGATAACAGGGTTTGATGTCGTCGACTTTTTGCATTTCTATCTCCTTGGCCCGAGCCGCCAATCTGCGGACACGGGCATCAGTTAAGGGGTATCGCTTACGCGGCAGCCTTCTCGGCGACCGGCTCTTCCTTCTTCAGCCACGGTGCGGTCATCTTGCTCCAGCACGGGTTGTTGAGGGTCATGTCCATGTCGCGGGCGAAGATGGCGAAGCCGTCATAGCCGTGGTACGGGCCGGAATAGTCCCAGCTGTGCATCTGGCGGAAGGGGATGCCCATCTTCTGGAAGATGAACTTTTCCTTGATGCCGGAGCCGACCAGGTCGGGCTTGACCTTCTTCACGAACTCTTCGAACTCGAAGCCGGTGACGTCGTCGTACAGCAGCGTGGCGTTGCCCATCTCTTTGATGGTGCGATCGTAGTCGTCGCCGTGACCGAACTCGTAACCGGTGCCGACCACTTCCATGCCCAGATCTTCATAGGCACCGATGATGTGGCGCGGACGCAGACCGCCGACGTACAGCATCACGCGCTTGCCTTGCAGACGCGGTTTGTACTTGTCGATGATGCCCTGCATGATCGGCTTGTACTTGGCGATGACCTTCTCGGCATTGGCCTTGATGGTGTCGTCGAAGAAAGCGGCGATCTCGCGGATGGAGGCTTCGATCTTGGTCGGGCCGAAGAAGTTGTATTCCATGTACGGAATGCCGTACTTCTCTTCCATGTGGCGGCTGATGTAGTTCATCGAGCGGTAGCAGTGCAGCAGGTTCAGCTTGGCCTTGGGGGTGTTCTCCATCTCGGCGATGGTGCCATCGCCGGACCATTGCGCGATCACACGCAGCCCCATGTCTTCGAGGATGGTGCGGGTGGCCCAGGCGTCGCCGCCGATGTTGTAGTCGCCGATGATGGTCACGTCGTACGGTGTGGAGGGGAACTCCTTGCCGTCGCGGTTGGAGAGGACCCAGTCACGGATCGCGTCGTTGGCGATGTGGTGACCCAACGATTGCGACACGCCGCGGAAACCTTCGCAGCGCACCGGCACGACCGGCTTGTTGATCTCCTTGGCTGCCTTCTTCGACACCGCTTCGATGTCGTCACCGATCAGACCGATCGGGCACTCGGACTGCACCGAGATACCCTTGTTCAAGGGGAACAGGGTCTCGATCTCGCCGATCAGCTTGGCGAGCTTCTTGTCGCCGCCGAACACGATGTCCTTTTCCTGGAAATCGGAAGTGAAGTTCATCGTGCCGAAGGTGTTCACGCCGGTGGTGCCGACGTAGTAGTTACGGCGACCGGCGCGGGAATACTGGCCGCAGCCGACCGGGCCGTGGGAAATGTGGATCATGTCCTTGATCGGGCCCCACACCACGCCCTTGGAACCGGCGTAGGCGCAGCCGCGGATGGTCATCACGCCCGGCAGCGATTTGCGGTTCGAGGTGATGCACTTCTTGGACTGTTCGATGGATTGATCGTTGACCGCCAGGTGCTTCTCGCGGTCCTTCTTTGCTTTCTCTGGATAGACCTCGAGCACCTCCTGAATAAGGGCCTGCGTCTCTTCGCGTGTCAATGCTGTCATTTCATTCTCCTTTAATGACCCACCAATCTGTGGAGTCTGTCAGGGTTGGTTCGTAACCGGACAATTGCCCGGCACGCACGGCAAAATCAAAAACTTTTTTAGCCACAGAGATCACAGAGGACGCAGAGAAAGTCAAAAACAACCTCTGCTCGCATTATTTCCGCCTGTCTTCTCTGCGCTCTCTGTGTCCTCTGTGGCTAAATGGTTTTGCAGTATCAAGCTGCGACTGCAGACTTGCCGATGATGGATTCGTCTTCTGCTTCCATGATGCCGAATTCCATCAGCAGCTCTTCCAGCTCGTCCATGGTGATCGGGGTCGGGATAACGAACTTCTTGTTGTCCACAACCTTCTTCGCCAGAGCACGATACTCGTCGGCTTGCTTTGCTTTTGGGTCGTATTCGATCACGGTCATACGACGGATCTCGGCGTGCTGCACAGCGTTGTCACGCGGCACGAAGTGGATCATCTGCGTACCCAGGCGAGAAGCCAGAGCCATGATGAGTTCGTCTTCGCGGTCGGTGTTGCGGCTGTTGCAGATCAGGCCGGCCAGACGCACACCGCCGGAGTTCGCATACTTCACGATGCCCTTGGCGATGTTGTTGGCGGCATACATCGCCATCATCTCGCCGGAGCAGACGATGTAGATCTCCTGCGCCTTGTTCTCGCGGATCGGCATCGCGAAACCGCCGCACACCACGTCGCCCAGCACGTCGTAGAACACGAAGTCGAGGTCTTCGTCGTAGGCGCCTTCTTCTTCGAGGAAGTTGATGGCGGTGATCACGCCGCGGCCCGCGCAACCGACGCCGGGCTCAGGACCGCCGGACTCGACGCACTTCACGCCGCCGTAACCAACCGACAACACGTCTTCGAGTTCCAGGTCTTCCACAGAGCCGGCTTCGGCAGCCAGTTCCATCACGGAGTTCTGCGCCTTGGAGTGCAGGATCAGACGGGTGGAGTCGGCCTTGGGGTCGCAACCGACGATCATTACTTTCTTGCCCATTTCAGCAAGAGCCGCTACCAGGTTCTGGGTCGTAGTGGACTTGCCGATACCACCCTTCCCGTAAATTGCGCATTGACGCAGTGCCATGTTAGTCTCCTTGAGAGTTGCAAAATTTAAGTCGCGATTGAAAACTGTCGCTCGCAGCCAATACTTCGCAAGCTCCGTGCCACCCACCCGACAAACACCCAACCGCCTGAAATGAATAAGAAAAATAATTCAGCGCAAACCGCATTGGCGGATGGGGAACACAACAAATCCGAAGCCTTTGTAGCAGTGCCTACAAGCCTGACCGTGGCCCTGTCCCGTTCGGCGCGCCTGCCGATCAACCGCTGCAACCTGCCCGCCGACATCCTCGGCGGACTCACCTTCCAGCGCTCCCCCGTCGCGCTCGAGCTCGACGGCGTCGCGCAGTTCCACCGCGGCCTGTTCGCACTGTTGGACAGGATCGACGACGCCAAGGAAAGGGCCGCAGCATTCGCCATGCACATGAACGCCTCGTTCTATCTGGACGAACCGGAGCAGGCAGGCTACAGCGCGAAGTCGAAACAGAAGCGGCAAAAAGCCGACTACCTGCGCATGGTGCGCGGCTGGAGCTTCGACGCGGACGGTCGCGAAGGCGCAGCCTTGAAAGGCTGGGTGGAATCGCGCTTCGGTTTGTTGCCAAGACACCACGGCGGCCAGATACGCGACCTCTCGGGCGAAGCCTACCGCCGCTACCTGGAGATGCGCGCGACCGCACTGTATGGAACGAATGCACTCGAAGCGCAGTTCGACCTGCTCTACACCTACTGCCAGTACGAACTCGCCCGACAACTCCCTGACCAGACCCACCTCACCCTCTATCGCGGCGTCAACCGCGTGGACGAACACGAGACAATGGCGACACTGGACAACAAGCACCGCGTGGTGCTGTTCAACAACCTGAATTCCTTCACCGCCAACCGCGAACGCGCCGACGAATTCGGCGACTACCTGCTCAGCACACAGGTGCCGCTATCAAAAGTGTTTTGTTATACGAGATTGCTGCCGGGGATGTTGCAGGGGGAGGATGAGTACACCGTGGTGGGCGGGTTGTATGAGGTGAGTATCGCGGCGTATTGATTGAGCCGTTCGCCCTGATAACCACCCTGCAAAGTCCACGCCCAACCCCCGCACCCTTGTGCGACAGGGTTTTCGCTTTTGTCGCATTTGCTCCAATCCCCGCCCCGCTGCAACCCGCGCCAATACTGGAGGTGATCTCTGGCCCGTTTATTGCGAATGATTCCCGTGTCCCCACCACGAGGAGTCATTCCACATGAGTACGGCATTCGACAATATCTTTTCCGGACTGTCCGACGGCACGGTCGTCCCCTACCTCGGCCCCGGCGCGCTGAACGGCGTGATCGATCCGGTTACGGGCAAGGCCATCCCGGCCGACAGCGACAGCCTGATCCTGGCGATGAACAACGGCCAGCCGATGGCGCCCAAGCTGATGTACGAATTTCCGCGCGCGGCGATGAACGTGGAGCTGAAGCGCGGCCGCAGCGCGGTGAACAAGTTCCTCGATGCGACCTACCGCGACACGCAGTGGAGTACTTCGGCACTGCATGCCTGGCTGGCACAGCAGAGGCTGCCCTACATCATCGACTGCAACCGCGACACGCAGATCCAGAAGCAATATGCCGCCACGCCGCACACGCTGGTCGTCGGCATCGCGCGCATGGCGGGCACCGGCTTCCGTTTCCGTCTGTTCCAGTACGATGGCAGCAGTTATTCCGCCATCGAGCAGGAGGCGGCTGACACCAGCCTGCCCGTGCTGTTCAAGCCGCTGGGCACGCCACTGCCGGAATCGAACTACATCGCCTCGGATGCCGACTTCGTCGATTACATCACCGAGCTGATGGGCGGCTTCGCCATCCCCTCCTTCGTCAAGCGCGCGCGCCAGAACAAGCGCTACCTGCTGCTCGGCCAGCGCCTGAACCGCGACACCGACCGCATGGTGTTCTCCGACATCATCTTCGGCGCGGACAAACCCGCCGGCTGGGCGCTGATCCCGCACCCGACCGACAAGGAGAAGCGTTACCTCGACCGCCTCAACATCGAGATCGTGAACGCCGATGTCGCGGACTTCCTCACCGCTGCACAGAACTGGAACGACAGCCTGGCGGCAGCATGAGCAAGCATCCGGCACACTGGGACGAGGCGCACCACAAGTTGGGCATGCCCGAGATGGACGAGACCCACCGCGAGTTCATCTCGCAGGTGGCTGCGCTGATCGCCGCCAGTGACAGGGACTTTCCGCTGCTGTTCCAGCTGCTGGTCAACCACACCCGCACGCACTTTCTGGCCGAGGGCCAGCTGATGCGCGCCTCGAAATACCGCGGTCTGCCCGAACACGAGGCCGAACACCACCGCGTGCTGGGAGAGTTGCAGCAGCTCAACCGCAGTCTCAAGCGCGGACATCTGCCGCTGGTGCGTGCCTATGTGAAAGAGGGACTGCCGGAATGGTTCGACACGCATCTGGCCATGATGGACAGTGCGCTGGTGATGCATCTGAAGAAGCTGCAACTGCAGGAATCGATCGCCGCGTCCTAGCGTGCGACGCGGGCCCACACCGGCCAATGCCCTTACTCAGGGCAGGTAATAGGCCGCTGTCTATATATTTCGGCATATGTTCAGCCGCAACCCCTGCTGTTAGCCTGTTGCTCAGATCAGATACGAGCAACGAGATCGACCGATTCGTGATCGACCGATTGTGATTGGCTGACTGCCAGGGAGAGCGATATGCAAAACACAATTCCGAAATTCGTGTTCCATCTTTCCGATCCGTGCAGCGAGAAGTACCGCGGCATCGAACTGAACGGAGAGATCATCCACTGGATAGACGACACCGAAAGATTCGCCGGCATGTTCGGTTTCACGCATGACATGAGAGTAGCGGGCGTATCGCCGGCACAGTTCATCCAGCGCGAATATGTCAATCGCCGCGAATTCGATTTCACAGCCTGCATACAGGCGCAGATCATCGAATACCTGCGAGTGCACTCAAAGAAGTTCATCCAGCAGCATGGGAAGCAGTGCGAGAAATGGCTGGCTCAGCTTGCAAAGATCAGGGCGTCGAAGGAAGAGATCTGCGCGACCTGCAAGATCAAACCTTTTTGCTCGCACTGAGCAGCCCTGCCGCGGGAGACGCCGGGACTGAAAGATTCAGCGCTGCCCCGCACGTTGCTGCTTGAGCTCCCCGTAGAGCACGGTCTTTACCGCCGGCGTGATGACCTCGCTGCTCTCCAGCTCTTCCAGCGCCAGCGACTGCGACAGGAACAACTCCTGCTCCAGTATCTCGATCTGGCGTTCTGCCAGTGCGGGATGATGCAGTTGCATCTCCTTCACCTTTGCCAGTGCCTCTTCCCTGAAACCCCGGTATTGCCCGAGAAGTTCATCAAAGGACTTGTCCGCCTCCAACAGCTTGAGTCCCTCATGCTCGGCCAGTCGCGACAGCAGGGCGATGACCTGCTGCGCGCACATGGCCATGGCGCGGTAGTAGAGATGCTTGTCGGCAGGATCGTCCAGCCTGTCGGTGGAAAGACGGAAGAACTGGCGCGGACGTAACCAGCGCCGCGTACCCTGCAGTTTGCCCGCTGCCAGCAGACCGGGCAGCCCGCGTTCCAGATAACCCAGTTGCCGTTCGAGCTTGCCGAGGATCCTGCGATAACCGGTCTCGCTCAGCTCGCCCATCGCAAACAGTTCCTTCAGCGTGCGCTTCTCGATGCCGATGGCGTGGATGCGCAGCACGCGTCCGAACATGGCGGCGAAATCGCGCCCGCCGCTGGCCAGTTCGCGATACGCCAGCCGGTACAGCGCGCCGTATTTGTCCTGCAGCGCCCGCAGCGCAGTTTTGTCGACCTGCGGCTGCTCGTGCAGTGCAGCCAGACGCAGCAGGGTCTGGGCATAGACATAGAGTTTGCCTTCGCGGTACTCCATCGGCTCCAGCCCCTGCAGCTCGTTGATACGGAAACGCCGGATCGCACCGTTGATGGTGGTGGCCTTGATGAACAGCGTGAAGTAGATACAACCGATGGTGAGCGCGAGGATGAATTCCTTGATGGAGTACGGCTGTTGCCAATCGGGATGCGACAGGGTGTCGGGGATGAGCAGCACCATGGTCACCGCGAGCGCGCCGCGCAGGCTGCCCCAGGCCATCAGGTGTTGCCAGGAGCGCGGGATGGGCAATTCCAGCCGGACGGCATTCAGCAGGCCGATGACGGGATAGACGGAGAACGCCCGTGCGACGACGACCACCAGGATGATCACGGCCAGCGCGGGCAGGATGTCCAGCACACTGACCGGCAGCGTCGTGAACATCAGGCCGAGCAGGATGAACACCAGCGAGTTGGCGACGAAGGCGGCGTAGCCCCAGAAGCGGCCGATGTATTCCTGCACACCGGGCAATATCTTGAAGCGGCCATAGCTGCCGATGATGAGCGAGGTGATCACGGTGGCGAGGATGGAGGAGATGTGCACCGGCTCGCCCCAGAGCGTGAGCGAATTCGAGATGAATTCGGACAGCAGGAAAGTGGCGTGCGCCGCGAGCATGGTCAGCGTGATCTGCAGGTGCTCGTGGCGCGCGAACTCCAGCAGGCGCGAGAACAGCCAACCCATCAGGAAACCGAACACGGTTCCGCCGAGCAGCATGGAAAAGAAGATGAACAGGCCGTGGAACAGGGAACCCGCGCCGTGGAATCCCGCGCTCACCGATTCCAATACCACCAGGAACAGCGCCAGCGCGGTGGCATCATTGAACAGGCTCTCGCCCTCGAAGATCAGCGCCAGGCGGCGCGGTGCGCCGAAGTCCTTGAACAGAGCGAGGATGGCGACCGGATCGGTGGCGGAGATCAGCGCGCCGAACAGCAGCACGACGATGAACGGCACCTCGAAACCGATCGCGCGCAATCCCCAGTAGCCCGCGAAGGCGATGAAGAAGGCCGACAGCAGCAGGCCGACGATGGCGAGCGCAGAGATGGCGAAGATGTTCTCGCCTATCCTGCGGATGTTCATGTTGAAGGCGGATTCGAAGATCAGGATAGGCAGAAAGATGAAGAACAGCAGTTCCGAGGTGAGCTGGAAACTGGTGATGTAGGAGAACAACGGCAGCTGGCTCAAGGGGATGAGCAGGAAACCGACCAGCACCAGCACCACGGAATATGGCAATCGCAGTCTGGGTGCGGCGATGTGCGCGAAGATGGAAAGGAACAGCAGCGTGATGAGGGACAGGATGATCTGAACGGTCGAACTCATCTGGGGGCGTCCTCGGTGATGGATGGTGACCGGGACATTCTACGCCGCCGCCACGGATGCCCGGTAGCCCTTTCCGTTACGTGCGCTGGCTCACGCTCAACCCCCGGCCGAGCGGTAGAACCATTTGAGCAGCAGCGGCGGCGCCATGGTGGTGAGCGCGATGACGATGAGCAGTGCGGCATACGTCTCGCCGTCGAACACGCCCTGACTGTAGCCGAGCTGCGCGAAAATCAGTCCGACCTCGCCGCGCGGCACCATCGACATCCCTACCGCAATCTGGTTATGGCGCGGTTCGCGGATGCAGAATCCCGCCGCGAACTTGCCAAGGAAAGCGACCAGCAGCAACAGCGTCGCCATCAGCCAGACATGCGAGGAACTCCAGTCCACCGCGCGCAGGTTGAGCGACACGCCCACCATCACGAAGAACAGCGGCGAGAAGGTGTGGATCAGCGGCCGCACCTGCTCTTCCAGCCGGTGCGCCAGTTTCGGGCTGGGCTTGAATTCGAGCGCGGGTCGCTTGCCCATCCACAGGCGGAAACCGAAATGCTGGCTGAAGGCGAGACCCGCCGCGAAGCCGCCCATGATCTCGGGCGCGCCCACCGCATGCGCCAGCCACGAGAACAGCAATATCATCGCCAGCGCCATGGTGAGCAACAGGCCGGGTGTGGCGGCATGCTGCTCCAGCCGCTCGATCACCAGCGAGGCCAGCTTGGCCACCATCGGCGTGAGCACCATGAACAGCAGGATATACAAGGCCACCTCGCCAAGCACATCGTACGAGGCATGCTGCCCGATCACGAGTTGATAGAGGAAAGCCAGCGCCAGCACGCCGAGGATATCGTCCAGCACCGCCGCGCCGATGACGATCTGCGCCTCGTCGGACTGGCGGCGACCGAGGTCTTCCAGCACGCGCACGGTGATGCCTATGCTGGTGGCGGTGAGCGTGCCGCCGACGAACAGCGCCATCAGGTCCGGCATGCCGAACACCTGCGAACTGACCAGGTAGCCCAACCCGAACGGCAGGGCGAAACCGACCAGCGCGACGACATAGGGCTTGGCGCCGGAACGCGCGAGGCGCGACAGGTCGGTATCCATGCCCACTTCGAACAACAGCAGGATGATGCCGATCTCGGCCAGCAACTTCATGGTGGTGTCGGGCGACACCCAGCCCAGCAGCGAAGGGCCGATCAGCAGACCGGCCACCAGTTCGCCGATCACCGGCGGAATGCCGAAACGCGCCGCCGTCTCCGACAGCAGGCGCGCGGCGATCAGGATGATGGCGAGGAAGAGGAAGAACTGGTGCAACTCCATATCATGCACCTCCTGCAGAACTGGTGCGAAAACGATCGATGGCCGCATCAACCATGCCTTCCAGACTACCGCCCTCGGAGAACTGTGTACGCAGGTAAGCGGAATCATTCCCTTCATACATGAGCGGATACAGATGCTCCAGCGCATCCAGGCTGCCGAGCGCTGCCGCATGCGGTTCGATCAGGCGCAATGTGGTGAGGATGTCTTCGCGCAGCGACAGGGACGCGTGCGTCTTCGGGTGCACCAGTGTGCCGTCCAGACCGAAACGGCAAGCCTGGAAACGGTTGTAGTTGTACACCAGGTAATCGTCCTCGGCCGGTTCCGGCTCGTTGCGCTCCAGCAGGTGCCGGCACAGCGCCTGCAGGTAGGCGGACAGCACCGCCGCCCTCTCCACCGTCAGCGGCGTGTCGCACACGCGCAATTCGATGGTGCCGTATTCTGGCTTGGGGCGGATGTCCCAGTAGAAATCCTTCATGCTCTTGACGATGCCGGTGTCTTCCATCTTGGCGTAATAGCCGCGCTCGAACTCTTCCCAGCGTAGCAGGAAAGGTGCGCGCCCGCTGAGCGGGAAGGCGAACACCGAATTCAGGCGTGCGGAATTGAACTGAGTGTCCACGCCCTGGAAATACGGCGACGAGGCAGACAGTGCGATGAAGTGCGGCACATAGCGGTTCAATGCATGCAGCAGAAACAGCGCTTCATCCCCGGACGTGCAGCCGATGTGGATGTGCTGGCCGAACACGGTGAACTGCTTGATAAGGTAACCGTAGATGGCCGACACTTCCCGGAAACGCGGCTTGGAGAATATCTTGCGCTCGTGCCATTGCTGGAAGGGATGGGTTCCCCCGCCGCAGACCCCGATGTTCAGCTGGTCGCCTGCACGCACCAGCGTGTCGCGGATAAGCTGCAGCTGCCCCCGCAGTTCGGGATAATTGGTATGCACGTCGGTGTTGATCTCGATCATGCTCTCGGTCACCTCCGGCGTGACGTTGCCGGGAAACTTCTCCCGGCGCAGCAGATGCAGCATATCCGGGCTGGCGGCGGTGAGATCGAAGTCGCTGAGGTTGACGAGCTGCAGCTCCAGCTCCACCCCGAAGGTGAGCGACGCCGAGGTCTTGAACGGTTCGAGCGGCATGGTCAGCTCCTGTCCGTATCCGGAACTTCTTTGGCCAAGACCAGCGCCCAGTGTGTGACGACGGGGCCGATCACCTCCAGCATCAGGGTGATGGCCGCCAGCGCATTCAGTTCATCGATCAGGCCGATACCGAGATGGCGGGTCTGCTCCAGCAGCAGGATGACGAAGGCCGACAGCGGCGTCAACGCCACTCCGGTCAGCACACCCTTGCGCCAGGTGATGCCGCCCAGATGGGAGAACGCGGCGACGCACAGCGTCTTCACCGCGAAACGCACGAGAAGCAACACCAGCGCAAGACCTGCGCCGGCCAGCACCATCCGCCATTCCAGCGTGCTCGCCATGAACACGAACAGCAGCACGGTCAGCAGATTGCCCAGCACGCCGAAGTTCCGCTCGGCCTGGCTCAGGGCGACGCGGCGGTGGCGCGCCATCAGACCGAAGGCGAGTGCCGCCGGCACCGGGGAGAATTTGAGCGCATGCGTCAGCGCGACCAGGATGATCACCGCGATGGCGAAAGCGACGGTCGCATCGCGTTCCGACTTGCCGAGGCGGGACAGCAGCGCGGGCACTGCAACGCCGAAGAGGCCGCCGAGCGCGGCTGACACCATCAGTACGATCAGGCTGTTCCACAACGCATGCAGGACATCCCCGGTGCTCTGGAATACCCACAGGCCGACGATGACCTTGAAAGTGAACACGGCCAGCACGCAATTGAAAGCGGACAGATGCAATATGCGTTCGGTGACCTGACCGGAACTGCGCAACTCGTTCACCACGCGCAGCACGGCAGCCGGCGAGGTCGCCATGGCGAGGGATGCCAGCAGCAGCGAAGGGATGAACGGCATGGCGAACGCCTGCGCGACATGGAACACCGCGACGAAGGTGGCGACCGCCTCCGTCAGGCTGGTCACCCCCAGCCAGGGATTGTTGCGCAGCCAGCGCAGGTTGATGCGGTAGCCCAGTTCGAACAGGATCAGACCGAATGCGATGTTCGCCAGCAGCGTGATGCTGGCCGACTCCGGCAACAGGCCGGCCTGGCCGTTGGCCAGCACGAAACCGACCAGACCATAGATGCTGATACGCGGCAAACCCGTCCAGCGGTGGCCGAACTCGCCTGCCATCCAGGCGAGCGCCAGCACCAGCGGCCAGATCAGCTCCGAATTCAACAACAAGGACTCCGGCATTCGTCCACTCCTCCCTGGGTCATCGCTTGTCCGCTTCAACGGTCCGCCACACACCGGCCAAACCGTCACATCTCAGCAGTGTAATGCGGAAAAAACGGGGGCGATCGAGGTTGTATCACAACCTGTCTCCCCCCCCCAACGCTCTGCTCTCTACTGCCCCGCTTCACCGCGCGCCACTCGTCGCGCGGTGCTTGTCATGTCTGGTCGCGCGGCCCCGCAAGGTTCAGTCGCACCAGATCCGGCACGCAGGAGACCTGCAACTTGGCCATCATGCGCGCCTTGTGCACTTCCACGGTACGCGGGCTGATGCCGAGCAGTTCCGCGATCTCGCGGTTGTGCCGCCCGGCCACCACCATCTCCATCACCTCTTTCTCGCGCGGTGTCAGTGTCGCCAGCAGGCGTGCGAACTCGCCTTGCTGGAGCTCTGCCTGATGTGTCGCAGCCTGTCGCGCGAACGCTTCCTCGATCGCGGCGAACAGCCTGTTCTGCTCGACGGGCTTCTCCAGGAAGTCCACCGCCTGCGAACGGAACGCATCGCGCGCCGAATCCACATCGCCATGCGCGGTCATCACGATCACCGGCAGGTCGCAGCCTGTTTCTCGCAGGTGTTTCTGCAGGGACAGCCCGTCCATGCCGGGCATGCGGATGTCGATCAGCGCGCACCCGCGCCAATCCGGTTTGAGCGCGGACAGGAAACTCTCGGCATCCCCGAACATGGCCACGGGATATCCCTGCAGGCCCAGCAGCAGGCCGAGCGCATCGCGCACCGGCGCGTCGTCTTCGACCATGTATACGGTATAACCTCTAGGAGACATCTTCCACCTCTCCGCCCAATGGCAATGTAAGCACGAATTCCCCGCCCTCCCCGGACGCCGCCACCAGATCACCGCCGTGCGCCTGCGCGATGGCACGGCTGACCGCCAGTCCCAGCCCCAGTCCGCTCGATTTGGTCGACTGGAAAGCCTCGAACACCCGCAATATCTGCTCTGCGGTAAGACCCGCACCGCTGTCCTTCACCGTGATGCGCAACCGTCTGCCGGCGACGTCGGCCGTGACGACGATGCGCCGCTGGCCGGCCGGACGTTCAAGCACGGCATCGACGGCATTGGCGATCAGGTTGCGCAGCACCACCTCGATCTGCAAGCGGTCGGCGAACAACTTGCACTCCGGCAGTGACGCTGCCGTCAGTTCGATGCCTTGCATTGCCGCCTTGTCGGCGAATTGCAGTACCACCGTGCCGACCAGTTCCGGCAGTCTGATCGCTTCGAGCCGGGTGGCGCCGGTGCGGAAGAAATCGCGCAGGCGCCGCACCACCTCGGCGGCACGGTGCGATTCGCCGACCATGCGTTCTATCGTATCGCGCAGCCGTTCATCGTCGCCACCGGAACTGAGCAGCTTGCGGCAGGCGGAACCGTAGGCCGACAAAGCCGTGAGCGGCTGGTTGAGTTCGTGCGCCAGCGCCGCCGCCATCTCGCCGGCCGCCGCCAGCCGCAGTGTCTGGCTCAGTTCCTTGCTCACGCGCTGCTTCTCGTCCACCACCGCCCCGATGAAGAAACCGACGAAGGCGAGCACCGCCCCCAGCATCTGCAGCTCGAATACGGTGACCGCGACCAGGTTCTGCCACTGCACCGCAACGATGATGCCCGCCTGCAGGATGAAGGCGGCGATGGCCGCACCATGCACCCCTTGCCTTGCCGCCGCCCATACGATGGGCGGGAACAGCAGGTAGAAATACTGGAACTCGCCTTCCCCGCCCAATCCGAACGACAACCACAGCGCCGCGACCGCGAGCACGATGTACGCCGCCGTTTCCTTGCGCATGAACAACCTGCCGAGTGCGTTGCGGTCGTGCAGCAGCAACCAGAAGAACGGCATGGTGACGACGATGCCGACGCAGTCCCCCACCCAGAATCGCACCAGCGCCACCCCCCAGTCGCCGACGGGAATGAGTCCGACGGCATACAGCAACGAGATGTAGACGGTGCTGGTCACCAGCGTCCCGGCGACCACGACCGCCAGCCATGCCAGCAGGCGGAAGCGGTCATGCAGCAACCTGCCGCCGGAACGGCGCCGCAGTATCTCGGCCATGATGCCGTAACCGATGGTCAGCACCGCACTCAGCAGCAGCGTCACCGTCAGCGTTGCTGGCAGACCGCGCACCACCACCTCGCCGATGAGGATGGCGGCGAACCACGGGATCGCCACCAGCCTGCCGACGCGGGACCACACCACCAGGCCGAGCGCGAGCGACGGGTTCCACGGCGTGATGTTCAGCCCGTACATCGGGTGCAGGTAGCTGGCCCAGTCGAGCAGGACATACACGGCGACGAAAGCAAGGCCGCCGAACAGGGATGACGGTGTCGATCGCATGGCTTCGTTGTTCTTTACACTGGCTGACATTCTCTCTGTTTTCCCGCTATGGCGCATCCGCAGCGCACGTAAGGGACACCCTTACCCGCCTGACCCTAAGTGTTGCACGTAGCGGTATGCCCGAATTTTCCCGGACAGGGAAGTCTTTTACATTGCCGCCTACATCAATCAGACAGAGTCGAGGCATGCCATGGAACCACTTCACACCCCGGTCGTACGCATACCGATCTTCGTCACTGCCTGCTTCGTCTTCGCGCTCACGGTCGGACAGGCACGGGCCGCCTGCATGCCGCAGGCCGACGCGAAATGCGCGGGCATGAAAATCGACCGGGCAGACTGGCGCAAGGCCGACCTGCACGGCGGCGATTTCCGCAACGCGGATCTGCAGCACGCCAACCTGAGCGGTTCGAATCTAAAAGGGGCTGACCTGCGCGGTGCAAACCTGCAATTCGCGCAACTGCAGCAAAGCGACCTCAGCGGCGCCAACCTCGAAGGGGCCGATCTGCGCTGGGCCAACCTGGAGCGTTCGACACTGGTGCGCGCACGTCTGGCCGGTGCGCAGCTGTCCAAGGCCGACCTGGAAGAGGCCGACCTCGCGCAGGCCGTGTTGAGCGGCGCCGACCTCACCCGCGCCGATCTCGTCAATTCGGACATGCAACAGGCCATCCTGCATGGCGCCAGACTGGATGGCGCCTACCTCAATTACGCCAACCTGAAGCAGGCCGACCTGAGCGACGCTTCCGCAAGACGCGCGCGTTTCCTCGGCGCCAAACTCAGCGGAACCGTCTGGCTGGACGGCCGGATCTGCAAGCCGGCTTCTGTCGGCGCCTGCAACTGAATACACCTCTTCACATATCGAACCGAACAAGACATGACCATGACCACCACCACCCATGACGGAATACTCCGTACCCTCGCGAACAGCTTCCTCGGACACACGCCCGTCTGGTACAAACAGGCCATCGTCGCCAGTCTGTTGCTCAACGTCGTCGCCTACTTCGTGCTGGGGCCGCTGCTGACCGGATGGCTGATCCTCGCCGAATTCATTTTCACGCTGGCGATGGCGCTGAAGTGTTTCCCGCTGCAACCCGGCGGCCTGCTGGCGCTGCAGGCGGTCGCGCTCGGGCTGACCGACACCCATGCGATCTACCACGAGGTGGAGCACGGCCTGCCGGTGCTGCTGCTGGTGATCTTCATGGTCGCCGGCGTGCATTTTCTGCGCGGCATGCTGTACCGCATGATCAGCCATATCCTGCTCGGCATCCGCTCGCGGGTGACGCTGAACATGGTCATCATCGTCGTGGTCTCGGTGTTCTCCGCCTTCCTCGACGCGCTCACCATCCTCGCCGTGCTGGTCGCCGTGTCGCTCGGCTTCTACGAGGTCTATCACCGCGTCGTTTCCAGCAAGGGTTATCACGAGGATCCCGACCTGACGGATGACTATGTGGACGAGCTCCACCGTGCAGATCTGGAGCAGTTCCGCGCCGTGCTGCGCAGCATGCTGATGCACGGCGCCATCGGCACCGCGATCGGCGGGGTCTGCACGCTGGTCGGCGAACCCGAGAACATCGTCATCGGCACCGAGGCCGGCTGGAACTTCATGGAATTCTTCCGGCAGGTGGCGCCATCCAGCCTGCCGACGCTGTTCGCCGGCTTCGCGGTGTGCTGGGTGATCGAACGCAACAAATGGTTCGGCTACGGCGCCGAACTGCCAGCCGGCGTGCGCCAGGTACTCATCGACGAGGACCGCCGCCTGCGCGCCAACCACACTGCACGCGACCGCATGATGCTGGTCGCGCAGGGCATCGTCGCGATCCTCATGGTGCTGGCGCTGGCCTTCCACATCGCCGAGATCGGCCTGATCGGGCTTGCCGTCATCGTCGTCGTATCGTCCATCTCCGGCGTCACCGACGAGCACCATGTCGCCGAGGCCTTCATGCCGGGGCTGCCGTTCGCCTCGCTGCTGGTCGTGTTCTACGTCATCGTCGCGATGATCGGCAGCCTGAACATGTTCGCTCCGGTCATCCAGTGGGTGCTGACGCTGGAGGACAAGATGCAGGTGTTCATGATCTTCGTCACCAACGGCGCACTCTCCGCGATCAGCGACAACGTGTTCGTCGCCGCCATCTACATGAAAGAGCTCAAAGCCGCATTCGACGCCGGACTCACCAGCCGCGAGCTGTTCGACGCGCAATCGGTCGCTGTGGTCATGGGCACGGGCATCCCCAGCATGTCCACTCCCAACGGCCAGGCTGCGTTCCTGTACCTGCTGACCTCGCAGATCGCACCGCTGGTCCGGCTCGGCTACGGGCGCATGCTGTGGATGGCACTGCCCTATGCGATCGTCACCACGCTGGTCGCGGGATGGACATTGTTCTGAGCCAAAAAAAACAGCGGTGCGCATGCACCGCTGTTCTCCGTGAAAGCCTGCGAAGATCGCTGTCGCTACTCGACCAGCAGGTCTAGCTTCTTCGCCAGCCACTTGGTGGTGGTGGCCTGGATGAGGATGGTCATCAGGATGGCGATGAAAGTGACCGAGGCGATGATCTCCGCACCCGGCGCTTTCATCCCCACCAGCATGCCGGCCAGCGCGCCGGGGATGACGCCGGTCTCGCGCGTCCAGCACATGAACAGCATCTCCTTGAATGACCACTTGGCGCGGCGGTCCGGCAGTGCGCACAGGAACACGGTGACCGGACGCGCCACCAGCATGAACACGACCACCACAGCGACGCCCGCCCACAGATACTGGTTCATCAGTGCGAAATCGACCTGGGTGCCGAGCAGGATGAAGATGAACATGCGCATGATGAGCGCGGTGGTCAGGATGAAATCTTCCAGCTCGTGATTCTCTTCCCTGGTGCGCTTGAAACCCAGCGACTCGGCGTTGCCCAGCATGACGCCGAACACGAACACCGCCATGAAACCGCTGGCATGCGCGCCGTCCGCGCCCATGTAGGCGCCGATGACAGCCATCAATGTGACGACAGGTGCATATTCGAGCAGGAAGCCGAATTTCTCATGCGATATCAGCACGGCGGCAAGATAGCCGAGGATACCGCCGATCAGGATACCGATGATGGACTCCTTGAACAGTTCGAGCACGGCATCACCAAGGGAGAACTCGCCCGAACCCATCGCGACGCCGAGCACGACAAAAGTCAGGATCGCGCCCATCGCGTCGTTGAAGGCGGATTCGCTCATTACCGTCTGCGCCACGCGATCCTTGATCTTGATCTGCTTGAACACGGGTACCAGCGTCGCGGGGTCGGTAGAGGCGACCACCGTGCCCAGCAGCAGCGCGACGATGAACGGCAGGCCGAGGAAATAATAAGCCGCCACACCGGTGATGAAGGCGGTGATCAGCACGCCGATAGTGGCGATGATCACGAGCGTGATCCACACCTGTTTCAGCACTTTGAGCTTGATCGAGGCGCCGCCGTCGAACAGGATGTAGCTGGAACCGAAGATCAGGATGAGCTGGTTGATGGTGGAATCCGCCTTGATGTCGACGAAGCCCAGCATGCCGGGGCCGATCAGCATGCCGATCAGCAGGAACACCACCACGTCCGGCACGCGCGCCAGGCGCGCCAGCAAGCCGGAGAAGGTGCCGATGCCGAGGATGATGCCGAATACCAGGAGGGTGTGTTTTGCGATTTCCAGAGAGGCTGATGATTCCATTGCGTTCTTGTCCAATAGTTGAGTGACTTCCGCGGCTACGGGTAACCCTTACGTGCCACATGCAGCGCGCATGCTAGCAAAGAATCCTTGCCGCAAGGAGGGAATCGGAGTGAGGCCGGCCTTTTTTAATAATGCCTATTAATCCTCGTCGTCCTCGCCGGCGATGACGCGACGCGGCACGGTGGCAGGGTCGGCGGTGATGGCGCGGTAGATCTCCACGCGGTCGCCGGGTTTGAGCAGCGCATCCAGCTCAGCCGTCTTGCCGAAGATGCCGACCTTGTATTGCTCAAAGTCGATGTGCGGGAATTTCTTCAGGATGCCGGATTCCTCGATGGCCTGCTGCACCGTGGTCTCGTCCGGCACTTCGATGCGCAGCCAGAGTTGCTGTGCGGGTTCTGAATAGGCGACGCCGATCTGCATGTTTATCACTCCAATAATACTCATGTAGGGTGGGCACGTTTTGTGTGCCCGCTAGGGGTAGGCCGACGGGTCCCAACGGCTGTGCCGTTACCCGTTCGCACTGCCCACGCATAAACAATTTGCGGCAACCGCGTGGGCACACAAAACGTGCCCACCCTACGCTAGCTACACAGTTGCTGCTTCCGGCATGGCCGCCGCTTTCGCCGCGCGGCGCTGGTCCAGCACGCGCTTCGCGGCCAGCAGCAAACCCACCACCATGAACCCGCCCGGCGGCAGGATCATCAGCAGGAAGCCCTTGTATTCCGGCACAATGGTCATCTCCAGGAAGGAGAACGCCGGGCCGAGCAACAGATGGGCGTTGGCAAACAGCGTGCCGCTGCCGAACACCTCGCGCACCCCGCCGATCACCACCAGCGACAGCGTGAAACCGATGCCCATCATCAGCCCGTCCAGCGCCGCGTCGAACACGCTGTTCTTCGACGCGAACGCTTCGGCGCGGCCGAGGATGGCGCAGTTGACGACGATCAAGGCGATGAACAGGCCCAGCACTTTATATAGTTCATGCGCCCAGGCATTGAGGCTCATATCGACCAACGTCACCAGCGTGGCGATGAGCACGATGTACACCGGGATGCGCACTTCGGCGCTGACGAACTGGCGCACGCTGGAGATGATGATGTTGGAGAGCAGCAGCACCGCCGTGCTCGCCAGCCCCATACCGAGGCCGTTGGTGGCGCTGCTGGTCACCGCCAGTGTCGGGCACAGCGCCAGCATCTGCGCGAACACGACGTTGTTGTCCCACAGGCCTTCGCGCGTGATGCGCGCGTATTTCTCGTTCATTTCACACCTCCGGCTTCGTCGAGCAACTGAGTCTTGTTGCCCTCAAAGAATTCAAGCCCGCCCTTCACCGCATTCACCACGCCGCGCGGGGTGATGGTGGCGCCGGCGAACTGGTCGAACACGCCGCCGTCTTTTTTCACGGCCCATTTCTCCGCGACAGGATCACCCAAAGATTTACCGTCAAAATCGAATATCCATTTTGCTTTGGCGGGCTCGATCTTGTCGCCCAGCCCCGGCGTTTCTTTGTGGGCGACGACACGTACCCCCAGGATCTTGCCTTCGCGCGACACACCCATCACGCACACGATATTGCCAGCGTAGCCGTGGCCGATCACGCGATACACCACCGCCTCCACCTTGCCCGCACGGCGGCCGCGGTAGACCAGTACATCGCCATTCTTGCCGGGCAGCGTGACAGTGTCCTGCAACATGTCGTTCTCATATTCGCCCGGCAATACCTGCGCCAGCGACTGCTTGAGGTCGGCCGCTTCCGCCGCCTTGATGTCCGCTTCGGTGGCGCGCGAGGCGAAGGCCAGCGCTGCGCTGGTGAGCAGCGCTACCCCACCAAGCAATATTCCCTGGTAACTCAGTTTGCCGCGCAGTTCTTCGAGTTTCATTTAGTTAAACCTCTTAAAAACTTTTAGCCACAGAGAACACAGAGTGCACAGAGAAAACCGCTGGGAATTGATACTTTGCGGGTAACCCAACAAATTGTTGAGGCTCCACAAATATCTCTGTGTGCTCTGTGTCCTCTGTGGCAAATAGGTTTTGCATTTCGCTTTATCCCTTGTTCGCCGGCAACGCCACACCCTTGCGGTCGCGACCATAGATGCGCGGTTTTACGTACTGGTCGATGATCGGCGTGGCCGCGTTCATCAGCAGCACTGCGAAGGCCACACCTTCCGGATAGCCGCCCCAGGTGCGGATGATCCAGGTGAGCAGACCGCAGGACAGACCGAAGATGAACTGACCCAGCGCCGTGTTGGGTGACGTCACCGGATCGGTGACGATGAAGAACGCGCCCAGCATCAGCCCGCCCGAGAGCAGATGCACCATCGGCCCGGCGTAGTGGTTGGCGTCGATGGCGTTGAACAACAGCGCGGGCACGGCCACGCCGAGCAGCATGGCGAACGGCGCATGCCAGGTGATGATGCGGCGCGCGATGAGGAACAGGCCGCCGATCAGCAACAGCACCGCTGCCGTTTCGCCGAGGCTGCCCGCGCGGCTGCCCCACAACATGTCCATCGGTGCGTAATAACCGGTAAGCGCCTGATCGAGGCCGATGCCGCGCGTGAACTCGGTCTTCACGTGGCCGAGCAGCGAAGCGCTGGCCATGCCGTCGATGGGTTGGCTGAAGAAAGTGATGCGCAGACTTTCCAGCAGACCGGGCGCCTGCGAGGGTGCGACCCAGGTGGTCATCTCCAGCGGGAAGGAGATCAGCAGCATCACGCGCGCGGCCATCGCCGGGTTGAACACGTTCTGACCCAGTCCGCCGAACACCTGCTTGCCGATGACGACCGCGAACAGGCTGCCCAGCACCGCGATCCACCAGGGTGCATACGGCGGCAGCGACAGGGCCAGCAGCCATGCGGTGAGGATGCCGGAACCGTCCATGATGACCGGGCGCACCTTGCGTCCTTGCAGGTGCACGACCAAGGCTTCGCCGACGATGGCCGCGATCAGCGCCACCGCCCACAGGTTGACCGCAGGCCAGCCGTACAACCAGAAACCGAACAGAGTGGCGGGCGTAAGTGCGAGCAGCACGGTGGCCATCACTTTGCCGATGGAGACGGGGGCGTGGGCGTGGGGGGAATGGGCGATGGGGTTCATGTTCTATTCCTTTGCACGAGCGATAGCTGAATCCCCCCCTTTAGAAAAGGGGGGGTTAGGGGGATTTGAATGTCTGAAAGATAAAAGCAAATCCCCCTCAGCCCCCCTTTTTCAAAGGGGGAAGCGGTCCGGATTCTCAATGAGCAAATTGAGTTCATACCGCCTCCGCCTTCTCCGCCGCTTCCTTGGCGGCACGTTCCTTCGCTTCACGCGCGGCCTTGCGCTTCGCCGCTGCTTCCGCGCGCTCGCGTTCGATGCGCGCCAGACGCTCGTTGCGCGCATCGGCCAGTTTCTTGGTGGCTTCCTGCTTGAGCTTGCTGCGCTCCTGCGCGGCGAGGTCGCCCTTGGCGTAGTTGAAGTAATGCACCAGAGGGATATGCGCCGGGCATACATACGAACAGGAACCGCAGGCGATGCAATCCTTGAGGCCCAGCCCGACCGCACCAGTCAGGTCGGCGGAGCGGATATGTGCGGCCATCTCCAGCGGCAGCAGGCCGACCGGGCACGCGCGCACGCAGGTCGAGCAGCGGATGCACGGCGATGCTTCGGCCTGGCCGATCTCGCTCGCCATCAATGCGAGCACGCCGCTGGTGCCCTTCACCACCGGCACATTGGTATTGGTGAACTGTTGCCCCATCATCGGGCCGCCCAGCACCAGCCGCGCGGCTGGCTGCGCATAACCGTCGGCGAAGGCGATGAGTTCCTGCACCGGCGTGCCGATCAACGCTTCGACATTGCATGCGGTCCTGATCGCGCCACCGCTGAGGGTGACGATGCGCGAGATCAGCGGCTTGCCGTAGCGGATGGCCTGCTGCACGGCATAAGCGGTGGCGACGTTGTGCACCAGCACGCCGATGTCGGCGGGACGTCCGCCGGCGGGTATCTCCATGCCGGTGAGCACCTGGATGATCTGTTTCTCCGAACCCATGGGGTACATGCTGGGCATGGCCACCACTTTGACTTCGCTGTTGCCTGCCGCGGCTTGCATGGCGGCGATGGCTTCCGGCTTGTTGTCTTCGATGCCGACCAGTATCTCTTTGGCATCCACGGCATGCGCGATCAGGCGTATGCCCTCGACGATCCCGACGGCGCGTTCGCGCATGATGCGGTCGTCGCAGGTGAGATAGGGTTCGCACTCGCCGCCGTTCATGATCAGCGTCTGCACGCCGCTGTTGCGGCTGAGATTGAGTTTCAATGCCGAGGGGAAAGTCGCGCCGCCGAGACCGACGATGCCCGCGGCCGCAACGCGCGCCGCGACCTCTTCCGCTCTCAGCGCGAACGGCGCTTCCACTGTCTCGGTCGGGACCCACTTGTCTTCACCGTCGCTCCCCAGCGTGATGGTCGGCACCGGCAGGCCGGAAGGATGCGGCGCGACATGGTCGCCGAGGGCAACGATGGTGCCGGAGGTGGGCGCATGCACCGGTGCGGAGACCGCGCCCTGTGCGGTGGCGATGAGCTGGCCCTTGAGCACCTTGTCGCCGACGTTCACCACCGGGATGGCGGGCGCGCCGATGTGCTGCTGCAGGGGCACGTACAGTTTTTTCGGCAAAGGCAGGATACGGATATGGCGCTCCGCCGACAGGTCTTTCCTGCCCTCGGGATGCACGCCGCCGCGCAGGTCAAATAATTTCATGAAGCCACCCTATGAATATTCACCGATCGCTTCCCCCTTTGACAAAGGGGGACTGAGGGGGATTTAAAGGAAGGAGCTGCTGCGTGCGAATTCAAATCCCCCCTGCCCCCCTTTGATAAAGGGGGGTGACCAGCTACGCAATGTCGATAGAGAAGAATCATCAAATTCACGATGCCGCCCCCTGTGGTTTGTTCCAGTACCACGATTGCAATGTCACGGGCACGGGTTGCAGCTTCGCCGATTCGGTCGGGCACACTTCTTCGCATTTGCCGCAGGCGGTGCAGGCTTCGCGGAACACCACATGGATCTGCTGTGCCGCACCCATGATGGCGTCGGTGGGACAGACCTTGAAGCAGCGCGTGCAGCCGATGCAGATCTCTTCCTTGATCTCGGCGATCATCGGCCCTTTCTCTTCCACACCGGAAAGGTCGGCCTCGACACCGAGCTTGGCGGCCAGCGCCTGCACCACCGCACGACCGCCGGGCGGACACAGCGTGAGCGGCGCACTGCCGTCGGCCAGCGCCTGCGCGGCACCCGTGCAGCCGGGGAAGCCGCATTGCCCGCATTGCGAACCGGGCAGCAATTGTTCAAGTTCGGCAACCAGCGGGTTGCCCTCCACTTTCAGATAGCGCGCGGCGACGCCGAGCAACAACCCGAAGACGGTTCCCAACAATGTCAGACTGACGACGGCGAACAGCATGTCAAATCCCTTTCAAAATCCAATGTAGGGTGGGCACGTTTTTGTGCCCACGCGTGGGGCGAATGTGCATACCGCGTGGGCACAAAAAGCGTGCCCACCCTACGAGTTAAGCCAAACCTGCAAACCCCATGAACGCCAGCGCCAGCAAGCTGGCAGTGATGAAGCCGATGGGCGCGCCGCTGAAGGAGCTGGGCACCTGCGCCAGCGCCAGGCGCACGCGCAGCCCGGTGAACAGCAGCATCACCAGCGTGAAGCCGACTGCGGAACCGAAGCCGTACATCAGGCTGTGCACGAAATCGCTTTTCTCCTGCACGTTGAGCAATGCGATGCCGAGCACCGCACAGTTGGTGGTGATGAGCGGCAGGTAGATGCCCAGCACCTGGTACAGCGCCGGGCTGAACTTGCGGATGAGCATCTCGGTGAACTGCACCACCGCGGCGATGGTGAGGATGAAAGCAAGGATGCGCAGGTACTGGATACCCAGCGGCATCAGCAGCCAGTGCTCCAGCATCCAGGTCGCGGCGGTCGCCAGCGTCAGTACGAAGGTGGTAGCCATGCCCATGCCGAGCGCGCCGTCCATCTTCTTGGACACGCCCATGAAGGGACACAGCCCGAGGAACTTCACCAGCACCACGTTGTTGACCAGCGCGGTGCCCAGCAGCAGTAACAGATACTCACTCATATATAACGATCTCCTGCCCTCTCGTTTGCAAGCGCCGTGCCAACACTTGCGCACCGCAACGGAACGCACGGAATCAGGCGTTTGTCTGGTGCGTGCACCAGACAGGTGCAAAAAACCTTTGTCGTTGTCGGGGTGCGCGATGCACCGATGTAGCAAACGCGACAAGTCTCCCTTCGCCCGCTTGCGGGACTGCGGATGGGTCGCTGCGAAGCAGCGGGGAACCCACCGGCGTACCTCTTGCGGGTGAAAGGGTCGGGGATGAGGGACGATGGTTAGCAATGACCGATTTGCTGAGCATCCACACCCCTCACCCCAGCCCTCTCCCGCTTGCGGGAGAGGGAGTAGTTGTTCCACAGGCATGCTTATTGCTGAACTAGCTGTGTCATCTATCAACTGGAGCTTCCATGTCCAAGCAACCCGCCGCACCGACCGCGCCCGCAGCTGCTGGCGAAGTGCCGATGCATCTCTTCCGCAAGGCGGTGGAGCAAGCCGCGCTGGCCATCTCGATCACCGATGCGCACGCCAACATCCTGTATGCCAACGGCGCTTTCCAGCGCATCACCGGCTACGGCCAGGACGAGATCGTCGGCCACAACGAATCCATCCTCTCCTACCGCGTCACCCCCAAGCTGGTGTACGAGACGCTGTGGGCGCAGATCCAGCGCCAGCGTCCGTGGAACGGCCTGCTGGTGAACAAGCGCAAGGACGGCAGCCGCTATCTCGCCGACGTCACCATCACCCCGGTGGTGAGCGAAGACGGCGACACCACGCATTACCTCGGCATGCACCGCGACGTGACCGAGGTGCACCGCCTGGAACGTCAGGTGCAGAACCAGAAGACGCTGATCGAATCGGTGGTGGATGCGGCACAGGTCGCCATCGTGCTGCTCGACGACAAGGAGCGCGTGGTTCTGGACAACCAGGAATACAAGAAACTCATCGGCGACCTGGGCAAGGAACCGGCGCTGAAACTGCTGGCCGCCCTGCGCGAACAGATGGGCGATGCCTTCACCAAGGCCTACGACATGCACCGCAACATCGCCGCGCGCGAGATATCCATCGAACTGCCCAACCACAGCCACCGCTGGTTCTCCTGCGCGATCTCGTGGTTCGAGGAACACGATGTCGGTGCGGACGCCTTCTACGAACCGCTGCGCCGCCACTATCTCTTGCTCACCATCCAGGACATCAGCGAACTCAAGCGTCAGCAGGAAGCGCTGCGCATCAACAGCCTGCGCGCCTTGCTGTCGGAACAGGAACGCATCCAGGGCCTGCGCGAGACGCTGGCCGGCGCGGTCTATCAACTCGAAGGGCCGCTCAACATGCTGAGCGCCGTGGCCAACATGATGGAGCGCCGCCGCGACAACGGCGCCGACCTGCCCGCCGCCAGCGCGCTGGAGGAAGCGATGCAGAAGAGCCGCGAGGCGCTGGAGACCTTGCGCTCCTGCATCCCGGTGCAAGGCAGCGAGGCGATGCAGCCGGTCGACCTCAACGAGGTGCTGGTGGATGTACTCAAGCTCACCACCGCCAGTCTGCTCGCGACCGGCGTGGTGGTGGAATGGCAGCCGTCGAACGGGGCCGCGACCATCAACGGCCACCCGGCGCAACTGACCAACCTGTTCAAACAGCTGGTCACCAACGCCATCGAAGCGATGAACGAACGCCGCGGCGGCACGCGCGAACTGCGCCTGAGCTGCACGACCCGCGCCGACCATATCGAGATCGCCGTCGAGGACAGCGGCCCCGGCATCGCCGACGAACTGCGCTACAAGGTGTTCCAGCCCTTCTTCACCACCAAGGGTGCGGCGCGGCAACACCTCGGGCTCGGCCTGGCGATGGCACAGGAAGTGGTGAACCGCCACGGCGGCATCATCGACATCGACCCGGCATTCCGCAACGGCTGCCGCGTGCGCGTGCAGCTGCCCTATGCAGCGGGAGGCGAACATGCTTGATCCGCGCACAGTACGTGGCAGCGATGCCGTTCGTTTCCCCCTTTATCAAAGGGGGACTAAGGGGGATTTTAGGGTCGGCGCAATTCCTCCATTCCTCAAATCCCCCCCCACCCCCCTTTCAACAAAGGGGGGAGTTGTTGCGGAAAACGATTCAGGCTTGCGTGCTTATTTTTCGGGAGGCGAACATGCTTGATCCCCGTACCGAACTCGACCTGCTGCACTCCGAACTGGAGACGCTCTACCAGGTGAGCCGCGTGCTGTCGCACTCGCTCAATTTCAAGCAGACGCTGGACGGCGTGCTGAACGCGCTGCACGAAGGCATGGCGCTGGAACGCGGCATGGTGAGCCTGATCGATGCTGCCAGCGGCGAGCTGCAGGTATCGCTGGTCTACGGCGTCTCCGACACCGTCACCGAAGAAGTGAGCTACCTGCCCGGCGAGGGCGTGGTCGGCACCATCCTCAAGACCGGCCAGAGCATCGTGGTCCAGTGCATCATGGACGAACCGCGCTTCCTCTCGCGCCTCGGCATCTACAACCCGCAGGGCGCCTTCGTCGGCGTGCCCATCCGCATCGGCCAGAAGGTGGTCGGCGTGCTGGCGGCGCAACCCGCCCCGGCGATCAAAAAATCGCTGAGCGAATACCAGCGCTTCCTCGAGATGGTGGCCAACCTGATCGGCCAGAGCGTGCGCCTGTCGCAGGAAGTGGCGCAGGAGAAGAACGAGCTGGCCGAGGAGCGCGACGTGCTGCGGCGCACCGTGCGCGGGCAATACGGCTTCGACAACATCATCGGTCACACCCAGCCGATGCGGCGCATCTTCGAGCAGGTGCGGCTGGTGGCGAAATGGAACACCACGGTATTGATCCGCGGCGAGACCGGCACCGGCAAGGAACTCATCGCCAACGCCATCCACTACAACTCGCCCAGGGCGCGCGGCAGCTTCGTCAAACTCAACTGCGCGGCCCTGCCGGAGACCCTGCTGGAATCCGAATTGTTCGGCCACGAAAAAGGCGCCTTCACCGGCGCGGTGGCACAACGCAAGGGCCGCTTCGAGCAGGCCGAAGGCGGCACCGTGTTCCTCGACGAGATCGGCGAGATCTCCGCCTCGTTCCAGGCCAAGCTGCTGCGCGTGCTGCAGGAAGGCGAGCTGGAGCGCGTCGGCGGCAGCAAGACAGTCAAGGTCGACGTGCGCGTGGTCGCCGCCACGCACCGCGACCTGGAGCTGGAAGTCGAAAAAGGACGCTTCCGTGAAGACTTGTATTACCGCCTCAACGTGATGCCGCTATACCTGCCGCCGCTGCGCGAGCGCATGGAAGACATCCCCGAGATCGCGCGCTTCCTGGTGGAGAAGATCAGCACGCAACAGGGCCGCACGCTCAGCCTCACCGATGCCGCACTGCGCATCCTCATGCACCACGACTGGCCCGGCAACGTGCGCGAACTGGAGAACTGCCTGGAACGCGCCTCGGTGATGACTGAGGGCAGCACCATAGACCGCGACGCCATCCTGCTCACCGGCATCGACGAAAAGATATCGAGCAGCCGCGGCGCGATACAGGAACTGGACCTCGACGACCCCAACCTCGACGAGCGCGAGAAGGTCATCGCCGCGCTGGAACAGGCGGGCTGGGTACAGGCCAAGGCGGCAAGGCTGCTCGACATGACGCCAAGACAGATCGCGTATCGCATCCAGACGTTGAACATCAAGGTGAAGCAAATATAAAGAATCAAAAGAATCCGTTCGTACTGAGCTAGTCGAAGTATGAACGTCCTTTGAGAAACCTGTCGAATGGCATTCATGCTTCGACTAGCTCAGCACGAACGGATAATTTTTCAGAGCAATAAATGAACAACAAACAAACCACCCGCTACTTCGTCACCTACTCCGGCGTAAAGCTGCCCTTCAACCTCGTCACCGAACTGCAGGAACACGAGGTGCAGAACCGCAACACCTTCTTCAAGGGATACTTCAACGCGAGCGGGCGCCTGAGTGGATTCGACAAACTCGCCTACGGCGACATCGAACTGCAGCACCGCTACAGCTATCACGCCAACGGCAAACTGAGCGCCGCCGAAATCACCGATATCGACGGCGAGGTGACGATGCTGGTATTCGATATGGAAGGCAGTCCCGCATGAGCAGCTTCACGCCCTGCAAAGGCAAGACGGCATGCCGCGATGATGGTGAAAGATGCGTGACCTGCGGACGCAGCTTCACCGAGATCGAACAGACCAGGAGCATGATCGATGCCCTGGCAGAGTTTGCCATCGCGCAGCAGTATGACAATGTCGGCGAATTCGCCGCATATGTGGCGGACAAGGTGGAGAAGAAGGTCAGACATCGGCTCGATGCGATGTCGGAAAATTCTTCTGACACTTGACCCATCATAAGCGCACAACACGCGCCCCCAGTAATCCCGAAAGCCCCGAGTCAGTCGCCGCTATCGAGCCTGTACACACCGATCAGGACAATCACCTTTGGCTGGAATTCTGGCGCGATCAGCGCACCGATTTCCATCAGTCCGCCGTCAACCCGCTGCTGAGCAGATTCTGGCCCGGACTCGGATTGGCTCACGGCAGCCGCGTGTTCATCCCGCTCTGCGGCAAAAGCCTGGACATGCTCTGGCTTGCACAACAAGGCCATGAGGTATTCGGCGTCGAACTGAGTCCTGTCGCTGTGGAGGATTTCTTCCGGGAGAACAAGCTGCATCCGGTAAGGACGCAGATGGGAGCGTTCACCCTGTGGAACGATGGCAAGCTCAGCATCCTGTGCGGGGATTATTTCGCCCTGACCCGCTCCGATATCGGGCATTTCGACACGGTCTATGATCGCGCCGCACTGACCGCCTTGCCGGAGAACATACGCGGCCTTTATGTCGCGCAACTGAAACGGCTCGTGTCAGATACGGCCATGGTGTTCTTGCTGACCATTGAAGACGCCGCGGAGAATGCGACGATGAATCAGGCCCATGGCGTGGATGAAGAGATCAGGACACTGTACACGGAGGGATTCGAGATCGATCTGGCCTATGTCGAAAGCGTATTCGAACCCGATCCGGAATCGGCAGGACTCCCCGCCAAACGAGCCGAGTACAAGGTGTACCGGCTTTCTTCCAGATGAACAAGGCCGGTCGTTGATGTTGGCTCACAACAATTGCGATGCTGGCCCCGAAAATGGCAAACAATTCGACTCCGGCACCTTTGGTTACAAAGCGGATACGCGCGGAATATGGGTCAGAACAACAGCAGGAAGTCCGCCAATGGAACAACCGCCAACGGGATCTTTGATTTTTCCTGCAAGCGTTTTTCCAGCGACTCGTCCGGTCGCTTCTTGCACACCACGACAAATGCCTCGCAACCCAGCGTCTCGGCGATGGCGCGGCTCTTGTTCAGTTCATTCTCGTTCAACGTGGCGCGATATTTAACCTCGATGCCGATGCGCGTCGCGCCCAGATCGACGATGAAATCCAGCTCGTTGTTGCGCTCACGATAATAGGCAAGCTCCACCAGCCCCGGCCAGCGGCTCAGGTGATTGGCGACGATGTTCTCCGCATACAAGCCCAACACCGGCTCATCGGCCAGCAGCCGTTCCGGCGTGAGTTTCATCACCGCATTGCGCACAGCCAGATCGACCAGATAACTCTTGAAATTACCTGCTTTCGCCGTGGCCTTGCTACCGGTGTATTTGTGCAGACGCCACACCAGATCGGTCGCTTCTAATAAAGGGAAATAGGTCGTAATAGTGCCCGGGGCAATGGCGATATCTTTTGCTAGTTTGGTTATATTGGTTTCCCGCCCCGGCTCGGCCAGCAACCCAAGATAGAAGCGGCGCAGCATTTCCGGTTTGCGAAATTCGGCGGCCACCAGCAAGTCTTCGAAAATCACGCGCTCGATCTGGTTCTGGTAGAGGTATTCCTGCTTGGCAAGGATGTCGGGGAGTTTCCAGACCTCCGGAAAGCCTCCTTCAAAGAAGAAGAGATTCAATATCTCTCCGACCAAACGTTCTCCATCAATATTTTTGGGGGCCGCAACAATACGAGACAATGAAGTCACAACCTCCTTCGGCGTTCGATTCTTTCGAATTTCATTTCCTAAAGAAAGCATTTCTCTAGAAGCATTGTGATCGGCGCTTGGTAAGAACGTAAAGCAATAAAACTCCCGAAAGCTAAACGGCAACACCGAATAGTCATGTATCCGTCCGAGCAAACTCTCGCGCGACTTGCGAAATATCGGCGCGGATGCCGAGCCCGACACCACAAAGCGCACCGGCGTTTTCAGGTCGTAATGTTTCTTGAGGTATAGTTCCCAGCGCGGAAATTTCTGTATCTCGTCAAGGAACAGGTACACCGTGCCATCCTTCGCGCGCGTGGCGAACTCGGCCACCAGATCTTCGAAAAAGCGATCCATATCGACATGCGGCAGCAGCAGCGCCGGATCGTCCATGGTGAAGTAGACGATGCGCTGAGCCTGTTCTTTGCCGTGTTCCTGGATCAGTTTGCGGATGCACTGCCTGAGCAAGGTGCTTTTACCCACGCGACGCGGCCCGGTGACCGAGATCATTTGTGGCAGGCGTTGAATGTCGGCGTAAAGGTCGTCGAATACGTCGCGATGGAACTCCGGCAAACCGGCAAAAGCCGCCTCGCCGCCGTTCCACCACGGGTTGTATGCATCCAGAAATTGGTATTGGGTCAATGACATGGCTATATTTTTACATTATTTGCTCACATAATGCAAAATAATGTAAAAAGCTTTACAACACCATCGAAAACAATTGCGGCTGCTTGCGCTTGTAGTCGTGCAGTCGCTGCACCGTCAGCGGGGTGAGTTCCTTGATGGCGATCCAGATCTGCAGGGGATGCTGAGCGGGTCTGGCGAGGGCGACCTGCAACGCGGCCCAGGCCGCCCAGTCGATCTCGTGCATGCGTTCGCGCGTGGCGGCGGGCAGGTCGGCAGCGGTGCGCGCGAGACTGGCCAGCAACTGCAAGGTCTGGTTCCGGGTCAGGCGGCTGCTGAAGAAATCCTCCTCGCTGATCTCGTCGGTCAACACCATGATGTCGAGGGCGATGCGTTCCATCAGTCCCAGCATGGCGCCGCTCAGCATGTTTGCTCTCCCGTGATAAGCGCGTCGCGCAGCAGCAAGGCCACATGCACCGGCTGGCGATCCGCGCCTTCGCGTATCTGGTGACGGCAGGAGAAGCCGTTGGCGAGGATGGCGGCATCGGGTGCGGCGCGCAATGCGGGCAGCAGGTCGATCTCGGCCATCTGCATGGAGATGTCGGCGTGTTCCGCTTCCAGCCCGAAACTGCCCGCCATGCCGCAGCAGCTGGCTTCGATGAATTCGAACTCGAACTCCGGGATCAGGCGCAGCACTTTGCGCAGCGACTTCATCGCACCGACGGCTTTCTGGTGGCAGTGCCCGTGCACCAGCGTCCTGCCGCGCGGCAGCGGTTTGAATTCCAGGGTGAAGCGTTTGCGGTCGTGTTCGCGCGCGATGAACTCTTCCAGCAGGTAGACCTGTTTTGATAATGCCACCGCATCTTCGCCCAGGCCGAGCTTCAGATGATCGTCTCGCAGGGACAGGATACACGAGGGTTCCAATCCGACGACGGGAATGCCCGCCGCCAATGCCGGGCGCAAGGCGGAATGCAGACGGCGCGCTTCGTGGCGTGCCTCCTCGACCTGCCCCAATGAAAGATAGGTGCGGCCGCAACATAGAGCGCGGTCGGGTTCGTCATCCGGCTGCGCTTGCAGGGTGATGACGTTGTAGCCTGCGGCAGTCAGCACCTGCTGCGCGGCGGCGGCGATCTCGGGTTCAAAGTGCAGGGCGAAGGTGTCGACGAAGAGGATGACGTCTTTTTCGCTGCACTGATTCGAGGTGTCTACTCCATTCATGCTTCGATACGCTACGCTACTGTGCGTGTGCTGTTGGGGCTTCAGCCCCTTACAGCCACGGCCTACCCCTTGCGGGTGCAGCACGAACGGAGCAGTAACGGGTTCCGGTAATTGTCGTTGGGCGGAGATGCCGAAGAATCTTTCGCCCAGCTGCGCCAGCCACGGCATGCGGTTACGCAGGCGGATCAGGCCGCGCAAGATACGGCGATGTCGCAACCATCGCGGCATCGCCGCCACCAGCCGGTCGCGCCGCGATATGCCAATGCGTTCATTGCGCTGCGCCTGATATTCGATCTTGATGGCGGCCATGTCGACCTGGTTGGCGCATTCGCGCTTGCAGCCTTTGCAGCCGACGCAGAGTTCCATGGCATCGGCCAATGCTTGTCCGGCGAAGGGGTCGTCGCCGAGTTCGCCATTCAAGGCGGCCTTGAGCACCTTCACGCGCCCGCCCGGTGAATGCGCCGGATCGTCGGTGGCGCGGAAGCTGGGGCACATCACGCCTTTGGGTTTGCGTTGGCATTGCTTGTCGCCGATGCAGACCGCCACCGCTTTGGCGAAGTCGCCGCCCGTGGCGGGGATGCCCGCATAGGCGTCGCCCTGCCCCGCCGTTTCATAAGAAGACCAGTCGAGATGATGTTTTTTCATATCGGATCGGAGAGGCAATTACAGTGCCAAGACTGAATCGGGAAGCAAAGAAAGTCATGAGCAAATCCGTTCGCCCTGAGCCTGTCGAAGGGCCAGAGTATCAATGCATTGATTTATTGCATCCTCCGCTCATGGTTCGACAAGCTCACCACGAACGGAAGATGTGCCAGCGATCGGCTGAATCGCCCAACATCCCCCTCCCGAAACACCCCGCGCGGTGAATTTGTCACCTTCGCCACAAGCCCGGGCGCCTGTCATGTGCCATTTGCAACAGCGGTGCACGCCGCGCACATACGATCAATATAAAACAATGAGTTAAGCGAGATTCAGAAGCGGGCACGCTGTTTGCTCATACTCAGCCGAACCTTAGCGGAGGACAGATCGTGCAACTACCAGTCTTGAATAACGCAGCAAGTGAAGCGCCCAGCAGGCAAGCCTGCTCCCCTCTCCCCAACCCTCTCCCGCTTGCGGGCGAGGGAGCGAACGAAGCGCTGCGGGCAACTTCCAAATCCAGCGGCTGTTCCGCCGGATCGTGCGGTTCGACCGACGACCAGATGAACCACCTGCCTGAGCATATCCGCCAGAAGGTGTTCAACCACCCCTGCTATTCGGAAGAAGCACACCATTACTTTGCACGTATGCATGTAGCGGTGGCTCCGGCCTGCAATATTCAATGTAATTACTGCAACCGCAAATACGACTGCGCCAACGAGTCGCGCCCCGGCGTGGTGTCCGAGTTACACCATCCGGTGCAGGCGGTGAAAAAAGTATTGGCCGTCGCGGCCACCATCCCGCAGATGACGGTGCTGGGCATCGCCGGTCCCGGTGATCCCTTGGCCAATCCGGAGCGCACCTTCGAGACGTTCCGCATGCTGTCCGAGCAGGCCCCGGACATCAAGCTGTGCGTGTCGACCAACGGTCTGTCGCTGCCCGAGCAGGTGGAGCAACTGTCGCAGTACAACATCGACCATGTGACCATCACCATCAACTGCGTCGATCCCGACGTGGGCGCGCAGATCTATCCGTGGATCTTCTGGAAGAACAAGCGCATCAAGGGTCGCGAAGCGGCCGAGATCCTCATCGCGCAACAACAGAAGGGGCTGGAGATGCTGGTCGCCAAGGGCATCCTGGTGAAAGTGAACTCGGTGATGATCCCCGGCGTGAACGACAAGCATCTGGAAGAAGTGTCGAAGATCGTGAAGGCCAAAGGCGCATTCCTGCACAACGTGATGCCGCTGATCTCGGAAGCCGAGCACGGCACCTTCTACGGCCTCACCGGCCAGCGCGGCCCGACCAACGAGGAATTGCAAGCGCTTCAGGACGCGTGTGAGGGCGACATGAACATGATGCGCCATTGCCGCCAGTGCCGCGCCGATGCGGTCGGTCTGCTGGGCGAGGATAGAGGCTCCGAGTTCACCATGGACAAGGTCGAGCAGATGGAGATCAACTATCCCGAAGCGATGAAGATGCGTGCCGAAGTGCATGCCGCCATCAACGAAGAATTGGAGAGCAAACGCCTCGCCAAGGAATCCAAGGTGCAACTGGTCAGCATCCAGGGACTGCAGAAGAAGGAAACGACACGCCCGGTACTGATGGCGGTCGCCACCAAGGGCGGCGGCGTGATCAACGAACACTTCGGCCATGCCGGCGAGTTCCTGATCTACGAAGCATCATCCGATGGTGTGCGCTTCATCGGCCACCGCAAGACCACGCCCTACTGCGAAGGCGACATCAGCTGCGGCGACGGCGAGAGCGTGCTGGACAAGACGCTGAAAGTACTGGCCGGTTGCGAAGCCGTGCTGTGCAGCAAGGTCGGCTACGAACCCTGGGGTCCGCTGGAAGCGGCGGGCATCCAGCCCAACGGCGAACACGCGATGGAGCCGATCGAGGACGCCGTGCTCAAGGTGTACGAAGAGATGCGGGTTGCGGGCAAGCTGGAAGCGAAGGCAGACGAACAACAGAAGGTGGCTTAAGGCTTAAAACCCATTTGCCACAGAGACCACAGAGTACACAGAGAGTTTGGCGGTTTGTTTTTGCGAGTTGGGCAAAAAAACGCTCATCCCTGCTTAAACCACTTCTCTGTGATCTCTGTGTTCTCTGTGGCTAACAAAGGTTTTGACCTCTAACAAAGGAATACGACCATGGCACTCGAAATCATCGAACTCTGCACCAACTGCTGGGCCTGCCAACCGCTGTGCCCGAGCAAGGCGATCTACGAGGCGAAGCCGCATTTTCTGATCGACCCGGACAAGTGCAACGAGTGTTCCGGCGACTTCGAGGATTCGCAATGCGCCAGTATCTGCCCGATCGAGGGGGCGATATTGAACGCGGACGGCGAGCCGATGAACCCGCCCGGTTCGCTCACCAATATCCCGCTGCAGAAGCTGGCAGCATGATGGCCACCGTCGTCTTTTACGAGAAGCCCGGCTGCGGCAACAACACCAAACAGAAGGTGTGGCTGGCCGCGTCGGGGCATACCGTTCTGGCGAAGAACCTGCTCACCGAGAAGTGGACCGCCGATCGCCTGCGCCCCTTCTTCGGCGAACTGCCTGTCGGCCAATGGTTCAATCCGGCCGCACCGCGCGTGAAGTCGGGCGAAGTGATTCCCGCTGACTGTGGCGAGGAAGAGGCGCTGAGCATGATGCTGATCGACCCGCTGCTGATCCGTCGTCCGCTGATGGATGTGGATGGCGAGTTGCGCGTTGGCTTCGACGCCGAGGCCGTGAACGGATGGATAGGACTCAACAACGCAAAACCGGCAGGCGATATCGAGGCTTGCCCGAATGGGCATCACGCCAAGCCCTGCCCGACCCCGAAATCCCCTCACCTCAATCCTCTCCCAAAGGGAGAGGAGACAATCGAGAACAACCTTTTTTAACTCTGGATTCCAGCCATGCCTAAGGCCAACGTCACTTTCGAAAAACTCGGCGTCACCGTCAGCGTTCCCGCGGGCACGCGCCTGATCGAGATCTCCGAAAAGATCGGCGCCGGCATCACCTACGGTTGCCGCGAGGGCGAGTGTTGTACCTGCGCGGTAAAGGTGGTTTCCGGCATGCAACACATGAGCGAACGCTCGGTGCTGGAAGACAAGGTGCTGCAGGAAAACATGGCCGCGAGCGACCAGCGGCTGGCCTGCCAGGCACAGGTACTCGGCGGGAACATCATCATCAAGGCTTGATTTTCACTTTACTTCAGGAGCTACAGCAATGCCCAACATCACATTTTCCAGCCCGCTGCACAAGGATAAAACTGTTTACGCCGTCGCGGGCAGCCACAAGATGACCGTGCTGGAACTGGCCAAAGAGAACCATATCCCCATCGACTTCGGCTGTGCCAACGGCGAGTGCTCGACCTGCCTGGTGAAGGTGACCAACCTGACCAACAAGGGGCCGATGGCCGGTCCGCTCACCGACCGCGAGATCACTGTACTCAAGGGCTCCGGCAAGATCACTGCAGCGCAGATCGATGCCATGAAGGTCAACGATGTGGTCACCACCGAGTGGCGTCTGGCATGCCAGATGGTGCTGCGCGACGAAGACCTGCTGATCGAATATCCGAGCAAATAGGCGGACATCATGCGAACCGGCGTCGACCTGGGACAACAAGAGACCCCTCTCTCTAACTCTCTCCCGCAAGCGGGAGAAAGGACGAACGTGAAAGGCAATCTTCAAATCTCTGGCTTGTACACGCAGCTGATGGAACGCGCGACCGGGTTGCCCAACGACGAACTGTTCGCACAGATGATCTGCAGCCAGGTGGGCGGTGCCTGCGCGCTGCCGCCCTGCCTTGGCCTGGAAGAGGCGGATTTCGCCGCCCTGCTGACGCGCCACTTTCCCCGCATGCAGATCGTGGTGCGCGGACAGCGCGACAGCGACGACGGACGCGCGCCGGAACGTGACGACGTGCTCGCACTGCTGCTGGAGCATCGCGCCGGCCGCGACGAATCGGAAAGCTGGATGGCGGAGATCGTCACCGCCGCCTGCATGGCCAACGACCATCTGTGGCAGGACCTCGGCCTGTGGTCGCGCAAATATCTGAGTCAGTTGATGACACAGAACTTCCCCGCCCTCGCGGCGAAGAACAGCAAGGACATGAAGTGGAAGAAGTTCCTCTACAAGCAGCTGTGCGAGAAAGAGGAGATACGCATCTGCCGTGCGCCGAGTTGCGAGGTGTGCGCCGATTACCAGAAGTGTTTCGGACCCGAAGAATAATCTGCCCATGTTCGTCAGCGACCGTGCCAGCGCCGCCTATCTCGGCCTCGCCATCGGCGACGCGCTGGGTTCGACAGTGGAATTCATGACGCCGCGCGAGATCGCGGCGAAGTATGGCACCCACGACAAGCTCATCGGCGGCGGCTGGCTGCACCTGAAACCGGGGCAGGTCACCGACGACACCACCATGTCGCTCGCGCTCGGCAACGCCATCCTCGCACAGGGCAAAGTGGATGCGCTCGCCGCGGCGCAGGCGTTCGACGCGTGGATGCGCGCCAAGCCGGTGGACATCGGCAACACCGTGCGCCGCAACCTGCTGCAGTTCCGCAAGACCGGCTCTCCCGAGGCGCCCTACTCCGACCACGATGCCGGCAACGGTGCGGCGATGCGCGTGCTGCCGGTGGCGCTCGCCACCTTCGGCCAGGATGAGGACACGGTACGCGCCGCCAGCCGCGCGCAGGCGCACGTCACCCACCACTGCGCGCTCTCCGATGCCGCCTGCGAATGCCTGGTATCCATGGTGCATGACGCGCTGCGCGGCGCGGGCAAGAACGATCTGCTGCACGACCATGCCCATCCGCTCGCCGCGCGCTTCCCGGCTTTCAAGTTCCGTGCGGTGAAACCCGCGCGCAACCCCAGCGGCTATGTCGCAGACACCTTGCAGGCGGTGTTCCAGAGTTTCTTCGATACCGATGATTTCCAGGGTTGCCTGGTCGATGTGGTGAACCGCGGCGGCGATGCCGACACCACCGGCGCCATCGCCGGCATGCTGGCGGGGGCCTTGTACGGGATGGAAGAGATACCGGAAGACTGGCTGAAAAAACTGGATACGGAGACCGGCAGTGCCTGTGCCATGCAGGCGCACTCATTGCTCGGCATCAGCAGCAAAAACTAAGCCTGCTATTTTTTCTTGTCGTTGAACTTCTCGATCGCTTCCTTCAGCGCCTTGACTGGCGCGGGCGACTTCTCGCTTTCCGCGTGCGGAGCGGGAGCAGCCGGTGCCGGCTTCTTTGCGGGAGCGGCGGGTGCCGCGGAATGGCTCTTGTCGGTGGCAGCGGGTGCGGAAGGCGCCGGCGCATTGTGTTCGGCAGCGGCGGCCGGTGCACCGTGAGCCGGTGCGGGGATGTCGGCTGCTTCCTTCAATTGCTCTTCCAGTACGGGGCTGACTTTCAGTCTGGCCTGCAGCTGGGTCACATGCCGGACGATCATCGCCTCGCGCTCTTCTGCCTTCCTGTGTTCCTCCGCGCGCGCCGACCTTTCGCGCGCCAGTGTCAACTTGATGCTTTCCAGTTCGTTCCTCGTTTCCAGCAGGCTTGCGCTCAAGCTCTCGATGCGGGCAGTCGCCTCGACCGTCTGCGCCGGCACGGCGGGAGCGCGGTTGACCGCGACCACGGCGATGATCAGCGCCGCCACAGCCACCACCGGAGCAAAACCCAGTATCGTGTAATGAAGGGCGAGCTTGAGTATCCCGCCCATCCTGGACGGTGCTGCCGGAGCTTCCTCGTCGGTTTCGATGTCTTTTTCCATGATCGCCTGTTGTCCCGGATGAAATCGATTGCGGCACAGACACGGAGTCTGCAATCCTGTTTTCAGTTTATCATCATGTCCGCACTCTTTTCGCATCACTGCTGACGGAGGTTGCATGCAACGCGCATTCGGCACACAAGGTTTTCCGGTCCCGGCACTGGGTCTGGGTGCGGGACATATCGGCTCCCCCGCGCTGAACGAAGCGCAGGTCGGCACGCTGCTCGGTCAGGCGCTGGACATGGGCGTCACGCTCATCGATACCGCGCCGAGCTACGGCCTGTCGGAAGAACGCATCGGCCGGCATCTGGCGCACCGGCGCGCGGACTGCATACTCTCCACCAAGGTCGGTTACGGCATCACGGGGCATGATGACTGGAGCTACGGCAGTGTGGCGGCCGGCATCGATGCCGCACTCAAGCGCCTGCGCACCGACCATCTCGATATCGTGCACCTGCATTCCTGCCCGCTGGAGATCCTGCAGCGCGGCAACGTCATCCGCGCGCTGCACGATGCACGCACCCAGGGCAAGTTGCGCGTGGCGGCCTATTCCGGCGAGAACGCCGAATTGCAGTGGGCGATCGCGAGTGGTCAATTCGGCGGCGTCGAATGCTCGGTCAACCTGTTCGACCAGCGCAGCCTCGAACATGTCTTGCCCCAGGCGCAGGCGCGCGGCATCGGTGTGATCGCCAAGCGGCCGCTGGCCAACTCGCCCTGGCGCTTTGCCGGGCAGCCGATCGGCGATTATTGCGAGGAGTACTGGCTGCGCTGGCAGGCGATGGGCATCGCGGCGCACGACATGGACTGGCCGGAACTGGCGCTGCGCTTCGCCGCGCATGCCCCCGCGGTCAGCTGCGCCATCGTCGGCACCGCATCGCTGGAACACCTGCAGCAGGACAAGCGCCATGTCGAACGCGGCCCCTTGCCGCCGCAACTTTTCGAATCGCTCAGGCAGGCTTTCCGCAATCACGACGACAACTGGATCGGCCAGGTCTAGCCGGGGCACACGGAGGGTGCGGGAACCATGTCCACAGACAAACGGAAGTTGTTGCTGGCAAGACTGGACGAGATCGGTGCAGCGCTGGCGCGATCCGGCAAGGCGCTGGCCCTGATCGGGCTGGGCTCGGCCGGCAGCGAGCCGGAGCGGCTGGACGCCTATTCCGACCTGGACTTCTTCGCCATCGTCGCGAGCGGTTGCAAGGGCGAATTCATCGATGACCTTGCCTGGCTCTCCCGCATCCGTCCTGTCGTCTTCTCATATCGCAACACCCGCGACGGCCACAAGGTCCTGTTCGAAGACGGCGTGTTCTGCGAGTTCGCGGTGTTCGAGATGCCCGAGCTGCGCCATATCCCGTTCTCCCCCGGCCGCATCGTCTGGAAGCAGGCCGATGTCGAGGAGGCACAACTGCAGCCGGCACCCAGGCAGGTTGAAGAGCGCTCCAGCGCATGGCTCCTCGGCGAAGCACTCAGCAATCTCTATGTCGGCCTGAGCCGTCATGCGCGCGGCGAGAAGCTCGCCGCCATGCGCGCCATCCAGGTCCAGGCGCTCGACCGCGTCCTCGAACTCGCCGCGTCCATCGAGCCGGCGGCTTCTGCCGCGCGCGACATCTTCGCCTTCGAGCGCCGCTATGAGCAGCGCTACCCGGCCGGCGCACAGGCGCTGGCGCAATACGCGCAAGGGTATGAACGCAACATCGAATCCGCACAGGCCATCCTGGCCTTTCTCGACCGGCACTTCGAACTGAACCCGGCGATGAGAGAGGCCATAGCGGGACTGTGCGGACGCACGGCAAGCGAGGGGAGATCACGATGAACGATGCCGCCACCCAGGAACTGCTGAGAGACATCGCCGCGGGATTCGCCGCCTTGCCGGAAGTGCGCGCGGTCGTGCTGGCCGGATCGCAAGGCAGCCAATTCGCGGACGAACGCTCCGACCTCGACCTGTACGTCTATGCCGACAGTGAACCGGCGGAGGTGTGGCGCTTCGAACTGGCGCAAAGACTGGGCGAGCAGATCAGCATCGGCAACCGCTTCTGGGAGACCGGCGACGAATGGGTGGCGAAGCAGACCGGCACAGTGGTCGACATCATGTACCGCTCGCCGGCATGGTTGCGCGAGCAGCTCGACCGTGTGCTGATCCGGCACCAGGCCGCGGTCGGCTACAGCACCTGTTTCGTGCACAATGTGCTGCACTCACAGGCCTTGTACGACCCGGACGGCTGGTATGCCGTGCAGCAGGCGCGTGCGGCGCAGCCCTATCCCGAGGGACTGCGCCGCGCCGTCGTCGCCAAGAACCATCCCGTCCTGCGCGGCATGCTCTCGTCCTACCGCCACCAGATCATGCTGGCGCTGGCACGCGACGACCATGTCAGCGTCAATCACCGCGTCACCGCCTTGCTGGCAAGCTACTTCGACATCCTGTTCGCGCTGAACCGGCTGCCGCATCCGGGCGAAAAGCGCCTGCTCGCCCATGCACTGGAGCGCTGCCCGAAACGTCCGCAGGATATCCGGCTGCAGGTGGATGCACTGTTGCAGGCTGCCGCCCCTGCCGCGCACGGGGATCTGCCCAGGTGCGTCGACCGCCTGCTCGACGACCTCGACGAACTGCTGCAGACAGAGGGACTGATCGCAGGCTGACCTGCCGCGCGCTCCCGTGTAAACTCATGCGCGCACCCTCTCCAATACACAAGGTATCCATGAAATGAACGTCGCCGTGCGCATCCTCGTCGCATTCCTGCTTGCCTACGCCACCGCGTTGGCGGCACAGGAACAGGCCGCCTCCGCGGTGCCGCCGGAACCCATCCCCGGTACCTACGAAGAGTGCTTCCATGAGCCCATCTTCGAAGGCAAGGTCTGCACCGTGCAGGCGAACCGCGATGCCAGGGTCGGCGTGATCCTCATCCACGGTCTCGGCGGCTCCACCGACGACTGGAAGAACACCATCCCCGCGCTGGCGAAGGATTTCCATGTGCTCGCTTTCGACCTGCCCGGCTTCGGCAAGTCCGACAAGGGCAGCCAGGAATATTCGCCGACACGCTATGCGCGCCTGGCGCATTTCCTCGCCGACCGCTATTTCCCGAACAAGGACTATCACATCGTCGGCCATTCGATGGGCGGCGCCATCGCGCTGCGCTTCGCCGCACAGCGTCCCCTGCGTTTCCAGCGTCTGGTGCTGATCGATGCCGCCGGCATCCTGCACCCGCAGGTGATCTCCAAGTTCCAGGCCGGCTCCATGCTGGAACGCACCAGCGGTGTGAAGCAGACGCGCGGCTTCGCCGAGCGCCTGTCCGGCAAACTGCTGGAGCAGGTGGACAAGCTGCCGATCTCGCCCATCGACATCGCCAACTCTGCACTCGGGCGCGATCAGGTGCTGCAGGGCGGCCCCGAGAAGATCGCTGCACTCGAACTGGCGGGAGAGGATTTCAGCTACGCCGTCACCTCGGTCAACGAACCCACGCTCATCCTGTGGGGCGACAGCGACCTGACCGTGCCGCTGCGCACCGGCAAGGTGTTGGCTGCGCGCATGCCTTACGCGCGTCTGGAGATCATCGCCGATGCCGGGCATGAACCCATGCAGGATCAAATCGAACAAACGAATACGCTGGTCAGGAAACACCTGCTGACCGGCGAGCATTCGCTGACGGAACAATTCCAGCCGCTGCCGGCCAAGCCTGCCATGACCAGCAAACGCGAGGGCATCTGCAAGAACGACTCCGGCATGACATTCGAAGGCGACTATCGCAGCATCGATCTGCGCGACTGCAGCAACGTCACCATCCGCAACGCGCGCATCGGCCACCTGCACGTGTACAACTCCAGGGCGACGCTGACCGACACCGACATCCTCGGCAAGGAAGAAGGCGTGTATGCGGAATATGCCGACCTCACCGTCACCAACGGCGATATCTCGGGCGACACCGCCATCCATGCAAAATACAGCCGCCTCGATCTGGCCGGTGTGCACCTGAAGGGAAACAAGGACGCCGTCAAGGCATACGGCAGCAAGGTCGTGTTCTCCATCAGCGAGATCCACAGCCCGCACACCAATGGCGCGATGCATGCGTACAAGCAGATGGACGACGGCGTGCTGTAACACGCAGTGAGGGATTCGCGGCAGCCGTGACGCCGCCCCCGTCGCAGGAGAAGTATTACAACAGACAAGCCGTCCGAAGAAGTGCAGAATCCCTCGTCGAGCACAACCCAGACGATCCGCACGCACATGTCCACCCTGCCCGAACTGAGAGAACTCGAACGCCTGCTCGAACTGGGCAAGCATCATCTGCAGTCCAGCGTCGCCTGCCGGGTCAGCGCGGACGGCAAGGACTTCCCGGTATATCAGCTGACATTGGGCAACCCGGATCCAAAGTTACCCTCGATCGGATTCTTCGGCGGCATCCACGGTCTCGAACGCATCGGCACGCAGGTGCTGCTGTATTTCCTGCGCAGCCTGCTCACGCGCCTGGAGTGGGACAACAGCCTGCATCACCTGCTGCAGGATGTGCGGCTGGTGTTCATGCCGCTGATCAATCCCGGCGGCATGTGGCAATCGACGCGCAGCAACCCGAACGGCGTCGACCTGATGCGCAACGCGCCCATCGATGCCACCGGCAAGGTGCCCTTCCTGCTCGGCGGGCACCGCATCAGTCCGCTGCTGCCCTGGTATCGCGGTTCGGCCGACGCCGGGATGGAGACCGAGAACCAGGCATTGTGCCGTGTCGTGCGCGAGGAGTTGCTGTCGCGGCAGTTCAGCATCGCGGTGGACTGCCATTCCGGTTTCGGTTCGCGCGACCGCATCTGGTTCCCGCACGCGCACAGCGGCGAACCCATCGCCCATCTCGCCGACATCCTCACGCTGGAAGAGCTGTTCCACCAGACCTGGCCCAACAACCGTTATCTGTTCGAGCCGCAGAGCCTGCACTACCGCACCCACGGCGACGTATGGGACTATCTTTATCTGCAGGCGCGGCAGGACAAGGGCAAGACCTTCCTGCCGCTGACGCTGGAGATGGGTTCCTGGCTGTGGGTGAGGAAGAATCCGCGCCAGTTGTTCTCGCGTCACGGCATGTTCAATCCCTCGGTCGAGCATCGCCTGCACCGCGTGCTGCGCCGGCATGCGGTGTGGCTGGATTTCCTGATGCGCGCCGCCAGCGGCCACGATAAATGGCTGGCGACAGGCCCCACCCGTCTGCGTATGCAGGAGCGTGCGGTCGCGCGCTGGTACCGGCCATGAGCACCTGGATATTGTTGCGCGGCCTGATGCGCGAAGCGCGCCACTGGGGCGATTTCCCCGCGCAGTTGCAAAAGATCACCGGCGCACAAAAGGTGGTGACGCTGGACTTCCCCGGCAACGGCAGCCTGCACGCGCAGGCCAGCCGGGACAGCGTGGCGGAGATGGCGGAGTCCTGCCGCACGCAGTTGGAACGACTTGGATACAGACCGCCCTACAACGTGCTGGCCTTATCGCTGGGTGCGATGGTGGCGGTGGCCTGGAGCGAACGCTATCCGCAGGAACTCGCACGCATGGTGCTGATCAACACCAGCCTGGCGCCATACAACCCGTTCTACCAGCGCATGCGCCCGCGCAACTATCCCGGCCTGATGCGCTTCCTTGTCTTCAACTCCATTCCGGCACGCGAAAGGTCGGTGCTGCGCATCACCAGCAACCGGGAGCGCACCGTGCAGCAACGCCAGACCTTGCTCGATCAGTGGGAATCGTACGCGCGCACATGTCCGGTCAGCCGGACCAACATCCTGCGCCAGCTGCGTGCCGCCGCTTCCTTCCGCGCCGCCGCAACGCCGCCTGTTGTTCCGGTGTTGCTGCTTTCCGGCCCGCAGGACAATCTGGTGAATGCGAAATGCTCGCTCACGCTGGCACAACGCTGGGGCTGCCCCATCCGCCTGCATCCGACGGCGGGCCACGATATCCCGCTGGACGATGGCGAGTGGGTGGCGCAGCAGGTCAGGGACTGGATGGCGGCATAAGGCGAACGCCACGGAAACGTTGCCCCCCTCCGGGGCCTAAAGTAATCCCCACAACTGCCGCTAGATAATTAGCCCGGGGAAGCGGGGGCGTCGATCTCTTCATTCATCCCAAGAAAGAGAATACAACCATGTTGAGCAAACTTTCACTTAAATCCCGTCTGTGGCTGCTTGCGCTCGTCGGCGCAGCGGGCATCGCGGTACTGGCCATTTCGTCGGTCTGGCACGCCTACCAAAGCAAGGCAGTGTTGCTCAGTTTCGTCGATGAGAAGATCGCCCTGAACCGCTCGGCCACCACATCCTATGCCCACGGCCTGCAGATGGGCCAGGCGCTGCGCAACATCCTGCTCGACCCGGCCAACAGGAAGGCCTACGACAACCTGGCCGCAGCGAGCAAATCCTTCAGCCAGGAGACCGACAAGCTGGCATCGATGATCGGAAAGAATCCCGGCAATGCCGAGATCACCAGCCGCTTGAAACACAATATCGAACAGTGGCTGCCGCTGCAGAACCAGATCCTTGAGCTGGTCAATGACAAGAAGAACGGCGAGGCCATGAGTCTGCTCGTCAGCAAGGAAACGCCCGCATGGCGCGCAGTCAAGGATGATCTACTGGGTGTGGTGAAGACCTCCGAAGAAGGCGCCGCCAGCAGCCGCATCGAACTGGTCGGCAGCCTCGACAGCTCGCGCAATCTCTCCATCGCAGTCGGCCTGCTGAGCTTCCTGCTGGTCAGCGTGACCACCTTGTTCGTGGCACGCGGGATCTTCAAGCTGGTGGGCGGAGAGCCGGCCTACGCCGCCACCACACTGCAGCGTATCGCCAGCGGCGACCTGACACAGCAGATCGCCGTTCGCCCCGGCGACAACACCAGCATCATTGCCGCATTGCGGGATATGCAGTCGCAGATCCATGAGTTGATCGGCAAATCCGTGTCGAGCGCGGAATCGGTTGTGCGCGAGAGCGAAGGCATCCTGAGCGACGCCGCCAGTCTGTCGAAATCAGCGGAAGACCAGAGCAACTCCGTTACCGCCATCGCGGCGGCAGTGGAAGAGATGACGGTCAGCATCAACGTGATGTCGGAGAACGCCGACGAGGCAGGAAAACTCTCGTCGATCTCCGAGAAGCAGGCCAACGAGGGACTCAGCCTCGTCTCCGCCACCACCGGCACGATCAAGAATGTCGCCGGCCGCATGACCGAAGCTTCGGCCACGATGGAGGAGCTGGCGAAGAAGGTGAACAGCGTGAGCAGCATCGTGCAGACCATCCGCGACATCGCGGATCAGACCAACCTGCTGGCGCTCAACGCCGCCATCGAGGCTGCGCGCGCGGGCGAACAGGGACGCGGCTTCGCCGTGGTGGCCGACGAGGTGCGCAAACTGGCGGAGCTCACCACCAAATCGACACAGGAGATCTCCAAGATCGTCGAAGGCATCGGCCAGACCACCGATGCCGCGGTGGGTGCGATGCAACGCGTCAAGGAACTTGCCATGGATGGCGCGAGCCAGACCGACGAAGTGCACAAGGCCGTGCAACTGATGGACCAGTCCTCGCTGGAAGTCGGCAAGGCGGTCTCGTATATCGTCAATGCATTGCGCGAGCAGACTGCGGCCAGCAACGATATCGCGCAGCGCATCGAATCGATCGCCCAGGGCATCGAGCATACGCATGCCGCCTCGGCGGAATCCAGCCGCCGCTCGGGAGTCCTGGTCGAACTTTCACATTCGCTGAAGGACAGCGTCAGCCATTTCAGGGTCTAGGCGCCTGTCCTGACTTGTCCTCTACCAGCTGCTTCACCCAGGCCTGCTGAAAGGCGCGCTTGCGTTTCTGCTCCAGCACCTTGCGGATGTGCGGCTTGGCCTGGACGAAACCGAGCACGCCGGCTTCTGTGATGCAGTCGCAACGCAGTACATGGAAACCGAGTTCGGATTCCAGCACCCCGCTCACCTCGCCCGCCTCCAGTTCGAACAGTGCCTTGTCCAGTTGCGGAAAGAGCTTGCCGCGCGGCAGGTCGCCCAGTTTGCCGCCGTCCAGCGCGGTGGGACATTCGGAATGCTTGAGCGCCTGCTCTTCGAAGCGCTGCGGTTCCTTCGCCAGTCTGGCCGCGATCTCGCTGATGCGCTGGTGCGCAGCCTCGCGCGTGTTCTCGGCCATGCTCTCGTTGATGGTGATGAGGATGTGGCGCGCCAGCCGCGTCTCGGGACGGCGGAACTGCTCGGGGTGGTACTGGTAGTACAGATCGACATCGGTATCGCTGACGCTCTCGGCGCGCGTGCCGACCTTCTCCAGGATGGCTTCGACCTTCATCTCGCGTTCCAGCGCGGCAGCGAAACTGGTTTCATCCATGCCGTTCTGCGCCAGGTCGCCGGCGAAATCGTCCTCGTTCGGATAACGCCCGCGTATCTCCTGCATCGCGGCCTGTACCGTGGAAGGCGGCACCATGGCATCGCGCGCCTCGGGTGTGGCGAGCACGCGCGTCTCCAGCTGGTACTGCTTCTGCGCCATGGTTTGCACACGTTCGAATTCATCAACCTGCAGGGCGGCGGGCGCCTTGCCGTAGAGTTTCTGCGCGGCCTTGAGCGCGAGGTAGGCGACACCGCTGTCGATCACTTCAGGCATGGGCCTTCTCCCCGTCGTTGTAGACATGCACCGCCTCCAGCGCCGACTCCGGCACCTGCAGCACATGGTCGTGGAAGATGACCTGATACTGCACGCCGCCCGATTCGTCGCGCAGCACCTTCAACACTTCGCCTTCCGTGCCGGGAGCAGCGCGCACTTCGCCGCGCACGGCCAGCGTGACCTTGCTGCGCACCTTCTCGCGGCTCTCGAACTTGCTGGGCACCCAGGGTTCGTTGATGCTGATGAGTTCTTCTTCGCGGAAACCGACGATCTTGTCCTGGTCGAGGAAGTTGACGGTGTAGATCAACTGGTCCTGCAGGAAGGTACCGACGTTGATGACGAAGCCGGTGCTACCGCGCCGGATGAGCAATTCCCCGATGGGCATGCCCGGATAGGTGCCGTCATTGCGCACGTTGCGAATGATGCGGACTTCGTCGCCGAATTCGTATTTAGGCAGCATTTGATTTTTCAGTGTTGCGCGTATTCATTTGTGAAACTCCTGTTTCCAGTCCCCTCTCCCGCAGGCGGGAGAGGGTTAGGGTGAGGGTTGTTGAGTCGTATTCAAACTATCCGGCACGCACGGCCCCTCATCCCCAGCCCTTCTCCCGCCTACGGGAGAAGGGAGTAAAACGTCATCACGCCCCCGCCTTGTTCACCGTGATCGAACTGATCGGCACGAACTTCACCTGCGGTTCGTGCATATGGAACACCTTGAACACCTTTTCGGTGAGCGCGTCGGATTTCACAAAATCCTGGTACGCCTGCGTCAGCAGCGTGGTGTAGACCACGCGCCGCCCTGCCTCGTCTTCCGACAAGGTCGCCTTGGCCAGATAGTTATGGAAACGCTGCAGGATATGCAGACGGTTCACCTGCACCACCGAGGCGTCGTATTCGATGCCGAAGTAGTTCAAAAAATCCTCGGCGGAGACCAGCTCTTCCATCGCCTCGTCCAAAGTCAGTTCGTCCATCATGCTCTCCTTTGCAAATCGTCTTCGTTCATCGCCTGGTGCAAAACTTCCAGCAGCGCCTTGCCGCCCATGCGGTCGTGGCTGTCCAGTTCCACCAGTTTTTCCAGCATCGCCTGTCCGGTCTGCTGATGGCCCAGGCGCAGGTTGATATAGCCTGCCGCCTTGAGCACCATCAGATAGAAACGCACCAGCCCCATCGAGCGCATCACGCCAGCGCCGACATTGGCCTCGCGCAGATACACCCAGGTCTCGGGGAAATCCAGCCGCCGCCCGACCACGGCCAGCGTGCTCTCGGCCACCAGCAACGCGTCTTCGAGACGGTGCTGGTAGAAGTAATAACGGTACAGCGCGACCAGCACCATCAGGTGCTGCGGCGCCATCAGGCTGGCGCGCAACAGCAGGCTCTCGGACTCTTCGCTGCCGTACTTGTCCGCCGCCGCCATGAGCAGGCGCGCGACATCCTGCGCCAGCGGTTCGTCGAAATACAGTTCAGCGTTTTCAAAATCGAGCAGGTCCATGCTTCACTCCTTCCTGATGACGCGCGCCACTTCGGTGCCGCACAGATCATCCGCCTCGCAACTGCGGCATTGCCCGTCCACCGGCTCGCCCTGTTTGCGCAGCTGTCCTTCCAGCACTTCGATGCGCTCCATCAGGCAGGCGATGGCGCGGCCGACCGGGTCGGGGATCAGGTGATGGTCGAGGTTGATGCCATAGATGTTGTCCGCGCCCGCCTCTTCGGTACGCAGCACGACCTTGGCGGGGATGCCGACCACGGTGCGGTGTGCGGGCACGTCCTTCACCACCACCGAGTTGGCGCCGACGCGCACCTGCGCCCCCAGCGTGATCGCACCGAGTATCTTCGCACCCGCACCGACCACCACGCCGTCGCCCAGCGTGGGGTGGCGCTTGCCCTTGTTCCAGGTGGTACCGCCCAGGGTGACGCCGTGATACAGCGTCACGTCGTCGCCGATCTCGGCGGTCTCGCCGATCACCACGCCCGCACCGTGATCGATGAAGAAGCGGCGGCCGATGGTGGCACCGGGATGGATGTCGATATTGGTGACAAAGCGCGCGAACCACGACAGGAAGCGTGCCGGAAAGCGCAGGCCGAACTTCCACAGCCGGTGCGCGATGCGCTGCATCAGGATGGCGTGCACGCCGGGATAGGTGGTGAGCACTTCGAAGCGCGAGCGCGCGGCGGGGTCGCGCTGGAACACGCAGCTCACGTCTTCGCGCAGCAGGCGCAACAGTCCGGGTTGCACCGGCTTGCTGATCACGGCTTCGGCAGTCATCACGTCTTCCATGACGATCTCCCAACATTTTCAACACGCATTCCTGTTTGGCGGGAGAGGGGTTGGGGTGAGGGTCGGTGAGCCACAGCCACATGTCGCATAGGCCGAACACCCCTCATCCCCAGCCCTTCCCCCGCTTGCGGGGGAAGGGAGCTAATCATCACGGCTGAATCATTGAGTATCATGATTGTTAAAGCTCCTAGTGCGCCGCACCGGGCTGGGTGCGCCCGATGTAGCGTTGATAAAGGAACAGCAGTTCCTGATCGGCGGGCGAACGCTTGGCGCGTTCGGCAAAGCTGCGGATGTCGGGCAGCAAGGCACGCGCTTCGGCCTGGCTCAGGTTGAGACCCATGGTGGCGTAAGCGGCGATGATGCCGTGCGCGCCGGAATGCTTGCCGACCACGAGCTTGTGCTGGCGACCAACTTCGATGGGGTCGAAGCCCTGATAGGTGTCCGGATCCTTGAGCAGGCCGTCGACATGGATGCCCGCCTCGTGCGTGAACACACCCTCGCCCACCACGCTCTTCTGCCAGTGCACCGGACGGCCCGAAGCGGCGGCGACCAGTTTCGACAGGTCGGTGAAATGGCTGAGGTCGATGCCGGTCTCCATGCCGTAGAGTTTCTTCAGGCCGAGCGCGACTTCTTCCAGCGGCGCATTGCCCGCGCGTTCGCCCAGACCGTTCACCGTGGTGTTGATGTGCGTCGCCCCGGCCAGCGCGGCAGCGAGGCTGTTGGCGGTGGCAAGGCCGAGGTCGTCGTGCGCGTGCATCTCGATCTCGAGGTCGCAGGCCGCGCGCAATGCCGAGATGGCCTTGTGCACGCCGAACGGTTCCATCACGCCCAGCGTGTCGGCGTAACGGATGCGCTGCGCGCCGGCAGCCTGCGCGGCCTCGGCGATCTGCAGCATGAATTCGGGATCGGCACGCGAGGCATCCTCGCAGCCGACGATGACGCCCATGCCCTGTTCGCTGGCGAAGGGCACCAGATCGTAGATGGTCTCCAATACCCAGTCGCGGTCCTTGCCCAGTTTTTTCCTGATATGGATATCCGAGACCGGTATCGAGATGTCGAGCATGTGCACATCGACCAGCTCCGCCGCGAGGATGTCTGCCTTGCACATGCGGCACCAGGCGATCAATTTCGCATTCAGGCCGAGTGCGGCGACGGCGTTGATGCTGTCGCGCTCTTCCTCGCCCATCGCCGGGATGCCGACTTCCAGTTCCGGCACGCCGAGCGCGTCGAGTTGGCACGCGATGTCCAGTTTCTCCTCCAGCGTGAACGCCACCCCGGCGGTCTGTTCGCCGTCGCGCAGGGTGGTGTCGTCGATGATGATGGTGCGGGACATTTTTTAATCCTTAAACCCATTAGCCACAGAGCACACAGAGGGCACAGAGATGTTTGGCATGTATCGTTCTGTATGCGCTCCGAAGCTCATGGTTGTTACTCCTTCACAATCGCAGAGATCACTGTCAAATCCTGCATGACTATCTCTGTGACCTCTGTGTTCTCTGTGGCAAAAATGGTTTTGCTTTTCATGCATAAGTAGGCGCGAACGCCTCCTCTTTCGGGCCGTCGCCTTCCCAGTACGGCGACAGTTTGCGCAGTTGCGCGATGATCTCCGGCACCACGGCGATGACGCGGTCCACTTCAGCCTCTGTGCTGTAACGCGACAGCGAGAAGCGCACCGTGCCGTGCGCGGCGGTGTAGGGGATACCCATCGCGCGCATCACGTGCGACGGCTCCAGCGAACCGGAGGTGCAGGCGGAGCCGCTCGATGCAGCGATGCCGAACTTGTTGAGCAGCAGCAGAATGGCTTCGCCCTCGATAAACTCGAACGCGATGTTGCTGGTGTTGGGCAGGCGGTTGTCCGGGTTGCCGGTGACGAAGGAGCGCGGCACCTTGGCGAGGATGGCGGCTTCCAGTTTGTCGCGCAGACGCGCGACTTCGGTGTTCTCGAAGGTCATCGCTTCCAGCGCCATCTCGGCGGCCTTGCCGAGACCGACGATGGAGGTGGTGTTCTCGGTACCGGCACGACGCCCGCGTTCCTGATGACCGCCGCGCAGCAGCGGACGGAAGCGTGTACCGCGTTTCAGGTACAGGACGCCGATGCCCTTGGGCGCATGCAGTTTGTGACCGGACACGGAGAGCATGTCGATCTTGGTATCTTTGAGATTCAGCGGCACCTTGCCCACCGCTTGTACTGCATCGGTGTGGAACATGGCACCGGCGGCATTGGCCAGCTCGGCCATCTCCACCACCGGGAAGAAGGTACCGGTCTCGTTGTTCGCCCACATCACCGACACGACCGCGACCTGGTCGGTCAGCAGCTTCCTGTATTCGTCCAGGTCGAGGCGGCCTTTGCTATCCACCTTGAGGTAATGCACCTTGTAGCCTTCTTTTTCCAGATACGCGCACAGCGTGAGGATGGCCGGATGCTCGACGGTGGTGGTGATGATCTCCTTGCGCTCGGGCTGCGCCTTCAGTGCGGAAAGGATCGCGGTGGAATCCGACTCGGTGCCGCAGGAGGTGAAGATGATCTCGGAGTCGTGTTCCGCGCCGAGCAGCTCCTGCACCTGCATGCGTGCCTTCTTGATGGCGAGGCCGACCTTGTTGCCGAAGCTGTGCATCGACGAGGGGTTACCGAACTGCTCGGTGAAATACGGCAGCATGGCTTCCACCACGGCCTCATCCACCCGTGTGGTTGCGTTGTTGTCGAAATAGATGCCTTCCATTTTCTGCTCCTTAATCTGGCGTAGGGTGGGCACGTTCTTTGTGCCCACGCGTTACGGAATCATTTGCTGCAACCGCGTGGGCACAAAAACGTGCCCACCCTACATATTCTTACGGATGGCAAGTCGCCCTGCTCAACGCACCCGCCTTGGTGGGCACGATCTTGATGAACTCTTTCAGCTCTTCCATCAGCTTCTGCTGGATGCCCTGCAGCGTGAGCGCTTCCATCTGGCAGCCCGCGCAGGCACCGGTCATGTTGACGTAGATGGTCTTGCCGTCCACATCCACCAGCTCGATATCACCGCCGTCGCGCTTCAGTTGCGGGCGCACCATTTCCAGCACGGCTTCGATCTTGCGGATGCGTTGCAGGTTGGTCATGCCCGCAGGCTTGGCTTCTTCCTTGGCCGGAGTACCGGGCTTGAATGCCTCGCCGCGCTCGCTCATCACCTTCACCAGGATCTCTTCGATGCCTTCGTGGCAAGACGAGCAGCCACCGCCCGCCTTGGTGTAGTTGGTCACGTCCTGTACCGAGGTGAGGTCGTTGGCGCGGATGGTCTCTTCGATCAGCACCGCGTCGATGGCGAAGCACTTGCATACCAGCGCGCCCTCTTCATGGTCGTCGCTCCACACTTCGCCGCGATAGTTGGCCACGGCAGCCTGCAGCGCTTCGCGCCCCATCACCGAGCAGTGCATCTTCTCGGGCGGCAGGCCGTCGAGGTAATCGGCGATGTCCTGATTGCTCACCTTGAGTGCCTCATCCAACGTCTTGCCTTTGATCATCTCGGTGAGCGCGGAAGACGACGCGATGGCCGAGCCGCAGCCGAAGGTCTGAAAATGCGCATCGAGGATGATGTCGGTCTCCGGCTCCACCTTGAGCATCAGGCGCAGCGCATCGCCGCAGGAGATCGAGCCGACATCGCCCACCCCATTGGCATCGGCCAGCACTCCGGCGTTGCGCGGTTGGAAGAAGTGTTCTTTGACCTTGTCCGAGTAATCCCACATGACGATGCTCCTTAAGCAGAGAAAGAGGAACCGCACGCGCAGCTGGAGCTGGCGTTCGGGTTTTCGAATTTGAAGCCGCTGCCGCTGAGGCTGTCGACAAAATCGACTGTCACGCCCTCAAGCAGGGGCGCGGAGAGCGGATCGACCAGCAGGGTGACCGCGCCGTACTCCAGCACGGTGTCGTCTTCCTGCTTCGCCTCTTCCAGCGACATGCCGTACTGGAAGCCGGAGCAGCCACCGCCGGCGATGGCGATGCGCAGTCCGGCTACGGGCGTGGCTGCGCCCTTGATGAATCTCTCCACGGCGGAGAGGGCGTTGGGTGTCATGGTGATCATGTCTGGCTCCTTGAGCGGGTTGGTTACGCCCTATCAAGTGCAAGCTGTGTGCCAGCACCAGTGATCAGCTCAACATGCTGTTTAGAATGGATATTGCCTGTCGGCCACGCTCAACTCGCGTGTGTGGAACAAGACGGGGATGGGGTGTTGTAGGGTTTACGACATGAAATGAAAAACCCCTGTACCAGCATGGCACAGGGGTTCAGATTTACAGCACGGAAGCTGCTAGAACGGAATATCGTCGTCGAAATTATCGAAATTGCCCTTGGCCGCCGGCGCTGCAGGCTTGGCGGCTGGTGCGCTGCGCGGCGCCGGTGCAGAGCGTTCATCCTCCACTTCGAAGCTGCCGCCACCGGAAGACTTGCTGCCCAGCATCTTCATCTCGTTGACGATGATCTCGGTGGTGTAGCGGTCCTTGCCTTCCTTGTCCTGCCACTTGCGCGTCTGGATGCGGCCTTCGACATAGACCTGCGAACCTTTCTTCAGGTATTCGCCGGCGATCTCGGCCAGGCGGCGATAGAACACCAGGTTGTGCCATTCGGTGCGTTCCTGCTTCTCGCCGCTCTTGTCCTTGTAGTTCTCGGAAGTCGCCAGCGTGGCGTTGGTCACTGCTTCGCCATTGGTCATGTAACGGGTCTCCGGGTCTTTGCCCAGACGCCCCACCAGGATCACCTTGTTCACTGACATCTCATGTCCCCTTTAAGTAATTGTTCAACCGCTTCTTCGTCGAAACCGCTCATTTCCACCTTGAGGCAGGCGATCTGCTCGCTGGCGACCACCAAGACCTCACTCACACCGCGTAATTGTGCCAGAGACTGCCGCAACGCGCTCGCCGCTTCTTCCCCCAGTTCCGGAAGATGGTACATGCGGGTCATCAGCGCCTTCGGCGCACGCATGTTGGTAGCCACCGCCAGCCACAGCAACAGCATGAACACCGCGAACAGCAACACAGCATCGCCGCCATACACCTGCATCAGCAGACCGCCCATGGCCGAACCGAAGAACGCCCCCAGGAACTGCACGCTGCTGAACACACCCATCGCCGTGCCCTTGGCCGCCAGCGGCGCGATCTTGCTGACGATGGAAGGCTGCGTCGCCTCCAGCACGTTGAACGCGGTGAAGAACACCAGCAGCGACGCTGCCACGCCCCACACGTTATGCTGGAAAAACAGTATGCCCAGTTGTGCCACGGCAGCAAGAGCGATGGCGAGCATGAACACCGGCTTCAGCTTGGCCTTCTTCTCCGCGACGATGATGGGCGGCACCATCAGCACGAAGGCGATCAGCATCACCGGCAGATACACCTGCCACTGGTGCTGCGCATCCAGCCCGAGGTCGCGCAGGATGAACGGCACCTGCATGAACACCGACATCAATATCGCGTGCAGCGTGAACACGCCGAAATCCATGCGCAGCAGATCCGCATTGCGCAGCACTTCTTTCAGCTTGCTGGTGTTGGCCTGGGTATCGGAGTGGAAGCGCGTGATGCGCGGCGTGGGAATGAACCACAGCACCACCGCGATGGAAACAAAAGCCAGCACGCCGATCAGCTCGAAGATGCCGGACATGCCGATGTATCTGTACAGGATGGGCGACAACACCATCGAGATCGAGAACGTGATGCCGATGGTGATGCCAATCATCGCCATCGCCTTGGTGCGATGCTCTTCGCGCGTCAGGTCCGCCGTCAGCGCCATCACCGCCGCATTGATCGCCCCAGCGCCCTGAATCACTCGTCCCGCGATGATCCAGTAGATGTCATCCGCCGACGCCGCGATGAAACTGCCCGCCGCGAACAGCAGCAGCCCGACGATGATGACGGGCTTGCGTCCGTAACGATCCGACAACCACCCCGCCGGGATCTGCAAGATCGCCTGAGTCAGCCCGTAAGCCCCCAACGCGACCCCGATGAGGAAATGGCTTTCCCCGCCCGGCAGATGCTCGGCATACAAGGCAAAGATCGGCAGGATGATGAACAGGCCCAGCATGCGCAGGCCGTAGATGCTCGCCAAGCCGATGCTGGCACGGCGTTCGAAGGGGGTCATGGATGAATCTGATGCGGACATTAAGCTGCGGGCGGTGTTTTTTGAAGGGGCGTATCTTAGCAGGTCTGACCATATGCAAGTTAGCACTCCTTCTCTGTAGCGAGTGCTTCCAAAGGAAGGGCTTCCCCGTCTCCAAACACCTCTATGCAAGTTGGGAAAGCTTCCGTTTTCGCGTATATTGTCAGGTCGTTTTTCTACCTCGCTGCCTGGCATGGAATACATCAAAATCCGCGGTGCTCGCACCCACAATCTCAAGAATATCAACCTCGATATCCCGCGCAACCAGCTGGTGGTGATCACCGGGCTTTCCGGTTCGGGCAAGTCCTCGCTCGCGTTCGATACCTTGTATGCCGAGGGGCAGCGGCGTTATGTGGAGTCGCTTTCGGCTTACGCGCGGCAGTTCCTGCAATTGATGGAGAAGCCGGATGTCGATCTGATCGAGGGACTCTCCCCCGCCATCGCCATCGAGCAGAAGGCCACTTCGCATAACCCGCGTTCCACCGTGGGTACCGTCACCGAGATCCACGATTACCTGCGCCTGCTGTTCGCGCGCGCGGGCGATCCGCATTGTCCGCAGCATGACATCGTGTTGCAGGCGCAGTCGGTTGGGCAGATGGTGGATACGGTGCTGGCGCTGCCGGAAGGCACCAAGGTGATGATCCTGTCGCCCATCGTGGTGGAGCGCAAGGGCGAGCAGCTGGAACTGTTCGACGAACTGCGTGCGCAGGGTTTCGTGCGCCTGCGCGTGAACGGCAAGGTGTGCGAGATGGATGCACTGCCCAAGCTGGCGAAGAATTCAAAGCACACCATCGAGATCGTGGTGGACCGACTCAAGGTTTCTCCCGATATCAAGCAACGTCTGGCGGAGTCGTTCGAGACGGCCTTGCGCCATGCCGATGGCCGCGCGCTGGCGGTGGAGATGGATACGGGCAAGGAGCATCTGTTCTCGGCCAAGTTCGCCTGCCCCATATGCAACTATTCGCTGCAGGAACTGGAGCCGCGCCTGTTCTCGTTCAACAGTCCGATGGGGGCCTGCCCGAAGTGCGACGGTCTGGGCGTGATCTCCTTCTTCGATCCGGCGCGCATCGTGGCCTTCCCCAACCTGTCGCTCTCCGGCGGCGCGATCAAGGGCTGGGACAGGCGCAACCAGTTCTATTACCAGATGCTGGACAGCCTGGCGAAGCATTACGACTTCGATCTGGAGCGGCCTTTCGAGAGCTTGCCGCAGAAGATGCAGCAGGTGGTGCTGTACGGCAGCGGACGCGAGGAGATCGCTTTCACCTACCTGAACGAGCGCGGCAAGAAGATGCTGCGCGAGCATGCCTTCGAGGGCATCGTGAACAATCTGGAGCGGCGCTACAACGAGACGGAATCGCCGACGGTGCGCGAGGAGCTGGCGAAGTACCTGAACTCCTGTTCCTGCCCGGACTGCAAAGGCACACGCCTGCGCGAAGAGGCGCGCCATGTGCGCGTGGCCGAGAAGACCATCTACGAATTGAGCGCGCTGCCGCTGAAGCAGGCGCTGACTTTCTTCCAGGGCGTTTCGCTGCCCGGCAACAAGCAGGCCATCGCCGAGAAGATCGTGCAGGAGATCGCCAGCCGCCTCACCTTCCTCAACAACGTGGGACTGGATTACCTGTCGCTGGAACGCTCGGCGGAGACGCTCTCCGGCGGAGAGGCGCAACGCATCCGCCTGGCGTCGCAGATCGGCTCCGGCCTGACCGGCGTGATGTATGTGCTGGACGAGCCTTCCATCGGCCTGCACCAGCGCGACAACGACCGCCTGCTCGATACATTGAAGCGCCTGCGCGACATGGGCAACAGCGTGATCGTGGTGGAGCACGACGAGGATGCGATACGCACCGCCGATTATGTGGTGGACATGGGGCCGGGCGCGGGCGAGCACGGCGGCATGGTGGTGGCACAGGGCACGCCGAAGGAAGTGGTCGCCAACCCGCATTCGCTGACCGGCGATTATCTCTCGGGCCGCAAAGCCATCCAGCCGCCCAAGACCTATCGCAAACCCGACCCGGAACGCAGGCTGAAGATCCTTGGCGCATCCGGCAACAATCTGAAAGACGTGACGCTGGACCTGCCGGTGGGCTTGCTCACCTGCGTGGCGGGCGTATCCGGTTCGGGCAAGTCCACGCTCATCAACGACACGCTGTACAACGCGGTGGCGCAGCACTTGTATGGCAGCACCGCCGAGCCCGCACCCTATCGCGAGATCGAGGGGCTGGAGTTCTTCGATAAAGTCATCAGTGTGGACCAGTCGCCCATCGGGCGCACGCCACGTTCCAACCCGGCGACCTACACGGGGCTGTTCACGCCGATACGCGACCTGTTCTCCGGCGTGCCGACGTCGCGCGAGCGCGGCTACGGGCCGGGGCGCTTCTCCTTCAACGTGAAGGGCGGCCGCTGCGAGTCATGCCAGGGTGACGGCGTGATCAAGGTGGAGATGCACTTTCTGCCGGACGTGTATGTGCCGTGCGACGTATGCCACGGCCAGCGTTACAACCGCGAGACGCTGGAGGTGTTGTACAAGGGGCAGAACATCCACCAGGTGTTGAACATGACGGTGGAGCACGCCCATGAGTTCTTCAAGGCTGTGCCCATCATCGCGCGCAAGCTGCAGACGCTGCTCGACGTGGGCCTGGGCTATATCACCCTGGGCCAGAGCGCGACCACGCTCTCCGGTGGCGAGGCACAACGCGTAAAGCTGTCGCTGGAACTGTCCAAGCGCGACACCGGGCGCACGCTCTACATCCTCGACGAGCCGACCACCGGCCTGCATTTCCACGATATCGACATGCTGCTCAAGGTGATCCACACCCTGCGCGACCAGGGCAACACGCTGGTGGTCATCGAGCACAACCTGGACGTGATCAAGACGGCGGACTGGGTGATCGATCTGGGGCCGGAAGGTGGCGAAGGCGGCGGTCGTATCGTGGCGCAGGGTTCGCCCAAGGACATCGCAGCAGACAAGAACAGCGTGACTGGCCCATACCTGAGCAAGCTATTAGTGCATTGATATGATTAAAGTTATTAAACAATCCCGCCAGTGCGGGATACTTATGCATTCTTGACTTTCTTGCTTGGTTATTGTTAGATGGTGATGCGTTTCCTTTGGCAATTCTTATAAGGAGAACGATCATGAAAACCAGCTTATTGATTCCCCTCTCCCTGGCGCTCGCATATGGCCAGGCTCTGGCAGCAGACGGCAAGATCACCATCAATTCCCCCGCCAACGGCGCCATGGTCAGTGCAGTCGCAAAGGTGCCGGTCAGCTATGAGGCCATGCTCGGCCCGAAGGGCGACCACCTGCATCTGTATGTCGATGACAAGCGCATCGATGTGCTGCGCCAGCTGAACGGCAGCACCGAGCTTGAAATGATGGCGCCCGGCAAACACAAGATCTGCCTGACCGAGAACACCAAGTGGCATATGTCTACCGGCTTGGAGACTTGTGTCGAGGTGACCGCGCAATGAGCGAGCTGCAGAACCTGAGTTATGCGGCGATACAGGTCGTGCATAACTTCGGGGCGGTAGCCGTGGTAGGCGGGTCGCTGATCGCGCTGAAGTTGCGCGAGCGCTCCATGCGCAGAAAGCTTGCCCAGTTGGTGCTGGTCGGTTGGCTTACGCAGGCAGCCAGCGGCGCAACCTTCGGGATGACCACTTACTATTTCCATCATGCGCTGCCGGATATCTCTGGGATCGCCACGTATGCACTGGGCATCAAGATGCTGTGCGCGACGCTCGGCATCCTGATGCTGGCTGCCTACCTGTGGTCGGGTGAACGCTGGAAGGAGCAGCTTCTGGAGACGGCGTGGATCTCGTCTTCCGTGTTGGCGGTCACCGCAATCTCCTCTGCAGCCTTCTTGCGCTGGTTCTCCTGAGCGCGCCGCAAAAGAACAAAGCCGGAACTAGTCCGGCTTTGTTTGGTGTTGCTTGTGCTGCCCTGGCTTATTCGCCAGCGACTTCCACCGGCTGGGCTTCTGCCGGGCGGTCCAGCAATTCGACCAGCGCCATCGGTGCGTTGTCGCCCTTGCGGAAACCGAACTTCAGGATACGCGAGTAGCCGCCGTTGCGGGCTGCGTAGCGCGGGCCGAGTTCGTCGAACAGCTTGCTGACGATTTCGCGGTCACGCAGACGGGCGAACGCCAAACGCTTGTTTGCCAGGCTGGGGTTCTTGCCCAGAGTCAGGATAGGCTCGGCGACGCGGCGCAGTTCCTTGGCCTTCGGCAGGGTGGTCTTGATGACTTCGTGACGCAGCAGCGAAACGGTCATGTTGCGCAACATCGCCAGACGGTGGCTGCTGGTGCGGTTGAGTTTTCTAAGTCCTAAACGGTGACGCATGATTTTCCTCTCTTACTTCCAGCCTCACGGCTGAAGAAGTTTATTTCTCGGACATTGCCGTCCAGTTTTCCAACTTCATACCCAGGGACAGGCCGTGTTCGGCCAGCACTTGCTTTATCTCGTTGAGCGACTTGCGACCCAGGTTCGGGGTACGCAGCAGGTCTGCTTCGGTGTTCTGGATCAGGTCGCCGATGTAATGGATGCTCTGTGCCTTGAGGCAGTTGGAAGAGCGCGGCGTCAGTTCCAGATCGTCGACCGGACGCAGCAGCATCGGGTCGACCTTCGGTGCAGCAGGCTTCTCGACCGGAGCCGGTGTGCCTTCCAGTGCGGCGAAGACGGACAGTTGGTCCATCAGCACGCGAGCGGAATAGCGAATGGCTTCTTCCGGATCGATGGCGCTGTTGGTCTCGATGTCCATGATCAGTTTGTCGAGGTCGGTGCGCTGCTCGACGCGGGCGCTCTCGACTGCATAGCTGACGCGTGAGATCGGGCTGAACGATGCATCCAGGGCGATATGACCGACCGGGCGGGTCGCGCCGGGTTGCATACGCGAGATGGCGGAAACGTAACCGCGACCTTGCTCGACCTTGATCTCCATGTCCAGCTTGCCGCCTGCGGTCAGGTGGGCGATGACATGGGTCGGGTTGATGACTTCGGTGTCGGCTGTGACTTCGATGTCGGCAGCAGTCACGACGCCGGCGCCGGATTTGCGCAGATGCAGGGTCACTTCGCGTGCATTGTGCAGCTTGAGCACCAGCCCCTTGAGGTTCAGCAGGATCTCGACCACGTCTTCCTGCACGCCGTCGATGGAAGAGTACTCGTGCAGCACGCCGGCGATCTTGACTTCAGTCACGGCATAGCCGGGCATCGAAGACAGCAATACGCGACGCAGCGCGTTGCCCAGCGTGTGACCGTAGCCGCGCTCAAACGGCTCCATCACGACCTTCGCCTGGGTGGCGGAGATGCGTTGAACGTCGATGATGCGAGGCTTCAACAGACTATTGTTAGGCATATTCGACTCCGCGTGGATTACTTGGAATACAACTCGACCACGAGATGCTCGTTGATCGTGGCTGGCAACTCAGAACGCTGAGGAACGGCTTTGAATGTTCCCTTGAGTCCCTTGGAATCCACTTCGAGCCATTCCGGGAAGCCGCGTTGCTCGGCAGCTTGCAGGGCGGACTTGATACGCAACTGGTTCTTGGCGCGGTCAGCCACTTCCACCACGTCGCCGGGGCGAACGATGAAGGACGGGATGTTGACGCGCTTGCCGTTGACCAGTACACCATTGTGACGTACGGTCTGACGCGCTTCAGCACGGGAACCGCCGAAGCCCATACGATAGGCGACGTTGTCGAGGCGGGATTCCAGATTCTGCAGCAGTGTTTCGCCGGTGATGCCCTTGGAAACGGCAGCCTTCTTGTAGATCAGACGGAACTGACGCTCCAGCACGCCGTAGATACGACGCAGCTTTTGCTTCTCACGCAGCTGACCACCGTACTCGGACAGACGGGTGTTCTTCTTCTGACCGTGTTGACCGGGCGCATAGGCGCGGCGCTCAACGGCGCACTTGTCGGTGAAACACTTTTCTGCCTTCAAGAACAGCTTTTCGCCTTCGCGGCGGCACTTGCGGCACTTTGCATCGAGATTTCTAGCCAAGATCTATGCTCCTTAGATACGACGCTTTTTCGGAGGACGGCAACCGTTGTGCGGTACCGGCGTGATGTCCGAAATGCTGGTGATTTTAAAACCTGCGGCGTTCAAAGCGCGCACAGCGGATTCGCGACCCGGGCCAGGACCCTTGATGCGCACTTCCAGATTCTTGACGCCACACTCGACAGCAGACTTGCCCACTGTTTCGGCTGCGATCTGGGCAGCAAAAGGCGTACTCTTGCGAGAACCCTTGAAACCCTGCGCGCCGCTGGTAGACCAGGCCAGGGTATTACCCTGACGGTCGGTGATGGTCACGATGGTATTGTTGAAGGAGGCGTGAACGTGTGCGATACCTTCGGCAACGTTCTTCTTAACTTTCTTGCGCACTCTCGTACTGGGCTTAGCCATTTCTCTGTTCCTCTACTTGATTACTTCTTCGCGCCGGCGATGGATTTACGCGGACCTTTGCGGGTGCGTGCGTTGGTGCGTGTGCGCTGGCCTCGGCACGGCAAGCCGCGACGATGGCGCAGACCACGATAGCAACCCAGATCCATCAAACGCTTGATGTTCATGGTCACTTCGCGACGCAGGTCACCTTCCACCGTGAACTTGGCGACTTCGTCGCGCAGCTTTTCCATATCGGAATCGCTGATGTCCTTGATCTTGGTGGTCGTGGTAACGCCGGCTGCAGCACAGATCTGCTGCGAGCGTGTGCGCCCGATACCGTAAATCGCGGTCAGCGCGATAACGGCGTGTTGATGATTTGGAATGTTTACACCGGCAATACGAGCCATGCAGCTACCCTATTTATTCAAAAGTCGTAAATTGTACCATCCAGCAGCGATTTTTCTCAAATCAACCCTGGCGCTGTTTGTGACGCGGATCGCTACTGCAGATCACACGAACCACGCGATTGCGCCGCACGATCTTGCAGTTACGGCACACTTTCTTCACGGATGCTTGCACTTTCATTTGCTTCTCCTTGCTTCTCTCAACTTACTTGGCGCGGAAAACGATACGCGCCTTGCTTAAATCGTAAGGCGACACTTCAACTGTCACCTTGTCACCGGGCAGTATGCGGATGTAATGCATGCGCATCTTGCCGGAAATATGTCCCAAAACAGAAAACCCGTTTTCCAGCTTTACCTTGAAGGTCGCATTAGGCAGGGACTCTTCAACCTCACCCTGCATCTGGATGACGTCTTCTTTTGCCATCTATCGCGACATCCCGGCCTTGAAGTTGGCCTTTTTCAACAGATTCTCATACTGGTGCGTCATCAAATACGACTGCACCTGTGCCATGAAATCCATGGTCACCACCACCAGGATCAGCAGCGAAGTGCCACCGAAATAGAATGGTACGTTCTTCCACACCACCAGGAACTCAGGCAGCAAGCACACCAAAGTGATGTACAGCGCACCGACCAAGGTCAGGCGCAACATGATCTTTTCCACATACTTCGCGGTCTGTTCGCCGGGACGGATACCGGGCAAGAACGCGCCGCTTTTCTTCAAATTGTCTGCCGTCTCTTTCGGGCTGAACACCAGCGCCGTGTAGAAGAAGCAGAAGAACACGATAGCCGAAGCATAGAGCAATACATAGATCGGCTGCCCTGGCGACAACATGTCGCTTGCATCCTTGAGCCATGTCATGCCGTCACCCGACCCGAAAAATCCTGCCAGCGTCGCCGGGAACAAGATGATGCTGGATGCGAAGATCGGAGGGATAACCCCGGCCATGTTCAGCTTCAGCGGCAGGTGCGAACTCTGCCCGCCGTAGATCTTGTTACCGACTTGCCGCTTGGCGTAATTCACCAAAATCTTGCGCTGCCCGCGTTCGACAAACACCACCAGAGCCGTCACAGCGATCGCGCCGAAGAACAGCAGCAATACGAACGGAATCGAGAAAGCGCCTGTACGCGTCATTTCCAGCGTGTTTCCGATCGCGCTGGGCAAGCCAGCCGCGATACCTGCAAAGATGATCAGCGAAATACCATTGCCGAGACCGCGCTCAGTGATCTGTTCACCCAGCCACATCAGGAACATCGTGCCAGTCACCAGGGTGATCACAGTGGTGATCTGGAACATCATGCCGGGATGCAACACCAGATCCTTCTGCGACTGCAGCATCACCGCGATACCGAACGACTGGAACAGCGCCAGCACCAGTGTGCCGTAACGCGTGTACTGCGTGATCTTGCGGCGGCCTGCTTCACCTTCCTTCTTCAACTGCTCCAGGTGCGGCACGGCGATCGCTGCCAGCTGCATGATGATCGAAGCCGAAATGTACGGCATGATCCCCAGCGCCAGGATGGTGAAACGCTCCAGCGCACCGCCCGAGAACATGTTGAACATTCCCAGAATGCCGCCCTGCTGTGACTTGAACAGCTCCGCCAGAACGTTCGGGTCGATACCCGGCACCGGAATATGCGCACCGATGCGGTATACGACCAGCGCACCCAGCAAAAACCACAGGCGTTTGCTCAGATCGCCGTACTTATTCTTGCTCACTGCCGCGTTGCTCACCGACACTATCCTTACTCAGCGATGCTGCCACCAGCAGCTTCCACTGCGGCGCGTGCACCCTTGGTCAACATCAGACCTTGCAACTTGACTGCGCGCTTGATTTCGCCAGCCAGCACGACCTTGGCGGTCAGCGCATTGGCATGAACGACGCCAGCTTGCTTCAGCGAGAGCAGATCGATAGTATCGACCGGCATCTTTTCCAGATCTGACAAACGCACTTGCGCAGTGTCGTTGCGAGTCAGCGAAACGAAGCCGCGCTTGGGCAGACGACGCTGCAAAGGCATCTGACCGCCTTCGAAACCGACCTTGTGGAAACCACCGGAGCGGGACTTCTGACCTTTGTGACCGCGACCTGCGGTCTTGCCCAAACCGGAACCGATGCCGCGACCGACGCGACGCTTGGCATGCTTGGAACCTGCGGCAGGTTTAATTTGATTGAGTTGCATTTACGCCTCGCACTTGACCAGGTAATACACTTTGTTAATCATGCCGCGCACTGCCGGTGTGTCTTCCACTTCGACGGTGTGGTGCATACGACGCAGCCCAAGACCGCGCACGGAGGCACGGTGGGATTCCTTGGTGCCGATCGGACTCTTGACCAGAGTCACCTTCAATGTTTTTTTGGCTTGCGCCTTCTTGGTTGCCATGGCTTACCCCGTGATTTCTTCAACGCTCTTGCCGCGCTTGGCAGCGATCTCCGAGGGCGAATTCAACGCCTTCAGGCCGTTCAACGTAGCACGCACCACGTTGTAAGGATTGCTGGAACCGATGCACTTGGCCAGCACGTTACGCACGCCAGCCGCTTCGAACACGGCGCGCATCGCGCCGCCAGCGATAATTCCGGTACCTTCGGAAGCCGGCTGCATGTACACCTTGGCAGCACCGTGACGTCCGATCACCGCATGGTGCAGAGTACCTTCCTTCAGATTCACTTTGACCAGCTTGCGGCGGGACTCTTCCATTGCCTTCTGCACAGCAACCGGCACTTCCTTGGATTTGCCCTTGCCCATGCCGATGCGGCCATCGCCATCGCCAACCACGGTCAGTGCGGCGAAGCCCATGATGCGGCCACCTTTCACCACCTTGGTCACGCGGTTGACGTGGATCATCTTTTCGATGAGGCCGTCGCCCTTGTCTTCTACCTGCTGATTCTTGCCTTGTTTAGCTTGTGCCATGGTTCACCCCAGATTAGAACTGCAAGCCATGCTCGCGCGCGGCATCAGCCAGCGCTTTGATGCGACCATGGTACTTGTTGCCGGAACGGTCGAATGCGACTGCGGTGATTCCGGCGCTCTTGGCCTTTTCGGCGATACGCTTGCCGACCACTGCGGCAGCTGCCGCATTGCCGCCGTTGCCTACACTTTTGCGCACATCCGCCTCCAGTGTGGAGGCGCTAGCCAACACCTTGCCACCGTCGGCAGAGATCACCTGAGCATAGATATGCAGGTTGGTGCGATGGATCGCCAAACGCACAGTCTTTTGTTCAGCGATGCGTGCACGGGTTTTGCGTGCTCTGCGCTGACGCGCTTCATTCTTGTTCAACATATCAACCTCGATTATTTCTTCTTGGTTTCTTTCAGGATCACTACTTCGTCGGCATAACGCACACCCTTGCCCTTGTAAGGCTCCGGTTCACGGTAAGCACGAATCTCGGCAGCGACTTGACCGACTTGCTGCTTGTCAGCTCCGGTCAACACGATTTCGGTCTGGCTCGGTGTTGCAACCTTCACGCCCTTCGGCATCTTGTGCACCACCGGGTGCGAGTAGCCCAACGTCAGGTTCAGTGCGTCACCCGCAGCCTGGGCACGGTAACCCACGCCAACCAGGGTCAGCTTGCGCTCAAAGCCCTTGCTTACACCAACCATCATGTTCGCCACCAAGGCGCGCAGGGTACCCGACATCGCGTCAGCCTGAGCGGAATCGTTGGTCGCTTTGCACAACAGCTTGTCGCCTTCGCGCTCGACCTTCACATCGCCGTTCAACACTTGCGTCAGGGTGCCAACCGGGCCCTTGACGGAGATTTTATCGGCAGCCACGGTCACTTCAACACCGGCGGGAACCACGATAGGATTTTTAGCAACTCTGGACATGTCTCCCCCTTACGCCACGATGCAGAGCACTTCGCCGCCGATACCGTTGGCGCGTGCTTTGCGGTCTGTCATCAGACCTTTGGAGGTGGAAACGATAGCGATACCCAAGCCGTTCATCACGCGCGGAATATCTTCGCTACCCTTGTATACACGCAGGCCAGGGCGGCTGACGCGCTGGATCGTCTCGATCACGGGACGGTCAGCGTAGTACTTCAGGCCGATTTCGAGTGTGGGCTTGCCGTCGTTTGCCACGACTTTGAAGCCTTCCACATAACCTTCGTCCTGCAGGACCTTGGCGATCGCCGCCTTGATCTTGGAAGAAGGCATAGCCACCATTGTTTTTTCCGCCATTTGCGCGTTACGGATACGCGTCAACATATCGGAGATCGGATCACTCATGCTCATAGATTCACCCTTACCAGCTTGCCTTGACTACACCGGGGATTTCGCCGCGCATCGCGTATTCACGCAATTTGGTGCGCCCCAAACCGAACTTGCGGAACGTGCCACGAGGACGACCGGTCAACGCGCAGCGGTTACGCAGACGTACCGGGCTGGAATCGCGCGGCAACGCTTGCAATTTTTGACGCGCAGCAAAGCGCTCTTCATCGCTCAGCGACATGTTTGTCGCAATCGCTTGCAACTCGGCGCGCTTGGCAGCGAATTTCTCCACCATCGCACGGCGCTTTTGCTCGCGGTTAATCACAGCGGTCTTAGCCATATCACCCTCAGTTCTTCAATGGGAATTTGAACGCCAACAGCAATGCTTTGGCTTCTTCATCTGTCTTCGCAGTGGTCGTGATCGTGATGTTCATGCCACGCAGCGCGTCGATCTTGTCGTACTCGATTTCCGGGAAAATAATCTGCTCCTTGACGCCCATGTTGTAGTTACCACGGCCATCAAAGGATTTTCCGGAAATACCACGGAAGTCACGGATGCGCGGAATCGCAACCGTCACCAGACGATCCAGGAATTCATACATGCGCTCGCGGCGCAGGGTCACTTTGCAGCCGACCGGATAGTTCTCGCGAATCTTGAAACCCGCGATGGACTTTTTGGACTTGGTGACCACAGGCTTTTGTCCCGCGATCTTCTGCATGTCGGAAACCGCATGATCCATCACCTTCTTGTCCGCAACAGCTTCGCCGACACCCATGTTCAGGGTGATCTTTTCGATGCGCGGCACTTCCATGACGGATTTGTAGCCAAACTGCTTCATCAGCTGTTCAGTCACATTCTTTTTGTAGTAGTCGTATAAACGAGCCATGCTCTTACCCCTTACGCAATCACTTCGCCGTTGGACTTGAACACGCGCACTTTGCTGCCGTCCTCCAACTGCTTGACGCCGACGCGATCCGCCTTCTTGGTGGTCGCGTTGTAGATGGCGATGTTCGAAATATGGATCGGCTTCTCGATTTCCACGATACCGCCAGTCGTGCCCTTAACCGGATTCGGCTTCTGGTGCTTCTTGACCTTGTTGATACCACCCACCAGGACGTAGTCGCCAGCAACGCTCAGCACGTTGCCACGATTACCCTTGTCCTTGCCAGTGATGACGATCACATCGTCGTTCTTTTTAATCTTGTTCATGATTTATCCTCGACAGCCGCTTACAGCACTTCCGGTGCCAGAGAGACGATCTTCATGAACTTCTCGTTACGCAGTTCACGAGTCACCGGTCCGAAGATACGGGTGCCGATCGGCTCCAGCTTGTTATTCAGCAACACAGCCGCGTTGCCATCGAACTTGATCAGAGATCCGTCCGAGCGGCGCACGCCCTTGGCAGTACGCACCACCACGGCGCTATACACTTCGCCCTTCTTGACGCGCGAGCGCGGTGCCGCATCGCGGATGCTGACCTTGATCACATCACCAACGCCAGCATAACGACGCTTGGAACCACCCAACACCTTGATGCACATGACGGAGCGCGCACCGGTATTGTCGGCCACATTCAAAACAGACTGCATTTGTATCATTTTTCAATCTCCAACTTTGTCCGCCTGCGGCGGCTAGTTTTGGAACCCGTTCGGGTTAGGCCGCCGCAAGCGACGGTGAAACGAAGCCGCGCATTCTATTCAAACTTGCCAAAATGCACAAGCTTTAATTAACAAATTATGCCTCTTGGGCTTTCTCCACCAGCTTGGCCACGCGCCAAGTCTTGGTTTTCGACAGCGGGCGGGTCTCTTCGATGGTCACCACATCACCTTGATTGAACTCGTTGTTCTCATCATGAGCGTGGTATTTCTTGGAGACTCGCACCACCTTGCCCAGCACCGGGTGCTTGACCTTGCGCTCGACCAACACGGTGACGGTCTTGTCCATCTTGTTGCTGACGACTGTACCGGTCAGCGCGCGTTTCAGATTCGTTGCACTCATTGCTGCACACCCTTCTCAGTCAATACGGTTTTCACACGCGCGATGTTGCGACGCACCTTTTGCAACTGGCTGGTATTGCTCAATTGCTGGGTCGCCGCTTGCATACGCAGGCCGAATTGCTCCTTGTTCAGGGACAACAGCTCTTGTTGCAGATCGGCTACCGATTTGGCCTTCAGTTCATTTGCCTTCATGATCATGCCCCTACCTGTCTAACTACGAATGTCGTCTCGATAGGCAGCTTGGCAGAAGCCAAGCGGAACGCCTCGCGCGCCAACACCTCATCCACACCATCCATCTCGTACAGCATCTTGCCTGGCTGGATCTCGGCGACGTAGTACTCGGGACTCCCCTTACCGTTACCCATACGGACTTCGGCAGGCTTCTTGGAAATCGGCTTATCCGGGAAGATACGAATCCAGATACGGCCACCGCGTTTGATGTGACGTGTCATCGCGCGACGTGCCGCTTCGATCTGGCGCGCTGTCAGACGACCGCGACCGATGGCCTTGAGGCCGAACTCGCCGAAACTGACCTTGTTGCCGCGAGTTGCGACGCCGGTGTTACGGCCCTTCTGCTCCTTGCGGTATTTCCTTCTAGCTGGCTGTAGCATGTTTTGCTCCCGACTTTCTTACTTTCTTTTCCGGCTCGGCAACGACAGGGGCAGCGAGTTCCTGCTGGCCAGTCTGGTCACCCTTGTAGACCCACACCTTGACGCCGATGATGCCGTAGGTGGTCTTGGCTTCGGAGAAGCCGTAGTCAATATCGGCACGCAGAGTGTGCAACGGCACGCGGCCTTCGCGATACCACTCGGTACGGGCGATCTCGATACCGTTGAGGCGACCACCGCTCATGATCTTGATGCCTTGCGCTCCCAGGCGCATCGCGTTCTGCATCGCGCGCTTCATGGCACGGCGGAACATGATACGTTTTTCGAGCTGCTGAGTGATGGAGTCGGCGATCAGCTGCGCATCCACTTCCGGCTTGCGCACTTCTTCGATGTTCAGACCGACATCGGGCAGACCCATACGCTTTTTGAGTTCATTGCGCAGTGTCTCGATGTCTTCACCCTTCTTGCCGATCACCACACCCGGACGTGCCGTGTAGATGGTGATCTTGGCGTTCTTGGCGGGACGCTCGATGACAATCTTGGAGACGCCGGCACCGGCCAGCTTCTTCTTCAGATAGTCGCGAACTTCGATGTCTTTGTGCAGGAGCTCGGCAAAGTTCTTGCTGTTGGAATACCACTTCGATGTCCAGTTTTTCTGGACGCTCAGGCGGAATCCAATCGGATGTATTTTCTGACCCATGCTTTAGCTCCCGACGGTGATCGTAATGTGGCAGGTTTGCTTCTCGATGCCGGTACCGCGGCCCTTGGCGCGGGGGATCATGCGCTTCAGAGAAGTTGCCTTGTCCACGTAGATGGTGGTGACCTTCAACTCATCGATGTCTGCACCGTCGTTATGCTCGGCGTTGGCGATCGCTGAATCCAGTGCCTTCTTGATGATACCGCCACCTTTTTTGGGGCTGAAAGCCAGGATGTTCAGCGCTTGCGCGACCGGCAGACCACGGATCTGGTCAGCGACCAGACGTGCCTTTTGTGCCGACAGGCGAACACCACGGATGACTGCTTTTGTACTCATCATGTCTCCTTATTTCTTGGCGACTGCTTTTTTATCAGCAGCGTGACCTTTGAAGGTGCGGGTCAAAGAGAACTCGCCAAGCTTGTGCCCCACCATGTTTTCGGAGATGTACACCGGAACATGCTGTTTGCCGTTGTGCACCGCGATCGTCAGACCGACGAACTCGGGCAGAACGGTGGAGCGACGCGACCATGTCTTCACCGGGCGCTTGTCGTTGGTGGCGCGGACTGCCTCCACCTTCTTCATCAGATGCAAGTCGACGAACGGACCTTTTTTAACTGAACGTGCCATTTCTCGTTACCCCTTAAACCTGAAAGCGACGGCGCACGATCATGCCGCTAGTCCGCTTGTTGCTACGTGTACGATAGCCCTTGGCCGGCACACCCCATGGGCTGACCGGATGACGGCCCGCCGCTGTCTTGCCTTCGCCACCACCGTGCGGGTGATCGACCGGGTTCATTGCCACACCGCGCACCGTCGGGCGGATACCGCGCCAACGGTTCGCACCGGCCTTGCCAATGGAACGCAGGGAGTGTTCGCCGTTACCGACTTCGCCCAGTGTCGCGCGGCAGTCGATATGCACCTTGCGGATCTCGCCGGAGCGCAGACGCAGTTGAGCGTAGCTGCCTTCGCGGGCCAGCAGTTGCACGGAGGCGCCTGCGGAACGAGCCAGTTGTGCGCCCTTTCCCGGCAGCATCTCGATCGCGTGGATCGTGGAACCGACCGGGATGTTGCGCAGCGGCAGCGCGTTGCCCGCCTTGATCGGTGCTTCGGAGCCGCTCACCAGCTGAGCACCTGCGGAGATACCCTTGGGTGCCAGGATGTAGCGGCGCTCGCCGTCCGCGTACACCAGCAATGCCAAGTGCGCGGTACGGTTCGGATCGTATTCCAGACGCTCGACCTTGGCCGGGATGCCGTCCTTGTCGCGCTTGAAATCGACAATACGATAATGCTTCTTGTGGCCGCCGCCCATGTGACGAACGGTGATATGGCCGTTATGGTTACGACCGGCGGTACGTGTCTTTTTTTCCAGCAAGGATGCCTCGGGCTTGCCCTTGTGCAGTTCCTTGTTGACCACGCGCACGACGGCGCGAGTTCCCGGAGAGGTTGGTTTGAGTTTGATCAGTGCCATGGTTTACCCCTGCTCGCTTGCGGCAAAGTTGATTTCCTGACCGGCAGCCAGGCATACATAGGCTTTCTTCCAGTCCTGACGGCGGCCGAGGGAACGGCCGAAACGCTTTTGCTTGCCCTTGACGTTGCTGATCTGCACGCTGTCGACGGTGACGTTGAACAGCTTCTCGACCGCAGCCTTGACTTCGGGCTTGGTGGCATCGGATGCCACGCGGAAGATCACCTGCTCGTTCTTCTCCGCGACAAAAGTCGCTTTTTCGGAGATCTGCGGTGCCAACAGGATGTTCAGCAAACGCTCTTCATTGAATTGTTGTGCGCTCATGCCAGCATCTCCTCGATTTTTGCGATCGCGCCCTTGGTCACCAGCACTTGCGGGAAACGCACCAGGCTGACCGGGTCGGCCTGATGCGCCTCGACCACCAGCACGTTCGGCAGGTTGCGCGACGACAGATACAGGTTCTCGTCCATGCTGTCGGTGATGATCAGCACGCGATCCAAGCCCATGCCCTTGATCTTCTGCGCCAGCAACTTGGTCTTCGGCGCATCAACCGACAGAGTGTCGACCACGCTCAGACGACCATCGCGCACCAGCTGCGAGAAGATGGAAGCCAGACCGGCGCGATACATCTTGCGGTTGATCTTCTGGGTGTAGTTCTGATCGGGCGAGTTCGGGAAAATCTTGCCGCCGCCACGCCACAGAGGGCTGGATGCCATACCGGCACGTGCACGACCGGTACCCTTTTGGGCGAACGGCTTGCGTGTCGACTTGGCGATCTCGCTACGGCCTTTTTGCTTGCTGTTGGCAGAACGGGCGTTGGCTTGATAAGCCGTCACCAGTTGATGCACCAGCGTTTCGTTGTATTCACGGCCGAACAGGTCGTCGGAAGCGTTCATGCTTGCACCGGCCTTGCCGTTTTCGTTAATGACCTTCAGTTCCATTATGCCCCCGCTTTCACTGCCGGACGCACGATCACGTCGCCGCCGGGAGCACCCGGTACAGCGCCCATCACCAGGATCAACTGGCGATCAGCATCGATACGAACGATTTTGAGATTCTGCACAGTGCGCTGCACGTCACCGAGATGACCGGTCATGCGCTTGCCGGGGAACACACGGCCCGGATCCTGCGCCATACCAATGGAGCCCGGTACGTTGTGCGACTTGGAGTTACCGTGCGTAGCACGGCCAGATTTGAAGTGATAACGCTTGATGGTACCGGCGTAGCCTTTACCGATCGTCACGCCTGTCACGTCGACCTTCTGGCCGACCTGGAACAGATCCACGCCAACTTTGCCGCCGACCGTCAGGCTGGCAAGCTGTTCAGGCGTAGCGGTGAATTCTTTCAGCACGCTGCCGGCTTCGACGCCGGCTTTGGCGAAATGCCCCGCAGCGGCTTTGGTCACGCGGCTGGCGCGGCGCGTACCGTACGCGACCTGCACTGCACTGTAACCATCCGTGGGAGCGGTTTTGATCTGGGTGACACGATTGTTGGACACGTCCAGCACAGTTACCGGCAACGACGTACCGTCGTCGGTAAAGATGCGGGTCATGCCAATCTTGCGACCGACAAGTCCTAAGCTCATTTTATTTCCTTTTATTAAGGGGCTGACTTCAATTGGTCAGCCGATCCGTACTGCTTGCTGCTTAAACTACAAAATACTGCAAAAACCGTTACTGCAACTTGATCTCGACATCCACACCAGCCGGCAGGTCCAGCTTCATCAGCGCATCGACAGTCTTGTCCGTCGGGTCGACGATGTCCATCAGGCGCAGGTGGGTACGAATCTCGAATTGATCGCGCGAAGTCTTATTCACGTGCGGGGAACGCAGCACATCAAAACGCTCGATCTTGGTAGGCAAGGGAACCGGGCCTTTGACCACTGCACCGGTGCGCTTGGCCGTATCCACGATTTGCAGCGCGGATTGATCGATCAAACGATAGTCGAACGCCTTCAGGCGGATGCGAATTTTTTGACTTTGCATAATCTTCTCTTGCATCTACGCGGCATAGCCGCTGGTTTAAAGAACGAAAACGCGTGGCCGCAGCCACGCGAGGGGGCGCATTGTATGCTTACTCGATGATCTTGGCAACCACACCTGCGCCGACGGTACGACCGCCTTCGCGGATCGCGAAGCGCAGACCTTCTTCCATCGCGATCGGGTTGATCAGGTTCACCGTGATGCTGACGTTGTCGCCAGGCATCACCATCTC
>JACRNY010000003.1 GCA_016214695.1 Nitrosomonadales bacterium | reverse complement strand
ACGTTGGCCCTTGCCGAGTACATAGATGGTTTCTACAATCCGATTCGTCGTCACAGCCATCTTGGCGGAGTCAGTCCAGATGAATTTGAAGCGGCGCATCGTAAGCGCAAATCTGCTGTCCACTAAATCCTGGTAACTCCAGCTGGTATCTGCGCTAAATATTGTTCAGGTTCTTTGTCCAAGTGAGTCAAATGCCTTCAGAAAAAGAGCAGAAAAGATCGCCGACCGGGATTCAGGATGGGTCATACACAACGACGTTGGAGAGTTTGCAGAATTGCTTGCCATTATGCTTCGCGATATTGATGCCGGCCTTCTCACATCAATAGCCGACAGAGCTAGGGCTGAAACATTTGATGATTTCCTTGAGCATGGACGTGCATATCTTAAAGAACAGAAAAAACAAGAAGCAGGCGTTATTTGCGGTGTTGTATTTGAGGATACTGTGAGGCGTATTTGTCGAAAAAATGAGATTGTAGAAACTGGCGTACAGCTAGATTCGCTTATTGGTGCACTTACAAAGATTGAAGTGATTACTGGCACGAAGGCAAAGCGAGCCAGAGTTGCAGCACACGTTCGGACTAAAGCAACGCATGCTCAATGGGATGAATTTGATATTAGCGATGTCGCTGCCACCGTTGACATAACTCAAGAGCTGATAACTACACAGTTGGAGGGATAGGAAAATAGCATGGGCGCTTTGCGCCCATGCTGTGGTTCTAGATTTTGATTTTTCTTCCCCTGTGCGCCGCCGAGTAGCGCAGACCAGACAGGGGCAGTCCGACGAATATGTTTGAGCACGTGACCGCGTAGCGGATCGTGCGAGTTTATGAGGAGGCCTGTCTGGTTGAGCAACGCAGGGAACCCCGAAGGGGCGGCGCGCTGGGGTCGCCTTTTCTTTGGTTACTTTCTTTTTGGCGAAGCAAAAGAAAGTGACTAGCTGTCGGGCTACCCCCGACGGTGTTGGTTTTGAATTTGAAAACCAGCGGGCTTCGCCTATCCTTCGACAAGCTCAGGACGAACGGTCTCAGATATTCACAGTGCGCACGCCGCTTCGCGGCGACCCTTCGACAGGCCTGTCCTGAGCAACGTCGAAGGGCTCAGGGCGAACGGTCGGAGATGACCAGCCCTACAGCGGCTTCTCCGCCAGATAAGTAGAAAACATCCCCACATCCACCGTCCGCCGCACATTCACGAACCCGGCGCTCGTCAGCGTCGCCATCACCTTTTCCGGCGCGGCGCAGGCTTCGATGGTGTCCCAGTAGTAACGCCACAATTGCGCGGTGTCCTTGTCCTTGGCGACCAGTTTCGCCAGCATGGGTACGGCGTATTTGCAGTAGCCCTTCAGCAGCGCGGTGGCGATCCTGCCCTTGGGCGGGGTGATCTCGAGGATGCACACCTTGCCGCCCGGCTTCAGCACGCGGTGGAATTCGGCGAAGGCGACCGACATGTCCGAGACATGGCGCAGGGCGTAGCCCATGCTGAGGAAGTCATATCCACCTGCAGCAAGCGGGATCGATTCGGCGCGGCCTTCGATCACGGTCACGCCGGCGGGCAGTTTGGCGTTGCGGATCATGCCCGCGCTGGGATCGACACCGGTGACCAGGCTGGCGTCGCCGAGGATGCGCGCGGCCTGTTTCGCCACCAGTCCGGTGCCCATGCCGACATCGAGGATGCGCATGCCGGGCTTCAGTCCGGCGAATTCCAGGATCTTGCGGCGGTAGGTCGGGCCGGTGCCCAGGCCGAGGATCTTTTCCACCCGGTCGTAGTCGGGCGCGGTCTTGTCGAACTGCTCGCCGACCCATTCGCGGCGGTCTTCTTCGCGCTGATAGTACTCGGTGAGCGGGGCGTGCGGGGCGTGGACGATGTTGCCGGAAGCGTCGTGGGTTGGGGTGGTCATGGTTCGTGATTTGTTATGGGATAGTTATGCGCGAATGCTAACCGAAAATGCGTTCCGGTGTGCGCGAAAAGCGCCCACTGCAGGCAGGGTGGATAGGGCAGGACACTGCGATTCGGGTTAGAATGCCGGCCTGAGACCTATCGGGGAAATGCCTTGCAGTTGCATAGAAAAGAACCTTCCGCAGAACGGCGGATCTCGTACATCGGCGTGCCTTCCATGGATCGACAATTTGCGCAAAACATGAGCTCGCGCCATGCGCGATCGCAGGGTGCGTGACATGGGGAACCTGGGCAAGATCCTGCTGCTGGTGGCGTTCATCGCCTATCCCATCCTGCTGCATGCCTTCATCCTCAAGGAAGAGGTGGAGATGGCGCACCTGCTGTTCGTGTTCGCACCGCTGCTGGCCGTGGCGGCCTGGGTGACGTTCCGTATGGTGGGCAAGGTGTGGTGGCCGCTGCTGGGTCTGGCATTCGGCGCTGCGATCTACTATATCGCGACCGGAGATCACGGCCGCATCGGTCTGCTGGCGGTCAACGGACTGTCGCATGCCACACTCAACCTTTTCCTGCTCTGGCTGTTCGGCCGCACCCTGCGACAAGGACGGGAGCCGCTGATCTCGCAGATATCGCGCCGCATCAACGGTGAGCTGAAGCAGGAAGTGGTCACATACACCCGCCACGTCACCATCGCCTGGTGCGTCTATTTCGTTCTGCAGGTCGCCGTCTCGCTGCTGTTGTATCTGTTCACGCCGCTCGCTGCATGGTCGTTCTTCATCAACGTGCTCAACCTGCCGCTGCTGATCCTCATGTTCGTGGCCGAGAAGACCTACCGTACGCTGCGCTTCCCCAATCATCCGAAGACATCCATCCTGAAGGCGATCGAGGTGTACAGCAAGGATTTCGCTGCACCCAAGAAAGCGGATAGCGAACGCTGAGGTTCGATAGTCATGGCCGCGATCCCGCTCATTCGTCACAACGACCTCGCCGGCGTGTTCGCCTGGCGTGCCGGGCAGCCGGTGCGGGTTGCGGATTTCCTGCGCGATGTCGACCGGCTCGCCGCCAGCCTGCCGGCCAAGCGCCATATCCTGAATCTGTGCACGGATCGTTATCGCTTCGCGGTCGGTTTCGCCGCCGCACTGCTGCGCGGCCAGACCAGTCTGTTGCCGCCCAATTACACCGCCGATTTCGTCGCCCGCCTGAGCCAGCGCTATCCTGATATCTACTGCCTGGCGGACGGGCCGACCGATCTGCACGACATCGAGGTCGTTGCTTTCCCGTCATCCTTTGCGGGCGCGGCACCCGCATCGATCCCCGAAGTCGAGGAAGCGCAAAGTGCCGCGCTGGTGTTCACGTCCGGCTCGACCGGCGATCCGGTGGCACATGCCAAATCGTGGGGCAGCCTGTGCCGCGGCGCGGTCGCCGAGGCGCAGCGCCTGGGCATCAGCGCGGACTCCGGCATGGCGGTGCTGGGCACGGTTCCGGCACAGCATATGTACGGACTGGAATCGAGCATGCTGCTGGCCATGCAGAACGGGCTGGCGCTGGTCGCCGAAAGGCCGTTCTACCCGGCGGATATCTGCGCCCGTCTGGGATCGCTGCCGCGTCCGCGCTGCCTGATCACGACACCGGTGCACCTGCGTACCCTGCTGGCCGAGATGGATACGCTCCCGGCAGTCGATTTCGTGCTGTGCGCCACGGCGCTGCTGGCGCCGCAACTGGCAGCCGAATCCGAGGCACGTTTCGGCGCGCCGCTGTACGAGATCTACGGCTGCACCGAGGCGGGCATGGTGGCGAGCCGCCGTACCACCGACGGTGCCGCCTGGCATCTGCTGCCGGGCGTCGAGATGTCGCAGGACGAGCAGGGTGTGCGCGTGCGCGGCGGCCATGTCGAGATCGAATCGCCGCTCTCCGACGTGATCGAGCGCAATCCCGACGGCACCTTCCTGCTGCACGGCCGCACCGCCGATCTGGTCAACATCGCGGGCAAGCGCACCTCGCTGGCCAGCCTGAACCATCACCTGAACTCTATCCCCGGCGTGCAGGACGGCGTGTTCCTGATGCCCGACGACGGCGATGGTGCGGTGACACGCCCGCTGGCTTTCGTGGTCGCCTCCGGCCTGAGTGCGCAGCAGATACTGGACGCCTTGCGCAGCAGCGTGGATGCGGTGTTCCTGCCGCGTCCGCTGTACTTCGTCGATGCGTTGCCGCGCAACAGCACCGGCAAACTGACGCGCGAAGCGTTGCTGCGCCTGAAGCAGCAGTGCGCGAGGTGATGATGGCCCGGCTCATTCTGCAATTCGCGGCAGACCACCCGACCGGTGCCGGACATTTCCCCGGCAACCCCATCATTCCCGGTGCGCTGCTGCTGGCCGAGGTGTTGCGTTGCATAGCGCGTGCGGAGGGTGTGAGCTACACCTCGTGCAACGTCAAGAACGCCAAGTTCCTCAGTCCGGCGCGGCCGGGCGACAAGGTCGAGATCGACCATGCGCGCAGCGCCGCGGGCAGCATCGAATTCACCTGCACGGTCGCGGGTAACAAAGTCCTGTCGGGAGCCATCGTTGCAAACACCTGACAAGAACGCGGAGAAACCTGCCGCCGCATGGGCGGGCAAGCCGGAGCGCAGCAACACGCTGGCGATCCGTTTCATCGTCTGGGTCGCGCTCAAGCTGGGGCGCAACGTCGCGCGTCTGTTCCTGTACCCGATCTGCCTGTACTTCCTGCTGTTCGCGGGCGAGGCCCGCACCGCTTCGAAGCAGTACCTGCACAAGGTGCTGGGGCGCAAGGCGCGCATCAGCGACGGCTTCCGCCACATCCACACTTTCGCTTCGACCATCCTCGACCGGGTGTTCCTGCTCAACGGCCGTTTCGACATGTTCGAGGTGAGCACACATCTGGATGACGCGGCGCGCAAGATGCTCGAACAGCGGCGCGGCTGCATCCTGCTCGGCGCGCATCTCGGCAGCTTCGAGATCACGCGCGCCTACGCCGACGAGATCGACGGGCCGCCGGCCAGCGTGGTGATGTACGAGGAGAACGCGCGCAAACTCAACTCGGTGCTGAAGGCGATCAACCCCGACCTGGCGCAGCAGGTGATCGGTCTGGGCAAGGTGGATTCCATGCTCAGGGTCGAACAGGCGCTGCAGCGCGGCGAATTCATCGGCATCCTCGCCGACCGCGGTCTGGAACATGGCGGCGCCAGCGTGACCTTGGACTTTCTCGGTGCCCCGGCAAGATTCCCCACCGGGCCGCTGCGTATGGCGTACATGCTGAAGTGTCCGGTGCTGTTGATGGTCGGCGTATATCGCGGCGGCAACCGCTACGACCTGTACTTCGAGGAGCTGGCGGACATGAGCGACAGCAGCGTGCCGCGCAACGAACTGATCCGCCAGGCGCAACAGCGCTATGTGGCGCGCATCGAGTACTATTGCCGCGAGGCGCCCTACAATTGGTTCAACTTCTTCGACTTCTGGAAATCATGATGCGCTCACTGTTCATGCTGTTGTGCCTGGTTCCCGTGTTCGTACATGCCGAAGCGGAGTCGTCCGTGGCGGCGACCGCATGGGGGCTGCCGCAACTGATGCAGAGCCTGGCGCAGGTGCAGCGTTCGCAGGGAAGCTTCGTCGAGCGCAAACACCTGGCTGTGCTGGATGTGCCGCTGACATCGTCCGGCACGCTGTCGTTCCAGGCGCCCGGCCACCTGGAAAAACGCACGCTCGAACCCAGGGACGAGAGCCTGGTGCTCGATCAGGGGGTGCTCACCATCGAGAACAGGACGCGCAACACCAGGCGCACGCTGGTCGTGCAGCAGTATCCGGCGGTGTGGGCGTTCGTCGAAAGCATACGCTCCACCCTGGCCGGCGATCTGCCCACGCTGCAGCGTTTCTACAAGGTCGAGCTGAAAGGCGATGCGGCGAAATGGCGGTTGCGGCTGCTGCCGCTCGAAAAACAGACGCGCGGCATGGTGAAGGAGATCGTCATCTCCGGTCGCGCTGATCGCGTGGCCGTCATCGAGATGCTGGAGGCCAACGGAGATCGCGCCACCATGACCGTGACCGAGGAGAAGCCGTGAACTGGCGCAGAAGCCTTGCCGTGACCGTCTGGCTCGCGTTCGTCGCGGCCTGCGTGCTGGTCATCATGCGCTCCCAGTTCACCGCCGACATGTCGGCATTCATGCCGCGCGACCCCACGCCGACGCAGAAGATCATGGTGGAGCAGCTGCGCGACGGCGTGGTGTCGCGCCTGATCCTGGTCGGTGTGGAAGGCGCTCCCGCCCCCGCGCTGGCGCAGGTCAGCAAGAAGATGGCGGAGCAGCTGCGCGGCTCCCCCGAACTCGCCGCGATCAACAACGGCGAACAAGCCGGTCTGGAGAAGGACTTCGACCTGCTCTGGCGCAACCGCTACCTGCTCAGCGATGCGGTCACCACGCAACGCTTCTCCGCTGCCGGGCTGCGCGACAGCCTGGGCAGCTATCTCGACCTGCTGGCTACGCCGATGAGCGGCATGGCGCAGCGCGTGCTGCCCGCCGACCCGAGCGGCGAACTGATCCACATGCTGGAGCAGTTGCAGGGGCAGGCGCAGCCGCTGGTGCAGGATGACGTGTGGTTCTCCGGCGACGGCGCGCGCGCCATGCTGCTGGCGCACACCAAAGGCTCCGGCAACGACATCGATGCGCAGGAACGCGCCATGCTGGCGCTCCAGGCGGCGTTCGACGAGGCGCGCAAGGCATTGCCGGAGGCGGCAAGTGCACAAATGCGCATGACCGGCCCCGGCGTGTTTTCGGTGCAGTCGCGCGCTTCCATCCGCGATGACGCGGCAAAACTTTCGCTGATCGCCACGCTGCTGGTGGCGAGCATGCTGCTGTCGCTCTACCGTTCGCCGCGCGTGCTGGCGCTGGGGCTGTTCCCGGTGGCGACCGGTGCACTGGCGGGTATCGCGGCGGTGAGTGTGGGCTTCGGCAGTGTGCATGGCATCACGCTCGGTTTCGGCGTCACGCTGATCGGCGAGGGCGTGGACTATGCCATCTACCTGTTCACCCAGATCGAGCAGAACGGCACGCCGCAGAGCACGCTGAAACGCATCTGGCCGACGCTGCGGCTGGGTGTGCTGCTCTCCATCTGCGGCTTCTCTGCCATGCTGTTCTCCGGCTTCACCGGTCTGGCGCAACTCGGCCTCTTCTCCATCGCCGGTCTCGTCGGTGCGGTGAGCACCACGCGCTGGGTGCTGCCGCACCTGTTGCCGCAAGGTTTCTCGGTGCATCCCCCGCGGCGTCTTGGCGGATCGTTGATGGCGCTGCTGCGTCATGCGCCGCGTGCGCGCACCGTGCTGCTCGCAGCGACGGTCGTGGCGGCGGTGTTCATCGTGTTCAAGCGCGACTCGTTATGGAACGACAGTCTGTCCAGCATGAGTCCGATCTCCAGGGAATCGCTGGCGCTGGACGAACAGTTGCGCCGCGACATGGGCGCGCCGGATGTGCGTTACATGCTGGTGCTGAACGGCAGCGACGAGGAACACGCGCTGCAGCAGAGTGAGGAGCTCGTCCCCGTCATGCGCGAGCTGGTGGCGCAGGGCATGCTGGACGGATTCGATGCGCCGCCGTTGCCCAGCCGCAAGGCGCAACTGGCTCGGCAGGCGGCCCTGCCGGGTGAGGTCGAGTTGCGCCGCAACATGGGCGAGGCGATGCGCGGCATGCCGTTCCGCAGTGCGACCTTTGCCCCGTTCGCCGGCGAGATCGCGACAGCGAAGCGGCAGCCCTTGCTTGATCGCGCCGCCCTGCAAGGCACGGCGCTGGGTCTGAAGCTGGATTCCGTCCTGGTGCCGCGCGACGGCGGCTGGACGGTGATGATGCCGTTGCGCGGCGTGAAAGACGCGCAGGGCATAGCCCAGGGCATCCGCCATGTCTCGGCGACATCGTTCGTGTTGCTCGACATGAAGCAGGAGTCCGAGCAGATGTTCCGCGATTACCGCCATGAAGCCAGCAAGAACGCCCTGCTCGGCGCGCTGGCTATCGTCGTCCTGTTGCTCGTCAGCCTGCGTTCAGTCCGTCGCGTGCTGGAGGTGTCATTGCCGCTGGCGGCGGCAGTCGTCGCGGTGACCGCATGGCTGGTGCTCAGCGGGCATACCCTGTCCATCTTCCATCTGATCGGCCTGTTGCTGGTGGTGGCGGTGGGCTCAAACTATGCGCTGTTCTTCGATCATCGCTGCACATCGGCGCTGGACCGGGAGCGCACCGTCACTTCGCTGCTCTTCGCCAACGCCTCGACAGTGCTGGGCTTCGGCCTGCTGTCGTTCTCGCAATCGCCGGTGCTCGCCGCCATCGGTTCCACCGTGGCGGTCGGCGCGGTGTTGAGTCTGGTCTTTTCTGCGATCTTGATTGTCAGGAATGATGGCTGAATGTCACTCCTTTGGTTGCCCGGCACTGGGGGGTCGGTTAAGATGACCGACGAACAGGGCAACTCAACGGCGCCGTCCGGCGTGACTCAAGAAGGAGACTGAAATGAAGCACATCGATCTGGTTCTCATCGTCATCACCGCCGCATCATTGACCGCCTGCGCATCGAAACAGGCAGATACCGGTGCGCCCGCAAGCGCGCCGGCCAGCAAAACCGCTCCGGCCAAGGAGAGCGCCAGGAAAGAGGCCGCCCCCGAAGGCGCCATCGTCGGCAAACCGGCAGCGGGCAGCAAGTTCGCCAAATTGAAGATCGGCATGACGCTGGCACAAGTGGAGAAGCTGATCGGGCCACCGACCAAGCAATGGCAGCATCCCACCGCCAAGGCGTCCATCCCGTTCTATTTCGGCCCGGATCGCTGGGTCCTGCAGTATTCATACAAGGGTGAGGGGATCCTGACCCTCAATGCCGGCGAGGACCAGTTGCTGACCCGTATCGAGGTCAACAAGGCCGAATAAGGCGGTTCCGCCCAACAAGTTCAAGGAGTCATCATGGCAGGGCAAGAGAGTTCGTGCGAAGTGCTGGTGATCGGCGGCGGTCCGGCCGGTTCCACCATCGCGGCGTTGTTGGCACAGCGCGGGCGCGATGTGCTGATGCTGGAAAAATCGAAGCATCCGCGTTTCCACATCGGCGAATCGCTGCTGCCGATGAACATGCCGATGTTCGAAGAGCTCGGCCTGCTGGAAGAGATCAAGCGTATCGGCATCGTGAAACTGGGGGCGGAATTCGTCTCACCCTGGCATCCGGCGCCGGTGATGATCGATTTCAACGATGCGCTGGATAACACCTGGCCTTCCGCCTATCAGGTGCGCCGCGACGAATTCGACGAGGTGCTGTTCAAGAATGCCGCCGCCAAGGGTGCGCGCGTGGTCGAAGAATGCAAGGTCACCGACATCAAGTTCCAGCCGGGCGCGGAAGCGCTGGTGAGCACGATGGACAAGGACGGGCAGGAGCAACGTATCCGCGCCAGGTTCGTGGTGGACGCCTCCGGCCGCGACACCTTCCTGTCCAACCATTTCCAGATGAAGCACCGCAACAAGAAACACAACAGCGCGGCCATGTTCGGCCACTTCTCCGGCGTGAAACGATTGGAAGGCGAAGTGGAAGGCAACATCAGCCTGTTCTGGTTCGATCACGGCTGGTTCTGGTTCATCCCGCTGGCCGACGGCAACACCAGCATAGGCGCGACCTGCTGGCCGTACTACATGAAGACGCGCAAAACCGATATGACCCAGTTCTTCATGGATACCATCGCCATGTGCCCAGCGCTGATGGAGCGGATGAAGGAGGCCAGGCTGGTCTCGCCGGTGACGGCGACCGGCAACTTCTCCTACCTGTCCGAGCGCTCCTCCGGCGAGAACTACATCCTGCTGGGCGACGCCTTCGCTTTCATCGACCCGATCTTCTCTTCCGGCGTGTTCCTGGCGATGGCCAGCTCTTTCGCCGGTGCCGATGCCGTCGAGCGCTGTCTGGACAAGCCGCAGGAGGCGGCGCAGGCGCTGAAGGCATTCGACAAGGCCATCATGCAGGGGCCCAGGGTGTTCTCCTGGTTCATCTACCGTATCACCACCCCGGCCATGCGCAACCTGCTCATGTACAAGGGCACGGAGAGCAAGGTCAAGCGCGCGCTGATCTCCATCCTGACCGGAGACGTGTACCGTACCAATCGCTATGCCTTCTGGCTGTTCATGTTCAAGGTCATGTACTACGGCGGTTCGCTGCTCCATCTGAAGTCCAGCATCATGGCCTGGCGCAAGCGCAAACGTTCCATCCAGGTCATGGATATCGGTGTGACAGGCTGATATGCGCAGTGGCGTCACGCAATTCGGATTGGCATACCTCGATGCCGATGAGATCGGAACGTATCTGGAAAGGCATCGCGGTCATGTGATGAGCGTGATCGGTTTCGGCCGCGCGCTGCCGTTGCCGGCGACGCCGTGTGCGCCGATCCAGGTCGATATCCCGGTGCTGGGCGGTAACGCCAGCAGCTTCGAAGTCTGGACCAGCGATGCGCCGGTCACAGCCTGCGAATATCAGGGTATCTGCGGCACGACCGACGGCAAGGTGCTGTTCGGCAGCCTGTCGCTGCCGCAGCATGCGGGCGAGACCCTGGAAACGCTGGCCGAGCAGGCCTACATGCGCATCTTCAAGTTCATCGATCATCTCGACTACCGCAACCTGTTGCGCGTCTGGCACTACTTCCCCCAGATCAACGACGACGAGAACGGTCTGGAGCGCTACCGCGGCTTCAACGTCGGGCGCCATGCCGCGTTCGTCGCCAACGGCCGCAGCATCAGCGAGGAAAGTGTCCCGGCGGCGAGCGCACTGGGCAGCAACAGCGGATCGCTGGTGATCTACTTCATGGCGGGCAAGCAGCCGGGCAAGGCGGTGGAGAATCCGCGCCAGGTCAGCGCCTATCACTACCCGGACAAGTTCGGCCCCAAGAGCCCGATCTTCGTGCGCGCGCTGGCGGCGACGCTGGGCGGACAGGATTGCTTCTTCATCTCCGGCACCGCCAGCATCGTCGGTTTCGAGACGCTGCACCACGGCGACAGCGAGAAGCAGACCGCCGAGACGCTGCTCAATATCCGCACCCTGCTGCAACAGATACCGCACTACGATGCTGCGCGCGGGCGCATGCTGCTCAAGGTCTACGTGCGCCACGAGCACGACCTGGCGATGGTGCAGGCCAAGGTGCTGGCCGAGTTCGGTGCGGCGTGCAAGGCGGTCTATCTGCATTCCAACATCTGCCGTTCCGATTTGCTGCTGGAGATCGAGGGCGCCTATTTCAATGATGCGCAGTAGCGCCGGGGGCGGCAGGTCATGAGGAACCTTGTCCGGACTGTCCTGTTGTTCGCGGCGCTCGGCAGCATTCCCGTCGCCCATGCGCAGACCGAGATCCGGCCGCTATGGGAGATCGGCGCCGGTTTTGCCGCCATCGATTTCCCGGTCTATCGCGGCGCCGACGAGCGCAAATCCTACCTGCTGCCGGTCCCCTATATCGCGTATAACGGCGAGACCCTGCAGGTGAACCGCGAGCGGGTGCGCGGGCTGATCTTCAAGCGCGACCGCGTCGAGATGGATGTCAGCGTGAACGGTTCCGTTCCGGCCAAGGGGGCCATCGCACGGCAGGGCATGCCCGATCTCGATCCCACGCTGGAACTCGGCCCCTCGCTCAATTTCCATCTCTGGTACACGGAAGACAAGCACAACACCTTCGACATGCGCATGCCGCTGCGCGCGGTCATCGCCTCCGATTTCAAGCATTTCCGCCATGCCGGCTGGCTGTTCCAGCCGCAGCTGAATCTGGATTTCCACGACATCGACCACAACGGCTGGAACATCGGGCTGGTGGCGGGCGTGATCTATTCCGACAAGCATTACCACGGCTATTTCTACAACGTCGAGCAGCAATACGCGACGGCGCAACGTCCGGCCTACACCGCGGCCGGCGGCTATTCCGGCACGCAGTTCATCTTCGCCTTCAACAAGCGCCACGAAGGCTACTGGACCGGCGGCTTCATGAAGTGGGACAGCCTGAAAGGGGCGGTCTTCACCGACAGCCCGCTGGTCAGGAGCAAGGAATACTTCACCGTCGGTTTCGCCATCACCTGGATCCTGGACAAGTCGGACGAGCTGGTGGAAGTGGAGTACGACTGAACGCCGCCGCGTCATCGGGATATGACGGACATGTGCTAGTCTTGCGGCAGATAGGAAAGAGTCGGGGAAGCGGATAAGAGATGTGGGTTTGGCGACAATTGAGATCCCTGTACGAATACACCGTGCTGTACGGCGGTCTGCTGTTCTTCGCTTTCATCTGCCTGCTCTGGAGCCTGCCCGCCAGTCTGTTGCGCCATCTGCTGCCGCACCGCATCGGCCAGCGCGTCGGACGCTATGCCATCATGCTGGTGTTCCGCACCTACCTGTTCGTGGTGCGCGCCAGCGGGCTGGTGAAGCTGGATCTCAAGGCGCTGGATGTGCTGCGTGACGAACCCTCGCTGGTCATCGTCACCAACCATCCCGCGCTCATCGACGTGGTGCTGATCGGTTCGCGTCTGCCCAACTTCGTCTGCGTGCTCAAGGCCAAGCTGCTCGACAACCCGCTGCTAGGCGGCGGCGCCAGTATGGCGGGCTATGTGCGCAACGACTCCACTGCGATGCTGGTGCGCGAGGCCGGTGTCGCACTGCGCGAGGGTGCGCAGCTGCTGATCTTCCCCGAGGGCACGCGCACCGTGCGCGATCCGGTGAACGAATTCAAGGGCGGCTTCGCACTGGTCGCCAAGAAAGCGGGCGTGCCGGTGCAGACGGTATTCCTGGAAGCGAGCAGCCCCTTTCTGGGGAAGAACTGGTCGTTCTTCTACAAACCCGAGTTTCCGCTGCGCTACAGCGTGCGCTTGGGCAAGCGTTTCGATGTGGGCACCGATGCCAAGACTTTCGCCGCCGACCTCGAGCAGTACTATCGCGAACAAATGACACACAAGCAGCCATGACCCCATCGACCACACATCTCGTCCTCATCCCCAGCTACAACACCGGCGCCAAGGTGTACGACACCGTGCGCGCCGCACGCGCACAATGGGCGCCGGTATGGGTGGTGGTGGACGGCAGCACCGACGGCACCGGCGAAGGCCTGCAGAAGATGGCCGAGCAGGACCCGCAGCTGCGCGTGATGGTGCTGCCGCACAACCAGGGCAAGGGTGCAGCCGTGCTGCACGGCCTGCGCGCCGCGGTGCACGAGGGTTACACGCATGTGCTGACCATGGATTCCGACGGCCAGCACCCGCCGGAGAAGATCCCCGAATTCATGCGGGTATCGCAGGCCAACCCGGACGGGCTGGTGCTGGGCCGCCCCGTGTTCGATGCCAGCGCGCCGCTGCTGCGCGTGCGCGGGCGCAAGGTCTCCAACTGGTGGGCCAACTTCGAGACGCTGTGGCAGGGCATCGGCGATTCGCTCTACGGCTTCCGCGTCTATCCGGCGCAGATGCTGCTGGGTGTGATGGAGAACAGCTACTGGATGCGCCATTTCGATTTCGATCCCGAGGCGGCGGTGCGCCTGTGCTGGTGCGGCGCGCGCCCCATCAACGTGGATGCGCCGGTGAAATATTTCGATGCGGCCGAGGGCGGCGTCTCGCACTTCAACTACCTGCGCGACAATGTACTGCTCACTTCCATGCACCTGCGCCTGTTCGCCGGATTCATCATCCGATTGCCCCTGTTGATATGGCGGAAATTGTTCTGACATACTGCGGGGTCAGCTAAAGTCGAAAGGTCGGTTGTCTCATGCGCATCACCTTCGTTCACCCCGCAGGTTTCAACTTCGTTCCCGGTCAGCCCGATTTCTCCGTATTGGCGAACCGCATGCCTCCCATCGGCATCCTGTCGCTTGCCGCCTGGCTGGACAAGCACGGACACACTACCTTCGTGCACGACTGCCTGGGTCCTTATGCACCACCGACGATAGAAGAGAACGCCGAGATCATCCTGGCGACCGATCCCGAGATGGTCGGCTTCTCCACCACCACCTCAGGCTTCATGGATGCGGCGGACATGGCGCAATACATCCGGCAGAAACGTCCCGACATCAAGATCGCCTTCGGCAACGTGCACGTGTCGTCCATCGGCGCGCCGTTGCTGGAGCATTTTCCCGAGATCGATTACCTGTGCATCGGCGAGGGCGAAGGCGCGATGCTCGACCTGGCCGACGGCAAGCCGCCGCACGAGATCTACAACCTGGTGTATCGCGACGGCGACAGGATCGTCTCCAACCCGCGCCGCCAGCGCATCCTCAATCTGGATGAACTGCCGTTCCCGGCCTACGAGAAGCTGGAAGGCTTTCCGCATGCCTACCACCTGCCGCTGTTCTCGTATGTGAAGAAGCACGGCGCGACCATGATCACCTCGCGCGGCTGTCCCTACACCTGTTCGTTCTGCGACCGTACCGTGTTCGAGCGCCTGTACAAGGTCAATTCCGCGCAGTACATCTACGACCACATGAAGCACCTGCGCGACAATTTCGGCGTGTACCACATCAACTTCTACGACGATCTATTCACCGCGCAGAAGAAGCGCGTGTTCGACCTGTGCGACCTGCTCATCGCGAAACCGTTGGGCATGCAGTTCAACTGCGCCATCCGCACCGGCCACACCTCGGACGAGATGCTGCAACGCCTGAAGCAGGCGGGTGCGCTGATGGTATCCATGGGCATCGAATCCGCCGACCCGGCCATGATGGAGCGGCACAAGGCCGGCGTGACGCTGGAGGCGGTGAAGAAGACGGTGGAGCAGATACACAATGCCGGGCTGCGCGCGAAAGGGCTGTTTATCTTCGGCATGCCGGGCGAGACGCCGGAGACGGTGAAGACCACCAGCGACTTCATCCTCTCGCTCAATCTGGACGAGATGAACATGACCAAGTTCAGCCCGCTCTACGGCGCGCCGATCTGGGACGAGTGCATCGGCGGCGAAGAGGGCGAGACCATCGAGGACTGGCGCCTGATGAACTGCCTCAACTTCGTGTTCCTGCCCAAGGGCTTCAAATCGCGCGAAGAGATGGATGCGCTGTACAACTGGCACATCCTGCGTTTCTACAACAGCAAGGCCTACCATCGCACCTTCGCCAAACGCCTGTGGCAGCACCGCTGGAGCCTGTGGCACCTCATCAAGAACATGCCGCGCGTGATCCAGGCCAATCGCTACTTCCAGTCCAATCAAAAAGAACTGGAAGCGATCAAGCAGAACTTCCCCAAACACCCGCGCCAGCCCACCAACCTCGTGCCGCTGCTGGGCGAAGAACTGTATGCCGACAAGGTGTCGACAGTGAAGGTCAGCCTGCCGGTGAGCGTACAGAAGAAGGCGGCCGAGGTGCCGACGCAGAGTGCGGAGATGAGCGAGGAATAGTGTCGTCAACGGGCAGCCACCGGGCAATCCGGGGTGCAGGGCGCAACTATCTAGGCCGATATCTAGGCCGTCAGGCATATATAAACAGCCACCTCTGGCTGGTAGACTTTGGCCATATCCGATGCTGGTCAAAGAGTTGCGTTGCTACTTCACAGAGGCGTGCCATGTTCGAAAAAATGCTATCGATGTTCGGTTTGACCCAGGCTCAACGCCAAGAGATCCGGCATGAGATCGATCTGTTCGAAGCGATGCAGGCACATGCCAACTGGAAGAAACGCCTGATGGATTATCTTGAGGGCAATTCCACCGAGGACCTGCAGCCGCACAATATCTGCGTGGACAATCGCTGCGCGCTGGGGATCTGGATACACGGACACGGCAAAAAACGCTTCGGCGAATATCAACTGTTCCAGCAACTTGTCGATGAGCACGCGAAATTCCATTTCCACGCCTCCAAGGTCGTCGAAGCGCATCAGGCAGGGGACAGCCAGCTGGCGCACAAGATCCTGAGCGAGAGCTTCATCGAGCAATCAAGAAAGACAGTGAATTGTCTGGCCAAGCTTAACGCGGAGATCGAGGCGGAACGCCCGCCGGCATGAACGGTTTGCGGGGCGGAATGAGGTGGTTTGAAATTGTTCGGGTGGCGAGGCAAGGCTCAAGGGGGGGCAGCTTCGAATTAATTTTTTGAGGGATTGATGAGCGGGAGCGAAATAGAAAAACAAAGCGATGCTGCCCTCCTTTAAACCTCGCCCAAAAGCGCGCAGTCCCTCAATCAAACGTTAAGTGCCAAAGAGAATATGACCAGCCCTGATCAGATCGTTGCCGCGAAGAAACTTCTCGATATGTTGCATCCCGCCGCGCCAGGACCCCAGGGACCCCTTGATGCAACTGTACCGCTCTCTGCTGTGATTTCGGTTGTGCGCTCGGACCTTGCAAAGAATTCGTTCTTTCCGCTCGACTTGCAGCCAGAGACTCTCGGGGATGGCGCCGTTATTGAGCGGAGGGGAAAATATTCGTTTCTTGTGCATGAGCGATCCGAAGTTGGCCAACTGCGATACTCCGAGATTTCATCGCGCTCCTACGTCTTCTTGCGCAGTGCGGTATTACGTTACCTCCGGCACTATAGTGCGCTCTTGATGGTGAAGCGGGTCCGTCTCAAGAGATGGTCCTGAGACATTGCGCACCGGGCAGTCTTCCTGATTTTGGCTGGTTGAAGCGGAGCTAACTGGGGCAGCTGCGGATTTTTAAAAGAGGTGAATCAATGAAAACGAAGATCGCGATATTGTTCCTGTCATTGGCCAGTGCAGCTGTCATCGCTGCCGAGGCGCCGTGGTACAAGTGGATGAGCAAGGAAGACCGCACCATCATCTGTTCGCAAATCTCGCCGGGCGAGGCGTGGGTTCGTTATCAGGGGCCGTTCTCGGAGTCGACCTGCCGCAGGCCGGGTAATCCGCAATAGTGCAGTCGTGGATCGCGTTTGTTTGTGATGGGGGTGTTCGATGTCTCTGGTATGGCGTGAGCAGTTGAGTGTCGGTAATAACGTGATCGATTCCGACCACAAGTTTCTGATCGAGATCATCAACCGCGTCGATCAGTGCATGACGCTCAAGGATCGGCGTGCGCTGACGGTGGCGCTGGATGAGCTGGTGCAATATTCTCAGGTGCACTTCGGGCGGGAAGAGAAGATCGCGACGGCGGCAGGTTATTCACAGACGCCGCATCTGAACGAGTCGCACCAGGCGCTGCTGGAAAAGCTCAACCGGGTGCGCGGCGAATTCGATGCGGCGGGGGCAGAGTGGTCATCGGAAGCGGCTGGGCATTTCACCGCTTTCCTGCGAGATTGGTTGATCGACCATGTCATCAAGGAGGATCTATTGATGAGACCGGTCCTGCAAAAGTATTCTCCCAGCTTCGATCCGCGCTGAGTCATTCCACGGGGAGCCAAATGAGCCAAGCCAAACGGACCGGCAACGGAACTGATTGCAAGGGAGCGGCGGAACGGGATCGAAGATCGCTGCAATTGCTTGCCAGTCAGCCTTGGCACCCCGCGCATCGAGGAACGAGTGGATGAATGCTGAAGACCGGACTATCATCTGTCATCAAATGTCGCCGGGAGAGGGCTGCTGAAATATCAGGGCTCCTTCGGAGATTCGCAATGCAGAAAGCCGGGCATGTCGCAATGAGCCCCGCTTGATTGATATCGCAAGGACCGTTCCAGGAGGAGCCGTGTCCGCTACACGCATCGATGAGGAGTTCTTCGCCGGGCTGAGAGAGCTGGTGGATTCGGCGTTCCCGAAACGCTGTGCGAACTGCGGCCGGGAATACCGCAATGCAGCCGAGTTCCTCGCCGCCACCAAGCCGCTCCGTTCCAATGCCAGCGGTTTGAAGCAAAGCCATGACGACGACGGTCGCACGGTCGTGGATCTGTTCCGCAACTGTGTTTGCGGGTCTACACTGCTGGAAAGTTTCTGGAACCGGCGCGATCTCACCCGGGACGGCACACGGTGAGCTGCTCAAACTGATGCGCGGACAGCCCAACGGGCTGCTGGAACTGATCGGGCGGCAAGAGACAAGAATACAATGACCGCGGCATCATGCGCTGCAGGAGGAAAGTATGCTGAAACGTAAAGAAGCCAGGCATTACCTGGCCATCGCGTTGTTGGCTTGTGGTCTGGCACTGGCGGCCTATCATGGCGAGCGTCTGAACGACGAGCGCTTCGCCGCTGCCAGCCGTGCCGATGCCGAGCGCATGCTGGGAGAGGTGCGCAGCCGCATCGAAGTGAATCTGCGCGGCGATGTCCAGCTGGTGAAGGGGCTGGTGAGTGTGGTCGCGGCACAGCCGTACATCACGCAGGCGGAATTCGCACGCGCGGCCAAACCGCTGTTCGATGGCGGTTCCAATCTGCGCAATATCGGTGCCGCACCCGACATGGTGATCCGCCTGATGTATCCCATGGCCGGCAACGAGAAGGCGATCGGTCTTGATTTCAGGAAGACTCCTTCCCAGTTCGAGACGGCGGATCAGGCGCGCCGCACCGGCCAGCTGGTACTGGCCGGTCCCCTGCAGTTGGCGCAGGGTGGCGTCGGGATCATCGCGCGCATCCCGGTGTTCGTTGAGGATGCGCGCGGCGGCAGGCGGTTCTGGGGGCTGATCTCGGCAGTGATCGATGCCGAACGGTTATACCTTGGTAGCGGCTTGCAGGATGAGGGGCTGCCGCTGGAGATCGCCCTGCGCGGCAAGGATGGCAAGGGCGGCCGGGGCGAGGTGTTCTTCGGCCGTCCTGAACTGTTCTCCGCCGATCCGGTAGTGATGGAGGTCGCTTTGCCGAGCGGATCGTGGGAGATGGCGGCGGTGCCGCACGGCGGCTGGCCTGCTCGTGCGGACAACGCGGGCGCGCTGCGGCTGACGTTCCTCGTGATCGCGCTGTTGCTGCTGTGGCCGTTCTTTGCACTGCTCAGGGCATCAGCCGCCGTGCAGCGGAACAAGGATCAGCTGGCGGCCATCCTGAATGCGACCACCGAGAGCGTGTTCCATGTGGACGAGCACGGTACCATCCTGGCCATCAACGAGATCGGCGCAAGCCGGGTCAAGAAGACGCCGCAGGACATGATCGGGAAATGTGCTTTCGACTATTTTCCGCCCGAGGTGGCGGCCGGCCGCAGGGCGGGCCTGGCGGAAGTCTTCCGGACCGGGAGGGAGTTGCGTACGGAAGATACCCGCAGCGAGCGGCACTATGCGCTCAACTACTTTCCGGTGTTCGATGGCGAGAAGATAGTGAAATCGGTCGTGGTCTACGCGGCGGACATCACCGAACACAAGCTGTACCAGATGCGGCTGGAGCGTCTGCTGGCCGAACAGAAGGCCATCCTTGAAAGCGACCTGGTCGGCATCGTGACGGTGCGGGAGCGCAAGATCGTCTGGGCCAATCCGGCGTTCGAAAAGATACTTGGCTACGGCACGGGCGAACTGGCCGGAGAGCCGACTCTTCGCTGCTATCCGGATGATGAGGCATTCCAGGCGTTCGGCGCTGCAGCTTATCCGGTGCTGGCTTCCGGTCAGGTATATCGTTCGCAGATCGAGTTGGCGCGCAAGGACGGCAGCCTTGTCTGGGTGGACATCAGCGGCGCCCTGCTGAACCGCGAGACCGAAGAATCGTTGTGGGGCTTCGTCGACATCACCGAGCGCAAGCAGGCCGAGATAGCACTTCAGGAACAGCGGAACTTCCTGAGCACCATCCTCGAGAACGAGCCGGAATGCGTCAAGGTGATCGACGCCGACGGTACGCTGCTGCAGATGAACCCGGCCGGCCTGGCCATGCTCGAGGCGGCAAGTGTCGAGGAGATCAACCAGTGCGGGTTGGAAGCCTTTGTGCTGCCCGAGCACCGCCTTGCATTCAAGAGCCTGTTCCTGCGGATATTCAAGGGTGAGAGCGGCGTGCTGGAATTTGAAGTGCAGGGAGCCGGCGGCACGCGGCGCTGGCTGGAGACCCATGCCGCGCCCTTGCGCGACGATTCGGGTCTGGTCAGCCACCTGCTTGGTGTCACGCGCGATGTCACCAGCCGGCACGAGGCACAGGCCCGTCTGACCCTGGCGCTGAGAGGGGCCGATCTGGCGATGACCGACTGGCACATCCCCAGCGACAAGCTGTATCTCGGGGAAGGATGGTTCCGCCTGCTGGGCTATCAGCCGGGCGAGCTGGCACCGCGTTCTGCCACGCTGGCCGCGCTGATCCGACCCGAGGATGCGCAGATGGTGCGCGATGTCATGGTGCGTCACCTCAAGGGGGAGACGCCGTATATCGAGGCCGAATTGCGCATGCGCCACAAGGACGGCCACTGGGTATGGGTGCAGGCGCGCGGCATGGCGGTCGAACGTTCCGCCGACGGCCGCGCGGTGCGCGTGAGCGGGACGGCGATGGATATCAGCAGCCGCAAGCAGGCCGAATCCGAGATCGCGCGCCTGTCGCAGTGGAACGAACTGCTGCTGAATTCCGCCGGCGAGGGCATCTATGGCGTCGATCTGGAAGGACGCTGCACCTTCATCAATCCGGCGGCGCTCGGCATCCTGGGCTTCGGCAAGGAAGAGGTGTTGGGCAAGAACCAGCACCTCATCTTCCATCACCACCGCAGGGACGGCACTCCTTATCCGTCTGAAGAGTGTCCCATCTTCCAGACCCTGCGCGACGGCGTGCGGCGCGCTGTCGAGGATACCTTCATCCGCAAGAACGGCGAGTTGTTCCCGGTGCAACTGACGGTGACGCCGATGCACGAGAACGGGCGCATCGTTGGAGTCGAGGCCGTGTTCCAGGACATCGCCCAGCGCAAGGAGATGGAGCAGGAGCTGATCCGCCTGGCGACCACCGATCCGCTGACCGGGATGGCGAATCGGCGCCACTTCATCGAGCAGCTGGAGAGTGAGCTGGCGCAGGTGACCCGCTTCGGGCAGCCGGCCGCCTTCCTGATGATCGATATCGACCATTTCAAGAGCGTGAACGACAGCCATGGCCACGCCGCCGGCGATCTCGTGCTCAAACATTTCACCAGCCTTGCCTTGCAGCGTCTGCGCCGCGTCGACCTGATCGGCCGGCTCGGCGGCGAGGAGTTCGGGATACTGTTGCGCGGTAGCGATGCGGAAGGAGCGAAGCTGTTCGCCGAACGCTTCCGCAATCACGTGGCCGGGGCGCCGGCCCTGTGCGGGGATGTCTACATCCCGTTCACGATCAGTATCGGTATTGCGATGTTCGATGAGCGGGAGATGTCGGCCGACAGCGTCATGGCACGGGCCGACATGGCGCTCTATCGCGCCAAGTCACACGGTCGCAACCGCGTGGAGATGAGCCGGGCCGGGCATATGCATTGATGCCTGCCCGGGCGGCTCAGGGGGTGGTTCGCTCGATGTCACTCTGGACGGCGGATGCCCGACCTCTTTCCGCATCAACTCCGCGCAGGATGAACAAGCCCGCCACGAAGTAGCTGCCGGTGATGAGTATCGCTGTGCGGTGGTCGCCCTGTGTGATCCAGCTCGCGATGCCGTAGGTCAGCGGCCCCAGTATCGCCGACAGTTTCACCGCCAATCCCCACAAACCGTAGAACTCGGCGCGTCGCGTGGCCGGGCTCAGCGAGCCTATCAGCGCGCGGCCGGCGGACTGGCTCGCCCCCATGCAGAGGCCGGCGAGGTTGGCGGCGACCCAGAACATGTCCGCGCCTTCTGCGGCCCATGCCAGCACGATCATGACGATCCAGCCGATCAGGGTGAGCGCGATGGCGCGGATGTGCCCGATGCGGTCCTGCAGGAAGCCGAATGCGAAGGCGCCGATTGCGGCGGTGATGTTCACCACGAAGATCAGCATGATGGTCTGCTGGGTGGTGAAGTGCATGGCCTGCTGCGCGTAGATGGCGGCGAGGGTGATGACCGCCTGGATGCCGGCCTGGTAGAACACGGTGCAGATGAGGAAGCGGCGCAGGTCGCGGAAGTCCCTGGCGTGGGCGAGTGTCTGTTTGAGGCGGGCGAACGATTCCTGCAGCAGGTTCTTTCCTTGCAGATGCGGCTGGGGGACGGCGCGTTCCTTGAGGAAGAGGAAAGTGGGCAGGCAGGAAAGGGCGAACAGCGCGGCGGTGATGAGCATGGTCACCGGCACGAAGTCGGTCGCGTGCTGTCCCTGCGCCTGCGCCCAGGTGACATAGGCGAGGCAGGCGCCGAGGCTGACCAGACCGCCGATATAACCCAGGCTCCAGCCCCAGCCCGACACCTTGCCGAGCGCGTCGCCGCGCGCGAGTTCGGGCAGGAAGGCGGCGATGAGGTTCTCGCCGCTGCCGTAGAAGTAATTGGACAGCACGATGAGCGGGATGGTGAGCCACAGGCTGCCCGGTCCGCTGAACGCCAGCAACGCGGTGAACGCTACGCAGCCGATGGTGGTGAGCGCCAGCAGCTTCTTCTTGGCGGCCCAGGCGTCGGCGTAGGCGCCAAACAGCGGTGCGGTGAGCATGATCGCGGCGTAGGAGACGGCGAGTGCCGCGGTCCACGCGAACGTGGCCCACGGTGCATTGCCCGCCACCACGCCGACGAAGTAGGCGTTGAATACGGCGGTGATGACTACCGTGGTGTAGCCGGAGTTGGCGAAATCGTACATGGCCCAGGCCCATGCTTCGCGCGGGGTGACGCTGTCGGCGAGAGCGGGGCGCATGGGGTGGTAGCGCTAGACTGCTTTGGCGATCAGCATGATGCTGCGGAACGGGGTGCCTTTGTGCATCGGCAGCGGCTGTGCTTCGAAACCGCAGCGTCTCAGCACTTCCAGCCATTCCGCCGTGGTGCGGCAGTAGATGGGAATGATGCCGTGGCCGCGCAGGAAGAAGATGATGCGGTCGACCCAGTTGCTGTACCAGAACGGCAGGCCGCCGGCGGCGTCGCCGATGCGGGTGATGAAGGTGCCGCCTTTCGGCAGCGTGGCGTGGATGCGGCGCAGCACGTCTTCCTGCGCTTCGTAGCTGATGTAGTGCAGCACGTCGAGGATGATCGCGACATCGGCCTTGCCGAAGTCGGCACTGCGGATGTCGCCCTGCTCGATCTGTGCGCGCTCGCCGAGGGCTGCGCGGGCGCGGGCCACATCGTTCGGCATCAGCTCCAGTCCCCAGATGTTCTTGATCTTCGGTGCGGCGGGCCAGTCCTGCGGCCAGTCGCCGGACTCGTACAGCGCGCGTGCCTCCAGCAGCCAGGAGGCGAGCAGGCCTTGTCCGCACCCCAGGTCGATGAGCCTCTCGCCATCCGGGAGCAGGCCGTGTTCGAGCAGGCCGAAGAACACCGGGTCGCCTTTCAACTTGCCCTGGGCGAAGCGCCAGGCGAAATGGCCCGCTGCGCGGTACGGTCGGGTTGCGCGGTCCAGCAGGGTGCGGCGGAATTGTGCGGTCATGGGATGGCGGTGCGTAAAGTGACGGTACGTAGATTGGCCTGCGCGAGATTATCCAGCAGGCGCGGCAGCACGTCGAGGATGACCGGTTGGCCGGCTGCGGTGCGGGCCGCGCTGCCGTCGTGCAGCAGCAGGATATCGCCGCCTTTGAGGTCGCGCACCAGGCTTTTGTACACGGCATCCGCGTCGCGCACCTGCGTGTCGAAGCCGCGCTTGCTCCAGCTGCACAGCAGCAGCCCGCAGTGGGCGAGCACAGGGTCGAGTTCGGGATTGCGCAAACCGGCGGTGGCGCGGAAGAAACGCGGCGTCCTTCCGGTGATCCCGCTCAGGACTTCCTGGGCTTCGCGCACCTCGCGGTGGATGGTCCACGGATCGAGCAGCGAGAAATACCAGTTGTGCGACTGGCTGTGGTTCTCGATGTCGTGGCCGCGGCGGATGATCTCGCGGCACAGCTCCGGGTGTTGCGCGGCGAGTTTGCCGATGCAGAAGAAGGTGGCCTTGGCCTGATGGCGGTCGAGGATGTCCAGCACCAGCGGCGTGACCTCGGGATCGGGGCCGTCGTCGATGGTGATCGCCACTTCCCCGCGCCGGGCCGCGTCCTGCGGCAGCCGGGTGATGTTGGTGCCCAGCAGCTTGCTGCGCGGGAGGAGCCCGGCGATGGTGAGCACCATGTGGTTGGCGAAGACGATGCCTGCGGTCCACGGCCACAGGGAGGGTTGCCAGAAAGTGACGGTGATGCAGCTGGCGAGTACCAGCAGGGAAAGCTTGATGGCGGGTGTCGGTTTCCAGTTGCGGCAGGGAAAGAGCATCGTCGCGATTACATGTGTATTTTGCTCGGCATTATACAATGGCATTTTTGCAGAATGATCTGTCCAAAGGAGCTGCCGTGTTGTTGCGCAACATCATCCTTACTGTTTCCGTGGTCGTTCTGGGCGCGTGCAGCACGCCGCCGCAGAAGCCCGCCACCAGCGCGCGCGGCGACTATGCCTATACCAGAGAGTACATCAGCTGGCTGATCGGGCAGGGCATGTCCGACGATGGTGTCACCGGGCTCAGTATCGCGCTGGTGGATGACCAGCAGGTGGTATGGGCGCAGGGCTTCGGCTACGCGGACGAAGCGGCGGGCATCAAGGCGACGCCCGATACGCAGTATCACCTGGGTTCCATCGCCAAGGTGTTCACTGCCACGGCGGCGATGCAGCTGCATGAGCAGGGCAAGCTCGACATCGACCAGCCCTTGCAGCGTTATCTGCCCGCCTTCTCGATCAGGAGCCGCCACGGCGACACGCGCGGCATCACAGCGCGCAACATCATGACCCACCATTCGGGCCTGCCCGGTTACCGCGTGCGCGGCATGAGCGAGCGCCATCCGGCTCCGTTCGAGGAGCAGGTCACGGCAGTGCGCGATGAGTATGTCGCCACGCCGCCCGGTACCGTGTTCGCCTATTCCAATCTCGGCGTGTCCTTGCTCGGGGCAGCCATCGGCGAGGTCAGCGGCGATTGCTACGCGGGTTACATGAACCGATACCTGTTGCAACCGCTCGGCATGACGCGCTCGGAGTTCGCGCCGCGCATCCCCGGCAAGGCTTACAAGGACGGCAAGGAGGTCGAGGCCATTCCGCTGCGCGACCTGCCCTCGAGCAGCCTGATCTCCAGCGCCAGCGACATGACGCGCTTCATGCGCATGGTGTTTGCCGACGGGAGCCTGGACGGCAGGCAGATACTCAAGCCGGAATCCCTGCGCGAGATGTTCAGGGTGCAGAATGCGGGCGTTCCGCTCGATTTCGATTTCAGGATGGGACTGGGCTGGATGCTCAGCGGCGTGGATGTGCCGCGCGCAGGCGCCGTTGCCAGCCACGGCGGCACGACCCTCAATTACCACACCATGATGGCGGTGCTGCCAGAGCACAAGCTCGGTGTGGTGGTGCTGTCCAATTCGGCCAATGCGCAGGCGCTGGTGGCGAAAGTGACCGAGGAGACGCTCAAGCTCGCGCTGGAGGCGAAGCGCGGCATCGTGCAGCCGCAGAAGAGCTTCGCCGCATCGGAGATCGTGCCGCTGAGCGGGGACGATCTGCGCGACTATGCCGGTTACTTCGAGACGCTGATCGGCCTGGTCAGGGTGGAGGATCGCGATGGCGAACTCATCGCCGAACTGATGGGTTTCGATTTCGAGCTGGTGAAGCATGAGGCCGGCCACTTTGGCGTGCGCCTCAAGCTGCTGGGTTTCATCCCGGTGGCGAACCAGCAGATGAAGGAGATGCAACTGTCGCTGCACCGCATAGACGGGCGTGAAGTGCTGGCCTATCGCAAGGACGGGCAGGCCATGCTGGTGGGCGAGAAACTGCACCCGCAGCCGTTGCCGGAATATCTCGACGACTATGTCGGCGAGTACGAGTTCGCCAATCCGCACGACGGTCCGCTGCCGGAGAATGTGCGCGTGGTGCGAGAGGGCGATCTGCTGGTCGGCGAATTCAACTCGTCCCTCATGCCCGGATTCCTGTTCCGCACCGCCTTCCTGCCCGCACCGACGCAAGGGGAGCTCATCATGGCGGGCATCGGCAGCGGCAAGGGTGAGACGCTGCGCGTGGCCAAGGTGGACGGGGTGGCGCATATATATTTCTCCGGCTTCGATCTGAAGATGCGGACGCAGCGGGCCGCACGATGATGCAGTTGGAAACCGCTTTCATCTTCGATGCCGCTCCCGCCGGGGAAGGCGAGCGCATCCTGCTGCTGATGCTGCCCGGCGCGAAGAACACGCCGCAGCAGCTGGTGGATAACGGCTTTATCCGCGCCCTGCGCGAACGCAAGCTGCCGGTGGATGTGCTGGCGCTGGACGCGCATGTCGATCTGTATCTGGAACGTGCCGACATCGAGCGCGTGCTGCACCACACCCTGGACGAGGTCCGTGCAAAGGGTTACCGCCGCATCTGGCTGCTCGGCATCTCGCTGGGCGGATCGGGGGCGATGATCTGCGCCACGCAGCGCACAGCGGAGATCGAGGGCGTCTTTCTGCTGGCGCCGTTCCTGGGCACGCGCGGCCTCATTGCCGAGGTCGAGACCGCCGGCGGGTTGCGCCACTGGCAGGCGGGCGAGATCGTTGCGCGCGACCATGAGCGGGTCTTGTTGCAAGGCATACAAGGCCGCATGCTCGGTGCGGCGGAACCGCCGCTCATCCATCTCGGCTACGGCAGCGAAGACCGCTATCGCGGGGCGAGTGACATGCTGTCGGCCCATCTGCCGCAGTCGCGCGTGTCGGTCAGGCCGGGCGGGCATGACTGGGAGACATGGGTCGCGCTCTGGCATGAGTTGCTGGATAAGCGACCGCTGGGGTGAGCGCCTGACCGCGGCGGCATATGCAGGGATATAGGCCGAATGGCCTATATGTTCCCCGCCCTGCCCATGCTATGGTTCATCGGGATTCGCCGTCTTCGGGGAGATCTGGCATGACCCGCTTTTCCGTCCAACGCTACAGGGCCGCTGTGCTGCGCATGTATCTGCGCATCGCGGTATTGCTGGCCTTGCCTTTGTCGGCACTGTATTACCTGATGGACGAGACCCCTGACCGGGGGCTGGTATCGCTGCTCTTCGCCCTGTTCGTGATGTGGTTGCGCTGGCATACGCGCCACGACAGCGAAGAATCGCTGTACTACGTCAACTGGTTCGTGCTGGCGACCTTGTGCCTGATGCTGTACGGGGCATTCATCAGCAATGAGCAGCTGCGCCAGGAGATATGGGTGATGATCTTCCCCATCGTCTTCGCTCCCGTCGTTGCGGCGCGCGAGCGCATCGTCTGGGCGATCGCCGGCGCGGTGGCGATCGTTGCGGTGATGCTGCTGCGCCCCGAGATGCCCACGCCGCTCACCGTGCTGGTCCATGTCATCGCCTACCTGACTTTGAGTTTCATCACCATGATGCTGGTGCGCCACAACGAGCAGAACATCGAACGGCTGGCGCACCTGACGATCATCGACCCGCTCACCAAAGCTTACTGTCGCGGCTACCTGAATGAGGTGCTGACAGGGGAGATCAACCGCTGCAAACGCAGCGGCCAGCCGCTGACGCTGATCATGCTGGACATCGATCACTTCAAGATGATCAACGACGATCACGGCCATCTGTACGGGGATAACGTGCTGGAGCAGGTGGCGGCGGCACTCAAGCATGCCGCTAAGCGGGCGGGCGACCATGTCTTTCGTTATGGCGGCGAGGAGTTCTGCATCCTGACCAGCGGTCTTGATCGCGGCGAGGCGTGGCAATTCGCAGAAAAGTTGCGGCTCGGCGTCAGCGCACTGGATATCGAGTGCGCACGGTCGCCGCATCGGCATCTGACGGCGTCGGTAGGATTCTGGTGTGTGTCCAATCTGCGCGAGATCACGCCGACAGCATTGCTGTTGAACGCGGACAATGCGCTCTACCGGGCGAAGGCCGCCGGCAGGAATACGGTCGTGGATTTCGATAGCATCCCGGCCGGGGAGGAGGGCGTTGGCCGGGCGGTGGTCGTGTCTTCCTAGTTGCTGCAGACCGGACAGAGCTTGTCTCTGGCCAGCTTCACGGTGCGCACTTCCATCCTGGCGGCATTCAGCAACAGCATCCGGCCGCAGAGGGTATCCATGCCGGCCAGCACTTTCAGCGCTTCCGCCGCCTGCATGCTGCCGATGATGCCGACGAGAGGGGCGAATACGCCCATCACCGCGCAACGCACATCTTCGCCTTCGCTCTGTTCCGGGTACAGGCAGTTGTAGCAGGGCGTGTCGTCGCGGCGGAAATCGAACAGGTTCACCTGCCCGTCGAAACGGATGGCGGCGCCCGATACCAGGGGTTTTCTCAGGGTGTGACAGACGCGATTGAGTGCATAACGGGTGGCGAAGTTGTCGCTGCAATCCAGTATCACGTCGGCGGTGGCGGCGAGCTGCGCCAGGCGCGCTTCGTCCGCTCGTTCCTTCAGTGCCGTCACCTTCACTTCGGGATTGATGCCGGCCAAGGTCTCACGGGCGGAGAGGACCTTGGCTTCGCCGATGCCCGCGGTTTGATGGGCGATCTGGCGCTGCAGGTTGGTGAGGTCGACATCGTCGTCGTCGCACAGCGTGATGTGCCCGACGCCGCTGGATGCCAGGAACATGGCGGCGGGAGAGCCGAGGCCGCCGGCGCCGATGATGAGCGCGTGTGCGGCGAGCAGCCGCTGCTGGCCCTCGATACCGATCTCGGGAAGCATGATGTGGCGGCTGTAGCGCAGCAGTTGGCTATCGTCCATTGGGACTACTTGAATTCGCGCAATTCTTTCGGCGTATCGTCGTGGTTGCCGTGCGGGTGGTGCTCATAGGCTTTGACGAAGATCTCCTGCGAGTTGTTCTTGGTGCGCGGCTCGGGGGTCTTCAGGTTATGGTACTGCACATCCTCGCAGTAATGGATGAGGTGCTTTTTGATCTTGCCCAGCAGTCCGTCCGCGAGGCGGAAGCCTTCCCGGTTCAGCGCTTTTTCCAGAGCCTCCAGCGAATAGTGCTGGACACTGTAACGGATCAGCAGGGTGTTGGGGTGCGGCCCTCTCTCGACGTGGAAATTCTCCAGACCGCTCAACAACAGATAGGCCTGATCGAGCTGGTTGGCCGGATCATCGCTGAAAGCGAGCACGCGTTCCTTTTGCAGTTCGAACGGATTCATCACCTTTACTTTCCGCGCAGTATGCTCATGCCCTTGAGCAGATTCAGGGCCTGGTTCAACTGGTAGTCGTTCTTGGCGCCGAACTCGGCGATCTCGGCCTTGCTGTCGTCGCCTTCCTTGGCTTTCGGCGGGTTCTTCGCGGCCGGTTTGGGCGCCTCGCTCTTGTCCTCGCCCTGGCCGTTGCTCAGATGCTTGTCCAGATCGGCTTCGCGCAGGCGGAAGGCGCTCTCCATGCCGGCGGTCGCAGGATCTTCCACTTCGATGTCGGGAACGATGCCCTTGGCCTGGATGGAGCGGCCGCTGGGGGTGTAGTAGCGCGCGGTGGTGAGCTTGATGGCGGTGTTGTTACCCAGCGGCAGGATGGTCTGCACCGAGCCCTTGCCGAAGGATTGGGTGCCGAGGATGACGGCACGCTTGTGGTCCTGCAACGCGCCCGCAACGATCTCGGATGCCGAGGCCGAGCCGCCGTTGACCAGCACCACCATCGGCACGGTCTTGAACGATTCCGGCAGGCCTTTCAGGTAATCGCTCTTGCCGTTGCCGCGCAGGTAGTCCTCCGGGGAGGCGTTCAGGCGCATCTTGGCGTCATCGGTGCGGCCTTCGGTGTAGACCACCAGTGCGTCCTTGGGCAGGAACGCGGCAGAGACGGCGACCGCGCCGGTCAGCAGGCCGCCCGGGTCGTTGCGCAGGTCGAGTACCAGACCTTTCAGGGCGCCATTGCTCTGCTTGTGCAGATTGCCCAGCGCGGTAGCGAGATTCTCGCCGGTGTGTTCCTGGAACTGGGTGATGCGTACGAACGCATAACCGGGCTCGATCAGCTTGGATTTCACGCTCTGTACCTTGATGATGGCGCGCGTCACTTTGATCTGCAGCGGCTTGGGCTCGTTCTTGCGCACGATGGTCAGCGTGATCGAGGAGCCGGGCTTGCCGCGCATGCGTTTCACGGCATCGTTCAGGTTGAGTCCCTTGACCAGGGTGTCGTCGAGCTTGATGATGAGGTCGCCGCTCTTGATGCCGGCGTTGAATGCCGGGGTGTCCTCGATCGGGGAGACGACCTTGACCAGACCGTCTTCCATGCCGACCTCGATGCCGAGGCCGCCGAATTCACCCTGGGTGCCGGCCTGCAATTCCTTGAAACCGTCTGCATCCAGATAGGCGGAGTGCGGGTCGAGTCCGCTCAGCATGCCGTTGATCGCTTCGGTGATGAGTTTCTTGTCGCTCACCGGTTCCACGTAATCGCTCTTGATGCGGCCGAACACCTCGGAGAAGGCGCGCAACTCCTCGACCGGCAAGGGCAACTCGGTGTCCTTGTCGGCGACGGCGGAGAAATGCAGGCTGACCAGCAACCCGGCCAGCAAACCGACGCCGATCAGCCCGATCTTTTCGATACGACTACGCATGTATTACCTTTCAATGTTAGCGCTTCCTGACCCATGGTTGCGGGTCGAACGGTTTTCCTTCGAAACGCAATTCGAAGTATAAACCGGAATCTTCGTTGCCGCCGCTGCTACCCACGGCGGCGACAATGTCTTCGCCGCGCAGGCTGTCGCCCACCTGTTTGTAGAGTGTCTCGTTGTTGCCGTACAAGCTCATGTAACCCTGGCCGTGATCGATGATGAGCAGGTTGCCGAAGCCGCGCAGCCAGTCGGCATAGACCACCCTGCCGGCAGCGACCGCCTTGACCGGCTGGCTGGCCGGGGCACGCAGGAACCAGCCGGTCCACTTCAGATTGCTTTCCGGTCTGCGCGTTCCGTACTGGTTGCGCAGAGTGCCTTTGACCGGCAGTGCCAGGCGGCCTTTGAGCGATTTGAACGGGGTGGCTTCGGCAACAGCCTTGGGCAGGACATGCGCCAGTTTCTCGACCAGTTGCGAAAGGCGGTTCTCGTTCTTCTGCAAGCGGCCGATCTCGCGCCGCTGCTGCTGCAGTTGCAGCGCGATCTTCTGCAGCATCTGCTGGCGGGTGCGTTTGTCGCGTTCCAGATGCTGGCGCTGCGACTGCTCTTCCGCGCGCAGGGCGGCGATCTCGTCGCGCTTGCGCCGCGACTGCTCGGCGACGGCCTGTATCCTGGCCAGGCTGCTGCGCAGCGACTTCAGCGTCGCGGCGCGGTCGCGGGCGAGGTATTCGTAGTAGCGCAATTCGCGCGCAATCTGGTTGGGATCGTCGTTGTTGAGCAGCAGCTTGAGATACTCCTGATCGCCGCCATCCAGGTATTGCTGGTAGAGCAGACGTCCCAGCAGGGCCTGCTCTCCCTGCAGTTCCTTGTCCAGCGCGGCGGCGCGCAGCTGCAATTGTCCAAGTTCGCGGTTAGCGGCCTGCTGTTGCTGGGCGAGTTGATGCAGCTTGCGGTTGCTGTCGCTGATGGCGCGCTCGGATTCGCGCAGGTCGTCAGCGGCTTCGGATTTCGACTCGCTGGTCTTTTCGAGGTCCTGCTGCAATGCGGCGATGCGCTTGCGCAGCTTGTCGAGGTCGTCCTGTTGTGTGGCATGCGCTGCGCCCGCCAGCAGCAGGACCGTCAGCAGGGCGGAACGCAGCACTACGATCACAGGATGCGAATCAGCGACTTGCCGGTCATCTCCGGCGGTTGCGGCAGCCCCATCATGGCCAGCAATGTCGGCGCGACGTCCTGCAGGGCGCCCTTGCCTGCCGGGGCCATCTCGGCGCGGCGGCCGATGTAGAGGAAAGGCACCAGGTTGAGCGTGTGTGCGGTATGCGCCTGGTTGGTGCTGCGGTCCAGCATCTGCTCGGCGTTGCCGTGGTCGGCGGTGATCAGCACTTCGCCGCCGCATTCCAGCATCGCGTCGACCACGCGGCCTACGCAGGTGTCGAGCGCTTCGACCGCCTTCACGGCCGCTTCCATCACGCCACTGTGGCCGACCATGTCGCCGTTGGCGTAGTTGCACAGGATGGCCTGGTACTGCCTGCTGCGGATGGCTTCTTCCAGCTTGTCGGTGACTTCGTAGGCGCTCATCTCCGGCTTCAGGTCGTAGGTGGCGACCTTGGGCGAGGGCACCAGTACGCGGTCTTCGCCGGGATAGGGTTGTTCCTTGCCGCCGCTCATGAAGTAGGTGACATGCGCGTATTTCTCCGTCTCGGCGATGCGCAGCTGCTTCAGGCCGAGGTTGGACAGATATTCGCCGATACCGTTGTGGATGGCGTCGGCGGTGTAGGCGCAGGGCAGGTGGAAGTCCTCGCCGTAGCTGCTCAGCGTGGTGAAGTTCGCCAGTTTGGGGAAGCGGGTGCGGGCGAAGCCGTCGAACTTCTCGTCGGTCAACGCGCGCGTGATCTCGCGCGCGCGGTCGGCACGGAAGTTCATGAACACGGCCGCGTCGCCCTCCTGCATGGCGGCAGGCTCGCCGATGACGGTGGCCTGCACGAACTCGTCGTTCTCGCCGCGCGCATAGGCGGCTTCCAGTCCGGCAGCGGCGCTGGCTGCGGTGAACGGCGCTTTGCCCAGGGTGAGCAGGTCGTAGGCGATCTGCACGCGTTCCCAGCGGTTGTCGCGGTCCATGGCGAAGTAGCGGCCGACGATGCTGGCGATACGCCCGACGCCGAGAGCGTCACATTTCTTCTGCAGTTCCTGCAGATACTGGGCTGCGCTGCGCGGCGGCGTGTCGCGACCGTCCAGGAAGGCGTGGACGAACACCTTCTTCAGCCCGGCGCCTGCGGCCATGGCCAGCATGGCGTGGATATGCGCCTCGTGGCTGTGCACGCCGCCGGGCGAGAGCAGTCCCAGGATATGCAACGCGCTGCCGTTCTTTTTGGCGCTCTCGACCGCCTGCACCAGCGCGGGGTTGCGCTCGAAGCTGCCATCCTCGATGGCCAGATCGACCTTGGTCAGGTCCTGGTACACCACGCGGCCGGCGCCGATGTTCAGATGCCCCACTTCTGAGTTGCCCATCTGCCCCTTGGGCAGGCCGACATGTAGTTCGGAAGTGTTGATCAGGGTGTGCGGGTACTTGCTCCACAGCTTTTCCCAGTTGGGCTTGCGCGCATGGGCGACGGCATTGAAGTCCGCATCTTCCCGGTAGCCGAAGCCATCGAGGATGAGCAGAAGGACGGGGGTGATTGCTTGAGTGGAATGGTTGGTCATACTGGCTTTTTTTTCACCAAAATATCAAAATATAAGCAGTTGCTAATTTAGCGTACTATCCAGTACGGCATTTTAGCCGATTTCAGGGGGTAACATGCCCCGCTTCCAACGGTGACGGACAGATATGGCAAACAAGTTGATCGATAAAGACGAGGACATCCTGCAGGCTTCACTGGCGATGAAGGCTATCGCCCATCCTTTGCGGCTCAAGATATTGTGCGTACTGGCAGACAACGAACTGAGCGTGCAGGAGATCGTGGACAGCGTCGGCACCTCGCAAAGCAACATCTCCCAGCACCTCGCCATCCTGCGCGACAAGGGGGTGCTGTCGACGCGCAAGGATGCGAACCGCGTGTACTATCGTATCGGCGATCCGCGCACCGTCAAGCTGGTGGGGATGATGCGCGACGTTTTTTGCTCCATCTAGCAGGTTCTTAGGCGCTCTTGGCATGCATATTAGAATATGCTAATATGCAAACATATCATTTTCGCGAGGTAAGGCCATGAAACGAGTCCCCGGTTTGTTGTTCGGATTGTCCACGACCCTGCTGGCAGTCGGCGCGTATGCCGCCGAACCGCTGGCGGCCGCGCCGGTGCAGCTGCGCGAGGTCGAGCAGACCTACAGCGTCGACGGTGTGGTCGAGGCGACGCGCCAGTCCACCGTGTCGGCGCAGATATCCGGCCGGGTCAAGGCGGTCTACTTCGATGTCGGCGACCGCGTCAGCAAGGGGCAGATCATCCTGCGCATCGACGAGCGCGAGGCCGAGCAGGCGCTGGCGGGCAGCCGTGCGCAACTGTCGCAGGCCGAGGCTGCGTTGCAGAACGCGCGCCTGAACTACGAGCGTTCAAAACAGCTGTTCGAGCAGAAATTCATCAGCCAGGCGGCGTTGGACAAGGCCAAATCTGACTACGAGATGGCCAGGGCGCAGGCCGAGGCCAGCGAGGCGGGGGCACAGCAATCCGCACTGGCGCAGAGCTATACCGCGGTGATCGCGCCCTATGCCGGCGTGGTGTCGGCGCGCATGGTGGAGATGGGCGAGATGGTCACGGTGGGCAAGCCGCTGATGACCGGTTTCGATCCCTCGCAGCTGCGCGTGATCGCCAACGTCCCGCAGCACAAACTGAAAGACATCGGCAGCAAACCCGATGTGATGGTGGAAGTGCCCTCGCTGAGCCGCTGGATCAAGGCCGCTTCCGTCACGGTGCAACCGTCTGCCGACCTGCGCACGCACAGTACACAGGTGCGCATCGACCTTCCCGCCAAACAGGCCAGCCTTTATCCCGGCATGTTCGTGCGCACGCATTTCGTGGTGGGCAAGGAGAGCAAGATGCTGATCCCGCTCAGCGCGGTGGTGCGCCGCAGCGAAGTGGTGGCGGTGTACGTGCTGGACGACAAGGATGTGCCGCGCCTGCGCCAGGTGCGCCTGGGCGAAGCCAATGCGCAGAACGAGATCGAGGTGCTGGCAGGGCTGAACATCGGCGAGCGCGTCGCGCGTGAGGCCGTGAAGGCGGGCATGGCCGCGGCGGAGAGCAAGCGATGAGCATGGGCATATCCGGACGCATCGCGCGCGTCTTCCTGCATTCGCAGATGACGCCGCTGCTGGCGCTGGTCGCCATACTGCTCGGTGTCTTTGCCGTCGCGGTGACTCCGCGCGAAGAAGAGCCGCAGATCAACGTCACCATGGCCAACGTGCTGATCGCCTATCCGGGCGCGTCGGCGCAGGACGTGGCGAACACGGTGGCGACGCCGGCCGAGCAGGTCCTGTCGCAGATCGCCGGCGTCGACCACGTCTACTCGGTGTCGCAACCGGGCATGGCCGTGCTCACCATCCAGTTCAAGGTCGGCGAGCTGCACGTGCCGTCGCTGGTCAAGCTGTATGACGTCATCCTCTCCCATTCCGACTGGCTGCCCACCACGCTGGGCGTGGCGCAACCCATCATCAAGGCCAAGGGTATCGATGATGTGCCGGTACTGGCAGTGACGCTGTGGCGCGACCAGCCCGCCAGCGGTGCAGTGGAGCTGACCCATGTCGCCCACGCCATCGAGGCGGAACTGAAGCGGGTGCACGGCACACGCGAAGTGAGCACGCTGGGCGCGACGCCGCGCGTGGTGCGCGTGCTGCTCGATCCGGAAGCACTGAACGCACACCAGCTGTCGGTACAGGATGTGCGTTATGCCCTGCAGGCTTCCAACGTCTCGCACAGTGCGGGCACCCTGGTACAGAACAACCGCGAGGTGCTGGTGCAGACCGGCAATTTCCTCAGCGATGCGCGCGAGGTGAGCCAGCTGGTGGTCGGGGTCTCCGACAGCAAGCCGGTGTTCCTGCGCGATGTCGCCGAGGTGCTCGACAGTGCCGATCAGCCCAGGAGCTATGTCTGGCTGGGCACGGGCGCGGCGGCAGGTGACAAGGCCATCGCCGCCAAAGGCGAGTTCGGTGCGGTGACGCTGGCGGTGACCAAGAAGCCGGGCGAGAACGCGGTGGATGTCGCCAACAAGTTGTTGCAGCGCGTGGATGAACTGAAAGGCAGCGTCATCCCCGACGACGTGCAGGTGACCGTCACGCGCAACTATGGCGAGACCGCCAACGACAAGGCGATGAAGCTGATCAAGAAGCTGTTCTTCGCCACCTTCGCCGTGGTCGCGCTGGTGTGGTTCGCGCTCGGCCGCCGTGAGGCGGTCATCGTGGGCATCGCCGTGCTGTTGACGCTGGCGGTGACACTGTTCGCCTCCTGGGCCTACGGCTTCACGCTCAACCGCGTGTCGCTGTTCGCGCTCATCTTCTCCATCGGCATCCTGGTCGACGATGCCATCGTGGTGGTGGAGAACATCCACCGCCGCCGCGAACTGTCGCAGCACCAGCCGCTGTCGGAGATCATCCCCGAGGCGGTGGACGAGGTCGGCAGCCCGACCATCCTCGCCACCTTCACCGTGATCGCGGCGCTGTTGCCGATGGCCTTCGTCAGCGGTCTGATGGGGCCGTACATGAGCCCGATCCCGATCAACGCCAGCATGGGTATGCTGATCTCGCTGGCGATCGCCTTCATCGTCACGCCCTGGCTGGCGCACAAGCTGGCCGGCGCGCACCATGCGGTGGTGAAGAACGAGGAAGAGACCGCGCTGTCGCGCTTCTTCCGCCAGCGTCTGGGACCGTTCCTGAACCGCGAACACGGCAAAGCGATGCGGCGCAAGCTGTGGCTGGGGATCATGGCGGCTTTGCTGATCGCCGTGTCGCTGGCGCTGGTCAAGCTGGTCGTGCTGAAGATGCTGCCGTTCGACAACAAGTCCGAGTTTCAGGTGGTGGTGGATATGCCGAGCGGAACGGCGGTCGAGCAGACTGCCGGCGTGATGCGCGAGATCGGAGCCTACCTGGCGACCGTGCCGGAGGTGACCGACTACCAGGCTTATGCGGGTACGGCGTCGCCGATCAACTTCAACGGTCTGGTGCGGCAATACTATCTGCGCAGCGCGCCGGAGCAGGGCGATATCCAGGTCAATCTGCAGGACAAGCACCATCGTGATCGCACCAGCCACGAGATCGCCACCTCGGTGCGCGAACCGATCGAGCAGATCGCCAAGGTGTGGGGCGCGAAGGTGAAGGTGGTGGAAGTGCCGCCCGGCCCGCCGGTGATGTCACCCATCGTGGCCGAGATCTACGGGCCGGAGTATGACGGTGCACGCAGGGTGGCAGCCAAAGTGCACGAGCAGTTCGCGGCCACTCCCGATATCGTCGGCATCGACGATACGGTGAGCGAGGTCGCGCCCAAGATGGTGCTGCACGTGATGCAGAGCAAGGCGGCCCTGCTCGGGGTGGCGCAACGCGACATCGTGGATGCGGTGCAGGTCGCGCTGTCCGGGCAGGATGTGACAGCGCTGCATGATTCCGACGCGAAATACGCGCCGCCGCTGCGTCTTGGCCTGCCGGCGGAGAAGCGCAGCCGCATCGACGATGTGCTGAAGCTCAAGGTGCGCTCGCGCGACGGCGCGCTGGTGCCGTTGTCCGAAGTGGTGCAGGTGGTGCGCACGCAGCGCGATTACCCTATCCATCACAAGGACCTGCTGCCGGTGGTGTATGTGACCGGCGACATGGCCGGCGATCTGGACAGCCCGCTGTACGGCATGTTCGACATCAACGGCAAGACCGGCGACATGGCGCTGGAGCAGGGCGGCACGCTGGAGTCGTGGTTCTTCCACCAACCTTCCGATCCCTATGCGGGCTATGCGCTGAAGTGGGACGGCGAATGGCAGGTGACGTTCGAGACCTTCCGCGACATGGGCATCGCCTACGGCGTCGGTCTGATCCTGATCTACCTGCTGGTGGTGGCGCAGTTCAAGAGTTACGTCGTGCCGCTGGTCATCATGGCGCCGATCCCGCTGACCATCATCGGCGTGATGCCGGGACATGCCCTGTTCGGCGCGCAGTTCACCGCGACCTCGATGATCGGCATGATCGCACTGGCGGGCATCATCGTGCGCAACTCCATTCTGCTGGTAGACTTCGTCAATCTGCAGTTGCGCGACGGGGTGGACCTGCAGCACGCGGTGATCAACGCGGCCGCGGCGCGTGCCAAGCCGATCATCCTGACCGGTCTGGCGGCAATGCTGGGCGCCTTGTTCATCCTGGACGACCCGATCTTCAACGGTCTCGCTCTGGCCTTGATATTCGGCATCCTCGTCTCCACCTTGTTGACGCTGATCGTCATCCCGGTGCTGTATTACGCAACGCTGTACAAGAAATTCGATTAGAATCATCAACCATTTTTAAGGAGTATCAAGCATGAATGCAGAACGTATCGTCCGTATCGTCGCAGGTTTCTTCATCCTGTTGTCCCTGTCTCTGGGTGTGCAGGCCAGCCCGCTGTTCGTCAGCGAGTATTTCCTGTTCTTCACCGCCTTCGTCGGATTGAATCTGTTCCAGAGCGGATTCACGCAGATCTGCCCGCTGAACAACATCCTTGCCAAGTTCGGCGTCAAAGGCAGTTGCTAAAAAGCCGCTTCACCTTTTCCTTCAATCTTGCCCACATCAGTCTGGCCTTCGTCGGCCTGATGTGGGTTTTGCCTTTTCTGTACTACCACCACGCGTATCCCATCACCACCTTCTACCAGGAGAGCGGGGCGGCTTTGCTCGGCTTGTGCGCCATGCCTTTGCTGCTGACCGCATGATGCTGGGCCAGCGCCTGCGCACAGAGCTCGGCTTGCCCGCAGTTGTGACTGTGCTGGCGGTGTTCCTGCTGGCCGGTGCCGAGTTGAACACTCTGGCCGGCATCCTGCAGCATTATCGATGGGACACCTTCCTGAATCCGGTCATCACGGCAAAGACGTCCCATGCGGTATACGGCAACACGGCGCAACCCAATCACTTCGCCAACTATGTCGCCCTCGGTCTGATCTCGCTGGGGCTGCTGTATATGCGCTTCTCCATGCGTGTCTGGCAGGTCGCGCTGCTGGCAGTGCCGATATTGTTCGTGCTGGTGCTGTCGGGGTCGCGCAGCTCATGGCTCTACCTGCTGTTCACGCTGGCTTTGGCGTTCCTGTGGCAGCGCCGCGACAAGGCGTTGCGACCATTGATGTTCTACAGCCTGATCCTGCTGCTGGGATTCGGCCTGATGCATCTGGTGGTGCAGATACCCTGGCTGGAAGGCGCCACCGGCAGCATCACAACGACCGAGCGCCTGTTTGGCGACAATGCCAGCGGTGCGATACGCGCACAACTGTGGCGTGAAGCGGCGCTGATCTTTGCGCAATTCCCGCTGCTGGGAGCCGGCTTCGGGCAGTTCGCTTTCCAGCATCTGCAACTTGCGGCGGAAATGCAGAATCCGAACGTCACCGGTCTGTACAACAATGCGCACAATCTGGTGATGCAGATTGCGGCTGAGGGAGGTCTGCTGGGGATCGCCATTCTGCTGGGTACATTGGGCATGTGGTTCTGGCAGTCGGTGGTGCGCGGTGCGCAGTACACTCTTTATCACTGGTGGGGATATGCCGTTCTGGCAGTGCTGGGCATCCACAGCTTGCTCGAATATCCGCTGTGGTATGCCTATTTCATCGGGGTGGCTGCAGTCATGCTGGGCATGTTCGACACGGCGACTCACCGGCTGGAGTTGCGTACTCTGGGGCGCGTCTCCGTGGCGGCGATGCTGCTGCTGGGGGCGCTGTCGTTGGGGCAGCTCTATCTGGGCTACCAGAAACTGGAGAACGCGCTGGTGTTGCGCGGGATGGCGGCCAAAGACCCCGCTTTTGTACAGCGTACTCGCGACGAAATGCTGGCCGTGCACGAGTTCACCTTGCTAAGCTCCTACTCCGAACTGTTCATTGCCAGCACGATGGAGCCGAGTGCCGATCATGTGCAAGAGAAGCTCGATCTGAACGGACGCGCATTGCGTTTCATCCCGATCGCGTCGGTGGCCTATCACCAGGTTTGGCTGTTGGCCCTGTCCGATCGTCCGGAAGAGGCGAGGGCGCAACTGGAGCGCACGTTCTGGTCTTATCCGCACGACTATGCGCGGGCCCGTGCGGAGCTGGACGATCTGGCGCGCAAGGACCCCGCGCGTTTTTCCGCTCTGTTAGAATTCGCCACCCAAAAATACGAGGAGTATCGCCGTGCTGCTGTACCTGCAAAATAACATCTGGACTATCCTGATCGCGCTGACCAGCGCCGCAATGCTGTTCTGGTCGTTCTTCGGCAATCGCCTGCGCGGGATCAAGGATGTCGACCATATCGCCGCCACCCAGCTCATCAACCACAAGAACGCATTGGTGCTGGATGTGCGCGAACAGGGGGAGTACGACGCAGGGCATATCCTGAACAGCAAACTCATCCCCCTGGGCAAGCTGCGCGAGCGTATCGGCGAACTGGAAAAATACCGCGACAAACCTGTCGTCGTGGTGTGCCGCAGCGGGATGCGTTCCGCATCCGCCTGCGCGCTGCTCGGCAAGCAGGGTTTCGTGCAGGCTTACAATCTTGAGGGCGGCGTGATGGCCTGGCAGAAGGCCAGCCTGCCGCTGGAGAAATAATATGGCCAAAGTCATCATGTATTGCACCGAGGTCTGCCCGTATTGCGTGCGTGCCGAGCACTTGCTGAGGCGCAAGGGCGTGTCGGAGATCGATAAGATCCGCATCGACCTGCATCCCGAGCAGCGCGACTTGATGATCCAGAGGACCGGACGTCGCACAGTGCCGCAGATCTACATCAACGAGACCCATGTCGGCGGATACGACGACATGGCCGCACTCGACCAGGACGGCGGGCTCGACCCGTTGCTGGCCCAACCATAACAGGGGAACGAAATGACCGAAGCCGCACAAACGAATACGCAACCGATCTTCAATATCGAGAAGTTGTACGTGAAAGACCTGTCGCTGGAGATCCCGCATGCGCCGGGCATCTTCCTGGAGCGCGAGAACCCGCAGATCGACCTGCAATTGCAGACGCAGGCGGCCACCGTCGAAGACGGGGTGTTCGAAGTCGTCGTCACCGTCACCGTCACTGCCAAGCTGCCGGAAAAGGACAAGGCCATGTTCCTGATCGAGGCCAAGCAGGCCGGCATCTTCCAGGTGCGCAACGTCCCGGCGGAGGAGATGGAAACGGTGCTGGCGGTGCTCTGCCCCAACATCCTTTATCCGTATCTGCGCGAAGTGGTGTCGAATACCGCCGTGCGTGCCGGCTTCGCGCCTGTGCTGCTCAACCCGATCAACTTCGAGTCCATCTATCAGCAGCAGAAGCAGCAGAACCAGGGGCAGGCCGCAGAGGCGGTCAAGCACTAACTGAACATGACGATGAAGCTTGCTCACAGATACTCTCTCCCCAACCCTCTCCCAGTGGGTGAGGGGGCGAACGTGAAGAGCAATCTTCAATCCTTGAGACATCTGGCGACATCGCTGCTGTTGCTGCTGGCCAGCCAGGCCGCGCATGCCTTCGATTTCGTTTCGGTCGCCGAGCCGGCCATCCTGTACGACGCCAACTCGCTCAAGGCGAAGAAACTGTTCGTCGCCACGCGCTTTTTGCCGCTGGAGCAGATCGTGGTGCTGGACAACTGGGTCAAGGTGCGCGACAACTCGGGCAAGCTGTTCTGGATCGAGAAGCGCCAGTTGAGCAGCAAGCGCTATGTCATGGTCACGGTTCCCTCGGCCGACGTGCGGCGCAGCCCGGATGATGATGCCGGGCTGGTGTTCAAGGCAACGCAACAGCTCGGCCTGGAGTGGCTGGGCAATAGCGGCAGCGGCTGGGTCAAGGTGCGGCATGCCGATGGCAGCACGGGCTACCTCAAGTCCGGCGATGTGTGGGGCGACTGATGAGACTTGCGATCCTGGGAGCCGGCGCATGGGGGACTGCATTGGCGGTCAGTTTCGCGCCGCGCCATCAAGTCACGCTGTGGTCCCGTGACGCCGGCGAGATAGAGGTGATGGTGCGCGAACGCTACAACCAGCGTTTCCTGCCGGATGTCCCGCTTCCCGCCGAACTCCGACTTTCCACTTCATTGAACGATACATTGGCTGACGCCGAGCTGGTCATCGTCGCCGTTCCGGTCGCCGGTTTGCGCAGCACGCTGCAGCAGCTTGCCAGCCTGCCTTCGCCAGTTTCGGTGATCTGGGTATGCAAGGGTTTCGAGAGCGAGACTTCGCGCTTCCCGCACCAGATCGCGGAAGAGGTGTTGCCCGCCGCTTTCCCGCGCGGCGTTCTGTCCGGCCCGAGCTTCGCGCAGGAAGTCGCGCGCAACCAGCCCACGGCGATGACGCTGGCCTCCAGTGATGGCGAGTTCGCGCAGCGTACGGCGAAAGCCCTGCATCATCCGCGTTTGCGCATCTATTCCAGTACCGATGTGGTGGGGGTGGAGATCGGCGGTGCGGTCAAGAACGTGCTGGCCATCGCGGCGGGCATCTGCGACGGCATGCAGATGGGGCTCAATGCCCGTGCCGCCCTGCTCACGCGCGGTCTGGCAGAGATGTCGCGACTGGGTTTGAAGATGGGCGGCAAGGCGGAGACGCTGGGCGGCCTGTCCGGTGTAGGCGACCTTATCCTCACCTGCACCGGCGACCTGTCGCGCAACCGCCAGGTCGGCATGCTGCTGGCGCAGCATAAATCGCTGGCCAACATCCTCAATGAACTCGGGCATGTGGCCGAAGGCGTCTATACCGCGCGTGAAGTGCATCGCATCGCGCAGCAGCAGGGTGTCGACATGCCCATCTGCGAGGGGGTGTACCGCGTGTTGTACGAGAACCTCGCTGCCGACAAGGCGGTCGAGGCATTGCTCAGCCGTCAACCTGGTCATGAGTTCTGAGTGCTGAGTGCTGAGTGCTGAGTGCTGAGTGCGGCGGCTCGGTACTGGGAACTCAGAACTCGGTACTGTTTTTGAATCCGCACTGGCGCCACGCTTCGAACACCGCCACGGCCACCGTGTTCGACAGATTCAGGCTGCGGTTGTCCGGCAGCATCGGCAAACGCAGGCGCCGTTCGGGCACGAATGCTGCTAACACTTCCGCAGGCAGGCCGCGGCTCTCCGGGCCGAACAGGAACGCATCCCCGCGCTGGTAAGGTACTTCATGGTAGGGGTGCGAAGCCTTGGTGGTGAAGGCGAAGGTCCTGACATCGCCGAGACTGTCCAGACATTCGACAAGACTGTCGTAAACCCGGACGCGCGCGTATTCATGGTAATCCAGTCCGGCGCGGCGCAGCTGTCTGTCATCGAGGTCGAAACCGAGCGGACGGATCAGATGCAACTGTGCGCCGGTATTGGCGCACAGGCGGATGATGTTGCCGGTATTGGGTGGTATCTCCGGCTGGTAAAGAATCACATTGAACATCAGGAAACCACTCGAAATGCTTGTCAGTATGGGGAAAAACGGCTAACTTCCGTTTATCAGTCAGTGTCTGGAAAAGTCACACAGGGGGAATTATGGCGCGTCCGGAGAAAATCCGCTTAGGCGATCTGCTGGTACAGCAGAAACTCATCTCAATGGATCAACTCCAGTTCGCGCTGGAGCAACAGAAGCGCAGCGGCCGCAAGCTCGGCCGCGTGCTGGTGGACAACGCCTTCGTCAGCGAAGACCAGATCTCCGAAGCGATCGCCAAGCAGCTCAACATCCCGTACATCAACCTCAAGTACTACAACGTCAATCTCGAGATCGTGCGCCGTCTGCCGGAGAACCAGGCGCGGCGCTTTCGCGCGGTCGCGCTGGAGGAGCGCAACGGCGTGCTGCTGGTCGGCATGGCCGACCCGACGGATCTGTTCGCATTCGACGAGATAGCGCGCCTGCTCAAACGCGACATCGACGTTGCCGTGGTCACCGAAGGCCAGCTGCTGGAGACCATCGACCGTGTCTATCGCCGCACCGAAGAGATCTCCGGCCTGGCCAAGGCGGTCTCCGAGGAGCTGGGCGACACCTACATCGACTTCGGTGCGCTGAGCGACACCGTCGGCGTGGAAGAGGCGCCGGTGGTCAAACTGCTGCAGACCATGTTCGACGATGCCACCCAGGTGCGCGCTTCCGATATCCACATCGAACCGCAGGAAACGCGCGTGCAGATCCGTTTCCGCATCGACGGTGCGCTGCACCTGCAGACCGAGGCCGACAGCAAGATCGCGCCTTCGCTCGCTCTGCGCCTGAAGCTGATGTCCGGCCTGGACATCTCCGAGAAGCGTTTGCCGCAGGACGGTCGTTTCAATATCCGCGTACGCGACCAGGCGGTGGATGTACGTATCTCCACCATGCCGACCCAGTACGGTGAATCGGTGGTGATGCGCCTGCTCAACCAGAGCGGCAGCTTCCTCACTCTGGACAAGCTCGGCATGCCGGCCGACATGCTCAAGCGTTTCCGCGAGATCATCCAGCGCAGCAACGGCATGGTGCTGGTCACCGGCCCCACCGGTTCCGGCAAGACCACCACCCTGTATGCGGGCCTGGCCGAGATCAACACCGTCGACCAGAAGATCATCACCGTGGAAGACCCGGTCGAGTACCGCCTGCCCGGCATCAACCAGGTGCAGGTGAACGAGAAGATCGAGCTGACTTTCTCGCGCGTGCTGCGCTCCGCGTTGCGCCAGGACCCGGATGTCATCCTCGTCGGCGAAATGCGCGATGCCGAGACTGCGCAGATCGGCATGCGCGCGGCGATGACCGGTCACCTGGTGTTCTCCACGCTGCACACGCGCGATACTGCGGGTACGCTGTTCCGCCTGGTCGATATGGGCGCGCCGAAATACATGGTGGCGTCGTCGGTGCAGGCCGTGCTGGCGCAGCGACTGTTGCGCCGCGTGTGCGAGAGCTGCAGCGAGACGCATGTGCCCACACCGCAAGAGACTGAGTGGCTGGAGGCGGAGGGTGTCGCGCGCGGCGACTGGGGCACCTTGCTGCACGGCCGCGGCTGTTCGCATTGCAACGGCACCGGTTACCACGGTCGCATGGGCGTGTACGAGATGCTGGAGATGAGTCAGGCGCTGGTGGATGCCGCTGCGCATGAGGACAATGCGCATTTCATGCAAGTCGCACGCGACCATCTCAAAGGCCGCACCCTGCTCGATGCCGCCCTGCGCGAGATGAAGCTGGGCCACACATCGGTGGCTGAGGTGATGCGCATCAGCAACCAAGTGGAAGACTGATGCCGGTATTCGCCTATAAGGGTAGAAGTGCGCGCGGCGAGCTGGTGCAGGGTTCGCTGGAAGGGCTGGACAGCGGCGCCATCGCCGACCAGTTGCTGAACACCGGGATCACGCCGACCGAGATCAAGCTTACATCGCAGGCCATGCGCAGTGGTACCACCCCGGAGCAGATCAGTTTGTGGAAGCGTCTGTCGACCGAGAAGAAAGTCGACACGCTGGAGCTGATGCTGTTCAGCCGCCAGATGTACACCCTGCTCAAGGCCGGCGTCCCGATCATGCGCGCGCTGGCCGGCCTGCAGGAATCCACCCGTAACCCGGTCTTCTCCGCGATGTTGCAGGATCTGCGCGAGAGCCTGGACAGCGGCCGGGAGCTGTCCACCGCGATGCGCCGCCACCCCAAGGTGTTCTCCCCCTTCTATCTCAGCATGGTGCAGGTCGGCGAGATGACCGGCATGCTGGACCAGACCTTCCTGCGTCTGTATGAGCATCTCGAATTCGAAAAAGACATGAAGGAACGCATCAAATCGGCGGTGCGCTACCCGATGTTCGTCGTGATCGCCATGGCGATCGCCATTGTCATCGTCAACATCTTCGTCATCCCGGCCTTCGTCAAGGTGTTCGAGGGCTTCCACGCCGAACTCCCGCTGATGACCCGGGTGCTGATCGGTTTCTCGAACTTCATGGTGACTTTCTGGCCCCTCCTGCTGGCGGTGCTGGTCGGGGCTGTGGTCGGCTTCCGCTCCTGGATCAATACCGTGGACGGTCGCTACAAATGGGACCGCTACAAGTTCCATATCCCCATCGCCGGCCGCATCATCATGAAGGCGACGCTGGCGCGCTTCGCGCGCAGCCTGGCACTGTCGTTCAAGAGCGGCATCCCCATCGTGCAGGGTTTGAACACGGTGGCGCTGGTGGTGGACAACGAATACATGCGCAGCCGCGTCGAGCAGATGCGCGACGGTGTCGAGCGCGGCGAGAGCATCCTGCGCACGGCGGCGGCGACCGGGGTGTTCAATCCCACCGTGCTGCAGATGATCGCCGTGGGCGAAGAGACTGGCGATATGGATGGTCTCATGTTCGAGATCGCCGGCATGTACGAGCGCGAAGTGGAATACGAGATCAAGTCCCTCAGTGCCAACATCGAGCCGATCATGATCGTGCTGCTGGGCGGGCTGGTGCTGATCCTCGCGCTGGGCATCTTCCTGCCGATGTGGGACCTGGGCAAGGCGGCGTTGCACTGATGAAGACCGGGCGCGGCTTCACCCTCATCGAACTCATCATCGTCATCATCATCGTGGTGGTGCTGGCCGGCTTGTTCCTGATGCGCGTCCCGTTCTATCAGGAGCAGGCCGAGAAGACCGCCATGCAACAGGTCTCCGGGGCGATCCAGAGCGCGCTGGTGTTGCGTTACGGTGCGCTGGTGGCCCGCGGTGCGGACAATCGCAAGGAACTGGACAGTCTGATGATCGACAATCCGGTGAACTGGCTGCAGCAGAAGCCGCAGAACTACGCGGGCGAGTTCTATGCACCCTCCCCCGGAGCGGTGGCCCCCGGCAACTGGCTGTTCGACCTGCAGTCGCGCGAGATGGTTTACGTCCTCAACCGAAGCGAGTACTTTACGTCGGGCAAGGATGGCAGCAAATGGATACGTTTCCGCGTTCGGCTGGGCTATGAGCCCAAGGTCGGGCGGCCCGCCGAGAAGGAGCTGGTCAGCGTGCTGTTCGAGCCGGCCGAACCCTATCGCTGGTTTGAGTGAGGTGCATATGGATCCCATAGTCGAGTCCCTGTTGCTGCGTTCCGCCGTGATATTCCTCTTGGTCGGCAGTCTGGCCGGTATTGCCGTCGGTGCCTTGCTGTTGTGGGCCCCGTATCGCCTGCGTGCGCTCGGCAGCATCCTCAACCGCTGGATTTCCACGCGGCACCTGGACCAGTCGCTGGAAGAATCCGTCACACTGGATCCCTGGTTCTACCGCTATCGCCGGGTCAGCGGCGTGCTCACCCTGGCCGGGGCCGTCTACATCGTCTACTTCTTCACCGTGAGCATGGATCGCGCAAACACCGTGGCCGGTCTGGCGCGCCACTATGGCTATCAGGCGGCGTTCGTCGGCGGTCTGCTGGATGCCTTCGTATTGAGTGCCCTGCTGGGGGCGGTCTTCGCCGCCTTCGTCGGCCTGTTCCTGCTGCTGCGCCCCAGCCTGTTGCGCGACTTCGAACAGGGGGCGAACCGCTGGGTGTCGATGCGCCAGGCCATGAAGCCGGTGGAGGTCACCAGAGCCGGACTGGATGAGTATGTGTACCGCCATGGCCGCCAGGCTGGCGTGCTGCTGATACTGGGCAGCCTCTATGTGCTGGTGCTGCTGTTGTCCTGGCTCGGTCATTAATGTCGAATCGCCGTCAGCTTTTTCTTTAATTTACTACGCTAAGCCTTTGCTGTAGCGGAAAAAACAACTTGCTTTCTGGCATGATTCTGGCTAGATTGGAAACGCGCCAGTGACTGCCGGATGCTGCGGCGAACGGCAAGGCCGGTGCAAGAAGCAGAAACGGGGCTGCGGCCTCAATATTTTAAGATAGGAGAGATACTATGCAAAAGCAACAAGGTTTTACGCTCATTGAACTGATCGTGGTGATCGTGATTCTCGGCATTCTGGCCGCGACCGCGCTGCCCAAGTTCGCCGACCTGAAGGATGATGCCAATCTGGCAGCGATGAAGGGTCTGGGCGGCGCGATGTCTTCCGCCGCCGTGCTGGCGCATGCGACCCAGCTGGCCAAGGGTTATGCATCGAACGTGACGGTGACCATGGAAGGTGGCAACGTCACCATGTCCAACGGCTACCCGACAGATGATGCGGCCGGTATTGGCGCAGCCGTGCGCTCGTCCGATTACAGTTTCATCAGTACTGCTACCGGCATGGGCAAGAGCGCAACCTGCTACATGGGTTATAACGCTTCCCCTGACGGTTCGTTGCCGGCAATCGGTGGTATTACACCGGGCAGCGCAGTTTCCGGCTGCTGATAGCTGAAGCAAACGATCCGGCATCTTGCCGGATCGGCAAGAGAACGATGGTGGGGTGGGCGCTGGTCGCCCACCTTTCCATTCAGCCAGTACGGTTGGATCGACCAAAGAAGCCCGCCGGGCAAGCGAGCTTCCTTTGTCCGTCTAAGCGGATTCGAGAGATTAATGTCTACAACAGTCAACGCCGCGGTCACATGCAAGTTTCGCCAGAGGGGGTTCACCCTGGTGGAACTGGTCACTGTCATTGTCATCCTGGGTGTGGTCTCGGCGGTGGTGTTGCCGCGTTTCTTCGATAACGACGTGTTCGAGTCGCGCGCTGCGGCCGACCGGGTCAAGTCCGCCCTGCGTTACGGGCAGAAGCTCGCCATCGCCGCGCATGCGCCGGTGACGGTGAGCATCTCCGCAGCAGCGGATCCGGAGTGCGGCACCGAGGTGGCTGGCGGAGTGCTCGGTTGCCAGATCGAGGATGGCGTGACGGTGAACCGCACGCTGCCGTGGACGGTGACCTTCGATGCCATGGGGCGCCCCGGCGCGGCTGATTCGATTACGGTGGGCACGACCGCGATCAGCATCGCGGCGGAGACGGGGTATGTCAGCTATGTCCAATAAAGCGGCAACCATGCGCCAACGCGGCGTCAGTCTCGTCGAGCTGATCCTGTTCATCGTCATCGTCAGCGCGGCGATGGCCGGCATATTGCTGGTGATGAACCAGGTCACCGGGCACAGTGCCGACCCGCTGGTGCGCAAGCAGGCGATGGCCGTGGCCGAGTCGATGCTGGAAGAGATCCAGTTGCAGGATCTGTCCGGGGCGGCCTGTGTCGGCACTCTGGGTGCTGATGCGCCGCGCTCCGCGGTGACCGCGGTGTGCGATTACGACGGCTACAGCACCACGGCGGGTATTCGCGACTTCTCCACCAACGCGCTGGTGCCGGGGCTGGAGAACTATGACATCACCGCAGTCGCCGTGACGCAGGTCGCCAGCCTGGGCGGCACGGCGATCACGCCGGGCAGCGGTGTGCAGATCACCGTCACGGTCGCCGCTCCGTCGGGTGACGCGACCGTCGTGACCGGTTACAGGGCGGGAAATTGATGGGTACGCGTTCTGGAGCGCAAGCGGGATTCACGCTGATCGAGATGATCGTCGTGATCGTCATCACCGGCATCATCGCCGGCATGGTGGCGATGTTCATCCGCGCGCCGGTGCAGGGCTATGTGGACAGCGAGCGCCGCGCCGAAATGACCGATATCGCCGATATGGCGCTGCGCCGGCTGGCGCGGGATCTGCGCACGGCGGTGCCGAACAGCATCCGTGTGCCGAACCCGTCCGGTTCCTCGTATATCGAGTTCCTGCCGACGCGCGACGGCGGGCGTTACCGGGTGACCGCGGCGGGCGGCGGTAGTGCCTGTGCCGCGGTGGCGGGGGATGTGGATGACGGCGCCTTCGCCTTCGGCAGCAAAGACACCTGTTTCGAGATCATCGGTACAGCCATGGATTTCGCGCAGGGCGATGCCATCGTGATCGGCAGCACGCAATCGTCGGGTAACTTCCCCTACCTGGCGGTGGGCAATGCCGCCAGCGTGCGGCGCATGGTGCCGGCCGCTGGCGCGGGCAATGGCAGGACGACGGTGCGGCTGGACACGGCGGCGGCGGCCAACTTCCCCACCACGGCGGAACAGGACGGACATCGCTTCGAAGTGGTGCCGGTGGCGGAACAGGCGGTCACCTATGCCTGTCTGAATCCGGGGGTGGATGGCAGCGGCGACGGGACGGGCACGCTGACGCGTTATTGGGCTTATGGTTTCAACGCGGCGCAGGCGGCGCCTCCGCTGGGCGGATCGAACGCACTGCTGGCCGACAAGGTGCATGAATGCAGTTTCGTTTACGATACCAGCAACGCGCGCAACAGCCTGGTGGCGGTCAGGCTGAAGATCACGCGCGGCGGCGAAAGCGTGAACCTTTACCAAGAGATCCATATCAACAACATACCGTGAGGATGAATTGACGGCAAAGCGCAGGCAAAACGGTTTCAGTCTGGTCACCGCCATCTTCCTGCTGGTGGTGATGGCGGGGCTGGGGGCGGCCATGGTCAGTTTCTCGACCGCGCAGAACCAGAGCCAGGCCCTGGACGTGATGGGTTCGCGCGCCTTGCGCGCGGCCAATGCCGGCGTCGAATGGGCGGCGTACAACATCGCGCTGGACCCGGCCACGCCGCGGGCCGCGGCGACGGTGTTCGCGCCCGGCACCGCCACCGCGCTGGGTGGTGACCTGGCGCCGTTCGCCGTGAGCGTGAGCTATACGGCTGCCTCGCAGGTAGAGGGTACGACGACCGTGTGGAGTCACGACATCGCGGCCAGCGCGGTGTGGGGGGCGGCAGGTACGTCGAACTATGTGTTGCGTGTGATCAACGCAAAGATTTGAGCAAATACATCCGGCCTTGATGCTGGAGATGGATAAGCTGGACAGGGATATGCAAGCGGCAGGTTGGGGGACGAAGATGAAGAACATCGCAAAAGTGATTTTTGCAGCATTGGGTTTGCTGATTCTGGGTGGGGCTGCAGAGGCGGCCACTGTCACGTTGGCTACTGGAGGCGGCGCCATTCCCTCGAACACCGCGCCGGGATGCAGCGCAGCGGGGACATGGACGGCATTGACCGGGCCGACCATCTCGGAAGCGAACGCGGGCGAGGTCGGGGTGGGGAATATCGTCCTGACCGCGCCGGCCGGATTCGAATTCAATACGGCCTCAGCCGTCACCATCTGGCTGACCGGCAATGGTACTGCCACCCGGAACATCAACAACCTTGCGCGCGATACCTCGTATCCGGTCACCTCCATGACCGCGACCACCATCACGTTCAACGTCTTCGAGATCAGCACCAGAGTCAACACGCTCACCTGGCAGGGCATCCAGCTGCGCCCTACGGCCTCCGCGCCGCTGGCGAGCGGCAACATCACCCTGTCTGGCAGTACCTCGGCCATCACGGGGCTCACTGCGGCGACCAATCTGGGTACTTTGACCGAAGTGACTTCCTCGCCGGCATGCACACCCACTGCGCCGACAGTGACCACCAACGCCGCGACTGCGGTGACCACTACCACCGCGACGCTGAACGGCACGGTGAGCAGCAACGGTTCGATCACTACGGTCACCTTCGATTACGGAACGACAGTTGCTTACGGCAGTACGGTAACGGCAGCGACCAGCCCGTTGGCCGCCAATGCGGCGAATGCCGCCGTTTCCGCCGACTTGACCGGTTTGACCTGCGGGGCGACCTATCACTTCCGTGCCAAAGGCGTGAACGGCATCGGCACTACCAACGGTGGCGATCTCACCTTCACGGCTACGGCCTGCCCGGCCCCCACGGTGACATCGATCAATACCGCCAGCGCCAATCCGACTGCGGCGAACACGGCGGTGAGCTGGACGGTGCTTTTCAACACTGCGGTGACGGGAGTGGATGCATCCGACTTCACCCTGCTGTCGGCAGGCGGCGTGACCGGTGCCAGCATCACCGGGATCAGCGGCAGTGGCACGACCTATACGGTGACCGCCAATACCGGTACCGGCACGGTCGGCACCCTGACGCTGCGGCTGGTGGATGATGACTCCATCGTCAATGCGAGCAGCACGCCGTTGGGCGGAGCGGGTGCGGGCAACGGCAACTTCACCGGCCAGGCCTACACCCTGATCATTCCGGTATGTACACCGGGGCTGCTGTTCTGTGACGATTTCGAGCGCTCGGTGATCGTCGGCGGCGCCAATGCGGCGACGTCGGTGGGCACGGCACCGGGATACGGCGCATGGGCGGTCGGTCCGCTCGGAGCGGGTTGTGCAGGCGTGGTCGGCAATCGCGGCTGCGCCGGCATCGATTCCGACATCCCGCCCTACAGCACCCCCACCAGTCCGCGCGCCAATTCCACCCGCTCGCTGTTCATGCGCTGGACCAACGTCACCGTGACCAGCCCGGTCATCAATCTGGCGGGCAAGGGCGGTGCGCGCCTGAGCTTCTGGCTGCGCCGCGGTTCCGACTGTTTCAGCGAATGGCCCAGCAACAACACGTGGCATACCTTCGCCAACTGTACCCTGCCGGTCCCCGCGTTCACTCCGACCTCGGGCGAAGAGTTCCAGGTGCAGTATCTGAACAACGTCGGCACCTGGGTGGTGCTGGCGCAATATCCGATGGACGATGCCCCCGGCGAGATCCTCGTGCCGGTCATCGGTCTGCCCGACGATGCCTTGCACGCGGGGTTCCAGTTCCGTTTCGCCCAGCCCGGCGGCAGCGGCAGCGGTTCGACCACTGGCGGTGCACCCGGCGTGCGCGGCTACGACTACTGGCATGTCGACAACGTGGTGCTGGAAGAGGTGCCGGGCGTCTCCTACAGCGGTCCGTTCTGCGACACCTTCGAGGGTGACCTGTCGCGCTGGGACATGGCCGGGACCGGCAACGCGCGCATCGGTTCGACGTATTTCCAGAACGGCGCGCACAACATGGACCTGCGCTGGAACGCGGTGAGCGCGACCACCAAGGCGACCGACCTGTCCACCAATTCCGGCAACAACACCATCTCGTTCTGGATCAAGCGCGGCACCGGCATCGTGACCACGACACCCAATAACACCGGCAGTGAATATCCGGATACCGTCGCCAAGGGGCTGGATGTCTGGTATCTCAACAATCTCGGTGCCTGGGTGCAACTCGGCACCACCTTCCCCGGCGCAGGTACCCAGGGCCAGGTGTTCTCGCCGACGCTGACGCCGGCAACCAACAGCTTCACCATCCCGGCCGATGCCAAACATGCCAACTTCAAGTTGCGCATCCGCATGCTGGCCGGCTCCGGTCTGTTCGACCAGGACTACTGGCATGTGGATGATGTGTGCGTCGGTTCCACCATCAGTGCGACCGATCTGGGCTTGGGCATGTCCAGCGGCGGCACCTTCTCGCCGGGGCAATACGTCACCTACACCATGGTGGTGAACAACTACGGCCCCAACGCCGACTCGGGTCCCATCGTTATCACCGATACGCTGCCCGCCGGACTGAGCTATGTCGGCGGCAGTGCCGGCTGGACCTGCAGCGCCGCCGGGCAGGTCGTGACCTGCTCGCAGGTTGGCGGCCTTGCGGCCGGTGCCACCACCTCGCTGACCATCACCGCGACGGTCGATGCCGGAGCTTCCGGTACCGTCACCAATACGGCGACTGTGGGCGGTCAGACCAACGATACTTCGCTCGGCAACAACACCGCGAGCAAGAGCGACACCATCTTCGTGCCCGGCTATGTGTTCACCGACCGTGCCTGCACGCTTGATGGCACACCGGTCGATTCCGGGGCGCAATGCAACACCATCGCATGGTCACCGCAGACATCCGGTACGCCGCTGGGCAACATCTATATCACAGCGGTCAATGCCCTCAACGTGCCGATCCAGTTGCATGGCACGAATCCGACCACGGTGAACATGCAGTTCGGTCTCTCCTGTGTCAGCCCGGTGGCCAATGCCGGCGTGCAGGCGACCTTCTACGATGCGACGACAACGACATTGCCGCTGTGTACGGCGAGCGGAGCGACGCCGACCAGCTGGTCGGCATCCAGGGCGCTGGTCTTTCCGGCGGCCACACCCAGCGTGGGCCCGTTCAGTTTCAACTACAACGATGTGGGCGCGGTCGAATTGTTCATGCGCAACAGTGCGGTGACCACGCAGATGGGGCGCAGTACGTCCTTCGTGGTGAAACCGGCCGGCTTCGTCCTGTCCGCCATCGAGCGCACCAGCGACGGGTTCGCCAACCCGGCGGCCGCCGATGCCACAGGCGCCGCTTTCATCAAGGCGGGAGATGCATTCAGTGTGACAGTCACCGCGGTGAACAGTCTTGGCACCGCGACGCCGAACTACGGCAACGAGGTGGATCTGGTGAGCGGGGCTGCCGCGCCGGAGAGCGTCAAGTTGACGCCGAGCAATGCCGTGGCGAACATGGAGTTGCCGGTCGAGGCGGTCAGCGGCACCTTCGGCACCTTCTCCGCGGGCATCGCCACCGGTACCGCCTTCAGCTGGCCGGAAGTGGGCATCATCCGCCTGACCCCCAGCGTGGCCGACGGCAGTTATCTGGGGGCGGGTGATGCGGCGGGGGCGCTGAGCGGCAATGTGGGCCGTTTCTATCCGGACCATTTCGATACGGTGGTGATGCCGGTCGAGGTCAAGCCCGGCTTCTTCGTACCGATGACCTGTCCGGCCGGCTGGGCCTGCCCGCTGCAGTATGACGGTTTCGTCTATTCCGGCCAGTCGTTCACGCTGTCGGTGACGGCGAAGAACGTCAGTGGTGTCACCACGGCCAACTACAATACGCTCACCGGTTTCGCCAGGACGGCCGACTTGACCGTTGTGGCGGCGCCGGGCACCGATGTGGTGCCGACAGGCGCGGGAGCGCTGGCAGTGTCCGGACTCGCTGGATTCCTCAACGGCGTGGCATCCACGCTCGCCGAGCAGTACCAGTTCACGACCATCCCGACTGCGCCGACCAACATCTACATCCGTGCCACCGAAGCGGTGGGCGGGGAGGGGGTGACCTCGAAGCGGCTGACCTTCCCGACCACGACCTCGGTCGAGGGCGGCGTGGCGGTGCTGAGCGGGCGCATCAAGGTCTCGAATGCCTACGGTTCCGAGTTGCTGCCGCTGACCCTGACCGCCACGGCGCAGTACTACACGGCGACCGGGTGGATGAACAGCACGACTGACAGTGTCACCAATCTGGTGCTGAATGCGAGCTATCCGGTCGGGACGGGTACGTCGGCGGTGACGCTGACTCCTTCCAGTGGCGATCTGGCGAACGGCGTGCTGACCATCAGGTTGGCGAAGCCGAGCGCGGGCGCAGGAACGGCGACGGTGGGCCCGACGGCCCCCGGCTACCTGCCGGTCACCGCGGGCACCGCGACCTTCGGGGTGTACAAGAGCAACAACAGTTTCATCTATCGCCGTGAAAGATGATGTCCGGATCCGGTCAGGGGCGGACTGTTGCGCACCATTGTCTGAACCGTTCCGGTGGGCACTGTCGGGATGTGGTCAGTCGGTGTCATGCAATAGACATTGGTTGGTAAAAAAATCCCTTGACAGCAAGGGGTTAGTGAATTAAGTTCATGCTGATTATGGAGATACCGCAATTCCTGAGGCTTTTCAAGCGCAACAACCGCGTCAGCGGCTGGATCGCTGTCGTCATCGGAAGGCGCGGTGTGCATGTCGCCGAGGCCAGATATGTGGGTCCCCGGCCACAAGTGACGAAGTGTTCCTTCCATCCTGTACCGGAAGTGTCTTCCGCCGCGCTGGAGAGAGTCGGTAAGGAAGACCAGGTCGGTGCCGCGAGGGCGACCACCCTGCTGAGCGCCAGCGAATATCAGTTGCTGATGGTGGATGCACCCAACGTCCCGGTCGATGAGCTTAAGACCGCGATACGCTGGAAGATCAAGGACTCCCTCAGTTGCCACATCGACGATGCCACTATCGATGTATTGCAGATCCCCACCAACAAATACGGCAGCGACCGCCCGCAATCGCTCTACGCCGTTGCCGCCTCCAACGAGACGATACGCAAGCGTATCGGTCAGTTCGAAAAGGCCAAGATCGAGTTGAGCGTGATCGACATCCCCGAGATGGCGCAGCGCAACATCGCTGCACTGTACGAGGTCGAGGGGCGCGGCTTGGCCATGCTGGCCTTCGGCGACGAAGGCGGCTTGTTCACCATCACCTGCGACGGGGAGCTGTTCCTCGCCCGCCGCATCGAGATCACGCTGGGTCAGTTGCAGGATGCCGACGAGAGTCTGCGCCAGCAGTATCTGGATCGGGTGGAGCTCGAGGTGCAGCGTTCGCTGGATTATTTCGACCGCCAGTTCCATCACATCCCGGTGAATCGCTTGCTGGTCGCTGCCCCTGCCATACTCGGCCTGGACAAGGTGCTGGCTGATAATATGGGTCTGCCGGTGGAGATGCTCGACCTGGCCCAGGGGATGGACATCGCTGCGGTGCCCGAACTGGCGGACAGCGAGTTTGTCTGCCATGCGCTGCCGGCGCTGGGAGCGGCGCTGCGGCAGGAGAAGAAGGCGCTATGAGCCAGCAGATCAACCTCTTCAACCCGGTCTTCCTGAAGCAGAAGAAATATTTCTCCGTGGCCACCATGGGGCAGGCTTTGGGGCTGATCATGCTCGGTTCCATCCTGTTCTATGCCTACGCGGTCTATCAGGTCCAGTTGCTCTCCAGGCAGACCGCCGAGATGAACAGGAACTACATTTCCGAGCAGACGAAACTGGCGAACTTCACCCGCGAGTTCTCGCCACAGCAGACCAGCCAGATGCTGGAAGATGAATTGAAGAAGATCGAAGCCGAGGCCGCTGCACAGGAGTCCCTGCTGAACCTGCTGAAGAGCGGTGCGATCGGCAACACCGAGGGTTATTCCGGATACATGCGCGCATTCGCCCGGCAGTCGATAAAGGGTTTATGGCTGACGGCCTTCGATATCACCGGGGACGGCGCGCAGATGAGTTTGAGCGGGGCAGTGGTCGATCCGCAACTCGTCCCCGTCTACATCCAGCGGCTGAGCAAGGAGAAGGTCATGCGCGGCAAGAGCTTCGCCGCCATGCAGATGCACAGGCCGCAGCAGGATGCCGGACAGCCGGCGGCGCGCTATGTCGAATTCAGCCTGCACTCGACAGCCGCCGCGGCGGAGGTGAAGAAATGAGACTGCAGGAACAATTCGCCAAACTCGTCGGCAAGATCGACGGCATGTCCCTGCGCGAGCGCGCGCTTATCTTCTTCGCGGCGGCTTTTCTGCTGGTGTCGCTGATCGACGCACTGTTCCTGAATCCGTTGCTCAACAAGCAGAAGGGGTTGTCCGCCCAGGTCGTGCAGCAGCAGGAGAAGATGAAGGAGATACAGGCGCAGTTGGCCGAGTTGCTGCAGGCCAAGCAGGCCGACGCTGTTTCACCGCAGCGCGAACGCATCCGCGTGCTGCGCCAGCAGATCGCCGAGGGCGACGCCTATCTGAAGGAACGCCGCGACAAGCTGGTGCCGCCCGAGAAGATGGCGGAACTGCTGGAGCAGGTGCTGGGCAGGAACGGCCACCTGCAGCTGGTCGCGCTCAACACCCTGCCGGTGAGTCTGTTCATCGAACCCGCCGGCGATGCAGCGGCGGTGCAGGTCGCCGAAAACGAGAAGCAGATGTACAAACACGGCGTCGAGATCGTCGTGCGCGGCAGCTATCCGGATCTGCTGCAATACCTGACGGCGCTGGAGAACCTGCCGACGCAGATGTTCTGGGGCGAGGCCAGGCTGAATGTGGTCGAGCATCCCACGGCGGAATTGAGACTGACCCTTTATACCCTGAGTCTGGACAAGCGATGGCTACAAGTCTGAGCAAGTTGACGGTGCTGGTTGCGCTGGCGATCAGCTGTGCGGCATCGCAGGCGGAAGTGCTGCCCGACCCGACGCGTCCGGCCGCCGAGTTCCTCGTGCCCGGCAGCGCCGGCGGCGATGCCAAGGCGGCCCCCACGGATGAGGGCTTGCGGACGATCATCATCTCTTCCGATCGCCGTTCAGCAGTCATCAACGGGCAGCAGGTGCCGCTGGGCGGCAAGCTGGGCGAGGAGAGACTGATGGCGGTATGCGAGGACAGCGTGGTGCTGCAGGGAGCCAACGGCAGGCGCGAAATTTCGCTCTATCCCGATGTCGTCATCCAGGGACGCAAGAACAGGCGCTGCAACACGCCTGAAGCGAGACAATCGGCCGCGGTGCCAGCAAAAAAACTTAAAAAGATTGGACATGCAACGAAAGCTGTTGCAGCCAGAAAGAAGGAGAGGTCATGCAAATGAAACGACTCTACGTTGTCCTGCTGCCGCTATTGCTGACAGCATGCGCGTCCGGCGGCGGGAAGGCCGTCAAGGGACAGATCAAGCAGGAGATGGATGTCGCCGTACAGGAGAGTCAGGCTGTCGGCAAACCGGATGCGGTCAGCCAGGCGCTGCTGCCGCCGCTTGCCGTTGGCAACCTGCAGAGCGATGTCAAGCCGGTCGAGACCCGCTTCGATCTGGCGGTCAACAACACCTCCGCCAGCCAGGTGTTCATGGCCATCGTGTCCGGTACGCGCTACAGCATGCTGCTGCATCCCGATGTGGCAGGTTCCATCTCACTGAACCTGAAGGACGTGACGGTGTTCGATGCGCTGGAGTCGATACGCGAACTGTACGGTTATGACTACAGAGTGGACGGCACCCGCATCTATATCCAGCCGCTGACATTGCAGACCCGTATCTTCCAGGTCAACTATCTGTCCGGCCAGCGCGAGGGCAAGTCTTCGGTCCGGGTCGCTTCCGGTTCCGTGGCGGATGTCGTCAGCGGCAGCGCGGGCGGTCAGCAGACGACGACGCAGACCAACCGCGACAGTGCGCGCATCACGACGACATCCAGTTCGGATTTCTGGGATGACCTGAACAAATCCCTGGCAGCGATCGTGGGGACCGAGAAGGGGCGCAGCGTGGTCATCAGTCCGATGTCGGGAGTGATCGTGGTGCGTGCCATGCCGGATGAGCTGAAGAACGTCGCTGCCTACCTGAAGGCGGCGCAGATCTCGGTCGAACGCCAGGTGATCCTCGAGGCCAAGATCGTCGAGGTCCAGTTGAACGAGACGTATCAATCCGGTGTGAACTGGGGTGTCTTCAAGAGCGGCCCCAACAGCGGCGTCAGCGCGGGGCAGCTTTCGAACGGGTCCAGTCTGGCGACACTGGGCGGTTCGCTGACGAACGGCATCATCACGTCGACTCCGGGTACCAGCATGTCCATGAATGTGGCCAGCGCGCTGCCGCAGGGCGCGGTCGCCGGCACCCTGTTCGGACTGGCCTTCCAGACCAGCAACTTCGCCGCGCTGCTGAACTTCCTGGAGACGCAGGGTGACGTGCATGTGCTGTCGAGTCCGCGCATCGCCACGCTGAACAACCAGAAGGCCGTGCTGAAGGTCGGTACCGACGAGTTCTTCGTGACCAAGGTGACCGGGGGCAGCGTGACCGGAGCCACCGCGACTTCCTCCGCCACCGTCACTGCCCCGACTGTGGAGACCACCGCCTTCTTCTCCGGGATCATGCTCGATGTGACGCCGCGCATAGACGAGAACAACGAGATCGTATTGCACGTGCATCCTTCGGTCAGCAAGGTGGCAACGGTCAACAAGTCGGTCAACATGGGCAGCGTGATCGGCACCTTCAACCTGCCGGTGCCTTCCAGCACCATCTCCGAGACAGATAGCGTGGTACGTGCCAAGGACGGTCAGATCGTCGCCATCGGCGGCCTGATGCGCCAGGCCACGGCCGGCGATGAGTCCGGTCTGCCGATGCTGTCGAAATCGATCTTCGGGCAGACCAGCAAGGTCAGTGAAAAGCGCGAACTCGTGATCCTGCTCAAGCCGACTGTGGTCGACAGCGACAAGGACTGGTCCGACGATATCGCCCGCAGCCGCGATCGCATGAACAATCTGTCACGATAGACGACATGTATCTGGCTCACTTCGGACTGCGCGAATTCCCATTTTCGCTGACGCCGGATACCAGTTTCTTCTTTGCCTGTACCAATTATCAGGAAGGGTTGAACACGCTGCTGGTCGCCGCACGTAGCGGCGAGGGTTTCATCAAGATCGTGGGCGAGGTGGGTAACGGCAAGACACTGCTCTGCCGCAAGTTCCTGTCCACGCTCAATAGTGACCGCGAAACGACGACCGACATCGGCACGCAGGATGGCGGCACCAGCGGGCGGCATGCGGCCAAATTCATCACGGCCTATATCCCCAATCCATACCTTGAGCCGCGCAGCCTGCTGCTGGCGCTGGCGGACGAGTTCCGCATCGAGATCGATACCTCCTTCGATCAGCACCAGTTGTTGCGTGAACTGACCCGCACGTTGCTCAATTTCGCCCGTGAGGGGAAGCGTGTGGTGGTCTGCCTCGATGAAGCACAGGCGATGCCGCTGGAGAGTCTTGAGGTGTTGCGCCTGCTGACCAACCTGGAAACCGAGAAACGCAAGCTGATGCAGGTCGTGCTGTTCGGACAGCCGGAACTGGACGAGCGTCTCAAGCAGAATTCGGTGCGCCAGCTGCGCCAGCGCATCAGCTTCCAGTATCAGCTGCAGGGACTTCACCGCGACGAGATGGATCGCTACCTGCGCCACCGCCTGGCGGTGGCGGGCTTCAAGGGGGAAACCCTGTTCAATCCCGGTGCGGTCAATCTGATGCATCGCGTCACACGCGGGACGCCAAGACTGACCAATATCATCGCGCACAAGGCGCTGATGCTGGCCTTCGCCGAAGGTCGCCAGCAGGTGCAGACCGGTCATGTCAGGAAGGCGGCGGCCGATACGCCGGAATCGCGTCAGGACTGGATGGTCTGGCTATGGCTGGCGCTCGGCTCAGCTGCGCTGCTGGCACTGGGCGTTTGGGGCATCTGGCTGCGATGAGTCTGGTCAATCAGGTACTCAACGATCTGGAGAGGCGCGGCGTGAATGTGACGCAGGCGGATGCGTCGATCCGTGCCGTGCCGCCGCGCAAGCGTTTGAGCTGGACGCCATACCTGCTTGCCATGCTGATGTTGCTGCTGCTGGCGACAGCGGGAAAATGGTATCTGGAGCGGGAAGAGGGCGTTGCCATCGTGCCTGCCGCGACAACGGGCACTGCGCAATATCAACTGGTGCCGGGCATCTCCGATGCGGTGGCAGTCCAGGAGTCGGTGCAAGCGAGCTCCGCTGTTGTCGCCGTGATCGCCGAGGAGACGGTGGAGTCGCCGCCGGCAGGCCGTGGCAAGGGATCGCCGCGCCGGACCGACAGTCGTACGGAAGTGGATCTGCCGGCAACTCCCGAGCCGGCAGCCCCGATCAAGGTGATCAGCCCGCGGCAGCGTGCCGAGAGCGAATTCGGCAAGGCCAATCAGGCGGTGCGGGAAGGCCGTATTGACGATGCGCTGGCGGACTATGAGAGTGCGTTGCTCAGTGATCCGACACACAAGGCTTCGCGCAAGGCCTGGGTCAATCTGTTGCTGAGTCTGAAGCGCAACGAGGAAGCCGAGCGCGTACTGCAGCGGGGATTGCGGCGCGATCCGCACGACGCTTCATTCGCGATGTTGCTGGCGCGCCTGCAGGTGGAACGCAATGCCCTGCCGTCGGCCCTGGAGACCTTGCAGAAGAACTTGCCGGATGCGGCAGACCAGGCTGATTACCAGGCGTTCATGGCGGCCCTGTTGCAGCGCCAGGAGCGGCACCAGGAAGCAGTCGCCTTCTTCCAGAAGGCGCTGGCCCTGTCTCCCGATAACGGCGTGTGGCTGATGGGCATGGGTATCTCCTTGCAGGCGACACAGCACAAGGAAGAGGCACGCGCCACCTATCAGCGAGCGCTCGGTACGAACAGCCTGAATCCCCAGTTGCAGGAATTCGTGCAACAAAAACTCAAGGAATTGTGACCTTCAATGGTCGTGCGGCATGGTCCGCGCCACCACCCACACGCTGATCTCCCGTGCGCCGGCCTGTTTCAGCGCACGCGCCAGCTCTCCTGTCGAGGCTCCTGTGGTCATCACATCATCGACGATGGCGATATGTTTGCCGCGCACCTCGGCACTGTCCTTGCAGGTGAAGGCCTGGCGCATGTTCTTGTCGCGTTCTTTCCAGGGCAGCGTGGATTGCGGCGGCGTGTTGCGCACCCTGCTGCAGATGTCCGCGAGCAAAGGGATATGCAGACGATCGGAGATGCGGCGGGCCAGCAAAAGAGACTGGTTGAAGCCGCGTTCGCGCAGGCGGTCCGGATGCAGCGGCAGCGCCACGATGTAATTCGGCTGGATGGTGATGCGCTGCGCCAGCGCATCGGCCAGAAAGTCGACCAGGATCAGCTGTTCGCGGAACTTCAGCGCCTGGATCAGCTTGTCGAGCGGAAAATCGTAACTGAATGCAGCCACGGTGTGATCGAAAGGCGGCTGCTGTCTCAGGCATTCGCCGCACACGCTCCCGTTCGGGGTCGGCAAGGCGCAGACCGGACAATGCAGCCCGAGCAGGTGGGGCAGGTCGGCGGCACAGGCTTCGCAGCATAGACCGGCGTGGCTTTCGGCGCCGCACAGCAGGCAGGGCTGGGCAGGCAGCAGGCGCGTTATTTTTAGGCCGATGTCAAATAGGCGATGGGATAAAATAGACAAGTTTTCAGATCCTGTCGTCGGGTCATCGAAGCAACTTTAGCCATTCTACTTACTTATCCATACCTATATGCACACCACACACGCCGAAACCGCCAGCCTTGCCGATACCAAACAAAGGCAATGGAGCGTCGCCGAAATCGAGGTCCTGTTCAAGCTGCCGTTCTCCGACCTGATGTACCGCGCGCAGCAGATCCATCGCGAGAACTTCGATCCCAACGCCGTGCAACTCTCCACCCTGCTGTCGATCAAGACCGGCGGCTGCACCGAGGACTGCGGCTATTGCACGCAGTCTTCGTATCACTCCGCCGGGGTGGAGAACATGAAGATACTGGACGTGGAAGAGGTGCTGAAAGCGGCCAAGGCGGCCAAGAGTGCCGGCGCCGGTCGCTTCTGCATGGGCGCGGCCTGGCGCGAACCCTCCGAGAACGACATGAAGGCCGTGGTGGAGATGGTCAAGGAAGTGCGTGCGCTGGGCATGGAGACCTGCGCCACGCTGGGCATGCTCAACGACGAACAGACCGAGCAGCTGCGTGTCGCCGGTCTCGATTACTACAACCACAACCTCGACACCGCGCCCGAGTTCTACGGCAACATCATCAGCACGCGCGACTACCAGGACCGTATCGACACGCTGGAGCGCGTGCGCAAGGCCGGCATGAACGTCTGCAGCGGCGGCATTATCGGCATGGGCGAGAACCTGACCCAGCGCGCCGGACTCATCGCACAGCTGGCCAATATGGATCCGTACCCCGAGAGCGTGCCGATCAACAACCTGGTCAAGGTCGAAGGCACGCCGCTGGCCGAGACCGAAGACATCGACCCGCTCGATTTCGTGCGCATGATCGCCGTGGCACGCATCACCATGCCGAAAGCCTTCGTGCGTCTCTCCGCCGGACGCGGCGAGATGAGCGATGCCGTGCAGGCGCTGTGTTTCCTCGGCGGCGCCAACTCCATCTTCTACGGCGAACAGTTGCTGACCACCGGCAACCCGGAAGTGGAGCGTGACCGGGCGCTGATGAACAAGCTGGGTTTGTACCCGTTGACCGACAAAAATCATTAGCCACAGAGAACACAGAGCACACAGAGAAAAGCAAAACAGAGCGCTTCGTTCTCTGTGATCCCTGTGTGCTCTGTGGCAAAAAGATGCCTTTTACCCAACTGCAAATCGAACTCGACGAACGCGCCGCGCAAAGCCTGCTGCGCAAGCGGCGCACGCTGGATACGTCGCAGTCGCCGCACATCGTCTTGGGCGGCACGACAGAGTGTGGCGTAGCCAACGGTGCGGGAGTGCCGCCCGAGCGCCTCCTCCCGCAAACGGCTGGCTGCGCCAGTAACGTGTCGGAGGCGCACGGCAAACCCTATCTCGCTTTTTGCAGCAACGATTACCTCGGCCTCGCCAGTCATCCGCAACTCGTCGCTGCCTTGCAGCAGGGGGCGCAGCAATGGGGTGTCGGCGCGGGTGCGGCGCACCTGGTGAGCGGGCATTTCGCGCCGCACCATCGCCTCGAACAACAGCTCGCCGCCTTCGTCGGCAAACCCGCCGGGCTGCTGTTCTCCACCGGTTACATGGCCAACCTCGGCGTGGTGCAGGCGCTGGTCGGCAAGGGCGACACCGTGTTCGCCGACAAGCTCAACCATGCTTCGCTCAACGACGCGATGTTGTTGTCGCGCGCCGACACCAAACGTTACCGCCACGGCGATATGGCGCAACTTGCGCAACTGCTGGCGCAGACCCCAAACGGCAGAAAACTGGTCATCACCGACGCGGTGTTCAGCATGGATGGCGATATCGCGCCGCTGCGCGAGATGCTGGCGCTGTGCGAGCAACATGATGCGTGGTTGTACGTCGACGATGCGCACGGCTTCGGTGTGCTGGGCAGGCAGGGGCGCGGCTCGCTGGCGCATTTCGGCATCGACTCGCCGCGCATCATCTACATGGCGACGCTGGGCAAGGCCGCCGGCGTCTCCGGTGCATTCGTTGCGGCGGAGCAGGTGGTCATCGATACCTTGGTCAATCACGCGCACAGCTACGTCTACACCACGGCGACCCCGCCGGCGCTTTCCGTTGCCTTGTTGCAGAGCCTGCAACTGATCGAGCGCGGTGACGCGCTGCGCGCCCAACTGCAACAACTGGTGCAACGACTGCGCATCGGCCTGGCCGACCTGCCCTGGCGGCTGATGCCCTCGGACACCGCGATACAACCGCTGCTGATCGGGGACAATGCACAGGCTTTGCAACTGAGCGAGGGCCTGCGCGAACGCGGCATCTGGGTCGCGGCGATCCGTCCGCCCACCGTGCCGCAGGGCACCGCGCGCTTGCGCATCACGCTGTCGGCCGCGCACAGCGAAGCGGATGTCGATCGACTCATCGGAGCCTTGCATGAGCTTACAAGGAGATCATAAATCCGCGCAGCGTCGTTTGGCCCCTCTCCCTCTGGGAGAGGGTTCGGGAGAGGGAAGGCCGATGTTGTATGTTGAGCGCATAGGCAGCGGCGAACCACTGCTGTTGATCCACGGCTGGGGCATGCACGGCGGCGTGTGGACGGATGTGGCGCAGAAGCTGTCTGAAGATTTTCAAGTGATCAGCGTTGACCTGCCGGGCTTCGGCATGAGTTCAATGCTTCATATCCCGCAGCAGCGGGACATGGCGATTGCTCCCTCTCCCCCTGGGGGGGGGGTGGGGAGGGGGTTAGCTTTACTGGATGACCTGGTCGAGGCCTTGTCGCAGCAATTCAGCGAACCGCTCAACGTATGTGGCTGGTCGCTGGGCGGGCAGGTGGCATTGCATTGGGCCGGGCGCGAGCCGGCCAAGGTGCGGCGGCTGGTGCTGGTGACAAGCACGCCGTGTTTCGCCGAACGCGAAGACTGGCTGTTCGGCATGACGGGTGAAGTGCTGGCAAAATTCGCCGCCGAACTGGAGCAGAACCATGCGGCCACGCTGCGCCGCTTCATTGCGCTGCAATTGCGCGGCAGCGAGAACGAGCGCGAACTGCTGGCGCTGCTGCGCGAGCGCCTGTTCAGCCGCGGCGAGCCCGACATGGGTGCCTTGCGCGGCGGGCTGGAGATACTGCGCGATGCCGATCTGCGCGCAGGATTGCCGCAGATCGCGCAGCCAACGCTGCTCATCGCCGGCGAGCGCGACAAGCTGACCCCGCCCGAGGCGTCATACTATCTGGCGCAGACCATGCCGTCGGCGCGCGTGGTCGAAGTGGCGGGCGCGGCACATGCTCCGTTCCTGTCGCACCCACAACAATTCGTGGAAGCGGTAACCGATTTTTTTAAAGCGAAAGACAAATAGCCACAGAGGACACAGAGATCACAGAGATCACAGAGAGCTGCAATTCAACGCGCATATATCTCTGTGTACTCTGTGATCTCTGTGGCGAATAAGGTTTTAAATGAATGAGTTTGAAATAGACAAGAAACAAGTACGCCGTGCCTTCAGCCGTGCCGCGCAGGACTACGACGCCGCGGCGGTGCTGCAGCGCGAAGTGTGCGTGCGCATGCTGGAGAAACTGGACATCATCAAGATCCGGCCGTCGCGCCTGCTCGATGTCGGCAGCGGCACGGGCTGGGGCACGCGCCAGCTGGGCGAGCGTTATCCGAAAGCGGATATCACGGCGCTCGATATCGCCATCGGCATGCTGCAGCATGCGCGCGGTACATCGAGCTGGTGGAAGAAGCTGTTCGCAGCGCAACGCGAAAGCTATCTGTGTGCCGATGTCGAGGCGCTGCCCGTCGCCACCGGCAGCGTGGACATGGTGTGGTCCAATCTGGCGCTGCAATGGTGCAACGACCTGCCTGCCACTTTCGTCGAGTTGCAGCGCGTGATCAAGGTCGACGGCCTGCTGATGTTCTCCAGCTTCGGCGTGGATACCCTGCAGGAACTGCGCACGGCTTTCCACGGAGTGGACGGTTACAGCCACCTCAACCGTTTCGCCGACATGCACGATATCGGCGACATGCTGGTGAATGCCGGATTCGCCGATCCGGTCATGGAGATGGAAAGGCTCACACTGACTTACGATGATGTGCGCGCGGTGATGCAGGACCTGAAGAGCATAGGTGCGCACAATGCCACCGCCGGGCGTGCGCCGGGCATGATGGGCAAGGCGGCCTGGCAGCGGGTGACGGAGAATTACGAGAAACTGCGCCGCGACGGCAAACTGCCGGCGACGTTCGAGATCATCTACGGACATGCCTGGAAAGCTGCGCCGAAGACGGTGGCCGACGGTCGCGCCATCATCAGGACGGACTTCAGGCGATGAGTTATTTCGTCACCGGTACCGACACCGGCGTCGGCAAGACACTGGTCAGTTGTGCGTTGCTGCACGCGTACGCGGCACAAGGCAAGCGCGTGGCTGGCTTCAAGCCGGTGGCCGCCGGCTGCGACGAGCACGACCACAATGACGATGCCAATGCCCTGCGCGCGGCGAGTTCGATGCAGCTCACCTACGGGCAGGTCAATCCCTACTGTTTTCCGCATGCCATCGCACCGCATCTGGCCGCGCGCCACGCAGGTGCACGCATCGACTTCAAGCGCATCCTGACCTCGTACCACGAACTGGCCGGACAAGCGGATGTGGTGATCGTGGAAGGTGCCGGCGGCTTCCTGGTGCCGCTGAACGAGAAGCAGACCAGCGCCGATCTTGCAAAGGAACTGGACCTGCCGGTCATCCTGGTGGTGGGGATGCGGCTGGGCTGTCTGAATCATGCCTTGCTGAGCACGCGCGCGATCGCCGATCATCAACTAGAATGCGCCGGCTGGGTGGCGAACATACTCGATGCCGGCATGCCGGCATTGCAGGAGAATATCGACGCCCTGCGCGAGCGCATCGCTGCGCCCCTGCTGGGTATCGTGCCGTATCAGGTGCAGCCCGATGCGCGTGCGGCTGCCACACATCTGCAACTGGAACTGCTCGACAAACAAGAGACCAATGACTGAATTCAGTATCTTTGCCGTGTTTCTGGTCGGCTTGCTCGGCGGTGTGCACTGCCTCGGCATGTGCGGCAGCATCGTCGGCATCTTCACCACGCAAATGTCGAAGCCCTCACCCGAACCCTCCCCCAGCGGGGGAGGGGCCAACCGTCTTGCCCCAGCCGGGGCAAGGGATCGTCGTCCTTCTGCGCGCTGGCCCTTCCATCTGGCCTACAGCAGCGGACGCATCCTGAGTTATACGGCTGCAGGCGCACTGGTCGGTGCGGTGGGGCAGGCCGGGTTGCTGATGCGCGATGCGGTGCCGGTGCAGCATCTGTTGTTCGCCTTGTCTTCCTTCATGCTCGTCGCTCTCGGACTGTACCTGGCGGGCGTATGGGGTGTGGTACGACGCATGGAACATCTGGGCGGCGGTCTGTGGAAGCGCTTGCAGCCCTACACCGCCAGGCTGTTGCCGGTGAACACGGTGCCGCGGGCATTGGGGCTCGGCGCGCTGTGGGGCTGGTTGCCCTGCGGTCTGGTGTATAGCGTGCTGCTCACCGCACTGGCGAGCGGCGGTGCGATGCAGGGCGCACTCGTCATGCTGGCTTTCGGTCTGGGTACGCTGCCAAACCTGCTGGCGATCGGCCTGTTCTGGGAGAGCGTCAAGGGCTGGGTGCAGTCGCGGCGCGTACGTCTGGTCGCCGGCGGGCTGGTCGCATCGCTGGGTGTGTATGGTTTGATCAAGGTGGGATATACCTTTGCAGTCCATGGATGGACGGGAGCGTGTCATGTGGCGGCGTAATCTGGTTCTGTTTCTTTCCCTGTCGTTCCTTTCTGCCTGCGGCGAACAGACGCTGCCTTCGCCGTTCAAGGCCAGCGACGTCAGTGCGCAATATGCACGCGCCGACTTCCGGCTCAACGAGGCGGACGGCAAATCCGTCAGTCTTGCGGATTACCGCGGCAAGGTCGTGGTGCTGTTCTTCGGCTATACCCACTGTCCGCAGATATGCCCGACCACGCTGGCCGACCTGGCGCAGGTGATGCGCATGCTGGGCAAGGATGCCGACAAGGTGCAGGTGTTGTTCGTGACGCTGGATCCGCAGCGCGACACGCGCGAACTCCTGTCACAATATCCGCCGGCATTCTTTCCTGCTTTCAAGGGCTTGTCCGGTGATACCATGGCGACCGCACAAGCAGCGCAGGCGTTCGGCGTGACCTGGCAGATCCACCAGAACAAGAACGGTGGCTACGACCTGGACCATTCCGCGGGGACCTATCTCATCGCGCCTGGCGGCAAGCCGGTTCTGCTGGCGCCTTACGGGCAGCGCGCAGAGTTTTTGGTGCAGGACATCAAACTGTTGTTAGCGATTAAATGAATTCGTTGATCGATCTGCTGCGATTTGAGATAGACGAAACAAATCTGCCGATCCGCGCCGAGCAGATCCGTGCCCGTATCAACAGCTACCCGCTGATGCTCGTGGCGGAGCTGATCATCGCTCCGCTGCTGGTGTGGCTGATGTGGGACAAGGTTTCGCATGCTGCGCTGCAGGGCTGGTTGCTAGCTGTCTATCTGGTGCACGCCACCGAGTTCTATTTCTGGCGCAGGCATCGCGCACTGTCGAAGACGATCGCGCAGAATCGCGAGTGGGACACCCTGTTCAAGCGGCTCACGGCGATGGCGGCAGTCGCCTGGGGCAGCGCCGGGGTGCTCATGTTCGTTCCCGGCGACCTGGCCTATCAGGCCTTGATGATCTGCGTGATGATGGGCATGGCGGCCGGCGCCGCGACCAGCAACCCTTTCCACCCGCCCTCGATGTTCATCTATCTGATGGGTATGATCGTACCGTTGATGGGGCGGCTGGCGTGGGAGAACGACGTCACCCACTGGATACTGGCGAGCATGCTCAGCATGTTCTGCATCTTCGTGCTCAAGTCGGCGCTGGAACTGATCCTCACTTTCGAGCAGTCGCAACGACGCAGGTTCGAGAACGAACGGCTGGTCGGCGCGCTGCTGGAACGCAAGCGCGAAGCAGAAACATCGCGCCAAGCTGCCGAGCAGGCCAATCAGGCCAAGTCCAAATTCCTCGCCACTGCCAGCCACGACCTGCGCCAGCCCTTGCAGGCACTGCGCCTGTTTTCCGATGCGCTGCAGGACACGGCGAAGGACAAGGAGACCGTGCGCCTTGCCGGCCAGATCGGCAAATCGGTCAATGCGCTGGTCGACATGTTCGACGACCTTCTCGATGTGTCGCGGCTGGATGCGGGCATCGTCGAGCCGCGCTGGCAGCACTTCACGCTGGGTTCCCTGTTCGATCGCCTGTATGGCGATTTCGCGCCGCTCGCCCAGGCCAAGGGCCTGAGCTTCCAGTTGCCGATCTGCACGGGCGACAGCCATGAGCCGTGCGGTTGCACCATGGTGATCTACAGCGATCCTTTCCTGCTGGAACGCATGCTGCGCAACCTCATCTCCAATGCCATCCGTTATACCGATAACGGCGGAGTCGCGGTGCATTGCACCTGCTCGCCCGAGCGCATCGAACTGGAAGTGTCAGACACCGGCATCGGCATCAGGCCGGAGACGTTGCCGCATATCTTCGAGGAATACTATCAGGCCGATAATCCGCACCGCGACCGGCGCAAGGGGCTGGGGCTGGGGCTCGCCATCGTGCGGCGCATCGAGGGGCTGTTGGGCTGCAAGGTGCAGGTCCGTTCGGAACCCGGCGTCGGTTCGACGTTCGGCTTTGCCGTGCCGGTCGGAGATGTGGCACGGCTGGTGCAGCCCTTCGTCATCACCCATTCCCAATACGATCTGAGCGGCAGTGTGGTGGCGCTGGTGGAGGACGACCAGGACATCCGCGAGCTGTCCAACGACCTCATGGAGCAATGGGGCTGCAGGGTGGTCGCGGGGGAGTATGCCGAAGATGTGATGCGCAAGCTGGACATCGCCGAACTGCGCCCGGACGTGCTGGTGTGCGATTACCGCCTGCCGCACGGCAAGACGGCCATCCACGTGATCAAGCAGATGCGCGAACTGTGGGGCAACGACTTGCCTGTGCTGGTGCTGACCGGCGATACCGCCAGCGAGACGCTGAACGAGATCCACGCCAGCGGGGCGGTCCTGCTGCACAAGCCGATCGCGCCGGTGCGTCTGCGTTCGATGATGTATTTCGCATTGCACGGCGAGAACTAAAGCCCGTGCGCGGAGTGGTATGATTGCGGGCGAGGTTTGAAGATTGTCTTTCACGTTCGTTCTTTCTCCCGCTCGCCCGCAAAGGGTGGGTCGTGGTTGTAAGGGGCTGAAGCTCCAACAACACACGCACTGCGGGAGAGAGTTGGAGAGAGGGGCTTCTTGCAACGATTGAAGAGAGGTCAGGGAGAGCTATGAAGATCAAGGTGCTGATGGCCGACGACCATGCGTTGTTCCGCGATGGTATGCGCTATGTGTTACAGCAACTGGCCGATGAGGTCGAGATACTGGATTCCGGGAATTTCCAGGATGCGTTGCAGCTGGTGCATGACAACCCCGATGTCGATCTGGCCCTGCTCGACCTGAACATGCCGGGCAGCGAAGGCGTGCCGTCCATCCAGTTCTTCCATCTGCGCCATCCCGATATCCCGCTGGTGGTGGTCTCCGGTTCCGATCATCGCGACGACATCGAAAGCGTGATGGAATCCGGCGCGATGGGTTTCATCTCCAAGATGTCTTCCAGCAAGATCATGTTGTCGGCGCTGCGCATGGTGCTGGAAGGCGGCGTCTACCTGCCGCCGCAACTGCTGCAGCAGGCGGTGAGCAACGTCGATCCGGGCGAAGCGGTGGCGAACAAGCGTTCGCAACGCGCAGCCAAGTTCGGCCTGACCTCGCGCCAGCTTGAGGTGCTGACCTACCTCGCGGCCGGCCTCGCCAACAAGGAGATATCCAAAAAGATGAACCTGACCGAGGGCACGGTCAAGATCCATACTGCCGCCGTATACCAGGCGCTGCACGTGAATTCGCGTCTGGAAGCGGTCAGCGCCGCACGCCGCCTCGGTTTCCTGCCTCCCGCCCCCACCGATACCGAGGCGCATTGATGGCGTTGCCCGCAAGTCCCCGCCCACCTTTGCCGGAAAGACTGCTCGGTCTGTTGCGCGAATCGCGCTGGCTGCTGCTGGTGGCGGTGGCGGTCTACCTGATCCTTATCCTGTTCGGTTTCGACCGTGCCGACCCGTCCTGGTCGCATAGCGCGAGCAATGCCGTCACCAACAATCCCGGCGGGGTGCTTGGTGCCTGGCTGGCAGATGTGCTGCTGTACCTGTTCGGTTTCTCCGCCTGGTGGCTGGTCACGCTGATGCTGCAGCGCGTGTGGGCCAGCTACCGCCGCATGCGCGCCGACAGCCTGTTCGACCAGCGCGCACTGTGGGTCTCCTTGTCCGGCTTCCTGGTGCTGCTGTTCGCCAGCAGCGCGCTTGAAGCCCTGCGCCTTTATACCTGGCAGGTCGAGTTGCCGCTCAGGCCGGGTGGTATGCTGGGCGACGTGCTGGGCGGTGCGCTGGCGCATGTACTGGGCTTCACCGGAGCGACCCTGTTCCTGCTAGCCTTGATGGTGGCGAGCTTCAGCCTGTACACCGGACTGTCCTGGTTGCGCTTCGTCGACTGGTTCGGCGGCGTGCTGGAAGAATCGTACCTGTGGGCGCGCAACACCTGGCAGACCCGGCAGGACAAGCGCATCGGCGCGCAGGCGATGCAGGAACGCAGCATCGTGGTGGAAGAAGAGAAGAAGCGCGTCGAGGAACATCAGCCCATCCACATCGAGATGCCGGTGATGGAAGTGCCGCGCTCGACGCGCGTGGAGAAGGAGAAGCAGGTCTCGCTGTTCGCCGACATCCCCGATACCGATCTGCCGCCGCTGCGCCTGCTGGACGAAGCTAAGCAGCAAGTAGAGGTGGTCTCCGCCGAGACGCTGGAATTCACCTCCCGCCTGATCGAGCGCAAGCTCAAGGATTTCGGCGTCGAGGTCAAGGTGGTCGGCGCCTATCCCGGTCCGGTCATCACCCGTTACGAGATCGATCCCTCGGTCGGCGTGAAAGGCAGCCAGATCGTCAATTTGGCGCGCGACCTCGCGCGCGCGCTGTCGGTGGTGAGCATCCGCGTGGTCGAGACCATCCCCGGCAAGGCCTACATGGCGTTGGAACTGCCCAACCCGAAGCGGCAGATCGTGCACCTGTCCGAGATACTCGGTTCGCAGGTGTATGCCGAGATGAGTTCGCCGCTCACCATGGCGATGGGCAAGGACATCTCCGGCAAGCCGGTGGTGGCCGACCTGGCCAAGATGCCGCACGCGCTGGTGGCGGGCACCACCGGTTCGGGCAAGTCGGTGGCGATCAACGCCATGATCCTGAGCCTGTTGTACAAGTCCACGCCGCAGCAGGTGCGTCTGCTGCTGGTCGACCCCAAGATGCTGGAACTCTCCGTTTATGAAGGCATCCCGCACCTGCTCGCGCCGGTGGTCACCGACATGCGCCAGGCCGCTTCCGCGCTCAACTGGGGTGTGCAGGAAATGGACAAGCGCTACAAGCTGATGTCGGCGCTGGGCGTGCGCAACATCGCCGGCTACAACCAGAAAGTGCGCGATGCGATCAAGGCGGGCGAACCGCTGACCAACCCGTTCACCATCACGCCGGAGAATCCCGAGGCGCTGGAAGAACTGCCCTACATCGTCATCTTCATCGACGAACTGGCCGACCTGATGATGGTGGTGGGCAAGAAGGTGGAAGAGCTCATCGCCCGTCTGGCACAGAAGGCGCGCGCCGCCGGCATCCATCTGGTGCTGGCGACGCAGCGGCCCTCGGTGGATGTCATCACCGGCCTGATCAAGGCCAACGTGCCGACGCGCGTCGCGTTCCAGGTGTCGAGCAAGATCGACTCGCGCACCATCCTCGACCAGATGGGCGCGGAGTCCTTGCTGGGGCAGGGCGACATGCTCTACCTGCCGCCCGGCAGCGGTCACCCGCAGCGCGTGCACGGTGCCTTCGTCTCCGACCAGGAGGTGCACCGCGTCGCCGAACACCTCAAGGCGCAGGGCCAGCCCAACTACATCGAGGGCGTGCTGACTTCGCTGGATGAACCGGCCGAGGGCGAATACGACGGCGGCGGCGGGGATGCCGAAGCCGATGCGCTGTACGACCAGGCGGTCGAGATCGTGCTGAAGACGCGCCGTCCTTCCATCTCGCTGGTGCAGCGCCACCTGCGCATCGGTTACAACCGCGCCGCGCGCCTGATCGAGGCGATGGAGAAGGCCGGGCTGGTGTCGACCATGCAGGCGAACGGCAACCGCGAAGTGCTGGCGCCGGCCAGGCCGGAATAAACATGCTGAAGAGACTCTGTGTCGCTGCGCTCTGTCTGGCTGCAGTCGAAGCCAACGCCGCCGCCACCGACAAGCTCAGGTCGTTCATCGCCGCCACGCGTTCCGCGCAGGCGAACTTCACCCAGGAAGTGCAGGACAAGAACGGCAAGCGCCTTCAATATTCATCCGGCACCATGCAGTTCGAGCGTCCCGGCAAGTTCCGCTGGGAATACCGCAAGCCCTACGAGCAGCTCATCGTCGGCGACGGCAGGAAGTTCTGGCTGTATGACGTCGATCTGGAGCAGGTCACGGTGAAGAAACTGGATGCCGCCCTGGGCAGCAGTCCGGCGGCGCTGCTCTCCGGCAGCAACGAGATCGAGCGCGGTTTCGATCTGAAGAACATCGAGGAGCGCGACGGTCTGGAATGGCTGCAAGCCACGCCCAAATCGTCCGAGTCCACTTTCGAGAAGATCCTCATGGCCTTCAACGGCAAGTCCGAGCTGGTGCGGATGGAGTTGCACGACGCTTTCGGCCATCACACCGTGCTGCGTTTTTCCGAATTGAAAAGCAATCCGTCGCTGTCGCCGCAGCGCTTCCGCTTTACCCCGCCTAAAGGCGCAGACGTCCTGGGCGAGTAATGAGCACGGCAGACCTGTTCGCGCCCAACCAGCCAGCCGCACCGCTCGCCGAGCGCCTGCGTCCGAAGCACATCGACGAGGTCATCGGCCAGTCGCATCTGCTGGGCGAGGGCAAGCCGCTGCGTCTCGCGTTCCAGTCCGGCAAGCTGCATTCCATGATCCTGTGGGGGCCGCCGGGCGTGGGCAAGACCACGCTGGCGCGGCTGATGGCATCGGCCTTCGATGCAGAGTTCGTGCCGCTGTCGGCGGTGCTGTCCGGGGTGAAGGATATCCGCGACGCCATCGCGCAGGCCGAACAGACGCTGCAGCAGAATGGCCGCCACACCATCCTGTTCGTGGATGAAGTCCATCGGTTCAACAAGTCACAGCAGGACGCCTTCCTGCCTTTCGTCGAGCAGGGGCTGGTCACCTTCATCGGTGCGACTACCGAGAATCCCTCGTTCGAACTGAACAACGCCTTGCTGTCGCGGGCGCAGGTGTATGTGCTGCAATCGCTGTCCGAAGCCGAGATGGGGCAATTGTTCGAACGCGCATTGCAGGCGGCATTGCCGGATGTCATCTTCGACGCGGCAGCGCGCGAGCGTGTGATCGGTTATGCCGACGGTGATGCGCGCCGCCTGCTCAATGTGATGGAACAGTTGCAGACCGCGGCGGCGGCGGCGGGAAAGACAAGCATCGACACTGTTTTTCTCGACAACACGCTGGCGCAGAAGATGCGCCGCTTCGACAAGGGCGGCGAAGCCTTCTACGACCAGATCTCCGCACTGCACAAATCGGTGCGCGGCTCCAATCCCGATGCCGCGCTGTACTGGCTGGTGCGCATGCTGGACGGCGGCGCCGACCCGCGCTACCTCGCGCGGCGCATCGTGCGCATGGCCTGGGAAGACATCGGTCTGGCCGACCCGCGCGCCATCCAGCTGTGCAATGATGCCGCCGCGACCTACGAACGCCTCGGCTCGCCGGAAGGCGAACTCGCGCTGGCGCAGGCTGTGCTGTACCTGGCCGTTGCGGCGAAATCGAACGCGGGCTATGTCGCGTATAATGCCGCCCGCGCCTTCATCAGCCAGGACGGTTCGCGCGAAGTACCGCTGCACTTGCGCAACGCGCCGACCAAATTGATGAAGCAGCTGGATTACGGCAAGGACTATCGTTACGCGCACGATGAGGCAGGCGGTTACGCGGCGGGCGAGAACTACTTCCCCGACGGCATGCCGCCAGTGAGTTTTTACGAGCCCACCGAACGCGGGCTGGAAGCGAAAATCGCGGAGAAACTGGCGCATCTGCGCGAGCTGGACAAAAAGGCGAAAAACAAGAATTAGCCACAGAGAACACAGAGGTCACAGAGATAGTCGTGGCAGATCAACTGACAGAGAAGATAATTGCAGCGGCGATTGAGGTTCACAAGAACCTCGGACCGGGACTGCTGGAGTCGATCTACGAAGAGGCGCTGTGCATTGAGTTGGAGCTGATGGGTCTGTCGTTTCAACAGCAGCTGGCAGTCGATGTGATGTACAAAGGTCGCGCGATTCAGGGGCAGCGTCTGGATTTGCTTGTTGCAAATGAAGTTGTTGTAGAAATCAAATCCCTGCGGACTTTGCCGGAAGTGGCGACAGCGCAAGTGCTCTCATATCTAAAAGCAACGGGTCTGAAGCGAGGGCTACTACTGAATTTTGGAGAAAAGCAGATGGTCAGTGGAGTAAAGCGAATTTCTCTGTGACCTCTGTGTTCTCTGTGGCTAATAAGATTTTGACTTTGAGGTTCTCATGCTAGACATACAAACATTACGTAACGACCTGACAGCGACAGCCGACCGTTTGGCGACACGCGGTTACACGCTGGATACCGCCAAGTTCGAACAGCTCGAAGCCGAGCGCAAGACCATCCAGACGCGCACACAGGAACTGCAGGCCAAGCGCAATGCAAGTTCCAAGCTGATCGGTCAAGCCAAGGCCAAGGGTGAGGACACCACGGCGATCATGGTCGAAGTGGGGGCGCTGGGTGACGAATTGAAACAGCTCGAAGCCAAGTTGCCGCTGCTGCTGCAGGAGATGGATGCCTTCCTGGCTGTCATCCCCAACACGCCGCATGCGACCGTGCCGGTAGGCAAATCCGAGGCGGACAATGTCGAAGTGCGCAAGGTCGGCGAAGTGCCGAAGTTCGCCTTCGAGGTGAAGGATCACGTCAGCATCGGCGAAGGGCTGGGCGGGCTGGATTTCGAGACGGCTACCAAGATCGCCGGCGCGCGCTTCTCGTTGCTGAAGGGGCCGCTGGCGCGGCTGCATCGCGCGCTTGCGCAATTCATGCTGGATACGCACACCGAGAAGCACGGCTATACCGAGACCTATGTGCCCTACATGGTAAATGCGGAATCGATGCGCGGTACCGGGCAGCTGCCGAAGTTCGAGGAAGATCTGTTCCGCATCCCGCGCGTGGTTGGCGACGAAGGCGAGAAGAATTTCTACCTCATCCCCACCGCCGAAGTTCCCGTCACCAACATGGTGCGCGACGAGATCGTGGCGCTGGAAAAGCTGCCGCTGAAGTTCGTGGCGCACACGCCATGCTTCCGCAGCGAGGCCGGTTCCTACGGGCGCGACACGCGCGGCATGATCCGCCAGCACCAGTTCGACAAGGTGGAACTGGTGCAGATCGTCCATCCGGAAAAATCCTACGAAGCACTGGAAGGCCTGCTCGGCCACGCCGAGACCATCCTCAAGCAACTCGGCTTGCCGTACCGCGTGGTCAAACTGTGTACCGGCGACATGGGCTTTTCTGCCGCCACTACCTACGACATCGAAGTGTGGCTGCCGGCGCAGAACACCTATCGCGAGATATCTTCCTGCTCCAACTTCGAGGCCTTCCAGGCGCGCCGCATGCAGGCGCGTTTCCGCAATGCGGCGGGCAAGCCGGAGCTGGTGCACACGCTGAACGGTTCCGGTCTGGCCGTGGGGCGTACGCTGGTCGCGGTATTGGAGAACTATCAGCAGGCAGATGGTAGCGTGAAGGTGCCGGAAGTGCTGCGCCCCTACATGGGCGGGCTGACCTCGATCAACGCAATCTGACCGGAAGGGGGCGCTGCGCTCCCCGTTTCTGTCGTTTCATCGCAACAAGCTGTTCTTCGGCGCGCCGATCTCTTGCTGTGGCTTCCATCGATCGCGTTGAAGCAGAGAATCACCGAGAGGGAATCGAGTATGAGCGATAACGCAAACCATCCGCCTATCCTGAAACTGCGCAACATCAAGCGTCGTTTCCTGCTGGGCGAGACCACCATCGACGCGCTGAACAGCATCTCGCTGGATATCCATGCCGGGGAGTTCCTCGCCGTGTGGGGACCTTCCGGCAGCGGCAAATCCACTTTGATGAACATCATCGGCCTGATCGACGCACCTACCGAGGGTGAGGTGCATTTCGACGAGCAGGACACGCGCGTGCTGGACGACGACGCGCTCACCGAGTTTCGCAGCAGGAAACTGGGCTTCGTGTTCCAGAACTTCAATCTGGTGCCGGTACTTTCCGCGCTGGAGAACGTGATGCTGCCTTTGCAGATTCAGGGCGTGGCGGAGCAAGAGGCGCGCACACGCGCCGCGGCCGCGCTGGTGGATGTCGGGCTGGAACGCTTCAAGGATTCCCTGCCGGATAAACTCTCCGGCGGCCAGCGCCAGCGCGTGGCCATCGCACGCGCGCTGGTGGTCGATCCCAAACTGGTTATCGCCGACGAGCCGACCGCCAACCTGGATTCGGAGAACAGCCGCATGGTGGTGGAGCTGATGCGCGAGATGAATCGCGCACGCAAGGTGACCTTCGTGTTCACCACGCACGACCAGCGCCTGCTCGACCATGTCGACCGCAAGATATTGCTGCGCGACGGCAACATAGTGAGCGATGAGGTGACGGCATGAAAACGCCACCGCAAATTCATTCTTCGGGCGCATCGCGGCGTTGCGCGGTGCTCACACCCTCGCCTACCTTGGTGGTATGTCTCGGTCGTTGCGCGCCGTGCGCCTTGCGCTGCATCCCGAACAATGAAATTTTCGGAGGCGTTTTATGAATATTTATAAACTCGCCCTGCGCGGCCTGATGCGCAACCGCCACCGTTCGCTGGTCACGCTGCTCGCCATCGCCTTCGGCTTCGCGGCCATCGTGCTGTTCGCGGGCTATACGCACAACGTCTACGACGGTCTTGGCCGCCAGTCCATCCACGGCGAGATGCTGGGTCACCTGACGCTGTACAAAAAAGGCATGCGCACGGAAGGAAAACTCGATCCGGAACGCTATCTGCTCACTGCGCAGGAAGTCGCCGCCATCAGCAAGCTGGTTAGTGCCGAGGAACACGTCAAACTGGTCGCGCCGCGTCTGGGCATGAGCGGGCTGGTGAGCAACGGCCGCGCCAGCACCATCTTCATCGCCGAGGGCATCGAGCCGGAAGCGGTGGTGAAGCTGCGCGAAGGCTCGCTGACCGAGACCGAACGCAAGAGCGGCATGTTCGACAACATGTGGATGCGTCTGGACAAGGACAGACCCGAGGTGGTGAGCCTGAGCGATGGTCTGGTCGAGATGCTGCATCTCAAGGAAGGCGAGCAGGCACAGGTGCTGGTGAACACTTTGAGCGGACAAGCCAATGCTGCCGACATCACCCTGGGCAAATCCTTCAATACCGGCAACGCGGGCAGCAACGACAAGTTCGCCTTCGTCTCGCTGGCGCTGGCGCGCACCCTGCTGGACGCGGAAGGGCGGGCGCAGCGGCTGACCATCCTGCTCGACGATGAATCGAGGACCGAGGAGATGCGCGAGCGCCTGCTGGCGAAACTTGCGGCAGCGGGGTTCGAGGTCGAGATACTGACTTGGCAGGACCTGTCCGACTTCTACAATCAGGTTCACGGCATGTTCGACATGATCTTCGGTTTCATCTTCAACATCGTGCTGACGGTGGTGGTGATGAGCGTGGCCAACTCCATGGGCATGACCGTGATCGAGCGCACCCGCGAGATCGGCACGCTGCGCGCCATCGGTCTGAAGCGCAGCGGCGTGATACGGCTGTTCACCATGGAGTCCATGCTGCTCACGCTGATCGGTTGCGTCACCGGACTGCTGATCGCGCTGCTGGTGCGCTGGGGAATCAATCTGGCGAACATCTCCTACGTTCCGCCCAACAGCGCCAGTCCGGTACCGTTGCTGGTCGATCTGGATATCGGACGCACCGTCTTCACTTTCATCCTGATGGGGCTGGTGGGTACGCTGGCGGCGTACATGCCCGCACGACGGGCGGCGAAGAAGGACATCATCGATGCATTGGGCCATGTGTGAACTGCGCCCTTCTCCCGCTTGCGGGAGAGGGGTTATGGAACTTGCAGCTTGCACGTGCAGTGATTCTGAAATGAGGGAAGAGAAATGAACAAAATAATTGGATTCATCCTGCTTGTGGCAACGGGAGCAGCATTCGCCGCCCCCGATGCGCACAGCATCCTCAAGGACTCCGACCAGGCACGCGGCGGCGGTCTGCCCGGCATCGTGTGGGAGATCAGGCTGCAATCGCGCGACGGCGAGCGCAACGATGAGCCGCAGCGCATCCTGGTGAAGGCGGTGGACGATTCGAGCGTGGCCGAGACGCAGGAGCCGGTGCGCTTCAAAGGCTCGAAGATCTTGCAGGTGGAGCGCAACATGTGGATGACGCGGCCGGGCCTGTCCAAGCCCATCCCCATCTCACCGCGCCAGCGCATGAGCGGGCAGGCATCCAACGGCGACATCGCCGCCACCAACTACGCCGGCGACTACGATGCCGAACTGGCGGGCAGCGAGAACGTCGACGGCGAGGAATGTCATGTACTGAACCTGGCTGCAAAACACAAACGCGCCACCTACGACAAGATCCGCTACTGGGTGTCGGTCAAGCGTGTGGTCGGCACCAAGGCCGAGTTCTATTCGGTCAGCGGCAAACTGCTCAAGACCGCCACCTTCCAGTACGGCAACACCATCGAGCATGGCGGCAAGCGCATCCCCTTCATCAGCAGGATGACCATCCGCGACGCGCTGATCGATGCCGAGACGGTGATGGAATTCGGCACCGTGAAGGTGAAGAAGATCGCGGCGGCTGAGTTCGATCTGGGGCAGATGCAGTGAGACAGGGTTTAAATCCCCCCTCCGCCCCCCTTTTTCAAAGTGGGGGGCTGGAGACGGCGACAAAAATTCATGCAACGCATAACTCTGGCTCCCCACTTTGGAAAAGGGGGGCTGGGGGGGATTTGTTCTTGGCTGCGCTGCTGCTGGTAATGTCCCCCATCGCGCTAGCCGACGACTCCGACTGGCGCATCTCCACCGACGCCACGCTCTACACCTACGCCAGCCGTATGAAGCTGCGCGACGATAGCGTACTCAACCCGTACAACCAGATCGCGCGCCTGCCGCAGGCGAGCGAGGTGGCCGAGTTGCGCGCAGGCTTCAAGCTGGATAACGAAACGGTGCGCATCACCGGGCGTTTCATCGGCAGCACGCGCGAGATGCGCAACGGCTTCGGGCAACGTTCGCACACTGAAGGTTATGCCAGCCTGTGGCAGGTGCGCGTGCGCGCCGCCGAGGGCTGGAACGTCGCCGCCGGGCGCGATGTGCTGAACTGGGGTGCGGGGCAGTTCCGTTCGCCGTCGAGTCCGTTCTATTTCGACAACGGGCGCACCGACCCGATGCGCGAACTGGTCGGCATGGATGTGGCGAAGGTGTCGTGGACACCGGACATGCAGAGCAGCACTACCATCGCTCGCGTGCTGCGTTCCGGCTACGGCGCGGCGCAGCCGGATGCCTGGCGCAACAGCTGGCTGGCGAAGTTCGATACGCGCGGCGAGGAGATCGCCTGGGGGGCGGTAGCCGCCAGGGCGCCGCATCTTGGCGCGTTCTACGGTGCACACGGCCAGTACACTCTGAGCGACGAACTGATGCTGTACGGCGAATTCGGCTCGTCGGTGTTGCCGGTAGCACTGGGTTCACCGGAAGATCCTGCGCAGCCCTATCTCATCCAGTCACCCTCGGCGCGCGGCAACGCGATGCTGGTCGGGTCTTCATACACTTTCGAGAGCGGCCAGTCGCTCATGCTCGAATATCTGCACGACGGCCACGGCTACAGCAAAGCGCAAGAGGCGGCCTACTTCGAGCGCGCCACCACGCAGTTCGGTCTGCCGCTGGGCCTGATGCCGCGCCTGCTCGGGCGCGACTACTTCCACGCCGTGTGGCAGGCCAATATGATGAGCGAGACCGGTTACTGGCGATTGATGTACACGCGCAACCTCACCGACAACGGCAGCGAGTTCGCCGCCTATGGCGAGACGACGCTGCATCCGCGCCTGAGCATCTACGCACTGGCCGTGCTGCCGCAGGGCGGGGCACGTCAGGAGGCGGGCGCGCTGTTCACCCGCAGTTTCACGCTGGGGCTCAAATCCTCCATCTGACGTCCGGGAGGATGTGCCGGCCTTGCATCTCAGCCTGCGGCTGCGATCCGGCCATCGCTGCGCCGGAATAGCGTGTGTTGGCTGCGGCAGATGTGATCACAGGGAGGTTGCCATGAAGAGAAAGACCGCAGTCATCACCGGCGCATCTGCCGGGATCGGCATGGAGCTGGCACCGTTGTTCGCGGCACGCGGCTACGACCTGATACTGGTCGCGCGTCGCGGTGAGCTGTTGCAGAAGCTCGCCGACGATCTCGGCAGGATGTACGCCATCACGGCGAACTTCATCGTGATGGATCTTGCGCAACCGTCGGCGGCAGCGGAATTGTGGCGGGCCATCGCTGCCATCGCGCCGGACATCGATGTGCTGGTGAACAACGCGGGTGTCGGCGATGCCGGCGACTTCGCTGCCGAGGCGCCCGAGCTCATCGAGCGCATGCTCCATCTCAACATCGCCACGCTGACCATGCTCACCCGTTTCGTGCTGCCCGGCATGGTCGCGCGCGGGCACGGCAAGATACTCAATGTCGCCTCGCTGGCCGGATTCCAGCCGGGCGGACCGGGCATGGCGGTGTATTTCGCGAGCAAGAGCTATGTGCTGTCTTTCTCGCGCGGCATCCGCCGCGAGTTGCGCGGCAGCGGGGTGAGTGTCACAGCGCTGTGTCCGGGGCCGACGCGCAGCGGTTTCGAGGCGGCCGCCAGGGCGCAGCACATGCGCCTGTTCCACTGGCGGAAACCGATGGAGGCGCGCGATGTGGCGCATGCGGGTTTCGAGGGTATGCAGCGCAGGTGCGGGGTGGTCGTGCCGGGCCTGTTCAACAGGCTGCTGGCGTTCGGTCCGCGCATCGACTTCGCCGGCATCGCGCTGGAGGTCAACCGTTTCCTGCTTGCAGCGCGACGCTGAAGGTCATTTGATCAGTTTGCCGACCAGACCGTGCCACGGCGTCTTGGGCAACTGGTACAGGGAATTCTGCGTCTCCAGCCGTTTCAGCATGTCGTGATACAGGCGCACGGTCTCGACCAGGATCACCGCTTCGCCGCCGCGGGCCTTGCCGCGCTTGGTCTTCTTGTAGACGGAAGGCCGTGCCAGCAAAGGCATCACGCGTTTCACATCCGCCCAGACATCCGGGTTCAGGCCGGCCTCGGTCGCCAGGATGCGCGCATCCTCCAGGTGGCCCATGCCCTGGTTGTAGGCGGCCAGGGCCATCCACAGGCGGTCTTCTTCGCTGATGCGCAGCGGCAGTTGTTCCTTGAGCAGTTGCAGATAACGCGCACCGGCGAGGATGCTGGCATGCGCATCGAGCCGGTTCTCCACCCCCATGCGGTCGGCGGTCTCTTCGGTCAGCATCATCATGCCGCGCACATTGGTATATGAGGTGGCGTTGGGGTCCCAGTGCGATTCCTGGTAGGCCAGTGCCGCCAGCAATTGCCATTCGATACCGGTCAGGTCGGCGGCTTCCTCGAACCAGCGCCGGTAGTGCGGCAAGCGGGTGCGCGACATCGTGATGAAAGCCTCGGCATCCATCGCGTCCAGCCGGTCGTTGTGGCCGAAATAGCGGTCGAGCAGGCGGCGCAGGGTACCGTCCTGCTTGATGCGGGTGAAGAACTGCTGCGCCTCGTCGAACAACGCGCCGTCGCCGTTGCTGGTGAAGGCCCAGGACAGGTTGGTAGGCGAGCCGATGTCGAACGCATCGCCCAGGTTGGTATAGAAATTCCGCGCGGTCGCGAGTTGCTCTTCATTGGCCAGGGTGCAGTCGAGCTTGCCGTCGGCGACCTCTTCCAGCAGTTCGGCGGGTGAAGTGTCGCGCTGCGATTGCCAACTGAGCCTGTCATATTCGCGCTGTACCTCACGCAAGGCGGCTTCCTGCGGCGAGCCGGCAGCGACAACGAGCGCACGTCCGCGAAGTTCGTCGAGACTGTCGGGCGTGCTGTTGTGGCAGATCAACAGCTCGGCCAGCGTCTGGTAGCTCTTGCCGAAGCGCAGGGGATAGTCGGTGGAACTGCGGGCGGCGGTCGCCAGATGGGCCTGACGCGCGGCCAGGAAGGGCAGGGCCTGATCGGTCTCCATCGGGATGATCCTCGGCTTCACCTGCAATTGCTGGGCGAACAGTTCGGCCAGATTGGTCTCGAAGGCGTTCTCGGCCTCCATGTCGGCGGGCGGGACGATGACCACCAGCTCGCCGAGGCGCCAGTCCGGCAGGGGATCGACAGCGGTTGTCTTGATCCAGAGCCAGGCGCACAAGGTGATGACGACAGCGATCTGTAATGGGAGCAAGCTGCGCATGCGAACATTCTGCCCGAATTTCGCGGCTTGCTGGTAAAATGCGCGCCCTTCGGCGGACGGCATGTTGTAAATATACCCTCCGCCGGGACAGAGTCACGGAGAGGTGGCAGAGTGGTTGAATGTACCTGACTCGAAATCAGGCGTAGGCGAATAACCTACCGAGGGTTCGAATCCCTCCCTCTCCGCCAAATGCAAAACCGCCCCTCGTGGGCGGTTTTACATTTGGTGCAGTGGAAGTGTGGACGAAATCTCCGGGTTCGACAACACGCCAAGGGCGTGTTGCGGCGCAGGCTAACGTGAGCATGCGAACGTTAAGCGCGAAAGTGCGGCCGTAGCCACCAGCCGCTCGCGCAGGACGTCCGCAGGGCGGTCCCGAACGCAGTGAGGGATGAGGTTTTCGCGGAGGCAACGCGAAAGCCGAGCAATCCCTCCCTCTCCGCCAAATGCAAAAGGACAGGGGGCTCCCTGTCCTTTTTAATTTCCTGGCCGAACAATCCCGCCCCTTTTTCCCTTCTGCGCGCATACAATGTCGGCAGGATGCATTTTGAGAAAGCGATGTTATGAACGTATCGAACGGCCCGGGCATGTCATCATCCAGTGGCGGAGTCGAGCGCCGCACCAATCCTCATCTGCGCGGGATATTCGAGGAGGCATATCACGTTGCCGAGCCCATGCTTGGTTCGGGCGTATCGAGTTCGGCCCACTTCCTGCGTATCACCCTGCATGATGCCTTTCCCGATCTGCATCAGCAGGACATCTCCATCCTTTGTGTCGCGATAGAACGCGTACACCGCGAGCGGAGCAAGGTTCAGGGCTAAGTCAGCTTCACCTCTAACGCCAGACGGAATGCCGCTGGCGGCAATTTCTTCCCGGCATGCGCGGTCCTCGGTGGTAAAATTTCTCCGAGATTCTTACCGCGAGCACCATGCAACCCTCCTTCGTTCATCTACGGCTACACAGCGAGTATTCCATCGCTGACGGCATCGTTCGCATCGGCGAAGCGGTGGGGGCGGCGAAGGCGGATGCGATGCCGGCGTTGGCGCTCACTGACCTGTCCAACGTGTTCGGGCTGGTGAAGTTCTACAAGGACACACGCGGCGCGGGCATCAAGCCCATCGTCGGCTGCGACGTGTTCGTCAGCAACGATGCGGTGCGCGACCAGCCGTTCCGGCTGTTGCTGTTATGCCAATCCCATGCCGGTTATCTGCGCCTGTGCGAGCTGCTCACCCAAGCCTATCTGGAGAACCAGTACCGCGGCCGCCCCGAGATTCGCAAGCAATGGCTGCGTGCGGGGACGGACGGCTTGATCGCGTTGTCCGGGGCGCACCTGGGCGAGGTCGGCGCGACATTGCTGAACGGCAGTGCGGCGAGCGCGAAAATCGTGGCACAGGAATATGCCGGCTTGTTCCCCGACCGTTTCTATCTGGAAGTGCAGCGCTACGGTGCGCCGCGCGAAGAGGTGCATCTGCGCGCCACGGTGATGCTGGCCGCCGAGCTGGCGCTGCCGGTGGTGGCAACGCATCCGGTGCAGTTCCTCAGTATCGACGACTTCAAGGCGCATGAGGCGCGCGTGTGCATCGCCGAAGGCTATGTGTTGAACGACAAACGCCGCCAAAAGGCATTCACCGCGCAGCAATATTTCAAGACCCAGGCCGAGATGGCGGAACTGTTCGCCGATCTGCCCGAGGCCTTGCAGAACAGCGTGGAGATCGCCAAGCGCTGCAACCTCACGTTGAAACTGGGCAAACCGCATCTGCCGGATTTCCCCACGCCCAACGGCGAGACGCTGGACGATTTCCTGCGCAGCGAATCGCAGCGCGGGCTGGAGCAGCGCATGCTGCAGCTGTATCCCGACGGCGCAACGCGAGCCGCGAAGATGCCGGAATACCAGGCGCGGCTGGATTTCGAGGTCAACACCATCATCAACATGAAGTTCCCCGGCTACTTCCTCATCGTGGCCGACTTCATCCGCTGGGCGAAATCCTTCCGCGACGATAAATTCCCCAACGGTGTGCCGGTGGGGCCGGGGCGCGGTTCCGGCGCGGGTTCGCTGGTGGCGTATTCGCTCGGCATCACCGACCTCGACCCGTTGCGCTACGAACTGCTGTTCGAGCGTTTCCTCAATCCCGAGCGCGTGTCCATGCCCGACTTCGACGTGGACTTCTGCCAGGACGGCCGCGAACGCGTGATCGAATATGTGCGCCACCACTACGGCCAGCAGAACGTGTCGCAGATCGCCACCTTCGGCACCATGGCCTCCAAGGGCGTGATCCGCGACGTCGGCCGCGTGCTGGATTTTCCCTATGGCTTGTGCGACCGCCTGTCCAAGCTGGTGCCGCTGGATGGCGTGAAACCGGTATCGCTGGCAAAGGCGCGCGAGATGGAGCCGGAGTTCAACGCCGTCATCGCCAGCGAAGAAGGCGTGGAAGAATTGATGGAGCTGGGCATGCGCCTGGAGGATCTGACGCGCAACGTCGGCATGCACGCGGGCGGCGTGCTGATCGCGCCGGGCAAGCTCACCGATTTCTGTCCGCTGTATTGCGCCGAGGGCAGCGAGAGCACGGTCAGCCAGTATGACAAGGACGATGTGGAGGCAGTCGGTCTGGTGAAGTTCGACTTCCTCGGCCTGCGCACGCTGACCATCATCGACTGGGCGGTTCGATACATCAAAGGACTGAGTAAAACCGGGGGCGGTGCGGATACTCGGCACTCAGCACTCAGCACTCAGCATTTTTCTATTGAGAATATCCCGCTCGACGACAAAGAGACCTACGACAGGATATTCAAGCCGGCCAATACCACCGCCGTGTTCCAGTTCGAATCGCGCGGCATGAAGGACACGCTGATCAAGGCGAAGCCCGACTGCATCGACGACCTGATCGCCCTGAACGCCTTGTACCGGCCAGGCCCGATGGACTTCATCCCGGACTACATCAACCGCAAGCATGGCCGCGAACAGGTGGTGCTGCCCCATCCGCTGCTGGAGAAGGTGGTGGGCAGCACCTACGGCATCATGGTGTACCAGGAGCAGGTGATGCAGGCGGCGCAGGTGGTGGCCGGCTACACGCTGGGTGGCGCCGACATGCTGCGCCGCGCGATGGGCAAGAAGAAGGCCGAGGAGATGGCCGAACAGCGCAGCATCTTTGTGGCGGGCGCGGCGAAGAACAGCATCGACGAGAAGAAGGCGAACGAGATCTTCGATACCATGGAGAAGTTCGCCGGTTACGGTTTCAACAAGTCGCACGCTGCCGCCTATTCGCTGGTCGCCTATCAGACCGCCTGGCTCAAATGCCACTATCCGGCCGCGTTCATGGCCTCGACCATGACCTCGGAAATGGTGAACACCGACAAGGTCAGTTTTTTCTACCAGGACACGCTGCAGCAGGGCGTAAACATCCTTGCGCCGGACATCAACAGCTCGCTGTTCCGTTTCACCCCGGTGGATGAAAAGACCATCGCCTACGGCCTCGGCGCAGTGAAAGGCACCGGCGAGGCTGCGGTGGAGAACATCGTGGCGGCCCGCGCCACGGGCCCGTTCCGGGACCTGTTCGATTTCTGCCGCCGCGTCGACAAGCGCATCGTCAACCGCCGTGCCATCGAGGCGCTGATCCGCGCCGGTGCGTTCGACAGCATCAATGACCACCGCTGCCAGTTGCTGGCCTCGCTCGATACCGCACTGGGCAGCGCCGAGCAGCACGCGCGCGCGGCCAACCAGAACAGCCTGTTCGGCGACGACGAGAGCGCGGCCATGCCGCTGCAGATGGCGGACGTGCCGCGCTGGAAGATGCGCGAGCAACTGGCGCAGGAAAAGAGCGCGCTGGGCTTCTACCTGAGCGGCCATCCCTATCAGGAGTTCGCGGCGGAGCTGTCGCACTTCGTGAAGCACAAGCTGGCGGAGGTCACGCCGGATATCATCGTTCCCGCGAGCGGCAACGGCGGCGGCAATGGTTACGGCGGCGGCAGGCGCAACAACGCGAAGACGCTGGTGCTGGCCGGCATGGTCAGCGGCGTGCGCATCCTGCAGACGCGGCGCGGCAAGATGGCGGTGTTGACGCTGGACGACGGCAGTGCCGCACTGGAGGTGGTGGTGTTCAGCGAACTGTTCGACATGAACCGCACCTGGATACGCGACGATGAACTGCTGGTGGTGAATGGCAAGGCTGAACTGGATGCCTACTCCGGCAGCATGCGCGTCACCGCCGACGAACTCTACGACTTCGCCTCCGCCCGCGCCGCGTTCGCCAAACGTCTGGACATCAATTGCTCCATGGACGACGGGATACGTGTGCCGCAGCTGACGGAGCTTCTTAGGCCCTGGTGCGGCGGCAAGTGTCCGGTGCAGATCAATTACTGCAACCTGATCGGCAGCGCCTCGCTGCGAGCGGCAGATGAATGGCAGGTCACCCTGCCGGATGAATTGATCGAGAATCTGCGCACCCTGTGCGGCGCGCAGAATGTGCAGGTCGTCTATACATAACCTTTCTCTCTGCTCTGCTACTAGCTCGCCGAACCGGTAGCGTGTGTTACCGTACAGACTGTTTCGGGCGCATCTTGTTAGTCTTGCAACCCGTCGGGTTTTAGGAGAGCCCGCGTTTTTCCATTGACACAGATCGTGCAGATGGGCTCTCGATAGCAGTTTTAGGTGGTCATCTGAAACCGTGCTTCGATGAGCGCAGATGCGTGGGTCAATCACAGAGACAGAGACGTTAATGCCACACCACCACAATCCAAACCAGAACCGCCTGTTGGCCGCCTTGCTTCCCCATGAACTTCAGGGGTTGATCCCCCACCTGCATGTCGCGCACCTCAAGGCGGGCGAGCATCTCGCCGAATCGGGCGAGCGCATGACCCACGTGTTCTTCCCCATCGATAGCGCCATCGCGTTGTTTTACCGGCTGGAGAACGGAGAATCGGCAGGAGTGTCGGTGATCGGCAACGAAGGGATGTTCAGTGTCGCGCAGGTGCTGGGCGGTGCGGTGATCCCGTATTGGGCGACGGTGGAGACGTCCGGCCATGTTTTTCAGATCGAGACGGAACAACTGAGCGGACTGCTTGGAAACATGCCGAGTCTGCGCGACACCTTGCTGTTGTATGCGCAGGCATCGCTGACGCAGGTTTCGCAGACCGTGGTGTGCGAGAAACATCACTCCCTCAGCCAGCAACTGTGCCAGCACCTGCTACTGATCAGCGACAAGTCGCTCTCCGACGATTTTCGCCTGACGCATGAGGCCATCGCCAATATGCTTGGCGTGCGGCGCGAGAGCATCACCGAGGCGGCGGGCGAACTGCGCGACAAGGGCTTGATCGATTACAGCCGCGGACATATCAAGGTGTTGAACCGCCCGAAACTCGAGAAAATGTGCTGCGAATGCTATAGCGTGGTGCAGGCGGAATTCGGCCGACTCCTGGGTGGTACCCACTGACCCATCTGCAGGCTTGCCGGCACGGTTCGGGGTCTTGCTCCCAATCGATTCCTGCTTGCCCCGGATTCGGAGCAAGCCTCGCGTGGCTATGCAATGCCCGTAGCGCAGCAAGAAAGCGGATGTTTGTTATCAGAATTGTCTCCCCCGAGTGCCGGAATGCCACATAATCCGGCGGGGATCCGAATGGGTGTCTTGTGGCTTCTTCCTCCATGCTGTAGATTTCGACCTTGGAAGTCGCTAAATGGGAGGCTACGGGCCAGATCCAGTCCTGGAAGCCGCGAGCAGATTCATCGAATTTCATATTGTCAATCCAGATTAGGAGTGTCTCCAAATGTCCAAGATCACCAATGTACTGTTGACTGCCGTCGTTGCAATGGGCGTTGCTGCCTGTTCCTCCACACCCGCCAAGGTGGAAGAGAAAGTGGCCGAATGCGTGTTCCCGGGTTCCAGCCAGGCGGCCCCGCTCTGGGTGTGTGATGCTCCGGTCGAGGGGATGACCGTGGGGGCCGTGGGTTCCGCCGCGAAGTCGGAGGCGGGCATCGCCTTCATGAAGCAGATGGCCGCCACCGAAGCGCGCGTGCAGCTGGCGCAGAACATGAAGGTGCAGGTGCAAAACATGATCAAGCAGTACGCCGAAACCACCGGCGCGGGCAGCAAAGAGACCGTGGATCGCGTGAACACATCGGTCACCAAGCAGATCACCGACCAGACCCTGCAGGGCACCAAGATCTTCCGCAGCATCCAGGGGCCGGATGGCACGATGTACGTGCTGGTGGGTCTGGATGAAGCCGCAGCGCAGAAGCTGACCGAGACAGCCGTCAAGACCAGCATGAACAACGACCAGGCCGCCTGGCAGCAGTTCAAGGCGCAAAAGGGCCAGGACGAACTGGCTGCCGAGATCGCCAAGCAGAAGGTCGGCGCCGGGCAATAACGATACAAGGCTCCGCAGTGATGCGGAGCTGTTTTTTTTCAGGATTTGAGTTTTAAAGATTCCAGGGTGTTCCATGTCATCGATGCTTGAGAAGTTGTCCGCTGCGCCGCGCCATACACTGCGGGCGCTGGCCGTTACCGTGCTGTTTGCCACCAATGCCCATGCGGCATCGTTCGCGATCGCCCCGGAATTGCTGGGCGATCTGCGCGACCAGCGCGTGTTGCTCGCCGGCAAGGTGAAGGAGCTGGACGAGGTCAGCAAGCAAATCGTGGTCGCCCAGGCAGACAAGCGTTCCGCGGCAGGATCGATTCGTCGCCTGGAGTCCGAGAACGACCAAGCCAAGACGAAGCTGGAGAAATTGCAGGAATTCGACCGTGACAATCCCGGCACCATCTCGCAGGAGCAGTTGCGTGCGGCGGAAGACCAGAACAGGAAGGCATTCAGCGCCCTGAGGGATGCAAGGGATAAAAAGTCCAATTCCGAGAGCAAGATCAATGCGCTCAATGTCGATGCGAGCGCCAAATATGCCGAGTTCCTGCGTCTGCAGAAATCCTTTGAGCGGGATGTGGATCGCGTGGTGGACACCCAGTTGCAGGAGCGTCTGCTGGTGTTGCAGGTGAAGAAAGAAGTGACCGCGACCGAGCGCGTGGCATGCGGCGATGACTCCGTCCCGGTGTGCAAGGAGCGTTCGAAGAAAGCGGCCGAACTGAAGGCGTCGGAAATGGGGTCGGTGGTATTCGTCAACTCCCTGACCGAGGTCAAGAACTTCAAACTGAGCAAGGAAGAGCTGCGCAGCGAGGTACAGGCTACGCTCTCGAACAAGGTGTTCTCCAACCAGCACATGGTGGGCGAGACCGAGTATGAAACAACCATCACCGCCAGTGTGGAGCCGGTCATCGGTGATACCTTGCGCGAGCAGATGGCGGCGGCGATCCGTTCCCAGGTGTATGACATGGTCGGCGGGCGCATCGATTTCTCGCAGGTGCAGGATCCTTCGCAGGCCTCCGATGAGCCGGTGGAAGAGGCTCCTGTGAAAGCGGCCAAGACCAAGAAGAAAAAGGTAGTGCAGGAGCAGGCAGTAGAAGAACAATCTGAAGTACAGGAAGAGGCGCCACGACCGGCTCCTGCTCCGGTGCGCAGGATCGAGAAGCCGACGTTTACGTTCTGATCATTATTAACTTAAATCTGGGAGAACTAATATGAAAAAGACAGTACTGATATCCAGCCTCTTCGTCGCAACCGCGCTGATGTCGCAATCGGCGCTGGCGGAAGTGAAAATTCGTGCAGGTGTGGCAAGTTCTACTTATTCCTTGAGTGGAGATTACATCACTGCCAAATCCACCTATTCACCAACGAATTTTGGTCTGACCTTTGCGGCAGATAATGGTTTCTATGTCGATCTGGCGCTTTCCAGCGGAACCGGAAAACATGATGGCTGGGCTTATTTGAATCCAGTGGCGGCTGAACAAGAGTTCAAGCGCGAGGATGCCGCCCTGATATTCGGCGGGAGCAGTCTGAATCAGAATACCGGTATTGCTGGTACCGTTTACATCGGCTTGAAGACCGGCACTACAACATTGGGCAACGAAAAATTGCACCAGATCGGTTATACCCGGATAGACGAGAAATTTGAAACCAGCGGCCTGGTTTTCGGCGGTGGTGCCAGCTTCCCGATCGCTTCCGGCAAGGCCGGAATCGTCGGAGTTAATCTCGGTTTGGGTTTGATGTCCGGAAAATGGTCGACCACGGGTGATAACCGTTCAGCGAAGGCCAATTCGACCTTGGGCTTCAGTCTGGGGGCGAGCTACACGTTCCCGTTCTCCTCCAATTTTGGCGTGGTCGTTGATGGAAAATACAATAACTATCGATACAACTACGGGGATACCAACAATCCGTTCATCGTGACCGAGAAGATTACTGCCGTCGGTGCCTCGCTCTACGCGAAGTTCTGATAGTTGCCGATGCCTGCCCGCATGATGCGTTTGTCCGTCTGTCTGGTCGCAACCCTGCTCTTGCTGGGCTGCGCCGGAGCGGGGCAGAGTGCGGGTAGCGGGAAAGTGGTTTCAGGTGCGCCTGCGTGGGTGCTGAACCCGGAAAAGCCGGGTCACACCAGCGTGGTCGCCTCCGCACCCAGGCAAGATTGGGGCGGGCGTGCTGCGCAGTTTCGCGTGGCGGAGATGAAGGCACGGCAGGAACTGGCACAGATGGTGCGCGTCCGGGTCGAGTCCACGAACCAGTCCAGGGTCGAGGATCGTGCCGGTGCAGTGAGCAGAAGCGGGGATGTGGAAACGCGACTGCAGAGCAGCGTCGACCTTATCCTTGAGAAGGCTCGTGTCGTCGAAGAGTGGAGCGATCCGCAAAGCGGCGAGTTGTACATCTGGCTGGTCACGCCCAACTAGCCCGCGTGCAGATGATGTTTTGGGAGTGGGCAGCCTCGTGCTGCCCTTTCTTTTTGAAAGTATCTGAGTGAGATGTTGAAGGAGAGGAACATGAGCAAACCGGTTTTCATTCTGTCCATACTGTTCATCACCCTCGGCCTGGCTGCCTGTGCCAAGGCGCCGGTCAAGCCGGTGCACAGCCCGGAAGTGCAGCGCGGTCATGCGCATGAGGCGCAAGGCGAGCTGTCGTCGGAAGTGCGCAAGTGAGGTCCGTCATGCGGGTAATCGGGTCAGGCCTGACGCTGTTCGGCTGTCTGTTCGGATTGATGTTGTCGAACATGGCGGTCGCGGCGGGCGATGAGATCGAGATCGTCAAAGCGGAAGGCAAGGTCGTCCTCAGCGATGCTTCCGGCAAGAAGGAAAAGTCGGTCGGTACCAACAGTGTGCTGCCGCCGAAGAACGTGCTGGCTACCGGGCCGGATGGTCGTGCGGTGGTGCGCATGGGGAACAAGGGTTTCATCGTGCTGGAGAAGAACAGCAAGGTGGAGATCGGCGAGAACCGTGACCATGCGGGTTTCCTGCGCCAGTTGACGGGCATGATCTACTACGCCCTGAACAAACTGAAAGGTGACCAGCAGGATGTCCAGGTCCGCACCAGGACCGCCACTATCGGCGTGCGCGGTACGCGTTTCCTGATCGCGGATACCGAGGGACGCAACGAGATCGGGATGCGCAAGGGCCTAGTCAGCGTGGCCAGTCTGGAAGGCGAATTCGAGATACACCGTAAATCGGAACTGGACGAATTCGAGGCATACAAGCAGCAGGCCGCGGATGCGATCGCCAAAGAGAAGAAGGCGTTCGAAGAGTACAAGGCCAGCACCGAGCGCGAGTTCATCGAATACAAACGCGAATTCAGCCTTGGGGCGAACCGCATGGCGAGCTTCGACGGCAATCGTGTGGTCGATCGTCCGCTCAGTGCCGAATCGGTCAGGGATATGGAGAGCATCGAATCCTATGCCGATGACTGGCTGAAACAGGTGCAGGATTGAGGGACGCGACCATGAACGGGATCGAGCGTATCGTTTTGATCGTTCTGCTGGCGCTGCTGTCGGCATGTGCGGCCCCGGCCAGACAGGCTGTCAACGACAGGCCGGCCTGGATAGACAACCCCGGCAATGGCGTCTCCGCATCGGCCGGGATGCATATACGCGGCAAGGTCGCCCAGGAAGAGCTGGCGACCCTGCGCGCGCGCGAGGAATTTGCCAAGCGCTTCGGCGTCAGTATCCGTTCCGCCCAGACGCTCTCCACGACGGTGAGCAACGGTCGCGCAAGCACGGTCGGTTCGCAGATGGCGCGCGAGGATGTGCAGCAGGTCGACGTCAAGGCGGTGGTCAAGGCGAAATGGCGCGACCCTGCCAGCGATGTGCTGTGGGTGTGGCTGGTGCCTGGAGATCAATAGACTTAACGCGGAGGACGTATGCGAGAGATCGGCAGATTGCTTGCAGTAACGGTACTTCTTTCAGTGAGTCTGTCTGCCCCGGCAGCGACCGCGCAGGAAGAGTTCGAGGCTTACCAGCGCCAGCAACAACAGGGTGTGCAACAGACCAGAACCGAGTTCCGCGCCTACAAGGAGAAGCAGGACGGCGAGTTCGCCGACTTCCTGAAAAGCCAGTGGCGCGAGTTCGAGACCTATCAAGGCAAGGTGCGCATCAAGGAGCCCAAGCCCAGACAAGTGCCGGTGGTCGTTCCGCTAGCGCCCGCGCCGACTCCAGCACCAGCACCAGCACCAGCACCAGCACCAGCACCAGTCGCGCCTGCGCCTGTCCCCGACGTCGAGGTCAGGCCCGCACCGGTTGCGCCGCCAGTCGTGACGCCCGAGCTTCCGCCGGTGGTGGTTGCGCCTGTCATCCAGCCCATCGTGCCACCTCCGCCGCCCCCCCAGCCGAAACCGGTGCCGCTCGCTGCGGACATGCTGGAGATCGCCTTCTACGGCAATCAGGTCGGTTTCGTGTTCGATCCGCAATGGAGAACGTATCGTCTGTCCGGTGGTGCCAAGCCCGAGGCGATGAGTGCGTTCTGGCTGATGATGAGCGGCAGCAAATACGAGCCGACCATCCAGGCGATCAACGCGGCGCGCAGCAGACTGAAGCTCGACGACTGGGGCTATGTCACGCTCTGGCGTAGCGTGGCGCAGGCGCTGCAACCCGGACGCAAGGCGGAACAGAACCTGCTGCTGTGGTATTTCCTGGTCAAGTCGGGCTATGACGTGCGTCTTGGCTATGCGGGGTCCGACATACACCTGTTCGTCGCAGTGCAGCAGCAGGTGTATTCGACCAAGTTCACCGCGGTGGGCAAGCAGACCTATTACGCGGTGCTGGCGGCGGACCGCGGCGACAGCATCCGCAGCTTCTATACCTACGAAGCGAGCTATCCGGGCAAGCTCAGGGCGCTCGATATCGGCAGCGCCGCCACCGGCTTCACGCGCACGGTGCAGGCACAGCGCATGCTGTCCTTCGACTACAAGGGCGAGCAGATCCGGCTGAGCGTGCCCTACGACCGCCGTCTCGTCGAATACCTCGAATCGTTCCCGCAGTCGGAATTCCCGCTCTACTTCGATACCGACGGCAGCAGTCTGGTCAGACAGAGTCTGCTGGCAGAATTGAAGAAACACACTGCCACGATGAACGAGGAAGAAGCGGTCAATTTCCTGCTCGCCTTCGTGCAGAAATCGTTCGCCTACAAGACCGACGACGAACAGTTCGGCCGCGAGAAATATTTCTTCGTCGAAGAGTCGCTGCACTATCCCTACAACGACTGCGAAGACCGTTCCGTGATGTTCTCCTGGCTGGTGCATGAACTGCTTGGCATCAAGACGGTGGGGCTGCTCTATCCGGGACACATGACCACCGCCGTGGCGCTCAAACAGGCGAGGGCGGAGTTTGCGACGGTCGATTACCAGGGCAGTCGCTATGTCATCGCCGACCCCACCTATATCGGCGCCAGCGTCGGCATGGCGATGCCATCTTATGCGAAGCTCAGGCCGGGGCGTGTGGTGGAGATCCGGCACTAGGACTATTTCTGGGCGGCATGCGGGTGCGGGAGTAGAATCGGCTGTCAGTCGGATGCGCATTCAATTAAGGGGTGGATACACCAGATGTACGCTGTCGGGATATTGCCGCTGGACGTGGTTGCCTGGCTGGTCCAGTTCTGGATCGTGCTCGGCTTGGCCGCCCTGTTCCTGCAACGTGCGCCCCGCCTGATCACCAACGTCATCTTCCCCCTCGGCGCGCTGGCCTCTCTGCTGCTGGCGGCCACCGGCCTGTGGGCGCTCGCGGCACCGACGAACATCATGGTGCTGCCGCTCGGCCTGCCCGACCTGCCATTCCATCTGCGTCTCGATCCGCTCTCCGGTTTCTTCCTCATCCTGCTGGGCGGCGCCTCGTTCGGCGTATCGCTGTTCGGCGCCGGATATTTCAGGTCCATGAGCGGCGGCATGCTCGGCCTGTTGTGCCTGCAATATCACCTGTTCCTGGTCGGCATGACGCTGGTGCTGGTGGCGGACGACGCCTACATGTTCATGGTGGCGTGGGAGACCATGGCACTGGCTTCCTACTTCCTCGTCACCACCGACCACGCCATCCCCGACATCCGCAAAGCCGGTTATCTCTACCTGCTGATCGCGCATGTCGGCGCCATCGCCATCCTGCTCAGCTTCGGCGTGATGCAGGGCGGCAACGGCATCGGTGCCTACACCTTCGATGCGATGCGCTCCGCTGAGCTGACTTCGTTCTGGTCCTCCGTCGCCTTCCTGCTGGCGCTGTTCGGCTTCGGCGCCAAGGCCGGTCTGCTGCCCATGCATGTGTGGCTGCCCGAAGCGCACCCAGCCGCACCATCGCCGGTCTCGGCACTGATGAGCGGCGTGATGCTGAAGACCGCGATCTACGGCATCCTGCGCGTCAGCTTCGATCTGCTCGGTACGCAGCTGTGGTGGTGGGGTGTGCTGGCGCTGGCGCTGGGCCTGCTCACTGCCGTGTTCGGCGTGATGTTCGCCGCGGTGCAGGGCGACATGAAGCGCCTGCTGGCCTACTCCTCCATCGAGAACATCGGCCTGCTGCTGGTCGGCATCGGCCTCACCCTCATCTTCCATGTCTACGGCAAGGATGCGCTGGCTGCGCTGGCGCTCACTGCGACGCTGTATCACAGCCTCAACCACGCCATGTTCAAGAGCCTGCTGTTCGTCGGCACCGGCGCCATCCTGCACAGCACCGGCGAGCGCAACATGGGCCGGCTGGGCGGCCTGATCCGGCGCATGCCGTGGGCGGCGATGCTGATGCTGGTCGGCGTGCTGGCGATCTCCGGCCTGCCGCCGCTCAATGGCTTCGTCTCGGAGTGGTTGCTGCTGCAGGCCTTCCTGTTGTCGCCGGGCCTGCCCAACAGTTACATCAACATGCTGGTGCCGGTGGCGGCGGCGGTGATCGCGCTGGCTGCGGCACTGGCAGCGTATGTGATGGTGAAATTCTACGGTGTGATCTTCCTCGGCCAGCCGCGCGAGCACGCGCTGGAGCATGCGCACGATGCGGGCATCTGGGAACGCATCGGCATGGGCTGGCTGGCGCTTGCCTGTGTCGTGCTGGGCCTTGCGCCGGTGTTCGTGGTGGGACAGCTCGATCATGTGTCGCAGATGCTGCTGGGTGCGCAACTCGGCAATGCTGCGGACAACTGGATATTCCTCGCCCCGGTGGATACCGGGCGCGCCAGCTACAGCCCGCTGTATTTCCTGCTCGCGGTGCTGGGCGTGATGCTGCTCGCCTCGGTGCTGGTACGCCATCTCTATCACGGCCGCGTGCGCCGCAGCGACCCGTGGGATTGCGGCTTCCCGGCACAGACCCCGCGCATGCAGGATACCGCCGAAGGCTTCGGCCAGCCGATCCGCCGCATCTTCGAGCCCTTCTTCAAGATCGAAAGGGATGTGCCCAGTCCGTTTGACACACACCCGCGCTATCACGGGCAGAGCGACGACCGCCTGTGGTACATCCTCTACCTGCCGATCAAGCAGCTCACGGGCAAACTTTCCTTGCTGGCCGGGATGCTGCAGCACGGGCGCATCCATCTGTACCTGACCTACACCTTCGTCACGCTGGTGGTCCTGCTGGTGTTCGTATGATGACCGACTACGATCTGCTCTTCGCCATCCTGTTCCAGCTCGCGCAACTGCTGCTGGTGGTGCTGTTGGCACCGCTGCTGACCGGCTGGGTCAACCAGTGCCAGGCCTGGCTGCAGAACCGCTCCGGTGCGGGCGTGCTGCAGCCGTACCGCGTGCTGCGCAAACTGTTCCACAAGGATGCGGTGATCGCGCACAACGCCTCGCCGCTGTTCCGCGTCACGCCCTACATCGTGTTCGGTTGCATGTGGCTGGCGGCAGCCATCATCCCGATCATTGCGGTGGACCTGCCGTTCTCGCAGGCCGCCGACGTGATCGCGTTGGTCGGTGTGTTCGCACTGGCGCGCGTGTTCATCTCGCTGGCGGCGATGGACATCGGCACCGCCTTCGGTTCGCTCGGCGCGCGGCGCGAGATGCTGGTGTCCTTCCTGGCCGAACCGGCGCTGCTGATGGTGCTGTTCACCGCCTCGATGATCAGCCACTCCACCCAGTTGCCGCGCATCGTTGACACTCTCGCGCACCACCAGTTCGTGCTGTATCCCAGTCTGGCCTTCGCCGCGCTGGCCTTCGTCATCGTGCTGCTGGCAGAGAACGCGCGCATCCCGGTGGACAATCCAAGCACCCACCTCGAACTCACCATGATCCACGAAGCGATGATCCTGGAATATTCCGCGCGCCATCTCGCCCTGATCGAGTGGGCCAGCAGTCTCAAGCTGTTCGCCTACATCTCCATCGGCATCGCGCTGTTCATCCCGCACGGCATCGCCGAGGTGGGCAACTGGGCGGGATTGCCGCTGGCCATCGCGTTGCTGTTGTTGAAGCTGATGCTGGCGGGCGCCGCTCTGGCCGTGCTGGAGACGGTGATGGCCAAGATGCGCATCTTCCGCGCGCCCGAGTTCCTCGGCACCGCCTTCCTGCTGGCTGTGCTCGGTCTGCTCATCCATTTCTTATTGGGAGCGTGACCAGTGCAGATACCGTACACCCTACAGTTCATCAACCTGCTGGCCGCGCTGCTGCTGCTGATCGCGTTCGCCATGCTGGCGCAGCGCCGCATATTGTCATTGATCAATCTGTTCGCCTGGCAGGGCGCGCTGCTGGCGCTGAGCACCTTCATCGTGGCGTACTCGACCAACCAGCACCATCTCTATTACTCGGCCGGGCTGACGCTGCTGCTCAAGGTGCTGCTGCTACCGTATCTGCTGCACCGCCTGATCAACCGGCTCAACGTGCGCTGGGACGTGGAGACGCTGATCAACATCCCCACCACCATGCTGGTCGGCATCGCGCTGGTGATCTTCTCCTTCAACCTCGCCGCGCCCATCTCGCAACTGGCCGAGGGCATCACGCGCGGCCTGATTGGCATCGCGCTGGCCAGCGTGCTGCTGTCGCTGCTGATGATGCTGACGCGGCGCAAGGCGGTATCGCAGGTGGTCGCTTTCCTTGCGCTCGAAAACGGTCTGTTCTTCGCCGCCACCAGCGCCACACAGGGCATGCCGCTGGTCGTGGAGCTGGGTATCGCACTCGACGTGCTGGTCGCCACCTTCATCTTCGGTATCTTCTTCTTCCAGATCCGCGAGACCTTCGACAGCCTGGACATCACCCACATGGAGAAGCTCAAGGATGATTGACCTGCAACTCCTCGCGCTGTTGCTCATCCCGCTGCTGGGTGGTGGGTTGCTGGCCGTGTTCGGCTCGCGTTCCTGGGCGGCGGAGCTTAACTCGCTGATGAGTTTCCTCACCTTCGCCGCCTCGGTGGTGCTGACCGCGCGCGTGGTCGAGTCCGGCCCGCAGGTCGCCTTCCACGAACAATTCTTTATCGACCAGTTCAACGTGTTCCTGGTCGCGCTCACCGCCTTCGTCGCCTTCACCACCTCGCTGTTCTCGCGCCCCTACATGCGCATCGAGCAGCATCACGGCAAGCTCACCACCGGCATGCTGCATCTGTACTACAGCATGTACCAGCTGTTCACCTTCGCCATGCTGGTCGCGCTTACCACCAACAACATGGGCATCGTGTGGGTTGCGATGGAAGCGGCTACGCTCACCACCGTGCTGCTGGTGTCGCTGTACCGCACGCCGGCCAGCCTGGAAGCGGCGTGGAAATACTTCATCCTGTGCGGCGTCGGCATCGCGCTGGCGCTGTTCGGCACCATCCTGCTGTACTTCGCCGCCGAGCGCGTGCTGGGGCAGGGCGGCACCGCGCTGCTGTGGACGCATCTGAATGAAGTGAAAGGCGACCTCGAACCCACCGTGCTCAAGCTGGCGTTCATCTTCCTGCTGGTCGGCTACGGCACCAAGATCGGCCTGGTGCCGCTGCACAGCTGGCTGCCGGATGCGCACGCCGAAGGTCCGACGCCGGTCTCCGCCGTGCTCTCCGGCCTGCTGTTGAATGTGGCGCTGTGCGCGGTGGTGCGCAGCAAGGTGCTGGTGGACGGTTCGCTCGGCACCCACTTCGCCGGCAACCTGATGATGGGCTTCGGCCTGCTCTCGGTGCTGGTGGCGTCGTTCTCGCTGTTCCGGCAAAAGGATATCAAGCGCATGTTCGCCTATTCCTCCATCGAGCACATGGGGTTGATCACTTTCGCCTTCGGCATGGGCGGCCCGGTGGCGACCTTCGCCGGCATGCTGCACATGACCGTGCATTCGCTCACCAAGTCGGCGATCTTCTTCGCTGTCGGCCATGCCGTGCAGAAGGTCGGCACGCAGCAGATGGAGAGCATCCGCGGCCTGCTGCAGGTCAGCCCCACGGTCGGCTGGGGTTTGGCGCTGGGCACCTTCGCCATCCTCGGCATGCCGCCGTTCGGCGTGTTCGCCAGCGAGTTCCTCATCATCACCACCGCCATGCACGAATACCCGTGGGCCACGCCCATCCTGCTGGTCTCGCTCGGCGTCGCCTTTGCCGCCATCTTCGGCAAGATACAACCCATCGTGTTCGGCGAGACCACCGCCAAACCATTGCCGCATTCTCCCGCGCTGGTGCCCGTGTTCGCCCACCTGCTGCTGGTGCTGATGCTGGGTCTGTACATGCCGCCCTATCTGGCGGACTGGTATCGGCAGGCGGCGGCGTTGTTGGGGTGAGGCATGAGAGATGAATTGTGCGGGGAGAATGGGATGAGAAGGATCGGATATGCAGCTGCGATGCTGTGCGGGCTGGGGATATTTGGTGAGGGAGTGGCTAGGGGAAACAATTCGAGCCAGATGCCATTAGCTCATTTATTGTTTGGGATTTGTATTTTTTCTGGTAACTGAAGATGAGTAAATATGCTCGATACATTGCAGGAACTTTTGTAGTTGTTCCGTTTATGTTGTGGATAGTCTATTTCATGACTTCCAAGCCAAAGCTGTCTGGTTTTATTGGCGCGGCAGTATTCGGCATTATTTGGGGAGGATACCTAATCTTTGCATACTTTCAGAACTGGGCCATGTTTGTTGCGGGTGGTGTTATTAGGCCAAAAAAAATTCTCATCTTCGGAAAGAATAATTGGGCTTCTAACGGGGGTAATTGTTTACATAATTTCCTTTTGCTACCTATTTGAGGAATAGCAAAGTTAGAAAAATGGGGTTGATGTATTTTCCCCCTTCAGCAGACCAGAAACACAAAATTTGCAGTGCAGATTATTCATTGAGGTTTGAACGATGCCGATTAAACATCCCGGCCTGAACCTGAAGCGACTCACCGATGCCGTGCCGGCCTGGGCGGGCGAGGTCGCGCCGCATGCGCTGCCGGAGATCTGCCAGCAGGTGCGCGATGGCGGGGGCAGGCTGGTGGCGTTGTGGGGTTGCGATGCGCGCGAGCAACGTGGCTGGTTCATGCTGCATGTGGCGCTGATGAACGAGAGCGGGCTGGTCTGCCTGGGTGTGCCGCTGCCTGCGCATCATCCGGAATATCCGGACATCAGCCATATCTTCCCGGCGGCGGGGCGCATGCAGCGCGCGGCTTACGATCTGCTCGGCATCTACGCGCAGGAAGGGCACGATCACCGCAAGTGGCTGCGCCACGGTGCATGGCACAGCGGCAGTTTCCCGCTGCGCAAGGATTTCGATGCGACGGCGAGCCGCACCGCGGAAGCCGATGCCTATCCCTTCGTGCAGGTGGAGGGCCAAGGGGTGCACGAGATCCCGGTTGGCCCCGTGCATGCGGGCATCATCGAGCCGGGGCATTTCCGCTTCTCCATCATCGGCGAGCGCGTGCTGCGTCTGGAAGAGCGGCTCGGCTACGTGCACAAGGGCATCGAGAAACGCTTCGAGAGCATGAGCCTGCAACAGGGCGCGAAGCTGGCCGGGCGCGTGAGCGGCGACAGCACCGTGGCTTATGCCTGGGCCTATGCGATGGCGGCGGAAAGCATCGCGGGTGTGACGCCATCCAGCCGTACCTTGTGGCTGCGCGCGCTACTGCTGGAACGCGAGCGCGTCGCCAACCATCTCGGCGACCTCGGCTATCTCGGCAACGACGTTGCGCTCTCGTTCGGTTTTGCCCAGTTCTGGATACTCAAGGAACAGGTGCTGCGCAACAACGCCGCGCTGTTCGGTCATCGCTACCTGATGGACAGGATCGTTCCCGGCGGCGTGACGGTGAATCTCGATGCCGCAGGCAAGCGCGTGATCGAGGAAGAATGCGCCATGCTGGAGCGCGAGGTGCGCATCCTGCGCAACATCTACGACGAACATGCCGGGGTGCAGGACCGCTTCATCGGCACCGGCCGCGTCGAGCCCAGACTGGCCGCCCAGCTCGGCCTGTGCGGCATGGCCGGTCGTGCCAGCGCGCAGGCCTGGGACGCGCGCGTGCAGTTCGCCTGCGCGCCCTATGACAAGCTGGACGTGAAGATGGCGACCTACCGCAACGGCGATGTTGCGGCGCGCGTCATCGTGCGCTTCGACGAGCTGTTCGAATCGTTGCGCCTGCAGCGCGAGATCATGGTCAACCTCATTCACGACAAGGAAGCGCCGGCCCTGCTGGAAACACTTCCCGCCAACGGCTTCGGCATCGGTCTGGTCGAGGGTTGGCGCGGCGAGGTGATGGTGGCCATCCACACCGATGCCGAGGGCAAGCTCGCGCGCGTGCATCCGCACGACCCTTCCTGGCAGAACTGGCCGCTGCTGGAACACGCCGTCATCGACAACATCGTGCCGGATTTCCCGCTGATCAATAAGTCGTTCAACCTGAGTTACACAGGGCAGGATCTCTGATGTATCAGATACTCAAACAAATACTGAAAACGGGCATCAAGACCGAAACGCCTCCGCAGGCGGACGAGTCCATGCGCCTGATCGAACAGCGTCTGCAACAGGAGATACTCGATGTGTTCGGCGGTGCGCTCAGCATCCGCCAGGTCGATGCCGGTTCCTGCAACGGCTGCGAACTGGAGATACACGCCGTCAACAACGCCTACTACAACATCGAAGGTCTCGGCATCAAATTCGTCGCCAGTCCGCGCCACGCCGACCTGCTGCTCGTCACCGGCCCCGTCTCGCGCCACATGGAAGAAGCGCTCAAGCGCACCTGGGACGCCACCCCCGAACCCAAACTCGTCGTAGCGGTGGGCGACTGTGCCTGCGACGGCGGGATATTCGGTGAAAGTTACGCCAGCTGCGGCAAGGTCGCCAATGTCATTCCGGTGGATGTGGTGGTGAGCGGTTGCCCGCCGACGCCAGTGGCTATTCTGCAAGGCATACTTACGGCGATCAGCGCGAAGAAATAACATGTAGGGTGGGCACGTTTCTTGTGCCCACGCGGTTCCAATAATTGGAGTATCCCGCCATGTCACATTACCGTAGAGCTGCGACAACAGGCTCGAGCTATTTCTTCACGGTAGTTACCTATCGCCGACGGCCGATCTTGTGTGACGAGTCGATTCGCAATGCACTACATACTGCAATCAAGACCGCTCGCGCCACGCGTCCATTCGTTATCGACGCGTGGGTATTACTGCCCGACCATTTGCATTGCGTTTGGACTTTGCCAGAGGGGGATGCGGACTTTTCGACCCGATGGCTGAAGATCAAGCGCGCGGTATCGCTGGCATGCGGAGAGGAATATCGACGCGATGATTGGCTGACTGCATCAAAACTTAAACATCGAGAAGCGACCATCTGGCAACGGCGATTCTGGGAACATCGGATTCGAGATGAAGAGGATTTTGCCAGACATGTCGATTACATTCACTTCAATCCGGTAAAGCACGGTCATGCTCAGTGTGCGGCTGGTTGGATATATTCGACATTCCATCGATATGTGCGCGAAGGGGTGTATGCCCAAGATTGGGCTGGTTCGGTGAATTGTGAGGTGGGGTATGATTGATCGCATTCGCGTGGGCACAAATGCGTGCCCACCCTACTTGTATTCGCAGTTCACTTCATCTACTGAAAGGAGCACGCCATGAGCCTCATCCGGGAATTCAAGGATTTTGCAATGCGCGGCAATGTGATCGACATGGCCGTCGGTGTCATTGTGGGCACGGCGTTCGGCAAGATCGTGTCGTCGCTGGTCAGTGATGTGGTGATGCCGCCGATCGGGGTGTTGCTGGGCGGGGTGAATTTCGTCGATCTGGCTTTCACGGTGAAGGAGGCGGCGGAGGGTGCGCCTGCGGTGGTGATCGCCTATGGCAAGTTCACCCAGACGGTGATCGATTTTGTGATCATCGCTTTCGTCATCTTCATGGCGGTACGGCTGATCAATTCGCTGAAGAAAAAGGCCGAGGCCGCGCCTGCTGCGCCTTCGAATCAGGAGCTGCTGCTGGCCGAGATACGCGACTTGCTGAAGAAGTAGGGAAGAGCGAGGGGCGTCAGCGGTGTCCTGATCAGCCCCTGATGAACAGCGACTTGTCTATTTGATACGCATGCCGGGTTGAGCGCCCGTATCCGGCGACAGGATGAACAATCCCGGTGCTTCTCCCGAAGCCGCCAGTACCATTCCTTCAGACATGCCGAACTTCATCTTGCGCGGGGCAAGGTTGGCGACCATCACGGTCATGCGGCCCTTGAGCTTCTCCGGATCGTAGGCGGACTTGATGCCGGCGAACACGGTGCGCGGCTGCGCCTCGCCGATGTCCAGCGTCAGTTTCAGCAGCTTCTCTGCACCATCCACATGCTCGGCATTGACGATGTGCGCCACGCGCAGGTCGATCTTGCCGAAATCGTCGATGCTGATGGTGTCCGCGATGGGCGAAATAGCATGCTGCTGGTGCTCGGCGTGGCGTGTCTCGGAATGGGAGTCGGTCATGGGTTTCAGGCTTTCCTGGTTGGCGGCGACCATCGCTTCGATCAGTTTGGGATCGAGGCGGGTGGCCAGGTGTTTGTATTCGTTGATGGTGTGACCGGCAGGCAATGACTGCCATGTGCCGCTCCACGCGATCGGTTTGATGTTCAGGAAGTTTTCGACTTGCGCGGCCAGTTCAGGCATTACGGGCTTCAGATACAGCGTCAGGTCGCGGAACATGGTAAGTGCTGTCGAGCAGACTTCATGCAGCTCGGCATCCTTGCCTTCCTGTTTGGCCATCGCCCAGGGTTGTTTCTCGGCGATGTACTGGTTCGCCACATCGGCCAGACGCATGATCTCGCGCAGGGCACGGCTGTAGTCGCGCTCTTCGTAACAGCGCGCGATCTCGCCATCGGCAAAGGCTGTCTGGAATTCCGCCGTTGCAGCCGAGTCGAAATTCCCCAGTTTGCCGTCGAACTTCTTGCTGATGAATCCCGCACACCGACTTGCGATATTGATGTACTTCCCGATCAGATCACTGTTCACCTTCGCCACGAAATCCTCAAGATTCAGGTCGATGTCCTCCATCGTGCCGTTCAGCTTGGCGGCGTAGTAGTAGCGCAGGTATTCGGTGTTCTTGATGTGGTCGACATAGCTGCGCGCGGTGATGAAGGTGCCGCGCGATTTGCTCATCTTCTCGCCGTTGACGGTGAGGAAGCCGTGCGCGAACAGTTTGGTCGGCGTGCGGAAACCGGCGTGCTGCAGCATCGCCGGCCAGAACAGGGCGTGGAAGTAGAGGATGTCCTTGCCGATGAAGTGGTACAGCTCGGCATCGGAGCCTTGTTTCCAGTAGTCGTTGAAATCGAGGCCGCTCTTGGCACACAGCTGCTTGAAGCTGCCCATGTAGCCGACCGGTGCGTCCAGCCACACATAGAAATACTTGCCCGGTGCATCGGGGATCTCGAAACCGAAATACGGGGCGTCGCGCGAGATGTCCCAATCGGAGAGTTTGTTCTCGCCTTCCGCACCCAGCCATTCCTGCATCTTGTTGGCCGCTTCCTGCTGCAATGAACCGCCGCGCGTCCATTGACGCAGGAACTGCTGGCAGCTGTCGGCGGAGAGCTTGAAGAAATAGTGGTCGGAGTTGCGCAGTTCCGGCTTGGCGCCGGATACGGCGGAGAACGGGGCGATCAGGTCGGTCGGGGCATAGGCGGCGCCGCACACTTCGCAGTTGTCGCCGTACTGGTCCTTGGCGTGGCACTTGGGGCATTCGCCCTTGATGAAACGATCCGGCAGGAACATGTTCTTGACCGGGTCGTAATACTGCTCGATGGAGCGCACCTCGATCAGGCCGTTGGCCTTCAGCGTACGGTAGATGCTCTGGGCGCTTTCCTTGGTCTCGTTCGAGTTGGTCGAGCCGTAGTTGTCAAAAGCCACATGGAAAGCACGGAAATCGTCGTAGTGCTCCTGCCAGACGCGGGCGATCAGCTGTTCCGGGGTGATGCCTTCCTTCTCGGCGCGCAGCATGATGGGTGTGCCGTGGGTGTCGTCGGCGCAGACATAGTGGCAGGTGTTGCCGCGCATCTTCTGGAAACGCACCCAGATGTCGGTCTGGATGTATTCGACCAGGTGGCCGAGGTGGATGCTGCCGTTGGCATAGGGTAGGGCGGAGGTGACTAGGATTTTGCGGGTCATACGGCGATTCCTTTAAAAGCGGCTGCGGCGGCGCACTGCGGTGTTGCACGGTGCTCGAAATCCTCATGCACTATATGTGCATTCCGGTTTCTGCGCGCCGTGCGCCTTGCATTGCATCCGCCTCGCTCGCTTTTACTTAATATTCGATGAGGGCGCGATTGTAGCAAAACCCACGCACAGCCGAGGAATTAGGTAAAATCGCGCCCCTGTGAAAAGTCCCCGTACCTTGAGGAAAGACCGATGAGCATCAAATCAGACAAATGGATACGCCGCATGTGCGAACAGCACGGCATGATCGAGCCGTTCGAGCCCAACCAGGTGAAGGAAGCCAACGGCCACAAGATCGTGTCCTACGGCACCTCCAGCTACGGCTACGACATCCGCTGCTCGCGCGAATTCAAGCTGTTCACCAACATCAACAGCACCATCGTCGATCCCAAGAACTTCGACCCGAGTTCCTTTGTGAACGTCGAGGCTGACTATTGCATCATCCCGCCCAATTCCTTCGCGCTGGCGCGCACTGTCGAGTACTTCCGCATCCCGCGCAGCGTGCTGACCGTGTGCCTGGGCAAATCCACCTACGCGCGCTGCGGCATCATCGTCAACGTCACCCCGTTCGAGCCGGAATGGGAAGGCTATGTGACACTGGAGTTCTCCAACACCACCCCGCTGCCCGCCAAGATCTACGCCAACGAGGGCGTGGCACAGGTGCTGTTCTTCGAGAGCGACGAAGAGTGCGAGACCTCTTATAAAGACCGCGGCGGCAAGTATCAGGGGCAGGTCGGCGTCACCTTGCCGAAGATCTAAGATGCAACCAAACCCTTTTTGCCACAGAGACCACAGAGCACACAGAGAAAACCTCTGCACTCTCTCTGTGTCCTCTGTGGCTAATTCGGTTTTGAGTTTGTGATGAATACAAAACAGCAAGTTATCTGGCGTTCCCCCGAGGGCGAGATCATCGCCTGCTTCGAGAAGAACAAGGTGCTGCAGGAGAACCTGGTCGAGATACGCCAGGTCTGCCGTGACGCCCTTGAGGACGCCATCCTGATGGGCTGCGACGAGCAGCAGTTCCGCAGCGTGCTGGCCGAACTGGTCGACACCCTCGCCAGCCCCTATCCGCCTCGCGAATAGCATCACCCCTGACCTTTGAAATCTGCGACAATCCGCGCAAACTCGCTGCCTGGCAGCACTTTCCCTATTGAGGAATAAAGCATGAAGTTCAATTTTCCCATCATCATCATCGACGAAGACTACCGCTCGGAGAATGCCAGCGGCCACGGCATCCGCGCGCTTGCCAATGCCATCGAGAAAGAGGGCATCGAAGTCGTCGGTATGACCAGTTACGGCGACCTCACCTCGTTCGCGCAGCAACAGAGCCGGGCCTCGGCATTCGTGCTGTCCATCGACGACGAGGAATTCGGCGGCGGCAGTGTGGAAGAGACGGAAGTGGCGTTGCGTACCTTGCGCGCCTTCGTCGAGGAGATCCGTTTCAAGAACGCCGATATTCCCATCTACCTGTACGGCGAGACGCGCACTTCGCGTCACATCCCGAACGATATCCTGCGCGAGCTGCACGGCTTCATCCACATGCACGAGGACACGCCGGAATTCGTTGCGCGCCACATGATCCGCGAGGCCAAGTCCTACATGGATTCGCTGGCACCGCCCTTCTTCCGCGCGCTGGTGGATTACGCGCAGGACGGTTCCTACTCCTGGCACTGCCCCGGCCACTCCGGCGGCGTGGCGTTCCTGAAGTCGCCGGTGGGGCGCATGTTCCACCAGTTCTTCGGCGAGAACATGCTGCGCGCCGACGTGTGCAATGCGGTGGACGAGCTGGGCCAGTTGCTCGACCACACCGGTCCGGTGGCTGCTTCCGAGCGCAACGCGGCACGCATCTTCAATGCCGACCATCTGTTCTTCGTCACCAACGGCACCTCGACCTCGAACAAGATCGTATGGCACTCGATGGTGGCACCGGACGACATCGTGGTGGTGGACCGCAACTGCCACAAGTCCATCCTGCACGCGATCATGATGACCGGCGCGGTGCCGGTGTTCCTGACGCCGACGCGCAACAACTTCGGCATCATCGGCCCGATCCCGAAATCGGAGTTCGAGCCGGCGAACATCCAGAAGAAGATCGACGCCAACCCGTTCATCAAGGACAAGAAGCGCAAGCCGCGCATCCTCACCATCACGCAGAGCACCTACGACGGCGTGCTGTACAACGTCGAGATGCTGAAGGATATGCTGGACGGCAAGATCGACACATTGCACTTCGACGAAGCCTGGCTGCCGCACGCCGCGTTCCACGACTTCTACAAGAGCATGCACGCCATCGGCCGCGGGCGTCCGCGTGCCAAGGAATCGATGATCTTCTCGACCCAGTCCACCCACAAGCTGCTGGCCGGCCTGTCGCAGGCTTCGCAGATCCTGGTGCGCGACAGCGAGTCGCGCAAGCTGGACCGCGACTGCTTCAACGAAGCCTACCTGATGCACACTTCGACCTCGCCGCAATACGCCATCATCGCCTCGTGCGACGTGGCCGCGGCGATGATGGAGCCGCCCGGCGGCACCGCGCTGGTGGAAGAATCCATCGCCGAGGCACTCGATTTCCGCCGCGCCATGCGCAAGGTGGACGAGGAGTTCGGCGCCGACTGGTGGTTCAAGCTGTGGGGGCCGGACTACCTGTCCGAGGAAGGCATGGCCGAGCGCGAAGACTGGGTGCTGCGCACCGAGGACCGCTGGCACGGCTTCGGCAAGCTGGCCGAAGGCTTCAACATGCTCGACCCGATCAAGGCCACCGTCATCACCCCGGGCCTGGACGTGGACGGCGACTTTGCCGACAGCGGCATCCCCGCCAGCATCGTCACCAAATACCTCGCCGAGCACGGCGTGGTGGTGGAGAAATGCGGCCTGTATTCCTTCTTCATCATGTTCACCATCGGCATCACCAAGGGCCGCTGGAACACCATGGTGACCGAGTTGCAGCAGTTCAAGGACGACTACGACAAGAACATGCCGCTGTGGCGCATCCTGCCCGAGTTCATCGCCAAGAATCCGCGCTATGAGAAGCTCGGCCTGCGCGACCTGTGCGACGAGATCCACGGCATCTACAAGGCCAACGACGTGGCGCGCCTGACCACCGAGATGTATCTGTCCAGCATGGAGCCGGCGATGAAACCGTCGGACGCTTTCGCCAGGATGGCGCACGGCGAGATCGAGCGCGTGGGCATCGACGATCTGGAAGGCCGTGTCACCGCCGTGCTGCTGACGCCTTATCCGCCGGGCATCCCGCTGCTCATTCCGGGCGAACGCTTCAACAAGACCATCGTCGATTACCTCAAGTTCGCGCGCGACTTCAACCGCAAGTTCCCGGGCTTCGAGACCGACATCCACGGCCTCGTCTCCGAGAAGGGCAACGGCGAGCGCGTGTACTACGTGGATTGCGTGAAGTAACCGGGGCAACGTGGTAGCAGTCATCCGCGCCCTGCAAGCCGACATCACGACCCTGCGGGTCGATGCCATCGTGAATGCGGCCAACAATGCGTTGCTTGGCGGTGGCGGGGTGGACGGCGCGATACACCGGGCTGCCGGGCCGCATTTGCTGGAGGAGTGCCGCACGCTGAACGGCTGCGAGACCGGCGATGCCAAGATCACACGCGGCTACCGCTTGCCGGCGAAATACGTCATCCATACCGTCGGCCCCGTCTGGCAGGGCGGCGCAAACGGCGAGCCGGAACGGCTGTCCTCCTGCTATCTCCGTTCGATCGAAGTGGCGGCCGCACATGCCGTCCGTTCCATCGCCTTTCCCTCCATCAGCACCGGCGTGTACGGCTATCCGGTCGAGGCTGCCGCGCGTATCGCGGTGGACGCGGTCAGGGCCGCGGCACAAAAAGAGCCGGCCATAGCCGAGATCATCTTCTGCTGTTTCTCCGCCGGCGACCTCGCCATCTATCAGGATATGTTGCAGCAGGCATGAACGAGGACACAGACAAACTGCGCATCGACAAATGGTTGTGGGCCGCGCGCTTCTACAAGACGCGCAGTCTTTCTGCCGAAGCGGTGGAGGGCGGCAAGGTGACCATGCACGGTGCGCGCCTCAAGCCGGCCAAGGCCGTCGGCATCGGCGACGTGCTGGAGATACGTGTCGGCAAGTTCCACTACGAGGTCGAGGTGCTCGGCCTGTCCAACAAGCGCGGCGGTGCGCCCGATGCGCAGAAACTCTATCGCGAGACCGAAGCCAGCAAGGCAAAGCGCGAGGAGATCGCGGCGCAGTTGCGTGCCCAGCCGCAACCGACCTTCAAGGGGCGGCCCACCAAGCGCGACCGTCGCGAGATCGAACGCTTCAACGAGAAGGTCGGCTCGCGCAAGAGCGCGTGGGGGGATTTCGAGTAGTGCGCTCCGGCCTCAGGGTTGCGGTCGTGCGGGGATGGTCAGCCTTGCTTCGGTGCCGCCGCCCTGGCGCGGGAGTAGTTCGACCTTCCAGCTGTTGGCGTCCGCCAGCTGCCTGGCGATGGCAAGACCGAGGCCGCTGCCGCCGGTCGTGTTGCTGCGCGAGGCTTCCAGACGATAGAAAGGGTGGAAGACGTTCTCCACTTCATGCGCGGGTATGCCGGGGCCGCGGTCCAGGATGCCGATCACCGTTGCATCTTCCTGCATGTCCAGAGTGATCGTCACCATGGCGTTGCTGCCGTAACGCACGGCATTGCCGATCAGGTTGTTCAATATCCTGCGCAATGACATGGGTCCGGCCGAGACCTTGGCGTCCCCCGTGGATCGATATTCCACCTGTGCGCCTGCGTCGCGGGCATTCTCCGCCAGCTCGGCCAGCAGGCTGGCGAGATCGATCTGTTGCGGCGTCTCCTTCTGCAACTCGCGGCTCAGCGCGAGGAATTCGCCCACCAGCTGGTTCATCTCATCGATGTCATGTTGCAGGCGCGCGACGAGCTTGGGGTCGGTGTTCGCGGGCAGCATCTCGATCGCCAGGCGCATGCGCGCGAGCGGCGTGCGCAGGTCGTGCGAGATGCCGGCCAGCATCGTGGTGCGGTTGGCAAGCAACTCGCGCACCTGCAGTGCCAGCTGGTTGAAAGTGGTCGCCAGTCCGGACAGTTCGCTGATGCTGGTTTCCGGGAAGGACTCGGGGATGTCGCCCGCGCCGATGCGTTTGGCTGCCCTGGAAAAATGCGCCAGCGGTCTGGTGATGCGCCGTGCCAGGATCAGCGCGGTGAGCAGCGTCAATATGACGGTCGCGGCGAGCGCCAGCAGCAGCATCCTGGGCGGGTCCATGTCCAGCCTTTCCTTGGGGAAGCCGATGCGGATCATCCTGCCGCCGGTGTGTATCTCCGCCCAGAACCAGACGGTCTCGAACTCGGTCATCTTGATCGAGATATCCTCGCCGGTACGGGTCGTCAGTGCGCTGTCCAGCAGGCTCAGGTAGGGCAGGAAGATCTCCCGCGGCGGCAGTGGTGTGCTGTCCTCGAACAGGATGAACTGGTGTTTACGCACCAGTTCCAGTTCAAAGTCCTCGCGCGTCTCGGGCGGGAGCTCCACCCAGGTCTGCGCAGACAGCACCAGCAGCGCGGCGAGGTCGTCGGCGGAGCGCCTTGCCATGGGCAGCATCACGTAGTACACCGTGGCGGCGATCAGTATGAGCTGGAACAGCAGGAGCACGGCGGCCACCGTGGTGGCGGTGCTGCGAAAGAGGGACCGGGGTGCGCGCATGGTCAGGGACGCTCGTTGCCGGACGCGAACAGATAACCTTCGCCCCATACGGTGCGGATGTGCAGCGGATTGTTGGGATCGCTTTCGATCTTGCGGCGCAGCCGTGTGACCCGCACATCGATGCTGCGATCCAAGGGCGAGCGTTCGTAGCCTTTGAGCATGTCCATGATGCTGTCGCGGCTCAATACGCGGTTGGGGTGTTCGACGAAGATGCGCAGCAGGTTGAATTCGCCGGCGGTCAGGGGGATGTTCTCGCCGTTCTTGTACAGGTCGTGAGTGTCGAGGTTGAGCAGGAATTCGCCGAAGCGCTGGCTGGCGCGTGCCGTAGCGTTCGCCTCGTGGCCGCTGTCACTGCGGCGCAGCAGGGCGCGGATGCGTGCCAGCAGTTCGCGCGGGTTGAAGGGCTTGGCCAGATAGTCGTCTGCACCCACCTCCAGTCCGACGATGCGGTCGACATCTTCGCCGCGCGCCGAAAGCATGATGATGGGCAGATCGCCCTGTGCTCGCAGCTTGCGTGCCAGCGACAAGCCGTCCTCTCCCGGCAACATCAGATCGAGGATGACCAGGTCGACCGGATGATCTGCCCGGTGTGCCTCCATGGCGATGCCGTCCGCGACGGTGGCGACCTCGAAGCCCTGCGCCGTCAGATACTCCTGCAACAGGTCGCGCAGACCTGCATCGTCGTCCACGACCAGAATGTTTTTTCCGTCCATGAGGATTACTATACCCGAGGGCCGCTGCCGCTGTCTGCGCCGCCATGGTTCGTGTAACACATCGTTACAATTTGCTACAACACGGAAATCGTCGGGCAACGGAGATGTCGCAATATGCACTCGTCAGGCAAGCACCTGATCAGAGAGTACACATCACAACAGACAGGAGATCATCATGAACACAAAGCAAATGTTACTTGGCACATCGTTGGCATTGGGTCTGGCCGTTGCCGGATCGGTGATGGCGGCGGACGAGCCGGCGGTGAACCGCGATCGGGTTCGTGATATGACACAGACGCAAGATCAGACCCAGACACGCACCCGCGAGGAAGCTCGCGTGCAGCAACAGGATGAGACCGCGGGCATGACCGAGCAGGAGCGCAATCGCTATCGCGAAGAGAAGCAGACCCAGACGGCCGCCGAGGAGCGGAAAGCCAAGGCGGACAAGGGTAAGGGAACCAGGGCGAAAGACGGTTCGGGAACCGGTTCGCAGAGCCGCAACAGCGGTTCGCGCAGTGCCGGCTCCAGCCAGAACAGGAGTCGCTGATGCGATGAATGGCTGCGAATGCGTCGGGGCATGAAGGTTGTGTCCGGCGCGTTCGCGGTTTCTTCAGGATGGACAGGTGGCCGGCGATGCATGCCGGCCGAAAACGGGAGGGTGCGGGATATGGTGGGATTCTTTACAGGGCGAAGCTTGCCGCTGCTGGCAGTGATGTGGCTGTTTGCCGCACCGGCTGCGGCGGAAGAGCGCGCGGCTGCGGATCGAGTCCCGTTGCGCTCGATGAGCCAGGAAGAATATACGGCCTATCGCGAACAACTCCAGCAGCAGGTCAAAGAGGCAGCCGCCACTGCGCCGGAGCAGAGCAAGTCCGCCGCAGAGGATGCTGCAAAGAAAGAAGAGAGCAAGACCGAAGAGAGCGGCTATGGCCGCGGTTATCGCGCCCGTTCCGAACGGAGCGGCAGAACAGGCGGTGGATATCGCAGCAGCGGCATGAGCCGCGGCGGCGGACGCGGCCGTTGATAAAGGACAGGGAATGGATATGGAACGACAGCACAGATTACTCAAATGGATCGTCGCGGGTGCGATGACCCTCTTTGCGGCCGGCGCCGGCGCGGAGGAAGAAGGCTACCTCACCCTGACGGCGGGTTACGAGTCCACCACCGGCAAATACGGGACGGCATCGGCGACCGATATCGAGACGGTGCCGCTGAGCGCACTTTATGAGAGTGGGCGCTGGGCGTGGAAGCTGACCGTGCCCTACCTGAGAGTCACCGGCGAAGGCAGCGTGGTCGCCAGTGGTGGCGGGCGCGGGCGGCGTGCCGTCACCACCACCACGGTGGCGACGCGCACGACCAATTCTGGCTTGGGCGATGTCGTGGCGATGGCGATATACAACCTGTACGCTGCCGAGAACGTCGATGCCGGCATCGACATGGCCGGTCGCATCAAATTCGGCACGGCGAGTACGACGCTGGGTACCGGCAAGAACGATTACGCGGCGCAGTTGTATGTCTATCATTCCATCGCCGATTTCACCCCGAGCGTGATCGTGGGCTATGAGGTGCTGGGAAGTTCGGCAGAGGTGCCGCTGGATAACGTGTACTACGGCGCTGTCGCGGGCGACTACCGCTTCGGCGAGCTGACGAATGGCGGCATCGAATACCGCTATGCGCAGCAGGCATCCGCCACTGCGGCCGAGCAGCGTGAGGTCATCGCCTACATCAATCAGGAGGTGGGGAAGGAAGTGTTCCTGCGCGCTTATCTGGTGAAGGGCTATTCGATCGCCAGTCCGGATTCCGGGTTCGGCCTGACCATCTCGGCCGGATATTGAGGCGAGCCTGCCTCGCAGGCTCAGGGTATCTCCGCATCCGGCATGCGGTCGAGGATGACAATGGTCTTGGCCAGCATGCCGCGCGCTTCGCGGTTGCGGTCGTAGTAGCGCGGATTGGGCACCATGGCGGCGAGCTTGGCCGCCTGTTCGGGGCTGAGTTCGGCCGCGCTGACGCCGAAATAATGGCGCGCCGCGGCTTCCGCGCCGAACACGCCGTTGCCCCATTCGATGATGTTCAAATAGATCTCAAAGATGCGCTGCTTGTCCATCACCGCTTCCAGCATCAGTGTGATGAGCGCTTCCTCGCCCTTGCGCCAGGGCGTGCGCTTGGTGGAGAGAAAGAGGTTCTTCGCCAGTTGCTGGCTGATGGTGGAGCCGCCCGCGACGATCTTGCCCTTCTTCATATTCTTTTCGTAGGCCTTGGCGATACCTTCCCAGTCGAAGCCCTCGTGATCCACGAAGCGCGCATCCTCCGAGACGATGAGTGCGCGCTTGAGGTTGTTGGAGATCTTCTTGTAGGGCACCCACTTGTGTTTCAGGCCGGCCTTGGGGTTCTTGTCCTGCATCACCTCCAGGCGGTCTTCCATGAAGGCGCTGGTCGCGGGATCGAATTTGATCCACCAGCAGATATGGGCGAACAGCCACAGCTGGTACAGCACCAGCAGCGCGAACGTTATCGTGACGACACGCCAGGCGAGGTTCTTTGCCCGCTTTCTCATGTGCGCAACTTTTCGAGTACCGGGCGGGTGTCCGGGCGCACACCGCGCCACAGCAGGAACGCATCTGCAGCCTGCTCCACCAGCATGCCCAGACCGTCGGCAACGAGCGCCGCACCCTGCTTGCGGGCGTAGGCCATGAACGGCGTCTCGCGCCCGTACATCATGTCGTAGGCCAGGGCACCCGGTTTGAACAGGCCGTCCGGCAAGGGCGGCAAGTCGTCCTTCAGCCCGCTGGAGGTGGCATTGATGACGAGGTCATACTTCCTTCCGGCCAGCTCGTCGTAACGGCGCGCGTATACGGTACCGGAACCCTTGAATTCGTCGGCCAGCAGTTGCGCCTTCTCGATGGTTCGGTTGGCGATGTCGATGCCGATGCCGGCGTTGAACAGCGGCCACAGCACACCGGCGGCGGCGCCGCCGGCGCCGAGCAGCAGCGCGTCCTTCCACATCAGCTTCACCCCGAGGTTGTTCTGGATGTCGTTGAGCAGGCCGGCGCCGTCGGTGTTGGTGCCGAGGATCTTGCCGTCGCGGAACACGATCGTGTTGACCGCCTTCGCGTCCCTGGCGCGGGGAGCGAGTTCGTCGCACAGCTGGTACGCCTCGAACTTGAACGGCACGGTGACGTTGCAGCCCTTGTATCCCTCGCTGCGCAGACGCTGGATGGTGGCGGCAAAGCCGTCCAGCGGAGCCTCGATGGCCTCGTAGCTCATGTCCTGCCCGGTCTGCGCGGCGAACAGGCTGTGGATCAGCGGCGACTTGCTGTGCGAGATGGGGTTGCCGATGACGGCGTACTTGTCGGTCATGCTGTGTTCGTCAGGCTTCGAAAAGGAGCCGGATTATAGCGGGTTAGCCTGTACGTTTCAGCGTGGTCAGCAACATCCCGCACAGCATCATCGCCCATACGATGGCGGCGCCGGCAGGCAGGTCGAACCAGACCGATGCCAGCAGGCCGAGCGCGTACCCCAGGGTGCCGACCGCGAACGCATACAGATGGCGCCGTTCCGCGATGCGATATGTCGCCAGTGCCGGCACGATCAGGCTGGCGAACACCAGATAGATGCCGACCAGTTGCACCGAGGCGGTGATGGCGAGGGCGAACAGGGCGTAGAAGCCGAAATCGCCCAGGCGCTGGCGCAAGCTGTTCCAGATGGCGAGCAGGGCGGCAGTGAGCAGCGCGGTGGCGATGAGCTGGGTCTGGCTCACCCACAGGATCTGCCCGACCAGCATGTCCTTCAGGTGTTCGCCCGCATGCACGTCGCGGCTCATCAGCAGGATGCCGAGGCTGGCGGCGAGCACGAAGGTGAGGCCGATCCAGGCCTCCTTCACTTCGGCGGTGTGGCGCTCTATCCAGGCCAGCAATGCCGCACCGCACAGCGCGCTGGCGGCGGCGATGAACTGCACCAGCAGCGGCTGTCCGGTCAGATCGAGCAATCCGGCGACGATCACGCCGAGTCCGGCGATCTGCGCCACGGCGAGGTCGGCGAAGATCACACCGCGCTGCAGCACGCGCATGCCGAAGGGGATGTGCGTGGCGAGCACCAGCAGGCCGGCGAGGAAGGCGGGGAGCAGGATGTCGAGTTCGAGGTTCATTGCAGCCCTTTCAGCAGACGCGCGACGGTGTCATCGAACAGCCCGAACAGATCCCCGGCCCCATCGCTGCCGCCCACGGTATAGGGCAGCTCGACCGCGGCGACAGGTGCGCGCTGTGCGATCCATTCCGACGGGCGCTCGTCCTGGTATGCCGCACGCAACACCATCCTGGCCGGGTGCTGCTGCAAACTGCCCAGCACCCTGGACAAGTGCGCAGCGCTCGGCTCCATGCCGGGTTTCGGTTCCAGTGTCGCCACCTCGTGCAAGCCCAGCCAGTTGTTCAGGTAAGGGAAGCCGTCATGCTGCACCACCACCGCCACACCCTTGAGCGGAGCGGCCTGCAGTTCCCATTTGGCGATCGCGGCACGCCATTGTTGAGAGAAATCGGCGAAGCGCTGCCGGTAGGTTGCCGCATTGGCCGGATCGAGCTGGATCAGGCGCTGGCTGAGCGCCTCGGCGACCGGGATGAAATTGCGCGGGTCGGTCTGGATGTGCGGATTGCCCAGTGCATGCACATCGCCCGCGCCGCGATCCAGGCGGGTCGGCACTTCCAGCATGTGCACCACGGAGGCAGCCTCGAAATATCCGCTGCCGCCCGGCTGCACCGCGCCGTTGGCAGATTCGCGCAACACCACCGGCAGCCAGGCGACCTCCAGTTCCGCACCGGTGCAGACCACCAGATTCGCGCGGCGCGCCTTGGCGATCAGGCTGGGCCGCGCCTCGATGCGATGCGGGTCCTGCAGTGCGGTGGTGGCGGTGTAGACGCTGGCCTTGTCACCCGCAAGCTGCTGCGTGAGCGCGGCCCATTCCGGTTCGCAGGCGAAAACGTTGAGGGCGGCGTGGGCGGCGTTGCTGAATAGCAGTAGCGAAATAGCGAATAGAAGATTCTTCATGGTCATTCCTTTTTTCAAAAACCGTTCGCCCTGAGCCCTTCGATAAACTCAGGACAGGCTTGTCGAAGGGTGGACGTCCATGCTTCGACGTGCTCGCCACGAACGGTTGTCAATATTGATGCGCGCCATGCGCGCCCATGCTCATGATGTACTGCACGAACAGCTGGTTGTCGGTCAGCCCCTGTCGCGATCTGTCGTGCGCCAGTTGCACGCGCAGGCGCGAGAACTCGCTCGGGCTGTAATCGATCATCCAGGTCGTGCGGGTCGGGTGGTAGGCGTAGTCGGCGATCACGTTGCCTGCATTCAGCGCGCCTACCTTTGCGCTGCCCGGATCGAGCTGGTCGTAACGCAACGCGCTGCGCCAGCGCGGCATGAACTGGTAAACGCCCTGCACATACCAGCCGCTCTGCGTGACGGAATAACTGTCGGTGATGTTCGCGCCGACGGTGTCGTAGCTCAGCTCGCCGCTCTCCTTGCGGCGGAAATATTCCGTCTGCACCTTGATGTAGCTGTTGCGGAGGTTGCCATCAGGCGCGTATTTCCACACCAGATCCAGACCGACGGTCTGACTGTCGCCGCTGAACAGGTTGGTCACCGCATTGCCGTTCAGGTCGGGCACATCGGCACTCTCGGCATCCACGCGGCGGGTGCGATGCAGCGAGGCGCCCGCACGCCAGCTCTGCTCGATGCCGATGTCGTCGCCGGCATGCACGAACAGCACACCCGCGCCGCTGCCGTTCTTGGCGCGGTCGCTGCCGGGGAAGCCGCGGCCCTTGCCCACCTCGCCGCCGATCTCCACGAACATCTCGGTCGGTGCCAGCCACTTGAGCTGCAGCCCGTCCTCGCCCAGCTGGTTCTCCCACAACGCTGCGTACACCAGCGGCTGGTCGCTGAAGTCCCAGGCATGCGCATGCAGCTCGTTGAGATAACCCAGGCCGGAGAAATAACGGCCGAACTTGAGGTTGAACCCGTCGCCCAGTGCGGTGGTCTGCACGAAGGCGTTCTCCACGCTGATGCCGCCGGCCGGGTCGAGCGCGAGCGTCGCGGTGCCGCGGAACTGCGGGTCGATGTTGGCCGAGATGCCCATCTCCGACTCGCCGAGATTGAAGCCCTGCTCATGTCCCGGGTTGGGATTCATGGCGAAACCGGTGGCGGGGATGGCGGGAGCGCGCTGCAGGCTGCCATAGCTGCCGGACAGGATCAGCGAAAAGGCCGGGTTGAACGCGCTCTCGCCGACCTCGGCTGCACTGGCGGGAGGGCAAAGTGCGACGGCCAGTGCCGTCACGGAACAGATTCGATGGAACATGCTTGACTCCTTGAAGACATGAAAGGCTCCGCAGCTGTGCGGAGGCTGGGACATGGTTCAGGCGGAGCGGGGCGGGGCGCGTGCCGCAAAGGCGGCGAAGGTGATGGAGCGGAACTCGGTCGCGGCATGCACATGCGCTTCGGCAAAGGTCGCGGAGAAATCGAAATGTACATCGCTGCTGCCGATGGCACTGCCGACCTGTGCATAGGCTGCGCACAGGTCGCACTGTTGGTCGTGCGGCAGCGACTGGTCCTGCTTTTGCTCCGCCAGCGTATGCGCGATGCCATGCGTCACCGCGCCCTGCTGGACGAAGAGCAGGGCAAGGACGAGGAATGTCTTTAGCAAGGCGGAGCGGAACATGCGGTGCATTCTAGTGGCAAACCATGCGCATTCCAAGGGTGCTGCCGAAATGTGGGGCTATGAATATCTAGGCCGTTTGGCATATTGACGTGATGGGTATGGCTCTATAGGGTGCGGCTTGATGATTGACTGCTTTCGGCTGAAGCAGACCATACAAATCCCTATGGAGGGTGTCCCATGACAGACCAAAGCCCATTTATCTGGCATGAGCTAGTAACCCCAGATCAGGAAAAAAGCGGAACGTTTTTTAGTCAGCTTTTTGGCTGGACGCGTAAGGAAGTTGATGCCGGAAAGTTTGGCACCTACACCTTGTTTCAGAAGGAAGGCCAGGATATTGCCGGAATGATGAACCCAACACCAGAGACGCTAAGTCATGAGTCGTTCTGGCATTCATATATCGCTGTGGAAAACGTCGATGAGTGCGCGAAGCGTGCACCTTCACTGGGTGGTAGCGTCGTAGTGCCCCCTCACGATGTTCCCGACGTTGGCCGAATTTGCATTGTGGCCGACCCTACAGGTGCCATTGCGCACTTAATGCAGCCAATCAAGTAGTGATGTAATTTCAAGTGACCGTCTGCTAGGGGTTAACAGCCGCCCTCCCCGTCCACGCTCCATAAACTCAGTTTGTCGCCCTACTCGCTCTCCAACCGGTCCGTCGTGGTGAATATCCAGGTGCGGGTGATGCTGAGGACGTCGGTCTCCTTGCGGATGTCCGGCGGGAAGGGGGCGTAGGGCGCGGCGAGTTTGACGATGCGGATGGCCGAGGCGTCGAGTATGCGCTGGCCGGAGGGGCGGCTGATCTCGATGCTTTCCACGCTGCCGTCGGAGCGGATGGAGACGGTGAGGGTGAGTTTGCCGTAGATCTTCTCGCGCCGCGCCATCTCGGGATAATTCATGTTGCCGATGCGCTCGACCTTGGAGCGCCAGTCTTCGACGTATTGGGCGTAGCGGTATTCCTGTGTTCTTGCGCCGATGAATTTTCGTTTCGGCATCTTCTCGTACATGTCCAGGCTCTTGCTGATCTGCGCTTCCAGCCGCGCGATCTCCAGTGAGCGTTGCACGAGATCCTTTCCGTTGTCTCTGGCGCTGGATTGTTTCTGCTGGTCGTTCTCTTCGGCTACGAAGTAGTCGCCCTTGTTGCGCGTGAGCAGGCGCTTGGTTTCCTGTTCCAGCTGGCGCTGGCGCTTGGCAGCCTGTTCGGGGGTGAAGCGCTGTCCGTCGCCGAGCACCGGGAACGGTGTTTTGGCGCGATGATCGTCTTCGGTGTTGCCGCCGCCATCCAGGTTGCTCTGCGCGTAAGCGGAGGCGTTGGTCGGGCGGTTGCGCGATTTGCTGTTGACCAGCACGACTTCGAGCGGCTGGCTGATGACCGGGATGTCCTTCCAGTCGGGGACGACGAGGCTGATGCCGAACATGAAGAAGGCATGCAGGGTGATCGAGAACAGCACGGCGAAGGACAGCCGCTGGTTCGGATGTTGCCCGGCGCTGAGCGAGAGCTTTCTCATGCAGCCGCTTCCACGTTGGCCACATGACGGGCGTCGAAATCAAGATCGAGCAGGTCTATCTCGCCTATCTCCAGCAGCACCCTGGTGTTGGGCGGCGTCTCCGGCAGCGAAGGGATGCGGCCGACCAGCGGGATGTCGGCAAGTTTGACCAGGTTCTCGCGCAGCACCACGGCTTCGCACTGTTTCACATCTTCCTGCAGCAGCCAGCGCAGGCACCAGTAGCGCTCCATGTTGCGCTGGAACTCGCTGTAGGTGGTGTAGGCGGTATCGAAGTCGCGCAGGATGGCGAACAGGGCGGTGTCGTTCTTCGCATACGTCGGCGCATCGCCGCGCAGCACGCTCATGATCTGGCGCTGGTTCACCATATCGACATAGCGGCGCAGCGGCGAACTCGACCAGGCGTAGTGCGCCACGCCCAGGCCCTGGTGCGGCGCGGCGACGGTGCTCATCTTCACCTTGCCGTTGTTCTGCGTGCGGTAGATGCCGGCGACATCGTGGTCGTCGAGCAGTTTGCCCCAGCTGCTGTTGGCGAGGATCATCAGTTCGGACACGACCTTGTCGATGGGCGAGCCGCGCAGGCGGTGGCCGATGGTGATGCGGTCGTTCTCGACGTTGAAGGTGTAGTCGATCTGCGCTGTGCTGTTGTCGGCGGATTTGCCGCGACCGGCTTCCAGTTTGTTGGCGAAGTCCCACAGCAATTTGAGTTCGGGCGCGTAGGCGTAATCGAGTTTGCCCGCGGCCAGCGTCTCTTCGTTGAACAGCGGCTCCAGCGTGTCGTGTCGCAGGTTGGCGGCGATGTGCAGGCGCTCGATGCGGCTGGCGCTGTTGACGATCTCCAGCGTTTCATTCACCTCCACATATAAGGAGAGCGCGGGGCAGACCTTGTCGGCGCTGAGCGTGAAGGCCTGCACCACGTTGTCCGGCAGCATGGTGATCTTGTCGCCCGGCATGTACACGGTGGACATGCGCTGTGCGGCGATGGCGTCGATGTCGGAACCTGGCGCGATGCCCAGCGCGGGCGCGGCGATGTGGATGCCGATGCGCCAGTTGCCGTCTGCCAGCTTCTCGACCGAGAAGGCGTCGTCGATCTCGGTGGTGCTGGCGTCGTCGATGCTGAAGGCATTGACTGCGGCCTGCGGCAGCTCGGGGTGTTCTTCCACGTTCACGGCGGGGAAGCCGGTGCCCCTGGGGAAGTTCTCGAACAGGAATTTGTTCAGGTGGTAGTCGTGCGTGGAGGGCAGTGCGCCGCATTTTTCCAGCAGGTGCGCGGCGGACAGGTGGGTGTGCGCACACGCCGCTTCCAGCGCCTTGACCTCGATGGTGTTGCGGTCCGGCTTGTACAGGATCATCTGCAGCTTGTCGGCGAACTCGGCAGGCAGCTCGAAGTTGCCGAGCTGTTCGGTGTAGCGCGCCTGCTGTTCGGCCAGCAGGCGTTTCTTCTCCGCGCTGGCGAGTGCCGACTTCAGTGCATCGGGCGGTGCGGCCTTGTAGCGGCCTTTGCCCTTCTTGTAGAAATGCATGGGCGAGCCATGCAGGCGGATCAGTGCCCCGGCAGATTCGACCGGGTCGGGCACATGACCGAAGTATTCCCGCGCCAGCGTATCGAACTCGAACTCGTCCTGCGGCGAGGCTTCCCACAGGAAGTCGACGTCGATGTCAGCGGCCACTTGCTCCGCCTGCGCCATGAATTCGGACAGGCCGGGCTGGGCGAAGCGCAGCATCACGTTGGCCGATTTGATCTTGCTGCGTTTGCCGTGGGTGTTCTCGACCTGCAGAGAAGTGGTGTTGTCGGCCAGGATATTGCCGACCTTGAAACCGCCGTCTTCTTCGTAAAAGATGTTCATCGATGTGAAATCCGCGAAGAGCTCGTTTGCTTCCTCGCCCGCTTGCGGGAGAGGATTGAGGTGAGGGAAATGGGCATGGCAAGTTTCATTAATTTCAGGGATGGCAGTCTTGCCATGCCCATTGGGAAGCACAGAAAAAATTCCGGCGGATTATAACCCGCCATCCTGTGGCCGAACTTCCTTCGTGTTAATCTGTCTGCATCGTACTGCCCGCATGGCGGGCGGATACATCAAAACCACAGGAGATGACATGAAAACCTTATCCACATTGATCGTTGCCGGCTGCATGGTGTGTGCCGCGCCGCTGGCGCAGGCTTGCGGCATGAAGGGCGGCCCGCAGGGCGGCTGGATGCTCGAGCAGATGGACCAGAACAAGGACGGCGCCGTCAGCAAGAAGGAGTTCGATACGTTCCACCGTGACCGTTTCAAGGAACTGGATGCCAACAAGGACGGCAAGGTCACCCAGGACGAGATGGATGCGCAGTGCAAGAGACGAGTGGAGAAATGCGCCCCGCGCTTCGAAGACCGCTTCGACGAGGTCGATATCGACCATGACGGCCTGCTGAGCAAGGACGAGGCCGAGATCGGCATGCCGATGGTGTTCGCCCATTTCGACGAGACCGATACCAGCAAGGACGGCAAGATATCCAAGGAAGAGATGAAGGAAGGGCTGAAGAAGATGCACGAAAGGATGCGCGACATGCGCGATAAAGGCATGATGAACCGCGATCCCAAGTAACTCCTTGCTTGGGCGCTAAAAAAGAACAGGCCGGCTTCAAGCCGGCCTGTTTGCTTTGCGGAAGGCTGTGTTTACTTGAGCGTGAGGATGTAGGTGATCGATGCCTTCAGATCGGCATCGCTCACGGTTGCCGGGGCGGGAGCCATCGCCACGGTGCCCCAGGTGCCGGAGCCGCCCGCGCGTACTTTTTTCGCCAGCATGTCCACCGCGCCTGCGGTGCCCTTGTATTTGGCCGCGATGTCTTTCAGCGCCGGACCCACGAGCTTTTTATCCACCGTATGGCAGGCAAAACAGCCGCTCTTGCGCAGCAGCGCTTCGTCGGCAAGCGCGTTACCGGCCAGCAACAGGCCGCAGGACAGGGTGAGCAGGTGGCGGATCTTCATGGGGTACTCCTTTTGTTGAGATGACGGTACAGCGGATCTGGCGGCAGCTTCGCCGATTTTCCGGTGCAAGTCTATCACCGGCTCGCAGCGGGGTGTTTTGGTCTATACGGGGCGAAATGTTACCATCCGGCTTATTTTGCATAAGCGGGGAATCTTCATGGCAGGCCACAGTAAATGGGCGAATATCCAGCACCGCAAAGGGCGTCAGGACGCCAAGCGCGGTCAGGTGTTCACCCGTCTGATCAAGGAGATCACGGTCGCGGCCAAGCTGGGCGGCAGCGACCCGGACATCAATCCGCGCCTGCGTCTGGCGATGGAGAAAGCCTACGACAACAACATGCCCAAGGACAACGTCGAACGCGCCGTCAAACGCGGCGCCGGCGAGCTGGAAGGCGTGGACTACATGGAGCTGCGCTACGAAGGCTACGGCATCAACGGTGCCGCCGTGATCGTGGACTGCATGACCGACAACAAGACGCGCACGGTGGCCGATGTGCGCCATGCCTTCGTCAAATACGGCGGCAACCTGGGCACCGACGGCTCAGTCTCCTTCCTGTTCAAACACTGCGGACAGATGATCTTCGCGCCCGGCACCGACGAGAACGCGCTGATGGAAGTGGCGCTGGATGCGGGCGCGGAAGACATCATCAACAACGACGATGGCAGCATCGAAGTCATCACCTCGCCGCACGATTTCGTGGCGGTGAAGCAACGCCTCGAAGCGGCGGGCTTCAAGCCCGAGATGGCCGAAGTGACCATGAAAGCAGACACCGACGTGGAACTCAGCGGCGACGACGCGGTGAAGATGCAGAAACTGCTGGATGCGCTGGAAGATCTGGGCGACGTGCAAGAGGTCTATACCAACGCTGTCCTGCAAGAGTGATGAGGATACTCGGCATCGATCCGGGCTTGCGCATCACCGGCTTCGGTATCCTGGATAAAGAAGGTCAGCACCTGCATTACGTCGCCAGCGGCTGCATCAGGACGCCGGACGGCGAATTGCCGGAGCGCCTGAAAGTCATCCTGGCTTCGCTGGGCGAAGTCATCGCGCAGCACAAGCCGGAGCAGGTGGCGGTGGAGAAGGTGTTCGTGAACGTGAACCCGCAATCCACGCTGTTGCTGGGGCAGGCGCGCGGTGCCGCGATCTGCGCGGCGGTGCAGGCTGATCTGCCGGTCGCGGAATACACGGCGCTGCAGGTGAAACAGGCGGTGGTGGGCAACGGCCACGCCGACAAGGAACAGGTGCAGGCGATGGTGCAGCGCCTGCTGAAATTGTCCGGCACGCCGAGCCCGGATGCCGCGGATGCGCTGGCCTGCGCGATCTGCCATGCGCACGGCGGCATGGGTTTGGGCGCGCTGGCGACCAAGGGTTTTCGTGTACGGGGAGGAAGACTGGTATGACGCAACCGCTGGAACCGACGCTTGAGCTGTTCGCCAATCCGGTTGCGCGCTATATCGCCGCCACACGCCCCCCGTTCCTGACGGCAAGTCTGATGGCCTGTCTGCTCGGCCTTGCAAGCGCGTGGCATGCCGGCCTGTCCTTCGATATCGTCCTCGCGCTGGTGACTCTGGCGTTCGCGCTGCTGGCGCAGGCCGGAGTGAACGTACTCAACGATTACTACGATGCACTCAACGGCACCGATGCGCAGAACACCGGGCGCATCTTTCCCTTCACCGGCGGCAGCCGCTTCATCCAGAACGGCGTGATGACGCAGAACGAGATGCGCAACTACGGTTTCGCGCTGATGGCCTGTGTGGCCGCGGCCGGATTGTGGCTGATGGCGCGCTCGGCGCCGCAACTGATGTACGTGGGGCTGGCCGGCTTGTTCATCGGCTGGGCCTATTCCGCGCCGCCGTTCCGGCTCAACAGTCGCGGGCTGGGCGAGTTGTGCGTTGCGGCGGGATTCCTCGCCATCACCGTCGGTAGCGATTTCGTGCAGCGCAAGGAGTTCGTTGCGGCGCCTTTCATCGCCGGGCTGTCGTATGCCTTGCTGGTCGCCAATCTGCTCTACATCAACCAGTTCCCCGATCGTAGCGCCGATACCGCGGCAGGCAAATTGCACTGGGTGGCGCGGCTGGATGTGGACCAGGCGCGCTGGGGTTATGTGCTGATCGTGGCGTTGTCTTATATATGGTTGCTGTTCAGCGTTGTGCTGGGCTGGTTGCCGCTGTGGGCGCTGGTTGCGTTCTTCGCCTTGCCGTTGAGCATCAAGGCTGCGCGGCTGCTGCTGCGCCACGCCGCCCAGCCGCAGCAACTGGGCGATGCGATCAGGGCGACCATAGGTGCGATGATGGTGCACGGCACGCTGCTGGCGCTGGCGATGATTATTGCGTAGGGTGGGCACGTCTTTTGTGCCCACGCTGTTTGCCGAGCCTGTTCCGCGTGGGCACAAGAACGTGCCCACCCTACGTAGATAAATGGAGTAAAGGAAATACATGATCGGAAGACTGAGCGGCATCCTGCTGGAGAAGAACCCGCCGCAAATATTGCTCGATGTGCAGGGCGTGGGTTACGAGGTGGATGTGCCGATGAGCACGTTCTACAACCTGCCCGCGTTGAACGAGAAGGTGGTGCTGCACACGCAGCTCATCGTGCGGGAGGATGCGCACCTGCTGTTCGGCTTCCTGACGAACGAAGAGCGCGTGGCTTTCCGCCAGTTGCTCAAGATCAGCGGCGTCGGTCCCAAGCTGGCGCTGTCGGTGCTGTCCGGACTTTCCATCGCCGACCTCGCCGTGGCGGTGGCGAACAAGGATGCATCGCGCCTGACCAAGATCCCCGGCGTCGGCAAGAAGACCGCCGAACGTCTGCTGCTGGAATTGCAGGGCAAGTTCGCGGTGAGCGGGGCGACTGCCGCCAGCGGTGCCGTGGCGGTCGCGGCGGGCAACGACATCGTCAATGCGCTGCTCGCACTGGGCTACAACGAGAAGGAGGCCGACTGGGCGGCGAAACAACTGCCCAAGGAGGCCGGGGTATCGGACGGCATCCGCCAGGCGCTTAAGTTATTATCCAAAGCATGATCCAGAACGACGACCTCAGCGCAGAACCGCGCATCATCTCCGCCGCTCCCGCATCGCAGCAGGAAGAGGCGCTGGAGCGTGCGCTGCGCCCCAAGCAGCTCGATGAATACGTCGGCCAGGAGAAGATACGCGGGCAGCTGGAGATATTCATCCAGGCCGCGAAGAAGCGTAACGAGCCGCTCGACCATGTGTTGCTGTTCGGTCCGCCCGGTCTGGGCAAGACCACGCTGGCGCAGATCATCGCGCGCGAGATGGGGGTCAACATCCGTCATACCTCGGGGCCGGTGCTGGAGCGCGCGGGCGACCTCGCCGCCTTGCTCACCAACCTCGAACCGCACGATGTGCTGTTCATCGACGAGATCCACCGTCTGTCTCCCGTGGTGGAGGAGATCCTCTATCCCGCGCTGGAGGATTATCAGATCGACATCATGATCGGCGAGGGGCCGGGCGCACGTTCGGTGAAGATCGATCTGCCACCGTTCACGCTGGTGGGTGCGACCACGCGCGCGGGCATGCTGACCAACCCCTTGCGCGACCGCTTCGGCATCGTCGCGCGACTGGAGTTCTATACGCCGGAAGAACTGCAGCGCATCGTGATGCGTTCGGCGAAACTGCTGGAGATGAATCTGACGCATGACGGTGCGCTGGAGATCGCCAAGCGTTCGCGCGGCACGCCGCGTATCGCCAACCGCCTGTTGCGCCGCGTGCGCGACTATTCCGATGTGAAGGCGGGCGGCGACGCCAACCGCGAAGTGGCCGATGCTGCATTGACCATGCTGGATGTGGATTCGCGCGGGCTGGACGTGATGGACAGGAAACTGCTGCAGACGGTGATCGAGAAATTCATGGGCGGGCCGGTCGGTGTGGACAATCTCGCCGCCGCCATCGGCGAGGAGCGCGACACCATCGAGGATGTGCTGGAACCCTATCTGATCCAGCAGGGCTATCTGCAGAGAACGCAGCGCGGCCGCGTCGCGACGGCGAGCGCATATTTGCATTTCGGCCTGGCGCGTCCGAACAACGGCAACAACAAGGAGTTGTGGGATGAGTAAGCGTCACCAGATATTTTCCTTGCCGGTGCGGGTCTATTTCCAGGACACCGACGCCGGCGGCGTCGTCTATCACGCCAACTATGTGAACTTCATGGAACGCGCGCGCACCGAATGGCTGCGCACCTTCGGCTACAGCAATGCGGGCATGATGAAGGAGCTGGGGGTGGTGTTCGTGGTGCGCTCGATGAAGCTGGACTACCTGCGTCCCGCGCTGCTCGACGATCTGCTGACGGTGACGGCGCGCATCAAGGAGATCGGGCGCAGCCGCGTGACACTGTGGCAGGAGGTGCAGCGCGGCGAAGAATTGCTGACCGAGGGCGAGGTGCATCTGGTGTGCGTGAATGTCGAGACCTTCAAGCCGGTGAGCGTGCCGGATGTGTTGCGAAACCAATGGAAAGACTGATATGGAACTGATCGGGGATCTGTCGTTTCTTCAACTGATCACCAATGCCAGCCTGCTGGTGCAGCTGGTGATGGGTTTGCTGCTGCTGGTGTCGCTGATGTCGTGGTGGTACATCTTCCTCAAGATGTTCGCCGTGCGCTCTGCCGTCAGGCAGACGCACGAGTTCGAGGATGCCTTCTGGGGCAATCCCAACCTGAATGCGCTCTACCAGCAGGCGAACAGCCGCGGGCGTAGCGATGTCGGTGCGCTGGAGCGCATCTTCGCGGCCGGCTTCGCCGAGTTCATCAAATTGAAGAAGACGCACGGCGTGGACAGTGCGGCGGTGATGGACGGCACGCGCCGCGCCATGCGCGCCAAATACCAGCGCGAGGTGGATCATCTCGAATCGCATCTCTCCTTCCTTGCCACGGTCGGTTCGGTGAGTCCGTATGTCGGTCTGTTCGGCACGGTGTGGGGCATCATGAACGCGTTCCGCGGCCTCTCCAACGTGGGGCAGGCGACGCTGGCGCATGTGGCGCCGGGCATCGCCGAGGCGCTGGTGGCGACGGCGATGGGCCTGTTCGCCGCGATCCCGGCGGTGGTGGCATACAACCGTTATGTGCACGATGTGACCCGGCTCTCCTCGCGCTTCGAGAGCTTCATCGAGGAATTTTCCAACGTGTTGCAGAGGCAGCCGTGAGCTATTCCAGGCGCAGCGAACATCGCCCGATGTCGCAGATCAACGTCGTGCCATACATCGACGTGATGCTGGTGCTGCTGGTGATCTTCATGATCACGGCGCCGCTGATGAATCCGGGTCAGATCGACCTGCCCAGCGTGGGCAAATCGCTGGCGCCGCCGGTCGCGCCGCTGGAGGTCATCATCAAGAAGGACACCACATTGGCCTTGCGCGACCATGGCAAGGGCGGGCAGGAGTCGCCGGTTTCGCGCGATGAACTGGTGGCGCGCCTGCAGAAGAGCCTGAAGAAGAATCCCGAGCAACCGGTGGTGATCTCCGCCGACAAGAATGTGCGCTATGAGGAAGTCATCAATGTGATGGACATGTTGCAGCAGCAGCACATCAAGAAGATCGGATTGCTCGCCAAGAGCCGATGAGCGCCGCACTGACCTATCCGGAACCCTACCGTATCCCCGCCGGCATGCTGGCGCTGGCGGTGCATCTGCTGTTCTTCTTCCTGCTGTATTTCGGTTTCCGCTGGCAGGCACAGCCGCCGGAGGAGTTCATGGTGGAGATGTGGGATAGCCTGCCGGAAGCGGAAGTGGCGCCCGAGCCGCAGCCCGCGCCTCCCGACAGACAGGAACCGAAGCCGTTACCCAAGGTCGTAGCACCCGTGTTGCCGCCGGTGAAGGCGGACATCGAGATACGCGACAAGAAGAAGCAGGCTGAAGCGAAAGCCAGGGCGGCGGCGGAAGCCAGGATGAAGCAGGAGAAAGAGAAGCGCGAGCTGGACAAATACGCAGCGCAGCGCGCGGCGAGTTTGCGGCAGGAGCAGGCGCGCATCCGTGCCGAGGTCGATGCGGCCACCGCCACGCAGGTGGGCAGGTATCAGGACATGATCCGCGCCAAGGTGCGCCGCAACATCGTGATGCCGCCGGATGTGCCGGAATCGGCAAGGGCCGAGTTCAGGGTGACCCTGCTGCCGGGAGGGGATGTGCTGGAGGTGGAACTGATACGCAGCAGCGGGCATGCGGCATACGACAATGCGGCGGAACGTGCCATCTACAAGGCGCAGCCGCTGCCGGTGCCGACCGATGCCGGCCTGCAGAAGATGTTCCGTGAACTGAAATTGACTATCAGGCCATAGAAAGGGTGCATATGCGTGGTTGGCTGGGATTGATCCTTGGGGCGTGCATGACGATGTCCGCGCATGCGACGCTGGATATCGAGATCACCGGGGCGGGCGAGCATCAGACGCCGATCTCGGTGGTGCGCTTCGGCGGTGAGGAACGCATCGCCGGACAACCGATCAGCAGTGTGGTCTCCAACGATCTGTTGCGTACCGGCTTGTTCAAGCTGATCGACCCCGCCGGCAAGGCGCCGCATGAACCTGGCGAAGTGAGATACGTCGAATGGGCGGGCGTGGAGGCGCTGGTGATCGGCAGTGTGCGCCAGCTCGATGACGGACGTGTCGAAGTGCGCTTCCGCCTGCTCGATGCGGTGCGGCATGCCGAACTGATCGCGCTGGCGGTGACGGCGAAGAGCGATCAGGTGCGCGCCATCGGACACCGTATCGCCGATCTGGTGTATGAGAAGCTGACCGGCAGTGCCGGGGTGTTCAGCACGCGCATCGCCTACGTCAACCGCGAGGGCAGGCATTACCGGCTGGTGATGGCGGACAGCGACGGCTATGGCGAGCAGACGCTGTGGTCGCAGAACGAGCCCATCATGTCGCCGGCGTGGTCGCCCGACGGCAAGCAGATCGCCTATGTGAGCTTCGAGCGCGGCCACGCGACGGTCTTCGTGCAGTCGCTGGTGACGCAGAAGCGCACCGTGCTGGCCGATTTCTCCGGCAGCAACAGTGCGCCGGCGTGGTCGCCCGACGGCAGGCAGCTCGCCATCGTGCTGACGCGCGACGGCAGTTCGCAGCTCTATCTGGTGCGTGCCGACGGCAGCGATCTGCGTCGCATCACTTTCAGCGAGACCATCGATACCGAGCCGACTTTCTCGCCGGACGGCAAGATGCTGTTGTTTACTTCCGACCGCGGCGGCAAGGCGCAGATCTATGGCGTGGCGGTGGAAGGCGGTTTTGCGGAACGGCTGACCTTCGAGGGCGGCAACAATTTCTCGCCGCGCTTCAGTCCGGACGGCAAGAGTTTCGTCTACTCGCATTTCAACGGCGGCACGTTCTATATCGCCGTGCAGGATTTCGAGAGCAAGCAGGTGCAGATATTGACGCCGGGCGGATGGGAGAAGAAGCCCAGTTTCGCCCCCAACGGCAAGCTGATCCTGTTCGCAACCGAGTCGCAGGGTCGTGGTATATTGGCGACCGTATCCAGCGATGGCAGAGTGAAGCAGAAGATGGTTGCCCAGCGCGGCGATATTCGCGAGCCGGTCTGGGGGCCTTTCCTGAAGCAGTAGTTTCGATGAATAAAAGGAGACAACAATGAAAAAATTGATTCTGAGTCTGGTGTTGGCGAATCTGCTGGCAGCTTGCGCGAGCGATCCCGCCAAGGAAGCGGCCCAGGAGCCGGCAACTACGGCACCTGCAGCGACAGCGACCGAGCCTGCAGCTGCACCGGCAGAGACAACTGCGGCCTCTCAGGCGCCGGCGGCGACCGAGTCAACTGCTGCGGCAGCGCCAGAGGCGGCCGCGATGCCCGGCGAAGTCAGCGTGCATTTCCCGTTCGACGTGGATGCGGTGCAGCCGGAAGACCGTGCCACCGTGCAGGCGCATGGCAAATATCTGAGCGAGAATCGCGGCAGCAAAGTGCGTCTGGAAGGCAATGCCGACGAGCGTGGCAGCAGCGAGTACAACCTGGCCCTGGGCCAGCGTCGTGCCAACAACGTGAAGAAGTTGCTGATCCTGAGCGGCGCCAAAGAGTCGCAGATCACCACCGTCAGCTACGGCGAAGAGAAACCGCGTGCGACCGGTCATGACGAGGCTTCCTGGGCCCAGAACCGCCGCGTGGATTTCGTCTACAAGTGATCGCCTGATGCGTCTCTGGTTGCTGGCCTGTCTGTGCGTTGCGAGCAGTTCCGCCATGGCGGGCTTGTTCGCGGATGACGATGCGCGCAAGCAGGTCAAGCAGCTGGAAGAGCGTATCGTCAAGCTGGAGCAGGAATTAGCCTCGTCCGAGCAGCAGAAGGAACAATACATCCGCTCGACGCTCGACTTGCAGATGCAGATGGAGGCACTGAACACTGAATTGCGCAAACTGCGCGGGCAGAACGAAGAGCTGGTACACGGCCTGCAGGATGCCGAGAAACGCCAGAAGGATTTCTACATCGACCTCGATACGCGTCTGCGCCGGTTCGAGGGGGGCGAGGCCGCAGCGAGTACCGGTGCGCGCGTCGACGGTACCAGGGACGTGTCCGCAGACCCGGTCGGCGAGAACCGTTCTTTCGAGGCGGCTTACAGTCTGTACAAGGCGGAGAACTACCTGAATGCCGCCGCAGCCTTCCGCGATTTCCTGAAGCACTATCCACAATCCGTGCATGAGGCGAACGTCCAGTACTGGATGGGTAATTCGTATTTTCTGTTGAAGGATTGCAAGAACAGCGTCGCCAGTTACCAGGCCCTGGGCGAGAAATATCCCGACCATCCGCGCGTGCCCGAAGCGATGCTCAACATCGCGGAGTGCCAGCTGAACCTCAAGAACAAATCAGCCGCGCAAAAGACCCTGAAGCAACTCATCTCCCAATTCCCGGGAAGCAGCGCATCGGAGAAGGCGAAGAAGCGCCTTGCCAGCATAAAGTAGGCTGGGCGATAGACATGTCCTCCGCCAACGATTCGTTGCGTATCAGCGAGATATTCTTATCCCTGCAAGGCGAGACCAGCCGTGTCGGCCTGCCCACGGTGTTCGTGCGCCTGACGGGTTGTCCTTTGCGTTGCGTCTATTGCGATACCACCTACGCCTTCAGCGGCGGTCAATACATGACGCTGGAAGCCATCCTGGCCGAGGTGGCACGGCATGGTGCGCACCATGTCTGCGTCACCGGCGGAGAACCGCTGGCGCAGAAGAACTGTTTGCCCCTGTTGCGCGCCCTGTGCGATGCGGGATACTCAGTCTCGCTGGAGACGAGCGGAGCGCTGGATGTGAGCGAAGTGGACGAGAGAGTGCAGAAGGTGGTCGATATCAAGACGCCAGGCTCGGGCGAGGCCGACCGAAACCTGTGGAGCAACATGGCGCATCTGAGGTCTCATGATGAGATCAAGTTCGTGCTGAGCAACGAGGCAGATTACCAATGGGCGAAGCAGATGCTGGCCGAACATGAGCTGGTGCAGCGCTGTGCCGTCCTGTTCTCCCCCGTGCAGGGGCAGCTGTCGCCCAAGGATCTGGCAGAGTGGATATTGCGCGACCGCTTGCCGGTGCGCTTGCAGGTTCAGCTGCACAAATTATTGTGGGGTAACGAGGTGGGGCGATGATGGAATCTCATAAAATCCAAATTTCGTCGCTATGCTGCGTTGCTCGTAAAAAATTACTCCTTACATATAAGGCATATGCCGCGTCGCAATTTTTTACTCGCGCCTTGCCTGGCTTGGAAATTTGAATTTTTTGAGACCCCATACCATGAAACGGGCAGTGGTTCTGTTATCGGGCGGGCTGGATTCGGCCACTGTGCTGGCGCTGGCGCGCGCGCAGGATTTTGAATGCTATGCGCTGAGCGTGGATTACGGCCAGCGCCATCATGCCGAGCTGGCGGCGGCGCAAGGGGTGGCGCGCGAACTCGGGGCGCGCGAACACCGCGTCATCAATATCGATCTCACCGCCTTCGGCGGCTCCGCGCTGACCGATGCCAATATTGCCGTGCCGGAGCAGGCGAGCAGCGGCATTCCCATCACCTATGTGCCTGCCCGTAACACCATCATGCTGTCGCTCGCGCTGGCGTGGGCAGAGGTGCTCAAGGCGCAGGACATCTTCTTCGGCGTGAATGCGGTGGATTATTCCGGTTATCCCGATTGCCGGCCCGAATATGTCGCCGCTTTCGAGCGCATGGCCAATCTGGCGACCCAGGCGGCGGTGGAAGGCAAGCCGCTCGCCCTGCATGCGCCGCTGCTGCATCTGTCCAAGGCCGAGATCATCCGCGAGGGAGTGCGTCTGGGGCTGGATTACGCGATCACTGTCTCCTGTTACCAGGCTGATGAGCAGGGGCGGGCCTGTGGGCGCTGCGATTCCTGCCGTTTGCGCCGTGAGGGTTTTGCTGCAGCCGGGGTGCCCGACCCGACGCGTTACCGCGATATTTAGGCGGCTTGGTTTGACACTCAAAGTCAAACCCGTATAATGCGCGCTCCCTTTTGGGGTGGGGGTCGGTAGCTCAGTCGGTAGAGCAGCGGACTTTTAATCCGTTGGTCGCGAGTTCGAATCTCGCCCGACCCACCAGTTTCACCGCCGCTTTAGCTCAGTTGGTAGAGCAACCGCCTTGTAAGCGGTAGGTCGTCAGTTCGAATCCGACAAGCGGCACCAATTCCTAATCGTCCCCGATACCCCGCTTGCCGTACCGTCCCAATCCTGAAATATTAAGCACTTAAGGCTATCTTAAGTCTCGCCTCCTATCCTGCATCCATCGTAATGCAAATCCAAAGGAGGTCACCATGTATTCCATCGATCGAAACACAGTGCGCATGATCGCGCTGATTGCGCTGCTGGCCGGCGCGGTCGGCTCCGTGCAGGCGGATGACCATGAAGGCGACGAGCATGAGCATGGTAGTCGCGTGGTCGTGAGCAATGCCAGATGGCAATCCGAATGCGGATCCTGTCATGTCGCTTTCCCGCCGCGTATGCTGCCTGCCGCATCCTGGCGCGCGATGATGGCCGGGCTGGACAAGCACTTCGGTACCGATGCCAGCCTGGAGCCGGCGGTGGCGCGGGAGATCGGCGCTTTCCTTGAGAAACATGCCGGCCCCCAAAAGCAGGAACCGGCTGGGAAACCGCAGTTGCGCATCAGCGAGTTGCGCTGGTTCGTCCGCGAACACGACGAGGTGCCGGATCGCATCTGGAAAAATCCGCAGGTGAAGAGTCCGGCCAATTGTGCGGCTTGCCATACCAAGGCCGAGAGTGGCGATTACCGCGAGCGCAATATCCGCATGCCCGGAAAATGAGGGGGAGCCTCAGCGTCTGGCTGGATGCCATAATGCTGCCCGAGCCGGGGATATTCCGGACAGCTTGTTCCGGGATCGGTGCGATGTCTGCAGAAGAAGCTCCTGTGCAGGCAGAGCCGCATGATGATCGAGGTGCCGTTTTATCGGGTGAAATATGCGCGTACTGGTAGTCGAAGATGATGCCTTGCTGGGCGATGCACTCCAGGCGGGATTGAAGCAATCCGGCTATGCGGTCGACTGGATGAAGGACGGAGTGTCGGCAGACCAGGCGTTAGGCACCGAATCCTATGCGGCGGTCGTGCTCGACCTCGGGCTGCCGCGCCTTTCCGGACTGGATGTGCTGCGCCGCCTGCGCAGTCGCAACTCATCCCTTCCCGTGCTGATCCTCACCGCGCGGGATACCGTGAACGACCGCATCAAGGGTCTGGATGCCGGAGCCGACGACTATCTGCTCAAGCCCTTCGATATGGGCGAGCTGGCGGCGCGTCTGCGGGCGCTGATACGCCGTGCCAGCGGCAAGACCGATCTGTTGCTGCAGGCATCTGGAGTGAAGCTCGATCCGGCCGCCCATCGCGTGCATTATCTCGATGCGTCAGTCGACCTTTCGCCGAAGGAATTCGCCGTGCTGCATGCGTTGATGCTGAATGCCGGGAAGGTGATGTCGCGCGCGCAGCTCGAAGAGCAGCTCTATGCCTGGGGCGAAGAGGTTGAAAGCAATGCGGTGGAAGTGCACATCCACCATCTGCGCCGCAAACTCTTTCCCGAGCTCATCGAGACCATACGCGGTGTCGGCTATCTGATCAGTGCAGACAAGGCGAGCTGAGATGAACGGGCACTCATTGAAACGGCGGTTGCTGCTTTTGTCGCTGGCGACGGTGGCGCTGGTGTGGCTTGGCGCTTCAGCTTTCATCTATTTCGATGCGCGTGAGGAGTTCGATGAGGTGCTCGACGGGCATCTGGCCCAGGAGGCATCGCTATTGGCGGCACAGGCGACGCACGAACTCACTGAACTTGAAACCGACCACACGCCGCTGCTGCATAAATACTCGCGCCGGGTGGCTTTCCAGATCTGGGAGATCGGTGGCGGACTGCGGCTGCATTCGGAGAACGCGGGTGCGCAGCCGCTGACCGTGAACCAGTCCGGCTTCAGCGACAGCACCATGGGCGGGCATCGCTGGCGCGTATTCACCTCGATGGATGAGTCTGGCATGTTCCTGATCCACGTGGCGGAGCGCGCCGATGTGCGTGAAGATATGGCGCGCGATATCGCGGGCAACCTGCTGCAGCCCTTGTTGATCTCGCTGCCTGTGCTGGCGTTGTTGCTGTGGGTGGCGGTGGCGCGCGGCCTGCGCCCGTTGGCCAGATTGGCGGCGGAGGTGGAGCGGCGCGCCCCGGAGGCGCTGTCGCCGCTCGATGCGGAAGCGGCACCGCATGAGGTGTTGCCGTTGATCGAGCGGCTCAACCAGCTCTTTGTCCGCATCGATGCCACCTTCCAGCGCGAGCGTCGTTTCACGGCGGATGCTGCGCACGAATTGCGCACGCCGGTGGCGGCGATCAAGGCGCAAGCCCAGGTGGCACGCAAGGCCGCAGCTGAAGCGGAACGTCTCCATGCGCTCGACAACGCGATCCTGGGCTGCGATCGGGCCACCCACTTGATCGAACAGCTGCTCACGCTGGCGCGTGTCGACGCGCCGGGCGCCGGAGTGGCGGAGGTATGCAGTTTGAGTGAGATCGCGGCCGGCGAGATCGCCGTCATCGCGCCGGAGGCTTTGGGCAAAGGCGTGCATATCGAATTGCATGCACAGGATACTGCGCCGGTGCAGGGCAACCCGGAACTGCTGCGTATCCTGATGCGCAACCTGCTCGACAATGCCGTTCGGCATACCACACCGGGCACCATGGTGCGGGTCGCTACCGAGTCGATAAAGGGAGTGGTCGGCGTGTCGGTGTGCGATGACGGCCCCGGCGTCTCCGAGCAGGAACTGAGCAAAATATCGGAGCGTTTCTACCGGCCGGTGGAGACGCAGGCGAGCGGGAGCGGATTGGGCTTGTCCATCGTGCGGCGGATCGCCGAAGTGCACGGTGCCGAGGTGGTCTTCGCCCGCGCCGATACGGGGCGCGGGCTATGCGTGACAGTGACTTTCGGCAGCCGGTGATGCCGGCCTGTCCTGATGTCAGGCGGTGCCGAACTTGGTCTCCACCAATACGCCGATCTCTTTGAGGAACGGCGTCGGCAGGATGCCGCCGGCGCAGACGATGATGGCATCGTTCGGCATCTCGACCATCTTGCCTTCGTGTTCGATGACGACCTTGTCTTTTTCGACCAGCTTCACGTTGGATTTGAGTCGCACATCGATGCGTCCTTTGTCCGTCATCGCTTTCAGGCGTTCGCGGTTCTTCGGCTTGCCGCGTCCGAACGCATCGCTGCGGTAGGAGAGGGTGACTGTGGTGCCGGGCTGTTCGGCGATCGCGATGGCGGCCTCCAGCGCGCTGTCGCCGCCGCCCACGACGACGACATGCTGGTTGCGGTACTGCTCAGGCTCGATCAGCCGGTAGACCACTTTCGGCAGATCCTCGCCGGGCACCCCCAGTTTGCGCGGTGTGCCGCGGCGACCGATGGCGAGCAATATGGCGCGGGTCTCGTAAGAACCTTTGCTGGTCTTGACGATGAAGCCCTTGTCGGTCTTGGTGATGTTTTCCATGCGCTCGTTGAAGTTGAGCTTCATGCCGGTCTTTGCCACGATGCCGTGCCAGAATTCGAGCAGCTTCTCCTTGCTGACTTCCTTGAAATGCATCTCGCCGACCACAGGCAGTTTCACCGGGGCGGTCATGACGACTTTGTTGCGCGGGTACTGGAAGATGCAGCCGCCCAGCGAAGTTTCCTGTTCGACGGTGACATAGCGCAGTTTCTTCTCGATCGCGCCCAGTGTGGCGGACAAGCCTGCCGGGCCGGCACCGATGATGACCACATCATAAGGGCTGCTGCTGTCCTTGAGTTTGGCGATGTTGTCGATGGCCTGGGTGCCCTGGGTGGCGGCCTTGCGGATCAGGCCCATGCCGCCAAGCTCGCCGGCGATGAAGATGCCGGGGACGTTGGTCTCGAAGGAAGGATTCACCTGCGGGATGTCCATGCCGCGCTTGGAGGTGCCGAACACCAGGGTGATCGCGTCATGGGGGCAGGCTGCGGCACAGGCGCCGTGGCCGATGCAGTGCGTCGGGTTGACCAGCACCGCCTTGCCCTTGATCATGCCGATCGCCCCTTCCGGGCAGGCTGTGATGCAACTGCCCGAACCCAGGCAGAGATTGGGGTTGATCTCCGGGTGCAGGGAGGGCGGTTCGGTCAATCCGGCTTCGATGGATTCGTTCAGCGTTTCGACCGCCTGCTTCTCCTTCCTTTTCCTGCCGCTCTGGTAGATATAGGCGATGATGGCCAGGGGGATCAGGTAGATGGAAAGATCGAGGATATCCATGATTGAGTTCGGGAAAATATGTGGTTGCGAGTATGTGGCCAATTGCTTAAGCAAGACTTAAGACAGTCCGTGCTTGAATGAAGTTCTGGATCGGTCGGAACTTAATTTGATGCAGCCAGTCGGATGCCGGGGCATTCTATGTCGCGCAGCAGCCAAAGACAAATATATGATTTACCGGGGCAATGGTTCACTATTACAATCCGCCCCCTTGGCTGAAGGGTAACCTCTTGGAAGAACGAGCATGAAGGCAAATAAACGGTCGGAACATCTGGTTTGGCTGATATTCATCAGCATCGTCGCGGTCATCACCGTGGCCGGATATTTCGTGGTGTATCCGCAGACTTACTACAAGCCGGGTGAGGAGCTTTTCGATTTCGGCTATAACCTCGGTCTGGCTGGCGGATTGATGATGCTGACCCTGCTGCTCTATCCCCTGCGCAAGCGCTGGAAGTTTCTGGAGAACTTCGGTTTCCTGCCCACTTGGTTCAAATGGCACATGGTGTTGGGTATCCTGGGTCCGCTGACCATCGTTTTCCACTCCACCTATCACGTTTACATCCCTTATTTACATCCCACCGGATCCATCAATGCGGCGGTGGCCATGTACTGCATGTTGCTGGTGTCGGGCAGCGGGACTTTCGGTCGTTTCTTCTATACCAAGATCCACCACGGTTTGTACGGTCGCCAGGCTACAGTGAACGAACTGAAGGCGGCGCTGGAGCAATCCGGCGAAGTGAAGTCCGCGTTCCATTTTGCGCCCGGTATCGAGAAGGCGCTGGAGGATTTCCGCCTCGCGGGAGAGAAATACGGCAAGACATCCGGACTTGGCTTCGGCAACTTCATCATGTCGAGCATCCGCGCCAAATGGCTGTCGTTCACGCTCACGCGCGAATTGCGCAAAATCATGCATGCCCAGGCCGATGAGAAGCATTTCACGGCTGCGCAACGCCAAAGCATGGAAGCCCTGTTCACTGAGTACCGCGGCAAGATCGATGACTTCCTTGAGGCAGTGCGCGATGCGGCGCAGTTCCACACCTACGAACGCTTGTTCTCGATGTGGCATATCTTCCACATTCCGCTGGTCTACATGATGGTGTTCAGCGCGGTCTACCACGTATATGCTGTGCATGCCTATTAATCGACGGATGTGACCAGATGAAGATGATCTTTCGCTCGCTCGCTCTTGCGGGTCTCTTGTTAGCGTTCCTTCCCTTGCAGGCGCAGGCCAACAAGCTGCTGATGCCGGGCGAGGTCATTCAGGGGCACGCCAAGGAAGAAGAGGCATGCGAAAAATGCCACAAGAAATTCGACAAGGCCGCCCAGAACCGGCTTTGCACCGACTGCCACAAGGACGTCGGTAAGGACGTCTCCGAGAAGCGCGGTTACCACGGGCGCATCGAGGAGGGTAAGGATTGCAAGGAGTGTCATACCGACCACAAGGGGCGCGATGCCAAGATCGTCATTCTCGACAAGAACGCTTTCGACCATGCCAAGACCGATTTTGCGCTGAAAGGCAAACACGCTGACACCGCCAAGGTGAAGTGCGAGGATTGCCACAAGCAAGGCAAGAAATACTCCGAGGCGCCGGGCAAATGCGTGGAGTGCCACAAGAAGGACGATGACAAGGCTCACAAGGGGAAACTGGGTTCCGATTGTGCCAAGTGCCACAGCGAAAAGGACTGGAAAACCACCTCGGTCGACCACGACAAGTTCGATTTCAAGCTGCGCGGCAAGCACGAGGATGTGAAGTGCGACAAGTGCCACCTGGACAACAAGTTCAAGGAAACGCCGAAGCAGTGTGCGTCATGCCATAAAAAGGACGACGAAAAGGCGCACAAGGGCAAGCTGGGCAACAAGTGCGAGACTTGCCACGTCGATCGCGACTGGAAAGAGGTCAAGTTCGATCACGACAAGCTCACCAAGTATCCGCTGTTGGGCAAGCACGTCGAGGTGAAGTGCGCCAAGTGCCATGTCGACAACAAGTTCAAGGACACGCCCAAGCAGTGCAGCTCTTGCCACAAAAAAGAAGACGACAAGGCGCACAAGGGCAAATTCGGCAACAAGTGCGAGTCCTGCCACGTCGAGAAAGACTGGAAGGAGATCAAGTTCGACCACGGCAAGACCAAGTTCCCGCTGCTCGGCAAGCATGCCGACCCCAAGCTCAAGTGTACGGGTTGCCACAAGGGCGACATCTACAAAGACAAGCTGCCTACCGATTGCTTCTCCTGCCACGAGAAGGATGACAAGCACAAGGGCCAGGAAGGCAAGAAATGCGAGTCGTGCCATGGCGCCGATTCCTGGACGAAGACGACCTTCGACCATAACAAGATGTCGACCTTCCCCTTGCTCGGTCGCCACATCCTGGTCAGTTGCAAGAAGTGTCATGCAACCCCGACCTTCAAGGATGCCAAGTCGGATTGCTGGTCGTGCCACGAGAAGGAAGATGCGAAAGTGCACAAGCGGCGTTTCGGCACCGAGTGCCAGGATTGCCACAACACGCGCGACTGGATGGCGTGGGACTTCAACCACGACAAGACCGACTTCAAGCTGGGAGGGGCGCACAAGAAAGTGGCGAACAAGTGCTATTCGTGCCATGCCAAGCCGATGGACAAGAAAGTGTTGCTGACTAAATCGTGCAGCAGCTGCCATGACCGTGACGACGTGCACAACGGCAGTTTCGGGGACCGTTGCGAGCGCTGCCACGAAGGGGATAATTGGAAGCAGGTGAAGATGGGAGTGGTCGGTGCCGACAAGAAACCGTTAGCAAGCAAGAAATAACAGGTTGTAGCAGCAAGCGGTTGGAGAGGAATGGGATATTTTACGGAGGGTGGATCATGAAGAGACTAGGACGAATATTTGGCAGTTTGATCGCCGTTGCGCTTACCGTTGCTTCCTTGCAGGCGGCAGCGGAGACACGGCTGGGCGGTCGCGACTTCAATCACATGACCACCGGCTATCCGCTTTCCGGCGGGCATGCCACGGCGGCCTGCGAATCCTGCCATGTTGGTGGAGTGTTCAAGGGAACGCCCAAGAATTGCGACGGCTGCCATGCCGTAGGCAAGCGTGTCCTGGCGACACCCAAATCAAACGCGCACATCGTCACCGATGCCCCCTGCGACAGCTGTCACTTCAACACCTCGACCTGGCTCGGTGCGCGCTATAGCCACGGCACGGCCATGCCGGGACAATGCACTTCCTGCCACAACGGCCGGCTCTCGATGAGCAAGCCTGCCACGCACAACACCGGGAACAAGGCGACGAAATCCTGCGATAGCTGCCATCGTTCGTCTTCGTGGTTGCCGGCTAGCTGGAACCACACAGGAGCGATCGGCGCATGTTCGAGTTGCCATATAAGCAGTCCGGAAGTTTCCATTCCGAACCGCAAACCGGCTGGGCATGCCGCAACCACACTCAAAAACACGCTGGAATGCGACTCTTGCCATAGCTATATCGGCTGGTACCCGAACCGCTTCAAGCACAACACGGGCGGTGCTTGCTCGAGCTGCCATAATGGTGCTCTGGCTGTAGGCAAGCCTGGTATCCACCCGGCCACGACAGACGAATGCAATCAGTGCCACTACTCCACCTTGGCATGGCTGCCAGCGCTGGGTGCCAAGCCGGCTAACCACATTCCTTACAATGCCGGAACGAGTTGCACGGCTTGTCATATCGGTGTTGGCGTAGTGGCGAGGGGGGCGGCTTTGCATGCGTATGTTGCTCCGCCATGCAAGACCTGTCACAACAAGCCTTCTCCCTACCTTGGTGTAACAGGTACCAGGACTTTGGGGAGTCATGAAGGGTCTAATACCAGCCAGGACTGCATCACCTGCCATGCGGTGCAATACAACCAGTGGAACAATCCCTGATTGGAAGATCCGTGCGGGCAGCACGACTGATGTCGTGCTGCCTGCATCAAGCAAGGCAGACGAATATCGCTCCGCTGCTGGCGGTGGAGCTTAGAACAATAATCGGACAGGAGTAGAGCTATGTCTCGCAACTTATTCTCGTGGATATACCGTAGCATCAGCGGTCTCGTGTTGCTATTCGCCGCCGCGTGCAGTGCGTCCGCGCAGCCGCTGGATGACGTGAGTCTCGAGTTTCAGGATCAGGGCGTCGTTGCCACCATCCGGCTGACCGGACCGGTGCGCTATGTGAGCCACTTCCCCGAAAGCCACGGCAATACGCTGGAGATCTTTTACGAACGCGTGAAAGGGGCGACCAGCGACGAGCCGTGGGTGGACGGCGAGGTACGCAACTCGCCGCCGTCGGGACTCATTCCCAGTTTCACAGTGACCACGCGCGACCAGAAGACCAAACCGAAGCTGGTGGTGGAGTTCGCGCGCGAGGCGGAATACAGCGTCGCGCCGGGCAAGGACAATCGCACGCTGCTGGTGACCATCCGGCCGCAGAAGCGGCCGGTGAGCACCGGTGCGCTGCCCCTGCTGCCGACAATCAAGCCGGAGGCTGCCGCTCCGGCTGCCACGGCGACCGCAGAGCAGACGACCATCGCCGAGACCAACAAGCAGGCGCGCGCACTGATGGTGCAGGGACGCGATGCGCTGGCGGCCAAGAACAATGAGGCTGCGGTGGAGGCGTTCAACAAGCTGCTGCTGTTGCCGCCCAATGATTTTACCCAGGATGCGCAGGAATGGGTGGGCGTGGCGCGCGAGCGGGCCGATCAGAAAGAACGGGCCAAGATCGAATACGAACTCTACCTGCGACTCTACCGGGATGACGAGGGCGCGGCGCGTGTCGCACAGCGACTGGCCGGCTTGTCCGGGCAGGGAGCGGACCAGGGAATCGTCGAGACGGCCGAGAAAAAGCAGCAGGCGCGCTGGACCACCTTCGGCAGTCTCTCCTCGCGTTATTACTATGGCAAGTCCAAAATCGAGTCGACCCAGGTCTTCAATGGCGTATCGGAAACGACGTCGACCTCACTGACCGATCAGTCGATGCTGATCACCAGCGTGGATGCTTCCGAGCGTTACGTCAGCGATGAATATGATGGTCGTCTGGTGTTTCGCGATGTGAACACGAAGAATTTCCTGGCGAACCAGTCCGGCCAGAATCGCGTGTATTCCGCTTATGGTGAGATCAAGGGGCGCACCCAGGATTACCTGTTGCGCGTGGGGCGGCAATCCTCCTACGGCGGCGGGGTGTTGGGCCGTTTCGATGGACTCGCGGGTTCTTACGGGAATCCGGAAGACATGCGTTACAACGCTGTCGCGGGTTCCCTGGCCGATTACTCGCAAGGCAGCAAACCCAGATTCGTCGGTGCCAGCGTGGACAAGGGGCCGTTCTCTTTCTACGGCATCAACCAGACCGTGGACGGGACGCTCGATCGTCGTGCGCTGGGTACGGAGTGGCGCTACTTTGAAGACAAGAACACGGCCTATGCCCTGCTGGACTATGACACCTACTTCAGGGCGGTGAACGCGGCTCAGTTCATGGGAACGCTCGGTGCATTGGGCGGCACGGTGAACTTCATGGTCGATCACCGCAAGACGCCGTCGCTGAGCATCCGCACCGCGCTGAACGGCGCGACCACATCGTCCATCAACGACCTGTTGCAGACGATGTCGGCAAGCAGCTTGCGCGATCTGGCGCTGGCGCGCACTGCGACCTCGAACATGGGGCAGCTTGGCTTGACCGTGCCCTGGCGCGACAAGTGGCAGGTCGGCGGCGATGTGCGCCTGTCCAATACCACGGGATTGACCGCCAGCAGCGTGCCTGGTACCCCGGCCGCGGGTACGCAACCGGCATTGCCGGGCCGCGGCACCGAAAAGGCGGTGACCTTGCAGCTCATCGGCAGTGGCCTCTACAGGGAGGGGGACATCTGGTCTGCCAGCACCTCTTTCAGCTCGGGTGTGGCGACGGGCAATTCGATATATTTCTATAACCACAGCCAGTTCGTCAGCGGCTGGATGATGGATGCCTCGCTGCAACTCTATAACCAGAAGGACCAGCTCGGCGGGACGACCAAGCGCACTTATCCCATGGTGCGCGGTTCATATCGTCTCAAGGAGCAGATTTTCCTGGATGTGGATGGCGGTCTTGAGCTGACCAATTACAGCGGACCTCAAGTGACCACGAAGACTACGCGGTATTCGCTTTCTGGCGGAGTGCGCTGGGACTTCTAGAGTGGTGTCGATGCATTAGTGGCGGGGCCGCCAGGCGGGAGCCTGGCGGCCCCGTCCCATTGAAAGGCCTGCGCGAACCGGCGCGCTCTGGTAAATTTCGGGCTGTCCAATCGTACTAATCCATCATGAAGATCCACGAATATCAAGGCAAAGAGATACTGCGCGAGTTCGGTGTGCCGACGCCGCGCGGAACGGCGTGTTTCAGCGTCGACGAGGCAGTCGCCGCCGCGCAACAGTTGGGCGGCAAGGTCTGGGTGGTGAAGGCGCAGATCCACGCCGGCGGCCGCGGCAAGGGCGGCGGCGTGAAGGTGGCGAAGTCGCTCGACGAGGTGAGGAGTCATGCGCAGCAGATCCTCGGCATGCAACTGGTCACGCACCAGACCGGGCCGCAAGGCCAGAAGGTGCGCCGTCTGCTGATCGAGGAGGGGGCGGCCATCGTCAAGGAGTTCTACGTCGGCATGGTGGTCGATCGCGGCGCGCAGCGCGTGGCGTTGCTGGCTTCCAGCGAAGGCGGCATGGAGATCGAAGAGGTCGCCAAGCACTCGCCGGAGAAGATCCATACCGTGCGCATCGACCCGGTCGCCGGTCTGGATGCCGCCGAGGCGGCGAAAGTGGCGCGCGCCATCGGCATCCCCGATGTGGCGAACGCGCAGGCGGTGAAGGTGTTGCAGGGTCTGTATCGCGCATTTGTGGAGAAAGATGCGATGCTGGCCGAGATCAACCCCCTGATCCTGACTGCGGATGATCGCGTTGTTGCGCTGGATGCGAAATTCAACTTCGATTCCAACGCGCTGTACCGTCATCCCGAGATCGTCGCTTACCGCGACCTGGACGAGGAAGACCCGGCCGAGATCGAGGCATCGAAGTTCGATCTTTCCTACATCCAGCTCGATGGCAATATCGGCTGTCTGGTGAACGGTGCGGGCCTGGCCATGGCAACCATGGACATCATCAAACTCTATGGCGGCAGTCCCGCCAACTTCCTCGATGTCGGCGGCGGTGCCAGCAAGGAGAAGGTCACCGAGGCCTTCAAGCTGATGCTGAAGAATCCGCACCTCAAGGCGATACTGGTCAATATCTTCGGCGGCATCATGAAGTGCGACGTGATCGCCGAAGGCGTGGTCGCAGCGGCGCGCGAGGTGAGTTTGAATGTGCCGCTGGTGGTGCGGCTGGAAGGCACCAACGTCGATCTGGGCAAGAAGATACTGGCCGATTCAGGTTTGCCCATCATCTCCGGCAACGACATGGCGGATGCGGCGCAGAAGGTCGTCGCAGCGGCGAAAGGGGCGAAATGAGCATCCTCATCAACAAGGATACACGGGTCATCACCCAGGGCATGACCGGCAAGGTCGGCCAGTTCCACACCTTCCATTGCAAGCAATATGCGAACGGCGCGAACTGCTTCGTCGCCGGCGTGAATCCGAAGAAGGCGGGCGAGGATTTCGAGGGCATACCGGTGTATGCCTCGGTGCTGGACGCGAAAAAAGCCACCGGTGCGACCGTGTCGGTGATCTACGTGCCGCCTTCGGGCGCGGCGGCGGCTATCGACGAAGCGGTGGAGGCCGAGCTCGACCTGGTGATCTGCATCACCGAGGGTATCCCGGTGCACGACATGATCAGGACGCGCTACAAGATGCAGGGCAAGAAGACCTTGCTCATCGGCCCGAACTGCCCCGGCCTGATCACGCCGGACGAGATCAAAATCGGCATCATGCCCGGCCACATCCACAAGAAGGGCCGCATCGGCGTGGTGTCGCGCTCCGGCACGCTGACCTACGAGGCGGTCGGTCAGTTGACTGCGCTGGGCTACGGTCAATCGTCCTGTGTGGGCATTGGCGGCGACCCGATCAACGGGCTGAAGCATATCGATGTCATGAAACTGTTCAATGATGATCCGGAGACCGATGCGGTGATCATGGTCGGCGAGATCGGCGGCAGTGACGAGGAGGAGTGCGCGCGCTGGATCAAGGCCAACATGAAGAAACCGGTGGTCGGTTTCATCGCCGGTGTCACGGCGCCGGAAGGCAAGCGCATGGGGCATGCCGGGGCGATCATCTCCGGCGGTCAGGGCGGGGCCAACGAGAAGCTGGCGGTGATGGAAGAGTGCGGCATCCACATCACGCGCAATCCGGCGGAGATGGGGCGCGTGATGCAGAAAATACTTAAAGGCTGAGAAGAGGGAAGGGATAAGGGGGAAGGGTAGAAGCGCAACCCTTCTCCCTTGAGCGCCGCAGGCGCGGTCCCTTCTCCCTTCCCTGAAGGAGTTTTATGTTGGAAATGCTGCAAAGTCCCCAGTTCTGGGTGGATGTGTTCAAGATCATCATGATCGACCTGTTGCTGTCGGGCGACAACGCGGTGGTGATCGCGCTGGCCTGCCGCAACCTGCCCGAGGCGCAGCGGCGCAAAGGCATCATGTACGGCGTGGGCGGGGCGATCGGCCTGCGCATCGTGCTGACTTTCTTTGCCGTCAGCCTGTTGTCGTTGCCTTATTTGAAGTTGGTCGGTGCATTGTTGCTGCTGTGGATCGGCATCAAGCTCATCCTGCCGGACGAGGATGCGCACGGCGAGGGCAACATCAAGGCCGAGGCCCATCTGTGGGGGGCGATCAAGACCATCATCATCGCCGACTTCGTGATGAGTCTGGACAATGTGATCGGCGTCGCCGCGGCAGCGAAGGGTAATGTCGGCCTGCTGGTGTTCGGCTTGCTGGTCAGCATCCCGCTGATCGCCTGGAGCAGCCAGCTGGTGCTGAAGCTGATCGACCGTTATCCATTCATCATCTATGCCGGCGGCGCGCTGCTGGGTTATGTGGCGGGCGAGATGCTGGTGACCGAGAGCGCCCTCAAACCTCTGATGGATGCCCACCATTATCTGCACTGGTTGCTGCCTGCGGCTTGCGCGTTGTTTGTGCTGGCGATGGGCTGGTGGCTGGCGATGCGCAAGGCGATGAAGATCGCCGCCGTGCATCTGGTCGATGAGCGGGTGGATGTGAAACAAGAAAAAACATGATGTGGAGGAACGTATGAAAGTATTGATACCGGTGGATGGTTCAGCCGCTGCCGACCGTGCGGTAGCGCATGTGATCGCCAGCGTGGCCTGGCTGAAAGAGACGCCGCAGATCCACCTGCTGAATGTGCAGTGGAAGCTGGCCGCCGGCAATGTGAAGCTGTTCATCAGCCAGGATACGATCAACGACTATTACCGCGAGCAGGGCATGATCGCCCTGACGGAAGCCCGCGCCAAGCTGGACGCGGCCGGGCTGGCATACAGTTATCACATCGCCATCGGCACCCCGGCGGAAGCCATCGTCCAGGCCGCACAGGAACAGCAGGTGGATCAGATAGTTATCAGTGCACACGGCCAGGGTACGCTAAGCAATGTGTTGTTGGGTTCCGTGGCCAGCAAGGTCGCTCATCTGGCCCCGGTCCCGGTCTTGCTGGTCAAGTGAAATAACTGATAAATCAAACAGGTATGGCTAGGGCTTGAAAAATGTTTTAGTATCCGCCCTTGTAAGCTCAGGGAATGTGAGAAAACGGGCAGGGCGAAAATGAAAAAAGCATTTTGGAAAACCGATTGGTTCACGGGATTGCTGGTCGCACTGGTGTTCCTGTTCGGTGCCAATAGCGACCTGATACAGAGTCTGGAGCGCAAGGCATACGACTGGGGTGTGCTGGCATCCTCACGCGAGCCGAGCGACAAGATTGCGATCATCGCCATCGATGAGCAGAGTCTGGACAACCTGGGACGCTGGCCGTGGCCGCGCGAGAAGCAGGCCGAGATGCTGGTCAAGCTGGCGGAAGGCCATGCAAAGGTGGTCGGCCATACCGTTCTGTTCACCGAGCCGCAAGTCGATGCCGGTCTGGATTACATCAACAAGATCGGCGTCATCCTCTCCGATTCATCCCTGAAACACAGCAACCCGGCCGAGTATGCGCAACTGGAACTGTTGTTGCAGGATGCGTTGCTGCATCTGGATAACGACCAGAAACTTGCCGAGAGCATGCAAAAGGCCAACAACGTGCTGTTGGGCATGTTCTTCGAGCTGGGCGAGCCGCAAGGCCGGCCGGACAGTGCGCTGCCGGACTACGTGCTGAAGAACAATCTGCTCGGCATCCAGGGCGGCGAAGAAGCCATGCTGCCCATCCCCTCGATGAATGCGCTTGTTCCGATCCCGGTGCTGGGCTCTACTGCACTGGCCCTCGGCCACCTCAATTCGACTCCGGATGTGGACGGCGGTGTGCGCACCGAGCCTCTGGTGGTCGGTTACTTCGACCAGTATTACCCCTCACTCTCGCTGATGCTGGCGGCGAAGAGCCTGAATCTTGAACCCAAGGATATCCAGGTCACCCTGGGCGAGGGCGTCAAGGTCGGCAACCTGCAGATCGAGACCGATCCGGATCTGCGCATGCATACTTATTTCTATGCGGACCGTGACGGCAAGCCGGCATTCCAGGTGGACTCGTTCTACGACGTGTTGAGCGGCAAGATCCCGGCGGAGAAATATCGCGACAAGATCGTGCTGATCGGGGCGACCGCGGCCGGTGTCGGCGATTTCCAGGTGACGCCGATCTCTGCGGCAACACCGCCTGTGCTGACGCTGGCGCATTCTGTCTCCAGCATACTGAAGCAGGATTTCTTCAAGGTGCCCGGCTGGGGCTTTATGGCGGAGAGCGCCGTGTTCCTGGCGGTGGCACTCTATCTGATCCTGCTGATGCCGCGCCTGAGCGCCGGATTGGCGGCGGCGATCACCGGCGGCCTGTTCGTGGTGTTGCTGGTCGTCCATTTCGTATTGATGACGACGCAGGCGATGTGGCTGCAGCTGATGCTACCCGCCTCGCTGCTGCTGGTCGGTCACCTGCTGCTGACCACCAAGCGCTTCCTGATGACAGAGCAGGGCAAGATCAAGTCCGATGCCGAGTCGGCTGAGAGCAATCGCATGCTGGGTCTGGCGTTCCAGGGGCAGGGTCAGCTGGACATCGCGTTCGACAAATTCCGCAAGGTGCCGATGGACGACAGTCTGATGGACGTACTGTACAACCTCGGGCTGGATTTCGAGCGCAAGCGCCAGTTCAACAAGGCGGAGTCGGTGTTCAAGTACATGGCCGACTACAACCCCAAGTTCCGCGATCTTGAAGCGCGCATGGAGCAGTCCAGGGCGATGTCGGAGACCATCATCCTCGGCGGCAATTCCGGTCGCAGCAACGACAGCACGATGAAGCTGGACAAGTCCAGCTTGTCCAAGCCGATGCTGGGGCGTTACGAGATCGAGAAGGAATTGGGCAAAGGCGCGATGGGTGTCGTGTATCTGGGTAAAGATCCGAAGATCAGCCGTATCGTGGCGATCAAGACCATGGCGCTGTCGCAGGAGTTCGAAGCGGACGAGCTGGAAGACGTCAAGGCACGTTTCTTCCGCGAAGCCGAGACCGCGGGTCGCCTGAACCATCCGAACATCGTGACCATGTATGACGCGGGCGAAGAGCACGACCTGGCCTATATCGCGATGGAATTCCTCAAGGGCAAGGATCTGGTGATGTACACCAGGCAGCCCAACCTGCTGCCGCTGCCCAAGGCCTTGAGCATCGTCGCGCGCGTGGCGGATGCACTGGGTTACGCCCACAGCCTGAACGTGGTGCATCGCGACATCAAGCCGGCCAACATCATGTACGACATGGAGAGCGATACGGTGAAGGTCACCGACTTCGGCATCGCCCGCATCACCGATTCTTCCAAGACCAAGACCGGCATGGTGCTGGGTACGCCTTCCTATATGTCGCCCGAGCAATTGGCCGGCACCAAGATCGAGGGGCATTCGGACTTGTTCTCGCTGGGTGTGAGCCTGTACCAACTGGTGTGTGGTAAGCTGCCGTTCGAGGGCGATTCCATGGCGCAACTGATGTTCCGCATCGCCAACGAGCCGCATACCGACATCCTGAGCGTCAACCCGGCAGTGCCGCCTTGTGTCGTCGCCATCATCAACAAGGCGCTGGCGAAAAAGATCGGTGACCGTTACCAGAGTGGTGGCGAGATGGCGGAAGCGATCAGGGCGTGTGCCGCTACTTTGTAAACATGCCGAACGAGATACAGAACAATATGACGTTTTCAGGGGTGGGACGTGGATATACAAGAAGCGCTTGAAATAGTCAGTCAGACCAACCCCGGGATGGTGCGTTCTCATAACGAGGACAGCGTCGCTTTCGACGCAGGCTGCGGCCTGGTGGTGCTGGCAGACGGTATGGGTGGCTATAATGCAGGCGAAGTGGCGAGCGGTATCGCTGTATCCGTCCTGTCCAGCGAAGTAAGGCATCATCTGGAGGGCGCGCGCCCGGAGGATTTGAACGAGGCGGGCGAAGAACTCGGGATGGCCCTGCTGCGCGATAACGTGAAGAAGGCCAACCTGTCCATCTTTCACGCAGCGCAGAGCCAGCCGCAGTATGCGGGGATGGGGACGACGATAGTCACCGCGCTGTTCTACGACGATCGCGTTGCGGTGGCGCACGTGGGCGATTCGCGCCTGTATCGCCTGCGCGGCGAAGAATTCGAGACGATCACACGCGACCATTCGCTATTGCAGGAACAGATAGACAGCGGTCTGATCAGCAAGGAAGACGCGCGCTTGTCCAAGAACAAGAACCTGGTGACCCGTGCGGTGGGTATCGATGCCGAAGTCGAACCCGAGCTGCATGTGCATGAGGTTCAGGTCGGCGATGTATATCTGCTGTGCTCGGACGGCCTGAACGACATGGTCGAAGACGGGGATATCGGTACCACGGTGCAGATGTTGCAGAACAATCTCCCGCTGGCGGCGACGCAGTTGATCCAGCTGGCGAACGACAATGGCGGGCGGGACAACGTGTCGGTCATTCTGGTCAAGGTGAAGGGTAAATTCCCTGCGCCGCGCGGATGGTGGGCCAAGGTGCGTTCCTGGTTCAAGAATTGAGCAAGACAGTAAGAGTTAACTACGAGGGTTGATGATATGCCGGCAAAATTGATACTCAGCATGGATGGTGCGGTGCTGAAAGAATATCCGCTGAACAAGGAGCGCACCACGATAGGCCGCAAGCCGCACAACGATATCGTGATCGACAATCTTGCGGTGAGCAGCGAGCATGCCGCGATCGTCACCATCCTGAACGACTCCTTCCTCGAGGATCTGGATAGCACCAATGGCCTGTCGGTCAATGGCGTGCCGACCAAGAAGCATTTCCTGCAGAACAACGACCTGATCGAGATCGGCAAGTACAAGCTCAAATACCTGAATGACCAGCCCACGCAGACCACGGCGGCGGACTTCGAGAAGACCATGGTGTTGCGCGCGCCCGTGCGGACATCGCCCGGCGATGGTGCCAACAAGACACACATGGATATCACTTCGACCCAGAAAACCGAAACCACGCAGTTCAATGCGACGGCCAGCAACCTTACCGCCGACACGACCGCCGCACAGCCTCCGGCAGCCGTGGTGCAGATATTGAACGGCCCGAATTCCGGCAAGGAACTCGAACTGGTGAAGAATCTCACCACCCTGGGCAAACCGGGCGTGCAGGTGGCTGTGCTGGCGCGCCGTCCGCATGGCTACTTCATCACTCATGTGGAAGGCGGCAGCTTCCCGACAGTGAACGGTTCCTCCATCGGCGAACAACCGCACCAGCTGAGCGATCATGACCTCATCGAACTGGCCGGAGTGAAGATGGAGTTCTATTTCAAGACCTGATCGTCCAAGTGAGCCATCGACGCGCAAACCGCAGGGATGCAGGGCGAGGTGAAGAGTGAAGAAACACGCACTTCTTATTGCGCTTGGTATGGCCGTGGTCCTGCTGTTCCTGGGGGATGCGGCCAAGTTCTATCGCCTGGGTTTCGTGCAGTTCATCGATGCGAAACTCTATGACTACCGGCTCAGGCTCACCTTGCCGAACAGCGGTGACGAGCGCATCGTCATCCTCGACATCGACGAAAAAAGCCTGAAAGAAGACGGCCGCTGGCCCTGGGGGCGCGACAAGATGGCGGCGCTCATGGACAAGCTGTTCGATCAATACGGCGTCGCCGTGGTCGGCTTCGACGTGGTGTTCGCCGAGAAGGACAACAGTTCCGGCCTCAGGGTGTTGCAGGATCTGGGGCGGAACCAGTTCCGGGACGTCTCGCAGTTCCAGTCCGTGCTGAGCCAGATCAGGCCTCTGCTCGAATACGACAATCTCTTCGCCGAAAAGATCAGACAACGCAACGTGGTGCTGGGTTACTACTTCAGCAACAGCGAGCGTGGCGCCGACAAGAGCAGTTCTGGAGTGTTGCCCGAGCCGGTGTTCTCCGGCGCGACGTTCAAGGGGCGTCCGATCTCGTTCATGCGCTGGGACAGCTATGGTGCCAATCTGCCGGAGTTGCAAGACAGTGCGGCGAACGCAGGGCACTTCAACCCGGTGGTCGATTTCGACGGTGTGGTGCGGCGTGTGCCGATGATCGTCGAATACGAAGGCGCGTATTACGAATCACTGTCTCTGGCGGTCGTGCGTACCGTGCTGGGGATGCCCAAATTGTCTCCCGGCTATGCGGCGAACAAGGACAAGAACTATGGCGGACTGGAATGGCTCGATCTGGAGTCTGCGCAAGGCACTTTGCGCATTCCGGTCGATGCCGAGGTGAGTGCGCTGGTGCCCTATCGCGGGGAGCGCGGTGCATTTCGCTATATCCCGGTCTCCGATGCCTTGCACGGGCGGCTCGCACAGGCAGAACTGCAAAACAAGATCGTGCTGGTGGGAACCTCCGCGCCGGGACTGATGGACATGCGTTCCACACCGGTCGGCGAGGTCTATCCGGGGGTGGAGATACATGCCAACATGATCAGCGGCATCCTCAATCAGGATATCAGGCAGAACCCGCCCTATGTGTTGGGTGCGAACGTGCTGTTGCTGCTGCTCGTTGGTGTGGTGCTGGCGATCCTGCTGCCCATGCTGAGTCCCATCCAGGGGACCCTGCTTTCCGCAGGTGTGCTGGCGCTGACCGTGGCCGTCAACGGTTCGTTGTGGCAGTACGGCAATATCGCACTGCCATTGGCGGGCGGGATGATCATGGTGGCTACACTGTTCGCGCTCAACATGACGTATGGTTATTTCATCGAATCGCGCACCAAGCGCCAGATCACCGGACTGTTCGGGCAGTACGTGCCGAGCGAACTGGTGGACGAGATGAGCAAGAACCCGGAACAGGTCTCGATGGAGGGCGAAAGCCGCGAGATGACCATCCTGTTCTCCGATGTGCGCGGCTTCACCACCATCTCGGAGAAGCTGGAGCCCAAGGAGCTTTCCTTGCTGATGAACGAGTTCCTGACGCCGCTTTCGCGCGTGATCTACAGCCACCGCGGCACGATTGATAAATACATGGGCGACTGTATCATGGCGTTCTGGGGCGCGCCTTTGCAGGATGCGCGCCATGCCTACAATGCCGTGCTATCCGGCCTGGAGATGCAGCGCACGCTGACCGCTTTGCAGCCCCGGCTCAGGGAAAAGGGCTGGCCGGAGATTCATGTCGGTGTCGGTATCAATACCGGTCGCGTGAGCGTGGGTAACATGGGGTCCGAAGTGCGCGTTGCCTACACGGTGATGGGCGACGCGGTGAACCTGGCCTCGCGCCTGGAGGGCATCACCAAGGAATACGGCGCGGCAGTGCTGGTCGGGGAGGCCACCAGGGAAGAGGCGCACGAATTCGTCTATCGCGAACTCGATCTGGTGAGGGTCAAGGGCAAGGATAAGCCGGTGGCGATCTTCGAACCGCTCGGTCTGGCCGGTGAAGTCGAGCCGGCGGTGCTGGAGGAGGTCAAATTATTCCAGCAGGTCTTGCGCCTGTATCGCAAGCAGGAGTGGGACAAGGCCGAGCTGCAGCTGTATAACCTGTTGAAGATCGCGCCGAAAACCAAACTGTATGAAGTGTATGCCGAGCGTGTTGCTTACTATCGCAACAACCCGCCCGGGGAGAACTGGGACGGCGTGTTCGTCTTCAAGACGAAATAAGTGTGGCGGGATCACTCATATGAAGCTAAGAATATTAGGCTGTAGCGGGGGTATCGGGGGCAACCTGCGCACCACTTCCCTGCTGCTCGATCACGATGTGTTGATCGATGCGGGCACGGGTGTAGGGGATCTGAGCCTGGCAGAGATGTGCATGATCGACCATGTCTTCGTCACGCATTCCCATCTCGACCATATCGCCTGCCTGCCTTTGCTGGTGGACAGCGTCGGTTTCATGCGCGACAAGCCGCTGGTCATCCATGCCACCGCCGCAACGCTGGAAATCCTCAAGGGGCATGTGTTCAACTGGGAGATATGGCCTGATTTCTCCCAGATACCGAGCCTGCATCAGCCGATTGTGCGTTACGAGACCATCGCGCTTGGCGAGACGGTGGATCTGGGCGGGCGCAGGATCACGCCGTTGCCGGCGAACCACGTGGTTCCGGCAGTAGGTTTCCAACTCGACAGCGGCAAAGCCAGTCTGGTGTTCAGTGGCGACACGACATCCTGCGACGCTTTGTGGGAGTCGGTGAATCGCATCGACAACCTCGAATATCTCATCGTGGAAACGGCTTTTTCCAATGCGGAAAAGGACTTGGCTATCGTATCCAAGCATCTCTGCCCGTCACTGCTGGCGGAGGAGTTGTGCAAACTCAAGCTCGATCCCAGGATATATGTGACCCACCTCAAGCCCGGCGAAGTCGAACTGACCATGCAGGAAGTCAGCGATTGCGTCAAAGGATTCGTGCCGAAGATGCTGCAAAACGGCCAGGTGTTCGAGTTCTAGCGCCGGGGCGAAAAGATCATGCAAGATATCCTCGACATCAGAGTACTCGCTTCGCTGGAGCCGATCTCCTCGTTCAGCCCCGCGCGACTGCGCGAGTTGCTCGACTATTGTCATGTGGAGAACGTGGCGCAGGGGCGCGATCCGTTCAAGGACCACTCTCCGCACGGACAATCGGTCTATCTGTTGCGCGGCGAACTGGAGGTCGAATACGAGGATGGCAACCGGGTGTTGATCCGCGCCGCTTCGGAGTGGGCGCGACATCCGATCGGCAAACGGCAGCCGGAGATCCGCTCCTCGCAGGCGTTGAGCAATGTCCAGCTGCTGCGCGTGGATGACGAGCTGCTGGATCGCATGGTGACCTGGGACCAGTTCGCCTATCACGATGACGTGAAGCCGATGACGCTGAAGGACAGCTCCGAATCGGCGGTGAAGAAGCTGCTCAGCTCCGGCATGTTCAGTGCGGAGAATCTGAGCAACAGCCCGTTCGCGCATTTGCCCTCGGCCAATATCGGCAAGTTGCTCAATCGCATCGAGGCCATCGCGGTATGGGACAGGGATGTCATCATCCACGAGGGCGAAGAGGGCGATTACTACTATCTGATCGAAAGCGGCCGTGCGCAGGTGACGCGCCTGGTCGGCGGTACCAATCTGGTGCTGGCCGAACTCAAGGCGGGCGATGTGTTCGGGGAAGAAGCGCTGATCTCCGATTCCAAGCGCAATGCCACGGTGACCATGAAGAGCAACGGCGTGCTGCTGCGTTTGAAAAAGCAGGATTTCCTTGAACTGATGCAGGAGCCGTTGTTGCGCCGCATCAGTTACCAGGATGCCAAACAGAAAGTGGCGCAAGGCGCGATCTGGGTGGATGTGCGTCATCCGCCGGAATATCGTTACGACAAATTGCCCGGGGCGATCAACGTGCCCCTCAATGACATCCGCAATGCCATCGGTGCGCTCAGCAAGGCGGCGACCTATATCGCCTATTGCCAGAGCGGCCGTCGCAGTGCGGCAGCGGCATTCATTCTGGCGCAGGCCGGATACGATGTGTATGTGTTGGAGAACGGCCTGTGGTCTGTGCCCAAGGCGCAGCAGCAGTAACAGCAGGAAAGCGGGGGAAGAATATGGGTAGTCCAGGTCAGGGTAATGCGAACGAGATGGGGTTGCGCTTGGAGTTCACCAAGAACCTCAATCATGTCACCAACAAGATCCACGCCACCAGCAACATCGACGAGATCATGCTCGATGTCAGCAAGGACATCTGCGCATTGTTCAATGCCGACCGGTTGACGATCTATGTGGTCGGCGACGACAAGGCTTCCCTGATCTCCAAGGTGAAGACCGGCCTGAACTCCTTCAAGGACCTGAAGCTGCCCATCGCCGAGCAGAGCATCGCCGGCTATGCCGCTTTCCACAAGAAGCTGCTCAATCTCAAGGATGTCTACGATGAACAGGAGCTGGCGGGCTACAGCACGACCCTGCGCTTCCTGCAGGATGTAGACAAGCGTACCGGTTATCGCACCAAACAGATGCTGGTCGCCCCCATCGTCGATACCGAAGGCGGCGACCTGATCGGCGTGATGCAGGTCATCAACAACAAGGCCGGCCTGCCGTTCCCGTCGATGGTGGAAGAGGGGGCGCGCGAACTGACGCAGACACTGGCAGTCGCGCTCAAGCAACGCCAGCAACAGGCCGGTACCGTCAAGACCAAGTACGACTATCTGGTCTCCGATGCAGTGATGTCGGCCGCGGAGTTCGAGCTGGCCACGCGTACCGCGCGGCGCAAAGGAGTCGATGTCGAAGACGTGTTGCTGGACGAGTTCCAAGTCAAGCCGGAAGCGCTGGGCAAGGCCTTGTCCAGCTTCTTCGGCGTGCCTTATGAGCCTTACAAGGCGGACCGCATAAAACCCTCGGAGCTGCTGCGCAACCTGAAGCGTGAGTATGTCGAGAGCAGCCACTGGGTGCCGGTGGACGACACGCCGGAGGGCGTGGTCATCCTGACCACCGATCCGGAACGGATCCAGGCTTCGCGCGTGGTCAATAACATCTTCCCCAAGAACCGTTTGGTCTACAAGGTCTGTACGCAGCGCGAGTTCAAAGCGACGCTCGACATGTTTTACGGTGGCGGCGGTGGCGGGTTGGGTGAGACTACCGGCAGCTTTGAAGATCTGGGGTCTATGGATGATCTGCTGACCTCGCTCGGTGGTGAAGAAGAAGAGTCGGCTTCAGCCAGCCAGGACGATGTCAGCGCAGCAGCCGACAACGAGCTGGTCAAGCTGGTCAACAAGATCATCGTCGATGCATACAAGATGGGGGCGTCCGATATCCACATCGAACCGCAGCCGGGCAAAGCCAAGACCATGATTCGAGTGCGCAAGGACGGATCGCTGATGAACTACATCGAGATCCCCGCCACTTACCGCAATGCGCTGGTTACCCGCCTCAAGATCATGTGCGATCTGGACATCTCCGAGAAGCGCAAACCGCAGGACGGCAAGATCAAGTTCAAGAAATACGGCCCCCTGGATATCGAGCTGCGCGTGGCGACCATCCCCTCGCAGGGCGGCGTCGAGGACGTGGTGATGCGTATCCTGGCATCGGGCGAACCGATCCCGCTGGATAACATGGGCTTCTCCAAGCGCAATCTGGAGTTGGTCAAGAAGACGGTCAGCAAACCTTACGGGCTGTTCTTCGTGTGCGGTCCTACCGGTTCCGGCAAGACCACAACACTGCACTCCATCCTGAAACATATCAACACGCCTGACACCAAGATCTGGACGGCGGAGGACCCGGTTGAAATCACACAGAAGGGCTTGCGCCAGGTGCAGGTCAACAAGAAGGCCGGACTTGATTTTGCCGCGGTGATGCGAGCGTTCCTGCGTGCCGACCCGGACGTGATCATGGTCGGTGAGATGCGCGACAAGGAGACCGTCTCCACCGGCATCGAGGCCTCTCTGACCGGCCACCTGGTTTTCGCCACCCTGCACACCAACAGCGCGCCTGAGTCGATCATCCGTCTGCTCGATATGGGCATGGACCCGTTCAACTTCGCCGATGCCCTGCTGGGCATCCTGGCGCAGCGTCTGGCCAAGCGGCTGTGCAAGGATTGCAAGAAGGCGCATATCGCCTCGCAGGAAGAGATCAAGGCACTGCTTACCGAGTATGCTGCGGAACTGATGGCTACCGAAACCTGGAAAAAAGACCAGAACGCCGCCTACAAGGCGCTGTATGCCGAATGGGTCAGTCTGTTCGGTGACGACAAGGGGCAGATCACCTTGTATGAAAAAGTCGGTTGCGACAAGTGTTCGGGTACCGGTTATCGCGGCCGCGTCGGTTTGCACGAGTTGCTGATCGGTACCGACCCGGTCAAGAAAGCCATCCAGGAGCATGCGCGCGTCGCCGAACTTTTCTCCATCGCGCTGGAGGAGGGGATGCGCACCCTGAAACAGGATGGCATCGAGAAGGTGTTGAGCGGGATCACCGACATCCATCAGGTGCGCGCCGTTTGTATCAAGTAAAGGAGGCGTAGTGGAAACCTCCAAGGTCCAGGCCTATATGGAGCAGGAGCAGGCCCAGCGCGCCATGCTGGAGAGCCTGCTCAACCGTCTGAGCGATCTGAACGCCATCGGCGCGGCCTTGTCCAGCGAACGCGACATCCATCGCCTGCTGGAAAACATTCTCACTGCCGCCAAGAAGATCACCAATGCCGATGCCGGTACGCTGTATCTGGTCGATGCCGAACGGCAGGTGCTGACTTTCGAGATATTGCACAACGATTCGCTCAACATCCGAATGGGCGGAACTTCGGGCAATCCTATCCCGTTCTATCCCATCGCGCTCTATCACGACGGCGTGCCGAACCTGGCGATGGTGGTGAGTTACTCCGTGCTGCGCGGCGAGACGGTCAACATCCCGGATGCCTACATCGCCGCGGGCTTCGATTTTTCCGGCACCAAGAAATTCGATGCCAAGACCGGTTACCACTCGCGTTCTTTCCTCGCCGTGCCGATGCGCAACCACGACCACGAGATCATCGGCGTGCTGCAGCTCATCAATGCGCTTGACGAGAAGACCGGTGGGGTCAAGCAGTTCAGCAAGGACGACCAGCAATTGCTGGAATCGCTGGGCTCGCAGGCGGCCATCGCGCTGAGCAACCGCCGCCTGATCCAGCAGCTCGAAGAGTTGTTCGAATCCCTGATCAACCTGATCAACACCGCCATCGACGACAAATCGCCCTATACCGGCGGGCATTGCGCGCGCGTTCCCGCGCTCACCATGATGCTGGCGGAAGCGGCCAACCTCAGCAAGTTGGGTTCCCTGGGCGACTTCAATCTCACCGACAAGGACAGGTACGAACTCAAGATCGCCGGACTGCTGCACGACTGCGGCAAGATCACCACGCCGGTGCATGTGGTGGACAAGTCCACCAAGCTGCAGACCATCTTCGACCGCATCGCCCTCATCGATACGCGCTTCGAGGTGCTGAAGCGCGACGCCGAGATCGCCATGCTGAGGGGAGCCCAGAGTGAACAGGCGTTTGCGGCATTCGTCCGGCAACTCGATGAGGATCGCGAATTCCTGCGGCGCTGCAACATCGGTTCGGAAAAGATGCAGGATGCCGATGTCGCCCGGGTGCAGCAGATCGCCAAGTATCCATGGCGCAACACCAGGGGCGAAGATGCGGATTTCCTGAGCGCCGAGGAGGTCGAGAACCTGACCATCCGCGCCGGTACGCTGACCGCGGCTGAACGCGAGATCATCAATCACCATATCAACGTCACTATCAAGATGCTGGAAGCCTTGCCCTGGCCCAACCATCTGAAGAACGTGCCGGAATATGCCGGCGGACACCACGAGCGCATGGATGGCAAAGGCTACCCCAGAGGGTTGACGCGCGAGCAGATGTCCATACAGGCGCGGGTCATGGGCATCGCCGACATCTTCGAGGCGCTCACCGCGAAGGATCGCCCCTACAAGGAAGGCAAGACGCTTACCGAGTCGTTGCAGATCCTGGGCAAGTTCAAGGAGAACGGGCATATCGATCCAGAACTGTTCGATGTTTTCATCCGCGACAAGGTCTATCTCACTTATGCGCGCCAATTCCTCAAGCCCGAGCAGATCGACGAGGTGGATGAGGGCAAGATCCCCGGCTATACCCCTTGAGCTGAAGTGGTGACGAAATGCGTCACCATCCTGACGAATATTTTTCAGGATGCGCTTTTCTGCTGCATCCGAAATACCACAAGGGTCGGTGAAGCCTGCAGTAGCTGTCCATGTAGAAGGGGCTACCGGCTGGCACGCGTTCTGCTACTATTCTGCCGCACACCTAGTGTGTAGCCCGCAAAGGCAACGTCCAAAATTTAATAAGGAGTTCGACATGAAACAAATTCAAAAGGGTTTCACCCTGATCGAACTGATGATCGTGGTTGCGATCATCGGTATCTTGGCAGCGGTGGCATTGCCTGCCTATCAGGACTACATGGTTCGTGCCAAGGTCTCTGAAGTCGTTCTGGCAGCATCTTCCGGCCGTACTGCAGTTGCCGAGACATTCTCGCAAAAAGGCACGATGGCTCTCGCACAGGCTTCCATGGGTGTGCAGACTCAAGTTTCTCGTTATGTCGCTTCCGTAGCTTACGCTTCGACCAGCAGCTCGGTCGGCGAGATCACCGTGACTGCCTCGACTGACACAGGCTTGGCTGCTGCAACCAGCACCACCATGATCCTGCGCGGCACCGGCGATGCGGCCAAGGGCACAGTATCCTGGCAGTGCGGCGCCGGCACCATGCCGAAGAAGTATCTGCCCAGCTCCTGCAAGGACTTTTAATCTGCAGAGTTGATCAAAAGCCCCTTGGCGATGCCAAGGGGCTTTTTCTTTGGCTTCGATATGCGCATCCGATATCTCTTCGCGCTGGCCGTGTTCCTTGCCGGTGCTTTTCTCGTAGCGATCTACTGGCCGGGCTTGCATGGCGGTTTCTTCTTCGATGACGGCCCCAGCATCCTGCAGGCAGAAGAGGTGCGTCTCGAAAGCCTGTCCGTCGAATCCTTGCGTCAGGTGTTCCAGAGCGGGCACGCCGGCCCTTCCGGCCGCCCCGTGGCCCAATTGAGCTTTGCGCTCAATCATTATTCGAGCGGTTTCGATCCCTTTGTCTTCAAAGCAACCAATCTCGCCATCCATCTGGCCAACGGGGTTCTGCTGCTTTATTTGCTGATCCATCTGCTGGCGACGGCGATGCCATCGGCAAGGCAGCGCAACGTTCTTGTCGTGGCCGGCGCAGCGGCCGCGCTGTGGCTGCTGCACCCGATCCAGTTGCTGCCAGTGCTGCACGTCGTGCAGCGCATGACCAGCTTGTCGGCGTTCTTCCTTCTGGCCGCTTTGTTGCTCCACATTCTGGGGCGCGAGCGCGGTGGTCGCGCAGGTGCAATGCGGCTGGTCCTGGCATGGGGGCTGTTCTGGCCGTTGTCATATTTCAGCAAGGAAACCGGGGTGCTGTTCCCCTTGTTTGCACTGGCCTGGGAGCTGATCGTTCGGAGAAGCAGCAGCGGGGAACTCGATCGCTTTGCCCGCGGGTTGGCCACATTGGCGGGGCTGAGCTTGCTGGCGGCAGCAGTCTATATGCTTGCGCCAGCGGGGCAATGGCTGTGGGCAGGCTACGATATCCGGCCATTCTCGCTGGGCGAGCGCTTGCTGACCGAGGGGCGCGTACTCTGGTTCTATTTCGGCCTCATCCTGTTGCCCCGTCTGGAAGCGCTTGGCCTGTACCATGACGATATCGCGATATCCACCGGCCTGTTCGCTCCCTGGGCGACGCTGCCTGCGCTGGCCGGTCTGGCCGCTCTGGTCTGGTGTGCGTGGTGGTTGCGCAGGCGTGCGTCGCTCGTTTCGTTCGGTATCGCGTGGTTCCTGATCGGGCATGCGCTGGAATCCACAGTCTTGCCTCTGGAGATCGCCCACGAGCATCGCAATTATTTGCCGCTGCTGGGCATCGTGCTGGTCGCAGCCTGTGCTCTGCTGCACGCCCTCGAAAGCACCGGGGTGCGCAAGACCATCGGCGTAGCGCTGGCGATCACAGCGCTGGCCTACTTCCCTTTCGTGACCGCATTACGAGCACACCAGTTCGGCGACGACGTACGGCGCACCCAGATAGAGGCACAACATCACCGTGGGTCATCCCGCGCCCAATACGAGGCGGGGATCGTGCTGGCCGGATTGCCGGAAGCAGCCTTGCCGAACTCGCCGATCCACGCTTTTGCCAGAAGGCATTATGAGCTGGCCGGAGAGCTTGATCGGGATTCTAAGTTCGCCTGGCTGGGGCTGATCCATTTGAGTTGCAAAGCCGGCATGCCGGTGGAGAGGGCGTGGGTCAGCGAACTGTCACGCCGCCTGCGGGAAAGCCCCTTCGCGCCGGCGGACAGGAATCTGTTGTACAGCCTTAAGGAGATGTCAATCGAGGGCGGCATATGCCTGGCCCGGCCGGACATGGAGCGGCTATTCTCGGCGGCATTCGTCAACCCGACGGTATCGCCGTTCGTTCAGGCGATGCTGTACTCATGGTATGCCGACTATCTGATGCTTCGGGAACATGATCTGCCGGCAGCCAGCGCAGCTTTGGCAAGCTCTCTTCGGCTGGTTCCTGCCAACCCCAGTAACCGTTTGAAATGGGCGCAACTGGTTTTGCTCGAAGGGCGCAGGGATGAGGCGGCGCAACTGCTGAAAGCGCTGCAGGATGCCCCGCTCAGCAGCAGCGAGAAAAGGACAGCCATGAAACTGCTGGCGTGTCTGGAAGGCGACCGCGCCGCATGCGGGGCGATCTGACGACTGGCCTTGGTGCTCTAGTCTTTCCGCTTGTCCAGAGCGTGCAATGCGTCAGCCAGATTGCTGCGTGCATCGGCCTGATCCGGATCGATTGCAAGCGCCTGCCGGTAACATTCAACTGACGCTTCCAGCTTGCCCTGCTTCTGCAAGGCGATCCCCAGATCGCAATGCGCTTCGGCATAGTCCGGCTTCAGTGCGATCGCTTTCCGGTAACTTTGAATGGCAGCGTCCAGGTTGCCCTGGGCCTGAAGGGCGACTCCCATATCGTGATGTCCCACGGGGGATTCCGGCTGAAGCGACAGCACCTGCAGGAAGCAATCGATCGCCTTGCCAGTCGCCCCCTGCTGGACATGCAGTTTCCCGAGGTAATAATGGAAATCGGCATTCGTCGGATAGAGAGCAAGTGCCTGCATGAGTGATACCTCGGCGTCGGCTGCCTGTCCATTCTGCAGGAGTGCCAGGCTCAGGTCGCGGTAAGCCATCTCGAAATCGGGTTTGAGATCGAGGGTCTTGCGATAGCTGCCTATGGCATCGTCGAGCTTGCCCAGTTCCTGCGCTACCGTCGCCAGAAAATAGTAAGCATCCCCCATTCCCGGATCCAGCAGGATGGCCTGCCTGAAAGCGAGTTCGGCTTCCACATGCCGTCCCTGTTCCTTCAGGGCGAAACCGAGGTTGAGGAAACCTTCGGGCTCGAGCGGATCGGCGCCAACGGCGTGCCGATAGCATTGCGTCGCTTCCTTTGACTGGTCGCGCGCAAGGAATTCGTTACCCTGCCTGATATGAGCCGCATACTCATCCGCCAGGCGCGCTGCGACTGGCACAGTGGCTCCTGCGGGCGGGGTGGCGGGTTCCTTTTTCCCGGGATCGGGTGATGTTTTCTTGAGCCAGTCGAGCATGATGTGGCAGGCGGATTGATCGAGCGGGAAGATTGCCACATCTGTTGCCGTGCAGCAATGTCCTGTGCCAGCAGGCGGGAGATCGGCCGCCGGGGTTCATTCTTGATATTTGCGTCTCTTCACGGCACGATGCGGGTCGAACGATCCGTGCTGCGACTCCGGCAAGTTCTCCGCAGGGGAGCCGCGCTCCGCAGAAAGAACTGCACGATCGATCAAGCGTTATCGAGTCGAACAATCAATGGAGTATCAAAGATGACACGCAGACTACATGTCGGAGGCACATCAAAGTGTGCGGGCTGGGAAATCCTGAACGCCAATCCGGCGCCCTATGTCGATCACGTTTGCAACGCCAACGATCTTTCCCGCTTCGAGGATGAGACCTTCGACCAGCTGTATGCTTCGCACGTTGTCGAGCATCTTGACTACAAGGACGAGCTGTTCAAGACGCTGGTGGAATGGAATCGCGTCCTGAAGCCGGGCGGGAGCATGTTCGTCAGTGTGCCTGATCTGGATATATTGTCGGGCTTGTTGCTGCAAAAGGACCGTCTCAACATCGACCAGCGCTTCTCGGTGATGCGCATGATGTTCGGCGGGCATGTGGACAGGTATGACTATCACGTGGTCGGCTTGAACCAGGAGTTCCTGGAGTTCTTCCTGCACAGTTCAGGTTTCGCCAATATGCGGCGGGTGCACTATTTCGGCATATTTGAAGATACCAGCTCCATGGTATTCGCTGGCGTTCCGATCAGCTTGAACATGATTGCGGAGAAGCGGCGCAGCTGACGCTGCGTCAGGGGCGGTGCTGATCAGTGTGCAGTTTTCCCCGCATATTCGTCCCATAGCTGCAGGTAGATATCTTCCAGATCGCGGGTGAACTTCGTGCTGTTGAACATGGCGGCCGACTCGCGCTTGGCCGAGATCTTGGCGCGAATGTCCCTGTATTTTTCCTTGTCTGTCGCTAGTTCAAGGGCAAGCGCGTAATAGTCTTCCAGACTGTAGGTTACGAGTTCCGGTGCACCTATCGCGGTGAGCAGGCTGCCAGCGACTCTGGACGGGAAGGTCTCGCCCACGCAGGTGACCAGGGGCAGGCCCATCCAGAGCGCGTCGCTGCAGGTGGTATGGGCATTGTAGGGGTTGGTGTCGAGGAACAGGTCGGCGCACTGGAGCCGCGCCAGGTGTTCGTCGGTGGAGTTGCGCCGGGTGGCCCTGATGATCCTTGCCGGATCCACGCCGCGCTTCTGTGCTTCCCGCGCCAGGTTGGATTCGGCATCGGGGTTGCTCGATGGCAGCCACAAGACGCTTCCCGGCACGGCTTGCAGGAGTCGGCACCAGATATCGAAGATATCGGGGGTGATCTTGTAGGACACGTTGAAACTGCAGAATACAAAACCATCCTGCGGCAATCCGCATTCCTGGCGGCTGGGAGCGGCCAGTCGTTTGCCGGACGAGTCTCTGGGCAGATAGCAGTCCGGCAGGCATGCCACCTTCTCTGCATAGTGCTTCTGTCGTTCCGGCGGGATGATGAAGCCGTCCGCGATCAGATGGTCCATGAAACTGGCGCCCATGGTCCCCGGATAGCCCAGATAATTGACCTGGATCGGCGCCGGGCGCAGCGCGACGATCGCGTTACGGGCATATTTCGTGTAGCCGGTGAGGTTGACCAGGATGTCGACCTGATCGGCATATATCCTTCTGGCCGCATCTTCGTGGCTGACATCCCAGATATCCACGAATTGATCGAAGGCCTTCTCCAGACGTTTGCGCATCGCGCTGCCATCATCGGGTCCGAAGGAATAGGCGCTGATCCGGAAGCGCTCGCGATCATGGAGCTCGAATATCTCCGCCATCAGATGTGCGACGGCGTGGTTCCTGAAGTCGGCCGAAAAATAAGCGATATGCAGTTTCGGTCTGGGTCCTTGCTTGAACGCGAAGCCCATTTCTTCGCGCAGGGCTGCCAGATGCCGGGTCTTGCTGTGAGCCCAATTGCTGGCGCAAAGCTTTTGTTCTTCCGCTGTGCTGCCGGGGATGGCCAGGAATGAAAAGGGGGGGATGTGGTCCCCGGCGGAAGGCGGCAGTTCACGCACGCTGCGGCGCACCTCTTCGCACAGTGCTGCGAAATCATCCCATTCGCACACGTGCTGCTTTACGTGCAGCAAGTTGGCCCTGGCCATGTGGAATCCGGGATCGAACTTCACCGCTTGCCGATAGCAGTCCAGCGCATCCTTCAGCTTGTTCTGTTCCTGATAGATGACGCCAAGATTGTTGTGTGCCAGGGAAAAATCGGGCTTGAGCGCGAGGGCCTTGCGGTAACAGGATGCAGCCTCATCCAGGTTGAGCCTGTCCTGCAACAGCGCCCCCAGATTGTTGTGCGTATCCGCGTCATCAGGCTTGAGTGCGAGAGCTTTGCGGTAGCTGTCCTCAGCCAATTCCAGGTTACCCTGGTCCTTGAGTACATTTCCGAAATTGTTGTATATCTCGGGCAGGTCCTGTCTGAGCGAGAGCGCTGTGCGATAGCTGGCTGCCGCTGCATTCAGCTGCCCCTGTTTCTTCAGTACGATCCCCAGGTTGTTGTGCGCATCGACACAAGCGGGATCGAGTGAGATCGCCTTGCGGAAACAGACGGCAGCCTGTTCCTGATCGTCCCTTTCCTGGAACAGGGTCCCCAGATTGTTGTGCAGATCGGCGTTGTCGGGACTGAGCGCGAGTGCCCTGCGATAACAGGCCTCGGCTTTATCCAGTTCGCCCAGGTCGTGGAACAGTGCGCCCAGATTGTTGTGGGCGTCCACACAGTCGGGGTCGAGTTCGAGCGCCTTGCGGTAACAGGAGCGGGCCTGTTCCAGATCCCCCTGTTTTTTGAAAGCGCTCCCCAGATTGTTGTTCGCCGCGGCTGAGTCCGGTTCAAGCGCAAGTGCCTTGCGGAAACAGGCTATGGCCTCGCCAAGGTTGCCCATGGACTGCAGTGCGGCACCCAGATTGTTGTTCGCTTCGACAGAGTCCGGATCGAAGGCAAGCGCCTTGCGGTAGCTGGCGGCAGCCTGGTCCATCTCGCCCTGGTCGCTGAAGACATTTCCCAACAGGTTGTGCACCGCAACATAGTCCGGTTGTATCCGCAGCGCCTGCTGATAGCAGGGGATCGCCTGATCGTACTTCTTCTCGTCGATGTAGGTGTTGCCGAGGAAACAGTGCAGTTCGGCCGATGCGGGAAAGAGCGCCAGCCCTTGTTCGATGACCTT
>JACRNY010000005.1 GCA_016214695.1 Nitrosomonadales bacterium | reverse complement strand
GGGCTGAGCGGCCTTCGTCGGCGCGCCGGCATCAGGTGCAACGCTGCCTTGCGGCTGCGCCGTGTTGCCGGGATCGGTGAGCGTCTTTTTGAGCCAGTTAAGCATGATCGGCGGGCGGATTAGGTGGGCGGGAATGTTGCCACATTTCTTGCAGCGCAGTCTCCAGATCCCGCGCAAAGCGGGGGGCACTGAAGAGGGGGGAGGCGAGCACCTGCTGGCGCAATCCCGCGCGCAGCAGCGCCAGGCGATCGACATCGGCGGCATGGGCTATGGCCAGCGCTATGTACTCCTCTTTGCTGTTGGCTATCCAGTCCGTCAGTCCTGCGCAACTCAACAGGCTGGCACCCTGGCGCGACAGCATGGTATCCCCGGCAAGCGTGATCGTCGGCACGCCCATCCACAATGCTTCGCAGGTCGTTGTGATGCCTGTATAGGGAAAGCTGTCCAGGATGATGTCCACCTCGGCGTGTGTCGCCAGATAATCTTCCCGTGGATCTATCGCACCCTCCAGCACGACCCGTTCCGGCGGTATCCCGTGCTGCAACAGTCGCTGCCGGAACTGTTCTCGCGTGGAAGCAACGCTCATCGGCTTGCTGTGAAAACGCAACCTGGCCTGCGGCAGTGCACGGAATATCTCTCCCCATACAGCCAGCACCTCATCGTTGATCTTGGGCAGATTCTGGAAAGAGCCAAAGGTGATATAGCCGTTGCGCATGACCGGCGGCGGAGTGATCGCCAGCTTTGGACTGGCGACCGGCGGTGTGAGGCAATTCGCAGTCTCGGGCAGATACCAGACCTTTTCCGTGAAATGCCGCTGATGCGCTTCAGGCACTGAAACCGGGGTCGCCAGCATGAAGTCCATGCCGGGCATCCCCGTGGAGGCCAAAAAACCCAGCCAGCTCACTTGCACGGGGGCCGGCTTCCATGCGAACACAGGAAGCCGGTTGTGGGTGGTATGGCCGGACAGGTCGACGAGTATATGGATGCCATCGTCATGGATCTTTCTGGCCGCGGCCTCGTCGCTCAGATCGGCGATGGAGTTCCATGCGGAGAAACAGGGCTTGAGGCGGGCGGTGAGATGGTCTTCTTTCGGCTGCGCGGTATAGGCCACCAGTTCCACGCTGGCTGGATCCAGATGGGCCAGGACACTTTCCAGGAAATATCCGACCGGATGGATCCTGAAGTCCCCGGAAACCAGGCCTACCCGCAGGGGACGGATATCGCCGCCGGCCGGATGAACCGACCAGTGCGTATATGGCCGGGCCTTCGCCAACACTTTGCTGCCATTGCGCCGGGCTTCTGCAAGGTACTGTTCGGGGGAACAGCCGGCCTGAAAGCTCAGGAAGAACAGCAGGCCGGTATGCGCGTCGATGGAGTCCGGGTCGATCTCAAGTGCTCTCCGGTAGCACTCTATATAGTCCGGTTGTATCCGCAGCGCCTGCTGATAGCAGGGGATCGCCTGATCGTACTTCTTCTCGTCGATGTAGGTGTTGCCGAGGAAACAGTGCAGTTCGGCCGATGCGGGAAAGAGCGCCAGCCCTTGTTCGATGACCTTCCTGGCACTGTCTTTCTTGCCACTCTGGAACAGCAACTGGCACAGCTCGCCGTACACGATCTCGAAATCCGGCTTGAGCTCCAGGGTCTTCCGGTAACTCTCGATGGCCGCGGCCAGATCGCCGCGTTCCTGCGCGATGCCGCCCAGCAGGTAGTGGGCATCGGCCAGCGCCGGGTCGAGCAGGATGGCCTGCCTGAGATCGCGTTCGGCATCGTCGAGCAGCCGCAGCTCCCGCAACACATAGCCCAGATTGAGGAAACCTTCGGCACGCTCGGGAGCGGCGGCAACAGCCTGGCGGTAACACGCTGCCGCCTCTTCCAGCATGCCCTGGGGGCTGAGCGGCCTTCGTCGGCGCGCCGGCATCAGGTGCAACGCTGCCTTGCGGCTGCGCCGTGTTGCCGGGATCGGTGAGCGTCTTTTTGAGCCAGTTAAGCATGATCGGCGGGCGGATTAGGTGGGCGGGAATGTTGCCGCATCCATGGTCATGCAGCTACGCCATGGATGCGCCGGCGCGTGCCGCAAGAACTCTCGATGAACGATTGGTGAGGGGCGTGGATATGACCTTAAATTAGCATCAATTCCTTGGTCAGCTGATTCACGAATTCGGCATCGTATCCTGCATCGGTCAGAGCCCATTTGAATGCGTTTCCCAGCTGGGCCTTTTTATAGATGTTCAGCTTGTGCTCCTGCTTGAATCGGGCCATCTGCTGGAATACCTTCTTGATCACTTCCTGCTGTTTCGCGATGGATTTGCTCTTGCCGACGGAGTCTCCGGCTGGGACCCTGTTGATGTAGAACTGGGCCAGAGAGGTGCCAAATTCCTTGGCCTCGCTTGCATCGAACCAACTTAAGATCATCCCGCTTCTCCCGCGCTATTTGAGACTGAACATTACATTAACATTTATTCCCTGTTCAAGTAACATCCATCCGTCTGTCCTCGATGGAATCCGTTGCGCAAGCTCCAAGCGCGGAGTTCCATCCCGACTTGCGAGAGAAAACCGATGAACTCCTTCCGGGACCTGATGTGAAGAAAGAACTGGTGAGTCTGATCCTTCCTGCGCGCAACGAAGCGGATGGATTGCGCCGTCTGCTGCCCGAGCTGGTGGCGTTGCTGCCACAGGCGGAGATCATTGTCGTAAATGATGGCTCGGACGATGACACCCGTGCGGTGTGCGTCGAATTTCCCGTGCGTGTGGTGAATCATCCCTACCCGAAGGGCAACGGCGCCGCGGTCAAATCCGGCGCGCGCGCCGCGAGCGGGGAGGTGCTGGTTTTCATGGATGCCGACGGCCAGCACAAACCGCAGGACCTTCCGGCATTGCTGGAGAAGTTCGCCGAGGGTTACGATATGGTGGTGGGTGCGCGCCAGTCGGGTTCGCATGCGGGTGCCCACCGGGCGGTGGCGAACGACTTGTTCAGCCGTTTTGCAACCTGGATGATCCAGCAGCCGGTGGAGGATCTCACCTCCGGGCTCAGGGTGGTCAGGGCGAACAAATTCCGCAAATTCCTTTATTTGCTGCCCAATGGTTTTTCATACCCGACCACGATCACCATGAGTTTCTTTCGTGCCGGCTTCAGTGTGACGTACCTGCCTATCCACACGCCCCGGCGCAGCACGGGACGGAGTCACATCCGCCCGCTTCGCGACGGCATGCGCTTCCTGCTGATCATCATCAAGATCGGCACGCTGTATTCCCCGCAGAAGCTTTTCTTGCCGGTCAGTGCCGGTTTTTTCCTTACCGGCACCGGTTACTATCTTTTTACCTACCTGAGCCAGGGGCGCTTCACCAACATGAGCGCGTTGCTGTTCATCTCGGCGATCCTCACCTTCCTCATCGGTATCGTGTCGGAACAGATCTCCGCATTGCATTACAAGGATATCGATCAGTCGAAACACGAGGGTGACTAGTTGAAGGTCCTGATGGTTGGTACCTCCTTCCCGGAAAACGCGCAGGATTGGCGTGGCCGTTTCATTTACGACATGGCCGAATCCGTGGCGCGCCGCCGGGACCTATCACTTTCCTTGTGGGCGCCGCCGGGTGAATTGCCGGGCCGGCTTGAAAGTGCGCTGGAGGACGGCGACAGTCGCTTTCTGCAGAAGATGTCGGCACAGGGCGGGATCGCCCATATCCTGCGCCAGAAGAATCTCACCAGCGTGGTCATGCTGTTCGATCTGTTGCGGCGTTTGCGCCGGGCCTACCGCCATTCACGTCATGAAGTGGTGCATGTGAACTGGTTGCAGAATGCCATTCCCTTGTGGGGTACCTCTACTCCGGCTTTGGTCACTGTGCTGGGCAGCGATTACGCCCTGCTGGACAAGCCGGGCATGCGAGCCATGCTGCGCGCGGTGTTCCGGCAACGTCCGACGGTGCTGGCCCCGAACGCGGCGTGGATGCTGCCGCGGCTGCAAGCGGATTTCGGCGATGTGGCCGACGTGGAAGCGATCCCTTTCGGCGTGAGCCGAAGCTGGTTCGAGGTGGAGCGCAGCGGTGCGGAATGCGCGTGCTGGATCGCGGTGACCCGGCTCACCCGGAACAAGGTCGGGAATCTGTTCGCCTGGGGAGAGGGGCTGTTCGGTGCCCAGCGACAGTTGCACCTGTTCGGCCCGATGCAGGAGCAACTGGAGCTGCCTCCCTGGGTGGTCTGGCACGGTCCCACCCATCCGGACGAATTGAGGAACGATTGGTTCCCGCGTGCCACCGGACTGATCACCCTCAGTATGCATGATGAGGGCCGCCCGCAAGTCATGCTGGAAGCGATGGCGGCAGGATTGCCCGTGATCGCCTCGGATCTGCCGGCACATCTGGATCTCATTCGGCATCGGGACACGGGCTGGCTGGTGCAGGAACGCAGCCAGCTGGTGGAAGCCCTGAACCATTTGGAGGATGTCTCCGCCAATCGGCGCATCGGCGCAGCGGCGCGCCGATGCATCAAGGAAACCATCGGGGATTGGGATGACTGTGCCGCTCGTTATGCCGCGCTCTATCAGCGCCTGGCCGCGCGCTGATGGCCGGGTTCCCATCATTCAAGATCGTGAAAGCATCATGAAACAGGAACGCCAGACCTTGCCCGCTGATGCCATGCCGCTCGATGCGGCAGCGGAAGCAGTGTGCGCGGTGGTGGTGGCGTATTTTCCGGACGATGGCTTCGCAGGTCGCCTGCAAGACATACTGCCGCAGGTCGGTACTGTGGTGGTGGTCGACAACACGCCGACACCGGGAGCCGCACAGCAGCTTGTGCAGCTGGCGGGGAGCGCGGGAAAGATCCATCTCATCGAGAATCGGCGCAACGCAGGGATTGCGGCAGCCCTGAACCAGGGACTCGAATATGCGCTGCAGATCGGCTGCAAGTGGCTGCTGACCCTCGATCAGGACACCCGCAGTTATCCCGACATGGTGTCGACCTTGCTCCAGGTGCATGAGTCCTGCGAGCCGAAAGCGGCGGTGATCGGCGGGAACTATTTCGACAGCCAGAGCGGTCGGCTGAAGGTCCCCGCCGTCGGAGAGTCGGGGTGCCTGAGACAGAAAACGGTCATCACCTCGGGCAGTCTGGTCGATGCAGCTGTGGCGCGGGCGGTGGGCGGTTTTCGTGAGGATTACTTCATCGACCAGGTGGATCACGAATTCTGTTTGCGCATGCGCGCCAACGGCCATCAGGTGGTGATCAGCCGGAAACCGGTGATGGATCACAGTGTCGGCGAGCGCGGCGGGGTGCGCTTGCCGCTGCTTGGAGTCCTGCCCAATCATCCGCCGCTGCGAAAGTATTACATCGCCCGCAATACCGTGGTCACGCTGGCCAAGTACTGGTGGCGGGAGCCAGACTGGTGCCTGCGTCGTCTGCTGCGTCTGCTGCTGGGCCTGATCCTGCTGGCTACACTGGAAAGACAGCGCGTCGCCAAGATCCGCGCATTCGTTGCAGGCATCGCGGACGGGGTTCGCCATCGCATGGGGGCGTGTGAAAAAAAATGGCTGTATCGGCAATGATCGGCAAGATCGTCCATATCGTTCGGGTGCGCGGGATCGCGGGGATGGCGCGTGCCGTCGTTGTGCGTTTGCGCAGGATGCTGGCAGGACGCGCCAGATCGTTCCCGGCATATCAGGAACTGTTCGTTGGCAGACGGGGGCTGGAGATCGGCGGGCCGAGCCAGGTGTTCACCAGAGGCGGCATATTCCCGCTGTATCCGATAGTCGGCCACCTCGACAATTGCAACTTCGGCGATGTGACAGTCTGGGAAGGCGATATCAGGCAGGGACATACGTTCCGCTTCGATCGCAGCAAACCGCCCGGCCGGCAATATATCCTCGAAGCGACCGCCATGAGCGCCCTGGATACCGGTGCTTATGACTTCGTACTCTCCTCGCATGTACTCGAACATGTGGCCAATCCGATACTCGCGCTATCCGAATGGAAGCGCCTGCTTGCCGACGACGGGATGCTGGTGCTGCTGCTGCCCGACAGGGCCCACACCTTCGACTATCGACGTCCGCTGACGACGATGGAGCATCTGATCGCGGATTTCGAAGCCGGGATGAAGGAGGACGACTTGACGCATCTGCCGGAGATCCTGGCACTGCATGATCTGGAGCGGGACCCGGAAGCGGGTGATAGCGAGGCATTCAGGAGGCGTTCCATGAAGAACGTCGAGAACCGCTGTCTGCACCATCATGTGTTCGATGCGGCGCTTGTGGTGAGACTCGTCGAATATGCCGGGTTGAAGGTGCTGGCAGTCGAACGGATCTATCCGCACCATATATTGCTGCTGGCGAAAAAGCCGGCCCGGTCAAAGAGCTGAGGTCTTGGAAATCATCGCCAGTCAAAGCGGGTGCGAAGAGCGGAGCCGCTTTCCTTCCGGACACCTGACCCACCCGAAATACCGTGCCGACATCGACGGACTCCGTGCGATAGCCGTTCTTTCCGTTGTGGGATTCCACGCATTCCCGGACATGATCGGGGGCGGTTTCATCGGCGTGGATATCTTCTTCGTCATTTCCGGTTTTCTGATCTCGACGATCATCTTCGCTAACCTGAAGAACAACAGCTTCAGCTTCATCGAATTCTACAGCCGACGTATCCGGCGCATATTTCCTGCACTGCTGCTAGTTCTGATCGCTAGTTATGCAGCCGGCTGGTTTTTGCTTATGCCCTCGGAATTTGCGCAACTGGGCAAGCACATCGCGGGCGGTGCGGGTTTCATTTCGAATCTGCTGTTCTGGAACGAGAGCGGCTATTTTGACGGTGCCGCAGATTCAAAGCCGCTGCTGCATCTCTGGTCGCTGGGCATTGAAGAGCAGTTCTATATCGTCTGGCCCTTGCTCCTGTGGTTTGTCTGGAAAAAAGACTTCGATCTGCTCAAGGTCACGATCGTCATTGCCGTCGTTTCCTTCGCGCTGAACATTGTCCAAAGCACGGTCTATTTCGACTCGGTCACCGCGTTCTATTCACCGCAAACGCGATTCTGGGAGTTGCTGGCGGGTTCCATCCTGGCGTACCGCAAGCAGCAAGGCGTGAGTCCGTTTGCCGGGATCGGGCAAACTGCCTGTGGGCAAAGTCCGGCTGACCGTGGCAACAGCTGGAGCAGCTCGCGTTCGCTGCTCGGTGCAGGCCTGATCATCCTTGCTGTCCTTGTCATTACCAGAGAGAGTGCCATACCGGGCTGGTGGGCGCTGCTGCCGACGCTGGGGGCTGTGCTGATCATCTCCGCGGGGCCGGATACCTGGCTGAACCGTACCGTTCTTGCCAACCGTGTATTGGTATGGTTCGGGCTGATCAGCTACCCGCTGTATCTATGGCACTGGCCCTTGCTGTCCTTCGCCCGTATCGCGGAGGGAAAATCGCCCTCGATGGAAGTGCGGTTCGCCGTTGTGGTCATCTCTATCGCGCTTGCCTGGCTGACATACCGGTTTGTTGAAAGGCCGATCCGTTCCGGTGAGCGCAGCAACGGGAAAGTGATCGTTCTGTTTGTCTTGATGATTGCTGCGGGTTATGCAGGGTATAACTGTTTCAAACGGGACGGGCTGGGATTCAGATTCCCCGCGATCACGCGGGAACTGCTGGAATACAAGCGCGCCAAGTTCGAAGGCTGGGGGAGGGCAAGCTGCTCTTTGAGCCAGACGCAGGACTACACTGCCTTCAAACATTGCCTATGGCGGGATGAGCAGGGAAAAAAGCCATTGCTATTGTTATGGGGCGACTCGAATGCAGAGCATTTGTACCCGGGGTACCAATCCTCTTTTGGCGGGGAGTACCAGATCGCCATGCGGACAGCCAGTTTGTGTCCCCCGATTCTGGATATGGAGATCGGGATCCGTCCGCATTGCAGGAAGATCAACGACTACGTCTTCGAGTCTATCAGGCAGCAAAGACCGGATAAGGTCGTACTCGCGGCCATATGGAACGAGTATGACTGGAAGCAACTGGAAGGCACGATAGAGCGGCTCCGTCAGATCGGGATCACCGATATAGATCTGATCGGCCCCGCTCCCCGCTGGACGGACAACCTGCCCAGGCTGTTATTCCTGAAATTCAGATCCGATGTGTTTCGCCAGATTCCGGCAAGGATGGAATTCGGCTTGCGGCAGGATGTGCTGCAACTGGACCCAGTGCTTTCCGATTTTGCCCGACAATTGCACATCAGCTACATATCTCCCATAAGGATCCTGTGCAATGAAGATGGCTGCATCACCAGATTGGGAGAGACCGGGGATACGCTTACAGCATATGATCACGTGCATCTGACCACGAAGGGCTCGCAATTCCTGGTTTCGCAATTTCCCCGGAACTGAATCAGCGCCACAAGGGGGCGATCGCATGCGGATGGTCAGATTGCCATCGCAGGAGTTTCTGGCACTATGGGCTCTCCTGAATATGGAATGCATCAGATAAGAAAGTGTAATGAGCAATGTTTAAGCCGAGGTACAGAGTGGCACTTGAAGACTTGCAACGAAAACTGAAGCGGCTTCCGCACGAAGTCAAACTCAGGGCTGGCCGGGTGCCGGCACGGGCAATGGAAAGGATCGGCGACCTTGCATATTTCCTCCGTACAGGCAGAGCGAAGATGAAGGATGACATCGTGCGCTATGCGGATGAAACCGGCGTGGCTTCCGCCGTTCATCCGGACGACCTTATCTTCCGGTTTGTCCTTGCATATCCGGGTTTCCGCACCCGTGAACAAGCCGTGAAATATTATTTTCACGATGGGGCGAACTCGGCAAAAAAATTGGCTGACCTGCTGTTCTCGCAGCTGGGTGTGAAGAGAGGAGCGGATACGTCTCTGCTTGAATTCGCATCGGGATATGGTTGCGTGACCAGGCACTTAAGCAGGGAGCTGGCCCCGGTCAAACTGGTTTCCTGTGATATCCATGCGGCAGCCTGCACGTTCATCGAGTCTGCACTGGGCGTCGACACGATACGCTCCGCGACCAAACCGGAGGACCTCGGGATCGAGAACGGTTCATTTGACGCCGTCTTTGCCCTGAGCTTTTTCTCCCACATGCCGGAACGTACCTGGGGCCGCTGGCTAAAGACGCTCTTTGACAAGGTGAAGCCGGGCGGGTACCTGATATTCACCACGCACGGCATGACCACCTGGGAGAATCTCGGGAAACCGGCCATGCCCGAATCCGGGATATGGTTCGCGCCGAGCAGCGAGCAAAAAGATCTGGATGTGGCGGATTATGGCAGCACGATCGTCACGCCCGAGTACGTCACAAGGGCGGTCGGGGATATCCTGCATCAAAGTGTCCTGCGCCTGGATAAGGCAGACTGGTGGGGGCATCAGGATCTTTATGTGGTCAGAAATTTAAGGTCGAGTTGACGGTGCGATGAGGCACGGCTTTGTTTGGGGCGTATTTTCAGGTTCATATGTCAATGAATACCATAACGCAGATTGAACAGGGGTTACTGGTCTGTCCCGTCACCAGACAGCGATTGCATGTTTCCAGCGACCGGCAATGGCTGGTGACGGAAGATGATGCGCATCGCTACAGGTTGCTGAACGGCCAGATCCCGATCCTGCTGGCAGATTCGGGCGCGACCTCCCAATATGCATCCGCGTCGAAGAGAATGAATGAGGAATATTCTCTGGAAGGCGTGCGAAAGAGCGATTCATTGCTCGGCCGCTTGCGGCAATTGCTGAATTCCGACTACAGAACAGAGGCAAGCAAACAGGCATTTGAGCGTTTGTTTGCGGATCTGCCCAGCGATGCGTTGTGCCTGTCTATCGGCGGGGGACCCGCACGCGCCCATGACAGGCTGATCAACTTGAATATCGGGCCATTTCCAAATGTGGATGTCGTGGCCGACGCGCATCAACTGCCATATGCGGATGCAAGCGTGGATGTGATTTACAGCGAGGCGGTCTTTGAGCACTTGCATAGCCCCGCCAAGGCAGCCGGGGAAATCTTTCGAGTGCTCAAGCCCGGCAGCAGGATATTCATCTGTACGCCATTCATGTTTCCTTACCACGGCTACCCTCATCACTACCAGAACTACACCATCACCGGGCACAGGCATCTGTTTGAAGCAGCGGGGCTGAAAGTGATCGAATGCGGGCCATGCGTGGGGCCGGCATACACCCTGACTACTGTGGTGGGAGTATTCATACGTGAATATTTGCCGAGCATCATCAGATTGCCGCTGCGAATATTGTGGGGCGTTATGGCTGTTGCCATCAGGCCGCTGGACAAGGTGTTTGGCAATAGACCCAATGCCCACATCCTGGCAGCCACGACTTATGTCGTTGCCGAAAAATCAGCGTAGCGGTTTGCCGGTGCTGCGTCGTTCCGCCAGCACATCCTCGTAGATGGCTCGTAGATCGGCCACATAATCTCCGGTCGATCTCGGCTTGATGGCATTTGCCGCCAGTCGATGCAGCAGCTCCCGATCACGTGCAAGTCTTTCTATGGCAGTTGCCAGGCCTGCGATATCACCTTTCTCGAACAACAGGCCATTCTTGCCGTGCTCGATGACTTCCGCCATGCCGCCAAGATCGGTGGCGATCACCGGACAGTCAGCCGCCTGCGCTGAGTATATGACCAGTGGCGTGTTCTCATACCAGATCGACGGTACTACCAGCATATCCAGTTCCGCGAATATCTTGCCGATCTGCTCGTTCGGGAACGTCCCGCAGAAGCGGATGCGCTGATCCCCTGCGGCAAGCTGCCGCAGCTTTGCCTGATATTCCGGGAAGAGATCGTTCCGGCCATATATCTTCAGTTCGAAAGACAGGTCTGGCGGCAGGCGACGGACCGCGCTGATCAGCAAATGTGCTCCCTTGTGTGCGGCCAGCCCTCCGATGAAACCAATGCGGATCCTTCCGGCGGCATCCGGTTTGTGTGCTTCGACATTCGTGGGGCGGATGCCAAAGCGGCTGAAGCTTACCTTGGCCGGATCCAATCCATTCTTCACCAGCATCCTTTCCATCAGTCGGGTAGGCACGATGACCCTGTCCAGTCTGTTCATCCGCTCCCTGAGAAATCCCGCCCGCCGCGACAGGGCTCGCACTAACGGCGAGAACCAGGAGCCGGAAAAGGCGCCGCGGTTGATGGCCGAAATCATCGCGGCAACCACCCGATAGGGCAGGAGGTTAAAAATCCTGGCTACGGTTGGCGCTTGATTGTTCGTTACCGCATGCTTCATGCAATTGACGCTGTCGCGGTCGGGGCCGGTGCATAGCGAATTGTCGGGCAGGCGGAGCTGGTTGTTCGGGCAGATCAGCCAGAAATCGGTCGGCGTCATCACCATCGGTATGCCAAGTTCATGGCATACGTCTATGGCCGATGCGGAAAGCAGGCCCAGATGGAAGAAATGCACGATGTCCGGTCGGGACCGCTTCAGGTAAGCGCGAAACCAGTGGGCAAAGAACAGATTGTTGTATTCCGCTTCGGCAACATTTGATTGCCCGCCCATCGGGGCGGCATCGTGCATGAAGCGGTGAACCGGAATGCCTTCGTATTCGTAGCTGTCAAAGCGCTGGGCATCGCTCAGGCCGGGCCGGGCCGGAAATCCTGTACAGATCTCTACCTCGTGACCCAGACGCCGCAGTTCCCTGGCCGTATCCAGAGTCAGTATCTCCGTTCCGGATGAATAATCGGGCAGGAAGACGTGGGTTGTCAGAAGTATCTTCATTATTGCGGTCTCAACGATCTCGGTCTGTTTCCATCACCGCTTCACATGGTTCTTGCGCCAGGCGAGCAGCTTGCCGGTTGCCTTTTCTCCGAGCACCTTCCTGAGCGCCAGCTGCAGATATTCATCCGCGGCTTCCTTGAGCACAGCTCCCCACTGCAGCGGAAGTCCATGCATTCTCTGCGCACGCCAGACTTCCTTCTTTATCTTCAGATTGTTCCCGGCGGCCGTACTGATGCCGCCCAGCCGCTGACCAGCGACGATGATATCGGGAATGAATGCCGCATCGCCCGTCTTCAATTCGCGCAAAAGCAATTCGTAATCGCCGGCTATTTGAAACGATTCGTCAAAATCGCCATTCTGTTCAAACAGTGTCCGTCGATGCATCGTGCCGACATGCGGAATGCTCATGTGCTGCCGGAAAGTCTCTCTCGCCCACGGTTGTCCGATCGAGCGGGTCGGTTCGCCGTCCTCGCCGATCAGCATGATCCGTCCATATGCCACGCGAATATCTTGCGGCAGTTTTTGCAGTTGCACGACCGTTCTTTCCAGTACGGAGGGATCACAGAGGAAATCATCGGCACCGAGGAAGCAGATCCATTCGCCATGCGCATGCGCCAGTGCCTTGTTCCAGGCGTGGTATATACCGCGATCTGGTTCTGATTCCCAATAGCTGATCCATGCGGCGTTCGCTCGCAGCAAATCGACCGTGCCATCCTGAGATCCGCCGTCGATGACGATCAGCTCCTTGTTCGCGAGGGTCTGCTGCCTGATGCTGTCGATGCATTGCTGCAGGGTCGCCCTGCCGTTGAAGACGGCAATGATGATGGAAACAGCAACGTGGTCGGGAGAATTCACTTGAATCCCAGCCTGTCTCTGATGCGCCATGCCCAATCGAGAAGCAGATGTCTCAACAAGTATGTTCGCACGGCCTTTTTCACTTCCGCGGGCAAGGGGACGCGCCCATGTATTTTCTGGCGGATGCGATCCATTTCCTGAAAGCCGGTACTCGATATCTCGGCCGACGTCTTTTGCCGCGGGTGGATGCGGAATCCTCCCAGAAAGCGCGGCAATCTGGCAAAGCGCGCGCCTGCATCGCGAAAACGTAGCAGCATGTCCCAATCCATGGCGAAACGAAATGACTCATCGATCTTGCCGCCGGCCTTATCCCATATGCGCCTGCGCCAGAATATCGTTTCCTGCGGGATGTAATCTTCCCACGAAAGGACTCCGTCATCGTGTGCGGGCAATATCCAGCGGCCGATCTCCTGATCGTTCTCATCGATCAGGACGCGGTAACCATAGATCACATCCACTTCGGGGTGAAGGCGGAAATATTCAGCCACGCAGGACAATGCACCAGGCAGCAATATATCGTCCGAGTTCAGCCAGGCCATGATCTCGCCGGATGTCCTGGCAAAGCCGAGATTGATGGCTTGGGATTGTCCGTTGTCCGGGCGTGAATCCCATCCGGCAAGACGATCCGCGTAACGCTTGAGTATCTCGATCGTGCCATCGCTGGAAGCGCCATCCTGCACATAGTACTCGAGGTTCGGATAGGACTGGTCAAGCACGCTCGTCAGGGTGCGCTCAATGAACGTGGACTGATTGAACGAGGGGGTGACAATGGAGATCTTCGAGGCCGCTCCGGGCGGGGCATTCTTGCTGCCATCGGCAGTTGCTTGCAGCTTGCGCGGCGGATGCTGGTTGAGCACCCCGAGCCGCGGCTGCAGACCGCGATATACAGGGCGCACCAGCCGGATCAAGGGCCGCAGGATGCGGCGATAGGCGGGTGTTTCCTTCCCTGTTTTTTGTGTGCCCTCAGGCGCAGCGGGATGGATCCGGGCTGTACGGGTATCAGTCATCTCATCGATGGTTTTCAGCGCTTGATCCTGGTCAGACATGGCGCGAGTCTCCGGCGGCCGCGTCTTTCATGACAAAGAGGCAGTAGTCACCCTTATCCAGCCTGTCCCAGATGATCTTTTTCCAGAAGTTTATCCTGCGCGCTTCCCTGGTTGTTCGGCGGTCGAAATGTACCGCATGCGAGACGCTGCCACCCAGGCCAAGCCGGTTCTGGGCCAGTGACATGCAGGTCCAGTACGGGTTGGAAAAGGTCTGCAAGTGAAGCGGCAGGAACCCCGCCTTTTGTGCAAGCGCGTGCAACCCTTTGCCGGAAAAAACATGGCGGTGATAGGGCGGGTGCCAGTGTGCCCAGGTGGGACCGAACCAATCTATCTCGCGCGAATCCAGATTGGGCGTGCTCACCACAAGCACTCCACGCGGGGCAAGCAGCCGCTTCAGGTGCACGAGCACGCCAACCGGGTCGTCTACATGCTCGATGCTTTGCCCCAAATGGATGACATCGAATTTCTGTTCCCGCGGGATCAGAGCGCCGGCATCTTCGGCATGTCCACACCACACTTGGTGTCCTTTTCCCTTTGCCGTATCTGCGGCCAGCTTGTTGGGTTCCAATCCAGAGGGCTTCCAGCCCGTGTTGCTGCGAATCTGGTCCAGCAGATGGCCCTCAAAACATCCGACATCGAGGAAGCGAAGCGGTGTTGCCGTGTCCACGTTTGATCGCTCAAGTACCGTAATCAACTCCTGCAAGGTATTGTCCGATCCTGCGCCGGGGAACAGGATGCGCGACAGGATCCCTACGGGGAGTCTGAACAGGAGCTTTTCCCAGAATCGTTTCCCGTCGAACTGCCTGTAGGGGGATGTGGTCTCCGGCAGCTTGAGTTCCATCGGTGGGGAAGAATAGTGCTTTTGATACAGCGCATCCAACCTGTCGGCTGCAATATGCGGATGGGTGATCGCGATCCCGTGGCGTTCATCAAGGTAGATATGGTTGAGTTCACGTTCGCCGAATCGTGTGTCTGGTGCCGTGAACAGTAAACGTTCAGCGGGCTTTCCGTCGATCGGGCTGCGCGCTATCTCTTCCGTGCCGGGAGGTACCGTGGCAGTGGGTGGCGGAAGGTTGCGGAAATCGATCGGAAAGAAAAGTCTTTCACTGCCCCATTTTCGCGCGAGCTTTCTATAGGTATTCCGGAACAGACTCTGGAGCGTCCATGATGCTCGTTTGCCTATCGACACAGTCGCCAGGAAGTCTGCGATCGACTGCTCCATTTCGCGCTGATAGCGATCCATCCTTGAACTCAACTGGCCGGGGTGCATACGGAAACAGCTCACATGACCGGAGCGTCTGACGAAACTGGCGCGGCTCGAAAGGCGCAACCACAAGTCGAAGTCGCCTGCCAGTTTGAGATCCCTGCGCATTCCGCCGACGGCCTCGAAGACCGAACGCCGCCAGAACACGCCATCCTGAAAGAGGATGTGCCCCTTGAGCAGGTCGACAGTGTCGACGTTCCCGGGCTGGCGCACATTCGGGAACTTCCAGCCATCCACCTGCACGATATCCTCGTGATAGATGACCTGGGTCTCCGGATGCTGCATGAAATATTCACCAACCGATCTTAACCCGCCGCACTCGAACAGGTCGTCGGCGTTCAGGTAGCAATAGATGTCGCCGCTGGCATGCTCGAATCCCCTGGCGATCGCGTCATACATTCCCCGGTCCGGCCCGGAGATGACGAGCGAGATACGCTGGGGAAAATCGTCTCTGGTTTCATATCTGCGAATGATGTCCAGCGTCCCATCCGTCGAGCCGCCGTCCGCAACGATGTATTCCAGTTCCGGGTAATCCTGGCGCAGAACCGATTCCAGCGTCTCTGCGATGTGCGCCGCGCCATTGAGAACGGGAGTGACGACCGTGATCCTTGGCAGACTCGCCATCGCAGAGCCCGCGGATGTCACGGCCGAAGATGCTTGGCGGCCGACCGTCATTCCAGCATATCCCGATAGAGGGACAGATAAAGGTTGGCGACTGTCTTCAGGTCGAACCGTTCCACTGCGGTTTTGCGGGAATGTTCGGCAAGCTTGTCGTGACGTGTTTTATCTTCCAGCACCCACATCATTCCGGCTGCGAGATCATCGGATTCAAACGGGCGCGCCAGGAATCCGCTGTCCTGGTGGTCGATCATGTCGGGCATGCCGCCTATATCGAACGCAACCACCGGCGTGCCGCAGGAGAGCGATTCCATCACGGTATTGGACAGATTCTCCTGCATCGACGGGGCCACGGTGACATCCGCCGCCGAATAGAGCAACACCTGACTTATCTCGTCGTGGAAGTCGCCCATGTAGTGGACCTTCATGCCGAGGTCGGGAGGGTTCTCTGGCTTGCCGGCTCCAATGACCACCAATTCCGTTCTTTCTCCCCATCCGCTCCCGGCCATCCTTCTGAGGGCCGGCACCAGAAGATGGTTTCCCTTGCGCTTGTCTGTTATGGCGCTGAATGCCGAGAACAGCACCAGATGCTTATCCTGCGGCAGGCCAAAGGCTGCACGCGCTGCATGTTTATCAAGCGGCTTGTATCTGCCGGTGTCTATCCCGTTGGGGATCACCTCGATCCGCTGGTCTTTGAACAACGAGCTTGAGCGCGCCATGTCGGCAAGCCAATTGCTGGTCGCGACCACGGTGATCGGCACATCACGCCAGGCGGTTCGCTTGCGCTCAAAGATCTGTCGCGACAGGTCATGGTCACTGCCCGAGCCCAATATCGGGCATTTGCCACAACTTTGCCGGAATCTTCTGCATTCATCGTCGTAATGGCATCCGCCGGTGAACGGCCACATGTCATGCAGGGTCCAGATGAGCGGTTTTTTGAATCGCTTCAGCGTCTCGATCTTCAAAAAACCTGAATTCACCCAGAATAGATGAACAAGATCCGGATCGGCTGCCGCGACTTTGGATGCCAGTCGGTCGGGGCACCTGGCAGGAGAGAAATACCTGTTGCCTTCGGCTTTGCATTGGCGGGTCACCGCCTCATCCCGCCGCGCGTAGAATGCCGCGATCTTGTTCTTCAATCTGGATTGCGGTTCCAGGGTGATGACGGTAGGGTCGTTCGATCCCTTCTGCAACACCAGCAGGCGGGAATCGACCCCGATCGAAAGCAGCCCGCGGTGCAAACGATAGGTTGCGATCGCGGCCCCTCCCACGTTGTCGTAAGCATTGAGCATCAGTGGTTTGATGGCCATCATGTCCCCAATCTGCGGCGTAGAGAAGCAATCGCGGGGATCGCCATATTCAGCAAGGGTCCGGCAAGTTTCGCAATCGGAACGAATAGCGCGAGCATAAATCTGTTGATGTTGCCCCGTCTTCTGAAAACCAGCGCATGACCGGCACCTTCGATGCAGCCATCGTACTTGAGCCCCAGGGCGCTGACCACCCAGGTGAAGGTATGCCGCAGATAGAAGGTCGAAGGCAGGTGGCACTTGACCACGGGGTAAAAACAATTGGCCAGGATCAGATAGCCGCCGGGTCTGGTCGCCAGCACCATCTGCTCGGCCAGCTTCAGCGGGTGCTCAACGTGCTCAAGGACGTCCTGGGCAACGACACAATCATACGGGCCGTCGAACTCTTCAACGAACCGGATGCCGGAACATCCTTCCATTCTCAGCATGCCAAGCTGTGAAGCATAGGGCTCCACGATATCGATATGAGCCTGGGGGGCTGCTGCATGTATTCTCAGCGCCAACTCGCCGAAGCCGCCGCCGTAATCCGCGATCCGCTTTACACCTATCCGGCTGGCAAAAGCGGCGATCGATTCACGGTGCTGAATGGAGACCGGATCGGATGCCGAGAATACGCCATTGACTATCCAGACCGGATGCGAATAGAAATCGCCTATCGCCTGCCCCTGCAAACCGGCCTTGTTGTCCAGCGCCAGCTCATCCCAGGCCCGATCCATCTCCTGCCATATCCATTCGACAGCGGGGCGCTCACGACTGGCGAGATCCCTCAGATATCCGATGTCGGTCTGATGCATTCCGCTGGTCGGCAACGGGATGCCCCACATCACGATCTCATTGCCTGATGACTGTCGTGCAAGCACAAATCCACCTTTTCTGTTCGCCACAATGCAAAGAATAAAGCCGTTCTGCCCGGCGCCGCATCATCCTGAACCACCCCGAATCGCAAAATCCGCAAAACTTAACGACTCGCATCAGGGCAATCGACGCCTGATGGCCGAAAGGAGCCGGCGAAATGTTGAACGGCTGGTTTCGGGGGCGCCTGGCGCCAAAAAGAATTCGCGGGTCCTGGCATGTGCCAGTGCGCTTTCAGCGATATCCGCTTCAAAGCCGGATACAGGTTTGCTTGCCAGTGTGGTTGCGAAAACATCTGTCTGCCTGCAATGTTCTCCCGAATCGTCATGCCCGATATTGTTCACCATCGAAACTCGCGGGTGCAGGCACAATCCGTTTTTCTTGAACACGGACGCATACCAGAACACCGCCCAGGTATCTATCAAACCTTGCGCATTTTGTTCGACCTGCGCCCAGAAACTGTTGGCGCCATCCATATCGAAGCGTCTGATCGCGGATGCATCAAATTCACCAGGCAGGAGTCCTGGGTTCTTCTCGAAGTGCTGCCAAGCCCTGCTCCAGGTCGCCCATCCCCAGCATGAAGCTGTTCGAAGGAAGAAAGTTTCCGGCAGATCAGTCTGGTCGATCGGAAACATGTATCCGGAAATATGCATCACTTTCTCGTCATCCTGGTAGGCGTCGAGCGCTCTGTTCATGAAATCCAGGAAATAGGGCGAGGTGACCAGGTCATCTTCCAGCACGATGATGCGACCTTGCGCATCTACCACTCTGCTGACGCCATCGATGATGGAGCGCGCAAGTCCAAGATTGGTCTCCCGCTCGACGATGACAATCGACTTGAATCCCCCGATCCGATGGATGTACTGGCGTACCTCGCGCACCGCTTCGGTCTGCGATTGAGACTTCGGTGCATCGGAAAAAACGATCAGGTCGCTTTCTTGCGCCAATGCATTCTTTTGCAATGCCTCCACCGTCCGGCGCGTATGCTCGGGGCGGTTATAGACGAACAATGCTATCGGGGCGGTTGTCATGATGGTTTGCGGTGAGTTATGGCGGGCAATCGTGCAACTGCCGATCGGGAGTTCCATCCTGTTGCATGTCCTTGCGCATATTTCGGACGCGATCGAGGAAAGCATATTCCCTCGCGAGCATTCCTCTGAGCTTCTCGATGCTTTCCTCGGGGATCGAGGCGCTGAAGGATGCCTTGCGGATATGCAAGGGCTTCAGGTTGAGTCCTGTCTTCGTGTTCAATTCATCGATGCCGCGGGCGAAGTCTTCAGTGAAGAAATAGTGCGAAAGGCCGGCCACTCTTGCCAATGCCTCGCTGGCGTCGAACCTGGCCGAAAACATGTATAGCTGGTTAAGCAGATGCTCCTCGGGGATCCTCTGCAAAAAGTCCTCGAATGAGTTCCCCAGCCACTTCCCCTCGATGGCCATGCAGGGATGATCGATCTTGTTCACTTGAAAGTTCATCAGCATGTTGTAGTGCGAGATCACCCTCTTCACCGGGTCGCGGAAGCAAGTGACCGTGAATGTTCCTTCCGGCAAATCCAGCTCATGCAGCGGGGTGTGGGAAAAGGCGTAAAAATAATTCCCCGCATTGATGTACCGAACATTCCAGCCCACGTAAACCTTGTCCCCGCAGATGATCCGATGGTCCGGACTCCGGGCCAGATTTTCATACAACGAGGCAGAGTCACCTGTCTGCAAATTCAGAAAGATGTGGTTCAACGAGGTGCCCCCCGTCTTCCGGATATGGACCAGGTATATCCTCTTGTAACCGCCCAGATCATAGCTGGCGGTCATTGCGCGAATTCTCGCCTCGTCCAGTCTGTTCCTGAATATTTTGGGGATGTACTGAATGATTCGCTGAAAATCCATATTTCTTCCGAGCTTCAACCCTGGGGGCATAAAAATATCAGCGTATTGAACGTCTTCGCGAATAACGCATAATCCTTGCTCTTCATGAACTGGTAGATATCACCGCGCATGGCATCTTCGAGAGAGGCATTCAGCATTTCCACAAGGACGCATCTGGGTCTGTACAGATCCCAATCATTGGACTTCAATACCGCCAGATCATAGCCTTCTGCATCGACCGACAGAAAATCAATTCTGGTGCCTTTCGGCAAATACGTTGCCAGAATCGAATCAAGCCGGCTGACGCTTACTTCGCTCGTCGATTCCAGCTTGTATGAGGTTTTTGCCAGTCTGGACTTTACTATTGCATGGTCGAATGTATTCAGTGCGGGTTCGTCAAATCGATAGTATGCAAGCATCCCCGGAGTATCCGACACACCGAGCTGAAGGTTGATGTCCCTGGGACGTGTTGAGCTGAACGCTGCAAGTGCATCGGGATTCGGCTCGATATTGATCCCGCTCCATCCAAGCTGATAAAAATAATACGTATTGGAAAAGCGCTGCGGGTGATGCGCTCCCACATCCACGAAGAATCCCGATGGCTGACCCTCGAATATCCTTCGCAGCACCATATCCTCCCCCTCCTGGGAATAGGACTTGAAGGCGAACTCTCCCAGGTCAGATGGTCTGTCGCCGACTTCAGTGAGCCGCCTTCTGACTGCAGAGAGGATGGAACCAATCATTTTCGGAAGCATTCTCGCCCTCAGTTTTTCAACCCGCCGATCGGCGCGGGACCGGCAAAGTTGCGTTGCAGCAAAAAGGGGGTCTTGATGAATATTGATGTCGACCAGCAATAGCCGTTGATCGGTCCGAATCCGCTGAAATCGATTTGAACAAGCCCTTGCTCACGGAGGAATTCGCCGCATTTCTTTTCGATCGTGCGGTCGGAATTGTCCAGTACGATCATCCCGCCATCCTTCAGGTGGCGTATGGCCATTTCTGCGCACTGCATTCTCCACTTGCCATCGATCACTATGATCTCGAACGACCTGTCTTGCTCAGCCAGCGAATTGACGTAACCCGACTCGTCCTTGCGGTGGATCAGCGTTTGATTCTTCCGTTTCTTCCGATTGACGGCTTCATGCCATTCCAGGTTGTCTTCGACCGAGAAGACGCTCCGTGCCCGTTCAGACCAGAATAATGAAGAATTGCCGGATCCGAATTCAAATACATCGCAATCCCTGAAATCAAAACTGGTCAGGTATTCAATGGCCGGATAGGTGTACCAGGGCAATTCAGCCCCATTGGCATCGACAGCCATCTTTGCCTTCACGCTGCGCCACTGTCCGAGATCGCATGCCAGTGTGCTGAAATTGCGTTCCATGACGGCCAGATTCGGGAAGTATCTTGCGCCCAGATAAGTCAGTAGTTTTCTCATATACGCATTCGTCTCTGCGGTCGATCGTGTTTGTCAGTGCGGACTGCAAATCCATATTGCACATGAAGCTTCCATGCTCATTCCCGGAAAGAGTGCTTTATGTAGAAAACACCTTGTCCCTCATGCGGCACTTTCCCTGTATGGAAAAAATCTCCCTCTTCTACATGAAAACTGCCTGCATTCTTGACCCAGTCGGCGATATCCCCCGCCACCGTGGAAAATAGGGTGACGCCATATGATCCTTTGCTGAGGGGCATCTCCTTTATCTCTATTTCAATGATCCCTTCTTTATTATTATTTTGGCTTTGAATGCTCTGGTTCGTCGTGACGTTGCTCAAATGTGTGATCCTGTTGCCAAGGCGGTCATCTATGCCTACTGCCACATTGAGGTCCATGGTTTCTTCATGCGCCGCGCCCCTTTCGAATTTGATGGCCAGAATGCAGGAGCTGCCGGAGGTGACGCTATTGAGGGGCTCATTCGTATCGCAGCTTCTTAGTTCGAAAGACAGGAAGCGGATCAAGCCATTCCCTGTCCTGTCTTTTCTGTTCCTCAGATCGGTTTGGGCCGATTCGGCGCCAAGTTTCAAATATGCGGAAATCGCGGCTTCGGTGTTTCCAATCGAACGGACTCTGCCGCTATCAAGATAAATGGCCTTTGTGCACAGATTGCTTATTGCAGCCATGCTGTGACTCACAAACAGGATGGTTCGTTCTTGCGCGGACACATCCTGCATCTTTCCCAGGCACTTCTTCTGGAATTGTGCATCGCCCACTGCCAGCACCTCGTCCACGATCAATATCTCGGGTTCCAGATGCGCGGCGACCGCAAAGGCCAGGCGGACATACATGCCCGATGAATAGCGTTTGACCGGGGTATCGAGGAACCTCTCCACTTCGGCAAAGGCGACGATCTCGTCGAACCTTTTCCTGATCTCGGCCTTGCTCATGCCCAGGATGGCACCATTCAGGAAGATGTTCTCGCGCCCCGTGAGTTCCGGATGAAAACCCGTGCCCACTTCCAGCAGGCTGGCTACACGACCCTTGATGGAAACCCGGCCCGATGTGGGTTCGGTGATGCGGCTCAGGATCTTCAGCAGGGTGGATTTTCCCGCGCCGTTGCGCCCGATGATGCCGACCCGGTCGCCCTGTTGAATATCGAAGCTGACATCCTTGAGCGCCCAGAAATCCTCGTGGCTCGGGCCGTTTTCCGTGGCGGAGAATGGATGAAGAAATTTGTCGGTGAGATGCTTTGCGCCTTCCGTCAGCGCGTCACGCAACGAAGTATGGCGCCCCTGCTTCTGGTGGTCGATGACGTACTTTTTCGACAGGTTCTCGACTGAGATGACAGTAGACATCAGATCACATCCGCAAAGGTCTTTTCCGTTTTGCGGAAATATACTATCCCTGTGACCAGTATCAGCACAATCAGGGATAGGGAGAGCATGAAACCGGGCCAGTAGAGCTGGGTGTCGCCTCCCAGGATGGCCCAGCGGAAGCCGTCGATCACACCCACCATCGGGTTCAGGGAATAGAGCAGGCGCCATTGTTCCGGGACGATGGCGCTACTGAACCCGACCGGGGATATGTACAGTCCGACCTGTACTACAAATGGAACGACGATGCGGAAATCGCGGTATTTGACGTTGAGCGCCGCGATCCACAATCCCGCGCCCATGGCTGCGGCAAAGGCAAGGAAGATGAATAACGGCAAGGCAAGTATGCGCAGGTTCGGCGCAAATCCATACCAGGCCATCAAGCCCGCCAGAACAATCACGGAAAGCAGGAAGTCCACGAAACTGACGATCACCGCGCTGGCAGGGATGACCAGACGCGGGAAGTAGACCTTCGAGATCATTCCGGCGTTGCTGATCAGGCTGTCGCCGGCGCCACTGAACGAACCGGCAAAGAACTGCCATGGCAGCAGCGCTGCAAAGATCAGGAGAGGGTAGGGCACGCCGTCGGAAGGCAGGTTGGCCAGCTTGCTGAAGACCAGCGTGAACACCAGCATGGTCATCAACGGGCGCCCCAGTGCCCAGACCAGGCCGAAGGTGGTCTGTTTGTAGCGGACGAGAACATCGCGCCAGGCCAGAAAGAAGAACAGCTCGCGGTAACGCCACAGATCCCGCCAGTAATGGCGCTCCGTTCTGCCTGCCTCGATCACCAATTCATTCTGATGGTTCATCTTTGCCAACGATGGTTAGATTGTGCGTGAGGCATCTGGGCGTGGGCGAATGAGTGAATGACCGCTGAGCGCTACAGGCGCCACAATCTGAACCCCGCCGCCGCGATCCCCGCCGCATCATGCGCCGATTTGACGTCCACGAACACGCCGCCGGCCTTCAACTTTGCCAGCAGTTCGGTCTTTGGCATGGCCAGATATTCCCTGTGCGAAACGGCAGCGACGATCGCGTCAGCCGCGGGAAGACTGTCCCATGCCGCCAGCGATATGCCATATTCATGCATCGCGTTATGCGGGTCGGCCACCGGGTCATGCACATGCACCTCGCAGCCGAAATCCTGCAACTCGTGCACCAGGTCGGCCACTTTCGAATTGCGCAGGTCCGGATAGTTCTCCTTGAAGGTTATCCCCAGTACGATGACTTTTGCCGCCTTGACCGGGCTGCCCGCCCGGATCAGCTGTTTGATCGTCTGCTGGGCGACGAACGCGGCCATGCCGTCGTTGATGCGGCGACCGGCAAGGATCACCTCGGGGTGGTATCCCGTCATTTCCGCCTTGTGCGTCAGATAATACGGGTCCACTCCGATGCAGTGCCCCCCGACCAGACCGGGACGGAACGGCAGGAAGTTCCATTTGGTGCCGGCGGCTTCCAGCACTTCCAGCGTGTCGATACCGAGCCGGTTAAAGATGACCGCCAATTCGTTCATCAATGCGATGTTCAGGTCGCGTTGGGTGTTCTCGATCACCTTGGCGGCTTCGGCGACCTTGATGGAGCTGACTCGATGCACGCCGGCGGAGATGATGTGCTCGTAGAGCCGGGCCACCTTGTCGAGCGTCGCTGCGCAATCTCCGGAAACGACCTTGATGATTTTGGTGACGGTCCTTTCCTTTTCGCCGGGGTTGATGCGTTCCGGCGAGTAGCCGACATTGAAATCCTTTTTCCATTGCAGGCCGGATGCGCGCTCAAGCACCGGGATGCATATCTCCTCGGTCGCACCGGGATATACGGTGGATTCGTAGATGACAGTAGCGCCGCGTTTCAGATGCTCCCCTACAGCGGCAGAAGCGGAGACCAAGGGGGAGAAATCCGGTTGGTGCGCAGTGTCCACCGGGGTGGGGACTGCGATAACGATGTAGTCGGCCGCGGAAAGCAGCGCAGGATCGCTGGTGAAAGCCAGGTGACTGGCCGCGCGCAGGTCTTCCGGCGAGACATCGCCGGTGGGATCCCTGAAGTCACGGTAATGCGCGATTTTGCTCTCGGAAAGATCGTGGCCGATGGTTTTGAACTTTTTGCCGAACTCGACAGCAAGCGGCAGTCCGACATAACCGAGGCCTACTACGGCAATAACGTTTTGATCCACAATATTCTCGTCTGATTCGGGCTATGGATGACATGCAAAGACTGGCGGCGATACCCATGTGAGCATTGCTGCCATTCGAATGCGTTCACTCTTCAACGTGCACGCTGCCGATGATATCCCATGCGCGGGATTTCCTCTCGTCACTGTGCCGACTTGCGGGGGCGAATAACGGGCTGCAGAAACATGATTCCCGAATGCAGGTGATTTTGCTGTCGCTGCGAATCAAACATATCAAATTCAAATGGTTGCGATAGCGAGGCGGCGGAAAAATATTTTTCCAATTGCCCCTAAAGTTTTCCATATCCCTGCCGATAAACAAACCGTATGCCTGACTGCGTCCCCTCGCGGCGGTCCCCACAACCAGAGTCGCTCCTGCCGGATCCAGGCTGGCAGGGCTGTTCCGGCTTCCTTGTAATATTTCTTCCTACACGATAATCAGAAGATATCCGATTTTTTTCTTGGGTTTCGTCCCCGAGAATGCAACCGTCGTAACAAGACTTCAATGTTTAAGCGAGGGGACCGCAATGAACACTCAACAAGTGCACGAAGAAATCAAGGAAACCAACCTGTCTTATATGTTGTTGGCGCAACAGATGATACGTGACGACAAGCCCAGCGCGATCTTCCGTCTGGGGGTGAGCGAGGAACTGGCCGATCTGATCGTCGGCCTCTCTCCCGCGCAACTGCTGAAGATGGCATCGTCCAACATGCTGCTGTGCCGTTTCCGCTTCGATGAGCGCCTGCTGCTCAACATGATCACGGACTACAACAAGGACCGCATGATGTCACAGGCGCATGCGACCATCCTGATGGCCGGTCAGCCCGCCGAAGTGCTGGCCTGAGGAGTGTCCGTCATGCGGAACAAGAGTGTGGTGAACGAGGCGCGCGAGATCCAGATCGCGGTCGATCTTATCCAGTTGGGTGCGCGGCTCCAGCTGCTGCAGGAAGAGACGGCATTGAGCCGGGAGCGCTTGCTGCGGCTCTACAAGGAGGTCAAGGGGGAATCGCCGTCCAAGGGCATGCTGCCATACTCGACTGACTGGTTCATGAGTTGGCTACCCAACATACACTCGTCCCTGTTCATGGGCATCTATCAGTACCTGATCCGGAATGCCAATGTGTCCGGCGTCGAGGCGCTGATCAAGAGCTACCGCCTGTATCTGGAGCAGGTCAGGATATCGATGGGGGAGCCGGAATTGAGCATCACGCGCGCCTGGTTCCTGATCCGCTTCTTCGATGCCAAGATGCTGCAATTGACCGAATGCAAGGAATGCGGCGGGCACTTCGTGGTGCATACCAACGAACTGTGCGAGTCGTATAGTTGCGGCATCTGCCGTCCACCTTCGCGCGCCGGCAAGACCAGGAAGGCTGCGCAGCTTGAAGCCGCGCTCATCTAAAGTTATCCGATATCACGCCGCTACTTCTGACGGGAGGCATCAGCAGTAGCGGCGTTTGTGCGTCTGTGCCTTTGAAACAGGGGAAATGTCGCGAATTTCCCACCTTGTTCGAAACATCGGTGAATGGCCGGGCTGCTAGCATGCCATCATAGAGGTTCGGCAACTGCGCACTATTTAGGAGCGAAATCATGTTGGTGATCATTGGATATATCGTGGTTCTGGGCTCAGTGTTCGGCGGCTTTGCCATGGCCGGCGGGCATCTGGGCGCACTGTGGCAACCGCTTGAGCTGCTGATGATCGGCGGCGGAGCGGGGGGCGCCTTTTTCGTCGGTAACAATGGCAAGGCGATCAAGGCCACCCTCAAGGATCTGCCTACCGTACTCAAAGGCTCCAAATACAACAAAGAGACGTACATGGAACTGATGGCGCTGATGTACGAGTTGCTCGGCAAAGTGCGCAAGGAAGGCCTGATGTCCATCGAGGGTGATGTCGAGAACCCGCACGAGAGTCCCGTATTCGCGAAATATCCCAAGATACTGGCCGACCACCATGTGGTCGAATTCATGACCGACTACCTGCGCATCATGGTCAGCGGCAACCTCAATGCCATGGAGATCGAGAACCTGATGGACGTCGAGATCGAGACGCATCACCATGAAGCGATGGTCTCCTCGCATGTGATTGCCAAGGTGGGCGACGGTATGCCTGCATTCGGTATCGTTGCCGCGGTGATGGGCGTGGTGCACACCATGGAATCGGTAGGCATCCCGCCCGCCGAGCTGGGCATCCTGATCGCGCACGCGCTGGTGGGTACCTTCCTCGGCATCCTGCTGGCTTACGGTTTCGTCGGCCCCCTCGCCGGCTTGCTGGAGCAGAAGGCCGAGGAGAGCGGCAAGATGTTCCAGGCCATCAAGGTCGTGCTGCTGGCCAATCTGAACGGCTACGCCCCCGCGATGGCGGTGGAATTCGGGCGCAAGGTGCTGAACTCGACCGACCGTCCGGGCTTTGCCGAACTGGAAGAACACGTCAAGCAGAAACGCTGATCGTCATCACACACAGAGCCCATAGAACCGAGTCATGACGAAAGAAGACAAAAGACCCATCGTCATCAAGCGCATCAAGAAGGTGGCCGGCGGCCACCATGGCGGCGCCTGGAAGATTGCCTATGCCGACTTCGTCACGGCGATGATGGCGTTCTTCCTGCTGATGTGGTTGCTGGGCTCGACCGCCAAAGGCGATTTGCAAGGGATCTCGGAATATTTCAAGACGCCGCTCAAGGTGGCATTGATGGGGGGCACCGGCAGCGGCGACAGCTCCAGCATCATCAAGGGCGGCGGGCAGGATCTCACGCGCAGCGAAGGTCAGGTCAAGGCGGGCGAGTTGCCGCCGGAAGCGAAGGTCATCAACCTGAAAGCGGCGCGGGAGGAGTTCCTGCGCCTGGAGCGCATCAAGGAGCTGGAAAAGCTGAAGGAGCTGAAATTCAACATCGAGCAGGTGATCGACAACGATCCCAAGCTGAAGAAGTTCAAAAACCAGATATTGCTCGACCTCACCTCGGAAGGGTTGCGCGTACAGATCGTGGATGAAAAGAACCGCCCCATGTTCCAGAGCGGCAGCTCCGACCTGGAGCCGTATACCAAGGATATCCTGCGCGAGATCGGCAAGATGCTGAACGAGATGCCGAACAAGGTGAGCCTGTCCGGTCATACCGACGCGCAGCCCTACGTGACGGCGGACCGGAAATACAGTAACTGGGAGCTGTCCGCGGACCGCGCCAATGCGTCGCGGCGCGAACTGATCCGGGGCGGTCTGGTGGAGGAGAAGATCGTGCGCGTGGTCGGCCTGTCGTCGGCGGTGCTGTTCGACAAGACGCAACCGCTCAATCCGATCAACCGCCGCATCAGCATCATCGTCATGAACAAGCGGGCTGAAGAGGCGGCGCAGAAAGATGGCGGCAGCGTCGATATCGATGCAGAGACCGGCGATCCGCTGGAAGAGGCGCAACTGGATGCAGGGTCCGGCGTTGCCGTGACGGCATCTGCGCCGGAAGCGGCCGTGGCGATGCAGGCGGAGGGGGCCGCCCACTCGGGGGCGGCGGCAACGGGGCATTAAAGGTTCGCAGCGGCTTGCCGCTAAGGAACATAAGGGGCGGCAAAGATACAAGAACAGCTGCCTGGAACTGAAGGGAAGAGATATGAATAACTGGTGGAGCAGGCTTTCGCTGAAAAACAAGTTGCAGATACCGATCCAGCTCATCCTGCTGGTCATCATGGTCATGGCGCAACGCACGGCGTTGGACAAATTCGAAGAGCGCGTACTGGAAGAGGCGCGGCAGAAGGCCGTGGTCTCCGCCGATGGCGTGTTGAACGGCCTGAACATGCTGATGCTGAACGGCATCATCAGCGACAGCGACCAGCGCAAGCTTTACGTCGACAAGATGGGTGCTTCCGACCGCGTGCTGGAACTGCGCGTCATTCGCAACAAGCCGGTGCAGGACCAGTTCGGTCCCGGTTTGCCGTCCGAGCAGGTGAAGGACGAGATGGACAGGGAAACCCTGTCTTCCGCGAAAGAGCAGACCAGGCTGCAGGAGCAAGGCGGCAAGCACACCTTGCGCGTGGTCGTTCCGTTCATCGCGAAGAGCGACTTCCGCGGTACCAACTGTCTGATGTGCCATACCGTGCCGGAAGGCACGGTGAACGGCGCCGCAAGCATCACGGTGGATATAACAGAAGAATATGACGTGATGGACCGGGCGAACATGGCGCTGTGGGCGGCCCAGATAGCCGTCCAGATATTCCTGTATTTCGGCATCGGCTGGCTGATCGGTTTCGTCACCAACCCGACCCGCGAACTGCAGTCGGCCATGCAGACCATGCAAAAGGACGGGGATCTGTCGAAGCGCGTCGTGGTGCGCAGCGAGGATGAGATCGGCCAGACCGCCAAGTCGTTCAACGAGCTGACTGACAGTTTCCAGAGCATCGTCAGGCAGGTGGATGGGCATGCCCATCAGGTGGCCAGCGCGGCGCATTCGCTGGCACAGGATGCCCAGCAGCTGGCGCAGAGCGCGCAGCAACAGAGCGATACGGCGGCTTCCACATCCAGGGCGGTCGAGCAGGTCAGCGCCAGCATCGCGCAAGTCGCGGAAGGCACCGATCATGTCTCCAAACTGTCGAACGAGAGTCTGGAGCGCGCCAACCGCGGACAGCAGAGTCTGCAGGAGATGATGCAGGAGCTGGAGCGGGTGGAGAGCTCGGTGCGCGAGATCGCCACGGCGGTCGGCGAGTTCGTCAACAACACGCAGAGCATCACCAACATGACGCAGCAGGTGCGCGACATCGCCGAGCAGACCAATCTGCTGGCGCTGAATGCGGCGATCGAGGCGGCACGCGCGGGCGAACAGGGGCGCGGTTTCGCCGTGGTGGCGGACGAGGTGCGCAAGCTGGCGGAGAAGTCCGCGCAATCGGCGACCCAGATCGACGAAGTCACCAAGTCGCTGGGGGCGCAGTCTGGCCAGGTCGAAAAGACCGTGCAGCGCGGCATGGGGGCGTTGCAAAGCAGCCAGGAACATATCCGTGAAGTGACCGCCGTGCTGGTCGAGGCGAACGCCTCGGTGGATAGCGTGAACCGCGGACTGGAGAGCATCTCCGAATCCATCAACAAGCAGCGCGATGCCAGCCAGGATATCGCGCGCAACGTCGAGCAGATCGCGGTGATGGCGAGCAGCAGCAACGATGTGGTCAAGCGCACCGTCGTTGCGGTGGAATCGATGGAGGCCTTGTCGGAGAACCTGAACCAGACCGTGGGCCGGTTCAAGGTGTGACGGCTGGCGAACCTATTAAAGGTGGTTGAGATGAGCGAATGGTGGAGCGGTTTATCTATCAAGAACAAGTTGCAGATACCCATCCAGCTGATACTGCTGGTGGTGCTGGTGTTCGCGCAGCGCTGGGCATTCGACCGCTACGAGATGCGGGTCCTGGAAGATGCCAAGAACCGCGCGGTGATCCCGGCGGACGGCGCATTCAACGGCTTGAACATGATGATGCTGAACGGCAGCATCTCGGATGCGGAGCAGCGCAAACTGTTCATCAAGAAGATGGCGGTATCCAGCAAGGCGGAAGAGTTGCGCATCATACGCGGCAAGGCGGTGGAGGCGCAGTTCGGCGCCGGGGCAGCCGAAGAGCAGAGCAGGGACGATCTGGACCGTGCCGCGTTGAGTACCGGCAAGCAGCAGAGCGAGTTCTTCGAGAGGGACGGCAAGCGCATCCTGCGCGTGGTCGAGCCTGTGGCGGCGGCGAAGGATTTTCGCGGTACCGGCACCAATTGTTTGCAGTGCCATGTCACCGAAGACGGAGTGGTGGTCGGGGCAGTCAGTGTCAGTCTGGATATCAGCGACGAGTACAAGGCGATGAGCCAGGCCAGTGCGATCCTCTGGGGCGGGCAGATCACGATACAGGTCCTGCTGTTCTTTGTCATCGGCTGGCTCATCAACCAGGTGACGCGTCCCACGCGCGAGTTGCAGCAGACCATGCTGGCGATGCAGGCAGATGGCGACCTGACGCGCCGCGTGGCAGTACGCAGCAAGGATGAAGTCGGGCAAACGGCCGTGGCATTCAATGCGTTGATCGATAATTTCGGCTCCATCATCCGTCAGGTGCTGGGGGGGGTGGACCAGATCAACAAGACCACCAGTCATATCGCCGCGACTTCTGCGGAAGTGGCGAGCAGTTCGCGTGCGCAGAACGAGGCGGTCGCTTCCACCGCGTCCGCGGTCGGAGCAGTCACGGTCAGCATCAACTCGGTGGCCGAAAACACCACCGTGGTGCGCGACCTGTCGGAGAAGAGCCTGCAGCAGACCGAGCGGGGCAACCGCAGTGTGGCCGAGATGGTGCGCGAGATCCAGAGCATCGAGGGGGCGGTGGAGCAGATCGCCATGTCCGCCAACGAGTTCGTGGAAAGCGCCCGCACCATTGCCAACATGACGCGGCAGGTGAAGGATATCGCCGACCAGACCAATCTGCTGGCATTGAACGCCGCGATCGAAGCGGCACGCGCCGGCGAGCAGGGGCGCGGTTTTGCGGTGGTGGCGGACGAGGTGCGCAAACTGGCGGAGAAGTCCGCCCAGTCGGCCAGCGAGATCGACAAGGTCACCAGCAAGCTGGACGAGAAGTCCGCACGGGTGGAGCAGTCCATCGCTTCCGGCGTGCAGTCCCTGCAAACGACGCACAAGCATGTCGAATTGATGTCGGCCGTGTTGAAAGAAGCCGGCGCGGCCGTGAAAGAGTCGAACGTCGGCGTCGGGCAGATCGTCGAGTCGGTCGCCGAACAGGGCGGGGCCAGCAACGAGATCACGCGCAACATCGAGCAGATCGCCAGGATGGCGGAAAAAAACCATGCCGCCATCGAACAGACGGCGCACGACATAACCGAACTGGAACACATGGGTGTGGAGCTGCAGAACGCAGTCGCCAGATTCAAAGCATAAGAAGAGCTGTTGAGAGGAGGATGATATGTTAGCCAGAATGACGATCAAAACGAGATTGGTGACATTGCTGACCGCGGGCATGCTGGTGCTGCTGCTCGTCATCGCGGGGGCCTTCGTCGGCATCTCCGCCCTGCAGGAAGCGACCCGGGATATCGCCGAGCGGCGTATCCAGCTTATCCGCAATGCGAACCGCATCATGTACGGCATGGCCGACAACCGCAGCGAGATATTGCTGGCGCTGCAGCACGATCCCCACGGAAAAGTGGCGGGCATGCACGATCATCCGCTCAGCAAGCATCTCGACAAGATCGACGCCAACAAGGTGGCGATCAGCGGATATTTTGCCGAAATGGAAAAAGGGGCGAAAAGCGAAGCCGGCAAGAAGTACCTGCAGGAATTGGTCGACGCGCGGAACCTGTATGTCAACGAGGGGATCGCCCCCGCGTTCGCGCATATCAAGGACGGCGATTATGACCAGGCAGAAAAGGTGCTGCTGACCAAGGTGAACCCGCTGCTGAACGGCGTGCTGGAGAAGGCGCGCGCGTTGGCGGCGCATGAGGACGAGGGTGCCAGACATGCACTGGAACAAGCCATGGCGTCCGCCAAGAATCTGGAGCGGATGATGGTCATCGGCGGCTTGATCTGTCTGGTCGGGTGCGGCTGGATGGGTTACTCGATCGTTTCCGGCATCGTCGGCTCGACCAGCGCGATGCGCGATGTCATGACGCGTACCGTTGCCGACGGCGATCTGACCAGAACCGTCGCCGTCAAGGGCGATGACGAGGTGGCGCAGGCCGCCAAGGCCTTCAACGCGCTGATGGACAGTTTCCGCCAGACGTTGCGGCAGGTGCATGGCAGCGCCGAGAGTGTGCTGGCCACGGCAACGCACCTCGCGGCATCGTCCACGCAGATCACCCAGGGCTCGCAAGTGCAGAGCGAAGCGGCCGCTTCCACGGCCGCGGCGGTGGAAGAGATCACGGTGAGTATCAACTCGGTCGCGGCGAACACCGAAGAGGTGCGCAAGGTCGCCGAACAGAGTTTGCAGCAGGCCATGGAAGGTAACCATAGCGTCACCGTGATGATGGCCGAGATCGACAATGTGCAGGATTCGGTCAATCTGATCGCCAGCTCGGTCAAGGAGTTCGTCGACAGCACCAAGGCGATCGCCAGCATGACGCAGCAGGTCAAGGATATCGCCGACCAGACCAACCTGCTGGCATTGAACGCGGCGATCGAGGCGGCACGTGCCGGCGAGCAGGGGCGCGGATTCGCGGTGGTGGCGGACGAAGTGCGCAAGCTGGCCGAGAAGTCCGCGCAGTCCGCCAATGAGATCGACCTGGTCACCAATGCGCTGAACCAGAAATCCGCGCATGTCGAGGCAACGGTACAGACCGGACTGCGCTCCCTGCAGACCACCCAGGATCAGGTCGAGAAAGTGGCCGAAGTGCTGGCGGCGACCGGGGATGCCGTCAAGCTGTCCAGTAATGGCGTGAGCGACATCGCTTCCTCCGTCAGCGAACAGAGCCTGGCCAGCACCGAGATCGCGCGCAACGTGGAGAAGATCGCGCAGATGTCGGAAGAGAACCATGCGGCAGTCGATTCGAACTCGAAAGAGATCATGCATCTGGAAACGCTGGCACGCGAACTGCAGGCAGCTGCCGGGCGCTTCAGGGCCTAGAGCGGCTACAAGGAGAGAACCATGCAGAACAAGAACGCATATGTATCGCAAAAGGAGGTGCCTTTCCCGGCAGGGGCGGTGCTGGTTTCCAAGACCGATACCAAGGGTGTCATCACCTATGCGAACGAGGCCTTCGTGGCGATATCCGGTTACACCCGCGAGGAGCTGATCGGCCAGAATCACAACATCGTGCGCCACCCCGATATGCCGCCGCAGGCGTTCAAGTGGCTCTGGGATACGCTGAAATCGGAGCGGCCTTGGCGCGGCATGGTGAAGAACCGCAGCAAGAACGGCGACCATTACTGGGTGCGCGCCACCGTGGCGCCCATCATCGAGAACGGCGGCATCATCGGCTACGTCTCGGTGCGGCGTGCTCCCACGCGCGAGCAGGTGGCGGAGGCGGAGGCGCTGTATCGCGAGCTGAACCAGACCGGCAGGCAGGTCGTTTCGAGATTCGAGCCGTACAAGTTCAAGAACTGGACGCTGATCTCCAAGCTGCAGTTCATGATCCAGGCTTCGCTGGTGATCGTGCTGAGTGCGGCGCAGGTGTTCGTCTCCGCCAATCTGCGCGAGGAATCGAAGACCCTGGCGGAAGAGAAAGGCGCGCAGATCGCCAACGAGATCATCGACAGCGCCAACATGCTGATGGTGACGGGACAGATCGGCGAGGCGAGCAACCGCAAGCTGCTCATCCACAAGGTCAGTTCGGGAGTGAACGTCAGATCTGCGCAGATCGTTCGCGCCAAGCCGGTCATCGACCTGTACGGCGCGGGACTGCCGGAAGAGCAGGTCAAGGACGATGCCCAGCGCCGCGCGATAGAGAGCAAGCAGGTGAATGTGAGCTACTCCAAGGATGCGCAGGGCAACCAGCTGTTGCGGGTGATCACCCCGTACAAGGCGAGCAAGGATTTCCACGGTACCGACTGCACGGTCTGTCACCAGGCTGAAGAAGGCACGGTGCTGGGCGCGTCGGACGTGGTGATCAATCTGCAACCCGACTACGATCGCATCAACCATATGGAGATGCAGACCATAGTGGGGCAGGTCGCCTTGCATATCTTCCTGTTCTTCTTCATCGGCTTCAGCGTCAAACGCTATGTGCGGGTGCCGGCAAACGCCGTCGACCGGGAATTCCGCAACATCATGGAAGGCAATCTGGATGGCGAACTTGATATCTCGATCCATGACGAGATGGGATCGTTGCTGTGCGAGATCCAGACCATGCAATCCTATCTGCGCACCATGGTGGACGAGATCGTCACGCCGGTGAAGCAGATGCAGGAAAGTATCGGCGACGTGGATGCGAAGGTGAGCGTGGTGGCAAACAATGCCCTGACCGAGCAGGACCATATCCAGCAGATCGCCGCGACCATGGAGCAGTTCAGCCAGTCCGTCGCGGAAGTGGCGAACATGGCCGCCGATTCGCTCAAGGAAGCGCAGGCCATGAAGCAGATCGTCGATGAGAACAATCGCAACATGGAACTCAGCATCGTGGCGACCGGCAAAGTGGCCACCACAGTGCAGTCTTCCAGCAAGACCATCACCGATCTGGGCGAGTCCATCCAGCGTATCGGCGTGATCGCCAATGCCATCAAGGAGATTGCCGAGCAGACCAATCTGCTGGCGCTCAATGCCGCCATCGAGGCGGCGCGGGCGGGCGAGCAGGGGCGCGGATTCGCCGTGGTGGCGGACGAGGTGCGCAAGCTGGCCGAACGTACGGCGACCAGCACCAAGGATATCGCCAAGACCATCGCCGAGATCAATTCAATCTCCGATGCGGCGGTAAGATCGATGCAGGGAGCGGTGACCGAGGTCGAAGGCGGCATCACCCTGATCCGCAAGAACGGCGAGGGACTGAAGCAGATAATGAACGCCACCGTGCTGGTGTCGGAACGCATCGACCATATCGCGGTGGCGTCGAAGGAGCAGTCCGCGGCGGGTGAGAGCGTGGCGCAGAGCCTGGAGCAGATCACCGGACTGGTGGATAGCAACACACATTCGGCACAGGATGCCAAGTCAGCGACAGAAGAATTGGCGAAATCTGCCGATGAACTGAGCAAGGCCGGTTATCCGCTGACCAAATGTGCCATGGGTAAATGATGCAAACAGGGGCGATGGTATCCGCAGGGATCGCCCGAAGGAGAATGAAATGTCTGAACTGTTGAAGAATATCGATGCCCGCACCAAGCTGGCCGGCACCAACAAGCTGGAGATCCTGATGTTCACGCTCGGGCTGGACAAGCGCACCGGGCGCGAGGAGACCTTCGGCATCAACGTGTTCAAGGTGCGCGAAGTGATGCGCATCCCGCCGATCACGCGCGCGCCGGAGATGCCGGAAGCGGTGGAGGGCATGGTGAGCCTGCGCGGAGCCCTGGTGCCGGTGATCGATCTGGCGAAATATGCCGGCATCCAGACCGACGAGAAGTCCGACATCATGATCGTCACCGAGTACAACGGGCATACGCAGGGTTTCCTGGTCAAGGCGGTGGACAACATCCTGCGCCTGGACTGGTCGGCGATGCGCGTGCCGCCCGCCATGCTGGTGGCCGAGCTGGGCGGTCTGGTCACGGCCATCACCGAGCTGAAGGACGGGCGTCTGGTGATGATGATGGATGTGGAGAAGGTGCTGTCCGAGACCAGCCGCTTCGACACCGACGACATGATCTTCAAGAACGTGAAGCCGCTGGGCAAGGAACGCACAGTGTTCTTCGCCGACGATTCCTCGGTGGCGCGGCACCAGATCCAGCGCACGCTGGATGCGATGGGGGTCAAATCCATCGCCGCCATCAACGGTCGCCAGGCCTGGATCGAACTGTCGAAGATGGCCGACTACGCCGACGCTTCGCATACGCCGATGAAGGACCTGGTGCAGGTGATCCTCACCGACGTGGAGATGCCGGAGATGGACGGGTACATGCTCACGCGCAAGATCAAGGCGGACAAGCGTTTCTCCGGCATCCCCGTGCTGATGCATTCGTCGTTGTCCAGTTCGTCCAACCAGCAACTCGGCAAGACCGTGGGGGTGGATGAATATGTGCCGAAATTCGAGCCGCAGAAGCTGGCGCAGACGCTGACACGGCTGTTGGCGTGATCGAGGAGAGAAAGATGACTTACGCAGAAGACATGTTGAGTTCGGGGCACGACGGATTGATGGACCAGATCGATGCGCGCACCAATCTGGCGGGAACCAACAAGATGGAGATCCTGCTGTTCAACCTGGGCGGCAACGAGAAGTTCGGCATCAACGTGTTCAAGGTCAAGGAGGTCTGCCAGATCAGCAAGATCACCCGCACGCCGAACATGCCGGGCGGCGTGGACGGCATCGTGAGTCTGCGCGGGCATGTGATGCCGGTGCTGAACCTGGCCAAGTTCATGGGCATGAGGAGCGATGTCGCGCACACGACCATGCTGGTCGCCGAGTTCAACCGCCATATCCTGGGATTCCTGGTCGAAGGTGTGGATCGCATCATCCGCGTCGACTGGGACAAGGTGCGCCCCACCGAAGGCATGCTGTCCGACAAGGCGGCGCTCATCACCGCCATCACCGAGCTGGATGACGGCGCGCTGGTGTCCATCCTCGATGTCGAGCAGATCCTGGCCGATGCCTTCGGCGAAGGGGTGGTCGGCAACGTCGAACGCGTGGAGTCGGAGCACGAGCTGTGCGTGTTCTTCGCCGACGATTCGCTGGTCGCCCGCCGCAAGATCGTCGAAGTGCTCGACAAGATGGGGGTCAAGCATATCCAGGCGAACAACGGCCGCGAAGGCTGGGAACGCCTGAAGGCGATGGCGGATGCCGCGCAGAGCGCCGGCATCAATCTGCACGACCAGATCCAGGTCATTCTGACCGATGCCGAGATGCCGGAGATGGACGGTTATGTGCTGACCCAGAACATCAAGAGCGACCATCGCTTCGATAACATCCCGGTGGTGATGCATTCTTCGCTGTCTTCGGATGCGAACCGTGCCATGGGCAAGCGCGTCGGGGTGGATTACTACGTGCCCAAGTTCGATTCGATGGTGCTGTCGACGACCCTGCGACCGTTGTTGACATAAACAGTTGTGAGTCGCGAGTCGGTGGTTGAAAATGGCGGACGCGGGTGCTTTCGGCACCGACACGGACTTGCGACTGTAAATGAATCTTAGGAGAAAGTGATGGGCATAGAAGATACGAAATTCCTGGTGGTGGACGATTTCTCCACGATGCGGCGCATCGTGCGGAATCTCCTGAAAGAACTCGGGTTCGCCAACGTGCAGGAAGCCGAGGACGGCGTGGATGCGCTCAACAAGCTGCGCGGCGAGAAATTCGACTTCGTGGTGTCGGACTGGAACATGCCCAACATGACCGGCATTGAGTTGCTGCGCAACATCCGCGCCGACGCCGCTCTCAAGCATCTGCCGGTATTGATGGTGACGGCGGAAGCGAAGAAGGAGAACATCATCGAGGCGGCACAAGCAGGCGCTTCCGGTTACGTGGTCAAACCGTTCACGGCCGCCACGCTGGACGAGAAGCTGAAGAAGATATTTGCGGCATTCCCGCAGCTAAACAAGTGAGGCTGGCCATGGCTACCAATACTGCAACACAGGATTCCGACGATCTCGAAGCGCTGTTCGACAGCATCATCGCGGCCAACAACGACGAAGCCAAAGCGCCGGCGACCGCTGCCGCGTCGGCGGCGGCAGCTGCCGAAGGCGATCCAACCAAGGTCATCAACCAGATCGGCCACATGGCGCGCGTACTGCACGATACTTTGCGCGAGCTCGGGCTGCACAAGGAGATCGAGAAGGCTGCGGCGACCATCCCGGACGCGCGCGACCGCCTGAACTATGTGGCGACCCTGACGCAGCAGGCTGCAGAGCGCGTGCTGAATGCCACCGAGGCGGCCCAGCCTGTGGTCGAAAAGCTGGGCAGCCAGTCGCAGCATCTGGCCAAGCAGTGGGATCTGCTGTTCGAAAAGAAGCTCGATGTGCAGCAGTTCAGGGACCTGGTCACCCAGACCCATGCCTTCCTGCACGAAACGCCCGGGCAGGCCAAGGCGACCAATGCGCAACTGACCGAGATCATGATGGCCCAGGACTTCCAGGATCTGACCGGACAGGTCATCAAGAAGATCATCGAGGTGACGCAGAACATGGAGCAGCAGTTGCTGTCCTTGCTGATCGAGAACGCCCCCGCTTCGGTGAAGGCGGAACTGAACGCCGGACAACTCAACGGCCCGGTCATCAACGCCAAGGGGCGTTCGGATGTGGTGACCAGCCAGGATCAGGTGGATGACCTGCTGGAAAGCCTGGGGTTCTAAATCAAGAGACCATCATCGATCGGCATGATGGGTGCAGTCAGGAGACGAACATGAACGATTTCGTAGGAATGGAAGAATTGCTGCAGGACTTCCTGATGGAAGCCGGGGACATGCTTTCCGATGTGGACAGCAAGTTGATGGAGCTGGAAAAGAACCCTTCCGACAGCGGTCTGCTGAACGAGATTTTCCGCGGATTCCACACCATCAAGGGCGGGGCGGGCTTTCTCAATGCGGCTGAGCTGGTGACCCTGTGTCACCTGACCGAGAACCTGTTCGACAAGTTGCGCAACGGCGAATTGACCCTGAATGCCGAACTGATGGATGTGATCTTTGCGGCCACGGCCGAAGTGCGCGGTATGTTCGGGGCGCTGCAGCAGAGCCTGCAGCCGGCTGCGGCGCCGGCAGAGGTGATCAATGCCCTGAAGGATGCGCTGAGCGGCAAGGCGGTCGCGGCGATCTCGAAGAGCGCGGCGAAACCGGCCGCGGCGGCACCGGCTCCCGTTGCAGCACCGGCAGTTGCAGCGCCGGCCACGGCACCGGCAGGCGCGGACAATGTGGACTGGGATGCGCTCTACAACGTGATCACCGGCGGAGATATCGTCAAGGAGGTCGGCGCGACGCGCGACGAGACCAAGATCACCGCTGCGATCAACGAGGAAGAATCCACCCGCAAGGCCTTCGGTCGCCGTTCCACCGATGTGCCGGGAACGACCGTCGGCCGGCGCGCCGGCGATGTGCCCACGACGGAAGCGAAAGAGACCACGATCCGCGTCGACACCGACCGTCTGGACCAGGTGCTTAACCTGTCCGGCGAGATCGGCCTGACCAAGAACCGTCTTACCCATCTGCGTTCCGACATCCTGCAGGGGCGCAACGATGCCGACACCCTGCGCGAGCTGGACCAGTCGGTCAGCCAGCTCGACATGCTGGTGGTGAACCTGCAGAACGCGGTGATGAAGACGCGCATGCAGCCGATCGGGCGCCTGTTCAAGAAATACCCGCGTCTGGCGCGCGACCTGGCGCGCTCGCTCGGCAAGGATGTCGAACTGGTGCTGTCCGGGGAAGAGACCGAGATGGACAAGACCATGATCGAGGACCTGAACGACCCGCTGGTGCACCTGGTGCGCAACGCGGTCGACCACGGTGTGGAAACGCCCGAGGAGCGTCTTGCCGCCGGCAAGCCGGAGAAGAGCATCGTGGAACTCTCCGCGCGCCAGGAAGGCGACCATATCCTCATCACCATCACCGATGACGGCAAGGGCATGCGCCCCGAAGTGATCCGCAACAAGGCGGTCGAGAAAGGTCTGATCACCGCCGAGATGGCCAATACACTGGATGAGGCGCGCTGCCTGGAGCTCATCCTGTTGCCGGGATTCTCGACCAAGGACGAGATCTCCAGCGTGTCCGGCCGCGGTGTCGGCATGGATGTGGTGAAGACCAACATCCAGAAGCTGAACGGCACGGTCAGTATCCATTCCGAAGTGGGCAAGGGCTCGACCTTCTCCATCTCGTTGCCGCTCACGCTGGCGATCCTGCCGGTGCTGGTGCTGCGCCTGGCCGACCAGTCCTTCGCCGTGCCGTTGTCCATGGTGCGCGAGATATTGCCGGTCACGGAACAGGAACTGCAGAAGGTCTCCGGCAAGGCGACCATGGTGGTGCGCGGCGAAGTATTGCCGGTGCTGCCGCTGGCGCAGCTGATCGGCTGGGGCAGCAACGAGAATTCCGAAGTCGGCGTGCTCATGCAGTTCGGCAGCAACAGTTTCATCCTGACGGCCGACGGTTTCGTCGGGCACGAGGATGTGGTGATCAAATCGCTTGATACCTTCCGCCCGAAAGGGGTGGCCGGCGTCACCATGTCCAGCGAGGGCGATATCGTGCTAATCCTCGATATAAAAGAATTGCTCAGCGACGTCCGCAGCGGGCACTAGCAGCTGCGGTCGACAACCATAATGATGGCGCCCAGGAGCGCCATCGCCCAAGAGGAGGAATGCCATGTTCTGCGGAAAGTTGAAGCAGGATCACCAGTCGTTGCAACGCAAGCTGGCCGAAACCGAACAGGAGATCGACCGGACCAGGGAAGGACTGGCGCGACTCGAAGCGGAGCGCGATGGATTGCGTGCCGAGCTGAGCGGAGCCCGCGACGCCACGCAGGTGACGGAAAAGATCTACGGCAACATGCAGAATTTCGGCGTCTCCTTCGTGGCGCTGCAACAGTCGCAGGCCGAAGCGGCGAATCTGCTGCGCCAGCAGCAGGAAAAGGCGACGGAGGCGGCCGGCGTTTCGGTCAGGAACCGCGAGGCGGTGATGAAGATCGCCGCCAGCCTGGACGCCCTTTCCGGCGATACCCTGAATACTTCGCAGAATGTGCAGAACCTGACCGAGCGCGCCGCGCAGATCGGCAGCATCGTCCAGCTCATCAAGGAGATCGCCGACCAGACCAATCTGCTCGCGCTCAATGCGGCGATCGAGGCGGCGCGCGCCGGCGAGCAGGGACGCGGTTTTGCGGTGGTGGCGGACGAGGTGCGCAAGCTTGCCGAGCGCACCGCCAAGGCGACCAGCGAGATATCCACCATCGTCACGGCCATCCAGGGCGAGACCGAACGCACCCAGATCCAGATGCACGGCTGGGCAGACAAGTCGCGGGCGTTCAGCCACGATGTCGGCAACGTGATGGAGAACATGAAACACCTGCTCGACCTCTCGCACAGCATGGAGGGTACGATCTCGGCAGCGGCGTTGCGCAGCTTCGTCGAGGTCGCCAAGATCGACCATATCCTTTACAAGTTCGAGATCTACAAGGTGTTCATGGGTATCTCGGACCGTGCGGCCGAGAGTTTCTCCTCGCATTCCGATTGCCGTCTGGGCAAGTGGTATTACGAGGGCGAAGGCAAGGAACGTTTCTCCAGGCTGGACGGCTATGCCGCCATCGAGAGTCCGCACAGCTCCTTCCACAAACACGGCAAGGATGCGGTGGCGGCGCTGCGCGGCGGAGATGCACTGCACGGCATGGAACTGGTCGCCAGGATGGAGGCGGACAGCATGGACGTGCTGAGTGCGCTGGAGCGCATGGCTGTTGCCGGCGAGGCGGATAATGGTTTGCTCCGCCATTCTCCAAGTAAAATGGCGGCATGAGCAATGAACAGAACCGCGAATTCCAGTTCACCCCCCAGGATTTCCAGCGCATCCGCAAGCTGATCTACGATTACGCGGGGATCTCGCTGGGGGAGCAGAAGCAGGAACTGGTGTACAGCCGCCTGGCGCGGCGCCTGCGCGCCACCGGCATCCGCAGCTTCGCCGAATACCTGGACCGCCTGCAACGCGGCGACGTGGCGGAGCGGGAGGCGTTCACCAACTCGCTGACCACCAATCTCACTTCCTTCTTCCGCGAGCCGCACCATTTCCCCCTGCTGGCCGAGCACCTGCGCAAGCAGGAGGCGGGGCGCACGATCACGCTGTGGTGTTCGGCCTGTTCCACCGGCGAGGAAGCCTACTCGATGGCGATGACCGCGGTGGAGACACTCGGCTACGAGCGTCCGGTCCACATCATCGCCTCTGACCTCGACACCAGGGTGCTGCAGACCGCGCGTGAAGGCAGGTACAAGGCCGAGGCGGTCGCGCGCATGCCGCAGCAGCAGGTGGAGAGGTTCTTCATACGCGAGAGCGGGGCGAATGCCGGCTACGTGCAGGTCAAGCCCGAGCTGAAGAAGATGATCGACTTTCGCCGCATCAATCTGCTGGAGAGCGGCTGGCCGCTCCATGCCCCGCTGGATGCGATCTTCTGCCGCAATGTGATGATCTACTTCGACAAGGAGACGCAATTCTCCATCCTGAAGAAGTTCGCGCCCCTGTTGCACAGTAACGGCCTGCTGTTCGCCGGACATTCCGAGAGCTTCTATCACGCCAGCTCCCTCTTCAAGCTGCGCGGCAGTACGGTGTACGTGCTTGCCGGCAAGGCCGCGTGATGGGCCAGAAGATCATCGTCATCGGTTCCTCCACCGGCGGCACCGAAGCGCTCAAGGTGTTCCTCTCCGGCATCCCGGCGCACAGTCCCGCCATCCTCATCGCCCAGCATATGCCCGAACTGTTCACCAGGTCCTTTGCCGAGCGCTTGGACCAGTTGAGTGCAATGCAGGTGCATGAGGCTGGGCATCATGAAAAGATCGAAGCCGGTCATGTCTATCTTGCGCCCGGTCATTCCCATCTGCTGCTCGAGCGTGCCGGGACGGGCTATCGCACCGTGCTCAACCAGGAGCCGCCGGTGAACCGTCACCGCCCGTCGGTCGATGTGCTGTTCCGTTCCGCCGCAAAGCACCTTGGCGCGGATGCCATCGGCGTGATGCTGACCGGCATGGGCAAGGACGGCGCCACGGCGATGCTGGAGATGAAGCGAGCGGGCGCTTACAACTTCGCTCAGGACGAGGCCAGTTGCGTGGTGTTCGGCATGCCGCGCGAAGCCGTCGCCGTGGGGGCCGTGGACGAGGTCGTGCCGCTGGCCGACATGGCGGCGCGGGTGCTCGCCAAAGCTAGATAAGCCGTATTTCCGCCGCTGTTCGGCGGATTGATCCGTTCCGGGACAGCGATAATCGCCATGTGCAAAGGACACAGCCATGGCCGAACAGGACAGCGACCTAGAAAAGACCGAATCACCCTCGCAACGACGATTGGACCAGGCCCGCGAGGATGGCCAAGTCGCGCGTTCGCGCGAGCTTTCCACCTTCGCCGTACTCATGGCGGGCGGTGCGGGCGTGTGGCTGATGGGTTCCAGGCTGTCGCAAAGCCTCATCGACCTTCTGCGCGAAGGCCTCACGCTGGACAAGGAGATGGCGTTCAACAGCGAACTGCTGCTGCCGCGCTTGCATGAGCTGAGCATGGCGGCGCTGCTCGCCTTTCTGCCCCTGCTCGGATTGCTGCTGCTGGTGGCGGCGTTCTCGCCGCTGCTGCTGAACGGCTGGCTGTTCACGCTCAAACCCCTGCAACCCAACCTCAGTAAACTCAACCCGATCGCCGGCATCGGTCGCATGTTCTCCACCAATAGCCTGATGGAACTGGCCAAGGCCATCGCCAAATCGGTGGTGGTCGGCGGCATCGGCGCCTGGGTGGTGTGGCACAACCGCGATGCCGTGCTGATGCTGGTGAGCGAGCCGGTGCATATCGCCATCCCGCATCTGGGCGGCCTGGTGTGGGGCTGCTTCGCCGCCATCATGGGCGGCATGCTGCTGCTGGTGGCGGTGGATGTGCCGTTCCAGCTGTGGGAGCACAACAAGAAACTGAAGATGACCAAGGAAGAGGTGCGCCAGGAGGCCAAGGAGACCGAAGGCGACCCGCAGGTCAAGTCGCGTATCCGCAGCATGCAGCGCGAGATGGCACGCCGCCGCATGATGGCGGAGATACCGACCGCCGATGTGGTGGTGACCAACCCGACGCACTATTCCGTCGCGCTCAAGTACAGCGAGAACAAGATGCGCGCGCCTATCGTGGTGGCCAAGGGCTCGCACCTGCTGGCGGCGAAGATCAAGGAGATCGCCAAAGAGAACAACGTTCCCATCCTCGAAGCGCCGCCGCTGGCGCGTGCACTGCACAAGCATTGCGACCTCGGCCAGGCCATTCCCGAGGCGCTGTTCACCGCCGTCGCCGAAGTGCTGGCCTACGTCTATCAACTGCGCCGCTACCAGAAGCTCGGCGGCGCCTATCCGCAGGAACCGCAGGAACTCCCCGTGCCGAAAGAGCTCGATCCGGCAAATGCGGCTTGACCCGACATCAAGTCCGCCGAATCCGGGGATGGAAAGAACAATGAATTCTCGCCAAGACGCCAAGAACGCAAAGACTGCAAATATCCGGATTTGCGGAAGGCAGTCGGTTCTCTTGGCGTTCTTGGCGTCTTGGCGAGAGACATTCCCGGTTTGCACCGCAGCACTGTAGGCAGTTTTCCGACACTGCTGAATTGCCGCGGAAATCCCCCTCTATTCACGCCATCGGTTTGACGCTCGTTGCAGATAATGCATACAAGAGAAGCGGCCTTTGCCGGTCGCGGGAATGGACTCAGGGAGTGCGAAAATGTTCGAAGTGTTGAAGCAAGCGTTGATGCGCGGCGGTGTGCGGGGGCTGGCCGGCCCTATCCTGATCGTGATGATCCTGGCGATGATGGTGCTGCCGCTGCCGCCTTTCCTGCTCGACATCCTGTTCACCTTCAACATCGCGCTGGCCATCATGGTCCTGCTGGTGGCGATGAACACCACCAAGCCGCTCGATTTCGCGGTGTTCCCCACCGTGCTGCTGATCTCCACCCTGCTGCGCCTCTCGCTCAACGTCGCCTCCACGCGCGTGGTGCTGCTGGAAGGCCACACCGGTCCGGATGCGGCCGGCAAGGTGATCGAATCGTTCGGCCACTTCCTGGTCGGCGGCAACTACGCCGTGGGTATCGTGGTGTTCGTGATCCTGGTGGTCATCAACTTCGTGGTCATCACCAAGGGCGCCGGCCGTATCGCCGAAGTGGGCGCGCGTTTCACCCTGGATGCGATGCCGGGCAAGCAGATGGCGATCGACGCCGACCTCAACGCCGGCCTGATCGGCGAGGAGGTGGCGCGCAAGCGCCGCGCCGAGATCGCGCAGGAAGCCGAGTTCTACGGTGCCATGGACGGTGCCTCCAAGTTCGTGCGCGGCGACGCCGTCGCCGGCATCATCATCATGCTGATCAGCATCATCGGCGGCCTGGCGGTCGGCGTGCTGCAGCACGACCTCGACCTGGCCACCGCAGCCAAGAACTACACCCTGCTGACCATCGGCGACGGTCTGGTGGCGCAGATCCCGGCGCTGATCATCTCCACCGCCGCCGGTATGGTGGTGAGCCGCGTCGCCAGCGAAGACAACATCGGCCAGCAGCTGGCCAAGCAACTGATCAACAGCCCGCAACTGCTCATCCTCACCGCCGCCATCATCGGCATCATGGGGCTGATCCCCGGCATGCCGCACTTCCCCTTCCTGTTGCTGGCGGGCGGGCTGGGCTGGTTCGCCTGGTTCATGTTGCAGCGCGCCAAACTCGATGAGGAAAAAGCGGCCGAGGCGGAGAGCCCCGTGCCCGTCCCGAGCAACGAAGCGCCGGAAGCGAGCTGGGAGGATGTGGCACAGGTGGACGTGCTGGGACTGGAAGTCGGCTACCGCCTGATCGCGCTGGTGGACAAGGCGCAGGACGGCGACCTGCTGCGCCGCATCAAGGGCATCCGCAAGAAATTCACCCAGGAGATGGGTTTCCTGCCGCCGGCCGTGCATATCCGCGACAACCTTGATCTGCGTCCCAACGCTTACCGCATCACGCTGAAGGGCGCCGAGATCGGCACCGGCGAGGCTTATCCCAACCTTTATCTGGCCATCAATCCGGGCAACGTGAACGGCATGTTGCCGGGCACGGTCACCAAAGATCCGGCCTTCGGTCTGCCCGCGATCTGGGTGGAGGCCGGAGTGCGCGAACAGGCGCAGGCCATGGGATATACCGTGGTCGATGCCAGCACCGTGGTGGCGACGCACATGAGCCACCTGATCCATTCCCATGCCGCCGAGCTGCTGGGACGCCAGGAGGTGCAGCAACTGCTGGATCACCTCGGCAAGTTCGCACCCAAGCTGACCGAAGACCTGGTGCCCAAGCTGCTGTCGCTGGCGACGGTGCAGAAGGTCATGCAGAACCTGCTCGACGAGGGCATGCATATCCGCGACATGCGCACCATCCTCGAGACGCTGGCCGAACACGCGCCGCTTACACAGGACACCAACGTGCTGACCTCGATCGTGCGCGTCGCGCTCGGCCCGGCCATCGTGCAGCAGTTCTATCCGTCGGCGCAGGAACTGCAGGTCATCGGCATGGACAAGGAACTCGAATACGTCCTGGCGCAGGCCCTGCAGGCGGGCGGCTCGGCCATCGAGCCCGGCCTGGCCAACACCCTGCTGCGCGAAGCGCGCAGCGCGACCCAGACCCAGGAGCAGATGGGCCTGCCCACGGTATTGCTGGTGCCGGGGCACATCCGCGACCTGCTGGCACGCTTCCTCAAGCGTGCGTTGCCGCAACTCAAAGTCATTTCGCACGAAGAAGTGCCGGGATTCAAGACGGTACGTGTCACATCCATGGTGGGAGGTAGAGCATGAACGCAAGAAAATTCATCGCAGCCAGTTCGCGCGACGCGCTGAAGCTGGTCCGTGTCGAACTCGGCGCAGACGCCGTGATCCTGTCCAACCGCAAGGTGCCGGAAGGTGTCGAGATCGTGGCCGTGGCCGGCGACGCTCTGGCACATCTGAGCGAGACCCGCGTCGGCGAGACGCGCGCGGACCAGGCGCGCATGCCGGAGAGCGCAGCCAGGGCGGCGAACCCCGGCAAGCTCACTGCGCAGGGCGCGCATCAGGCCGCCACGCTGGGGGCGAAAGTGCTGGATGCCGGCAGCAAGCGCGAGATCGCCGCGCCGCGCGATAACAAGGATGCAAGCGCGGAACAGCAATCGCTGCTGTCCGAGATCAAGACCATGCGCAACATGATGCAGGAACAGATGGCGCGCCTGTCCTGGTCCGACATGCAGCAACGCGACCCGGCGCGCAGCGGCCTGCTGCGCGACATGCTCAACGTCGGCTTCAGCCCGGTGCTGTCGCGCCAGTTGCTGGAGAAGAGCCCGGCCGACGGCGGTCTCGACTGGCTGCGCCGTGCTCTCGCCCACAACCTGCGTGTGGCGACCCTGCAGGAAGACGTGGTGACGCGCGGCGGCGTGTATGCGCTGGTCGGCCCCACCGGCGTCGGCAAGACCACCACCACCGCGAAACTGGCGGCACGCGCCGTGGTGCGCTACGGCGCCGACAAGGTGGCGCTGGTCACCACCGACAGCTACCGTATCGGCGCGCACGAACAACTGAAGATATACGGCAAGATCCTGGGCGTGTCGGTGCATGCGGTGCGCGACACCGAAGACCTGCGCCTCACCCTGTCCGGCCTCAAGCACAAGCATCTGGTCATCATCGACACCATGGGCGTCGGCCAGCGCGACAGCCGCGTGGCGGAACAGGCGCAGATGTTCGACGCGGTCGGCGTGCAGCGCCTGCTGCTGCTGAACGCCACCAGCTCCGGCGGCACCCTCGATGACGTGGTCAAGATGTACGGCGGCACCGGCGTGATCGGCTGCATCCCGACCAAGCTGGACGAGGCGGTGACGCTGGGTACCGTGCTGGACGTGGTGGTGCGCCACAAGCTGACCATGCACTACATCGCCAGCGGCCAGCGCGTGCCGGAAGACCTGCACGAGGTGAACCTGGAATATCTGCTGCACCGCGTGTTCAAGGACGTGGGGAAATCCAGCGCGGCATTCGACATGCCGGAAGCCGATCTGCCGGTCTTCATGGCCGGCCTGGGTGGCGCGCAGAAGATGCTGGGAGGCCAGTATGCGCTCTGATGATTTTACGAACACCCCCTCTCCTCAATCCTCCCCCGTGAACGGGGGAGGAGGCAAACGAGAACGGCAATCTTATATCCCCGATCAGGCTGCCGGGCTGCGCCGCCTGCTGGCGCGCTCCACTGCGCGCGTGGTGACGGTGGTCGGCGCGCGCGACGGGCTGGGCGCGACCAGCATCGTGGTGAATCTGGCCGCGGTACTGGGCAGTTCCGGCAAGGATGTGCTGGTGCTGGACGAGAACCTCTCGCACGACAACGTGGCGAACACGCTGGCACTGAAGGTGCGCCACGACCTGCTCAACGTGGCGCACGGGGAAAGGACCTGGCAGGACGTGATCCTGCGGGCGGGGGAAGGGGTGCGCATATTGCCGGTGGCACGCGCGATCCAGAGCCTGCCCAGGCTGGACGAGATGCAGCGCGAAAGATTGCTGGAATCGCTGAGCGCCGCAGCCAGGGATATGGATGTGGTGCTGGTGGATGCGGCGCGCGACGGGCACTCGGTCTGTGCCAGCCTGTCCGGCGACGAGCCGCTGTTGCTGGTGCTGAACGCGACCGCCAGCGGTATCACGGAAAGTTATGCCTTGCTCAAGCAGATGGCGATGCATAATGGCAGGCAGGCGTTCGATATCGTGGTCAACAAGGTGGCCAGCGAGCGCGAGGCGCTGGCGGTCTTCGACAATATGGCGGGGGTCGCAAGGCGCCATCTGCAGGTCCATCTGGAGTACCTTGGACATATTCCGGTTGATGAAAAGCTCAAACGTGCGACACAATTGGGGCGTCCGCTGATCGAAGCGTTCCCGGCGACGCCGGCGTCCTACGCCATGCGCGAGATCGCGCAAGGGCTGTTGCGTGCGCCGAGCGCAACGGATGCGGGGCATGATGCCCTGGGCAGTGTGATGCAACGCCTGATGCGCCAAGCGCGTCCGGCGAACAACAGAATGGCGACGATCACATGAGAATCGCCAGCAACCTGAAGACGAAGGCCATGTACACGCCGAACGGATTGAGCGACAAGGAAGAGTGCCTCAAGGAATACGCCCATCTGGTGAAGCGTATCGCGCACCACATGATGCTCAAGCTCCCCGGCAGCGTGGAAGTGGACGACCTCATTCAGGCCGGCATGATGGGCTTGCTCGACGCAGCCAGCCGTTACGACGAGTTGCGCGGCGCGCAGTTCGAGACCTATGCGGCACAGCGCATCCGCGGTGCCATGCTGGACGAATTGCGCGGTGCCGACTGGCTGCCGCGCAGCATGCGCCGCGACATGCGCAAGATCGAGAGCGCGATCAGCCGCCTGCAGCAGAAGCTGGGCAAGATGCCGAACGAGACCGATATCGCCAGGGAGCTGGGCGTCCCGCTGCCGGAATACCAGCAGTTGCTGCAGGAAGCGCGCGGCGCGCAACTGGTCTATTACGAGGATTTCCACGGCGACGGGGATGAAGACTTCTTCGACCGTTTCGAGTTCGACAGCGACAGCAACCCGCTGGAACTGTTGCAGGACGAGCGTTTCCGCGAGGCGCTGATCAAGGCCATCGAGCGCCTGCCCGAACGCGAACGCCAGTTGATGGGCATGCACTATGAACAGGACATGAACCTGCGCGAGATCGGCGCTGTGATGGGCGTGTCCGAATCGCGCGTGTGCCAGTTGCACACCCAGGCAGTGGCGCGCTTGAGAGCTTCAATGAAGGGTTACTGATGGACAAGCTGAGCCTGTTCGGCATTCTGGTTGCGGTCGTCGGCATCCTCGGCGGCCAGCTGCTGGAGGGCGGCTCGGCCAATGTGCTGATGCAGCTGGCCGCCTTCTTCATCGTGTTCGGCGGCACCATCGGTGCGGTGATGCTGCAGCACCCGGCGCGGGTTTTCGTCACCGGCGTGAAGATGGGCGCATGGGTGTTCGTCACCCCCGTCGTCGACATGCAGAAGCTGGCGCACCAGATCGGCATTTGGGGCGGCATCGCGCGCAAGGACGGCATCCTGGCACTGGAAGCGCAACTCAAGAACGTCGACGACCCCTTCGTCAGGAAAGGCCTGCAACTGCTGGTCGACGGCAACAGTGCCGAGAAGATCCGCGAGATACTCGACATCGACCTGCAAAGCTACGAGACCTTGCGCTGGCAAGCCGCGCGGGTGTGGGAATCGGCTGCCGGCTATGCGCCGACCATCGGTATCCTCGGCGCGGTGCTGGGGCTGGTGCATGTGATGCAGAGCCTGGCCGAGCCGGCCAAGCTGGGCGCCGGCATCGCCGTCGCCTTCATCGCCACCATCTACGGCGTCGGTTCCGCCAACCTGCTGTTCCTGCCGATCGCCGGCAAACTGAAGATACTCATCCAGGAGCAGGTGCACATGCGCGAGATGCTGATCGACGGTCTGTGCATGATCGCCAACGCGGAGAATCCGCGCTTCATCGAAAACAAACTCAAGGGCTACGTCCCGTCCTGAAATGGCGCGCCGTCCGAAAAGAGCCGAGCACGACAATCACGAGCGCTGGATGGTCTCCTACGCCGACTTCATCACCCTGCTGTTCGCCTTCTTCGTCGTGATGTACGGCATCTCCTCGGTCAACGAGGGCAAGTACAAGGTGTTCGGCGCCGCCATCAACCAGGCGTTCGGCACCAAATCGAGCGAAACGGAAGGCGGCTCGATCCGCCTGACCGAAGAGGAGGTCTATTTCAAATCGCTGGTCGACCGCCGCAATGCGCGCCTCGCCGAAAAACAGCGCAAGCAGAACGAACGCATGCAGAACCTCGCCAAAAACCTCGACCAGAGCATGGCGGCCTTCGTGAAGAGCGGGCAGATGAAGGTGGCGCAGACGGGCAGAGGGGTGGAGCTGGAGATCAATGCCAGTGCGCTGTTCAATGTGGGCGAGGCCGCCATCCAGGCGGAAGCGCGCAAGACCCTGGCCGATGTCGCCAAGGTGCTGACAGCCGACGAGTTCGCCATCGAAGTGGAAGGGCATACCGACAACCTCCCGATCAGCACCGCCCAATTCCCCTCCAACTGGGAACTGTCATCGGCGCGCGCCAGCAGCGTGGTGCGCCTGTTCATCGAGCAGGGCATCGTCGCCAAACGCCTCACCGCCAAAGGCGCCGCCGATAATCATCCGGTGCTGCCGAACGATACCTCCGAAGGTCGTGCACGCAACCGGCGCGTGACCATCACCGTGCTGACGCCGGAGCCCGAGACCGAGCCGACTCCGGTCCCGACAGAACAACAATAGGGGGTTAGACGCTGCCGAGCGGGCGGCTGGCGCTGGGCAGGCTGGTCTGGCCGTTGGCGCCGTAGAGTCCGGCAGCGCTTTGGGCGGCACTGTACAGCACGCCGAGCGCCTGCTGGTTGTAGCGCAGTTTGATTTGTATCAGTTCGCCATTGGTCTGGTTGAGGCGCTGCGCCTTGGCGGCCAACTGGCGCGCCTCGTGCCATTTCGGCAGTCCCTGCGGGGCATTCGTCCTCAGCCATTCCACGATGTCGCGCGTCCCTTCCGGCAGGAAGTGTTTGCGCGTCTCGGACAGGGTGGTGATCTTGTTGGCCAGCTGTATCTTGGCTTCGGCCAGTTGCATCAAGGCCTCGCTGTGCTGGCCGAGCAGGATGCGTTGCTCATCTTCAAGCAAAACGACGAATGCGCCCAGTGCGGCGCATTCGTCGTTGAGGTTGGACAGGAAGACTGTCGCGGAGGGAGGCGTGCGTTCGTCGGTCAACGCTTGCTCGCAGTGATCAGGTCGCGCACGGTGTCGATCAGGCGATCGGCGACCACGCCGGAATTCACCTGGAAACGCCCCTCGCTGATGGCCTGTTTGATCTCGGCGATCTTGTTGAGATCCATCAGCGGCGTACTGGCGATGTTGCTCTCGATGCTGCGCAATTGCGCGGTCGTCGACCCCAGATGCACGCTGGTACCGGCGGCAGACGTTTGCGTCTCCGGCGCACGGGCGGCCGGGTTGCGCGCGGTCGCTTCGCCGATTTGGCTGGCGGGCAACGTTTGGGTGGTCTTTTCGATCTTCATTGGGTATTCCCCTTCTCATTGACTCGGTTAAGCACTACATCGGCCGAACCCGGAAAAACTTTAGGCTGTTTTTTTCGATCGCCCGGCATTATAGGTGCCTCAGGGGCGAACTTCCACAGAGCCATTGGCGGATGCGGTGCCGTTGACGATCTGGCCGGAAGCCATGCGCAATTGCACGTTCTGCCCTTCCGCCCCGTTGTTCAGCGCCTGTCCGGCCGAACGGATGGTGAAGCCCTTGCCTTGTACTTTCACTTCGACGGTCTGGTTCTGGGTCACGACGAAAGGCGCGCGCAACATGTCCTGGCGCAACACCTGTCCGGCACCGATGCCGAACTTGAGCGTCTTGCCGACCGCCTGTGCGGGGTCGGTGAGGATGCCGGGCTGTCCCAGCTCGCCGCTTTGCAGTGAAAAATCCTTTTCGCTCAATACCGTATTCTGTGACAGGGGGCGGTTGGCGACCAGCAGGGGCACAGTGACGCGGATGGTCGCCTGCACGAAGAGTGACCACCCCGGCTTCTCGTTGCAGCGCACGCCGATGTTGGTCTTGCCGATCAACTGCGAGCCGCCGGGCAGAAAGGCATCGAGTGTCGCGCAGGCGCGCAAAACGGCGCGCGGGTCTATCGTGCCGATCTGGATGCTGACCTGGCCGGGCAGGGTCCGGGTCTGGGCCTGTGCGTAAGCCAGGGCCGCTCCGCGTATCCGTTCATGGCTCTCATGGCCCTGCGCTGTTGCGGCCCAGACGGGTGCGACGCAGAGCGTGAACAAGGCCGGCAATATGGAAACGAGGTATCTCATGTCCATATTGTGGAACCGAAAGGGTTTTTCTAAGGGGGGAAATAAAGCGGGTTTTCACCCTTAATCGCCGGATAGCCGGTGACTGGCCCTGATTAGTATGCAAGCCATGAAAAGTCCTAACAGGCGAGCAGGAGGGCAAGATGAGTAACAGCATAGACGATATGTACCGCTTTCACCAGACGGCATTGAACCTGCGCGCAGCGCGGCAGGAGTTGCTTGCGGCCAACATCGCCAATGCCGACACGCCGAACTACAAGGCCAGGGACATCGATTTCTCCAGCGCCATGAAGGGTGCGTTGCAGGGCGGCGGCGATGCGCTGGCGGTGGCGAAGACGGCGCCCGGTCACCTGGCCGGTGTGGCAGGCGAGAGCGTGATGGGAGCGCCGGTGCTGTATCGCAAACCCCTGCAGCCCAGCGCCGACGGCAACACGGTGGATATGGATGTGGAGCGCGCGCAGTTCGCCGACAACGCATTGCGTTACGAGGCCAGCGTGCGTTTTGTCAGCGACAAGGCCAAGGCTGTGCTGGCCGCATTACAAGGCTAGTATTGAAAAGCGTCTTTCCCGGTTGTCCCCTCTCCCTGTGGGGGAGGGTTAGGGTGGGGGCTTCTGGCGCAAGACAGTAACAAGGAGGATACAAAATGTCTTTATTCAACATCTTCAATATCGCCGGCTCCGCCATGACGGCGCAATCGCAGCGTCTCAACGTGGTGGCGAGCAACCTCGCCAATGCCGACAGCGCCACCGGGCCGGACGGCAAACCGTACAAGGCCAAGCAGGTGGTGTTCGAGACGAGCCCCATCGCCGGGCAACCGGGAGCGGGCGTCAAGGTATCGAAGGTGGTCGAAGACAACTCGCCGATGAAAGTGATATACGATCCGAAACACCCGATGGCCAACGAGCAGGGTTATGTGACCCTGCCCAACGTGAATCCGGTGGACGAGATGGTGAACATGATCTCGGCATCGCGGTCATACCAGAATAATGTGGATGTGTTGAACACTTCCAAGTCGTTGCTGCTCAAGACGCTCACCATCGGACAATAAGGAGACAGGACATGGTCACATCAGTTCAAGGTAGTGGTTCCGCCGGCGCAACACAGCCCGCATCGATGACTTCGCAGGCGGCGGACACGCAGGACCGTTTCCTCAAGCTGCTGGTCACGCAGATGAAGAACCAGGATCCGCTCAACCCGCTCGACAACGCCCAGGTGACGTCGCAGATGGCGCAGCTCTCCACAGTGAGCGGCATCGACAAACTGAATGCCACGGTGCAGGCGCTCAGCGACAGCATGGGTGCCGCGCAATCGCTGCAGGCGGCCGCCATGATCGGTCATGCGGCGCTGGTGCCGGGATCGCAGATCAGCATGGCGAATGGCAAATCGGATGCGGCAGTGGAGCTGACCCAGCCGGCGGACAAAGTCACCGTGACGATCATGGATGCGAAGGACAATACCGTGCGCACCTTGCAGCTGGGCGCAAAGGATAGCGGCATCGTCGGCTTCCAGTGGGACGGCCTGGACGATAGCGGGGCGGCCGTGGCGAACGGGAACTACAAGTTCAGTGTCAGCGCCGAACTGAGCGGCAAGAAGAGCCTGCCGACCACCCTGTCGTACGGCCTGGTGGACAGTGTGTCGCTGACTTCCGGCGGCACGAAACTGAACATGGCGGGACTGGGTGAGATCGGGCTGGATGCCGTCCGGCAGATTTTTTAAGAGCGTCGCGCCGAAGCGTGTGATCGATTTTGATAGGAGGATGTCATGGGTTTTCAACAGGGATTAAGCGGTCTGAATGCAGCAGCCAAGAACCTGGATGTGATCGGCAACAACGTCGCCAATGCCAGCACCGTGGGTTTCAAGGGCTCGCAGGCGCAATTCGCCGATGTATATGCCAGCTCGATAGGCGGCGGCGGCACCCAGGCCGGTATCGGAACGCGCGTCACGGCCATCGCGCAGCAGTTCACCCAGGGCAATATCACCACGACCAACAACTCGCTGGACATGGCGGTGAGCGGCAACGGTTTCTTCCGTCTGAGTGACAACGGCTCGGTCACCTATTCGCGCAACGGCCAGTTCCAGATGGACAAGGACGGCTACATCGTGACCAGCCAGGGTTACCGGCTGACCGGATTCCTGCCGAATGCGGCAGGGCTCATCGTGGCGACGGCGCCGGCCGAGTTGCAGATCTCCACGGCCGACCTGCTGCCCAATCCGACCGCCAATATCGCTGCCGGACTGAACCTGGACTCCCGTTCGGTGATCATCCCGGCTGCTCCTCCGTTCGACCCGACCAATTCGGCGACCTTCAACAACTCCACCTCGATGACGGTGTACGACAGTCTGGGCAGCAGCCATGTGGCGTCGGTGTATTTCGCCAAGACGGCGACCAACGCCTGGAGCGCCTACCTCACCATCGATGGCGCCATGGTGCCGGCCGCGACCGGCCTGCTGACGACCATGACTTTCGGCACCAACGGCACCATCCTGACGCCGGCGGCGGCGGTCACCTCCGCCCCGTTCACGCCGACCGGTGCGGCGGCGCAGACGCTTACTTTCGATTTTGCATCCACCTCACAGTTCGGCGGCCTCTTCGGCGTGAACTCCCTGACCCAGGACGGTTATACCTCCGGTCGCCTGACCGGCTTCAGTACCGGCGCGGACGGCATGATCAACGGCCGCTATTCCAACGGCCAGGCCATGACGCTGGGACAGGTGGTGCTGGCGAACTTCAGCAACGCGCAGGGCCTGCAACCGCTGGGCGGCAACAACTGGGCGGAGACGGCCACCTCCGGCACGCCGCTGGTGGGTGCGCCCGGCTCGTCCAGCCTGGGCGTGCTGCAGACCTCGGCGGTGGAAGACTCCAACGTGGACCTGACGGCCGAACTGGTGAACATGATCACCGCGCAGCGCGTGTATCAGGCCAACGCGCAGTCGGTGAAGACGCAGGACCAGGTGCTGCAGACGATCGTGAACTTGCGTTAATGACAGTGCTGAGTAACGAGTGCTGAGTACTGAGGAAAAACGGGGATGATATGGACAGACTGATCTACACCGCCATGACCGGCGCCTCGCATATCCTGCAGCAGCAGGCATCGGTGTCGCAGAATCTGGCCAACGTCAACACCCCCGGCTTCCGCGCCACCATCGACACTTTTCGTGCGGTGCCGCTGCAGGGCGAAGGATTGCCCACGCGCACCTTCGTGGTGGATTCGACCTCGGGTACGGATTTCCGTCCCGGTGTCATGCAGATGACCGGACGCACGCTCGACGTGGCCGTCGACGGCAAAGGCTGGCTCGCCGTCGAGGACGCCGCCGGCCGCGAGGCCTACACCCGCAACGGCAGCCTGCAGATATTGCCGAACGGCATATTGCAGACGCGCGACGGGCTGAACGTGGTGGGCGATGCCGGCCCGATCACCATCCCGCCGGACACCGAGGTGACCATCGCCAAGGACGGCACCATCTCCACCGTGCCCAGCACCAGCCAGAAGAACAGCGTGATCGTGGTGGGCCGTCTCAAACTGGTCAACCCGCCCGAGGCAGAACTGGTGCGCGGCGAGGATTCGCTGTTCCGCACCCGCGACGGCAACCCCGCCGAGGCCGATGCCAAAGTCACCGTGGCATCGGGCAGCCTGGAAGGCAGCAACGTGGACATGGTCGAATCGATGGTGAGCATGATCTCGCTGGCGCGCCAGTTCGACACCCAGATGAAGTTGTTGCAGACGGCGAAGGACAATGCCCAGCAGGCCAGTTCGATCCTGCGCGTCAACGGCTGAACCTGAAGGGCATCCCGCCGCGTGCTGATGCCTTTCCCCGATTCTTCTCTTCTCCCGCCTAAATCCTGAATTGAGTCGTTTTTCCGCGCGTTTTCAGCGGATGGTTTTGCTTGCCCGCGCGTAATGTGTCATTCATGCACAGGACACTGAAAGGACGCACACCATGATTCGCTCACTCTGGATATCGAAGACCGGTCTGGAAGCGCAACAGACCCAGATGGATGTCATCTCCAACAACCTCGCCAACGTCAGCACGACGGGGTTCAAGCGTTCGCGCGCGGTGTTCGAGGACCTGCTGTACCAGAACCTGCGCCAGCCCGGCGCACAGTCGTCACAGCAGACGCAAGTGCCCTCCGGTCTGCAGATCGGTACCGGCGTGCGTCCGGTCGCCACCGAACGCGTCCACACCCAGGGCAACCTGCAACAGACCGGCAACAAGCTGGATGTGGCGATCCAGGGCAACGGCTTCTTCCAGGTACTGATGCCGGACGGCAGCACGGCCTACACCCGCGACGGCTCCTTCCAGACCGACAGCCAGGGGCAGATCGTCACCGCCAACGGTTTCGTGGTGCAACCCGCCATCACCATCCCGGCCAACACCACCAGTATCACCATCGGCCAGGACGGCGTGGTCAGCGTCACCCAGGCCGGCGTAGCCGCGCCGGTGCAGGTCGGCAGCCTGCAACTGGCGACCTTCGTCAACGCCTCCGGACTCGAAAGCATGGGCCAGAACCTGTATCTGGAGAGCGGATCGTCGGGCACGCCCAGCACCAACGTGCCGGGCACCAACGGCACCGGCACCCTGAGCCAGGGCTATGTCGAGACATCCAACGTCAACGTGGTGGAAGAGCTGGTGAACATGATCCAGACGCAGCGCGCGTACGAGATCAACTCCAAGGCGATCACCACCTCGGACCAGATGTTGCAGAAACTGTCGCAGATATGAGGTGCATCATGAATAAGGTTTTCCATCTGATGTGGTTCGTGGCGCTGGCGGCATCGCTGAGCGCCTGTGTGCCCTCCACCAGCATCAAGCAGCCGCTGACCGCGCGTCCGGTGCCGAAATCGACACAAGCCGCGGAAAACAACGGCGCGATCTTCCAGGCCGGTGTGAACGAACGTCCGATGTTCGAAGACCGGCGCGCGCGCAACATCGGCGACGTGCTCATCATCAACATCGTCGAGACGACCTCTGCTTCGGGCAAATCGGGCAGCAGCGCGGACAACAGCGGCAGCATCGGCATGAGTACCCCGACCGTCACCTCGGGCGCGGCGGGCACTACCACCCAGTTCCCGCTCGGCGTCGCGGCCGACACCGCGGTCAAATCGGCCAGCAAGACCGACAGCTCCGGCAGCAACAGTTTCTCCGGCGCGATCACCGTGACCGTGATCGAGGTGTTGCCCAACGGCAACCTGCGCGTCGCCGGCGAGAAGCAGGTGGCGATCAAACACTCGGAAGAATACGTGCGCTTCTCCGGCGTGGTGAATCCGTCCAACATCAGCAGCAGCAATACCGTGCAATCCACGCAGGTCGCGGATGTGCACGTCGAATACAAGGGCGCGCAGAACCTCGATACGGCAGCGGTGACCACCATGTTCAACCGCTTCTTCATGTCGATCCTGCCCTTCTGATGAAGAGTTCGCATAGCGATTCGTTTGCCTCCTCGCCCGCTTGCGGGAGAGGATTGCACCCGCAAGGAGTAGGCCGTGGATGTAAAGCCGCTGAAGCGGCAACATCCACGCACAGGAGAGGGAAGAGGTAACAACATGAACATCAAATCACTCGTCTTCGCGTTGTTGATGACGCTGTCGCTGGCGGCATCCGCCGAACGCGTCAAGGACCTGGCCACCGTGCTCGGCGTGCGCGAGAACCAGTTGCTCGGCTACGGCCTGGTGGTGGGTCTCGACGGCAGCGGCGACCAGACCACGCAGACCCCGTTCACGGTACAGAGCACCATCACCATGCTGGCGCAGATGGGCGTGACCCTGCCGCCCGGCACCAGTCTGCAATTGAAGAACCTCGCCGCCGTGACGGTGACGGCCTCGCTGCCGCCGTTCTCGCGTCCCGGCCAGGTCATCGACATCACCGTGTCGTCCATCGGTAACGCCAAGAGCCTGCGCGGCGGCACGCTGCTGATGACGCCGCTGAAAGGCGCCGACGGCCAGGTGTACGCGATGGCGCAGGGCAACCTGCTGGTCAGCGGCGCCGGCGCCGCGGCCGGCGGTTCCAAGACCGTCATCAACCACCTGAGCGTGGGCCGCATCCCCGGCGGCGCGACTGTGGAGCGTTCCGTGCCGACGGTGCTGGGGCAGGGCGAGTTCGTCCACCTTGAACTGGTGAATGCCGATTTCACCACGGCCACGCGTCTGGCCGACACCATCAATCGCGACATCTCTCCCGATACCGAGATCGCCCAGGCGCTGGACAGCCGCACCATCCAGGTCCGCGCGCCGGAAGGCAGCGCACGCGTCGCCTTCCTCTCGCGCATCGAGAACCTCTCGCTCGACGCCGCGGCGGCCAGCGCCAAGGTCATCATCAATGCACGCACCGGTTCGGTCGTGATGAACCAGAAGGTCACGCTGGGCGATTGCGCGGTCGCGCACGGCAACCTCACGGTGGTCATCAGTGCGGACAACGCGGTGAGCCAGCCGGCGCCGCTGTCACAGGGCGCGACCACGCCGGTGAGCAACGCCAATATCGAAATCAATGCGGCCCCCGGCAACCTGCTGCATCTGAAACAGGGTGTGGCACTGGGCGACGTCATCAAGGCGCTCAACTCCATCGGCGCGACGCCGCAGGACATGCTGGCGATCCTGCAGGCGATGAAGTCGGCAGGGGCATTGCGCGCAGAGTTAGAGGTGATCTGATGTCACTCTCCGGCATGGATGTCGGCGGTCTGGCCGTTGACGGCCAGAACCTCGACAGACTCAAACTGCAGGCCAAGCAGGCGCCCGACCAGGCGCTGAAGACGGTGGCGCAGCAGTTCGAGACCGTGTTCCTCAACATGATGCTCAAGAGCATGCGCGAGGCGACCCCGCAGGACGGCGTGTTCGATAGCGAGCAGACCAGGATGTTCACCGGCATGCTCGACCAGCAACTGGCGCAGAGCATGGCCGACCGCGGTGTCGGCCTGGCCGACATCATGGTGCGGCAACTCTCCCGCCAGCAAGTACCGACTCCCGAGTCCGGAGCGTCGAGTTCTCCGCCCCCCGCACTCAACACTCAGCACTCAGTACTCGGTACTCAGCACTCGGCACTCAGCACTAAGGGGCTGCCCTCAGCCTACAGTGCCGATTTCCAGCAGGCATTCGTCGACAGGATGCGCCCGCATGCCGAGGCGGCCAGCCGCAGCACCGGCATCCCCGCCCATCTCATCATGGGTCAGGCGGCGCTGGAGAGCGGCTGGGGCAAGCGCGAGATCATGAATGCGGACGGCAGCAACAGCCATAACCTGTTCGGCATCAAGGCGAACAAGGGCTGGAACGGCAAGGTCGCCGAAGTGACCACCACCGAATACCACAATGGCGTGGCAAGTAAACAGGTGGAGCGCTTCCGCGCCTACGGCAGCTATACCGAGGCATTCCGGGATTACGCCCGGTTCCTGAGCGACGATCCGCGCTATGCTGCGGTACTGGAGCAGAGCGATGGCAAGGCGTTCGCACAGGCTTTGCAAAAGGCCGGCTACGCCACCGACCCGCGCTATGCGGACAAATTGACCAGCGTCATCGGCAGCGTCAGGGTGCGGGCATAGGAAAATCCTAAAGTTTTCCCGAAAGGTGCCGATAGCCAAGCCATGTAATGCTGTCTACCGGCAAAAGGAATCGAAATGGGCACAGGAATATACGGTATCGGGGTAAGTGCATTGCGGGCGGCTCAGGCGGGCATCGCCGCGACCTCGCACAACATCGCCAACGTGAACACCCCCGGCTATTCGCGCCAGGAGATCATCCAGACCGCCGAGCAGCCGCAGAATACCGGCGCCGGCTATCTGGGGCAGGGGGCCGATGTCACCACCGTGTTGCGCCGCTACGACCAGTTCCTTGGCGCGCAGGTGCTGGAAGCGCAGACCCAGTCATCCAACCTGAACGCCCGCTACGAACTGTCGCAGCAGCTGAGCAACCTGTTCGGCGATTCCAGCGGCGGCCTCACCCCGACCCTGCAGGACTTCTTCAACGCAGTGAACGGCGTGGCCAACGCGCCCGAATCCGTTTCCGCGCGACAAGGCATGATCGGCAGCGCCCAGACGCTGGTGAACCGCCTGCAGGCGCTGGACCTGCGCATGAACCAGATCCGCGACGGACTCAACGGCCAGATCCAGAACAGCGTGACCTCGGTCAACAGCTACGCGAAACAGATCGCCGCGCTGAACGATAACATCGTGCTGCTCCAGTCCAAGACGCCGGGACAACCGCCCAACGACCTGCTCGACCAGCGCGACCAGCTGATCAACCAGTTGAGCCAGGAGATCCGCGTTTCCACAGTGAAGCAGTCGGACGGCTCGGTGGACGTGTTCATCGGCAGCGGCCAGTCGCTGGTGGTCGGCAACCGTGTCTCCACCCTGCAGGCGGTCGCTTCCACCACCGATCCGACCTCGCTGGAGGTCGCCTACCTGAACAATGGCAATGTCAGCCGCATCCGCCAGGACGCTTTGCAGGGCGGTAATCTCGGCGGCTATCTCGACTTCCGCCAGAACGAACTCGACCCCGCCGTCAATGCGCTGGGCCGCATCGCGCTCGGCCTGGCCGACACCTTCAACCAGCAACACCAGCAGGGCATGGATCTCAAGGGGGCCTTGGGCGGGACGTTCTTCTCTTCCGCGACCCCGCGCGTGACGGCCTCCACCAGCAACGTCGGCGACAGCTCGCTGGCGGCCAGCATCAGCAGCACAGCGGCGCTGACCGGCAAGGATTACAACGTGCAGTTCGACGGCACCAACTACAACGTCTACGACACCTCCGACAACACGCTGCTGCAGACATTCACCACGGCGCAGCTTACTGCCGGACAGACGCTCACTGGCACCGGCATCACCCTGCAACTGACGCCGGGAATGGTGGCGAATGCGGCGGGCGACTCCTTCCTGGTTCGCCCCACGGTGAGCGGCGCCAGCGCCATCGCGCTCGGCATCACCGACCCCGCCAGGATCGCGGCCGCTTCGCCCGTGCGTTCCAATGCACAGATAAGCAATTTGGGCACAGGCCTCATCGCGGCAGCGACGGTGGTGCCCGGTCTGCCGCTGGATGCCAACCTGCAGCAGCCGATCACCATCACTTTCAACAATCCGCCCACCACCTACACCGCCACCGGCACCGGTGCACCGGCGGGGCCGCAGGCATATACCTCGGGCAGCGCGATCACCATCAACGGCTGGACCACGCAGATCAGCGGGACGCCGGCTGCCGGCGACGTGTTCACCGTCACCGCCAACACCAATGCCACCACCGACGGCAGCAACGTGCTCAAACTGGCGCTGCTGCAGACCGCCAATACCATGGCGAACGGCACCACCAGCTATCAGGGCGCCTATGGGCAACTGATCAGCCAGGTCGGCACCCAGACGCGCGAACTCGAAGTCACCAGCCGGGCGCAGACCAGCATGCTCGACCAGGTGACCAAGTCGCAGCAGGCGGTATCCGGTGTCAACCTGGACGAGGAAGCGGCGAACCTGCTGCGCTACCAGCAGGCCTATCAGGCGGCGGCAAAGGCGATGTCGATCGCCAACAACATGTTCGACACCTTATTGCAACTGGGAGGCTAGGACTATCATGCGCATCAGTACCAGCACACTCTATAACGAGAACATCACCACCATGAACAACCTGCAGTCGCAGGTTGCCAAGACGCAGCAGCAGATCGCGACCGGGCGCCGCATCCTCAATCCCGCCGATGATCCTGCCGGCGCGGCACGCGCGGTGGAACTCACCCAGTCGGATTCGGCGAACACCCAATACGGCGTCAATCGCACAGCGGCGATGAACACGCTGGGCCTGGCGGAAGGTGTCATGCAAAGCGTGACGTCACTGCTGCAGGATGTGCGCGTCATCGCGGTGGATGCCGGCAATGGCATCCTCAACGACACCAGCCGCAAATCACTGGCGACCGAACTGCAGGGCCGCCTGCAGGAATTGCTGGGGTTGGCCAACAGCAGCGACGGTGCAGGTAACTTCCTGTTCTCCGGGTCGCAGGGCACTGTGCAACCGTTCGTGGATACCGCCGGCGGCGTCGCCTACCAGGGCGACGACGTGCAGCGCAAAGTACAGGCTGCCGCATCGCGCCAGATCACCACCACCGACTCCGGTGCCGACATCTTCATGCGCATCCGCAACGGCAATGGCCTGTTCCAGGCCGCACCCGGCGCAGGCAACACCGGCACCGGATCCATCACCCAGGGCGCGGTGATCGATCCGGCGCTGTACAACAACAACAGCTACCAGATCGTCTTCACCAGTGCCACCACCTACGACATCAACGATGTGACCGCCGGGCCGCCCGTGCCGGTAAGCTCCGGCACCTACGTGAGCGGACAGACGATCGGCTTCAACGGCGTGCAGGTCGAGATCAGGGGCGCCCCCGTCGCCGGCGACACCTTCGATATCACCCCCAGCACCAACCAGAGCCTGTTCACCACCCTCAGCGACCTCATCGCGACGCTGAATGCCTCCATCCCCTCGACCAACGCCATGAACTCGGCAGCCTACCGTCAGGGACTGAACGACGCCTTCGGCGCGATCGATCAGGGGCTCGGCAATGTCCTGAACGTCCGCGCCACCATGGGAGCGCGACTGCGCGAACTGGATGCCCTGCAGGCCACCGGCGAAGAAGTCGGGCTGCAACTCAAGCAGACCCTGTCCAAGGTCCAGGACACCGACTACAACAAAGCCATCAGCGAACTCGCCGTGGAGCAGATGACGCTGCAGGCAGCACAGCAGTCGTTCGCGAAAGTGTCACAGATGTCGCTGTTCGACTACCTGTAACAAGATTCATCAACAAACAAAAACGGCGCGCAAGGGATTGCGCGCCGTTTTTTTTGGAGAATCTTTGAGCGAACTCTCCGCTTCACCTGTCCAGCGGACTCACCACACCTCTGCCGCCCTTGTTCAGCACATGCGTGTAGATCATGGTGGTGGAAACATCGGAATGGCCGAGCAGCTCCTGCACGGTGCGGATGTCGTAGCCCGATTGCAACAGATGCGTGGCAAAGGAATGGCGCAGCGTGTGCGGCGTGGCGGGTTTGGTGAGCTCTGCATCGCGCACGGCCTGCTTCACCGCACGCTGTACACCTTTTTCATCCACATGATGGCGGCGCGTTTTGCCCGAACGCGGATCGACCGACAGATTCTTTGACGGGAAAACATACTGCCAGCTCCAGTCTCTTCCGGCTGTTGGATATTTCTTGTCCAGCGCGAATGGCATGTACACCTCACCATAGCCCTGCGCCAGATCTTCCGCATGCAATGCTTTGACCCTTGCCATGTGCGCCTTGAGCGAATCGATGATCGTTTCCGGCAACATCGTCACCCTGTCCTTGAACCCCTTGCCCTCGCGTACCAGAATCTCGCGCCGCTCGAAATCCACATCCTTGACGCGCAAGCGCACCGCCTCCATCAAACGCATCCCGCCGCCGTACAGTAACGATGCGATCAACAAATGCGTGCCATTCAATTGCGACAACACGCTCTGAACTTCCGATACCGTCAGGACAACCGGCAAGCGCTTTGGTACTTTGGCCTGTGTCACGTTATCCAGCCAGGGCAATTCAATTTCAAGAACCTCGCGATAGAGGAATAACAATGAACTCTTGGCCAGGTTTTGTGTGGACGCGGAAACATTGCCCTCGACAGCCAGATTTGTCAGAAAAGCCTCTATCTCTGCCGCGCCCATGTCTTTGGGGTGGCGCTTGCCGTGAAAATAGATATAGCGTTTAATCCAGCCCGTATAGGCTTGTTCGGTGCGAATGCTGTAGTGCTTCACCCGCAACTTATCGCGGACTTGATCCAATAATTTGGGAGGTTGCGCCGTGGTGCTTTTATCGGAAATTTTAGGGGTTACCATAATTTCTCCTTCAACAAAAACAAGGCATTGCAGAGTTGATGCCAGATTGTACGTCTCGAAGGTGCCTTTCTCGGCATTTTTTAGGGTGTCTACTTTACGTTCAACGCGATAGATCGCGGCGAATAGAGATGAACGCGCTGCTTCATTTATCACAGCCAGGCCGCAATCTCTCACGTCGAACCCCTCGTTCAAGCAGACATCACGCAAACAGTGCGGCAGAGCGCAACGAGCAGTCATGCGTGATGTCGCTTAACTCGAAACGTTAGAGTTTATGAGACCATACCCCGATGAACTCAAAACTTCGTTGCGTCATCTTGCAGCAGCAAGATATTTTCTGCCGGTCGTGCTCAGCACACCTGCGGAGTGGGAAGAGCAATACATCGAGTATCTTCACCATACCGAATTTGAGCTTGCTTTAGATTCATTAGAAGGCATTGGTGAAAGTCATAGTGGGTACGCAGAAGAGCATCTTTTTTGGCAAGAACTTCTATTCGCAGCAGAGAACATGGAGCTATTGGAACATGCCGCTAGGTACAAAGAACATTTGTCAAAGCTTGATGTACTCTAACCCTACGCTCAAGTTCGCTCCCTGCGGTCGCTGGGACGCGCCTGCGGCGCGCCCCTTAGCTGCACGTTCAACGCGATAGATCGCGGCGAAGGATGAATGAGAAGAAGCGGTACATCAAATGTCCGCGCTTTTAGAGATGAACGCGCTGCTTCATTTATCACAGCCAGGCCGCAATCTCTCACGTCGAACCCCTCGTTCAAGCAGACATCACGCAAACAGTGCGGCAGAGCGCAACGAGCAGTCATGCGTGATGTCGCTTAACTCGAAACGTTGGGCATCTCGTGAGTAAAACGCCAGCCCGATCACTAAACGAGGTTTTGCAATCGACCTCTGACTGTCTGTTTCCTGAGCATTTGGGGAATCAAGCGGTTGATATTGGTAGCACTGACGTTGATGGCGATACACCGCTTCATGTGCTTCTTTGGCGCAAGGACACTGACGGAGCGCTTCTGCTTATTCAACATGGCGCAGACGTCAATGCTGTTGGCGACATGGGTGAAACCCCTCTTCACGTTGCCATTCGTCAAGAAAACATAAAGGCCATACAAGCCATTTTGGCGGCCGGGGCACGAACCGATATCGTGTCCGAATTTGGCCAATCCCCACGCAGCCTAGCCAAAGAAAAGGGCCTCAGTCTTGGCTAAGATGCCCAACCCATCCATCGAGAGGGACCGCCTATCGGCGGCCCCTCATGTCAGACGTTAGGTGAAGTTATGAGGATTATCACCGGCCTTCTATTCTTGGTATTGTTCTCAGCCTGTTCTCCGATACGAGGGTTATTGGAGTCCGACTTCACGCTATCACCAGCATCAAGATTACCGGTTTGGTATCCAACGCTACCTACCGGATATCAGAGAGAGGACGTAACTATTGAACTACGATATTACAGCCCTCTTTTTGATGTAGATGATACGGTTCTAATTGTTAAAGGTAAGCACGGAAGAACTCTATTCGAGGCAACGGGCAGAAGTACGAATCATCCGCAATACTGGGAATGGGCACAACATGATTGGCCCGCCAGAGCTCATCCCGGCTATGTGAATGTAACTATCAATGGGGCAACCGAGGTAATAGAACATAAAAAAATGGAACCCATTTTCTATATATCCGACGAGGCTGAGGTGCAAAGAACTATCAATGCTGGAGAACCACCTAACCCTGCGCTCAAGTTCGCTCCCTCCGGTCGCTGGGACGCGCCTTCGGCGCGCCCCTTAGCTCCACGTTATGCCTCTTGGAGAAATTAAATGAGGTCACGAGTTATTTGCTGTTGGCTTGCGCTGCTCCTTGTAAGTAATTTCGCAATCGCTAAAAACTATTGCGAGCCCATGCCTAAACCAAAAACAGAAGAAGATGCTTGGTATATTCCAGAATCAGCATTCACTAAAAAGGCCGCGAACGAAGCGCTAAAGGAGCTGAGCAACCAGGTTAATAATGGAGTGAAAGGTAGAGACTTCCTCATCGAAAACGAGTTAAAGATAATCAAGGGCCACCTTTATCTCGCTTATTTAGCGGAGCACAAAAAGGAATTTGGCAAAGAAGACGATGACCTTCGAGATGAATTTTGCAGGTTTCTCAGAACAGAAGCATATGTCTCACACTAGGCATAACCCTACGCTCAAGTTCGCTCACTTTGGTCGCTGGGACGCGCCTTCGGCGCGCCCCTTAGCTGCACGTTAGCGAACATGAAACGAGTGCTCTTGCCATCGATCTGGTTGCTGGTTATAACGTTGCTTGCAGCAGGCCTCTCTTCAATCTCAGGTTTGAAGTTTTGGTGGGCATTCTTAATTGTTGCGGAGGCAATTTTGATCAATGGTTGGGTGGCTACGCTGGAAGACGATTTGCCTGGGGGGTTCAACAACCCCGATGGAACGAACACCCCAAGGTATGCGGTTATCACGGGCTGGGTTGTTCGAGGGCTTGGTGTCGTGCTTGCGATTTTGTGCATCATTGTTCTCGGTGTCTTCCTCTTTGATTCTCGATGATGCACATGTCCGCTAACCCTACGCTCAAGCTCGCTCCCTTTGGTCGCTGGGACGCGCCTTCGGCGCGCCCCTTAGCTGCACGTTCAAGCAGACATCACGCAAACAGTGCGGCAGAGCGCAACGAGCAGTCATGCGTGATGTCGCTTAACTCGAAACGTTAGGCTTCTTATGCGCACACTCGGCTGGCTTATCGCGTTGCTTGTTAATTGCGCTGTGATCGCTGCGTTTGCGCCCAGTATGTTCGAGGGTGATATTGTTGGTTTTGTTGTGTCGGCATTGTTTGCCGCAATCGGCGTGCTCTTGGTTGCAGCGCGAGTTAAGCGCCTTCCGTCTTGGGGGCACGTTGCAATGAAATTGCTTTGTTGGGCTGTTCCCGTCTTGGCACTCGCCGCGTCTCTCGATTACGGCATGGTTTCTGGGCAGGAAGTTTATTCACTAATTTTCGCCGTGTTGCTGGGCTGGGGTTCATGGCGTGCGTTTCTGCTTTTTGACCCAAGCCTAACCCGTCGGTCAAGCGGGACGCGCTAACGCGCGCCCCTTACCTTTACGTTAGAGGCCACAATGATTACAGTCGAAACATTACAAGAGTTCTTTGATCACACCCGGCAACTTTATAAGGAGGGGAAAGCTCCCTTTGATATTGACGATTCGTGCAGGTGGTCATTTTTCTTTGTGGATAGTGACAAAGAAAAACTAACTCAGATTGGTCACCATCTTGAAAACAACGGGTATGAAGTAATAGGTTTTTTGGAGCCAGCTCCAGAAGACGAAGACCAAGAGACAATTTTTCTACGCGCAGATCGCATTGAAACCCATTCTGTTGATTCATTGAATCAGAGAAATCAGGAGCTCTATAAAGTAGCCGAACACTTTGGAGTTCTTGACTATGATGGCATGGATGTCGGGGCAGTAGATGGCCCCTAACCTTACGCTCAAGTTCGCTCCCTTTGGTCGCTGGGACGCGCCTTCGGCGCGCCCCTTAGCTGCACGTTAGGTGTCGCAGCAACCGTTGCGCAGCATCGCCTGCCCACTCGAAAGCTTCCAATGTCGCCCGAGCCCAGAATTCCCCGCATAACTGTCCGTCCGCCGGATCTCGTGGCCAGGATTGAGTTCTTGGCTACAGAGCGCGGCGGTCGCTCCCATCCGGCGCAGTCTGGCTACAGGCCGAGCCACGACTTCGGGCTGCCCGGCACACTGAATGACGCTGCACATGAGTACATCGGTCAGGACTCCGCGGCGCCGGGAGAGACAGTCCTTGCGAATGTGTGGCTGCAGGTCCCCGAATACCAAGCCGGTCGCCTCTTCCCCGGCTTTCGCTTCACTGTTCAAGAGGGCTCTCGTCTTGTCGGTGCCGCAGTCATCCAGGAGGTACTCAATGCTGCCCTTCGCAAAGGCGACACCTAACCCATCAGTCAATGGGACAATTTGCGGCAGGCCGCAAATTGCCCCTTACCTCGAACGTTAGGAGTTATATGCGTACTCTTTCACTACTCATCATTGCAGCTTTGAGTCTTGTGCCAACTGCGCAAGCCGAGATAGAAAAAATTGCAGTCCCTGGTGAACAGGGTTTGCATTTTTACTGGTGGCCCAAGTTGGCTATGATTTCGGGGTGGCACCAAGACCGTGAACAGTGCTTCAACTTCAAAGTTAATGCATTGGCACCCGACAATGCTACTTTTGCAAATGCCGAGACCGTTATGTACGCAAAGGCCATCTTCAAGCCTCGCGACCCTGAGATCAAAACACTCGAAATGCTTATTGCGAGGGATAAAAACATTTTTTTAAAGGAATCACCCGGTATTGAGATTCAAGAAGTAAATCCACTTGTCACGGCAGATGGAAAGAAATTCAAATCGTTTACTTTCTTTCCGAAAGGTTCGGGTAACTGGGAACGTGTGACATATGGTGAAGAAGGCGAATTCTTTCTCATTTTCACAGTCAGCTCGCGCTCAAAGGCTGGTTTTGATGCAACCGGAAGTGCATATGAAAAACTTGTTGCTCAATACAAAGAAAACCCCTAACCCTGCGGTCAAGTTCGCCCTTCGGGCTGGGACTGCGCTAAAGCGCAGCCCCTTACCTTCACGTTAGAGAGCACCAAGCCATGCACATAGGCGCCATAATTTGTTTCGCCCTTGCTCTATTCTTTTACTAATAATAGGGGACAGACCACGGTTTCCTGATCTTTGATAGACTGCCCTTCGTCCTTCCGCAGTCGGAGTTCGCCATGCCGCGCCGCGCCCGCATCGCATTGCCGAATGTACCTATCCACCTTATCCAGCGTGGCAATAATCGCCAGCCCTGTTTTTTCGCCGATGAGGACTATCGCCGCTATCTGGATTGGCTTTCCGAGTACGCCAGCAAGTCCAGTTGCCGGATTCATGCTTATGTGCTGATGACGAATCATGTTCACCTGCTGATTTCTTCAGAGCGCGCTGATGCGGGCGGTGCTTTGATGAAGTCGCTGGGGCAGCGTTATGTGCAGTATGTGAATCGCGTCTATCGGCGCAGCGGCACTTTGTGGGAAGGACGCTTTCGGTCGTGCCCGGTGCAAGAGGAAGATTACCTTTTGGGATGCCAGCGTTACATCGAGTTGAACCCCGTGCGTGCGAATATGGTGACGCATCCAGCGGAGTATCGCTGGTCCAGCTACCGGGCCAATGCGCAGGGGGAGATGGATGCCTTGGTGCAACCGCATCTGCTATACACCTCGCTGGGTAGCGACGCGGTGTCCCGTCAGGCGGCTTACCGCGATCTCTTTCGTTATGAGTTGGAGCCAGGGCTGGTGGATGAGATTCGTCGGGCGACTAATGGCAACTTTGCGCTGGGGAGTGAGCGCTTTGCATCAGCGGTGAGCGAAACGATCGGCAGGCGCGCTGCACCGGGTCAATCCGGGCGTCCGCGAAAATCGGGAATGCCGGAATCGGGGGAACTGGATTTGGAGTAGGAGAGAAACCGTGGTCTGTCCCCGGTTTTTCGAATGGTAATTGGCGCGTCACGTTTGAATTTGAGAACGGCAACGCATTTGTTTTAGATTACGAGGATTATCACTAATGGCTATGCACAATCCGCCACACCCCGGCGCATTTATTCAAGAGGTTTATCTTGCGCCGAACGAAATCAGCTGCAGGGAGCTCGCCCTCAAATTGGGCGTTGCCGCCTCGACTCTTAATCGCGTTTTGAACGAAACCAGTGGTTTGAGCCCTGAGATGGCTCTTCGTCTTTCCAAGGCATTGGGACGCACCCCCGAAAGCTGGTTGATGATGCAAGACAATTACGATCTATGGCAAGCCAAGCAGACTGTGGATCTAAAAAAGATCCATAAGATCGAGTTCAAATACGCCTAATCCTTGCACTCAAGTTCGCTCCCTTAGGACGCCGGGACGCCCTTAGCTGCACGTTAACGCCCCCCCGCCTGCTGCATCACCCGCGCAATCACATCCAGGCCTTCACGTACGAAGGTTCCCAGCAATGGTGCGAGGAAAGGCAGCACCAGCATCAGTGCGATGAAGCCGACCGCCAGTGTGACCGGGAAGCCGACCGCGAAGATGTTGAGCTGCGGTGCGCTGCGGGTGAGGATGCCGAGCGCCAGATTGGTGATGAGCAGCGCGCCGATCAGGGGGAGCGAGAGTTGCAGCGCGTGGCTGAACATGGCGCCGCCCCATTCCACCAGGGTACGGAATGCTCCGGCAGAGGGCGTGCCCACGGCGATGGGGAAGGAATGGAAGCTTTCCACCAGCGCCGCCAGCATGTACAGATGACCATCCATGGCGAGGAAGGTGAGCGCGGCGATGATGCCGAGGAACTGTGCGATCACGGGCAGGTAGGTGGCGTTCTGCGGGTCGTAGAATGTGGCGAAACCCAGGCCCATCTGCATGCCGGCGAGGTCGCCCGCCATCTCCACGGCGGTGAAGACGAGACGCATGGCGAAACCCATGGTCAGCCCGGCGACGATCTGCTGTATCAGGACAAGCACGCCTTGCGCGGATGCGGGGTCGAGATCGGTGGGGATGTCCAGCGTGGGTGCGACGATCATGGTGATGGCCACTGCCAGTCCGACCTTGATGCGGACGGGGATCTGCCGGTTGCCGAGTACCGGGGCGCTGGCGATGAGCGCGAGGATGCGGGCGAGCGGGAAGATGAAGGCGGCGAACCAGGCTAGAAGTTGCGCGCTGGTGAAGCTGATCACGGTAACACCTTTATTAAATCCATTGTTCTGGCGAACCACGTTGTCGCGTGCTCGCTCATTCCTCGCCTACCCATTTGGTATGTCTCGTCATTCGCTGCGCGGCTCCTAGTGTTTCATCCAGAAAAATGGATTTTCTAAAGGTGACCCAAATCAGCCCACCATGTAAGGGATGCTGCTGAATAACCGGATCATGTAGTCCAGCAGGATGCCGATCATCCACGGGCCGGTGATGATGAGCACCACGAATATGCCGATCAGCTTGGGGATGAACGACAGCGTCATTTCGTTGAGTTGTGTCGCGGCCTGGAAGATGCTGACGACCAGGCCGATGATGAGGGCGGTGAGCAGCGGCGGCGCCGACACCATGAGCGTCAGCTCCAGCGCCTGTTGTCCGATGGTCATTACCGATTCTGGCGTCATGATGCTTTCCTTACGTGTAGAAGCTCTGCACGAGCGAGCCGATCAGCAGATTCCAGCCGTCGGCCAGCACGAACAGCATGATCTTGAACGGCAGCGAGATGACGGCGGGCGACAGCATCATCATACCCATCGACATCAGCACGCTGGCCACCACCATGTCGATGATGAGGAAGGGGATGAACACCACGAAGCCGATCTGGAAGGCGGTCTTCAGCTCACTGGTCACATAGGCGGGCACCAGTATCTTGAGCGGCACATCCTCCGCGCTTTCCAGTTGCGGGCTGTCCGAGATGCGCACGAACAGGGCGAGGTCGGCCTCGCGTGTCTGCCGCAGCATGAAAGCCTTGAGCGGTGCGCTGCCTTTTTCATATGCCTGTTCCAGCGTGATCTTGTTCTGGCTGAAGGGCACGTAGGCTTCGGTATACATCTTGTCGAGCACCGGCGACATCACAAAGAAGGTGAGGAACAGCGACAGGCCGACCAGCACCTGGGTCGGCGGCGAGGACGGTGTGCCGATGGCCGAACGCAGCAGGCCGAGCACGATGATGATGCGGGTGAAGCTGGTCATCATCAGCAGGATGGCGGGGATGAAGGTGAGCGACGAGATCAGGATCAGCGTCTGCAGGCTCAGCGTATAGGTCTGGCCGCCGCCGGGGGCAGGGGTGCTGGTGAGCGCGAGCATGCCGGTCTCGGCGGCTTGTGCTGGTGCAGCGAAAGCGAACAAGGCCAGAATCATCAGCAACGGATGAACACGGATAGACACGGATGAAAACCGGCTTAACCACCCCCCCTTGCAAAAGGGGGGCAGGGGGGATTTGCAGCCTGTTGAGGTGACGCCGTTCGCAAAATCCCCCTCAATCCCCCTTTGCCAAAGGGGGAGGTGGGCGCGAAACATTTTTGTTGCAGCATCACGCATTGCGCTTCTCCATCATCTGCTTCAGCCAGCCCTGGAATTTGTTGTCGTCGCCGTTCGGCGCACGCGGGGTCGAAGGCAGTTGGCCTTTCGGCATGCTGTGCAGCGCATTCACCTGTCCGGGGGCAACGCCCACCACCAGCCAGGTGTCGTTCACCTCGACCAGCACGATGCGCTCGCGCTGACCGACTGCGACGCCGCTGACGATCTTGAGCGCATTGCCCGCGCCTTGCAGCGGCTGGTTGATGCGCTTGAGCACCCAGGCCACGACCACCACGGCGGCCAGCACCAGCAGCAGGCTGAAGATCACTTGCAGGATGCTGCCCGAGGTGAGTGCCGGAGCGGGCGGGGTGTAGGCCGGGCGTGTTGCATCTGCAGCGAGGGCGAACGGGGAGAAGAGTAGCGCCGAGACTAAGGTAAGGCGTTTCAACATTTCAAATGGCTCCAGATAATGATCGCGGAAAACGTAGCGTGCGAAGGCAAGGTTAGGCGCGAGATGGTGAAGGAGCGGAGTTTACTTGAATAAATGAGCATCCTGAGCCATTGAGCAACAACGCCATGCCGAGCGCAGTGGTTTTCCTACTTGTTGATGCGACGCAGGCGTTCCGACGGGGTGATGATGTCGGTGAGGCGGATGCCCAGCTTGTCGTTCACCACCACCACTTCGCCCTGCGCGATGAGGAAGCCGTTGATCAGCACGTCCAGCGGTTCGCCCGCCATGCCGGCCAGTTCCACCACCGAGCCCTGTGCCAGTTGCAGCAGGTTCTTGATCGGCATCTTGGTATGGCCGAGCTCCACGGTGAGTTGCACCGGGATGTCGAGGATCATGTCGAGGTCGTTGTGCGCGGTCGCGCCGCCGGCGCCGCCGAACTGCTCGAATACGTGCGGTTGTGCCGCGGGTGTGGGTTCGGCAGAGGCCTGCTCCGCCATGGCAGCGCCCCAATCGTCCGCGCTGATCTGTTCTTTGGTCTCTTCAGCCATGATTCTTTCCTCCCATTAGCGGCTCGCCGGCCTCGGTAGCCAGCATCTTTTCCACTTTCAGTGCGTATTGACTGTTCGATACGCCGTATTTGCATTCCATCACCGGCACGCCGTCGACCAGTACCTGGATGTTGTCTTCCACCTCCAGCGGGATGACGTCGCCGACACGCATCCGCAACACATGTTCCAGGTTGGTCTGGGCATGTCCGAGCACGGCGGTGAGCTCGATCTCGGCCGACTGGATCTGTTTGGACAGCATGTGCAGCCAGCGCTTGTCGGCGATGACATGGTCGCCCTGCATGGTGCTGTAGAGCAGTTCGCGGATCGGTTCGATCATCGCGTAAGGCATGCAGATGTGGATGGAGCCGCCGACGCCGGTGAACTCCACCTCGAAGGTGGTCACCACCACCACCTCGTTCGGCGTGGCGATGTTGGCGAACTGCGGGTTCACTTCGGAGCGCTGGAACTCGAAATCGAGTTTCTGCACCGTCTCCCAGGATTTGCCGTAGGCCTGGAACACCACGTCCAGCAGTTTCTGGATGATGCGGTGCTCGGTCTGGGTGAATTCGCGGCCTTCCACGCGGGTGTGGAAACGTCCGTCGCCGCCGAACAGGCTGTCGACCACCATGAACACCAGGTTGGGGTCGAAGATGAACAGGGCGTTGCCGCGCAGCGGCTTGACCTGCACCAGGTTCAGGTTGGCGGGAACGGGCAGGTTGCGGATGAATTCGGAGAACTTCATCACCTTCACCGGGCCTACCGAGACCTCGGAGGAGCGGTGGATGAAGTTGTACAGCGCGATGCGGAACTGGCGCGCGAAGCGCTCGTTGATGATCTCCATCGTGGGCATGCGCCCGCGCACGATGCGTTCCTGCGTCGCCATGTTGTAGGGACGCACTCCCCCCTCCGGCGCATCCGATTTGCTTTCTTCGGCTTCGCCGGTGACGCCCCGCAGCAGCGAGTCGACTTCGTCCTGGGAGAGGAATTCATTGCTCATGGCATCAGCTCATGGTCACTGGATGATGAATGAGGTGAACAATACGTCCACCACGCCCTTGGTTTTCGGTGCGGGCGCTGGAGCGGTCGCTGCCGGTGCGGAGGCAGCGGCGGAAGCGGCTGCTTCATGCCCTGCGTTATGTGCATCATGGGCGGCGGTTGCAACAGGTGCGGCATGTGCGGCCGCGGCAGGTGCCGGAGCCAGGCCGAGCACGGCATCGGTTTCTGCGATGATCTCGGCGATCAGTTTCTTCTTGCCTTCAGCGGTCTGCAGTTCGGAAGGATATTTGCCGGAGAGCAGGAACAGCAGCTTGCTGCGGATCTCGGGCATGGTGGCCTTGATCTTCTCTTCCAGTTCCGGCTGCAGGATCTTCAGCGTGATGCCGGCCTGCAGATACTGGTCGCCTTCCTCGCGTTGCAGGTTGACGGTGAAGTTCTCCCCCAGCGGCACGAACTTGGCCTCGAGCACCACTTCTTCCTTGTGTTCTTCGGCATGCTCGCCTTCCGGCGCTTTCCCCTTGGTGAAGAACCAGGCCGCACCTCCGCCGACGATCAACAGCAGCAGGACGATGATGATGATCAGCATCTTCTTGCTTTTGGGCGCAGCTGCAGCCGGAGATTCTTCCTTGGCGGCGGGTGCGGCGGGTTTGGTCGGTTTTGTTGCCATTTGAGAGATTCCTTTTGTCAGGTTGGATTATCGTGCGTCCCCATCGCCGGGTATCGGGGGAATAAGCGCGTAATCCGACCCCAATTCCCCAGTCAGGCGAATGTGTCCACTATACCGTTATGGCGCGAGATTGGGGATACCCGGGTTGCAGTGCCGCCAGTCGCCGCAGTGTCACGCTGGTCGTTATCGGCGCTGCCGGGGCTGCGTTGCGCGTCGGGTTTGCCCTGCTCGCGCGGTGCCTGGTCGCTGACCGTGGTGTTACCCAGTGTGATGCCGTTGTCGGCCAGCATGTCGCGCAGCCTGGGCAAAGCCTGTTCGATCGCGTCGCGCACGGCCGCATGCGGCGAGGTGAACAGCGCGGTGGCCTGGTCGCCGCTGACCTTGAGCACGACGTCCAGCGGACCCAGCTGGGGCGGATTCAGGTGCAGCTCGGCGCTCTGATCGACTTTGCCGGAGGCCAGCCAGGTGATCTTCTGGCTGAACTCGTCGCCCCAGCGAGCCTGGTTGACCGGTGTGCTGACCGTCAACTGGGAGGTTTGCAGCGCCGGTGCGACGATGCTGGCGACGGCGCTTTGCACCGCGGCCGGCACGGCTGTGTTCGCTTGCTGTGCGGCGGCAGAGACCGCCGCTGCGCTGGTTGCGGCCGCGGCGATGCCCGCTTCGCGCAGGACTGCCCCCGTTTCCTGGCTTGCCGCGGTGCCCGCCTGCACCAGCGCGGCGGCGAAGGCCGCCCGCTCCCCTCCCTGGGGTTCGGCGACTGCGGGCGGCGCGGTTTGCGCTGTGGCTGCAGTCTGGATGCCGGCGGCAAGATCCGGTTTGCGGGGCGGGATGCCGCTGACGTCGGCCGGGGCGCTTGCCGGGCCGTCAGTCCTGGTGCCCGCAGGCGCGGAAGTGGTGACAGCCGTATTCAAGGCTTGCGGCATCAGCGCAGCCAGCATTTCGCTCGGCAGATCGGTCGGCGGGGCGGCGCGCAAATCGAAGGCGGCTTCTGCCGCAGTCTTGTCTTCTTTCCTGACATCGGTCGCCTCGGCAACGGTCTGTGCGGCCAGTTCGACGGCGAGGCGGTCGTCTGCTTTCGCCCCTTTCAGTGCCGGTGTGCCGATCTGGCGGGCCAGCACTGCGCCGAAGGGCTGGCTGTTCTGGGCATCGGCGGTCTCGGCGCTGCCGGACGGTTTCTTGCCGGGGGCGGAGGTCTGCGGCGTGCTGGCGGTGATGGGCAGGTTGGTCATGGTGTTCTCTCCTGTGATCATTGCTCGGCGTCTTTTTCCGCCGCGCGATGGGCGGCGAAACGGCCGGTGAGTTCGTCCTGCGTGCGCTGTTCGGATTTCGCTTCCAGCTTCTTCTCTGCCTCGATATGGCGTTGTTCCAGCGTGTCGAACGATCTCATCTTGCGCGTGGTATCCATCAGTTCATTGCGCCCGGTCTGCACGCCGGCCTTGGCTCTTTCGATGGCAGCGGTCTGCTGCTTGACGGCCTGGTCGAGACGCTCGATGAAGTCCTGGAAGTTCTTCATCTCGGCGGGGGGCATGCCGTTGCGGGCGGCTTCCTGGAACTGCGCCTGATAGTCCTTGCGGTACTGCAGCAGGGCATCCAGCTTGGCCTGCGCGCTTTGCTGCTGCTGGTTGAGCTGGCCGAGCTTCTTCGCGGCGGCATCGTTCTTCTGTTGCGCCAGGTGGACCAGGGGTTGCAGTGAGAATGGCTTGATCATGTTCGTTCATCAACTCTCGTTCGGGAACAGTTCGGAGAACTTTCCCATGCTGGAAGTATATGCCTCCGATTCGTACATGCCCTGTTTCAGGAAATGTTCCATGTGCGGGTACAGCGCGATAGCCCTGTCCAGCAAAGGGTCGCTGCCCTGCACATAGGCGCCCACGCTGATCAGGTCGTGGTTGCGCTGGTAGTGCGCGTACAGGTGCTTGAAGCGCTGCACCTGCTGGAAATGCTGCGGGCTGACCAGATGGTTCATGGCGCGGCTGATCGAGGCCTCGATGTCGATGGCCGGGTAGTGGCCCTGTTCGGCGAGGCGGCGCGACAGCACGATGTGGCCGTCGAGGATGGCGCGCGCGGAATCGGCGATCGGGTCCTGCTGGTCGTCGCCCTCGGTCAGCACGGTGTAGAAAGCGGTGATGGAGCCGCCGCCTTCGGCGCCGTTGCCGGCGCGCTCCACCAGTTGCGGCAATTTGGCGAACACCGAGGGCGGGTAGCCCTTGGTCGCGGGCGGCTCGCCGATGGCCAGCGCGATCTCGCGTTGCGCCATGGCGTAGCGGGTGAGCGAATCCATGATCAGCAGCACGTTGCGGCCCTGGTCGCGGAAATATTCGGCGATGGTGGTGGCGTAGGCTGCACCCTGCAGACGCATCAGCGGGCTGGTGTCGGCCGGGGCGGCGACCACCACCGAGCGCTTCATGCCTTCCTTGCCGAGGATGTCGGTGATGAATTCCTTCACTTCGCGGCCGCGTTCGCCGATCAGGCCGACCACGATCACGTCGGCGCTGGTGTAGCGCGCCATCATGCCGAGCAGCACGCTCTTGCCGACGCCGGAGCCGGCGAACAGGCCCATGCGCTGGCCGCGGCCGACGGTGAGCAGGCTGTTGATGGAGCGCACGCCGACATCCAGCGCATCCTTGATGGCGGCGCGTTCCAGCGGGTTGATGGGGCGGCTTTGCAGCGGCGCGCTGGTGCTTTCCAGCAGCGCGCCGTACTGGTCGAGCGGGCGGCCGGCGCCGTCCAGCACGCGACCGAGCAGATGCTCGCCGACCGGCAGGTGGCGCGCCAGATCGGAGGTGCGGCGGCGCGGTAGCTGGCGCTGGCCGATGGCGGCGGGGGAGCGCAGCGGTTCGGCGGGGATGACGCGTGCGCCGGGCACCAGTCCCTGCACATCGTTCTCCGGCATCAGAAAGAGTTTGTCGCCGGCGAAGCCGACCACTTCGGCCTCGATGCGGTTGTTCGGGAGTTCGATCCAGCAGGTGCTGCCGACCGCCATGCGCAGGCCGACCGCTTCCATCACCAGGCCGGTGACCTTGGTCAGCCGACCACTCACCTGCAAGGGGCTGCTCTGCGCGACCATGTCGCGGTTCAGGTGAAGCACGTTCTGCCAGTTCTGGTGGTGGAGGTTCATTTTGAAAAAACCTTTTTTGCCACAGAGTTCACAGAGCACACAGAGAAAACTGCTGCACGAGAGAGATTCGCTGCATTCTCTGTGAACTCTGTGTTCTCTGTGGCTAAGTATTGATTCATTCTTTTATCAACCATGAAGCGTCCTGCCCCAGTGCCGCGACCACGCGCTTCCAGCGTGTCTCCAGCGAGGCATCGATCTGGCTGTTGGCCGTCTCGATGCGGGCGCCGCCGCGTTCGATGCGGGCATCCTCGAATATCTTCCAGCCCGAGTGGGAGAGTTGCTCTCCCATGCGCGTGCGCACCAGCACGGCATCGTCGGGATGCAGCACCAGGTGCGCACCCTGGTTGAAGTGCGGCAGCGTGCCGATGGCCTCGCGCACCACGCCGAGCAGCAGCTCCGGATTCACCTTGAGCGCCTGGTGCAGCATCTGGCGTGCGATGTCCAGCGACAGGTCGAGCAGTTCCTGTGCGACCTGCGTGTCTACCTGTTGCGCCGTCGATTCGATCAGGGTCGCCAGACGCTGGTTCTCCTGGGCGGCCTTCTGCAGTCCTTCGGCATAACCGTTGCGGAAACCTTCCTCGCGCGCCAGGCGCTGGATCTCCTCGATCTGCGAAGCGGTGGGCAGTGCGGCATCGCCCGCACGCAAGCCGCCGGCCTCGAAGTTGGGCAGTTCCCAGCGTTGCCAGGCGGTGAGTTTCTCCGGTTCGGTGATGAGATCAGACATACGCTTCCTCTCCCTTGCCGCCGATCACGACCTGGCCTTCGTCGGCCAGGCGGCGCACGATCTTGAGGATCTCCTTCTGTTCGGATTCCACATCGCTGAGTTTGACCGGGCCCTTGGCTTCCAGATCCTCGCGCAGCATCTCGGCGGCGCGTTGCGACATGTTCTTGAATATCTTCTCGCGCAGTTCCTCGCTGGCGCCCTTGAGCGCGACGATGAGCGATTCGGACTGCACCTCGCGCAGCACCAGCTGGATGCCGCGGTCCTCCACTTCGAGCAGATCCTCGAACACGAACATCTCGTCCATCATCTTCTGCGCCAGATCGGCGTCGTGGGTGCGCACGGAATCCAGCACCGCTTCCTGGTTGCCCATGTAGTTGAGGATCTCGGCCGCGGTCTTGATACCGCCGCGTATGCTCTTCTTGCCGACGGCGTTGCCGGAGAGCAGCTTGATCAGCACGTCGTTCAATTCCTGCAGGGCGGTCGGTTGCACGCTGTCCAGCGTGGCGATGCGCAGCATCACGTCGTTGCGCACGCGCTCCGTCATCAGCGCCATCACGCTGGCGGCCTGGTCCGGCTCCAGGTGCACCATGATGGTGGCGATGATCTGCGGGTGTTCGTTGGCGATCAGGTCGGCGACGGACGCCGGGTCCATCCACTTCAGGCTTTCGATGCCGCTGGTGTCGCTGTTGTGCAGGATGCGGTCGAGCAGGCCGGCGGCCTTGTCGTCGCCCAGCGCCTTGGTCAGCATGTCGCGGATGTAATCGCTGGAGTCCATGCCGATGGTGGTCTTTTCGGCGGCGAGCTGGTGGAACTCGTCGAACACGTTGCCGATCTGTTCGCGTGACAGGTTCTTCAGTGCCACCATGGCGGCGCTGATCTTCTGCACTTCCTTCGGCTCCAGATACTTCATCACGTCGGCGGCCTCGTCGGCGCCCAGCGTCATGAGCAGGATGGCGCTCTTGTTTATGCCTTCGTCACTCATTCTTTGTTCACCCATTCCTTGACCACGGTGGCGACGATCTTGGGATCTTCCTTGGCCAGTTGTTTGGCGAGCTGCAGGTTGTCCTCATACGAGTTGGACGCCTGCTGCGCGGCATATTGTCCGGTCGCGCCGCCCGCATGGTGCGCTACCGGGCTGTGTTGCATCGTGGCCCATGCCTCTTCCTGAGCCTCGTTTTGTTGGACAATGGTTTTGAACGCGGGTTTGATGACGCCGAACAGCAGGAAACCGATGCCGCCGGCGATGAGCAGGAACTTGAAGGCATCCTTGGCCATCGCGATGGTGTCGGGCTGTTTCCAGATCGGCGTCTCGGGGATTGTGACCTGTTCATTGTTGAAGGCGCTGTTGAGCAGGTTGAGGCTGTCGCCGCGCTTCTCGTCGAAGCCGACGGTCTCTTTCACCAGGGCGGTGATCTGCGCCTTTTCGGCATCGGTGTAGGGGCGCGAAGTGACCTTGCCGTCCGCGTCGGTGCTGGACGGGTTGTTCACCACCACGGCGATGGACAGGCGCTGGATGTTTCCGGTCGGCATCTTGGTGTGCTGGATGGTGCGGTCCACTTCGTAGTTGGTGGTCAGTTCCTTGTGCGCGTTGCTCGGGGCGGCAGTTGCGCCCGTCGCGGCGGTCGCGGCCGGTGTGGTGATGGGCGCAGTGGCCGGGACCGGCGGCTGGTTGGACAAGGCACCGGGCACGCCGCCCGTGGTAGTGGTGCCGCTGGTCGTCTCCAGCGTCTGCAGGCTGCGCACGGCGGCCTGGTTGGGCGGCTGGTTGGGTTTGTACAACTCGGCGGTCTGTTCGGTCTGCGAGAAGTCGATGTTCGCCGTGACTTGCGCGCGCACGTTCTGCACCCCGGTGATGGGGATCAGGATGTCCTCGATGCGTTTGACATAGTCCTGCTCGATCTGGCGTATGTATTTGAGCTGGGTCGCATCCATCAGCTGTTCGGCACCGCTGTCGCGCGCGGAACTCAGCAGGGTGCCGGTCTGGTCGACCACGGTGACGGCCTGCGACGGCATGTTGGGGATGCTGCTGGAGATCAGGTGCACGATGGAGCTGACCTGTCCGGGCTCAAGCGTGCGTCCGGCGTGCAGGGCCAGCACCACCGAGGCGCTGGGTTTCTGCTGTTCGCGGGCGAACACCGAAGGTTTGGGGATGGCCAGGTGCACGCGGGCACTCGATACCGATGCCATGGTCTCGACCGAGCGCGCCAGTTCACCCTCCAGCGCGCGCTGGTAATTCACCTGTTCGAGGAACTGGCTGGTGCCGAATTTCTGGTTCTCCATCAGTTCGAAACCGACCGCGCCGCCCTTGGGCAGGCCCTTGGCGGCCATCTGCAGGCGCATCTCGTGCACCTTGTCGGCGGGGACCATGAGCGTGCCGCCCTCGGAGAACTTGTAGGGGACGTTCTGCTGCTGCAGCGCCTCGATGACCGCGCCGCCGTCGCGTTCGGACATGTTGGCGTAGAGCACACGGTAATCCGGGGTCTGGCCCCACATGAACAGTCCGGTCAGCAGCGCGACCGTGGAGGCCACGGCCACGATGAGGCCGAGCTTCTGCTGGCTGGGCATGCCGAACAGCATGCGGGCCAGCGACGGGTTGGTATTGGTGTCTGTATCAGCCATATTTCGAGTCCCGAGTATCGAGTGCCGAGTCCTGAGCGGGTGATCACGAGTACTCTGCACTCAGAACTCGCGACTCAGCACTTCATTTGTTCACACTGGGCATTATCTGCCTGCCGGACAAGTTCAGTATGCCGAAAAGCGGGGGAATTCGGCTGCTTTTCAGGTGCTAGAAGGCTTGCGCGCGCGCGTAGAGTGCCGCCATGGATAACGGACGGCGGTGCAGGCCATCCGTTCCCTCACCCCCGTTCCCCCTCTCCCAGTGGGAGAGGGGTACAGGTGGATGCAAAGCAGGATTTAAGATATTTGGAGGTGTGCCATGAGCATGAACGTGACCAATGTGGATAGCCTGTTGACCCAGATGCGCGCTGCAATGGCGGCGGCCCAGGGTCAGCCGGCGCAGGCGCCCGCGGCAACGGGCGGGGTGGATTTCTCCAAGGTGCTGAAGTCCTCGCTGGACGGCGTCAACCAGACCCAGCGCCAGGCCGAGGCGATGCAGGAGGCTTTCGTGATGGGCGACGACAAGGTCAGTCTTTCCGACACCATGATCGCCATGCAAAAGGCTAATATCTCGTTCCAGACCGCCGTGCAGGTGCGCAACAAGATGGTGTCCGCCTACAATGACATCATGAACATGCAGGTGTGATTGGAATCACCGTCTGCTTGCGGCAGGGGGCCTTGAAATAAATGGATGAGTGGCAGGCAAATGAATCTTGATGAGCCCTTGCTGGGCCCCAAGCCGCAAACGACAGAACAGGCATTGATCGAGGCTGCGGCACTGCATCAGTCGGGCGACTTGCAGGAAGCCGAGAAGCGCTACCTGGCCATCTTGCAGATCGAGCCGCATCAGCCGAAGGCCAACCACAACCTGGGGGTGCTGTATTCACAGCAGAATCAGCCGGCGAGCGGACTGTCACATCTTGTCGCCGCCCTGGATGCCGACCCGGCAAACGGACAATACTGGCTGAGTTATATCGATTGTTTATTCCAGGCCGGTCAGGTCAAAGCCGCGCAGGAGGTACTTGCGCTTGCCCGGCGACAGGGCTTGCAGGGGGCGGGAATCGAGGCCTTGGCTGCGCGTTTGGGAGCGACCACTCAGCCTGCCAGGCCGCCAGATCCAGGATCCCGGCAATCGCCCTCTCCGTCGGCAGACGCGCAAAGCATCAGGAAGAATGCAAAAGCCAGGACGCACGCGCACAAGGGCAACAGTCCCGGTGCCCGGGAGACCGATGCACTGGTGGCGCTTTTCAATTCCGGGCGATTGGCAGAAGCGGAAACTCTGGCACGGTCGATGACGGAGCACTTCCCCCAGCACGGATTCGGCTGGAAAGCGCTGGGGACGGTGTTGAAACAGATGGGAAGGAATGCAGAGTCGCTGCTTCCACTGCAACGGGCAGCGGCACTGTCGCCGAACGAAGCGGATGCACACAGCAATCTGGGCGTTGCCTTGCAGGATATGGGACGACTGGATGAAGCCGAAGCCAGTTACCGGCGCGCGTTGAAGATCAAGCCGGATTATGCCGATGCATACTGCAACCTGGGTACGATGCTTCAGGATATGGGGCGACTGCAAGAGGCGGAAGCCTGCCATCGCCGGGCGCTCAGGATCAAACCGGATCTGGCCGAGGCGCACTATAACCTCGGTAATACCCTGAGGGAGCAGGGGCGTCCGGCGGAAGCCGCAGATAGTTACCGCAATGCACTGCATATCAAGCCCGCCTATGTCCAGGCCTGCTGCAATCTGGGGGCTGTGCTCAATGATCAGGGTTTGCCCGCTGAGGCTGAAACGATCCTGCGGCGTGCGCTGGAACTCAAGCCGGATTACACCGAAGCCCACAGCAATCTGGGCAACACGCTCAAGGAACTGGGGCGGCTGGCCGAGGCGGAGCTCAGTTACCGGAAGGCGCTGGAACTGAAGCCGGATCTGGCCGAAGCGCACAACAATCTCGGCATCCTGCTGCAGGAGTTGGGTGCCCTGGAGCAAGCCGAGGCCTGCTACCGGCAGGCGCTGCGACTCAAGCCGGATTATCACAAGGCGCACAGCAATCTGCTGTTCCTGTTGAATTACAACCCCGCCGTCGCTCCCGCGGCAGCTTTTGCCGAAGCGTGCGAATATGGCCGGAAAGTGGCGGGCGAAGTCCCCTCGCGTTTTATGCAGTGGTCATGCGTGAAGCAGCCCGCGCGTCTGCGCATCGGATTCGTATCGGGTGACTTCAGGAACCATCCGGTCGGCTATTTTCTGGAGAACCTGCTGAGGCATCTCGACCGCACAGCGTTCGAGTTGATCGCCTATCCGACAGATCCATGGACGGATGAGCTCACGGCACGCATCAAACCGTATTTCTCCGCATGGAAGCCGCTGGTCGGCCTGAGCGATGAAGCCGCCGCACGCCTGATGCATGGCGATGGCGTCCATGTGCTGATCGACCTTTCCGGCCACTCGCGTTACAACCGTCTGCCGGTGTTCGCATGGAAGCCTGCTCCGGTACAAGTGGCATGGCTGGGTTACTTCGCCACCACCGGCGTCGCCGCGGTAGACTATCTCATCGCCGATCCGGTCACGTTGCCGGAATCGGAAGAGCGCAATTTCACGGAAAAGATCTGGCGGCTGCCGGAGACGCGGCTATGTTTCACACCACCCGATGTCGGGGTGGAGGTCTCGCCGCTCCCCGCGCTCGCCAACGGTCATGTCACTTTCGCTTGTTTCAACAATCTGGCCAAGATGAACGACGACGTCGTTGCATTATGGTCGCGGGTGCTGACGGCAGTGCCGGACAGTCGTCTGTTCCTCAAGTCCAGGCAGCTTGGTGAGGACTCGGTTCGGCTGCGTACGATGGATCGTTTTGCTGTGCACGGCATTCCGGCGGAGCGTTTGATTCTTGAAGGCGCGGAATCGCGAGCGAAGTATTTTGAGGCCTACCACCGGGTCGATATCGCCCTCGATCCATTCCCCTATCCCGGCGGCACTACCACGGTGGAGAGCCTGTGGATGGGTGTGCCGGTGCTGAATCTGAGCGGCGAGTCATTCCTGTTCAGGCAGGGGGCGGGTTTTCTGAGCAATGCGGGGTTGCCGGAATGGGTCGCCAACAGCCAGGAAGAATACGTGGCGTGGGCTGTTTCGTATGCGGCCGACAGGCAAGGTTTGGCGACATTGCGCAGCGGTCTGCGCCAGCGATTGGAGAGATCGCCGATCATGGACGGAAAGCGCTTTGCGAACCATTTCGCTGCGGCGCTGACAGATATGTGGCGGGTATGGTGCGAGAGTCACGGGCAATGATCTTGTGAGTGCGTTGCAGATCAAGGACGGAGATCTGGTCGCCCCGGCCGGTGCGTGTCGCATCACCCCGTTATCCCCGGATCAGCGGCCTGTGCGTTCCTTGAAGACGGCTTGCGTGTAATTGACGAACCGGTCCAGTTGCAGCCAGGCCTCGCGCATGACGCTGTTCTCGTATTTCGTGCGGAAGTTGCGGGCATTCTTCTGTGCACAAGCTATCGCATCGGGGCCGAGATCCATGGTCATGCCGTCTTCCACCGGGCAGGAGAAACTTCCCACGTTGTCCCGCCAGTAATCCGTTTCGACGATCGCCACCGCACAGCCGCAGAGCAAAGCTTCCGTGATCAGCGCGGTCGGCTCGTAGACGTAGAGCAGTCTGGAACGGCGCAGCACGGCGGCGATTTCCGCATGTGTCAGCTTACGGTCCTTGCACAGGCTGACGGCGTCGTTTGCGTGCCGGGTGAGTGTTCCGCCATTGACAAGATACTTGTGGGCATAAAAACAAACCTGGTCGCGCGCAGCGTCATGCGGATTGTCGTCATTGTTGAACAAGGCCAGATCGCATGTCGGCACATGCAAGATCCTGCCCTGCATCCCGGACGGGAGGTACATCGGGCTATAAGCGAAGATCAGGTCGCTGTCCGGGAATGAAAGATCGCCCGCGATATGTCCCGGTTGATTGAGCAGCCAACGCACGACCAGTCCTCCAGCCCCCATCGGATCGCCCGACACGATCTCGGGATAGATCACGATCGGTTTTCTGCCCGCCAGATGGTGCCGTTGCAGAATATTCCCGTCCAGCACCGGGGTGCGCAGGTGCGGCGCAGTCACCTGGCAAGTCAGATAGGCTTCTGCGCCGCTCTCGTTCAGCGCATGACACAGATAATGCAGTGCACGGATGCCGGCCGACTGCTGGATGTAGTCCAGTGCCACGATGTAATAGGGGGCATGGCCTGACTTGTAGAAACTGCGGGGTAGATGGATCATTTGAAAGTGGCTGTTCTGTAAGGTGTGAACGTGGATCGTGCGGTTGCGCCGGTTATGGTGACAGATTCGGCATTGGCTTGCATGGAATCAGCGATCTCCTATAGCTTCGTATTGCTTGCATAGAGCAGAGGGAGATCGACGCCGTATTGCTCACCCAGTTCGCATTCGAATCCGGCCGCCTCCAGCTGGGGGATCAATGCGTTCGAGGTGAGGCCGGCGGGGGGATTGTGTATCTCGACCACCATGCGTTTCACCGTCTCGCGCAGCAAGCCGGAATCCCTGAAGACCTTGTCTTCGGCGCCTTCGATATCGCACTTCAGCAGATCGACCATCCCGACCTTGTTGCGTGCCAGCAGCTGGTCCAGCGTCACGGAAGGGACGCGGAGATGGTCTCCCCTGATGCCGACATACTCGACGGCACTCGAACCCATGCAGCCATCGGCGGAAAAGTCGACTCCCGCATCATCCGTCCACAATGCGGAGCCCACTGTTTCGATGTCCAGCCCGGTCAGTCGCCGGAACAGGTCCAGATTGATCTTCATGCAACGGTGGTTGTGCGGGTCCGGTTCGAGTGCGATCACGCGGCCACCCTCGCCCACCTTCAGTTTGAACAGCATGGCGGAAAGTCCGGCATAGGCGCCAAGGTCGAGGACCGTGTGGCCTTTCTCCAGGCGGGCGAACTCGAGATACTGGGCGATGGTGGAGACGGGTTCGGCAAGGGAGGGGAACAGGACCGGCATCAGATCGAAGCCGATGACACGATGATAACGTTCGGGCGAGAAGTCGCACACCGGTTTCCCGAACTCGTTGACCGGCTCCACCGATTCCCAGTAAAAATCGAAGAAGCGTATGAGCGCGTTCAGGTAGATGATGTGTCCCTTGTGGATGCGCAGGGTGCGGCCGCTCCGATGTACCTCGATGTGCGCGGAGCTGAACTCCACATCGACACCGTGGCGGGCTGCCAGCTCGGCATGGGTCTTGTATCGCGTCTCCCCTATCGCGACTGACAGCTGCGGCGGATATGCATCAAGCAGTTTCATGTGCGCCGGTCGCTCAATACAGTTTGATCACAAGCGCATGCCCGTTCAGGTTGTGCAGGATGAGGCGGTCTTCAAGAGCGAGCTGTTCATTGACATAGCGCGTGACGCCGACGCAGGGTTCGAAGCCGTAGTCGTCGTAGACCACCATGCCGCCCGGCACCAGGCGGGGCCATACCCATTCGTTCACATCCCTGGCCGATTCGTAGACGTCCACATCGATATGGCAGAGACGGAAGGAGCGCCCGGCGATCTCTGCGCCGGTCTGTTCGGGGAAGACGCCCTGCAGTATCGAGAAATTCTCCAGTTTCAACTTTTCCCCGAGCAGGTTCTCGACGATGTCGAGGCTGGTGTCGGCATGCTCGCCGCCCGTATATTTCGAGTCCCGGCTCCCCGCCTTGACGACTCCCCGGAAAGTGTCGGCCAGGAAGACCCTGCTCGACAAACCGGCAAGTGCTGCAGTGCGGGCCAGCAATGCGCCGGATCCTCCGCGCCAGACGCCCACTTCCAGGATATCGCCCTCCGGAAGTTTGCCCAGCTGCCGAACCAATGAATAGAGTTCGTGCAGGCGATAGATGTCCACCATGGTGTTTTCCCTGACGGCCTCGTGGATCTCCATGAAGTCGGTGTCGGCTGCCCAGGGGCTGTAGCCGGCGATGGGGCGGATGGGTGCATACGAGAATTTCATGGTCGCGCTCGTTTCCGGGGTCAGTCGAATCTTTTCAGTATCGCGGGGTCGCCTGCGGCCAGATATTCATCCAGCAGGCGGATATGTTCGATGCTATCCATCTTCCTCGAACCCATGGGATCCGATTCGGCGACGTCGTATCTGAAATCGGACAGGACCTGGCGCAATGCTTCGAGGAATTCCCGCTTGACCGGTTCGACGACCTCCCTGAATTTGTCGCTGTGTGCCATTTCCAGCGCCATGCGGACGACGCCGAAATTGGTCGCCAGACGTCCCATGCTGTTGGCCTTGGACAACAGGCGGGGAACGAGGCCGAAATCGGTTTCGTACCTGAATATGTAATCGTTCAGGAAAGTGAGTTCGACGATGTCCCGGCGCCCTTTGCGGAACTTGGAGGTTTCGCTGTCGCCATGGATGCGGTATCTCCCCAGCCTTTCGTTCACGACATAGGCGTTGCCGGTCTTGCTGAGGTTGACCCACATGAAATGGTCGCCCAGTCCCTGCAGCAGCATCTCCGGTTTCGCCGTCTCGTAGATGTCGAACACGCCGGATTTTCCTTGCGCGGCACGGCGGACAAGGCTGAACGAGGGATAGATCCAGTTCGTGAATGCGAGATAGTTCAGGATGTTGTGCGGGCCGGTCGGGAGCAGGGGGAGGAAAAGGTTCTGGCCGAAAACGGGGCGTTCGTCTACCAGGCGCGAACAAAGCGAATAGGCGAACGAGCAGTCGGGGTTGGCATCCAGTCCATGTGCCGTTTTCTCCAGGAAGGTCGGCAGCAGCTGGTCGTCGGCGGCGAGGAACATGGCGTAGGGTGCAGCGCCCATGCGGTAGGCCTTGATGCACGATTTGGAGGAGCCGATGTTGCTGTCGTTGCGGACATAGCGGATGCGCTGGTCGCGTGCACACCATGCTGTGGCGATCTCTTCGGTGTCGTCCGTGGATGCGTTGTCGATGACGATGACACTGAAGTTGCCGAAGGTCTGGTCGGCGACCGATTGCAGGCATCCGTCCAGAAAGCGCCCGTAGTTATAGACGGGAACGATGATGTCGACTTCAGGCTTGTTCATTCCATCCACCGATATCCAGCAGTTTGTTGTAAGTGGGCATGCAGGCATCGTCGATCAGTGCGATCGCGGTTTCGCCCAGCACTTTCCGGTAACGGCCGATCGAATCTCCGGACATCTTCTTTCCGTACAGCGGCGAAAGCCATTCGCTGTGGCTCTTGCGTTCGCCCATCTTGAGCGAGCGCTGCCAGAGGAATTCGGTGTCGATGTCGGTGACGCCGATGAAAGCGGACAGCTCGGGCAGGCCGATGCCGTTCACCAGTTGCTCGTAACGAACCAGCTTCACTCGCTGCAACGCATTCTCGTCCAGGGTAAGTACGTATTCATGCACCGCGTTGTATTCGCGACAGATCGCTTCGATGAAATCGTTGCCGATGTCGCCGGGATCGTCGCTGCCCAGGCGCCGCATCTCGATGGAGACGCGGGATGCGACCACATCCTTGGGGTCGCGTATCGAGACGATCATCCGGCTCTCGGGCAGGAGTCTGAGGATGATGTTGGCATATCGCGTCATGCCGGGGTCCTTGAGTACCAGCTTTGCCGGACGTTCGAGGAATTCCCACATGTCGGCCAATACGCCGCGCATGATGTCCGCATGGTAGTGCTCGAAATCGCCCAGGCTGGCGAAATAGCAATTGGTGTGCAGGTCGAAGCGGTTGCGGCCGACGATGTAGGGATGCACGAGCGCAGTGAGATAGTCACACTCGGCGGAAAGCGGATTGGCCGCGCGCGAGGTGCAGATCAGGCTGAGCAGCAATGTCGTTCCCGATCTCGGGGCGCCGCATACGAAAATCGGATCGAAGGGCAGTCTGGAAACGGCGGGGCGGGTTATCTTGTCCATGTTTCGAATATTACAGATGAATGCCTGTATTGCCTCCCGCTAGCGGGCAAAGAGGAGATAGTCCGAGAACTGGTCGTTGCCGGTCGATGTCCACGTCTCATAGCCGATGCTGCGCAGCAACCTTTCGCATTCCGTTGCCGAATGCACGTTATTGACCCGATGGGATTCCATCACGATGGCAGGACGCATCGATCCCAACAGGTCGAGCGCCTGCTCGAACACCGCGATCTCGGCCCCCTCGATGTCGACCTTGATGAAATCGATCCGCTCAAGCCCCTCCTCATCCAGGATGTTGGCGAGCGTGGTGGTCTCGACTTGCCTGACCTGGCCTCTTTTGCCCACGATCCGGGATGCGCTTGAGCCCATGTTGCCGTCGCAGGAGAATTCGAGGCCGTTGCAGTCATTCCAGACCGCGCGCTGGTGAAGGCGGATGTTGTTCAGACCGGATACTTGCGCATGCATCCCGGTGTTCATGCGCGCCGCTGCGAAGTTGTGCGGGTCCGGCTCAAAGGAAACCACAAGGCCGCTCGCGCCGACCTGCTTGGAGAACAGTATGGAAGCCATGCCTGCATAGGCGCCCAGATCCAGGACTACATGTCCGGGCCGGATGCCGGCGAAATCCAGATAGGCCTCGGTCGAGCGCATCGGTTCCGGGTACGAGTGGAAGAAGGCCGGGAAGTCATCGAATCCGCTCAGCCGATGGTGGCGTGGCACCGAGTAGTCTGCCACGGCGAGCGTGCCGTCGAGGTCCGGTTCGACCGCGGAAAAATAATAGTCGAACCTGAGCAGCATGCCGCGCAGATAGACCGCATGCTGCCGGTTCATGCGGACGACAGCGTCTCTTTTGCGCAATTCTATGTATGCGTCATGCAAGCTGATGGCGATTCCCTGCGCCCGTGCCAGGTCCGCTTGCTGCATCAGGTTGGCCTGTAGCGCATCCACCCGGGGTCCCTCCGCTCAGATGCCGCGGGAGTAGATGAGCGATTTGAGCTGATCGTTCTCCGCGTATGGGCTGTCGATCATCTCGATCATGACGGGTTGGTGTGCGCTGATGTCGTTCTGCGCCACTTCGCCGTTCATCCATTCCCGGCACGATATCTGCCCTTTCTGGAGCGGGATGGCCAGGTAGACGGCATCCCCCGTGAGTTTCTCCCCTTTTTTGATGTCGTGTCTTGCGTAGACGCCCCGAACGAGAGAATCAAGATATGTCTTTTCCTTTTCGGGCGGAATGCGCTTCTGGGTGCCGGGGGAGCCGCACATCTCGACAGCTTTCTTGTATGCCTTGAACCACTGGTCGATCTGGTGCGGAAGGCTGCAATAGGGCGAGACCGGATGTTCCTCGTGCTTGATGTCGATATGTCTTTCGAAAGTCCTGGCACCCTTGGCGTAGGCGATGGTGATGGAAGTGGCCCAGTCCCCGTATTCATGGGTGGAGAATCCGATGACGTGATTCGGGTAGCGATTCTTCAGGAAGTCCACCTGGTTCAGTTCAAGCTCCCTGTCCTCGGAAGGGTAGATGGAAACGCAGTGATTGATGGCCAGGGGGATGCTGCGCTTCGAAAAGAACGAGACCAGGTCGTCGATGTTCTTCAGCGATGAGCCGCCGGTCGACACGATCACGGGTTTCCTGGTCGCGGCGATGCGGTCGATCAGCACCCAGTCGTTGATGTCGGAACTGGCCAGCTTGATGATGTCGATCCCGAGCTGGACGCACATGCCGACCGAATGTTCGTCGAACGGGGTGGCCATCGGGATGCAGCCGCCCTTGCGCACTGCCTGCACTATCTTGGCATAGTCGTTCCAGCCAAGCTGGGTATCCAGCGTCTTCTTGATGTAACGGATATCGGAGCGGTCACGGAAGTCCTTGTGGATGAAAGCATCCACATCGCGGAATTGCACCTTGATGGCGGCTCTGACGTTATTGAAGCGGACGATGCGTGAATAGTCGGTCACGATCCGGAGTGCCCGCTTGAGGTCGCCCCAGTGGTTGTTCGCCATTTCGAGGACGAAAAGATCCTCGAAGACCCTGTTGTTCACACTCATCTCATGTCTCCCATTCACTCGCTGCTATCCAGCATATTCTTGGCCAGCTCATCCCGGTCGAGGAAAGGATACATGTCCTCGAGAGACGGGGAAACGATCGTGCCGTCATCCAGTTGTCGCGAACTCATGCGCGGTTCAAAGCCCTGCGTCTCGTCGAGCATGACCTCGCACAGATGCGGGCCGGGGGCGCTGAGTACTTCTTCGGCATGTTGCGCAAAATCTTTAGCTTCCATACGCGAGGAGGGGATCCCGTAAGCGGCGGCGACCTTGACGTAGTCCGGGAAGGAAACGCCGTTGTCTGGGCTTTCCCCCACCAGGCGTTTGAAGAAGTTGCCCTGGGAGCTCCTGATGGAAAGATAGCCGCGATTGTTGAGCACGAAGATCTTGATGGGCAGACGGTGGTGCGCCACTGTCTGCAGTTCCTGTATGTTCATCTGCAGGCTGCCGTCCCCGGCGAGGCAGATGACCCTGTCCTGATCCCCGCGCACGCGCACTGCGCCATACCAGGCGCCGATGGCCGCGGGCAGGTCGTAGCCCATCGACGCGCTGCCGGAATTCGTGAACAGGCGCTGGCCGCGTTTCAGTCGGGCGACCTGGGCTGGCACGATACAGGCTGCCGCATTGGCGCAGGCGACGATGTCGTCCTCCGCCAGCGACTCGAACAGGCGTTCGACGAAGTGATAGGGGTTGATGCGCCCGTTCTTTGTCTCCCTTTGCTGCGGCATGACGACCGGATAGTCCGTCATGCGCTGGCGACACCAAGCCAGCCAGCCGCTCCAGTGGGCAGGTTCGTGTCCGCCGGCAGCCAGCATGTCCGCCAACTTCGCCAGCAGGGGTTTGGCATCGCAATGGATCGCATGGTCGGGGCGGTAGGTGGGTTTGTCCAGTTCCGCCGGGTCGATGTCTACCTGGATGACAAAAGCGTTGCGCGCGAAGGATGCCCAGTTGTAGCTGGTCTGGCGGATGTTCAGGCGGCTGCCGAGCACGATCAGCAGATCGGCGTTCTGCACCGTGAAATTGCCGGCACGCGTTCCGATCGTGCCGGGGCGGCCGCAATACAAGGGATCGTCGCTCGCGATCAGGTCGTGAGTCCACGCTGTCACCACAGGCAGGCCGAGGGCGTGCACGGCAGTCTCGAATTCTTCCAGCGCATTGCCCGCGCGTATGCCGGTTCCGGCCATGATGACGGGGCGCTTTGATTGCGCGATGCGCTCCATGATGAAGCGGCTATGGCGCTCGACGATGGTATCCGGCCAGGCATTTTCCTGCGGCGGCTGATAGCGGCGCAGGGAATCGGGTTCGATCATGGCTGCTTGCACGTCGATGGGGATGTCCAGCCAGCACGGTCCCGGTCTGCCGCTGGAGGCCAGATGCCATGCCTGGTCGAGGTGCCAGGCGATGTCGGCAGGGTCGAGCACGGTTTCGCAATATTTTGTGACGGGGCGCGCCATGGCGACGATATCCGCCTCCTGGTCGCCGAGCTGACGCAAACCGGGCAGGTGCTTGCCCGCCATGCAGGTCTCGCGCTTGACCTGTCCGGAGATGACCAGCATCGGGATGGAATCGGTCCATGCGCCGAACACGCCGTTGAGCGCATTGATGCCGCCGGGGCCGGTGGTGACGTTGACCACGCCCGGCATTCCGCTCAGCCGGGCATAGCCTTCCGCTGCCATCGCCGAGGCCTGTTCATGGTGATTGCATATCACCTCGATGTCGGGGTGGAAGCCGAAGGCATCGTTCAGAAACATCGCACCGCCGCCGGTCACCAGAAAGACGTGGCGCACGCCGGCCTGGGCAAGATAGTCGGCAATATATTCGGAGACTCTGATGGGCATGATATTCCTTGGTTATGCGGGCAGGGCGTAGAGGACCAGGTCGAAGGAAGACTGTGCATGGCCGCGCAGATGGAAGCGGTAGCCGAGTTTCCAGCTGTCGATCAGGAACGGGATGCGCCAGAGATGTTCGGGATGGTGGTACAGGCTGACGGCGAGGGCCGGCCGGTAGCGTGCGATGGTCTGCGCCGCGCCTTGCAGCGCTTGCAGCTCGGCGCCCTCGACATCCAGCTTGATCAGGTTGGGCTGGAAGCCGGGCAGGGCCTCGTCCAGTGCGACGCAGGTGATCTGTTCTGCCGCGTTGCTGTCGATGTGGCTGCCGCCTCCCATGCCCTCGGTGAAGCCGATCCGTTTCGTGCATTCGGCGAGGCCGCAGGGGAGCGAGATCGCCGAACCGAAGCGCGCGCTGTTGCGGACCAGTTCCTTGAAATTGCCCAGGTCCGGTTCGAAGGCGGCGATCGCATCGAAGGCATATCCGGCCGCTTCCAGTTGCAGCAGGGTGTCGCCTGTGAATGCGCCGCCGTCGATGAAGCGCAACTTCTCCGGCCAGCGCGGCAGATCGGCGGGATGATACTGGTCGTGCAGTCCGGGCGCGGGCAGGCAGGCATAGTCGCCGCTCAGGCGGAATCGCAGTACGGCTTCCAGCCACTCCCGGCTGCTTCGGTCCCCGAACATTCCGGCAAGGCGTTCAAGTTCCTGGGCGAACGGGAGATAGAAACGGCGCGGTGCCAGCCAGTAATGGAGATCGAGATCGGGAAACGCATCGTAAAGATCGATGGGCGTCAGCACACGGGCAAAACCGGTGTTGCGGAGGCTGTCCAGCACTGGCGGGATGGGTGTGTGCTCGTTATGGATGGCGACGACGACGGCCATCGTCGCCGCATCGTGATTCGCCAGCCAGGCTGCCGGCGTGAATACCGGTATGCCTCTGCATCGTTGTCCGGGAGTTGCGGCTGCATCGAGCACTGCCGGTACTCCGATGCCGCGTGCCAGCAGTTCCCCGCATATCTGGTGCCCCTTGTTGCCGGCACCGTAAACCAGCAGTTCCTGCGGGAATGCTGGCGGGGTCATGCCTGCCGCCTTGATCAATTCAGCGATGGAGATTGGCACGCGCGTTGTTTCCTTTCAGTTGACGACGCATTCGAACGGCAAGCCGAGGGCATGGTACTCGGCCTGGATTTGTTCGGCTACAAGTGCGGCGGCGATCACGACCAGACAGTTCCCGGGCAGATCCCTGAGTCCGACGGCCGGTGCGGCGATTGTACAACCGGCGAAGCTGCCGCCCTGTTTGCTGCGATCCCCATCCACTACCGCGACGATCTGTGCGCCGGCCATGGCTTCATCCAGCAACAGGCGCTGGGCCTGGGAGCCGGCGCCCCAAAGCGCGATCGGACGTTTCTGTGCCAGTGCCAGCAGCAACACTTCGGAGAGTCGGGATGCTTGTGCAGATTGCGCTATATAGGCGGCCACCGCATGTCGTGCGGACGAATCCGGGATGAGCGGCTCGGCAGTGTCGTTGAGGGACAGGAGTGAGAATACGGCCGGGTAGGCGTGTCCTCCCATCAGGGGCAGTGTCTTGCTGCCGGAATGTTCGACTCGGAATCCGCCGGCCCTGGCCAGATTGGCCAATGCGAAGCGATCGAAGTGGTTGATATGCTCGCTATCGAAGTAATAGTAGGGCACGCTTGGAAATTCGACATAGCGCGCGGCGTCCGGCGTTTCCACATAGATATGCCCGCCGGGGTTCAGCAATTCCCGCAGTGACGACAGGGCGCTGCGCGGATCGAGCAAATGCTCCAGAACATGGGACAGGATGATCAGATCGAACCGCTCCCTGCCCGACGGGGGATCGCCCAAACATCCGTGCATCGCTGCCAGACCGCGTTCTTGAAGGTGTGCCACGCAGGCGGAGGACGGATCCATTCCGGTGAGCTGCGAGAACCCCTGTTCCCGCAAAGCCAGAAGCAGGCCGCCGTTGCCGCAGCCGATATCGAGCACGCGCGCATCGGGTCCGACCTTTCCGGCGATCCAGCGGGCAGTTTCCGCCAGACGCTGTCTGTCGAAAGCCTGCTCGCCCCCGCCTGTGGCGATAGCCGGGTCTTCGTAATGGGAGAATTCGGCGTAATAGCGGTTATAGCTTGCGGCGCTCCCGGGTGTGTCCGCATAGACGAAGCCGCAACATGAGCAGGCAACCACCGTATAAGCCTCGGGAAGCGGCGAACCGGACGGCAGGCTGAAGCGCATGTCGTGCAGGAGCAAGCAGTCCTTGCCGACGCAGATGGGGCAAGGGCGGTAGCGTACCTGTACTGGGGTGTCAGGCTTCATGCGGCTGTCCTCCACCATGCCAACGTCCTTGCGATGGCATCATCCAGCGCGATCGTCTGTTGCAGGCCGAGCTCTTGCCGTGCCCGGCTTGTATCGGGCACATAGCGGGGGGCGGGGCCATCCCCTTCGGGCGACATGATCGAGACCGCGTCCTTCAGTCCGGATATGCGCGCTACCCGTTTCGCCAGATCGGCGATGCTGCACGCTTCTTCCGATCCCACGTTGTAGGGGCGCATGCTGATGCCATTCGACAATATGCCAAGCAGCCATATGACCAGGTCTGCTGCGTGCAGGTAGGAACGCAGCGGGCGACCATCTCCCCGTACTGTCAGTTTCCGCCCGGCCAAGGCATCGCCCATGAAGTTGCCGATGGCAAAGTGCCAGTCGAGCGGCAGATGGGGGCCGGTGAAGCAATAACACCGCGCAATCTTGGCACTCAGGCCGGTGTGTCTTGCCGCGATGGACATCTGCAATTCAGCCACGCGCTTGCCTTCGGCATAGATGGAGTCCGGCGATGTTGTGTCGGGGCCGCCGAGGTATGCTTCCGGCATGTGCGGGATGTCCGCGGATTGTGTCCCGTAGACCGCTCCCGAGCTGGTGAGCAGCAGCTTGGCGGTCCCCGCCGCGGCTGCGAAATCGAGTACGCGGCGAGTTCCGCCGATGATGGTTTCCAGCGCTTCCGCCGGGGCTGACGCATTGAAGCGCGCATCCGTCGATGATGCCGCATGTATGACATGGCTGAAGGTCCCGGCCGGGAAGGGGAAGTCCCGCACGTCGCCTTTCAACCACGAACATGCTCCGGCCAGATGGGGGAGCTTCGCCTGGAAGCTTTCCGGGTCACGCGATAATACGGTGGCTTCCACACGAATATTCAGAAGGGAATTGGCCGCCGCCAGTGTCTCCAGCAGCCAGACGCCGAAAAAGCCTGTCCCGCCGGTGATGAATATCCTTTCCCCGTCCAGATCCCGCCAAAGATGCCGGGTATGCTCCAGGATATGAAGCAGATCATCCTGGGGAAGCGGGGGGAGTCGGTTCATCATGCCCTTGCCTGCTGGTGCAGCAGGTTGATCAAGGCCGCTGGATTTGCAACGCGCGACCAGGAGAAGGTACTGTTCCAGTCAGAGAAATCGCCATATCCCCAGTCGGCTGCGATGAAATGCAATCCGTTCGCCGCTGCCGCCGAACCGTCTTCGCGGGTATCGCCAATGTAAACGGCCCTGGATGGGGCGATGCCATATCCCGGCAATTGGTGTTCGAGCATGGCCGCTTTATGGGCATATCCGGGCGTCACGCTATCCTGACAGGTCACCGAGAGAAACAACTCGCGCCAGCCCAGCATCTCCAGGATCGCGAGAGTCGGGCGGGACCGTTTGTTGGTTGCCAGGTGAAACTTCATTCCCCGGGCATGGAGCTGCCGCAGCGTATCGGGAATTTCCGGGTAAGGCATGGTTGTGTACAAACCTTCACGGTCGTAGCGTTCCTTGAAGGCGTCGGCCAGGGGTTGAAGCAAATCGTCGTCCGTCAATCCGGTGATCGCGGCGAGTGTGGACTTTAATGGCGGTCCGATCAGGCTGGCCTGCAATGGCAGGACGGGTGCATGCCCGGCATCGACGATGACTTTCTCCATGCAGGCAAGGATGGATGGCGCCGAGTCGATCAGGGTGCCGTCCAGATCGAATATCAGATGGGAAACATCCATATGCGTTGCTTTTCCCTCAGTGGATCAGACCTTCTCTGCTGCTTTGATCGCGGCTTGCTGCATCTGCGCCACATAGCGTTGCAGCAGCATGGAGGTCTGGCCGCTCGGTTTGACGAACACGCAGCCGGCGCGGCGTTTGATGTTGCCGTTGCGGTCGGTGACTTCAAAAGTGTTCTTTACCTCGATGGTGGTCTCCACGGTGCCGACATCGGGCAGTTCGATCTGGCAGTGCTCGTAAACCATGCCGGGCTGCAATTCGATCCCGCTCGCTTCGCATACCAGTGCCACACCGCCGATGCTGATATCCATGACAGTGATCTCGTGCAGGATGTGCGCCTTGTCGGGAACGGGACGGATGATGCATTTGAGGGCATGAGTCTCCGGTGTGACGAGGCGGTAGTAGTCGCGCCGTTGCAGGCGCAGCAGTTTCCTGGGCAGGGGCAGGCTGAAGGCCGGGGCGTTCTCGTACATTCCCAGCGTGGCACTGCTGGCGATGAACTGCACTTTGGCCTGGTTGTGCGTGCTGACGAAGACGATGCGGTTGCTGCGTTCGATGTGGCGGTTGTCCTGCGGATTGGAAGCGGCGTCTATCCACAGGCCGTCCTCGTCGGCGGCGAGGATCATGGTCAGCACCATGCTGTTGCCCTCGTTGTAATACAGGGCAACGCGCGATTTGCGCTGTGCGATGGTATGCAGGATGGCGACGATCTCTTTGGGATTGGTGATGAGGTAGTCGTTCTCCTCGTCACTGGAGAACAGCTCGATCTTTAGCGGGATTTCCTTGGTGCGCATGGTGCAATCGTCAACGTGGTTTCACTTGTGACGATTGTAGCGGGTTTGCCGCGGGGCCAGTACGCGGAATTGCGCCGTTTTCACCCCGTTCCAAACGGTATAGCCAGGCCAGCAGCTCGGCCACGGCCAGATAGAGCTGCGGCGGGATATGCTGGTCCAGTTCGACCTGCATCAACATGCCGACCAGTTCTTCCGATTCGTGCACATAGATGCCGTTCGCGCGGGCGCGCTCGATGATGGCCTTGGCGACCAGGCCGCGTCCGCTGGCGACGACCTTGGGGGCGGCGTCGCCGTTGCGATAGGCGAGGGCGGCTGCCAACTGGCGCTTATCGGGCAGGCTCATTTGGGCTGATCTGTGTCTGGATAACGGGGATGCCGCGCTCGCTCAGTGCCGCGACCAGCTGTGAACTGGTATTGCCCATCATGGTGCGCGTCTGCTCGTCGGATACTTCGAGTTTCAGGTTAAGCGCATTGCCGTTGAAGCTGAGTCTGGCGGAGATACCGCCCAGTCTGGGCAGGTCCAGGTCGATCCGGGTGGTCCATTGCCCTTCCTGTTCGCCCTGGGCATTGCGCTGCGGTGATTCCTCGCGCACTTGCCAGCGCATCTCCTGCCCCTGCCAGACCTGGCCTTGCCACAGCACTTGCCGCGTCTCCAGCGCGTTCATCTGTTGCTGTACCAGAGTCTGCAAGTGTTCCGGGATACTGGCGGTGCGTTGTTCGCTGCCGGGCTGGAAGAGGGGCATGCTGCCCACGGCGGTCTCGGCCATCCTTGTGCCCGCACTCTGTGTGGCGGGACTCTGTGCTGGCGGTTTTTGCGGCTGCAGGTTCTGCGCGAGCTGGTTCTGGGGTTCCAGCAGCAATTGGGTGGTGGGGCGTGTCCCCGCGATCCATTGCGCCTGGTGCGATTCGTAGAACAGCCCGCTATGACTTAGGGCGTCGTGGAGCTTGTTTGCGAGCTGCGCGGTGTCGGGCTGCATCTGTTCACCCGTCCACAGCGGCGCACTCTGGATGGGGCGCACATGGCTTCTTTCCAGCGGCTGTTGCGACAACGACGAGAGCAGGCGCGAGGCGGCGCTGAGCGATTCCGGGGTGGAGACCGGGTTGGAAGATGCGGCCAGGGTAAAGGTCAGGCGCGGTTGTAGCGAAACGACCTGCAGAGAGATGACGTCGCCGGAGCGGATGAAGCCCGGCAGCTGCATCTGCAGCAGCTGGTCGGCGATGCGAACCTTGAAGACGTTGGGGGCGACTTGCGCCTGTACTGTGGCCTGAAGTTTCTGGCCTATTTCGAATTGCTGTTTGCCCGCATTGGTGTTGCTCTTGTCCGGCGTCGCCGTGATGAGCGGCTTATCGGTGAGTGCGAGCGCCTTGAGTGTGGAGGTGAGGTTGGCGGGAAGCATGCATCGTGGTGCAGCCTAGTAGTTGGCCAGGTAGCTCTGCTGCAGCTTCTGCTCGCTGCGCGAGCTTTGCATGATCCTTTCCAGCTGGCGCATCCAGGGTTCGACCTGCTCGCGAATGGCTTTGTCGTCCGCCAGCATCTTGCGGATCAGGGCCGATTTGGCCTGGCGCGCGGTCTCTTCGGCGGGAACGCCGTCGCGCGGTTTGAGCGCGGCCACTTCCGCAGCACAGCGCTTCTCCAGAGAGATGAGTTCGTCCCATTCGCCGGCGGCGGCGGCCTCGCGCATCTTGCCGGTGATGGTGGAAAGACGCTCGTAGTCTTCAACGATCATGCTCATTGCTTACATCCTTCCATAAACCAGTGCGGGCTGCTTGTTGCTCATCGGAGGCTGCATGGGGGTTGACTCCTGCGCCATGACGGTCGGTCGGATGCTGTCCCAGGCGCCCTTCAGTTCGCCCAGCAGACGAGCCACTTCGTCGAGCGATTCTATATCGTTCTCCAGATTGGCCTTGAGCAGGCGTGTACACATAAAGCCGTACAACGCATCCAGATTCTGAGCCAGTTCGCCGCCCACGTTCTTGTCCAGACTGGCCTGGAGGCCGTCGCCGATGATCATAATGGCTTTGGATACCGCAGCGCCTTTGGCGGAAATATCCTTGCGCAGGATGCTGTTCCTGGCATTGGCGATCGCCAGCAGGGCACCCTGGAACAACATGGCGATCAGCTTGTGCGGATCCGCGGCGTGTACGCCGGATTCGATCTCGACGGCTGCATAGGCTTTGGTTGCTGTATTGGCGTTCATGGTCGTGTCCCCTCGTTAATCCTATTTGAGTTGCTGGGTCAGGTAAGCGCTGGTCTGGTTCATGCTGGCCAGTGTGACGTTGAGTGAGCTGTACATGGTGCGGTAGCGTTTTTCGATACTGTCCAGTCTGGCTTCCATGGCTGTGCGCTGTGTGGCGATGGCCTTGATGGACTGGTTGATACTGTTGGTGCGGTTCGCAAAGGCGCCGTCAAAGGCCAGCGCGGAGGTGGACCAGGTGTCGAAGCGGGTCGCGAAGCCGGTCGTGGAATTGAACAGCTTGGCAACGTCGCTGAAGCTGGTCGACATCGCCGTGCTCAGTTTTCCGCTGTCCAGCTGCAGTGTGCCGTCGGCTTTGGAACTCACGCCTACCTCGAACAGGTTGCTCATGGTGCCGCCGCTGGCCGCCGTGGCGGCGATCTCGCGCATTTGCGATTGCAGCGAGCGCAAAGTGGTATCGCCCGCCAGAGCCGATCCGGACTTGTAGGCGAACGAGTTCTTCATCGCAGTATACAGCTCGTTGTACGCGGTGACGAAACTGGCGACTGCGGTACTGACGGCGGTGGTATCGCGCTCCACTGTCAGGTTGGCGGTCGCCGATTCCTTGCTCAGTGTGAGTGTGACCCCTTCGATGGCATCCGTCACCGTGTTGCTGGTCTTGGTGATGCCGATGCCGTTCACGCTGAATACGGCATTCTTGGCCGTCACCGTCTCGGCCAGATTCTGCGTGCCGGCGGGGTCGTGGGCCAGCAGGCCGGTGATCGCCGCATTGGCGCCATCGGTGCTGATCTTGATGCTGTTGCTCACGCCGCTGTTGTTCGAGGACAGGGCCAAGCGATAGGGGGTGCCGCTGCCATCGTTGACGATGGTCGCTGTCACGCCGATATTGGCCGTATTGATCGCATCGCGGATGCCTTGCAGCGTGTTGTTGCCTGAGTTGATCGTGATATTGGCGGTGGTCCCGCCAGAGTTGAAAGTCGCGCCGGTATAGACCCCGTTGGTCAATGTGCCGCCGCTGATGGTGCCGAAGTCGAAGGTGACCACGGTGGAGGTGCCATCGCCGATGGCCGCCGTGCTGCTGACTTGTCCGGCAGCGACCAGCTTTTGCGATTGTGCCAAGCTGGTCACGGCCAGGGAATAAGTACCCGCGACGGCCGTGCTGCTGGCCGAGGCGGAAAGGACGCTGGTGTCGGAGGAGGTCGCCTTGAAAGCCGCCAAGGTGCTCGAACTGGAGCTGTTCAGCGCCTGGGCGGCGGTTTGCAACGCAGCCACCTTGCCCTTGAGGGTGCCCAGGGCGGTGAGTTTGGCCTGATAGCTGGTCTCCTTGCTGTTGAGCTTATCCAGCGGGATACGCTCAAGGGACATCAGGCCCTTGACGATGGAATCAACGTCTACGCTTGCGCCTGAGGTTGCCGAGGTGACTGCCATGATCCTTCTCCCGGATTACGCTTGTTGTTTCAACAACATGCCTTGCTGGAACTCGTCGATGCTGCGTGCGATCGCCAGCACGGCTTCGGATGGATATTGCATGAGCATGTCTCCAGTATCCTTGTCCGTCAGTCGGATCACCTGCTTCTTGGTGATCTCATCCACGCTGATGCTCAATTCGAGATTCTTGTTGCCGCGCTGCAGGGCGGAGTTGATCTTGCCGACTTCGCTTTGCAGTTGGGCTGGCGTAGGCTGTTGTGCAACTTCTTGTTTGACTTCGACTCGCGGTTCATGGACCTGAGCGCTGGCAGGCCCGCCATTGCTGGCGAGCCCGACAGGCGCTGGAGCCTGCGTCATGCTGCTAGTGTTCTGGATGAGCATTTTGCCTCTCCTTATTCAACAACCCCCGGTCGTTTAGCGGCCGGGGGGGGCCTACTCTTCAGTTAACGCAACAGGGACAGAACGTTGTTCGGGACTTGGTTCGCCTGCGCCAACATGGCCGTACCAGCTTGTTGCAGAATCATGTTGCGGGTCATGGCGGTGGTTTCTACCGCATAGTCGGTATCCATCACTCGGCTATAAGCCGCTGCGGTATTGGTTGCCTGAGTCGACAGGTTGTTAATGGCAGACTGGAAGGTTGCCATGTCGGCACCGTAAGTCGCACGAGCACTGGTGACTGCGGTGATGTCAGCTTCGATACCCGCGATGGTCAGTGTGCCTGCCAGCGTGGCTACAGCACCAACACCAGTCACGGTGCCGCCGCTGGAGTCAACCACCACAGCGCCGGTCGCGGTCGCCAAGCCCAAGATGCGGGTGTTCTCTGCGACCAGTGCTGTTGTTTCCGCACCTGAGGCCGTACCACCCAACTGCACCGCGATCTCGCGCAGGCGCTGCAGGTTCTCATAAACCTGCTGGTGATAACCGTCGTTGATCTGAGCGGTCGAAATACCGTCGTTGGCGTTGCGGGCTGCTTGCTGCGCGCCGCGCATCGTGCTTTCGTAACCGGATGCAGTCACCATACCGGTGGCATCGTCCTTCGCGCTGTTGATGCGCACGCCGGAAGACAGGCGCGCCATGGCAGTTTGCAGGGCCAGGTTGGATTTATTCAGGGCTGCGGAACCGAACAGGGCCGAGACGTTTGTGTTGATGACTTGTGCCATTTTAGTTCTCCTTAACTTCGTTCACATACGCGATTTTTCGATCGCTTACATTGGCTGCCGTTTTGTGAAGCTTTGCAACCGCCGTTGAACCAGTTATCGGAGAGTTACGGAAAAACTTTAGGGTGAAATGTTGCGATAGATGGATGGGGCCTGTCATTCTGCTGCCACCACCCTGTTCTTGCCGGTCTGTTTGGCCTTGTACATGGCCTTGTCCGCGCGACCGATGAGGTCTTCCGCATCTTCCTCGCTGCCGCGCAGGGCCACGCCGGCGCTGAAGGTGACCAGGACCCGCTCGTTGTTGTGCAGGAAGAACTTCTTGGTCAGGTCGCGCTGCAGGCGCTGTATCGCTTCGATCCCGGCCTGCAGATCGGTATCCGGCAGCACGATGAGGAATTCCTCGCCGCCATAGCGTCCCACTGTATCGGCAGGGCGCAGCGTTTCTTTAATGACTCTTGTCAGATGCTTCAGGGCGAGGTCGCCGGCCTGGTGGCCGAGGGTGTCGTTCAGGCGTTTGAAGTTGTCGATATCGAGCAGGGCGATGCTGACCGGCGTCTTGCTGCGGTCGGAACGTTTCAATTCCTTGTCGATGGCTTCGTCCAGTCCGCGCCGGTTGAGCGCTCCCGTGAGCTGGTCCTCGCGCACCAGTTCGCTGACCTCTTCCAGTTCGTGCTCCAGTTCCCTGATGCGTGCCTCCGCTTCATCGGCCTGCTTTTTGTGGTTGAGCAACTCCTCATGCGAACGCATGGCGCTGGCCTGGATGATGCGGGTGTCGTGCATCACATCCTTGAGGATATGACCCAGTTCGGCGAGGTTGTCGGCCTTGCCGATCTTCTGGCTGTAGTTCTCGATCTTGTTGTGGTATTCGCCGGTGCTTTCGGTCAGTTCGCCGAGGCGGTCGATGAAGGTGGTCATCAGGCTCTTCAGCGTGGCCTTGGCATCGGTCAGGCTCTGCTTGAGCGTGCCCTGTTTGATGACGGCATCGCGCAGGCTGCGCTCGGCGTCGGCGATGGCGCGCCGGTCCAGCGGCTTGGCGACGATCTCCTGCAGAGCGGCGATCTGGCCGTGCAGCCATTTGTCGTCTTCCACCATCTCGCTGACGTTCTCGACCAGCAGTCGCAGCAGGCGCACCAGTCCTTCCTGTATCTTGGCCTTGTCGCCGCCGCGCAGCTCGAGCTTGAGCCAGAACTGGCGCAATTGTTTGGCAAGGTCGTTCAGGCGATCGCTGTTGTCGGTGGCGCGGACCTGCACCAGCAGGCCTTGTATGTCGCTGGCCAGTTCGGGCTGGCTGGCGAGGGTGTTCTCCAGCGTCTGCGCCAGCAACTCGCGCAATTGTTGCAACATTTCCTGATTGTCGGCGGAAGGCAGCGCCGTGCCGGCCGCTGCGACCTTGGTGCCGGCGGCATGCGTCTGCGCGGGTGCAGCGACCGCGGGAAGCAGTTCGTCCGGATTGGGGGCGGTCGGTGCACTGGACCAGGAGCGCATCAGCCCCTGCAGTTTGCCGAACAGCACTTCCGGATCGTTGGCGAAGCGGCTCAGCACCGTCTCGACGCCTTCTTTCTTGCGCGTGACGGTGATGCCCTTGTGCGGCGTCTCCAGCTGGCGCAGCAGGTCGCGGATCAGTTCCGACCAGGCCGGCACGAGCTTGCCCTTGCTGGTCGTCGCGCCGATGTCTTCTGCCGCGGGTTCACCGCCGATCTCGCGATACATCCGCGCATAGTTCTCCGGCGTCGGCGCAAGTTTGCGCGAGGCGAGGGCGATCAGTGTTTCGCGGGCGATGTCCGACGGGTTCTTGGGGGTGCTCATATGCGGATGTTACAGGGAGAGTCCATGCTGTGCATTATCCGGTAACGGCTCGGTGATGAAGCGGCGAATAGCGGCAGTTTATCGCCCCAATTATTGGTGATCACTCGATCAGGTGGTTGCTGATGGCGTAGTGGATCGCCTCGGCGTTGTTCTTGAGCTTCATCTTTTCCAGCAGTCGCGAGCGGTACACGCTGACGGTCTTCGGGCTGAGCGACATGATCTCCGCCATCTCGCTGAGTTTCTTGCCCGAGGCCATCAGGCACAAGGTCTGATATTCGCGATTGGAGAGTGTCTGGTGCAGCAACTCCTGGTACCCCTCCGACAGGCCGTCGGCGAGCTGTTCGGCGAGTTCGCTGCTGATGTATTTCCTGCCGACGCCTACCTGGCGTATGGCCGTCAGCAGTTGTGCAGGGGCGCTTTGCTTGTTCAGGTAACCGGCGGCGCCAGCCTTCATCGAGCGTACGGCATATTGCTCCTCGGGATGCATGCTGAGCATCAGCACAGGCATGTCGGGTTTGACGGCCTTGATCTGCTTGAGGACGTCTATCCCGTTCTTGTCGGGCAGGCTGATATCGAGCAGGACCATGTCGTAATCGTTCTGCTGCGACATCTGTATGGCCTGCATCCCGCTTTCGGCTTCCCCCGTGACGCGCATGTCCGAGGAATCGTCGAGGATCTGTTTGAGTCCTTTGCGGATAAGCGCGTGATCGTCTGCTATCAGTATCTTGATCATCGTGTCGCTCCGTTGCGCTTGCGCATGTCCTTTAGAACAGGGACTGTTGTGATTTGCCAAGTGTAGCACCACCGGGTGCGTCCCCGGAAAGGTGGGGGACCTTTACGGAGACCGTGGTTCCCTGCCCGGGAGCGCTGACGAAGCTGACTTCGCCGCCGAAATGGGCGACCCGTTCCTGGATGCCGCGCAGTCCGAACGAACGCGGCTTCGAGCGGGCCTCCTGGCTGAAGCCGCGGCCGTTGTCGCGTATGGTCAGTTCGATGTGCGCCGGGCTGTTCAGGATCAGCACTGTCACTTCCGTGGCCTGCGCGTGCTTCATGATGTTGGTCAGCGTTTCCTGAAAGATGCGGAACAAGGCGATGGAAACGTCGGGATGGAGTTCCATCTCCATCTCTTCTTCGTTGTGGGTGAGCCGGACATCGATGCCGGTACGCTGCGCGAACTCGTGCGCCTCCATTTCGATGGCGGCGACGATGCCGAAGCTGTCGAGGTAGCCCGGGCGCAAGCTGTGGGCGAGGTTGCGGGCGGCAGTGATGGCTTTGTCCACCAGATTCTCGATGGTGACGGTCTTGTCGGTCAGCATCTTCTTTGTCCTGGGCAGGCGTTCCTTGATCCAGGCCAGGTCCATCTTGATGGCGGTCAGCAGTCCGCCGATCTCGTCGTGGACCTCGCGCGCGATGCGCAGGCGCTCCTGCTCCTTGGCATCCTGGATGTGGGAAGAGAATTCGCGCAATTGTTCCTGCGAGCGGATGAGTTCGAGTTCGTCCAGTTTGGTCTTGGTGACGTTGACGATCAGCCCCTCCCATTCGACGGAGCCGTCTTGCCTGGCTTGCGGGGCGGAGCCGAGGGCCAGCCATTTCAATTCCCCATTGGCGAGCGTGACGCGTCCTTCCCAGCTCCAGAAACTCAGGTTCTGCGCAGAGCGAGCCATGCTGCTGCGGAAATTGCTGCAGTCTTCCTCAGGAATGAGGGCCAGGAAGGAGTCGATATCGGACTGAAGCTGCGCGGGGTTCAAGCCAAGCAATTCCTGGCTGCCATCGCCGATATAGGAAAAGAAGAATGTGCCATCGTCATTCAACACCAGCTGAAATGCCATGCATGGCAGATTGGCGATGAAGTTATCCAGCCGCAACGGTCTTTGTGAGATTTCAGGCACGATCTGTACGGGTCTATTCTCTGTGATGGTTGGCTGTACGGAGTGCCGGATCTGTTGTGCCAACGGTGGGTTATCGGGTCGGCATCCTGATCTTGCGCGAACGAGGTTACTACACGCGGCAGGGTTTGGGCAATTGCTTTGCGCCGGTTGCGGCGGGGTTCGAGCGGGGCTGCGCGTTCCCCAAGAATTCGTTTGGCGCGGAATATGATTACGGTAGAATGCCGGCAAATATCAAACACGCCCCATCATGTCTTCCGCCAGCTCCCCCGTAACCCCAGAAAATCTGCTTCGGCCCGAGGTGTTGGCGCTTCATGCATACCACGTTCCCCCTGCTGCGGGAATGGTCAAGCTGGATGCGATGGAAAATCCCTACCTGCTGCCGCAGGATCTGCGCGACGAGATCGCGCGACTGGTCGCGGATGCGGCCATCAACCGCTATCCCGATGCCGGGGCGCAGCAGCTCAAGGAAGATATCCGCAGGGTGAGCAAGCTGCCGCCCGGCATGGATGTCCTGCTGGGCAACGGTTCCGACGAGATCATCCAGTTGCTGGCGCTGGCCGTCGCCAAGCCGGGCGCGGTGCTGCTGAGCGTCGAGCCGTCCTTCGTCATGTACCGGATGATCGCCTCCTTCGTGGGCATGAGATATGTCGGTGTGCCGCTGGACGAGGATTTCTCGCTTGATCCGAAAGCCATGCTGGATGCTATCCGGCGCGAACAGCCGGCACTGGTGTTCCTGGCCTATCCCAACAACCCCACGGGTAATCTGTTCGATGCCGCGGCCATCAAGCGCATCATCGCGGCGGCTCCCGGCCTGGTGGTGGTGGATGAGGCTTACTATGCCTTCGCCCGCGACAGCTTCATCCCGCACCTGGCGAAATACGACAACCTGCTGGTCATGCGCACCTTCTCCAAGCTGGGCATGGCGGGGTTGCGGTTGGGATTCCTGGCCGGCCCGGCGGCCTGGCTGAGTCAGTTGGAAAAACTGCGCTTGCCGTATAATGTGGGCGTTCTCCCGCAGTTGGTCGCAGCCAGGTTGTTGCAGCATCATGATGTGTTGCTGGCCCAGGCGGAACGCATCAAGCAGGAACGGGCCAGATTGCTGGCGGCATTGAACGCCATCGTCGGGATCAGGACTTACTCCAGCGAAGCCAACTTCATCCTGTTCCGCGTGGCAAAAGCCACACAGATATTCGAAGGCCTGAAGCAGCGCGGCGTGCTGATCAAGAGCCTCAGCGGCGGTCATCCGGCCTTGGCCGATTGTCTGCGCGTCACGGTGGGATCGCCGGAAGAGGACGCGCGGTTCATCGCGGCATTGCAGGACACCATTAACCAACTCGCATAAGGCGAACCATGCGCAGCGCAAAAGTCAGTCGCAACACCCTGGAGACCCAGATCAGCGTCGAGCTAAATCTGGACGGCACGGGCAAGGTCAAGCTGGATACCGGCCTGCCCTTCCTCGAACACATGCTGGACCAGATCGCGCGCCACGGCCTGATCGATCTCGATATCGCCGCCAAGGGCGACCTGCACATCGACGCACACCACACAGTGGAAGACATCGGCATCACGCTGGGTCAGGCCTTCACCAAGGCGGTCGGCGACAAGAAGGGGCTGCGCCGTTACGGCCACGCCTACGTGCCGCTGGACGAAGCCTTGTCGCGCGTGGTGCTGGACATCTCCGGCCGTCCCGGTCTGGTGTTCAACGCCGAGTTCGTGCGCGCCAACGTCGGCGAGTTCGAGGTCGATCTGATCCGCGAATTCTTCCAGGGCTTCGTCAACCATGCCCTGGTGACGCTGCACATCGACAATCTGGCGGGCGACAATGCCCACCACCAGGCCGAGACCATCTTCAAGGCATTCGGGCGCGCGCTGCGCGTGGCGCTGGAACTCGACCCGCGCATGGCGGGCGTCATGCCTTCCACCAAGGGAACGTTATAACGTCTCATCATGGTTGATATAGCAGTCGTCGATTACGGTATGGGCAATTTGCGCTCGGTGCAGCAGGCCGTGCGCAAGGTCGCGCCGGGTGCAAACATCATCGTGACGGGCGAGCCCGACGTGATCGCCTCCGCCGCAAGAGTAGTATTCCCCGGCCAGGGGGCAGCCCCCGACTGCATGCGCGAGATCCGTGCCCGCCACCTCGACCGGGTGATCGCGGGGGTGGTCCGCGAAGGCAAACCCTTCCTGGGTATCTGCATGGGACTGCAAGTGCTGTTCGAGCACAGCGAGGAAGGCGACACGCCATGCCTCGGCCTGTTCCAGGGGCCGGTCAAACGCTTCGCCTCCGGACTGCTCGATGCGCAAGGCAACAAGCTGAAGGTGCCGCACATGGGCTGGAACCGGGTGCATCATGGCGACCACCCTCTCTGGGCAGGTATCGCCCAGGACGCGCGCTTCTATTTCGTGCACAGCTACCATGTACAACCGCGCGATGCGGGGCTGGTGCAGGCCACCAGTGACTATCCGCAGCCCTTTGTCTGCGCGGTGGCGCGTGATAACTTGTTCGCCGTTCAGTTCCACCCGGAGAAGAGTGCGGCAGCCGGTTTGCAACTGCTGCAGAATTTCGTCAACTGGAATCCACTGTAGTCTTCATATTCATCATACAAATCATGGATACTAAAACACTGATCATTCCCGCAATCGACCTGAAGGACGGCCAATGCGTGCGCCTGCGCCAGGGTGTGATGGAGGGCGCGACCGTGTTCTCCGACGATCCGGCCGCAATGGCGAAGCACTGGCTGGCACAGGGTGCACGCCGCCTGCATCTGGTCGACCTCAACGGCGCTTTCGCCGGCAAGCCCAAGAACGAAGCCGCCGTGAAGAGCATCATCGAGGCTGTCGGCAGCGACATCCCGGTGCAACTGGGCGGCGGTATTCGCGACCTCGAGACCATCGAGCGCTATCTCGATCTGGGCATCAGCTACGTCATCATCGGTACTGCTGCGGTGAAAGTGCCCGGCTTTCTGCACGAGGCTTGTGACGCCTTCCCCGGCCACATCATGGTCGGCCTCGACGCCAAGGGCGGCAAGGTGGCGGTGGACGGCTGGTCCAAGCTCACCGGGCACGACGTCGCCGATCTGGCGCAGCGTTTCGAGGGTTACGGCGTGGAAGCGATCATCTATACCGACATCGGCCGCGACGGCATGATGACCGGCGTGAACATCGAAGCCACCGTGGAGCTGGCGCGGCCCTTGCATGTGCCGGTCATCGCCAGCGGCGGCATCACCAACCTCGACGACGTGCGCAAATTGTGCGCGGTCCACAACGAGGGCATCACCGGCGCCATCACCGGCCGCGCGATCTACGAAGGCACGCTGGATTTCAGGGCGGCACAGGCGTTGGCGGACGAACTGTCGCCCCAAGTGATCTGATGCTGGCCAAGCGCATCATCCCCTGTCTCGATGTGACCGCCGGCCGGGTGGTCAAGGGCGTCAGCTTCGTCGAGCTGCGCGACGCGGGCGATCCTGTGGAGATCGCCAGACGCTATGACGACCAGGGTGCGGATGAACTTACCTTCCTCGATATCACCGCCAGCTCCGACGACAGGGGCATCATCTTCCGCATCATCGAAAAAGTGGCCGAGCAGGTGTTCATCCCGCTGACCGTGGGTGGCGGCGTGCGCGAAGTCGGCGATGTGCGCAACCTGCTCAATGCGGGCGCGGACAAGGTGAGCATCAACACTTCCGCCGTGGTCAATCCGCAGCTGGTGGCCGACGCCTCGGCGCGTTACGGTTCGCAATGCATCGTGGTCGCCATCGACGCCAAGCAGGTCCAGCCGGGCAAATGGGAGGTATTCACTCACGGCGGCCGCAAAGCCACCGGGCTGGATGCGGTGGAATGGGCGCAGAAGATGCAAACCCTGGGCGCGGGCGAGATCCTGCTGACCAGCATGGATCAGGACGGACAGAAAAAAGGTTTTGACCTCGCGCTGACGCGCGCGGTGACCGATGCGCTGGAGATCCCGGTGATCGCCAGCGGCGGCGTGGGCAACCTGCAGCACCTCGCCGACGGCGTGAAGATCGGCGGTGCCGATGCGGTGCTGGCGGCCAGCATCTTCCATTTCGGCGAATACACCGTGCAGCAGGCAAAACAGTACATGGCGCAGCAGGGTATCGAGGTGCGACTGTGAGTATGAAAAACAATTTGCCACAGAGAACACAGAGTTCACAGAGAATGCAGCGAAGCTTCCGAGTGCAGCGGGTTTTCTCTGTGTGCTCTGCGTTCTCTGTGGCTAGATTGGGGTTTCAATGACCGAAGCTTGGCTCAATAAGGTGAACTGGTCGGCAGACGGCCTCGTCCCCGCCATCGCGCAGGATGCCGCGACCGGGCGCGTGTTGATGGTGGCCTGGATGGATCGCGAGGCGCTCAAGCGCACCGCCGCGACCGGCGAGGCGATATACTGGTCGCGTTCGCGCAAGAAACTGTGGCACAAGGGCGAAGAGTCCGGCCACACGCAGAAGGTGATAGAGATTCGCATCGACTGTGATGCCGACGTGGTCCTGCTGCAAGTGGAACAGAACGGCGGCATCGCCTGTCATACCGGACGCGAGAGCTGTTTCTACAGCAAGCTCAAGAACGGCGAGTGGGTCGCCGCCGATGCGGTGCTGAAGGATCCGGACGAGATCTACAAGAGATGAACAACGATATATTGCAACGGCTGACGGAGACTCTGGAGGCGCGCAAGGGCGCAGCCGCCGATTCGTCTTATGTCGCCAAGCTGTACAGCAAGGGCGATGATGCCATCCTGAAGAAAGTCATCGAGGAGGCGGGCGAGGTTCTGCTGGCGGCCAAGGACGCAGACAAGCAACATCTGGTATACGAAGTCGCCGATCTGTGGTTCCACAGCATGGTGTTGCTGGTGCACAAGGGGCTCAGTGCGGACGATGTATTGAACGAGCTGGCGCGCCGTGAAGGTGTGTCGGGCATCACCGAGAAGGCGGGGCGGAAATGAGCGACAACTGCCTTTTCTGCAAGATAGTCCGCGGCGAGATACCGTGCAAAAAGGTGTACGAAGATGCCGAAGTGCTGGCATTCCACGACATCAATCCGGTCGCTCCGGTACATTTCATGCTGGTACCCAAGCGGCATCTGGTTTCGTTGCTGGATGCCGACGAGTCGCACGCGGCCTTGCTGGGCAAGATGTTGCTGCTGGCGCCCAAACTGGCGCGCGAGCAGGGGCTGGAGAACGGTTTTCGCACCGTCATCAATAGCGGCAAAGGCGGAGGGCAGGAAGTGTTTCATCTGCACATTCATATCATCGGCGGCGGCAACATCCCGCCCATGGTTAAAAGGGACGTCGCGTAGCGACACTTTGTCCTCCTCGCCCGCAAGCGGGATAACCAGCGACTTAGTTGCGGTCTCTTGCAACTTAGTCGAATGGCTAGTGGTTTTATCAGAGGGCAGGGGTGAGGGAGCAGACTTGGCAAATGCCAAGTCTGCAAACGGGATTAAACAAGGAGAGCAAAATGGGTTCTTTCAGTATCTGGCATTGGTTGATCGTGTTGTTGGTCGTGGTGCTGATCTTCGGCACCAAGAAATTGCGCAATATCGGCAGCGACCTGGGCGGTGCAGTGAAGGGTTTCAAGGAAGGCATGAAGGGCGAAGAAGAAGCATCCAAGCCGCAGGATCCCAAAGTCATCGAAGGCGAAGTCAAGGACAAGACACGCTGATCGAGCGGCGTAACTCATGTTCGATATCGCATTCTCCGAACTGGTGGTGGTCGCACTGGTGGCGCTCATCGTCGTCGGTCCTGAACGCCTGCCGAAACTGGCGCGCACGGCGGGGCATCTGTGGGGGCGCGTGCAACGTTATGTGAACAACGTCAAGCACGACATCAACAACGATCTCGCGCTGGAAGAGGCACGCAAGCTGAAGAGCGACCTCGAACAGCAGGCGGTCGAGATCGAGCAGTCCGTACAGGAGAGGAGTCGCGCCCTGGAACAGCAGGCCGTGGAGCTCGAGCGCAACCTGCAAGCGGACGGCCTGACGCTGGAGCAGCATATCCTGCAGGCGCGCTACAAGAAACCCGATGCGGCGGAAGCCGGCGCACCGCCCGCACCAACGCCCGCACCACCCGAAGATCCGACTAAATGAGCACCACAGAAACCTTCATCGCGCACCTGATCGAGTTGCGCTCGCGTCTGATGAACGTCGTCATCGCGCTGTTGCTGATATTCATCTGCCTGTTTCCGTGGGCATCCGATCTGTATGCCTTGCTGGCGCAGCCGATGCTGGCCAAGCTGCCGGAGGGCGGTCAGATGATCGCCACCGATGTGACCACACCGTTCTTCGTGCCGCTCAAGGTGACGATGATGACGGCCTTCCTGATCGCATTGCCCTATGTCTTGTACCAGGGCTGGCGTTTTGTCGCGCCGGGGCTGTACGCCCACGAGAAGAAGTTGATACTGCCGCTCATCGTCGCCAGCACGCTGCTGTTCTTTTGCGGCATGGCCTTCGCCTATTTCGTGGTGTTCCCGGTGGTGTTCGGTTTCATCGTCGCGGCCGCGCCGCAGGGGGTGGCGGTGATGACCGACATCGACAAATACCTCAGCTTCGTGCTTGGCATGTTCATGGCGTTCGGCATCACCTTTCAGGTGCCGGTGGCGGTGGTGGTGCTGGTGAGGATGGGGATGGTGTCGGTGGAGAAGCTGCGCGAGATCCGTTCCTATGTCATCGTCGGCGCCTTCGTCATCGGGGCGATCTTCACTCCGCCCGACGTGGTTTCGCAGTTCATGCTGGCGATCCCGCTCTGGGTGCTGTACGAAGCCGGCATCGTGGTCGCTGCCTGGATCACGCCGCGCAGCAACTGAGTTTCTTTCAGTCAGTCCCTCAATCCTGAGCCTTGGGCTTGGGGCGCTTGCCCACCTTGACCTGTATCGCGACCTCGGACTGGTTGCGCATCAGCTTGAGCAGGGCCACTTTGCCGGGAGGCAGGGAGGAGATGGTCTCCAGCATGGTGGTGGAATCGACCATCGGCTTGCCGTCGATGCTGACCAGGATGTCACCTGCCTTGATGCCGGACTTGTCAGCCGGGCTGCCGCGCACCACTTCCGCGATCAGCACGCCTTGCGTGTCTTTCAGCTTGAACGATTCCGCCAGTTCCGGCGTGAGTTCCTGTACCGCGATCCCCACCCAGCCGCGCGTCACCGAGCCGCTCTGGATGATCTGTTCCATCACCTTTTTGGCCGTGCTGGTCGGGATGGCGAAGCCGATGCCGAGCGAACCGCCGTTGGGTGAGTAGATCGCGCTGTTGATGCCGAGCAGGTTGCCTTCCACATCCACCAGCGCGCCGCCCGAGTTGCCGGGGTTGATCGCGGCATCGGTCTGGATGAAGTTCTCGAAGGTGCTGAGTCCAAGATGGTTGCGCTTCAGCGCGCTGACGATACCCATGGTGACGGTCTGGCCGACGCCGAACGGATTGCCGATGGCCAGCACGATGTCGCCGACATGAGCTTGTTCCGACTGACCGAAGGTGATGGCAGGCAGCTGGTTGCCGATATCGACCTTGATGACGGCAAGATCGGTTTCCGGATCCGAGCCGACGATATGTCCCTTGGCGGTGCGACCGTCGGCGAGTGCGACTTCGATCTCGTCCGCCGTCTCGACCACGTGATGATTGGTCAGGATGTAGCCGTCATGGCTGACGATGACGCCGGAACCCAAACTGGAGCTCTGCTGCGGCATGTTATCTTCGAACTCGTCGCCGAAGAAGAAGCGGAAGCGCGGGTCGTCCATGAACGGGGCTGCCGGTGTCTTGATCTCGCTGCTGGTGAAGATGTTCACCACGGCGGGCATGACTTTCTGGGCTGCGCGGCTGAAACCCACGGCAGGCAGGTCGCCGCCGTCGCCGGTGGCACTCTCGTACAGCGTCACCACGCCGCTGCGTGCCGCATTGGGCAGCAGGGACGGCCTGAGCGTGTGGATGACGAACAGCATCGCGAGGCCGACCGTGGTAGCTTGGGCGAACAAGAGCCAGAATTTGCGCATGTTATGATTTGAACCGCTAAATTTATGGGACGAGCCCAATGCGATTGAACGAGTTGCGGGATTATATCGAAAGCGAGCTGGCGGTCAGCCGATTTCGTGACTATTGCCCGAACGGGGTGCAAGTCGAAGGCCGGGCGGAAGTCCGCCGCATCGCCACGGGCGTCACCGCCTCGCAAGCCGTGCTGGAGGCTGCGACTGCCTGGGGTGCGGATGCCATTCTGGTGCACCACGGCTATTTCTGGCGCAGCGAGGATGCCGCCATCACCGGGATCAAGAAGCGGCGTGTCGCCCACCTCCTGAAACACGATGTCAGCCTGCTGGCATATCACCTGCCGCTGGATGCCCATCCCGCTCTCGGCAACAACGCGCAGCTGGGCGAGCGGCTCGGTTTCGTCGAGCAGGGACGCTTCGGCGAACAGGATATCGCCGCCTATGGGACCCTGGCGCAACCGCAGACGTTGCAACAGCTTGCCCGTCATATCCAGCATGCCTTGCAGCACGAGCCGCAGGTCATCGGCCATGCCAATCCCAATATCGCACGCATCGCCTGGTGCAGCGGGGCAGCGCAGGGCTATTTCGAGCAGGCCGTGGCGTTGGGGGTGGATGCCTTCCTGACCGGGGAGATATCAGAACAGAACGTGCATGTCGCGCAGGAGACCGGTGTCGCCTTCATCGCTGCCGGGCATCATGCGACCGAGCGTTATGGTGTGCAGGCACTGGGCGAGCACCTCGCCGCCCGCTTCAATCTGGAACACCGTTTTTTCGATCAGGATATCCCGGTCTGAAGATCAGTTTCGCGCGTGTGAGAGCGAAAAGTCTTCCACACCTTCCAGGGTGCTCAAGCCGCTGGCCAGTTCATTCATCGGTACGCCGCTGCTCTTGCTGAGGGCGATGGCGACGAAGTGCCATTGCAGCTTCTCGTTGCTGGAGCGGATGGCGAAAGAGCCGGTGGCGATTTCGTAGCCGTTGCTGTAGACGACTTCACGCAGCGTGCTCTCCTGCGGTACGAAGTTCTTCTGGAACTCCAGAGTGACGGCGATGGCCGGGCGCGAGGGCAGCCAGCTTTCCAGCTTGGACACCCACATCATGCAAAGCGCGGCGAGCAAGGTGAGCATTATCGCGGACACATAGAACCCTACCCCCACCATGATGCCGATGGCCGCGCATGCCCAGATGGAAGCGGCGGTGGTCAGGCCGCTGATATTGAGCCCGTCGCGCATGATGACGCCCGCGCCAAGGAAGCCGATGCCGGTGACGATGCCCTGGATGACGCGGGTGGGGTCACCCGCCAGATAGCTGTTTACCTGTCCGCCGAACCAGTAGTTCGGATAGCCGGCGATGACCGTCAGTGCGGCGGCGGCCATGCAGACAAGACCATAGGTACGCATGCCTGCGGCACGTCCGTGGTAGGAACGTTCGTAACCGACGATCAGGCCGAGTATGAGGGCGCCCAGAAGATTGAGAAAAACGACGATGTTGGTCGCCACCACGGGCGTTGCCCAATATGTCGACAGGTTCTCAAGCGAAAGTTCGTTCATTCCTGATTCCTTTGGCGGCATCGCATGATTGTCAGTGTACAAGAATCGGGGGCGTATTACCGCAGCGGTGACTGGATGTTTCATAACGGCCCAAGGTGGGCGCCGGCGCCACAGCGCATAACCTTCTGTTCGGCATGGCTTTCTCCGGAGCCATAATGACCATGCTTGCGGCAGGATGTGTTACTGGGTAATATCAGCGTTTGTTAATGGTTGCGGTGAGCGGGTAAGGCCAGCTTTGGGATAAGGTGGGGCCCACCCAGTTCCGGTTTCGATTTCCGTAACAACAACAATCTTGCTTGGCGTAACTAAAAAATTTAACAGCCCGGATCCGGATTCTGGCTGGGGATATTGCGGTTTTTTATTAAGAAGGGATGAGATGTTATGACTGACAATGTTGATCGCAGCAAGCGGCGACTGATACTCGCCGCGACTACGGCAGCGGGCGGTGTCGCTGCAGCAGGGGTGGCAACACCTTTCGTGCTGAGCTTCATGCCCAGCGAACGCGCCAAGGCGGCCGGTGCACCGGTGGAAGTGGATATCAGTGCCATCGAGCCGGGTACGATGAAGGTCGTCGAGTGGCAGGGCAAACCGGTGTGGATCGTACGCCGCACCCAGGAAATGATCGATCTGCTGTCCAAGCATGACGGCGATCTGACCGACCCCGCCGGCAACGTTCCCCAGCAACCCGATTACTGTAACAACCCCAACCGTTCCATCAAACCCGAGATCTTCGTCGTGATCGGCATCTGCACCCACCTGGGCTGCTCGCCGAGCTACCGTCCGGAAGTGGCGCCTGCCGATCTGGGCGCCGACTGGGGCGGCGGCTGGTTCTGCCCGTGCCACGGTTCGCGTTTCGACCTGTCCGCACGCGTCTACAAGGGTTCGCCTGCACCGACCAATCTGATCGTCCCCCCGCACCAGTATCTCAGCGACACCACGCTGCTGATCGGTGATGACAAGCAAAAGGGAGCCGCATAATGAAATATCTGAAAAATTTGCTGGGTTGGGTCGATGATCGCTTTCCGCTGATCGAGACCTGGGAATTCCACCTTTCCAAGTATTACGCGCCGAAGAACTTCAACTTCTGGTACTTCTTCGGCTCTCTGGCGTTGCTGGTGCTGGTCATCCAGATCGTCAGCGGCATCTTCCTGACCATGAGCTACAAGCCGGACGCGCTGATCGCTTTCGCCTCGGTCGAGTACATCATGCGTGATGTGCAGTCGGGCTGGCTGATCCGCTACATCCACTCCACCGGCGCTTCCATGTTCTTCATCGTGGTGTACCTGCATATGTTCCGCGGCATGATCTACGGTTCCTATCGCAAGCCGCGCGAGCTGCTGTGGATCATCGGCGTGGTGATCTATCTGGCGCTGATGGCCGAAGCCTTCATGGGCTATCTGTTGCCTTGGGGTCAGATGTCGTTCTGGGGTGCGCAGGTGATCGTTAACCTGTTCTCTTCCGTGCCTTTCGTCGGCAACGAACTGTCCGTGCTGATCCGCGGCGACTTCGTGATCTCCGATGCTACCCTGAACCGCTTCTTCGCCTTGCACGTCATCGCGATCCCCTTGCTGCTGGTTGGCATCGTGTTCGTGCACCTCGTCGCATTGCACAAGGTCGGTTCCAACAACCCGGATGGTATCGAGATCAAGAAGAAAAAAGACGCCAATGGCATCCCGCTGGATGGCATCCCCTTCTTCCCGTACATCGTGGTGAAGGACATCGTGGCCGTGGTGCTGTTCCTGATCGTGTTCTGCGCGATCGTGTTCTTTGCGCCGGACATGGGCGGTTACTTCCTGGAGGCCAACAACTTCGTGCCGGCCAACCCGATGAAGACGCCTGAGCACATCGCTCCGGTGTGGTACTTCACTCCGTACTACGCCATCCTGCGCGCAGTACCGCCGATGTTCGGTTCGCAGTTCCCCGGCGTGATCGCGATGGGCGTCGCTGCGGTTGCTGTCCTGTTCCTGCCGTGGCTGGATCGCGGTCCGGTCAAGTCGATCCGCTATCGCGGCCCGATCTTCAAGGGATTCCTTGCGGCCTTCGTGGTGAGCTTCATCGGCCTGGGCTATCTGGGTCTGATGCCCGCAACTCCAACATACACAGTGATCTCTCAAGTGCTCTCAGTGGTGTACTTTGCATTCTTCATCTTGATGCCGTGGTATACCAAGATTGACAAGTGCAAACCCGAGCCTGATCGCTTGACGTTCAAATAATTGAGAGAGGTTCGTTGATATGAAACTAATCAAGAAAATATGGGTGCTGGTGCTGCTTGCGGCTGTGCCGGCGATGGCAATCGCCAGCAGCGGAGTTCATCTGGACAAGGCTCCTGGCAACCTGAGCGACAAGGCTTCATTGCAGCGCGGAGCCCAGTTGTTCACTGCCAATTGTCTGGCTTGCCATGGTGCAGCCTACATGCGTTACAACCGCCTGATGGACATCGGCATGAGTGAAGATGACATCAAGAAGCTCCTGCCGGAAGGCAGCAAGCTGGGTTCGACCATGAAGTCCGCCATGGACGCGGAGTCCGCAAAGATGGCCTTCGGTGTCGCACCACCCGACCTGAGCGTGATCGCACGTTCGCGCGGAACTGACTGGTTGTATACCTATCTGCGCAGTTTCTACGTGGACGCCACCCGCCCGAGCGGGGTGAATAACGTGGTGTTCCCGCTGGTGGCGATGCCCAATGTTCTGGGCGGCATGCAGGGTGAGCAGGCGCTGCACGTGGAGAAACACGAAGGCCACGAAGTGCAGGTGTTGAAGCTGACCACTCCAGGCTCCATGACAGCAGCCGAGTTCGATGCGACAGTCGCGGATCTGGTGAACTATCTCGATTTCATGGCTGAACCGGCCAAGCTCGTACGTTATAAACTTGGTTATATCGTGCTGGGCTTCCTGTTCCTGCTCTTGATCCTGACTTATGCCCTGAAGAAAGAGTTCTGGAAGGATATCCACTGACACCGGATTGAATTTACCGGTTCGTTTGTGGTATTTTTCGCACCCGTTTCATCTATTGCCGAACGGCGGAGCTACCAGCTCCGCCTTTTGGTTTTCTGTCATAGCGTTTTTTCAAGTAGGCGGTTCTTATGATGACACTATATTCGGGGACGACTGATCCCTACAGCCACCGTTGCCGTTTTGTCCTGTTCGAGAAGGGCATGGACTTTCAGGTCATCGACGTGGATGTGTTCAACAAGCCGGAAGATCTGGCGGTGATGAATCCGTACAACACCGTGCCGGTGCTGGTCGAGCGCGACCTGATCCTGTACGAAGCCAACATCATCAACGAATATATCGACGAGCGCTTCCCTCATCCGCAACTGATGCCGCCCGATCCGGTGATGCGCGCCCGCGCCCGTCTGTTCCTGCACCGTTTCGAGAATGAGCTGTTCTGCCATATCCCCGGCCTGGAGAGCGGCAACGCCAAAGTCGCGGAAAAGGCGCGTGCTGCCGTGCGCGAGAACCTCACCCAGATCGCCCCGGTGTTTGCCAAGCAGAAATTCATGCTGGGCGACGAATTCTCCATGCTGGACGTGGCGATCGCGCCGCTGCTGTGGCGTCTGGATCACTATGGCATCCAGCTCGACAAGGAAGCGGCACCGCTGATGAAATATGCCGAGCGCCTGTTCTCGCGTCCCGCCTATATCGAGGCGATGACGCCCGCCGAGAAGGCGATGCGCAAGTGATAGCGTTGGCATGAGCGAACCGTCCACCAAGCCCTATCTGATCCGCGCGATCTTCGACTGGTGCGCCGATTCCGGATACACACCGTATCTGGCGGTGCAAGTGGACGAGTACACGCAAGTGCCGATGGCCTACGTCAAGGACGGCAAGATCGTGCTGAACATCGGCGTCGATGCGGTGCGCAACCTGCATCTGGGTAACGAGGACATCACTTGCGGCGGCCGTTTCGGCGGCGTGGCACACCAGATCATCGTCCCGATGTCCGCGGTGATCGGCATCTTCGCCAAGGAGACCGGGCAGGGGCTGGTGTTCCAGGGGCAGGAATCCACGCCGGTCGGCGGCAGCGGCAAGAGCGACGAGACGCCGGAAGATCCGCCGCCGCAGGGCAGGCCCACACTTCGCGTGGTGAAATGAAAAAAGCCGCAGAGTGATCTGCGGCTTTTTCATTGCTGAATCGCGACTCAGGCTTTGGCGGGAAGCGCCAGCAAAGCCTGCATCTTGCTCAAAGCCTTCTGCTCGATCTGGCGGATGCGCTCAGCCGACACATTGAACTCCGCGGCCAACTCGTGCAGCGTCGCGGCATGCTCTTCCTCCCCGCGCAACCAGCGTGCTTCAACGATGCGACGGCTACGCTCATCCAGACTGGACAGCGCTTTCGCCAAGCCGGCGGTGTGCAGGCGCTCACGCTCGCTCGCTTCGAGGATGCTGGAAGGCTCATGCTCCTCGATGTCAGCCAGATAGTTGATGGGCGCATAGCTCTCATCATCTTCCGCTGCCAAGGGATCCAATGCCAGTTCGTGCCCGGCAAAACGGGCTTCCATCTCCACCACATCGTGTTCGCTCACGTTCAGTTGCTGGGCGATCTCGCTGACCTGTTGGGGTTTGAGCGGCTCCAGACCCTGCTTCAGGCTGCGCAGGTTGAAGAACAGCTTGCGCTGCGCCTTGGTGGTGGCGATCTTCACCATGCGCCAGTTGCGGATCACGTATTCATGAATCTCGGCGCGGATCCAGTGCAGCGCAAACGACACCAGACGCACTCCGCGCTCGGGATCGTAGCGTTTGACGGCTTTCATCAGGCCGATGTTGCCTTCCTGGATCAGGTCGGCCTGGGGCAGACCGTAACCGGCATAACCCCTCGCAACGCTGACCACCACGCGCAAGTGAGAAAGTACCAACTGACGGGCCGCATCCAGATCGTTTTGCACCCTGAAGCGGGTCGCCAGATCAAGCTCCTCCTCGTGCGACAGTACCGGAAAGCGATTCACAGCCTGAACGTACCCCTCCAGACTGCCAACGGCAGACGGTATCGGTAGATTCATGGTTGCATTCATGGCATTTCCTCCTTTGAGAGAATTCTAGCACTCGCGAACTGAGAGTGCCAAGAGTGTAAAAGGTTCGCCGCCTGCTGTACATCCTGCTTGGAAAAGGGCATTTGTAAGGCCTGCGGCAGGGCATGGTAGAATCCGCGCCTTCCTGTTTCCAACCAATTTTTAGGGATACTTGCCATGTTCTCCAGCAAAAACACCATCGCCGTGACCGACCCCGAACTGTGGACCGCGATCCAGAACGAAAACCGCCGCCAGGAGGACCATATCGAGCTGATCGCCTCGGAGAACTACACCAGTCCGGCGGTGATGGAAGCGCAAGGCAGCAAGCTGACCAACAAGTATGCCGAGGGTTATCCCGCCAAGCGTTACTACGGCGGCTGCGAATACGTCGACGTGGCTGAACAGCTTGCCATCGACCGCGCCAAGGCCCTGTTCGGCGCGGAATACGCCAACGTGCAGCCGCACTCCGGATCGCAAGCCAATCAGGCGGTATACGTTTCCGTGCTCAAACCGGGCGATACCATCCTCGGCATGAGCCTGGCGCACGGTGGCCACCTGACCCACGGCGCCTCGGTGAACATCAGCGGCAAGCTGTACAACGCCATCCAGTATGGCCTGAACGACAAGGAAGAGATCGACTACGATCAGGTGCAGAAGTTGGCCATCGAGCACAAGCCCAAGATGATCGTGGCCGGTGCCTCCGCTTATGCGCTGGTCATCGACTGGAAGCGCTTCCGCCAGATCGCCGACAGCGTCGGCGCCTATCTGTTCGTCGATATGGCGCACTATGCCGGCCTGGTGGCGGCAGGCTACTACCCCAACCCGGTCGGTATCGCCGACTTTGTCACCACCACCACTCACAAGACCTTGCGCGGTCCGCGCGGCGGCCTGATCCTGGCCAAGGCGGAACACGAGAAGGCGCTCAACTCCGCCATCTTCCCCGCACTGCAAGGCGGTCCGCTGATGCACGTCATCGCGGCCAAAGCGGTTGCGTTCAAGGAAGCGGCCAGCAAGGAATTCAAGGTCTACCAGAAACAGGTGATCGACAACGCCCGCGTGATGGCCAAGGTGCTGACCGAGCGCGGTGTACGCATCGTCTCCGGCCGTACCGACAGCCACGTGTTCCTGGTCGATCTGCGTGCCAAGAAGCTCACCGGCAAGGATGCCGAAGCGGCACTGGGCAAGGCACACATCACCGTGAACAAGAACGCCATCCCCAACGATCCCGAGAAGCCATTCGTCACTTCCGGCATCCGCATCGGTTCGCCGGCGATGACCACCCGCGGTTTCAAGGAACTGGAAGCCGAGAAGCTGGCGCACCTGATCGCCGACGTGCTGGATGCGCCGGGCGACGAAGCGGTGATCGCCCGCGTGGTCGGCGAAGTGAAGAAGCTCACCACCCAGTTCCCGGTCTACGGCGCGTAAAAGAACATCATGCGGTGTCCATTCTGCAAAGGGCCCGACACACAAGTGGTGGACACCCGCGAGAGCGAGGAAGGCGACAGCATCCGCCGTCGCCGCCGTTGCCTTTCATGCGACAAGCGCTTCACCACCTATGAGATGGTGGAGTTGCGCATGCCGCAGGTGGTCAAACAGAATGGCATGCGCAGCGAGTTCGACGAGGAGAAGCTGCGCACCAGCTTCACCCGCGCGCTGCACAAGCGTCCCGTGTCCACCGAACTGGTCGATGCCGCCATCGATCATGTCACGCAGAAGGTCTTTGCCTCGGGCGAACGCGAGATCGGTTCGCGCCAGATCGGCGAGATGGTGATGAAGGAGCTGCTCAAGCTCGACAAGGTCGCCTATATCCGCTTTGCCTCCGTGTACAAGAGTTTCCAGGACGTCGGCGATTTCTCCGACGCCATCGATGCCGTCAAGGACACAAGGCGGCGCAAGACCGACAAGCAATGAACGTCGCCGACAGTCAGTGGATGGCACATGCGCTGCGGCTGGCGGAGCGCGCGCTGTACACGACATCGCCCAACCCGCGTGTCGGCTGCGTGCTGGTGCAGGCGGGCGAACTGGTCGGCGAGGGCTGGCACGAGCGTGCCGGAGAGCCGCATGCCGAAGTGCATGCGCTGCGCGCAGCCGGCGACAAGGCTCGCGGCGCGACTGCCTATGTCACACTGGAGCCATGCAATCATCACGGACGCACACCGCCCTGTGCCGATGCGCTGATCGCCGCGGGCGTCAAGCGCGTGGTCGTGGCGATGCAGGACCCCAATCCGCTGGTTGCCGGGCAGGGGCTGCAGAAATTGCGCGCCGCCGGGATCGAAGTCGAATGCGGATTGATGGAAACGGCAGCACGTGAACTCAACATCGGCTTCTGCACGCGCATGACCAAGGGTATGCCATGGGTGCGCAGCAAGATCGCGGCGAGCGTCGATGGGCGTACCGCGCTCAACAACGGCGTGAGCAAATGGATCACCGGGGAAGCTGCGCGGCAGGATGTGCAGCATTGGCGTGCGCGTTCCTGTGCGGTGCTCACCGGCATCGGCACGGTGCTGGCGGATGATCCGCAGCTCAATGTGCGCGGGATCGCCGCTGCCAGACAGCCGTTGCGAGTCGTTCTGGACAGTCGCCTGCGCATGTCGCCGGAGGCCCGCATCCTTTCCGGCGGAGCGCTGATCTACACCGCCGAAGCCGACGAAGATAAACGCACCGCGCTGCAGAAACGGGGTGCCGAAGTCGTGCGGATGGCGGGCGCGGCGGGGCAGCTCGATCTGCCCGGCGTGATGCGCGATCTGGCGCGACGGGGCGTCAACGATGTGCTGGTGGAGGCGGGCCGCACATTGAATGGCGCATTGCTGAAAGCGGGGCTGACGGACGAATTGGTGCTGTATCTTGCGCCGCAAATGCTCGGCGATGCTGCGCGCGGCATGGCGGAGCTGGGCGAGCTCACGCAGCTGCAGCAACGCGTGGACTTGCACTGGCAGGATGTGCGGCAAGTGGGCGGCGATCTGCGCATCGTCGCCAGGATCACAAAGGAGAAATGAGAATGTTCAGCGGAATCATTGCGGATGTCGGTCTGATCAAAGCGGCGCAGGGCAGGGAGGGCGGTTTGCGCCTGACCGTGGCGACCGAGCAGCTCGGCATGGACGATGTGCAACTCGGCGACAGCATCGCCTGCAACGGTGTGTGCCTGACCGTGGTCAAACTGGACGGCAACGACTTCACCGTCGATGTGTCGCGCGAGACCCTCAATTGCACCACAGGATTGGCAGAGCAGGGCAAGCATCTCAATCTGGAAAAGGCGCTGCGCCTGTCCGACCGTCTGGGCGGACACCTGGTCAGCGGTCATGTGGATGGCGTCGGTGAAGTGGTGGCTTTTAACGACATCGGAGAGAGCTGGCGGCTGGTGGTGCGCACGCCGCAGCAATTGGCCAAATACATCGCGGTGAAGGGTTCCATCACCATCAACGGCGTGAGCCTGACGGTGAACCGGGTCGCCGGGGCGGAGTTCGAAGTGAACCTGATCCCGCACACGCTGGATGTGACGACACTGAACGAACTCAAGGTCGGAACGAAAGTGAACCTGGAGATCGACCTGATCGCGCGCTATGTGGAACGCATGCTGACGGCAGAAGTCAGGTAACCAGATGCATCACTTCCGTCTGCTGTGTCGTCGGCAGAGCGGGGCTCAAAGCAGGAAGGGGAGGTAGCGCCTGCTGCTTTTCATGTACGCCAGATATTTCGTGCCGAAATAGCGGATGTTCTCCCGCTCCTCCGCCAGCGAGGCCAATACCAGGAAGAGAGTGGCGCTCAGGGCAACGCCCGCGCTCAGCCAGGACATCTGCTTGAAGAACAGCCCCCAGTCGAGAAAGATCAGCGAACTGTACATCGGGTGGCGGATATAGCGGTAAATCCCGCACGTGACCAGTACCGTCGTCTTCTCGAACACCAGCAGCGGCATATCGTTGCGATCGTCATCCTGCTGCCCGAACTGGCGCAGGGTGGTGTAACTGAGGATGACCAGCAGCAGCGAGATGCCCATCAGGACGCCCGAGATGAGCTGGCTGGGGGTGAGCGGCGCGCTGTACCAGCCATCGATGTTGTAGACCACCAGAAAGAGCATCCACTCCCAAGCGATGAAGCGGTAGAAACCGTGCGATGACGGGACACGCAAGGAGGCGCGCGAGATATAGGCCAGGACGGCCGTTCCGGCGATGAAGGCGGTCCATTCCAGCATGGGCATCGTGATCCAGAAACAGATGTCCGTGAATAGTACACGCGCCCCAGCTGGAGTTGTAGCGATAATGTTAGAATCCGCGCTCGAACAATTAACAGCAGAGCTGCACCATGACAGATATAGCACCGATAACCGAGATCATCGCCGAGATACGCGCCGGGCGCATGGTCGTACTGGTGGATGAAGAAGACCGCGAGAACGAGGGCGACCTGTTGTTCGCCGCCGAATTCGTCACCCCTGAGAAGATCAACTTCATGGCCAAGCACGGGCGAGGCCTGATCTGTCTGACCCTGACGCAGGCACATTGCCAGCAACTCAACCTGCCGCTGATGGTGCGCGACAACGGCCTGTCGCTGGCGACCAACTTCACCGTTTCCATCGAAGCCGCGACCGGTGTCACCACTGGCATCTCCGCTGCCGACCGCTCGCGTACCGTGCAGGTCGCGGCGGACAAGAACGCCAGTCCCGCCGATATCGTGCAACCGGGCCACATCTTCCCCCTGCGCGCGCAGAACGGCGGCGTGCTGGTGCGTGCCGGACATACCGAGGCGGGTTGTGATCTGGCGCAGCTGGCGGGCGTCACGCCGGCCTCGGTGATCTGCGAGATCCTCAAGGAAGACGGCGAGATGGCGCGCCTGCCCGACCTGATCCCGTTCGCCAAGGAACACGGACTCAAGATCGGCACCATCGCCGACCTGATCGAATACCGCATCCACAACGAGACGCTGATCGAGCGCGTGGCGCGCCGCAAGGTGCAGACCGCCTACGGCGAGCTCGACCTGGTGACCTATACCGACAAGACCTCGCAGCGCACCCATCTGGCTCTGGTGAAGGGCGACATCCAGCCGCAGAAGGAGACCCTGGTGCGCGTGCATGAGCCGTTGTCGGTGCTGGACTTCCTGGAGCAGGTCAGCCTGCCCAACTCCACCAGCGTGCACGATGCGCTGAAGCGGATCAGCGAGTCGGATGCCGGCGTGCTGGTGCTGATGCACCACGCCGAGAGCTCGGCGGCGCTGCTGGCGCGCGCTGCCGCCAAACCGGAGACGCAACATGCGCAGTGGGACCCGCGCAGCTATGGTATCGGCGCCCAGATATTGCGCGACCTCAATGTCGGCAAGATGTGCCTGATCGCCACTCCGCGCAAGCTGCCCAGCATGGCCGGCTTCGGCCTGGAAGTGGTGCGTTACTGTCAAAACAAGGACAAGAAATAAGAATGTCCCTGGAAATTCATTTTGAGGGATGAAGCGCAAGGAGCCGCGCAGTGAGGGACGAGACATATCAAATAGATAGGCGAGGAGCGAACGAGCACGCGACGCAGCGATTCGCCCTCAAAATGGATTTATAGGAGATATTCGTGAAAGAGATCGAGAAGAATTTGAATGGCAAAGGCCTGCGCATCGGCATCGTGCAGAGCCGTTTCAACGAAGTGGTGTGCGAAGGCCTGCTGGCGGCATGCCGCGCGCAACTGGTGCAAAGCGGCGTGAGCGAGAATGACATCACCCTGGCCAACGTGCCGGGTGCGCTGGAGATCCCGCTGGTGCTGCAGACCATGGCGCAGAGCAAGAAGTATGATGCGCTCATCGCATTGGGCGCGGTCATCCGCGGCGACACCTACCATTTCGAAGTCGTCTCCAACGAATCGGCACGCGGCGTCGGCGAAGTGCAATTGCACAGCGGCGTGCCCATCGCCAATGCCATCCTGACCACCGATACCGACGAGCAGGCCGAAGTGCGCATGAGCGTGAAAGGTGCCGAAGCGGCGCTGGTCGCCATCGAGATGGTGCATCTGCTGAAAGCGGTGGCATGAGCGAAGCCAAGCCCAACAATCCGGCCAGGAGCATGCGCCACCGCGCGCGCGAGCTGGCGATGCAGGGCGTGTACGAATGGCGCCTGTCCGGCAAGAGCGCGACGCAGATCGAAAAGGCCACCCTCGCCGAGAAGAGTCTGGGGCGCTACGACACCGAGTTCTTCGGCCAGTTGTTGCGCGGCGTGATCGGTCGGCATGAAGAGTTGTCCGCGCAGGTGTCGCTGCACCTGGACCGCAAGCTGGAGGAACTCAGCCCGGTCGAATATTCGGTGTTGCTGCTCGGTGCTTACGAATTGGCGCAGCATCCAGAGATCCCCTATCGCGTGGTCATCAACGAGGCGGTCGAACTGGCCAAGACTTTCGGCGGCAGTGACGGCCACAAGTTCGTCAATGGCGTGCTGGACAAGCTCGCCGCACAGGTGCGTGCGACCGAGGTCGCCGCGAAATAATCCATCGGGGTCGCCTTGTCGGAATTCGATCTCATCAAACGCTTTTTCAGCCGCCCCACTCCCAGTGCCACCCTGGGGGTGGGCGACGATGCCGCCTTGCTGCATATCGCCGACGGCATGGAGCTCGCCGTTTCCACCGACATGCTGGTGAGCGGGACGCACTTCTTTCCGGATGCCGATCCTTTCCTGCTGGGGCACAAGACCCTGGCGGTGAACCTGTCCGACCTGGCGGCGATGGGGGCGGTGCCGCGCTGGGCGACGCTGGCCCTCTCTCTGCCGGCAACCGAGGAGGCGTGGCTGCAGCGCTTCAGCGCAGGTTTCTTCGCCGTGGCCGCGGAATACGGAGTCGAGCTGGTCGGCGGCGACACCACACGCGGGCCGCTCAACCTTAGCGTCACCATCATGGGCGAAGTACCAAAGGGCAGGGCGTTGCGCCGCAGCGGCGCACGGGCCGGCGATGATATCTGGGTGTCCGGCAAACTGGGCGATGCCGCTCTGGGGCTGGCGCATCTGCAAGGCAGGATCAAACTGCCAGAGCAGGCGCGCAACACCTGTCTGGCCTCATTGCACCAGCCGCGACCGCGGGTCGCTCTGGGGCTGGCATTGCGCGGCATCGCCAGCAGCGTGATCGACATCTCCGATGGCTTGCTGGCCGATCTCGGCCATATCCTCGAATGCTCCGAGGCGGCCGCCGAAGTTCGTTACGACCGCTTGCCGGTCTCCTCCCTGTTCGCCTCCGCCGGCGACGAGATGCAGGAACTGGCGCAGAGCTGCGTGCTTTCCGGCGGGGATGATTACGAGTTGTGTTTCACTGCGCCGGTCGCGCAACGCGACGAGATCGAGGCGCTCTCGTCCACACTGCGTCTGCCGCTGACGCGCATCGGCAAGATCGTGTCCGGCCAGGGTTGCAAGGTGCGCACGGCAGACGGCAATGTCATGCCGATAAAGGATACTGGCTATGACCACTTCGCATGACCAGCTGAAACTGCAGCCGAACTGGCGTTTCCTGTTCAGCCATCCGGCACACTTGCTTTCCTTCGGCTTCGGCGCCGGGCTGCTGCCGAAAGGGCCGGGCACGGCGGGCACGCTGGTCGCCTTCCCGATGTACTGGTACCTGGCGCCGCGTCTCACCGACGCGATGTTCATCCTGGTGCTGATCTGGGCATTCGCCTTCGGTGTGTGGGTGTGCGACATCACCGGCAAGGCGCTGGGCGTGCACGATTACGGCGGCATCGTGTGGGACGAGATCGTCGCCTTCACCCTGGTGCTGTTCTTCACGCCGGAAGGCGTGGTGTGGCAGATCCTCGCGTTCTGCCTGTTCCGCTTCTTCGACATCTTCAAGCCGGAGCCTATCCGCCATTTCGACAAGACCTGGCACGGCGGTCTCGGCGTGATGTTCGACGACATCCTCGCCGCGGGTTACACCCTGCTGTGTCTGGCAGTCATCAAAAGCATCCTGGTATGAGATGGTTCGTCGCGCTGGCCTGCGGCCTCGCGCTGAACGTGCACGCCGAGGTCTTCACGGCCAGGGTGCTGGCTGTGCTCGATGGCGACACGGTATTGGTGTCGCGCAACGGCAAAGCAAGCAAAGTCCGTTTGGCCAACATCGATGCGCCGGAGAAGGAACAGCCGTTCGGCAAGCAATCCAGACAGTCGCTGCAGGAACTGGTGCACAAGCGAGAGGTAGTGATCGACAGCAGGGCGGTTGACCAGTATGGGCGCATCGTCGGGTTGATCTCGCTGGAGGGATTGGACATCAATCAGGAACAGCTGAGGCGCGGCATGGCTTGGGAGTATTCGTATTTCCACAGCGACAAGACCTATGTCGCCCTGCAAAAGGAGGCGCAACAGCAGCAACGCGGACTGTGGGCGCAGGCCGATCCGCAATCGCCGTGGCAATGGCGCAAGCTGCATCCCTCGACGAAAGCGGACCGCCGGAAAAAGGCAGCCGTTCCGCGCGATATACCGGTGATGCTGTATGACATGGAATGCGGCAGGAAACGCCGCTGCTCGGAGATGAGCTCGTGCGATGAGGCGCGTTTCTATCTGATCCGTTGCGGTGTCACCACGCTCGACGGCGACCGTGACGGTGAGCCGTGCAAGGCCCTGTGCACGGACAGGCAGTAGCTGCCGCTCACTCCAGCACGAGCTGTTCGATCCCGCCCGCATCGCAGCGCAGGATGCTGGCGCGGCCGCTGTCCCAATCTCCCAGCACCCAGCGTTCGCAGGCGCGTCCATCCGGATGATGCAGATGCCTGGCCGGGCGGTGGGTGTGGCCGTGGATCAGGCGCGGGTAGTGGTGCCGGCGCAGCAACTCGTCCACCGCGTCGCAATTCACGTCCATGATGTCCATCGCCTTCACCTGCTTCTCGTTCTTGCTCTGTGCGCGCAACTGCTCGATCTGGGCTTTGCGCTGAGCCAGCGGCTGTGACAGGAACTTTGTCTGCCAGTCGCTGTTGCGCACCAGTTTGCGGAAATGCAGGTACTCGATATCGTCGGTGCACAACGCATCGCCATGCGTGAGCAGGGTGGGCGTGCCATACAGGTCGAGCAGGGTCGGGTCGTCGAGCAGCGTCGCGTCACAGGCCGCAGCCAGCTCCGCGTGCATCAGGAAGTCGCGGTTGCCGTGCATGATGTAGATGTGCGTGCCCTGTGCAGCCAGCTCGCGCAACGCAGTGCAGATGCGCCTGTGGAAGGGGTCGTCCAGATCGTCATCCCCTGCCCAGTACTCGAACAGGTCGCCGAGGATGTAGAGCGCTTCCGCTCCCGGTGCGGCCTCCGTGACGAAGCGCAGGAACATCTCCGCGCTGCGCGGATGGTCGGTGCTGAGGTGTAAATCAGATATGAAAAAGGAATGCGGCATGAAACAAAACGGCGCCGAAGCGCCGTTTGCTGTTGATCACTGCACTACTTCTGCCTTGATGATGATGACGTCCTCTTTCGGCACGTCCTGGTGGAAACCGCTGCTGCCGGTCTTCACCTTGCCGATGGCGTCGACCACTTCCATGCCTTCGACCACCTTGCCGAACACGCAATAGCCCCAGCCGTCCTGGCCGGGATAGTCGAGGAAATCGTTGGTCTTGGTGTTGATGAAGAACTGCGCGGTGGCGGAGTGCGGGTCGCCGGTGCGCGCCATGGCGATAGAGTACTTCTCGTTCTTCAGGCCGTTCTTCGCCTCGTTCTTGATCGGCGCATTGGTCGGCTTCTGTTTCATGCCGGGCTCGAAGCCGCCGCCCTGGATCATGAAGTTGGGGATCACGCGATGGAAGATGGTGTTGCTGAAGAAACCGCTGTTCACGTAGTCGAGGAAGTTCTGCACGGTGACAGGCGCTTTCTCGGCGTCGAGTTGCAGGGTGATGATGCCTTGGTTGGTATGCAGTTTTACCATTTTCATTTTTCCTTTGGTTGGGGATGCGGCTTGCGCGGGCAGGATGCAGAGTCCGGCCAGCAGGATTGCGAGGACGATACGAACGAATCTCATGGTTTATGCGGCTCCTTCATAGACGATCTGCCAGCGCCCGTCGCGTTTCATCCAGTACTGGCGCTTGTGCATGCGGTTGGAAAGGTTGTTGCTGTCGTAATCCTGCTCGAAGTTCACCACCGCCATGTCGGGCTGGTTGGGATAGGGGAAGACGCTGAGGTCGGAGACCTTGACCTTGATCCAGGTCTTGCCCGAGTTCACCAGGCGTTTCTGTTGCGCGAAGGCGGGCAGCGACATGGCGCCGGTGGAGAAATCCTTGGCGTAGTGGGAGAGATAACTGTCCGTGTCGCGGCTGGCCCAGTCGTTGCGCCATTGTTCGATGGCCTTCAGCAGCGCATCGCGCTCGCCGAGGTCGCTGTCAGACATCCAGTCCATCTTGCGCGTGATGATCACCGGGGTGATGCCAACCTGCAGATGGCTGCCCAGATGGCTGAGGTCGTCGTTGGCCAGCACCACGCAGCCGTTGCTGGCCAGCGGCGGGCGGCTGTAGGTGTCGCTGGGCGTGCCGTGCAGCCAGATGCCGTGGCCGTTGCGGCCGAGGCGCTTGTCCCACTCGTTCGGATAGCTGATCGGCCAGGCGCCGGAGCCGTAGAAGTCGGTGAGCTTGTCCTTGCTCAGGTACTGGTTGACGAAATACACGCCGAGCGGGGTCTTCTGGTCGCCTTCGACGACCTTGTCGGCGCCCTTCTTGCCGACGCTGATGTAGAAGTCGGCCACATAGCGCGGCTCGCCCTTCACGTTCTCATACAGATAGAGCGTCGATTTGCTGGTGTCCACCACCACCGCGTAGCGCTGCTTGGGCGAGAGTTGCCACAGGTATTTCGGCACAGCGATGGGCTGCTGTTGCTGCACGCGCTGCAGGCGCGCATTGGCTTCCTCGCGCAGGTCCTGCACGCGCTCGCGCGGCGCGTTGGGGGCGGCGCCGAAATCGCTGATCGGTTTGGCGCGCGCCATCAGCAGGTCGCCCTTCACCAGTTGCGCCAGCTTGAAGTTGGGATTGGCCTTGAGCAGCGAATCGACCTCGAGCAAGGCCACGTCCAGGCGATTGTTGCTGACAGCCTGCAGGCTCTTGGCCAGCGCCAGCTCCAGGTCGCGCGAAGGCGTCTCCGCCTGTGCGGGGAGGGCGATGGAGCCGATCAACAGCAGACTGGCGATATGGCGCATGGGTTTATTTGGCAGAGTGTTCGGCAGCGATCAGCCACTGGCCGTCCACCTTCACCCAGTCCAGGGTCTTGCCGGAAACGATGTTCAGATGGCTGGCGCGGTAACTTTGCTTGAAAGAGACGCTGGCATGGCCGGCGTCCGCCAGCTTGGCTTTGGCGGCGAGCACTTCGACGCTGATCGACTTGGGCGCGGCGATGCGCTGCTTGCGCTGGCTCTCCCAGGCGCTGCGGCTCAAGCCGTCCGGCGTCTTGAATTCCTTGGCGTAGAAGCTCAGGTACTTCTTGCTGTCCTTGGCCGACCAGGCGGCAGCCCAGGCCTGGGTGGCCTTCAGCACTTCCGCGGCAGGGTCTGCCGCAACAGGCTCGGCCTTCCTGGCGACAGGGATCGTGGCGGCCGGTGTGACGGCAGCTGTGTTGTCAGCCGCAGCGACCACCGTGGTCTTGCCGCTACGGGTGCTCTTGGGGGCGTCGCCGAACAGCTCGCGGATCAGCGCCAGCTTGGTCTGGGTGCCGGTGTTGCTCTTTTCCAGTTGCAGCGCGCGGTCATAGGCCTGGCTGGCCATCTTGGCGTAGATGTCGCCCAGGTTCTCGTGTGCGGTGGCATAGGTCGGATGGGTGCGGATCGCCATCTCCAGCGCGGTCTTGGCTTTTTCGTACTGGCCCTGGCCGGCATAGATCACGGCGAGGTTGTTGTAGGGCTCGGGCAGCTCGGGGTAGTCCTCGGTCAGGCCGGTGAAGGTCGCGATGGCCTCGTTGGTATTGCCCTGTTCGGTCTGGATCAGCCCCTTGAGGAAGCGCGCCTGCGCGTCTTTCGGCTTGCTTGCGAGCACGAGGTTGACCTTCTCCATCGCTTGTGCGTGCAGGCCCTGCTTGAACAGCTTGTTGGCGTCCTGGATGTCGTCGGCCAGAGCGGGGAGGGAGATCGACATGAATGCGCACAGTGCAGCGATGCGGCTCAACTTTTTGATCATTTTCATTGCGTGCTAGTGTTCCGGGGAAATTCCGGCGGCCGGGGCCGTCCGGGGAGCCGCGATTCTATCAAATAAGCGGCGGGCACACACGGTTTGCGCCCGGTCTGGAAGGGGATATTTTCAGGTAGAATTCCGCACCTTCATCGCTGAACGCCCGACGAAATCCAAATGAGCAGCAACGCACCCACACCAGCCGCACCCGTATCCAATTTCATCCGCACGATCATCGACGGCGATCTGGCCTCCGGCAAGCACCAGAGCATCGTCACACGCTTCCCGCCCGAGCCGAACGGCTATCTGCACGTCGGTCACGCCAAATCCATCTGTCTCAACTTCGGTCTGGCGCGCGATTATCAGGGCAAATGCAACCTGCGCTTCGACGACACCAACCCGGAGAAGGAAAGCGAGGAATACGCGCAGTCCATCCAGGATGACGTGCGCTGGCTGGGCTTCCAGTGGAACGGCGAAGTGCGCTGGGCTTCGGACTATTTCGATGCGCTGTACGATTTTGCAGTGGAACTCATCAACAAGGGCCTGGCCTATGTGGACGATCTCACTCCCGAGCAGATGCGCGAATACCGCGGCACGCTGACCCAGCCAGGCCGCAACAGCCCCAACCGCGACCGTGCGGTCAAAGAGAACCTCGACCTGTTCGCGCGCATGAAGAACGGCGAATTCGCCGACGGCGCCATGGTGCTGCGCGCCAAGATCGACATGGCCTCGCCCAACATCAACATGCGCGACCCGGTGATCTACCGCATCAAGCGCGCCCACCACATCCGCACCGGCGACAAGTGGTGCATCTACCCGATGTACGACTACACGCACTGCATCTCCGACGCGCTGGAAGGCATCACCCATTCCATCTGCACGCTGGAGTTCGAGGATCACCGCCCGCTGTACGACTGGGTGCTGGATAACATCACCATCCCCTGCCACCCGCGCCAGTACGAGTTCTCGCGCCTGGAGCTGCACTACACCATCACCAGCAAGCGCAAGCTGCTGCAACTGGTGAACGAGAAGAAGGTGAGCGGCTGGGACGACCCGCGCATGCCGACCATCTCCGGCATGCGCCGCCGCGGTTACACCCCCGAGGGCATCCGCGAATTCGCCAAGCGCATCGGCGTCTCCAAGAGCGAGAACATCGTCGATATGGCGATCATGGAAGGTGCGATCCGCGAAGACCTGGAACTGCGCGCACCGCGCGTGATGGCGATCATCAACCCGCTCAAGGTCACCATCACCAATGCCGAAGGCGCGCAGACACGCGAAGCGGATTTCCATCCCAACGTGCCCGAGCTGGGCAAACGCATGGTGCCGTTCGGCAAGGAGTTGCTCATCGAAGCCGACGACTTCGCCGAAGTGCCGCCCGCCGGCTGGAAGCGTCTCACCCTCGGCGGCGAGATCCGCCTGCGCCACAGCTACGTGATGCGATGCGACGAAGCGGTGAAGGATGCATCCGGCAAGGTCATCGAACTCAAGTGCAGCATCGACCACGACACGCTGGGCAAGAATCCGGAAGGCCGCAAGGTGAAGGGTGTCATCCACTTCCTGTCGCGCGAACACGCGCTTCCCGCCGAGATCCGTCTGTACGACCGCCTGTTCAACGTGCCGGAGCCGGACGGGGACAAGGACGTGGAATTCCTGTCTCACCTGAATCCGGCATCGCTCACCGTGGTGCAGGGCTGGGTGGAAAGCGCCGTGAAAGACGCCGCGCCGGAAACACGCTACCAGTTCGAGCGCCTGGGTTATTTCTGCACCGACCGCCGCGACCATCAACCGGGCAGCAAGCTGGTGTTCAACCGCACCGTGACGCTGAAAGATTCCTGGGCGAAAGAGCAGAACTAGCATGCTGAAGATCTACAACACCCTCGCCCGCGACAAACAGGACTTCAAGCCCATAGCCCCCAACAAGGTGCGCATGTACGTATGCGGCATGACCGTGTACGACTACTGTCACCTCGGCCATGCGCGCGTGATGGTGGTGTTCGACATGGTGCAGCGCTGGCTGAAGGCTTCCGGCTACGACGTGACCTACGTGCGCAACATCACCGACATCGACGACAAGATCATCAAGCGCGCGGCCGAGAACAAGGAATCCATCCACACGCTCACCCAGCGTTTCATCGACGCCATGCACGAGGATGCCGATGCGCTGGGCGTGCAGCGCCCCGACCATGAGCCGCGCGCCACGCAATATGTGCCGCAGATGCTGGCGATGATCGAGCAACTGGAGAAGAACGGCCTGGCGTACAAGGCCGCGGACGGTGACGTGAACTACGCGGTGCGCAAGTTCGACGGCTATGGCAAGCTCTCCGGCAAGTCGCTGGAAGACCTGCGCGCCGGTGAGCGCGTGGAAGTCGCTTCCGACAAGAACGACCCGCTCGATTTCGTGTTGTGGAAGCACGCCAAGGACAGCGAGGCGGACGAAGTGAAGTGGGATTCCAAGTGGGGCAAGGGCCGCCCCGGCTGGCATATCGAATGCTCGGCGATGGGTTCCGAACTGCTGGGCAAGCATTTCGACATCCACGGCGGCGGCGCCGACCTGCAGTTCCCGCACCACGAGAACGAGATCGCGCAGAGCGAAGGCGCGCACCAGTGCAGCTTCGTGAATTACTGGATGCACAACGGCTTCGTGCGCGTGGACAACGAAAAGATGTCCAAGAGCCTGGGCAACTTCTTCACCATCCGCGAAGTGCTGAAAAAGTACGACGCCGAAGTGGTGCGCTTCTTCATCCTGCGCGCCCACTACCGCAGCCCGCTCAATTATTCCGACCAGCATCTGGACGATGCCAAGGGCGCGTTGACGCGGCTATACACTGCTCTGAAATCCACTGCCGTTCGTGCTGAGCCTGATGGAACCACTAGCCATTCGACTAAGCCCGCAAGCGGGCAAGTCGCTGGTTATGTCGAAGCACAGGAAGTTTCGCAAGTCCGTTCCCCTTCGACAATTGCCTTTAGTCCTGAGCTTGTCGAAGGGTCAGGGCGAACGGACTTGATTGATTGGAACGAACCCCACGCCCAGCGCTTCAAAGCCGCCATGGACGACGACCTCAACACCCCCGAAGCCGTCGCCGTGCTGTTCGACCTCGCCAACGAAGTGAACCGCAGCCAGTCCGCGCATGCGGCGGCCCAGTTGAAAGCGCTGGCCGGTGTGCTCGGCCTGCTGCAGCGCGACGCGCAAGCCTTCCTGCAGGGCGGGGCGGGCGAAGGCGGTCTGGATGACGCGGCGATCAAGGCGCAGATCGAAGCACGCATCGCCGCCAAGAAGGCGAAAGACTTCGCCGCGGCGGACCGCATACGCAAGGAGTTGCTGGAGGCGGGTGTGGTGCTGGAAGATACCGCGCAGGGAACGAGCTGGCGCAGGGCTTAGGGCAGTTTTCCGGTGGCGACGAGACGATTGATGAGTTGCGGGCGGGAGATCCAGATCAGCATGTCGTCGAATTGGGCCCCGCCGGCCAGTGAGCCAGGTGTGTCGCTCACATAAATCCCCTGCGTAGCTTCGAAGGCATCACCGTTCTCCCCATTGGCAACAAGATCCGGGCCTGTTGAAAAAATGATAGCAGCTGGGCATTCCGCTGTTGGGCTGGTTGCCGTGCAGTTGGCTGTTGACGATGTCAACGAAGCACCTGCTCTATCTTGAACCGAGAGTTTTTCGGCAAAGCCGGTTGTCATGGTAATTGCCGCGCTGGCAAAATTTCTATCAACCCGGTAACGCCAGTAGCCGTTCCACGGGTTCGCAGCGGCACTACGCTTGGTTCCCCAGGCATCGACCTCGTTCACTCCCAGCGTTTTCCACGGCAGATAGCCCTCTTGGGTCGGAGCCGTGCTGCACCCGAGCGGATTCTCGACCCCATAGCTGGCGTCGGCTGGGTCGGTGATGGTCGGGTCGGTCGGGCAGGGCAGGCGGCCGTTGATGACGGCGAAGCCGATCAGTGCCTGTCGAATGTCTTCAAGTTGCTGGCGTGTCTCATTGCGTTGCGCCCGTTCCTGCTGACTGGACAGCATCGGGAGCAGTCCTGCCATCAGCAGAGAGACGATGGCCAGCACGACGGCCATCTCAACCAGGCTGAAGCCGTTGTGGCGGTTCGGAGGTCTTAATTGCAATTGATGTTCCCATCCAGACATGCTGTCTGGTCATTCAAGGTTGAGAAGCCGGTATCGGACGAACGATAAGTTACGAACGACAGGTTGCTGAACGGCGCGACGTCGCGGTTGTTCTGGTTGCCGCCCTCAAGGTACTGGTCGACAGTCTGGGCCGCCCGGGTCTGGGTGCCGACTTTCTTCCCCGCGACGACTACCACGGCCCGATAGCTGCCCGAGCCGGTATTGGCAACACCGTTGGTGGAGACGCTGAGGCAGGAACCGCCGCATGCAGGAGACACCGTGCCGGGCTTGTAGCCGCTGGCGACCTGATAGAAGACCTGGCTCTTCCATGAGCTCCAATACGAGGCGGTGAAGCATCCACTCGGCCACGTGGGTTGCAATTGCGGGTCCTCTGGCGTGGTGGAGAGCGAACTTAGTGCGGCATTGGCCTGGTCGATGCGGTATTGAACATCGGCGACGGTGTAAGGCGTGCCGTCCCAGTGGACGTCGCCATTTGCCAGGTGTTCTGCGCGGCTGCCGGCGGATTTGGCGGGTGTCGCGACTGCCACCACATTTGCCGGGTATGCCGGCGAGGTGGCGTCGACGATATCGTCTGCGACGTTGTTGAGATTGTTCCCGACGTTATCAAGGTTGCTCCGCGTGGTCGCGTTGTTATTCGCAGCGAAGGCATCCAGGGCGGTCTGCAAGTCGACCAGATAATCGAGCATGTCGATGATCCAAGGGTCGGTCGGTGTATAGGTGGAGTTCAGCGTCGGTATGGTCGGGACCCTGCCGAACAGTGTGCCGGAGGTGGCGACGTAAGCACCGGTGGAGACGAGGGCCGGCCAGGGGTACTTGTTGAAGGAACTTGCCGCATAGGTGTCCAGGCATTTTTTCGTTTCACGCGCGATGCGCTTCTCAACGAGCGGCAGCAGATTGTTGTGGGTGATGTATACCAGGTGGTCGTTATAGGTGTATGCACCGCCCTCGTGGTCGTTCGGTGTCGACTGGTGAAAGATGGTGGCCGGTGTGTCGACACTCTCAAGGTAATGGCTGTAGTTGTTTTCGTTCGCGGTGATGCGGCTCTGGCCGGACAAGGGGCGCCCTGGAGCGAACACGATGGCAATCAGGTTGCTGGCGGTGCCGGTGAGGGTGATGGTGCCTGTGGTTTCGCTGTTCAGCGTCGCCGAAGCGCCGGCATGGAACGGGTCGGAAACGGCATACCAGAGACGTTCCCCGGAGGGGTCGCGCAGGTCGGGGATACCCAGGGCCTTCCAGGGCAGTCTGCCTACAAGGCTTGTGCAGGGATTGCCAGCACCGCCTGTGTAATCGACGTTAAGCGTCAACGAGCCATCGTTGTCCACATCCGGGCAGGGCAACTCGCCCGGGCGATTTTCGTCGCTCACCGCATAGGCGATCAGTGCGTCCTTGGCCTGCTGCAGCGTTTCACCAGACTTCATGTTATTGGCGGCCATCTGGCCCACTCCCGTGAGCGAGCCGACCATTACGGCGGCGAAGCCGAGGACCATGATGACCAGCATCACGATGAAAGCGCCACCCTGTTGCTTGTGTCGGTTCGATCCGCGGGAGTGCATGATTTGCTCGCTTACTCTGTGGGCTGAGCCGGAGGTTGCTCAAGCAGGATTTTCTGCCCGACCTTGGTATGTACCGGCCGGTCCTTGCCTGGCACGGTGACGGCGACGGCAGCTGGCGTGTTGTCGTTGCCACGTCCCGCAGCCTGGGGATTGCCATTGACCCAGATGATGCGGTTGCCGCCCTGTTTCTGCACGACGCCGTTGACGATGATGTGGTTGCGGATAGTGTTGCCCCCCCGCGTCTTCCTTGTAGTCGCTCGCTTCCTGGTATTCCAGTTGCTGGCGCTGTTGCGGGGTGTTGAACAGGCGTCCCAACTCGCCCGCGTGCGCGGTGGGGAGCAGAGCCAGTATGGTCAGTGCTATCAGGTGCTTGTTCATGGGATGTTCCTGTTCTTCATGGTGAACAAGCCGCCCGTACATTCAGCCTTGAGTGGAGAAGCCTCGCTGCCTGGGATCGCGCGGCTGAGATTGCACCCGTCGAGCATGAACCAGCCTTTCAGCTGGGCGCGCAAGGCAGAGACGAACTTCAGCAACTGCTCTTCATGCAACAGGTCGATCTGCAACGACATGTTGCTGCGGTTGAGTGCGAAGTTGCCTGCATCCAGCGGAGGATTGGGGGCATATGCCTGCTGCGGGGCGATGGTGTACTTGAAGTCGAGCACGAGGCTTTGCTGGCGCAATCTTTCCATGCCTTCTATCCAGTCCAGGCGCTGTTCACTGCCGATGACCTTCTGGTCCTGCAGCGCCACATATTCGAGCGAGTACGCCGACATGTTCTCCAGGTCGCCTTGCGCTGCGATGAGCTGGGTACGCGCGTTGGTCAATTGCTGCTGCGCTTCCAGACGGGCTTTCTGCGATTGCTCCCGATAGCTGTCGCTGTAGGTGATCATGCCGCCGGCCAGCGCGATGCTGAGCGCCAGGGCGCCCAGGCTCCATTTGAGGAAAGGCAGGTCGTTTTTGGAGAAGCTCATTCTTTCTGTCTCCAGATGATCTTTAGCGTGAACTGTGCGGAACGGCCCTTGCTCTTGATGTCGTCGCTGATGCTGCCCTGCGAACTGACATCGAACGGCAGCTTTTCCGCCTTGACAGTATACCCCTGCAGCACGAGCGCTTGCTGGAAGCGGTCAAGGTAGTCGAGCGCCCTGCGGACGTCGGTGCCAAAGTCCGCGAGGCTGCCTTCGAAGGTGATGACATGCGCCGGATAGGCAGAGGGGGCGGCATCCGCTGCGCTGGGTTGCCAGCCGAGCTTGTCCACCTCGATCTGGCTGTACTTGTCCAGCACGTGCGACAACCCGCGCAGGAGGTCTTCCGGCGGCGGGGTGTATTGGCTCAGTTTGCGCGCAAGCAGCACGGCCGTCTTCATGTCAGCTGCGGGAACCGTGGTGTTGGCGAAGCTGCGCTGGATCTGCTGGGTCTGCTGCTGGACGCGTTCGGTCTGCATGCGGATCGGTTCGGTTTCCGCGACGGAATCGCGACCTTGCATGATGGCGAGGCCTGCCCACAGTCCGCTGACGAGGGCGATCGTTGCTGCGATGCCGAACAGGATGCGGCGCAGCTGGCACATCGTATGGAAGTGCGTGTGCTCAGAATTCGCGTAATGGCTCTTTGGCGGGGTGGCGGCGAGCAGGTGCAGCAGCAGCGGTGTGGCATCCGAGCTGGCGTACTCGTTTTTGGACTTGATGCGCCTGGCCAGCTCCTCGATGTCCAGGTAGGTGTAGCGCAGGTCGCTGTTGACTTCGAGATGCGCCTGCAGTCCGGCGCGGTCGTTCGCATGGCAGATGATGTACACGTCCAGCACTTCGCCCGGCGGGGGCAGGCTCAGGCTCTTCAGGTACTGCTGGGTGCGCGGTGTCTCGGTGGCGACCGATTGGCTGAATGCGTCGCTGTCGCCGTTGATCGGGATCAGGCGCGAGAAATGCAGACGCTTGTTGTTGAAGTAGGTCTGGCGCAGGCCGGCGTCTTTTTCCCAGGTCAGCAGCAGAACATGGTCGGAATCGATGCTCTTGATCAGCGGTGTGCTGATGTTGGGCAGCGAGTAGATGCCGACCAGCGGGATCTGGTTCGCCAGCAGGGCATCCAGCCAGGGCGAGATGCGCTGCGGGTTGGTGAGCGCCGAGAACAGCATCTCGTCGTCGCGGCGGCCTTCTTCCTGGCGGTGCAGCAGGGTGGCCTGGCGGAACGGCGATCCGCGGTAGAACTGCTCGAATTTTCTCTCCAGCAGATCCCTGCGGGCCGGTCCGATCAGGTGCGGTACGGTCTCGAGGCGGAAGTCCTCTTCGATGACGTCAACCAGCAGGTAGGCCTGGTTGCGATGCCTTTTCAGGAAAACGGAGAACTGTTCGCGGCCATCGGAATCGTTGGAGAAATATTGCGGCGCACCCAGCTTGCCGCCGTTCCAGATGGAGGCGTGGAAGGAGTCTGCGCTGAGGAATAACAGGGTGCGGGCCATTAGATTTTCACCTTGCTGATGAGGTCGTAGATCGGCGACAGAACCGACAGCATCACCCAGCCCAGCAGCGCGCCAAGCACGATGGTCATGGTCGGTTCGATCAGCGCCTGCACTCGTTTGATCGATTCTTTCACATCGCGGTCATAGAAATAGCTGACGTTGAGCAGGGCCTGATCGAGCTGGCCGGTGGCTTCGCCCACTTTCAGCATGCGCACAACCAGCGGCGGGAAGATGGCCGCCTGCTGGAAGCTTTGCGTGAGGTTCTTGCCCGCTTCGATATCGTGCATCACGTTCTGCAAACTTTTCGCGAGAACCTGATTATTCACCAGATCGCGCGAGTTGGCGATGCAGTCGAGGATGGTGATGCCCGAGCTGTACATCATGGCGAAGGTGTTTGCGAAACGCGCCAGGATGATCTTGCGCAGGATGGGGCCGGTGGGCCAGATATGCAGCTTGAGGTTGTCCACGTGGTATTGCAGCTCCGGCTTGCTGATCAGCGCGACCTTGTAGACGCCGAACAGCACCGGCGGGGTCAGCAACAGGACATACCAGTAATTGACGAAGAAGGACGATGTCGCCAGCAGGATGCGCGTCTGGATCGGTATCTCCTGACCCATGCCCTTGATGAAGCCGACCAGTTGCGGCACCAGATAGATCATCAGGAAGAAGGTGATGGCCAATACCACGGTGCCGACGAAGAGCGGATAGATCATCATGCTCTTGGTCTGCGAGGCCATCTCGTCCTGCCACTTGAGCGACTCGGTGAGGTGGGCGAACACTTCGACCAGGCGTCCGCTGTCCTCGCCGGCGCGGGTGAGGCTGACGGTGATCTTGTCGAAGGCGTTGGGGTGTTCGGCCATGGCCTGCGAGAGTTTCTTGCCGCTCTCGATGGATTCGACCAAGCTGGCGATGATTTCGCGGAAGGAGGCTTCTTCCATGCTGTCGCGCAGGTCGCCCAGACACTCCAGCAGCGGTACGCCGGCACGGACGAGTTGTTCGAGGTTGAAGAAGAAGGTGATGAGGTCGGTGCGCTTGATCTTGCTGCTGCCGAAGGCGATCGCGTTCTCTTCTTCCTTGGCGCTGATGAGGTCGAGCCCCCCGCGCTTCAGGCGCATCTCGAGGTCGATCAGATTGCCGGCGTCCTGCAGGCCTTTGGCGGTCTTGCCGGCGCTATCGATGGCCTTGTAAGAATAGAGTGCCATGGCAGCCTGCTTACATCCGGTCGCTCAGGTCGACCACGCGCGAGACCTCGGCGATGGAGGTGACGCCCTGCAGGATGCGGCGGATGCCGTCTTGTGCCAGCGGGCGGAAGCCGTGTTCCAGCGCGCTGTTCTTGAGGTCGCGGATGCTGGCGCGACGCGCGATCAGGTCATCCATGTCGCTGTCCATCTTGAGGATCTCCATGATCGCCTGGCGTCCGGTGTAGCCCTGGTGATGACAGGCATCGCAGCCGGCGGCGCGATAGATGGTGATGTTCTCGTCATGGCGCACGCCGAGCATCTTGCATTCGGAATGATCGGGGTGGTACGGGTATTTGCAATGGCGGCACAGTACCCGCACCAGTCGCTGGGCGACGATGCCGATGATGTTGCCGGCCATGATGTCGGGCAGGATGCCGATGTCGAGCAAGCGCGGGATCGCGCCGATGGCCGAGTTGGTGTGCAACGTCGAATACACCTGGTGGCCGGTCATGGCGGCGCGGAACGCCATCTCGGCGGTCGGATGGTCGCGGATCTCGCCGACCAGGATGATGTCCGGGTCCTGGCGCATCAGGGAGCGGATACCGCTGGCGAAGTCCAGTTTCGCCGCCTCGTTCACCGAGCTCTGGCGGATCAGCGGGATGGGGTATTCCACCGGGTCTTCCAGGGTCATGATGTTGACCGACTCGGTGTTGACGTGGTTCAGCACCGAATACAGCGTGGTCGTTTTGCCGGAGCCGGTCGGACCAGTCACCAGCACGATGCCTTCCGGCTTGGCGATGATGGTCTTGAGCGTGTTGAGCGCCGCGTCGTCGAGGCCGATCTGGTTGATCGGCACGATGCCTTTCTGGCGGTCCAGGATACGCAGCACCAGGTTCTCGCCGTACGAGGTCGGGTGCGAAGCGACGCGGAAGTCGATGGGGCGGCCGGACAGGCGCAGCGAGATGCGGCCGTCCTGCGGCGCGCGCGTCTCGGCGATGTTCATGCCGCTCATCACCTTCATGCGCACCACCATGGCCGGCCAGAAACTCTTGTGCAGGCTGCGAACCTGGCGCAGCACGCCGTCGACGCGGTAGCGGATACGCAGGAAGCTGCTTTCCGGTTCGAAGTGGATGTCCGATGCGCCTTGCTGCACCGCCTCGGTGAGCAGCGCGTCGATCAGGCGCACCACCGGCTGGCTGAATTCGTTCACCCCCTGCTGGAGGTTCTGGTGCTCCATCTCGCCCGGCTCGATCTCGTGCAGGATGCCGTCGATGGAGAGCTCGAAGCCGTAGTACTGGTCGATGGCGCGCAGGATGTCCGATTCGCTGGCGAGCTGGGTGACCAGACGGTACTCGTCGCGCAACAACGCACGCACCTGGTCGAGCGCGATGATGTTGTCCGGATCGGCGATCGCGATGGTCAGGTTCTTGTTGACGGCATCGACCGACAGCGGCAGCAGGATGTAGCGGCGGGCGATCTCTTTCGGGACCAGCACGATCGCGGCGGGGTCGACGATGACGTTGGACAGGTCGACGCTCTCCTGTCCGAGGTTCTCGGACAGCACGTCGCGGATGGTCGCTTCGGACAGGAAGCCGAGGCGTACCAGCAGGCGTCCCAGGGGCTGCGGGGACTTGTTCTGTTCCTGGGTGGCGATGCGAAGCTGGTCTTCGCTGATCACTCCCTTGGCTATCAGCAAGTGCCCGATGGGCTGCTGGCTCTGTGCTTGCGGTGCAGCCATCGTGTCCTCAGCGAGCGGTTGTCAGTTCATTCAAGCGTTGTTGTGCTTGTGCGTGGTCGAAGCCGGAATTGCTTGAAGCATCGAGCTGCAAAGCCTGCTGGTAATGCTGGGCAGCGAGCTTGCGCTGTCCGAGATGATCCAGGCTCACCGCCAGATTGAAGGCGAACTGTGCGTTGGTGGGCTCCAGCGAATAGGCATTGAAATAATACTGCTGTGCGTCGCCCCAGCTCGATTGCTCCGCGTACAGGTTGCCCAAGGCAAAATGCAGTGCGCCGGAGCGGGGCTGCTCGGCCAGCAGCTGCTTGAGGCGGCTTTCGCTGTCTGCCGCATCTCCCGGTGTGTAAGTCGACAAGGCGGCATGCGCCACCGGGTCGCGAGGATCGAGTACCAGCAGCTGGCGATAATAGCGTTGCGCCGCTTCATCCATGCCCTGTTGCTGTGCGGTCGCCGCCATGCCGAGCAGGGCATCGCGATTGTTCGGGTCTTTGCCCAGCACCTGGCGGTATCCCTGGGAGGCAGTCACGTAGTCGCCGCGCTGATAGGCCTGCCAGGCTTCGAGCAAAGCGGAGTTGATGCCATCGCCTTCCGGATTGCGCTGGATCGCGACATTGGAGCCGGCAGCGCGGCTGCGCGCTTTGGCGGCTCTGGGTTTGCTGCGCGGGGTATCGAAATCCTCGGCTTGTTCCGTGACCACGGGCTGCTGTTCCGGTTGCACTGCGACCGGTTGCGGGGCGACGGCCTCCACAGGCGGCGGCACCAGCGGAACGAGCGGCAACGTGGCAACGGCAACAGGCGCCGGGGGCGGCGGAGCGGTGCGTTGCGCCACCACGGGGCGGCTCGGCGGTTGCAGTTCCAGCCAGACGTAATAACCGTAGCCGGCACCGATGACTGAGCAGATGATCAGGGTGGTGGGGACCAATCCAAGTTTCCAGCGCATGGTAGAAGAGGCCTTTTTCTTTTTTGCTGCGAACAACGTTTCTCCGGCGGTGCGCGATGGTGAAGGTGTTTCAGGCGCGGACGAAGCGGTGCGGGGTGACGGGGTGTGTTCTTCCAGTGTCAGGTCGGATAGCCCGGTGCCCTTCTGCGGGCTGTCGCCAGACTTTTTAAGGGCATCGAGTAACAGGCTCATGGCTTCTTCTCATTCTCCGGCTTGAGGAAGTCGGCATCCGGCAGATTGTCCTTGTAATCGCTGTAGTCGCCATTGATGCTGGCATCCTTGATCACCACCGGGCGCAGGAAGATCACCAGTTCGGTTTTGCTCTTCTTGTCGTTGCGGTTCTTGAAGGCCTCACCAGCAATTGGAATGTCACCCAGCAGAGGAACTGAATCCGTCGTATTGTTTATTTCATCCTGCATCAAACCGCCGAGGATGGCGATCTGGTTGTTCTCGATCTTAAGCACCGACTCCATCTCGCGCGTTTGCATTTCCGGGATGCTGCTGGTGACGCCAGCAATTTTTAAAGCGGGATTAGGATCTGGGACGTAACGGAGAAGGCGTGTTATGGAAGGACGCAAGTTAAGCAATACACTGTCACTATCATTGATCTGCGGCGTCACGCTCATAGTGAAACCGGTTGGTACGGTGACAGCGGTCGTTGTGTATGTAGTTGTGGTCGTTGTCTGGTTTGTTACGGTGTCCGCCTTGATGGTGAAGTACACCAGATTGTCCACGACGCGCAGCATCGCAGTCTGGTTGTTCATCACGCTGATTTTTGGGCTGGAGAGTACCTTCACATCGCCGAAAGTCTCGAGCAGTGAAACATTTGATGTCAAATCCCCAAATTTTGAAGTTGGATTGACATAGTTCAGAAGTAGCATCTGGCCTGTTTGTGTTGCGCTCAAGGCATTACCAGTTCCCAAGTTCGTGGCATTTTGAGAAATCGCAAAACCCTTCGACCCCAAACGCAACCGCTTCCAATCGATGCCTTGTTGATAATTGCTGTTCAGGCGCACTTCCGCGATGGTCGCTTCGATAAGTACCTGACGACGCGCAGTACGCATGACTTGTGAGATGAAGTCTTGAATCTTCGCATGCTGTTTGCCTGTAGCCCGTACGGTAATGATGCCGGCTTCCGGGCTGGAGATCACCGACGCAGCTTGCAGCGTTTGGTAATCCTTGTAATCCTGATCGCTGCTCTTCCCCGCACGTTCTGCGCCTCCGGCAGCACGGACACTCTCGCCGCTCGTGTCCTTGTTGTTTGACTTTTCATCTTTCTCTTTTGTTGTGGATTCTTCAGTGGACGCGACGCGGCGGGAAACCACGACCTCCTTGTCAGTTTCTCTCAGAATGTCTTTGACGTTCTTTTCCAGCGTCTCCCAGAAACGATTTTTGGAAGAGTTCTTGATGGAAAGTTGGGAATTGTTGCCACCGGATCCGCCAGTGGCAGCGCCGCCGACTTGAGTGGTGTTAGCGATACCACCTTCAGCATCGCGAGTCATGTTCACATAATCGATCTTGTAACTTCTCAGGAAGGGCAGGTCCGGCATCACGATCAGGTTGCCGTTCTCCAGTTCGTAACGCATGTCCACTTGCTTGGAGATGCGGTCGAGGATCTGCGGCAGGGTCTGGTTGATGGCGTTGAGGGTGACGGTGCCTTCTATGCCCTGATGGATGTCGATGTTGACCTTGGCATCGCGTGCCAGTGCGAACAGTATCTCGCGTACCGGAAGGCTGGAGACGACGACACTATAAGTTTCGACTTTGGTTGCGGGCTTCGGCGGGGGAAGGACGACGGCGCGTTTGCTGGGTTGCGGGATGGTTCCGGTTGCCTGGGGGGATTCCAGGCTGCTCTGCTGGAGATGCTTGTCAGACGGCGTAAGCTGCTTGGTGCCACATGCGGCCAGCGAGACACAAGCCGAACACAGCAATATGTGAGTGAACCTCATTCCCTTTTCCCCCTTTGTTTCGGCGCAAGGTAACATCATTTCCCGACATCGGCAATATGTCGTTTGGCCTATATACTTTTTCCTTCAATCGCTTATAGCGGATTCTGCGAGCCATCTAGCATGTGCAGGGTGGGCGCAAAAGCGTCCTTGTAGCGTTGCGGCAGCTCCTGGATCCCTGTGCGGGCCGCGTCGCTATTGGGATAGACGCCAAACAGCACGCGGTAGCCGTCTTTTCCGTTCAACTTGATCGGTACGATATATATCTCGGCAAGTTTGCCCAATCTTTGAGCCCGGCCGAGGAAACGCTCCATGCGTTCAGGGCGGATATCGTCGGTGTAGAACAGCTGGATGCTGACGTTGCCTCGTCCGGGCATGGAGATCATCGCGCTGGTGGCGTCCAGTCGCTGTTGCAACAGGGTGGCCTGCGATGCCGGGGCGGGTGTCGGTGCTGAAGCAGCGGCAGGTTTTGCCGGGGCGGCTTTTGCAACCGGCTTGCTTGCTGCGACCGGTTCTGCGGCTTGTTCGACAGGCGCCGCCGGGACGGCGGAAACGGCGGCGGCAAGCGGCTCCGGGGCGGCTGCCACGACTTCGGAGGCGGCAGGCTGGGAAGCCGGGATGGCTGCAGCGTCGATGTTTGCGGCTTGTGCCACATTGATCGATTGCGTGGCCATCTGGGGCGGGCTGTGCACTTTCTCCTGTCCCATGAACCAGCCGGCACCGGCCAGGGTCGCGGCGAACAGGGCGACGCCGCCCGCCATCGCGAAGCTCTTGCGGTTGAGCAGATTGCGGTTGGGGGTCATTTCGCTGTCGCGGATGGCGGCGAGCACATGGCGCGATTCGATGTTGTGCGTGTTCTCGACGAAGGCGGCGAGCAGCGATTTGTCGGCAAGGATGTTGACGCGGCGCATCAGGCCTTGCGAGGCCTTGCCGATGAGTTGCACGGCGGCTGGCGAGAAGATGTCCGGCCCCTTGTAACCGGCGGCGCGCATGCGGAACATCAGGTAATCGTCGATCACCTTGCGCGAAATGGGCAGGATGCTGAAGTGATGGACGATGCGGTCCTTCAGCTGGCGCATATTGGTCTGCTCCAGCTTCACATCCAGTTCGGGCTGGCCGAACAGCACGATCTGGATCAGTTTGTGTTTGCCGACCTGCAGGTTGTAGAGCAGGCGCAATTCTTCCAAAGTTTCCAGCGGCATGGCATGGGCTTCGTCCACCAGCACCACGCAGCGTTCGCCGCGTTCGTACATCGCTTCCAGATGGTTCTGCAGGGTCTGCAGGATGATGTTGACGCGTTTGCCTTCGAGGTCGAGATCGAGCCTGTCGGCGATGGCATACAGCAGCTCGTCGCGCGACATGCTGGGGTTGGCGAGGTAGATCGCCTTGATGTTGGAGGGCAGGCGGTCCAGCAGCATGCGGCACAGCATGGTCTTGCCGCTACCGACCTCGCCGCTGATCTTGACGATGCCTTCGCCGTCGGTGATGGCGTAGATCAGTGCATCGAGGATCTCGCCCCGGTTGGCTCCGGAAAAGAAGAATTCGGTGACCGGAGTGATCTTGAACGGTGGCTCGGTCAGGCCGAAATGCTCCAGATACATCTGCTTCCCCTTTACTGAACTTTCTGCGCTTTGTGTTTTTGTACCGCTTCCATGCGGCTGTATAGCGTGGTGCGCGCGATGCCCAGCAGCTTGGCGGCTTCGCTGACGTTGCCGTGCGCCAGCTCCATGGCGGCGTCTATATAACGGGCAGTATAGCCTATCAATAGTTCATCCAGATCGAAATTGCCCTGCTGCAACACTTGCTTGGCATCGGCAGTCAGATCGGTCGGCGCGGCGCCGGTCGCATCCGGTTGCGGGTCGAACTCGGCTTCCAGCTGTTTTGCATTCACCTTGAGGCCGGGATATTTGGTGGTCAGGCGGATGACGATGTTGCGCAACTCGCGCGTGTTGCCGGGGAAGGGGTAGCTCTTCCAGGCATCGAGCGCGGCCGGATCGAGATCGAACGGCGGGCGCTGTGCCTGTGCCGCGTAGAACTTCTTGAAATGCTCCAGCAGCAGGATTTTGTCCTCGCCCAGCGTACGCAGCGGCGGCACCTGGATGGTGAAGATGCTCAGGCGGTGATAGAGGTCGGTGCGGAAAGTGCCGCCGCGTACGGCCAGTTTCAGGTCGCGGTTGGTGGCGGCGATGATGCGCGCGTTGCTCTTGCGGGTGACGGCTTCGCCGACGCGCTGGTATTCGCCGTTCTCCAGCACGCGCAGCAGTTTGGCTTGCAGCTCCTGTGGCATCTCGCCGATCTCGTCGAGGAACAACGTGCCGTTCTCGGCGCGCTCGAAGAAGCCGCTCTGAGCGCTGGTCGCGCCGGTGAAAGCCCCCTTGGCGTGGCCGAACAGGGTGGATTCGAGCAGGTTGGGCGAGATGGCGGCACAGTTGAGCACGACGTAAGATGTGTCTGGTTTGCCGCTCAGACGTTGCAGGGCGGTGGCGACCAGTTCCTTGCCGCTGCCCGACTCACCCTCGATCATCACCGGGTAGGGGGTCTTGGCATACAGCTCGATCTGGCTGCGCATCGCCTGGATGGGCTGGCTGTTGCCGATGATGCCGAACAGCGACTGGCTGTCGCTGAAGCCGGCCTGTTCGCTCTGCTGGATGCGCAGGGCATCCTGCAGCAGGGTGCGCAAGGTTTCCGGGCCGCAGGGTTTGGCGACGAATTCGATGGCGCCGAGCGTGCGTGCATGCCGCGCATTGCTTTCCTCGTTCTGGCCGGAGAGTGTGATGACCTTGATGTTGGGCGAGTGCGCCAGCAGCTCGGTGATGAGTTTGAAACCTTCTTCCGGGCGGTGCGGTGTGGGCGGCAGTCCCAGGTCGACCAGTGCCAGTTGTGGCGGGCTGTCCATGTCGCGCAGCAGACGGATGGCGTGCGGGCGGTCTTCGGCGAGGTGGATGTCGAAATCGTCCCCCAGGATCAGGCGCAGGGAATCGCGGATGAGCGGATCGTCATCGACGATGAGCAGGGATGGGAGTGTCACGCTGTTATCCTGAAAGTAAGCACGAGATATGTGTAACGTCGCGCAGGATAGCCCGCAATCGCGTCAAGCTCAAGTAATCGCCGATTTCCAAGTTATCGTGGCGTAGTTTAGAATGCGCGCCTCTTCAACCCGCGATAGGTTCATAAGTGTCCGCACCTCTGGTAGAAGTCCGCGACGTCAATTTTGCCTACGACAGCCGTCCTATTCTGAAAGGCATCAATATGTCCTTTCCGAAAGGCAAGCTCATCGCCATCATGGGCGGGAGCGGCTGCGGCAAGACCACGCTGTTCCGGCTGATCGGCGGCGCGATCAAGCCCACAAAGGGCGAGATCAGGATAGACGGGCAGGATATGCACGCGCTGGACCGGCAAGGGTTGTATGAAATGCGCCGCAAGATGGGGGTGCTGTTCCAGTTCGGCGCGCTGTTCACGGATATGTCGGTGTTCGACAATGTTGCGTTCCAGATGCGCGAGCATACGAACCTGCCGGAAGAGGTCATCCGCGATCTGGTGATGATGAAGCTGCATGCGGTCGGCTTGCGCGGCACCCACGATCTGATGCCCGCCGAACTGTCCGGCGGCATGGCGCGGCGTGTAGCGCTGGCGCGCACCGTGGCGCTCGATCCGATGCTGATCCTGTACGATGAGCCGTTCGCCGGGCTGGACCCGATCTCGCTCACGGTGGTGGGGCAGTTGATCCGCAGGCTGAACGACGCGCTGGGCGCGACCTCGGTGATCGTGACGCACGACGTGCAGGAGTCGATGAAGATCGTCGATTACATCTATTTCATCGCCGATGGCGTGATCGTCGCGGAGGGCACGCCGGAAGAGATCCGCGCTTCCGACAAGTCGTTCGTGCACCAGTTCGTGCACGGCGAGATGGACGGCCCGGTGCCGTTCCATTATCCCGGCGGGGATTATCGCAAAGATCTGGGAGTGAGTGCCTGATGCCTATCGTGAAGAGTCTGAGGACCATCGGTCGCCGCAGCATCAATGCGGTCTGGCGTATCGGCTATGCGACGCGTTTCTTCGGTATGACGCTGTTCTATTCCGGTCTCAGTTTCCGCCGTTTCCAATTGACGGTGAAAGAGATGTTCTCCAGCGGGGTGATGTCGCTCATCATCATCCTGGTGGCGGGGATGTTTGTCGGTATGGTGCTGGGGTTGCAGGGCTATGAAACGCTGAAGCGCTACGGCTCGGAATCGGCGCTGGGTTCGCTGGTGGCGCTCAGTCTGGTGCGCGAACTGGGGCCGGTGCTGGCGGCGTTGCTGTTCGCCAGTCGCGCCGGTTCGGCGATGACTGCAGAGATCGGTTTGATGAAAGCGACCGAGCAGATCGCCGCGATGGAGATGATGGCGGTCAACCCGATCGCGCGCGTGGTTGCTCCGCGTTTCTGGGCGGGTGTGATCTCCATGCCGTTGCTGGCGGCGCTGTTCTCGGCGATGGGCGTGTTCGGCGGCTATGTGGTCGGCGTGGTGAACATCGGCGTGGATGAGGGCTCGTTCTGGTCGCAGATGCAGGCATCGGTGGATTTCCAGCATGACATACTGAACGGTGTGATCAAGAGTTTCGTGTTCGGCCTGGCGGTCACGGCCATCGCGTTGTTCGAGGGCTACGATGCTCCGCCTACGGCAGAGGGTGTCTCGGGGGCGACCACACGCACGGTGGTGCAATCGTCGCTGGCGATATTGATGCTGGATTTCATTTTGACCGCATTCATGTTTCAAGGAGCTTGAGGATATGCTCGCTTCTAAAAGTTCGAAGTTTTAAGTAAGACAAGACGCGAGCAAAAAATTGCGACGCGGCATATGGGGGATATGTAAGGAGTAATTTTTTGTGAGCAACGCAGTATTACGACAAAATTTGGATTTTTAGAGGTGAGCATTATGGAACGTACGACATTGGATCTGTGGGTGGGCGCTTTCGTGGTGGCGGGTCTCGCCGCGCTGGTGGTGCTGGCGCTCAAGGTCGGGAACTTGAGTACTTATAACGTATCGGAGTCATACGAGTTGCAGGCGCATTTCACCAACGTGGGCGGCCTGAAGCCGACTGCCTCGGTGCGTAGTTCCGGTGTGCTGGTGGGGCGGGTGACCAGCATCGTGCTGGATACTGAGCGCTATGAAGCCAAGGTGACCATGAGCATCGACAAGCGTTACCAGTTCCCCAAGGACACCTTCGCCAACATCCTGACCTCCGGCCTGCTGGGCGAGCAATACATCGGGCTGATGCCGGGCGGCGACGACGTGATGCTGAAGAGCGGCGACGAATTCAAGAAGACGCAGTCGGCGGTGGTGCTGGAAGACCTGATCGGCAAGTTCTTCACATCGAGTGTCGATGCGAAGTGATATACGGAAGAACTGAGAAATGAAGAAGACGTTTGCTTTGCTGTGCGGTGTGTGGCTGTCGTGCGCGGTGTCGGTGGCGCGCGCCGATATCCCGGATCCGGATGTGCTGATCAAGAGCACGGTGCGCGAGGTGCTCGACATCGTGCGCGCCGACAAGGAACTGCGCGCCGGCAACCAGAAGAAGATGCTGGAGCTGGTGGATGCCAAGGTGTTGCCGCACTTCAATTTCGAGCGCATGACCAAATTGGCCGTGGGCAAGGCCTGGCGCAGCGCCACACCCGAGCAGAAGAAGGCCCTGCAGTCGGAGTTCCGCATCCTGCTGGTGCGTACCTATACCAAGGCTTTCACCTCGTATCGCGACCAGATCATCGAGGTCAAGCCGCTCAAGCTCGATGCCGCCATGGATGAGGTGACCGTCAAGACCGAGATCATCAAGCCCGGTGCGCAGCAGCCCATCCTGGTGGACTACGATCTGGAAAAGACACCCGACGGCTGGAAGGTGTTCGACCTGACGGTCGAGGGCGTCAGTCTGGTGACCAGCTATCGCGGCACCTTCGCCGACCAGGTCCAGCAGATCGGCATCGACGGATTGATCAAGACACTGGTCGACAAGAACCGGACAGCTGCAACCAATGCTGCATCGGCCGAGAAAGCGGAGTCGAAATGATCCAGCGCGAGGGTGACCTCCTGAAGGTGTCCGGCCGTTTGACGATGGACACCATCGGCACTTCGTTCGCCGAAGCCATGCAGCCGCTGGAAGGGAAGGCCTGGACAATCGACCTGTCCCAGGTCGAAGTGGCGGATTCCGCCGCAGTCAGTTTGCTGCTGGGCTGGCTGCGCAACGCGCAACGCCACGATGCCAAGTTGAATCTCGTCAATGTCCCCGACAATCTGCGCAGTCTCGCCGGCCTGTATGGTGTGGCGGATGCGTTGCCATTGAACCAGTCACCACGTTAACCGCCGCAGCGTCGGCAAGAAGAACAGCAAATGCAAAAATTAGCGATCCAGGGCGGCAATCCGTTGCGCGGCGAAGTACGTATCTCCGGCGCGAAGAACGCGGCGTTGCCCATCATGTGCGCCAGTCTGCTGACCGCAGACACCCTGCGCCTGACCAATCTGCCCGACCTGCACGATGTCGGCACCATGCGCAAACTGCTGCAGCAGATGGGCGTGACGGCCGAATCCGCGACGAACGAGATCACTTTCAACGGCAGCAAGATCGACAACTGGGAAGCGCCCTATGACATGGTGAAGACCATGCGCGCCGCCATCCTCGTGCTGGGGCCGCTGGTGGCGCGCTTCGGCGATGCCAAGGTGTCGCTGCCCGGCGGCTGCGCCATCGGTTCGCGCCCGGTCGATCTGCACATCAAGGGGCTGCAGGCGATGGGTGCCGAGATCGCCATCGAACACGGCTACATCCATGCCAAGGCCAAACGCCTCAAGGGTGCGCGCATCTTCTTCGACATCGTCAGTGTCACCGGCACCGAGAACCTGATGATGGCGGCGGTTTTGGCCGACGGCGTGACCGTGCTGGAAAACGCCGCGCGCGAACCGGAAGTGGTGGATCTGGCCAATTGTCTGCGCGCGATGGGGGCAAAGATCTCCGGCGACGGTTCGGATGCTATTACCATTACCGGTGTCGACAAGCTGCACGGCGCGACCCACCACATCATGCCGGACCGCATCGAGAGCGGCACCTTCCTGGTGGCGGCGGCGGCGACCGGCGGCAGCATAACGCTGCGCGAGACGCGCGCCGACATCCTCGAGACCGTGCTGGAGAAACTCACCGAAGCGGGCGCGAAGATCAAGGTTGCGGGCGACGCCATCCATCTGGAGATGAGCGGCCGCCCCAAGGCCGTGAACGTGCGCACCGCGCCGCACCCGGCCTTCCCCACCGACATGCAGGCGCAGTTCATGGCCTTGAATTGCATCGCCGAAGGCAGCGCGATGGTGGTGGAGACTATCTTCGAGAACCGCTTCATGCACGTGCAGGAGCTGCGCCGTCTCGGTGCGCAGATCGACGTGGAAGGTAACACCTCGGTGGTCAAAGGCGTCGATCACCTGGAAGGGGCGACCGTGATGGCGACCGACCTGCGCGCTTCTGCCTGTCTGGTCATCGCCGGGCTGGTGGCGCAGGGCGAGACTGTCATCGATCGCATCTACCACCTGGACCGCGGCTACGAGCACATCGAAAGCAAGCTGGGGCAGCTCGGTGCTAACATTCGCAGACTGAAATGAGAGAAAGCAGCAAATGATCACCATCGCCTTATCCAAAGGCCGCATCTTCGAAGAGACCCTGCCGCTGCTCAAAGCCGCGGGGATCACGCCGCTGGAAGACCCGGAGTCTTCGCGCAAGCTCATCCTGCCGACCAACCGCGCCGATGTGCGCCTGATCATCGTGCGCGCCTCCGATGTGCCGACCTATGTGCAGTACGGTGCCGCCGACCTCGGCGTGGCAGGCAAGGACGTGCTCAACGAACATGGCGGCGAGGGCTTGTACCAGCCGATCGATCTCAATATCGCCAAGTGCCGCATGATGGTCGCGGTACGCAACGGCTTCGATTACGAATCGGCGGTGAAGCAGGGTGCGCGCTTGCGCGTCGCCACCAAGTACGTGAAGACCGCGCGCGAGCACTTCGCCTCCAAGGGCGTGCATGTCGATCTCATCAAGCTGTACGGTTCGATGGAGCTGGCACCTCTGGTGGGGCTGTCCGATGCCATCGTCGACCTGGTGAGCAGCGGCGCGACCCTGAAGGCCAACGACCTCAAGGCGGTCGAGGAGATCGTGCAGATATCCTCGCGCCTGGTGGTGAACCAGGCTTCGCTGAAACTCAAGCGCGCGACCATACAACCCATGCTGGATGCTTTTGCCGGAGCCATCAAATGAACATCACCCGACTCTCGACCCAGAAGGCCGATTTCGATGCCAGGTTGAGCAAGCTGCTGGCTTTCGAAGAGACCGCCGACGAGAAACTGGAGGCGACCGTCGCCGCCATCCTGGCCGACGTCAAGCTGCGCGGCGATGCTGCCGTGCTCGAATACACGCGCAAGTTCGACCGCCTGCCGCTGCTGGATAGCGCCGCGATGGAATTGCCGAAATCGGAACTGAAGGCGGCGTTCGACGGTCTTCCTGCAGACCAGAGGAAAGCGCTGGAGCAGGCGGCGCAGCGCGTCACCTCGTACCACAAGAAACAGATTCAGGTCTCCTGGAACTATCTGGATGAGGACGGCACCATGCTCGGCCAGCAGGTCACCCCGCTGGATCGCGTCGGCCTGTACGTGCCCGGCGGCAAGGCGGCCTATCCTTCTTCCGTACTGATGAATGCATTGCCTGCCAAGGTGGCGGGTGTTGCCGAGCTCATCATGGTCGTACCCACGCCGGATGGCGTGAAGAACCAGCTGGTGCTGGCAGCCGCCCACCTGTCCGGCGTGGATCGCGTGTTCACCATCGGCGGCGCACAGGCCGTGGCAGCGCTGGCGTATGGTACGGAGACGATCCCCAAGGTGGACAAGGTCGTCGGTCCGGGCAATGCCTACGTCGCTTCCGCCAAGCGCCGCGTGTTCGGCGTCTGCGGCATCGACATGATCGCCGGTCCTTCCGAGATCCTGGTCATCTGCGACGGCAAGACCGATCCCGACTGGGTGGCGATGGACCTGTTCTCGCAGGCCGAGCACGACGAACTGGCGCAGGCCATCCTGCTGTCGCCCGATGCGGCCTTCATCGAGGCGGTGGCCGCCAGCGCCGACAAACTGCTGGAGCAGATGCCGCGCAAGGACATCATCAAGACCGCGCTGGAGAACCGCGGGGCGCTGATCCATGTAGCCGATATGGACGAGGCCTGTCGCATCAGCAACCGCATCGCCCCCGAACACCTGGAACTGTCGGTCGGCGACCCGCAAACCTGGTTGCCCAAGCTCAAGCATGCCGGGGCGATCTTCATGGGGCGTTACACCTCCGAATCGCTGGGCGACTACTGTGCCGGGCCAAACCATGTGCTGCCGACCTCCGGTACGGCGCGGTTTTCCTCGCCGCTGGGGGTGTACGACTTCCAGAAACGCAGCAGCCTGATCCAGGTTTCCGCCCAGGGTGCTCAAAATTTGGGCGAAATCGCCTCGATTCTGGCTTTTGGCGAGGGTTTGCAGGCCCACGCACAGTCGGCGCTCTACAGAAAAGGAAAGTAGGGTTGTGTAATCGGGGTGCTTTAGGTAGAATCGCGCCTCTTTGAAAAACTGGTTGGAGTGATTGTCATGGCACGCGTCTGTCAAGTAACGGGAAAAGCCCCAATGGTGGGCAACAACATCTCCCACGCGAACAACAAAACCAAGCGCCGTTTCTTGCCGAATTTGCAACGTCGCCGCTTGTGGGTTGAATCTGAAAATCGTTGGGTGTCTTTGCGCCTGACCAATGCTGCACTGCGCACCATCGACAAGAACGGCATCGACGCCGTCCTGTTCGAGATGCGTGCCCGCGGCGAGAAGGTATAAAGGAGAAGCAACATGGCAGCCAAAGGCGGACGCGAAAAGATCAAATTGGAATCCTCGGCAGGTACGGGGCATTTCTACACCACCAACAAGAACAAGCGCACCACTCCCGAAAAGCTCGAATTCATGAAATTCGACCCGGTGGCACGCAAGCACGTCGCATACAAGGAAACCAAGCTGAAGTGATTCGGTTCTGGTGGAATCAAAAAAGCCCGCATCGCTGCGGGCTTTTTTATTTTGCCAACCGTTCGGCCGAGAGCGGTTCGGGATCGTCCAGCGAGTCGAGGAAGCGCTGTTTGGTGTTGTTCAGGAAGCCATCGCTGCACGTACCCTGGTATTCCAGCCAGTGCACGGTGTTGTTGGTCAGCACGATGCTGCCGGAGACGATCAGGCTGCCCGCGGATACCGCGAGTATCACGGCGAGACAGGCCTCGTCGTGGCAGCTCAGCCGGCCATAATCCAACCTGGCCTGTTCGAGGGTCATGCTTTTGGTGTAGGTATCGCAGTCGGATGCGGCGGTGGCGTCTCTGTCTTCAACGGGTACCACGACGCAGGCTGACAAGGCCAAGGCCAGCGAGACGGCCGCAAGCGGTTTTCGCATCGTCATCTCGCTGTATTCCGCGGGGGATGCTTATTTCTGCGCCCAGTCCTGTGCGGTAGTGTAATCCCCGAAGGCGCGGATGTCCGCGTCCACGAACAGGCGCGACAACCAGGCTTGCCAAGTCAGCCACTGGTCGTCGGTGACGACGGCGATCTTGCTGAAATCGTGGTTGTGCTCACGGCTGAAGAACTTGATCTCTTCCCATGCCACGTCCGGGGTGTAGGACAGCATGCCGCGCAGGTCGAACAGCAGGTTCGTTTTGCCGCCGCCCTTGAGTTTGTACAGCGCATGCTCCTCGAACTGTTTGAAGTCGGCGATGGTGAACTCGCCCATGACGGCGATGTTGACGAGATTGTTCTTTTCTTCGATGGTGATCATTTGCTTACCTCAGTGTTGGTTGGTGCTAGGCGCAAGCTTAACATGCTGCTGGCGATGATGAGCGCGATGCCGAACCATGCGCTCGCGCTGAGCGTCTCTTGCCAGAACAGCAGGCCGAACAGCGCAGAGAACACGATGGTGCTGTAGGCCAGGCTGCCGACCACCAGCGTCTGGCCGATGCGGTAGGCGCGTGTCATGGCCAGCTGTGCGACGGTGGCGGAAGCGCCGATGGCGATGAGCAAAGGCAGGTCGGCGAAGGCGAGCGGATGCAGCGTGTCCTGCAACATCCATGCACCGCTGGCAACGGTGGCGATCAGGTTGAAATAGAACACCACGCGCATGCCCGGTTCGCCCAGCACGCCCAGCTGGCGCACATTCAGCAGGGCGATGGCGGCGAGGAAACCGGAGGCCAGTCCCAGCAGGCCGCCGGCGAACTGTTCCTGCTCCAGAGTGGGGTGCAGCAGCAGTACCACGCCGACGAAGCCGATCACCAGTGCGCTGCTGAGCGGGATATGGAATTTCTCCTTCAACACCAGCACGGTCAACGCAGAGATGAACAGCGACGAGGTGTAGTTGAGCGTGATGGCGGTGGCCAGCGGCAACACGGTGATGCAGTAGAAGAACAGCAGCATCGCGACCGTGCCGGAAAGGCCGCGCCACAGGTGGCCCTGCCAGTGCCGTGTGGAGAGTCTGACTTTCGCGCGATGCAACATCGCATACACGATGAGCAGGCTGAAGAGAGAACGATAGAAGACCAGCTCGTTACTGGAGAATTGGGTCGCGCCGATTTTGACCAGCACTCCCATGCAGGCGAACATCAGCCCGGCGACCAGCATCCATAACGAGCCCACTGTGTTACTTCAGGTGCGGCTCAAGGTTGCGGCGCAGGAACTCATGGAAGTGCAGCATGCCGTCTTCGGTCGGCGACTGGTATGGGCCGATTTCTTCCACGCCCTGCTTGTACAGAGCCTGGCGGCCCTGTTGCATGCGCAGACAGATGATGTCGTCTTCCACTGCCGTTTCGCGGTAAGCCTTCTTCTCGGCCTCGACGTAGTCGCGCTCGAACAGCACGATGTCTTCGGGGTAATAGAACTCCACGATGTTGGTGCAGGCGTCGGTGCCGCGCGGCACGATGGTGCTGACCACCAGGGTGTTCGGATACCACTCGACCATGATGTTGGGGTAATAGGTCAGCCAGATCGCGCCGTACTTGGGCAGCTCGCCCTTGTTGTAGCGCAGCACCTGTTCCGACCACTGCTGGTAGACCGGGCTGCCGGCCTTGCGCAGGTCATGGATGCCCACGGTCTGCACGCTGTAGTTCTCGCCGAACTCCCACTTCAGTTTGTCGCAATCGACCATCTGGCCGAGGCCGGGATGGAAAGGAACGACGTGGTAGTCCTCCTGGTAGACCTCGATGAAGGTCTTCCAGTTGAAGTTGTATTCATCCACCTCCACGCGGTCGAGCATGTAACCGGTGAAGTCGATCTCCTTGAAGGCGGGCACGGTCGCCAGATCCCTAGCGATGTCGCGCTGTCCCGCGAACAGCAGGCCGTTCCAGCTTTGCAGCGGGGTCTTGTTCAGGTGCAGGCAGGGGTTTTGCGGGAAATGCGGTGCGCCCAGCAGTTCGCCGTCGGTCTTGTAGGTCCAGCGGTGCAGCGGGCACACGATGTTCTTGGCATTGCCGCGACCCTCCAGCATGGTGGCCTGGCGGTGGCGGCAGATGTTGGAGAGCAGTTCCACGCCGCTTTCGTTGCGCACCAGCATCTTGGCCTTGTCCATCCATTCGATCACATGATAATCGCCGAGGTTCGGCACCATCAGTTCATGCCCGACGTATTTGGGACCGGCGTCGAACAGCACGCGCTGCTCGATCTCCAATACTTTCGGATCGAAGAACCAGCGCAACGGCGGCTGTGCTGAAACGGGATTGAATTGCTTGAGTTTGGCGATCTCGGACATGCCCCCACCCTTTGCTGAATGAAGAAATATTGACGAATAAGGGAGCGGGGATTGTCCCCGAAATCAGAAGGGGGGGCAATAAAAATTGGCCCTGCACCATGGCGTTGGGTAAAATGCGTCCCTTACGCAGTTTTGGATGCACATGGAAATCGAGATGGCGGCTAAATCCAGTAAAACACAGAGTTTCGAAGCGGCACTGTCCGAGTTGGAACAGGTGGTGGCGGATATGGAGTCGGGCAAACTGACGCTGGAAGATTCGCTCGCGGCCTACAAGCGCGGTGCGGAACTGCTGGGGTTCTGCCGTTCCCGGCTGGACGATGCGCAACAGCAGGTGCGCGTGCTGGAAGAAGAGACGCTCAAGGATCTCGCCGCGTCGAACGTTGCGAACAAAGATTGATGATGTCCGATTTTTCCTCCTGGGTATCCGCCCGACAATCCCGTTTTGAAGATGTACTGAAGCGGCTGCTGCCGCAGGCCGATGCGACGCCGCAGCGCCTGCATGCCGCGATGCGCTACAGCGTGCTGGACGGCGGCAAGCGTGTGCGCCCGCTGCTGGCTTACGCCGCAGGTGAACTCGCTGGCGCGCCGGTCGAACGCGTCGAGATCGCCGGCGCCGCGGTCGAACTCATCCACGCCTATTCTCTGGTGCATGACGACATGCCGTGCATGGACGACGACGTGCTGCGTCGCGGCAAGCCGACCTGCCATGTCGAATTCGACGAGGCCACTGCCTTGCTGGTGGGCGATGCCTTGCAGAGCCTGGCTTTTCAACTGCTGTCCGAACATCGCCTGAACGACGATGCAGGGAAACAGCTGCAAATGGTGAAGTTGCTGGCCGTGGCTTCCGGTTCGCGCGGCATGGCAGGCGGGCAGGCCATCGACCTCGCCAGTGTCGGCAAGCAACTGACCGTGCCGGAACTGGAGCAGATGCACATCCACAAGACCGGCGCGCTGATCCGCGCGGCCATCCTGCTCGGTGCACATTGTGGCGATCTGCAGCAGGCGCAACTCGACAAGCTCGACCATTACGGCAAATGCATCGGCCTCGCCTTCCAGGTGGTGGACGATGTGCTCGACAGCGAAGCCGACACCGCCACGCTGGGCAAGACCGCCGGCAAGGATGCCGACAATGACAAACCGACCTATGTGACCCTGCTCGGGGTACAAGCCGCGAAGAAGATGGCGGCTGAACTGCGCCAGGAGGCGATGGATTCGCTGGCCGGGTTCGGCGCTCCGGCGCAGCGTCTACGCGAGTTGGCCGACTTCATCGTGATGAGAAAGTATTGATGTACCCACTACTGCAAACCATAGCCACGCCGGACGATCTGCGCAAACTGGAGCGCGATAAGTTGCCGCAACTGGCAGACGAGCTGCGCGCTTTCCTGATCGAATCGGTGAGCAAGACCGGCGGGCATCTCTCCTCCAATCTCGGCACGATAGAACTCACTGTCGCCCTGCATTACATCTTCAATACGCCGGATGACCGGCTGGTGTGGGACGTGGGACACCAGACCTATGCGCACAAGATCCTGACCGGACGCCGTGCCGCGATGAGCGGCCTGCGCATGGCGGGCGGCATCTCCGGATTTCCCAAACGCAACGAAAGTCCGTATGACGCTTTCGGCACCGGCCACTCCAGTACTTCCATCTCGGCGGCATTGGGCATGGCAGTGGCGTCGCGCCTGGCGGGGAACGACAACCGTTCCGTCGCCATCATCGGCGATGGCGCGCTCACCGGCGGCATGGCGTTCGAGGCGCTCAACAACGCGGGAGCGATGGACGCGAACCTGCTGGTCATCCTCAACGACAACGATATGTCGATCTCGCGCCCGGTCGGCGCGCTCAACAATTACCTGGCGAAACTGATGTCCGGCCGTTTCTACGCGGCGATGCGGCGCAGCAGCGAGAAGATGCTCAAAGGCATGCCGCCGGTGCTGGAGTTCGCCAAGCGCGCCGAGGAGCACGTCAAGGGCATGGTCATACCCGGCACGATGTTCGAGGAGTTCGGCTTCAACTATATCGGCCCCATCGACGGACACGATCTGGATGTGCTGGTGGAGACGCTGGGCAACATCCGCAAACTCGAAGGCCCGCAGTTCCTGCACATCGTCACGCAGAAGGGCAAGGGTTATGCCCATGCCGAAGAGGACTGCGTGCTGTATCACGGTGTCGGCAAGTTCGATCCCGATCACGGCATCACGCCGAAACCCGGCGGCAAGGTGAGCTACACGCAAGTGTTCGGCGACTGGTTGTGCGATGCGGCGGCGGCGGACACGCGCCTGGTCGGCATCACCCCGGCGATGTGCGAAGGTTCCGGCATGGTCGAGTTCGCCGAGAAATTCCCGCAGCGCTATTTCGATGTCGGCATCGCCGAGCAGCATGCACTCACCTTTGCCGCGGGCCTGGCCTGCGACGGCTTCAAGCCGGTGGTGGCGATCTATTCCACCTTCCTGCAACGCGCCTACGACCAGCTCATCCACGACGTCGCCATCCAGAACCTGCCGGTGGTGCTGGCCATCGACCGCGGCGGACTGGTCGGCGCGGACGGCGCGACGCACACCGGCAGTTTCGATCTGAGTTATCTGCGCAGCATCCCCAACATGACGGTGATGGCGCCCGCCGACGAGAACGAATGCCGCCAGATGCTCTCAACCGCGTTGAAACTCGACACGCCGAGTGCCGTGCGTTATCCGCGCGGCAGCGGTCCCGGCGTGACGGTGCAGAAGAATCTGCATACTGTCCTGGTCGGCAAGGGTGAGGTGCGCCGCCAGGGCCGTACCATCGCCATCCTGTCTTTCGGCTCCATGCTGGCGCCCGCACTGCAGGCTGCCGAGCAACTCGATGCGACGGTCGCCAACATGCGTTTCGTCAAACCGCTGGACGAGGAGCTGGTGCTGCAGTTGGCGCGTACTCACGACCTGCTGGTGACGGTGGAAGAGAACACCATACAGGGCGGTGCCGGCAGTGCCGTGGCAGAATGCCTGGCGCAGCATGGCATCCATGTGCCCATGCTGCATCTGGGTTTACCCGACGTGTTCCTGGAGCAGGGCGACCCGGCACAGATGCTGGCCGACTGCGGCCTGGATGCGGCGGGAATCGCCCGCTCCATACGAGAAAGAAAGCAGGGCTGATATTGCCTGACAAAAATAGTCGGACAATGGGTATAATCCAACAACAGACACCACTATAGAGATTCGATATGACTCCCGCCAAGCCCATCGCCGACGTACAAAGCAGTGCCGATACCCGCCAGCTGGCGATCAACAAGGTCGGCATCAAGAGCATCCGCCATCCCATCCAGGTCAAGGACAAGAGCCTGGGCGTGCAGCACACCATCGCCACCTTCAATATGTATGTGCACCTGCCGCACAACTTCAAGGGCACGCACATGTCACGCTTCGTGCAGATCCTGAACCAGCACGGCCGCGAGATCTCGGTGGAATCGTTCGAGAGCATCCTGCGCGAGATGGTGGAGAAGCTGGAAGCGAAATCCGGCTACATCGAGATGTCCTTCCCCTATTTCGTCAACAAGACCGCACCGATCTCCGGCGTGCAGAGCATGCTGGATTATGACGTGACCTTCATCGGCGAAGTGGTTGAAGGCGCATACCGCTTCACCATGAAGGTGTTGATCCCGGTGACCAGCCTGTGCCCTTGCTCGAAGGAGATCTCCGAGCGCGGTGCACACAACCAGCGTTCGCATGTCACCCTCACTGTGCGTACTCGCAGCTCGGTGTGGATCGAGGAAGTGGTACGTTTCGCCGAAGAGCAGGCATCGAGTGAGCTGTACGGCCTGCTCAAGCGTCCGGACGAGAAGTTCGTCACCGAGCGCGCCTACGACAACCCCAAGTTCGTCGAGGACATGGTGCGCGATGTGGCGGCGGTGCTGAATGCGGACGACCGCATCGAAGCGTATATCGTCGAGTCGGAGAACTTCGAGTCCATCCATAACCATTCCGCATACGCACTGATCGAGCGCGACAAGACCAAGGATTAAACAGACAAGGGGGCGGCCCCGCCCCCTTGAAATCCCCGCAACCCATCCCCACCTCCTGCGTCGTCTTGTACCAACCCTAGCAACAGGAGATAAGAAATGACCGACAGCACCACCGCCAGCCGCGAAACATTGGGTTTCCAGACCGAAGTCAAACAGCTGCTGCACCTGATGATCCACTCGCTGTATTCCAACCGCGAGATTTTCCTGAGAGAACTCATTTCCAACGCGTCCGACGCCTGCGACAAGCTGCGCTTCGAGGCTTTGCACAACGATGCTCTGTACGAGAACGCATCCGATCTCAACATCCGCGTCAGCTTCGACAAGGAGGCGCGCATGCTGACCATCGCCGACAGCGGCATCGGCATGAGCCGCGACGAAGTGATCGCCAATCTCGGCACCATTGCAAAGTCCGGCACGCGCGAATTCTTCGGCAAGCTCTCCGGCGACCAGCAGAAGGACGCGCACCTCATCGGCCAGTTCGGCGTGGGTTTCTATTCCGCCTTCATCGTGGCCGACAAGGTCTCGGTGCTCACCCGCCGCGCGGGCGAGAAGGTCGACCAGGGCGTGCGCTGGGAATCCGATGGCGGCGGCGAGTTCTCCATCGAGATGGTGGACAAGGCCGCGCGCGGCACCGAGATCACGTTGCATCTGCGCGAAGGGCAGGACGACCTGCTGGCAGGCTACAAACTGCGCGAGATCATCAGGAAATACTCCAACCACATCGTGCAACCCATCCTGATGCAGAAGGAAGAGTGGAAGGACGGCAAGTACGAGACGCTGGACGAGGACGAGACCGTCAACCAGGCCTCGGCGTTGTGGGCGCGTTCCAAGAACGAGATCACCGAAGAGCAATATAAAGAGTTCTACAAACACGTCGGTCACGACTTCGACGATCCGCTGGCGTGGTCGCACGCGCGCGTGGAAGGCAAGCAGGAATACACGCAGCTGCTGTACATCCCCGGTCACGCACCGTTCGATATGTACGACCGCCAGGCACGCCACGGCATCAAGCTCTATGTGCGCCGCGTGTTCATCATGGACGACGCCGAGCAGCTGATGCCGCAATACATGCGCTTCGTGCGCGGCGTGGTGGATAGCGCCGACCTGCCGCTGAATGTGTCGCGCGAGATCCTGCAAGAGTCAAAGGACATCGAAGCCATCCGCAAGGGCTGTACCGGCAAGGTGCTGGGCCTGCTGGCCGACATGGCCGAGAACGACAAGGACAAGTACGCAAAATTCTGGGGCGAGTTCGGTCAGGTGCTGAAAGAAGGCGTGGGCGAAGACTTCGCCAACAAGGACAAGATCGCCGCACTGATGCGCTTCGCCACCACCAAGGCCGATAATGCAGAGCAGAACGTCTCGCTCAAGGACTACATCGCGCGCATGAAAGACGGTCAGGAAAAGATCTACTACGTCACCGCCGACAGCTTCAACGCCGCCAAGAACAGCCCGCACCTCGAAGTCTTCCGCAAGAAAGGCATCGAAGTGCTGCTGCTCTCCGACCGCGTGGACGAGTGGGTGGTGAGCAACCTGCACGAGTTCGAGGGCAAGCAACTTGTCTCCGTCGCCAAGGGCGGCCTCGACCTGGGCGCGTTGGAAGACGCCACCGAAAAACAGGAGCAGGAGAAGCAGGCCGGTGAATTCAAGGGCCTGACCGACAGGATCAAGGGCAGCCTCGGAGACAAAGTGAAGGAAGTGCGAGTCACCCACCGCCTCACCGATTCCCCCGCCTGCCTGGTGGCGGGCGAGCACGACATCAGCGGCAACCTCGCGCGCCTGATGAAGGCCGCCGGTCAGAAAGCGCCGAACGCGCAGCCCATCCTCGAGATCAACCCCGCGCATCCGGTGGTGTTGCGCCTGCAGAACGAGGATGCACACTTCGACGACTGGGCGGCGGTACTGTTCGATCAGGCCATGCTGGCCGAAGGCGGTCAGCTTGATGATCCGGCCGGATTCGTCAAACGCATCAACCAGCTCATGCTCGAGATGGGGAAATAACTGCCCAATCCATCTCCCCTCTCCCGCGGGAGAGGGGCGGCTGGGCAACTCTCTACAGGAAATGCACATGAAACCCATCGCCATCTTCCGCCACTCCCCCACCGAAGGCGCAGGCCACTTCGCGCTGTTCCTCACCCAGCACGCCATTCCCTGGCAGATGATCCACATCGACCAGGGCGAGGCAGTGCCTGCGGATGCCAGTGCCTTCAACGGGCTGGTGTTCATGGGCGGGCCGATGAGCGTGAACGACGACTTGCCGTGGATACCCAAGGTGCTGGCGCTGATCCGCGATGCTTATGCGAAGGACATTCCTTTGCTCGGACACTGCCTCGGCGGGCAGCTGATGTCGAAGGCGCTGGGCGGGGTGGTGGCGAAGAATCCGCTGAAGGAGCTGGGCTGGGGCGGGGTGACGGTGGCGGAGAGTGCGGTCGCGCGCGAGTGGTTCGGCGATATCCGCGAGTTTGATTCCTTCCACTGGCACGGCGAGACCTTCTCGCTGCCGCCGGGCGCAGAACTACTGCTCTCCAGTCCCCATTGCGCCAATCAGGCCTATGCCATCGGCAAGCATCTCGCGATGCAGTGCCATGTCGAGATGATCGAGCCGATGATCCGCGACTGGTGCCGGGTCGGGGCGGACGAGATCGCGGCCAATCTGAACAGTCCCGCCGTGCAGACCGCCGAGGTCATGCAGGCGCAGATGCACGACAAGTTGCCGCAATTGCATAGCGTCGCCGAGCAGCTATATCGCCACTGGCTGCACGGCATAGCACCCAGATAAGGATTCAATAGACACGGATCAATAAAGGGCGCTTTGTGCCCCTTGTTGTTTTGTGAACCATGGTTTACGATATAAGCATGAATCAGTTCATCGCAACCGATGATTACAGTGATTGGTTTGTCTCACTGCGCGATGTGCAAGCCAAGGCGCGGATCAATGCCCGCTTGCGTCGCGCCGAGTTGGGCAACTTCGGAGATTGCGAACCTGTAGGTGAGGGTGTTTCGGAAATGCGCATTCATCATGGGCCTGGCTATCGGGTCTATTGGGTGCAAAGAGGGCAGGAGATATTCATCCTGCTTGCGGGTGGCGATAAATCCACTCAAGCGAAAGACATCAAGACCGCGCTGCAACTGGCGCGCAAACTGAAGGAGGCGACATGAGTGCAGTCAAATTACGCAAATGGGATGTGGTCGAACATCTGAAAACGGACGCTGACATGGCGGCCTACCTTGAGGCATGTCTGGAAGAAGATGATCCCGCACTTATTGCTGCCGCACTGGGCGACATCGCACGAGCCAAGGGCATGAGTCAGGTCGCCCGCGATGCGGGAATCAGCCGCGAAGGTTTATACAAGGCACTCTCAAGCGACGGCAACCCTGAATTCGCTACCGTACTGAAAGTGGTGAAGGCGCTGGGCTTGAAGCTGCACGCAACGGTTTAAAAAACGCATGGCCTACGTCGTCGCTGAAAACTGTATCCGCTGCAAATACACCGACTGTGTCGCTGTGTGTCCGGTGGACTGTTTCCGCGAAGGCGAGAACTTCCTGGTGATCGATCCGGATGAATGCATCGATTGCGCGCTGTGCGTGCCTGAATGTCCGGCTGCTGCGATCTATGCCGAACAGGATCTGCCGGAAGACCAGAAACGATTCACTGCGCTGAACGTCGAGCTTGCCAAAAAATGGAAGCCCATCGTCGAGAAGAAAGGCGCCCCGGCCGATGCGGACGAGTGGCTCAACGTGAAAGACAAACTTCATCTGTTGCAGCGGTGAGCAGCGCCAACGTTCTCTTCGACCGCGTCGCCCAGCGCATCCTTGCCGCGCACCCCGCGCCCGACCTGCGCGGCATCACCATCCTCCTTCCCAACATGCATGCCGCCCAGCCGCTGGCACAGGCACTGATGCGCGCTGCGCAGCGTCCGGCACTGCTGCTGCCGCAGATGGTCACGCTGAACGAATGGGCGCAAAGCGTGCCGCTGGAAGCTGCGGTCGCCACCGACAGCCAGCGCAGCGCCTTGCTGTACCAGCAACTGCGCAAGCTGCAATGGTTCGAGCACGCCGACCTGTGGAGCATGACGCAGGAACTGCTCAAGCTGTTCGATGAACTCACCCACTCGCTGGGCGAGCTGCCGGGCGATGCTGAATCGTTCGCCGCCGCTGTGCAGCAGGCCTACGCAGCAAGGCAGAACGCCACGCTGCAACTGGAAGCGCGCCTCGTGTTCGAATTGTGGCACGCCATGCAGGTCGGTGCGGAGCTGGATGGCGCGCGCGCCTACCAGCAGCAGCTGGCGAAACTGGCGGCCGGGGCGGACAGTCCTTTATATGTGTTGCGCGCTTCGGAGTGGGATGCACTGGAGCAACGTTTCCTCGAAGAGTATGAACAACACGCCGTCGTGAAGGTGTTCGACTTGCGCGAGATGGAAGCGCTGCTTTCTGCTCCGCGATTCTTCGCTGCCACTTCGCTGGAGCAGGAAGCGCGTGCCGCCGCCATGCAGGTACGCCTCTGGCTCGCAGAGGGCAAGCGCGACATCGCCATCGTCGCGCAGGATCGCGTGGTGGCGCGCCGGACGCGCGCCTTGCTGGAGCGCGCCGAGGTGCTGGTGGCGGACGAGACCGGCTGGACTTTCGCCACGCTGTCGGTGAGCACCGTGCTCGACCGCTGGCTCACCGCGCTGCAGAGCGACTTCTACCATCACGACCTGCTCGACCTGCTCAAGTCGCCGTTCATCTTCGCCGATATGACGGCGGGCGAACGCAAGTCGGCGGTGTATCAACTGGAGCAACTGCTGCGCAAGCAGGGTGTGGTCGCCGGGCTGGAGAAATTCCTGGCGCTGGCCGAACACGAAGTGACATTGCACCAGCCGCTGGCGCGTTTGCGTCAGGCGGCTGCATCGCTGGAGCAGGGCCGGAAGAAGACCCTGGCCGAATGGCTGGCCGCATTGCAGCAGAGCATGGACGTACTGGGTATCGACAAGGGTCTGCAGCAGGACGATGCGGGCCAGCAATTGCTGCGCGCACTCGATGGCTGGCGTCAGGAGCTGCAGGACGACACGGGGCGCTATCGTTTCGCCGAATGGCGGCGCTGGCTGGCGCAGCAACTGGATACTGAGACCTTCCGCGACAGCAGCATCGACAGTCCCGTGCGCTTCACCCACCTGGCAGCCACGCGCTGGCGCGCTTTCGATGCCGTGCTGCTGCTCGGTTGCGATGCCGACCATCTGCCCAGCGCGGCGGATGGCGGGCGCTGGTTCAACGATGCGGTGCGCTCAGCGCTGAACCTGCCCACGCGCGCCACCCATGCCACGCGCCAGCACCACGACCTGCTGGCACTGCTGGCCATGAACGACTGTGTGCTGGTCACCTGGCAGAAGGACAAGGACGGCGAGGCGCGGCTGTTGAGTCCGTTCCTGCAGATATTGCGTGATGAACTCGCTGCGTCGTCCTTACTCCTTCCCCCATGCAGGGGGAAGGCTGGGATGGGGGGAGAAGCTGAGGTACAGAACGACTCTACCCCCACCCTAACCCTCCCCCTGCAAGGGGGAGGGGATGAGGGTGAGTTGTTGGCCTTACTGGAATTGGAAGCGGCGCATTGTCCGGATATGCCGCAGTCCGCGCAGCCCGCGCCCATCGTGGTTGCGGAAGCCGTGCCCGCAAGCGTTTCCATCAGCGGCTACAACTCGCTGGTCGCCTGCCCCTACCAGTTCTATGCGCGCCACATCCTGCGCCTGAACGAACTCGATGAAGTGCAGGAAGCCATCGAGAAGCGCGACTACGGCGAGCGCGTGCACGGCATCCTGCAGCGCTTCCACGAACAGTATCCGCAGGTGAGCGGGCGCGATGCGGCCGAGATGGAAGCTGCCCTGCGTCGCATCAGTGAAGCGGAGTTCGCCGACCTGCTGGCGCAGGACTTCGCCGCGCGCGCATGGCTGGCGCGCTGGTACCTGTCGTTGCCGGCCTATCTCGAATGGCAGGCGGAGAACGAGGCGCAGGGCTGGCGCTATGCCGAGTCCGAGAGCGCCTTCGACTGGCAACTGGAAGGCATCCGCCTGCGCGGCCGCATCGACCGGCTGGATGTGCGCGGGGAAGAGAAGCTGGTACTGGACTACAAGACACAGGACGCGCAGAAACTGGCCAACAAATTGAAGGACCCCGGCGAAGATGTGCAGCTCGCCTGTTATGCCTATGCGCACGAAGCGGCGGATGCCGCCTTCGTCAGCATCGAGAACGGCAAGGTGAAGCTGGTCGCGCCCAAGGATGATGTGCCGTTGCTGGCGCAACTCAATGCCGAACGCCTGGTGACGGTGATGGAACAGATCCGCGGCGGCGCCGGGATGCCGGCGAACGGAGTCGATGCAGCATGCATGCACTGCGAGATTCGCGGCGTGTGCCGCAAGGGGGAATGGGTATGACCAACCATATCGCCCTCGATCCCAAGCGCAGTGTCGTCGTCGAAGCCTGCGCCGGCAGCGGCAAGACCTGGCTGCTGGTGTCACGCATCGTGCGTCTGCTGCTGGACGGCGCACAGCCCTCGCAGATCCTCGCCATCACCTTCACACGCAAGGCAGCGCAGGAGATGCAGGCGCGCCTGCAGCAGTGGTTGCGCGATCTGGCGATGAAGGACGAGGAATTCGTGCGCCAATTCTGCGCCGAGCGCGGCATCCCGGAACTGAGCGATGAACAGCTCCTGCGCGCCCGCAGCCTCTACAGCAGCGTGTTGCTGGCGCAGCCGGCCATCACCATCAGCACCTTCCACGGCTGGTTCATGCAGGTCATGCAGCGCGCACCGCTGAATGCCGACGTGATGCAGGGCATGAGTCTGCTGGAACGTGCAGGCAGCGAGCAGGAAGAAGCCTGGGAAGAACTGCTGGAGCAGATGCGCAAGCAGCCGGACAGTGTCGAAGCCACGCGCATGCAATGGCTGTTCGGCGAATGCGGCCTGTTCACCGCACGCAAGCTGCTGTTCAACTTCCTCGGCAAGCGTGCCGAATGGTGGGCGTATACCCAGGGGCGACAGGATGCCCTGGTGTTCGCACTGGACAAGCTGCGCGCTGATCTGGCGGTGGATATGGATGTCGATGCGCTTGAGGATTGGGGCATGTGCGGCAACAGCGAAGAAGTGTTCTTCGCCTTCGTGCTGCAATATGCGAGCAACGGCACAGACAAACAGAAGGAAAAGGCCTCGGAACTGGAGCGCTCCTGGACGGATACCGAGCCCGGGCTGCGTTTCAGCGCGGTGTGGGGCCAGCTGTTCACGCTGGCGGGAGAGCCGCGCAAGCTGAAGTCGACCAAGAACCAGAACGAGGCAGCCTTCGCTGCCACGCTCTCCGCATTGCAGGATAGCCTGCAGGCTGCGCAGGATTGGCATGCAGAACAGCAGGCCTGGCGTCTGAACGAAGCGGTGCTGCATTGCGGTATCGCCTTCCTTGACCGCTACCAAGCGCTCAAGGCACAGAAACAGCAGATGGATTTCTCCGACCTCGAATGGCAGTTGTGCCGTCTGCTGCAGCAGAGCGAACACGCCGAGACCATGCAGTACAAGCTCGACAGCCGCTATCGCCATGTGCTGCTCGACGAGTTCCAGGACACCAACCCGCTGCAGTGGCAGATCCTGCGCGCGTGGTTCGATGCGGCCGTCGCGGTGGAATCGCAACCCACCGTGTTCATCGTCGGCGACCCCAAACAATCCATCTACCGTTTCCGCCGCGCCGACGCGCGCCTGTTCGGTGTGGCGCGCGAATACCTGCAGGAACATTTTGATGCCGCGACCCTGGGCAACAGCCTCACGCGCCGTAACGCCCAGCCCATCGTCGATGCGGTGAACGCCGTGTTTCGCGAGCAGCCGGACGGCTTCGAGTTCGTCGAGCACCAGACGCACCAGAAAGAATTGCCCGGCCATGTGCTGGTGCTGCCGCTGTGCATCGCCGATGCTTTGCTCCCCTCGCCCTCTGGGAGAGGGGATGGGGGTGAGGGGGAAACCGTTTCGCTCGTTCTGCGCGATCCCATCACAACAGCCAGACCCGAGACCGAAGAAGGCGCGCGCCAAAAGGAAGCCGAACAATTCGCCGAACAACTGCAAACCATCGTCAGCGAATGGTCGGTGAACGACGAAGGCGAAACCCGCCGCGCCCGTTACGGCGACATCATGGTGTTGGTGCGAGGCCGCACCCACCTTGCGGTATACGAAGAAGCCCTGCGCGCGCGACACCTCCCCTTCATCAGCTCGCGGCGCGGCGGTCTGCTCGATACGCTGGAGGCGGAAGACGTGCAGGCCCTGCTGATGTTCCTCATCACGCCCTTCGCCGATCTTGCGCTGGCGCAGGTACTGCGCACGCCCATCTTTGCGTGCAGCGATGAAGACCTGATACAGCTGGCGCAAACCAGTGTCGAGTGCGGAGTGTCGAGTAGCGAGGGGGGCGCAGAGGCTCAGCACTCAGTACTCGGCACTCGCCTTTCCTGGTGGTCCCGCCTGCAACAACTGCCAGAACCATCGCCCGCACTTCAGCGCGCCGCCACTTTACTGAAGAACTGGCTCGCCCTCGCCGACAAGCTCCCCGTGCACGATCTGCTCGACCGCATCTATTTCGAGGGCGATGTGATCGCGCGCTACAGCGCCGTGCTGCCGCCCGAGTTGCGCGCCAAGGTCACCGCCAACCTGCACGCCTTCATGGAGATCGCACTGAGTGTGGATGCCGGCCGCTACCCCAGCCTGCCGCGCTTTCTGCAGGAGTTGCGCGAACTGCGCGACAGCAGCGACGATGCGCCGGATGAGGGCAAGCTCGGCACCGCAGGGGATGCGGTGCGTATCTATACCGTACATGAATCGAAAGGTCTGGAAGCGCCCATCGTCTGGCTGCTGGACGCGAACGCGGAAAAGAAAAATCGCGACGGCAGCGACGTGCTGCTGGATTGGCCGACGCACGAAGCGCAGCCGCTGCACTTCTCGCTCTACACCGATCAAGCCTCGCGCGGCAAGAAACGCGTGCCGCTGTTCGAGCAGGACGCCGCCGAACAGGCGCGCGAAGAGATGAACCTGCTCTACGTCGCCATGACCCGCGCACAGCAGGCGCTCATCGTCAGCGGTAATCAGGGGGCGAGGGAGGCTAAACAGGTCACCTGGTACGCGCGCATCGCGGCGGTGATACATGATCAAAAAGAACCATTCGCCCTGAGCCCTTCGACTGGGCTCAGGACAGGCCCGTCGAAGGGTGAATGTCCAAGTGACTCAAAGCAGGATTCGACATCGCCTTCAGCCCTGAGTGCAGCCGCAGGAGCAAGGCGAACGGAAGTCGTATTACCCCCCATCACCCCCACCGGCAAACGCGCCGCCCGCAACACCGCTCAGCAACAGCGCGGCATCTGGCTGCACGCCCTGCTGCAACACCTGACGGAAGGGGCGCGCGACAAGACCGAACTGCAGCACCGTCTCGCCATCCCCGCCGACGAGATCGAAATCCTCTGGCAGCAGGCGCAAGGCCTACTCGTCTCACCGCAACTCGCCCGCTTCTTCGACACGGCGCAATACCGCGCCGCCTGCAACGAGATGCCCTACGTCAACGCCCAGGGCGAACTGAAACGCATCGACCGCTTGGTCGAGTTCGATGACGAAGTGTGGGTGCTGGATTACAAGCTGGGCGATTCGGAAGATGCGGCACGATATCGTGCGCAGATGCAGGAATACCGGGCGGCGATGCAGGCGGTGTATGCGGGCAGAGCGGTCAGGTGTGCGCTACTGTTTGCTGATGGAGTGTTCAGCGAGGTGCAATGATCCCGAGCAGGATGCTTCAGATACATCCCCCGCAACTCCCGCACCGCCAGTCCTGTCTGTTCACCGCCTGATAGAAGAAACGGAAATTCGCCTCGTCGGTCGGGATGTCGTTCGCGATGAAGAGGTGGGTCAGCCAGTCGAGGTTGGCGACGATCCATTCGTCTTCGGGCAGGCCTTCGGCGTACATCTCATCGTCGGGGAAGATGAAGCTGTAGATGGCATGGGTGCCCATGTCGTGCTCGCGGTGTTCCGCATCGAGTTCAAGCGGCTTCCCGAGATAGGAGATCTCCCACTGGCCGAGGCAGAGATTGGTGCCTGATGCCGACCATTTGGCGGTGAAAGGATTGGCAGCAACATCCGTCATTGCTGTTCGAGCTGGCGCTTTCTTTCGAAGTGATGCTGCAGGCCGTGCACCAGGTTCTGCGTGAGTTCGGCTTGCAGTTCTTCCAGCGGCACGGTGATGCCGAGTCCTACGCACTGTGTGACCTTCAGCCCCTGATAGCCGCAGGGGTTGATGTTGGCGAACGGGCTGAGGTCCATGTCGACGTTGAACGAGAGGCCGTGATAGCTGCAGCCGTTCTTTATCTTCAGGCCCAGCGCGGCGATCTTGGCGTCGTTCACATACACGCCGGGCGCATCCTCGCGGCCTTCGGCTTTCACGCCATATTCGGCGAGCAGGTCGATGACGGCCTGTTCCATCAGGCGCACCAGTTCGCGCACGTTGATCTTCCAGCGGCGCAGGTCGAGCAGCAGGTAGGCGACGATCTGGCCGGGGCCGTGGTAGGTGATCTGGCCGCCGCGGTCTATCTTCACGACAGGGATGGAGGTAGGGTTGAGCAGGTGCTCCGGTTTGCCGGCCTGGCCTTGCGTGTAGGTGGGCGGGTGCTGCACCAGCCATATCTCGTCCACAGTGTCGGGGGTGCGTTCGGCAGTGAAGCGCTGCATGTCGCGCCAGGTCGGCTCGTAGTCGACCATGCCGATCGCGCGCACGTGCAGGTGGGGAGTCATAGCACCATCTTTACCATCGGATGACTGCTCAAGTCGCGGTACAGGTTGTCGAGCTGTTCGCGCGAGGTGGCGCGGATGGTGCAGGTGAGGCTGAGGTATTTCGCGCCTGTGCTGCTGCGCATCTCGATGCTGGCAGCATCGAAATCCGGTGCGTGCACCTGCACGACGGTGGCGATGGCCCGGGCAAAATCCGGCTTGGCTTCGCCGAAGACCTTGAGCGGGAAGTCGCAGGGGTACTCGATGAGGGAGTCTTTCGGATCGATCATTTGCGCATCACTTCGCGTTTGAAGGTTTGATACAGCTTATGCAGCCTGGCGAACATCGCGCCGGGCTTGCCGTTGCCCACGGGCTTGCCGTCGAGCGTGGTGATGGCCAGCACTTCCCTGGTGGAAGAGGTCAGCAGCAATTCGTCGGCATTGAACACTTCAGCCTTCGACACGCGCCGCACTTCATGCGGGATGCCGTTGGCAGCGGCGAGTTCGAGGATGACGTCGTAGGTGATGCCGGGCAGCATGAGGTTGTCCTTGGGCGGGGCAAGCAGCTTGCCGTCTTTCACCACAAAGATGTTGCTGGCCGCACCTTCGGTGAGGAAGGCATCGTCGCGGATGAGGATGGCTTCGGCGCAGCCGGCTTCGACCGCGGCCTGGCGCAGCAGCACGTTGGGCAGCAGCGCGATGGACTTGATGTCGCAGCGCAGCCAGCGGTTGTCCTGCACGGTGATGCAGGCGATGCCGCTTTGCAGCAATTCGGGCGGCGGTGTGGTGAGCGGGTTGCTGAGCACGAACACGGTGGGCGCTACCGGCGGCACGGGAAACGCATGGTCGCGCTTGGCGACGCCGCGCGTGATGTGCAGATAGAGGTATTGGTCTTCGGGTTCGTTGCGCTGGATGAGTTCATTGAGGATGTCGCTCCACTCGCTCTCGCTGTGCGGGTTCGCCAGCTTGATGCCGTCCAGGCTGTGTTGCAGGCGCTTGAGGTGTTCGGCCATACGAAAGGCGCGGCGCGAATAGACGGGGATGACCTCATACACGCCGTCGCCGAAGATGAAGCCACGATCCAGCACCGATACCTTCGCGTCCTCGATGGGCATGAAGGAACCGTTGAGATAGATGGCCATGCCTTGCTCCTTATTGGAACAGCAACCGGATGTTGTCCACGCCCCGTGAGAATACATTCGCCAGGCGGATATCGTCCAGTGCAACGAGCGGCAGGTCGAGATACGGTTCATCGTTCAGCTTGAGGTGCAGGATGCCGATCTGCTGGCCGCGGTTGACCGGGGCGAGGATGGGCTGCCGGGTCTCCAGTGTGGCTTTGAGTGCATCACGCTGGCCCTTGGGAATGGTGATGTAGCGATCCGTGCGGAAGCCGATGTTCAGGTTGCTGGAGGTGCCTTTCCAGATGCGCTTGGTGTTGACGACCTGTTCCTTGGGATAGAGCTTGATGGCCTCGAAGTTCTGGAAGCCGTGGTTCAGCAGGCGCTGGCTTTCGCTGTTGCGCAGCTTTTCGGTGGTGGTGCCGAGCACCACCGAGATCAGGCGGCGCTCGTCGCGCTTGGCCGAGGCGATCAGGTAGAAGTCATCGGTCGCGGTGTGGCCCGTCGCCAGACCGTCCACGAAGGGATCGAGCCAGAGCAGACGGTTGCGGTTGAACTGGTTGATGCCGTTGTACTGGTACTCGCGCTGGGCGTAGATGTAATAGAACTCGGGGAAATCGCGGATCAGTGCGGCGGCGATCAGGGCCAGGTCATGCGCGCTGCTGTAGTGCTGCGCATCGGGCAGGCCGGTGGCGTTGACGAAGTGTGTGTCCTTGAGCCCCAGTCGCTGGGCCTCGCTGTTCATCGTGTCGGCCAGCGCCATCTCGTGATTGGCGATCGCCTCGGCCAGCACGCGTGCCGCGTCGTTGGCGGACTGGACGATCAACCCACGCAGCAGCTCTTCCACGGTCACTTCCTTGCCGGCCCCCAGGAACATGCGCGATTCTTCGGTTTGCAGGCGCGTCGCATAGGCCGAGGGCATGAGGCGCTGGGTGAGCGACAGTTTGCCCTGCTTGATCGCGCCGAACACGACATAGGCCGTCATCAGTTTGGTCAGGTGCGCGGGAGGGATATGTCCATTCCCATTCTGCTCGACCAGGAATTGTCCGCTGGTGTAGTCATACAGCGCATACGAATTGGCTGCAGGGGCGGGTGGGGTTTGCGGTTGGGAGAATGCCAGTGCGGGAAACAGGGAGAAAAGCAGTATCTGAAAGAACTTCATATTGGATCAACAGGTTGGTGGTGAAAGTCGGCTTTGCGCGGATCTTGTGGAACTTGAACTGCGGCATGCGAATTATAACAGGCATGTGACTTGGCGGTCTGCGGACTAGATAAGGTATAGATATGCAGGGCGGAGGTATAGGCACGGTCTAGTACGTACGGCATATTGTTTCACCACCATGCGCAAGCAGACAATGCGGGCATCTGGAAACGAAATTCAAGGAGATCGTCATGCAACTCGTCAGCGCAGGAATGGTACAAGAGATCGGCAGACTGCCGGTGCATACCGAACCGACTCGCGCCACCACGCCGGCTGGGATCGATTTCGTCAGTGTCGCGGAGTCGCATGTGCTGTTCTTCGGCCGCGTGAAGGATTTTGTACACGGTGAATTGCCGCAGTCGATCTCGGATCTCACCGAGTTGGGGCAATGTTGCGAATTGGAGCGGTGGCTGAAAGGCGTCGGCATATCCCGCTTCGGCCAGTTGCGCGCTTTCGCGCGTTTGCAGGAGGCTCACACCGAATTCCACCTTCTGGCTTCCGAAGTCCTGGCGATGATTCAGGCCGGCAGCTGGATCTCTGCCGAGCGCATGCGCAAGGATGAATTGTCCCAGTCGTTGCGGCGCGTGCTGATCGCCATCACCGAGTTGAACGAGTCGATCAACAAGCAGGTCTGGAGCGTCAGTTGAACGAACTGGCGAACTGTGTCGCCTGCTCTGCCTGCTCTACCGCCTGAGCGGTTATGTCTTCGGCGCGCTCGGGGTCGATCCCCAGCGCTGCCCACTCTTCGGGAGCGACGCTGTCGCCAACGAACTCTCGCATTCCAAATGAAGGGATCAGCCTTTCGGTGATGTTGACGATGCGCACCAGCGGTTGGGCGTTGCTGGCTTCCTCGACATCCGGCGTGTGGTGGTAGCGGATCACAGCAACGATCTCCTCGGGCAGGTTCCAGTGTTTTGCCAGTTCCGCACCCAGTTCATCGTGCGTCACTTCCAGCAGCTCGCGTTCGATCTCGATGCACGACCTTTCCGGTTCGATGACAAAACGGGTATGCAGGTCATCGCTGCGCTGCACATCCAGATGGGCAAGTGCAAGGTAGCCGATGTCGTGCAGCATGCCGGCGAGGAAGATCATGTCATCCTGCGGGCGGCTTCTGGCAGGCATGGCCCGCACCACCGGCAGCATGGCGAAGGCCACACCCAGGTTATGCATCCACAGCTCCTGAGGATCGAAGCGGCCAATGGGTTTGTTCACCAGCGACATGACGGCGATGCCGGTGGCGACAGACTTCACGCGGGTCAGGCCCAGCAGCATGGCGGCATCCTTGATCGCCGCGATCTTGCGGGTGGCGCCGAGCAACGGCGAATTCGCCAGACCGATGATCTTGGCGGAGATCGTCGGATCCTGCGAGATCAGCATCATCATCTGCCGTTCGCCTTCTTCGCTGTCCAGTTTGAGCGCCAGCAGTTTTTGCGCGATCACCGGCATCGCGGGCAGGCTGTTCAGATTGCGGACGGCTGCTTTCAGGTTGACGTGCTGGTCGCTCATTGTTCCCTCGATATGGTTCGGTGTTGGCTCGCGTTATGGGCGGATTCTAACTCGAACTTCGACGAACCAGTTGCGGGAGTTGATGCTGTTCAAAGGCCTGCCGGGCGTTTCGACAGTTTTCGTTGCAGGGTGCGGCGGTGCATGTTGAGTACGCGCGCGGTGGCAGAGATGTTGTCGCCATTCTCGTGCAGCACGCGCTGGATGTGTTCCCATTCCAGCCGTTCCACCGTGGCCGGCTGCGCCTCGAAGCGGACATCGGTGCTGGCGTGGTGGCCGAAGGCGGCGACGATCTCGTCGGCATTCGCCGGTTTGGAGAGGTATTGCGTCGCCCCCAGTTTGATCGCTTCCACTGCGGTGGCGATGCTGGCATAGCCGGTGAGCATCACGATGCGGGTGGCGGGATCGAGTTCGTGCAGTTTCTGCACCAGCACCAGGCCGGAGGCGCCATCCATCTTCAGGTCGAGTACGGCATACTCGGGCGGATTGGCGATCGCCAGGGGCAGGGCCTGTTCCACGCTGCTGGCCGTGACCACTGCGAAGCCGCGTTTCTCCAGCGCGCGCGACAGTACCGTGCGGAACGTCGCATCGTCGTCCACCAGCAGCAGAGAGGGGCGCTCTTGCGGGTTCACGCGCTTCTCCTGCGCAAGGGGATGATCACTTCGGTGGTGGCGCCGCCGCCTTCGCGGTTGTAGAGACGCACGCTTCCGCCCATCCGCTCCAGTGTGGCATTGGCGAGGAACAGGCCGAGTCCGCGCCCTTCCTGCTTGGTGGTGAAGAATGCCGATCCGGCACGCGCGGCGGCTTCGGGCGTGAGTCCGGGACCGTGATCGTGGATCTCCAGCACGATTCGGTCTTCATCCCAGCGCAGCAGGATGGACATCTCTTCCGGCGAGGCATCGGCTGCATTGTTCAGCAGGTTCAGCAGTGCCGAGCGGAGCGCGGGGTCGGCACGCAAGCGCGGCGACGGCTGGATGCCCTCGAGTTTGAAGCGGTAGCGCACGGTCGGACGCAGCAGCTGCCACTCGTCGAGAACGTTGCGGATGTATTCCTCCAGCGACAGTTCGTCGCTGGTTTCCTGCGCGTGCGAGAGCAGCGAATCGAGGATGCGTTTGCAGCTCTTCACCTGCTCGTCGAGGATGGTCAGGTTCTCCTTCTGTTCCGGCGAAGTGCAGTCGTGGCGCATCTCGCCGATGACGACCGACATGGTGGCCAGCGGTGTGCCGAGTTCGTGGGCGGCGCCCGCGGCCTGCGTACCCAGGGCGACGATGCGCTCGTTGCGCAAGGTCTCTTCGCGCACCCGGGTGAGTTGTGCATCGCGTATGCGCACGGCCCGCGCCATCTCCGCGGCGAAGTAAGCCACCACCACGGCGCTGATGACGAAGCCCAGCCACATGCCGAGTACATGGGTGTTGAAGGCATCTTCCAGCGGGGATGCGGTCGCGGCCGGGGCTGTCATCGCGCTCATGTCGTGGTGCGAGTGGTCCATGCCCTGCATTGCGGCGGCGTCTTGCGTCGGCGGGTTCGGCAACGGCACATACCACACCATCAGCAGGCTGTAGCAGGCCAGCGTCAGTGCGGCCATGCCCCAGGTGTGGCGGCGCGTCAGCGTTGCGGCGGCGATCACCAGCGGCAGCAGATAGAGCGAGACGAAGGGGTTGGTCGAGCCGCCGCCGTAGTAGAGCAGCACGGTCAGCACCAGCACGTCCACGCTCAGCTGCAGGAACAGCTCCAGATTGCCCACCGGCAGGTCGAGCGACAGCCGCCACCAGGTCAGGACGTTCACCGCGGTGAGGAAGCCGACCGCGCCCAGCATCGGTCCCCAGGCGAAGTCGTGGCTGAGGAAGCGGTGGATCAGGATCAGCGTGGCGAACTGCGCAATGACGGCTCCGCAGCGCAACAGGAACAATCGGCGCAGATGCGAATGACCGGTCTGGGTGGCGAGCAGGGATGAATTCATGGGCGGGGATTCTACCGGAGTCGCATGCGGCAAAGGGTGCGGCAATATGTCGCAGGGTCGGGCCGGAATATTTCCATACAATCCGTGACGGATTTTACCCCCGGTCAATTCATTGGAGAGTATTGAGATGAGTATGAAGTTGAAGTTGAGTGCAGTCGCGGTCGCATTGGCGATGAGCAATCTGGCGCAGGCAGCAGAGTCGCTGGACGAGGTGGTGGTGACTGCCCCGCAGAGCACGGAACCCCTGACGGTGAAGACCGACCCCAAGAAGCCGCGCCAGCCGGTACCCGCCCATGACGGTGCGGACTATCTCAAAACCATCCCGGGTTTTTCGGTCATCCGCAAGGGCGGCACCGATGGCGACCCCGTGTTCCGCGGCATGGCCGGTTCGCGTCTGAACATCCTGCTGGATGGCGAGCAGATCCTGGGCGGATGCGGAATGCGCATGGATCCGCCGACAGCTTACGTTTTCCCCGCATCCTACGATCGCATCACCTTGCTGAAAGGGCCGCAAACCGTGCTGTACGGGCCGGGTAACTCGGCCGCTGCTGTGCTGTTCGAGCGCGTCGTCGATCGCGCCGGTCAGGTTGGAACCCAAGCTCAGGGTTCGCTCATGCTCGGCAGCTTTGGCCGCAATGATGAAATGCTGGACGTAAAGACAGGCAATGCGAATTACTACCTGCGCGCGGGCGCGACAAGAACCGATTCCAACGACTACGAGGACGGCAACGGCAAGGCTGTGCACTCTGCGTATACCCGCTGGAGCGCCAATGGCGCGGTGGGCTGGACGCCGGATGACAATACCCGTCTGGAAATGACGGCAGCCAGGAGCGACGGACATGCAGCCTACGCGGATCGCAGCATGGATGGCGTCAAGTTCGCACGCGACAACGTCGGTCTGAAGCTCGACAAGCAGCACATGGGCGGGACGCTGGATAGCGTCGAGGCGCAGGTGTATTACAACTACGTCGACCATGTGATGGATAACTACAGCCTGCGCACGCAGACCGCCATGACGAAGATGGTCAGCAACCCTGATCGCGAGACCATGGGGCTGCGTTCGGTGTTCGGTCTGGCCATGAGCGATACCACTCGTGCCAAGGTGGGTGTGGATTACCAGAGCAACAAGCATACGCTGCGTTCGACCATGAACCAGACAACGACCCCCTATGAACTGATGGCGCGCACCGAGGATGCCAACTTCCGCAATTACGGCGTGTTCGGCGAAGCGACCTACGACACGAGCGACAGCAGTCGGGTCGTCGGTGGTCTGCGCGTCGATAGCTGGCATGCGGAAGACAAGCGCGCCGCCATGTTGATGGCTCGGGATGCAAACAACGTGGCATACACGGTTGCCAATCCGACCTCCGGGCAAAGCCGCGACAAAATGTTGAACAGCGGTTTTGTGCGTCTTGAGCGCGACATGTCAGCCACACCAGCCACCGTCTATGCCGGCATCGGTCACACCGAACGCTTCCCCGATTATTGGGAGCTGATCTCGGCGAACAAGGAAAGCCTGACCACGACCAGCGCTTTCAATACCAATCCGGAAAAGACCACCCAACTGGATGCGGGGCTGCACTTCAGTGAAGGTGCGGTTTCCGGATCGGTCTCGGCGTTCTACAGCAAGGTCAAGGATTTCATCCTGATCCAGTCGGGTGTCGTCAAGACCGTCCCGACGACGCGGACCATCACTGTCACCCGCAACGTGGATGCAACCACCTACGGTGCCGAAGCCGGCATGGCATGGCAGCTGGCGGATAGCTGGAAGATGGATGGCAGCCTGGCGTATGTGCATGGCAACAACGATACCGATGGCACGGCACTCGGGCAGATCCCGCCGCTGGAGGCGCGTCTCGGCCTCAACTATGACGACAAGGTGTGGTCGTTCGGCGGCCTGCTGCGCGCTGTTGCGGCGCAGAAGCGCGTGGCGGTGAAGCAGGGCAATATCGCCGGACAGGACATCGGTGCATCGAGTGGTTTCAGCGTGTTCTCGGTCAACGGCGGCTGGCGTGCCAACAAGACGGTGCAAGTCACTGCCGGTGTGGATAACGTGTTCAACAAGACCTATGCGGAGCACATCAGCCGTTCTGGCGCCATGGTGAGCGGATACACACAAACCACGCGCGTCAACGAAATGGGCCGCAATGTCTGGATGAAGGCCAACATCGAATTTTAATCAACTGTTTTGGGCTAGAATGACGCGCCATATCGTAAAAGATGTGGCGCGTTCTTATTTGGAGGATTTGAAATGAGCAAGTATCTGTGGGCAGGTCTGGTGGCATTGTTCTGTGCGGCATCGGTTTCCGCCGAAGAAGTGAAAGTGACCGATGCATGGGCTCGCGCCACCGCGCCGGGGCAGGATAGCGCGTCGGTGCAGATGGTCATCACCAGCAACAAGGCCGGGGCGCTGGTCGCCGCAGACAGCGGGTTCGCCAGGACGGTCGAGCTCCATACCATGGTCATGGATGGGAATATGATGAAAATGCGTGCGATCGAGGAGTTGCAGCTGCCGGCCAGGACGGCCGTGTCGCTCGGCGCTGACGGCAACCATATCATGCTGATCGGCTTGAAAAAGCCGCTCAAGGCTGGCGATAATGTGGCGCTGGCACTCACCATCAAGTTCGCCGACGGTAGCAAGACGACCGTAAAGACGCAGGCTTTGGTCAGGCCGCTGGAAACCACCAGCCATCAGGGGCATGAACACCACCATTAGGAGGCCGATATGTGGCGCAATCTCTTCTGTGCGGCAAGTCTGTTGTTGGCGGGGAACGTCTGGGCGGGCTCCAATGACGTGATGGTGGACAAGGTCTGGATGCGCGAGAGTGTGCCCGGACAGACATCGGCCACCGTGCAATTGAATCTCTATGTCACCAAACCTGCACGCCTGCTGTCGGTGAGCAGTCCGGCAGCTGAAGCGGGAGAGATCCAGGGTGTCGTGATGCGTCGCGGCAAACCGCAGACCGGGGTCGTCGATAGCATGAAGCTGCAAGCGCATAGCACCACCCTTTTCGGGACTCGGGGCATGTATCTGACCCTGATCGGTCTGAAGCGGCCTTTGAATGTGGGCGACCGTATCCCGGTCACGCTGGTGGTCGAGGCGGCCGGGCATAAGCACACTATCAATGTTCAGGCGGAGGTGAAGGCGCTGGAACTGAGTTATCAGCACTACAACAATCCGAATGACGTGAAAGACCATCGCTAAAGGATGTGCTTCCGGTGAAAAGGGCGGCAGTTGCCGCCCTTTTTCTTTGCCCCTTGAAAATGGCGCTGCAACCCAAACATTGAAAGACAGGCGGGGCGTTCCCGCTGTACCAAGCTCAAAAGAAAGGAGAAATAAATGGCCAACATCACCAGATTCAGACCCACCAACGATGCCTTGGACGATTTGTTTCGGGGGTTCTTCATGCAGCCTGTGCGTTTCGAGGGGCAACCCGAGATGCAGATCAAGATGGATGTGAGCGAGGACGACAAGGTTTACACCGTTCATGCCGAGATCCCCGGCGTGAAGAAGGAAGATATCCATGTCAACATCGACGGCAACCAGGTGTCGATCAGCGCGGAAGTGAAGAACGAAAAGGAAGTGAAAGAGGGTGAAAAGCTGCTGCGCAGCGAGCGCTACTATGGCAGCGTATCGCGTACCTTCGCCCTGGGCCAGGACGTGGACGAGGCCGCCGCCCAGGCCAGGTACAAGGACGGCGTGCTGGAGTTGACCCTGCCCAAGAAGAAAGCAGCTTCGGCCAGGAAACTGGTCATCCAGTAAGTGCTGACTGTTGTGTGAACGGGCGGCCACATGCCGCCCGTTTCGTTTTTGTATGCGGTAGAATGCGCGCAGATTTTTGAAGGAACCGACATGCCATTGACTGCCGCCACCGCCGCCCAGAAAGCCCATACCCTCTCCGAAGCGCTGCCGTATATCCAGCGTTTCTTCGACAAGACCATCGTCATCAAATACGGCGGCAACGCCATGACCGACCCCAAGCTGCAGGAAGGTTTCGCCCGCGATGTCGTCTTGCTCAAGCTGGTCGGTATGAACCCGGTGGTCGTCCACGGCGGCGGCCCGCAGATCAACGATCTGCTGCAAAAAGTGGGCAAGAAGGGTGAGTTCATCCAGGGCATGCGTGTCACCGATGAAGAGACCATGGATGTGGTCGAGATGGTGCTGGGCAAGGTCAACAAGGACATCGTCAACCTGATCAACCGCTACGGCGGCAAGGCGGTCGGTCTGACCGGGCAGGATGGCGGTTTCATCCGTGCCGACAAGCTGTTGCTGGAAAGCAACGACGAACCGGGCAAGATGCTGGATATCGGCCTGGTCGGCGACATCAACAAGATCGATCCGTCCATCATCACCTTCCTCGATTCCGGCGACTTCATCCCGGTTATCGCGCCCATCGGCGTGTCGCCCGATGGCGAGACATTGAACATCAACGCCGACGTGGTGGCGGGCAAACTGGCCGAGGTGCTGCGCGCCGAGAAGCTGGTGCTGCTGACCAATACGCCGGGCGTATTGGACCAGAAGGGGACCCTGCTGACCGGCCTCACGCCCAAACAGATCGACGAACTGGTGGCGGACGGCACGCTGTCCGGCGGCATGCTGCCCAAGATCGGCTCGGCGCTGGATGCGGCGCGCGGCGGCGTGCGCTCTGTGCACATCATCGACGGTCGCGTGGAGCATGCGCTGCTGCTGGAGATCCTGACCGACGAAGGCGTGGGTACGCTGATCAAAAGCAAATGATGAGCGAGCGCGTCTGGATATTCGATCTGGACAATACGCTGCATAACGCGACGCCGCACATCTTCCCGCACATCAACCGCAGCATGACGGCGTATCTGCAGGAACACCTGCAGCTGGACGAGGATGCGGCGAACACTTTGCGCGTGGACTATTGGCAGCGTTACGGCGCAACATTGACCGGTTTGATGAGACATCACGGCACCGATCCCGACCATTTCCTCTGGCATACCCACCAGTTCCCGGAGCTGCCGAAGATGGTGCTGCGTGAACCGCGCCTGCGTCATATGCTCCAGCGGTTGCCGGGCAGGAAGGTGGTGTTCTCCAATGCGCCGGAGCATTATGCGCTGGCGGTGCTGAAGCTGTTGCGGATCGACGATCTGTTCGACGATGTATTCGCCATCGAGCATTCGCGTTATCGTCCCAAGCCGCAAATGTCGGGTTTTCAGCGGCTGCTGCGCAAGCACAGGCTGCACGCGCAGCAGTGCGTGATGGTGGAGGATAGCGCGGAGAATCTGCTGACAGCCAAACGCATGGGAATGAAAACGGTGTGGGTGAGTGCGGCGCCGCGTGCGCCGGGATGTGTGGATGTAAAGGTCAGGAACGTGCTGGAATTGCCGCGCGCAATTTCCAAACTTTGAGGGGGAGATATGGCAACCAAACAACCGGGCGAAAGAAAACTGCAGATCCTGCAAACCGTCGCCGAGATGCTGGAACAACCCAAGGGCGAGAAGATCACCACGGCAGCACTGGCGGCGCGGCTGGAGCTGTCCGAGGCGGCGTTATACCGCCACTTCGCCAGCAAGGCGCAGATGTTCGAGGGGTTGATCGAGTTCATCGAGCAGACCGTGTTCGGTCTGGTCAACAAGATCACCACCGAGGAGCAGGACGGGCTGAAGCAAGTCGAAGGCATCCTCGCACTGTTGCTTGGTTTTGCGCAGAAGAACCGCGGCATGACCCGCGTGTTGCTCGGCGATGCGCTGGTGAACGAGGATGAGCGCCTGCAACAGCGCATCAACCAGTTCCTCGACCGCATCGAGACCACGCTCAAGCAGTCCTTGCGCATCGCCGAGACGCAGGGGCGGTTGGCGACCGGTGACGACATCGGTGCCCATGCCAGCCTGTTGCTGTGTTTCGTGGTCGGTCGCTGGAACCAGTTCGGCAAGAGCGGCTACACGCGCGATCCCATGGCGCAATGGCCGCAACAGTGGGGCATCATCCGCTCGCAGTTCAAGTAAGCCGTATCCCCGACCGGGAATTGAAAAGGGGCGATGCCGCAAGGCATCGCCCCTTTTTCCGGGAACGCTCGTTTAGAAGCGGAAGCCCAGCTTGAGGCCGTAGGACGAAGTGCCGCCGGTCTTGTCGCCTTCCAGTGCGATGTTGGTCATGCCCAGATTGATATTCATACCGACGAAGACTTTGCTCTGGGTGAAGTTCTCGGCGGTCAGTGTGCCGACGTTCGCCTTGCTGTTGACCCAGACCTGGCCCACGCCTGCATAGGGTGTGAACATGGCGAAGCCCTTGGAGACGGAGACGTCCAGCCCCCTGGTGTTGAAGGCCAGTTGATCGACGCCGCTCATCTTGGTGTAGGAACCGCGGATGGCGACTGCCGGGGTGGCCACGCCGCCGGGCAGTACGGCATAGCGCAGTTCGAAGCCGGTCAGCTTGACGTTGGTGGTGGGGATGGCTGAATAGAACGCGGCCACGTCGATGTTCAATGGCAGTCCCTTGGCGATATGCAGCTTGGGCACGTAGATGGTGCCGAGGCCGCTGCTGCTGTTGGTCGCTGTCTTCCAGGCCTGCTCGCTCTTGATCATCTTGGTGCTGGTGACTTCGATGCCCATGTCGAAACCGGTGGTGCCGAGGGGTTCGGCTGGCGTGATCGGCTTGTAGCTCAGGGCGGAGCCCAGGTCTTCGGACAGGGCGCGGAATTCGCTTTGGGCGAGGGCTTGCAGGTTGTTGATGTCGTTCGCCGCCAGGGCAGGCTGGGCAAAGCCCAGAGCGCAGAACAAGGGGAGCAGCTTCTTCATGGGGACTCTCTTTCTGGTTGATGGAATATGTGGCGCCGGATGATAGCAGGACGCACAAATCCCAAGACAGGACGGAAACGATAAAGTTTCGTGGCGCAGAACCGCCGGACAGGCTGCTGTTGTTGCGCACCCCAATAAAAGCCGTTATATTCCTGCCCATGCACTTCTCTCGCCACATCTCGCAACTGCATTCCACCTTCAGCCTGCTGGCGGCGCTGAAGCTGCGCTCGCGCGCAAACTAAACCCACCCCACAAGTATCAAAGCAGGCGGCTCGGTTGGTGTGAGCCGTGGATATACAATTGCGATGGAGCAAAACATGACTGACAAATTAATCATATTCGATACCACCTTGCGCGACGGCGAACAGAGCCCCGGCGCCTCCATGACCAAGGAAGAGAAATTGCGCATCGCGCGCCAGCTGGAGAAATTGGGCGTGGATGTGATCGAGGCGGGTTTCGCCGCCGCCAGCCCCGGCGATTTCGACGCCATCCACAGCATCGCCAAGGTCATCGAGCATTCCACGGTATGCTCTTTGGCGCGCGCCAACGAGCGCGATGTGCGTGCGGCGGGCGAGGCGATCAAGCCGGCCAAACGCGGACGCATCCACACCTTCATCGCCACTTCGCCGATCCATATGCAGCACAAGTTGCGCATGAGCGAGGACCAGGTGGTCGAGCGCGCGGTGCAGGCGGTGAAATGGGCGCGCGAGTACACCGACGATGTCGAGTTCTCCGCCGAGGATGCGGTGCGGTCGGAGATGGACTTTCTGGTGCGTATCTTCGATGCCGTCATCAAGGCGGGCGCGAAGACCCTGAACGTGCCGGATACCGTGGGCTACAGCATCCCGGTGTTGTGGGGCGAGCGCTTCAAGCAGCTGATCGAGCGCGTGCCGAACAGCGACAAGGTCATCTGGTCCACCCACTGTCACAACGACCTCGGCATGGCTTCGGCCAATTCGCTGGCGGCGGTGATGAACGGCGCGCGCCAGGTGGAATGCACCATCAACGGTCTGGGCGAGCGAGCCGGCAATGCGGCGCTGGAAGAGGTGGTGATGGCGATCAAGACGCGCCGCGATATCTTCACCTGCGACACGACCATCGATACCGCGCAGATCGTGCCGACTTCCAAACTGGTTTCCAGCATCACCGGCTACCCGGTGCAGCCGAACAAGTCCATCGTCGGTGCCAACGCATTCGCGCATGAATCCGGCATCCACCAGGACGGCGTGCTCAAGCACCGCGAGACCTACGAGATCATGCGTGCCGAGGATGTGGGCTGGGGCGCGAACAAGATGGTGATGGGCAAGCACTCGGGGCGCGCGGCCTTCCGCGCGCGTTTGCAGGAACTGGGTATCGTGCTGGACGGTGAAGAGGCGGTGAACGCCGCGTTCGCGCGCTTCAAGGATCTGGCCGACAAGAAACACGAGATCTTCGACGAAGATCTGCAGGCGCTGGTGAGCGACGAAGAAGCCACACAGGTGAGCGAGCATTTCCGCCTGGTGGCGATGGGTGCGCACTCCGAGACCGGGGCGATGCCGGTGGCGCGCGTGGTGCTGAGCGTCGGCGGCAAGGAGCATCAGGCCGATGCCCAGGGCGGCGGTCCGGTGGATGCGACGTTCAAGGCGATCGAGCAGGTGGTGAAGAGCAATACCGAGTTGTTGCTGTATTCGGTGAACAACATCACCAGCGGAACCGATGCGCAGGGCGAGGTGACGGTGCGCCTGTCCAAGGGCGGGCGTGTGGTCAACGGTCAGGGTGCGGATACCGACATCGTGGTGGCGTCAGCCAAGGCCTACCTGAATGCGCTGAACAAACTGGATGCCGGTGCTGTACGGGCCCATCCGCAGTTGTGAAGCCACGTCTTTGGGAGACTTGAAATGAAACGTGCGGTGAGGGTGGTGGTGCTCGGAGCGATGCTGCAAGGCAGTGCCCAGGCAGGAGAACAGGACGCGGCCGTCCAATCCTCGCCGAACAAAGGGCAGGACAGGGTTGCATCTGTTCAGCAGGGTGCGCCGGAAGCAAAGAAGCAGAAGACGGTCCATGGCAAAAAATCGGCCGCCAAGGCAAAGCCTGCCAAGCCAGCCAAAGACGATCCGCTGGCGAAAGAGAAGCAGGAGGGTGCAATGGAGGCCCCGGCGGAGCAGGTCGAGCAATCGGTTCAACTCAAGGGCGTGCGCGGCTAGCGTCCCTGTCTTTCAGCAGGCCAATAGGGCATCGTTCGCGATGCCTTTTTTCTGTTCACGACTTCAGCAAGGCCAGCGCCTGGCTGCCGTCAGGCACGGGAGTGAGGAAATCGTGCCGGATGGTACGGCCATCCAGGCGCAGGTCGTAGCCGTCGCAGTCTATCCCGATCAGCATCCCTTGTCCGGGCGGGCGTCCGGCATTGAGCTGGCCGAGCAGCGCATCCTCTTCCGCGGCCAATGTATTGGCGGGGACATGATAGCGATCGGCTTTTATCCAGTGGATGTCGCCGAAGCCGCCGATGTAGCGCAGTGCCAGCGGCACGATCCGGTAGAACTGGAAGTCGGGCATGTCGTAATAGGTATGGGCTTCCGGGAAATAGCGCAGGTAGCGTTTGCCGATGGCTGCACGTTCCGGGTCGAGCGAGGCGGTGCCGACTACGGTGAGACGGCCCTGGGTCTGGATATGCGGGTCTTCCTGGTTGTGCGTGATCAGGCTGACGCGCGGGTCATGTTGGATGTTTTTGGTGTGTTCGGCCAGTGCGCTGATGAGAATGAGCAGGCTGCCGTCGTGGTCCACCAGATAGGGGGTGATGGAGCCGAACGGATGTCCGTCGAACTTCTTTGACAGGGTGCTGAGCGCGCCATAGCGGTGCGCACGCAGCAACTGGCGTGCGGCAAGCGCGGTGGTTGGCGGAGTGCTGTTGTCGGTTATCATGCAGGTATTGTATTCAGTTGTCCGGACTTATGAAACTTCCTGAATTCAGGCTCAAACTGCCCAACCTCGGCATCATGGATGCCCTGCGTTTCCTGCGCTACGTCACCGTGCGTCTGCAGGAAGACCGCTGCACGCAGATGGCCGCGAGCCTGACCTTTACCACCTTGCTGTCGGTGGTGCCCCTCATCACCATCGCTTTGACCCTGCTTTCGGCCTTTCCGGTGTTCAGCGAGTATTCCACGCATATCAAGGAATTCATCCTGACCAACATGATGCCGGAGACCGGCGGCAGGATCATCACGCGCTACATGGAACAGTTCGCCGAGAGCGCGTCACGCCTCACGGCGGTCGGTCTGGTGTTCCTCGCCATCACGGCGATGCTGTTGATGCTGACCATCGATAACGCGTTCAATATGATCTGGCGCGTGTCACGTCCGCGCAGCCTGCTGCAGCGCGTGCTGGTGTATTGGGCGGTGATCACGCTGGCACCGTTGCTGATCGGTGGCAGCCTTTCGCTTACCTCCTGGCTGGTGGGATTCTCTTCCGATTACGCGCAACGGATACCCAAGTTCAGCATGGACATGCTGAAGCTCATGCCGGTCCTGCTGACGACGGCGGCATTCACGCTGCTTTTCCGCGTCGTGCCAAACCGCTTCGTACCGATGTGGCATGCCATCATCGGTGGTCTGATCGCGGCGGTGGCGTTCGAATCGATGAACCGGGCATTCGCCTTCTACATTTCGCATTTCCCCACTTATAAACTGGTATACGGCGCCTTTGCCAGCGTGCCGATCTTCCTGATGTGGGTCTATTTCTCCTGGCTGACCGTGCTCTTCGGCGCGATCATCACGGCATCCCTTTCGCACTGGCGCAGCACGCATTCGCTGAGGCTGGACCAGGCGGCCAGGCTCTATTACGCAGTGAGCATCCTAAAGCTCATGCACAAGGGCCTGGGCAAGGGCGAGGTGCAGACGCTGCAGGGGTTGTCGCGGCAATTGCATATCGGCTACGACGATGTCGAGCGCCTGCTGGACAAGCTGACCGACGCCAGGATCGTGGGGAAACTATCAGGGGTGGGCTGGAGCATGGTGCGCGCACCGGAAGCGGTGCAGCTGAGCGACCTGTTGAAACTTTTCATGCTGGATACTGCGACCCTGCCCAAACGCAGTGGCGATGGCGATATCAAGGCATGGTTCGCGGCACTGGAGAACCGCATGAACGAGCCGCGCGGGACGACCTTGTACGACCTGTGGAATAAGACGGCCTGAGATATTGCCGTGCATGCGCTTTTACGCTTTAATGCGCGCCTTTCACGTTGGTTGATTCGGAGGAAAAATGATCAAGTTATTCGAAGGCCTGTTTGAAGGCGCACTGTGGAACAGCCGCTTCGTCATCCTGACGGCGGTGATCGGCAGTTTGCTCGCCGGTTTTGCCATCTTCTACATGGCAACGGTGGATGTGTTCATCCTGTTCCAGCATGCCATGCACTATGCCGACGCCGGTATGACCGAAGAAGCGCGCAAGGCGCTGCATGACTCCACCGTGTCGCATATCGTCGAAGTGGTGGACGGCTACCTGCTGGCGACGGTTATGCTGATCTTCTCGCTCGGCTTGTACGAGCTGTTCATCAGCGACATCAATCAGGCGCACGGCAGCAAGGCTTCCAGCAAGATATTGGTGATCAACAACCTGGACGACCTGAAGTCGCGCCTGGCCAAGGTGATCCTGATGATCATGATCGTGACACTGTTCGAAGAGGCCTTGAGCATGCATATCGCTGCCCCGATCGATCTGGTCTATTTCGGTGCGGCCATCGCGCTGATCGCACTGGCGCTGTACTGGACGCATGCCGCCGACGGCTCTGGACATGGCGACAAGGACGGTTCTGACGAAGAGGAAAAGCACTGATGGGATGGCGTCATATACTGTCCGCGGCGATCCTGTTGCTGGCAGCGGGCAGTGTTGGCGCGCAGGGCTTCGTCTTCAAGGACATGCAGGGACAGGCGCAACGCCTGTCCGATTATCGCGGCAAATGGGTGCTGGTCAATTTCTGGGCGACCTGGTGTCCGCCCTGTCTGGAGGAGATGCCCGATCTGATCGCGCTGCATGAAGCCCACCGCAAGACGGATCTGGTGGTGATCGGCGTGGCTCTGGATTCCACCAGGGAATCGGTGGTCGAGTTCGTTGCCAGGAAAAATGTCAGCTATCCTATCGTCTTCGGCGATTACGCCATGGCGACCCAGGTCGGCGAAGTCGAAGCCTTGCCGACTTCGTATCTGTACGATCCTTCGGGAAAACTGGTGAGCTATCAGCAAGGGATGGTGACGCGGGCCAGCGTCGAGTCCTACATCAAAAACAAGAGCAAAAAATAGAGGCGTTCAGCTGGTGCTGCGCGGGGTGGGACTCTGCGGTTTGTTCCAGTGCTTGTGCCAGGCAGCTTTGACCAGATTCGGATATTCTGGTTTGCCGAGGCTGCCGTTGTAGCGTCCCAGTGCCCGGTAGAGATCGCCCTTTTCCTTGTCCAGGTAGTAGCGCAGGATGGTGCAGCCATAGCGCAGGTTGGTGCGCAGGTGGAACAGGTTCTGGTCCTTGGTGCCGATCGCCTTGGTCCAGAACGGCATCACTTGCATATAGCCGCGTGCGCCGACCTTCGACACCGCATACTTCCTGAATCCGCTTTCCACCTCGATCAAACCCAGCACCAGATGCGGGTCGAGTCCGGCGCGCATCGCCTCGTAATGGACCGTGCTGAGGAAATCGAAACGGTAGGCCGCGTCCGGTATGCGCTTGGCCAGCCGTTGCGACATCTCGTCCAGCCACAATTGCGCTTCCTGCTGCGAGGAGAAGGCCAGCTTGGGTGCGGCCTGATCCGCCACGGCGCGATGCAGCATGCTGCGTACGCTGGCGGAAAGCTTTTCTTCTTTTTGTGCCCCGGCCTGCACATTCGCGGCAAAACACAGCCCCGCTGCCGCAAGCGACAGAAGGGACATGGATTTGCGGAATGTTTTCAATCTCATAGCTTGGATTGTACGAGCTTGGCGACATCTTGCAAGGGGATGACCTGAGCCGCATCGTCCTTGCGCCCCTGATATTCCACATTGCCTTCCTTCAGTCCGCGGTCGCCGATCACGATGCGGTGCGGGATGCCGATCAGCTCGAGGTCGGCGAACATCACGCCGGGGCGTTCATCGCGGTCGTCCAGCAGCACTTCGACGCCGGCGGCGGTCAACTCTGCATACAGCTTGTCGGCCGCCTGTCTCACCGCTTTGCTCTTCTTGTAGCCGATGGGCGCGATGGCGACCTGGAACGGCGCCATGCCGGCGGGCAGCGCGATGCCGCGCTCGTCGAAGTTCTGCTCGATGGCGGCGGCCACGATGCGCGACACGCCGATGCCGTAACAGCCCATCTCCATGATCTGTGCCTTGCCGTTCTCATCCAGATAGGTGGCTTGCAGCGCTTCGGAATACTTGGTGCGCAACTGGAAGATATGTCCCACTTCGATGCCGCGGCACAGTTCCAGCGTGCCCTTGCCGTCGGGCGACGGATCGCCTGCAACCACGTTGCGGATGTCGGCGACCAGATCGGGTTCCGGCAGGTCGCGACCCCAGTTGATGCCGGCGGTGTGGAACTTGGGCTTGTTGCTGCCGGCCACGAAATCGCTCATTGCCGCGACAGTGCGGTCCGCAATCACGCGTGTCCTGCTGCGGTCTATCCCGACCGGACCGAGGAAGCCGGGCGGGCAGTTGAAGAAAGCGCGGATCTCGTCTTCACGCGCGAAGCGGAAATCGGCCAGTCCCGGCAGCTTGTTGACCTTGATCTCGTTCAAGCTGTGGTCGCCGCGGATCAGCAGGATGACGAGTTTTTCCCCGGCGATGATCGCCAGCAGCTTGACCGTGCGCTGCAGCGGGATGCCGAGCAAAGCCGCCACATCTTCGCAAGTGGTCTGGCTGGGGGTGGAGACATCGCGCATGGGTTCGCTTGCGGCGGCGCGCGGTGTGGTCGGTGCGAGCGCTTCGGCCAGTTCCACGTTGGCGGCGTAATCCGAGTTCGGACAGAACGCCAGGCCGTCCTCGCCGGAGTCGGCCAATACATGGAACTCATGCGAGCCGGAGCCGCCGATGGCGCCGGTGTCTGCTGCCACAGCGCGGAACTGCAGGCCAAGGCGGGTGAAGATGCGCGAGTAGGTGTCGTACATCACGCGGTAGGTCTGTTCCAGGCTGTCGAAGCTGCTGTGGAAGGAATAGGCGTCCTTCATCACGAACTCGCGCGCGCGCATCACGCCGAAGCGCGGGCGTACCTCGTCGCGGAACTTGGTCTGGATCTGGTAGAAGTTCAGCGGCAACTGGCGGTAGCTCTTCACCTCGCGGCGCGCGATGTCGGTGATGACTTCTTCGTGGGTGGGGCCGAAGCAGAACTGGTTGTCGTGGCGGTCTTTGATCTTCAGCATCTGCGGACCGAACACTTCCCAGCGGCCGGTCTCCTGCCACAGTTCGGCGGGTTGCACCGCTGGCATCAGCAGTTCGATGCCGCCGCTCTTGTCCATTTCTTCGCGCACCACTGCCTCGACCTTGCGCAGTGCGCGCAAGCCCAGTGGCATCCAGGTGTAAAGGCCGCTGGCGAGTTTGCGGATATAGCCGGCGCGCAGCATCAGGCGATGGCTGGGCAACTCGGCTTCGGAAGGAGCTTCCTTGAGGGTGGAGATGAAGAATTGAGAAACGCGCATGATGCTTCCTTGTTTGATGAGGCGCGGATTTTACAGTGAAATATCCACGTCTGGCGCGCCGCTTCCGCCTTTGTTCTTTTCAGGGGTGCTGAAATATGGAACAATCGGGCCATCGAAAAACAGTATGGGGCGAATCATGATTGACCGAGAAGGTTATCGCCCGAACGTCGGTATCATTCTGACTAACGCAAAGAATCAGGTTTTCTGGGGTAAGCGCATCAGGCAGGATGCGTGGCAGTTTCCGCAGGGCGGTATCCAGCACGGAGAAACACCGGAACAGGCGATGTACCGGGAGTTGCAGGAGGAAGTCGGGTTGCAATCCTGTCACGTCCAGATATTGGGACGTACCCGCGATTGGATGCGTTATGAGGTACCGCAGACTTGGGTCAAGCGCGAATCGCGCGGAAACTACAAGGGGCAGAAGCAGATATGGTTCCTGTTGCGACTGGTAGGCCGCGATTGCGATGTCTCGTTGCGGGCGTCGGAACATCCGGAGTTCGATGCGTGGCGCTGGACCGATTATTGGGTCGAGCTGGATGGGGTGATCGAATTCAAGCGTGAGGTGTACCGTATGGCTCTGAACGAGTTGGTGCGTTTTTTACCGGCTCTGAAGAGTGGTGGGCAAAAGGAGTCGATCAGAAAGACTTCAGGCAGTAAGGAAGAAACCAGGCAGTCAATCCAAGGAGAGTAATAATGACGAAGAGTTTCACAGCATTGACCAGTCACCCGTTCAAATCCGGTACGGATATCGCCAGACCGACGCAGGTGTTGCCTGAGCACGTCACCCTGGAGGACCCCGCAGTCAACGTGATGACCGACCTGCGCAAGGTCTCGGTCCTCAATGTGCGCGCCAAGACCCCCCTGGATAAGGCGAATGCGAAGATGATCCGTTACGGCGTCCGGATGCTGCTGGTAACGGACGACTCCGACAAGGTTTGCGGTGTATTGACGGCGACCGATGTATTGGGCGACAGGCCCGTACGTTTCCTGCAGCAGATGGGCGGAACGCACGCCGATATCCTGGTGCGCGATGTGATGTCGGTGGTCCGCGAGATGTCGGCGTCCCTGCTGGAAGATGTGCTTAAGTCCAAGGTGGGAAATGTCCTCGCCATGCTGACGGTCGTCGGACGCCAGCACGCGCTGGTGGTTGAAAACAATGCGGATGGAAGCCAGACGGTGTGCGGTTTGTTCTCTGCCACACAGATCGCCCGACAGCTGGGTGTCCAGATCGGCACGACCGAGGTGGCAAAAGTGTTCGCCGCGATCGATGCCAAGGTGCGCGCGAAGTAAGAAGTAATCGAGCCCCATGCCTGTTGCGGGCATGGGCATGTGAATGCTAATCCGGGTGGGGGTGTGATGAGTCGTTTGGCCAAATATCTGATTGCAGTTGTGGCGGGAGCTTTTCTGGCAGGCTGCTCCGGCATGCTGGATGGCAGCAACGAGATCAGCATTCGCGAAAGTCAGCAGCCGAACCCGGATGCGCCCAAAGTGAAGTACGCAGCGTCGATACGCGTTGCGGGTTACACCGACGAACGCAAGGTCGGCGATGCCCGCAAGGTCGGGGTCGCGAAGGTCAGGGTGGCTGGCCTGAGCGGGACGGAGATACGGCTGGATCGCGATGTCAAAGAGGTTGTGGCCGACTCGATCACCAAGCGTCTCGACGATGCGGGCTTCCAGATGCTGGGGCGCGACGACAATGCGGCTTTGTTCGAGTTGAGCGGAGTGGTCAGGGAGCTCAGCATCGATGCCAAGGAACGCGACTATGTGTCGATCTCCGTGGAAACGACACTGAAAGAGCTCGCCAGCGGCAAAGTGGTCTGGTCCGGCGAGGTGGTGCAGAAGAGTGACCGTTTTGCGGGTGTTTCCGGCAACGACAAGGAGGACATCGCGAACTATCTGCACCATGAACTCGATGTCGTGTCGGGCAAGACCACGGAGGCGATCAGTGCGACGCTGATGGCATCGCGCAGCGATCTGTTCAATCTGACGCCGGGAACCAAAGCGATCCCGGGAGTGACGGTCTACTCGACCCCGGGTATCCGCACGCCAGTGCCGAATACGCCCACACCGACGATGCCGGCAGCAAGCAATGGCCAGTTGTCGGTGAGCACCGAACCCGCACGCGCCAAGATATATCTCGATGGTGTGTATTACGGACTGTCCCCGATCCATGTCGAGGCGACTCCCGGCATCCACACTCTGCAGGCCAGGCTGAAAGGTCATGCAACCGCAACGGAGAAGGTCGCAGTGCGCAAGGGCGAGACGACGGAACTGGAAATGCAGCTGGAAAAGTGAGCAGCGGAGTGATGCAAAAATAAAAAGCCCGCCAGAAGCGGGCTTTTTATCGGGGTGAGAAAGCTCAGTGCTTGCCGCTACTGCCGAAGCCGTTCGATCCGCGCTGGCTCATCGGGAACTCCTCGACGATGTTGAATTGCACCTGTGCCACAGGGACGACGACCAGTTGCGCGATACGCTCCATCGGCATGAGCTGGAAAGGATGGTGGCCGCGGTTCCAGATCGAGATGAAGATCTGGCCCTGGTAGTCCGAGTCGATCAGCCCGACCAGATTGCCCAGCACGATGCCATGCTTGTGGCCCAAGCCGGAGCGCGGCAGGATCATTGCGGCATAGTGTGGGTCGTTCAGATGCAGAGCGATACCGCTGGGGATGAGTTCGCATTGGCCGGGCTGGATGGTCATGCTGCCGTCGATGCAGGCGCGCAGGTCGATACCGGCGGAACCGGGCGTGGCATAGGCGGGCGGGTGTTCGTGCAAGCGCGGGTCAAGTACCTTCACATCCACTTTCTTCATTTCATTTCCCTTTCTTGTAAAGCGAGGCGGCATGGCGCAACAACGCTCGTGCCAGAGTGAGTTTGTCGGCACGCGGCAAAACATGCTCGCCGGCATCGTCAAACAGGATGATCTCGTTATCGTCCGCGCCGATGGCGCTTTGTGCCAGATTGGCGGCCAGCAGCGGGATGTTCTTCTTTTTGCGTTTCTCTGTCGCGTGTTCGCGCAGTTTCTCGCTCTCAGCGGCAAAACCCACGCAGAACGGGGGCGCGGGGAGGCTGGCGACATAAGAGAGGATGTCCGGGTTGGGAACGAGTTCCAGCGTCAGCGATGCTTCACTCTTTTTGATCTTCTGCTCGTTGGGCTGTGCGACCCTGTAATCGGCCACTGCGGCCACGCCGATGAACATGTCGTTCTGTGCTGACGCCCGCTTCACCGCTTCGAACATCTCGGCGGCGCTGGTGATGCTCACCAGTTGTGCTCCTGCAGGTGCGCTCAGCGCGGTCGGACCCGAGACCAGTGTGACCTGAGCCCCCATCTCCAGCGCCGCCTGCGCGATGGCATAGCCCATCTTGCCGCTGCTGCGATTGGTGATGCCGCGCACCGCGTCGATGGGTTCATAGGTCGGCCCGGCGGTGATGAGAACCTTCACGCCTTTCAGTTCGTCAGTCTTGCTGCTGTTCAGGATGGCGAGGAGTCCATCTGCCAGTTCTTCCGCTTCCAGCATGCGCCCCATGCCTTCTTCGCCGCAGGCCTGCGCGCCGCTCGCCGGGCCGAGCAGGGTCACACCGTCGGCGGCGAGTTGCTGCACGTTGCGTTGCGTCGCGGCATTCGACCACATCTGTTTGTTCATCGCGGGGGCGACCAGCAAGGGGCAGTCGCGCGCCAGGCACAGGGTGGAGAGCAGATCATCGGCCAGGCCGGTTGCCAGTTTGGCGATGAAGTCCGCGGTGGCGGGAGCGATCACGATGGCATCGGCGATGCGGCTGGAGTGGATGTGCGCCATTCCCTTGTCGTCCTGCCATTGGTCGATCAGTACCGGATGTCCGCTGAGCGCCTGCATCGTGGCGGGTGTGATGAAATGCGTTGCCGCCTCGGTCATCGCCACCTGTACATCGACCCCCTGTTTCACCAATAGTCGAGCAAATTCCGCGGCCTTGTAGGCGGCGATACCGCCGGTGATGCCGAGCACGATGCGCTTTTGCTGAGCTTGTTCCATAATGCCGGCATCTTACTAGAAAGATGCGGTGAGAGTAATCGAAGCAAGGGAGTGGTTTCAGATCATATGACGGGAGCGTGTTCGATAGGCGTATTAGAACTATAAGTAAACATGGGGAGGAGCGATGGCGAGCATGGAATGGTCGGCGGAACTGGAGACAGGTATACAGGCGATTGACAGTCAGCATCGGCAAATAGTCAATTTCATCAACGAACTGGACGCGGCGATCCAGAGCGGCAACACGGAAGCGATCAAGCATGTGATCGAAGGGGTGCTCAATTACACGGTCACTCACTTTGAGTTCGAGGAGGAGTTGATGCAGCAAGCCGGATTCGCCGGTCTCAAAGCGCACCAGCAAACCCACGAGTTCTTCATGAGAAAGATCGCCGTACTCAGGGGGCGTTCCAATGCGGGCGAAGATGTGTCCCAGGTATTGCTGAGCATGCTCAAAGGCTGGCTTGTCAGCCATATCAAGGGCGAGGATCGGGACTATATCGAGTCAGTGAGAAAAGTCACCGGTGCAACCTGAAGACAATACGGGCCGGGGACCTTCATGCGGGGCGCTATAACACTCTATCTATGGGATTGGAGAAAGTGGTATGAGCATAACGGATTGGCCTGCCGGCGAACGGCCCAGAGAAAAGCTTGTTGAGCGCGGTGCTGCCGCGCTTTCCGATGCGGAATTGCTGGCTATCTTCCTGCGCACCGGGGTGGTCGGCAAGAGTGCGGTCGATCTGGCGCGCGAACTGCTGACGCAATTTGGCAGCCTTACGCAGTTATTCGCGGCCAGTGAAAAAGCATTCTGTGAAATTCACGGCATGGGGCGGGCGAAATTCGTGCAGTTACAGGCTGTCGTGGAGATGGCGCGACGGGCTCTGCATGAGGAGATAAGGACGGGCGATGCCTTGAACTCGCCGGGGGCGGTGCGCAGTTATCTGCAGTTGTTGTTGCGAGCGCGCCAGCAGGAGGTGTTCCTTGCCATCTTTCTGGATGCGCAACACCGAGTGATCGAGCCGGAAGAACTCTTTCGCGGTACCTTGACCCAGACCAGCGTGTATCCGCGCGAAGTGGTGAAACGTGCCTTGCATCACAATGCGGCTGCCGTGATCTTCGCGCACAATCATCCCAGCGGCGTCGCGGAACCCAGCGATTCGGACCGTTTGCTGACCGAGGAATTGAAGAAGTCGCTTGCGCTGGTCGATGTGCGGGTGCTGGATCATTTCATCGTGGCTGGTGCCGGTTGTCTGTCGTTTGCAGAGCGAGGGTTGCTGTGACGACAGGCGCCCGGGTGAGTTGTTCGCCGTAACGACGCTTCGCGCCTATATACCCTCCCAGATACCCCTGAAAATGCACTGGCTTTAGGGCGTGGCAGAAGTAAAGAGAAGCGCAGCTTGGCCGTGGCGCCACAGGCCTCCTGGAGAAATCGAGTGACACCGCCCGAGTTGCCTCGCGCGTAAAGCGAGTTGTGGCAGGGAATGGCCTGTTTTTTGCTGTATATCTGTAGATTCCCTTTGACAAGGTTTGCGGTTGTATGGATAATCGCGCGCTCTTTTCGGAGGGGTGGCCGAGTGGTTAAAGGCAGCAGACTGTAAATCTGCCCTCTTAGAGTACGAAGGTTCGAATCCTTCCCCCTCCACCAGATTTTGAAGGTTGCTGTTTAGTAGGTTTTAGCGGGCTGGTGTTGGGTTTTGCGGGTGTAGCTCAATGGTAGAGCAGAAGCCTTCCAAGCTTATGACGAGGGTTCGATTCCCTTCACCCGCTCCAGTTTTTAGCATGCCCATGTGGCTCAGTGGTAGAGCACTCCCTTGGTAAGGGAGAGGTCGCGAGTCCGATTCTCGCCATGGGCACCAAGTTTTTTATGATTAACGTTTGGCATTGATAGGGGATAAATCATGGCAAAGAGCAAATTTGAACGTACGAAGCCGCACGTGAACGTGGGCACGATCGGCCACGTGGACCACGGCAAGACCACCCTGACAGCGGCGATCACGACCGTACTGTCGAAGAAGTTCGGTGGCGAAGCCAAG
>JACRNY010000004.1 GCA_016214695.1 Nitrosomonadales bacterium | reverse complement strand
TTGACACTGTACTCATCACAGTTGGCTTCAATGAACGCGTATGCGCACCTTGTTTTGCTTGTGGTATTGTTCGCAGGCATGGCAATTCTCCAGGCTACAGGTTTAGAGATTACTCTTGTCCACTAAATCCTGGTAACTCCACTTGTATCTCAATAGTGCGGCATATAGCGCATGGGTATCTGGCGGCCCTCCCAATCCATATCCTATTGGTTGGTCTCGTCGCGCTCTGGGTCACCTTTTCTTTTCCGCAGCCGCCTTGTTTCTTGGCATTGGGCTATTTCGCGGCATTCTTACTTTCCCTAAGGTTGGGCGCGGCGCGCTTGTGTTGTTGGTAATTGGCTTGTTTCTGATTGCGGTGCCTTACATCGGGCGCTTTGTTTTGACGGATCGCTGCCTTGACCAGGGTGGCAGTTGGAGCAACCAAACCATACAATGCTCAAATGAATAAGAGTCTGTCTAACCCTACGCTCAAGTTCGCTCCCTCCGGTCGCTGGGACGCGCCTTCGGCGCGCCCCTTAGCTGCACGTTAGGGAAAATGTCACCCATCCGCTTCTTTCGAATTGCACTAATACTGCCAATCGCATTGCCTTTGGTATTCTTGCCATTCGGAATGAATGTAGCTTCAGCTGTGTTGCTGTTGTCTTTGGTTTTTGGTGGCATTCAATACCTGCTATTTGCCTGCGTCATGTTCTTCCTGATTGGCCGTATAAAGGATGAAGCAAGGATTCAAAAGCTATCCTTCTGTGCGCCGCTACTCTTCATCCCCATCCAAGGTGGCGGCTGGTTGCTATACGAATACATTGACCAGCTATTTAACCCAGACATCATATATAGTTGGGGTGAGCTGATTCCGTTTGCCGTCTATATTCTCATCATTGGTTATGTGTACGTCGGTCTGGTGAACATTGTGTACGGTATCGTTAAAAATGGCCCCCAACAAAGTACTATCGAGCCCTAACCCTACGCTCAAGTTCGCTCCCTCCGGTCGCTGGGACGCACCTTCGGCGCGCCCCTTAGCTGCACGTTGATGTCCGCTCTGGTCAGCTAAGCGGTCAAATTTCGAAGCGATCTGATTCGGCAGCTTTGGCCGATAAGCGGCCCCCTCTGCTTCAAATTCCACGCCATCGCACCGAGATCAAACTCGCTTGTTGCCGCGCCCTGCCTGCATGCAAAAAAAATAAACCTGAGAGTTATTCCGCCAGCAGTCGTGCCTGCCGTTTTGCCAAGTTTCCTGTCTTGGCCTTACGGGGCAAATCTTTTTCTGTCTTCATGAACGGCGGCAGCTCCTTGCAGCCTGACTGAACAAAATCATTCTCCAGCGCGGCGCGGGCCTTTTCTGCCGGCACGGCAAGTGCTGTAGTCAGCCCGTTGAAAAGCAGATCGAACAGTCGGTGCAGCGGGATCTGATGAGTCTGGCGCGTGGTGGAATAGATCCAGTCGGAGAAAGTCAGGAAGCGTGCAAACGGGCTTTCACCCAGTAACAGTTCGAGTGCCTGCGGAAAACGCTGGGAGTTGCCGACCAGATCCCAGTAGCGGGCAAAGCGCGCCAACCTTTGCATGGTGGCAAAGTCGATACGGTCGGTGGCGAGTATGGTGTAGGGAGGGTACGGGGTGTAGCGCATGGCGTACGCTTCGGTGTGGCGGATGATGGGTGTGCCGCGCAGGCGCTTGAGCACGCCGACCTGGATCTCCTGCTGCTTCAGCGCCACCAGACGGTCGAAGCCATTGGCGATGCTCGCCACATCTTCACCGGGCAAACCGATGATGAGGTCGACATGGACGTGCGCATGACTTTCCTGGCGCAGCCAGCGCAGGTTCTCTTCTGTTTTGGCCGTATCCTGTTTGCGCGAGATCAGTGCCTGCACTTCGGGGTTAAGGGTCTGGATGCCCACTTCGAATTGCAGAGAGCCGGCCGGGAATTTGACGATCAGCGCTTTCAGTTGCTCCGGCAGGTGGTCGGGGATGACTTCGAAGTGCACGAACAGTTGATCGTCCAGGCGTTCGAGGAAGAATTCCAGAATGCGCACGCCGGTCTTGATGTTGAGGTTGAAGGTGCGGTCGACGAATTTGAACTGGCGCGCGCCGCGCTGATAGAGCTTGTCCATCTCATCGAGGAAGCGGTCGAGATCGAAGGCCAGGGCGGTCTTGTCCAATGACGAGAGGCAGAATTCGCATTTGAACGGGCAGCCACGCGATGCTTCCACATACAGCGTGCGGTGTGCGATGTCGTGGTCTGAGTAAAGCGCATAGGGCAGTTCGATCTCGGAAAGCTTCGGCTGGATGCCGGCAATGATCTTCTGCGCCTGCGGGCGCTGTTGCAGAAGTTCGCGGCACAGTTGGGCAAAGCTGATGTCGCCCCAGCCGGTGATCACATAGTCGGCCAGGCGCACGATCTCCTGCTCATTGCATTCGTAACTGACTTCCGGCCCGCCCAGCACCACGGTGATCTGCGGGGCGACGCTTTTGAGCAAAGCGACCACGCGGGTGATCTCGGTCACGTTCCAGATGTAAACGCCGAAACCGATGATGCGCGGCTTGGCCGCCAGCAAAGCCTCGACGATCTCCTCGGGCCGGTGCTGCAGGATGAACTCCATGATCTCGGTGTCTTGTTCCAGCTCGCCCATGTTGGCGGCGAGATAGCGCAAGCCCAGCGAGGCATGGAGGTAGCGCGCGTTGAGGGTGGCGAGGACGATGGTGGACATGCGGGGCAGCTGTATCGAAAGGCCGACATGTTACGCCAGTTTCGAGCGCTTCCAGAAACCCAAATTTGCGGGCAGGCAGTGCGATGGATGCGGCAGGAAAGGTATGAGACCGAGTCTGCCGTTCAAGGTGATGCTTCGGCTTCGCTCAGGGCGAACGGATCTGGTTACGTCTTCACCATATCCAGCGCCACGGCCTCGGCGACTTCGATGCCGTCCACCGCTGCGGACAATATCCCGCCCGCATAGCCCGCGCCTTCACCGGCCGGATATAGTCCCCTGATGTTGATGCTCTGGAAATCGTCGCCGCGTTTGACGCGCACGGGCGATGAGGTGCGCGTCTCTACGCCAGTGAGTACGGCATCCTCCATGGCGAAACCCTTGATCTGTTTCTCGAATGCGGGCAGCGCTTCGCGGATGGCGGCGATGGCGTAGTCGGGCAGGGCGGTGGAAAGGTCGGTGGGCGTCACACCCGGTGTGTAGGAGGGCACGACCTCACCGAGATGTGTCGAGGGACGACCGGCCAGAAAGTCGCCGACGCGCTGTGCCGGCGCTGCATAGCTCCTGCCGCCCAGTTCAAACGCACGCGACTCCCACTTGCGCTGGAACTCCACCCCGGCCAGGACATCGCCGGGATAATCATCCGGCGTTATACCCACGACGATCCCGCTGTTGGCGTTGCGCTCGTTGCGCGAATACTGGCTCATGCCGTTGGTGACCACGCGGCCTTCTTCCGAAGTCGCCGCCACCACTGTGCCGCCGGGGCACATGCAGAAGCTGTACACCGAGCGCCCGTTGCTGGCGTGGTGCACCAGCTTGTAATCCGCCGCACCCAGCAACTCATTGCCCGCATTGGCGCCGAAGCGCGCGCGGTCGATGACCGCCTGCGGATGCTCGATGCGGAAACCGATGGAGAAGGGCTTGGCTTCCATGTAGACGCCGCGCTTGTGCAGCATCGCGAAGGTATCGCGCGCGCTGTGGCCGACTGCCAGCACCACATGGCTGGTGGCGATGCGCTCGCCATTGGCCAGCACCACGCCGCGCACCTGTCCGTCGGCGATCGCTATGTCTTCCACGCGGCTCTGGAAGCGTATCTCCGCCCCCAGTTTCTCCATCTCATGGCGCATCTCTTCCACCATGCCGACCAGGCGGAAGGTGCCGATGTGCGGCTTGCTCACATACATGATCTCTTCCGGCGCACCGGCCTTGACGAATTCGGTGAGTACCTTGCGCCCGTAGAACTTGGGGTCCTTGATCTGGCTGTGCAGCTTGCCGTCGGAGAAAGTGCCGGCGCCGCCTTCACCGAACTGCACGTTGGATTCGGGATCGAGCTTGCCCTTGCGCCACAGGCCCCAGGTGTCTTTCGTGCGTTCGCGCACTTCCTTGCCGCGTTCGAGGATGATGGGTTTGAAACCCATCTGCGCCAGCAGCAGCCCGGCGAAGATGCCGCAGGGGCCGGTGCCGATGACCACCGGGCGCTCGCTCAGGCCTTGCGGGGCCTGCGCCACCACGCGGTAGCTCATGTCGGGGGCTGCGGCCACATGCGGGATGTTCTTCTTCAGCAGCGCCGCTTCGTTCTGTACCTCCACATCCACGGTGTAGACGAACACGATGGCATTGCGTTTGCGCGCATCGTAACCGCGGCGGAAGATGGTAAATCCGGCCAGATCGGTGGCGGCGATGCCCAACCGTTTGAGGATGGCGGCCTTGAGATCTTCTGCGGGATGGGTTAGCGGCAGGCGGATTTCGGTAAGACGTAACATGCGGCTATTCTACCTGAGGAGAACTGCGTTATCCTCGCGGCATTCAGTCAGAGGCAGTCATGGCAAAAGCAAAAACAGTCTATTCATGCACCGAGTGCGGCGGACAATCCCCCAAATGGCAGGGCCAGTGCCCGAATTGCGGCGAGTGGAACACGCTGGTCGAAGCGGTGGCAGAGGCCATGCCGGCAGCGGGCAAGAACCGCTACAGTGCGCTGGCGGCATCGGGCAAGCTGCAGCAGCTGGCCGAGGTGGAAGCGAGCGAAGTCTCGCGCACGCCCACCGGCATCGCCGAGTTCGACCGTGTGCTGGGCGGCGGACTGGTGGAAGGCGGCGTGGTGCTGATCGGCGGCGACCCCGGCATCGGCAAGTCCACGCTGCTGTTGCAGGCACTGGCGCATCTCTCAACCACGAAAAAAGTCCTCTACGTCAGCGGCGAGGAATCGGCGCAGCAGATCGCCTTGCGCGCCAAACGCCTGGCGCTGGACGCACGCGATGTGCACCTGCTGCCCGAGATCCAGCTCGAAAAGATCCAGGCCACGGTCGCCAACGAAAAACCGGAAGTGGTGGTGATCGACTCCATCCAGACCGTGTATTCGGAACAGCTCACCTCGGCGCCCGGCTCGGTGGCGCAGGTGCGCGAATGCGCGGCGCAGCTCACGCGCCTGGCCAAGAGCAGCGGAGTGACCATCATCCTCGTCGGCCATGTCACCAAGGAAGGTGCATTGGCCGGCCCGCGCGTGCTGGAACATATTGTCGACACCGTGCTGTATTTCGAGGGCGACACCCATTCCAGTTTCCGCCTCATCCGCGCGTTCAAGAACCGCTTCGGCGCGGTGAACGAGCTGGGCGTGTTCGCCATGACCGAGAAGGGTTTGCGCGAAGTCAGCAACCCGTCAGCCTTGTTCCTGTCGCAGCACGGTGCGCAGGTGCCGGGTTCCTGCGTGATGGTCACGCAGGAAGGCACGCGTCCCTTGCTGGTCGAGATACAGGCGCTGCTCGACGATTCGCATTCGCCCACACCGCGCCGCCTCTCGCTGGGTCTGGAACAGAACCGTCTGGCCATGCTGCTGGCCGTGCTGCACCGCCATGCGGGCATCGCCTGCTTCGATCAGGATGTGTTCATCAACGCCGTCGGCGGTGTGAAGATCACCGAGCCCGGCGCCGACCTGGCCGTGCTGCTCGCCATCGTCTCCTCGCTGCGCAACCGGCCGTTGCCGGAGAAGATGGTGGTGTTCGGCGAAGTCGGCCTTGCCGGAGAAGTGCGTCCGGTGCAGCGCGGGCAGGAGCGCCTGAAGGAAGCCGCCAAGCTCGGCTTCACCCACGCCATCATCCCCAAGGCCAATGCCCCCAAGCACAAGATCGAAGGCATGGAGATCATCGCGGTGGAGCGCGTGGAAGAAGCCGTGGCGAAGATGCGCTGATGCCAGACACGATAGGTGTCGCATCTTTCTTGCGTAGGGTAGGTCACACAACCCCTTGTGTGACAGGGGAATCAAACCATCCATCCTTGTTGTAAAGTGACTCGGGCTGGTTCAAACTGGCAGCCATGGTGATCCGACGCTACAGCGTCCGCACAGTGGTGCTTCGATCGCTTTGTATCCTCGCCGGAGACGGGTTTGCAGTCCTTACACACAAGTCATGAACAATAATGCGGCGATCTTCCAGCATGCTGTCCGGCGCGATCTGATCGTGCGCGGCATGCTGCTTGTGCTGCTGGCAGTCGTCGCGGCATTTGCGCCGGTCGAAGCTGCGCAACCGGTGAAGGTGGGGGTGCTGGCATTCCGGCCCAAGCCGATCACCCAAGTGCAGTGGCAACCGCTGGCAGCCGTCTTCAAGAAGGCCATGCCGGCGCGCGAATTCGTGATCGAAGCGCTCACCCTTTCCGAGATGGAAGCGGCCGTTGCCGCGAACCGGCTGGATTTCGTGCTCACCAATCCCGGACACTACGTCTACCTGAACAAGCGTTTCGGTCTGACCTCGCCCATCGCAACGCTGGTCGTCGATGAGAGCGGTCAACCGGTGCGTTCCTTCGGCGGAGTCATCTTCAGCCGTGCCGATGTTGTGGGGATAGACTCGTTGGCATCCCTGAAGAACAAGCGCATCGCCATCGTGAGCACCGATTCACTTGGCGCCTACCAGATGCAGGCTTACGAATTGAAGAAGGCGGGGATACGGCTGCCGCACGACGCGAAACTGCTGGTGACCGGTCTACCGCAGGATAAGGTCGTGGAGGCGGTGCTTGACGGCCGTGCCGATGCCGGTTTCGTGCGTACCGGTGTGCTGGAAGCACTGGCGCGCGAGGGCAAGCTGGACGCGTCCAGACTCAGAGTGCTTAACCTGCAGAACCCGCCGCGCTTCCCGGTACAGGTCTCCACACGCCTGTATCCGGAATGGCCGTTCGCAGCGTTGCCCAGTGTCGATGAACACCTGGCCCAGCATGTCGCCGCATCGCTTTTCCTGCTCGAAGAAGATTCGGCTGCGGCAAAGAGCATGAAGACCCGCGGCTTCGTCATTCCCGGCGACTATGCATCGGTTGAGGATGTGTTGCGCGAGTTGCGCGCGCCGCCTTTCGAAGCGACACCCTTGTTCACGCTTGAGGATGTGGTGACCCAGTATCGCCTGCAGATACTGGCGGCATTGATGGCCGCCAGCCTGGTCACATTCCTGGTACTCAGGCTGATGTGGACCAAGCGCAAGCTGCATGAGGAGCACCGACTGGTGCTGCGCCAGCAGAAGCAGATGCAGCACATGGCCTTTTACGACATGCTGACCCTGCTGCCCAACCGCCGCCTGCTGCATGACCGGCTGGGGCAGGCTGTCGCAGCCAGCAACCGCAACAAGCGCTATGCAGCGCTGATGTTCCTCGACCTGGATAATTTCAAGCCGCTCAACGACACCCACGGTCACGAAGTGGGCGACCTGCTGCTGATCGAGGTGGCACGGCGCCTGAAAGCCTGCGTGCGCGAGATTGACACGGTCGCGCGGCTGGGCGGCGACGAGTTCGTGGTGCTGCTGCTCGATCTGGCTCCGCGCATCCAGGAGTCGGAGGTGCAGGCGCATATCGTCGCCGAGAAGATCCGTGCAGCACTGTCAGACCCCTACCAGCTGACGATCGCACGTGACAACCAGCCGGCTGTCACGGTCGAGCATCATTGCAGCGCAAGCATCGGTGTGGCCTTGTTCATGGATCACGAAGAGCGTCCGGAAGACATCATCAAGGAAGCCGATGCCGCGATGTATCAGGCGAAGGAGATGGGGCGCAACCGCATCCACTTCAGCGACGAAAAGGAATGAACGGGCCGGGTGTCGGGCCAGTGAGTCAGTCGATCAAGCAAGCAAGCGATCAAACAGCATATTCATGAACCCTCCTGGCGATCCGCGCTGGTCCCATCATCATGTGTTCGATGCCGGCAATCCGGCCGCCGAACGCGGCACGCGCGCCGTGATGTGGATCACCGCCGCCATGATGGTGATCGAGATCGCGGCCGGTTGGTGGTTCAACTCGATGGCGCTGCTGGCCGATGGCTGGCACATGAGTTCGCATGCCTTCGCCATCGGGCTGAGCGCCTTCGCCTATGCGGCGGCGCGGCGTTATGCGCAGGATCCGCGCTTTGCCTTCGGCACCTGGAAGATCGAGATACTGGGCGGCTTCGCCAGCGCCATCTTCCTGCTCGGCGTCGCTGCCATGATGGTCATCGGTTCGGTGGAACGCCTGCTCACGCCGCAGCCCATCCACTTCCGCGAAGCGATCATCGTTGCGGTGGCCGGATTGCTGGTCAACATCGCCAGCGCCGTGATCCTTGCCAGAGCGCAGGGAGGGCATCGCCACCAACACGGGCACGATATGCATGGCCACCATCACGACCTGAACCTGAGATCGGCTTATGTGCATGTCATCACGGACGCGCTGACCTCGGTACTGGCCATCGTCGCGCTGCTGGGCGGGTTGCTCTACGGCTGGTCCTGGCTGGATCCGGTGATGGGCATCGTCGGCGCGCTGCTGGTGGCGGTCTGGGCCAAAGGCCTGCTGGTCGATACCGGCAAGGTGCTGCTCGACCGCGAGATGGACCATCCCATCGTCGACGAGATACGCGAGGTCATCGAGATACCCGCACACCCGGACGCCACAAGGATAGTCGACCTGCATGTCTGGCGTGTCGGCGTGGAAGCCTATGCCTGCGCGATCAGCATCGTGACCCGCAGCAGCACGCTGACGCCGGACCAGGTGCGCGATATGCTAAGACAGCATGATGAGATCGTGCATACGACGATAGAGATACACCGTTACGACTGAACGGGCAGTACCCGTCTCAGTCCGCGGCGGTGCGCAGTTCCCGGATGGATTCGCGCAACACATGCAGTGCCGAACGCAGGAACAGCGCGGCCAGCGCCAGGCCGACCGCGATGTCGGGCCAGCCCGAATGGGTGAGCCACACACCGGCCGCGGCAAACAGCACCGAGACGTTGGCGATGATATCGTTGCGCGAGCACAACCATATCGAACTCATGTTGATGTCCTCGCTGCGGTGTTTCCACAGCAGGTAGAAGCAGTAGCCGTTGGTAGTCAAAGCGAGCAGGCCGATCAGGCCGATGGTCTCGAATACCGGCAGTTCCGGATGGATGATGCGCCAGATCGCCTGGCCGAGCACGAACAGCCCGAAGCCCAGCATGATGACGCCCTTGAACAGCGCCGCCCTGGCCTTCATGGCCGCGCCGCGCGCCACGACGTACAGGCTGAAGCCATACACCAGCGCATCGCCCAGCATGTCCAGCGAATCCGCCACCAGCGAGACCGAACCGCTGAGCAAGCCGGCCGACAGCTCGACCACGAACATCACGGCATTGATGACCAGCACGGTCTTCAGCGTGGCGCTCTGCCGCTCGCGCAGTGCCTCCAGTTCACACGATTTGCCGCTGCAACAATCAGCCATGGTCATTCCTGTTATCTGACGCCCCGGATCGCCGGGGATACTCCTTGCGGGTCATCCGGCAGTTTTTTCCGGATTAAGGTTGGGGTGCGTCTCTTCGCCAAACAGCCAGAGTATCCCGCCGGACAGGAACATCGACACCGCCACGAACCAGAACGCCGCATCCACCGAGCCGCTGAAGTGTGCAGCGATACCCAGACCCAATGCCCCCACACCATACCCCAGATCGCGCCAGAAGCGATAGATGCCAATGGCCGAGCCGCGCCAGTCGGGGTGGGAGATGTCGGCCACTGCAGCTGACAGGTTGGGATAGAGCAGCGCCATGCCGAAACCGGAGACGGCTGCGGACAGCGACCACAATGCCGCGCCCTCGCAGAGCAGCATCATCGCCACGCCCGCGCCGCAGATCCACATGCCAATGACGTTCGGGATGTGACGGCCGATGTGGTCGGACAGCTTGCCGGTGAAGAACTGCGAGCCGCCCCAGACGAAACCGTACACGCCGACGATCCAGCCGATGTCGGGCAGGCTGATGCCGCGCTGGTATAGGAAGACCGGGTAGAACACCCACACCAGTGCATCGACGAATTTCTCCACCAGTCCGGCCTGGCTGATGGCGAACAATCGTTTATCGCGCCACGACACCAGCGTGAACACTTCCCATGTCGTGGGGTGCGCAGCGATATTGGTCGGGAAGCGCGCCAGCGGCCCGCTGCTGATGCCCGCTTTATGTCTTGCCGCCTCGCTCTTCGCCCAGGGCAGTGTGTCCTTGACCCACAGCAGGGTGAGCAGTATGGCCAGCAGGATGGTGGTCATGCCGAACAGCAGCAAGCCGCTGCGCGGCCCGAGCATGGTTGCCAGATAGGCGGTGATGATGCCCGCCAGCGCCAGTCCGATATAACCGGAGAATTCGTTGAGACCGATGGTCAGGCCGCGCTGGTCGGCACGGGTGATGTCCAGTTTGGAGGTCTGCGTCATCGACCAGGTCAGCCCCTGATTGATGCCTAGCAGTACCGTCGCCGCCACGATCCAGCTCCACGACGGTGCGAAATAGACCAGCAGGGGAATAGGCAGTGCCGCCGCCCATCCCAGCAGCAGCACCTTCTTGCGCCCGATGCGTTCCGACAATCGTCCGGCCACGAAATTGAGCGTGCCCTTGACCAGACCGAAGGCCACCACAAAGGCGGTGAGCAGCATGAAGGAGTTCTTCGGCACGCCGAATTCCGATTCGGACAAAGCGGGCACCACCGTGCGCATCATGCCGATGGTGAAACCCACCAGCATGACTTGCAGCAGTTGATGGAGGAACTGGTCGAGGTTGGCGCGGATGCCGTGGGTCAGTGTGGCGTGCGTCATCATCAGCCCGCGAGGTTGGCGGCGACCATCCTGTCCATCTCGGCCGGGCGCGGCGGGATCTCCTTGAGCAGGTTCTCGATGAAGGCTTCTTTGCTCATCGTCAGGCCGGGGTTCCAGCGTTTCTCGAAACCGATGGTCGAAGAGGGCTTGCCGGACAAGCCGGCGCCGCAGACGCTGCCCGCCTGATGGCCGGGGAATATCTCGACTTCGCCGGAAAGATGCAGCAACTTGGCGTGGATGCTGTCGTACAACTGTGCTGCCATCTCCTTCTCGCGTCCGAGCAGGTCGGGCCGGCCGATCGAGCCGACGAACAGGGTGTCGCCGGTGATGACGAACCAGGGCAGTTCGCCGCGGCGCATGTCGGTCACCAGCAGGCAGATACTGTCCGGCGTGTGGCCGGGCGTATGCAGCACCTCGACATTGACGTTGCCGAGATTGAGCGACTGGCCATCGGTCAATGGTTCGAATTCGAATTTGACGCGTCCTTTGTTGGACTCGTGCAGGCAATAGGGTGCGCCTACCATCTGTGCGAGTTTCCTGCCGCCGGAATAGTGGTCGGCATGGACGTGGGTGTCGACGACGTAATTGATGGTGACGTTGGCCTTCTTCGCTTCCTCGATGTACCACTCCTCGTCGCCCGCGACCACGTCCACGGCCATGGATTTGCCCTTGGTGCCGCAGCCCAGAAAATAGGACAGTGAAGACTCTTTTGTCGGCAGTTGTTTGAAAAACATCGCTCTCTCCCTTTTATTTAGAACACCAGAACCTTGTCCGCCCACGCAGTCCACTCCGCCAATTCGGCCAAAGTGCTGCGGTGAGTCCCGTCGGCGATATCGCCATCGCCCATGCCGCGCGCATCCATGCAGGTGCCGCAGATGCCGACCTCGCCGCCGTTGCGGATCACATTGCCGATCATCACCTCTACGTTGTAGAAACCCTGGGGTACCTTCTGATTGCGGTGCGCAGAAGATGCGCCATCGCCGATCAGGAATACGCGCACTGTGCTGTCCGCCTGTTTGACCACGGCTCCCGCCAGACGCAGGCCGTTATAGGTGCGTTCGCTGCCGTAGGGTGCGTCGTTGAGAATGAACAAGGCCTTCATGGCGATCTCCCGAGTTGACAAACAATCCAAGAAGTATTGGAATGATTAGAGCACCGGCTGTTAATTGATGTCAAGATGAATTAGAGTGGATGCCGTACATTCCACCATTCAATGGATTGATAAGATGAAGAACGCACGCAAGATCAAGGACCTGCTGTATGAACAAGTGGCACGGGTGGGCAAGGTCTTTTCCAGCCCGAAGCGTCTGGAACTGATCGAATTGCTCTGTCAGGGTGAAAAGACGGTGGAGACGCTGGCGAACGAGGCTTCCATCAGCGTGAAGCTGGCCAGCGCGCATCTGCGTGAGTTGCGCATGGCGCATCTGGTCGAGACCGAGCGCCAGGGCAAGAACATCCACTACCGTCTCGCCGACAAATCGGTGGCCGATCTGTGGGTGCAGGTCCACACCCTGGCCGAGGAACGCCTGATCGAATTGCAGCTGGCACTGCAGAAGATCGCCTCACAGCCCGGCGATCTGGTGCCCAGCGACCGCGACAGTCTGATGAAAGCCGCGCGCAAGGGCGAGGTGGTGGTGCTCGATGTCAGGCCTTCGGAAGAATATCTGAACGCGCATCTGCCTTTCGCCCGATCGATTCCGCTGGAGGAACTGCGCCAGCGTCTCGGAGAGCTGCCCAAGGATCGCGCCATCGTCGCCTACTGCCGCGGTCCCTACTGCCTGCTGGCAGTCGATGCTGTCGCCTTGCTCCAGCAGGAAGGTTACTCGGCTGTCCATCTGCGCGAAGGCGTCGCGGAATGGGCGGTCGGCAACTAGGCAGCGCATTCCTTTACGAAAGCCGCCCGCGAGGGTCACTTCCTCCCGATCTTGACGATCACCCATTGCTTATTGCTTTCCTGCATCATCTCGAAGCGCACGTGATCGCCGACCTTGATGTCCCGCGGAAGGGGAGTTTTCAACGCGAACCACATGTTCATCGCGGGCCAGCCCAGTTCGGCGATGGGTTCGTGGGCGACCTGCACCTTGGCGTCCTGTGTATTGATCGCTTTCACCACGCCGACGCTTGAATAGGTGGCGGCGCTCAGCCGGGTCTGATGTGAGGACATGTCGTGATGTTCGTGCGAGGCGGCGACTGCCGTGCCGCTGTGTGCCAGCAATGCGGACAAGATTGCGATAGTGAGTTTGCTCATGATTCTTCCTTTCTGACGGGATGGTTTTTTGAAGAGAGTTCCTTGCGTTTGATCAGCGCATAGATCACCGGGATGACCAGCAGCGTGAGTACCGCCGAGGAGATCATGCCGCCGACCATGGGTGCGGCGATGCGGCGCATCACTTCCGAGCCGGTGCCGCTGCTCCACAGGATGGGCAGCAGACCGGCCATGATGGCGACCACGGTCATCATCTTGGGGCGCACGCGTTCTACTGCGCCGTGCATGATGGCGTCGTACAGATCCTCGCTGCTCGGCGTGCCGGGCTGCGAAACGTTTGTTCCCTCTCCCTCCGGGGGAGGGTTAGGGTGGGGGAAGGCAGGATGAACATCGCTTCCAGTATTTGCCTGAGGGCGTCTTGCACATTCCGCCAATTTATCCTGCCAAGCCTTCTCCAGATAGATCAGCATCACCACACCGGTCTCCGCCGCCACCCCCGCCAGCGCGATGAATCCCACGGCCACCGCCACACTCAAGTTGTAATCGAGCAGCCACAGCAGCCACACGCCGCCCACCAGCGCGAACGGCACTGACAGCATCACCACCAGCGATTCGGTGACGCGCTTGAAGTTGAGGTAGAGCAGCAGGAAGATCAGCAGCAGCGTGATGGGGATCACGATCTTCATCTTGGCGATGGCGCGTTCCATGTATTCGAACTGGCCGCTCCAGATGGCGTAGTAGCCGGGCGGGAACTTCACTTCCGCCGCCACCGCCTTGCGCGCCTCGTCCACATAGGAGCCGATGTCGCGCCCGCGGATGTCCACGTAGATGTAGGCGGAGAGCAGGGCGTTCTCGGTGCGGATGCTCGGCGCGCCCTTGCTGAGGCTGACGCGGGCGACCTGGCCGAGCGGGATCATCGCACCATCCATGGTTGTCACCAGCACTTCGCGCGCGATCCGTTCCGGCGTGTCGCGCAGTTCGCGCGGGTAACGCACGCTGACGCCGAAGCGTTCCAGTCCTTCCACCGTGGTGGTGACCATCTCGCCGCCGAGCGCGGTGGCGATGACATCCTGCAACTCGCCGACAGTCAGCCCGTAGCGCGCCAGTGCCAGCCGGTCCAGTTCGATGTCGAGATAGAAACCGCCGGTGATACGCTCGGCGTAGGCGCTGGTCGTGCCCGGTATGTTTTTGACTACAGCCTCGATCTGTTTGGCGAGGCGCTCCATCTCGTCCAGATCCTTGCCGTACACCTTGATGCCGATGGGCGTGCGGATACCGGTGGAGAGCATGTCGATGCGCGCCTTGATCGGCATGGTCCACGAGTTGGCCACGCCGGGGAACTGCAATGCCTTGTCCATCTCGGCGATCAGCTTGTCGGTGTCCATGCCGTCGCGCCATTCCTCCTGCGGCTTGAGGTTGATCACCGTCTCGAACATTTCCAGCGGCGCCGGGTCGGTGGCGGTTTGCGCGCGGCCTGCCTTGCCGTACACCGATGCGACCTCGGGGAAGCTCCTGATGATCTTGTTCTGTGTTTGCAGCAGCTCGGCGGCCTTGGTGACCGACATGCCGGGCAGCGCGGTCGGCATGTAGAACAGCGTGCCTTCGTTGAGCGTCGGCATGAACTCGCTTCCCAGCTTCAATGCGGGATACACACTCAACAGCATCGCCGCTGCGGCGACGGCGAGCGTGGTCTTCTTGCGCTGCAGCACGGCGGCGATGAGCGGACGGTAGCCCGCGATGAGCCAGCGGTTGAGCGGATTCTCTGCCTCCGGTTTGATGTTGCCCTTGATGAACAGCAACATCAGCACCGGCACCAGCGTGACCGAAAGCAGGGCGGCGCCGGCCATGGCGAAGGTCTTGGTGAAGGCGAGCGGGGCGAACAGGCGGCCTTCCTGCGCTTCCAGCGTGAACACCGGCAGGAAGGAGACGGTGATGATGAGCAGGGAGAAGAAGAGGGAGGGGCCGACCTCCTTGCAGGCGGCGAGGATGGCGCGTTCGCGCTCATGCAATTCACTCCCCCCTTTAACAAAGGGGGGTGAGGGGGGATTTGCAGTTTGCTTGTGCACTGAGAAAAATCCCCCCCAGCCCCCCTTTTTCAAAGTGGGGAGCGCCATGGAATTAAAGGGCGTGAGCCGCTCCAGATGCTTATGCGCATTCTCGATCATCACGATCGCCGCATCCACCATCGCCCCGATGGCGATCGCGATCCCGCCCAGACTCATGATGTTGGAATTGAGGTTCAGGAACCGCATGGCGATGAACGCGATCAGCACGCCAATAGGCAGCATCACGATGGCGACCAAAGCACTGCGCGCATGCATCAGAAACACCATGCACACCAGCGCCACGATCAGCCCTTCTTCCAGCAGCGTCTTCTTCAAGGTGGCGATGGCGCGCTCGATCAGTTCGGAGCGGTCATACACCGTCTGGATGGTCACGCCTTCGGGCAGGCCGGGCGCGATCTCGGCGATCTTGGCTTTGATGTTCTCGATCACCTCCAGCGCGTTCTGGCCATAGCGCGCCATCGCGATGCCAGACACCACTTCGCCTTCGCCGTTAAGCTCGGTCAGGCCGCGCCGCTCGTCCGGTCCCAGTTCCACACGCGCGATGTCGCGCAGCAGCACCGGTGTGCCGCGCTCGGCTTTCACCACCAGATTCTCGATATCCGCTTTGCCGCGCAGGTAGCCATGGCCGCGCACCATGTATTCGGTCTCGGCCATCTCCACCACGCGCCCACCGACGTCGCGGTTCGATTCGCGGATGACCTGTGACACCTTGTTCAAGGAAATGCCGAAGGAACGCAGCTTGAGCGGATCGACTGTCACCTGGTATTGCTGCACGAAGCCGCCGATGGAAGCGACCTCGGCCACGCCGTGCGCCTTGGTGAGTTGATAGCGCACATACCAGTCCTGCATGGTGCGCAGCTCGGCGAGGTTGTGTTTGTCGCTCAACACCGCATATTGGTATACCCAGCCTACGCCGCTCGCGTCCGGCCCCAGTTGCGGCGATACGCCTTTGGGCATGCGCCCGGCGATGCTGTTCAGGTATTCCAGCACACGCGACCGTGCCCAGTAGATGTCGGTGCCGTCCTCGAAGATCACGTACACGAACGATGCGCCGAAGAAGGAGAAGCCGCGCACCACTTTTGACTTCGGCACCGACAGCATGGCCGTGGTGAGCGGGTAGGTGACCTGGTCTTCCACCACCTGCGGCGCCTGGCCCGGATATTCGGTATAGACGATCACCTGCACGTCGGACAGGTCGGGCAAGGCATCCAGTGGTGTCTTTACCAGCGCATAGATGCCCGCCAGCGTGACGAACAGGGTGGCGAGGAGGACCAGGAAACGGTTCTTCGCCGACCACTCGATGATAGTGTTCAGCATGTCAGTGCCCCTTGTGTTGCACTTGCAGTTTTGTGACCACCCATTCACCCTCGCCGCGCTCGACGATCTCGAACTCGATGGCACTGCCCGGCTTGATATTGGCCGCCAGCGACGGATTCGCCAGCGCGAAGTCCATGGTCATGGATGGCCACTTGAGCGCGGGGATGGGATCGTGTGTGATGCTCACGGTGCCGTCAGCGTTGACGGCTTCGAGCATGCCTTGCGCCTGATGCCCAACTTGCTTCCCCCTCTCCCCCTGGGAGAGGGTTGGGGTGAGGGTGCCTTGGGGTACATCGCCCATACCTCTCAGCGCCGCTTTCAGGTTGCTCTCCGCATCGATCAGGAAGTTGGCGGAGGTGACCACCTGTTCGCCCTCGGTGATCCCTGAAACGATTTCGACATGGTCGTCGCTGCGACTACCCAGCGTGACCGTGCGCGGCGCGAAGCGTCCTTCCGCCAGCCGTACCAGAACGACCTGGCGTGTACCGCTGTCGATCACCGCCGAGTCCGGCACGGTCAGCACCTTGCCACCCTTGCCGGCATCGATGTGCACCTGCGCGTACATGGCGGGCTTGAGCAGACCGCCCGGATTGGCGACCTGTATGCGTACCTGCACCGTGCGCGTCGCCTCGTTCAGTGTCGGGTAGATGAAATCGACCCGTCCCTCGAACACGCGCTCCGGCCCGGCATCGACTGTCACCCTGGCTTTCGCGCCCTTTTGCACCTGCCCGATATCGCGTTCCGCTACCTCGGCGATGACCCACACCGAGGACAGGTCGGCGATCTGGTACAGCATCTCGCCGGGCATGAAGCGCATGCCCTGCACGGCCTTCTTCTCGATCACGATGCCGTTCGCCGGTGCGCGGAAGGTGATGCCCTGCGCGCTATCCGTGCCCGCCATGTTCCAGTTCTTCAGGCGCGCGGCGCCGGCATCGACCAATCGCTGCATGCTCTGTTTCGCTTCGGCGTCGGCATCCTTCAATGCCGCCAATCCCTGCACGGCCAGCGCATGTTCGCGCTGCGCCGAGAGCAGCTCGGGGCTGTACACATCGAACAGCGCCTGTCCCTTGCCTACCGCCTGTCCGGTGGTGTTCACGTACAGGCGCTCCACCCAGCCCTCGAATTTCGGCGCGATGGTATGCAGGCGGCGCTCGTCGATCTCGATGCGGCCGGTCGCGCGCAGCGTCGCGTTCAGTTCGCGCAGCGCTGCCGCCTCGCTCCTTACCCCCAGCTTCTGGATCTTGTCGGTGCTGATGCTGACGACGGCGGAGGACGGCTCTTCGCCCTCATACACCGCTACATAATCCATGCCCATCGCGTCTTTCTTGGGCACCGGCGAGGTGTCCGGCAGACCCATCGGGTTGCGGTAATAAAGCAGCTTGCGCTCTGCCTTTCCCTCGGCACTCGGGACTCGGAACTCGGCACTGGTTGTTCCATACCAGTATCCGGTTGCCGCCACGGCCGACAGCAGCAGCGCGACCAGTATGGCTTTGACGAGATTGCTCATAGTTCTTCTCCCAATAGTCTTTCGATATCGGCCAGGCGCAGCTGCATGTCCATCTGTACCTGCAGCTGCTGCTGGCGCGCTTTGAGGATCTGGCGCTGTGCTTCGATCAGCATGGCGAAGTCCACCTTGCCGTTCTCATAGCCGGCCAGCGCGGACTGATAAGTGAGGTCCGCCTGCGGCAGCAAGCGCGTGATGATCAGCGCTTCGGTCTGGCGCGCGGCTTCCAGCGCGGCGAGGTTCTCCGACAGGTCGGCACGGGTCTGGTCGAGCAGCGCCGTCTTGCGTGCGGCGGAGGCGGACAGCATCGCTTCGGCTTCGCGCTCCTGTGCACGGCGCGAGGAGCGCTGCAGCGGGATGTTGATCTCGAACATCAGGTCCCAGGTCTTCACCGCGTTGCCGGACTGGGTGGGCGCCACGCCCAAGGTGAGATCGGGATAGCGGTTGGCATAGGCCAGCTCGCGCTTCGTCTCGGCCGAGCGGATGCCGGCATCGGCGATCTGCAGTTGCGGGTTGCGCGCCTGCAGGCGTTCCAGCAAGGCCTGTTCGTCCAGCTTCGCGGCAGCGGGCAGCGGGCGCAAACGCAGCGGCTCCGCCAGTGCCGCGCTGGCGGGGCGCGAAAGCAGGGTGTTCAGTCTGGCGAAGGTATGGTGGTGTTCGTTCTGCAGCGCGATCAGTTCGCTCTTCAGCATGGTCTTCTCGATCTGCACACGGATCGCCTCCTGCTGGCTGCCGAGGCCGTTGGCATAGCGCGTCTGCACGATCTGTTCCATGTCGTCGAGCAAGCCCAGCGACTGCTGCACCAGCCGCTCGCTGGCAGTGGCGTAATAGTGCATGGCGTAGGCCGCCTTGATGCGGTTCGCCAGTTCGGCCCAGCTGGCGGCGACCTGGCCGTCGGCCTGCGCCGCACCGGCAGCGGCGGCCTCGCGCTGCAACTCGCGCTTGCCGTACCAGGGCACGCTCTGCATCAGCAGATAACGCGTGCCGCCTACCTGCGAGGGCAACAGGCGCGCGCCGGTCGAACCTTCGTTGGTGATGTCCATCAACTCGGTGCGCAGCACCGGGTCGGGCAGGGCATCGGAGGCTTCTGTGCGTTGTTGCGCGGCCACAGCCTCGAAGCGTGTGGCGGCCAGTTCCGGATTGTGCTCGCGTGCATATTCCAGCAGTCCGTCGAGGTCGCTGCCCAGCGGCTCAGCGGCTCCGGCGGGTGAGAGCCAGAACGCGCATAGCAGGGTGAAAATTGATAAAGGTGTTTTCATGTTCCGCATCCTGTTGCATGGCAATCGGACGGCCGAAAATAGCCGTCGAACGGTGCGGGAGAATCAGGCTATGGAAACTGCAGACGGACTCGTCCCGCTCAGGCGCGAACGAGGGGAGGCGGAACCAGCGGAGCGGAGGTGCGGGAGTGGAAGGCCACGAGATAGGGTGTCGATTCAAGCGCAGTCGTTTGTGCGGCAAGCATTTCGGCGCTTGGCACCGCCAGGTAGCCGGTGCAGGCCAGGTGGCAGACGCCGCAACTGTTGCAGGAGGTGTCTTGTTCGTCCGCTGCGGCGGGAGCCTGCTCGTGATGCTGGTGATGTGCAGCCATGTCCTCGTGCGCCAACGTCTGCATGACAGCGGACTCGGTGCATCCGCCGTGCTGCAGCTGCATGGAGATCGATGCCGCGAGCGCGCTCGTGCCGGAGAGCGGCAGCCACAGCAGCATCAGTACGGCAACGAGTTTTCTGGACAGTTTCGACATGGCTGCAGTGTGTCAAAGTGGTGTCAGATAGTCAATCATGCCGATATGCGCGACCACACGTGGAGTGTGTGGAATTTATCCATTGTCAGCGTGTCGCACTGGCGTTAAAGTTCGTCCCATCCACAACAGAACCTACTGAGGAGAATAAGAATGTCAATATTCATGGCTGTGGTGGTCCTGGCGGTCATTCTCGGTCTGGCGTTCTTCCGCGCATCCATATGGGGATGGTTGATCGGGATGGTCGCGCTGGTCGTTCCCATCGTGGCGCTGGACAGCCGCCTTTCCGACGAGGCGCTGCAGGCGATCTACCTCACACTGGCCGCCATCGTCGCACTCTTCGGCATCCCGGCCTTGCGCCGTCTGTTGGTCAGCAGCTTCATCCTCAGCATCTTCCGCAAGATATTGCCGCAGGTCTCGCAGACCGAGCAGGAGGCGCTCGACGCCGGCACCGTCGGCTGGGACGGCGAACTGTTCAGCGGCAACCCGCACTGGAAGCAGTTGCTGGCGTTGCCCAAGAGCGGACTCAGCAACGAAGAGCAGGCCTTCCTCGACAACGAGGTCGAGCAGCTGTGCGCGATGCTGGATGACTGGGACATCACCCACAAGCGTCAGGACCTGTCGCCGGAGACCTGGCAGTTCATCAAGGACAAGGGCTTCTTCGGCATGATCATCCCGAAGGAATACGGCGGTCTGGAATTCTCCGCACAGGCGCAGTCGGCCGTGATCACCAAGGTGGCTTCGCGCAGCGGCACCGCGGCGGTCACGGTGATGGTGCCCAACTCGCTGGGGCCGGCCGAACTGCTGCTGCATTACGGCACCCAGGAACAGAAGGACAAATACCTGCGCGGCCTCGCCTCTGGCCGGGAAGTGCCGTGTTTCGCGCTGACCGGTCCCTTCGCCGGTTCCGATGCCGGCGCCATCCCCGATTACGGCACCGTGTGCTACGGCGACTTCAACGGCCACAAGAACGTGCTCGGCGTCTGCCTCACCTGGGAGAAGCGCTACATCACGCTGGCACCGGTGGCGACGCTGCTCGGCCTGGCATTCAAACTCTACGACCCGCAGAACCTGCTGGGCGCGGAAGTCTCGCGCGGCATCACGCTGGCGCTGGTGCCCGTCGACACCCCAGGCGTCGAAGTGGGGCGCCGTCACTTCCCGCTCAACTCCGCCTTCCTCAACGGCCCGACCACCGGCAATAACGTGTTCATCCCGATGGACTACATCATCGGCGGCACCATGCGCATCGGCCAGGGCTGGCGCATGCTGATGGACTGTCTGGCGGCTGGCCGTTCCATCTCCTTGCCGGCCAGTGCCACCGGCGGCGTCAAGCTGGCAGCACGCACCAGCGGCGCTTACGGGCGCGTGCGCAAGCAGTTCCATGTGCCGGTCGGCAAGTTCGAGGGCGTGGAAGAGGCGCTCACGCGCATCGGCGGACATCTGTATGTGATGGATGCGGCGCGCACCATGACCGCGCAGGCGGTGGATCTGGGCGGCAAGCCTTCGGTCATCTCCGCCATCGTCAAATACCACTGCACCGAGCGCGGCCGCATGGTCATCAACGATGCGATGGATGTGCACGGCGGCAAGGGCATCTGCCTCGGACCCGACAACTATCTGGCGCGCGCCTACCAGCAGACGCCCATCGGCATCACCGTGGAAGGCGCCAACATCCTCACGCGCAGTCTGATCATCTTCGGCCAGGGCGCGGTGCGTTCGCATCCTTATGTGCTGAAGGAGATCCACGCGGCGCAGGACCAGAACAACAAGCGCGCGGTGCAGGAATTCGACGCGGCCTTCTTCGGCCATATCAGCTTCACCCTCAGCAATGCCGTGCGCAGTCTGCTGTACGGTTTGACCGGCGGCCTGATCATCGGCGTGCCGACCGCGCAGCCGACCAAGCGCTACTATCAGGCGCTGACGCGTTACTCGGCTGCGTTCGCGTTCGCCGCGGACGTCGCCATGCTGGTCCTGGGCGGCGGACTCAAGCGCAAGGAGAAACTCTCCGCGCGCCTGGGCGACGTGTTGAGCCAGATGTATCTGTGCTCCGCCGTGCTGAAACGCTTCGAGGACGACGGCCGCCTGGAGGAAGACCTGCCGCTGTTGCACTGGGGCATGCAGGACGGGCTCTATCGCATCCAGATCGCGTTCGACAGCGTATTGCAGAACTTCCCCAACCGTTTCGCCGCGCTGGTGTTGCGCGCCATGATCTTCCCGCTCGGGCAATGGCGCAGGCCGCCCAGCGACCATATCGGTCACCAGGTCGCCGCCATCCTGCTCAAACCCGGCGCCGCGCGCGACCGCCTGACCGCGGGCATGTACATCTCGCCCGACGAGAAGGATGCGGTCGGCGCACTGGAAGCGGCGCTCGCCAGCACACTGGCCTGCGAACCGCTGCAGGCCGAGCTGGAGAAAGCGCGCAAGGAAGGCAAGATCAAGGCGCGCGAGGAACTGCAGCAGATCGTGGAAGCGCGCGAGCAGGGCCTCATCGATGCCGAGCAGGCGTTGATGCTGGAGCGCGACTATGCGCTGCGGCGCAAGGTCATCATGGTCGACGACTTTGCGCCGGAACAGCTGAGATCCAACGGATGACCAGCCTGCGCGACAAGGTGGTGTTCATCACCGGTTCCAGTCGCGGTATCGGTCGGGAGATCGCCCTGCGTTGCGCGCGCGACGGCGCGAAGGTGGTCATCACCGGCAAGACCACCGAGCCGCACCCCAAGCTGCCCGGCACCATCCACAGCGTGGCGCAGGAGGTGGCGGAGGCGGGCGGGCAGGCGCTGGCCATCCAGCTCGACGTGCGCGACGAGGCAGCCATCGCGGCCGCGGTCGAACAGACTGCCGCGCATTTCGGCGGCATCGACGTGCTGGTCAACAACGCCAGTGCCATCAGCCTCACGCCGACGCTGGAGACCACTGCCAAGCGCCTCGACCTGATGTGGGACGTCAACATGCGCGCCACCTTCCTCGCTTCGCAAGCCTGCATCCCGCACCTGAGGAAGGCTGCCAACCCGCATATCCTCACGCTGTCGCCGCCTTTGAACCTGGAAGCAAAATGGTTCGCGCCGCACGTGGCTTACACCATCTCCAAGTACGGCATGAGCATGGTCATGCTGGGGCTGGCGAAGGAATTCGCCGCCGACGGCATCGCGGTGAACTGCCTGTGGCCGCGCACCACCATCGCCACTGCCGCCATCGAGTTCAACTTTCCGCCCGAGATCCTGCGCGCCTCGCGCAAGCCGGCCATCATGGCGGACGCTGCGCATGCCATCCTGTTGCGCGACAGCAGGACCTTCAGCGGTCATTTCTTCATCGACGACGAGGTCTTGCGCGCATCAGGTGTAAAAAACCTCGATCACTATGCCGTCAGTCCCGGAGAGAAGCTGTACGGCGACCTGTTTCTGGAGCGGGGACAATAAGAACGAAGGGGAGGTGTGACATGACTGCAGAACACGAAGATATCATTCCACCGGCGCAGGCGGTCACCCTGCATGGCTTGTTCATCGAGCGGGTACGGCGCACGCCGGACAAGGAGGCCTACCGTTATTTCGATGTGCCGCGCAACGAATGGGTGTCGCTGAGCTGGTGCCAGATGCACGGGCAGGTGGCGCGCTGGCAAGCGGCGCTGGCCAGGGAAGGTCTGGTCAAGGGCGACCGCGTGGCGCTGATGCTGCGCAACTGCCCGCAATGGGTGATGTTCGACCAGGCAGCGATGTCGCTGGGCCTCATCGTGGTGCCGCTGTACACGGTGGACCGCGCCGACAACATCGCCTACATCGTCAACGATGCGCAGGCCAAGGTGCTGCTGTTCGAGACCGCGGAACAATGGAAGGAACTCAGCAACGTGGTCGGGCAGATGGGCTGCGTGCAGCGTTTCATCTCGCTGGACGACTTCAAGGCAGAAGAACCTCGCCTTGCCTCCGCAGCGCGCTACCTGCCGGACAGCGCCGAGCTCAAAGCTGCTCCGCCCTGTGCGATCGGCGAGCTGGCCAGCATCATCTACACCTCGGGTACCACCGGCAGGCCGAAAGGCGTGATGCTGAGCCACAGCAACATGCTCTCCAACGCCTTCGATGCGATGGCGACGTTCACCATGCGCGACGACGACCTGCTGCTGTCCTTCCTGCCGCTGTCGCACACCTTCGAGCGCACCTGCGGCTACTACCTGCAGGTGATGACCGGTGCGACCGTGGCCTATGCGCGTTCCATCCCGCTGCTTTCGGAAGACCTGCAGACCATCAAGCCGACCATCCTCATCTCGGTGCCGCGCATCTACGAGCGCATCAACGCCGCGATCAAATCCAAGCTGGATGAAGGCTCGCCGCTCAAGCGCGCGCTGTTCCATCTGGCGGTGGAGGTGGGCTGGGCGCGCTTCCTGCGCGATCAGGGGCGCGGCGGCTGGAAGCTCTCCTTCCTGCTGTGGCCGCTGCTGAATGCGCTGGTGGCGAAGAAGATACTGGCGCGTTTCGGCGGGCGTTTGCGCACTGCCGTCAGCGGCGGCGCGGCGCTGCCGGCCGAGATCGCGCACCTCATCGTCGGCCTCGGCCTGCCGGTGGTGCAGGGCTACGGGTTAACCGAGACCAGCCCCATCGTGGCCGGCAACAAACTGGAGAACAACTTCCCCGACAGCGTCGGCCAGCCGATACGCGGCGTGCAGGTGAAGCTGGGCGCGCAGAATGCGCTGCTGGTGAAAGGGCCGAACGTGATGATGGGCTACTGGAACAATCCCGAGGCCACCCGCGCGATGATCGATGCCGACGGCTGGCTCAACACCGGCGACATCGCGCGCATCAGCGAGACCGGCCACATCTATATCACCGGCCGTCTGAAGGAGATCATCGTGCTGTCCAACGGCGAGAAGATCCCGCCGGCCGATATGGAAGCCGCCATCCTCAACGACCCGCTGATCGACCAGGTGATGATCTACGGCGAGGGCAAACCCTACCTGGTCGCGCTGGCCGTGCTCAATCCGGTGGTCTGGCCGCAGGTCGCCGCCAAGGTCGGCGTGCGCTCCGACATGCCGGAATCGCTGACCGACAGCAACGTGGAAGCCAAGGTGCTGCGGCGCATCGCGCGCAACATCAGCGGTTTCCCCGGCTATGCCAGGGTGCATCGCGTGCTGCTGCTGACCGATCCCTGGAACATCGACAACGGCCTGCTCACGCCCAAGCTGAGCCTGAAGCGCAACAAGGTGGTGGAGATGTTCGGCAAGCAGATCGAAGAACTCTACAAAGGACATTGAGATGCACGAAGAGCACGCGACCACCTCGTTGCCGCAGCGCGAACCGACTATCCGCGTGGCGGCGATGCCATCCGATGCCAACTACACCGGCGACATCTTCGGCGGCTGGCTGATGGGGCAGGTGGACATCGCCGGCAGCATCCCGGCGGTGCACCGGGCCAAGGGCAGGGTGGCGACCATCGCAGTGAATTCCTTCGTGTTCAAGCAGCCCATCTTCGTCGGCGACGTGGTCAGCTTCTACACCCGCATCATCAAGACCGGCAACACCTCCATCACCGTGGATGTCGAGGTCTATGTACAGCGCGATCCGGCCAACCCGAAGTGCCACAAGGTGACCGAGGCCACGCTGACCTATGTCGCGGTAGGGGATGACCGCAAACCGCGGCCTTTGCCGCCACAAGAACAATAACGGATACGAAGATTTGAAATTCATTGAATAGGGAGAAGTGGAAATGAAGTTGAAGCAGTCGTTGATGGCGGTATCGGTGGCCAGCGCCTTGCTGGCGATGTCGGGGAATGCGGCCGCATCGGCATTCGCCCTGATCGAACAGAGCAGTGGTACGGGCAACGCGTTCGCCGGTGGTGCGGCCGCAGCGGAAGATGCCTCCACCATCTTCTTCAATCCGGCCGGCATGTCGCGCTTGAACGGCACACAGGTGACCGTGGCCGGCAGTCTGATCCAGCCCTCGGCAAAGCTCTCCGACACCGGCTCGACCGGTGCATTGCTGCAGACCGCAGGCGGCAACGGCGGCGATGCGGGCAGCCTGGCGCTGGTGCCCAACACCTACATGGTGATGGAACTGGACAGCGCGACGCGCTTCGGTCTCGGCATCAATGCCCCGTTCGGCCTGCAGACCGAATACGAAGCCAGCTGGATAGGCCGCTTCCAGGCGATCAAGTCCAGGATAGAGACCATCAACCTGAACCCATCCATCGCCTATCAGCTGAGCGACAGCCTCAGTGTCGGCGCCGGCATCAACTATCAGCACATCGCGGGCGAGCTGACCAGCGCGGTGAACTATAGTGCGGCCGCGTTCTCATTCGGTGGCGCAGGCCTGCTGACGGCGATCGGCGGTCCGGGCGTGGAAGGGGTGAGCAAGATCGCCGGCAGTGACTCCGCCTGGGGCTACAACTTCGGCGCATTGTTCAACGCCAGCGCGGACACGCGCATCGGCATGTCCTACCGCTCGAAGATCAAATACACCCTGAAGGGATCGATCACGTTCAGCGATGTGCCTGCCGCGCTGGCGGCCAGCCCCTTGCTCGCCAACGGCGATGTGGTGCTGCCCATCACCATGCCCGATTCGTTCTCGCTCAGCGGCTTCCACAAGCTGAACGACAAGTGGGACCTGATGGCCGATGCGACGCGCACCGGCTGGAGTGTCTTGCAGCAGATGAAGATAGACCGCAGCAACGGCAGCAATGTGCAGACCGTACAGGAGAACTGGAAGGACACCTGGCGCTTCGCCGTGGGCGCGACCCACCACTACAGCGGGCAGTGGCTGTCGCGCATCGGCGTCGCCTATGACCATACTCCGGTGCCCGATGCCTACCGTACCGCGCGCATCCCCGACAGCGACCGCACCTGGCTGACCATAGGCGGGCAGTACAAGCCGTCGCAGTCCGGCACCATCGATTTCGGTTATGCGCACCTGTTCATGAAGGATGTCACCATCGCCGACAACCAGGCCGCAGCAGGCAGGGGCAACCTGGTGGGAACCTACAAGAGCGGCGTGGACATCCTGAGCGTGCAGTACGCATATAGTTTCTGATCTGCAATGGACTGATGGTTCGCATCCCTCTCCCCGTGGGAGAGGGACCGAGGGTGAGGGTAGTGGGTGTGACGCAAATTTTTTGATCGGGGGTATCGCGATGAGCAATCATCTGAAGATTCGCAAGGTCGCCGTGCTCGGCGCGGGTGTGATGGGAGCGCAGATCGCCGCGCATCTGGTCAATGCCAATGTCGAGACGCTGTTGTTCGAACTGCCTGCGAAAGAGGGCGATCCCAACGGCAACGTCAACAAGGCGCTGGAAGGTCTGAAGAAGCTCGATCCCGCGCCCATCTCTTCCCCGGCGCGCGTGAGCTACATCGAGGCAGCCAACTACGAACAGCATCTGGAGAAACTGCGCGGTTGCGACCTCATCATCGAGGCCATCGCCGAGCGTATCGACTGGAAGTCAGACCTCTATCGCAAGGTCGCGCCTTATGTGAACGCGAATGCCATCTTCGCCACCAACACCTCGGGCCTTTCGATCAACACACTGGCCGAAGCCTTCCCCGAAGAACTGCGCCACCGTTTCTGCGGCATCCACTTCTTCAACCCGCCGCGTTACATGCATCTGGTCGAGCTGATCCCGTGCAAAGGCACCGAGGCATCGCTACTGGATGAGCTGGAGATATTCCTCGTCTCCACGCTGGGCAAGGGTGTGGTGCGCGCCAAGGACACCCCCAACTTCATCGCCAACCGCATCGGCGTGTTCTCCATGCTCGCCACCAAGCATCATGCGGCGGCCTACAACCTCGGCTTCGACATGGTGGATGCGCTCACCGGTCGCTATCTCGGCCGTCCCAAGAGCGCCACCTTCCGCACGCTGGACGTGGTCGGCCTCGACGTTTTCGCGCATGTGGTCAACACCATGCGCGAGAATCTGAGCGAAGACCCGTGGCACAAACACTTCGAACTGCCGGGCTGGTTCCAGTATCTGGTCGACCAGGGCTCGCTCGGGCAGAAGACCAAGCGCGGCATCTATCAGAAGATCGGCAAGGAGATCCACGTCCTCGACCTGCACACGCGCGAATACAAACTGTCCGACGCGAAGGTTGACGACGGCGTGAAAGAAATCCTGCGCGAGCGCGACTGGGCCAAGAAGCTCGCCGGTCTGCGCAACAGCCAGCATCCGCAGGCGCAGTTCCTGTGGGCGGTGTTCCGCGACGTGTTCCATTACTGCGCGCTGCATCTGGAATACATCGCCAACAACGCGCGCGACCTGGATTTCGCCGTACGCTGGGGCTTCGGCTGGGACAACGGCCCGTTCGAGATCTGGCAGGCCGCCGGCTGGCAGCAGGTAGCCGGCTGGATCACTGCCGACATCGCCGCAGGCAAGGCCATGGCTGCATCGCCGTTACCCGCATGGGCCACCGACCCGGCGCGCGTAGCGGTGCACAGCATGCAGGGCTCCTTCTCCCCTCGCCCGCAAGCGGGAGAGGGGCAGGGGGTGAGGGACGGAAGTTACCAACCCCGCTCAACCCTCCCCGTCTACAAGCGACAAATCTACCCCGACCGCCTCCTCGGCGAAGAACGCCACTACGGCGAGACCGTCTTCGAGACCGAAGATGTGCGCTTGTGGCACACCGGCGACACCATCGCCATCCTGAGCTTCAAGACCAAGATGCACACCGTCAGCAACGAAGTGCTGGACGGCATCCTGCGCGCGGTGAACGAGGCCGAGGCGCACTTCAGCGCGCTCATCCTGTGGCAGAGCGAGCCGCCGTTCTCGGCCGGGGCCAACTTGCTGCAACTCATGCAGGGCGTGCAGGAGACGCCCGACACCGGCATGTTCGGCAAACTCAAGGGCGCGGTGAACCGTGTCAAATACACCGCTGCGGGCGGCGGCGGTATGGGCGACCTGTTCAACGCAGCGACGGGTAATGTGCCCAAGGTGGAAGCAGTCGTCGCCAAGTTTCAGCAGACCTCGATGCGCCTCAAGTATGCACAGGTGCCCACCATCGCCGCAGTCGATGGTCTCGCCCTCGGCGGCGGCTGCGAATTCTCCATCCATTGTTCAAGGATAGTCGCAACGCTGGAAAGCTACATCGGCCTGGTCGAAGTCGGCGTCGGATTATTGCCCGCCGGCGGCGGCTGCAAGGAGATGGCGCAACGCGCGGCGGCAGAAGCACAGCGCTATTCCAGCGACAACCGCGTCGACATCTTCCCCTTCGTGCGCCGCTACTTCCAGCACATCGCCATGGGCGAAGTCGCCAAGAGCGCCGAGCTGGCAAGAGAGATGGGTTACCTCAGACCGTCCGACCGCATCGTGCTGAACAAGTTTGAATTGCTGCACATCGCCAAGGAAGAAGCCAAGGCACTCAACGCCACGGCCTACCGCCCGCCGCTGCACCAGCGCCAGATCGCCGTCGCCGGCCGCACCGGCATCGCCACTCTCAAGGCCGCCATGCTCAACATGCTGCAAGGCAACTTCATCTCCGAGCACGACTACAACATCGGCTGCCGCGTCGCCGACACGCTGTGCGGAGGCGATGTGGAGGCGGGCAGCTTGGTGGATGAGCAATGGCTGCTCGATCTGGAGCGCAAGCACTTCATGGAATTGCTGGCGACCGAGAAGACGCAGGCGCGGATCGAGCATATGTTGAAGAGCGGGAAGCCGTTGAGGAATTGAGTGAACGCAGAATGATTAAGAGACCCACAGTTCTTATCTTAGGTGCAGGTGCGAGTTGTACTTATGGATTGCCTCTTGGCGCAGAACTTCGTACTTCGATTTGTCGTGCGGTAGAGGATTATGATGATTTAGCAGAGACGCTTAAAGATCTTGCTGATGTTGATGTGGAAATGACGAGGGCATTTGCGCGTGAATTTGCACGATCACATGTTAAGTCTATCGACGCATTCCTTGCTAAAAGGAGTGGATTTACTGATGTTGGAAAGCTGGCTATAGCGGCAAAGTTAGTTGCAAAAGAGGACCCGACTAAATTAGTAAATGCAAACGACACGGAACATTGGTATTCCTATCTTTGGAATCTAATGATTGAGGACATTAACCATATTGCTGAACTTCGACAGAATAGGATTAAGTTCATTACGTTTAATTACGATAGATCATTGGAATATTTTCTGCATCTGGCGACCAAACATACTTTTGGAGTAAATGATGCGACAGCACTTGAGGTATTGAAAAATTTTGAGATTCTGCACGTTTATGGAAGCTTAGGAGATTTTCATTATCTTCCTGGGAGCACGGTGCGGCAGTATTTCAATACGCTGAATCAACAGTCATTACAGATTGCAGCAAACGGTATTGAAATCATTCCTGAAGCGCGTGATGACAGTCAGGCTTTTATGAGAGCCAGAGATATTTGCGCTAATGCTGAAAACATAGGTTTTTTGGGCTTTGGGTTTGACCCATTAAACATTCAGAGGCTGGGTTTGGTTGATGTATTGAAATGGCGAACCGAGAATCGGCAGAGCGCACCGCGCATAGTTGCTTCGACATTGGGTGTAACTCATGCGGAAAAAGCACGATATAAAAATCAAATTTGCCCGAACGAAACGTGGGAGCCAGTGAATGATAACTGCCTGATGGCGTTGAGGGAGAGTACATTGCTGGGCTAAGGAGCGATATGCAGCGATATGGGATCAGCATCAAAATACTTTGAGAGGGTAATGTCATGACCAAACAAGTCCAGGAAGCCTATATCGTCGCCGCTACGCGCACGCCCGTTGGCAAGGCGCCGCGCGGCATGTTCCGCAATACCCGTCCGGATGATCTGCTGGCGCATGTGCTGAAGAGCGTGCTGGCGCAGGCGCCGTCGCTCGATCCGGCCAGTGTGGGCGATGTGATCGTGGGGTGTGCGATGCCGGAGGCGGAGCAGGGCATGAACGTGGCGCGCATCGCGCTGCTGCTGGCCGGGCTGCCGAACACGGTGCCGGGCATGACCATCAACCGTTTCTGTTCTTCCGGTGTGCAGGCGGTGGCGCTGGCGGCGGATCGCATCCGCTTGGGCGAGGCGGACGTGATGATCGCGGCGGGTACCGAGAGCATGAGCATGGTGCCGATGATGGGCAACAAGATCGCGTTCAATCCGGCCATCTTCGAGAACGAGCATGTCGGCATCGCCTACGGCATGGGGCTGACGGCGGAGAAGGTGGCGGAGCGCTGGAAAGTGTCGCGCGAGGCGCAGGATGCCTTTGCCCTGCAGAGCCACCTGCGCGCCATCGCGGCGATCAACAACGGCGAGTTCGACGACGAGATCACGCCTTACACCATCATCGAGCACATCGGCGACATGCACAGCCGCGAGGTGAAGGTGAAGACGCGCGAGGTGAAACAGGACGAAGGCCCGCGCGCGGATTCTTCGCTCGAAGCGCTGGCGAAACTCAAGACGGTGTTCGCGCAAAAGGGCTCGGTGACGGCGGGCAACAGTTCGCAGATGTCGGACGGCGCGGGTGCGGTGCTGCTGTGTTCCGAGGCGGCATTGAAGCGCTACAACCTCACGCCCATCGGCAAGTTCCTCGGCTTCAGTGTGGCAGGCGTGCCGCCGGAGATCATGGGCATCGGGCCCAAGGAAGCCATCCCGCGCGTGTTGAAGCAGGTGGGACTGACCTTGAACGACATGGGCTGGATAGAACTCAACGAGGCCTTCGCCGCGCAGTCGCTGGCGGTGATCAATGATGTGGGGCTGAATCCGGAGCTCGTGAATCCGCTGGGCGGGGCCATCGCGCTGGGTCATCCGCTGGGGGCGACAGGGGCGATACGTACGGCGACCTTGCTGCATGGTTTGCGGCGTCGGAAGCAGAAGTACGGCATGGTGACGATGTGTATCGGGACGGGGATGGGGGCGGCGGGGGTGTTTGAGGCGCTCTAAGGAAATGGCTTTTCATCCGTTCGTGGTGCCCCTTCGGCAGGCTCAGGACTAAAGGCAAGTCGAACCATGAATGGATGAAGCAGAGGCAGAGCAACCTGCCCTTCGACAGGCTCAGGGCGAACGGGTTGTGGGTATTCGATAAGATAGCTCAGGGCGAACGGATAGTAGTGTTCGGTAATACGAGAGGATAAAAATGAAAAATATAGTATTGCTGGTCTGTGGAATATTTCTGAGCTGGAACGCCTGTGCTTTTGAAGTTGCCGGCGTAAAACTGTCCGACACCGTACAGGTCGGTTCGCAGGCGCTGGTGTTGAACGGTGCCGGCATCCGCTCCAAGCTGTTCTTCAAGATCTATGTCGGCGCGCTGTACTTGCCGCAGAAGCAGGCTTCGGCCGAGGCCATCATCGCCGACGAGCGCGAGCATCGCGTGGCTTTGCATATCGTGCGCGACCTGGGCAGCGACAAGTTGCTCAGTGCCTTCAACGAGGCGATCGAGGCGAATCATTCGAAGGAAGAGCTGGCTGTGCTGGATGGGCAGTTGAAACAGATGGCGCAGATATTCAATGCGGTGAAGGAAGTGAAGCCGGGCGATGTGATCACGTTGGATTATCTGCCTGCCGGCGGTACGCAGATCAGCGTGAACGGGGCGGCGCGGGGTACCATTGCGGGGGCGGCGTTCAATCGCGCTTTGCTCAGGATATGGCTGGGCAACAAACCTGTTCAGGATGACCTGAAGAAAGAGATGCTGGGTGGTTGATTCGTTTATGGCTGAAGAAGCAAAGGAACATTTCGATGTGGATCATGATTTCATCGCACATCTGAACGGAGAATGTCTCGACTGGGCCGGGATGAACGGCGAAGCACTGCAAAGTACGCTGCGGGCACAAGGCGAGGTCTGGTACAGCAGGGTGAAGGAGCGCTGTCCGTATCTGTTTGCGGCCGCGCCGGTATTCATCAGCGAGATGCAGTTGCGGCAGATGCGCGAGGTGATCGCGGCAGTGGAAGAAGCGCTTGGTGCGCCTGAGCCGAAGACGGCGCTGGGCGTGTTCTATGGCTACGACTTCCATCTCAACGAGCAGGGCGCGCACCTGATCGAGATCAACACCAATGCAGGCGGCGGTTTCCTGAATGCCTTGCTGATCGATAGCCAGCATGGCCTGTTCCTGTATGGTTCCGGTGTGTCCGATCACAACCTTGAGAAGGTCTTCGTCGAGATGTTCCGTAACGAGTGGCGCCTGGTTCACGGTGATACGCCACTCAGGACCGTTGCCATCGTGGATGAACAGCCCGATACGCAATATCTCTATCCGGAGTTCCAGCTGGCCAGGGTTTTCCTCGAGCGTGCCGGCATCGCTGCGCATATCGCAGATCCTGCTGACCTGGAGGTGCGCGCGGACGGTTTGTATTGCAGCGGCGAGCGCGTCGATCTGGTCTACAACCGGCTGACCGATTTCACCCTGCAGAAGTATCCGCACCTGCTTTCTGCCTGGGAGGAGCAACAGGTCGTCGTGACGCCGAACCCGGCACATCACCAGCGCTATGCCGATAAACACAAGCTGGCCATGCTCTCTGATGCCGATGCGCTGTGGGGAAAAGGCCTCGCGAAAGAAAGTGTCGATGCGCTGTTGAAAGGCGTTCCGGAAACGAGGATCGTGCGCGCAGAAGATGCCGGGCTGTGGTGGGAGGAGCGCAAGCAGTGGTTCTTCAAGCCGGCCAGCGGCTACGGCAGCAAGGGGGCGTATCGCGGCGACAAGATGACCAAGCGCGTGTTCGACGAGGTGATGCAGGCCGATTATGTGGCGCAGAGACTGGCCTTGCCGGGAGAACGCAAGGTGTGTGCGGCAGGCAGTGAAGCACAGTTGCTCAAGTATGACGTGCGTTGCTATGTATATGACGGCCATATCCAGCTGATCGCGGCGCGCTTGTATCAGGGGCAGACCACCAACTTCCGCACGCCCGGCGGCGGCTTCGCGCTGGTGCGCGTGGTTGAGTGATCCCCATGTAGGGCAGGTAACCAAGGGTATAGGCCGAGGTATAGGCCCTTTGGCATATTGCGGTGGATGGAAGGGGATAGCAGAATCCCCTTTCAGCAATGAAGAGCTTGGCACTGCCCGGAGTCGAACATGGAAACCGCTTTCATCAATCGCAAAGGCCCCCTCTTTCAACTGGGTGACCTCGCCTTCCGTATAGGCCGGGACAATCTGCTAATCCGCGCCGAGCAATTGCGTACCCGGATGGCGATGTATCCTTCGCTCATACTGAGCCAGATGATCCTGCAACCGTTGTTCGTCTGGCTGTTCTGGGATCTGGTCCCGCATACCCAGTTGCTGTTCTGGTTCGCTTGCTCATATGCCTTGCATACAGTGGAGCTGGCAAACCTCATCCTGCACCGGCACAAGCTTGATACTGTGCAGGAGTGTCGGGACTGGCATCTGCATTTCACTTTCTTCGCACTTGCTTCCGGTCTGCTGTGGGGCGCGGCGGCGATGCTGTTCTTCCCCGTGGACATCTTCTATCAGGGTGCATTGATCTGCATCCTGCTCGGTCTGGTCGCGGGGGCCGTCACCATGAACCCGGTTCACCCGCCGGCTTCGTTCGCCTACCTGCTTGGCGTCATGCTCCCCCTCATCGGGCGTGTGATGATGGAAGGCGACAAGATGCACTGGATACTCGCGGTGATGCTGGTGTTGTTCCTGCTGGTGGTGCTCGTTGCGGGGCAGGTGATGACGCGTACTTTCATGCTGTCGCTGACACAGCGGTTCGAGAACCTCAAGCTGCTGCAGCAGCTGACTGCGCAAAAAGAGGAGACCGAGGCCGCCAGAAAAGACCTTGAGTCGGTCAATCTGGTGTTGCGCGGCAGTGAGTCAAGACTTGAGCAGATGGTGCAGGAGCGCACAGCCGAACTGCTGCACAGGACGCAGGAGATCGAGCTGATCAAGGACACGACCATCGTGGCGCTTTCATCACTGGCCGAGACGCGCGACAACGAGACCGGCAACCATATCCGCCGTACCCAGAACTACATCCGTGAGCTTGCCCTGCAACTGAAGGATCATCCGCGCTTCAGCGATTTCCTGACCGATGAGAACATCACCCTGCTGTTCAAGATCGCCCCGCTGCATGATGTGGGCAAGGTGGGTATCCCGGATGCCATCCTGCACAAGCCGGGCAAGCTGACCGAGGAAGAGTTCGAGATCATGAAGACGCATGCGGAATTGGGTGGCAATGCCATCGCCGCGGCGATCGAGGATGGGGGCGGGATCAGCAGTCCATTCCTGAATATCGCATGCCAGATCGCCATGCGGCATCACGAAAAATGGGACGGCAGCGGCTATCCGTCTGGATTGATCGGCGACGAGATCCCTATCCCCGCGCGCTTGATGGCCTTGGCGGATGTCTACGATGCTTTGTCATGCCGCCGGGTGTACAAGTCGGCGATGGGTGCAAGCGAAGTCGAGGCGATCATCCTTGACGGCAAGGGCAAGCACTTCGATCCGGATGTGGTCGATGCCTTTATCGCGATCCAGGCGCAGTTCATCGAGATCGCCGAGAAATACCGCGATTGAGTTCCCGTCAGCGCTGGATGACCACGGGGATGCGCTGCCTGCCTGACTGCTTCTCATATCTTGCGAAATGTCCCGCGAGCTTGCTGCCGCAGTGCGGGCAAGTCCCGTCTGCCGCGACCGCGTAATCACGGATCTGATACCAGTCGCGCACGATCAGCGATTCCCCGCACTTGGCGCATAGCGTCGTTCCTCCCGAAAGGTCGTGCACGTTGCCGGTATAGACATGCTGCAGACCGGCAGAACGTGCGATCTGCCGCGCTTCGGTGAGTTTGGATGCCGGCGTGGGCGGGATGTCGGTCATCTTGTAATCGGGATGGAATGCGGTGAAATGCAGCGGCACTTCCGTTCCCAGCTCCCTTGCGATCCACTCGCACATTCGGCCGATCTCATGCGCCGAATCGTTGTGGCCGGGTATCAACAGCGTGGTCAGCTCCACCCATACTTTTGTCTCCCGGCACAGGTATTTCAATGTATCCAGCACGGGTTGCAGGTGTGCGCCGGTCTGGCGGAAATAGAACTCGTCCGTGAACGCTTTCAGATCCACATTGGCTGCATCCATCTTTGCGTAGAACTCGCGGCGCGGCAGGTCGTGCATGTAGCCCGCCGTCACGGCCACTGTCTTCACGCCGACCTCGTGGCAGGCGTCGGCCACATCCATCGCATACTCGGCAAAGATCACCGGGTCGTTGTAGGTGAACGCCACGCTCTTGCAGCCGAGCTCAACGGCCGTCTCAGCGATCGCTTCGGGCGAGGCCTGGTCGGCGAGCTTGTCGAAGCTGCGCGATTTGGAGATGTCCCAGTTCTGGCAGAACTTGCAGGCGAGGTTGCAGCCCGCCGTGCCGAACGACAGGATGTTGCTGCCGGGATAGAAATGGTTGAGCGGTTTCTTTTCGATGGGATCGACGCAGAAGCCGGAACTGCGCCCGTAGGTGGTCAGCACCATGATGTCGCCGACGCGGCCGCGCACGAAGCAGGCGCCGCGCTGGCCTTCGTTCAACTTGCAGTCGCGCGGGCACAGGTCGCACTGGATGCGCCCGTCGTCCAGCTTGTGCCAGTACCTGGCTGGATAGCGTTCCGAGATGCCGATCGGCTCATCCATGTTTTTCCACCTCGTGCCATTTCTGCACGGTGTAGCGGGATAGCTGGATGTCGTTCGACCAGAAGTCGTCCGGCAAGCCGGCCTTGTTCTTCAGGTGGCCGACAAAATCCCGCGGCTCGGGCAGTTGTGCCCAGACCTGCGGCAGGTAGGTCGCGCGATGGCGTCCATATGCCAGTATCACGCCATCCTGCCCCGGATTCAGCTGCTCCAGTGCGTCCTGTTCGCTCTTGAAACGCATCGGCTCCGGCTGGCTGAGCAGCGAAACATCGATGAACACCTTGCCGAACTCGCTTTTGCTGAGCGGATCGAAACGCGGATCGCGGAATGCCGACGCGACCGCATTGGCGCGCACGTCGTCAATGAGCGGACGGTGTGCTTCCAGGCTGCCGATGCAGCCGCGCAATTGCGTATCCAGCGTCAGCGTGACGAAAGTCGCACCCGGCTCTTCCAGCCAGTCGCTGCGCGGCAATTCGTGCGAAATGAAACCCAGCTCCCTGCCGATCGCTGCACGCGCGAGATGCAACAGCGTGTTTCCTTTGTCAGTGTCGAACATGATCTCCCTCCTCGGTGAAGGCGAATGCCGCATACCCTACTACCTGATCGTGAGACCCCGCTGTGTCGCCCGAGTTTCGCAGATCCAGCAGCTGTGGCTTGAGATGATGTCTGCCTGCCGCGACGAGCAGGCCGCTGATCGGCGTGCAGCCGCAGGCCTGTTCGTGATCAATGGGCTGGCGCATTTCGACGATATCCTCTGCAGTCTTGCCGTCGATGAGCCGGGCGGCGGCATAGGGCAGGTAATGCGACAGGTCGGAACTGATGACGATCAAAGTCTCTGCGCCACCCCAAACCGCTTCCAGGACTTCCGCGACCTCGTCCGCCGTTGCCATGCCCACCGCCAGCGGCAACAGGGTGAAGTCGGCCAGCATGCTCTGCAGGAAAGGCAGCTGCACTTCCAGTGAGTGTTCTTGCGCATGAGCCGCGTCACTGACGACGACTTGGGGCAGATGGGCGATGGAACGCATTGCGGCATGGTCGAGCATGACCTTTCCCAAGGGAGTTTCGAATGCATCGGCATCCGGCATGGCCAGACCGCGTACCGCCACGCGATGGGTAGGGCCGAGCAGGATCACGCGCCGGATGCGCGGAGCGATATTCTTCAGCGTGGCATAAGCGCTTCCGGCGATCGCGCCCGAATAGATGTAGCCGGCATGCGGTGCGATCAGTGCCTTGGGCTCAAGCTGGCATACCTGTGCCGCCGCAAGGAAACCGGCCACATCATGGGCAAGCTGCTGCGGGTCGGCCGGATAGAACATCCCGGCAACGGCTGGTGAGCGGACGACGGTCATATCAACCTCCTGTTATATATATAACCAATATGGTGCTTGCCGGAGGATTATCAACTCATTGTTTGGATTATATGAAGATGTTGCATTTTCGAAGTCTGTGACCAGAATCACTGAAACGGCCGGAATCGCTGGTGTAGTATCCAAACATGCACTCGCGTCGGGATGGGGCGAGGGCGGATCCAGATCAATTCAGGTACCAGGCTCATCCCCTAATCGTTTGGAGGGCACCATGAACAAGAAAGCCATGTTGTTGGGATTGTCTCTTGCGGCTGCGTGGTCCGGCGTTACGCTGGCTGATGACAAGGATCAGATCAGGGATCGCGACCAGAAGCAGTTGCAAACCAAGGATCAGACCAAGACGCAGGATCAGACCAGGACGCGTGACCAGGAGCGGCTGACCACCGGCAGGGAATTGATGACGCCCGAAGAGCGCCAGCAGCAACGCATCAAGATGCGTAAAGCCAAGACCAAGGAAGAACGCGAGAAAGTTCGCGAGGAGCATCACGAAGAGATGAAAGAACGCGCCAAGGAAGAAGGCAAGAGCATTCCCGAGAATCTGCCGGCAGGAGGTATGGGTGGCGGGATGGGCGGGGGCATGGGGGGCGGCGGAAGACGCTGATCTGCCTGGGTAGCATGAATGAAAATGGCCTGCGAATTCGCAGGCCATTTTCATTTCTGCTCACTTTGAATCTCGGTGCTTACTTCAGCAGATGCTTCACATGCTCGCGTTCGTCGAGCAGTTCCTTGTGGCTGTCCAGCATGTGCTTGCGTCCCAGTTCGCTGATCGGCAGGTCCTTCACGATGGTGTAATGGCCGTTGCGGCAGGTGACCGGGAAGCCGTAGATGACGCCCTCGGGGATGCCGTAGCTGCCGTCGGACGGCACGCTCATGGTCACCCAGTCGTTGTGGTGCGAATGCAGCAGCCAGTCATGCACATGGCCGATGGCCGCGTTGGCCGCGCTGGCGGCACTGGACAGGCCGCGCGCCTCGATCACTGCGGCGCCGCGCTTCTGCACGGTGGGGATGAAGCTGGTCTCCACCCAGTCTTCCCAGCCGTTCTGGCGCAGCACGTCCAGCACCTTGCGGCCGCGGATCTCGGCATGCGACAGGTCGGGATACTGTGTGCCGGAGTGGTTGCCCCAGATCACCATCTTCTTGATGTCCTGGATGGGCTGGAACAGTTTCAGCGCGATCTGGGTGATGGCGCGGTTGTGGTCGAGCCGCATCATGGCGCTGAAGTTGCGCGGGTCGAGGTCGGGGGCGTTCTTCATGGCGATGAGCGCGTTGGTGTTGGCAGGGTTGCCGACCACCAGCACCTTCACGTGGCGCGCGGCGACCTCGTTGAGGATGCGCCCCTGCTCGGAGAAGATGGCGCCGTTGGCTTCGAGCAGGTCCTTGCGCTCCATGCCCTTGCTGCGCGGGCGCGCGCCGACCAACAGCACCACCTCGGCATCGCGGAAGGCGACGCGCGGATCGTCGGTGGTGATGACCTGCTGCAGGTTGGGGAAGGCGCAGTCTTCCAGTTCCATCGCCACGCCGCGCAGGACTTGCTGCGCCGGAGTGATGTCGAGCAATTGCAGGATGATGGGTTGTTCACGTCCCAGCATGTCGCCATTGGCGATGCGGAACAACAGGCTGTAACCGATCTGTCCGGCGGCACCGGTGATCGCGACACGGATAGGGGCTTTCATGTTGTCCTCCCTCGGGTTGGTGACCGGATTATGAACGATGGGAACAGGCTATTTGCTGAAGCCGATTATTAATTTCTCGAATGCGATTATTAAATTGTTCCGCACCGCGCGATTCTGGTCTTGATCATAGTCCTTTTGCTTTTCTCCCGCCACGGCTCGGTGTAGGATTGGGCTCACATGAATGTGCTTGAGGTAAGAAATATAAAATGAATAAAACACGACCTAAGCATCTTGCGCTGCATCTGATCAAACTGCCTCTTGCCGGCTATGTCTCCATCCTGCACCGCGTCAGCGGTGCCTTGTTGTTCCTTGCGCTCCCCCTGCTGCTTTTCCTGCTCGACCAGAGCCTGCGCTCGATCGAGACTTACACCAACCTGACGGACATCCTCGCCAATCCGTTTTTTAAACTGCTGCTGTCGGGATTGCTGTGGGCGTTCCTGCATCACTTCTGTGCCGGCCTGCGCTATCTGGCCATCGATCTGCACCTGCTGCCGAATCTCGCCGCGGCGCGCGCCAGCAGCAAATGGGTGCTGGCGGTCAGCCTGACCTTGACCGTGCTGCTGGGAGCGAAGCTATGGTGAACCGCGTCGTCACGGGAGCGCACTACGGTCTGCGCGATTGGCTGGCACAGCGCGTCACCGCGGTGGTGATGGCAGTCTATGTGCTGGTGCTCGCGGTCTACCTGTTGCTGCAACCCGGCTTCGGTTACGAGAACTGGATCTACCTGTTCTCCGGCAACGTGATGCGCACGTTCTCGATGCTGTTCTTGCTGAGCCTGTTCTATCACGCCTGGATCGGCGTGCGCGACATCGTGATGGATTACGTGAAGCCGGCGGGCATCCGCCTGTTGATCCATGTGTTGGTCATATTGGCCTTGATCCTTTATACGATCTGGTCGGTGCAAATCCTTTGGGGTCTCTGATGGCTATAACGAAAAGAACATTCGATGTGGTGGTGGTGGGTGCGGGCGGTGCGGGCATGCGCGCGGCGCTGACCCTGTCGCAGGCGGGACTCAAGGTCGCCGTGCTTTCGAAGGTGTTCCCGACCCGTTCGCATACCGTGGCGGCGCAGGGCGGTATCGCCGCTTCGCTGGGTAACGTCAACGAGGACAACTGGCACTGGCATATGTACGACACCGTGAAGGGTTCGGACTATCTGGGCGACCAGGATGCCATCGAATACATGTGCCGCGCCGCGCCGGAAGTAGTGTATGAGCTGGAGCACTTCGGCATGCCGTTCGACCGGCTCGACAGCGGCAAGATCTACCAGCGCCCTTTCGGCGGGCATATGCAGGACTACGGCAAGAACCCGGTGCCGCGCGCCTGTGCTGCAGCCGACCGCACCGGTCATGCGCTGTTGCATACCCTGTACCAGCAGAACGTCAAAGCCAACACCAACTTCTTCATCGAGTGGAAAGCGCTCGATCTGATTCGCGACGAGGACGGCGATGTGCTGGGTGTGGTGGCGATGGAGATCGAGACTTCCGAAGTGATGATCCTGCAAGCCCGCGCCACGCTGTTCGCCACCGGCGGCGCGGGGCGCATCTTCTCGGCCAGCACCAATGCCTACATCAACACCGGCGATGGCCTCGGCATGGCTGCGCGCGCGGGCATCCCGCTCGAAGACATGGAGTTCTTCCAGTTCCACCCGACCGGTGTGCACGGCGCTGGCGTGCTGATCACCGAAGGTGTGCGCGGCGAAGGCGGCTATCTGGTGAACAAGGACGGCGAGCGTTTCATGCCGCGCTATGCGCCGACCGCCAAGGATCTGGCCAGCCGCGACGTGGTGTCGCGCGCCATGGCGACCGAGATCAAGGAAGGGCGCGGCTGCGGCCCGCACGGCGATCATGTGCTGCTCAAGCTCGACCACCTCGGCGACGAGGTGATCCGCCATCGCCTGCCAGGTATCCGCGACATCGCCATCAAGTTCGCCCATGTCGATCCGTCCAAAGCGCCCATCCCTGTCGTGCCTACCGCGCACTATATGATGGGCGGTATCCCCACCAACTATCACGGTCAGGTCGTTGCACCGCACCGCACCGCACCGGAAGATGTGGTGCAGGGTTTCTACGCGGTGGGCGAGTGTGCCTGCGTGTCGGTGCACGGTGCCAACCGCCTGGGTTGCAACTCGCTGCTTGACCTCATCGTGTTCGGTCGCGCCGCGGCACGCCAGATCATCGAAGACCTGAAAGCCAACCCGAATCCGAAGCCCCTGCCTGCCGATGCGGCGGAGCGTCCGCTGGCACGCTTGGCGCGGCTGGAGAACCAGAAGGACGGCGAGAGCGTGGCCGAAGTGGGCGACGCGATGCGCAAGACCATGCAGCAACATTGCGGTGTATTCCGTTTCCCCGACCTGCTGGCGCAGGGCGTGAGCAAGATCCGCGAAGTGGCCGAACGCGTGAAGCACACGGAGATCAAGGACAAGAGCAAGGTGTTCAACACCGCGCGCGTCGAGGCGCTGGAACTGGACAACCTCATCGAGGTGGCGCAGGCGACCATGGTCGCCGCCGAAGCACGCAAGGAGAGCCGCGGCGCGCATGCGCGCGAGGACTTCCCCGAGCGCGACGACAAGAACTGGCTCAAGCATTCGCTGTATTTCAGCGAAGGCAGCAGGCTCGATTACAAACCAGTGCGGCTGAAACCGCTGACGGTGGAATCGTTCCCGCTCAAGGCACGGGTGTACTAGGAACTGTGATGGACAGGACCGAGCTGACCATAGAGAGGAATGCACTGGCCAGCCTGCTGTTGGCCCTGGCGGTGACCGCGATCATCGTGTGGATGAATGCCATGGGTGTGGTGCGGCTCTCGAGCAATACCGAGCAGATAGTCGCGTCGAACACGATAGTGGAAAAGATACAGGCGGTTCGGGAGGCGTTTCAGGTCATGGAGTCGGCGGAGCGCGGATACATCATCACCGGCGACAAGGTCTATCTCGAATCGCACACTCAGGACAGTGCCGCAGTGTCGGCAAGGCGGGACGAACTGGTGCGGCTGTTCGCCAGTCTTCCTTCCGGGCAGGGCGATCTGGCTGAACTATTGCCGCATGTGGAAGCGAAGCTCGCTGTCTCGCGCGTCAATGTGGCGTCGCGCCAGCAGGGCTTCGAGCGTGCGCGCGCACGACTGCAGAGTGGTGTTGGAAAACGCGAGATGGATGCCCTGCATGCGGTACTGGAGAGGATGGCGGCGCAGCAGACCGCCCGCCGCGGCGAGTTGCGGGCCCAGCGCGAATCGATCATGCACGAACTGGGGCGCAACATCACCATCGCGGCTGTGGTGGCTGTCTCGATCCTGCTCTATCTGCATTTCCGTCTGCTGAAGGCGATGAAACTCAGGCATGAAGCCGAAATGCACATGCATCATATCGCCACGCATGACGCGTTGACCGGGCTGCCAAACCGCCGCCTGATCCTGGAGCATATCTCTCAGGCCTTGCATCGATGCGTGCGACACAAGAAGGGCATGGCGCTGTTGTTCCTGGACTTGAACGAATTCAAACCGGTGAACGACCAGCTTGGCCACAAGGCCGGGGATATGGTGCTGAAGCAGGTCGCCCAGCGACTTCAGAGCGCGATGCGCGCCAGCGACCGGGTGGCGAGGCTGGGTGGGGATGAGTTCGTGGTGCTTGCGGAGGATATCGCGGACAAGGAGGATGTATGCGGGATCGTCGGCAAGATCGACGCCGAGATCGGGCGCCCGTTCCGCTTGCATGAAGGTGGCGAAGTGACCATCTCGACCAGTATCGGCGTGGCGGTCTATCCGCGCGATGGCGAGGATATGGAGACACTGTTGCGCAATGCGGATACCGCGATGTACGAGGCGAAGCGGAGCCTGTCGAACTGCTTCTGCAAGGAGCAGACGCACCTGCGCCGCTGCATATTGAGGAAAGAAGAGGCTGCCTGATGAAGTTCCGGATCTACCGCTACAACCCCGATGTGGACACCAAGCCCTACATGCAGGACTACGACCTCGACCTGCAGGCGGGCGACGCCATGTTGCTGGATGCGCTGATGCTGCTGCGGCAGCAGGACGACAGCCTCGGTTTTCGCAAGTCCTGCCGCGAGGGCGTGTGCGGCTCGGACGCGATGAACATCAACGGCCGCAACGGGCTGGCCTGCATCACGGCGCTGTCCTCGCTCAAGCAACCCATCGAGATACGTCCCTTGCCGGGGCTGCCGGTCATCCGCGACCTGATCGTGGACATGACCCAGTTCTTCAAGCAGTACCACTCGATCAAGCCCTATCTGGTCAACAACGACCCGCCCCCCGAGACCGAGCGCCTGCAGTCGCCGCAGGACCGTGCCGAGCTGGACGGCCTGTACGAATGCATCCTGTGCGCCTGCTGCACCACGGCCTGCCCGTCGTTCTGGTGGAACCCGGACAAGTTCGTCGGCCCGTCCGGTCTGTTGCAGGCCTACCGCTTCATCGCCGACACGCGCGACCAGGATACGGCGGCGCGACTGGACAATCTGGAAGACCCGTACCGCCTGTTCCGCTGCCATACCATCATGAACTGTGTGGATGTGTGTCCGAAGGAGCTGAACCCGACGGAAGCCATCGGCAAGATCAAGGATATGATGGTGAAGCGCACGGTATGATTTTAATTCCCTCTCCCCTTGTGGGAGAGGGCTAGGGAGAGGGGGATGAGCTCATCCCGAAATGCCTTTGCGAAGCAGCTTCGCCGCAACATGACTGACGCTGAGTCGTTGCTCTGGTATCACCTGCGAGGGCATCGTTTGTGCGGCATGAAGTTCAAGCGCCAGCAACCCCTTGGAGATTACATCGTCGATTTCGTCTCATTCGAAAAAAGACTGGTGATCGAAGTGGATGGTGGACAGCACCTGGAAAGCGAAGCCGACAAAGTGCGGGATGCATGGCTGGAAGGGCAGGGATTTCGGATATTGCGCTTCTGGAACAATGAAGTACTTGGAGAGGCGGAAACAGTTTTGGAAAGAATACTTCAAGAAATCTCCCCCTCTCCCCCGCCCCTCTCCCGCGAGGGGAGAGGGGAAAAGTCTCTGGAACGTGTGCGTTGGCGTTGCCGCCGCGGCCTGCTGGAGCTGGATATCGTGCTCGGGCGCTTCGTCGAACAACGCTATGCGAGCCTCGATGAGGCGCAACTGGTGGCTTTTGATGCATTGCTGGATATGCCGGACACGGTGCTGTGGGATATGATTACGGGCCGGGAGGCGCCGACGCAGGAAGGGTTGCGTACGGTGTTGGAGTGGCTGAAGGCAGCCTGAGAGAAGAAGGAATAAAAATGGAAAAACAGCGCATCGCGACATTGACCCTGGATGACGGCCGCAGCATCGAGCTGCCCATCCTGTCCGGCACACTTGGGCCGGATGTGGTGGATATGCGTACCCTCAACAAGCTCGGCGTGTTCACCTACGACCCGGCGTTCTTCGCGACCGCCAGCTGCACCTCGGCGATCACCTTCATAGACGGCGATGCCGGGCTGCTGTATTACCGCGGCTATCCCATCGAGCAGTTGGCGGAGAAGTCCGATTTTCTGGAGGTGTGCTACCTGTTGCTGAACGGCGAGCTGCCGACTGCGGCGCAGAAGGATGAATTCAGCGCCCTGATCACCAAGCACACCATGGTGCACGACCAGCTGGCGCGCTTTTTCAACGGCTTCCGCCGCGATGCGCACCCGATGGCAGTCATGGTCGGTGTGGTCGGTGCATTGTCGGCTTTCTATCACGATTCGCTCGACATCAATAATCCGCACCACCGCGAGATCTCGGCGCACCGTTTGCTGGCCAAGGTGCCGACGCTGGCCGCGATGGCCTACAAATACAACGTCGGCGAACCGTTCATGTATCCGAAGAACAAGTTCGGCTATGTGGAGAACTTCCTTTACATGATGTTCGGCACGCCCACCGAGGACTATGTGCCGAATCCGGTGCTGGTGCGCGCGCTGGAGCGTATCTTCATCCTGCATGCCGACCACGAGCAGAACGCTTCCACCTCGACCGTGCGTCTGGCCGGATCGAGCGGCGCCAACCCGTTCGCCTGTGTGGCATCGGGTATCGCGGCGCTGTGGGGTCCGGCGCACGGCGGAGCCAACGAGGCGGCGCTGAAGATGCTGGAAGAGATCGGCGACGTGTCGCGCGTGAAGGAATACGTGCAGGGCGTGAAGGACAAGAAATACCGTCTGATGGGTTTCGGCCACCGCGTGTACAAGAACATGGATCCGCGTGCCAAGGTGATGCGCGAGACCTGCTACGAGGTGCTGAAAGAACTCAAGCTGGAGAACAACAAGCTGTTCGAACTGGCCATGGAGCTGGAGAAGACCGCCCTGAGCGATCCGTACTTCATCGAGCGCAAGCTGTATCCGAACGTGGACTTCTATTCCGGCATCGTGCTGCGCGCCATCGGCATCCCCACCACCATGTTCACGGTGATCTTCGCGCTGGCCCGCACCATCGGCTGGGTGTCGCAGTGGAACGAGATGATCGCCGATGCCGAGCACAAGATCGGGCGCCCGCGCCAGCTCTATCGCGGCGCGACCAAGCGCGATTTCGTGCCGATGGGCAAACGCGGCAAGTAAGCCACATGACACGGCGATCCGCCGCCCGATGCGTTTATGGGGGTAGCAATGAATGAGCCGGTGAACTTTCTCAGGATGATGCAGGACAGCTCTGCGCTGTTCGGTGGCAACAACGTGTTCATCGAAGGCCTGTACGAGGATTTCCTCGGTGACCCGGCCAGCGTGCCGGCCGAATGGCGCGAGTATTTCGAAAGTCTGATCGCCGGGGGCAAGCTGCCGGATGTGCGCCATTCGCTCATCCAGCGCAGTTTTGCCGCATTGCCGGCTGCGGATACAGCGGCACCCTCCTGCGCGCTGCAGACCGAAGAGGCGCGCAAGCAGGCCTCGGTGCTGCAGCTCATCAATGCGCACCGCTTCCTCGGCGTGCGTGTCGCCGATCTCGATCCGCTCGCCCGTCACACCAAGCCGCAGATCGCGGAGTTGAATCCGGCCTATTACAACCTCGGCGAAGCCGACATGGACACCACCTTCAACACCGGTTCGCTGGTGGGCGGTGCGCGCATGACGCTGCGCGAGATATTGCAGCGCCTGCGCCGCATCTACTGCGGCAGCGTCGGCGCGGAGTACATGTACATCAGCGACATCGCGCAGAAACGCTGGATACAGGGAAGGCTGGAAGGGGAGCGCGGCGAAGCGAACTATCCGGCCAAGACCAGGAAACGCATCCTCGAACGCCTGACCGCGGCGGAAGGGCTGGAGCGTTATCTGCATACCAAATATGTCGGACAGAAGCGTTTTTCGCTGGAAGGCGGCGAGACGCTGATCCCCCTGTTGCACCACCTGCTGCAGCGCGCCGGCGAGCAGGGCGTGAAAGAGACCGTCATCGGCATGGCCCACCGCGGTCGTCTGAATGTGCTGGTGAACACACTGGGCAAGATGCCGCAGAAGCTGTTCGCCGAGTTCGAGGGTATCCACCACGAACATCTCACCTCCGGCGACGTGAAATACCACCAGGGCTTCTCATCCGACATCGGCACGCCGGGCGGTCCCATGCATGTCACGCTGGCCTTCAACCCCTCGCATCTGGAGATCGTCAATCCGGTGGTGGAAGGCTCGGTGCGCGCGCGCCAGCACCGCCGCGAAGATCACCTGGGCAAGCAGGTGCTGCCGGTGCTGTTGCACGGCGATGCGGCTTTCGCCGGGCAGGGCGTCAACCAGGAGACCTTCAACCTGTCGCAGACGCGCGGTTACCGCACCGGCGGCACCGTGCATGTCGTCATCAACAACCAGATCGGCTTCACCACCTCGGATGCGCGCGACACGCGCTCTTCGCTGTATTGCACCGATGTGGCGAAGATGGTCGATGCCCCCATCTTCCACGTGAACGCGGACGATCCCGAGGCGGTGCTGCTGATCACCGAACTGGCACTGGATTTCCGCATGCAGTTCGGCAAGGACGTGGTCGTCGACATGGTGTGCTTCCGCAAACTGGGACACAACGAGCAGGACGAACCGCTGGTCACGCAGCCGTTCATGTACCGCTACATCAACCAGCATCCGGGCACACGTGCGCTGTATGCAAAACGTCTGCTGGAGCAGGGTGTGCTGGCGGCGAACGAAGCCGAGACGATGGTGGCGGATTACCGCCGTGCCATGGATGAGGGACGCGATCCGTTGCAGTCGGCGTTGAGCGGCGTCAAGCATGAATTCGGCGTCAACTGGACCCGCTACAAGGGCGAGGTGCACTGGAACGCCGCGGTGGAGACCGCTGTTCCGCGCGCCAGACTGCAGCAACTGGCGCAGCGGCTGACCGATATCCAGGGCAACATCAAGCTGCATTCCCGCGTCGAGAAGATCATCGCCGACCGTGTCGCGATGGGCAAAGGCGAGCTGCCGCTGGACTGGGGCATGGCCGAGAACCTGGCCTACGCCACGCTGCTGACCGAGGGCTACCCGGTGCGGCTGTCGGGCGAGGACTGCGAGCGCGGCACCTTCTTCCACCGCCATGCCGTGCTGCACGACCAGAACCGCACGCAGTGGGACAAGGGCTACCAGATCCCCTTGCAGAATCTGGCGCCGGAGCAGGCCGATTTTGTGGTCATCAATTCCATCCTGTCCGAGGAGGCGGTGCTCGGTTTTGAATACGGCTACGCCACCGCCGAGCCGGACACGCTGACCATCTGGGAGGCGCAGTTCGGCGATTTCGCCAACGGCGCGCAGGTGGTCATCGACCAGTTCATCGCTTCGGGCGAGGCCAAGTGGGGCAGGATGTGCGGCCTCACCATGCTGTTGCCGCACGGTTACGAAGGGCAGGGGCCGGAACACTCGTCGGGCCGTATCGAGCGCTACCTGCAACTGTGTGCCGACTACAACATCCAGGTGTGCATCCCGTCCAATTCCGCGCAGATATTCCACCTGCTGCGCCGCCAGATGTTGCGACCGACGCGCAAGCCGCTCATCGTATTCACGCCCAAGAGCCTGCTGCGCAGCAAGGATGCCGCCTCGCCGCTGGACGATCTGGCACAGGGCCGCTTCCAGCCGGTGATCCCCGAGATCGACGACATTCCGGCGAACAAGGTGCGCCGCATCATCGCCTGCAGCGGCAAGGTGTACTACGATCTGCTCAAGGCGCGGCGCGAACGCGGCATCGCCGACATGGTCATCATCCGCCTGGAGCAGCTCTATCCTTTCCCGCACGAGGACTTCGCCGCGCAGATCGCCGCCTATCCCAAGGCGATCGAAGTGGTGTGGTGCCAGGAAGAGCCGGGCAACCAGGGCGCGTGGCACCGCATCCAGCATTACCTGCTGCGCCAGATGCGCAAGGGCATGCGTCTCGACTACGCGCTGCGCCCCTCGTCGGCCTCACCGGCGGCGGGTTATCTTGCCGTGCACAACGAACAGCAGAAGGCGGTGATCGACGCAGCCTTCCGTCCCGACCTCGATGTGAAGAACAAACCAGGAGTGAAACATCATGCTGATTGAAGTCAAAGTCCCGCAACTCTCCGAGTCCGTCTCCGAAGCGACGCTGCTGACCTGGAACAAGAAGGTCGGCGAGGCGGTGAGCGAAGGCGAGAACCTCATCGACATCGAGACCGACAAGGTGGTGCTGGAGCTGCCCGCGATCAAGAGCGGCGTACTCAGCAAGATCATCAAGGCCGACGGCGCCAGGGTCGGCAGCGGCGAAGTCATCGCGCAGATCGATACCGAAGCAGCCGCGGCGGCAGCGCCCAAGGCGAAGGCGGCAGTCGCCGCTGCAGCAGCGACACCCTCGGCGCGCAAACTGGCGCATGAGCACGATGTCGACGCGAGCCAGTTGAAAGGCAGCGGCAAGCATGGCCTGGTGACCAAGGAAGATGTGCTGAGCGCGGTGCAGCAACCTGCGGCGGCAGGCCCGGCTGCCGTGGCCGCTCCGGCCGGCGAACGTCCCGAGCAGCGCGTGCCGATGACGCGCATCCGCCAGCGCATCGCCGAACGCCTGCTGCAATCGCAGGCCAACGCCGCCATCCTCACCACTTTCAACGAAGTGAACATGCAGCCGGTGATGGAGTTGCGCGCCCGCTACAAGGATGCGTTCGAGAAGAAGCACGGTGTGAAGCTGGGCTTCTCCTCGTTCTTCGTCAAGGCCGCCGTGCACGCGCTGCGCAAATTCCCGGTGGTCAACGCCTCGGTGGACGGCACCGACGTGATCTATCACGGCTACTTCGACATCGGTGTCGCCATCGGTAGCGAACGCGGCCTGGTCGTGCCCATCCTGCGCGATGCCGACAAGATGTCCTTCGCCGACATCGAGCGCCGCATCGCCGATTACGCCGCACGTGCCAAGGATGGCAAGCTCGGCATGGAGGAACTCACCGGCGGCACCTTCTCGATCACCAACGGCGGCGTATTCGGCTCCATGCTCTCCACGCCCATCATCAACCCGCCGCAGAGTGCCATCCTTGGCATCCACGCCACCAAGGACCGCCCGGTGGCGGAGAACGGCCAGGTCGTCATCCGTCCGATGAATTACCTTGCGCTGTCCTACGACCATCGCATCATCGACGGCCGCGAAGCGGTGCAGTTCCTCGTGGCCATCAAGGAGTTCCTGGAGATGCCGGGCCTCGTTCTTCTCGACCTGTGAATATATGACGACATTCCGCGCTTACCGCATCTTCGACGACAACGGCCGCTCACAAGGCCGTTTCACTGAACTTTCGCTCGATGACCTCGACCAGGGCGAGGTTGTCATCCAGACGCATTATTCCGGCGTGAATTACAAGGATGCGCTGGCGGCGACCGGGGCGGGCAAGGTGATACGCCGTTTCCCCTGTGTCGGCGGCATCGATGTCGCCGGCGTGGTGAAGAGTTCATCGGATGCGCGTTTCAAGGCCGGCGATGCGGTGCTGGTCACCGGCTACGACATGGGGGTGGCGCATGACGGCGGCTATGCCGAGTATGTACGCGTGCCGGCGGACTGGGTGGTGCCGCTGCCGCTGAACCTGTCGCTGTATGAGGCGATGTGCCTGGGTACGGCGGGTTTCACCGCCGCGCTGGCGATCCACCGGCTGGAGCAGAACGAACTTTCTCCAGAAAAGGGCAAGGTGATCGTCACCGGCGCGACCGGCGGGGTGGGCAGTCTGGCGATACAGATGTTGTCGCAGCTCGGCTACCACGTGGTGGCGCTGACCGGGAAGGAAAGCGAGCAGGAATATCTGAAGTCGCTGGGTGCGAAGGAGGTGCTGCTGCGCGGCAGTATCGACCTGAAGAGCACGCGTCCGATGGAGAAGGCGATGTGGGCGGGGGCGCTCGATGCCGTGGGCGGCGATACGCTGGCCTGGCTCACGCGCACCATGCAACTGGACGGTGCCATCGCCAGCTTCGGCAATGCGGGCGGGGCCGAGCTGCATACCTCGGTGTTTCCCTTCATCCTGCGCGGCGTCAAATTGCTGGGCGTCGATTCGGCGGCGACGGCGATGCCCTTGCGCAAGAAGCTGTGGCTGCGGCTGGCGCAGGAACTGAAGCCCATCAAGCTGGCGCAGCTGACACACAAAGTGCCGTTCGCCGATTTGCCCGGAGTGTTTCCGGCGTTGATCAAGGGCGAATCGCGCGGCCGGGCCGTGGTGCAAATCGCTGGCAGTTAAGGGCCGTGCGGTTATAATGCGCGCCCCTCACGCGGAAGTGGCGGAATTGGTAGACGCACTGGATTTAGGTTCCAGCGCCGCAAGGTGTGCAGGTTCGAGTCCTGTCTTCCGCACCAGCATCTGACACCCCATCCCCTCCTGGCGGCAAGTGTATTTCTTGTTACGGAATCATTAATCTTTCGTTTTTGAATTGCCGCCCCTGAGCTAAAGGTCTATATTGCAGTTCAGGAGCCCCAGTATGCCAAGTGATACACAGAACAAGCGCTCCATTCTAGAAGCGCGCCATCACGACCCCTTTTCATATCTGGGGTTGCATCAGAACAAATCCGGTTGGGTTCTGCGGGTCTTTCAACCCCATGCGACCGAGATCTCGGTCCACGACGGTGTCTCATGGCAGGCGCTGGAGCGCGACCCATCCAACGGTTTCTATACCTGGCAAGGCAAGCAGGCGCTGCCTGCACCATGCCGTCTCAAGCTGAATTTCTTCAGTCACGTCGTCGAAGTGCATGATGCCTACAGCTTTGGCAGCAGCATCAGTGACTTCGATCTCCATCTGTTCTCGCAAGGCCGTCTGGAGCAGGCTTACCGCATGCTCGGCGCGCATCACATGGAACTTCAAGGCGTATGGGGTGTGCGTTTTGCGGTATGGGCGCCGAACGCGGAACGCGTCAGTGTGGTGGGCGATTTCAACGGCTGGGACGGTCGCGTGCATCCGATGCGTGCGCTCGGCAGCAGCGGGGTGTGGGAACTGTTCGTGCCGGATATCGGGCTTGGGGAATATTACAAGTTCGAGATACGCAACCGGAACAGCGGTGATGTGTTCGTCAAGACCGATCCCTATGGACTGAGCTTCGAGATGCGGCCGGGCACGGCGTCGCGGGTGGCTGAACTGGATGGATATCAGTGGCGCGATGCAGCCTGGCAGGAGCAGCGGGCGCGCAAGGACTGGTTGCATCAACCGCTGAACGTATATGAGGTGCATGCCGGTTCCTGGAAGCGCCACTGGGACGGCCGTTTCTACAACTTCCGCGAACTGGCGGATAGCCTGGTTCCCTATGTGCAGGAGATGGGTTTCACCCATATCGAGCTGATGCCGATCAGCGAACACCCGCTGGATGAATCCTGGGGTTATCAGACGACGGGATACTACGGCGTCACCAGCCGCTACGGCACTCCGGACGATTTCCGTTATTTCGTCGATGCCTGCCATATCGTCGGCATCGGCGTGATACTTGATTGGGTACCGGCCCATTTCCCGAAGGACAGCTGGGCGCTGGCGCGTTTCGACGGCACGGCACTGTATGAACACGAGGATCCGCGTCTCGGCGAGCACCAGGACTGGGGCACGCTGATCTTCAACTATGGCCGCAACGAGGTGCGCAACTTCCTGCTGGCCAATGCGCATTACTGGCTGAGCGAGTTCCACATCGACGGTCTGCGTGTGGATGCGGTGGCCTCCATGCTGTATCTGGATTACTCGCGCAAGGCGGGCGAATGGCTGCCGAACAAGTTCGGCGGACGCGAGAACATCGAGGCCGTGGACTTCTTCCGCGAGCTGAACATGATGACCCATGAACGCTTCCCCGGCACGCTCACGCTGGCCGAGGAATCGACCTCCTGGCCCATGGTGTCGCGTCCGGTCTACCTCGGCGGTCTGGGCTTCACCATGAAATGGAACATGGGCTGGATGAACGACACGCTCAAGTACATCGAGCACGACCCGGTGCACCGGCGCTATCACCACAGCATGCTGACCTTCGGGCAGCTGTACAACTACACCGAGAATTTCGTACTGCCGTTCTCGCACGACGAGGTGGTACACGGCAAGCATTCATTGCTGGACAAGATGCCGGGCGACGCATGGCAGAAGTTCGCCAACCTGCGCCTGCTGTTCGCCTACCAGATGACCTATCCGGGCAAGAAGCTCAATTTCATGGGCAACGAATTCGCGCAGGGGCACGAATGGAAGGTCGGCACCGAGCTGGACTGGTATCTGCTCGGGCGCAACGAACACAACGGTGTGCGGACGCTGCTGCGCGACCTCAACCATCTGTATGCGGAGATCCCGGAATTGCACGAACTGGATTTCTCGCCGGAAGGGTTCGAGTGGCTGGATTGCAACAACGCCGACCAGTCGGTGCTGAGTTTCCGCCGCATCGCGCGCGATGGCTCCAGTGTCGTGGTGGTGCTCAATTTCACACCGGTACCGCGCTATGGTTATCGTGTCGGGGTGCGCCAGAAAGGCTGTTATCGCGAGATATTCAACAGCGATTCGCACTATTACGGCGGCTCCAACATGGGCAACGGCCTCGGCATGGACACCATGGACATCGGCTGGAACGGGGAACTGCAGTCGTTGCAACTGACGTTGCCGCCGCTGGGGGTGATCGTGCTGCAGAAAATGCGTTGAAGGGATAGGGAGAGAGTATGTCTGCATTGACACAATCAAAAGCCTGGCAAGCTTTGCTTGCCCATCATGCGGCGAACCGCTCGCTTTCGATGCGCCGCCTGTTCGACGAGGACGTGGAACGTTTCCAGCGCTTCTCGCTGCGCATGGACGATATGCTGCTCGATTATTCCAAGAACCTCGTCACCCGGGAAACGATGGATCTGCTGTTCGCTCTGGCCAGACAGGCGGATGTCGCCGGCTGGCGCGAGCGGATGTTCAACGGCGACAAGATCAACTGCACCGAGCATCGCGCCGTGTTGCACACCGCGCTGCGCGCGGCTGTGGATCCGTCGCATGCCCCGATCATGGTCGACGGGCAGGATGTGCTGCCGGGCGTGCGCCGCACACTGGAGAAGATGCGCCGTTTCTCGGACGAGGTGCGCAGCGGGGCATGGCGCGGCTATTCCGGCAAGCAGATCAGCGATGTGGTGAACATCGGCATCGGCGGTTCTTTCCTTGGCCCCCTGATGGTGTGCCAGGCCTTGCACCCGTATGGCGGCAAGGTGAAGGCGCATTTCGTCTCCAACATCGACAGCACCGATCTGCTGGAGAAGCTGGAGGTGCTCGATCCGGAGACCACGCTGTTCATCGTCGCCTCCAAGACCTTCACCACCCAGGAGACGCTGATGAACGCGCGCTCGGCGCGCGCCTGGTTTCTGCAGCGGGCGGGTGATGCGAAGCATGTCGCAAAGCACTTCGTCGCACTCTCGACCAACGCCGCGGAGGTGCAGGCCTTCGGTATCGACACGGCCAACATGTTCGAGTTCTCGGACTGGGTGGGCGGTCGTTATTCGCTGTGGTCGGCGATCGGATTGCCGATCGCGCTGGCTGTCGGCATGGACAACTTCGAGGAGCTGTTGCGCGGCGGTTACGACATGGATAGGCATTTCCGCAGCGCGCCGCCGGAACAGAACATGCCGGTGATCCTGGCGCTGCTGGGGGTCTGGTACAACAATTTCCACGATGTCACCAAGCAGGCGCTGCTGCCGTACGATCAGGCGCTGGAGCATTTCGTGCCGTATTTCCAGCAGGCCGACATGGAGAGCAACGGCAAGTATGTCGATCGCGACGGTGTGCCGGTGGACTACTCGACCGGTCCCATCCTGTGGGGCGGTATCGGCACCAACGGCCAGCATGCCTATTTCCAGATCATCCACCAGGGCACGCAGATGATCCCGGCGGATTTCATCGCCTCGGTACAGACGCATTACCCGCTGGGCGAACATCATGCCATCCTGCTGTCGAACTATTTCGCGCAGAGCGAGGCGCTGATGCGCGGCAAGACCGCGGACGAGGCGCGTGCCGAGTTGCAGGCCGCCGGCATGGACGCCAAGGCCATCGCGGCATTGCTGCCGCACAAGGTATTCGAGGGCAACAAGCCGACCAATTCCATCTTGTTCCAGCAACTGACGCCGCGCACGCTGGGCCGGCTGATCGCGCTGTACGAGCACAAGATATTCGTGCAGGGCATCATCTGGAACATCAATTCGTACGACCAGTGGGGGGTGGAACTGGGCAAGCAGCTGGCCTCGCATATCCAGTCCGAACTGCGCAGCGGCAAGGAGATCACCGCGCACGATTCTTCCACCAACGGTCTGATCCATCATTACAACGCGCTCAAATGAAGATACTGTTCGTCACTTCCGAAGTCCACCCCCTGATCAAGACCGGAGGACTGGCCGATGTCAGCGGAGCGTTGCCTGCCGCACTGCAAACACTGGGCGAGGACGTACGCCTGCTGGTTCCCGGCTATACCCAGGTGCTGGACAAGCTGGAGAACAAACGTACGGTAGCCGCGTTCAGCGTGTTTCCCGGTCAGCCGGAAGTGAAGCTCTTGAGTGCGAAGATGCCGGACACCGAGGTGCCGGTCTATGTGCTGGATGCACCGCAATACTTCTGCCGTGTGGCGGGCCCCTATCAATATGAGCTGGGCGGCGACTGGCCGGACAATGCCATGCGTTTCGGCATGCTGTCGAAGGTGGCGGCCATGCTGGGCAGTGCTGCCTCGCCGCTGGCCTGGCGTGCCGACATCCTGCATTGCAACGACTGGCAGAGCGGACTCGCTCCTGCCTACCTGCATCTGGGCGGCGGGGTGCATGCAAAGAGCGTGATGACCATCCACAACATGGCCTTCCAGGGCAACTTCGACCGCGACTGGCTGGGGCCGCTCGATCTGCCGCAGTCGTGTTTCGACATGCACGGCGTCGAGTTCCACGGCTACCTCTCGTTCCTGAAAGCGGGCCTGCATTACGCCGACCGCATCGTGACGGTGAGCCCGACCTATGCGCAAGAGATCCAGACGACCGAGATGGGCTACGGCATGCAGGGGCTGCTGACCGTGCGCAACGGCGATGTCAGCGGGATCTTGAACGGCATCGACGACAAGGAGTGGGACCCCGCGACCGACCGCTACCTGACTGCGCATTTCGATAGTAGCGACCTTGCCCCCAAGGCCGCAGGCAAACGCGCGCTGCAACAGCGCCTGGGCCTGGAGGAGCAGGCGCGCGCGCCATTGCTTGGCGTGGTCAGCCGCCTTACCTACCAGAAGGGGCTGGACATGCTGCTCGAGTGCCTGCCCAAACTGCTGGACGGCGGTGCGCAACTGGCGCTGCTGGGCAGCGGCGAGGACGACCTTGAGAGACGTTTCGGACAATTGGCTTTGCGCTATCCGGGGCGTGTATCGGTGACGGTGAAGTTCGATGAAGGATTGTCGCACCAGATCATGGCGGGGGCCGACATCTTCCTGATGCCGTCGCGCTTCGAACCTTGCGGCCTGAACCAGATGTACGGCATGCGTTACGGCACGCCGCCGGTGGTGCGCCGCACGGGTGGGCTGGCCGACTCGGTCGACGATGCGAGTCTGCCCGACGGGACCGGCTTCGTGTTCGACGAGCCGACCCCTGCGGCACTCTACCGCACCGTGGCTGCAGCCATCGATTGTTACCGCGACCTCCCGAAGTTCCAGCGTATCCAGCTCAACGGTATGCGCCGCGATGTCGGTTGGCGTGTTAGCGCACAGAGATATATCGATCTTTATCGTAAGATCGAATGACGTCCCGTGCGGTGCTCGGGGAATGACAGAAAAGGGGAGATGGCATCATGGCACAAGACATGCGTTCACCGCGCTTCATCAGCGCACTGACCAAGAACACCGTCGCATTGGTACTGGCGGGCGGTCGCGGTAGCCGGCTGCACAACCTGACCGATTGGAATGCGAAGCCGGCGGTGCAGTTCGGCGGCAAGTTCCGCATCATCGATTTCCCGTTGTCGAATTGCATCAACTCCGGCATCCGCCGCATCGGCGTGGTGACCCAGTACAAGGCGCACACGCTGATCGAACATATCCAGAAGGGCTGGGGCTTCCTGCGCGGCGAGTTCAACGAGTTCGTCGCCCTGCTGCCGGCGCAGCAACGCATCCAGGAAGAGTGGTATCGCGGTACGGCGGATGCAGTGTTCCAGAACATCGACATCCTGCGCAGCTACAATCCCGAGTACATCGTCATCCTTGCCGGCGACCACATTTACAAGATGGACTACGGCGAGATGCTGGCCCACCATGTGAGCAGCGATGCCGACATGACCGTGGGCTGCATCGAGGTGCCGGTGAAGGATGCGACCGCTTTCGGCGTGATGACGGTGGACGACAAGGATCGCATCATCAAGTTCGCGGAGAAGCCGGCCGATCCGGCGGAGATACCGGGCAAGCCCGGACGCGCCCTGGCCAGCATGGGCATCTATGTGTTCAACGCCCGCTTCCTGTATGAGCAGCTGATCCGCGATGCCGATACCAAGAAATCCACGCACGACTTCGGTCACGACATCATTCCGTATCTGATCGACCGTTACCGCGTGTATGCGCACCGCTTCGAAAAGAGCTGCGTGGGCATGGCCGAGGAGGGCAAGGCATACTGGCGCGACGTGGGGACCATCGATGCCTACTGGCAGGCCAATATGGAGATGGTCAATGTGGTGCCCGATCTCGATCTGTACGACAAGAGCTGGCCGATCTGGACCTATCAGGAGCAGCTGCCGCCGGCCAAGTTCGTGTTCAACGACGAGGACAGGCGCGGTGTGGCGATCGATTCCATGGTCTCCGGCGGCTGCATCATCAGCGGGGCTCGGGTGCATCATTCCCTGCTGTTCTCGGACATCCGGGTTGGGTGCCGCACCGTGATCACGGATTCGGTGATCCTGTCCGGTGCGCGCATCGGCGAAGATGTGAAGCTGAACCGGGTGGTGCTGGACAACAATTGCGAGATACCGGACGGGATGCAGATCGGCTTCGATCCCGAAGAGGATGCGCGCCGTTTCCATGTGTCATCCGGCGGCATCACGCTGGTGACGCCGGATATGCTGGGCCAGTCCATCCATCATATTCGATGAGATCTGTATAAGGAGTAGTTTTGGGAAGCGTCGCAATACGAGACAGGTCGGGCAGTGATGCCGGCAGGAAATTGCATCTGATCCTGTGCTGGCACATGCACCAGCCGGATTACCGCGAATACCTGCACGGTGAATATGTGCTGCCGTGGACCTATCTGCATGCCATGAAGGATTACACCGATATGGTGTTCCATCTGGAGCAGCACCCGCAAGCCAGGGCGGTGGTGAACTTCGTCCCTATCCTCATCGAGCAGCTGCAGGATTATCAGCAGCAATTCGAGTCCGGGGAGCTGCGCGATCCCTTGCTGAGGATGCTGGCGACCGAGAATCTCGACGGTTTGGGCGATGCGGAGAGACTGCATATCCTGGACAGTTGCTTCAAGAGCAACCATACCAAGATGCTGCAGCCCTACCGTGCCTACCAGCACCTGTTCGACCTGCAGAAGATGGTGGAGGGACACGGCCGCGAGAATGTGACCTATCTGTCCGGCCAGTACCTGTCCGATCTGCTGGTGTGGTACCACCTGGTGTGGATGGGCGAGAGTGTGCGGCGCGGCAGCGAACTGGTGGCGCGCCTGATGACCAAGGGCAGCCAGTTCAGCTACGGCGAGCGCAGGGAGTTGTTCGAACTGATCGGCGAAGTCATCGCCGGGATCCTGCCGCGTTATCGCAGGTTGGCAGAAGAGGGGCAGATCGAGATATCGTCCACTCCATATAACCATCCCATCATGCCGCTGATGCTGGATTTCTCGGCAGCGCGCGAGAGCGAGCCGAACGCGCCGTTGCCGCAGGCCCAGCAATATCCCGGCGGACTGTCGCGCGTGCATGCCCATCTGTCCAACGCTGTGGAGAGCCACAAGTTGAACTTCGGCGCCGCGCCGCACGGCATGTGGCCCTCCGAAGGCGGAGTCTCGCGCAGTACGTTGAAGCTGCTGGCGGAGCACGGCTGCGAATGGACTGCGACCGGACAGGCGGTGCTGGCGAACAGCCTGCGCCGCGAGATGAACGACAATCCCCTGCCGGGAAGCTCCGGCTACCTGTACAAGCCTTATCTGGTCGAGACCGGCGGCAAGCCCATCCATTGTTTCTTCCGCGACGACCGCCTGTCCGACAAGATCGGCTTCGAGTACGCGAAGTGGAAGGGCGACGATGCCGCTGCAGATTTCGTCCATCACCTGGAAGAGATATTGCACCATGCGCCCGGGCACGAGGATCCCGTGGTCACCGTGATCCTGGATGGCGAGAACGCTTGGGAATACTATCCTTACAACGCCTATTATTTCCTGTCCGAGTTGTACGGCAAGCTGGAAAAGCATCCCGATATCCGCACCACCACGTTCCACGAGTGTGTACAGAATCTGGGCGACCCCAAATTCCATGTGACTCCGAGCAGGTTGCAGCAGATGGTGGCAGGCAGCTGGGTGTATGGCACTTTCAGCACCTGGATAGGTTCGCCGGACAAGAATCGCGGCTGGGATCTGCTTTGTGAAGCCAAGCGCAGTTACGATATCGTCATGGCGAGCGGGCGTCTGAATGCCGAAGAGATGCGCCTGGCGACCGTACAGCTCGCCGATTGCGAGGGCTCGGACTGGTTCTGGTGGTTCGGCGATTACAACTCTGCGATGAGCGTCGCCTCGTTCGACCATCTGTTCCGTCGCAACCTTTCCAACCTGTATCGCCTGCTCAAGCTGCCTGCGCCTATGGAGCTGCAGCATGTCATCAGCATCGGTACCGGTGATCCCGCCGTGGGCGGCGCCATGCGCCGTTCGGATGGCTCGTAAATAATGATGGAGTAGAAAGAAGATGGCCAAGTCGATCTCGTTGTTGCTCGGTGTCCATGCCCACCAGCCGGTAGGGAATTTCACCCACGTGCTGGATGATGCCCATGTACGTTGCTATGGACCGTTCCTGCGTGTGCTGCACCGCTATCCGGCATTCAAGTTCGCCATCCACATCAGCGGCTGGCTGCTCGATTACATGCTTGCCAACTATGCCGACGACATGAAGCTGCTGCAGGAGATGGTGCAGCGCGGCCAGGCCGAGCTGGTCGGCGCCGGATATACCGAGCCGGTGCTGGCTGTGATCCCTGAAGTCGATCGCCTGGGTCAGCTGCAACGCATGTCGGACCTGCTGGAGGAGACATTGGGACAGCGTCCCCAGGGCGCCTGGTTGACCGAGCGGGTATGGGAGGCGACGGTGGTGCCATCGCTGGCAGATGCGGGCATCCGCTATTCCACCGTGGACGACTACCATTTCCTGTGCACCGGAAAACATGTCGGCGATCTTGATGGTTTCTATACGACGGAGGAGAACGGTCGCCAGCTCGATCTGTTCCCGATCTCCGAGGCCTTGCGCTATCGCCTGCCGTTCTCGCCCGCGCAAGAGGTGGTGGCCTATCTGGAGAGCATGGCGAAAGAGGACGGCGCGCCTGCCGCGATCTATTTCGACGACATCGAGAAATTCGGCATCTGGCCGGAGACCTACAACTGGGTGTACGAGCGCGGCTGGCTCACCCAGTTCATCGAGGGCGTGCTGGCCTCGAACATCATCAAGACCGAACGCTACTGCGACTACCATGCGCGCGCCAAGACGCGCGGCGTGGTGTACCTGCCGACCACGTCGTATATCGAGATGAACGAGTGGACGTTGCCGGTGCCGGCCGCGCATCACTATGCCGATCTGGTGCAGGCGTCCAAATCGTCCGGCCAGTTCGAACAGAGCAAGTCGTTCCTGCGCGGCGGCATCTGGAAGAACTTCCTGATGCGCTATCCGGAATCGAACTGGATGCACAAACGCATGCTGGGACTGTCGCGGCGCATGCATGCCTTGCCGAAGAAGAAACAGATACAGCAGATGCTGGATGCGCTGTACGAGGCGCAGGCCAACGATGCCTATTGGCACGGCCTGTTCGGCGGGCTGTACCTGCCGCACCTGCGGCGCGCCATCTATAACGCCATCGTCAAGCTGGAGGCCCTGCTGGACGAGGCTGCGCCGCGCCAGCCGAAACACGTGGTCGATCTGGATCTGGACGGCGACGACGAGGTGTTCCTGCAGAACGGTGTGCTGCAGGCCGTGGTGCGACAGGATGGCAGCGCGGCGATCTGCGAGTTCGATGCCTACCGCCTGAATCACAACTTTGCCGATACGCTCTCCATGCCGCACGAGCATTACCACCGCAAGGTGCATGCACAACCCGCTGCGGAGCATCAGGGCGAGGGTATCGCCAACCCCCATGAGCGCGTCATCCACAAACATCTCATCTCGCCCGAGGATATGGTGATCGACGAAGGGCAGAAGCTGATGTTCCTGGATCGCTGGGAGGCCGCGGATGGCGCGACAGTGCCCTGCTATGTGCCCGCCAGGTTCGCCGGCATGCAGGCAGGTGCTGCCTATGAGGCCGCGCTGGGTGCCGGCAAGGTGGTGAAGTCCATCGTGCTGGACGATGCGCGCCTGTATGTCGCATATCGCTTCGATGGCGTGAGCACGGGTATGTTCCGCGTGACGGCCAATGTCGCCATGCCCAGTTGCGACGGACCCGCCGGCCGCTTCCGTGTGGGCGAGGAGATCATGGGCGGATTCGGCCAGTTGCTGCAGCTTGATGCGATGCAGCATATCGTGCTGGAAGATGCGGTGCTGGGCGGAAAGCTCAAAGTTTCGGTGAATCGCCCGGTGTCGCTGGCATCGCAACCCTGTTTCAGTGTGTCGCAGTCGGAGGCGGGTTTCGAGAAGATCATGCAGGCCGTGGTGATGACCTTCGAGTGCGCGCTGACCGCACAGGATTCCACCCTCGAGTTCTGTTTCGAGGTCGCGTGAGGAAGCAATGAATACCACCAACAAACCCTTCATCCCCAGACATCCCAACACGCTCAAGATCCCGCCGCTGGGCATGAATGCCATCGGCGTGGAAGAGGATTTCTGCCGTTACTTCAACCACACGCTCGGCTGGGACAAGGCCAGCGTGTCGGCGCACCATGTCTATGCTTCCTGCGCCCTGGTCATGCGCGACCGCCTGGTCGAGCGTTGGCGCCGTACGCAGCGCGCCTATGACGAGTCGAATTGCAAACAGGCCTACTACCTTTCGCTGGAATTCCTGATGGGGCGCGCGCTCGGCAATGCCTTGCTGAATCTGGATGTCGAGGAGGCCGGCGCGGAGGCCCTGCGCAATCTCGGTCTTGAACTGGAAGAGGTGCGCGAACTGGAAAGCGATGCCGGGCTGGGCAACGGCGGCCTCGGCCGCCTTGCGGCCTGTTTCCTGGATAGCTGCGCGACGCTGCAACTGCCGGTGACCGGATACGGCATCCGTTATGAATACGGCATGTTCCGCCAGAAGATCGAGCAGGGGCGGCAACTGGAAGAACCGGACCATTGGCTGCGCAACGGCAATCCGTGGGAGATCGAGCGCCCCGAATATACGGTGCGGATCAAGTTCGGCGGGCGCAGCGAATTCCAGAGCAGCGCGGATGGCCGCATGCATGTGCGCTGGGTCGATACCCAGGACGTGCTGGCCGTGCCATTCGACATGCCCATCCCGGGCTACCGCAACGGCACGGTGAATACTTTGCGCCTGTGGAAAGCGGCGGCGACCGAGGAGTTCGACCTCGACGAATTCAACGCCGGCAGCTATACCGAAGCCGTCGCCGCCAAGAATGCGGCAGAGCACATCACCATGGTGCTGTATCCGAACGACGCCAGCGAGAACGGCAAGGAGCTGCGTCTGCGCCAGCAGTATTTTCTCGCCTCCGCCAGCCTGCAGGATGTGTTGCGGCGCTGGGTTGCGAAATTCGGCGAGGACTTCTCCGGCTTCGCCGCGAAGAACTGTTTCCAGCTGAATGACACGCACCCGACCTGCGCGGTGCCGGAGCTGATGCGTCTGCTGATGGATGAGCACGGCATGGGCTGGGAGGAGGCGTGGGACATCACTTCGCGCACCATGGCCTATACCAACCATACCTTGTTGCCGGAGGCTCTGGAGCGTTGGCCGGTGCATATGTTCGGGCGTCTGTTGCCGCGTCTGCGCGATATCATCCTGGAGATCAACGCGCGCTTCATCGAGGAAGTGTCGTTGCGCTGGCCCGGTGATACCGAACGGGAACGGCGCATGTCCATCGTGGAAGAGGGCGGCGAGCCGCAGATACGCATGGCATATCTGGCCGTGGTGGCTTGCCATTCGGTGAACGGGGTGGCGGCACTGCATTCGCAATTGCTGCAACAGCACCTGTTCCGCGATTTCTTCGAATTGTGGCCGGAGAAGTTCAACAACAAGACGAACGGGGTCACGCCGCGGCGCTGGATGGCATCGAGCAATCCCTTGCTGAGCAGCCTGATCGACAGGAATCTGGGTACAGCCTGGCGCGCCGACCTGTCCAGGCTGCAGACGCTGCAGGAATATGCCGGGGACAAGAAGTTCCGCGCTGAATGGCGCAAGGTGAAGCAGGCGAACAAACAGCGGCTTGCCGAGATGGTCGAGCGCGATTGCGGGGTGGAATTCGATCCGGCTGCGATGTTCGACGTGCAGGTCAAGCGTATCCACGAATACAAGCGCCAGTTGCTCAACGTTCTGCACGTCATCCATCTGTACGACCGCATCAAGCGCGGCGATACCGCCGAGTGGACACCGCGCTGCGTGCTCATCGGCGGCAAGGCGGCGCCGGGCTATGTCATGGCGAAACGCATCATCCGCCTGGTGACTGCGGTGGCGGAGGTGGTCAATCACGATCCGGCGACCAAGGGCTTGTTGCGTCTGGCATTTTTGCCGGATTACCGGGTGTCGGCGATGGAAGTGATCTGTCCGGCGGCCGATCTTTCCGAACAGATATCCACGGCCGGCAAGGAAGCCTCTGGCACCGGCAACATGAAGTTCATGATGAACGGAGCGATCACCATCGGCACGCTGGACGGCGCGAACATCGAGATCCGCGAAGAGGTCGGCGCGGACAATTTCTTCCTGTTCGGATTGACCGCCGGGGAGGTCGAGGCCGCACGCGGGCATTACGATCCGGCCGCCATCGTGGCGGCGGATGCCGATCTGGGGCGCGTGATACACCTGCTGGAAAGCGGGCATTTCAACCTGTTCGAACCGGGCTTGTTCGACCCCATCGTGCAATCCATCCTGAATCCGCACGATCCCTGGCTGACAGTGGCGGATTTCCGCAGCTATGTGGATGCCCAGCGGGAAGTGGCTTCCGCCTACCGCGATCAGGAGGGGTGGACGCGCATGAGCATCCTCAACACCGCCACCAGCGGCAAGTTTTCCAGCGACCGCACCATCCAGGATTACAACCGTGAAATCTGGCGGTTAGCCCAGATTCCAGCCCACGCGGAGTGAGCGGGCGGGCCTTCCCGCCCTGTTTCATGTATCATTCCGCCTGCGTTTTTCGTTTTCCAAGCCTGCCTAAATTCTAAGGAAAGTACCAGTATGTCAAATGTAGAGACCCTGAGCGGATTGCAACGCCGTTTGAGCGCATCCATCCCCCAACAACAATTGCGCGGCGAAGTGGAAGCGCGTCTGAAGCGTCTGGGCCGTACCGCCAAGGTGCACGGCTTCCGTCCCGGCAAGGTCCCGTTCAAGGTGCTGGAGCAGCAATACGGTCCGTCCGTGCAGCAGGAAGTGCTGGGCGAGAGCCTGCAGCGCTCCTTTGCCGAGGCTGCCATCGCCAACAAGCTGCAAGTGGCCGGCTATCCGCAATTCGAATTGAAGACCGCCGACCTGAATGCGCCGGAGATCGAATTCAGCGCGACCTTCGAGGTCTACCCTGAAGTTAAATTCGCTCCCATCGCCGGCGAGAGCGTTACCCGTGTCACCTTCGCCATGAGCGAGGCGGATGTGGACGAGACCATCAATACCCTGCGCAAACAGCGCGCCGAGTTCAAGAAGGCCGACCGCGCCGCGAAGAACGACGACCAGGTGCGTATCGACTTCTCCGGCAAGCTGGACGGCGTGGTGTTCGAGGGAGGCGAGGCCAAGGATTTCAAGGTGGTGATCGGCACCGGACGCATGCTGCCTGATTTCGAGAATGCCATCGTCGGCATGAAGGCAGGCGAGACCAAGTCGTTCGACATGACCTTTCCGGCCGATTATCACGGCAAGGATGTGGCGGGCAAGCAAGTCACTTTCACCATCACAGTGCATGCGGTCGAAGAGGCCCATCTGCCTGAGGTGAATGCCGAGTTCGCCAAGTCGCTCGGCATGAAGGATGGGGATGTGGAAAAGTTCAGGGCCGAGATCCGCAACAATGTCGGACGCGAAGCGCAGCGTCGCGCCAAGGTGCGCAACAAAGACAACGCGATGGACGTTTTGTTGAAGATCGCACAACTGGAAGTGCCCCAGGCGCTGCTGGCAAGCGAGGCGGAGCGCCTGATGCAGCAGGCCGTGCATGACATGGAAGCCCGTGGCATGAAGATGCCCAAGGGGATGCAATTGCCCGCGGACATGTTTGTCGAGCGCGCAAGCAAACGCGTCAAGCTTGGCTTGATTCTTGCTGAGTTGGTGAAGCAACACGGATTGGAAGCCAAGCCGGAACAGATGGAAGCACTGATCCAGGAATACGCGCAGAGCTACGAGCATCCGCAAGAAGTGGTGCGCTGGTACAACTCCGAGCCCGGCCGCATGCGCGAGATCGAGAATCTGGTGCTGGAAGACAATGTGGTTGCATGGGTGATGGCCGGAGCCAAAGTGAGCGACCAGGCTGTCACATTGACTGAACTGATGGGGAGTAACTGAACATGCATTTTGGCGCCACCTCGGAAATGACGGAACCACAAGACATCGGCATGATCCCGATGGTGATCGAGACCAGCGGACGCGGCGAGCGCGCGTTCGACATCTACTCGCGCCTGCTGAAGGAGCGCGTGGTGTTCCTGGTCGGCGAGGTCAACGACCATACCGCCAATCTGATCGTGGCGCAGATGCTGTTCCTGGAGTCGGAGAATCCGGACAAGGACATCCACTTCTATATCAACTCACCCGGCGGTTCGATCTCCGCAGGCATGGCGATCTACGACACCATGCAGTTCATCAAACCGCAGGTTTCCACGCTGTGCATCGGCATGGCTGCGTCGATGGGTGCTTTCCTGCTGCAGGCGGGCGAGAAGGGCAAGCGTTTCGCCCTGCCCAACTCCACCGTGATGATCCACCAGCCGCTGGGCGGATTCCGCGGCCAGGCATCGGATATCGAGATTCATGCCAAGTACATCCTGAGCCTGCGCGAACGCCTGTATAACCTGATGGCGCAGCATACCGGGCGCACCGTGGAGGAGATCGCACGCGACAGCGAACGCGACAACTTCCTCTCTGCCAGGGAGGCGATGGAATACGGCCTGATCGACCAGGTGCTGGACAAGCGGGTTTAAGTAATCTTGCAGGCTGCCGATAATTCCGGAGCGGAGGTGTAAATGACAACGGACAAGAACAAGGGTGACAAGCTGCTGTACTGCTCATTTTGCGGGAAGAGCCAGCATGAGGTGCGCAAGCTGATCGCGGGCCCGTCGGTGTTCGTCTGTGACGAATGCATCGCATTGTGCAACGACATCATCCGCGAAGAGACGCAAAGCGCCATCGGCGGAGACAAGACCGACAAGAACGAATTGCCGACGCCGCATGAGATATGCGAGCGCTTGGACGAGTATGTCATCGGCCAGCGCCAGGCCAAGAAGATACTGTCGGTGGCGGTGTACAACCACTACAAACGCCTGAAGAACACGGAAAAGGACGGCGTCGAGCTGGCCAAGAGCAACATACTGCTGGTCGGTCCGACCGGTTCCGGCAAGACCCTGCTGGCGCAGACACTGGCGCGCCTCCTCAACGTGCCGTTCGTGATGGCCGACGCCACCACGCTGACCGAGGCAGGCTACGTCGGCGAGGATGTCGAGAACATCATCCAGAAGCTGTTGCAGGCTTGCGATTACGATGTGGAGCGCGCCCAGCGCGGCATCGTTTATATCGACGAGATCGACAAGATCTCGCGCAAGTCGGACAACCCGTCCATCACCCGCGACGTGTCGGGCGAGGGCGTGCAGCAAGCGCTGCTGAAACTGATCGAGGGTACGAAGGCATCGATTCCTCCCCAGGGGGGGCGCAAGCATCCGAACACCGAATTCCTGCAAGTGGATACCACCAATATCCTGTTCATCTGCGGCGGTGCCTTCGATGGTCTGGAAAAAGTGATCCGCAACCGCTCCGAAAAGGCCGGCATCGGATTTTCGGCCAATCTTTCCAAACGTGATGAAGGCAAGGATGTCGGCAAGGTCTTGCGCGAGGTCGAGCCTGAGGATCTGATCAAATTCGGTCTGATTCCGGAGTTCGTCGGCCGTCTGCCGGTGGTGGCGGTGCTGGAAGGCCTGGATGAGGCTGCACTGATCCAGATCCTGACCGAGCCCAAGAACGCATTGACCAAGCAATATCAGAAACTGTTCGCGATGGAAGGCGTGGAGCTGGAATTTCGTGAAGGCGTATTGAATGTGATTGCGAAAAAAGCGCTGGCGCGCAAGGCCGGTGCGCGCGGATTGCGTTCCATACTTGAACATGCGTTGCTGGATACCATGTTTGACCTGCCGTCGGCAGAGAACGTGAGCAAGGTTGTGCTGGACGAAAATAGCGCGGGTGAGATCAAGCCCGTCGTGATGTACGCGGATACCCCGAAGGCCGCATAGGGGAGCTCGGCGGGCAGGGCTTGAATTCCTTCGAGCCAGCCCCCATTTGATGCATACAGTTAAACAAGAGAGCACATCATGGCCGAATACGAACCAATAGCTACCGAAGCAGACCTCTACCCGTTGTTGCCCTTGCGCGATGTGGTGGTGTTCCCGCACATGGTCATTCCGTTGTTCGTCGGGCGCGCAAAGTCCATCAAGGCGCTGGAGGCTGCGATGGAAGCTGGCAAGAGCATCGTGCTGGTGGCCCAAAAGTCTGCCGCCAAGGATGAGCCGGCCACGGAGGATATCTACCGCATCGGCAGCATCGCCAATATCCTGCAAATGCTGAAATTGCCGGACGGCACCGTCAAGGTGCTGGTGGAAGGCACCCAGCGCGCCAAGGTGTTGCGCATATTCGATGACAAGTCGCATCTGGACGCCGAGATCCAGCCTGTGCCCATCGACGAAGAGATCGGGCATGAGGCGGAAGCGATGCGCCGTGCATTGATCAACCAGTTCGATCAATACGTCAAACTCAACAAGAAGATCCCACCCGAAATCCTGACCTCGCTGGCGGGCATCGACGATGCCGGCCGCCTGGCCGACACCATCGCTGCGCACTTGCCGCTCAAGCTGGAACAGAAACAGGAAGTGCTGGAGATATTCGATGTGCGTGAGCGTCTCGAACATCTGTTGGGCCTGCTGGAAGCGGAGCTGGACATCATGCAGGTCGAGAAACGCATCCGCGGACGCGTGAAGCGCCAGATGGAAAAGAGCCAGCGCGAGTATTACCTGAACGAGCAGGTCAAGGCCATCCAGAAAGAACTGGGCGAAGGCGAAGACGGTGCCGACATAGAAGAGGTCGAGAAAAAGATCAAGGCTGCACATATGCCCAAGGATGCGCGAGCCAAGGCCGAGGCCGAACTGAAAAAACTCAAGCTGATGTCGCCGATGTCCGCGGAAGCGACCGTGGTGCGCAACTACATCGATGTGCTGGTCGGATTGCCGTGGAAGAAAAAGACCAAGATCGACACCGATCTGAAACATGCAGAAGACGTGCTGGAAGCGGATCACTACGGTCTGGACAAGGTCAAGGAGCGCATCGTCGAGTACCTCGCGGTGCAGCAGCGCGTCAGCAAGATGAAAGCACCTATCCTGTGTCTGGTCGGACCTCCTGGTGTGGGCAAGACTTCGCTGGGGCAATCCATCGCGCGCGCCACCAACCGCAAGTTCGTGCGCATGTCGCTTGGCGGCGTGCGTGATGAGTCCGAGATCCGCGGTCATCGCCGCACCTACATCGGTTCCATGCCGGGCAAGATCCTGCAGAACATGAGCAAGGTCGCGGTCAAGAATCCGCTGTTCCTGCTGGACGAAGTGGACAAGATGGGCATGGACTTCCGTGGTGATCCTTCTTCCGCGCTGCTGGAAGTGCTAGATCCCGAGCAGAACCATACCTTCGTCGATCACTACGTCGAGGTCGAATACGACCTGTCCGATGTGATGTTCGTCGCCACCTCGAACAGCATGAACATCCCTGCGCCGCTGCTGGACCGCATGGAAGTGATCCACGTGTCGAGCTACACCGAGGATGAAAAGGTCAATATCGCCACGCGTTATCTGTTGCCCAAGGCGATCAAGAACAACGGCCTCAAGGAAGAAGAGATCAGTGTTTCCGAGAGCGCGATCCGCGACATCCTGCGCTACTACACGCGCGAAGCCGGTGTGCGCAGCCTGGAGCGCGAGCTTTCCAAGATATGCCGCAAGGTGGTGAAGTCGCTGCTGCTGAAAGGGCGCGACAACAGGGTCACGATCAACGCGCGTAATCTCGACAAGTACCTTGGCGTGCGCCGCTACAGTTACGGTATCGCCGAGAAGACCAATCAGGTCGGCCAGGTCACCGGCCTCGCATGGACCGAGGTCGGCGGCGAGTTGCTCACCATCGAGACCGCCGTGTTGCCAGGCAAGGGCAAGACCACCACTACCGGCAAGCTGGGCGAGGTGATGCAGGAGTCCATCCAGGCTGCATTGAGCGTGGTGCGCAGCCGTGCGCGTACGCTCGGGATCGCCGAAAACTTCTATGAGAAAAGCGATCTGCACATCCACTTGCCGGAAGGTGCGACGCCGAAAGATGGGCCGAGCGCCGGCATCGGCATCTGCACAGCGATGGTCTCCGCCTTGACCGGCATCCCCGTGCGCGCCGATGTGGCGATGACCGGCGAGATCACGCTGCGCGGAGAAGTGTTGCCGATCGGCGGCCTGAAAGAGAAATTGTTGGCGGCGCAACGTGGCGGCATCAAGCTGGTGCTGATTCCGGAAGAGAACACCAAGGACCTGGTCGAGATCCCGGATAACGTGAAGAACAAGCTGGAGATACATCCGGTCAAGTGGATCGAGCAGGTTCTGGAAATGGCGCTGGAACGCAAGCCGGAACCTTTGCCGGAGCCGGAAGTAACCGCTGTAGCATCAACGGCGGTGATCGGAGAAACGGGGACATCAGCTGCAATCAAGCATTGACGGGGCTTCCGAGCGAGCAGGCAAATGAAAAACATTTTCCATTTGCTTGACCCGCTCTACAACCCTTGATATAAAGCCGCTGCAGGATATTCCTGTGTTCTCAACCGACAAGACAAAGGGGAATCGCGTGAGTAATAAATCCGATCTGATCGAAGCAATCGCAAAATCCGCTGATATTTCCAAGGCTGCTGCAGGCCGTGCACTTGATGCGACCATCGAGTCCATCAAGAAGTCCCTGAAAAAGGGTGAGTTGGTGAGCCTGGTTGGTTTCGGTTCGTTCTATGTTGGCAAGCGCGCAGCTCGTACCGGTCGCAATCCGCGCACTGGCGCAGCCATTAAAATCAAGGCAGCGAAGGTTCCTAAATTTCGTGCTGGCAAAGGTCTGAAAGATGCTGTAAACTAGCATGCTTTCGACGGGTGCTTAGCTCAGCTGGTAGAGCACCGCCCTTACAAGGCGATTGTCGGCGGTTCGATCCCGTCAGCACCCACCAGAAGTTGCAAGTAGTCAAAGCAGTAAAGGTTTTATGGAGTGGTAGTTCAGTTGGTTAGAATACCGGCCTGTCACGCCGGGGGTCGCGGGTTCGAGTCCCGTCCACTCCGCCAAACAGAGGCGAACGAAAGTTCGCCTTTTTTCATGTTGATGTCCCGAGCGACATCTATTCTTTCAGGTAGGTTGTTATGTTCGATTTCGTGCATGAAAAAAAACGTGTAGTACAAATCGTACTGGCACTCATCATTCTGCCGTTTGCGTTCTGGGGTGTTGATTCCTACCGAAATTCCGGCGGGCCGGAGCCCCTGGCAACTGTCAACGGTGAGCAGATCGGCCCGCAGGAATTCGAAGACGCGCTGGAACAGCAGCGTCAACGTATACGCGAGATGGCTGGTGCGAACTTTGATCCTGCATTCTTCGATCAGCCCGAAATCAAACATACAGTACTGCAAGGTCTGGTTACCCAACGCGTCATGAGTGGGGAAGCGCGCAGCCTGGGTCTGATGCCTGGTGATGAACAGCTGGCGCAGCTCATTGCCGGCATCGGCGCATTCCAGACGGATGGAAAATTCGACACGGAGCGTTATGAAGCAGCCTTGAAAGAGCGCGGGATGAATCGTCTGGGCTTCGAGGCCCGCCTGCGCCAGGATATCGCTGTCCGACTATTGTCCGATGCTTACTCGCAGAACGGATATGCCGCCAATACAGTAGCCGATATGCTGATCCGCTTGAACGAGCAGCAGCGCACCATCTCGGTAGCAAGTCTTAGCCCCGAGTCTTACCTGAAGCAGATACAGATAACTGACGCGGACGTTGCTGCTTACTACGAAAAAAATGCAAATGAATTCCAATTGCCGGAGCGCGCCAACGTAGAGTATGTGACGTTTTCGGCGGATTCCCTGTTGCCGACGATCTCGGTCGAGGACAAGGATATCAAGCAATATTACGAAGAGCACCTTTCCGAATTCGGCAGCCAGGAACAGCGCCAGGCTGCACATATCCTGATCCTGGTTCCGAAGCAGGCTTCGGATGCGGAGAAACAGGCGGCGAAGGCCAGGGCTGAGGAGGTATTGCAGCAAGCGCAACAATCCTCGACTAAATTCTCGGCGTTGGCAAAACAGTATTCACAGGATCCGGGTTCGGCTGTAAACGGCGGGGACTTGGGAATGTTTGGCCGGGGCGCGATGGTAAAGCCGTTTGAGGATAGCGTATTCAGTCTCAAGGTGGGTGAGGTAAGCGGCTTGGTGCAATCCGAATTTGGCTACCATATCATCAAGCTTTTGGCGATCAAGCCGCCGAAGGTGCAAGCTTTGAGCGAAGTGCGCGGCGCGATCCTGCAGCGGCTGAAATTGCAGCAAGCTGGCGACAAGTTCGCTGAACTGGCAGAAAAATTCAGCAACACTGTCTATGAGCAGAGCGACACGCTTAAGCCGGCCGCTGATCTGGTAAATGCCAAAGTTCAGCGCGGAGTGTGGTTGAGCAAAGGCCAGGTCCAAACCGGAATCTGGACCGACAAGGTCCTGCAGGCTGTGTTCACCGATGACGTATTGAAGAACAAGCGCAATACGTCAGCCATCGAGATCGGCACGAATGAGTTGCTCTCGGCGCGTGTCGTGGAATACAAGCCGGCGAGCGCCCGTCCTTTGGCTGAAGTGGCGCAGCCTATCCGGCATGCGTTGCAACGACAGCGTGCCGCCGAGTTGGCCGTGCAGCAAGGTGCAGACATTCTCGCCCGCTTGCAGCGCGGAGAAAAAGCCGGGGTAAACTGGAAATCCGCACAGAACGTCTCGCGCAATCTGCGTTCAAGCATCGAGCCCGAACTGCTGCAGGCGGTATTCCGCGCCGATCTTGGCAAGTTGCCGGCGTATGTCGGGGTTCCGGCGGGGCGAGGGGGCTATCTGCTGGCGCGCATAGAGGCGGCGAAAGAAACCGGCGCAATCAGCGAAGGGAAACGTGTCGGCTATGCGCAACAGATTCGCCAGCTTACGGGAGAAGAGTTGCTGTTGGCCTATCTGGCGGATGCCAAAAAACGTGCCGACATCAGCATGAAAGAATTCGTTGCCGAGGAGAAGAAGTAACGGAGCAAGATGCAGCAAAAAAAACGCCGCTCATCGAGCGGCGTTTTTTTTTCGCATGAAGCGGAAGATCAGGCTTCGGTGGTGCCCAGCGCGGTTGTGTTGAATCCACCATCAACATAGGTGATCTCCCCGGTGACGCCGCTGGCGAGGTCGCTGCACAGGAAGGCAGCGACATTGCCGACTTCTTCCACGGTCACGTTGCGCTTGAGCGGGGCGTGCTTCGCGTTGTAAGAGAGCAGTTTGCCGAAATCGCCGATGCCTGCGGCGGCGAGTGTCTTGATCGGACCGGCAGAAATGCCGTTGGCGCGCATACCCTTGCGTCCCAGCTCCATCGCCAGATAGCGCACGCTGGCTTCCAGGCTGGCCTTGGCCATGCCCATCACGTTGTAGTGCGGCATGGTGCGAACCGCACCGAGGTAGCTCATGGTCAGGATCGAGGATCTTTCATTCAGATAGGGCAAAGCCGCCTTGGCCATCGCCGGGAAGCTATAGGCACTGATGTCGTGCGCGATACGGAAAGCCTCGCGGCTGAAACCGTCAAGGAATTCGCCGTCCAAAGCTTCTCGGGGGGCAAAAGCGATCGCATGGACGAAACCGTCGAACTTCCCCCATTTTTTGCCCAGTTCGGTGAACAATTGTTCGATCTCTGCATCGCTGGACACATCGCATGGATAGACCATGTCGCTGCCAAACTCCTTGGCCATTTCGACCACACGATCCTTGACGCGCTCGCCCTGATAGGTGAATGCCAGTTCTGCACCTTCGCGGCGCATGGCCTGTGCGACACCGTAGGCGATCGAGCGGTTGCTGATCATGCCAGTGACAAGTATGCGTTTATTTGCCAAAAATCCCATGTTTTCCTCGGTTCAAATTGGTTGCGAACGACTGATGCGGCGCGGATTATAACCTAATAGATGGGCTGCACCGCATGCAGTGCTATCGTATATAATCCGACGCTCTTTTGTTTCCGGCGTACGACACGTTTTTTCATGCAACAAGCTCCTCTTCTGGAAGTGAAAGATCTTGCCTGTGAGCGGGGCGACCATCGCCTGTTCAGCGGGCTGAGTTTCACGCTGGCACCGGGCGAATTGATGCAGGTACAGGGGGCGAACGGCAGTGGCAAGACCACTTTGTTGCGCACTTTGTGCGGTTTTGTGCAGCCGGTGCAGGGATCAGTGCATTGGAGCGGTCAGGACATCGGCGAGTGGGACGACGATTTCCACGCCGAGATGTGTTACCTCGGACACCTCAATGCGATCAAGGATGAGTTGAGCGCGCTGGAGAATCTGCAGATGAGCGCCGGCTTGGCAGGATACACACTGAGCGATCAGCAGGCTGTCTCCGCCCTGCGGCGCATGGGATTACAGAGACGCGAGCACCTGCCTGTGCGGGTGCTGTCGCAAGGACAGCGACGCAGGGTGGCACTGTCACGGTTGCTGGTCGGCGATGCGCACTTGTGGATACTGGATGAACCTTTGACCGCACTCGATGTGGGGGCAGTAGGCCTGATGCAGGAACTTATCGGCGAGCATCTGTCGAAAGGCGGCATGACGATTTTTACGACACACCAACCCTTGCAAGTGGCGGGTGTGCAAACGCGGCAGTTGATGTTGTCATGAATAGACTGTCGCTCTTCGGTTTACTCGGATTGGTGGTGCGGCGCGATCTGCTGCTGGCGATGCGTCGCCGTGCCGATGTGCTGACTACACTGATCTTCTTCGTGATGGTGGTGAGTCTGTTCCCGCTCGGGGTCGGGCCGGAGCCGGAGATGTTGCGCAAGATGGCATCCGGTGTGGTGTGGGTCGCAGCCTTGCTGGCATCGATGCTGTCGTTGCCGCGCATGTTCTCTGCGGATCACGCCGATGGCACACTGGAGCAGATGATGCTCGCGCCGCAATCGCTGTCGGTGCTGGTGCTGGGCAAGATACTGGCACACTGGATGCTGTCCGGTCTGCCGCTGGCGCTGATCGCTCCGGTGCTGGGCTTGCAGTTCGACATGTCGGCGCAGGCACTGTGGATACTGGTGCTGGCCTTGCTGCTGGGCACCCCCGTGTTGAGCATGATCGGGGCCGTCGGCGCGGCGCTGACGCTGGGCTTGCGCGGTGGCGGGGTGCTGGTGTCGTTGCTGGTGTTGCCTCTGTGCATCCCGGTGCTGATCTTCGGCGCGGGGGCGGTGGAAGCAGTGAATGGGGGCATGAGCGCTGTCTCCAACCTGGCGTTATTGGGAGCATTCACATTATTCGCGTTGGTGTTCACGCCGTTCGTTGCGGCGCAGGCGCTGCGCATTTCAATGGAGTAGTGATTTGGCAATCAACTGGTTCAAATATTCGGCACCTTCGACTTTCTACGGCCTGGCTGGCAAGCTGATCCCGTTCTTCGCATGGCCTGCCGTTCTCCTGTTCGCTATCGGGCTCTACATCGGTTTCTTCGTCGCACCGACCGATGCGGTGCAAAGCGAGGCCTATCGCATCATCTTCATTCACGTTCCCGCTTCCATCCTGTCCATGTTCATCTATCTGATCATGGCGGGTTATGCGGCTCTGGGTCTGATCTTCAATACGCGACTTTCTTCCATGATGGCGCAAGCTTTGGCTCCTACCGGCGCGCTGTTCGCATTCATCTCCCTGTGGACCGGAGCCTTGTGGGGCAAGCCGATGTGGGGCGCGTGGTGGGTATGGGATGCGCGTCTGACTTCCGAACTGATCCTGCTGTTCCTCTATCTCGGCTTCATCGCCCTGCAGGCATCCATCGAGGATCCGCGCCGTGCAGACAAGGCCGCCGCTTTGCTCGCCATCGTCGGCTCGGTCAACGTTCCCATCATCTATTTCTCGGTGAAGTGGTGGAACACCCTGCATCAGGGCGCGACCATCAAGATGTCCGGCACCAGCATGCATGTGGCGATGCAGCAAGCCATGTTCATCGTGCTGGTCGCCTGCTGGTTGTATGTCATCGCGGTCGCACTGGCGCGCGTGCGCAGCATCATCCTGGAACGCGAGCGGAACACGCAGTGGGTGAATGAACTCAAGGAGGTGCAATCATGAACTGGGGCGAGTTCTTTGCCATGAATGGCTATGCGTTCTATGTGTGGGGTTCGTATGGGGTGGCCATGGCGGTCTTTGCTATCGAGGCACTGCTGGTGCGCAACCGCCGCAAGAACATTCTGCGCGAATTGAAACTGATGCGCATGGACAATGAAGACAGGGGAGAGCGCGCATGACGCCGAGACAGAAAAGACTGGGATTCATCGTGGCCGGTGTGGTGCTGGTCGCGGCAGCCGTGGGACTGGTGCTGTATGCGCTGAAGAACAATGTCAGCCTGTACTTCACGCCGACGCAGGTGTTCGACAAGGAAGCGCCGCAGGGGCGCAATTTCCGTATCGGCGGTCTGGTCGAGCCGGGCAGTGTCAAACGCGAGACGGACGGTTTGACCGTCAATTTCAACATCACCGACAACCATAAAGTCATGCCGGTGGTTTACAAAGGCATCCTGCCCGACCTGTTCAAGGAAGGTAAAGGTGTGGTCGCCCAAGGCAAGCTGGATGAGGCAAACGTGTTCCGTGCCGACGAGGTTTTGGCCAAACATGACGAGAACTACATGCCGCCCGAGGCTGCCGATGCACTGAAGAAAGCCGAAGCGGCCAAGGCCAATGCAATGCAGCCGGGCAGTGCCTCGGCTGAATACCCTGTCGCCAAATAATTATTGAAGGTCCAAGCATGATTCCAGAAATCGGGCAGTTCGCATTGATCGTCGCGCTATCGCTGGCGCTGTTGCAGGGCATCCTGCCTATCGTCGGTGCCGCGCGTTCCAGCTCAGTGTTGATGGGCATCGCCCGGCCGCTGGCAGTAGGGCAGTTCGTGTTCGTCGCCATCGCGTTCGGTTGTCTGACGACATCCTTCCTCGCCAACGACTTCTCGGTGCTGTATGTGGCGCAGCACTCGAACTCGCAATTGCCTGCGGCATATCGTGTCGCAGCGGTGTGGGGCGGCCATGAAGGTTCGCTGCTGCTGTGGGCTTTCATCCTGACGCTGTGGACCGTCGCGGTGGCGATGTTCAGCAAGCATTTGCCGGAAGAGATGGTGGCGCGCGTCATCGGTGTGATGGGGCTGGTCTCGGTCGGCTTCCTGTTGTTCATGCTGTTCACATCCAATCCCTTCGATCGATTGTTGCCGGCGGCAATGGACGGTCGCGATCTGAATCCGCTGTTGCAGGACCCGGGTTTGGTCATCCACCCGCCGATGCTGTACATGGGGTATGTCGGATTCTCGGTGGCATTCGCATTTGCCCTGTCTGCCTTGCTGGGAGGCCAGCTGGATGCCACCTGGGCGCGCTGGTCGCGACCCTGGACGACGGTGGCCTGGGTATTCATGACCATCGGTATCGCGCTCGGTAGCTGGTGGGCGTATTACGAGCTGGGTTGGGGCGGCTGGTGGTTCTGGGATCCGGTCGAGAATGCCTCGTTCATGCCCTGGCTGGTCGGTACGGCATTGATGCACTCGCTGGCGGTGACCGAAAAGCGCGGAGCATTCAAGAGCTGGACAGTGCTGCTCGCCATCGCCGCATTCTCCTTGTCGCTGCTCGGCACGTTTCTCGTGCGTTCCGGCGTGCTGACCTCGGTCCATGCGTTCGCGACCGATCCCAAACGCGGGGTCTTCATCCTCTCTTTCCTGGTCGTGGTCATCGGTGCTTCACTGTTGCTGTTCGCTTGGCGTGCCCCCAGGATCGGTTTGGGGGGCAAGTTCGATCTGGTTTCGCGCGAATCCATGCTGCTGACCAACAACGTGCTGTTGTCGGTCGCTTCCGCCTCGGTGTTCTTGGGTACGCTGTACCCGCTGTTCATGGATGCACTCGGCTTCGGCAAGCTCTCCGTGGGCCCGCCTTACTTCCATACCGTGTTCGTGCCGCTGATGGTGCCGATGGTGATGATGATGGGTTTGGGACCGATCGCCCGCTGGAAGCAGGCGAGTCTGCCCGACATCTGGCAGCGGGTACGCTGGGCATTGGCGGCGAGCGTGGTCGTGGCTTTGGTGTTGCCGTTCACACTTGGTCTGTGGACACCGTTGATCGCAATGGGTATGTGGCTTGCCGCCTGGTTGATATTCACCGCTGCACTCGATCTGCGTAAGCGCCTGGCCGGTACCGGCAGCCTGTGGCAAAGAATCAAGCAACCTTCGCTGAGTTATTACGGCATGCAGTTCGCCCATCTCGGTGTGGCAGTGTTCATCATCGGCGTGACCATGGTGAAGGGCTACGAGACCGAGCGCGACGTGCGCATGGATGTCGGCGACACGCTGGAAGCGGGCGGCTATGTATTCCGTTTCGAAGGTGCGCGCGAGAAACAGGGGCCGAACTACATCGCCGCCGAGGGACGAGTGAGCGTGTTGAAGGATGGCAAACTGGCCACCGAATTGTTCCCCGAGAAGCGTCAGTACAACGCCTCCGGCATGCCGATGACCGAAGCGGCCATCGAGACCGGCGTGTTCCGCGACTTGTATGTCTCGCTGGGTGAACCCATCCCCGACACCGAAGCCTGGGCGGTACGTATCTACATCAAGCCTTTCGTGGACTGGATCTGGGCCGGTTGCCTGCTCATGTCGCTGGGCGGCATCCTCGCCATCAGCGATCGCCGCTACCGTATCCACGCGCGCAAGAGCAAACCCGCCGCCAGCGGCGTTGCGCAACCCCTGCAGGAGAAGACAGCATGATGCGATTCATATTGCCTCTGGTCATATTTCTGGCGCTGGCCGCCTTCCTGTTCAAGGGGCTGAGCCTGAACCCGCGCGAAGTCCCTTCGCCGCTGGTCGACAAACCGGCGCCGGCATTCACCCTGCCGCAATTGCATGAGCCGAAGAAGCAGTTCTCTCCGGCTGACATGAAGGGCAAGGTGTGGATGCTCAACGTGTGGGCTTCCTGGTGTGTCTCCTGCCGCGACGAGCATCCGCTGCTGGTCGAGCTGGCCGCGCAGAAGACCGTGCCCATCTACGGCCTGAACTACAAGGACAAGCGCGCGGATGCCGAGATGTGGCTGCAGCGCGGCGGCGATCCCTATGTTCTGAGCGTATCCGACACCGAAGGGCGCATCGGTATCGACTACGGCGTGTACGGCGTACCCGAGACCTATGTGATCGACAAGCAGGGCATCATCCGCTACAAGCAGATCGGTCCGGTCACCATGCAGAGCCTGAGCGACACCATCCTGCCGCTGGTCGCCAAACTGGAGAAAGAATGATGAGGTACCTCGCTATCCTGATGTTGGCTTTGCTGCCTGTGTTCGCGCATGCGGGCGAAGCACAGGACATGGCGGCCGATCCGGTGCTGGAAAAGCGCATGATCGTGCTGGCCGAGAAGTTGCGCTGCCTGGTGTGCCAGAACGAATCGCTGGCCAGTTCGCATGCGGAACTGGCGGAAGATCTGCGCCGCGAGGTGCGCGAGCAGATGAACCTGGGGAAGAGCGATCAGGAGATCATCGACTACCTCGTTTCGCGCTATGGCGACTTCGTGCTGTATGACCCGCCGATGAAAAGTTATACCGTGCTGCTGTGGTTCGGCCCGTTCGCACTGCTGTTGATCGGCGTGGGCATGCTGCTCTACCAGGTGCGCAAACGCCGCCAGATCGTGCCCGAAACTCAACTCAGCGAAGAAGCACAGAAACGTGCCGCTGCCTTACTTAACGACCAAGAATAGATAGATGACTACCTTCTGGATTATTTCTGCGCTGCTGCTGATCGTTGCTGTGCTGTTCGTGGGGGTGCCGCTGTGGCGCGGTATCGCGAGAAACAACGCGGTAGTGCGCGACGCCGCCAATCTGGAGATCTATCGCGACCAGATCGCCGAGATGGACACTGACCTGCGCAACGGCCTGCTCACGCCGGAGCTGCATGAACAGGGCAAGCGCGAATTGCAGGCGCGACTGCTGGAGGAGGTGCATCCGGACGAGCAGCAGGATGTTCCGGTAAAGCGCAATCCCTACAAGACATTGGCCATTGCGCTGGCGCTGCTGATCCCGCTGGCCTCGGTGGGGCTGTACCTGCAGTTGGGCAACCTGCAAGCCTTCTCGCCGCTGCCAGCCCATGGCGCCATGCCGGGCCAGACGAATGCCGCCGAGTCCCTGAAATCCCTGGAAGAAAGGGTGGCGCAGAGTCCGGCCGATCCGGAGGCGCTGCTGATGCTGGCGCGCACCTATTCCGAACTCGGTCGATTCTCCGATGCTGCCAGGACCTATGACAGCCTGACCAAGATCGTGCCGGATGAGGCCTGGATATGGGCTGATTATGCGGATGCATTGGCGATGACCCATAGTACGCTGATGGGGGCGCCGACCAAGCTGCTGGAAAAAGCGCTGAAACTGGATCCGAACAACCTCAAGACGCTGGCGCTTTCCGGTACCGCGGCGATGGAGCGCGGCGATTACGCCGCGGCTGTCCGTCACTGGGAGAAACTGCTCAAGCTGGTGCCGGCGGACAACCCGGATGCGCAGATGATCAAGGATGGAGTCCATCAGGCCCGTCAACTGCTGGCGCAGAGCAAAGGCGGCAAGGCCGCACTGGAGCAGATCAATGACGCACCAGCCAAGGCAGCGACCGGCAAGGAGCGTATCAGCGGCACGGTGACTTTAAGCGATTCACTGAGAAGTCAGGTCGCCCCGAACGACACGGTGTTCGTGCTGGCGCGAGCTGCACAGGGTCCCAAGATGCCGCTCGCGATCGTGCGCAAACAGGTCAGAGACCTGCCGCTCCAGTTTTCGCTGGATGACAGCATGGCGATGTCGCCGGAGATGCGCATGTCCAATTTCGACCGGGTGGTTGTGGTTGCGCGTGTCTCCAAGTCCGGCAATGCCATGCCGGAACCCGGTGATCTGCAGGGGATGAGCAAACCGCTCGCCCTGGGTAGTCGCGGCATCAAGGTCGATATCGATCAGCAAGTCCGCTGAGGTTGAATGGAGTTGGAAATGAAAAGGGCTGGCACATGATGTGCCAGCCCTTATTTTTTGGCTCCCCGACCTGGACTCGAACCAGGGACCTGCGGATTAACAGTCCGTCGCTCTACCGACTGAGCTATCAGGGAATTGATGAGGGCGCTATACTAATGATTGTCAGCGTTTTGGTCAATACGAGAAACGCGCCAGAAAGCAGAATTCGGACTTTTTTATTGCGGCACATGCCGCTTTCACGGATGCTTGGTAGGCAACATACAAATTAGGATCATGGACAAGAAAACAGTCTTTATAAAAACTGCAAAAGGTGAGCGTGAGGCATCCTCCTTGTCGGGAGACCTGCGGCGCGCGATGTCCCTCATCGACAACAAGTCGACGGTGGACGAAATGTCCAGGCGGGCCCCTCCCAGCTTGCGTGATGATCTGTATGAAGTACTTGGCGAACTGGTTGCTGGCGAATATATCCGCGACAGAGACAAGGCGGCAGAACCGAAGATCGTTGCCCCCAAGATCACAGCACCGAAGATGTTCGTTCCCAAACCGGTTGCCTCCGCGGTCACTGATGAGCTGGATTTCACGGATCTCATTTCTTCCTCCAAACCAAAGACGACAGATATGTCGGCCAAGCAGCGTGCTGCTGAAGCCGAGCTTGCCAAAGCCGAGCTTGAGATTGCGATGGCGCAATCCAGTGGAAGTGCCGCGGTAGAAAACGAGGCGAACAAGGAAGACAAAGCGAAAGCCAAAGCGGCAGCGGCGGAACGCGCCCGGGCAGAACTGGAAGCCGGGATTGATGCGGCCAAAGCCAGAGCCAGCGCGGAAGCCGCAGCCAAGGCTGAGGCCAAAGCCAGACTGGAAGCCGATATCGCTGCGCGGGCCAGGGCAGAGGCTGAATCGAAAGCCAAGCAGGAAGCTGCAAATCGCGAGCAGGCGGAGGCCAAGGCAAAACTGGAAGCTGCAGCGCGGATGCGGGCAGAGCAGGAGGCTGCTCGTGCGAAGGCGGCGCTGGAGGCCGCGGCAAGATCCAAAGCCGAGGCTGAGGCGCGAGTCCGCGCCGAGATCGAGGCCGCTGCCCGGGCCAAACAGATTGCGGAGGAAAAAGCCAAGCAGGAAGCTGAAGCCGCCAGATTGAAGGCGGAGCAGGAAGCCGCACGGGTAAAGGCGGAACTGGAAGCAGCAGAGAAAGCCAAGGCAGAAGCCGAAGCCGCCCGTATCAAGGCCGAGCAGGAGGCTGCCCGTATCAAGGCTGAACTGGAGGCAGCCAAGGCTCGTGCGGAAGCGGAGGCAAAAGCCCTGGCTGAAGCCATCGCCAAACGCGAAGCAGAGGAAAAAGCACGCCAGGAAGCGGCGCGTTTGAAGGCCGAGCAGGAAGCCGAAGCGGCACGCCTGAAAGCAGAGCAGGAAGCCGAGGCAGCACGCCTGAAAGCGGAACAGGAAGCCGCAGCCAAGGCGCACGCGGAGGCGGAAGAAAGGGCAAGGGCGGAGGCTTTGGCGAGGCAGGAGACTGAGGCCAAAGAAAGAGCGGAAGCCTTGGCCAGGCAGGAAGAAGAGTCCAGGGCCAGAGCGAAGGCGCTGGCGAAGCAGGAAATCGAAGCCAGGGAAAGGGAAGAAGCGTTCGCAAAGCAGGAAGCCGAAGCGGCTGCGAAACGTACAGTGGATGAGGCGGCCAGAAGCGCAGCAATTGCAGCGCAGGAGGCTGCGGCAGCCGCCGTCAAGGGCAAGCCGGCTCCAACAAAAGCGGCAGCCCAGGGATTCCAGATCGATCTGGACAACTTCCTTGGCGGAGCAGAGCCCGCCGAGGAGCAGGCCGCTCCACAGGTTGAGGCCGTAAATCGCAAAGCGGACGCAGAGTTGAAAGCACAGCAGGAGGCAGCACAGCGTGCCGCCGCTGAAGCAAAAGCCGAGGCTGAAGCGAAATCGAAGCAAAATGCGGCTGCAGAAATGGCACGACTCAAAGCCGAGGCCGATGCAGCGCGGCAGAAGGCCGAAGACGAGGCGCGCAGAAAGGCGGAAGAGCAGGCCTTGGCCGAGGAGCAGGCCAAGGCTTGGGCCGAAGCGGAACAGCGGGCACAGACACAGGCCAAGATCGAGGCAGAGCAGGCTGCACAGCAAGCCGCACTATCCCAGGCCAAGGCGGCCAACAAGTCGGCCCCCAGGACCCATCGCGCGCCTTTGCCGTTAGGCAAGATCGCCTTCGGACTGCTCGTGATTGCGCTATTTGTTGCGGTGGTATTGCCTTACGTCTACCCGCTGCAGGCATATATCGCTCCGCTGGAGCAGCGGCTGTCTGTTCAGTTGAAACAGCCTGTGCGCATCGGCAGCATGAGTGCGGCATCGATTCCCCCGCGGCTGCAGTTGCAGAATGTTTCGGTTGGCATCGAGCAGGAAGTGAAGATCGCCAGTGTCGTGTTGAGCTTCGATCCGCTTTCGTTATTATCAGAGACAAAAGTCATCAGCGAGGCTGAACTGAGCGGTATCGGCATCAAGGGGAACAAGATTGAAGGCTTGGGGCCAAGCCTGAAATTGATAGGCGGGGACAGTCAGTTCCCCGTTCGCCATCTGACCTTGCAGCGCGTCAAGATCGATACTGCCGAGATCAGCGTGCCTGATCTGAGTGGTATCGCCGAGTTCGATGCCCAAGGGGGATTCAGCCGGATCGCCATGCACAGCGAGGATGATAAATACAGTATCGACCTGAAACCCGATCAGGGGCGCTGGAAACTCGGGCTGCAGTTGAAGGAAACAAGCTTGCCATGGTTGCCGGAGATCGTCTTCAGCGATCTCAGTGCCACAGGAGTGCTGAGCGAGGGTGAAGTGAATTTCACCGAGATGGATGCACATATCTACAACGGGATCCTGCTGGGTAGTGCCAAACTGAATTGGCGCAGGGGCTGGCAGTTGCAAGGCCGTCTTGAAGCGAAGACGTTCGAACTGAACAAGATGTTCCCGAAATACGGTGTCGAGGGGGAGATGTTCGGTGAGGGCACCTTCTCCCTGAGCGGAGACAAGCTCTCGCAGATCGGTGAATCGCCGCGTCTGGACGGCTCGTTCACCGTGAAGAGTGGTGGGGTCAATGCCATCGATATGGTGGAGACCGCGCGTCTGTTGAGTCGCGAGAATCTGGTCGGCGGACGCACGCGTTTCGACGATATGATCGGTACCGTGCAGCTGGAGAACGGAGAGCGCCATTTCCGCCAGCTGAAGATCGTCTCCGGGATGCTGAATGCGAGCGGTTCGTTCGATGTATCGCCGACGAACCAGTTGTCCGGCAATTTCAATGCCGAGATCAAGATGCGAGCCGGGAACAATCCCCTGACCTTGTACGGGACCCTGGCCGAGCCGAAACTGCGGGCCGGGCGTTAAATCACATTCAAAATGTAAAAACCGGACAGATCAGTCAATGATCTGTCCGGTTTTTTATTTGCAGGTACGGTTCTGGCGCTAACTCAGGAAAGCGCTTTTGCGATACGTGCCAGGGCCTGTTCCAGATTGCTCATTGAAGTGGCGAAGGAGACGCGGAAGTAACCTTCGCTGCCGAAAGCCGAACCGGGCACCACTGCCACACCGGCTTCCGCCAGCAGATATTCCGATAGTGCGATATCGGTGGTCTCCTTGATCTTGCCCTGCTGGTGCAGACGGGCGATGGCCTCGCGCGCATCGGGGAAGGCGTAGAAGGCTCCACCCGCCTTGATGCATTTCACGCCCGGCATCCTGTTGAATGCATCCACCACGAAGGCATGGCGCTCGCGGAAGGCCTTGATCATCGGCGCCAGGCAGTTCTGGTCGCCATTGAGTGCGGCTTCGGCTGCCACCTGAGAGATGGAGGTCGGATTGGAAGTGCTCTGCGATTGCACGTTCTCCATCGCGGTGATGATGTTCTCGGGGCCGGCGGCATAGCCGATACGCCAGCCGGTCATCGCATAAGCCTTGGATACGCCGTTCAGCACCATGGTGCGGGGATACAGGTCGGGACAGGCGTTCAGGATGTTGCAGAACTTCTCGTCGGTCAGCGCGATGTGTTCGTACATGTCGTCGGTGGCGATGAGGATGTTCGGGTGCTTGCGCAGCACTTCGCCGAGCGCCTTCAGGTCTTCCAGCGTGTATACCGCACCGGAAGGGTTGCTCGGGCTGTTGAGGACGATCATGCGCGTCTTCGGTGTGATGGCCGCTTCCAGTTGTCCGGGCGTCAGCTTGAACCCTTGCGCGATGTCGGCCTGCACGATGACCGGCGTGCCTTCGGCGATGAGCACGATGTCCGGGTACGAGACCCAGTACGGCGCCGTGATCACGACTTCGTCGCCGGGATTGATGGTCGCCAGCACCAGGTTGAAAAAGCTTTGCTTGCCGCCGCAGGAGACCAGGATCTGCTTGGCAGTGTAGTCGAGACCGTTGTCGCGCTTGAATTTGGCGATGATGGCCTGCTTCAGCGTAGGCGTGCCGCCGACAGCGGTGTACTTGGTGAAGCCCTTGTTGATCGCCGCGATGGCGGCGTCCTTGATGTGCTGCGGTGTATCGAAATCGGGTTCGCCCGTTCCCAGCCCGATGATGTCCTTGCCTTCGGCTTTCAGCTTGGCTGCGCGGGCGGCGACAGCGAGGGTGGGAGAGGGCTTGATGGCTTGTACGCGGGAGGAGAGTGACACGGTATTTCCTTGGGGATTGAACGTTGCTGCGAATTATACCCGCAGCCGGGAAAGAGTGGATAAACCACAGTCATTCCGGGGGCTGGAATGACCAGCGTGGCAAGGCAACAGCCGCAGTTGCGGTTATGGCCCTTGTCATACAGCTCCTGCGGCCAAGGCATGGCGAAGAGGGGCGCAGCTGACTGGAGCGAGAAAGGAAAGCCGGTTGCCTTATTCCGGCTGGAATACTGCTATCTTGTTGCGCCCTGCCTGTTTGGCGCGGTACATGGCGATGTCGGCGTAATTCATCAGCTCGTTTTCGTTTTTGCCATGCTCCGGGTAAAGGGCCATGCCTATGCTGCAGGAGATATGCAGGCTCTGCTGAGCCAGTTCGAACGGCTGTTCGAGGGAAAGTCTGATCTTCTCGGCCACCATCAGGGCAACCTCCAGGTTTTCCACCGCGCGCAGCAATACGACGAACTCATCGCCGCCGACCCTCGCCACCGTGTCTGAGTCGCGCACGCATTCGCGCATCCGTAACGCCACTTCCTTCAACAGCCAGTCCCCGACCACGTGTCCCAGCGTGTCGTTGATCGGCTTGAAACGATCGAGGTCGATGAACATCAGAGCCACTCGCTGATCGTCGCGCTTCGCACAGGCCAGGGCTTGCTGCAACCTGTCTGTCAGCAATGCCCTGTTCGGCAAGTCGGTCAATTGATCGTGCTGGGCGAGATGGCGGATCTGCTGATCCTGCTTCTTCTGCTCCGTGATATCACGGAACACCACCACCACGCCTTCGCGCCCGACATCCATCACGTTCGGAGAGACGGTATAGGAGATCGGGAATCCGGAGCCATCCTTGTGCAAGAACCATTCTTCTCCGCTGCGAGTCTTTCCGTCGATCAGAGACTGGAAGATGGGGCACTCCTGTTCCGAGTAGGGGCTGCCATCACTGCGCTGGTAGTGGAACAGCTCGTGCTGGTTGACACCGATCATCTCACGCTCGGAGTATCCCAGCATACGCAGGGCAGCCGGGTTGATGAAGACACAGAGGCCGCGGTAGTCCACTCCAAAGACCCCTTCACCCAGGGCATCCAGCAAGCCGTGGCGCAAACGCGTTTCTCTCTCCAGCTTGAGACCGTTGATACGCAGGTTGCGGTTCGTTAGCCAAAGGCTGAATGCCAGCAACAGGATCACTGTCGAAGCGGCCACCACCAGGATGGACTGCCAGTTATAGCGCTTCCATATGTCCTTGACGGTGAACTCGGGAGTGTCCTCAAAGGGAGGGAGTCGCAACTCGCGCTGCAATTCCTCGATGGGTGTGTAGTCACTGGGAGTGGCGAAACCGTGGATGTTCATGGTACGCGTGACCGCCGGATTCTCTTCCAGCACGAACAGGACCGACGCGAGGCGCCGTGCGATGTTCTCGTCCGCGTGCGGCAGCGCGGCGAATGGCCATTCCGGGTAGAGTCGCGTGGAGAGCAGCAGCGGGAATTTCGGTATGTATTGCTGGTTCAGGATCTTGATCTGGCGCAACTGGAGTTTGCCTTCACGCACCAGGCTTTCCAGCAAGCCGCTGCGCACGAATCCGGCATCGGCATTTCCGTCCAGCACGGCCTTGACCGCGTTGTCATGCGGCATGCCGACTACCTGCAGCGAGACATCTTGCGGAAGGTGCACGCCTGCACGCGCCAACTCATAGGCCTGCATCTGGTAGCCGCCAAAAGAGCCGGCATCCGGCGTCACCACTCTCTTTCCCTTAAGGTCGGTCAGCTGCTGCAGATCGTCCCGATCAGCCCGGGCAAAGATCACGCCGCCGAACGAAGACAAGGGAACACCGTTGTCTTCGACGATGAGGGTGGCCAATGGTGCTGAAAGCCCAAGGCGTCTGCTCAGTAGCACGAAGTGTGCGGGGTTGGTGAGGACGAAATCCACCTGCTTGTCGAGGACCGCCCGCTCAAGTTCGGGGTAGTTATAGGCCTTCACCACACAGCTGTGGGACTTGATGGTGCGCTGCAACACAGTGCAGAGCGGCTGCCATTGCTTCAATGTCTCGGCTTTCGGGCGGAAGGCGAGTACACCGATCCGGATCGTCTGCGCGGCCGCAGCCGAGCTCCACAGCATCCCCGCAGTGCAGAGCAAGATCAGCGATCTTCGAACGATCATGTTCATGCAGGCACTTTCCTATCGAAGAGCGGGGATATCTGGAGCATTCGAACTGCGAATCAAGGTGAAAGGCATTTTTTCTACTTCGGGAGGTGTACTGCAAAACAGTATCAGCCATGTGAAATGGTTTGGCAATTGCGATATCACTCCAAATTGTAATCGCCTGGATGGCGGACTAGAATCCTTGCGGATGCTGGATAGGTCATCGAAAGGTCATGGTTCCGCATGGATATCGAAGTCAGGTTGTTCCTCGGCTGTTTGCTGCTGACGCTGCTTGGCAGCGCCAGTCATGCCGAGCCGGTCGAGCGGCGCAAGGACCAGTTCGGCAAGGACTTCGCCTATTACCTCTATCCCATCGCGGGCGAGATCCCCGGCATGGGCACCGCCGCCGGGATCGGTGCCAGTGTGTCCAACATGGGCGACAGCGACACCGACTTCACTGGTTACTATGTGCGCGGTGATATCAAGGCCACCGGCGCAGCCTTGCTCGATTACCACGTGCTGCCGCAGCGCCTGATCGTCGATGTCGGCTACAACGACTACAAGGTCGCCTCCACCTCCTACAACCGCGGCATCGATTCCTCCCCGGACGAGTTGATACGTCCCAAGGTGGAGGGCAGCTACTTTATCGGGCAGATGACGCTCACTTTTGACGAGCGCCGTTATGAACTGTTCGTGCGCGCCTTGAGGGGGCGCAACCGCCTGATCGAAGTGCTGGACAAGAACAACCAGGCTTTCGCAGGCGTGGATACCAGCTGGAAGACGGGCAACTACTACTCCTTCGGCGGCTCGCTCGACCTGACCGACGATCGGCTCGATCCGCGCCACGGCGTGCGCTTCGAATTCGCCAGCCGCCTGCCCAACAGCCATAACGCCGACGAGAGCGAGTATTACGTCAACGATTACAACCTCAGCGGTTATGCGCCGATGCGCCGCTGGGATACGCTGGCCTTCAACCTGTTCTACTCGCGCACCCACGTCACCCGCCAAGGGCTCACCGACACCGTCCTGCTGCAACAGCGCTACGGCCTCAACTGCACCCAGTACCCCGTCGGCCCCGACCGCGATGCCTGCCAGGCCACCGAAGACAAACTGCTGGCGGGCAAACTGGCCAACAACATCTACGGCACCGCCTCGCCGCTGGGCGGTACGCAGCGCCTGCGTTCCTACGACAACTGGCGCTACTACGCCGGGCAGTCGCTGTTCTATGGCGTCGAATACCGCTGGAACCTCACCGACGAACGCACCCCCTTCAACATCTACCTGGCCAAGGGCGTGCGTACCGGCATCCAGCTCGCCGCGTTCTGGGAACGCGGCATGGTGGCGGACGAATTCGGCCAGCTGTTCAAGAACGGGCGCGAGAGCTACGGCATCGGCGCGCGCATGATCCTGTCCGGCGTCATCATCCGCTTCGATCTGGCGCATGGCAGGGAAGGGGTGCAAAGCCAGTTGTTTATCACCTATCCATGGAGCATGTTCTCGGTGGACAATCCGGGCTGAGATGATTCGCCGCAGAAGCTCGGCACAGAAAGACGGAAATCATGAGACTCGGCATTGACCTCGGCGGCAGCAAGATAGAGATCATCGCGCTCGATGACAGCGGCAAGGAGTTGCTGCGCCGCCGTACACCGACGCCGCAAGGCGACTACTACGAGACCCTGCAAACCATCGCCCAGCTTGTGCGCGACGCAGAAGCGGAACTCGGCCAGCAAGGTTCGCTCGGCATCGGCACTCCAGGCGCGCTCTCGCGCGCGACCGGTCGCCTCAAGAATTCCAACTCCGTCGTACTCAACGGCCAGTCTATCCTGCAAGACCTCGAATCCCTGCTGCAGCGCAAGGTGCAGATCAGCAACGACGCCAACTGCTTCGCGCTCTCCGAAGCGACGGACGGCGCGGCGGTGGGCTCCTCTGTGGTGTTCGGCGTCATCCTCGGTACCGGTGTCGGGGCGGGCATCGTCGTCAACGGCCATGTGCTCACCGGCCCCAACGGCATCGCCGGCGAGTGGGGTCATAATCCGTTGCCCTGGCCGCAAGCGCATGAACTGCCCGGACCGAAATGCTATTGCGGTAAGCAGGGCTGCATCGAAACCTTTCTCTCCGGGCCGGGTATGGCGAAACAGCACCAGATCGAAATAAATAGATCCATTCGTGCTGAGCCCTTCGACAAAGCTCAGGACAGGCCTGTCGAAGCATGGACGACTTCTGCTGTGATCTTGACTGCCGAAGAGATCGTGGCGCGCGCGGAGCAGGGCGATGCCGCCTGCGAACGCACCATGCAGGCCTACGAGAACCGACTCGCGCGCTCCCTCGCGCACGTCATCAACATCCTCGACCCGGACGTCATCGTGCTGGGTGGCGGCATGTCCAACATTGAGCGGCTATACCGCAACGTGCCTGCGCTGTGGGGCGAGTGGGTGTTTTCGGACCGGGTGGATACCAAGCTGGTGAAGAACAGGTATGGCGATTCCAGCGGTGTGCGCGGTGCGGCATGGTTATAGGCCTGCATCTCACCATGGCGAACGAATTGAAAAGGGACGCGACAAATGCGCGGGCGTGATGTGAAGCATATTTCCCTGACACTGCTGGCCAGCCTGTTCGGCGGCGGCAAGGGCAGCCATGCGCTGGACGAGACTACCTGGCAGGCGGTCATGGGGCTGCCGCTGTTCGACGGACTGCTTGCCGCAGAACAGGTGCGGTTGCGCGAACTGGCGACGCAGTTGCTGGCCGACAAGGCGTTCTCAGGCGCGGGCGGGATCGAGGTGGACGACGGCATGGCCACGGCCATCGCCGCCTTTGCGGTGCTGCCAGTGCTGAACATCGGTTACGACTGGTATGAAGGCTGGCGCGAGATCGTGGTCTATCCGGGCGAGTTCATCCATGACGGCGAGCACATGGACGAAGCCGGCATCGTCCACCATGTGCGCGATGTGCGCAGCGGCGAGGCGATGCAGGGCGGTCCTATGGTGTTGTCGTGGGAAGACGTGGAACACTCCGGGCAGGGCGAGGGTTTCAACGTCGTCATCCACGAATTCGCCCACAAGCTGGACATGATGAACGGCGACGCGAACGGCCGACCGCCGCTGCATTCCGGCATGGTTCCGGCAGACTGGGCACGCGAGTTCCAGTCCGCCTACGACGACCTCTGCCGTCGCGTGGATGGTGGTGAAGACACGGTGATAGATCCGTATGCCACCGAAAGCCCGGCCGAGTTCTTTGCTGTTCTCTCCGAATATTTCTTCGAGGCTCCAGAACTGCTGCAACTGGGGTGCCCGGCGGTGTATGGACTTCTGGCAAGCTTCTACCGGCAGGATCCGTTGGTGCGGAGGAGATCAATTTGAACCAATAACTTGACTGCGTAACACCGGCTGCACTGCTTCTGTCAGTCGCAATCTGCCCGCATGGTTTGGTATTCCCGGCATTCCCCGTACAATACCCAGCTGACCATGAAAACCATCTCCTTCCCCGATAGCCCTTACCTGCTGCACCTGCCGTTCGAGCCGAGCGGCGACCAGCCCACGGCCATCGCGCAGCTGGTAGAAGGGATCGAGGATGGTCTCGCGTATCAAACCTTGCTGGGTGTGACCGGCTCCGGCAAGACTTTCACCATGGCGAACGTTATTGCGCGCACCGGGCGGCCTGCCATCGTGATGGCGCCGAACAAGACGCTGGCGGCGCAGCTGTATTCCGAGATGCGCGAGTTCTTTCCCGAGAACGCAGTCGAGTACTTCGTTTCCTATTACGACTACTACCAGCCCGAGGCCTATGTACCGTCGCGCGATGTGTATATCGAGAAGGATTCCAGCATCAACGAGCAGATCGAGCAGATGCGGCTGTCGGCCACCAAGTCGATGCTGGAACGGCAAGATTGCGTGATCGTCGCCACCGTCTCGGCCATCTACGGTATCGGCGACCCGGTGGATTACCACGGCATGATCCTGCACCTGCGAGAGCACGAGAAGATGGCGCAGCGCGATGTGATCCAGCGCCTGGTGGCGATGCAATACGAGCGCAACGACATCGATTTCAATCGCGGCCACTTCCGTGTGCGCGGCGACGTGATCGATATTTTCCCTGCGGAAAGCAGCGAGAACGCGCTGCGAGTGACGCTGTTCGACGACGAGGTGGAATCGCTGGCGCTGTTCGACCCGCTCACCGGCCACATCATGACGCGCGTGCCGCGTTACACCGTTTATCCCTCCAGTCATTACGTGACGCCGCGCGAAACGACGCTGAGCGCAATCGAAACAATCAAGGTTGAATTGGCCGAGCGTATCGCTTTCTTCATCAAGGAGAACAAGCTGGTGGAGGCGCAGCGCATCGAGCAGCGCACGCGCCACGATCTGGAGATGCTGGCCGAGATCGGTTTCACCAAGGGCATCGAGAACTATTCGCGGCACCTGTCCGGGCGCGGCCCCGGCGAGGCGCCACCGACGCTGATGGACTACCTGCCGCCCAACGCGCTGATGATCATCGACGAAAGCCACGTCACCATTCCGCAGATCGGCGGCATGTACAAGGGCGACCGCGCGCGCAAGGAGAATCTGGTCAACTACGGTTTTCGCCTGCCGTCCGCGCTGGACAACCGTCCGCTGCGTTTCGACGAGTTCGAGAAGATCATGCGCCAGACCATCTTCGTCTCGGCCACGCCATCCACCTACGAAGCCGAGCATACCGGACAGGTGGTGGAGCAGGTGGTGCGCCCGACCGGCCTGATCGACCCGACCATCGACGTGCGCCCCGCCACCAATCAGGTGGACGACCTGATGTCCGAAGTGACTTTGCGCACCAATGTGGGAGAACGCGTGCTGGTCACCACGCTGACCAAGCGCATGGCGGAAGACCTCACCGAGTATTTCGCCGAACACGGCATCAAGGTGCGTTACCTGCATTCGGACATCGAGACAGTGGAGCGAGTGGAGATCATCCGCGACCTGCGCCTCGGCATGTTCGATGTCTTGGTCGGCATCAACCTGCTGCGCGAAGGGCTGGATATCCCCGAGGTGTCGCTGGTGGCGATCCTGGATGCGGACAAGGAAGGCTTCCTGCGTTCCGAGCGCTCGCTGATCCAGACCATAGGCCGTGCCGCGCGCCACCTGCACGGCACAGCCATTCTGTATGCCGACCGCATCACCGACTCGATGCGCAAGGCCATCGATGAGACCGATCGCCGCCGCGCCAAACAGATCGCCTACAACGAAGCCCACGGCATCACGCCGCAGTCGGTGGTCAAGCGCATCAAGGACATCATCGACAGCGCCTACGATGTGGGAGACGAGCGCGAGTCGCTGAAGGCCGCGCAGGCGCAGGCCAAATATCTGGCCATGAGCGAAAAGGAAGTGTCGAGGGAGATCGCCAAGCTGGAAAAAGAGATGTTGCAGGCCGCCAAGAACCTGGAGTTCGAAAAAGCCGCACAACTGCGCGACCAGTTGAAGAAGTTGCGCGAGAGCGTGTTCCTTTCTCCGTTGTGAATCGTTAATGGGATTCAGATTCCAGCAGGGCTTGCTTCTCCAGTGATCGCATCCAAGCTGGGTTTGGAGTTGGGAAAGTTGAAACGATCTCTATGAATCACACCGCTGATATTCTCAAGTCTTGCGCCAATTTGCCGAAATAGTACTCAACTGGTGTATTCCCACCCAACTAATGGGAGGTTGAAATGAAAACACTTATTCTCGGCCTGGTGGTCACCCTGATATTGACGACCTTCCTGTTTGTCCTGATCTCTGGAGCGGTGATTCTGGAAGGAGCGGCTTGGGCTGGCAGGCGCAAGACAAGTCGGCAGGGTTGAGCTTCTCGCCAGTGCACTTCCGCAATGCCTGATTTTCCAGTAAAGTGTCCGCCCCGATAACAGTAAGAGCGGACATCATGAGTACAAAAGGGCAACAATTACAAGACCCGTTCCTGAACGCGCTGCGTAAGGAACATGTGCAGGTCGCCATCTATCTGGTCAACGGCATCAAGTTGCAAGGCCAGGTCGAATCGTTCGATCAATATGTGGTGCTGCTGAAGAATACCGTCACCCAGATGGTCTACAAGCATGCCATCTCCACTATCGTACCCGCACGCGCAGTCACCATCCCGTTCGAAGCAGAGTAATGCTTGAGTCAACGACTGCCCCGAACACGGCGGTACTGGTCAGTCTCGATTTCGGTGCACCCGATTACGCAGAAAGCCTGGAAGAGTTGCGATTGCTGGCGGAAAGCGCCGGCGTCCGTACCCTTGCGCTGGTAGAGGGCAAGCGGCAACGCCCGGATGCCTCGACCTTCGCCGGCAGCGGCAAGGTGGACGAGATCGCCGCGCTGGTTGAGGAACTGGAAGCTCCGTTGGTCATCTTCAATCATGACCTGTCTCCCGCGCAGATGCGCAATCTCACCGCCAAGATCCAGACGCGGGTGATCGACCGCACCATGCTGATCCTGGATATCTTCGCATTACGGGCGCAAAGCCATGAAGGCAAGGTCCAGGTCGAACTGGCGCAGCTCAAATACCTTTCCACACGCCTGGTCGGTATGAACATGGACATGGGGCAGCAGAAGTTCGCCGTCGGCGCACGCGGTCCCGGCGAGACGCAGCTGGAACTGGACCGGCGCAAGCTGGATAGGCGCGTCCATCTGCTCAACGAACGGCTGAAACAGCTGAAAAAGCACCGCGAACTGCAGCGCAAGGCGCGCAATCGTTCCGACGTGATGTCGGTCTCCATCGTGGGTTATACCAATGCGGGCAAATCCACTTTGTTCAACCGGTTAACCAACGCCAACGTCTATGTCGCCAACCAGTTGTTCGCTACGCTGGACACCACGGCCCGCAAGATATTTCTGGAAGGTGACAGCGCGCGCCAGGTGGTGCTTTCCGACACGGTAGGATTCATCCGCCATCTGCCGCACGGTCTGGTGGCAGCCTTCCGCAGCACACTGGAAGAGACCGCACAGGCCGATCTGTTGCTGCATGTGGTGGATGTGAACAGCCCGGAACGGCACGATCAGGTCGCCGAAGTGAACAAGGTGCTGGCCGAGATCGGGGCGCAAGCCATCCCGCAGATCGTGGTCTATAACAAGATCGATCTGCAGGGGCTGGAAGCAGGCGTGAAGCGGGACGAATATGGTAATATCGTGAGCATCCATTTGAGCGCCAAAACGGGCGCCGGACTGTCCGAATTGCGGGCCGCACTTGCCGAAGTGCGCGATGTGCCAGTAGCGGAAAAGCAGGCGGAAGAATGGCATCCGCTGAATGACAATTGAGTTGACCTAAAGGCAGACAACTATGGGATTGAACGACCCGCAATGGGGTAACAAAAACAGTGGCGGCCCTCCCGACCTGGAAGAGGTGATGCGCAATCTGAATCGCAAGATCGAATCGCTGTTCGGGAGGTCCGGAGGCGGATCTTCCAAAGGCGGCGGCAGCAACTCTTCCGGCGGGATGGGTAGTGGCATGGGGCTGATCGTGCTGATCGTGGCCCTGGTCTGGGTCGCCAGCGGTTTCTATATCGTCGATGCCAGCCAGCGCGGTGTTGTGCTGCGCTTCGGCAAGCAGGTCGAGATCACGGAAGCCGGCCCGCGCTGGCACATGCCGTACCCGATCGAAACGGTGGAAGTGGTCAACCTGAGCCAGGTGCGTACCGCCGAGATCGGTTACCGCGAGAACGTGAAGAACAAGATGCTGAAAGAATCGCTGATGCTGACCGATGACGAGAACATCGTCGACATCCAGTTCGCGGTGCAGTACTTCCTCAAGGACCCGGCTGAATACCTGTTCAACAATCGCAATGCGGATGAGAACGTGCGCCAGGCCGCCGAGACGGCCATCCGTGAAGTGGTCGGCCGCAGCAAGATGGACTATGTGCTTTACGAGGGTCGCGAGCAGGTCGCCGCTGCCACCACCAAGCTGATCCAGGAGATTCTGGATCGCTACAAATCGGGCATCATCGTGAGCAAGGTCACCATGCAGAACGCGCAACCGCCCGAGCAGGTGCAGGCGGCGTTCGACGATGCCGTCAAGGCCGGACAGGACAGGGAACGCCAGAAGAATGAAGGTCAGGCCTATGCCAACGATGTCGTGCCGCGCGCCAAAGGTGCGGCAGCGCGTCTGATGCAGGAAGCGGACGGTTACAAACAGAGCGTGATTGCCAATGCCGAAGGTGATGCGAGCCGCTTCAAGCAGATCCTGATCGAATACGAAAAAGCGCCGCAAGTGACGCGCGAACGTATGTATCAGGACATGAAGCAGCAGATCCTCACCAGCACCAGCAAGGTCATCGTCGACCAGAAGAGCGGCGGCGGCAATCTGCTTTACCTGCCCCTGGACAAGCTGATCCAGAGCACCAACCCGGGCGCCGAGTTGCCCAAACCGACGGAGCAACTGACATCGACACCGACGAACGAGGTGGCGCCGCGCGTGCGCGAGCCGCTGTTCGGTCGCGAAAGGGAGGCACGCTAAATGAAGCTGAATTCGACCAATTTCCTGGTGGGTGGCGTCGTCATCCTGATCCTGGCCAGCATGAGTCTGTTTGTCGTGGATCAGCGCCAGACCGCCATCGTGTTCCAGTTGAGCGAAGTGATGCGCGTGGAAAGCACGCCGGGCCTCAAGTTCAAGTTGCCGCTGGTGCAGAACGTGCGACTCTTCGATTCGCGCATCCTGACCCTGGATGCACCGGAACCGGAACGCATCATCACGGCCGAAAAGAAGAACATGCTGGTGGACTCCTTCGTCAAATGGCGCATCGTCGATGTGAAGCAGTATTACATCAGCGTGGGTGGTGACGAGGCACGCGCGCAGACCCGTCTGATGCAGACGGTGAACTCCGCGATGCGCGAAGAGTTCGGCAAGCTCACTATCCATGAAGTTGTCTCCGGCAAGCGCGACGAGTTGATGCGCGTGGTGCAGGAGAAGACCGACGTCGACGCGCGCAAGATCGGCGTGGAAGTGCTGGACGTGCGCCTGAAACGGGTGGATTTCCCGGTGGAGATCAGCGAATCGGTCTATCGCCGTATGGATGCCGAGCGCAAGCGCGTCGCCAACGAGTTGCGTGCAACCGGTAATGCCGAGAGCGAGAAGATCCGTGCCGACGCCGACAGGCAGCGTGAAGTGATCCTGGCGCAAGCCTATCGCGATGCGCAAAAGATCAAGGGTGAGGGCGATGCCAGGGCGTCGGCCTTGTATGCTGGCGCGTTCGGCCGCAATCCCGAGTTCTATGCCTTCTACCGCAGTCTGGATGTCTACAAGCAGGGCTTCAAGAACAAGAGCGATGTCATGGTACTGGATGCCGGCTCGCCGTTCTTCAAGTATCTGAAGGGCTCCGGCAGGGACGGCAAATAGGTTCGCATGGGCGACTATTGGCTGGCGGCGCTGGGTTTGATGTTGGTGCTGGAAGGGATCATGCCGTTCCTGTTTCCCGCCTCCTGGCGCGAAACCCTGCGTAAAGTGTCACAGTTTCAAGACGGTCAGGCCCGCTTCATCGGATTGACGCTGATGCTGAGCGGGTTGTTGCTGATTTACTGGATGAAATGATGAATTGGTTGTTACCGGAATATATCCAAGACATGCTGCCGGACGAGGCTTGGCGCATCGAAGGTATGCGCCGTGATGTACTCGAACTGCTGCGCCGTTCGGGTTATCAGCTGGTGTCACCTCCCTTGCTGGAATATGCCGAGTCTTTGCTCATCAACGACAGCGAAGACATGGATCTGCGCAGCTTCAAACTGGTCGATCAGCTGAGCGGCCGCACGCTGGCTGTCCGCGCTGACATCACGCCGCAGGTGGCTCGCATCGACGCCCATCTCCTCAATCGCCAGGGCGTTGCTCGCCTGTGCTATGCGGGTAGCGTGCTGCATACCCAGCCGGCAGGTTTGATGCGTACCCGCGAGCCGCTGCAGATCGGCGCCGAGCTATACGGTCATGCCGGGGTCGAGAGTGATCTGGAGGTGCAGCGCCTGATGCTGCAAGCTCTGGCCTTGTTGGGGATAAAGGGTGTGCATCTCGACTTTGGGCATGTCGCCGTGTTCCGCAGCTTGATGCAGCGTGCAGCCGTTCCATGCGAACTGGAAAGCGAACTGTTCAACGCGCTCCAGCGCAAGGATGTGCCATCCCTGCAAACATTGGCCGCAGATCTTCCAGAACAGACGCGGGCAGCTTTACTTGCCCTGCCCAGGCTTTATGGTGGCGTCGAAGTGATCGCACAGGCACGTGCAGTCCTGCCGGACTTCCCCGAGCTCAAGTCGGCACTGGACGATCTGGCCAAAGCAGCCGAGTACCTTGGCGGAGCTGCCGGCAGCATAGGAATCGACCTTGCCGAGCTGCGCGGCTATCACTATCACAGCGGCATGGTCTTCGCGGCTTATCATGAGGGCAGCCACGATGCCATCGCCGTGGGCGGGCGCTATGACGATGTCGGCAAGGCCTTCGGCCGCGCCCGACCGGCCACCGGCTTCAGCATGGATCTGCGCCAGTTGCACGGTCTGCTGGCGAAGCAGGCCCAGGCCAAGGGGATCCACGCTCCCCACCGCCAGGATGCCGCGCTGGATGCCGTCATCGCCAAATTGCGCGAGCAGGGCGAAGTCGTGGTGGTCGACCTGCTGGGCAAAGCCGAATATCACACAGAACTGAACTGTGACCGCGAACTGGTGCTGCGCGACGGCAACTGGGGCGTGGTCGCGCTGAAGAATTAAAACTGAAAAGGTCAGGAAAGAATCATGTCCAAGAACGTAGTAGTGATCGGTACCCAGTGGGGCGATGAAGGCAAAGGCAAGGTGGTCGACTGGCTGACCGACCATGCACAGGGCGTGGTGCGCTTCCAGGGCGGGCACAATGCCGGCCATACGCTGGTCATCGGCGGCGAAAAGACCGTGCTGCACCTGATCCCGTCGGGCATCCTGCGCGAGAACGTGATCTGCTACATCGGCAACGGCGTGGTCCTGTCGCCATCGGCACTGCTCAGCGAGATGGACAAGCTGGCCGAGGCAGGTGTGAATGTGTATGAACGTCTGCGCGTCTCCGAGGCCTGCCCGCTGATCCTGCCGCATCACGTCGCACTGGACAAGGCGCGCGAGATCGCCAAGGGCGCGGGCAAGATCGGCACCACCGGACGCGGTATCGGCCCGGCCTACGAGGACAAGGTGGCGCGCCGCGCCATCCGCCTGCAGGATCTGTTCCATCGCAAGCGTTTCGCTGCCAAGCTGGGCGAAGTGCTGGACTACCATAACTTCGTGCTGAAGAACTATTTCAAGGCCGAGGCAGTCGATTTCAACAAGACCATGGACGAGACGCTGGCGCTGGCCGAGCGCCTGAAACCGCTGGTGCTGGATGTGCCGCGCGCGCTGTACGAGGCCAACAAGGCTGGCCAGAACCTGCTGTTCGAGGGCGCGCAGGGCACCCTGCTGGACATCGATCACGGTACCTATCCGTTTGTGACCTCCAGCAACTGCATCTCCGGCGCGGCTTGCGCCGGTAGCGGCATCGGCCCGCAGAGCCTGCATTACGTGCTGGGTATCACCAAGGCCTACACCACCCGCGTCGGCTCCGGCCCGTTCCCGACCGAGCTGTACGATGCCGAGCAGAAACAGGATCCGATCGGCAAGATGCTGGCCGAGAAGGGGCATGAGTTCGGCTCCACCACCGGTCGCGCGCGCCGCTGCGGCTGGTTCGATGCGGCCGCGCTCAAGCGCTCCATCCAGATCAACGGTGTGTCCGGTCTGTGTGTTACCAAACTGGACGTCATGGACGGCATGGAGAAGGTGCGCATCGGTGTAGGCTACAAGATCGACGGCCAGTTCAGCGATATCCTGCCGGTCGGGGCCGAATCGTTGGTGGGGTGCGAACCGGTGTATGAAGACATGCCGGGCTGGAGCGGCAGTACGGTCGGCGTGAAGCGCTACGAGGACCTGCCTGTAGAAGCGCGCAACTACCTCAAGCGTATCGCCGAGATATGCGAAGTGCCGGTGGATATGGTCTCCACCGGTCCGGATCGCGACGAAACCATCGTGTTGCGTCACCCGTTCAAGGTCTGAGCGGTGATTCAAACGGTAGAAACGAGCACGCATCGCCAAGGCGGTGCGTGTTTTTATTTGGAAAACGTAGATATAAACAAAAACGGCTCGCTTGCGCGAACCGTCTTGTTTGATATTGGTGCCCAGAAGAGGACTCGAACCTCCACAGTGTTGCCACCGCTAGGACCTGAACCTAGTGCGTCTACCAATTCCGCCATCTGGGCATTGCTTCGAGGGTGCGCACTTTAATTGCTATAGGAATTTGTGTCAATGATGAAGAAGAAAAAAAATATCCGCGAACTCGACCCCTTCCTGGAACGGGAGCGCGAGCAATACGAAAATCCCTTGCCCAGCCGCGAGTACATCCTGCAGTTGCTGGCCGAAAGGGGGGTGCCGGTGGAGCAGGACGAGCTTTGCGGCCTGCTTGATATCGAGGGCCACGAAGAAGAGCTGTTCAGCCGGCGTCTGCGCGCCATGGAGCGTGACGGCCAGATCATGCGCAACCGCAAGGGCGCCATCTGTCAGGTGGACAAGCTCGACCTCGTCAAGGGTAAGGTGCAGGGGCATCCGGACGGCTTCGGTTTCCTGATCCCGGACGACGGCAGCCCCGACCTCGTCCTGAGCGAGAAGGAGATGCACAAGGTGCTGCACGGCGATACCGTGATGGCACGAGTCGGCGGCGAAGACCGGCGCGGTCGGCGCGAGGCCAAGATCGTGGAAGTGCTGGAAAATGCCAATACACGCGTGGTCGGGCGCCTGTACGAAGAACACGGCATCCAGTTCGTGGTGGCCGAGAACCGCCGCATCAGCCAGGATTTCCTGGTCGCACCGGGAGCCTCAGGCGGAGCCAAGGCCGGTCAGGTGGTGATGCTGGAGATCATGCAGCAGCCGTCCAAGCATGCGCAGCCCATCGGCCGCATCGTCGAAGTGCTGGGCAACTATGCCGATCCGGGCATGGAGATCGAGATCGCACTGCGCAAGCACGACTTGCCCAACGAGTTTCCGCACGACGCCGAGAAACAAGCCAAGGCTTTCTCGCCGGAAGTCAGACCGGCCGACTATGCCGGACGCGAAAGCGTGGCCAAGCTGCCGCTGGTGACCATAGACGGCGAGACCGCGCGCGATTTCGACGATGCGGTGTATTGCGAGCCTAACAGCCAAGGCTTCCGCCTCGTGGTCGCCATCGCCGACGTGAGCGCTTATGTGAAAGCGGGCGATGCGCTGGACAAGGAAGCGATCAATCGCGGCAACTCGGTGTATTTCCCGCGCCGTGTGATCCCGATGCTGCCGGAAGAACTGTCCAATGGTCTGTGTTCGCTCAACCCCAATGTCGAGCGGTTATGCATGGTGTGTGACATGCAGATCAGCGCAGAGGGCGAGATCGGCAAGTACCGCTTCTATCCCTCGGTGATGTTCTCGCACGCGCGCCTGACCTACACCAAGGTCGCTGATATGCTGGAGAATCCGCAGGGCGACAATGCGCGCGAGTATGCGGCCGTATTGCCGCATATCAACAACCTGTACAAGCTGTTCCAGACCTTGCTGCAGGCGCGCGCCAAGCGCGGTGCCATCGATTTCGAGACGGTCGAGACGCAGATGATCTTCAATGAAAACGGCAAGATCGAGAAGATCGTGCCGGTGATCCGTAACGACGCGCACAAGCTGATCGAGGAATGCATGCTCGCGGCCAACGTGTGCGCGGCGGCTTTCCTGAAGGAGCATGAGCATCCGGTGTTGTACCGCGTACACGAAGGTCCGACGCCGGAGAAACTGGAAGCGGTGCGCGAGTTCTTCAAGGAGTTCGGCCTGCAACTGGGCGGCGGTGACGATCCGCAGGCCGCGGATTATTCCAAGCTGCTCAAGCAGATCAAGGGCCGTCCCGATGCCGGCCTGCTGCAGACCGTGATGCTGCGCTCGCTGCGCCAGGCGGTGTATGCGCCGGAGAACCTGGGGCACTTCGGCCTGGGCTACGAAGCCTATGCGCACTTCACCTCGCCCATCCGCCGTTATCCCGACCTGCTGGTGCACCGTGCCATCAAGGCCGTGCTGGAAGGAAAGCAATACAAGCCGCAGCTGAAATGGGCCGAGCTTGGCGTGCATTGCTCGATGACCGAACGTCGTGCCGACGATGCCACCCGCGATGTGGAAGCCTGGCTCAAGTGCTTCTACATGCGCGACCATCTGGGCAGTGTATTCGATGGCACCATCTCCTCGGTCACCGGTTTCGGTCTGTTCGTGGCGCTGGACGATCTTTACGTCGAAGGTCTGGTACACGTTTCCGAACTCGGCGCCGATTACTACCACTTCGATGCCGCCAAGCACCAGATGCTGGGCGAGCGCACCGGCAAGCGCTACCGCCTCGGCGACCGCGTACGAGTGAAGGTGGTGCGCGTCGACATGGAAAGCACCAAGATCGATTTCGTGCTGGAAGGCGAGACCACGAAGGTGGTGGTCGAAGGTGCGGGTCCTATCGATGTCGGCGCCTGGGGAGCGGCGCCACTGCCCAGGAAGGCGCATAAACCGGAGAAGACAGGAAAGGCCGGCGGCAAAGGCACCGGAAAGGCAGGCAAGCGCCATGGCTGAGTCGCGCATCATCCACGGTTTCCATGCCGTCACCGCCCGTATCCGCCAGAATGCCGACAGTGTGCTGGAAGTGTTCGTCGATCCGCAGCGCAAGGACCCGCGCGCCCGCGACCTGCTGAAACTGGCAGAGAGCAACGGCGTACGCGTCATCCAGGTCGACAGCAAGCGCCTGGACGGCATGGCCGGCAATGCACGCCATCAGGGTGTGGCGGCACGGGTCAATGCGACGCAGAAGGTGCAGCATCTGGACGACGTGCTGGACACACTGACCGAACCGGCCCTGTTGCTGGTGCTGGACGGTGTGCAGGATCCGCACAACCTGGGCGCCTGCCTGCGCAGTGCCGATGCTTTTGGCGTACATGCGGTGATCGCGCCCAAGGACCGCGCCGTGGGTATCAATGCCACGGTGGAAAAGGTCGCCTGCGGCGCCGCCCAGACCGTACCCTATATCACCGTCACCAATCTGGCGCGCACCCTGCGCGAGTTGCAGGAGCGGGACATCTGGGTGATCGGCATGGATGGCGAAGCCGAGACAAATCTGTATGATGTGCAGCACAAAGGCGCGGTGGCATGGGTGCTGGGAGCGGAGGGGGAGGGACTGCGCCGCCTGACCAAAGAAACCTGCGATCAGCTGGTGCGTATCCCGATGCAGGGTAGTGTGGAAAGCTTGAACGTGTCTGTCAGTACCGGCGTATGTCTATATGAAGCAAGAAGGCAGAGGGCGGCTACAAAACAATAGAACGGCAGGAGGGTAGAGATGCAGAAGTTTGATTTCTCGATACTGACGCGCGATGGCCAGAAAGTGGAAAGCATCGTGATCGCCGGCAAGGATGAAGCTGAGGCGGAGCGCAAACTGCGGCAGATGTACCGTTATTGCGAGATCGTCAGTTGCAATGCCAAACAGTCGGACGAAAGCCGGGGTGGGCAGCAGACCATGTCGGTCGAGGATATCCTCTCGCTGATATCCCGCTGACCCGTCACTCGATGAATCCGTCGGACATCAACTCCTTGAGCAGATCATCGTAATCGTGCGCGCCGCGGCTGTCCGGCGCATGCTCATATACCGTTTTATTCAATGCCGGACTTTCGGCCAGACTGACGTTCTCCGAGATGCGGGTCTTGCACACATCGACCCCGAAATGCTCTTCCACGATTTTCAGCACATCCCAGGCCATACGGCGGCGTCCGTCGAAGCGTGTGATCAGGTAGCGGCGGGGAACACGGCGCTTGAGTACCTGCTCCAGCGCACTCAGCGTCTTTTCGATCTGTATCGCACCCTTGGTGGAGAGGTGGTCGGCCGAGATCGGTACGATCAGCCCGCTGCAGGCAAAAATCGCATTCAGCGACAGCACGCCGACCAGCGGGCTGCAGTCGATCACAACCGGGGTGTCTTTGCCGCCAAAGCGTTCGGCCTGGAGTGCATTGTTGAGCTTGTTGACGACATTGAACCCCTTGCCATACAAGGCATCGACCTTGGATAGCTCGGTATGCGACGGAATGACCTTGATGTTGCTGGGGGACTCCAGCACCAGCCCCTGCAGCGGGCGGTTATGCTGGAACAAGCCCAGCACGGTGTCGCTTCCCGATTTTACGGTGACGTTGGCGATGGAGGTGAATTGGGCCTGCGGGTCGAGGTCGATACCATAGGTCGTGCGACCGCTCCGCGACAGTGCTGCAGCGAGATTGACTGCGGTAGTGGTCTTACCGACTCCGCCCTTTTGATTGAACACAGCGATGATACTCATACGCCTCGGATTCTAGCCGAAATCGCCATGGGATATGAGGAAATAAGGGTATCTACAGCGGCCCGCCGCGGGGTGGGCGAGCCGGAGCCATGATCAGTTACAGGTATACAGCATCAGCTTGGTGTCGCCTTCGCAAGGTCCGACTACCTTTCCTTTTAACGCAACAACTCTTCGATCTTGCGATTCGCTCCCTGCAGTTTCTTGAACATGGCCAGCAGCAGGGCCTTGTCCATATAGGCTTTCGCCTCGCCGCTCAGGCGATCGATACCGTCCTTCCTGAATTCGGCAGCGATCAGCTGTCCATCAGCGATGACTGTTGCCGAACGCGAGATGTTCTCGTTGGCGAAGAACATCCCTTCGCCGATGCACTCGCCGCTGCGTATCGTGCCGACCACTTTGCGGCTGTAATACACCGTGGCTGTGCCGAACAGAATGACATAGAACGCATCCATATCATCCCCTTCCTCAGTGAGGCAGTCGCCCGCAGCGAAAGTCCTGATCCCGGATTGCTCGGCAACGGGTTTCAGCCACTCGCTGGGGATAGGGTCGAAGAAGGAACATTTGCGCAACTCGTTCAAGCGGTCGCTGGAGACTTCGTCGAGGCGCTTGGTGAAACTGGCGAGACTCGCTTGAATGGCATCTAACTCGTTCATTTTCTCTCCTCGGGCTGGTCCATAACGCAGCACCATTCCATGAATGATTCGCAAGTTACCACAAGCCGCGAAGAATGTGTTGCGGCGTGCGATTCGGATAAACTGGCGGCATGAAAACGATACCGGAATGGAACAAAGAGTCGCTACTGGAGTTGCATTCGTTCTGCCCGCTGCACCAGATCATCGAGCGCCTCGATGCAGAAGGCTTCCCGACACTGTCGGAATGCAACGAACTGCTGGCTGGCAGACAGCCGGTGATCAGAGTGCAGAACGGGAAAGCCCTGCGGTTTGTGCCACAGGAATACGGCAAGCTGTCTTTCGAGGCGCAATACGAGCCGCGCTGCTATCTGAGCGGTGAAGTGGCGACCCGGCCGGACAACTGGCACGATCTGCTGAATGCCCTGGTATGGCTCACTTTTCCCAAGGCCAAGGCAGCGATCAACGTGCGCCACTATCGCGCGCTGACAATGGAGCGGGGCGAAACGACGCACAGCCAGCGCGGCGCGGTTCGTGACACCAATACCCTGTTGGATGAATCTGGAGTCATCGTGCCGTGTGCAGATGCTGAACTGGCCGGACTGTTGCGCGATTTTCGCTGGAAAGAGCTGTTTTGGCAGCGACGTGCGGATGTGCGAAACAGCATGGATTTCTATCTGTTCGGCCACGGCCTGTATGAAAAGGCCTTGCAGCCCTACGTCGGAATGACGGGGCAGGGGCTGTTGTTGCCGGTGAGACAGGATTTTTTTGCCTGGCCGCTGCAGCAGCGGCTTGCCCATCTGGACGAGCGACTGGCCGAATACCTCTGTGTGCCGGAGCACTGCAGCAGTACGCGCGAGTTGACGCCGGTGCCGTTACTCGGCGTGCCGGGATGGAGCAAAGACAACGAATGCGAGAGTTACTACGAGAACAGCCGCTATTTTCGTCCGGGCAGGCAAAGCCGGGCGCAGTGTGTTCCGCTGAGCACGGTACCTTCCAGCGTCGCCGGATAATCCCCCGCCGTGTAGTCGCCGGCGAGCAACAAGCCGGGAATGGCGGTCTGCTGCGACGGACGTCGCAGGCCGGGTGAACAGCAGAAGGTGGCGCGCTTCTCGGCGATGACCTTGAACCACAGCGGCGCCGTATCGATGCCGAATTCCCGTTGCAACTCCGCGATGACCTTTTGCGCCAATTCTTCCTGGGGCAATTCCTGATGGACTCCTTCTGCGCTGATCACTGCGGCAAGCAGGCCGTGCTGCCCGCCGATCTGCCCTTTGTCGAACAGCCATTGGCTGATGCAACGATGCAGGCCGATCATGGCATGAGGCAAGCTTACATGAGCGGGGTATTGCAGGTAGACGGTGTAGATCGGTTGCTGTTCCAGCCTGTCGATGTGGTTGACCGTTTCCGCGAGAGCGTCGATCGTACGCAACAGATCGGCAGCGACGGTCGGTGATGCGGCGCAGATGACATGGCTGAAGGTTTCACCGCCATGTGCGGAGACGATCTCGATGCCGGAATCCCTGGGGATGATGGCGCCCGCTCCATTTGAAAGATGGACCTTGCCGCCATGCCGCTCGATATATTCTGCGGCGCGTTGCGGGAAAAGGGTGGTGAAGTCGATGCGCGGCAACAGCATGTCGCTATCGGCGCGTTTGCGATTAAGCGCGTCGCGCAATACGTTCAACAATACCTGTGCGGAAGCTTTCTGCAGCGGGGTGTTCAATGCCGCGATGCACAGCGGTTCCCACAGCTTGAGCGCGAGGTCGGCATCCTGCCCGTGTTGCCTGAGCAATTCGGCAACGGTCATGTCATGGTCCAGCCTGAATCGCATGCCGCGCAGGGCGAGCATGAAGCGCGCTGCCTTGATGCGTTCACCCCAGCTTAATCCTTGTGCAGCGAGCAAGGCGACGAGCAAATGGAGCGGGGCGGGCAGGCGCGGAGCGCGCAGCGAGAAGTGACCATGCAGATCGAGCTGCAGCGGCAGGCGCAGGAAATCCTGCTCGACATCGCCGCCGACCAGTTCGATCAGGCGCAGGGTCTCGCGGTAACAGCCGAGCAACAGATGCTGACCGTTGTCGAGCTGGGTGTCGTTGTATTGCACGCCGCGGGCGCGGCCGCCAAGCTGTTTGGCGCTTTCAAACACGGTGACGGGGATATCGCGGGAAGCGAGTTCGGCTGCCGCTGCCATGCCGGCATATCCGCCGCCGACGATGCCGACCTTCAATTCCTGAGCCATGCCTTGAACGCCAGCCACAGTTTGTAACGCATCGTCAGCGAGACGCGTTCCCTGAGCACATGGCAGCCGCTGGCTTCGACCTCGTCCAGCACAGCTTGGTAGATCGCGGCCATGATCAGTCCGGCGCGCTGGGCCTTGCGATCCTCATCCGGCAGATGGTCGAATGCCTGCCGGTAATACTGCCGTGCGCGTTCGATCTGGAACGCCATCAGCTTGTGGAAGTTTTCGCTTTCGCGCGCATTGAGGATGTCCGCCGCAGTCACACCGAACTGCTGCATCTCGTCCATCGGCAGGTAGATGCGGTTGCGCCGCGCGTCTTCGCCAACGTCGCGGATGATGTTGGTGAGCTGGAAGGCGATACCGAGGTCGTGCGCGTATTTGAGCGTCTGGCGGTCACTGTAGCCGAAGATCTCCGCCGACAGAAGGCCGACCACCGAGGCGACGCGGTAGCAATACAGTTGCAGAGACTTGAAATCGGCGTAGCGCGGCTGGTCGAGATCCATTTCCATGCCGTCGATGATCTCCTGCAGGTGCTCCTGCGGCAGCTTGAATTGTCTAACGACGCCCACCAGCGCCAGACAGACCGGGTGGGTGGGCTGCCCGCCATAGATGGCCGCGACCTCGCTGCGCCACCAGTTGAGCGTAGTGCGCGCCACGCTAGCATCCGAACACTCGTCCACCACATCGTCCACCTCGCGGCAGAAGGCATACAAGGTCGTCATGGCGCGGCGCTTGTCCCTCGGCAGAAAGCGGAAGCTGCTGGTGAAGCTGGAGCCGCTGGAAGCGGCCTTGTCCTGGCAATATTGGTCGGGAGTCATATCAGAAACGCATAGGGGCGCTTTTTGCCAGCATGATAACCCAGTCGACCGGACGCAAGACCGGTCGCTGTCTGAACATGTCGTAATCGGCGGCTTCCAGCTTGTCCAGGATGCGCAGCCCGCCGGCGATGATCATGCGCATCTCCAGGCCGATGCGCCCGCCCAGTATCGAGCCGAGCGGTGCGCCCTGCAGCATCAGCGCGCGGGCACGATCCACCTGGAACTTCAGCAGGGCGCGCCATTTGTCGTTGCAGATCCCCTGTGCGATCTGCGCCTCGCTCACGCCGAAGCGCGCCATCTCGTCCTGCGGCAGATAGACACGGCCGATGCCCCAGTCCCCGGCCACATCCTGCCAGAAGTTGATGAGTTGCAATGCCGTACAGATCGCATCGGAGTAGGCGATGTTGACCGGCGTCGCATCCTCGTACAGATGCAGCAGCAGATTGCCCACAGGATTGGCCGAGCGGCGGCAATAGTCCAGCAGCTCTTCGTAGTTGGCGTAGCGTTTCTTCACCACATCCTGCGAGAAGGCATCGAGCAGGTCGTGGAAGGGCTGTAGGGGCAGGTGGTGCGCGCCGATCTCGGCGGCGAGGTGTTTGAACAGCGGTGACAGCGGCGTCTCGCCGTTCGCGATGTGCGTCAGCTCATCGCGAAACTCGTCGAGTTGTTGCAGGCGCTCCGTATCGGGCAAATCACCCTCGTCGGCGATGTCATCGGCGGCGCGGGCAAAGTGATAGATGGCTGCCACCGGCTTGCGCAGCCGTTTCGGCATCAGGATGGAGGCGACGGGGAAGTTCTCGTAATGGTCGACCGGCATTACATCAGATCGTTCCGGTGCAGCATGAACACGAACTCATCTCCGGCGCTGACGTTCATCCAGGTGAACGGCAGATTGGGGTAAGCGGCCTCGAGCGCGTCGCGGTTGTGGCCGATCTCGACCACCAGGATGCCGTTGCTGCTCAGGTGCTCCGCGGCATGTTCGAGGATGATGCGGGTCGCATTCAATCCGTCGCTGCCGCTGCCCAGCGCGAGTTGGGGTTCGTATTTGTACTCCTGCGGCAAGGCAGCGACCGAGGGAGCATCGACATAAGGCGGGTTGCTGATGATGAGGTCATATTTTTTACCCTGGAGCTGGGCGAACAGGTCCGACTCTATCAGCGAGATGCGATCCTCAAGCGCGTAGTCTGTCACGTTGTACTGTGCGACATCCAGTGCGTCGGCAGAAAGGTCGACGGCATCGACATGCGCTGCCGGGAAGGCATGCGCTGCCAGGATGGCGAGGCAACCGCTGCCAGTGCACATGTCCAGCACATTGTGCACGCGCTCCGCATCGTTTATCCACGGGGCGAGCTGGTCGCGCAGCAGTTCGGCGATGAACGAGCGCGGCACCAGCACGCGTTCGTCCACGTAGAAGGAGAAATCTCCCAGCCAGGCCTGGTTGGTCAGATAGGCGGCGGGGATGCGTTGCTCGGCACGGCGCTCGATGACGTCCAGCACATCATAGATCTCCGATTGCGTGAGGCTGGCATCGAGGAAGGGATCCAGCCGGTCCAGTGGCAGATGCAGGGTATGCAGGATGAGGTAGGCCGCCTCGTCGAAGGCGTTCTCGCTGCCGTGGCCGAAGAACAGCTCGGCTTCATTGAAGCGGCTCACCGCGAAGCGCAGGCAGTCGCGTACCGTCTTGAGCGAGGCGCTTGCCTCGGAATAGTGATTGATGTCCATTTAATCCCCGCCGCCTCCGCCGTCTCCTCCGCCATCGCAACTGCTGTTGTCACAGTGCGATGAGGAGTATCCATTGCCCGAATCGCTCGGGCCACCAGTACTGCCGTTATCGTTGTTTGTGCGCCGTCTGTCCCTGCGCGTGCCGAACATGAGCCACAGCACGATGATGATCAGGAGCATGACGATATAGAAACTCATCGCCTCATTTTGCCAGCAGTTTGACCAGGGTCAGATAGTAGATCTCCGACAGGGCATCCAGATCGTCCACGGCCACGCATTCATTGATCTTGTGGATGGTCGCGTTCAGCGGTCCCAGTTCGATCACCTGCGGACAGATGTCGGCGATAAAACGCCCGTCCGAAGTTCCGCCGCTGGTGGAGAGTTCGGTGTCCGTTCCCTGCACCTGTTTGATGGCTGCGGCCACCGCATCCACCAGATCGCCGCGCGGCGTGAGGTAGGGCTTGCCGGAAGACTTCTCCCATTGCAGATCGTATTCGAGACCGTGTTTGTCGAGGACGGCGTGAACGCGCTGCTTCAGGCCGTCTACTGTACTGGCGGTGGAGTGGCGGAAGTTGAACAGGATCTCGACCGTGCCCGGTACCACGTTGGTCGCACCGGTGCCGCCGTGGATGTTCGAAATCTGCCATGAGGTCGGCGGGAAATATTCGTTGCCCTTGTCCCACTCGGTCGCCGCCAGTTCGGCAATGGCCGGCGCAGCCATATGGATCGGGTTCTTGACCAGGTGCGGGTAGGCGATGTGGCCCTGTACGCCCTTGACGGTCAACGTGCCGGAGAGCGAGCCGCGTCTGCCGTTCTTGATGGTGTCGCCGGTCTTGCTCACCGAGGTCGGTTCGCCGACGATGCAGTAGTCGATCAGTTCCTTGCGTTCGCGCAAGGTCTCCACCACGCGCACGGTGCCGTCGACCGCGATGCCTTCCTCGTCCGAGGTCAACAGCAACGCGATGCTGCCCTTGTGCTGCGGATGGGCGGCGACGAACTTCTCGATGGCGGTCACGAAGGCTGCCAGCGAGCCTTTCATGTCGGAAGCGCCACGCCCATACAGCATGCCGTCGCGCACCGTGGGGGTGAAGGGATCGCTGCCCCATTTGTCCACCGGGCCGGTCGGCACCACGTCGGTATGGCCGGCGAAGCACACTACAGGCGAGGCTGCGCCGCGCCGCGCCCACAGGTTATCCACTTCGCTGTGGCGCATCTTCTCAAGGTTGAAATCCAGCGGTGCGAGACGCGCACCGATGATATCGATGCAGCCTTCGTCCATCGGGGTGAGCGACTTGCGCGAGATGAGTTGTTCGGCGAGTGACAGTGTTGCGCTTGCGTGAGTGCTGCTCATAGTTTGAGTTCTTTATATTCGTTCTCGTTGAATCCGGTCGCCAGCACTTTGCCGCCGTCAACCAGTACGGGGCGTTTGATGACATTGGGTTTTTCCAGCATCAATGCCAGGGCGGAGGCATCGTCCTGGATGGAACTCTTCACCTTGTCCGGCAGTTGTCCCCAGGTGGGGCCTGTCTTCTTCAGCAGTTTTTGCCAACCGACCTGACTGAGCCAGCCCTTGAGCGTGGCTTCTTCGATGGGCTGCTTCCTGTAATCCTGAAATTCGCAGGCGACGCCATGCTCTTCCAGCCAGGCGCGCGCTTTCTTCACCGTACCGCAATTCGGGATGCCGACGAGTTTCATGTGGTTGGCGGCAGTTCGATGTTCAGCTTGATACCGTCGAACTTGGCACCGCTGGCGGCGGGGTGGGCGGGCTGCGGAGCATTCGGGTCGAATGCCTTCATCTTGCTGGTCTGCGAGTAGTCGATCAGCGACGACAGGTTGCTGGCCGAGTCGGCGTTGCGCAATGCGTCTTCCTTGGTGATGAGGCCGGCCTTGAACAACTTGTACAGGGCCTGCTCGAAAGTCTGCGAGCCGGGTGACACGCTTTGCTCGATGGCGTCGCGTATCTGGTCGATCTGGTCGCTCTTGATGAGTTCTGCGATCAGGGCGGAATTCAGCAGCACTTCGACGGCCGGTACCAGCTTGCCCTGGGTGTTGCGGATCAGGCGCTGCGAGATGACGGCGCGCAGGCACAGCGACAGGTCGGACAGGATGCTGTTGCGCGCATCGTAGGGGAAGAAGTTCACCATGCGGTTGAGCGCGTGGTAACTGTTGTTGGCATGCAGGGTGGACAGGCACAGGTGACCGGTCTGCGCGAAGATCAGCGCATGCTTCAGCGTCTCGCGGTCGCGGATCTCGCCGATCATCAGCACGTCCGGCGCTTCGCGCATGGCACTGACCAGTGCCGCACCGTAGTCGGCCGTATCGGTGCCGACCTCGCGCTGGTTCACGATGGATTTGCTGTGCCGGAACATGTATTCCAGCGGATCTTCGATGGTGAGGATGTGGCCGCTTTGCGTCTCGTTGCGGTGCTGGATCATCGCCGCCAGCGTGGTCGATTTGCCCGAGCCCGTGGCGCCGACCATCAGCACCAGCCCGCGCTTGTCCATGACCAGTTCTTTCAGCACCAGCGGCAGGTTGAGTTCTTCCACGTTGAGCACATCGCCGCGCACGTAACGGATCACCACGGCGACGCTGCTGCGCTGGCGGAACACGTTGACGCGGAAGTTGCCGATGCCGGGCACACGGAAGGAGAAGTTCATCTCCATGTGCAGCTCGAATTCGGTGATCTGCGCCTCGGTCATCATCTCGTAGGCGATGCGCTTGACCGTCGCCTCGTCGAGGATCTGCGCGTTGACCGGCATCACGATGCCGTCGATCTTGATGTTGATCGGGGCACCGACCGACAGGAAAAGGTCGGAAGCCTTCTTGTCGGCGGCGAGTTGCAGCAGCGGCGTAATGATCATCATGCACCCCTTAAAACCAAAATTGCGTCGCCATACGGCGTTGTGCTCCAAAAATCTTGCTTACATATTTGCCATATGCGGCGCTGCGATTATTGGTTTCGACATCACGCCGCATATGCGGCATGAGTCTACACCGCAACAGGTTGTCATACCCTTTGTTGTGTCGCACGCCTTGTCTGGCTTGGTAATTTTGATTTTCAGGAGCACATGAACGTGTTTTAGATTCCGCGCAGCAGTTCGTTGATACCGGTCTTGCCCAGTGTCTTGGCATCCACCTTCTTCACGATCACCGCACAGTACAGGCTGTACTTGCCGTCCTTGGAAGGCATGCTGCCGCTGACCACGACGGAACCGGCCGGCACGCGGCCGTAGTGGATCTCGCCGGTCTCGCGGTCGAGGATCTTGGTGCTCTGGCCGATGAACACGCCCATCGAGATGACCGAACCTTCTTCCACGATCACGCCCTCGACCACTTCGGAGCGCGCGCCGATGAAGCAGTTGTCCTCGATGATGGTGGGGTTGGCCTGCACCGGTTCCAGCACGCCGCCGATACCGACGCCGCCGGAGAGGTGCACGTTCTTGCCGATCTGCGCGCAGGAGCCGACCGTGGCCCAGGTGTCGACCATGGTGCCTTCATCGACATAGGAGCCGATATTGCAGTAGGAAGGCATCAGCACCACGTTCTTGGCGATATAGGCGCCGCGGCGTGCGGCAGCGGGAGGCACCACGCGGAAGCCGCCCTCGCGGAATTCCTTGGAGTTGTAGTCGGCGAACTTGGACGGCACCTTGTCGAAATAGTTGGTGAAGCCGCCCTTGATGAAAGCATTGTCCTCGATGCGGAAGGACAGCAGCACGGCCTTCTTCACCCACTGGTGCGTCACCCACTGGCCGTCGATCTTCTCGGCCACGCGCAGCTTGCCCTGGTCGAGATACTCGATGACGGTATTGATGGTCTCTTTCAGTTGCGCGTCCACGTTGCGCGGGGTGATCTCGGCACGGCGTTCAAAGGCTTCTTCGATGATGGCTTGCAATTGCGGCATGGTGTGTCCCAGTCTGGTTCGTTGATTGAAATGGTTATCGTTTTTGTGTGAATTCGGCGATGCGTCGTGCCGCTTCCAGCGTCTCGTCCAGGTTGGCGACCAGCGCCAGCCGGATGAAGTTCGCACCGGGATTGACCCCGTGCGCTTCGCGCGCCAGGAAGCTGCCGGGCAACACGGACACATTATAGTCGCGATACAACTGTTGCGCGAAAGCCGTATCGGCGGTGGGTGTTCTGATCCACAGGTAGAAGCCTGCATCGGGCTTGGTCACCGGCAGCACCGGCGCGAGCAGGGCGATGACCTTGGCGAACTTTTCGGTGTAAAAGTGGCGGTTCGCGGCGACATGCGCCTCGTCGTTCCAGGCCGCGATGGTGGCGGCCTGCACGGCCGGGTTCATGGCGCAGCCGTGATAGGTGCGGTACAGCGCGAACTTCTCCAGGATCTTCGCATCGCCCGCGACGAAGCCGGAACGCAGCCCGGGTACGTTGGAGCGTTTGGACAGACTGGAGAACACCACCAGATTCTTGTAATCACCGCGTCCCAGTTGCTGTGCGGCCTGCAATGCGCCGAGGGGCTGGTCGTCGCCGAAATAGATCTCGGAATAACATTCGTCCGCAGCGATGACGAAGCCGTAACGATCACTCATCTCGAACAGGGTCTTCCACTCGGCCAGCGGCATGACGCGGCCATTGGGATTGCCAGGCGAGCAGACATAGATGAGCTGGGTGCGCTGCCAGGTCTCTTCCGGCAACTGCGCGAAGTTCAGCGCGAAACCGTCTTCCGGCAGGGTGTTGAGGAAACAAGGCGTCGCGCCGGCGAGCAGCGTGGCGCCTTCATAGATCTGGTAGAACGGATTGGGACAGACCACGGCCGGGTCTTTCCGGCTGCGGTCGATCACTGCCTGGGCGAAAGCGAACAAGGCTTCGCGACTGCCGTTCACCGGTAATACCTGGGCCTTTGCATCCAGTGCCGGGATGCTGTAGCGGCGCACCAGCCAGTCGGCGATGGACTTGCGCAGCGCGTCGCTGCCGATGGTTGTGGGATAATTCGCCAGCCCGTCGAGTCCGGCGACCAGTGCGTCCTTGATGAAGCGGGGCGTCTCATGCTTGGGTTCGCCGATGTGCAGACTGATCGGCTTCATGGCCGCATTCGGCGTGACCTCGCCGAACAGTCTGGCGAGTTTCTGGAATGGGTAGGGCTGCAGCTTGTCTAGATCACGGTTCATTGCGGTTTCACAACGTGCTGAAAATCAGCGCGCATTATAAGGGTCGGGCGAGTGCCATCAAAACAAAATGTCATGCCGGTGGTCGGCGTATTGAGCGGCGCACTGGTATGGGGCCTCATCTGGTATCCGTATAGGGCCTTGCAGGATGTCGGCGTGTCGGGCGCGATGGCGACCTTCATCACCTATCTGCTGGCGATGCTGTGCGGTGCTTTCATGCTGCCGCGCGTGTGGCGCGAACGCGCGACCTTCAACTGGTGGGCACTGCTGCTGATCCTGAGCGCGGGCTGGGCCAATCTGGGCTATGTGCTGGGTATGTTGGGCGGCGAGGTGATGCGCGTGTTGCTGCTGTTCTACCTCGCGCCGGTGTGGACCATCCTGTTCTCGTACTGGATATTGGCCGAGCGTCTCAATCGCTATGGTTACTTTGTCGTGCTGCTGTCGTTGAGTGGCGCGGTCGTCATGTTGTGGGAGCCGGCGATGGGCATGCCCTTGCCGCAGAACCTGTCCGAGTGGCTTGGGCTTTCGGCAGGCATGGGTTTCGCCCTGTCCAACGTCATCTCGCGCCGCGCCGCGCATCTTTCCGTGCAGGCCAAATCGTTCAGCCTGTGGCTGGGCACGGCCGCGCTGACTTTGCCGTTCCTGCTGTGGCAGGGCGGGGTAGCGGTACAGATCGCGGCGATCGATATGCAATCCTGGTTCATGCTGGCGCTGATGGGGCTGGTGCTCTGCGCCACCAGTTTCGCCGTGCAATACGGCGTCACCCATCTTTCCGCCAACCGTGCGGTGGTGCTGTTCCTGTTCGAACTGGTGGTCGCTGCCGTCACTTCGTATCTTCTTGCCGGTGAAGCGATGGAACTGCGCGACTGGATCGGGGCGATGCTGATCGTTTCGGCGAGCCTGTTGTCGGGACGACTGCACGTTCCGTAACCGGTTGTGTGGGAGCGAAACGGGCCGCATCGGCTTACCCGCAGCGCTGACTGGAGTATTCCGGATGGCAACGCTCGGAAATGACCGCCAAATAAAATTGATTTGCCGTAATTCAGAATCATCCGGATATGCTTAAATGTCCGCAGTTTCGTTTGTATTCGTTCCAGGGGGCTTCGTTTAACAGAGATCATTCGGGAGGAGTCGAAAATGCTTAAGGTAATCGGTGGTTTTGTTGCAGGCGTGGTCGTGGTCGGGGTGCTTGCCTACAGCCTCATGAGCAGCTTGATGTTCAGGGAAGTACCCAGTCCCTTCGGCGTCGAAGAAACGGTCGCACGTATACAGCAGAACATACAGAACGTCGGCAACGGCTGGGCGCTTTCCGGTTTGCGCAATCCCGGCAAAGCGGTCGAGGCGGCGGGCGGCAACACGCTGCCGGTGATGATGATCGAAGCATGCAGCACGAAATACTCCGCTCCTATCCTGCAGGACGATGACGTCCGCTTCCTCTCCATCCTCATGCCGTGCAAGGTGTCGGTCTACAAGAAGAACGACGGCAAAACCTATATTGGCCTGATGAACGCCGGGCTGATGGGCAAGATGTTCGGTCCCAAGGTCGGCGAGATCATGGGGCATGTCGCCGAAGACCAGGCCAAGTTCATCCAGTTCGATGCCAGCAAACCGGCGCCTGAAATGATCAAGGGCACACCCGGTGCGACGGGCGGCGGTTCCGGCGCTTCGGCTGCGGGCGGCTGCTGAGCCGCTTCACGCGCCATTCCTTTACAGCAAGATCGAACGAGAGGACATCATGCTTCCCATATACAGAACCGTGCTGTCGGCATTGGCCGTTTTCGCCATGCTGACGGCGAGCGCATTCGCTGCACAAGCAAAACCGGAGGCCGCGCCAGCTGCACCGTCAGCGTCCAAAAAAGTTTCCACGGCCGATCACCACAAGTTCAAGGAGTTGCAGAAGAATTTCAGGACCGGCCCGGAAGTCACCGCAGCCTGTCTGATCTGCCACACCGAGGCTGCCAAACAGGTGCAGCACACCAAACACTGGACCTGGGAGTCGACCGATCCCAAGACCGGGCAGAAGCGCGGCAAGAAGAACATCATCAACAACTACTGCACCAATCCCACTTCCAACGAGAAGGACTGCATGGCATGCCATGCGGGTTACGGCTGGAAGGACAGCAGTTTCGACTTCAAGGTCGAGAAGAACGTGGACTGTCTGGTGTGTCACGATACGACCGGCACCTACCGCAAGCTGCCGGGTGATGCCGGCCATCCGGTGTACAAGCGCACCGAGTTTCCGAAAGGCTCCGGCAAGATCGTCGAGGCAGTCGATCTGCGCAAGGTCGCGCAGAGCATAGGCAAGCCCGGCCGCACCAATTGCGGTGCCTGTCACTTCTTCGGTGGCGGTGCCAATGGTGCGAAGCACGGCGACCTGAGCAGTTCCCTGCAACACCCGTCCAGATATCTGGATGTGCACATGGACGAGAAGGGGCTGAACTTCTCGTGCGCCACTTGCCATTCCACATCGAGCCATCAGGTCTCCGGCAGCCGCTACAACATCTCCGCCGCGGTGAAGGGCGCGCCGCATATCCGCGGCAAGGCGGACGATTCGCCTGCCGCCTGCCAATCCTGCCACGGCAACAAGCCGCATCCGCAGCGCATGGCCAGACTCAATCAGCACACCGACAAGATCGCCTGCCAAACCTGTCACATCCCCGAGTTCGCGCGCGATGACATCGGCACCGAACGAAGCTGGGACTGGTCGACTGCCACTACCATGGGGCCGGACGGCAAGCCGATGGTGCGCAAGGACAGCGCCGGGCGGCGTGCCTTCGACTCCAAGAAAGGTACCTGGGTGTGGGAATCCTACGTCATCCCGGAATACCGCTGGTTCAACGGGCAATCGAGATTCCAGGTGATCGGCGACAAGATCGACCCGACCAAGGTCGTGAAGATCAACGAGGTGGGGGGCGGTCCCAACGACCCCGAGTCGCGCATCTGGCCCACCAACGTACATCGCGGCAAACAACCCTACGACAAGGTCAATCTGACGCTGACCCTGCAGCACACCGGCGGCGAGGACGACACCGCGCTATGGCACAACTACGACTGGCAGAAGGCGATCAAGGCTGGCATGAAGGCGGGTGGCCTGCCCTACAGCGGAGAGTACGGCTTCGTCGAAACGGAACAGACCTGGCCGATCACGCACATGGTCGCGCCCAAGGACGATGCGCTGCGCTGCGAACAGTGCCATAGCAAGAACGGCAGGCTGAAAGATATCCAGGGCGTGTATCTGCCTTCGCGCGACGGGAACAAGGTACTCGACACCCTGGGCTGGACACTGGCGTTGCTCACGCTGATCGGCGTGCTGGTCCACGGCGGCATCCGCATCCTTACTGCAAAGAAAGAAGGGTAAAGACATGACAGTCGAAAAAATCTACGTCTTCAAGCGCTTCGAACGTTTCTGGCATTGGTCGCAGGCCTTGCTCATCATCTTCATGATGATCACCGGCTTCGAAGTGCATGGATCCTACGAGTTGTTCGGTTTCGGCAAGGCGGTGTCGCTGCACACCGTCGCGGCATGGTCACTGATCAGCCTGTGGGTGTTCGCGATCTTCTGGCACTTCACCACGGGCGAATGGAAGCAGTACATCCCCACGCGGGAGAAGGTCTTCGCGATGATCGGGTTCTACTCGGTCGGCATCTTCAGGGGCGCGCCGCATCCGTTCCGTCCGACCACGCTGAAGAAACACAATCCCTTGCAGCGCCTGGCCTATCTCGGGGTGCTGCTGTTCATCGGCCCCTTGCTCTGGTTCACCGGCTGGTTCTACCTGTTCTTCGGCGACTGGAAGGCATGGGGCGTCGACAGTTATCTGTCGCTGGAATGGGTGGCTTTCTTTCACACCGCGGGCGCGTTCATGATGCTGGCGTTCTTCATCGCCCACGTCTATCTGACCACCACGGGGCATACGCCGACCTCGCACATCAAGGCGATGATCACCGGTTGGGAAGAGGTGGATTGAGTTTGTTGCCGAAGTCCGCAAAAAGGCCGCCAGACTGGCGGCCTTTTTTATTCCAGCGGAACGGTTATTTGCCCGAGCGCGCCGCCACGTCGCGCAACAGCGGCAGGTATTCATTCCAGCGTGAGATCGGTCCGATGTTGGAGAATACGACGATGCCGTGTTTGTCCAGGATATAGGTCGTGGGGAACACTTCGGCGATGTAGCGGTCGTGGATGGTCTTGCCATTGGCGAGTGGCAACGCATCGCTGGTCTTCCTGCTCACGCCCGAATCGTACAACGGTACTTTCAGATGTTGTTGCCGCACCCATTTGCGCGCAGTGGCAAAATCTTCCCGCACCTGCAGCATGACCATCCGGATATCGGATGACTTTCCCAGTGCCTGATGCAATTGCTGCATCTCTGGCATCTCGCGCCGGCAGGGCGGACACCAGGATCCCCAGAAATGCAGTATGACCACCTTGCCGCGCAGGTCTGAGAGTTTCATGGCCTTGCCGTTCGAATCTCTGAAAGCCAGATCATAGAAGCGCTCCCCGCGTTTCAGTCCGGCAGGCGCACGGTCCGCTTCGGTACGACCGGGATAGGGACCCCAAAGCCGGGCCCAGGCCCGCTTGTCGAACACCACCCTGTCATCGAGCGCATAAAGGATGCATCTCTGCCCGCTGTCGAATTCGCAGGTTTGCAGGGCATCTTCCGTGACCGATTCCGCAGAGGAGCCGCCGCCGTTCCAGGTCCAGGCGCCGCCGGGGGCGATGGCAAAGGCGCGGTGTCGGCCTGCAGCGAGAAAGGCGCGGTAACCCTCCTTGCCGGCGACATCGAGATGCGGGATCGCCCCGATGTCGTTCAGGCCGGCAGCGAGCACTGCCTGGCTGAAGAAAACGAAGAGGCCAAGAAGATGCCGGAAGGGGAAACGCAGACGATCGGTCACAATGCTTTTCATGGAAGGATATGGTCGCGGCTATTCTGCTTGGGCAGTATCCCAGCGTCAACGGCAGTTTGACAGTTCCCCCTTAATGCTTGGTGCCATTCGGTTTTTCCGACGAACGGCACAGTATTTAAATTGTGTTACAGCGACTGGCTGGGGTAGACTGCGTCCGCTTTTGCAGAGGTCAAGACCGAAACAGGACTCGTGTGCGAATTCTTAAAACATGAAAAACACCCCGACTCAGGCCCAAATCAACGAGCTGTTCGATAACGAAGACCAACAGGTCGTTTGGGCGAAGGTGAACGACCTCATCCGCCGGATGAGTCCCGACTACGATTTCACCCTCATTCAGCTGGTCTACCAGGATGTCATGCGTCTGTTCCATGGCGACTACCCCGGCTACTCCCCCATCAAGACGCTGTACCACGATCTGCCGCACACGCTGGAGGTGCTGCTATGCGGAGTCCGTCTGATGCATGGCGTGCATGTGTCGGGTGATCGACTGACTGACGAGGAGATCTCGCTGATCGTGATCGCCATACTGATGCATGACGTCGGTTATGCGCAGCGCAAGGGCGAGGAGAGCGGCACGGGTGCCCAGCATACCCAGACACATGTCCAGCGCGGCATCGAATTCATGCTGGAATATTTTTTCTCGCACAAACTACCCGAGCGTATCCCGGTCGCGGTGACTGCGATGATGCTGGGGACCGAGCACAACCGCCCGTTCGCGCAGATATGCTTCAGTGACGAACGCTCGCGCATGCTGGGGCGCATCGTGGCGACCGCGGATATCACCGGGCAAATGGCCGATCGCATCTACCTGGAAAAACTCCTGTTCCTGTATCTCGAATTCAAGGAAGCGAATTTCGGCAGCTACGAGAACACCTACGATCTGCTGCGCCAGACCAACCGTTTCTACGAGACGACACGCGAGAAACTGGACGGGGCGCTGGGCGGCATCTACAAAAAACTCGAATACCATTTCAGGGAAACGATGGGCGTCGGCAACAACTACTACCTGGAATCCATCGAGAAGAACATGGCCTATCTGGCCAAGGTCGTGGCGCACGACGAGGAGGAGTTATACGGCATGCTCAAGCGCCACGGCGTCGCCGAGATGTCGCGCCGCTTGACCGCGTCGGTCTGATCCCGCATCAGCGGATCAGACCGGAACTACCACATCACTTCAGGCTACTGTCACCTTCGTATCCAGGTAGACATCCTGTACCGCATTGATCAGCGCCACGCCGTCCGGCATCGGCTTCTGGAAGGCCTTGCGTCCGAGGATGAGTCCCATGCCGCCCGCGCGCTTGTTGATGACCGCGGTGCGCACGGCCTGGTGCAGGTCGTCCTTGCCTGATTCGCCGCCCGAGTTGATCAATCCCGCGCGCCCCATATAGCAGTTGGCCACCTGATAGCGCACCAGATCGATGGGGTGATCGGTAGTGAGGTCGCTATAGACTTTTGAACTGGTCTTGCCGAACTTGATGGCGTTGTAGCCGCCGTTGTTCTCGGCCATCTTCTGTTTCACGATGTCGGCGTTGATGGTGACGGCGAGGTGATTGGCCTGACCGGTCAGGTCGGCGGCGACATGGTAGTCCTTGTCGGCAGTCTTGAATGCGGGATTGCGCAGGTAGGCCCAGAGTATCGTCGCCAAGCCGAGCTCGTGCGCGTGCTGGAACGCTTCGGAGACCTCGATGATCTGGCGGCGCGACTGGTCCGAGCCGAAGAACACCGTCGCGCCCACGGCCACCGCGCCCATGTCGAAGGCCTGGTCCACGCTGGCGAACAGCGTCTGGTCGAATTCGTTGGGATAGGTGAGCAGTTCGTTGTGGTTGATCTTCACGATGAACGGGACCTTGTGCGCATATTTGCGCGCGACGGAAGCAAGAACGCCCAGCGTGGAGGCCACGCCGTTGCAGCCGGCTTCGATGGCGAGGCGGGTGATGTTCTCCGGGTCGAAATAGATGGGGTTGGGCGCGAAAGAGGCTCCACCGGAGTGTTCCACGCCCTGATCCACCGGCAGGATGGAAAGATAGCCGGTGTTGGCGAGGCGGCCGTGGCCGTAAAGGGTCTGCAGACTGCGCAGCACCGCGGTCTTGCGGTCCTTGATCGCCACCACACGGTCCACATAGTCCGGGCCGGGCAGGTGAATGGCTTCCTTCGGTATCCCGGCACAGCGATGCTTCAACAGATGGTCGGCCTCTTCACCCAGCAATTGCACGATGTTCGTCATGGTAGCGCTCCCTAGAAAGTTCAGAAGAAATAACCGGAAATTCAAAGATCAGAATGGCAGAGCTATGTTACTCCCCTGTGTATAATTTTGGCATCTCAACTTTTCCCCTGCACATCCCATGAAACCGCTCACCCTCGGCACCCCGCTCAGTCCCTCCGCCACCAAGGTCATGCTGCTCGGCAGCGGCGAACTCGGCAAGGAGGTCATCATCGCGCTGCAACGACTCGGCGTGGAAGTCATCGCGGTCGACCGCTATGAGAACGCCCCCGGTCATCAGGTGGCGCACCGCGCCCATGTCATCAACATGGCCGACGGCGCAGCCTTGCGCGCGCTGATCGAAAAGGAAAGACCCGACCTGGTCGTGCCAGAGATCGAGGCCATCGCCACCGACATGCTGGTGCAACTGGAGCGGGAAGGGCAGCGCGTCATCCCCACCGCGCGCGCCGCCCAGCTCACCATGAACCGCGAAGGCATCCGACGCCTGGCGGCCGAGACGCTGGGATTGCCGACCTCGCCGTACAAGTTCGCCGACAGCCTGAATGAGCTGCAGGCTGCCATCGATGGCGGCATCGGTTATCCCTGTATCGTCAAACCGGTGATGTCTTCTTCCGGCAAGGGCCAGTCCAAGCTCGATGGCCCCGCCGATGTGAAGACCGCATGGGACTACGCCGCCAGCGGTTCGCGCGTGAATCAGGGCAGGGTCATCGTCGAGGGTTTCATCGATTTCGATTATGAGATCACCCAGCTTACCGTGCGTGCGCTGGGCCGCGACGGCAAGATCGAAACGCATTTCTGCGATCCCATCGGCCACGTGCAGGTGCATGGCGATTACGTCGAGAGCTGGCAACCGATGGCGATGACGGAAAAGGCCTTGCAGCGTTCGCGCGAGATCGCGAAGAAAGTCACCGACGATCTGGGCGGGCAGGGGCTGTTCGGCGTCGAGCTGTTCGTGAAGGGCGACATGGTGTGGTTCTCCGAAGTCAGCCCGCGTCCGCACGACACCGGCATGGTCACCATGTGTTCCCAGCGCTTCAACGAGTTCGAACTGCATGCCAGGGCTATCCTCGGCCTGCCGGTCGATACTTCGCTGCGTGCGACCGGCGCTTCCGCCGTCATCTACGGACAGATGGACGAGAAGGGTATTTCCTTCAAGGGCGTGGACGAGGCGCTGCGCGTGCCGGAATCCGATATCCGCCTCTTCGGCAAGCCGGAGTCGTTCAAGCGTCGCCGTATGGGCGTGGCACTGGCCAATGGCAAGGATACCGATGAGGCGAGGGCGCGCGCCAAGCTGGCGGCCAGCAAGGTCGTGCCAGTCAAAATCTGATGATCAGCGGCATCCACCACGCGACCTTTCTGAGCGGCGACTTGGCCAGGTCACGCGTGTTCTATGAAGACACACTGGGGCTGCGCCCGGACAGCAAGCGTCCCGATCTTGGTTTTGCCGGGATATGGTATGACATCGCACCGGGACAGCAGATACACCTGATGCAGTTGCCCGACCCGGAAGCCGGTTTGCAGCGGCCTGCGCATGGCGGGCGTGACCGGCATGTGGCACTGGCGGTGCGAGACCTGAGCAGCTTGCAGGCACGCCTGGATGCGGCTGGCATCGCTTATACGCAAAGCAGATCCGGGCGTCGCGCCATCTTTTGCCGCGATCCGGACATGAATGCGCTGGAATTCATCGAGGTCGCCTGATGACGCAACGCCCCGTACAGGACACGGAAATGAGCCCGAAAGCCTGGTATCAGAATGCTTGCGACAAGGCCGGCTTCGTTTGCGATGTGCGGCAGATCGCGGCCATCGATGAACTGGAGACGCTGTGGCAACAACTGGTCGAGTTCAAGGCCAGGCGCAACCAGTTCCTCGGGCGCAGCCTGCTGAGTCCGGATGTGCCGAAGGGGCTGTACATCTGGGGCGGAGTCGGGCGTGGCAAGACTTTCCTGATGGACGGCTTCTATCATTGCCTGCCGTACCGTCGCAAACGCCGCATCCATTTCCATAATTTCATGGTCGAAGTGCATCAGGAGATGAAGCGGCTCGCGCATGAGCGCGACCCGCTGATCGCGCTGGCCGACCAGATCGAACGTTCCACCCGCCTACTGTGTCTGGATGAGTTCCATGTGGACGACATCGCCGACGCGATGATACTTGGACGTCTGCTGCAGGCGCTGCTCGAACGCGGTGTGGTGCTGCTCACCACGTCCAACTATCCGCCGGACGGTTTGTACCCCAACGGTTTGCAGCGGCAGAATTTTCTGCCGGCCATCGCTTTGCTCCAGCGCGAACTGAAAGTCATCCATCTCGACAGCGACACCGACTACCGCATGCTGCAGATGGCACGCGATCCCTTGTTCATGCAGGCCGGCGATCCCGCGACCGCGCGGCACATGCTGTCGCTGTACCAGCGCCTCACTGCCGGCATGCATGCCGAAACCGATTCCATTCGGGTGCGCAACATCGGCATCCCCGTCCTGCGGCACTCGCGCGAGGTCGTCTGGTTCGATTTCAACGTGATCTGCGGCGGCAATCACGACCAGTCGGATTATCTGGAGATCGCCCATCGCTATCCGACGGTGTTCATATCAGCCATCCCGCAGATGTCTGCAGACAATGGCGCTGCTGCAAGGCGTTTCACCTGGCTGATCGATGTGCTGTATGACAATCACGTCAAGCTGGTGGCTTCGTTCGAAACCGGACTGGATGAGTTATATCGCGATGGGGAACGCGACAGCGAGGCGCAGCGTATCGCCAGCCGGCTGACCGAGATGCAGACGCGGCGTTATCTGGAGTTGCCTCATCACAGCCGCGGCGTGTCGTTGACTGAACATAAGGTGCTGCGTTGAACAGGGATATGAAACAGGCATTGCTGCGGCCGTTATTGCTGGTGGTGTTGCTGGGATTGCTGGTCGCTTCCGTCAAGGTGACGGTCGCCTGGTGGCGGGGAGAGTTGTCTCTGGCGGATGACGGCAACTGGCTATGGCTGCTGCTGTTCCCGATCCTGCTGGTGATATGGTGGCGTTACTTCTCCGTCTTCGGCTGCAAGGAACCGGCTTGCCTGCTGCCAAAAGACGAAGAACGCTGAGCAGATATTATCAAGAACCGCTTGCCAGGCGTGTGTCGTACGCAGACTGGCATGCCGCGTTGGCTGCTTCCACTGTCTTGTTGGCTTCTTCCTGGATTGCGGCAGGGACGGTGAATTGGCCGGGTTTGCGTTTCACCGGTTTCTTGTTGGCTTCCAGGAAATCCGTTTTGGCTTTTTCCGCAGTCTGTTTGCAAGCTGTCAGCTCGGCGAGGATCATTGCTTCGAATTTCGCTTTGGCTTCGGCGGCGGCCTTTTCCCTTGCCAGTGCCTGTGCACGCGCTTCCGCCATTGCCTGGCGCATCTCTTCGGCGGCCTTTATCTCCTGCTTGTTCATGTAATCCAGATAGCCCCAGGCGCCACCTGCGATGACGATGAGCAATGCCGCAACGATCTTCTTAACCATGTACCCCTCCCTAAGTGACTGATATCAGCGGGCGTATGATAGCTTAACCTTGTGCCTGGAGGGAAATGTAACGGGAAGGAGGTTCATCCTGCAGGAGCATCACACGCTCCCCGCGGGTTTCACGGTGCCGGATTCGGGTACATCCTGTGCACCGCCTCGATCTTTTCCAGCACCTCCCTGGATAACGAAATCTCGGCACTGCCCAGATCCTCCTTCAGCTGTTCCAGCGTCGTTGCGCCGAGGATGACGCTGCTGACGAACCAGCGCGTTCTGGCGTAGGCGAGCGCCATCGTCGCCGGGGTGAGTCCGGCCTCCTGCGCGATGCGCATGTACTCTCTGGTGGCAGGCGGCACATTGATCTTGGCGTAGCGCTGGCCGAAGTTGGGGAAGAGGGTTATGCGGCCTTGGGCGTTCGGGTCGTTGATATATTTGCCGCTGAGCCAGCCAAAGGCCAGCGGGCTATAGGCCAACAGGCCGACGTTGCCGTGATGGCATACCTCGGCGAGGCCGTTCTCGAAGGTGCGGTTCATCAGGTTATAGGCATTCTGCACACTGACGATCCTGGGCAAGCCAAGCTGCTCGGCGCAACGCACGAACTCGCCGACACCCCAGGGGGTTTCATTGGAAAGGCCGATGTGGCGCACCTTGCCTGCCTTGACCAGTTCGGCCAGTGCCTGCAATTGCTCGGCGATGGGCACGGCATCGCGCTCCTGGCTGACATCGTAACTGGTCGATCCGAACATCGGCACATAACGATCCGGCCAGTGGATCTGGTACAGGTCCACATAGTCGGTCTGCAGCCGGCGCAGGCTGGCGTCGATGGCGGCGGCGATGTGTTCACGGTTGATGCGCGGCGTACCGCGTATCCAGTTGAAGCCGCGCGCGGGGCCGGCGATCTTGGTGGCGACGATGAGCTTGTCGCGCTGCTGATGCCTGAGCCATGTACCGATATGGCTTTCGGTGCGATGCACGGTCTCGGCACGCGGAGCGACAGGGTACATCTCGGCGGTGTCGATGAAATTGACGCCGTGTGCGACGGCATAATCCAGCTGTGCATGCGCCTCGGCTTCGCTGTTCTGTTCGCCGAAGGTCATGGTGCCGAGCGACAGCGCCGATACCTGCATATCGCTACCACCCAATCGTCGATATTCCATGATTCCCCCAGGGGTTTTGACGAGGGTATTTTATCTCTTCCGCATGCTAGCATCTGCCCATCATGATGCCTGTCCTGTTCCTTTCGCATGGCGCCCCCACCTTGCCGCTCGACGCAGGCGAGACGGGTGCAGCCTGGCGCGATCTGGGCGATCGCTTGCCCAGGCCTTCCGCCATCCTGGTCATCTCCGCGCATTGGGAATCGCAGATCGCGACCATAAGCCGCGCTGTGCGCCCCGACACCATCCACGATTTCAGCGGATTCCCCGAAGAACTTTACCGTTTGCGCTATCCGGCTCCCGGCGCTCCGCAGATGGCGGAAGCCGCCGCGGAGTTGTTGCAGCGCTCGTGCATCGCGGTGCAGCTGGATGATACCCATGGACTGGATCACGGCGCCTGGGTGCCGTTGAGTATCATGTATCCGCAGGCGGATATCCCCGTCGCGCAACTCTCCCTGCAACCGCAGCGCGACCCGGCCTGGCATCTCGCCGTGGGGCGTGCGTTGCGCCCCTTGCGCGAGCAGGGGGTGCTGATCGTCGGCAGCGGGGCCATCACGCATAATCTGCGCGCGGTGATGCGACACCCGCAGGGGGAGCCGGTGCCCGACTGGGTGACCGAGTTCCGCGACTGGATCGCGTCCAGGATAGGGGCGGGGGATGTCGATGCGCTTTGCGCTTACCGTGCACTTGCCCCGCATGCCGTACAGAACCATCCTAGCGACGAACATTTGCTTCCCTTGTTCGTGGCGATGGGGGCCGCATCGAAACTGGAGGATGCACATCACATGAACGCAGTGACGACATTCGGTATACTTTCGATGGATGCGTGGATATTCGACGGAGTTGGCTAAAGCATCATTGCACAGGACCGATTAACCAGAAAAACAAGCTGTAACCGGAATCGTTGGGAGACGAGATGAGCAAGGGGAGCATGATGCATTACCTGCCTGTGATCGAGGCAGCCGAGTTGGACGGGAAACTGGCGGAATTGCAGGCGCGCCATCCCAAGCTGGGGGTCTGTGCATTATTGCCGGAGGCGGAGAAGGACAAGGTGGGGTTGGTGCAGGCGGCCTGTTCCGGGCGCGGCGTCCCGCTGGTCGGCGCCATCTTCCCGGCCCTGATCCAGGACGGCCATTTCCGCACCAGCGGTGTCTGGCTGCTGTGCTTCCGGGAGATGCCGTATTTCAAGCTCTACGATAATCTGCCCACGGATGTTGTCGAAGCGTCCCAGGTCGCCGAAAAGATAGCCGGCGAGCTTCGTGAGCAGATCGATCACAATCCCGACGTGACGTTGTTCATGCTGTTCGATGCCATGGTGCCGAACATCGGCACGCTGCTCGACGACCTGTATCTGCATCTGGCCAATCGGGTCCATTACGCGGGGGCGAATGCGGGCAGCGAGACGTTCCAGCCGATGCCATGCCTGTTCGATGGCGTGCGCGTGGTGCAGAACGGCGTGCTGCTGATGTTGCTGACTTCGCACAAGGGCGCCATCCTGGAACATGGCTACCATACCAATCCGCACACTTCCTATGCGACCTCCACCAATGGCAACTGCATCTCGCAGATCGACTGGCAACCGGCATTCAAGGTTTACCAGGAACTGGTGCGCGAGCATTACGGCGAAGAGGTCACGGCCGAGAATTTCTATCAATATGGCGTGCACTTCCCGTTCGGAATCGTGCGCGCCAATCATCACGTGGTGGTGCGCATCCCCGTCATGCTGGCGGAGGACGGCTCGTTGTTCTGCGTGGGCGAAGTACCGGCCAACTCGGTGCTCACACTGCTGAAAGCGCCGACCGTGCGTACGGTCGAGACTTTGCACAACCTGACCGAAGGTCTGAAAACGCTGAACGGGGATATCAGCGATGCCGAACTGATGCTGTTCTATTGCGCCGGACGCCGCTTGCATCTGGGTGTGGAGATGGCGACCGCCGAGCTGGAGGCGTTCGCGGGATTGGCTCAGGCGGCGCAAATAGCCGGTGCGCTGTCGCTTGGCGAGATCGGCGGTTCGACGGTGCACGGTTACCCTCTCTTCCACAATGCCACTTTAGTCGCGGCGCGCTGGTAGCATGGTGCGCAAGGATGTCCTGCCGGTGCTGTATGACCTCGTCGTCACCATCGGCAGCGAGATCAGCCTCAAATCGCTGCTGACGCGCACGCTGCAGCGCTTGCTCTACCACACGTCGTTCTCGGCAGGGTTCGTCTGCCTCGACGTTTCCGCATGTGATAAGTCCAATGGGCAGATCGAGGTGCGTCTCGATGCGGCGGTCGGCGATTTCGATCTCATCGGCGAGATCGGCAAGCCCATCCATCTGCCATGCGCTCTGCTCTGTCAGGATGCTGTCCGTGTGGACGAAGAGGCTGCGCTGCTTTCCGCACTGCGCTGCACGCACACTCAATACAAGGCTTATCTCAGGCTTCCCCTCGAGAATTGCGGCGTGATCGTGCTGCTTGCCGCCGAGATCCCCGAGACCGATCTGCCGTTGACCACGATGTTGCAGCCGGTGCTGTCGCATCTGGCCAAGGCCATCGTCCTTTGCCGCAGCAACGATGCCTATACCAGAGGATTGGTGACGCAACGCGACATGCTGGCGCAAGTGTTCGAAAGCAGCTATTCCAGCGTGATGATCACCGACGACAGGGGCAATATCGTCGAGGTCAATCCGGCGTTCACGCGCATCACCGGCTACACCCTGGCTGAAGTGTACGGGTTGAATCCGCATTGCCTGGCCTCCGGGCGTCATGACAAGCTGTTCTATGACGAGATGTGGCGCAGCATCAATGATTCCGGCCATTGGGAGGGGGAGATATGGAACCGTCGCAAGAACGGCGAGGTCTTCCCGAGCTGGTTGAGCATCAACCAGATACGCGACAGCAGCGGCAAGCTGCTGCACTACGTCGGGACCTCCTCGGATATCACCAAACGCAAAGAGGCCGAAGCGCAGATACACCAATTGGCGTTCTACGATTCCTTGACCCAGCTGCCCAATCGCCGTCTGCTGGTCGAACGTCTGCAGCAGGCCTTCTCTTTCGGGGCGCGCAGCGGACAGCATGGTGCGGTATTGTTCCTCGACCTGGATAATTTCAAGACACTGAACGACACCAAAGGGCACGACATCGGCGACCAGTTGCTGGTCGAGGTGGCGCAGCGCCTCAATGCCAGCGTGCGCGATGGCGACACAGTGGCGCGACTGGGAGGGGACGAGTTCGTCGTGGTGGTGGAGAACCTGAGCACGACCTCGGGCGAGGCGGCGGCGCAGGCCGATCTGGTTGCCGAAAAGATCCGCGATGCCCTGAGTCAGCCATATCAGTTATCCAACCATATGCACCATACGACACCGAGCATCGGCGTCGTGTTGTTCCGCGGGCACCAGCAGACGCTGGATGATGTGCTGAAATTCGCCGATACGGCGATGTATCAGGCCAAGACGGCGGGTCGCAATACCATTCGTTTCTACGATCCGGTGATGCAGGCCGCCATCGAGGCGCGTGCCGAGCTGGAAGAGGATCTGCGCCATGCGCTCGAACTGGGGCAGTTCCGCCTGCATTACCAGATACAGGTGGATAGCAGGGGCCGTCCCCTGGGGGCGGAAGTGCTGTTGCGCTGGCAGCATCCCGAACGCGGCCTGATCTCTCCCGCACAATTCATCCCGCTGGCCGAGGAGACCGGGCTCATCGTGCCGATCGGATTGTGGGTGTTGCAGATAGCATGCGCCCAGCTCAAACTTTGGCAGGGCAGGGAGTCGACGCGCAATCTGTCGCTGGCGGTGAATGTCAGCGCCAGGCAGTTCAGGCGGCAAGACTTTGTCAAACAAGTCCAGCATAAACTGGTTGAAAGCGGTGCCAAACCGGGTTGCTGGGGGTGAGTTTCTCGATGGACGACTTCGGCACCGGCTATTCTTCGCTGCAATATCTCAAGCGCCTGCCGCTGGACCAGATCAAGATCGATCAATCCTTCGTGCGCGACATCGCCAGCGACCCCAACGATGCGGCGATCGTGCAGACCATCATCGCGATGAGTGAGGTGATGGGCTTGCTCGTCATCGCGGAAGGGGTGGAGACCCAGGCACAACGCGAGTTCCTCGATCTGCGTGGCTGCCATGCCTTTCAGGGCTACCTGTTCGGCAGGCCGGTGCCGATCGATGAATTCGAGGCGCAGTTGAATAGCTAGGCATCCGGCAGGTGTCAGCCCGTGAAACGAATGGTGGATAAGAAAGATGTCTATTTATAACCTCAACCTGCATGAGGCGATCTATTCGCTCTCCGATGCGCTCGACCTGGTCGGGGTCACGCATATCCATCACGGCAAGCGTGTCGCCTATATGGCGACCGAGTGCGGCAAGCAGCTGGGCTGGAGCGGCCCCCGGCTCGACGACCTGTTCCAGGCAGCGATCCTGCATGACAGCGGCGTGTCCAAGACCATGGTGCACGCGAAACTGGCACAGATGGAATGGGAAAGCGAGGCGGAGCACTGCAGGCTGGGGGCGGAAATGCTGGCCAGCAGTCCCTTGCTGGAAGCGCTGGCGGACACGATATTGCATCACCATACCCACTGGTCCGTACTCAAGGACCTCGATCTGCCGCAGGAAGTAAAGCTGCGGGCCAACTGTATCTACCTGGTCGACCGTGTCGATGTGCTCTCGCTGGGCTGGATGGCGGGCCAGCAGGACATCCTGCTGGGCAAGGACGAGATCCGGCGCAAGATATACGACCGCCGCGACGACTGGTTCTGCCCGCAACTGGTCGATGCCTTCATGGACATCTCCTCATCGGAAGCCTTCTGGTTCACGCTGGAGAGCGATAACGTCAACGCTTATCTGGCGACCTGGCTATCGCATTATCCCGAAAGGACGATGGAGTTCGAAGAGTTGCGCAGTCTGGTCCACGTCTTCTCCAGCATCGTCGACGCGAAAAGCCCATTCACCAAGCAACATTCCGATGGCGTGGCCAACCTGGCGCGCTATCTTGGGACTTTGTTCGAGTTGCCGGAAGCGACCTGCGAGATGCTGGAGCTGGTCGGTTTGCTGCACGATATCGGCAAGCTGCGCGTGCCGGATGAATTGCTGGAGAAGCCCGACAAGCTGAATGAAGCTGAGACCATCATCATGCGCAGGCACTGTTTCGACACCTACAGCATCCTGAAGAACATCCGCGGTCTGGAGCAGGTCAGCCTGTGGGCGCTGCAGCATCATGAACGCATGGATGGCACCGGATATCCGAACCGCATCATGGGCGCCGACCTCTCCTTCGAGGCTCGTATCGTCGCCGTATCGGATGTGTTCCAGGCACTGGCGCAACGCCGGCCGTATCGCGGTCCGCTGGAACAGCAGGTCATCATGATGTTGCTCAAGGTCCAGGCGGATGCCGGCAAGCTGGATGAACAGATCGTCGCCATGGTCGAGCAGAACCTGGAGGCATGCTGGAATGCGGCGGTGAATCCATTTGGGAGTGCGATGAAATGAAGCTGGGTACGAGGTTCTATCTGCTGATGTCGGCCATCTTCCTGAGTTACAGCGTGATCTCATGGCTGGTGTTCAGGGATATGGTCCACGAGATCAATCAGCTATGGGGACGGCAGTTCGCCGAGCGGCAAGTGATGTTCGACAAACACCGGACCTTGTCGCCGTTGATCCGCGAGATCAAGCTGGCGCGGCAGATGGCGCTCGAGCCGGCTCTGATCGAGATGGCATTGCACGAGGATGATGCGGGGGTGAGAAGCCGGGCGACCAGGGTGATGGAACGTTATCGTTACCTCTTTCGCGACCACAGTTATTTCGCGGCATTCGCTCGCAGCGGGAATTATTACTTCAACGACGCGGCCGGGCAGTACTCGGATAAACAGTTCCGCTATACCCTCTCACCGCGCGAAAAGAACGATTACTGGTTCTATGCGACGCTCAAGGAAGGCACGGACTATCAGGTCAATCTCGATCCGGATGTCCATCTGGGCGTGGTGAAGGTATGGATCAATGTGTTGCTGAAGAACGGCAACGAGGTGCTGGGCGTGATCGGTACCGGCATCGATCTGAGCGAGTTCCTGAAAGAAAGCGTGGACATCAATCAGAAGGGCGTGGAAACCTTCTTCGTCGACAAGAGCATGGCTATCCAGCTTTCGGCCGATCCCGCGTTGATCGACTATGCCAGTATCGCGAAAACGGTGGGGGAGCGGATCAAGATCGATGTGCTGCTGAAGAACCCGGCCGATATCGAGAAGTTGCGCCAGACGGCAGCCTATCTGGAACAGCATGTGGGTGAGGTAGCCACCCTGTGGGTGGACTATCGCGGGGAAAAGCGCCTGCTCGGCATCTCGTATCTGCCCGAGGTGGGATGGTTCGACCTGACCCTGATGGACGAGAAGAGCCTGCGGGTGATCCAGGGTTTCTCCTGGTTGCCGCTGGTGTTCGGGAGCATATTTCTGCTGGGCCTGCTGTTGCTGGGTTTGCTGTTGAATCATTGGGTATTGCGTCCGATCCACAGGCTGACCAAGGCTACCGAGCAGATCCAGCAAGGCAACTACGAGACGGAGCCGCCTATCGTGGGCAAAGGCGAGATATCGGACCTTTCCCGTTCTTTCTGGCGCATGGTCGAGTTCGTGCGCCACACCAATGAAGAACTGGAACGCAAGGTGGAAGAACGTACCGAGGATCTGCAACGGCTGACCGAGATCGACTACCTGACAGGTCTGCTCAATCGGCGCGGCATGATGGACAAGCTTGAAAAAGAAGTGGCGCGTCAGGCTCGCCAGGGCGGTTCGATGGGGCTGTTGCTGCTGGATCTGGATCACTTCAAGCAGATCAACGACACCTATGGCCACGAAGCCGGCGATCTCGCCTTGTGTGCGGCGGCAAATGTGCTGCGCTCCATGAAGCGGAGTTACGACCATGTGGGCCGTTGGGGCGGGGAAGAGTTCATCCTGCTGCTGCCGGAATGCAATCGGGATGAACTGATCCCGATCGCAGAACGGATCCGCGAGGCCATACAGTCTTTGCGTATCGATACGGGTACGACTTCGTTCTCTTTCACTGCCAGCATCGGCGCCCATCATCCCGAAACACCGCAGACGCTGGATGCGATGCTGCAGCAGGTGGACAGGGCGCTGTATGCGGCAAAGCATGCGGGACGCAACTGTGTGCGCTCATCCCACCACGATTCGACGCAGAGCGGCTGACGTGCAGGCTAGCCGCGCGTGTTGGATTGTGTCGAGAACTGCGTCAGATCCACCAGCGGAGCGGGCTGCCAGCCGGGTTTGCGGTGTTCGGCCGCCACGTTGGTGAAGATGCCGCCGCGCACGTAGAACTTCGCGGTGAGGCGCATGAAACGCGGCTGGGTGGCGGCGACCAGGTCGTCCAGCACGCGATTGGTCACATCCTCATGGAAATGGCCTTCGTTGCGGAACGACCAGATATAGAGCTTGAGACTCTTCAATTCCACGCATTTCTCGTCGGCGATGTAATCCAGGATCAGGGTGGCGAAGTCCGGCTGGCCGGTCTTGGGGCACAGGCAGGTGAATTCCGGTATCTCCATGTGGATGTGGTAGTCGCGTTTCGGCTGCGGGTTGGGAAAAGTCTCCAATGTTTTAGTGGGTTGGCTGGTCATTTGGTGAGGTGCCCGGGTTCAGTTAGAATGCCTCGCATTATATCGTCAGCCTGAGTCAAATTGCGTCTCGCTCATATAAAGTTAGCCGGTTTCAAGTCCTTCGTTGATCCCACCCATATCTCGCTGCCCGGGCAGCTTGTGGGTATCGTCGGCCCCAACGGCTGCGGCAAGTCCAATGTCATCGATGCTTTGCGCTGGGTGCTGGGCGAGTCGCGCGCCTCGGCCCTGCGCGGCGAATCCATGCAGGACGTGATCTTCAACGGCGCCGGCACGCGCAAACCGGTGGCCCGCGCCAGCGTTGAACTGGTGTTCGACAATTCCCTCGGCAAGGTCGGCGGCCAGTGGGCGACCTACGCCGAGATCTCCATCAAGCGCGTGCTGCAGCGCGACGGCGATTCCAGCTATTACATCAACAACCAGAACGTGCGCCGCAAGGACATCACCGACATCTTCCTCGGCACCGGCGTCGGTGCGCGCGCCTACGCCATCATCGAACAGGGCATGATCTCGCGCATCATCGAGGCGAAGCCGGAAGAGTTGAGGGTGTTCCTGGAAGAAGCGGCAGGCGTGTCCAAATACCGCGACCGTCGCCGCGAGACCGAGCTGCGTCTGGGCGATACGCGCGACAACCTGCTGCGCGTCAGCGATATCCTGCAGGAACTCGACAAACAGCTGGTGCACCTGGGCGGGCAGGCCGAGGTCGCCAAGACCTATCGCGAGCTGGAAGCACGGCGCGAGACCACGCAAAAACTGCTGTGGCTGGTGAACAAGAAAGAAGCGGAAGCGCGGCGCGAGCGTCTGGCGCAGCAGGTGGAAAAGACCAAGAACGACCTGGAAGCCGAGGTCGCCAGACTGCGCGAAGTCGAGGCGAAGCTGGAAAGCGCGCGCAGCGAGCATTTCGGTCTGTCCGATGCGCTCCATGCCAGACAGGGCGAGCTGTACGAGAGCAATGCCGAAGTGTTGCGCCTGGAACAGCAGATCGCCTTCATCGTCGAACAACGCAACCGCCTGTCGCAACAGATCCAGAACGGCGAACGCCAGATCGCGCAGCAGCAAACGCAATTGCAGGGGCTGCGCACCCTGCGCACGCACTGGCAGCAACAGCAGGAAGACGCCGCCGTGCGCGTGGCGACCTGCGAGAACCGCAGCGAAATGGAAGCACAGAGCCTGCCGCAGGTCGAGGATGCGGCGCGCGTGGCGCAGGAGCGCCTCAACGCGATGCAGCGCGAACAGATGCTGATCCAGCAGCAGTTGCAGATCTACGAAACGCAGCGCGGGCATGTGCAGGGCAACGTGCAGCAGCTGGACAGCCGCCGTTCGCGCCTGATGCTGGAGCGCGACAACCTGCCGCAAGCCGATCATGAAGGGTTGCAGCAGTCGCAGCAGCAGTTGGCCGAGATGCAGGCCGAGCACGAGATGCAGCAGCAACAGCTGGCCGAATTGCAGGAGCGCCTGCCGCTGGCCGATGCCGAACGTCGCAAGCAGCGCGATGCCGTGCAGGAGTTGTCGCGCCTGCTGGCGCAGACCGAAGCGCGCCTGAACGCACTGCAGCAACTGCAGGCGCAGCTCGACAACGACAAGAACCTGAAGGCATGGCTGAGCCGGCACCAGCTGGATGATGCGCCGCGCCTGTGGCAGTCCATTCGTATCGAACAGGGCTGGGAAGATGCGCTGGAAGCGGTGCTGCGCGAACGCATCAATGCGCTGGCGTTGCCGCGTCTGGAAGATGCGGCCAGCTGGAGCGACGCGCCACCCGCCAAACTGGCGGTGTATGCGGCAGACGGTACGCATTCCGGCAAGACTGCGGCACAGTCCGCTCTGACCCCGCTCGCGAACTATGTGCGTTGCCAGGATGCACAGGCGGCACCTGTGGTCGGGGACTGGCTGGCGGGTGTGTATGCCGTATCGACCTTGAACGAAGCACTTGGTCAGCGCAATAACCTGCCGGCCGGTTCATGGCTGGTGACGGCGCAGGGCCACCTGGTGGGTGCGCACAGCGTGTTGTTCCATGCGCCGGACAGCCAGTTGCACGGCGTGCTGGCGCGCCAGCGCGAGATCGAACAGTTGCAGCAGGAAGTGGAGCAGCGCAGCACGGCGCTGGAGCAGGGCAAACAGCAGTCGGTGGCAGCGGAAGAGGCCTATCACTCGGTCGAGGGGCGCATCGCACCGTTGCGCAGTTCCAGCAGCGATCTGCAACAGCGCCAGCATGGCCTGCAGATGCAGATATTGAAGCTGACCCAGGCCAACGAGCGCACGCAGGAGCGCAATGTGCAGATTGCCCAGGAACTGGAGGAACTGGCCGAACGCGTGGCCAACGAGCAGCGCCAGATGGAAGAGATCGCCGAGCAGATGACGATCCAGCGCGAGAAGCTGGCCGAACAGCAGATCGAAAGCGATCAGGCGCGGCAGCAATCCGGCACGCAGGACAATCTGCTGCGGGAGCAGCGCGACCGGGCGCAAAAAGCGCACCACGAATTGCAGGAAGCGCGTTTCTTCGCCAAGACCTGCGCGGAGAAGCTTGCCGACCTGGAGCAGAACCTCAGGCAGCACGGTGAAACGCTGACACAACTTGAAGAAGCGCTGGCACACAGCCGCAACGAACAGGCCAATCTCAGCGATGGCGATACCGACCAGCAGTTGCAGGCGGTATTAGAGCAGCGACAGCTGAAGGAGCAGGCGCTGGCCGAGGCGCGCAACAACCTGGAAAACGCCACGCTGAACCTGAACCGCATGGAACAGGAACGCATGCTCTGCGAGCAGAAGCTGCATCCGCTGCGCGAGAAGGTCGGCGAGATCACATTGAAGGAGCAGGAAGCGCGTCTGCAATTCGAACAATGGGCGGAGCAATTGCAGGGGGTGGAAGAAGAGCCGCTGCTGCCGTTGATCGAAGGCGCCAAGGCGGGCGGACTGCAGAATGAACTGACACGTTTGGGCAACGAGATCACCGCGCTGGGCGCGGTGAACCTGGCGGCCCTGGAAGAGTTGCAGTCGGCGCAGGAGCGCAAGACCTATCTGGACGCGCAGGCGAAAGACCTGAACGAGGCCATCGAGACCCTGGAAGACGCCATCCGCCGTATCGACAAGGAATCACGCGACCTGTTGATGGCGACCTACGATGAAGTGAATCGCCATCTGTCCGAGCTGTTCCCCGTGCTGTTCGGCGGCGGCGATGCCAAGCTTGTGCTGACCGGCGACGAGATCCTCGACAGCGGTGTACAGGTGATGGCGCATCCGCCCGGCAAGAAGAACGCCTCCATCCATCTGCTGTCGGGCGGCGAAAAAGCGCTGACTGCCATCGCCCTGGTGTTCTCGCTGTTCCAGCTCAACCCGGCGCCGTTCTGCGTGCTGGACGAGGTCGATGCACCGCTGGACGATACCAATACCGAGCGGCTGTGCAAGCTGATCCAGAAGATGTCGGACAAGACGCAGTTCGTCTACATCAGCCACAACAAGATCACCATGGAGATGGCGCAGCAGCTGATCGGCGTGACCATGCAGGAACGCGGTGTCTCCAAGGTGGTGTCGGTGGATATCGAGGAAGCGATGAAGCTGAGCGAGAACAGCGGCGGCAACGCCGCTGTGGTCACAGCCTAGTTGCAGTTTGCGGCGATGGCCTTGCGCGCCTCTTCCAGGCGCTGTGCCCGTGCATCGTCATCAAGGTAGATGCGCTCACCTTTCTCATCATAGCTGGTGATGCGTGAACCTTCCTCGATGGCCCGTTCATTGTTGCGCGCGGCCTCGCAGTTGCGTTTCTTTATTTCTGCGTTCGCGTCTTCACGGGCTCTCTTTTGCGCGGCATCTTCTTTTTCCAGCTTGGCTTTCTTCAAGTCGGCTTCCCGCTCGGCGATGGTTTTCTGCGAATAGCTGGTGGGGGCTTCCGCTTGCCCTTTTCCGGAGATGTTGCGCACGCTCTGTGTCTTGACTTCCGGAGGCGGGGTGTCGGAATAATGGACTTTGCCTTCCGCATCGACCCACTTGTTCAGGCCGGCGTGGCCGTTGAAGCTGATCAACATGAGAGAAACCAATGCAAATGATCGTTTCATAGAGTCCTCCGGGAAAAGATGGGTGCGAAACTAGCTGTTAATTTGTCCCGCGTCAATTTATGATAGCGCCCGAGTTTAATGCCTGCCTTCCGGAATCGGGAGGCTCCGGAACGACAACCAGCGGAGTAGCAAGCCGAAATGTCACAAATACAACCGCCAGCCGGCGTCAATCAGGAATACTATCTGGTAGACAAGAACCAGGATCTGGTCCTCCGTTTGTTCCGTTCCTATTACCGCGCCCATCAGAATTCGGGAAAGTTGTTCGACGACTTTCCCGATTTTTTTATGGTGAAGCCGATCGTGGTCAAGGATGTCGATCTGGTGACCCGGGCCTCGGACAAGCTGATACTTGATGACTGCATCAGCCGGGCCCAGGAGCGGAAAGGTTACATCGGCGTTAGCAAACGCATGAATCCGAAGCTGAAATACTACTGGCTCGAGTTGACCGTGATGCCGTATGTCCTGGGCGATTCAGTCAGCGAGAACAACAAGAGCGAGTTCTTCTACGTATTGAGCAATTTCATCGAGTACACCAAGCAGCACCCCAAAACCTACGGGGACATCACCGCCGAGATCGATTCCGACAAGGATCTGGCCTTGATGCTCAAGGAGATCAACAAGCAGGGTGACAGTTTGCGCAATCTGCTTCCGGTCTATCCGCAGGAGATGCTGGTGCGCTTCAACCCCAACTGGCCGATCAGCGAGGTCAACAAGCTGCTGATGACGCTGAAGGACAATGACCAGAGCTGGTGCGAGGTCTTCTTCGAGTACCTGATCTACGTGATGGGCAGGAAGGGCAAGTAAAGGGAATAGCCCCGCGACCCCGGGGCAAGTTTTGATATAATGCGCGCTTTGCAGAGGACCGTTCCCATGCGTATTACACAAAAATCCCTCACCTTCGACGATGTGCTGCTGCTTCCGGCGCATTCCAACGTCCTTCCGCGCGATGTCAGCCTGCGCACCCAGCTTTCCCGCAACATCACCCTGAACATCCCGCTGCTTTCGGCAGCGATGGACACTGTTACCGAGGCGCGCTTGGCGATCGCTCTGGCACAGGAGGGCGGCATCGGCATCGTGCACAAGAATATGACTGCCAAGGAGCAGGCGGCACAAGTCGCCAAGGTCAAGCGCTTCGAGAGCGGCGTCGTAAAAGACCCGATTACCATCGCTCCCAACATGACCGTGCGCGACGTGCTCAATCTGACCCGCCAGCACAAGATTTCCGGTCTTCCTGTGGTGGAAGGAAAGAAAGTGGTCGGCATCGTGACCAACCGCGACCTGCGCTTCGAGAGCAATCTCGATCAGTCCATCACCAATATCATGACGCCGCGCGAGCGGCTGATCGTCGTCAAGGAAAACGCCAACCGCGACGAAGCGCGCAGCCTGATGCACAAGCACCGTATCGAGCGCGTACTGGTGGTGAACGATGCTTACGAGTTGTGCGGACTCATCACGGTAAAAGACATCCTCAAATCCAGCGAACATCCACTGGCCTGCAAGGACGAACTGGGACGTTTGCGCGTCGGCGCAGCCGTCGGGGTGGGTGAGGGCACGGAAGAGCGCGTGACATTGCTGGTCGAGGCCGGGGTGGACGTGATCGTTGTGGATACCGCCCACGGCCATTCGCAGGGCGTGCTGAGCCGCGTGCAGTGGGTCAAGAAGAATTTCCCCCAGGTCGATGTGATCGGCGGCAACATCGCCACCGCAGCGGCAGCCAAGGCGCTGGTCGATCACGGCGCAGATGCGGTCAAGGTCGGTATCGGCCCAGGCTCCATCTGCACCACCCGTATGGTCGCCGGTGTCGGCGTACCGCAGATCTCCGCCATCCACAATGTGGCGGAAGCGCTGGCAGATTCGGATGTGCCATTGATCGCCGACGGCGGCGTGCGCTTCTCCGGCGATATTTCCAAAGCCATCGCAGCGGGCGCGAATTCCGTCATGCTGGGGGGCCTGTTCGCCGGTACCGAAGAGGCTCCCGGCGAGATCGAGTTGTTCCAGGGGCGTTCCTACAAATCCTATCGCGGCATGGGCAGCCTGGGTGCGATGCAACAGGGCTCCAAGGATCGCTATTTCCAGGACGCGGAAGGTAACAACGACAAGCTGGTGCCGGAAGGTGTGGAAGGCCGTGTTCCCTACAAGGGCAGCGTGCTGGCGGTGATCCACCAGTTGCTCGGCGGTTTGCGCGCCAGCATGGGTTACCTCGGCTGCCCGGATATTCCGACCGTGCATGCGAAAGCAGAATTCGTCGAGATCACCTCGGCCGGTATCCGCGAATCGCATGTGCATGACGTGCAGATCACCAAAGAAGCCCCGAACTATCACATCGACTAGGAAAAGGCGGATCACTCCGCCTTTTTCGTTATTACCCGGCCATGCATAAAAAGATACTCATCCTCGATTTCGGTTCCCAGTACACCCAGCTCATCGCCCGCCGCGTGCGCGAGACCCATGTCTATTGCGAACTGCATCCATGGGACATGAGCGAAGCTGACATCCGCGCCTTCGCTCCCGCAGGCATCATCCTGTCGGGCGGACCGAATTCCGTTTATGAGGAAGAGACACCGAAAGCGCCGAACGTGGTGTTCGAACTGGGCGTGCCGGTGTTCGGTATCTGCTACGGCATGCAAACCATGGCAGCACAACTCGGCGGCAAGGTCGAAAGCGGCAAGGTGCGCGAGTTCGGTTATGCCGAGATCCGTGCGCAAGGGCATTCCAAACTGTTCGACGGCATCCAGGACAAGAGCAATGCGGCAGGCCACGGCCTGCTCGACGTGTGGATGAGTCACGGCGACAAGGTGACGGCACTGCCGCCCGGTTTTACGGCTATCGCATCCAATCCGGCCACACCTTATGCCGCCATGGCGGACGAATCGCGCGGTTATTATGCCGTGCAGTTCCACCCGGAAGTGACACACACCTATCAGGGCAAGGCCATCATCGGCCGTTTCGTGCATGACATCTGCGGTTGCGGCCAGGACTGGAATATGCCGGACTACATCGCCGAAGCGGTGGCGAAGATCAAGGCGCAGGTCGGCAAGGAGGAGGTCATCCTCGGTCTTTCCGGCGGTGTGGATTCCTCGGTAGCGGCCGCGCTGATCCACCGCGCCATCGGCGATCAACTGACCTGCGTGTTCGTGGATAATGGCCTGCTGCGCCTGCACGAAGGCGATCAGGTGATGGAGACCTTTGCGCAGAACCTGAAGATGAAGGTCATCCGCGTCGATGCCAGCGACGAGTTCATGAAGCACCTCACCGGCGTCACCGATCCCGAGCAGAAGCGCAAGATCATCGGCCGCGAGTTCGTCGAAGTGTTCCAGCGCGAGTCGGCCAGGTTGAAGCAAGCCAAGTGGCTGGCGCAGGGCACCATCTATCCGGACGTGATCGAGTCGGCCAGCGCCAAGACCAAGAAGGCGCACACCATCAAGTCGCACCACAACGTCGGAGGCTTGCCGGAATCCATGCACCTCAAGCTGCTGGAGCCGCTGCGCGAACTGTTCAAGGACGAGGTGCGAGAACTCGGCGTGGCGCTGGGACTGCCTGCCGACATGATCTACCGCCATCCTTTCCCCGGCCCCGGCCTGGGAGTGCGCATCCTGGGCGAAGTGAAGCGCGAATATGCCGAACTGTTGCGCCGTGCCGATGCCATCTTCATCGAAGAGCTGCGCAGCACCAAGGACGCCGACGGCAAGAGCTGGTACGACAAGACCTCGCAGGCATTCACCGTGTTCCTGCCGGTGAAGTCGGTGGGCGTGATGGGCGATGGCCGCACCTATGAATGGGTGGTGTCCTTGCGCGCGGTACAGACGCAGGACTTCATGACCGCGCATTGGGCGCACCTGCCGTACGAGTTGCTGGGCAAGGTCTCCAACCGCATCATCAACGAAGTACGCGGCATCAACCGCGTGGTCTACGACATCTCAGGAAAACCGCCCGCCACCATCGAGTGGGAGTGATGGGGGCAATTGTTGCGTTGTGATGATTCAATGAGTTCCAGTATGCATCCCTTCGCAACCTATCGCTGGTCAGATATCCCGAAACTGTTGCTGTTGGCAGTGCTCTATGCACTGCTCATCAAGTTTGTCCTCAGCTATCTCACCACCGATGGCAATATCTCCCCGGTCTGGCTCCCCAGCGGTCTGGGTCTCGCTGCCCTGATGCTGGGAGGCCGGAGATACTGGCTTGCTATCTTCATCGGGGCGATGGCGGCATATCTCGAAGCAGGCCGCTCCTTTCCCGTCTCGTTCTTCATCGCATCCAGCAATGTGATCGAGCCTTTGCTGGCCATCGCATTGCTGTCGCGTGCAGTTCGTTTCGATCAGGGCCTGCAATATCCGCGCGACTATCTCTGGTTGATCTTTGTCGGAGCCATCGTGGCGATGCTGGCAGCGACCATGGGCGTCGCCACTCTGGCAGTCGCCGGCATCCTGCCTCCGGAGGCGCTCATCGGCGGATGGTCGTATTGGTGGCGCGGCAACCTGTTCGGCATCGGCCTGGTCACGCCATTCCTGCTGGTCTGGCGAACGCTTCCTGCCGGCTGGATCAAAGGCTGGCGCAGGGGGCTGGAAACGGTGCTGTTTGTCGTCACGGCAATCCTTTTCGGCATGGTCGCCTTTCATGGCTGGACCCCCCCGGCACTGGCGGAAGTTCCCCTCGGCTACCTGATGTTCCTCATGGTCATCTGGGCAGCGCTGCGTTTTGGGCGGCACGGCGTCATGCTGATACTGCTGTTGGCGGCGATACAAGGCGTGCTGGGGGCGCTCGACGGCGTGGGGTTCTTTGCCCATGACATCGGTACCGGCCTGTCCAATTTCTGGCTGTACATGATGAGCATGACGTTCGTCGGCATCGTGCTGGCAACAACCATACAGCAGCATCGGCGCGATGCCGATGCCCTGCGCGAGAGCGAGTCGAAGTTGCATGCGATCCTCGACCACGCCCCTGTCGGGATCTGGCTGGTCGGGACCGATGGGCGCTATCGTTTCGTGAACAAGCGCTTCTGCGATGCGGTCGGCATTCCGGAGAGCGCATTCCTGCAGACAGAGAATCTGCCTGATCTGGTGGGCGAGGAGATGGCAACGAGCTGCCTGGCATCCGATAGCGCCTGTTTTGCCCGGGAAGCACCTTACGTTTCCATAGAGACGCATAAGCTGGGGGATGGGAAGCTGCATCAACTGGAGGTCACCAAGACCAAACTGCGCGATACCAAAGGCGGGCTGGTAGGCGCCATCGGCATCTCGGTGGATGTCACCGAACGCATCCTGGCAGAAGAGGCTTTGCGCGAAAGCGAGGCGCGCTGGAGCTTCGCCCTGGAAGGCGGCGGCGATTGCGTCTGGGACTGGGATCTGCAGGCCAATGAGGTCTCGCTTTCCAAAGGGGGCAAGGGCATGTTCGGTTTTGCCGACAATGAGATTGGCAACAGCATGTCGGAATGGAATGCGCGCGTCCATCCTGAAGATGTAGCGCGCCTGATGTCCCAAGTCGGCGAATTCTTCCACAAGAAGCAGGACAAGTTCACGGCCGAATATCGCGTGCGCTGCAAGGACGGCAGCTGGAAATGGATACTCACGCGCGGCATGGTCTCGCACCGCAACGAGGCGGGTCGAGTGATACGCATGATCGGCACGCACACCGACCTCACCGAACGCAAACAGGCCGAGGAGACCATCCAGCGGCAGGCGCATTACGATGCACTCACCCAACTGCCCAATCGCCGCCTGTTCCGCGACCGGCTGGAGCAGACGATCCGGGCGTCGAAGCGGGACCATTCCTCTTTCGCGCTCATGCTCATCGACCTCGACCACTTCAAGGAGGTCAACGACACCATGGGGCATGATGCCGGCGACCTCCTGCTGGTCGATGCCGCACAGCGCATCCTGCATTGTGTGCGCGAATCGGACACGGTGGCGCGCATGGGCGGCGACGAGTTCGTGGTGATCCTTGTCGACATCGATGACACCGCAAGTATCGAACGCATCGCGTCGCATATCATCGCCAAACTGGCGTCGCCGTTCCTGCTGGGCGCGGAAAAAGCCTTCATCTCCGCCAGTATCGGCATCACGCTGTATCCGGATGATGCGGGCAGCATGGAGACCCTGATGAAGAACGCCGATCAGGCCATGTATGTCGCCAAGAACCTCGGGCGCAACCGCTTCAGCTATTTCACTCCGGCGCTGCAGGAGAAAGCGCAGCATCGCATGCGCATGGTCAACGACCTGCGCGACGCATTGTCGTCGAACCAGTTCGTGGTCTATTACCAGCCCATCGTCGAACTGGCCACCGGTGATGTACACAAGGCCGAGGCGCTGATCCGCTGGATGCATCCCGTGCGCGGCATGGTCAATCCTGCCGAGTTCATCCCGCTGGCGGAAGAGACCGGACTGATCGTCGAGATCGGCGACTGGGTGCTGCGGCAGGCGATGAATCAGGTGAAGCGATTCCGGGCGAGCCACCACAAAGGATTCCAGATCAGCGTCAACAAGTCGCCGGTGCAGTTCCACAACGACAATCCGCTGAAGGCGAAGGAGTGGCTGCAGGAACTTGAGCAGAACGGCCTGCATGCCAGCAGCCTGGTGGTCGAGATCACCGAGGGGGTGTTGCTGGATGACAACGGCAACGTCAAGGAGGGGCTGCTCGCCTCGCGCGATGCGGGCATCCAGGTCGCGATCGACGACTTCGGGACCGGCTATTCCTCGCTGGCCTACCTGAAGAAGTTCGACATCGATTATCTGAAGATCGACCAGACCTTCGTCAACAACCTGGGGAATCATCCCGACGATATGGCGCTATGCGAGGCGATCATCGTCATGGCGCACAAACTCGGCCTGAAAGTGATTGCCGAAGGGGTGGAAACCGAACAACAGCGTGATCTGCTCAAGGGGGCAGGTTGCGATTATGCGCAGGGTTTTCTGTTCTCAAGACCCTTGCCCGCACATGAGCTGGAAACTCTGCTAAACATGCATCAATTCTGATCCAGTCCCAGCTTTCCGGGCGACAGCCCGGAAATAGCCCGTTTTTCCGCCTTTATTCCAGGCTTGCGCCTGTCATCAAACTGATACTTTAGCGTCGTGCCGGTGCCTTTGGCATCCTTACGCAAAGAGGTGGAACATGTCAGCTCAAAAGAAAATACGCCTGGTTTCTTCCCGCGACGAAGCGGATCCTGTCGAGTCCGAAGCGATACTGGAATCGCGCAGCCGCATAGAAGCCGAGATCGAAGCGCAGTTGGCAGCACAAGCCCGCGCGCGCGCCGAGGCGCATGTCCAGGCAGTTCTGCAGGATAAGGCGAAACAGGAGAGCGAACTGGCCGAACTGGTCGAAGTGCGCACCCGTGCCGAGGCTCAGATCATCAACGAGGTGCAGGTTCGCGCCGAGCTGGAGCGTGAACTGCTCGCATCCGCATCCGCCAAGAAGAAAGCAGAAGAGCGCCTGACAGAGTCTGTGCGCGCAAAACTGGAAGCAGAAAGACAAGCCCGGGCAGAGCTCGACCAGCGCCAGGCAGCCGAACAGCGCTTGCGCGAAGAAGCAGAGCAGCGGGAGAAGCTGGATCGTGAAGCGGCTTTGCTTGCACAGGCGAAAGCGCATACCGAGAGCCTGGTGAAACAGAGTATGCAGGACAAGCTCAAGGCCGAAAAAGAAGCGATGGCGATGGTCAATGCCAAGCTGGTCGCGGAGGAGAGCGCTCAGGAGGCGATGAACGCCCGCGTGCGCACGGAGATGATGGCGCTGGCCGAGAAGCAGGCCCGCGTGGCTGCAGAGCTGGAAGCGGAGCGTGCCGCGACGGAGCGCGTCGCCGAGGAACGCAAACTGGCGGAAGCGGCCGAGCTGCGCATCAGGGCCGAGCAGGCAGCACAGGCCGAGGCATCTGCACGTGTCGCTGCAGAACTGAAGTCGGTGGAAATGGCCAGACATGCGGCCGAGAAAGAGCAAGCCGAGCGGCTTGCCGCAGAACGCAAACTGCAGGCCGAGCAGGAGATGCTGAAGCTGCTGGACTCCCGCGTGGAAGCCGAGCAGCAGGCGCTCAGGGAGCGCGAGGCCGCGAATGCGGTGCTCAAGCAGATCGAACTGGAAGCCCGCGACATGCTGGCCGCCGAGGAACAGGCCAAGCGTGCAGCCGAGGTCAGGCTACAGGCCGAGCGTGAATTGATGGAACTGGCACAAGAGCGTGCCGAAGCCGATATGCGAGCCTCGCATGCCGTCGAACTGCAGGTGCATGCCGAAGCCGAAGCCATAGAACTGGCCAACCAGCGTTATGAGATGGCCGAGTGCGCGCGCAGTATCGCCCAGGGCAAGGCGGAGTTGGAGAGCGCGACCCTGGCGGCCGAGCATGCATATGCCGAGGCCGAAGAACTGGCGACAAGGGAGCTGGAGAAGAAGCTGGCAGCGATCAATGCCGCACTGCCGCTGGCAGAGCAGCGTGCCCGCCTGATGGCGGAATCGTGTCTTGCCGAAGAAGCCAGGCTGGCTGCAGAGACTGGCGCGGTCGCGGCGATGCAACAGCGTATCGAAGCCGATGAGCGTGCAGAGCATGCCGCCCGCACACAGATTCAGGCGGAAGAAGAAGCTATCGAGAAGGCCAAGCAGCGCCAAGAGATGGCCGACCGTGCGCGCACCATCGCCCAGAACCGGATAGCCCAGGAAAGTGCGGTGCTGGCTGCCGAACGTGCTCAGGCTGCTGTCGACGAGCAGGCGTCAAAAGAGTTGCAGAGGAAGCTGGATGCCATCAATGCGGCACTGGTGCAGACCGAGCTGCGTACCCAAGTGATGGCGGAATCGTGTCTTGCCGAGGAGGCAAGGTTGGCAGAAGAGGCCGCCGCGATCGCCGCCTTGCAGCAGCGCAACGAGGCGGATCGCCTGGCTTCTGAAGCGGCCCAGCGCCGTCGTGTTTTGGATGCGGAAGCGGCAGAGGTTGCGCAAGCCCTGGCAAATGCGGAGAATGAGGCCATCGAACAGATCACTCTGCGTATGGACACCGAACTGAAAGCCATCGAAGCCGATAACGAATGCATCGCCGCAGAAGTGCGTGCGCAGGAGATCGCCGCTGCCAAGGTCGCTTTGGCCGAAGAAATCATCGCTGCAGCCCGGACAAAAGAGGAGTTGGAGTTGCGTGCGCTGAATATGTCCAAGGCCCAGGCTGAAGCCCTGGCGCAGGCGATCAAGACAGAAGAAGAGACTGTCCAGGCACAAGCGCGTGCCGCGGTGCTGGCGCGTCAACGCATGGCAATCGCAGAGCAGGCGAAACAACTGGCTGAAGAGCGGGTGCGCGAGGAAACTGCCCAGCTTGAGCAGGCGCAGCGCAATCTCGAGGCCGAAGAGCGCTTCGCTCAAGCCCGCAAGGAACGGCTGGATGCGGAACGCAGCGCCACTGAAGCCGCTGAAGAACGTATCGCGGCCGAACAGCATGCCACTGAGGCTGCACGCCAGCGCGGTCTGGCAGAATTGCTGGCGCAGCAGGCCGCCAATGAGAATGCCGAGATGCAGGAGCAGTTGATCGCCACGGTGAGAGCGGGCGAGGAACTGGAGCGGAGCATGATCAAGGAAGTCGGCGAAGAGTTGCGCCATGCCAAAGCACAACTGGAGACCGGCAAGCTGTTGCAGAAACTGCGCAAGACCCATCGCATCAACAGGCTTTCGCAAGTCGCCCTGGCAGCCTCGCTGCTGCTGAGTGTGGGACTCTGGATGAACGGTTCCAACTCCAAGACGCCGGCGGTGGAGAGCGTGGCGAGCGGCAATGTCGCGGCGGTACAGGTCGCGCCTGAGCCGAAAACGGAAGAGATGGCCAAGGTGGCAAGCCTCAGGCTGGCTACCGACCTGGGTGACAAATCAGCGCAGAAGCAGCAGGGCGAAGTCGAAAAAGAGTTCTGAGGCTGCAGGCTGGTGCGAAAAGGAAACGGGGGCTGATGCCCCCGTTCTCATTTGATACCTTTGTGCAAAGATCAGAACTTCGTCACACGGGCGACGCCGTCGCTCTCGATGACGCGGACCCTGTCGCCCGCCTTGATCTCTTCACTGTCACCGACGGCTTGCACCACCGAGATGAAACTGCCGTCTTCCAGTTTGATGGCATATTCGATGCCGTCTTCGCGGGTGTAGCCTTCCTCGGCTGCCGCACCGACCACACCGCCGACCACCGCACCGAGCACGGCGGCGACTTCGCCGGTCTTGCCTTGCGCTGCGCCGCTGCCGGCGATGCCGCCGACGATGGTACCGGCAGTGGTGCCGACCTGACTCTTGGTGCCTTCGATACGGACCTTATGCAGGCTCTCGACCACACCGACCCTGAAATGCTGCACCTGGCGCACCTGGTCACGGGTATAGACGTCGCCGCCTTTTTCGCTGGCACAGCCGGCCAGCAACAGGGCGGCTGCAAGCGGGAAGATGAGTTTCGTATTCATCGCGGACTCCTTAAGCGGTGGTTTGCGCAGCTCCTTGCTGCGGCTTGGTATCAGCTTCGTCAACCAGATCGGGCGCAGGTTCCCCTGGACGCCACTGTTTCAGCAACAAGGCGTTGCTGACCACCGAGACCGAACTCATCGCCATGGCGCCGCCGGCGATCATCGGGTTGAGCAGGCCCAGTGCGGCCAGCGGGATGCCGAGCACGTTGTAGGCGAAGGCGAAGAACAGGTTCTGGCGGATCTTGGAAAGCGTCACCTTGGACAGGTCGATGGCGTCAGCCACACTGTTGAGGTCGTTGCGCATCAGCGTGATATCGGCTGCCTCGATGGCGATGTCGCTGCCGCTCTTCATGGCGAAGCTGACATCGGCCGCGGCCAGTGCCGGTGCATCGTTGATGCCGTCGCCGACCATGCCGACCAGGGTCTTCTCGCCCTTGAGCGAGTCGACGTAGCGCGCCTTGTCCTGCGGCGACACTTCGGCGATGTATTCCTCGATGCCGGCCTGCTGCGCGATGGCATGCGCGGTGACCTGGTTGTCGCCGCTCAGCATCACCACGCGTATGCCCATCTCCTGCAGGCGGGCGACGGCGACACGGCTGCTGGGGCGTATCTTGTCGGCGAAGGCGATGTAGCCCAGCAGTACGTTCTCGCGGGCGACCGCGATCACGCTCTTGCCCTGTTGCTGCAGGGCAAGGATGGAGGCCTCATCCAGCGCGACTCCCTGCTGGGAGACATAAGCGGGGGAGCCAAGCAGATAGAGCGTGCCATCCAGCGTCGCGCGCAGGCCGCTGCCCGGTGTCTCGCCGAAATCGCTGATCGGCAAGGGCAGGATCGCCTGTGCGCTTGCATGTTCCATGATCGCGCCCGAGAGCGGGTGCGTGGAATGCTGCGCGAGGCTGGCTGCGATGCGCGTCATTTCGCCCACGCCGCTGGCGGCGCTGGGGCGCAGATCGGTGAGCGCGGGTTTGCCCTCGGTCAGTGTGCCGGTCTTGTCCAGCACCAGCACGGAAAGTTTGTGCGCGCGTTCCAGCGCTGCCGCATCCTTCACCAGTATCCCCTCGCGTGCGGCCAAGCCGCTGGCGACGACCACGGTGATCGGGGTCGCCAGGCCCAGTGCGCAGGGACAGGCGATGACCAGCACCGAGACCGCGGTGATGAGCGAGTAGGCGAAATCGCCTTCGACCTTCAGCCAGATGAAGAAGGTGATGGTGGCGAGCACCAGCACGATGGGCACGAAGATGCCGGATATCTTGTCGGCCAGCCGCTGGATCGGCGCCTTGGAACCTTGTGCCTGCTCGACTAGCCGCACCACCGCGGCCAGCTGGGTATGGCTGCCGACCGCGGTGGCGCGGCATTTGATCACGCCCTGATGGTTGAGCGTGGCGGTGTAGACCTTGTCCTCGGCCTGCTTGGGTTGCGGCATGCTTTCGCCGGTCAGCATGCTCTCATCCAGCGTGGAACTGCCGTCCAGCACCACGCCGTCCACCGGCACATGCTCGCCGGGGCGCACGATGAAGATGTCGTCCGGGCGCAGCGAACCGACCGAGACGTCCAGTACCTGGCCGTCGCGTTCCACATGTGCGGTCTTGGGTTGCAGCTGGATCAGTTTCTCGATGGCATCGGTGGCCTTGGCCTTGGCGCGCATCTCCAGCAGTTTGCCCATCAGCACCAGCGTGATCAATACGGCGCTGGCCTCGAAATACACCGGCTGGTGGATGTCGAACAGGACGATGGCGAGACTCAGGAAATAGGCCGCACTGGTGCCCAGTGCCACCAGCAGGTCCATGTTGCCGCTGCCGTGCTTGAGGCTGGCCCAGGCGCCGCGATAGAAACGCGCACCGATCCAGAACTGGATCGGGGTGGCCAGCAGCCACTGGCCCCAGGTCGGGATCATCAGGTGGATGTCGAACACCATCAACAGCATCTCCAGCAGCATCGGCGTGACGAGTCCCACCGAGATGAAGAAACGCAGCTTCTCTTTCTCATATGCTTTGAGGCGGTCCGCCTTCTCCGCGGCGAAGTCGCGCGTCACATGCGCATCGAAGCCGGTGTCGCGCACCGTCTTGATCAGTTCGTCCACGTTGGTGCGTGCAGGATCGAAGCTCACGCTGGCCTTTTCGGTGGCCAGGTTCACCACCGCCGTAACTTCAGGTAATTGATTCAATGCCTTTTCCAGGCGACTGGAACAGGATGCGCAACGCATGCCGACGATCTGGAGGTCGGCGTGATTCTCGGCTTGGGACATGGGGTATGACTCGTGGAATGAATGGCGCAAAAGATACGCCCGAGCGGGTTTCTTGTCCATCTTGACCTTGAGCGAAACGCGGTTTCCTGTTTCAATCCATGCCCATTGCGAAACAGGGGGAGAGCATGGGGCAGGCAAGCATCGGCATCATCGGCGGCAGCGGCGTCTACGACATCGCCGGGTTGGAGAACAAGCGCTGGGAAAAGGTCGAATCGTCTTTCGGTGAGCCCTCGGACGAACTGCTGTTCGGCGAACTCAACGGCGTCAAACTGGCCTTTCTGCCGCGTCACGGACGCGGCCACAAGATACCGCCCTCCGAGATCAACTTCCGCGCCAACATCGACGTGCTGAAACGGGTAGGGGTGACGGATGTCATCTCGGTCAGCGCCGTCGGCTCCCTGCGCGAACACCTGACACCCGGCACCTTCGTCATCGTCGACCAGTTCATCGACCGTACCTTCGCAAGAGAGAAATCCTTCTTTGGCAGCGGTCTGGTGGCGCATGTCTCGATGGCGCATCCGGTGTGCAAACGCCTCGGCGACCATATCGAGAAAGCGGCCAAGGAAGCCAACATCAACGCCCTGCGCGGCGGCACCTACCTGGTCATGGAAGGCCCGCAGTTCTCCAGCCTCGCTGAATCCGAGCTGTACCGCCAATGGGGCTGCGACGTGATCGGCATGACCAACATGCCCGAAGCCAAACTCGCCCGCGAAGCCGAGCTGTGCTATGCCACCGTCGCCATGGTCACCGACTACGACTGCTGGCATCCCGACCACGACGACGTGACCGTGGAGCAGATCATCAAGGTGTTGCTGGCCAACGCCGACAAAGCCAAGACACTGGTCAAACACCTCGTGCCGCATGTCGGCCACGATGCCAAGGCTTGCGAGTGCGGCTGTCGCAGCGCGCTGCAATACGCACTCATCACCGCGCCCGAGGCACGCGATGAAGTGATGAAAAAGAAGCTGCAGGCCATCGCGGGGCGGGTGCTGTAAAGGTTTTAGAGCAACGCCGCATGAGATTTCCGTTCGTGGTGAGCCTGTCGAACCATGAACGGACAACCGAAAGACAGCCCTTCGACAGGCTCAGGGCGAACGGCATATTTAAAGATGACCGAACAACAATTACGCACATCCCTGCTGAAAACCTCCCTCCGCATGGTCGAACTCGGCCTCAATCGCGGCACGGCAGGCAACGCCTCGGTGCGCTGCGGCAATGACATCCTCATCACCCCCTCCGCCTTGCCTGTCGCCGAGATGACCGAGCAAGACCTGGTGCTGATCGACAAGGAAGGGAAAGTGCTGCAAGGCCGTAAACCCTCCAGCGAATGGCGCTTCCACTGCGACATCTTCAATGCCCGCCCCGAGATCGGCGCCGTGCTGCACATGCATTCCACCTACGCCACCACCATGGCCTGCCTGGGCAGGGACGTGCCCGCCGTCCACTACCACATCGCCATCGCGGGCGGCGACACCATCCGCTGCACGCCGTACACCCTCTTCGGCGAACAGAATCTCTCCGATCTCGCGCTGGAAGCCCTGCGCGACCGTAAAGCCTGCCTGCTCGGCAACCACGGCATGATCGCGCTGGGAAAAGACCTCGACGATGCGCTGTCCGTTGCGCACGAGGTCGAATACCTGTGCGAGATCTATTGGCGCGCATTGTCGGTGGGAGAGCCGAGGATACTCACTGCGCAGCAGATGCACGAGGTGAAAGCGAAGTTTGTCGAATACAAGAAGCGTAGCTAATAAGTAATCGGTTCGCCCTGAGCACTACAACTCCGTTCGTCCTGAGCCTGTCGAAGGAACGAGCGGCGCGCCGAAAGAAGTAGGCAAAGCGCGATGCATTTAGAAAAGATCAGAATAATACTTAAACACAGGAAACCACCATGCCCATCAAATCCCGCGTCCGCACCGTCCCCCATTACCCCAAGCAGGGCATCATGTTCCGCGACATCACCACGGTGCTCAAAGACCCCGTCGGCCTGCGCGCCACCATCGACGAACTGGTGCGCCGCTACAAGGACGTGAAGATCGACAAGATCGCCGGCATCGAATCGCGCGGCTTCATCCTCGGCGCACCGCTGGCCTACGCGCTCGGCATCGGCTTCGTGCCCATCCGCAAGAAAGGCAAACTGCCCGCCGAAGTCATCGGCCACGACTATGAACTCGAATACGGCACCGACCGCATCGAGATCCACACCGACGCCATCACCAAGGGCGAAAAGGTGCTGCTGGTCGACGATCTCATCGCCACCGGCGGCACCGCCGAAGCCGCCTGCATCCTCATCGAGAAGATGGGTGGGCATGTCATCGAATGCAGTTTCATGATCGACCTGCCGGACATCGGTGGTCGTGCACGGCTGGAGAAGCGCGGGCACAAGGTGTTTGCATTGTGCGAGTTCGAGGGGGATTGATATGTCTGAGTACTACGTTTACGCATATATCGATCCACGAAATTTTGAAGAGTTTTATTACGGTAAAGGTAAAGGCTCCCGCAAGGATGCTCATCTCTCTGATTTATCTGATTCACCAAAAGCCAAACGCATTGCTGCAATCAAGCGCGAAGGTCTTGCTCCGATCATTAGGGTTCTTGCCCGAAATCTAACTGAACGAGAAGCTTTGCTTGTTGAAAAGACTCTAATCTGGAAATTGGGAAAACTAACCGAGAATATTGCAACTGGGGCGTTTGCAGATAATTTTCGACCACACGATACGTTGCATAAAGAGTTGTCAGGTTTTGATTATCGTAACGGCCTTTACTATTACAACGTTGGCGAAGGGCCTCATCGGAACTGGGATGATTATGTGAAATTGGGATTTATTTCTGCAGGCCAAGGAATCCGCTGGCGAGACGCTATGCTCGGATTTAAGCAAGGTGATGTATTTGCTGCTTACCTTAAGCGTCATGGATTTGTTGGAATAGGTAAGGTCACCGAGTGTGCCAAGATGGTGCGTGATGTTGAAATTGGTGGCAAACGTTTGCTTGATAACAAATTAATTTGTCCTGGCCTTGCGGAAAATAAAAATGATCCAGAACTATCCGAATATGTTTGTACTGTTAAATGGCTAGCAACTGTGACGCGTGATGAGGCGAAATGGAGTAGTAATGCAAAGCTATACACGACTCAACACGTTCGAGCATCAATGGACGGTCAGCCAGAAACGATAAGCTTCCTTGAAGATGCGTTTTTGGTTTCTATGCGTGAAGTGGCTGCTTAACCAACCATCCATATTTTGAAGAGAGACATGAAAATCGAAACCCTACGCTGGTTCAACAACCGGCTGGAGATGATAGACCAGCGCATCCTGCCGGCTGCCTTTGAATACCTGAGTTACTACACCGCGCATTCGGTGGCCGAAGGCATCCGTAGCATGGTGGTGCGCGGTGCACCGGCCATTGGTGTGGCGGCGGCGTATGGCGTGGCACTGGAGGCGCTGCATCTGCAGGAGAAATCCGCGGATGATTTCAAGGCAGGTATGGATACCGGCTTCAAAGTGCTGGCGGCCAGCCGCCCGACGGCGGTAAACCTGTTCTGGGCCTTGCAGCGCATGCGCAAGGTTTGGGAGGGTGTCGCGACGCAAACACAGCAGCAGATCGCACAGCGCCTGCTGGCCGAGGCGCACGAGATACTGGCCGAGGACATTCGCATCAACAAGGCGATGGGGGCGAACGGCGCGGCTTTGCTCAAGGATGGGGTGCGGGTGTTGACGCATTGCAATGCGGGTGCGCTGGCGACGGCGGGGTGGGGCACGGCGCTGGGGGTGTTCCGTTCGGCGGTGGAGGCGGGCAAGAAGATTTCCGTGATTGCGGACGAGACCCGGCCTTTCCTGCAAGGCGCGCGGCTGACGGCGTGGGAGATGGTGCAGGAGAAGATTCCGGTGACGCTGATCACCGACAACATGGCCGGTCACCTGATGGCGCACGGCGAGATCGATGCGGTGGTGGTGGGTACGGATCGGGTGGCGGCCAACGGCGATGTGGCGAACAAGATCGGTACTTATATGGTGGCGGTGCTGGCGAAGCGGCACAACATCCCGTTCTATGTGGCGTGCCCGCTCTCGACCATCGACCTCGATATCGCCTCGGGCAAGGACATTCCCATCGAGGAGCGTTCGGTGGAGGAGGTGAAGGGCTTCCGCGACTATCACTGGGCGGCGGAGGGGGTGAAGATACGCAATCCGGCTTTTGATGTGACTCCGGCGGAGCTGGTGACGGGCTTGATCACGGAAAAGGGCGTGGTTCTGCAGCCGGATGTGCAAGGAATCCGGAAGCTTTTCATGTAGCTGGGCATCGCGCCAAGCCAGCCGTTCGGCTGGCTTTTCTAAATAGCTGTTTCCATTAGTGCATCCCTTTGTTATAATGCGCGCCGTTTTCAGATGGGCTTCGAGCCCGTTTTTTATTTGTGGGTACGGATATGGATGTGGCGAAGCTGGTAGAGACGACGCTGGCCGGTATGGGTTACGAGCTGGTCGATCTGGAGATGTCCGGGCGCGGTCTGATGCGCGTGTTCATGGACAAGCCGGACGGAATCGCGGTGGAAGATTGCGAGCGCGTGAGCAATCAGCTGGTACGCCTGTTCACGGTGGAGGGGGTTGAATACGAACGCCTCGAAGTGTCTTCGCCGGGGCTGGACCGTGTATTGAAGAAAGAAGCTGATTTCGTACGTTTTGCCGGGCAGAAGGCGCAGATCAAGGTGCGCGTGCCGCTGGCAGGGCGCAAGAACTTCGTCGGCATCATCGGCGAGGTGAAGGATGGGGTTTTGCAGTTGGATGTGGATGGCAGCCCGGTAACAATCGAGCTGTCCAATATGGACAAGGCACGCCTGGTGCCTGTTTTCTGAGTGGTCGGAGAGAGCGATGAGTCGTGAAGTTCTGTTGTTGGTGGATGCCTTGGCGCGTGAGAAGAACGTGGACAAGGAGATCGTGTTCGGTGCGCTGGAATCGGCTTTGGCCTCTGCCACCAAGAAGCGTTTCGTGGACGAAGAGGCGGACGTGCGTGTGAGCATCGACCGCCAGACCGGCGAATACGAGTCTTTCCGCCGCTGGCAGGTGATGGACGACGAGACCTTCGAGACGCCCGAACTGCACATCAAACTGGAAGAAGCGCAAAAGCGCCAGCCAAGCATCCAGCTGGAAGAATTCATCGAAGAGCCGCTGGAGAACATCGATTTCGGCCGCATCGGCGCACAAGCCGCCAAGCAGGTCATCTTCCAGAAGATTCGTGACGCCGAGCGTGAACAGATCCTCGCCGACTTCATGGAGCGCAACGAGCACCTGGTGTCCGGTACGATCAAGCGCATCGAACGCGGCAATGCCATCGTCGAGTTCGGCAAGATCGAGGCCTTGCTGCCGCGCGACCAGATGATCCCGAAAGAGAACCTGCGCATCGGCGACCGCGTGCGCGCCTACCTGTTGCGCGTGGATCGCACCGTGCGCGGCCCGCAGATCATCCTGTCGCGCATCACCACCGAATTCCTCAAGAAGCTGTTCGAGCTGGAAGTGCCGGAGATCGAAGAGGGCATCCTGGAGATCGTCAGCGCAGCGCGCGATCCCGGTTCGCGCGCCAAGATCGCGGTGCGTACCAATGATCAGCGCCTCGACCCGATCGGCACCTGCGTCGGCATGCGCGGTTCGCGCGTGCAGGCCGTGACCAACGAACTGGCCGGCGAACGCGTGGACATCATCCTGTGGTCGGATGACGCCGCCACTTACGTCATCAACGCGCTGGCGCCCGCCGAGGTCAGCAGCATCGTGGTGGACGAGGACAAGCACAGCATGGACGTGGTGATCGAGGAAGAGAACCTGGCGCAGGCCATCGGCCGCGGCGGCCAGAACGTGCGTCTGGCCAGCGAACTGAGCGGCTGGGAGATCAACCTGATGACGGTCGAGCAGTCAGCCGAGAAGAACGAGGCGGAGTTCGCCAAGATCCGCGACCTGTTCGTGAGCAAGCTGGACGTGGACGAGGAAGTTGCCGACATCCTGGTGCAGGAAGGTTTCAACACGCTGGAAGAAGTGGCTTACGTCGAACTGGAAGAGATGCTGGCCATCGAAGCTTTCGACGAGGCGACCGTGAATGAACTGCGCAGCCGTGCACGTAACGCACTTTTGACCGCGGCCATCGCCAACGAAGAACAGGTCGAGCACAACATCGAGGACCTGCTGAAGATCGAAGGCATGGACGAAGAGACCGCGCGCACGCTGGCCGGCAAGGGCATCGGCACACAGGAACAGCTGGCCGACCTGGACGGCGACGAACTGGTCGAGATGACCGGGATGGACGCCGAGCGTGCCAATCAGTTGATCATGACGGCGCGCGCGCCATGGTTCGTGTGAACCTGAGGTGCAAGCAGTAACGGGTATCCGTAGTCTGGTATAGGTTTAAGGGGTTGCAATGGGAAAAATGAACGTCGCGCAATTTGCGGGTGAGCTTGGGCTGCCGGTAGAACTGCTGCTGGAGCAGCTGAAGGCGGCCGGGGTCTCGAAACAGAAAGACACCGACACCATATCGGAGCAGGACAAATCGCAACTGCTGGAACATCTGCGCGGTGCGCACGGTGCCGGCAAGAGCAAGATCACGCTCACACGTCGCGAGACGACTGCGATCAAGAAGGCGGATAGCACCGGCAAGTCGCGCACCATCCAGGTGGAAGTGCGCAAGAAGCGCACGGTCGCGGCTCCGACTGCGGCAGTGGAAGAGGCGGCCCCGGTAGCGGCGGCGGAAGAAACCAAGCCGAGCAAGCCGGTCAAGAAAGTGCTGGATGAACAGGAGCTGAAGGCGCGTGAAGAAGAGGCGCGTCTGCAGGCAGAACTGGCAGCACGCCAGGCTGCAGAACTGGAAGCGAAACAGGCGCGTACCAGCAAGCGCAAAGCTGCCGCTGCAGAACCGGCGCCCGCGCCGGAGCCTGTGGTCGAAGCCAAACCAGCCGTTGCTGCACCAGCCGCCGCTCCCGCGCCTGTTGCAGGAACGCCGGATGGAACGCTGCACAAGCCCACACTCAAGCCGGGCGATAAGGTAGCTCGCCCTGCCAAGAAGATCGACAAACCCGCAGCCAAGGACAGTCCGTGGGACGAGGCGGGACACAAGAAACGTCCTCCTTCGCGCACGACCGATACGCGTGCCGGACTGGGCGGCCGTACCGGCGGCAGCGCGATCCGCGCACCGCGCCACGACAAACACAGCAAACCGGAAGCGGCGCACGCATTCTCGCTGCCGACCGAGCCTATCGTGCAGGAAGTGATGGTTCCGGAGACCATCACCGTGGCGGAACTGGCGCAGAAGATGTCGATCAAGGCCGCCGAGATCATCAAGGTTCTGATGAAGATGGGCTCCATGGTCACCATCAACCAGGTGCTGGACCAGGAGACCGCGATGATCGTGGTCGAAGAGATGGGGCACAAGGCAGTGCCCGCCAAGCCGGATGATCCCGATGCTTTCCTGATGGAAGCCGTCGATCATGGCGATGTGGTGCTGGAATCGCGCGCACCGGTGGTGACTGTCATGGGCCACGTCGACCACGGCAAGACATCCCTGTTGGACTACATCCGCCGCACCCGTGTGGCGAGCGGCGAAGCCGGTGGTATCACGCAGCACATCGGTGCGTATCACGTGGATACCCCGCGCGGCATGATCACCTTCCTCGACACACCCGGCCACGAAGCCTTTACGGCGATGCGTGCGCGCGGCGCGAAAGCGACCGACATCGTCATTCTGGTGGTGGCGGCTGACGACGGCGTGATGCCGCAGACCAAGGAGGCGATCCACCATGCCAAGGCGGCGGAAGTGCCTATCGTGGTCGCGGTCACCAAGATCGACAAACCGGATGCCAACTCCGAGCGCGTGCGCCAGGAACTGGTGGCCGAAGGTGTGGTGCCGGAAGACTGGGGTGGCGATTGTATGTTCGTCGAAGTGTCCGCCAAGACCGGTCAGGGTATCGACACCTTGCTGGAAGGCATCCTGTTGCAGGCAGAAGTGCTGGAACTGAAGGCACCGAAGAACGCCAGCGCCAAGGGTGTGGTGGTGGAAGCGCGCCTGGACAAGGGCAAGGGCGCCGTGGCGACACTGCTGGTGCAATCCGGCACGCTGAAACGCGGCGACGCCATTCTGGTCGGTTCCGTGTCGGGCCGTGTGCGCGCGATGCTGGACGAGAACGGCAAAGTGGTGAACGAAGCCGGTCCTTCCATCCCGGTGGAGATCCAGGGCTTGTCCGAAGTGCCGACAGCCGGTGCGGATTTTCTGGTGCTGGCCGACGAGAAGAAGGCGCGCGAGATCGCCTTGTTCCGCCAGGGCAAGTTCCGCGACGTCAAGCTGGCCAAGCAGCAGGCTGCCAAGCTGGAGAACATGTTCGAGCAGATGGCGGAGGGCGAAGTGCGTACCCTGTCCCTGATCGTGAAGGCCGATGTGCAGGGTTCGCTGGAGGCGATCGCCAGTTCCTTGCAGAAACTTTCCACGGCAGAGGTCAAGGTCAGCCTGATCCACAGCGGCGTGGGTGCCATCACCGAGTCCGACGTCAACCTGGCATTGGCATCCAAGGCCATCATCATCGGCTTCAATTCGCGCGCCGATGCGACTGCACGCCGTCTGGCCGAGTCGTCCGGCGTGGATATCCGCTACTACAACATCATCTACGCGATGGTGGACGAGATCAAAGCGGCTTTGTCCGGCATGCTGGCGCCGGAGAAGAAGGAAAGCATCATCGGCATGGTCGAGATACGCCAGGTGTTCCACATCTCCAAGGTCGGCACGATCGCGGGTTGCTATGTCACCGAGGGCATGATCAAGCGTTCCTCCAGCGTGCGCGTGTTGCGCAACAACGTGGTCATCCATACCGGCGAGCTGGATTCGCTGAAGCGCTTCAAGGATGACGCCAAGGAAGTGAAATCGAACTTCGAGTGCGGCTTGTCGCTGAAGGGTTTCAACGATCTGGAAGTGGGCGACCAGCTGGAAGTGTTCGAGATCGTCGAAGTGGCGCGGGCGCTTTAATGGCCAAAGACTACGCACGCACCGATCGCATCGCCGAGCAGATCCAGCGCGAATTGGCCGAACTGGTCCGCCTGGAGGTGAAGGATCCGCGTGTGAAGAAGGTCACGCTGACGGGCGTGGAAGTGACCAACGACCACGCCCACGCCAAGGTGTTCTACACCTCGCTGGACGGCGATAGCCCGGAGTTGTTCAAGGGGCTGGAGCGTGCCGCCGGTTTCCTGCGCAGCCAACTGGCGCATGCCATGAAGCTGCGCATCACGCCGCAACTGCATTTCGTGTATGACGCCTCCATCGAGCGCGGTTCCCATCTTTCCCAGTTGATCGATCAAGCGGTTGCGAGTGACAAAAAAGACTGAGCAATTCAGGCGTGTCTCCAGACCGCTGGATGGTGTGCTGCTGTTCGACAAGCCGCTGGAACTCAGCTCCAACACCGCGCTGCAAAAAGTCCGCCGTCTCTACCAGGCCGAGAAAGCCGGGCACACTGGTACCCTCGATCCGCTGGCTACCGGCCTGCTGCCGGTCTGCTTCGGCGAAGCCACCAAATTCACCACAGCCTTGCTGGATGCCGACAAGGCTTATCGAGCAACGATACGCCTGGGGCAGCGCACGACCACGGGTGATGCCGAGGGGGAGGTGATCGATACCCGTCCTGTTGCCGTCGATGAGGCCAAAGCGCTGGCCGCGTTGGCGCGTTTCATGGGCGAAACGCAGCAGTTGCCCCCCATGCACAGTGCCCTGAAGCATCAGGGCAAGCCGCTATATGAGTACATCCGCAAGGGTGAGACCGTGGAGCGCGAATTGCGCAAGGTGTTCATCCACGAGCTGAAGCTGGAGCGTTTGCAGGGCGATGAACTGGAATTCAGCGTGCTGTGCAGCAAAGGCACCTATGTGCGCACCCTCGCCGAAGATATCGCCGAGCTGCTGGGTTGCGGCGGGCATCTTACCGCTCTGCGTCGTACCCGCATCGGCGAGTTCAGGCTGGATGACGCCTATACCCTGCAACAGATTGAATCCATGGATGAGAAGCAGCGCGATGCTTGCCTGATGCCGCTCGATAGCCTGGTGCTGGATCTGCCCAGTCTGGAGGTGGATGCCGTCCAGGCCGTGCGTCTGGCGCGGGGGCAAAGGCTGGGCATGAGTGACGGTCTGCCTGACGGCAAGCGGCGTCTGTATGCCGAAGGCCGCTTCATCGGCCTGGGCGAACTGGCTGGGGGGAGGCTGGCGCCCAGCCGCTTGTTGTCTTCGGTTGCCCGGGCGGCGGCCGTGGCTAATTCAGCTTGAGCGGATACCCTATTAAGAGGTAGAATGCCGCACTTTTTTATTGGAGAGAGAAGTCAATGTCTATTACCGCCGCACAAAAATCGCAGATCGTGACTGACTACCAGCGCGCCAAGGGCGATACCGGCTCCCCCGAAGTTCAAGTTGCCCTGATGACGGCTCGTATCAACTACCTGACCGACCATTTCAAGGAGCACAACAAGGATCACCACTCCCGTCGTGGTCTGCTGCGCCTGGTTAGCCGCCGCCGCAAGCTGCTCGACTACCTGAAGAGCAAGAACGAGAACGGTTACAAAGAGCTGATCAAGCGTCTGGATCTGCGTAAGTAACAAGGTTTGCAAGCGGGTCGCGAATGCGACCCGCTTCGTTTTGGATGTCGTTTCAACACGCTGGCAACTCGGTCACGCGCACAAACTTGGAGAGAGCTATCTTGAGTCACTATAAAAAAACCCTGAGCTACGGCAAACATCAATTGACACTGGAGACCGGCGAGATCGCCCGTCAATCCAGCGGTGCAGTCATCGTCAGTCTGGACGACACCGTGGTGCTGGTCACTGTGGTCGGCCGCAAGGATGCCAAACCCGACCAGGATTTTTTCCCGCTGACCGTGGATTACCAGGAGCGCACCTATGCCGCAGGCAAGATCCCCGGCAGCTTCTTCAAGCGTGAAGGCCGCCCGAGCGAAAAGGAGATCCTGACCTCGCGCCTGATCGACCGTCCGCTGCGTCCGCTGTTCCCCGAGAGTTTCTACAACGAAGTGCAGATCGTGGCGACCGTGATGTCCTCCGATCCGCAGATCGATTCCGACATCCCCTCCATGATCGGCGCTTCCGCCGCGCTGGCCATCTCCGGCATCCCCTTCGACGGCCCCATCGGCGCGGCGCGCGTGGGTTATGCCAACGGCCAGTACCTGCTGAACCCGACCAAGGACGAGCTGGTGACTTCGCAGATGGATCTGGTCGTTGCCGGTACCTCCAAAGCAGTGCTGATGGTGGAATCGGAAGCACAACAGCTGTCCGAAGAAGTCATGCTGGGCGCGGTCGTTTACGGCCACGAGCAGATGCAGACCGTGATCAACGCCATCATCGAAATGGCGAATGAGGTCGGTCAGGACGATTGGGACTGGACGCCCGCAGCGAAGAACGAGGCGCTGATCGCCAAGATCGCGGCGCTGGCCGAAGCCGACCTGAAGGCTGCCTATGCCGTGCGTGAAAAACAGGCGCGTACCCACCAGGTTGAAGCCATCCGCACCAAGACACTCGAAGCACTGGCGACACCGGAATTCGAGAACGTCTCCGCCAACCAGAAAGCCGAGTTGTTCGGCGCGCTGGAAGCCAAGATCGTTCGCGGCCAGATCCTCAGCGGCGAGCCGCGCATCGACGGTCGCGACACCCGCACCGTGCGCCCGATCACCATCCGCACCGGCGTACTGCCGCGCACCCACGGTTCCGTGCTGTTCACCCGCGGCGAGACACAAGCCATCGTGGTGGCGACACTGGGTTCCATGCGCGACGCACAGACCATCGACGCATTGCAGGGCGAATACTCCGACCGTTTCATGCTGCATTACAACTTCCCTCCCTATGCCACCGGTGAGACAGGCCGCGTCGGTACACCGAAGCGCCGCGAGATCGGCCACGGCCGTCTGGCCAAGCGCGCTCTGGTAGCCGCGCTGCCGAGCGAAGAAGAATGCGGCTACGCGATCCGCGTGGTGTCCGAGATCACTGAATCCAACGGTTCCAGCTCCATGGCTTCCGTGTGCGGCGGCTGTCTGTCGCTGATGGATGCGGGCGTTCCGATGAAGACACATGTGGCCGGTATCGCGATGGGCCTGATCAAGGACGGCGGCCGTTTCGCCGTGCTGACCGACATCCTGGGCGACGAAGATCACCTCGGCGACATGGACTTCAAGGTGGCCGGTTCCGACACGGGCATCACTGCCTTGCAGATGGACATCAAGATCAACGGCATCACCAAGGAGATCATGCAGGTCGCGCTGAGCCAGGCCAAGGAAGGCCGTCTGCATATCCTCGGCATCATGAAGCAGGCGATGCCGTCCGTGCGTCCGGAAGTGTCCGACTTCGCGCCGCGCATGATCAAGATGAAGATCAATCCGGAAAAGATCCGCGACGTGATTGGCAAGGGCGGCGCGGTGATCCGTGCGCTGACCGAAGAGACCGGCACCACCATCGACATCGACGACGAAGGCAATATCACCATCGCCTGTGTGAGCGGCGAAGCGGGCGAACTGGCGAAGAAGCGCATTCAGGACATCGTTGCCGAAGTTGAAGTGGGCAAGGTCTACGAAGGCCCGGTGGTCAAACTGCTGGACTTCGGCGCACTGGTCAACATCCTGCCGGGCAAGGACGGTCTGCTGCACATCTCGCAGATCTCGCACGAGCGTATCGCCAACGTGGCCGATCATCTGAAGGAAGGCCAAGTGGTGAAGGTCAAGGTGCTGGAAGTGGACGACAAGGGCCGCATGCGCCTGAGCATGAAGGCATTGGCACCGCAACAGGAAGCTACTCCGGCCGCAGAATAAGCAAGCTTGCAGCCGACAAGAGCCCCGCCGCTGGCGGGGCTTTTCATTTAGTATTCTGCCAATATTTGGAAACAGATCGAACAGGGCATGCACAAATCCGGACTTACATTGGCCAGCCGCTTGGTCGACACCTTGCCCACAGGCAGGTCGGGCCTGTTCAACCCATGGAAGGACCATTGCCCTCATGATGCCGAGGGTAACGGCCCCGAAGCCAGATTACGACGCCTGGCATCGCATCTGGATTGCGAACCCGAATTCATCCTGACCGGCGAGGCGCCTGGCTACCAGGGCTGCCGATATAGCGGCATCGCTTTCACCAGCGAACGTTTGCTGGGCGAGGGTGCCATCCCGCGCATCCCGGCACCGTCGGGACGTTTGTCGACCCGGCGTCTGCCGTTCTCGGAACCCTCGGCGACCATCGTGTGGAAGACGCTTTACCGGCTCGGTATCGCCGAGCGCACCATCCTCTGGAATGCGATGCAACTGCATCCCCATCGCCGTGACGAGCTCTGGTCGAACAGGACGCCGACACCGGAGGAGATCAGGCTGGGCGAGCCTGCCCTGCGCATGTTGATCGAAACGTTCCCCAAGGCGAAGATCGTCGCGGTCGGCAAGAAGGCGGAAGGTTTGCTGGGTGAGATGGGCATCCGCGTGACCGGCTCGGTCCGTCATCCGGCGAACGGCGGCGCGACCGAGTTCTCCAACGGGCTGCAAGCATTGATATAGACGATGGGCGCAACACCATTCGACCCCAAAGAGTTTGTCGCCTCGCTGCCCCTGCAGCCGGGCGTGTATCGCATGCTGGACGAGGCCGGGCAGGTACTGTACGTCGGCAAAGCGAACCAGCTCAAGAAGCGCGTCGGCTCCTATTTCCAGATCAGCAACCTGTCGCCGCGCATACGGCTGATGGTTTCGCACATCGCCAGGATCGAGATCACGGTGACGCGCTCCGAGGCCGAAGCGTTGCTGCTGGAGAACAACCTCATCAAGTCGCTCAAGCCGCGTTACAACATCCTGTTCCGCGACGACAAGTCCTATCCCTATATCGTGCTGACCGGCAGCCCGTCGCCGCGCCTGACCTACTATCGGGGCGTGACCGACAAGCGCAACCAGTATTTCGGCCCCTATCCCAATGCACAAGCGGCAAAGGAGAGCATTAACCTGTTGCAGAAGGTGTTCAAGCTGCGCACCTGCGAAGAGGGCGTGTTCAACAACCGCACGCGCCCATGCCTGTTGCACCAGATCCACCGTTGCAGTGCCCCCTGTGTCGGCCTGATCAACGCCGGGGATTACGCCGCCGACGTGCGCAACGCGGCCTTGCTGCTGCAGGGCAAATACGACGAGGTGGAGAAGAAGCTGCGCGCGGAGATGGAGCTGGCTGCAGAAAAGATGGAATACGAGCATGCCGCTGCGCTGCGCGACCAGTTGCAGGCCCTGCATACCGTGCAACAGAAACAGTTCGTCGAGAGCGGACGCGACACCGATGCCGACATCGTCGCAGTGGTCGAGGCGGAAGGTGCGCTGTGCCTGAATCTGGCCGTGGTGCGCGGGGGGCGGCACCTGGGTGACAAGCCGTTCTTCCCGCAGAACGTGCAAGGACAGGACAGCACCGAAGTGCTGGAAGCCTTCCTCGCGCAGCATTATCTGGAGCGCAGCGTGCCACCGCTCATCATTACCAGCATCGAGGTGGCCGATGAGGCGCTGGAACAGCTGTTGACCGAGCAGGCCGGGCACAAGGTGCAGATACGCCATGCAGTCACGGGCGAGCGGCGGCAATGGCTGGAGATGGCGCAGTCCAATGCGTTGCTGGCATTGAAACAGCAGGCAGGGCTCCAGGCCGGGCAAGCATTGCGCATGGATGCCTTGCGCAACGAATTGTCCTTGCCCGACATGAAGCGTATCGAATGTTTCGACATCAGCCATACCATGGGCGAAGCGACCGTCGCTTCCTGTGTGGTGTACGACGATCTGGCGATCCGGCCGCAGGAATACCGTCGCTACAACATTTCAGGCATCACGCCCGGCGACGATTACGCCGCGATGAAGCAGGCTTTGCTGCGGCGTTACCAGAAGCTGCAGGCAGGAGAGGGAAAGCGTCCGGATCTGGTGCTGATCGATGGCGGTGCCGGACAGCTGGGCATGGCCGTGGAGGTCATGACGGAACTCGGGTTGTCCGACATCGAGCTGATCGGTGTGGCCAAAGGCATCGAACGCAAGCCCGGCATGGAACAATTGTTACGACCCGGCGTGGAAAAATCGTTACAATTGCCGCCGGACAGCCCGGCACTGCATCTGATCCAGCAAGTACGCGATGAGGCACACCGTTTCGCCATCAGCGGCCACCGTGCCCGGCGCGGCAAGGCGCGCATGGCATCTACTCTCGAAGATATCGAGGGAGTGGGCGAGAAGCGGCGGCGTAACCTGCTGACCCACTTCGGCGGACTGAAAGGCGTGCAACAAGCCAGCGTTGAAGAATTGTCGCGCGTGGAAGGGATCAGTCCCGCGCTGGCAGAGAAAATTTATCAGCATTTACATTGACGATGCCGCTCAACATACCGAATCTGCTGACCTGGTTCAGAATCATGATGATCCCCGTGTTCGTCGGGGTGTTCTACGTCTCGGACGAGACGCTCAGCATGCATCACAAACATATGCTCAGCACGTTCCTGTTCGGGCTGGCCGCCGTCACCGACTGGCTGGACGGCTATCTGGCGCGCACCCTGAATCAGGGCTCGGCCTTCGGCGCCTTCCTCGATCCGGTGGCAGACAAGCTGATGGTGGCTGCAGCACTGATCGTGCTGGTCAAGCTGGGACTGGTCGATGTCATCATCGCCTTCATCATCATCGGGCGCGAGATCACGATCTCTGCGCTGCGCGAATGGATGGCGCAACTCGGGGAAAGCAAGAGTGTGGCGGTATCCATGCTGGGCAAACTCAAGACCGCGTTCCAGATGCTGGCCATCATGTTTCTGCTGTATCAGGAGCCTCTGTTGGGAGTATCGACATTATGGTGGGGTAACGTGCTGATCTACCTGGCTGCAGTACTCACATTGTGGTCGATGGTGTATTACCTGATGCTGGCGATGCCGCAGATCAGGAAAAAAACACGCGCGCAAAATTGATTTTTGCCGTTTGGCCTGTATAATGCCGCGCTCTCGGGGTGTAGCGTAGCCTGGTAGCGCGCCTGGTTTGGGACCAGGATGTCGGGAGTTCGAATCTCTCCACCCCGACCAGATTTAAGTAGTATTGTAGTTTGTTGGATGCCCAAAGAATTGTGCCCGTAGCTCAACCGGATAGAGCACCAGCCTTCTAAGCTGGGGGTTACAGGTTCGATTCCTGTCGGGCACGCCAATGACCAGACCGTTCAACGGTGGCTGTAGCTCAGCTGGTAGAGCCCTGGATTGTGATTCCAGTTGTCGTGGGTTCGAGCCCCATCAGCCACCCCATTTTCCAGCAACAAAACCGTCAGCTTGTGCGAGGTGTCATGCGTCACGGCCCAGTTCCATTGGCAAGACTAACGCTGGTGCTGGTGTATGGCTCGCTGCTCTTCGCCCCGGGAAGAGTGGTCGCCGAAGACGCGATTTCCGAGCAAGCCTACCTGCAAGACCTCCCCGTGGTTCTGAGCGCATCGCGCCTGTCGCAACCCCTGTCCGAAGCACCGAACGCGATGACGGTCATCGATCGTGACACCATCCGCTCTTCCGGCTACCGCAACATCGCCGATCTGTTCAGACTTGTCCCCGGCATGTATGTGGGCTATCAGGATGGATACTCGCCTTTTGTTTCCTACCACGGCTCGACCGACAACTACGCCCGGCGCATGCAGGTGCTGATCGACGGCCGCAGCGTCTATCTGCCCCCGTTCGGGCAGGTCGATTGGGCGGATATTCCGGTTCATATCGATGATATCGAGCGCATCGAGGTGATTCGCGGGCCGGCGGCGGCATCGCATGGGGCGAATTCCACACAGGGTGTGATCAACATCATCACGCGCGAGGCGTCAGGCGAGAAAGGCGGCAGACTCTCGGTCAACAAGGGAGAGGCCGGCATATCTGACACTGTGGCGCGCATCCGCGGGGCGGGATCCGATCTGGATTATCGGCTCACGCTGGGGGAACGCAGCGATAGCGGTTATGCTTCTGCGGTCTTGAATGACAGCAACATGACCCGTTTGGCCAACTTCCGCGCGAACTATCATCCCAACGCGATGGATAGCATAGACATACAGCTGGGCTACAGCGAGGGCGTGCGCGGGATCGGAACGGTCGGCAGGGTGACGGAGCCGTTCCGGGACATCCAGACCCGCTCCGATTTCGAGCAGATAGAGTGGACCCGTGCCTTGCGGCAAAGTGACGAGATCAAGTTGCGTTACTACCATATCACGCGTGCCTATACTGACACGGCGATGCCGTTGCTCGGCACGGACGTCATCCTGACCCAGCGCGACGAGATTGAATTGCAGCATACCTTTTCCCCTTGGGCAGACAATCGCGTCGTCTGGGGGGGCGGCATGAGAACAGATACGCTTGATGATCCGGCCAGCTTCAGCAGTCCGGCTCCCACGGTCAAGCAATCACGCCTGTTCGCCCATGACGAATGGCGTGTGACTCAATCTGCAGTTCTGAACATCGGCACGATGTGGGAGAACGATGGCATCGGGCATCACAACAATTCGCCGCGACTCTCCCTGAACTATCATCTGACCCCGCTGGATACCGTTCGCATCGGTGTTTCCCGAGCCTATCGGACCCCGGTTGCTTTCGAAGAATACAGTAACACGCAATATCTGGTTGGCAAGCAATACACCTCGATGGGAGGCCTGCGGCCGGAGCGGATGCTGTCCAGGGAGATCGGCTATATCGGGGAATTTCCCTCGACAAGCATGACGCTGGATTCTCGATTCTATTCGGATCGCCTGAGCGACCTGATCTTTCTCGATCCCAATCCGGATGGATCGATGGGCTTCAAGAACCTCTATTCCTTTTCGGTCAGGGGCTTTGAGAGCACGCTGAAATATCGTTGGGGCGAGAATAGCAATATCGTCCTGAATTACGCGCATCAGCTGATGAGTTGCGCGGCCACCGCGTCGTTGACGCTGTCAGCCTACAATCCTTTGCTGCAGGAATATATCGATCAGTGCCCGAAAATGGTGCCGCTCGATAGTGGTAGTATCATGCTGGTCCAGCAAATGACGGATGACGTGGCGCTGACCGTAAGCTACTTCAATCAGGGCACGCTGCAGTTGCTGGATGCGCTGGAACCGCAGACGCAGATGAATCGGGTGGATATAAGAATAACCAGGTCCTTCGGGAACCTGGAGAAGAGTGGGGGGGGAGAGGTCGCTTTGGTGGTGCAGAACGCATTCCAGGATAACTACACGGAATTCGCCAATACACCCCAGAAGCGCAACCTTTTCTTTGATCGGCGGACGTATTTTATTGCGACCATCAACTTTTAGCCGGGCAACTTTTCATCTCCCGGCATCAAGCCTGACCAGCCGACTATTGTCAGTCGCGCTGGTGTTTGTGCTTGCGTGTCCGGCACTTTCCCGGGCTGCCCCGTTGCGGGTGACGCTGGCAGTGAGCGAAGAGGGCGGGGCATATCAGTCATTCAGCGAGACCCTGCGCAGCAAGCTTCCATCCGACAAGTACGAACTGAAGATCAAACGCGCTGATGATTCATACGGCGGGGCTGACCTGTATGTCGCAGTCGGTATGAAGGCTGCGCTGCAATTGGCCTCCAGGGACATCCCCACGCTCAACGTACTCGTACCAAAAGCCGGCTACGACAAGATACAGAACCAAGCGGCCGCACGAACCGCACCACGCTCTGCCATCTATCTCGACCAGCCCATCGAGCGGCAGATCGCTTTGCTATCGGCAGCGCTACCCGGTACCAGGCATGTCGGCGTGCTGTATTCCGCTGCCCCGCCCGAGCTTCCGTCCATCCGTCGCCTGATGAAAGAGAAGAGCATCAATCTGCATGACCGGGCTGTCGACCATTCACACCCGCTCAACGATGCCCTGGAAAGTGTTCTGGAGGAAAGCGAAGTCCTGTTCGTACTGCCCGATACCGAGGTCTATAACGCCGGCACCATCCGCAACATCCTGCTGACTTCCTACCGCAAGCAAGTTCCCCTGCTGGGTATCTCGCAAGCCTATGTCAAGGCTGGTGCCCTGTGTGCGGTGTTCTCCACGCCGGAGCAGGTCGCCGCGCAGACGATCGCCATGATCGAACGCTATGCCGAATCGGGCAAACTTGCGGCGGCGCAATACCCGAACGATTTTGAAGTGTCTATCAATATCCAGGTCGCGCGATCACTCGACCTGCGAATCAAAGATGCAGACAAACTGCGCGATGAAATCAGGAGGATTCCATGAAACAGCATGGGATAGAACGACAGACGCTGGCGGTCGCGATCATTCCGATCCTGATCCTCGCATTGCTGCTGGAAGGGTTCTTTACCTACACGCGCTTTTCCGATCAGGACAGAGCTTTGTTCGAGCGGGCCAAACTGGTCGTTCGCCAACTTGCCTCGGCCAGCGAGTACCCGGTCTTTTCAGGCAATCACGCCTTGCTGCAGCAACAGGTGGATATCGCCTTTTCGCAGCAGGACGTCAATTCCGTGATCGTACTGGACGCGGAAGAGCGCTTTCTTGCGGGCGCAGGGTCCGGCGGCGGCAAGCAATACGGACAACCGCGACTGGAGAAGATGTCATCTGCCGCGAGCGATCTGATCGCCGTTCAGGAGGATCGCAAGGCTTTGTGGCTCTATCACCCCATCGTTGCGACAGAGATCAAACTGGACGAACTGGGTGTCGGCAATATCGCGGATACCCCCAACAAACCTCTGGGCAGCGTGATCATCGAGATCAGCAAGGACAGGTTGAACCGCGAGAAGGTCGAGATGCTCGGGTTCAATCTGTTCCTGTTGCTGTTCGTGCTGTTGACCACCATGCTCATCGCCATGCGCGTATCTCGCCGTATCACACTGCCGGTGATGGAGATGAACAATGCCATCCGCCGCATCGGCGAAGGCCACCTGGATACCCGTATCGGCGGAGCCCATGTGCAGGAGCTGGATGCGCTTGCCTCGGGCATCAATGATATGGCGCACCAGCTGGAACAGGAACGCGGCAACCTGCAGCAGCGCATCGAAGAGGCCACGCAGGAACTGCGCAAGAAAAAAGAAGAAGCGGAGAAAGCCAACTTCGACAAGAGCCGTTTCCTTGCTGCGGCGAGCCACGACCTGCGCCAGCCCATGCATGCCTTGGGCCTGTTCATCGGCGAATTGCACAGCAGACTGGATAGTCCGGAACAGCACAAGATTGCGAACAAGGTCGAGGAGTCGGTCGAGGCGATGTCCAGTCTGCTGGATTCGTTGCTGGACATCTCCAAACTGGATGCCGGGATCGTGGTCCCGCAGATACAGGGGATCGACATCGACATCATGGCAAGGCGTCTGGTGCAGGACTTCCTGCCGGTCGCACAGCGCAAGCACATTTCGCTGCATGTCCGCTGCGTCAACGCCATGGTTTTGAGCGACCCGGTGCTGCTGGAGCGCATCCTGCTGAACCTGTTGAGCAATGCGATACGCTATACACCGCAGAACGGCACGGTGTTGCTGACCTGCCGTCGCCGCGGCGAGGACATGCGCATCGAGGTGCGCGACAGCGGTATCGGCATCCCTGCCGAAGAGCAGCAGAACATCTTCCGCGAGTTCGTGCAGCTGGCGAACAGCGCGCGTGACCGCAGCAAGGGGATAGGTTTGGGGTTGGCCATCGTCGAGCGCCTTTCCAGACTGTTGCGCCATCCGCTCAGCCTGCGTTCTGCGCCCGGTTGCGGATCGACTTTCGCCGTGACTGTTCCGCGCATGTTCGATGTCGACGATCTGCTTGCCGAACCAGCACATGTGCCGGTCGCGGCGATGCCCAAGCCGGACAGGCTGGATAAACTCAAAGTGCTGGTGGTGGATGACGATATGCTGGTCAGAACCAGCACGGCCGGCATCCTCGAATCATGGGGCTGCGACGTCTCGGTCGGTGAGGGGCTGGAGGAGGTCTGGCAGAAGTATTCCGAGTCGCACTTCGATCTGGTGCTATGCGATTACCGATTGCCGGACGGTGACGGGCTGCAGCTTGCGGATCGCATCAGGGAACATTGTTCGACGCCCCCTGCATTCATACTGGTCAGCGGCGATACTGCGCCGGAGATATTGCAGGCGGTCAACGAACGCGGGCATCATCTGCTGCACAAGCCGGTGCGTCCGGCCAAGTTGCGATCGCTGATCTTTTTCCTGCTGAAGAAGCGTAGTGAATAGTTGGAACTACCCACCCTGCGACAGGACGCTGTGCAGGGTGGAATAGAGTCACAGTGCGCGCTTGATGCTCACGCCGCCGCGAACCTGTCCGGCGACATAGCCGGTTGCCTTGTCATGCGGATACTCTTCCTTCAGGCGGGCCTTCACTGTCATATCGACCGCGTCGTCGGTGCCGTGGCAGGCCACACAGCCGGATTGCAGCACGATGCCTTTCATGTAGCGGAAATATTTGCCGGCCGGCTCATTCACGATCTCGGCCGCTTCCAGTGTCTCCGGCTTCTCGCCTTTGGCCAGACGCTCTTCGAACTGTTTCAGCGTCTTCTGCTCCCATTCGTCTGCCGTACCCAGCAAAGGATTGCGAACCTTCAGGCTGACGCGGGTGAGCTTGATGCCGTGCTGGCGGGAAAGGTCACCCGCCATCTTCGGGGCGATATCCTTGCAGACCTTGATCGCGGAATCGGGACCGCCTTCCTTGATGGCTTTCTTGTTCTCTTCAAGAAGCTTCTGCATGAACGGACCGACAACGGCGCGACTCTCGCCCTGATATTGGGCGATGTCGTCGGCCAGCGCGGGAGTGGCGGAAAGGGCAAACAGGGCTGTCAGGATGATCTTGTTTCGCATTTGGGTCTCCTCTAGTTATGAAAACGCCCGGCTTCGGGCCGGGCGCGTGTTGACGTGAAGCAGCTTATTTCTTTTCCATCGGGCAGGTGCTCATGCCGAAAATCGCATAGGCTGGGCAGAACTTGAACAGACCGGTCACCAGCGGAACCACGCCGATCCAGCCCCAAACAGGCAACATGCCGGCGAGTGTTGCGCCGATCAGGGCCAGGCCGACGACGATGCGCAGGATGCGGTCGATACCGCCAACATTGATCTTCATTTTCACTCCTTGGGTGGGTTGTAGGAGTGTGCAGGATAGGGGGGAATGCGGGGCTTGTCTGTGATAAAAATCACAGACTTGTCTTACAACTCCGCAAAGCGTTGCAGGGCCTTGGCGTCGGTCACCTCGATCTGTTCCCGGGCCAGTCTCACCCAGCCCTGCTCGGCGAAGCCCTTGAGCAGGCGGCTGACCATCTCGCGCGCGCTGCCCAATTCGTCGGCCAGGGCCTGATGCGTGGTGTGCAGCGGACTGGGCTTGGTGATCAGCAGGGCAGCGAGGCGCTGATCCAGCTTCTGGAAGGCCACAGCCGAGACCAGGTGCATCAGATCGGTCAGGCGGTCTGAGAACAGATGGAAAACATACTCGCGGAAGGCATCGTACTTGCCGAGCAGGACGTGGAAATAGGGGGCAGGCAGCAGCAGCATCTCCAGCGGCTGTTCAGCCAGCCCGCGCGCCTGATAGCGGCTGTTGCCCAGCAGGCAACTGCTGGTCAGGATGCAACTCTCGCCCGGCAGGACCCGGTAGAGCTGCAACTCGCGCCCGCTGGGGGCGGCCTTGATGACGCGCAGGCTGCCGGAAAGGATCAACGGAAAACCCTGACAGGGTTGGCTTTCGTCGAATACCACTGCCCCCGCAGGCAGTGACAGCGGCATCGCCTGCGCCAGCAAGCCGTCAATTTCGGCAGCAGGCAGCTTACCCAGCATCGGGTAGTTCTGCAGCAGGCGGGCGCGCAGGTCTGGGTCGGGCATTTATTCCGGCCGCATGTGCGGGAACAGGATCACATCGCGGATGCTGGCGCTGTCGGTCAGCAGCATCACCAGACGGTCGATGCCGATGCCCTGGCCGGCGGTGGGCGGCAGGCCGTACTCCAGCGCGCGCACGAAATCGCTGTCCTTGAACATTGCTTCCTCGTCGCCCGCATCCTTGGCCGCGACCTGCGCGTCGAAGCGGCGCTCCTGGTCTTCGGCGTCGTTGAGCTCGGAGAAACCGTTGGCGATCTCGCGGCCGACGATGAACAGCTCGAAACGCTCGGTGATCTCGGGGCGCGCATCGCTGCTGCGTGCCAGCGGCGAGACTTCGATCGGGTAGTCGATGATGAAGGTCGGCTCGAACAGGTGCGACTCGGCCAGTTCTTCGAACAGCGACAACTGCAGGCCGCCGACGGCATCCTTCGGGTTGTACTTGGCCTTCAGGTCTTTCAGCTGGGCGACCAGGAAAGTACGGTCGCCCAGTTGCGCATCGGTGAACTGCGGATGGTATTTCTGGATCGCCTGCACCATGGTCAGACGGTGGAAGGGTTTGCCCAGATCGAGTTCGCGACCCTGATAAGTGATGACGGTGGTGCCCAGCACCTTGCGCGCCACCTCGGCAAACAGCTTCTCGCTGAAGTCCATCAGGTATTTGTAATCGCGGTATGCCTCGTAGAATTCGATCATGGTGAATTCCGGGTTGTGGCGTGTCGAGACTCCCTCGTTGCGGAAGTTGCGGTTCACCTCGAACACCTTCTCGAAACCGCCGACAACCAGGCGCTTCAGGTACAGCTCCGGCGCGATACGCAGGTACATCTTCATGTCCAGCGCATTGTGGTGCGTCTCGAACGGCTTGGCCGAGGCGCCGCCGGGGATGGGGTGCATCATCGGCGTCTCGACTTCCAGATAGTCATGACGCACGAAGAAATCGCGGATCGCCTGGATGATTTTCGTGCGGGTGATGAACACCTTGCGCGATTCATCGTTGGTGATGAGGTCGAGGTAGCGCTGGCGGTATTTCTGTTCCTGGTCGGTGAGGCCGTGGAACTTCTCCGGCAGCGGACGCAGCGCCTTGGTCAGCAGGCGCACCTGCGTCACGCGCACCGACAGTTCGCCGCTCTTGGTCTTGAACAGCACGCCGACCGCGCCGAGAATGTCGCCCATGTCGTAATGTTTGAATTCGCTGTGAGCAGCCTCGCCGGTGATGTCGTTGCTGATGAACAGCTGGATGCGGCCGCTCATGTCCTGCACGGTGGCGAAACTGGCCTTGCCCATCACGCGCTTGAGCATCATGCGGCCGGCCACCGCGACGTGGATCTGCTCGGCTTCCAGTTCGTCGTGCGTCTTTTCGCCAAAATCGGCATGCAGATCGGCAGCCATGTTCTCGCGCTGAAAATCGTTGGGGAAGGCGACGCCTTTCTCGCGGATCGCTTTCAGCTTGGCGCGGCGCTCGGCGATGATCTGGTTCTCGTCCTGTTGTGGGATGTTCTGTTCGTTGGTCATGATGTTTTCCTGGATTAAACGCCCTGTTTCAGGCTGGCCTCGATGAAGGGATCGAGATCGCCGTCGAGCACCTTTTGCGTGTTGGAGATTTCAACATTGGTGCGCAAGTCCTTGATGCGCGACTGGTCGAGCACATAGGAACGGATCTGGTGGCCCCAGCCGACGTCGGACTTGGTGGCTTCCAGCTTGTCGGCCTCGGCCCGGCGTTTGCGCAGCTCTTCCTCGTACATGCGCGACTTCAGCATGGACATGGCTTCGGCGCGGTTCTTGTGCTGCGAGCGGTCATTCTGGCACTGCACCACGATACCGGTCGGGATGTGGGTGATACGGATCGCCGAGTCGGTCTTGTTGATGTGCTGGCCGCCCGCACCGCTTGCGCGGAAGGTATCGATGCGCAGGTCGGCCGGATTGATGTCGATCTCGATCGAGTCGTCCACTTCCGGGTAGACGAACAGGCTGGCAAAGGAAGTATGGCGACCGCCGGAGGAATCGAACGGCGACTTGCGCACCAGCCGGTGCACGCCGGTCTCGGTGCGCAGATGGCCGTAGGCGTATTCGCCCTCGACCTTCAAAGATGCACTGCGTATGCCGGCCACATCGCCAGCAGTCTCTTCCAGCACCTCGACTTTGAAGCCTTTGCGTTCGCAATACTTGAGGTACTGGCGCAGCAGCATCGAAGCCCAGTCGCAGGCCTCGGTGCCGCCGGCGCCGGCCTGGATGTCGATGAAGCAGTTGTTGGGGTCGGCCGGATTGGAGAACATGCGGCGGAATTCAAGTGCTTCGACGCGTTGCTGGATGTCCTGCGCGTCGGCGGCGATGCTCAGCAGACTGTCGTCGTCGTTCTCGGCTTGCGCCATCTCGAACAATTCGGCCGCATCGTCGAGGTTCTGGCCGATCTGGGTCAGGCCGAGCACCACGTCTTCCAGCGCCTTGCGCTCGCGTCCCAGTTCCTGGGCGCGCTTGGCATCGTTCCAGATGGCGGGGTCTTCGCTGAGTTGCGCGACTTCGGCTAGGCGTTCCTGCTTGGTATCGAAGTCAAAGATACCTCCGTAGTTCAAGGTTGCGGGCGCGCAGGTCCTGGATCTGGTTGGAGATGGCGTTGAGTTGTTCTGCGTCCATTTTTCTGTCTTCTGTCGCTGCTTGGAAAGGCCGCGATTATACACGGCCTGCCCGTCAGGCAGCCTAGACGATGAGCAGGCCGACCAGCACGCCCAGTGCGATGGCGCCGAAGCCGATGGCGACCTGTCTGGCCAGCGTCCAGCCGCCGATGAAGACGACCATGCCGAATTTGAAGGCGACGTTGGAGAGGAAGGCGATAGCGATGGCGGTGACGGTCTGTGTCTCGTTCAACTGGCCGAGGTTGAACAGGCGCAGACTGGACAGGGTGATGGCATCCACGTCGGTCAAGCCGGAGACCAGCGCGACGACATACAGGCCCTGACTGCCCGCCAGGTCGGCCATCCAGGCCGAACCCAGCAGCACGATGACGTACAGCAGGCCGAAGCCGATGGCGGTATGCAGTTCGGCCGGGTTGGAGGTCTCGGGGACGAACAACTCGGTACCCTTGATGGTCTTGTGCCAGGCATATGCAGCAGCGACCAGTCCCGCGACCAGACCGCCCGCCAGCACCGGCAGCAGGGCGGGCAGGGCGCCATAGGCCACCACCGAGCTCACCACCAGCAGGCGCAGCAGCACCACCATGCTGGCGATCACGATGACTGCCGAGGCCAGATGGGTCATCGCCTGACTGGCCTTGCCGTGCTTGGCGTAGATCATGGTGGTGGCTGTGCTGGATACCATACCGCCGAGAAAGCCGAGCAGGGGGGCGCCATAGCGGGTTCCGACCACATGCAGGGCGGCATAACCGGCCAGGCTGATACCCGAGATCAGCACCACCATCATCCAGGCCTGATAAGGATTGAAGGCGTTATAGGGGCCGAAATCCTGATTGGGCAGGATGGGCAACACGATGAAGCTGAGTACCGAGAATTGCAGCACGGCGACCAGATCGCGCCGGGTCAGGCGCTGGCTGAATCCGCGCAGCTCAGGTTTGAAATAGAGCAGAGTGGTGATGCCGATCGCCAGCATCACGGCAAGCTTGGAAAGCCCGAACCAGATCATCACCCCCAGCCCGTAACTCAGCAGCAGCGCGACCACGGTAGTCGTCCCGGGATCGTCGTTTTCGTCCGGCGTGTCGTTGAGATAGGCCGCGATGATGGTGCCGGCCACAGCGGCTATCCCCGCGACCACCAGCCAGGGCGAACCGACCTTGTCCGCGAGCAGGGCCATCAGGGTGCCGAACACCGCGACCAGTGCAAAGGTGCGCAGACCGGCCTTGGCGGAGGGATTGCGTTCGCGTTCCAGCCCGATGAGCAGGCCGATGGCCAGACTGGTCAGGAATTGCGGTAAAGCCTCGATACCGTTGCCTTGCAGGAAATTGATGTCCATAAGTTTTTTCCTTACCAGTGCCGCACGATAAGCTGCAGCGTCTCGTTTCCATTGTATTCATTGACACTCAGGCTGTATACCGCGCGCACCGTCTCGGGCGCGGCATCGGCATGGAAGAAGCGGATGGCGTCGTAGCTGCCGGCGGGAGAAGACAATTTGAGTTTCAGATGTTTCTCGCCGACCACACGTTGCGATTGCACGCGGAAATCGCCCTCGAACATCGGTTCCGGGAAACCCTGTCCCCATACCTGGCGTTGCAGGTCGCGCGCGATACTTAAGGTGAATTCTTGCGCGTCGAGCGCGCCGTCCGTAGAAATGGACTTAACTAGGGCCTCGGCATCGAGCAATTCCTGCGCAATGGATTCAAATACTTGGCGAAACTCATTGAGGTGTTCCTCGCGGATGCTCAGGCCTGCCGCCATGGCGTGACCGCCGAATTTCAGGATCAGATGCGGCTGGCGTTTCGACACCAGATCGAGCGCGTCGCGCAGATGCAACCCCGCGATGCTGCGGCCGGAACCTTTCAGCTCACCCGTCTGCGAACGGGCAAAGGCGATCACCGGACGGTGGAATTTGTCTTTCAAACGCGAGGCAAGGATGCCGATCACGCCCTGATGCCAGTCCTCGTTGAACAGCGAAAGCGAAAAACTGTCCGCCGGATCGAAGGCGTGCAGCGTCGCCAGCGCGCTGTCCTGCATGTCGGCCTCGATGCTGCGCCGCTCGTGGTTGAGTGCGTCCAGTCTGGCGGCGATCTCGCCCGCTTCTGCCGCATCGTCGGTCAGCAGACAGCGGATGCCCAGCCCCATGTCTTCAAGGCGTCCGGCCGCATTCAGGCGCGGGCCGACGATGAAACCGAGTTCGTAGGAAGAGGCCTGTGCCGCCGGCCTGCGCGCGATGCGCAGCAAGGCCTGGATGCCGGCGCAACTGCGTCCGGCGCGGATGCGCTGCAGACCCTGCTGCACCAGGATGCGGTTGTTGTCGTCCAGCCTGACCACATCGGCCACGGTGCCCAAGGCGACCAAATCGAGCAGGTTGCCGAGATTCGGTTCTGCCCTCACCCCCAGCCCCTCTCCCGCTTGCGGGCGAGGGGAGCTAAATACACCGCGTTCGCGCATCTCCGCGCGCAGGGCCATCAGCACATAGAACATCACCCCTACACCGGCCAGGTTTTTGCTGGGAAAAGTGCAACCGGGCTGATTCGGGTTCACGATACATTCCGCCTGCGGCAGCGTGTCGCCGGGCAGGTGATGGTCGGTCACCAGCACCTGCATGCCCAGCCGGTGCGCTTCGGCCACGCCCTCGACGCTGGCGATGCCGTTGTCGACGGTGAGCAGGATATCGGGCTCGGATCGCTTGGCCAATCGCACGATCTCCGGCGTCAGTCCATAACCGTACTCAAAACGGTTGGGCACGATGAAATCGACCCTGGCACCCAGCGCGCCCAAGCCGCGCATGGCGACGGCACAGGCGGTCGCCCCGTCGGCATCGTAATCGGCCACGATCAGGATCCTCTTTTGTGCGGCGATGGCATCGGCCAGCAGCTTGCCCATCGTTTCTGCGTTCCTGAGCAGGGCAAAGGGCAGCAGGCGCTTGATGTCGGTATCCAGCTGGGCGGCTTCGGCGATGCCGCGCGCCGCGTAGATACGCGCCAGCAGTGGGGGGATGCCGGATGCGGCCAGACTTTCGGCGGTATCGGCAGGAAAAGGGCGTCGGGTGATCTTGCTCATATTTGCCCCCAGTGTAGCAGAGGGGGAATCGTCTTTTGGCGGCAGTTCGGTTAGAATGCCGCCCTCACAAAAAACGGCACAGGCATATCGTGGCATTGATTGTTCAGAAATACGGCGGCACCTCAATGGGCAGTCCGGAGCGCATCAGGAACGTTGCGCAGCGCGTAGCAAAATACACAGCTCAGGGGCATCAGGTCGTGGTGGTGGTTTCCGCCATGAGCGGCGAAACCAATCGCCTGATCCATCTTGCCCACGAGATCCAGAAACATCCCGATCCGCGCGAGCTGGACGTGATCATCTCCACCGGCGAACAGGTGACCATCGGTCTGTTGTCCATGGCGCTGAAGGATATCGGTCTGGATGCCAAGAGCTACACCGGCGCGCAGGTCAAGATCCTGACCGACAGCTCCTTCACCAAGGCGCGCATCCTCAGCATCGACGAACAAAACATCCGCGCCGATCTGGCCGACGGCAAGGTGGTCGTGGTGGCCGGTTTCCAGGGCATGGACGAAGCGGGCAACATCACCACACTGGGCCGCGGCGGTTCGGACACCACCGGCGTTGCCATCGCCGCCGCGCTGCGTGCCGACGAGTGCCAGATCTACACCGACGTCGACGGCGTCTACACCACCGACCCGCGCATGGTGCCCGAAGCGCGCCGCCTCAAGAGCATCACCTTCGAGGAGATGCTGGAGATGGCGAGCCTGGGCTCCAAGGTGCTGCAGATCCGCTCGGTCGAGTTCGCCGGCAAATATAAAGTCAAACTGCGTGTGCTCTCCAGCTTCACCGACGAGGGCGAGGGTACGCTGATCACTTTCGAGGAAGGCAATAAAATGGAACAGGCAATCATTTCAGGCATCGCGTTCAACCGCGACGAGGCAAAGATCACCGTGCGCGGCGTACCGGACAAACCCGGCATCGCCTACCAGATCCTGGGCCCGGTGAGCGATGCCAACATCGACGTGGACATGATCATCCAGAACGTCGGCGTGGACGGTTCCACCGACTTCTCCTTCACGGTGCACCGCAACGAGTTCAACAAGGCGATGGACATCCTGAAGAACAATGTGCAGCCGCATATCGGTGCACGCGACGTCATCGGCGACAACAAGACCGCCAAGGTCTCCGTGGTCGGCGTCGGCATGCGTTCGCACGTGGGCATCGCCAGCAAGATGTTCCGCACGCTGGCAGAAGAGGGCATCAACATCCAGATGATCTCCACCTCCGAGATCAAGATCTCCGTGGTCATCGACGAGAAGTATCTGGAGCTGGCCGTGCGTGTTCTGCACAAAGCCTTCGGTCTGGATCAGGAAGACGCATAAATCGTTTGACCGCCTAGACGCTAATCAGTATCATTCGCGGCCTTCGGAGAGGTGGCCGAGTGGTCGAAGGCACGTCCCTGCTAAGGACGCATACGAGCTTAAACTTGTATCGAGGGTTCGAATCCCTCCCTCTCCGCCACGAAGCACAAAGTAACAGCAGTAAAGTAGCGACAAACATGCGCCCGTAGCTCAGCTGGATAGAGTACTTGGCTACGAACCAAGGGGTCAGGAGTTCGAATCTCTTCGGGCGCGCCATACAATAAAAAGGCTTACAGTTCTTGCTGTAAGCCTTTTTGATTTTTGTCATCCGCTTGATCTTCGTCATCCGCCGAACACAATTTTCACCGGATTGCGTGTAACCTTACAATAATGAGGCTGGCTCAAAGCCGCCCACCAAATAGATTCGCATGCTGCTTCTTCATTCTGCAGATCCATGGGATGGAGGAAGTGCGGGGATGCTGTGCAATACCCCCGGATGGCAGGATGTGAATATAAAAATATATAAAGCAGGCTGGAGGATATGAGTATGAAACGCATGATAGCAACAGGCTTTCTTGTTGTTTTCCTTGCCGGATGCGGTGAATCCGACAAGTCCGTCACCAGTGTGGCGAGCCCCCCAACCCAGAATTCGCCAAGTGCAAGCCAGGGCAGTGGCATCACGGTCTCATTGATCATGAAGACGCTGACGAATCCGTTCTTCATCGAGATGGAGAAGGGCGCGCGCAAGGCACAGAAGGAAAGCGGGATCGAGCTGCAGGTGATGACGGCGAGTCAGGAAACCTCCATAGAACAGCAGATCCAATTGGTCGAGAGCCAGATCGAGGCCAAGGTGGATGCGATCGTCATCGCGCCCGGAGATTCCCATCGCCTGGTCCCGGTATTGAAGAAAGCACAGGATGCCGGCATCAGGATCGTGAACATCGATAACCGTCTGCATCCGGCGGCAGTTGCGGAAAGCGGGTTGAAGCCGCTCCCGTTCATCAGTGTGGACAATGAGAAGGCGGCTTATCTGTCGGCCAAACACTTGGCCGATACAGCGAAAGGGCCAACCGAGGCCGCCATCATCGAGGGTATCCGTACTGCCGACAATGCCAACCAGCGTTCGCGCGGTGCCGAGAAGGCATTCCGGGAGAACTCGCGGATCAGGGTCGTCGCCGTCGAGACTGCGAACTGGAAGATCGATGAGGCCTACACGGTTGCCAAGACTATCTTCGCCGCTCATCCAAAGATCAAACTGGTGTTCTGCGCCAACGATATGATGGCGATCGGCGTGATCAGGTATCTCCAGGAAGCAGGCAGGCACGATGTGCAGGTAGCCGGTTTCGATGCGCTGGAGGAAGCCAAGACAGCGATACACCACGGCCAGATGCTTGTGACGATCGATCAGCAGGCGGCGCAACAGGGCTATCAGGGCGTAATGACAGCCATCAAGCTATTGCGCGGCGAGACGGTCCCGGCACAGGTCGAGATCGAGGCCAAAGCGATCACCGCGAAGGATCTGAAGTAGGATTTTCCGCCCGGTTCAAGATGAAACTGCCACGCCCCAAGCTGAGCTTCTCCGTCAAGCTGACAAGCTTTCTGCTTATGATCAGCATCCTGCCGCTGCTGACTTTCCTGATCGTGTCTTATGGTTCGATCAGGCGCACCGTCATCGATGATGCCGTGCATGACAACATGCAGATGCTGTCTTATCAGCGCGACTATCTGAACCTGCAGATGGAACAGATCGAAGGGCTGGTGACGAATCTGAGTTCGATCGATGAGGTCAACGCGGCTCTGGAAAGCTCCGGAAAGCACGTCAGCGTGCAGCCCTCGTATGACACCCTGTCCACCAAGGCCCATATCGGCTATGTGTTAAGCAACTACAGCAGCCTCCACGGCCTGGTCTCCATCGATCTGTTCGCGCTGAACGGGATCCAATATCACGTCGGCGATACGCTCAATGTCGCCAATGTCAGGGTGGACCTGCGTGACCGGCTTCTGCAAAGCTCGGTCAACTCGCCGAACCAGTTGCTCTGGCATGGTGTCGAGGATAACGTCAATACGGCATCAAGCAGCCGCAAGGTGATCGTTGCGACGAAAGCGATCAACCGCTGGGAACAGACGAAAGCGGTGCCGGCCGGAATGCTGCTCATCAATTTCTCCACGGATTATCTGCACGCCTATTTCAGCCGGCTCGATCTGGGAGAGGGCGCATACATGATGATCATCGATGCGCAACGCAGGCTGCTGTTCCACCCCGAGAAGAAGCTCATCGGTCAGGGCGTTGAAAGCGGCCTGAGCAGTCTGCTGAAGGGGGAATCCGGTTCGCTCAGCGTGGTGCTGGATGGCCGCGCCGTATTGCTGAATTACCTTCTTGTCCCCGACAAAGGATGGTATGTGATCAATGTGGTGCCCGAGGAAGCCTTGACCGCGAGTCTCAAGGGTGTCGAGGTCATAGGTGTCTTGTTGCTCCTGTCCAACCTGTTGCTCATCGGCCTGTTCATTCGGGCCTATCTGCGGCGGGTCGTATTTCCGCTGCGTTCAATCGCGGAGGGCTTCGAGCAGTTCCAGGCAGGACGGATAGAGCCCAACCGGCGGCTGTCTCCTCCCCGTGCAACGCTGGGGGAGATCACCGATCTGGTGGCTTGGTTCAATACCTTCCTCGACACCATGGAATCCAACAGGCAGGCGCAGATATCGCTGCGCATCGCAGCCACGGCCTTTGAGTCGCAGGAAGGCATGGTGATCACGGATACCGACACCGTGATCTTGAAGGTGAACAAGGCATTCACCGAGATCACCGGATATACATCGGAAGAGGTTGTCGGCCGGAAGATCAGCATGCTGAAATCCGGGCGGCACGACAGATCCTTCTATGAGGCGCTATGGGAGAACATCAAACGGACCGGATCGTGGCATGGCGAGATATGGAACAAACGCAAGGACGGCAGCATATATCCCGAGTGGCTCACGATCACATCCGTGAAAGGCGAAGACGGTCTGGTAACGCATTACGTCGGCACACTGACCGATATCTCCGCGCGCAAGGCGGCGGAGAGCGAGATCAGGCAGCTCGCTTTCTACGACACCCTCACGCAATTGCCCAACCGGCGGTTGTTGCATGAGCGATTGGAACGGGCGCTGACCGCAAGCAGGCGCAGCGGCCGTTTCATCGCCCTGATGTTCCTCGATCTGGACAATTTCAAACCGCTCAACGATACCTATGGCCATGACGTCGGCGATATGTTGTTGGTCGAAGTGGCAAGACGCCTCGGATCGTGCATCCGTGAAACCGACACGGTCGCCCGCTTCGGCGGTGACGAGTTCGTTGTGATGCTGGGCGAACTGGACCTTGAGAAAGAATCATCCATCACGCAGGCCGGAGCAGTCGCCGAAAAGATCCGTAGCGCATTATCCGAACCCTATCTCCTGAAAGTCCGGCAAGCGGACGACCAGGAGGGTGCGCTTGAGTACCGCTGCACTTCCAGCATCGGCGTGGTCGTGTTCGGCAGCCAGGAGTGCACCATCGAAGATGCACTGAAATGGGCCGATATCGCCATGTACCGGGCCAAGGAAGAGGGGCGCAATTGCGTACAGTTCCACAAATAGACCATGATGCAGCACACAGGGAGGAATGCAATGAATAGAAGATCATGTGAGTTCGGGTTCTCAGGCGGTGTGAAGCGTGTCGCCGCGCTTGCGCTCGTTTCAACCTTCGGGGCCGCTGCCGGACATGCGCAGGCAGCGGATATCTACGGGCTGGAGTTCTCCGGATATACGCGTGGCGGAGCGTTTTCGGGCATACCGCGCGGCGGATACACGCTGGGAGGTGACCTGCAGAAGTTCCGCCTGGGCAACGAGGGCGACAACGGTATCGAAGTAGGCATCAGCAAAAAGGTCGATGCCGGCAACGGCATGAAGTGGGGCATGATGTACATGCCCGCCGTGTGGAACGGCACCGTCATCCAGTCACAGGCCTACGCCATGATGAGCGGGCTTGATTTCGCTCCCGAAGCCCAATTCTGGGCCGGACAGCGGCGCTTGCGCCTGCAGGATATCCACATCGTGGACCATTTCCTCATGGATTACGGCGAGAACACGGGCGCAGGCATGACCGACCTCGACGTGGGTTTTGCCAAGGCGGGATTCGCCATCTCGAATGCCGGCGACTTCACCACGCCTTCCACGGCCAACGACGCAAGAAGGTACAACCTCGACCTGTCCGAGATCAAAGTCAACGAAGGCGGCAAATTGCGCATGCTCGCCACCGTGGTGCAGGGCAAGTTCCAGCTCGGCAAACCGGGTTACGCGCTGTCGCTCTCGCATGACCAGGCCGACTTGCTGATGCCGGGGTTGAACAACACGTTCTTCCTGCAGGGTTCCACCGGACATGCCGGGCTGGCAGGGAAGTTCGAGGGCCTGGGCGATGCGAACAATGGCGGGGCCGAGCTGCCGGGCAGGACGGCGATGCGCATCACCGATGCGATCGTCTGGCAGAGCGGTGTGCTGGGCGGGCAGGCCTTGGTGTCGTATGAGAACGCAAAGGTCGATGGCGGCCCGAGCGATGGCCGCAAGACCAAGGATCTCAGCCTCGGTGGCCGTGTTTCATATGCGGTAGGTCAGAACTTCAAGTGGCTGGTGGAAGCCGGAAGCACCTCGCGCGCGATAGACGGCCAGGCGACGCAAAGACTGGACAAACTCACCCTCGCGCCGACGCTGGCCGTTGCACCGGGATTCTGGTCGCGTCCCGAGATGCGCTTCTATTTCACGCATGTGCGCTGGAACGATGCGGCTGCGGCGGCCCATTCCGCAGTTGGGGATTTTGGCAACGGCGGCAAGACTACCAGCACCATCGCCGGCGTGCAGATGGAGGCCTGGTGGTAGGCTGTCGGGTATGATTGGAACTGATTAAGGAGGAGTCATGAATATGCTCAGATACATCTGGATCGTCCTGCTGGCGGTCTGCCTGCCGATGACGGCAGCTGCGGCAGAAGGGAAGAAGGTCATCGCGTTCGCCCAGGACACCATGGCCAACGATTTCCGCAGGGCGCAGGTGAATGAAGTGGCCGCCGAAGCGGCCAGACATCCGCAGTTGTCCTTCGTGTATTCCGATGCCCAGGGACAGACATCGCTGCTGATCCGCCAGATCGAACAGTTCATCGAACAGAAGGTCGACCTGCTGGTCGTCGGCACCAATGACGAGAGCGCAGTGGTGCCCGTGGTCGCCAAGGCCAAGGCATCCGGCATACCGGTGATCATCCTCGACCGCGGCATCAAGGGTACGGAGTACACCACCTTCATCAACTCCGACAATATCAAGATCGGCGCCATCGGCGCCGAATACATCGCCCGCCGCCTGAACGGCAAGGGCCTGGTGCTGCTGTTCGAGGGATTGCAGAAAGCGGACGTGACCCAATTGCGCAGCAAGGGCTTCCTGGACGAGATTGCCAAGCACAAGGGTATCAGGGTGATCAAACGTACAGGCAACTACCTGCGCAAGGATGCGGTCGTGGAGATGGAGAAGCTGGTGGCGGAGGGGATACGCGTGGATGCGATCTTCTCCGAGAGCGACAGCATGCTGAGCGGCGTCCGCATGGTGCTGAACAAGAACCGGATCGATCCGCGTTCCATCGTGATGGTCGGGTGCGACTACACCAGCGAGGCCCAGGAAGCGATACGCGACGGCAGCCAGAGCGGCTCCGTCCTTTTCCCGCTCGGCGGAACCAAGTCGGTGGAGATCGCGCTCAAGATATTCGCCGGAGAGTCCGTGCCGAAACACATCTTCATCCCCGTCAAACTGGTCACCAGGGAGAACGTCGAACAGGTCAAACCGATCTTTTGACGACCGTGGAGAGCTGATAGCCGATAGCGCATGAAGATGTTGCAGACAAGATTCCCGCCGGGCAGATTCAACCTGCTGACCAAGCTGTCGGTGCTGGTGACCAGTGCCGTGCTGCTGGTCCTGGTGATCCTCGGCGCCTATTTCGACGACTTCCTCAAAGGACGTTTCCTTGAGGACACGCAACAGCGCATGCAGCGCGGATACCAGCGGCTCGATTACAACCTGAAGGAGATCGAGCGCGAGCTCAGGGACGGCATCGTCTTCGTCAAGACCGACGAAAAGATGCTCGCGTCGATCGATCTCATCAACAACTATCAGGACAAGGGGAACTACAACGCCTTCCTGATCGACGAAGAGAAGAAGAGCATCGCGGCGGAACTGCTGAATCGCGTCAAGCTCTCGTTCAACAGCGACATCGCCCTGTATGACCAGAACGGCGAATTGATCGCCTATGTCACCAAGGATGACCTGGGATACCAGCTCAGTTTCTTCTCCTTCGAGGGCGGTGTCCGCAAGACTTTCCAGCGTTACGAGCATCACACCGTCTATAGTCCCGGACAGATGCCGCCGGAGCGGGGAAACATCACGTTGATGCACAAGAGCTACTACACCAGTGACCAGATGATGCGCGGGAGCGTCATCACTTATCACAGGATGGGGGAGGCGCTGGTCATCAAATCCCACCAGAACATCTTCGAGAAGAACTCGACCAGGATCGTCGCCCACATCGAGATGTCGAAGTTCCTCGATCGCGGCTATTTCGAACAGTTCTCGAGGGACATCGACCTGCACATCACGCCGAGCTTCGATCCGAAGTATGACGCCCAGGCACAACTCCTGAGACCGGACGAACCGGTGCCGCAACTTGATATCGTGCAGAACGAGCACGAGTACACGGGGGTCTTGAAAAAGGAGATCAATGCCGGTGCGGTCTATTTCATCGCCGAACTGGACAAGCTGGAACTCAATTCCGTCCTGAACGACAGCCGCAGCAACTTCCTCATGCTGCTGGTGCTGGTCGCCGTCGTCATCCTGTTGCTGCTGCGCCTGGTCATCAGGAAGAGTCTGGAGCGTCCGATGAGTGCATTGATGGCGCAGATCAGAAAGATCGAGAAACAGGATTACTCCATGACAGATTCGGTCGTCACCGGAGATGAACTGGAAGAGATATCCAGCAACGTCAACCGCCTTGCGCAGGCGGTGCAGGAACGGGAGAAGTTGCTGCAGCAGGCGAAGAACGAGCAGGAATACCTTTCCAAACACGACGCGCTCACCAACCTGCCGAACCGGCGCCTGTTCTCGGAAAGCCTGCGCCTGGCGATGGATTCGGCCCGGCGCAATGGCTCGCAACTGGCGATCCTGTTCCTGGATCTGGACCAGTTCAAGGTGGTGAACGATACCCTGGGGCACGACATCGGCGACGAGTTGCTGATCGATGTGTCAAAACGGTTAAGCGATGTCGGAGCCTCGAAACAGTTGCTTGCCCGCATCGGCGGCGACGAATTCAATATCCTGATCGAAGGGACCCAGGATATCGTGGTGCTAAGGAAACTGGTTGAAGAGTATCTGGAGCTTTTCCACAAGCCGTTCCATTGTGCCGGAATGGAGCTCAGCGTATCCGCCAGTATCGGTGTCGCGCTCTATCCCAAGGACGGCGAGGACAGCGTCACCCTGATCAAACATGCCGACCTGGCCATGTACAAATCGAAGGACAAGGGACGCAACAACTACAGTTTCTACTCCGACGACCTGGCCGAACACGTCCAGCAGCGGGCGGACATGACGCATGCCCTGAAACAGGCGATCCAGTCGGGAGACCAGTTCGAGCTTTACTATCAGCCCAAGATATCGGTCGCCACCGGACGGATCGGTGCGATCGAGGCGCTGATCCGCTGGAACAGCCCGAATTTCGGCAGGGTTCCGCCCAACCGGTTCATCAATCTGGCGGAAGAGACCGGGTTGATCGTGCCTATCGGTGAGTGGATATTGCAGCAGGGCTGCCGCGACTTCATGCGCCTGCGCCAGCAGGACATCGTGCTGGAACACATCAGCATCAACGTCTCCAATGTCCAGTTGCGCAGCGATGACATGATGTCGACCCTGCAGCAGGTCATCGGCGCAAGCGGGATCGAGCCGGCCCGGATCGAGCTGGAGATCACCGAAAGTTACATCGCAAGCGACGTCAACAACGCTATCCAGGTATTGCAGGGGATACGCGACATGGGCATCGGGCTGGCGATCGACGATTTCGGCACGGGCTATTCTTCCATGAGCTATCTGAAGAGACTGCCCGTCACGCGCATCAAGATCGACAAGTCTTTCGTCGATGGTATCCCGCACAACAAGGACAGCGTCTCCCTCACCAGGGCCGTGATCGCCCTGGCCAAGAACTTCAATCTGGCCGTCACGGCCGAAGGGGTGGAGCTGGAAGAGCAACGCAAGTTCCTGGAACTCGAACAATGCGACGAGATACAGGGTTTCCTTTATGCGAAACCGATGAAGATCGAAGACTTGATAGAGTATTACCGCACGACCGTGGCAAAGACCGGCAACGTCTTTCATCTGCCAGGCAAGGCGGGGAATTGATTCCCTGACCGTCCTGTGCACGCACGGGATGACGAGCTGAGAAGTGACCATCCCGGCGCATCTCGGCCGATCCTCCCAAATCTGATCTGCGGCGAAATGATCACACCTTGCGGTGGAAATCACATTTGACCGAACAGGGTTATGACAGTAATATCCCCGCACTTGGCAAACATACTGAAAAGTATGGACGCAAAGTCTCCGGCCTAAGGGAAACTATGGTAGCGGGACCGCGACACAGGGATCCTTCCCTGTGCCTGTCTTGGCACCTCCTCGTTTGGCCGTTGTAAATCTCATTTTCATGAATCGCAGCATGGTTGGATACTCTTTACGGAGGTACATATGGCAAACGACGAAGTCTTCTTTAAGTGGTCTCCCGATTACAGCGTCAACATCAAGACCATCGACGACCAGCACCGGGAGCTGGTCAACATCCTCAACCGCCTGTTCGTCGCCGTATCCAAACGCGAAGGCGAAAAAGCCATCGCCGGGATCCTGGATGCCTTGGTGAGCTACACCCAGACGCATTTCGCGCTGGAAGAACGCCTGATGCGCCAGGCGAACTACAAAGACCTCGAACCACATATGGCGGAACACAAGAAGCTGCTTTCGCAACTCGACGACCTGGCCAAGAAGCACATGCTCGAAGACAAGCCGATCTATTTCGAGATGCTGACTTTCCTGAAGACCTGGCTCAAGGAACATATCCAGGGCGTGGACACGAAATACAGCGCAGCCCTGCAGAAGTCCGGATTCTCTGTCGATGCCTGGGAGCGCGAAGCCACGGCCGAGTTCTCCGTCATGTCGAACTCGAAGAAATGGTGGGAGCTGTGGAAGACCGCCTGAGAGGAAGCTTTCCGGCCGCGCGCTAGCGGCGCGGCGATCACAAGTTCACGCCGGACACACAGCCAACTCGGCCCACTCGGTCGTATAGCGTTTCGAGCGATGGTCCCTGCGCATCGCCCAGGACGTATCGCAGCCTTCTCCGAGAAGTTTGATCGTGCCGCTGCCCATGCTGCGATTGATCCTGTCCAGCGTACTCATCAGTGCATGCGACCTTTCCTGCGCCGCCACATCGTCGAACAGGCTACGCGGCCGGGCAGAGGCGGGGATGATCTCCGTCAGCATCACGCCGGCCTTCTGATAGGCATAGCCGGTTCGGTAGATCCGGTGCAATCCGTGCAACGCCGCCTGACAGAGCTGGCGCGTATCGTCGGTCGCTTCCGGCAAAGGCATCAGCATCGCCTGCCGGTATTGCGCATCGCGCTCCCGGTGCGGACTGGTGCGGATATATACCTGGATGCCGCCCGCCAATGAATACTGCTGGCGCAACTTCTCCGCGGCGCGGCTGGCATAGGCGGTCACCGCCTGTTCCAGGTCGGACAGACTGGAAGTCAGCATCCCGAACGAGCGCGAGCAGATGATCTGCTGCTTGGCTGGCACCACATCATCCAGTTCCAGACAGGCCTCGCCGTTCAGTTCCGCCACGATACGCTCAAGAACCACGCTGAATCTCACGCGCAAGTACTTGGCCGGAGTACGTTTCAGGTCGAGCACGGAACGGATACCCATCTCGTTCAGCTTTTCCGTGCTGCGCCAGCCCACTCCCCATACTTCGCCCACGTCGATGCCGGCAAAGAGTTCGTCCAGCTCTTGTTGCGCCAGTGCGTTGAAGTCGCACACCCCGCCGAAACGCGCGTTCTTCTTCGCCACATGGTTGGCCAGCTTGGCCAGCGTCTTGCTCGGCGCGATCCCCACGCACACCGGGATGCCCACATCACGGCGGATGGTCTCGCGTATCTGCCGCGCATAGCGCGTGTGGTCGACCCCGATGCCGGTCAGGTCGAGGAAAGACTCATCGATGGAATACACCTCCTGCTCCGGGCTGAACTGCGCCAGCAGCGCCATCACCCGGTTGGAGAGGTCTGCATACAACTCATAATTGGATGAGAAGGCGACGATGCCGTGGCGCTTGGCCATGTCCTTCATCTGATACCAGGGCACAGCCATCTTCATCCCCAGGTCTTTCACCTCCTGCGAGCGCGACACCACGCAGCCGTCGTTGTTGGACAGCACCACCACCGGCTTGCCTTCCAGATCGGGGCGGAACACGCGCTCGCAGGAAACGAAGAAGTTGTTGCAATCGACCAGTGCGATGGCGCGGTTCGTCATGTCATTTTGCATAATTCAGTGAAGCAGGGGGCCACAACAAGCCAAGCTTTGAAGAAGGCTCGGCAGCAGGATTCGTGCGTGTAGTGAGGCGAATTTTTTCTCGCCAAGGTGCCAAGAACGCCAAGGAATCAACTGTTCTCTTCCAGCCGATTTACGGTGCGAATGATTCCGTGCTTCATGAGTGCCTCGCCGAAATTGAGCAAGTACCCGAGTCTCTTGTCGGTAAGTCGCAAGTACGTGAGGAGTTGTTCTTTGTGCGCGTTGTTGAGCGTTTCGACACTCTTGAGTTCGATAATGACCTTATCCTCGACCAGGAGGTCGGCTTGGAAGCCTTCCTCAAATTTGAGACCTTGGTATTCGATCGCAATGGGAACTTGCCTTTCGACCAGTAAGCCCCTCTGTCGAAGCCCGTGCGCAAGGATAATTTCATAGACCGTCTCCAGCAGGCCCGGGCCAACTTCTTGATGGATCTTCACCGCCATGTCGACGATTTGTTTTCCTATCTCGTCTTACGTCATGATTCATATTTCCTTGGCGTTCTTGGCGTCTTGGCGAGAACAAAATCACACCTTGTGCACGTTCCACTGCACCACGCCCCAGACGGAGAAATCCTGCTCCGGCTTGATGAGCATCTCCGGATAATCGGGATGGGCGGCGCGCAGCACCTTGCCTTTGGGGGTGTACAGCAGCTGCTTCACCGTGAACTCGCCATCCAGCACGGCCACCACCACGCTGCCGTGGGCGGCCGGTACGGCGCGGTCCACCACCAGCAGGTCGCCGTCGAAGATACCCAGTTCGCGCATCGAATGTCCGGCCACGCGCATGAAGAAGGTCGATTCCTTGTGCTGGATGAGATGCTCATCCAGGCTCAGCCGCCGCTCGACATAATCGTCGGCAGGCGAGGGGAAGCCGGCCGGCACGGCCTTGCGCAACAAGGCACGCTGCCGCTCGAACATCGACTTGTTGGGATGCGTCAGCGACAGCAGGGTGGAGGAAGCGGCGCGGCGCGCGGGGCTGGCAAGGTGATGGTCAATAATGGTCATGGCAATATCCAACAGAACGAACGTTCTTGCATGGTAGAGAACGTTCGTTCTCATGTCAACAAGATCAGGTGATCGCCATCCGTGCGCAGGCAGGATCGAGGTCTATATCTTTTGGCATATGGTGAGGATGGATATTTGTTGCTAGGCTTCGTCCCGATGCGCCGAGTCGCTTTTCCACAGCTCATCCACATCAATAACAAAGGAGAATGACGTGAATAAATTCATCAAGTTGGCCGCGGTTCTTGGCTTCGTCACTTTGCTGACCACCGGCTGTACCAACCGCGCGACAGGCAGCGTCAGCCCCTCGACCGATCTTTCCGCGCTGAAGACCATGTACGTCAAGAAGATCCCGGCCGACAATCGCGAAGTCAATGTGCTGATCGCGGACAAGCTGCGCAGCAAGGGTGTCACCGTCACTACCGGGGTCGAAGCGCCACCCGGCAACATCGACGCAGTCGTCACCTATGTCGACAAATGGATGTGGGACATCACCATGTACATGCTCGAACTGACCATCGATATCCGCGACCCGAAGACCGACGCGCAGCTGGCCACGGGAAATTCGCTGCATACCTCGCTGACGCGCAAGTCGTCGAAAGAGATGGTCGACGAGGTGGTCGAGAACATCTACAAGAACAAGAAGTAAAAGGCCTCCCGGCCGGATGCAGACGGGCACTTGAGCAAAGTGCCCGTTTTGTTTTCTCCCGGCATATGGCCCGACAGGCGCTTTACTGCTAGATTGTGCGCGCTGGTCCAAAACAGAAAGGAAGTCATGGAAATCTACATCTACTGGTTCTTGCTGGCGATCATCCTGGTCGGTCTGGAGATGGTCACCGGCACCTTCTACCTGCTGGTGGTCGCCATCGCGATGGCTGTTGGTGGCGTCGTGGCATTGCTGGGGGCGGGCATGGTATGGCAACTGCTGCTCGGTGCGATCACCGGCATCGCGGGCACCATCATCCTGCGGCGCTGGAAAAGCACACAGACCAGCCAGGCGCCCGATGACAATTTCGATATCGGCCAAGCCGTGAAAGTGCTCAGGTGGAATGACAACGGCACGGCCCGAGTCAACTACCGCGGCGCGGAATGGGATGCCGAACTGGAATCTGCCGATACCCCGCGCGAAGGAACGCTGTACATCGCCGCGGTGCGCGGCTCCGCTCTGGTGCTGACGCATCGCAAACAACAATAAGGAGACAACATGGAAATCGCTCTGTTCATACTGGTTGCAGCCGTCATCTTCATCATCAAGGCGCTCAAGGTCGTGCCGCAGCAGAACGCCTGGGTGGTCGAGCGCCTCGGCAAGTTCCATGCGGCGCTGTCGCCCGGCCTCAATGTGGTGATCCCCTTCATCGACCGTGTCGCCTACAAGCACATGCTCAAGGAAGTCCCGCTCGATGTGCCGAGCCAGATCTGTATCACCAAGGACAACACCCAGTTGCAGGTGGACGGCATCTTGTATTTCCAGGTGACCGATCCCAAGCTCGCTTCCTACGGCACCAGCGACTACATCATGGCCATCACCCAGCTCGCCCAGACCACGCTGCGTTCCGTCATCGGCAAGATGGAGCTGGACAAGACCTTCGAAGAACGCGACGACATCAACCGTGCCGTGGTCACCGCGCTGGACGAGGCCGCCACCAGCTGGGGCGTCAAGGTGCTGCGCTACGAGATCAAGGACCTGACCCCGCCGAAAGAGATCCTGCACGCCATGCAGCAGCAGATCACCGCCGAGCGCGAGAAGCGCGCGCTGATCGCCGCCTCCGAAGGCCGCAAGCAGGAACAGATCAACATCGCCACCGGCGAACGCGAAGCCTTCATCCAGCGTTCCGAAGGCGAGAAGCAGGCGGCGATCAACACCGCCCAGGGCGAAGCCGCTGCGATCCTTGCAGTGGCGACAGCCAATGCCGAGGCCATCCAGAAAGTCGCACAAGCCATCCAGTCGCCCGGCGGCATGGAAGCCGTCAACCTCAAGGTCGCGGAGAAATATGTCGAAGCCTTCGGCAACGTCGCCAAGGAAGGCAACACCCTCATCCTGCCGGGCAACCTGGCCGAGATGGGATCCATGGTGGCGACCGCGATGAGTATCGTGAAGACGCAGAAATAAAGTCTGCAGAGCAGGGGGCTGAACAGCCTCCTGTTCACCCACTCGCACAGTGGTTTCCACCGTAGTCCGCGCGCATTCCCCAGGCGCCGCCACTACAATAGCCGCATGTCTTTCCCCACCCTCAAGATCATCGATGACCTCGCAGCCATCCCCGCAGCGGAGTGGGATGCGCTGAGCGGAGGCGATCCGACGCTTTCCCACGCCTTCTTCCTGGCACTGCAGCAAAGCGGCTGCGCCATGCCGCAGTATGGCTGGCAGGCGCAGTTCATCACCCTGTGGCAGGACGACCATCTGCTCGGCGCGATGCCGCTCTACCTCAAGATGAACTCGTTCGGCGAGCATGTGTTCGATTTCGCCTGGGCCGATGCCTATCGTCGCCACGGCCTGCACTATTACCCCAAGCTGGTCTGCACCGTACCCTTCACCCCGGTGAGCGGGCGGCGCCTGCTGGCCGCATCCGATGAAGTGCGCGGCCTGCTGCTGCAACACGCGCGGCACTTCGCCAAAGAAACCGGCGTCTCCTCGCTGCATTGCCTGTTCCTCAACGAAGCCGATACGCGGGTGGCACAGGAGCAGGGCATGATGCTGCGCCAGGACGTGCAGTTCCATTGGCACAATCCCGGCTATCGCGATTTCGACGATTACCTGTCCACGCTCAGCCGCGACAAGCGCAAGCGCATCAAGCAGGAACGGCGCAAGGTGCAAGAGGCCGGCATCGAATTGCAATGCGTCACCGGACAGCAGGCCACGCAAGAGCAGTGGGCGTTCTTCGCCTCGTGTTACCTGCACACCCTGCAACTGCACGGCTCGCCGCACCAGCTCAATGCCGACTTCTTCCAGCGTATCGGTGCCGCCTTGCCGCAGCACACCCTGCTCGTCATCGCCGCGCGCGCAGGCCGTCCCATCGCCAGCGCGCTCAACTACATGACCGACGAAGCCCTGTACGGGCGCTCATGGGGCACGTTCGAATTTCATTCCGGCCTGCATTTCGAGGTCTGCTACTACCAGGCCATCGAGTTCTGCATCGCGCACGGCATCAAGACATTCGAAGGCGGAGCAGGGGGCGAACACAAATTGGCGCGCGGCTTCCTGCCCGTCACCACGCGTTCCGCACACTGGCTGGCACATCCCCAGTTCGCGCAGGCAGTGGAGGATTATCTGAAGAACGAGACCGCCGCCATCGCCGGATATGTGGACGAGTTGAACGAGCGCAGCCCGTTCAAACACCGGGCGGATCCCGAGGTATAGGAAAGGTCTATATCTTTTGGCATATAGGCGCAGGGCACTTTTGCTGCTAATCTCCGGCGCACTGGATGGCAAGGGATATGCGGTCACCGGGAAGGTCAAAAGACTCGCGTATACCGTTCCTTCCGGTCTGGATACATTTCGAAATTTCGCACCGCCTCGTGGTGCCCGGAAAGAGTGATTCGACCTTAGTACATCGACATCATGGCTACACAAGACGATCAGCCGCTGAACTGGAACATCGAGCTCAACTTCAACCTCCATGAAGCCAAGCCGGAAGAGGTCGCGCCACCGCCCAAGATCCCGCCCAGAGAGATCATCGGCGACAAATATCCCAAGATCCTGACCCGCATCGAGATGCTCTGGTGTTCACTGGAGCTGCACAAATATCTTGAAGAGACCCTGTTCACCGACCGCTCCAACAGACAAGGCTTTCCGCAAGACGTGATGAAGGCATTGGGCGAGATACATGCCGAACATACGCGGGTATTGAAAGAGAAAAAACTGATCAGCGACGACGTGTGGGACATGCAGCCCAAGCCCCGCGACATCACCTGAGCTTCAGGCCGCCGATTGCTGCTCTATCTGGACGCAGGCAGGTGCATTGCTGCAAACCCTGTTCCGTCCGCTGCGTTTCGCCTCATAGAGATTAGTATCCGCGTCGTCTATCATCCGGTCGAGTGACAGGTCCGCCGTGCGTTGCGCGATGCCAAAACTCGCGGTCAGCGAGATGTTCCGGTCCTGGACTGGGACCCTGATCTCGGTGATAGCCAGTCGCAACCGTTCTGCATGATTGAAAGCCTGCTGCGCATCGGTCTCCGGCAGCAGCAGGATGAATTCCTCGCCGCCCCAGCGGGCCACGATGTCGCTGATGCGCGAATGCCGCTTCAGCAGGTCGGCGATGGCCACCAGCACCAGATCCCCGGTCTTGTGGCCGTACTGGTCGTTGATGGACTTGAAGTGGTCGATGTCCATCATCACCAGGCTCATCGGGCGGCCGTGGCGTATGGCGGAATCCATGTAGGGGACGGCCAGTTCCATGAACGCGCGCCGGTTGTTCAGGTGCGTCAACACATCCAGACGCGCCACTTGTTCCGCTTCATAACGGGCATCCCGATGCTCGCGCATCCGGTTGGCCAGCGCCAGTGCCAGCAGCGTCGCCTCGATCATCAGACCGATCTCTGCGGCATGGAAGGTGTGAGGACCGAACGGGATCTTTCCCCATACCCCAAGTGCCGTGATCGCCACACCCAACATGCCAAAGAAGGTCGCCAGCAGGAAATATCGGCCCGATGCCTGTTTGCGCAACACGCTCATGATGCCGAGCAGGAACATGCCGACACTGAAGGCGCTCATATAAACAAAGGCCACCAGCGCCGCCAGGAACTGGCTGCCTATCGCCACAGCGAGCGCCATGAGGCCCAAGCCCAGCCCCACGACCCAGCGGATCACGCGCAATGTGCCCGGCGAATTCTTCGCCAGCGCAAGGAAGCGTGCAGCGAACAGCAAACCCAGCGCGTTATAGACCACCATCGAGACCAGGATCACGAAGCGCTGGAAAACAGGCAGCTCAGGCCACAGCCAGCTCACGCCATGACCTGTATAGGCGAAATTGCAGAACAGGATGCTGAACAGCGCCAGCGAATAATAAAGATAACTGCGCTCCTTCGTCCCGGCGAAGAGCAGTACGTTGTAAACGCTCAAGGCGGCAAGGAAGCCGAAGAAGAAACCGTAGAAATAGCCGAGCAGCAAGCGGCGCTCTTCAAAGCGCTGCTTCGTCATCAACTCGATCGGCACGGCCATCGGATCGGTCGAAGTAATGCGCAGATAGAGATCGTTGCGCCCCGCTGTGAAATGCAGCGGCAGCGCATAACCCATCGCCGGAATCAGCCCCGGTGCATCGGGAAATTCATCGCCGGTATGCACCGCGGTCTGGCTCCCGTCCGCATGCGCGACATACACATCCACACGGTCCAGCCAGGTCACTCCGCCGACGAAGAACCTTTCCTGATCGGCATGCATATCGTTCTCTACCGCCAGGTGCAGCCACACCGGCCTGGAACCGATGCCGAAATCCGGCGCGGTCCTGGTCCCCGGCAAGAATCCTCCAGCACCTTGCTTCGCCATGGCCGCAGCCAGACTCAGTGGAACATCCCCCTCGATGAAGAAGTCCGCATGGCGGCCAAGCGAGTGGGGCGGCACATCCGACAGGCGCAACACATCCGCCCCAGCCGACAGGGAAGCCAGAAGCAGCAAAGCGGAATAGAAGAATCTTGTGATCGAAGCGTTCAATGGAAGCAATGCACGATTCAGAAAAACCAGCGTGCACGGCACGCGCTGAACGAACAGCCATTCAGCGCGGCGAATCTTAGCATCTCCAGATGAATGTCAGCGGCGGTCTATGCCTTTTGGTATATATGCCAGAAGGGACTTTGCTGCTAATCTTCTGTGCCATAGACGGTATCGAAAGGCCAACCATGAACACACTACTCATCACCGGCGCCAACCGCGGCATCGGGCTGGAATTCTGCAATCAATATGCAGCCGCCGGCTGGCGCGTGCTGGCCTGTTGCCGCGATCCCGGCAAGGCCGCTGCGCTCAACAAACTGGCGGCGCAGTATCCCGACCTGATCAAGGTCCACGCCCTCGACGTTGCCAGCCATGTGCAGATCGAACAACTTGCCCGCATGCTGGCCGATGAAAGCATAGACCTGCTCATCAACAATGCCGGCGTCTATCCAGCGTCCGACAAACGCGGCTTCGGCCAGACCGACTATCTGGAATGGATGGACGCATTCAACATCAACACCATGGCCCCGCTCAAGATGGTTGAAGCCTTCGTCCAGCAGATCGCGCGCAGCGAACTCAAACTCATCGTCACCATCACCAGCCAGATGGGCAGCATCGACGACAACGGCAGCGGCGGCAGCTACCTGTATCGCAGCAGCAAAGCGGCGGCCAACATGGTCGTCAAAAGCCTGGCCGTGGACCTGAAAGAAAAGGGCATCACCTCCGTGGCCTTCAATCCCGGCTGGGTCAAGACCGACATGGGCGGCCCCAACGCCATGATCGCGGTCGAGCAAAGCGTGTCCGACATGCGCAAGGTCATAGACGGCCTCACCCCGGCAGACACGGGCAAGTTCATCGGCAATGACGGGGGGGTGATTCCCTGGTGATGCTGCGGCAGAGGGGAAGAAACATATAATCCGCCCTAAGGTGATAGCCAAAGCAGGCGTTACTGAAAGAGAAAACAAGTGACAGAACAAACGAGTGCAAAAATAGAACGAGACATCGAGGCCGAGCAGGTCAAAGCCTACTTCAGGGATGTGAACACCCTCAATCTGGCAGGAGCGGTGGTCTTTTCGCTTTTGGTGTTTGCAGTGCACGAACACATTCCCCGATGGACCTGGTTGCCGGCCCTGATATGTATCTACCTGATCACGGGCTACCGTATCCACATTTTCCGCCAGTATCGCAGGGTTCCGGACTCACGCAGCTCAGGACAATGGAGCAAGACTCAAACTCTGAGCGGCGCAGCCGCCGGCGTATGCTGGGGAGCGGCGAATACGGCGATGCTGGCCAATCTTCCCGAGGACTACCGGCCTTATGTATTGACGGTCGCCACTGTCGTGGCGGCGACTTCATCCTCTGAGGGCTTCTCGCTAAAAAATCCTCCTCGCTTCTTCATTCTCACCAGCATCCTCCCGATCGCGATATGGCTCCTGACGCTCGGAGACTGGACGTACGGTGTGCTTGCACTGATGCTGTTCGTATTCATTGCAGTCATGCAACCCATCATCAATACGAAAAACAGTGTGTTCGTCGAGACGCAACGCCTGCGCTTCCGCAATGAGTATCTGGCCAATGAACTGAAAGAGAGTGAACTGCAATACCGCACGCTGGCTGATTCCGGGCAGGCTCTGATATGGACCTCAGGCAAGGACAAGTTGTGTGATTACTTCAACAAGGTCTGGCTTGGCTTTACCGGACGCAGCTTGCAGCAGGAGATGGGCAACGGTTGGGTCGAAGGCGTCCATCCGGATGATCTACAGCACTGCATGGATGTTTATGAGTCGTCATTCGATGCTCGCAAGAACTTCGGCATGGACTATCGACTGCGCCGGCATGACGGCGAATATCGCTGGCTGCGCGACGAAGGATGCCCGCGTTATAACAGCGATGGCGAGTTCATTGGCTACATCGGTTATTGCATTGATGTCACAGATCGAAAGATGGCGGAGAACGCCCTGAAAGAAAGCGAAGAGAAACTGCGCGGTCTTTTTGAACTCTCTCCCCTCGGCATCGCCTTGACCGACATGAACGGTCGATACATCGAATTCAACGAAGCATTCCGGTCCATCTGCGGTTATCCGGCCGAAGAACTCAAAGCGCTGGACTATTGGACACTGACGCCAGAGGAATATGCACAACAGGAAGCTGAACAACTGGAATCATTAGCCAAAAAAGGAAGTTACGGCCCCTACATCAAGGAATATCGACAAAAGGACGGGAGCAGGATTCCGATCCAGTTGAATGGAACACTGCTGCATGGAAAAGACGGACAGCAATACATCTGGTCAATCGTTGAAGATATCACCATCCGAAATCGAATCGATGAAAGCCTCAGGGTCACTGCCAGCGTATTCAACAACAGCCAGGAAGCGATCCTGATCTCCGACGCCGACAATAACATCGTGGACGTCAACCCGGCGTTCAGCAGAATCACCGGTTATGACCGCGAGGAAGTCATAGGAAAAAATCCGCGGCTGCTGAGTTCAGGGCGTCAGGACAGCAAATTCTATTCTTCGATGTGGCAACAGCTGACCAGCGCGGGTAGCTGGCGCGGCGAGATATGGAATCGGCGCAAATCGGGCGAAGTCTATGCGGAGCAGCTTTCAGTCTCGGTCATTTATGACAATCACGGCAAGGCGCTGCGTTATGTCGCCGTGTTTTCAGACATCAGCCATATCAAGGAACATGAGGCAGAACTGAGCCGCTTCGCCTACTACGATACGCTCACCGGCATACCCAACCGGGTGCTGCTGGCAGACCGCATGAAACAGGCGATCGCCCAGACAGCGCGCGAGAACAACATGATGGCGGTCTGCTATCTTGATCTTGATGGCTTCAAACTCATCAACGACACCCTGGGACATGATGCAGGCGACCAGGTGTTGATCGAAGTGGCCAAACGCATCGAAGACACCGTGCGGGGCGGCGATACCGTCGCCCGGTTAGGCGGAGATGAGTTTGTAGTACTACTGCTGGGGTTGAACGGACAAGACGAGTGCATCATCACGCTTCAACGCCTGCTTGCAGCCATAGCGCAGCCGATCTTCTTCAGAGAAGAAACCATCACCCTGGGTGCAAGCATCGGCGTCAGCATGTATCCAGTAAACAGCGCGGATTCAGAAAGGCTGCTCAAGTACGCCGACCAAGCCATGTATGCCGCAAAAAAGAGTGGAAAGAACAGATACTGTTTTTATAACCCGGTGTCCGTTTCGTAAGTCTTCGTGTTCCGTGGCCTTCAACCCCGGCTGGGTCAAGACCGACATGGGCGGCCCCAACGCCATGATCGCGGTCGAGCAAAGCGTGGCCGACATGCGCAAGGTCATAGCCGGGCTCACCCCGGCGGACACGGGCAAATTCATCGGCAATGACGGAGTGGAGATCCCCTGGTGATGAATGCGGCAGAGGGGAAGGTCTATATCTTTTGGCATATAGGCGAGGAGGGTCTTTGCTGCTAGTCTTCGAAAAAAATCGACTCCGGACTCCTGGAATTTCGAACTTGGAATTCCCATGGGTTTCCGGCCTTTGATTCGTTGAGAAGGGTCAACCCAATGAAGAAGACGCTCCTGCTGGTTATCTTTGCCTTAGTAACCTTTCCTGGTTGCGATCAGAAACCAGATTCTGAGATTGCCAGCCCCGTTTCCACAACTTTATCAGCCCAAGAGAACACATCAGCTGCTTCCGATGCAAGTATCAAAATATTTGCCGAACCGCCGATGGTTGACGCAAATGGCGAGATAGCTGTTGCGCCCAGAATCTCATGTGACAGCAAGATCATTAAGTGCGACAGCCTGATCCCATTGATGCAGAGCTTTTATGCTCCGCTACACACGTTTGAGATCGTGGATAAACGAGAGATCACGCCGGGATATACAGCCCTTGTACTTCGGGGCTCCGGCGGCGGCACCCGTGATACCAAGTCGGATTCATTCATGAAAGCAGAAAGCTTTGGCGTCTTCATCGTCGACGAAGCGGGCAACCATGTATTGACCCTAGACATATTTCCCACCGGACGCATGGCTGATTACGACGTCAAGCTTGGGGTGCACGGCGATGGGTATCTGGTCGTCACCGGGGCTGGCAGCACCTATGGCGACCAGGAGATGAAGAGGAAATATTTCTTTGATCTCAAGAATCGGAAACTGAATGCGGCCTTTACCGGTGGCATTGATGTAAGAGTGAGCAAAATCCTGGAGCTTAATGGCACCGTTTATTGCATAGGGAGCACGGATGAAGAAAAGGCAGTCATTGCGAGAATACTAACTCCTGAGTCATCCCAGAAAACAATTAGCGTTATAAACACAATTCAAAATGAAGGTATCGAAGCGATCAAGGATGCCAGAATAGACAATGGCAAGTTGATTCTTGCAGGGAAAACTTACCAATATGTCCTCGCAAACAATAGTTGGGAAAGAACCGGTATTCCCAAGCCTGATGCCGATCAATCAGACACTGGTTCGCTCCGCTTGACTGGGCTTCAACGCATGTGGGCTTACACACAAGATAGTTTGCGGCGAACGATGGACACCGTGATCGACGGGAATAAACACAGCTTCCTTGCTTTGAATGATGAAAATACAGCAATCGGCTATTCGCCCCCCGATTCCGGCATATTCGATATCCAGAATGGAATTGGTATCTTTTATCCGCTACCGCAACCCGCATACGAACAGTTCCGACAGTATCGCCCATCTCGGGTTGATGATGGCTACACAGAAGAAGACACCATCCTTGAGTCTGAGATCGGCCCCGCACAACTCGAAGGCACCCGGATCTGGTTTGGTCTTAAATTCTACGACGGGGAAGGGCATACCGGCATTGGCGGCATCGGCTCCTTTGACGTCATGTCCAGGAAGTTCGAAATTGATTACCTCAAAGAGATTGCCGATTCGTCGGTGTACTCTATATTGGTGGAGCCCAAGTCAATCTGGGTTGGCCTTGGTGTCCAGCCGGAAGGCGACGCATTTGGAACCGGCATTGCCAGGATCGACCGTAAAGATAACTCCGTTGTGCGTTACAAAGTCACCGGCCTGGTCAAGACCATCGCAAGAGTTGGAAAATCGGTCTATGCCGGATCGTCCGATGGCGTCGTAGTCATTCGGGATGACGGGGCCGTCGAACATATCCGCTTTTCCATAAACAGGGATGGTGGCTACACTCCGACGGTCAGCAAATGACCCAAGCCGTGGGCCTGAAAGAGAAGGGCATCACCTCCATCGCCTTCAAGCCCGGCGGACACGGGCTAATTCATCGGCAATGACGGGGTGGTGATCCCCTGGTGATGCTGCGGCAGAGGGGAAGGTCTATATCTTTTGGCATATAGGCGAGGAGGGTCTTTGCTGCTAGTCTTCGGTGCGTTGGAAGAGGGCAGAAAAGTATTACGAACCCGACCCGAATATTTGAACCAAAGGAGATGACATGATGAAATGGCTTGCGGCAGTTCTTGGTCTTGCGATGCTTACCGGTTGCGGCACCACCAGTGTCGGCTTGAAATACTCGCCCACTGAAGGAGCCACCCCCAGCAAGGTTGCCGCATCGGTTCAACCAGTGTCAGTCGGCGCCTTCGTGGATAAGCGAAATGAGAAACCGACTTGGCTGGGTGCCATCCGCGGCGGGTTCGGCAATCCCCTCAAGACTCTCGAATCTTCCCAGCCCGTAGCCGATGTCGTGCAGGCGGCCTACCTGGATGCGTTCAAGGCAAAAGGCATCGCTATCGATCCAGCCGCAGCGTTGCAGATATCCGGCACAGTCCTTGACCTGAAATGCACCCAGATGTCGCACAAGGAAGCGACCGTCTCGATCGAAGTCACCGTCTCCGAAAAGTCCACGGGGCTCAAGCGATTCACCCAGACATACTCGTCAAAATACGTAAGCGGATTCATCCCGGTAGGCGGCGTACTCGCTCCCGTAGAAGACTTGCGCGTCGTTCTGGAAAACACAATGCGCGACGTGATCGACAAGACACTGGGCGATGCCTCATTCATTGCCGCGCTCACGCAATCGAAGCCATCACAAGTGAGCAGCAATACGGTTACAAATTGATGGTGATCAACGGGGCCAGTTCAAGGAATATTCGAGCCTGGCCCCTTTGATTATGCGGAACCGACATCATTAATTGAAACCGTGGTCTGTCCCCAATTATTCACCAATTATTTCATGCGAGCGCGGCACCCACCCCAAAGAACTCATCGCACTGGGTATCCGCGAATATCGCCAGGTACACTTCAAACCTTATCGCCTCATCTATCGCGTGAGCGGCAAACAGGTGATCATCTACATCATCGCGGACGGACGGCGCGACATGCAGGCACTGTTGTCGCGCAGGATGCTGGGGGTATAGACAGTAGGGGGTGTCAGCTGACGATCTTGGCGAAGGTCTATACCTTTTGGCATATAGGCGAGAAGGGACTTTGCTGCTAGGCTTCGGTACCTGAAATTTTCGCCCCGATAGTTTGGTAAAACATGAAACTACCCAATGGCCAAAGTGCAGTCGTTGACATAGAAAAGTTGCGGGGATACTGTCTATCTGCGCAGCATCCGGAAGGTCGACACAAGGCAAGAGTATTCCTGGCAACGCTGGGAATGACAGCCGCCGATGCTGAAAAACTGCGTGAAATATTGTTATCCGCAGCCGCAGCACACGATGATGTCTCCATGACCGGCGCTGACGAATATGGACGCCGCTACACATTGGATGCCCATGTTATCTGGGGTAGTCGTGAAGCGGTTATTAGAAGCGCATGGATCATCAAGAGCGGTGAAGAATTTCCGCGTTTAGTCAGTTGTTATGTATTGAGAGGTACCCCATGAAAACATTAGAAGTCGTCGCACTGACCAACGATGTGCCGGAAAAACATCTTCGCCGTGGTCAGGTAGGGACAATTGTGGAGATACTCGCACCCGGCGTGGTAGAGGTTGAATTCTGCGATTTGGAGGGCGTCACCTACGCCATGTGCGCGATCCCGGAAAGCAGCCTGATGGTATTGCATCACATACCGGACGCGATTGCGGCATAGCGGATGTTACAGCGCAAGATTCCACAATTGGCCACATGGCACTAACTCAAAATATCAATCAAACCGTGGTCGAACGCGTAGAGCGCGATCCCGCATTTGCCAAAGCACTGCTTGATGAAGCAGCCACTCTGTTTCTGCATGACGAACCGGAAACAGCGCGCCTCATCCTGCGCGATCTCGTCAATGCCACACTTGGCTTCGAACAACTGGCAGCGCTGACCGACAAGCCCAGCAAAAGCCTGCACCGCATGCTGTCGCCCAAAGGCAATCCAAGCATGGACAACCTCGCGGCCATCTTCGGTGCGATGCGCACCAACTTGAAGGTCGAACTTGAAGTGCGTGCGGTGGAAACGGCATAGGTTTTTGGCAGGGGGCGAATGTCGTAATGCGAGACCTGCCCCCGTGATGCTGATTGCAATGCAAGACCTGACCCCGTGATGCTTTTTTTGTTTGCGAAATTGAGTGAATTTGTGAAAGGAAAAAAATGCCATATAGAAACAAAACCTATATTTGTTTTGATGGTGACAAAGACATTCATTACTACTACTTGATGAAGGCGTGGAAAGCATCTGACCACAATGAATTCGATTTCTATGATGCTCACGAATTAAATTCTGCTCGAGACTCAAGCCAAGAGGCTTCAATAAAAAAACAATTGGCAGAAAGAATAAAGAATGCAAAGTTGATGATTGTGCTAATAGGCGAAAGTACCAAATACCTGACCAAGTTTGTTCGTTGGGAAATGGAGCAAGCGTTACGGATTGATCTACCAATAATAGCTGTGAACCTAAGCATGATTAATGGAGTGGATGATGGCAGATGCCCTCCCGTTATCCGTCATGAATTGTGCCTTCACATTCCTTTCAAACAGAAGGCAATTGAGTGGGCTGTTGATAACTGGATAAACAAGCATAATGAACTGAAGTCTGGCAAGAGAGAGCCACGGGTCTTATCTAAAGAGCTGTCCAACAAACTAGGGCTATAACCGTGAATTGGCTAAAACCATATTGGATAAAAGTGCTCCTTTCGGATAAGAAATTCTGGATATCTTCAATTGGCATTTGGGGTGTTGTTTGGTCTATCGCAGAAGGTGCATTGTTCTCACTTCAATTGGCAAACATTGCACCTAACAAAACACTAGGTTATTTCATATTGATACTTCTCGCCTTTGCCTTATTAATTGGAGCAATATTCAATTGGCCGTTAAGAACACGAGAACAGAAAATTGAAAGTAACGGTGTTGTAATGAAACTCAAATTTGGCGATTTTTGGAAAGAGACTGGCCAAAAAATTGTTAGTGCAACACGGTGTTTTAATACAACAGTGGATGATGTGGTGATTCATTCAAGCACTCTTCATGGCACGTTCATCAAAAGGAATTTCACCAACAATCATGAAGCGAAGATAAGAATTGATGCTGAACTTGGTCGTGCGAATGGGATAACCCAAGGTAACTACGAACAAGGAAAGACAATAAAAATTCAAGGCACAAGAGATAACGTGTTTTTAGTTGGATTAACAACTTTAGATGTAAATAACAAAGCGTCAGTAACACCAGAGGATTTCTTTATTGCTCTCTCGACAATGTGGATGACTATTAAAGAAAAGAACGATGGGCAGGCAATCATTTGTCCACTAATGGGAACGGGTAGGGGGCGCTTAAATTTGAACAGTACAGCTGTTTTTTGCGAACTACTTAATTCAGCATTAATAGCGCTAAAGAGTGGATATTTAACTCCTGAGCTAGTGTTTATAGTCCATCCATACGACGTTCAAAGTAAAAAAGTAAGTATTGAAGAATTGGAGCACTCATTCCTGACCCTTTGTTCATATGAAAATCTGCAGCGCATCCGACTTAATGCTAATGCGAAAGAAATTTCGGCATAGCACTCTTAGTGCCATCTTGGCATAATCCGCCCTCATAAATATCACCCATAGCCCTCGCCCCGCGAGGGCTATTTAATTCAACCAATCGAGAACCATGCTCCCATCCATCGAACAACGCCTTGCCGCCGAGATCGCGGCCAAACCCGCCCAGATCGCTGCCGCCATCGCCCTGCTGGACGAAGGCGCGACCGTGCCTTTCATCTCGCGCTATCGCAAAGAGGCGACGGGCGGGCTGGACGATATTCAACTGCGTTTACTGGAAGAGCGGCTGCGATATCTGCGCGAGTTGGAAGAGCGGCGCGTGGCGATCATCGAATCCATCACCGAGCAGGGCAAGATGACGCCGGAGTTGTTGAAGGCGGTGTCGCTGGCTACCGACAAGACGCATCTGGAAGACTTGTATCTGCCGTACAAGCCGAAGCGCCGCACCAAGGCACAGATCGCGCTGGAGGCGGGGCTGGAGCCGTTGGCGGATGCGCTGCTGGCGAACCCGACGCTGAATCCGGAAGAGGAGGCGACCAAGTATTTGCGCGAGCCTTTCACCAGCGAGGCGGGCGATGCCAACCCCGGCGTGGCGGATTCCAAGGCGGCGCTGGATGGCGCGCGACAGATATTGATGGAGCGCTTTGCAGAAGATGCGGTGCTGCTGCAATCGCTGCGCGAATATGTGCAACAGCACGGCGTGGTGCAGTCCAAGGTCATCGAAGGCAAGAACGACGCGGCGGAGAAGTACGCCGACTATTTCGATTATTCCGAATCCATCAACACCATCCCTTCGCACCGCGCGCTGGCGGTGTTCCGCGGCCGCCGCGAGGAGATGCTGAATGTGGAGCTGCGGCTGGATACGGAAGAAGAGAAACCCACCTGGGGCGCGCCGCACAATCCGTGCGAGGCGCGCATCGCCGCGCGTTTCAACATCAAGGACATGAACCGTCCCGCCGACCGCTGGCTGCTGGACACCGTGCGCTGGACCTGGCGCGTGAAGATGTTCATGCATCTGGAGACCGAGCTGATGAGCGCGCTGCGCAGCAAGGCGGACACCGAGGCCATCAACGTGTTCGCCCTCAACCTCAAAGCGCTGCTGCTGGCCGCACCCGCCGGGCCGCGCGTGACCATGGGGCTGGACCCCGGCCTGCGCACCGGCGTGAAGGTGGCAGTGGTGGACGAGACCGGCAAGGTGGTGGATACCGACACCATCTATCCGCACCAGCCGCGCAACGAATGGAATGTGTCGATACAGGCGCTGGCCAATCTGGCGAAGAAGCACAACGTGTCGCTCATCTCCATCGGCAACGGCACCGCCTCGCGCGAGACCGACCGGCTGGCGCGTGACCTCATCAAGCTGCATCCGGAACTGAAGATGACTAGCATCGTCGTATCCGAAGCGGGTGCGTCGGTGTATTCCGCATCCGAATTCGCCTCGCGCGAACTGCCGGAGCTGGATGTGAGCCTGCGCGGTGCGGTGTCCATCGCGCGCCGCCTGCAAGACCCGCTGGCCGAGCTGGTGAAGATCGATCCCAAGTCGATTGGTGTTGGCCAATACCAGCACGACGTGAGCCAGGTGCAACTGGCGCGCTCGCTGGATGCGGTGGTGGAAGACTGCGTGAACGCGGTGGGCGTGGATGTGAACACGGCGTCGGCGCCGTTGCTGACGCGCGTCTCAGGCTTGAGCAGCAGCGTGGCGCAAGCCATCGTGAGCCACCGCGACCTCAAGGGCAGATTCAACAGCCGCGCCGAACTACGCGAAGTGCCGCGCCTGGGCGACAAGACTTTCGAGCAGGCGGCGGGCTTCCTGCGCATCGTGGGCGGTAGCGATCCGCTGGATGCTTCCGCTGTTCACCCCGAATCGTATCCGCTGGTGCAGCGCATCCTCGAAGACATCAAGCAGGAGATCAAGGGCGTGATCGGCAACGGCGGTCTGCTGAAGTCGCTGAACCCTGCCAAGTATGCCAACGAGCAGTTCGGCGTGCCGACGATCACCGACATCCTGAAAGAACTTGAGAAGCCGGGCCGCGACCCGCGCCCCGAATTCACCACCGCCAGTTTCCGCGAAGGCGTGGAAGAACTGAAGGACCTGGAGCCCGGCATGATCCTCGAAGGCGTGGTGACCAACGTCGCCGCGTTCGGCGCGTTCGTGGACATCGGCGTGCATCAGGATGGTCTGGTACACATCTCCGCACTGGCCGACAAATTCGTCAAAGACCCGCACAGCGTGGTGAAGGCGGGGCAGGTGGTGAAGGTGAAGGTGCTGGAGGTGGATGTGAAGCGCAAGCGGATCGCGTTGACGATGCGGTTGACGGATGCGGCGCCGCAGGCGGGGAGCAAGCCTGAAGTGAAGCATGAGGTGCGGGAGCGGGGCGGGCAGGGGAAACCCTCCGCTGGCAAGCCCGCGCACCGCGCACCGGAACAGCCCGCGATGGGCGGAGCGATGGCGGCGGCGTTTGCGAAGTTGAAGGGTTAAAAATATCAATCATCCGTTCGTGTTGAGCTTGTCGAAACATGAACGGATCCGATAGGGTGAATGTCCATAGTGCTGAGCGCCGTTCAACCCTTCGATCCTTCGACAAGCTCAGGACAGGCGGAGCTCAGGGCGAACGGGTTTGGGGGGGTGGCTCAGGGCGAACGGGGTGGGGGTTGGCTCAGGCCGAACGGAATTGATAGGTGCTGCAGGATCAGCGCTAACGAGGGCCGGAGCAGGATCGTCCGGTCATTGGCTTACCGAGTTGATGATCTTTTCGATCTCGATCGTCGATGCCATATCGACGTTGAAGTATTCGTTGGTCACGTCCAGTTCTGCGACGACGCCATTATCTTTGCTCCATTTTTGCCAGGCGGATGTGCCGAGTTTGGAGTTGCCCGGCAAACCCACCAGGCTGTAGATCTTGCCGCTGCGCGAGGTGACGGTCATGTTTTCCAGATCGAATGCCTCGATCGGGCTGGATGCGCGGCCCAGGTTGTTGGTGACGTCATGACCCAGGACATGGCGGGTGCGGGCGCCATTCTTCGATTCGACTTCCATCACGCGCCAGCGGCGCAACGTGACTTTCGCAGATTCGACTGGTGTCTTTTTGGTCGGCATCACTTACCCGGAAATTGAATTCAGTACGATACAGTGACTTCTCATGGCAGCCAGCCAGCGGGGGCACGATACAGTCCTTGCTCTGTACGGTCAATGAACTCGCCGGGCAAAAGGCCTGCCTTCAGTAGGCCATTTGCAGCGGGCTCCCGTCCCACATCAAAGCTGCTTGCTGACCTTCATCACCGCCGGGTCGTCCTCGCTGGTCTTGGCGACGAAGCCAAGGCGGCTCATCAATTTCAGCATGCGGTGGTTGTTGTTGAGCACTTCGCCTTCGATGACCGAGAGTCCTTTGGAACGCGCGGTCTCCATCAGCGAGACCATGAGTTTCTGTCCCAGCCCCTTGCCGGCGATGTTGTCTGCAACCACCAGTGCGAACTCGCAGGTGTCGCCGTCGGGGTTGATGGCGTAGCGTGCGACGCCGAGTTCGACCTCGTGTCCTTCTTCCTCGACCACGGCGACCAGCGCCATCTCGCGGCTGTAGTCGATCTGGGTCAGGCGCGCCAGCATGTCTTCGGTCAATTCCTGCACGCTGTTCATGAAGCGGAAGTATTTCGATTCGTCCGACAGGTCGTGCACGAACTTCTTCACCAGCGCGGCATCTTCCGGGCGGATGGGGCGGATGGTGATGTCGGTGCCGTCGGCCAGCTGCCATTGGCTGACGAACTGGGCGGGGTAGGGGTAGATGGCCATGTGCGCATAGCGGTCGGCGCTGGGCTGGCGGTATTCCACCACCACGCGCGCATCGGCGGCCAGGGCGCCGTTCTCGTCGAGGATGAGCGGGTTGATGTCCATCTCCTTGAGCAGCGGCAGTTCGCACACCATCTCGGATACGCGCAGCAGCACGTCTTCCAGCGCCTCGATGTTGGCGGGCAGCATGTTGCGGAAGTGCCCGAGCATCCTGGAGATGTGGGTGCGCTGGATCATGTCCTTCACCAGAAAGCTGTTGAGCGGTGGCAGCGAGACCGCGCGGTCGCCCATGATCTCGACGGTGGTGCCGCCGGCGCCGAAGGTGATCACCGGACCGAACACCGGGTCACTGGTGACGCCGATCATCAGCTCGCGCCCGTTGGGCTTGACGACCATCGGCTCGATGGAGATACCGTTCATCGTGGCATTGGGGCGGTTGTGGTGCACGTTGTCGATGATGTGCTGGTAGGCGGCGCGCACCTCGTGGGCGTTGTTGAGGTTGAGCACGACGCCGCCGGCATCGGTCTTGTGCGTGATGTCGGGCGAGTTGACCTTCATCGCCACCGGGAAGCCTAGCTGCTGCGCGATCAGCAGCGCTTCGGCCGGCGAGTGCGCGACCATGGTGCGCGCGACCGGGATGTGGAAGGCGGACAGCAAGGCCTTGGATTCCATCTCGGTGAGCACCTTGCGGTGTTCCATCATCGCGCCTTCGATGATCAGGCGCGCACTCTCCACGTCCGGCTCGATGTGGTGCGAGAGCGGGCCGGGCATCTGCATCAACAGCCGCTGGTTGCGGTAGTAGGCGGAGAGGTGCGAGAACACTTCGACCGCCGGTTCCGGCGTGCGGAAGTGCGGCATGTGCGCCTTGGTGAAGGCGTCGCGCGATTCGGCCACCTGGGTCTCGCCCATCCAGCAGGTCAGCAGCGGTTTGCTCTTCTGGCTGCTCTGCGCATTGGCCAGGTCGATGATCACCTGTGCCGATTCCAGCGGCTTGGTCATCGCCTGCGGGGTGAGGATGGCCAGCACGCCGTCGACATTCTCGTCGTCGAGGCAGGCTTTGACGGCATGGTAGTAGCGGTCGGCCTGCGCATCGCCGATGACATCGACCGGGTTGCCGTGCGACCAGTTCGACGGCAGGTGCTGGTTGAGCATCTCGATCGTGCTGTCGGACAGCGTGGCCATGGCCAGCCCCAGGTCGGAGGCGCGGTCTGCCGCCATCACGCCGGGGCCGCCGCCGTTGGTGACCACGGCGAGGCGGTTGCCGACCGGACGGAAGCCGAACGACAGCGCGCGCGCGGCGGTGAACAGTTGCGTGACGGTCTGCACGCGCACCACGCCGACGCGGCTGAAGGCGGCATCGAACACGTCGTCGGCGCCCACCAGCGAGGCGGTGTGCGACATCGCGGCCTTGGAACCGGCGGGATGGCGGCCGACCTTGACCAGGATCACCGGCTTGATGCGTGCAGCCGCGCGCAGGGCGCTCATGAAGCTGCGCGCGTTGCGGATGCCTTCGATGTACATCAGGATGCTGCGGGTGTTGGAATCGGAGACGAGGTAATCGAGGATCTCGCCGAAATCGACATCGGTGGAGGAGCCCATCGAGACCACGCTGGAGAAACCGACATCGTTGCGGTTGGCCCAGTCGAGGATGGCGGTGCACAGCGCGCCGGACTGCGAGATGAGGGCGATGTTGCCGACGTTGGCCTGGCCCTTGTTGAAGGTGGCATTGAGGCCGATGGAGGGGCGCATGATGCCGAGGCAGTTGGGGCCGATCAGGCGGATGTTGTAGCGGTGGGCGGCTTCCAGCAACTGTTTCTCCAGTGCGGCACCTTCCGCGCCGACTTCGCCGAAGCCGGCGGTGATGATCACCGCCGCCTTGACGCCGTGCAGGCCGCATTCTTCGATGATGCCGGGCACGGTCTGCGGCGGGGTGGCGATCACCACCAGTTCGACCGGCTGGCCGATGGCCGCGATGGAGGGGTAGGCGCGCTGACCCTGCACCTCGGCATGTTTGGAGTTGATGGGGTAGAGCGCCCCTTTGAAGCCGCCCTGCAGCATGTTCTGGAAGACGATCTGGCCGACCGAGTCGGGACGGTCGCTGGCGCCGAAGACGGCGACCGATTTGGGTGCAAACAGGGGATTGAGATAGTGCTTGCCCATGATATTTTTCGCTTCTGGTTGTGAATCTGTTGGGTATGATAGCACCGTAACATTACAGTTCAGATGCCATGCAAACTGCGTACATCACACATCCGCTCTGTCTCAAGCACGACATGGGCGCACATCATCCGGAATGCCCGGCGCGCATCCACGCGATCGAGGACCAGCTCATCGCTTCCGGCCTGCTCGGTTACCTGCAGCACCATGATGCGCCCGAGGCGACACACGAGCAATTGCAGCGCGTGCATGCCGCGGAATATATAGATGCCATCGTTGCCGCGGCCCCGCAACAGGGCCGCGTGGAGCTGGACGGCGACACCTCGATGAACCCCTATACCTATCCGGCGGCCTTGCGTGCGGCCGGGGCGGCGGTGCTGGGCGTGGATCTGGTGATGGCCGGCAAGGTCGAGAACGCCTTCTGCAACATCCGCCCGCCCGGACACCATGCCGAGAAGGCGCAGGCGATGGGCTTCTGCATCTTCAACAACGTCGCCGTCGCTGCCGCCCATGCGCTCGCCGCGCATGGCCTGAGCCGGGTGGCGATCGCCGATTTCGACGTGCATCACGGCAACGGCACCGAGCACATGTTCCACGACGACCCGCGCGTGATGCTGTGTTCGACCTTCCAGCATCCGTTCTATCCCTATGTCGGCGCCGACAGCGGCAACGACCATATCATCAATGTGCCGATGGCCGCCGGCAGCGGCAGCGAGGAGTTCCGCGCCGCGGTGACAGAGCGCTGGCTGCCTGCGCTGGATGCCTTCAAACCGGAACTGCTGCTGATCTCGGCCGGCTTCGACGCGCACCGCGAAGACGACATGTCCATGATCCGCTTGCTGGACGCGGATTACGTCTGGGTGACCGAGCGTCTGAAAGAGGTGGCGTACAAGCACTGCCAGCGGCGCATCGTCTCGACGCTGGAAGGCGGCTATGAACTGCATGTGCTGGGACGTTGCGCGACGGCGCATATCAAGGTGCTGAGCGGACTGTAACCGCTTGCGGTTGTAGCCTGCACCCGTGTTAAAGTACGCCACCGTACAGACAGAATGGGGCAGCGATGGAACGTACCCTGTTGTTGGTCGATGATGAGGAGAACGTCGGCGCCGCGCTGGAACGCCTGCTTCGGGGCGACGGCTATACCATCCTGCGCGCCTGCAGCGGCAAGGAAGGTCTGGCGCTGCTCGCACAACATGACGTCGGCGTCGTCATCTCGGATCAGCGCATGCCGGAGATGAGCGGGGTCGAATTCCTCACCGAAGTCAAAGCGCTGTATCCGCAGACGATACGCTTGGTGCTGACCGGCTACGCCGACCTCGAGACGGTAAAAGAAGCCATCAATCGCGGCGCCATCTACAAATTCCTCACCAAGCCCTGGGACAACGATCTGTTGCGTGCCGACGTGCTGGAGGCCTTTGGCCGCCATGAGCTGCAGCAGCAGAAGAACGGCCTGTTGCAGCAGATTCAGTCCGCCAACGAATTGCTGACCGAGCTCAATATCGAGCTCGCCGCGGCGATGGAACGCAAGGACAGCCAGATCGAGCGCATCGTCCATTTCGATGCGCTGACCGGATTGCCCAACCGGACGATGTTCATTGACCGGCTCCAGCAGGAGCTGGCGCGGGCGCATCGCGACAACCAGATGGCGGCGGTGCTGTCGATCAACCTGGACCGCTTCAAGCACGTCAACGCTTCGCTGGGCTACCACATGGGCGACCAGGTGCTGAAGATGGTCGCCGACAGGCTGGGCAGTCAGCTGCGTTCCTGCGACACGGTGGCGCGCATCGCCGGCGATGAGTTCGGCATCGTGCTGACGGGGGTGAAGGCTTCCCGTTATGCGGGCGAGGTGGCGCAGAAGATCCTCGACTCGTTCGCCAGTTCTCCGATCCCGGCAGGGGAGGACGAGATATTCGTCACGCTCAGCATCGGGATCAGCGTCTATCCGGTCGACGGTCTGAACACGGCCACCCTGCTGAAGAATTCGGATGCGGCGATGCATCACTCGAAGAAGGAGGGGCGCAACGGTTTTCAGTACTACGCCGAGCAGATGAATGCCTCCGCCTGGCAGCGCCTGAAACTGGAGACGGAGTTGCGCCGGGCGCTGGTGCACGACGAGTTCGTGCTCCATTACCAGCCGAAGGTGGACATGATCAGCGGCAGGATAGTCGGCATGGAAGCGCTGTTGCGCTGGCAAAGTCCGGAGCGCGGTCTGGTCGGTCCGGGCGAGTTCATCCCCTTGCTGGAGGAGACCGGCCTGATCCTGCCGGTGGGTGAGTGGGTGTTGCGGGCCGCAAGCAAGCAGGCGCACGAGTGGCTGTCGGCCGGTTTCCACGACATCAGCATCGCGGTCAATCTGTCGATGATGCAGTTCAAGCAGCCGGATTTCGTCGGCGTGGTGCTGGGCATCCTCACCGAGAACGGACTGGATCCGGCACTGAAGATGATCGAGCTGGAACTGACCGAAAGCATGCTGATGGACAACGCGCCGGGAACCATCGAGACGCTGAAGAAGCTGCATGAGGCAGGCATACAGTTCTCGATCGACGATTTCGGTACCGGCTATTCGAGCCTGAGCTACCTGAAGCGCTTCCCGATCAACAGCCTCAAGATCGACCAGTCCTTCGTGCGCGACCTGTCCAGCAACCGCAACGACGAGGCCATCGTGGCGGCGATCATCGCGCTGGGGCACAGTCTCGGCCTGCGCGTCATCGCCGAAGGGGTGGAGAATGCCGAGCAGTTGTCGAAGCTGCGGCGCGAAGGCTGCAACGAGATGCAGGGCTTCCTGTTCAGCCGGCCGGTGCCTGCCGGGGAGATGACCGAACTGCTGCGCAGCGGTGAGACGCTGGCGTCCATATCGGGGGAATGATGGAACGCACGCTGTTACTGGTCGACGACGAAGAGAATATCACCTCCGCACTGGTGCGCCTGCTGCGGCAGGACGGTTACCGCATCCTGCGCGCCAACAGTGCTGTCGAAGGATTGGAGTTGCTGGCGCAGAACGCGGTCGGCGTGATCATCTCGGACCAGCGCATGCCTAACATGACCGGGGTGGAGTTCCTCGGCAAGGTGCGCGAGCTGTATCCGGATACGGTGCGCATCGTGCTGAGCGGTTATACCGAGCTCAATTCGGTGACCGATGCCATCAACCGCGGCTCGGTGTACAAGTTTTTTACCAAGCCGTGGGACGACGATCTGCTGCGCGCCAACGTGCAGGAGGCTTTCCAGCGCTACGAGATGAAGATGGAGAACGCGCGCCTGACCCGCGAGTTGCAGCAGGCGAACCGGGAACTGCAGGGCATGAACCACCGCCTCGAAGAGCGCGTGGAGGAAAAGACCCGTGAGGTCTTGCGCAACCTGAATGTCCTTCATGTATCGCAGGAAGTACTGGAGGGATTGCCGGTGGCGGTGATTGGCATCGGCGATGACGGCGTGATCGCCATCGCCAACCGGAGCGCCCGCAACCTGTTCTCGGCGGACGGGACAGCGCCGTTGCTGGGGGAGGTGGCGAGCGAGGTGATGCCGGCAGAATTGATGGATTGCGTGTGCGGCAAGCCGGGTGAAAAGCTCCAGTATCGTTTTCCCGATGGCCGGCTGGCCAACTGCTGGTGCAGTCCCATGGGCGGGAATTCTCCCGCCAAGGGTGTGATCCTCGTCATCGAGGCCTATGTATGAAGCCCTCAAAGATCATGAAGGTGTGAGCATATGCGTGGCGAAATAAGCAAAAACACGGTCATGGACAGGCTCCATCAGCTTCCTGCGATGCCCCAGGTCGTGCAGGAGGTGATGGCCAGTTTCAGGGACGAGAATGCGGGTAGCGCCGTACTGGCGCACAAGATCGCACTCGACCAGGGCTTGAGCGCGCGCGTGCTGCGGGTGGCCAACTCTTCCTTTTACGGCCTCTCCCGCGAGGTCGGGTCGATACAGGATGCTGTGACTGTTCTCGGTTTCGATACCGTCCGTTCGCTGGTGGTTTCGGCGGGGTATATGCGCGCGTTCGCCGCCACGCCCGACGATCTGTTCGACCGCCATGCTTATTGGCTGCGCAGCTTCCGTGTGGCCACCTATACCGAGACCCTGGTGAATTGCCTGGGTAGCGGAGACCGCAAACTGGCATTCACGGCAGGCATGTTCCACGATGTCGGACAACTCGTGTTCAGTGTCTGCATCCCCGAGAGATTCGCCGGATTGCTGGCACAACTGAAGACTTCGGAAGGCAGTCTGGTCGATCTCGAAAGGGCCAGTCTCGGTTTCGATCACGCCGAGATCGGCGCGGAGATGGCCAGGCGCTGGAACTTCCCGCCGGAGATCGAGCATGCCATCCGTTACTGGCGCAAGCCGGTCAGGGAGCCGTTCAGTTTGACCACCGGCATGGTCAGCCTGGCGGTGCTGCTGGAAGACGGCTTGCGCGGCGATGCTTTGCAGGAGCGGTTGCCGGAGGGGCTGTGCGACCGCATGGGCCTGACCGCCAACCGCATCGGGGCATGCCTGCCGCAGCCGGAACAGCTGGATGCGATGGCCAATCTGATGCTTGAGACCTAGATGACAGACCGACGGGAACGCCTACGAGTGAAAGGCCGGCGATGATGGAATCACAGAGCGACAACGGGAGCCCAGCGACACTGCTGTTCGTGGACGACGAAGCCAATGTGCTGTCGTCGCTGAAGCGCCTGTTCCGGCCCCACGGCTACCGCATCTTCACGGCGGAAAGCGGCGCGCAGGCCTTGGAGATCATGCGGCACGAGACGGTCGATCTGGTGGTCTCGGACATGCGCATGCCGGAGATGAACGGCGCGCAGTTCCTGCAGAAGGTCAATGAAGGCTGGCCGGATACCGTGCGCATCCTGCTGACTGGCTATGCCGAGATCGAGGCCACCATCGATGCCATCAACAAGGGGCATATCTACCGCTATATATCCAAGCCGTGGGAGGACAACGATATCGTCCTGTCCATCCAGCATGCCTTGCGCCACAAGGAACTGGAGAAGGCGAACCGCGGGCTGGAGGAACTGACGCGCAAACAGAACGAGGAACTCAGGGACCTGAACGCGAACCTTGAGCAGAAGGTCAGGGCGCGCACCGAGGAACTGCGGCAGACGATGGGTTTCCTTGAGGTCGCCCACGAGAAACTGAAGAAGGGGTTCATCACCTCCATCCGCATCTTCGCCAATCTGATCGAGATGCGCGAGGGCGCCATGGCCGGCCATTCTCAGCGTGTCGCCGAGCTTTCCAGGGCGATCGCGGTGCAGATGGGGATGAGCGAGGCGGAGACGCAGGACGTGTTCCTGGCTGCCCTGTTGCACGATGTCGGCAAGATCGGCTTGCCCGACTATCTGCTGGAGAAGCCATACTCGGACATGAACACGCTGGAACGGGTCGAATTCGTGAAGCACCCGATCAAGGGACAGATGGCATTGATGGCGCTTGAGCAGTTGCAGGGGGCGGCGAAACTGATCCGCAGCCACCACGAGCATTTCGACGGGCAGGGCTATCCGGACAGGCTGCGCGGCATGGAGATCCCGCTTGGTGCACGCATCATCGCGCTGGCGAACGAGTTCGATTCGGTGCAGGACGGAACGTTGACTGGGAAACACCTGAAACCGGCGGACGCCGTGCTGTTCATCCAGGAGGGGAGTGGGGGGCGCTATGACCCGTCGGTGGTGGAAGCTTTCGTCCGCGAGATGAAGGCGAACGAGAAGACGCGGGCCTCGGTGCAGGAACGTGTGCTGCATGCAGATCAGGTGAAGAGCGGGATGGTGTTGTCGCGCGATCTGCTGAGTAACCATGGCGAGTTGCTGTTGTCCAAGGAGCATGTGCTGGATGCCAACCTGATCGGACAAATCATGGGATATTCCAAAATCGCGCCCGGCCTGGTCATCTATGTGTACGACAAATAGTCTCGACTGCGGATCGACGGAAGGGATGGAGCATGAATAGTGTGACTGCAGAACAGTTCAAGGCTTTCACCTGGGACAGCAAGTTCAACACCGGTGTGGAGGTGGTGGATACCCAGCACCAGAAACTGGTGGATCTGATCAACCGGCTTGGCGGTATCAGTGCGCATCAGACCAGCCCCGGCGAGTTGGGCGAGATTCTGACCGAACTGGGGAATTACACTGTCTATCATTTCAACACCGAAGAGGAGTTGATGAAGCAGTACGAGGTCGATGCCGGCCATCAGCAGGCACATATCAAGGCACACCAGCATTTCACCACGCAGGTGACCGTGGCCGCGAAGATCCTGCTGGGTAGCAACGATGCCACCGAGCAGCTCGTGACGCCCTTGCTGAAATACCTGACCAACTGGCTGGTGCAGCACATCCTTGGTTCGGACTCGCGCATGGCGCAGGAGATCCTGGCACTGCAGGCCGGAGCCAGCCACGAGGAGGCCGTGCGCAAGGCGAACGCCTTCATGACGCAATCGGCGAACGTGCTGATGGAAGCGCTGAACGAGATGTACGGCAAGCTTGGCGACAAGACTCTGGAAGTGATCCAGAAGAACCAGCAATTGGTAGCAGAGCACGAAGCGTTGCGCGTGCTGAACGAACAACTGGAAGAACGGGTCAGGCAGCGAACCACGGCGATCGAGCAGGCCAACCAGCAATTGACGGCCAACAACATCGAATTGAAACTGCTCAACGAGAAGCTTGAATCCGCGCACACCCAGTTGCTGCAGTCCGAGAAAATGGCCTCCATCGGCCAACTCGCTGCAGGTGTGGCACACGAGATCAACAATCCGGTCGGATTCGTCAATTCCAATCTCGGGACGCTGGGAAAATATATTACCAGCCTGTTCGATGTGATCTCTGCATACCAGACAGCTGAAGCCAGGGTCGGCGCCAACACCTGCGCAGAGGTGGCTGAGGTCAAAAAGAAAGTCGATTTCGCCTATCTGATGGAGGACATTCCCAGTCTGTTGAAAGAATCGCAGGATGGTCTCGCGCGGGTGAAACGCATCGTGCAGGATCTCAAGGACTTCTCCCATGTGGATGAATCGAACTGGCAGTACGCCAATCTTGAGCAGGGCCTGGACAGCACCCTCAACGTCGTCGCCAACGAGATCAAGTACAAGGCGACAGTGGTCAGGGAATATGCCGGGATACCCGACGTGGAGTGTATGCCGTCGCAGGTCAACCAGGTGTTCATGAACATGCTGGTGAATGCGGCGCAGGCGATCGAGAAGAGCGGCGTCATCACGGTCCGCACCGGAACTGCAGGCGAGCAGGTCTGGGTGGAAGTTGAAGACACCGGCAAAGGGATACCCTCCGAACATCTCAACCGTATCTTCGATCCATTCTTCACCACCAAACCTGTAGGCAAGGGGACCGGACTGGGGCTTTCGCTCTCATATGGCATCGTGCAAAAGCATAATGGCCGTATCGAGGTCGCCAGCGAAGTGGGCAAGGGTTCCCGGTTCAGGGTTTGGCTGCCGGTACGGCACGCGGAAAAAGAGTAGGCAAGAAAACAAAAAAAGCCCGAAAGGGCTTTTTTTGTGATCGCAGCGTCAGACGCAACGTGCGAGTAATTTGGCGTCCCCTACGAGATTCGAACTCGTGTTATCGCCGTGAAAGGGCGGTGTCCTAGGCCTCTAGACGAAGGGGACTTCGTTTCTTTTCAATGGTGGAGGTAAGCGGGATCGAACCGCTGACCTCTTGCATGCCATGCAAGCGCTCTCCCAGCTGAGCTATACCCCCCAGGTGATGCCCCGAAAAGAGCGCGCATTATATTGATGCGCCCCAACCTTGTAAAGCAACTCAGGCAGTTTTTTTCGCAAGATTCTTTTCCATGCGCTCCAGCACCATCTCGCGCGGAAACAATGCCACCAGAGCATCCACAGAAGGCGTCTGCGTCTGCCCCGTGAGCATCACGCGCAAGGGCATGGCGAGTTTTGGCATCTTCAGGCCGTGCTTGCCGATGACTTCCTTGATCGCGGCGCTGATGGCTGCGGCTTCCCAGGCGACCGTGGCGAACTGCTGGGCCAGATCGCGCAGGGCAGGGATGGCTTCGGCGGAAAGCTGTGAATCGAGCAATGCAGCTTCCGGATGCAGATCGATATAAAAAACCTCGGCAGCATCGGCCAGCTCGTTCAGGGTCGCGACACGCTCTTTATACAGGCCTGCAATGGCAGCGAGGTCGGGAGCGGGATTGATCTTGATGCCGCGTGCTTCGAGACGCGGGCGCACCAGCTCGGCCAGTTTGGCGTTGTCAGTCTGCTTGAGGTAATGGCTGTTCAGCCAGTTCAGCTTCTCGGTATTGAATTGGGCGGCGGACGGGGTGATGTGGTCGAGATCGAACCATTCGCAGAACTGCGCGACCGAGAACACTTCGGCATCGCCATGCGACCAGCCCAGACGGGCGAGGTAATTGATGACTGCCTCGGGCAGGTAGCCGTCCTCGTCATATTGCATGACGCTGACCGCGCCGTGGCGTTTGGACAGCTTGGTGCCGTCGTCGCCCAGGATCATCGACAGGTGTGCATAGGCGGGCACGGTCGCACCCAGCGCCTTGAGGATGTTGATCTGGCGCGGGGTATTGTTGACGTGGTCGTCGCCGCGGATGACCTGGGTGATGCCCATGTCCCAGTCATCCACCACCACGCAGAAATTATAAGTAGGCGTGCCGTCGGAACGGGCGATGATGAGGTCGTCCAGTTCGGTGTTGCTGAATTCGATCTGGCCCTTGACCATGTCTTTCCAGGATACGACACCCTCGCTGGGGTTCTTGAAGCGCACCACGGGTTTGATATCGGCAGGGACGGGCGGCAGGACCTTGCCCGGTTCGGGGCGCCAGGTGCCGTCATAGCGCGGTTTTTCGCCGCGGGCGCGCTGGGCTTCGCGCATGGCATCCAGCTCGGCTGGGGAGGTATAACAATAATAGGCCTGACCAGACGCCAGCATCTGCTGGATGACTTCTTTATAGCGCGGCATGCGCTGCATCTGGTAGAACGGACCTTCATCGTAATTCAGCCTGAGCCAGTTCATCCCGTCCAGGATCGCCTGTACGGCTTCCGGAGTGGAACGCTCCACATCGGTGTCTTCGATGCGCAAGATGAAAGTGCCGCCATGTTTGCGGGCATAGGCCCAGGAGAACAATGCAGTACGCGCGCCGCCGATGTGCAGGTATCCGGTGGGACTGGGAGCGAAACGGGTGCGGACGGTCATGTTGCTTTCCTGATGTGAGGCATGAAATGAGGCGCGCATTCTACGCCAGATGGATTTGGCGATAAAACAAATTGACCGTGATTTCCGCCTATGATTAAATGCGCGCCCTCGATTGGGCGGTTAGCTCAGCGGTAGAGCACTGCCTTCACACGGCAGGGGTCACTGGTTCGAACCCAGTACCGCCCACCAATCACAGAAGCCAGCAGGTGACCCTTGCTGGCTTTTTCGTTGCTTATTTAATTTGACATAATATACATTATGCGCACGATTGAGATGCAAGGAATGGCCGGAATTGGCGATCACGCCAGCCCACTTTCATTTCAGTTCATTAAGTTACGCCTGTTTCAGGAAAAGTCGGTTGAAATTCCGCGTGGTCGCTGCGCCAACTTCCTCAAGCGGAATGTTGCGCAACCTGGCGATCTCTTCAGCCACATGCTTTACGAAGGCTGGCTGATTGGTTTTGCCGCGATGCGGTGTCGGCGCCAGGTATGGCGAGTCCGTTTCGATCAGGATCCTGTCCAGCGGGATATTCTGTGCAGCCTCTTTGATGATGGTCGCGTTCTTGAAAGTCAGGATTCCGGAAAAAGAGATATGGAATCCCTGCTCAATAGCAGCCTGAGCGACCTCCAGATTCTCGGTGAAACAGTGCATCACGCCGCCAACTTGCCCGGCCTGTTCCTCGGCCATGATACGCAATGTGTCCGCCGCAGCCGACCGGGTATGGATGATGAGCGGTTTCCCGGATTCCTTGGCAGCCCTGATATGGGTGCGGAATCGTTCACGCTGCCATTCCAGATCACCAGTAAGCCGGTAGTAATCAAGACCTGTCTCGCCGATCGCGACTACCTTGGGGTGCTGCGCCAGAGCGACGATCCCGGATTGGGTCGGCTCGGTATCAAGCTCGTAGTCAGGATGGACGCCAACCGAGGCATAAAGGTTGGCGTGGTTTTCAGCTATCGCCAGCACCTCGGGAAAACTCAACAAATCGACCGATACGCACAAGGCATGACTGACCTGGTTGACCCTCATGTTCTCCAGCAAGGCGTCCAGCTGCTCGCTCAGGCCGGGAAAGTTCAGGTGACAATGGGAATCGATGAACATGGATCAGGCGGAAAAGATCTGACGATATGACATCAGCAGCGATTCAAGGAACAATCTGGGGTTGAGAGGATGGAATGCGGCACGGCGCGCTTCATGCAGATCCTTCTGAAACCGCAACAGGGAATGCGCGGAAACACCTTGAGCCAGTTTCTGCAACATCTCTGATTGTTCGGGGAAATATCGCACCCTGCCGGTCAGCTTCGCAGAGGTGAGGTCATGGCACCATTGCTGCAGGCAATGGATGATGTGGACCGGGATGCCGCGCTGCAGACTCTCTGCCACGGCCAGCGCATCCATCTTTCCTGGATGACGCAACGCCTCAAGCAGCATCGCTCTTTCTTCGGCGCCCTCACCCGATTCCGCCCAATCTAGCGCTTGCAGGGGGGCGAAGCCCGTCTGCGCCAGCGCATGCTCCGGGTTCTTGACGCCCTGCTGCTTGAGCCATGCGATGCCGGCCTCACGCGTGGGCGTGTGCACCGTGAAACCGAGGCAGCGACTCAGGATGGTGGGCAGCAATTGCTGCGGCTTGTGGGTGACCAGCAGGAACAACAGCTTGTCTGTCGGTTCTTCCAGGGTCTTGAGCAGTGAGTTGGCGGCGTTGCTGTTCATCGCCTCGGCCGGATAAATGAGGACCACGCGGTAACCACCGCAGTGAGCCGATAGATTGGCGAAGCCGGAAATATCCCGTATCTGGTCGACCGATATCTCGCGTGAAGGCTTCTTGCCGCCGGGCTTCTCTTCGCCGTCTTCGGCCGCGCTCAAGGCATCGGGTTGAATCAATCTGAAATCGGGATGACTTTCCTGCTCGAACCAGTGGCATGACCCGCATGCCTGACAGGCTTGCCCGTCGGCTTGCGGCTTTTCACACAACATCGACTGGGCGAAACCCAGAGCCAGATCGAGCTTGCCTATCCCTTGGGCCCCCTTCAGCAATACCGCATGCGGCAACCTGTCGCGCAAGCCTTGCAAGGCTTGCCAGGATTCTGATTGCCAAGGATAAAGTGTTTTCATTTCAAAGCGATGAGACGATATCTGCGAGTTGTCGCTGAACTTCATCGACGCTCTTTTCTGCGCGGATCACGGCGTATCGCTGCGGCATTTTTGCTGCCCTGGCCAGGTAGGCTTGGCGTACGCGCTCGAAGAAGTCGCCGCGCTCCTGCTCGAAACGATCCAGACTCGCATTGTTGGCCAGACGCTGGCGCGCGACCTCGATCGGAATGTCGAATAACAAGGTCAGGTCGGGCTGCAGATCGCCGTGCACCCATTGCTCCAGAAGCTCCAGTTTGGCCAACGGTACACCCCTGCCCCCACCCTGGTAGGCGAAACTGGCATCGCTGAAACGGTCGGAAATGACCCAGGTGCCGCGTTGCAAGGCAGGGCGGATGACCTGTTCCACATGCTCGCGGCGCGCCGCGAACATCAGCATGGCCTCGGTCTCCGCATGCATCGGTTCATGCAGCAAGAGTTCGCGCAGCTTTTCGCCCAAAGGCGTACCTCCCGGTTCGCGGGTAACCAGCAGATCGATACCGCGCTGGCGCAAGGCATCGACGAACCAGGCCAGTCCGGTGCTCTTCCCTGCCCCGTCTACGCCTTCAAAGGTGATGAATCTGGCTTTGTTCATTTCTGTTTCAGCTGGAAGCGGGCGACTGCGTCATTGTGATCGACCAGGCTATTCGAAAACTGCGAAGTGCCGTCCCCGCGCGCAACGAAATACAGGGCCTTGCTGGGTGCCGGATGCAGCGCCGCCTGTATCGCTGCCAATCCGGGCAACGCGATCGGTGTCGGCGTCAGGCCGTTGCGGGTATAGGTATTGTAGGGTGTGTCATCGGTCAGGTCACGCTTGCGCAGATTGCCCTTGAATCTGTCGCCCATGCCATAGATTACGCTGGGATCGGTCTGCAGGCGCATGTTCTTGCGCAGACGATTGACGAATACCGAGGCGATCATCGGTCGGTCAGTCGGTTGCCCCGTTTCCTTTTCAACGATGGAAGCCAGGATCAGCGCCTGGTAGGGAGTGTCGAAAGGAAGGTCGGCATCGCGCTTTTTCCAGCTTTCCTGGAGTTGGCGCTGCATCAGCTGGTAGGCGCGCTTCAGCACGATGACGTCACTGCTGCCTTTGTCGTAGTTATAGGTGTCGGGAAAGAACAAGCCTTCCGGATGTTGCTCGGTGGCGCCGATGCGTTTGAGTATCTCGGCATCAGATAGTGTTGCGGTATCGTGGCGCAGCGTGGGGTCTGCATTCAGGACAGCGCGCAACTGCTTGAATGTCGAGCCCTCGATGATGGTCAGCGAACTCTGCTCGACCTGCCCCTTGCTGATCATGTTGAGCAGCTTCAGCGGCGTGACCTCATGTTCCAGCTGGTAGTTGCCAGGCTTGATCTGCTTGGCCTTACCCAAACCGCGTGCCAGCATGACGAACAGCCATTCGTTGTTGAGTCCGCCCGCTTTCTGGATCTGGCGCGCGGCGCTCTTGAGGCTGCTACCCTGCTTCAGCGAGAACTCGAACGGGGTGCGCTCCAGCGGGATCGGGGTGTTGGCGTAATAGACGAACAGTCCGGTCAGTACGACCAGCAGGAACAGCGACCACAACAACAATTCTTTAATGACGCTCATCGTTCAACCACTCTTGTATCTTCCATGACATGGGGTGTGTCGTGCGGCGGTAACCAGCCAGTTCGCGAACCGGCCACAAGCCGAATACGCTGTTGACCAGGAATATCTCCTCCGCTTGTACCAGCTCTTCCAGGCGGAATTCGGCTACCTTGCAGGTCACGCCATGTTGTTTGGCCCAATCCATCACGCGGTCTCGCTGCATTCCTGCCACGCCGCAGCGGGTCAGGTTCGGGGTATAGAGGATATTGCCGCGCAACATGAACAGATTGCTGCGCGTACCCGAGATGACGAACCCGGAGACGTCGCTCAGCAGCCCTTCCGATATATCTGCGTCTTGCCACTCGCTCGCGGCCAACACGTTCTCCAGCCTGTTCAGGTGTTTTATACCCGCAAGCAGGAATTGATGCCCGAGACGCACCTTGCACACATGCACGCGCACACCTTGCTTTGCATTTTCGGCTGAAAAAGGAGCTGCTGGACTGATGCTGACGATGCGGCTGGCTTCGGATTGCGCTGCGGGCGCATAACCGCGGGTCGAGACGCCGCGGGTGATGATGATCTTGGCGACGCCGTCAGGCTGGGATTTGCCGAGTTGCTGGAGCTCGCTGGAAAGTACCAGCGCTGAAGGACACGGGATCTTTAAAGCGTTGCAGTCATGCTGCAGTTTGGCGAACTGGCGCTGCCAGCAGAGCGGACTCCCGGCCTGCATGCGCAGGGTGCGGAACACCCCGTCGCCATAGGCCAGGCCGCGGTCTTCTGCGTTGATCGTGTTGCCCGGAACGCCATTGACCAGCATCACGGCGCGGGATCAGACCTTGCGGAATACCAGAGAACCGTTGGTTCCGCCGAAGCCGAAATTGTTGTTCACCGCCACATCGATGTTCATCTTGCGAGCCGTGTTGGCGCAGTAGTCCAGATCGCATTCCGGATCCTGCTCGAAGATGTTGATCGTCGGGGGCGAGATCTGGTGATGGATCGCCAGCACGCAGAACAGGGACTCGATGCCGCCAGCTCCGCCCAGCAAGTGGCCGGTCATCGACTTGGTCGAGTTCACCACCAGCTTTTTGGCATGGTCGCCGAAAGCCAGCTTGATCGCTTCGGTCTCGTTCTTGTCGCCCAGCGGGGTCGAAGTACCGTGCGCATTGACGTACTGCACCTGATCCGGATTCACGCCTGCGTTACGCAAGGCATTGATCATGCTGCGTTTAGGCCCATCGGTGCTGGGTGCAGTCATGTGGTAAGCATCGGCACTCATGCCGTAGCCGGAGAGCTCGGCGTAGATCTTGGCCCCGCGCGCCTTGGCGTGTTCGTATTCTTCCAGCACTAGCACACCGGCGCCTTCGCCCATGACGAATCCGTCGCGGTCCTTGTCCCAGGGACGGCTGGCCGTAGCCGGATCGTCGTTGCGGGTGGACAGCGCCTTGGCGGAAGAGAACCCGCCGATCGCCAACGGCGAGATGGTGGATTCGGAACCGCCGGCGATCATCACATCGGCATCGCCGTATTCGATGATACGGGCGGATTCGCCGATACTGTGGGTTCCTGTAGTGCAGGCTGTGACCACGGAGAAGTTCGGCCCCTTCATTCCATAGATGATGGACAAGTTGCCCGAGATCATGTTGATGATGGTGCCGGGAATGAAGAATGGCGAGATCTTGCGCGGGCCGCCAGCCAGATAGTCGTTGTGCGTCTCTTCGATCATCGGCAGGCCGCCGATGCCGGAACTGATGCACACGCCGATACGCTCGGCGTTCTGTTCCGTGATGACCAGACCGGAGTCCTTGAATGCCTCGATTCCGGCAGCAAGGCCGAAATGCACGAAGCGATCCATACGGCGAGCGTCCTTGGCCGGGATGTATTGGGTGACGTCGAAACCATTGACCTCACCCGCCACCTGGCAGGCGAAGGCACTGGGGTCGAAGCGGGTGATACGCCCGATACCGGATTTGCCTGCCACGATGTTTTGCCATGTTTCGGCAACCCCGATACCGACGGGCGAAACCACGCCCAATCCGGTTACAACAACTCTGCGCCTAGCCAAACTGGACTCCGCTACGGAAAGAAACGATTAGGTAAGACTCTGATTACTTGGAATGTGCGTTGACGTAGTCAAGCGCTTGTTGCACGGTAGTGATCTTCTCTGCATCTTCGTCAGGGATCTCAACGCCGAATTCTTCTTCCAAGGCCATCACCAGTTCCACGGTGTCCAGGGAGTCAGCACCCAAGTCGTTCACAAAGGAAGACTCGTTCTTGACTTCGGACTCGTTCACACCCAGTTGCTCAGCTACGATTTTCTTGACGCGTTGTTCGTTAGACATCCCTGATTCTCCTACTCTGATTAAAGTTCAAAAAGCGCGAGCATTCTACCAAACTTGCGCCGAATTCCAAAACTACACGTTACTCCATGTACATCCCGCCATTCACATGCAAGGTGACGCCTGTAATATAAGCCGCACCCGGACTGGCCAGGAAGGCGACGGCAGCAGCAATATCCTCGGGCTGGCCCAGGCGTTTCAACGGCACATGTTCGACCAGTTTGGCGCGTTGTTCCTCGCCCAGCGCGTGGGTCATGTCGGTATCGATGAAGCCCGGAGCCACGCAGTTGACGGTGATATTGCGGCTGCCGATCTCCTGCGCCAGCGACTTGGTGAAGCCGGCCATGCCGGCTTTGGAAGCAGCATAGTTGGATTGTCCGGGATTGCCCATGCTGCCAACCACGGATGAGATGCTGATGATGCGTCCGCCGCGGGCCTTCATCATGGAGCGCAACACCGCGCGGCTCAGGCGGAACACCGATTTGAGGTTGGTGGTCAGCACGTCGTCCCACTCTTCGTCGCTCATGCGCGCCAGCAGGTTGTCCTTGGTGATGCCGGCGTTGTTCACCAGGATCGAGATCTCGCCGAACTCGGCGCGCAGGGCCGTCAATACCTGTTCGGTCTGCGCGGCGTCGTTGACGTTCAGCGCATAGCCCTTGCCCTTGATTCCGGCCGCAACCAGATAGTCGCTGATGGCTTGCGCGCCCTTCTCGCTGGTCGCGGTTCCGACCACGGTCGCGCCCTGCTTGCCCAGTTCCAGGGCGATGGCCTGGCCGATGCCGCGCGAAGCGCCGGTCACCAATGCGATCTGTCCTTGCAGTGTAGTCATGCTTTCTCCTCTTTAAGCGAGTGCAGCCAAAGCTGCTTTCAGGGCTTCGCCGTCATTGATGGCCATAGCCTGCTGGTTGGTATCGATACGCTTGTTCAGTCCGGCCAATACCTTGCCCGGTGCGCATTCCACGTTATGCGTGATGCCCTGCGTGCCGAACGCCTGCACGGTCTCGACCCAGCGCACCGGCGAATACAGCTGGCGCACCAGCGCATCCTTGATCCTGGCGGCATCGCTGTAGGAGGTGACATCGGCATTGTGCAGCACCGGGATGGCCGGTGCCTGCACGGACACGTTGTTCAAATAGGCACGCAGTTGTTCCGCGGCACCTTTCAGCAGGCTGCAATGCGATGGCACGCTCATCGGCAGCATCAGCGCGCGCTTGGCGCCTTTAGCCTTGGCCAGTTCCATGCCGCGTTCGACCGCAGCACGGTTACCTGCGATGACCACTTGTCCGGGCGAGTTGAAATTCACCGCTTCCAGCACTTCGCCCTGTGCGCCTTCGGCACAGACGGCGCGCACGATATCATCGTCCAGCCCGAGGATGGCAGCGATGCCGCCCACGCCTTCAGGCACCGCTGTTTGCATGCATTGCGCGCGGTAGCGCACCAGCGGCAGTGCATCGGCGAAACTCAACGCGCCGGCAGCGACCAGCGCAGTGTATTCGCCCAGACTATGGCCGGCCATGAGAGTCGGCTTGGCGCCGTTCTGCGATTGCCAGGCACGGTATACCGCCACACCGGCGGTCAGCATGATCGGCTGGGTGTTCACGGTGGCGTTCAGGTCGGCATCGCTGCCCTCGGCGACCAGTTGCCACAGATCCTGTTTCAGCACGTCGGATGCTTCAGTGAAAGTGTCGCGCACGGCGGTGAAATCGGCATAGCCGTTCATCATGCCGCGCGACTGGGAACCCTGACCGGGGAATACGAAAGCGAATTGAGTCATTTATATATGCCCTACCACTTGATGAGAACTGCGCCCCAGGTGAAACCGCCACCTACGGCCTCGATGAGGATGTTCTGACCGGCCTTGATGCGTCCGTCGCGCACCGCCGTATCCAGCGCCAGCGGAATGGACGCGGCCGAGGTATTGCCATGGTTGGCAACGGTTACCACCACGTTGTCCAGACCCAGGCCAAGCTTCTTGGCGGTGGCTTCGATGATACGGATGTTGGCCTGGTGCGGCACCAGCCAGTCGATGTCCGAGCCGCTCAGCTTCTGCTCTTCCAGTATCTCTTCAACCACGTCGCTCAGGACCTTGACGGCGAACTTGAATACCGCCTGACCATCCATCTTGATGAAGGGGTCGCCATCGACCGCACCGTTGCGGATGTTGCCTGCGGCTTTGAGCATGTCGCGATGGCGACCATCTGAATGCAGTTTGCCCGCGACGATTCCCGGCTTGTCGGAAGCACGCAGCACGACAGCACCGGCACCGTCGCCGAACAGCACGCAGGTGGTGCGGTCATTCCAGTCCAGCATGCGCGACAGCACCTCGGCACCGACCACCAGCGCAGTCTTGGCCTGCCCGCCCTTGATATACATGTCGGCCGTGTTCAGCGCGAACACGAAACCGCCGCACACCGCCTGGATATCGAACGCCGGCCCGCCCGTCTTGATGCCAAGCTTGTCCTGCAGGATGCAGGCGGTGCTGGGGAACAATTGATCGGGAGAAGTAGTTGCGACAATGATCAGGTCGATCTCGTCCGCCGCGATCCCGGCCGCCTCGATCGCCTTGCGGCTGGCTTGCAGCGCCAGATCGCTGGTCAATTCGCCATCGGCTGCGATGTGGCGCTCAACGATGCCGCTACGAGTGACGATCCAGTCATGCGAAGTATCGACCATCTTCTCGAGGTCGTAATTGGTCAGCGCTTTGGCGGGCAGATAGCTGCCCGTGCCGATGATCTTGGAATATGTCAAAGTGCCTCTCCTGCGGTTTGTTGGCGGGCATGATGCCATTTCTCAACATGTTCGCTGATGTGATGCAACATGCCGCCGCGAGCCTCTTCGGCGGCGCGTTCGATGGCACAAAGGAAGGCAAAGGAATCGGCAGAGCCGTGACTCTTCACCACGATGCCCTTCAGACCGAGAAAGCTGGCCCCGTTGTAACGGCGGTGATCCAGCCTGTGCTTGAAGGCTTTTAGCACAGGCAACGAAAACAGCGCCCCCAACTTGGTGAACCAGTTGCGGCTGAAACCTTCTTTCAGGAACCCACCCATCATCTTGGCCACGCCTTCGGCGGTCTTCAAGGCGACGTTGCCGACGAAACCATCGCAAACGACGACATCGGTCGTGCCCTTGAAGATATCGTCGCCTTCGACGTTGCCGAAGAAGTTGAGGTCGCTGGCCTGCAACAGTTCGCCTGCCTGCTTCACCACCTCGTTGCCCTTGATGTCTTCGCTGCCGATATTCAGCAACCCGACGGTCGGATTGTCCTTGTGCTCCAGCGCAGAGACGAGCGTGCTGCCCATCAACGCGAATTGCAACAGATGTTCCGCGGTGCAATCCACGTTCGCCCCCAGATCCAGCATGCAGACCTGGCCGTTGACGGTGGGCAGGAAAGAAGCGATGGCGGGACGATCGATTCCGGGAAGGGTCTTCAGCACATAACGCGCGGTCGCCATCAATGCACCGGTATTGCCCGCGCTCACGCAGGCAGAAGCCTCGCCGCTCTTGACGAGGTTGATGGAGACGCGCATGGAGGAATCTTTTTTGCCGCGCAATGCAGACTGTGGCGGCTCATCCATACCGACGACCTCGGTCGCAGCATGGATACGCAGACGAGACCTGTCGGCAAAGCCCATGTTGCTCAGCTCGGCCTCGATGGCATCGGGCAGACCGACCAGCACCACAGTATCGTCAGGATGTTTCTTCAGGTAAGCGACAGCCGCGGGAACGGTCACCCGTGTCCCGTGGTCGCCTCCCATGGCATCAATGGCTATCGTGATATCCACCGGGCGATCCTCTTGTGCGAGAAATGGACGGAGTCAGGCCCTCTCAGGATGGAGGGCCTCGCAAAGTACCGAATGGGCTTATTCGCCCTTGGTCTTGACGACTTTCTTGCCGCGATAGAAACCGCTTGGGCTGATGTGGTGACGCAGATGTGGCTCACCAGTGGACGGCTCGATGGCCAGTGCCGGGTTGGTCAGGAAATCATGCGCGCGATGCATCCCACGTTTGGACGGGGACTTTTTATTCTGCTGAACAGCCATTTATCTACTCCTCAAAAAACCACTACTTCTTTAATCCGGCCAGTACCGCGAACGGGCTGCCCTTCTGTTGTAAACCATTCGTCGTCGGGGCGCATTCCCCTTCGGGATGCTTGGGTGCGAACGGCAACCCCAACAACAACTCGTCTTCGATCAACGCCAACACATCCAACTGGGACGTTGCTTCGATGGCATCGACTTCATCATCTTCCTCGACTTCGTCCAGCCTGTCGGCCGGAAGCAGAAGCAATCGGGAAACCATGTCCACCGGATAAACCAGCTCGCCAAGGCAACGCTGACATCTCAGGAAGCACATCCCTTGCAAGGAAACTTCCAGCATATCGCTGTCGCCCTCACGGTAGCCGCGGACTATAAAAGTCAGCGCACCGTCGGTTCGCGCAAGCATGTCCCCCAGTCTGGACAGCTCTGCCAGCCCTGTTTCGCCACGCAATTCCCTGCCGTTTCGGGCAAAGTCCACGCTGTCTATGAAAGGCCGTGCAAACATGAGGCGCGCATGATATATATTCCGACCTTCCCTGTCAAAGACGCTGTTAAGGAATATCTTGAGTTCTCAGCCGCTTATTCTGGCTTCTACTTCTATATATAGGAGTCAGCTGCTCTCCACCCTGCAGATACCGTTCCAGACTGCCGCACCTGATGTCGATGAGACCCCCCTTCCAGGGGAGAGTGCGGAACAGACCTCGCTGCGCCTTTCCCGGGTCAAAGCACAAGTCGTGGCCGAGCGCTTCCCCGATGCCCTGATCATCGGCTCCGACCAGGTGGCCCTGCTGGACGGGAAACAACTCGGCAAACCGCTCAACCATGACAATGCCGTCAAGCAGTTGCGCTCGATGCGCGGCAAGACCGTGACCTTCTACACCGCCCTGAGCCTGCTGAATGCAGCCAATGGCGCGATGCAGACCGATGTCGCCATCACCAAAGTCAGCTTTCGCGAGCTCAGCGACGACCAGATAGAACGTTATCTGCTCAAGGAGCAACCGTACCACTGCGCCGGTAGCGCCAAATCCGAAGGGCTAGGGATCGCACTGATCGCGCGCATACAAGGCGACGACCCCAACGCGCTGATTGGCCTGCCGCTGATGCTGCTGGTCGGTATGCTTGAAAAACAAGGCGTTAGGATTCTGTGAACAAATTTTATGTTGCGAGCGGATTTTCTTTCTGGTATTAAAGCGCGCTTGAAAAATTTAGCACCTCACTGGAGATCGACGTAATGCCCGTACAAGCCAGCAAGACCTCTGCCCCGTACAAGGCCAAAAAAGGCGAGGCATACATGAATCCCAACCAGCTCGAGCACTTCCGCAGCGTCCTGAACGGAATCAAGCAGGAACTGAGCGAAGATATCGATCGCACGGTACATACCATGCAGGATGAGGCTACCGTATTCGCCGACCCGAATGACCGCGCCAGCCAGGAATCGGACATGAGCCTGGAACTGCGCAACCGCGATCGCGAACGCAAACTGATCAAGAACATCGACAAGATGCTGGCCCGCATCGAGGCAGGCGATTACGGATACTGCGACAAATGCGGCGTCGAGATCGGTCTGAACCGCCTGGAAGCACGCCCCACAGCGACCCTGTGCATCGACTGCAAGACACTGGATGAGATCCGGGAACGCCAAGTAGCAAAATAACAATCGCGACACGCGGAAAACAAAAATCCCTGCCTAGGCAGGGATTTTTTTATGCAGCAAAGGAATTCTGGAGGTGCGACCCAGAGTCGAACTGGGCTAACCGGATTTGCAATCCGGGGCATAACCGCTTTGCTATCGCACCGTTAGGCTAATTGCATACTAGCAAAAATTATGGGAAAGCCCGAAAGCTTTCCCAAATTATCTGGAGCGGGAAACGAGACTCGAACTCGCGACCTATACCTTGGCAAGGTATCGCTCTACCAACTGAGCTATTCCCGCAAAAAACGAAGTCCGCATTATATGGATATCGAACTTTGTGTCAAGAAAATCGGTATAACTTTTTTGTTTTGATATGGCGACGCAGTCGCTCTGTATAATTCGCCGCTTACAATTTACCAGAAACTGTACCGCTGCCCGGGTGGTGAAATTGGTAGACACAACGGACTTAAAATCCGTCGCTGCTAACGCGGCGTACCGGTTCGATTCCGGTTCCGGGCACCAATACGATGTTAAGCAAACTCAATCCCACGCAGCGCGAAGCGGTAAAACACCTCGGTTCTCCCCTGCTGGTCTTGGCCGGGGCAGGCAGCGGCAAGACACGCGTCATCACCCACAAGCTGGCCTATCTCATCGACGAGTGCGGCTATTCGCCGCGCAACATCGCCGCCATCACCTTCACCAACAAGGCCGCCAGAGAGATGAGCGAGCGCATCGGCAAACTGCTGGGCGGCCGCGATGCCAAAGGGCTGACCATCAGCACCTTCCATGCGCTGGGCATGCATATCCTGCGCGAAGAAGCGCCGCTGCTCGGCTACAAGAAGCAGTTCTCCATCTTCGATACCGCCGACACCGGCAAGATCGTCAGCGAACTGCTGGGCAGTCCGGACAAGCAGGAGATACGCAGCGCACAAAGCGTGATGTCGAACTGGAAGGCAGCTTTCCTCACCCCGGAACAGGCAGGTAGCCTAGCCGAAAATGAAGAGCAGCAGCGCATCGCCCTGCTCTACGGCCGTTATCAGGAAACGTTACGCGCCTACCAGGCGGTGGACTTCGACGACCTGATCCGCCTGCCGGTGGAACTGTTCAAGTCGCACGGAGAAGCAGCCGAGCGCTGGCGGCACCGCTTCCGTTATCTGCTGGTCGACGAATACCAGGACACCAACGATTGCCAGTACCAGATGATGAAGCTGCTCGCGGGCGACCGCGCCGCCATCACCGCCGTGGGCGACGACGACCAGGCCATCTACGCCTGGCGCGGCGCCAGCACCGCCAACCTGAGCAACCTGCAGCGCGACTATCCTACTCTGCGCGTGATCAAGCTGGAACAGAACTACCGCTCATCGCAGCGCATCCTGCAGAGCGCCAACCACCTGATCAAGAACAACACCAAGTTGTTCGAGAAGAACCTGTGGAGCGAACACGGCCCCGGCGATCCGGTGCGCGTGTTCGCGGCCAAGGATGATGAGAACGAGGCAGAATCGGTGGTGCTGCGCCTGCTGGCGCACAAATTCGAGCACCAGACGCGTTTTGCCGATTACGCCATCCTCTACCGCAGCAACCACCTGTCGCGCGTGTTTGAGGAACAGTTGCGCACGCATAAGGTGCCCTACACTGTCAGCGGCGGAACTTCGTTCTTCGATTACGCCGAGATCAAGGACCTGACCGCCTATCTGCGACTGATCGCCAACCCGGACGACGACCCCGCCTTCATCCGCGCGATCACCACGCCCAAGCGCGGCATCGGCAACAGCACCCTGGAAAAACTGGCCGGCTATGCCGCCACACGGCACATCAGCCTGTTCGAGGCTGCATTCGAGCCCGCGATGGCGGATCAACTGCAAGTGCGCCAGCATGAGGATCTGGTGACCTTCTGCAACTTCATCAACCGCATGCAGGCCAGAGCCGAGAAGGAGCCGTGCAACGAGGTGATGAACGACCTGATGAGTGCGATCGACTACGAGGCATGGCTGTTCGACAGCTTCGAGCCGCGCCAGGCCGAGACCAAATGGAAGAACGTGCAGGACTTCGTCGGCTGGATGAACCGCAAATCGGAAGCCGATGAGAAGACCATGATCGCGATGACGCAGCTGATCGCCCTGCTCAACCTGCTTGAGTCACGCGAGCAGGAGACCGATGTCGTGTCGCTCTCTACCCTGCATGCCGCCAAAGGCCTGGAGTTCGGCCATGTGTTTCTGATCGGCGTCGAAGAAGGAATCCTGCCGCATGAGCGCAGCGAGGCGCCGGAACAGATAGAAGAAGAACGCCGCCTGATGTACGTCGGCATCACCCGCGCGCAGCGCTCGCTGCAGATCAGCTACTGCACAAGGCGCAAACGCGGCAAGGAATACGCCGGTTGCGACCCCAGCCGCTTCATCGCCGAACTGCCGCAGGCGGACATCGTCTATACAGGAGTGGTGACGGTCGGCAATGCGCCCGCCGTGAGCAAGGAACAAGGCATGGACAAGCTGGCCAGACTCAAGGCGATGCTGAAGTAACTTCTATTCGTCCACCATCTGCCCGAACAGCATCGCGGCGGTATTTTCCAGCAAGGCCACATCCAGCACACCGATACACTCCTCGGCGACCTTGATGCCGTCCAGTACGCTGGGACGCTCCGCTTCGGTGATCTCCCACACATCGGTCGCATCGCCGCGCGCCCGCACGATGGACAAGGTAGCGATGGCCGCGTCGAGAATCTGCACGGCATCGGGTATCTGGGTGTTCTTTTGCGCAAGCGCAGTACGCACCACGGAGATCGCGGCGGCCAGACGCCCGAAGGCGATGACGCTGAAACGTCCATCACAGGCAGCCTGGTATGGCAGGTGCATATCCATGGCATAGAGATCCTTCAGCCCTTGGGTGACGGGTACGCGCAACGGTTGGCGTTTCTTGGTCATGCGGTGCAGCCCTTTCTATTTATTGGTATCCCTCCCCCGGCGCCATGATGGTGTCGGGAATGCACGGTTCAAGCCCAGAATCCTCTTTGGGCGGCAAAGCATTTCCAGGCCTTGCCGAACTCGGCAACGCGCACTGCGTAGTCATGTTCCATCCAGCCGCGTATGAGTGCCAGTGTATCGTGCCGGGCCGGGTTATCCAACTCGTTCAGCAGCCGGTGCGCCACGGCGATATCGTTCAAAGTGCCGAGGATATCCTGCAGTTCGGCAAGTGCGGCGATATAGGCTTTGCTGTCGGATTCGGCGAACAGACTGCCGAACATCTCCGTGCTGTAGCGCAATTTCTTGCAGGCGATACGCAAGGCATGCAGTTGTTGCGCGTCATCGCCGACCAGGTCTTTGTTGTGCCTGAGGACCTGTTTGCTGCGTTTCGCCAGTGTGTCGCTGGCGAAACGTTCCAGCGTCATATCCGTTGCGCTCCAGTGGTCGCCATGCATCCAGGCGCCGAAGCGCAGCAGCAGACGCTGGAAGTCGGGCGAAGCCAGACTGTTCTCCATGCCGGCATGCTGTCTCTTGCGCGCTTTTTCGCTCACCCCCAGCACCTCGCGCAACCCCGCATGCTCGGGTAGCCGGGTGCAGATCGGTGCCAGCGTCTGCGTGACGAACACATCCCAGTCGCGCGAGCGTCCCAGCTCCACGCACAGCTTCGTCACCTGATCGCGCAAAGCGGTCAGTTCCCCGTCGCTGCGATAACGCTGCGTGATGGCGAGCACCACGCGCAGGCGGCGCAAGCCGACACGCACCTGATGCAGATATTCCTCATCCAGCTTCAGCAAGGCACCGGGTACGTTGGTCTGCACATGCGCCAGACAGGCGGCGATCATGCTCTGCAGGGCGCTGGCGATGCTTTGCGATCTTTTCAGGGCGGGGAATCTGGCCTTGCTCGCCGAAGGTCTGGCGGCCGAGAACAGCAGGTAACCGTATTCCGCCTTGCTGGTGTGCTCCACATCCAGCGGCACGATGTCGAGCAAGGCCTGCGCCAGCTTGAAAAGTCGCTGCGGCTCACCGGATTTGAGTTCCAGTTCCAGTTCCGAGATCGGACAGCTCGATTGCCCGGCGCGTATCTCGCCGCTGTCCATGCACAGCTCTATCTCCGCCCCGTCGAAACTCAGCGTGCGCAAATTGCGCGTGAAGTCGGTGACGAATACCGGCTGCAGACGGTTGCGCACACCATTGGGCAATTCCCCGCCGCAGGCCTTGAGGGCAGCAAAATCGAGTTGCTCGGACGGAACCGGCGTCTCCCACTCGTTGCGCTGGTGCAGCCCGGCGCTCACCTGCCCCCCGCCTTTCAGCGTCTGCAACCATTGCTTGCCGACGCGACGCAAACGCAGTGCCATCGCGCGGCTGCGCAGCTCAAGATCGGCGGTGTCGTAATAGATGCTGTAGAGCTTGAGCGTGCGGGCACGCCCCACAGACAAGGAACGGATGAACGGATGCCGCTTGAGCTTTTGCAGGTGCTCGGGCGAGATGTGCAGCTTGAGTTCGGTCTCGACGGTCATGTCCGCCCCTACGCCACCTGCCCGGCGGCGTATCCGGACGCCCATGCCCACTGGAAGTTGTAGCCGCCGAGTTGTCCGGTCACATCCATCACTTCCCCCACGAAGAACAGTCCCGGCACATCGTTGCACTCCATCGTCTTCGATGACAATGCGCGCGTATCCACGCCGCCGCAGGTCACTTCCGCCTTGCTGTAGCCCAGCGTGCCGGTCGGCGTGATCTGCCAATCCTTGAGTCTATCGGCCAGCACGCGCAATTCTTTATCCGAGCACTGGTTGAGCGAAGTGTTCATCGCCCATTTCGTGGCGACGATATCGGCCAGTCGCTTGGGCAGATATTGCGCGAGGAAATTGCCCAGCAACATCTTGCTGCCGCGCTGTTGCGCGAATATTTCATGCATGTCGAGATCGGGCAGCAGATCGATGGATAAAGGTTTGCCCGGTTCCCAGTAAGACGATATCTGCAGAATGGCCGGACCGCTCAAACCGCGATGGGTGAACAGCAGGTTCTCGCGAAAACTCAGCTTGCCGAAACTCACCACGGCATCCAGCGAAGCGCCGGACAGCTCGGCATATACCGCCCACTCTTCCGGGTGGAAAGTCAGCGGCACCAGCCCTGGCTTGAGCTTGGTCATGGGGATGCCGAACTGCTCGGCGACCTTGTAACCAAAAGGCGTGGCACCGATCTTGGGAATGGACAAGCCACCCGTGGCGATGACCAGCGATCCGGATTCGATCAATCCGCGGGCGGTATTCACCGTAAATGCGCTACCGCGCCTGATCTCGCCCACTTCGCACGGCATGCTCCAGCGCACACCGGCAGCATCGCATTCCGACTTGAGCATGGCGATGATGGCTTCCGAGCCGTCGTCGCAGAACAACTGCCCCAGTGTCTTCTCATGGTAGCCGATGCCGTGCGCCTCCAGCATGGCGATGAAATGCTGCGGCGTGAAACGCGCCAGCGCCGAGCGGCAGAAATGCGGGTTCTGCGAAAGATAGTTATCTGGCTTGGTGTTCAGGTTGGTGAAGTTGCAGCGTCCGCCGCCGGAGATGCGGATCTTCTCCGCCAGTTTGGACGAGTGGTCGAGCAACAGCACCGAGCGTCCGCGCCGCGCCGCAGTCAGAGCGCACATCATGCCCGCCGCTCCTGCGCCGATGACCAGCACATCGGTGTGCTGAACGCTCATTGCGGCTTCGCCAGATAGCGGCGGGTGAATTCATTGAGCGCGGCACGGTATTCCAGCAGGCCGACGCTGCTCGAGTTGCCATGCTCACCGCCTTCGATGAGCTTGATCGCCTTGGGTGCTGCCGCCCGTTCGTACAGTTGCTGGCTCATCCGGAACGGAGTGCGTTTGTCCCAGGTGCCATGGATGAAGAGGACCGGGGTCTTCAGCTTCCAGACCTTGTCGATGGAATCGAAACGCTGGTTCAACAGCGTATCCACCGGCAGCCAGGGATATTCCGCTTCCGCCATCTCGCGCATGGACGTGAAGGAACTCTCCACGATCAGGCCGGCAGCCTCGGGATGGCGCAAGGCCAGTTCGATCGCCACCGCGCCGCCCATGGAATGGCCATAGATGAAGGTGCGCCGCGGTTCCTGCTGGCGTTGTTGCAGCAGGTAGTTCCAGGCCGACTCGGCATCTTCATACATCTTGGCTTCGCCCGGCTCGCCCCCCGTGCTTTTGCCATATCCGCGATAGTCGAGCAGCAACAGGTTATAACCGGCATCGTGCAGGCGCAGGCTATGTTCGAGATGATGGCCGACGTTATCCTTGTTGCCGTGCAGATAGAGCAAGGTCGGCGCATCGGCCTGATCCGCTGCTATCCACCAGGCATACAGTTCACCGCGCGTAGCGCCGCTACCGGACGGGATGGTGAACTGTTCGTACTTCATCCCGAGCCGTTCCGGCGTGGTTTGCAGCACGGGACTGGGCTGATATATCTTGCTGCGCTGGATGGACCAGAAATAGGCGCACAGCGCGAGGTAAGCCAGCAGCGACAACATCAATGCCCAGCGGATGCGCCGGGACCATTGCAGGATCACTGCTGTTCTTGCAGTTTTTTCCAAACGCATGCTCCTTTGCTAGCCTTCTCGATGTCCTGCAGCTGGGTGAGATGCAAAGCGAGCTCTTCTTCGCTGGCGGGCAACACGCGCACGCTCAAACGTATCGCCTCACCCTCGGCGTTGAGGTGCCCGCCATCTTCGTCACCGCCCTCATCGCCCAGCAGACTCTCCTGGCCGCGCGTCATCGCCAGATAGACCTCGGCCAGCAGTTCGGTATCCAGCAGCGCACCATGCAGGGTGCGGTGCGAGTTGTCGATCTGGTAACGGTCACACAAGGCGTTCAGGTTATTCTTCTTGCCGGGGTGCAGTTCCTTGGCAACCTTGAGGGTGTCGATCACCGGGTTGTTCAGCAGAGGCAGTCCGGCCAGAGCCAGCTCGGCGTTGAGGAAGCCGATATCGAACGGGGCATTGTGGATGATCAACTCCGCTCCGGCGATGAATTCGAGCAGGGCGGGCGCGACCTCGGCGAACTTCGGCTCGTCCAGCAAGCGGTCCAGCGTCAGGCCGTGTACCGCCGCCGCGCCCTCATCGATCTCGCGCTCCGGGTTGATGTAGCGGTGGAAGGTGCGTTCCGAGACTTTGCGTCCGTCCATCTCGATGGCCGCGACCTCGATGATGCGGTGCCCCTGCTTTGGGTCGAGACCGGTGGTTTCCGTATCCAGCACGACTTTACGCATCATTACCTCCCTGCACCGATTCCACGCCGCGATTCGCCAACTGGTCGGCGCGCTCGTTGCCGTCGTGACCGGCATGGCCTTTGACCCACACCCATTCGACATGGTGCTGTGCGGCCAGCAGGTCCAGCCTGCGCCACAGGTCTTCGTTCTTCACCGGTTTCTTGTCGGCCGTCTTCCAGCCGCGCTTTTTCCAGTTGTGCACCCATTCGCTGATGCCCTGCTGCACGTATTTCGAGTCGGTATGCAGACGCACCTTGCACTGACGTTTCAGCGCTTCCAGCGCGGAGATCGCCGCCAGCAGCTCCATGCGATTGTTGGTGGTATGCGCCTCGCCGCCGAAGAGCTCGCGCTCCTTGCCCTTGGTGCGCAGCAGTGCACCCCAGCCGCCCACCCCCGGGTTGCCCTTGCAGGCGCCGTCGGTGAATATCTCGACGATGTCGGTCGTTTCGCTGTTCATTCCTGCCCGTTCGTTCTTTGAGTGATCTTGTTGTTCAATTTCGGTGCCGCCGGCAACAGTTTGCGCACCAGCCCCTCGTTCCATTTCGGCTTGATCAGGCGCATGCCCGGCACCCGCTTGATCGCATGCAGGAAATACACCCCGCCGCTCACCGCCCACCAGCGGTCGCCCGCCTTTTCCATGAAGGCACAGCGATCCAGCCATTTGCGCTGATGGAAGGGCGGCGCATACGCCGCGAAACGTCCGCCCACCACTTCAAAACCCAGCAGCGCCAGCCAATCCTTCATGCGCTGCAGCGTGATGAACTGTCCGCTCCACGGGTAACCCTGTCGCCTGCCGAGCGCACGGTGCAGCCCCCACAGACTGAAGGGATTGAAGCCGCTGATGATGAGATTGCCTTCCGGCATCAACACGCGCTCCACCTCGCGGATGATCTGGTGCGGATTGTCGGAGAATTCCAATACATGCGGCAACAACACGAGGTCCAGGCTGTCGCTGTCGAAAGGCAGCTCGGTACAGACCAGACGCACGGCGTTCCCGGCCTGGTTCCCCGCACTGAAACGCAGCGGGATACGGCTGTTGCGCAGGAAATCCTGTTCCGGCAGGCCCAGCTGCACCGCATTGAAGCCGAAGATATCCGCCACAGTCCGGTCGAAATAAGCCTGCTCGCGCGCCAGCACATAGCCGCCCTGCTCGCTGGCGAACCATTCGCTCAAACTATTCGCGGTTAACTTACAATTCGGCATCGGATCTCTGTATTCATCATGCTAACCATCACTGCCATCCCCGCCCTGCAAGACAACTACATCTGGCTACTCCGGCACGAAGGACATGCCGTCGCGGTCGATCCCGGCGAAGCCTGGCCGGTGCTGGAATTCCTGCGGCAGAACGACCTGCGTCTGGATGCGATCCTGTGCACCCATCGCCACCACGACCACGTCGACGGCATCGATGAATTGCGCGGAGTATATAACGTGCCGGTGTACGGGCGAAGCCATCCAAAGAATCCCCATGTCACCCATGACTTGCGCGAAGGCGACCGCCTCAGCCTGGCCGGATTCGACCTCGTTTTCGACATCATTGAGTTGCCCGGGCATCTGGACGACCACATCGCCTTCGTCGCGCCGGGCATGGTGTTCTGCGGCGACATCCTGTTCGGCGCGGGCTGCGGCAAGAACTTCGAGGGAACGTCGGCACAATTGCATCATTCGCTGCAGCGCCTTGCGGCATTGCCGGAGCAGACACTGGCCTATTCCGCACACGAGTACACCGGATACAACCTGCCCTTCGCTCTCGCCTGTGAACCGGACAACCCCGATATCCAGCGCCGTATCGCCGATACCCGTGCACTGCGCGCCGGGAACCAGCCCAGCGTCCCCTTCACCATCGCACTGGAAAAAGCCACCAACCCCTTCCTGCGCTGCAACAACCCGGAATTGATCCGGACTCTGCAAGCCAGGGGACTGGCCGATACCAGCGAATTGGCCGTATTCACTGCCCTGCGCGAGTGGCGCGATCGTTTTTGATTGCGGGAAACGACGTTCTAGTTTATTCTGCGCGCCCTTCCGGAGAGGTGGATGAGCGGTTTAAGTCGCACGCCTGGAAAGCGTGTGTGGGATAACATCCCACCGCGGGTTCGAATCCCGCCCTCTCCGCCAAGCAAAAACATTTAAGCCGCTAATTTATAGCGGCTTTTTTGTTTGCTCCAGTTTGAGTAGTGCCTAGAAAATGGCATGGAATGACATGGGTTCGGCAGCTTTTTGGCAGCTTTTTTTCACCCAGATTCCTGTGTGTTGCGGCGCACCCAAAACTGACCCACTTGGGGCAATAATGCGCATCCAGATTTGACCCACGTTGAGTAGCATCAGGTGCTGGCAGCTGTGCAATCACACCGCTTGGAAGTAATTCAAGGGCGGGTCAAAATTGGATGAACAACATGGGTCAGATTTACATGCACTTCAACAAGTTCTCGTTCCACGGAAAGATATCGATCGCACTCATTGTTTACCTGACCTCGCAATGATGGATTTCTGAACCTGCAGCGGCTTCTGTCCTGTCAATTACCGGACTGGTGATGCGCGACCAGCTTGTCGATGAACTGGCGCAGGAAATGGTCGGGATGCGAGCTGTGGAAACGGTCGATCTCGACTCCGCGGCTATAGGCGATCACGGTCGGAAATCCGCGCACCTTGTGTCTTCCGGCGATGCGCATGTTCTCGTCGGCGTCCACCTTGGCGAGCAGGAACTTGCCGCCGTATTCCTTCACCAGTCTTTCCAGATGCGGCCCCAGTACTTTGCAGGGTGCGCACCATTCAGCGCCGATATCGAGCAGGATGGGGGTCTGCTGCGAACGGGCGACCACGAGTTCGTCAAAATCGGCTTCTTCCACGTCATAGGAGAAAGGATGGGGATCGTGCATGTGCATGGCGGGACGTTTCCTTAAAAAAATATAAAAAAATTGCGGGAGCGGAGCCCCTGTCACAATTCTTTCTTGAGTTGATCGTATTTTGTCGCCTGCCGGAGTAGGATTACACTAATTGCTGTCCGCTCCGGTATGGTTCCAACAACAATATGCTACCAGACAACGACACTCAATTTGACGCTTCCGGGCAGGCCTGGCTGGATCAGCTGACTGCACGCCACCGCAACGACGCATCCCGCTTGCTGCAGATACTCCGGGAGATGCAGGAGCGTTTCGGCCACATCCCGCAGGATGCGATCTCGCGACTGGCTGAAAGATTGGGCATCCCGCGCGCGCGCATCGAAAGCGTCGCTTCCTTCTATTCCTTCCTGCACCTCAAGCCGCAAGGCGAATACCGGGTGCTGTTCTCCGACAACATCACCGACCGTATGCTGGGCAACCAGGCCCTGTTGGAACAGATGTGCCAATTGCTGTGGCTGCAACCGGGCAAGGTCTCCGAAGACGGTCTGGTCAGCATCAACACCACCTCCTGCACCGGCATGTGCGACCAGGGCCCGGCGTTGCTGATCAACGGCCGCGCCATCACCCGACTGAGCCACCAGCGCGTGCAGGAGATCGCGCAACTCATCCGCAACCGTACGCCCATGTCCGACTGGCCGGCCGACTTTTTCCATGTCGGGGATAACATCCGCCGCGGCGGACTGTTACTCGACAACAAACTGGCTTATGGCGAGGTGTTGCACACCGCGCTGGCTGCGGGTGCCCAGAGCATCATCGACACCGTCAAGGCATCCGGCCTGCGCGGGCGCGGTGGTGCCGGCTTCCCCACCGGCCTGAAATGGGAATCCTGCCGCAAGGCGCAAGGTAGTGATCATTATGTAGTGTGCAATGCCGACGAAGGCGAGCCGGGCACGTTCAAGGATCGTGTGCTGCTCACGCGCCAGGCCGATCTGGTGTTCGAAGGCATGACTTTGTGTGCGCTGGCAGTCGGCGCGAAGCAAGGCTTCCTCTATCTGCGCGGCGAATACCGTTATCTGCTCGAACCCCTGCGCGCCGTCCTGCAGCGCCGCCGCGACAGCAATCTGCTGGGCGAAAGCATCCTCGGCAAATCCGGCTTCGATTTCGACATCGACATCCATCTTGGCGCGGGCGCCTATATCTGCGGCGAAGAATCGGCGCTGATCGAATCGCTGGAAGGCAAGCGCGGCGTACCGCGCAACCGACCGCCCTTCCCCGTCACGCACGGTTACATGCAGCAGCCGACCGCAGTCGACAACGTCGAGACCTTCTGCCAGGCCGCACTGGCCGTGCAGATGGGAGCGGACAAGTACCGCGCCATCGGCACCGAGAAGTCCAGCGGCAGTAAACTCATCTCGGTCTCCGGCGACTGCGCCTATCCCGGCATCTATGAATACCCCTTCGGTGTGTCGATACGCGAGATCCTGCAGGACTGCGGCGCGGTGAACACGCGTGCGGTGCAGGTCAGCGGGCCGTCCGGCGTGTGCGTGCCGGAAAGCGAGTTCGGGCGCAAGCTGGGTTTCGAGGACCTGCCCACCGCCGGGGCGTTCATGGTGTTCGACGACAGCCGCGACCTGTTCGAAGTGGCACGCAACTTCGTGCACTTCTTCGCGCACGAGAGCTGCGGCTTCTGCACACCCTGCCGCGTCGGTACCTCCATGCTCAAACAGACCATGGACAAGATCGCCAACGGCCACGGTACCCAGTACGACCTGAACGAGGTGGAGAACCTGGACCGCGTATTGCAGACCAGCTCGCATTGCGGCCTTGGCCGCACCGCCTGCAATCCGGTGCTGCACACGCTCAAGCATTTCCGCCCCGCCTACGAGAACAAGCTCAAGTCGCTGATGTTCTCGCCCGCTTTCGACCTTGACGGTTCGCTGGCGCGCGCACGGCAGATGACCGGACGCGACGACGCCGGTGCACACCTGAAGGAGACAGAATGAGCGAGACATTCCAACTCGACGGCGCAGCAGTACCGTTCGAACCGGGCCAGACCGTGATGCAGGCCGCGCTCGCTGCCGGGCATTACATCCCGCACCTGTGCTACCACCCCGAATTCAAGCCGCACGGCAGCTGCAAGCTGTGCACGGTCAAGCTCAACGGTCGCACCACCGCATCATGCACCCTGCCGGCCGAAGCCGGGCTGAACATCGAAAGCAACATCGAGGAGTTGAACGCATTGCGCCGCACCCTGGTGCAGATGCTGTTCGCCGAAGGCAACCATTTCTGCCCCTCCTGCGAAAAGAGCGGCAACTGCGTATTGCAGGCACTGGGCTACGACCTCGAAGTGCATGCCACGGGTTTCCGTCATCTCTATCCCGACCGCCCGCTGGATGCCTCGCACCCCGATATCCTGCTCGACTTCAACCGCTGCGTGTTGTGCGAACTCTGCGTGCGCGCATCGAGCGAAGTGGACGGCAAGAACGTGTTTGCGCTGTCCGGACGCGGCATCACCAAGCACCTGATCGTCAATTCCGCATCCGGATTGCTCAAGGACACCGACATCGCCCTCACCGACAAAGCCATGGAAGTCTGCCCGGTCGGGGTGATCCTGAAGAAGCGCGTCGGCTTCAGTCAGCCCATCGGCGCACGGCGCTACGACCAGCGTCCGATCAGTGCGCAGGCACTGGATGATGCGCCGCGCCAAGTCGATGCCAGCGGGAATTGCAAAACCTGCGAGGACGCATCATGAGCAAGAAGCTCCGCGTCGCCACCACTTCGCTCGCCGGTTGCTTCGGCTGCCACATGTCCTTCCTCGACATCGATGAGCGCCTGCTGGCCCTGCTCGATCTGGTCGAGTTCGACCGCTCACCGATCAACGATATCAAGCACTGTGGCCCCTGCGACATCGGCATCATCGAGGGCGGCGTGTGCAACGCGGAGAACGTGCATGTGCTGCACGAGTTCCGCAAGAACTGCAAGATACTCATCGCCATCGGCGCCTGCGCCATCAACGGCGGCCTGCCCGCACAGCGCAACCACCTCGACCTCGGCAGTTGCCTCACCGAGGTGTACCTGACCGAACCGGGACTGGCGCACGGCCACATCCCCAACGATCCCGAACTGCCGCTGCCGCTGGACAAGGTGCATCCGCTGCATGAGGTGGTGAAGATCGATTACTTCATCCCCGGCTGCCCGCCTTCCGGCGATGCCATCTGGAAATTCCTCACCGATCTCATCGCCGGCAAGACGCCTGAACTGGGGCACGGTTTGATTAAATATGATTGAAAAACATTTAGCCACAGAGATCACAGAGCGCACAGAGAAAAACAGTAAGGCACTCTGTGGTCTCTGTGTACTCTGTGGCAAAGGATTTTAATATGGGTAATGATCTCGAAACCGCCGCCCACCCCGAGAACCTGCGCCGCGTCGCCATCGATCCGGTGTCGCGCGTGGAAGGCCATGGCAAGGTCACGCTGCTGCTGGACGAGAACGACCGCGTGCATCAGGTGCGCCTGCACATCGTCGAGTTCCGCGGCTTCGAGAAGTTCATCCAGGGCCGTCCCTACTGGGAAGCGCCGGTGATGGTGCAGCGCTTGTGCGGCATCTGCCCGGTGAGCCACCATATCGCCGCCTCCAAGGCGATGGACATGATCGTCGGTGCAACGCTCACGCCGACCGCCGAGAAGGTGCGCCGCCTGATGCACTACGGCCAGATCCTGCAATCGCATGCGTTGCACTTCTTCCACCTGTGTTCGCCCGACCTGCTGTTCGGCTTCGATTCCGATGTCACCAAGCGCAACATCGTCGGCGTCGTAGGCGCCTATCCGGAGATCGCCAAGCAGGGCGTGCTGCTGCGCAAGTTCGGCCAGGAAGTGATACGAGTCACCGCCGGCAAACGCGTGCACGGCACAGGCTCCATCCCCGGCGGTGTGAACAAGAACGTGAGCATCGAAGAGCGCGACTACCTGCTCAAGGACATCGAACAGATCGTGAGCTGGAGCCGCGAGTCGGTCGCCATCGCCAGAAAACTGTTCGAGCAGAACCTCGACCTCTACAACGATTTCGGCCGCTTCAAGGCGCATACGCTCAACATGGTGCGCGCCGACGGTGCGCTGGATCTGTATCACGGCGGCCTGCGCGCACGCGACATGGACGGCAAGACGCTGTTCGACCATTATGACTACAGCCATTACTGGGACGTGATCTTCGAGGACGTGAAGCCGTGGTCGTACATGAAGTTCCCCTTCCTGCGCAGCTTGGGTCCAGAGACCGGCTGGTATCGCGTCGGCCCGCTTAGCCGCGTGACGCAGTGCGATTTCATTCCCACGCCGCTGGCCGAGGCGGAACGCAAGGCGTTCATGGCCTTTGACAACGGCAAGGCAGCAGGTGCGACACTGGGCTTCCACTGGGCGCGCATGATCGAGATGCTGCATGCCGCCGAGGTCATCCGCGACCTGCTGCACGATCCCGACCTGCAAGGCACCGATCTGGTCAGCAAGGGAGTGCGCCAGGACCGCGGTGTCGGTGTGATCGAAGCACCGCGCGGCACCCTCATCCATCACTACAAGGTCGACGAGAACGATCAGATCGTGCGCTGCAACCTCATCGTCTCCACCACCCACAACAACCAGGCGATGAACGAAGCCATCCGCCAGGTGGCGCGCCAATTCATCGACGGCAAGAAACTCACCGAAGGCCTGCTCAACCACATCGAAGTCGCCATCCGCGCCTTCGACCCCTGCCTGTCCTGCGCCACACACGCACTGGGCAAGATGCCGCTGGAAGTGGAGTTGCTGGATGCGGAGGGAGGCCGGGTGGATATGTTGACTCGTAATACATCGGGCGCTCTGTGCGATACCTCAGACTAGGAAACCACCGTTCGGGCTGAGCCAATCGAAGCCTCCCGAGAAAGGCGATGTGATCCATTCACACGTCGACAGACTCAGGGCGAACGGATATCCATTCAATCATCATGACTCTCCCCCTCCTCATCATCGCCATCGGCAACGAATCTCGCGGCGACGATGCGCTCGCACCCTTGCTGGTGCGCCAGTTGCAAACCAGCGAATCCGCCGAGCTCATCGAAGACTTCCAGTTACAGGTCGAGCATGTCACCGATCTCATGGGACGCTGTGCGGTACTGTTCGTCGATGCGGATATGTCCTGCGCTCCGCCTTTCCATTTCTCCTGGATCTCTGCCGCCCAGGACAACAGCTACACCAGCCATGCCATGACGCCGTTCGCCTTGTTGCACACTTTCAAACAGGTGTACGGATCCGACGCGCCCCCCTGCTTCCTGTTGCGCGTGCGCGGTTACGGTTTTGAACTGGGTGACGATCTCAGCCCGGAGGCATCTGCGAATCTGCGGCAGGCCACTGCGATGGCGAACAGATGGCTGGCCGACATGGTCGCCAAGCTGAGCGACTGACTCCGCACAAAGACAAAGCGCCCTGATCTCCAGAGCGCTTTGTTGTCCTCGACTTGCCTGTATTTCTTAAACCGGGCTTGCCTCTTTGCTTTCCTCATCCGGGAAAGGCCAGACCGGCTCGGGCGGCGCCATCGCGGCTTTCCTGGCGGCGGCTTCGGCTTTCTTTAGCGCTGCAGCCGCCTTGCGGGCTGCGGCTTCTTCCTGCTTGATCCGTTTGGCCTCTGCCGCTGCCGCCTTGCGTGCTTCGGCTTCCGCCTTCCGGGCCGCTGCCAACTCCTGTGCTGCCAGCCTGGCCTGCTCAGCAGCCAACTTTCTTGCGGCAGCTGCCTCCTGTGCGGCGATCTTCATAGCTGCGGCTTCTGCCTTCTTGATCGCAGCCGCTTCCAATGCCGCCAGCTTTCTGGCTTCTGCTTCGGCTTTTTTCTCGGCGGCAAGTTGTTGCGCGGCCAGCTTGCGCGCTTCTGCTTCGGCCTTCTGGGCTTCGGCTTGCGCCTTCTTCAGCGCGGCAGCCTCTGCTGCAGCCTGTTTCCTGGCCTCCGCTTCAGTTTTCTTCTGAGCAGCAGCTTCTGCTGCTGCCTGTTTCCTGGCTTCCGCCTCGGCCTTCTTCGCGGCGGCAGCCTGTTGTGCGGCCAGTCTCTTCGCCTCGGCTTCGGCTTTCTTCAGTGCAGCGGCTTCTTCGGCGGCTTTTTTCCTGGCTTCCGCTTCAGCTTTCTTTGCAGCCGCTGCCTGTTCGACGGCCAGCTTGCGTGCTTCGGCTTCCGCTTTCTTTTGCGCTGCCGCTTCTTCCGCTGTGCGCTTCTTCGCTTCGACCTCTGCCTTCTTCAATGCGGCGGCTTCTGCCGCGGCTTGTTTCTTTGCTTCCGCTGCGGCACGTTTGGCCTCGGCGGCTTGTTGCGCGGCGAGCTTTTTCGCCTCGGCTTCGGCTTTCTTCAAGGCCGCGGCCTCATCGGCTGCTTTCTTCTTGGCATCGGCCACGGCCTTCTTGTACGCAGCGGCTTCTTCCGCCGCCTTCTTCTTCGCCTCGGCCTGCGCCAGCTTCAGCGCGGCTGCTTCTTCTGCGGCGCGTTGCTTCGCTTCAGCGGCGGCCTGCTTGGCGGCGGCTGCTTCCAATGCACGCTGCTTCGCCTGCTCCTGAGCCAAGGCCTTGGCGGCTGCGGCCTCCTGCGCTGCTTGTATCTTCGCGATGCGGGCCGCTTCGGCATCCGCACGCATCATCTCGCCTGCTTCCATCGCGGCGCGCATCTCCTGCTCGGCTTGTGTCTTGCTGGCGAGCGCCGCATCGTAGGCTGCACGGGCCTGATTCGCGACGGCTGCTTTCTGATCGGCGATGATCTGCTTGGCTTCCAGTATCTGTCTGGCTTCTGCCGCAGCCTGATCGGCTGCGAGCATCGATTTGTTGGCAAGGGTCAGAGTCTTTTCTGCTGCTACCACATTCCTGGCAGTACGAACTTCATCGGGCGTCAATTTCACCTTCTTCACCTCTGACATCTGAATCTCCTTGATTGAACCGTTAGACGGGTGGTGCTAAGCTTCGCGGAAGATACAGAACGAACGTTCTTGTGTCAACGCAAGGCGAAGCGAGTGTAGCAAAAGTATCCATCGCCGCATGAATATGTGATATTCACTTGAATCAATGTGTATATTTCATATCCGATCAGTGCCATACCCGATGTTTGATCACACCCGACTTTATGATTGCAATGCAATCACTTCTTTGTTAGATTGCAATCAATGATTACAAAAGGAGTATATCGTGGCTACCAATCTTGTCGTTCGAAACGTGGATGAAGAAGTCGCCCTCGCCCTCAAGCAACTGGCCGCAGCTCATGGCAGAAGCGCCGAGGCCGAACATCGCGAGATACTGAAGTCGGCCTTGCAGCGTCCCAAGCGTCGTTCCGTTGCTGAAGTGCTGGCAAGCATGCCCAATGTCGGCGAAGACGCCGATTTCAATTTCCGTAACGCCTAGCCCCCTGTATGTATCTGGTCGATACCAACGTCATCAGCGAAGCGCGCAAGGGAGCGAATGCCAATCCCGGCGTCAGGCAATTCTTTCAGCAGACGGGTGCCGACGAACTCTATCTCTCGGCACAAACCATCGGCGAGATCAGGCGCGGCCTGGAAAACATCCGCCTGCGCGGCGATATGCCGCAATCCAAAAAGCTTGAAGCATGGCTTGATCTGCTTGTTGAAGACTACGCCGACAAGATCCTCTCCTTCGACGAAGAGTGCGCCCAGGTGTGGGGAAAGTTGATGTCGCCAAATCCTCAACACCCGATAGACAAACAGATCGCCGCGATTGCGCTGATTCACGATTTGACGGTGGTCACGCGCAACGTTGATGACTTTCGGGGGACTGGGGTGGGAATCAGGAATCCCTTTTCGGAATAGTCAAAGCTATTCGACTCCGGTACATTGAAGTTTAATTTAAGCTAGGCCACAGAGAGACTATCGCTATGGAACTTCTTTTCAAACTTATTCTTTCAGTTGTAGTGGTGATGGTTTGCTTCATCGGCTTACGGTGGATATGGACTCATCAGCTTGACCTTCGAGACACCATCGGCAAGGCATCGGACAAAGTGATTGCTCCACCAGACTGGGTGGCAACTCGCGACCCAATGAAGATATACCAAGGAGGGAACGTTGTAGGCGACGTAACTGGCCCTGTCAATCAGCAGGGCACCACATATTCGTTCTCCCAGCTTATCAACACTTCCTCCTTTGACACTACAAAGCCATTTGAGTACCAGCGTGCGAAGCTTAGTGTGACACGCATCAACATATCCATCGGCATGAAATCGGATGGCCGCCAAGTACTGACGGGTGTTCTAGAGGGCGTTGAATGTCAAACGATCAACTGAGCAATCGTGCGCATCCTAACCCATCATTCCGACCGCCTTCGGCGGCCGCTGAATTAAACGCTAGGCCGCACAATGGAAGCTGATCGCTCAGCCCTTATTAGGAAGCAACTTGAACTGATGCAGACGCATTTGGCAAACACGATGTCTCTGTGTTCTCTCAAGCTCTTATGGCTTCATCGCGTCAATATTGACAACGCGAGCTACAGCGTCGATATCGTCGACCCTATCGATCCGCCGCGACATGTGTGCAAGATTATCGCAACCGCAGACCAGTTGCGCACACACCAAGACGGGTTCTTGACTGACATTCGTCGCAGCCTGATCAATGATCTATATTTAACTGTCTCTCGCTTTGGTGTAATTACCAAGAACATGATTCTGGGCATTGTTCCGCCCGAGCCAGAATTCCACAAGCAGGCACACGAAGGTGAGGTCTCGGCTCTTTGTCCTTACCTTAGCAAGGAAGACAAGAAATTCTTGGAGTTCTTCCGGCGGCTCCGAAACTCGACGGTCCACTACGATGGGAATCACAATCTAAAAAATTCGCTGGACTATGAATTCAACGGAACCCATTCCCTAACAACAGAGGGCAACTTGGGAACTCAAATTACATTCTGGTTTTCGGATCTATTCGCGATGCATGAGCGTCTTATATCTGCCCTGGCTCCAGATGCCATCATGGCCAACCGCCACCTTCAAGAGCAGATCAGCGGAACCAATAAGAGCGCTGCCTAACTGGTCGGCTCGGACTGGAACCAGCAGACTCTCTGCCGATGAATGCCGACGTTAAGTAGCCAACCTCTTCAAGCGCATCTCCAAATCAAACCACCTTCACCCGCACCAACTCCTCCCCATCCGGATCCGTCACATGCACCGCGCAAGCGATGCAGGGATCAAAGCTGTGGATGGTGCGCAGCACTTCGATAGGCTGCTTGGGATCATGTAGCTGGTGGCCTTTCAACGCCGCTTCGTACGGCCCCTGATTACCCGCCGCATCGCGCGGTCCGGCGTTCCAGGTGCTGGGCACGATGGCCTGATAGTTGTCGATCTTCTGGTCCTTGATGACGATCCAGTGCGAGAGCGCGCCGCGCGGGGCTTCCATGATGCCGACGCCTTGCGCGTGGCTGGGCCAGGTCGAGGGTTCCCATTTCGTTTCATTGAAGGTCTTCACGTCGCCGGCCTTGATGTTGGCGATGAGCTGGTCGTACCAGCCCTGCATCGCGTCGGCGACGATCTTGGTCTCCAGCGTGCGCGCGGCGGTGCGGCCCAGCGTGGAATACAGCGCCTGCACCGGCACATCGAGTTTCTTCAGCGTCATGCCGACCAGTTCCTTGGTCTGCTCGTGGCCGGAGGCATACAGCATCAGCACGCGCGCCAGCGGACCGACTTCGACAGCCTTGCCTTTCCAGCGCGGCGACTTGAGCCAGGAGTATTCCTTGTCCACATCGAGATAGTCGTACGGCGGCTTCGGACCGGTGTAGTCGAGCTTGGTCTCGCCCTTGTACGGGTGCAGGCCCTGCTCCTTACCCACCGAGTAGTCGTACCACGCGTGGCTGACGAATTCCTGTATCTCGCCTTCGGCGTTCATGTCGATGGGGTGGATCTTGCTCAGGTCACGGTCCAGTATCACGCCGGAGGGGATCATGTACGAGGACGGGTCGGACATGCCATTGGCGGGGAAATCACCGAAGGTGAGGAAGTTGCCCACGCCTTCGCCCTGCTTCGCCCAGTCCTTGTAAAAGCCGGCGATGGCGAGCGTATCCGGCACATACACCTGGTCGACGAAGCTGCGCATCTGGTTGATAGCATTCTGCACGGTCTGCAGGCCGACCACGTTGACCGCGGTACCGGAATTGCCGCCGCGGAAATGCGGCCCCTTGCCGTGCCCCGGATGATTCGGATCGATGCTGATCGCGCAGGGTACGCCGCCAACCAGGAAGTTGGGGTGCGGATTCTTGCCGCCGAACACGGCATGCAGTTTCACCACATCGCGCTGCCATTCCAGCGCATCGAGATAATGCGCCACCGCCATCAGGTTGGCTTCGGGCGGCAGCTTGTAGGCCGGGTGGCCCCAGTAGCCGTTGGCGAAGATGCCGAGCTGCCCGGCTTCAACGAAACCTTTGAGCTTCTTCTGTACATCGCTGAAGTAACCCGGCGAAGACTTGGCGTAACCGGACAGGCTCTGCGCCAGCGCCGATGTAGCCTTGGGATCTGCCTTCAGCGCAGACACCACGTCCACCCAGTCCAGCGCATGCAGGTGGTAGAAGTGCATCACATGGTCGTGGATGTATTGCGCACCTATCATCAGGTTGCGGATCAGTTCGGCGTTGTGCGGGATCTCGATCTTCAGCGCGTTCTCCACCGAGCGCACCGAAGCGATGCCGTGCACCAGCGTGCACACGCCGCAGATGCGCTGCGCCAGCGCCCAAGCTTCGCGCGGGTCGCGTCCGCGCATGATGATCTCGATGCCGCGCACCATGGTGCCGGCGGACGAGGCGCGCGTGATGCGGCCCGAGGCATCGGTCTCGGCCTCGATGCGCAGGTGGCCTTCGATGCGGGTGACGGGATCGACGACAACGCGTTGTGTAGTGGTCATTTCAGTTTCCTCAAGCTTTCAGGAATTCGGTCAGGATGCGGTATTGAACTGCAGTCTCGGCATTGTCCGTACCCTGCCCCGTGGCGATGCTTTCGCTGGTGCGCGCCATGCGCGCGTGCATGGCCGCTTCCCAGGCCGGATTGGGGCCGGGTTTGAGGCAGGCCAGTGCAGCTTTGGCGACGAAGTGCCCGGCCTGGCTGTTCCAGTCGCATTCCGTGCCGCACTGGGTGAAGCTGTCCACGCTGGCTTTCTTGGCTGTGTCGAGTGCAGCGGCGAGTTCGTCTTCGGTGATATCGGCACGCATGGCCGTGGCGATGGCGTGTTTCACCCTGGCGTCCTTGCACAGTGCCAGCACGCTTTCGGCAAAACGCGCCCCGACCTGGCGCTGCCCGGCCTTGGTCAATTTGGCGATAGCCGTTTTGAATTCGCTGTCGTTGGTGATCGTCATGGCGTCATTCTCCTTCGACCAGATACTCGGCAAGCAACTCGGTCAGGCCGAGCACTTCGACCTTCATGTGGTAATGCTCCAGGCCTTCTTCCATCACGATGCGGCAGTTGGCGCAGGCGGTGATCAGCGTGTGCACGCCGGTGGATTCGATCTGCCGCTTCTTGACCTTGAATGCTTCCAGACGCAACGGTTCCGCGCGCGAGTTGGCCGAGACGCCGCCGCCACCGCCGCAGCACCAGTTCATCACGCCCGCGTCCGGCATCTCGCGGAAATCTTCCGCGATTTCGCCGAGCAGGTGGCGCGGCTGTTCCACCACGCCGCCGCGCCGCGTGATCTGGCAGGGGTCGTGATAGGTCAGCGGGCGTTTGTCCTTGCCTCTGGTCTTGATCTTGCCCGCGAGGCGCAGCTCATCGAGCACTTCGAGGATATGCTTCACCTCGAAACCGAACGGTTTGCCCATCAGGTTGGGACCTTCCCAGCGGATGGCGGTGAAGGCATGGCCGCATTCAGGGCTGATCACGCATTTCACTTTCAGACGCTCAGCCGCCACCACGATGCGGCTGACGATCTCGCGTGCGAGGTCGGATGCGCCGATCTGGATGCCGCTGTTGGTCGCCTCGAAAGCATCCGGTGCCAGCGTCCAGCTCACTCCGGCCTGTTTGAAGATGCGACTGATCGCAGAAAGATACTCGGGGAAGTTGATGATCTCCATCGAAGACATCAGCACCAGATAATCCGCGCCCTGCACATCGACCGGCACTTCGATGCCGGTCTCGGCCTGCACATGCTTGATCTGCGCCTGCACCGCGGGCCACTTGATGCCCATCGGGCTGCCGATCTCGACCGCGCGCTTGGTCGCGCCTTTCATGTCTTCCGGCGCATGACCCGATGCGGACATGCCTTCGCGCATCTTGCGGATCATGTAGGTGATGTCGTTGCCGACCGGGCAGACCATGGAGCAGCGGCCGCACATGGTGCAGCTGTCGTAGACCAGCGGTTCCCACTCGGTCAGCTCCGCATCGGTCACCGGTTTCGCCAGGCCGAGCAACTTGCCCAGCCTGCCGAGCAGCGTGTACTCCTGTTTCCACACCCGGCGCAGCGGTTCCAGCTTGTGGATGGGCGTGTATTTGGCATCGCCGGTCTCGTTGTAGAACAGGCAGGCTTCAGCGCACAGTCCGCAATGCACGCAACTGGAGAAGTAGCTGGCGATCGGTGTGTCGATCACTTCCTTGAAGGCGTTGAGACCTTTTTCCAGAGTCGCACTCATCATCCCTCCTGATTCTAAGAAGCCACGCCTTTTCTCCCGAAAAAGTCGCCGTTGTACCAGCGCGACACGAATACGGAGAAGGTGTGGAACAGCTTGGTGAACGGCAGCAGCACCAGCAGCAGCTCGACCGAGAACAGGTGCAGCGCCAGCATCAGCGTGTATTCCAGCATCAGGTGGTGGTAGGCCATGTAGCCGGTCAGCAGCGGCAGCAGGGTCACCGTCCACGCCAGGTAGTCACTGAAAGTGGACAGCAAGCGTTTCACCGGATTGTTGAGCCGGTGTGCCAGCAGCACGGCCAAGGCGACGATGGCCGCGACCACCGAGGCATCCACCAGCGCCGATGGCAATGCAGGCCAGCTCAGACCGGTGATGCTGCGGAAGAACTCGATGTGCGGCGCGAAGAAGAAGATGGCGAGGAACAGGCCGAGGTGGAACACATACCCGGCGATGTAGGTCACCGGATCGCGTTTGACCATGCCCTGCGGCGGGATGGAGCGCGTGAGCATGGTGCGCCAGCCGCTGCCCGGCGAGTCGATGCGCGGCTTGGCCAGATCGGTCTTGCGGCTGAGCCCGAAGATCTCGAACAGCCGCAGCACGACGCCCGCGACGAAGATGATCAGCGCCCAGTTCAGCGCGCTGCCGCGCGCAAAAGTCAGCAGGTCGAGATGGTTCATTTTTCCTCCCGCGTCAGTTCCTGCACCGTCACTTTTGCGTGCGCCGCTTTGGCCTGGGCCTTGGTCGAGCGGTTGTACCAGGTGACGGCCACACCCACTGCAGCGCCGGCTGCAGCGGCTGTACCAAGCATGGAACCAGTCCCCGACACCGGCATCGACAGCGCCTTGTAGAGCGGCCCGGCATCCCAGAAGTTCGGCTCGGAACAGCCGATGCAGCCGTGGCCGGACTCGATAGGAAAGCTGGTCCCCTCGTTCCATTTCGTCGTGGCGCAGGCGTTGTAGGTCACCGGTCCCTTGCAGCCGAGCTTGAACAGGCACCAGCCCTTGCGCGCCGCTTCGTCGTCGAAGGTCTCGGCGAACTTGCCCTGATCGTAGAACGGACGGCGGTAGCAGCGGTCGTGGATGGTCTCGCCGTAGAACGACTTGGGGCGGCCCAATGCGTCGAGTTCGGGGATGCTGCCGAAGGTCAGGAAATGCGCGAGCACACCGGTCATCACTACCGGGATGGGCGGGCAGCCGGGCACGTTGATGATGGGTTTGTCCTTGACGATGTCGCTTACCGAGACCGCACCGGTCGGATTGGGATCGGCCTTGGGGATGCCGCCATAGGCGGCGCAGGTCCCTACCGCCACGATGGCCGCAGCGCCTTTGGCGGTCTCCACCAGCATGTCGTAGTTGCTGATGCCCGCGATGCAGGAGTAGCCGGGATCGCCCATCGGGATGGAGCCGTCGACGATGAGCAGATATTTACCGTCGTTGTCCTTCATCGCCTGCTCGCGCGCATGCTCGGCGGCGGCGCCGGAAGCGGCTTGCAAAGTGTGGTGGTAATCGAGGGAGATGAGATCGAAGATCAGTGTTTCCAGCGTCGGCGAATGCGAGCGCGTGATGGATTCGGTGCAGCCGGTGCATTCCTGGAACGAGAGCCAGATCACCGATTGTCGTCGCGCCCTGGCGATCGCTTCCGCCATGACGCTGGCCATCGAGGGCGGCAACGCCAGCATGGCGGTCATGGCAGTACAGAATTTGAGGAATTCGCGGCGATCGACACCGCGCTGCGCCAGACCTTCACCCACTGTGCCGGGCAAGGCATCCATCATCTGTTTTTGCTTCATGTCGACTCCCTGTTTTTGAAACAATGGAATGCCTGAACATTCTGCATGGCCGGTCTATTACGGTCAATCCATTTCACGAAAACCCCTGATGATCCCATCGGCTTTCGTGCATGCCTCGGGCAAGGCTGCGGCGACCGCCGGCGACAGTTCTTCGCCCCACGCGATCACGGCAGGTTGTATGCCGATCAGCGCACGCCGCTGCGGCCAGCGTCCGCTGAGTTGCGAGATGGACATCAGGTCGAGCAGCCCCACTTCGTGCACGCTGCTTTTGCGGCTCGCACCGAGGAAGCGGTCCATCTCGACGCCCTCGAAACTGCGCACCGTGCCGGGCGCTTCGCCCAGCTCTGCCGCATCGATGACCAGCAAGGCATCGCATTCGGCGATGGGCACCGCCAGGGTGAACGACAAGGTGCCGCCGTCGAGGAATTCCATGTCGTCGCGCTGACCGTAACGCGTTTCCAGTTCGCGCATGGCGAAGATGCCGACGCCTTCGTCGATCAACAGTGTGTTGCCGATGCCGAGGACGAGTATCTTCATGGCTTTGCTACCGTGATGCCGGGGAAATAGGGAGCGAGATCCTTCTCGCCGCGCAACGCCGCAGCCACTCCGTCGAGCGCCAGCTCGATCTCGGCTGCCTGCTGCCGAGTGAGCCGTTCGCGCGCCTGCCCCAGCTGGGCGAACAACCAATCGCCGGGCGCCACCTCGCCGACCAGCATGGTGTTGAGACGCTCGCGCCGCCCCCTGCCCTCGCACCAGGCGAATGCGCCATCGACTTCGACGACCTGCATGGGAATGGCAAGACACATGGAACGTATCCTAGCAAAAAAATTGCTGCGGAAATCACCTTGACGGGTGACGTTATCGGCGCTGCCGCAAGGCCTCGAACAGGCACACCGCTGTCGCTGCCGCCGCATTGAGCGATTCGACCTTGCCGGGCATGGGGATGATGAAATGCTGCTGCGCGGCATGCAGCAACGCAGGCGACAGTCCTGCGCCTTCGTTACCGATGGCGAACGCGAGCTTGCCGCGCAGGTTGCTGTCGTACAGCGACTTGTCGGCGTGCAGCGAGGCGGCCAGCACCTTGCCTGTAAAACTGCTCGCCACCTCGGTCAGGTCTACCGATTCGGCAATGCTCAGTGAAAAATGTCCGCCCATACCGGCGCGCAACACGCGCGGCGACCAGGCATCGGCGCAGCCCTGCGACAGAAACACCGCGTCGCAACCCGCCGCCGCGGCAGAACGCAGCATGGAACCGAGATTGCCGGGGTCCTGGATATCTTCAAGCAACAAAGCGAACTGCGCACGCGCGGCATCGACTTTCATGGCGGGGATATCGATCAGTGCCAGCAGGCCGTTCGGCGTCTTGAGTTCGGAGAGTTGTGCGAACAGTGGGTCGTCGAACTGTGTCTGTGCCACGTCGCTACAGGCATCGAGCAAGGCCGCGATCTCGGCATCCTGTGTCGCTTGCTCGTTGACCAGCAGGTGTCCGGGTTTACCGCCGGCATCGAGAAACGCGCGCAGCAGGTGTGCGCCGTCGAGCAGCGTCTGCCCTGCTTCGCGCCGCTCGCGTGCGGTGGAGGCCAGTTTGAGCAGCGACTTGTAGAACGGATTGTCGCGCGAGGAGATGCGCTTGATCGCCATCAGGAGGCGCTGGCTTCCGGTGCGGATTCTGTTGACGCCACTTCCGCCTCGATCGCGGCAGGCTCTTCCACGATACCCGCTTCCAGCAGGGTGCCCATCTCTTCCAGTGCCGGCAGCTCCTGCAATGTACGCAGGTTGAGGTCGTCCATGAATTGCGGGGTGGTGGCATACAGCGCAGGTTTGCCCGGTGTGTCGCGTGTACCGATGCTCTCGATCCAGCCGCGGGCTTCCAGTGTCTTCAGCACCTGCGACGACACCGCCACGCCGCGGATGTCTTCGATGTCACCGCGCGTGACCGGCTGACGGTAGGCGATGATGGCCAGGGTCTCCAGCACGGCGCGCGAATAACGCGGCGGTTTTTGCGGCTCGAGCCGGTCCAGATGCAACTGCAACTCGGGACGTGCGCGGAAACGCCAGCCGCTGGCGACGCGATTCAGTTCGATGCCGCTGTCGGCGTATTTGTCGGCCAGTTTCTGCAGCACTTCTTCGATGAAGCGCGTCTCCAGCGGCGTCTCGCTCAGGCGTTTGAGCTGGGTGACCGAGAGTGGCTCCTGCGTGGTCAGCAGCGCCGCTTCGAAGATGCGCAACAGCTGCGCGCCATCCACCGCATGCTCGACCTCAATAACGTCCGTTCGTGCTGAGCCAGTCGAAGCATGAACGTCCGCGCCTTCGACAGGCTCAGGGCGAACGGCTATATTTTGCTCACTCGGCAGTGATTGCTCGACTGGTTCGGACATAGATGTTCCCCAAGGTTTCGGTTTGAGTGATCTCGACCATGCATTCTTTGGCGAGTTCGAGGATGGCGATGAAGGTGACGACCAGATGCGGCACGCCGTCATTGAGGTCGAACAGCTCTTCGAACGGGACGAAGTCGGTGTCGCGCAGTCGGCGCAGTACTTTGGTCATCTGCTCGCGCACCGACAGTTCTTCGCGGCGCACCTTGTGGTGCGCATTGACCCTGGCGCGCGTGAGCAGCGCCAGCCAGGCATGGCGCAGGTCTTCCACCGTGACATAAGGCAGGCGCTCGATGACCGTACGCTCGATCAGCACCTGCACCAGTTCGAAATCGCGTCCGGCCTGCGGCACTTCGTTGAGTCTCTGCGCAGCCAGCTTCATCTGCTCGTATTCGAGCAGGCGGCGCATCAGTTCGGCGCGCGGGTCTTCGGCGGTGTCTTCCTCGCTGGTCTTGGGCGGGCGCGGCAACAGCATGCGTGATTTGATCTCGATCAGCACCGCCGCCATGAGCAGATATTCGGCAGCCAGTTCGAGCCGATGCTGCTTCATCGCTTCGATGTAGGTCATGTACTGCCGGGTCAGGTCAGCCATCGGGATGTCGAGGACATCGAGGTTGTGCTTGCGGATGAGGTACAGCAACAGATCGAGCGGCCCCTGGAAGGAAGTCAGCACGACCTCCAGCGCATCCGGCGGGATATACAGATCCTGCGGCATCTCCAGCATGGGTTCGCCGTGGACATGTGCCACCGGATTGGCGGCTTGTATCTGCTGTTGTGCCTCGGTCTCGCTCATAGGTTCAGTTGTAGCCCAGCCCCATCGCGTCACGCACGTCGCGCATGGTCTCGGTGGCCAGCTTGCGCGCCTTCTCGCAACCGTCGGCGATGATGTTCTTCACCAGCGCTGGATCGTCGAGATACATCTGCGCGCGTTCGCGCATCGGCTTCTGTTCTTCCAGCACGGCCGTGATCACCGGTTGCTTGCACTCGATGCAACCGATGCCCGCGCTGCGGCAGCCCTGCTGCACCCACTCTTTCGTGGCATCGTTGGAGTAGACCTGGTGCAACTGCCACACCGGGCACTTGTCCGGATCGCCAGCATCGGTACGACGGATGCGCGCCGGATCGGTCGGCATGGTCTTGATCTTCTTGCCCACGTCGGCCTCGTTCTCGCGCAGGCTGATGGTGTTGCCGTAGGACTTGGACATCTTGTTGCCGTCCAGGCCGGGCATGCGCGAAGCCGCAGTCAGCATGGCCTGCGGTTCGGACAGGATCATCTTGCCGCCGCCTTCGAGATAACCGAACAGGCGCTCGCGGTCGCCCAAACTCAGGCTCTGCTGCTCGTCCAGCAAGGCCTTGGCCGATTGCAGCGCCTCATCGTCGCCCTGCTCCTGGAAACGCGTGCGCAGCTCGGCATACAGTTTGGCCTTCTTGCCGCCCAGCTTCTTGATCGCGGCCTCCGCCTTCTCCTCGAAGCCGGGCTCGCGACCGTAGATGTGGTTGAAGCGGCGCGCGATCTCGCGCGTGAATTCGATGTGCGGCACCTGGTCTTCGCCCACCGGCACCTGGGTGGCGCGGTAGATGAGGATGTCGGCGCTCTGCAGCAGCGGATAACCGAGGAAGCCGTAGGTGGAGAGATCCTTCTCGGACAATTTCTCCTGCTGGTCCTTGTAGGTCGGCACACGTTCCAGCCAGCCCAGCGGCGTGATCATGGACAGCAGCAGGTGCAGTTCGGCATGCTCCGGCACGCGCGACTGGATGAACAGGGTGGCCTGCGCCGGATCGACGCCGGCGGCCAGCCAGTCGATGACCATGTCCCACACGTTCTGTTCGATGACCTGCGGGGTGTCGTAGTGCGTGGTCAGCGCATGCCAGTCGGCCACGAAGAACAGGCACTCGTACTGGTGCTGCATCTGCACCCAGTTCTTCAACACACCGTGGTAATGCCCCAGGTGCAGACTGCCCGTGGGGCGCATTCCGGATAAAACGCGATCAGCAAACATAATCCAGCTTCGTATTAAAAAATCGTTTCAATCGTGCGGATCACCGCACCGGCCAGCGGCGACAGTATCCAGCTCAGGATCGGGCTGCCACCGACCGGCACCACCGCCAGCAGGATCAGAATGACCATGCCATACGGTTCTATTTTGGACAAGCGGTAAGCCTGCCGGTACGGCAGCAGACTCACCGCGATGCGCCCGCCGTCCAGCGGCGGCAGCGGCAGCAGGTTCAGTACCAGCAGGATGGCGTTGATTGTAACCCCGATCTCCGCCATGCCGATGAGCGGCTCGGCAAAATAATTGGTCGGGTTCATCAAGGCCAGCTTGATCATCAGGCCCCAGAACAGCGCCATGACCAGATTGGCCGCGGGTCCGGCCAGGGCGACCCATAACATATCCTGTTTGGGACGGCGCAATGCGGCGAAATTAATTGGCGTACTTGCCCAACCAAACAGAAATCCCCCGGCCAATAACGTCACTAGCGGAACCAATACGGTACCGATAGGATCGACGTGTTTTAAAGGATTGAGCGTAACCTTCCCTTGGCTATACGCCGTCATGTCGCCAAAGTGATAAGCCGCGTAAGCATGCGCTGCTTCATGCATGGTGATGGCGAACAGCACCGGGATGGCGGCCAATGCGATGGTCTGGATCAGGGCATCAATGTTCATTTATTCCTCGATCCCCAGGTGGTCGATGCCGCCCTTGCCGCGCCGCACCAGCACGGGGGCGGCATCGGTCAGGTCGATCACGGTGGTCGGTTCTATGCCCACCGTCCCGCCTTCGATAACCAGGTCGACGAGGCGCTCCAGATGTTCGCGTATCTCGTCCACATCGGTCAGCGGTTCATGCGCTTCCGGCAATATCAGCGTGCTGCTCAGCAAGGGCTCGTTCAATTCTTGCAGCAACGCCAGCGCGACCGGATGATCCGGGATGCGCAAGCCCACCGTGCTGCGCTTGGGGTGCTGCAAGCGGCGCGGCACTTCCTTGGTCGCTTCCAGGATGAAGGTGTAACTCCCCGGCGTGTTGTTCTTCAGCAGGCGGAACTGCGCATTATCTACCTTGGCATATTTTGCCAGTTCGGACAGGTCGCGGCACACCAGCGTCATGTGATGCTTATCGTCCACGCCGCGTATCTGGCGGATGCGCTGCACCGCATCCTTGTCGTCCAGATGGCAGCCGAGCGCATAACCGGAATCGGTCGGATAGACGATCACCGCGCCCTTGCGCAGCATCTCCGCCGCCTGTTTGATCAGGCGCGGTTGCGGGTTCTCGGGGTGGATGGAAAAGAACTGTGACATGGCTCAGGCCGTCGCCTTCTCCCATTCTGTCCACACCGGCACGCATTCCAGCGGAAAGTCCGGCAGACGACCAAGGTCGCGATAGCTCTCCTCCGGCCCGTGGAAATCGGAACCGCAGGAGCACAGCAGATCGAACTCTTTCGCATAGCGCGCGAACTCGGCGAACTGCGGCGGCGTGTGGCTGCCGCTCACCACTTCGATACCCTTGCCGCCCAGCGAGACGAATTCCTGCAGCAGTTCGAGCAATGTCGTGCGCCCCATGGGTTTGCGTCCGGCGGTATAGCGCCCGGGATGCGCCAGCACGGCGATGCCGCCCGCTGCGCGTATCCATGTGAGCGCATCTTCCAGAGCGGCCCATTCGTGCGAGACATAACCGGGCTTGCCCTTGACCAGATAGCGATTGAACACGCTGCGCACATCCTTGCAATGTCCAGCCTCGACCATATAGCGCGCGAAATGGGTACGCCCGATCATCTCCGGATTGGAGGCATAGCGCAAAGCCCCATCCAGCACGCCGCCGATGCCGCTGCGCGCCAGCGATTCCGCCATCAGCTCGGCACGATGCATACGCCCGCGACGGATGCTGCGCAAGCCTTCCGCCAGCGCAGGATTGGCCGGATCGATATGCAGGCCGACGATATGCACGGTATGTTTGCGCCAAGAAACGGATATCTCGACGCCGTTGATGAGCTGGATGCCATGCTGCGCCGCGGCCTGCGCCGCCTCCGCCAGACCGGCCACATCGTCGTGATCGGTCAGCGCCAGCACTTTCACCCCGCGTTCGGCAGCACGTGCGACCAGTTCGGTCGGTGTCAGCGTTCCGTCGGAGACCCTGGAATGGCAATGCAGGTCGTAGTCGAGCATCAGAGGTCGCCGCCGCCCTTCTTCATGACTTTCCCCTCTTCGGCACGCTTGCGGCGCACTTCCTTCGGGTCGGCGATCAAGGGACGATATATCTCGATGCGGTCTTTTTCACGCAACACGGTGTCCGGCTTGATGAGCTTGCCGAAGATGCCCAGTTTGCTGGTCGCGATGTCGATCTCGGGATATTTGTTGAGGATGCCGCTGGCCTTGATGGCATCCAGTGCGGTCGTGCCATCGGCGACCTGCTGCTTGAGCAGGGTCTGCTTGTCGGGAAGTGCGTAGACTACTTCGATGTCGATCATGTCTTTTATGCTTTGCGGTATATCTTGTCAGCCTGATGGATGAAGGCATCCACGAAGGTGTTGCTGATATGGTGGAACACCGGCCCCACCAGCTTCTCCAGCAACTTGCTGGAGAACTCGTAATGCAGACGGAACTCTATTTTACAGGCTTCATCGTTCAAGGGGATGAATCTCCAGCTGCCGTCCAGGTGTTTGAACGGCCCGTCTTTGAGGGTCATGTCGATCTGGTGCGGTGGATTGCGCAGGTTCTCGGTGCTGAAATGCTGTTTGATATGGTGATAATCGATATGCACTGTGGCATGCATGGTCATTCCCTGCATGTCGTTGACCGTCGCGCCGCCGCACCAGGGCAGGAACTGCGGATACTCCTCCACCCTGTCCACCAGGTTGAACATCTGCTCCGCCGTGTGTGCCACCAGCACTGTCTTCTCTACCAAAGCCATCGCAAACCAAAGCCCGTCAATCAAAGGCTGGTAGAATATCGCAACCAACCGCAAAACTCACCCAAATGAGCATCATCCAGAACAAAAAGGCGTATCACGAGTACTTCATCGAGGAAAAACATGAAGCCGGTCTCATGCTGGAAGGCTGGGAAGTCAAAGCCATCCGCGACGGCCGTGTACAGCTCAAGGAAGCCTATGTGACCGTCAAGGACGGCGCGCTGTACCTGTTCGGCTCCCACATCAGCCCGCTGCAGAACGCCTCCACCCACATCCACCCCGACCCCGTGCGCACCCGCAAGCTGCTGCTGCACAAGCACGAGATCGACAAACTCATCGGCAAGGTGCAACGCGCCGGCTACACCATCATGCCGCTGGACATGCACTACAAGGGCGGACGGGTGAAGCTGGAGATCGGGCTGGCGAAGGGCAAGAAGGAACATGACAAGAGAGCCACTGAACGCGAAAAGGATTCGAAGCGCGAAGCTGCAATGGCCATGAAAAAGGAGCGGCGCTAATTGCGTGGCTCTCTTGCGGCGCAGGCTAACCTGCGTAGCAGGTTAAGCCCGAAGGGCGGCCGAAGCCACAAAAGGGCTACCGAGAAAGAACGGGAGTCGATACGCGAGGCGGCGCAGGCGATGAAGAAGGAACGCCGCTAGGAAAATTTTGCGCGCTTGCGGCACGGGCTTAATATTCCCGAAGCGAATATTAAGCCCGCAACGTGCGGCAGTAGGGCCAATTTCATTGGATGTTTATGTCCGCGGTCAATTTAATTTTTTTCTAAGGAATTTGGAATGAAAATTGAGCAGAAGAAACTTTCCAACCGGCATACTTTTACGTTTGACGCCGAGAATCTCAACTTCGCATACAAAAACAAAACCGGGGCTGGCGACGTAGATATTTCTTATGGCGAAATTCCATTCAAATCATCGATACAAATTGAGCAAAATGAGTGGCTAAGAAATGTCGGCTACTTGTGGTGTGCTTTAAGTATTTTTCAAATTGGTTATGCTTTGTATGGAGGGCACACGCTTAAAGGAACGGGATTCTGGTTAGTCGTTGGGCTACTCTGCGTCATGTTTGCCTATTTGACGAAAGTAACCTACACAGTCTTCAGCACTGACCAAGGGAACATCTTCATAATTCAAGATGGAAAGGCTCATAACCAAATCATCAATGAAATCTATTCACGAAGAAAAAACCAGTTACTTTCCTGGTATGGTGATATCAACATTGAAAATGGCATTGAACGGGAAATCAGCAAGATAAGATGGCTCGCTGAGCAAAAAGTACTTACGAAAGAGGAAGCAGAACTGCGAATAGCCCAAGTGAAGACTGCTTTTAACCATGGCACTGCCGCATCCACCATAACAATCAATTGATTCCGAGAAGCCGCATCAGCAATGACGAAGGAACGCCACTAGAAAAATTTGCGCGTTTGCGGCGCAGGCTAACATAAGCGCAGCGAATGTTAAGCTCGCAACGCGAACGGCCGGAGCCACAAGAAAGCCTCTAACGCTTACGACACAATGCCATGCTCGCTGGTTATTTCATTAAGGCCTCTGGGATACTGCAAAGATATCCAAATAAACCTCCCACCTTCCTCTCATCCTCCTTCTCTCCCTCCCAGCCCACGCCGAACCAAAAGGAGCCGTCATGACCGACACCAATCAAGTTGCCTACCTTTCCGGCGGCTGTTTCTGGGGAATGGAAGACCTGGTGCGCCAGATACCCGGCGCGCTGGAGACAGAGGTGGGCTATACCGGCGGCAGTACGCCGAACGCGACTTACGAGACTGTGAAGACCGGCGGCAGCGGTCATGCCGAGTCGCTGAAGATCGTGTTCGATCCGGGCAAGCTCTCCTACCGCCATCTGCTGTTCGAGTTCTTCCGCATGCACAACCCGACCACGAAGGACCGGCAGGGTAACGATGTCGGCACGCAGTACCGCTCGGCGATCTTCTACCTGGACGATGAACAGAAAAACACCGCCCTGGAAGTCATCAAGTCGGTGGATGCCTCAGGCGACTGGAAGGCAAAGGTGGTGACCGAAGTGGTGCAGTTCAGGGAGTTCTGGCGTGCGGAGGAATATCACCAGAAATACCTGGTCAAGCATCCGCACGGCTATACCTGCCATTACGTGCGCAGGATGCAGCTGGGCGAGTGAACCGCGCCGCTACTTCTTGAACTTCAGGGGGATGATCAATCCCACCAGTGCGCCGATGGCGCCGCAGATCAGGATCTTGTTGCGCATCTCTTCCATGCCGGAGATCGAGCGGAAGGCGCTCTGGATGCTGTTGCCGCCGAACGAGAACAGTGTCTTCAGGCTGACATATTCGCCGCCCCATTTGCCGAAGAAGAAGTAACCCACGATCAGGCCCAGTACGGCAAAAGCGGCAATGCTGACAAGCGTCTTCTTGTTCATCTGTCGTTCCTTTCGGTGTTTTCTTTGCTCAGATCCATGCGATGCCGATGACGGCGACAGAGATCGTGAGCAGTCCCAGTGCGAGGTTCAACCCGACCAGTTTGCGGATCTTGCCCAGCATCTCCCCTGCCTCTTTCCAGCGTTCCTTGGCGACATGCAGGCTGAACGGTACGTAACAGGCGAAGAACACGTAGCCATAGATACCAGCCATCACCAACCCGAGCAGCAGCATGATATGCACGAAATGCGGCGCATGCGCCATGCCGCCGTACTGGTAGATCATGTAGAAGCCGGTGGCAAGGATGAGTCCTACCGCAGCCCACACCCAGTTGAAGAAACGGTGGAAGACGTTGTCCCACAGGCGCAGACGTTCCGGCGGTTGCAGCACATCGACGGCGGCCGGTCGCAGCACCATGTAGGCGAAGAACATACCGCCTACCCAGACGACGACGGAGATCAGATGGATGAGTTTGAAGAATGTCATGGTCTATCGCCCTGTGGTTTTCGACAGGCTAGAGGATAACCGAAAATCCCGCGGATTTATCCTTCACGCCGCTGGGGGCAAAAGTTCGCGCACCGGCCGGAAGCTGCGGCGATGCACGTCGGAGACGCCATGTTCGCGCAATGCCGCAAGGTGTGCGGCTGTGGGATAGCCCTTGTGCCCGTCGAAGCCGTATTGGGGATACTGCTCATGCAATCCCAGCATGAGTTCGTCGCGCGCGGTCTTGGCCAGGATGGAGGCGGCAGAGATGGCGGCGACCTTGCTGTCGCCCTTGACGATGGCCTCGCTGGGGATACCGGTGTGCGGACAGTACAACCCGTCCACCAGCACCTGTTGCGGCTGCACTTGCAGCCCCTCCACGGCGCGTTTCATCGCCAGCAATGTCGCCTGCAGGATGTTGAGGCGGTCTATCTCTTCCACGGAGGCTGTGGCCACGGCCCAAGCCAGCGCCCGTTCGCGGATGATGGGGGCAAGCGCGTCGCGCTGCCTCTCGGAGAGTTTTTTGGAGTCGGCCAGGCCTTCGATGGGCCTGGCTGCATCGAGGATGACTGCGGCCGCACTCACCGGCCCGGCCAGCGGGCCGCGCCCTGCTTCATCCACGCCGCAGATGAGCAGGATACGCGTCATGCCAGATAAGGCAGGATGGCGGCAGCCGCTTTCTGCGCGGTGTCCTGGCGCAAGGTCTGGTGCATGCGGGTGAAGGTCTGCTCCAGCTCCGCCACGGCGTGCTTGTTGTTGACCAGATTGAGCAGCGCCTGTGCCAGGTTCTCCGGCGTGGCATCGTCCTGCAGGATCTCCGGCACCACGAACTTGCCGGCGAGGATGTTCGGCAAGCCGACGTACGGCAGGTATTGCTTGCGCTTGGCGATCCAGTAGGTCAGCGGCGACATCTTGTAGGTGATGACCATCGGACGCTTGAGCAAGGCGGCTTCCAGCGTGGCGGTGCCGGATGCGACCAGCACACCGTCGGCCGCGATCATGGCATCGTGGGCATGGCCGAACAGCAGCGTGATGGGCAGTTGCTGCGCTTCCTGGCGCCATATCTCGTTCTCGAAGATGGTGCGCGTTTCGCGGCTGGCAAGCGGAACGAGGAACTGCGCATCGGGCAGTTTCTGCAGGATGAGTTTGGCGGTCTCAACAAAAGTCCCGGCAAGGCGGCGTACTTCACTCTGGCGGCTGCCGGGCAGGAAGGCGAACACCCTGGCATTGCGCGGCAGGATGCGCATCTGCTCGCGCATCTCGTCGCGTTTCGGCTGCTCCGGCAAGATATCGGCGAGCGGATGGCCGACATAGGTCACCGGCACATCAGCCTGCTGGTACAGCGGCGCCTCGAACGGGAACAGCGCAAGGATATGCGATACCGCCTGTTTGATCTTGTGGATGCGTTCGCCGCGCCAGGCCCAGATGGATGGACTCACGTAATGCACGGCGGGGATACCGTGCTGCTTGAGCGCCATCTCCAGGTCGAGGTTGAAATCGGGCGCATCGATGCCGATGAACATGTCCGGCGGTTCGGCGATGAAACGGTCGCGCAGGCTACGGCGGATGCCGACCAGTTCGCGAAAGTGGCGCAGCACTTCGATGTAGCCGTTGACGGCCAGCTTCTCCATCGGAAACAGCACTTCCATGCCGACTGTCTGCATCTTGGGACCGCCGATACCGATGAAGCGCACGTTCGGCACGGCTTGCTTGATCGCTTCCATCAGCAGGCTGCCGAGCAGGTCGCCGGAAGCTTCACCGGCGACAAGGGCGATGGTCTTTGTGTTCTGTTTCATGTGAGGTTAACGCACGATGCCGCGGGTGGCTTTGCCCAGAAAGGCCAGCATGTTGTCGATGTCGGTATCGGCATCCGGCACCTGACCGCGCAATGTCTCGATCTCCAGCTTCGCGCTGTCGAAACTGCTGCCGGCGCGGTACAAGGCGCGATACATCTGCTTGAGCATGTCCACGCGCGCTGCGGAGTAACCGGCACGGCGCGGTCCTTCCTGATGCGGCCCTTTCACTTCGGCAGGATTGCCCACAGCCATCACGAACGGGGGCAGATCCTGCGACAGGCGCGTCATGAAACCCATCATGGCGTAGTCGCCGATGCGCACGAACTGGTGGATGCCGCTCATGCCGCCTATCAGTGTACGGTTGCCCACCTCGACATGTCCGGCGAACTGCACGGAATTGGCGATGGTGTTGTGGTCGCCGATGATGCAGTCGTGCGCGATGTGCACATAGGCCATGATCCAGTTGTTGCTGCCGATGGTGGTGACGCCCTTGTCCTGCGAGGTGCCGAGATTGAAAGTGCAACTCTCGCGGATGGTGTTGTTGTCACCGATCACCAGCCGCGTCGGTTCGCCCTTGTATTTCTTGTCCTGCGGCACTTCGCCGATGGAACCGAACTGGAAGAAGCGGTTGTTCTTGCCGATGCTGGTGTGGCCGTCGATGACGACATGCGGCCCGACGACGGTGCCTGCTCCGATCTCGACATGTTCGCCGATGATGGAATACGGGCCGACCTGGACGTCATCGGCCAGCTTCGCGTGCGGGTGGATGATGGCGGTCGGGTGACGCAGGCTGTCCATTATTTCGTCTTCAGTGTGCAGATCAGTTCGGCTTCGGCGGCCACCTGACCGTCCACTTCGGCCACGCCCTTGAACTTCCACATGCCGCGCTTGTTCATCGCGATGGAGACCTTGAAGATCAACTGGTCGCCGGGGCCGACCGGACGTTTGAAGCGCGCGTTGTCGATACCGACGAAGTAGTACACCGAGTCGTCGCTGGGCAGGGTGCCCATGGTCTTGAACGACAGGATGGCGGCGGCCTGTGCCATCGCCTCGATGACCAGCACGCCCGGCATCACCGGATGGTGCGGGTAGTGGCCAGGGAAGAACGGTTCGTTCATGGAGACATTCTTCAACGCCACGATGCGCTCGTTCGGCACCACTTCGAGCACGCGGTCTATCAACAGGAACGGATAACGGTGCGGCAGATGCTGCAACACCTCATGGATGTCCATCGCGGTACTCATACTTTCTCTCCCTTTAATGATTCGATCTCTTTTTCCAGCTGCTTGATGCGCGCGAACATGTCGTCAAGATGGCGCAGATGTGCCGCGCTCTTCAGCCATGTTTCCTTGTCGCTGAACGGATAGATGCCGCTGTAAACACCTTTTTCGCGTATCGATTTTCCAACCAGGGTGAACGAGGATATCTCCACGCCGTCCGCGATGCTCAGATGTCCCAGGATGCCGGCGCTGCCGCCGATGCGGCAATACTTGCCGATGACGGCGCTGCCTGCGATGCCGACGCAGCCGGCGATGGCGGTGTGCGCGCCGATGCGCACGTTATGCGCGACCTGGATCTGGTTGTCCAGCTTCACGTCCTCTTCGATCACGGTATCGTCCAGCGCGCCGCGGTCTATGGTGGTGTTGGCCCCGATCTCGACATGGTCGCCGATCAGCACGCGCCCGATCTGCGGGATCTTCAGCCAGCGGCCGTTCTCCCAGGCCATGCCGAAACCGTCGGAACCGATGACCGCACCCGAGTGCACGATGACATGGTTGCCGATGATGCAGTCGTGATACACGCTGACGCGCGGATACAGGCGAGTGCTTTCACCCAGTGCGGTGTTGTCGCCGATGACGCACCCCGCCATCACCACGGTCCCCGCGCCGATGACTGCGCCCTCACCGACCGTCACTTGCGGACCGATGTGCGCCTGCGGCGATATCTGCGCGCCCTTGCCGATGACGGCAGAAGGATGGATTCCGGGCGCATAGTCGCGCAAGGGATTGAGGAAGGCGGAAAGCCTGGCGAAATACGAATAGGGGTTGTCGCAGACGATGCGCGGGATAGACGTGGCGTCGGCATCCGCTATGGACAGGATCACGGCAGAGGCTTGGCTGCCTTCGAGCTGCTTGCGGTATTTGGCGTTCGCGAGAAAGGCGATCTGCCCTGCGCCCGCCTTCTCCAGCGTGCCGATCTGCTGGATGCGCGTCTCGGCATCTCCCATCACCTGCCCGCCGAAACGCGCCACGATGTCTGCCAGTCGGTAGGCTGTACGATCCATCAGAATGTTTCTCTCAGATCACTTCCCGGATTTTTCCGGAGTCTCGTTGGAGAGATATTTCAATACCTTGTCGGTGATATCGACCTTGGGATTGCGGTACACCGCCTCTTGCAGGATGACATCGTATTCCTCGGCTTCGGCGATAGCTCGTATCGCCTTGTCGGCATGGGCCAGCACGACGGCCAATTCCTCGTTCTTGCGCAGGTTCAGGTCTTCGCGGAACTCGCGCTGCATGGTCTGCAGATTGAGGTTGAGATTGGCCAGCTCGCGTTCCTTGAAACGGCGCACCGAGTCGGACATACTGGAACCGTCCTTCTCAAGCGCCGCCTGCAGGTCCTTGCCCAGTTTGATCTGTTTTTTGATCTCCTGATCGCGCGCAGCGAACTCCTTCTCGATCTTCTTCTCTGCACGGACCGCCTGTTCCGATTCGCGCAGGATGCGTTCGGTATCCACTATCCCGATGCGAAAACTCTCGGCACCGGCCTGTGCGATGCAGGCGGTGAACAGCAGGCACGCATAAAGTAAGGTCTTCATCTCATGCTCCTTGACAGATCAGAACATCGTACCCAGTGTGAACTGTACGTTCTGTACCTTGTCTTGCGATTGTTTGTTCAAGGGCTTGGCCCAGCTCAATCGGATCGGTCCGGCCGGCGAGAACCAAGTCAGCCCCAAGCCCGTAGAATAGCGCATTCCGGTCGAACCCGGAACATCCCCCGGCGGACCGTACACGGCGCCGCCGTCAAGGAACAGGCTCAAACGCATGGATTTTTCCTTTTCCATACCCGGCATGGGGAACAACAGTTCGGCGTTGCCCACCACTTTCTGTTTGCCGCCCAGCGAGTTGTTGCTGGTGTCCCGGGGACCCAGCGAGTAGTTGTCGTAGCCGCGCACGGAGCCGGTTCCGCCGGCATAGAAGTTCTTGAAGACCGGCAGAGGTTTGCCGCCATAGCCGTTCGACACGCCGACATCGCCGTTGAGCATCAGGGTCGTATTGCGGCTGAGCGGGTAGAACCATTCGTGCTGGTAGGTCCATTTGTAGAAGCGCTGCGAGGAAACAGGCAGACCGACCTCCAGATAGGAACGCTGTATCGTTCCTTCGGTGGTGAAGATGGCGCTGTCGCGCGTATCGCGCGTCCAGCCTATGGTTCCCAGCACGTTGCTCGTGGTCGCGCCGAAAGTATTGACGTAGTCGATATAGCGCTGCGAGCTGGCGCTGGTAAGGGTCAGCGTCGTGGTCTCGGTCGACAGGCCGTACTGGAAGGTCTCGTCATCGCTGATCGGCACGCCGAACCGCACGCCACCACCCACGGTGTTCGAATAGTATTGGCTGGTGTAGGTGCTGGTCGTGTTGGTCTTGCGCTTGAAGACATCGAAGCCGCGGCTGATGCCGTCATCCGTGTAATAGGGATTGGTATAGGAAACCGAGTAGACCTCGTTCACCTTGCTGGTGTTGATCTGGGTGGACAGATAGTTGCCGGTACCGAACAGGTTGGACTGCGTGATGCCGCCGCTGAAGGTCACACCCTCGCTGCCGTAGCCGGCGCCCACCTGGAAATTGCCGGTGGATTTCTCGGCCACCCGCAGGTTCACATCCAGTTGGTCGTTGGTTCCCGGCACCGAGGAAGTGTCGAGATTGACCTCGGCAAAGAAGCCCAGTCGGTCGATGCGCTGCTTGGATTTCTTGATCTTGGAGGTGGCGAACCAGCCGCTCTCCATCTGGCGGAACTCGCGGCGGACGACCTCGTCGCGGGTCTTGTCGTTGCCGGAGATGTTGATGCGCCGGATATAGGCGCGTTGCATCGGATCGACCACGAAGGTGAATGCGACCTGGTGCTTCTCCTTGTCCACCTCGGGAATCGCGTTCACGTTGGCAAAGGCGTAACCGTCCTCGCCCAGCCGCTCGCCGATCTTGCGCGTGGATTCCGTCAGCGCATCGCGCGAAAACACGTCGCCCGGCTGGATGCCGATCATCTTGCGCGTCTCCTCATGCGATATCACCGCCTGAGTCCCCGCGACCTTCACCCCGGAGACAGTGTATTTCTCGCCCTCCGAGATATTGAGCGTGATGAAGATGTCTTTCTTGTCCGGCGAGATCGACACCTGTGTCGACTCGATGTTGAAGTCCATGTAGCCGGAGTTCATATAGAAGGTACGCAGGCTCTCCATGTCGGCGGACAGCTTGGTTTTCGAATACTGGTCGTTCTTGCTGAACCAGGTGAACCAGCCCGGCGTGGTGAGCTTGATGATGTCGAACAGCTCGTCATCGTCGTAAGCCTTGTTGCCGACGATATTGATGCGCTGGATCTTGGAAGGACCGCCTTCTTCCACGTCGAACCGTACCGATACGCGATTGCGTTCGAGTTCCTTGACGGTGGTATTGACCACGACGGAATACTTGCCGCGCGCGAGATATTGACGCTTGAGTTCCTGCTCGGATTTTTCCAGGGCCGACTTGTCGAAGATACGTCCCTCGGCCAGGCCGACATATTTCAGGTTGTCGAACAGTTGCTGCTTGGGGAAGTCCTTGACGCCCTCGATCTCGACGCTGGCAACGGTCGGGCGTTCCTTGAGCACCACGACCAGCACGCCCTGTTCCGCCTGCAATTCGACATCCTTGAAGAATCCGGTGGCGAACAAGGCATGGACTGAAGCTGTGGCGCGCGCCTCGTCCAGCGTGTCGCCGACCTTCACCGGCAGGTAACTGAACACCGTGCCGGGCTCGGTGCGCTGGATGCCTTCGACGCGGATATCCTTGATGACGAACGGTTCGACGGCGAAAACGGAAGCCGCATACAGCAGCGGGAGCAAACCCGCCCATTTTATGAAATTCATTATTGTGTCAACCCAAAATCAGGCGGTTTATATCGTTGTATAGCGCAAAAAACATCATGGTCGCCAGTAGCGCGATGCCTATCTTCTGTCCCGCCTCCCACAGCCGGTCGGAAACCGGACTGCCTTTGACCAACTCGACCGAATAATACAGCAAATGTCCGCCATCCAATAAAGGGATGGGCAGGAGATTCAATACACCGAGGCTGATGCTGATCAATGCGAGGAAACCGATATAGGCACCCAGTCCGATATGCGCCGATTGCCCGGCGTAGTCGGCGATGGTGATCGGGCCGGAAAGATTCTTCAGGGAGACCTCTCCCAGCACCATCTTGCCCATCATCTTCAGGCTGAGGATGGCTGTCTCCCAGGTCTTGCGGAATGACTCCGGCAATGCCGCCATCGGGGAATAGCGCACCTCGGTCAGCATCGCTTCGAATGCTGCCTTGTCGATATAGGCCGCGGCACCGATACGCCCTACGCTCTTCCCGTCCTCGTCGAACGCCTCGGGAGTCAGACTGAGCTTGATGTTCGTGCCCGCACGCTCGATCTCGATATCCATGGTCTTGCCCGGATGGCTGCGCACCACGCTGACCCAATCCTCCCACAACGCAATCTCGCGGCCGTTAGCACGCACGATACGGTCATTGACCTGCAAACCGCCGAGTTGCGCCGCCCCCCCCTCCACCAGTTTGCCGATGACGGGGTAGACCGGGGGCTGATACGGTTTCAAGCCCAGTTTCTTGAGGAAGTCGCCGTCCAGATCGGCTGCCGTCAGCCCGCCCATCTCCAGCCCCCTGAACTCCGACTCGCCTTCTGCTGTGCGCAACTGGATCCTGGCGGATGTCTTCTGCAACACGACATCGAGCAACACCCAGCGTATCTCCTGCCAGCTGGGCGTCTCCTGCCCGTTGATACTGACGATGGTCTGTTTGAACTGCAAGCCGGCATGAGCCGCCGGTGTGTCCGGAGCCACCTCGCCCAGTACCGGCTTGATACCGGGCACGCCATGGATGAACAAGGCGAAATACAAGACGATCGCCAGCAACAGGTTGGCGATGGGGCCGGCGACCACGATGGCCATGCGCTGCAGCACCGGTTTGCGCGTGAACGCGCGCGGCAACTCGTGTTCCTCCACTTCGCCTTCATGCTCGTCCAGCATCTTGACGTAGCCGCCCAGCGGGATCGCCGAAAGCGCCCATTCCGTCTCGCCGTTGCCGAAGCGTCGGGTGTAGAGCACCTTGCCGAAACCGATGGAGAAGCGCAGCACCTTCACGTCGAAGAAACGCGCCACCACGTAGTGCCCCAGCTCGTGGAACAGCACCAGCACGACGATGGCGACCACGAAGGCGAGCAAAGTGGTCATCGCGCGATCCACTCCTGTGCGGCGAGGCGCGCCGCCGCATCCGCATCCAGTACATCCTGCAATTCGCGCACTTCGCTGCGCGCGACTTTGCCCAGCACCGCTTCGATCAGGCGCGGAATGTCGAGGAAAGCGATCTTGCGCTCAAGGAAGGCGGCAACCGCGATCTCGTTGGCCGCATTGAGCAAAGCGGGCACCGTACCCCCGGCGCGCAAGGCCTGGTAGGCCAGCGCCAGGCAGGGGAAACGCTGGAAATCCGGAGCGACGAAATCGAGTCTGGCGATGGCGAACAGGTCGAGCGGCGCGACACCCGCTTCGATGCGCTCGGGATAGGCCAAAGCGTAAGCGATCGGCGTGCGCATGTCGGGATTGCCGAGCTGCGCCAGCACCGAGCCGTCCACGTACTGCACCATCGAATGGATCACGCTCTGCGGATGCACCACCACCTGGATCGCATCCGCGGGGGCATTGAACAGCCAGTGTGCTTCGATGACTTCCAGCCCCTTGTTCATCATGCTGGCGGAATCGACCGAGATCTTGCGCCCCATGCTCCAGTTCGGGTGCGCGCAGGCTTGTTCCGGCGTGACGCTCTGCAATTGCTCCAGCGGTGTGTTGCGGAACGGACCGCCGGACGCGGTGAGCAGTATCCTGCTCACGCCGCTCTGCTTCATGTCACCCGCGTAATCGCGCGGCAAGGCCTGGAAGATGGCGTTGTGTTCGCTGTCGATAGGCAGCAAAGCCGAACCGCTGCGGCGTACCGCATCCATGAACAGATGGCCGGCCAGCACCAGCGTCTCCTTGTTCGCCAGCAGCACCTTTTTGCCGGCACGAGCAGCGGCCAGTGTGGGAGGCATGCCTGCCGCACCGACGATGGCTGCCATCACCGCATCCACTTCCGGCAGGGTCGAAACGCGTTCCAGTTCGGCGGCGCCGCACAGCACTTCGACATCCAGTCCGGCCGCGGCGATACGCTTGCGCAGCCGCTCCGCGGCTGCCTCCTCCAGCAGCACGGCAAAACGCGGCCGGAAACGCTGGCATTGTTCAAACAGCAGTTCGTCCTGTTGCTGCGCGGTCAGAGCAACGATGCGGTAGCGGTCGGGATGCCGGGCCACCACATCCAGCGTGCTCTTGCCGATGCTGCCGGTGGAACCCAGTACGGTGAGACGCGAGAGTTTGCTCATTCCAGCCTTTGCAGAATGAGCGCGATGCCGGCGAATGGCAAAGTGGAGGTCAGCGCATCGATACGATCCAGCAGGCCGCCATGCCCCGGCAACAGCGCCCCACTGTCCTTCACGCCTGCCTGGCGCTTGATGGCGGATTCGAACAGGTCGCCGATCACCGACAGCGCCACCCACCACCAGCCGGCGACGATGGCGGCCGGGAACACCGGGTATTGTTTGTACAGTCCGCTGGTCCAGCCGACCACCACCACGAATATCGAGACGCCGATCAATGCACCGATCACACCTTCCCAGGTCTTGCCGGGGCTGATCGCGGGAGCCAGCTTGTTCTTGCCGAAACGTTTGCCGGCGAAGTACGCCGAGATGTCCGCCATCATCACCACTGTCATCACGAACAGCAGCAACCAGGGGCTGAAAGCGCGCAGATCGAGCATCGCCAGACCGGTCGGCAGCAACACGACCCAGCCGACCACCGCCATCAGCCCGGCATTCTGCGGGCGCCAGCCGGTGATCAACCAGGCCGGCACCACGAACACCCACAGCAGCACGGCCAGGATGTACCAGAACAGATGCAATACGGTCTGCTGCTCGAGCCCCATCGTGTTATCGAACCACACCATGGCTGCCATCATCGCCAGGGTCAGCAGCCAGTAGGCTGTCGCGCGGCGTCCGCTCAGGCCGGACAAGCGTGCCCATTCCACCGCGCCCTGCCACATCACGACCACGACCACAGCCTGCCAGCCCAGGGTCGGCAAGCCGAACAAGGCTGCCAAGAACAGCACGAACAGGATGCTCGCGGTGATGATGCGCTGCTTAAGCATTGGTCTTGTCCTTCGATTGTTCACTGGGGGTCAATTGTTCGCTGGTCCTGCCGAAACGGCGTTCGCGTTTCTGGTAGGACTGGATCGCCGCTTCCAGCGCCGCACGGTCGAACGCCGGCCACAGGGTATCGGTGAAATACAGTTCGGTATAAGCCAGTTGCCACAGCAGGAAGTTGCTGATGCGCTGTTCGCCGCCGGTGCGGATGAACAGGTCCGGTTCCGGCGCGTAGTGCATGGAAAGATACGGCGTGAGTTCTTCCTCGCCGAACGCGGTGGCGCGCTCGGGATGCGCCTGGCTCAGGGCATGCATGGCCTGCATGATGTCCCAGCGCCCGCCGTAATTGGCCGCGATGGTCAGGGTCAGGCTGGTGTTGTTTGCGGTGAGTTGCTCGGCCTCATCGATGTAACGCACGAGTTGCGCGTCGAAGCGGCTGCGGTCGCCGATGATCTTCAGGCGGATGTTGTTCTCGTGCAGCTTGCCGACCTCGCGCTCCAGCATCTTCAGGAACAGCTGCATCAGGAAGGTCACCTCTTCGGCGGGCCGCCGCCAGTTCTCGCTGCTGAAGGCGAATAGCGTCAGGTATTCCACGCCCATCTGGCGGCAGGCCTTGACCATCTCGCGCACCGTCTCCACCCCGCGCTGGTGTCCCATCACGCGCGGCATGAAGCGCTGTTTCGCCCAGCGCCCGTTGCCGTCCATGATGATGGCGATATGACGCGGGACGGCTGTGATCTCGGGGATAGTGCGGGTGGAACTGAAGAATGGCAGCGCCATATATGACGGCTCGCCTAGACAGCCATCAGGTCAACTTCTTTGGCTTGCAGCGCCTTGTCGATCTCGGCGACGAAGCGGTCGGTGAGCTTCTGCACATCATCCTGTGCACGGCGCTCTTCGTCCTCGCCGACTTCCTTGTCCTTGAGCAACTTCTTCAACTGCTCGTTGGCATCGCGGCGGATGTTGCGCACCGCGACCTTGGCGTCCTCGCCTTCGCTCTTGACCACCTTGATCAGGTCGCGGCGGCGCTCTTCGGTCAGCATCGGCATCGGCACACGGATCAGGTCGCCGTTGGTGGCGGGGTTCAATCCCAAGTCGGAATCGCGAATGGCCTTCTCGATGGGGCCGATCATGTTTTTCTCATACGGCTGCACGCCGATGGTGCGGGCATCGGTCAGGGTCACGTTAGCGACCTGATTGACCGGCGTCGGATTGCCGTAGTAATCCACCATCACATGATCCAGGATGCCGGTATGGGCACGGCCGGTGCGGATCTTGCCCAAGTCCGCTTTCAACGCTTCCAGCGACTTGGCCATCTTTTGTTCTACGTTCTTTTTGATGTCAGCGATCATCATCGTTCTCCGAAATCAATCACAGTGTACGAGCGTTCCTTCGTCCTGCCCCATCACTACCCGCTTCAGCGCGCCTTCCTTGAAGATGCTGAACACGATGATAGGCAGTTTCTGGTCGCGGCACAGCGTCAATGCTGTGGAATCCATGACCTTCAAATCCTTGCCGATGGCTTCGTCGAAGCTCACCTTGTGATAACGGGTGGCCTTCGGGTCTTTCTTCGGATCGGCGGTATACACGCCGTCCACCTTGGTCGCCTTGATGACGACTTCGGCATCCATCTCCACTCCGCGCAAGGCGGCGGCGGTGTCGGTGGTGAAGAACGGGCTGCCGATGCCGGCCGCGAAGATCACCACCTTGCCGTCTTCCAGATAACGCAGGGCCTTGCCGCGGATGAACGGCTCGGCCACCTGCTCCAGGCTCAATGCGGACTGCACGCGGCATTCCAGCCCGGCGCGCGTCATCGCGTCCTGCAAGGCCATCGAGTTCATCACCGTGGCCAGCATGCCCATGTAGTCGGCGGTGGCCCTGTCCATCCCCGCCGCCGCCGGAGCGACGCCGCGGAAGATGTTGCCGCCGCCGATCACGATCGCCACCTCCACACCCAGCTCGGACACTTCCTTGATCTCGGCCACGATGCGTTCGACGACCGCACGGTTGATGCCGTAGCTGTCTTCGCCCATCAGGGCTTCGCCGGAGAGTTTGAGCAGGATGCGTTTGTAGGCGGGTGCGGTCATGGCGTCCTTTCTGTTACTTCTTGGCAGCTGCGGCAGCGGCAGCGACTTCGGCGGCGTAGTCTTCCACCTTCTTCTCGATGCCTTCGCCGACGATGAACATCTGGAAAGCGGTCACCGACGCGCCCTTGCTCTTCAGCAATTGCTCGATGGTCTGCTTGCCGTCTTCGGCCTTGACGAACACCTGGCCCAGCAGCGTGACTTCCTTGAGGAACTTCTGCACGGTGCCTTCGGCGATCTTCTCCAGCATGGCTTCCGGCTTGCCGGATTCCTTGGCCTTCTCGATGGCGATGCGGCGCTCGGTGGCGATGTCTTCCGGATTCACGCCGGACGCATCGACCGACTTCGGCTTGGAGGCGGCGATGTGCATCGCGATGTCCTTGCCCAGGGTCTCGTCACCGCCGGTGTAATTGACCATCACACCGATCTTGTTGCCGTGCAGGTAAGTGGACAGCTTGCCGGTGGTGGTCGCATAGCGCTCGAAACGGCGTACCGAGAGGTTCTCGCCCAGCTTCATCACCAGCGCCTTGCGTGTCTCTTCGACGCTGTCGGAACCGTTGGCGATCGGCATTGCCAGCAAGGCATCGATGTCGGCCGGGTCGTTCTTGGCCACGGTCTCGGCCACATTTTTCGCGAACGCCATGAAGTCGTCGTTCTTGGCAACGAAGTCGGTTTCGCAGTTCACTTCGGCCACAGCGCCGACCTTGCCGTCGGCGGCGAGGAAGGAACCGATCACGCCTTCAGCCGTCACGCGCGAAGCCGCCTTACTGGCCTTGGCGCCGCTCTTGATGCGCAGCAACTCCTCGGCCGCCTTGGCATCGCCGTTGGTCTCCACCAGCGCCTTTTTGCATTCCATCATGCCGAGGCCGGTAGCCTCGCGCAGTTCCTTCACCATGCTTGCGGTGATCTCTGCCATATCAAACTCCTAATCGATTACTAGAATTCTGGTTACAAAAAAGGGGGCTTGCGCCCCCTCGTTGCGGGAAGGCAGCTTATGCAGCTTTGTCCGCGACTTGTTCAGTCAGCTCGTTCAGTGCCTGCTCGCGACCTTCCAGGATCGCATCGGCCACACCGCGTGCGTACAGGCGGATCGCCTGGCTGGAGTCGTCGTTGCCGGGGATGACATAGTCAACACCGAGCGGGCTGTGGTTGGTATCGACCACGCCGATGACCGGGATACCCAGCTTCTGCGCTTCGGTGACGGTACCCTTCTGGTAGCCGACGTCGATCACGAAGATGGCAGAAGGCAGACCTTGCATGTCCTTGATACCGCCCAGGCTGCGCTCCAGCTTCTCCAGTTCGCGGCGCAATACCAGACCTTCTTTCTTGGAGACCTTCTCGATGCTGCCGTCTGCGATCATCGCTTCCAGCTCTTTCAGGCGCTTGATGGATGTCTGCACGGTCTTGAAGTTGGTCAGCATGCCGCCCAACCAGCGATGGTCAACGAAGGGAGAACCGGCGCGGATCGCTTCTTCGCGGATGATCTCGCGCGCCTGGCGTTTGGTCGCCACGAACAGGATGGAGCCCTTCTTCGCGGAAATCTTGCGCACTTCCTTCAGCGCGTCGTTGAACATCACGACGGTTTTTTCCAGGTTGACGATATGAATTTTGTTGCGATGACCGAAGATATACGGGGCCATCTTGGGATTCCAGAAACGGGTCTGGTGACCGAAATGGACACCCGCTTCCAGCATTTGACGCATGGTTACTTGCATTTGATTGCTCCAATCGTTAAGGGTTAAGTTCTTCCACTCGTCAGCCTGATCCCCTTTTAAGGGACACCCCAACATGAACGAGTGTGTGAATGACTGTTTATTCAGCGGTTGCCGGATAAACAGGGCGCGCATTGTAACCGAAGCAGCGCTCCAACTCAACGTCAGGTTTATGGACAAAATCGGACGGACAGACGGGATATCCTGCGGCCGGAAGGGGATTCACCGCCGTATTATGCTTGCCTGCCGCCGCTCCTTGCTTGCACAATCGTCGTCATGAACAGGCTCATACATGGATTTTGCTGGCTGCTCGCGGCCCTCGCGCTGTCCTTCCCCGCCCATGCCGCGCGCAACATCCTGGTGTTCGGCGACAGCCTTTCCGCGGGATACGGCATCACGCGGGATGCATCCTGGGTGAATCTGCTGCAGAAGGAGTTGCTCCGCAGCCATCCGCAATTCGAAGTCGTCAATGCCAGCATCAGCGGTGAAACCGCCTCCGGCGGGCTGCGACGTATCGGCAAGGCCTTGCTGCAGCATCAACCGGAAGTGGTCATCATCGAACTGGGCGCGAACGACGGCCTGCGTGGCAGTGCCATTTCCGAAACGGAAAGGAATCTGGACCGCATCATCCAGCAGTCGCGCGCTTCAGGCGCCCGCGTGCTGCTGCTGGGCATCCAGATGCCGCCGAACTACGGCCTGGATTACACCAGGAAATTCCGCGCGATCTATCCGCGTTTGGCGAAACGACATAGCGTCGCACTGGTCCCGTTCATGCTCGAAGGTGTCGCGCCCGAGCAGTTCCTGCCCGACAACCTGCATCCGGATGCCGCAGCCCAGCCGCAGGTCATGCGCAACATCCTGCCCTCCCTGTTGCCGCTGTTACGCTGATGCCCAACCATCTCATCCACGAGACCAGCCCCTACCTGCTGCAGCACGCAGACAATCCGGTTGACTGGCATCCCTGGAATGCCGGGACCCTGCAGCTTGCGCGTGAACAGGACAAGCCCATCCTGCTTTCGATCGGTTATTCCGCCTGCCACTGGTGCCATGTGATGGCGCATGAATCGTTCGAGGACACGGAGGTCGCCGCCGTGATGAACGCGCACTTCGTCAACATCAAGGTGGACCGCGAAGAACGCCCGGACCTGGACCAGATCTACCAGAACGCGCATTACCTGCTCAGCCGGCGCAGCGGCGGCTGGCCGCTGACCATGTTCCTGGCGCCGGACGGCACACCGTTCTACAGCGGCACCTATTTCCCCAAGCAGCCACGTTACGGCCTGCCCGGCTTTCCCGGCCTGCTGCTGAACATCGCGCAAGCCTACCGCGAGAAACGCGACGAACTGGCCGAACAGAGCAGCCAGCTCCTGGCCGCCCTCGCCTCCTGGCAGCCGGAAAAGAGCGCGGACGACATCCAGATCGAAGCAACCCCGATCGCAGCGGCCGTGCAGCAGCTTGGCCGCGATTTCGACCGCGTGAACGGCGGCTTCGGCGGCGCGCCGAAGTTCCTGCATCCGGCCGAGCTGGATCTGCTGCTGCGTCAGGCCCACGAACAGCGCGACGAACAGACCCGCCACATTGCCCTGTTCACCCTGCAGCAGATGGCACTGGGCGGCTTGTACGACCAGCTCGGCGGCGGCTTCTGCCGTTACAGTGTGGACAAATCCTGGGACATCCCGCATTTCGAGAAGATGCTCTACGACAACGGCCTGCTGCTCGGCCTGTATTGCGACGCCTGGCGCTGCAGCGGCGACCCGCTGTTCGCGCGCGTGGTCGCGCAGACGGCCGGCTGGGTGTTGCGCGAGATGCAGTCGCCGAACGGGGGTTACTACGCCTCGCTGGATGCCGACTCGGAACACGAGGAAGGCAAGTTCTACGTGTGGCAGCGCAACGAAGTGCGCGACCTGCTGACTGCCGAGGAATACCGGCTCATCCAGCCCTATTACGGACTGGACAGCACACCCAACTTCGAGGACCACGCCTGGCATCTGCGCGTGACGCGCCCGCTGGGCGAGATCGCGCGACAACTGCAGCTCGATCAGGAGGAAGCCACCGCGTTGCTCGCCTCGGCACAGGCGAAGCTGTTCGCGGCGCGCGAACTGCGCATCCGTCCCGGCCGCGACGACAAGATACTCGGCAGCTGGAACGGCCTGATGATCGCGGGCATGGCCAAGGCAGCGCGCGTGTTCGGGTGCAGCGACTGGCTGCGTTCGGCACAGCAGGCACTGGATTTCGTGCGCGCTACGCTATGGCAGAACGGCAAGCTGCTCGCCACGCACAAGGACGGCAAGACGCACCTGAACGCCTACCTGGACGACCACGCATTCCTGCTGAATGCCGCGCTGGAACTGCTGCAGACGGCGTATCGCGCCGAAGACCTGCGCTTCGCCGTGCAACTTGCCGATGCCTTGCTGGAACGTTTCGAGGACCGCGCGAACGGCGGCTTCTTCTTTACCAGCCACGATCACGAGACGCTCATTCAGCGCAACAAGAGCGGTCTGGACAACGCCACACCTTCCGGCAACGGTATCGCCGCGCAGAGTTTGCTGCGGCTGGCGATGTTGACTGGCGACACCCGCTACTCCGATGCAGCCGAGCGCTGTTTGCAGTTGTTCTTCCCTGTCATGCGCAAGGCAGCCGGCCAGTTCAGCAGTCTCTGCACCGCACTGGATGAGTCGCTGCGACCAGCGACGCTTCTGGTGTTATGTGGCGCGGAAAAAGAAACAGCCGCCTGGCAGGCGGCTGTGACGGCGAAATATCTGCCGGATCTGCTGATCGTCGTATTGGCGGGCGATGAAGCCGGGCTGCCGGACCCCTTGAACAAACCCCGCGCGGTTACAACGACCGCCTGGCTGTGTCGCGGCACGCAATGCCTGCCGCCAATCTCGCGGCTCGACGAGTTACTCGCTGAACTATAGCCAAGCACCTGGCAACCGATCTTTGGTTGCCAAGCGGGATGGCCAGTCGTTTCATCAGCGTAAGGTCACGTGACCTGCTTCCGCACCGAATCCCGGGAATGCACTCGCCACACCGGCACCGAGCTTCTTCGCCAGACGGTCGGCGATGTTCTCATGGGCGGTGAAATCGACGATCTTCTCGGCCTTGAAGACATCGCGCGCGACCGAGTCGACGCTGCCGATCTCGTCGGCAAGTCCCATTGCGATGGCCTTGTCGCCGGTCCAGAACAGGCCGCTGAACATCTCCGGCGTCTCCTTCAGACGCTTGCCGCGCCCCTGGCGCACCACATCGATGAACTGCTGATGGATATCGTCGAGCAAGCCTTTGGTGAAGGCCTCATGCTTGGGGTTGCGCGGCGAGAACGGGTCCATGAAACCCTTGTTCTCACCCGCCGTCATCAGGCGACGCTCGACACCGAGCTTCTGCATGGTGCCGGTGAAACCGAAGCCGTCCATCAGCACGCCGATGGAGCCGACGATGCTGGAGCGGTTGACGTAGATCTTGTCGGCTGCCGCAGCGATGAAGTAACCGCCGGAGGCGCACATATCCTCCACCACCACATGCAAAGGGATCTCGGGATGCAGCGCGCGCAACCTGCGGATCTCGTCGTTCACCAGCGCCGACTGCACCGGGCTGCCGCCGGGGCTGTTGATACGCAGGATGATGCCCGCGGTGTGCTTGTCCTCAAAGGCATCCTGCAGGCTGGCGATGAGGTTGTCGGCATTGGCATTGCTCTCCGACGAGATGACGCCGCTCAGGTCGACCAGCGCGGTGTGCTTGTCGCCCGACAGCGCGCCATCCTTATTGTCCTCGAACACGCCAAGGAACAGGAACAGCAATATGAACAGATAGCCGAAGGTCAGCACCTTGAAGAAGATGCTCCAGTGCCGCGCGCGGCGCTGCTCCTGGATGGCGGACATCGCCAGTTTCTCCAGTACGCCGCGTTCCCAGTTACTGCCGTTCTCTTCCGCCATATCCTTCCCTTTCGTAACTTATGCGTGCGCCTTGAACCATGCGCGCAATTCATGGAAATCATCCAGCAGGGCGAGCGGCTTCAGCTCGCGCAACTGGACTTCCGGGTGGGCGCCGTGCGTCACGCCAAGCGCATCGACACCGGCGTTGGCCGCCATCAACAGGTCGTGTGTGGTATCGCCGACCATCAGCACCTTCTCCGGCGGCACGCCCAGTTCGTCCATCAGTTCCAGCAGCATCGCCGGATGCGGTTTGGAGAAGGTCTCGTCGGCGGTACGCGATGCATGGAAATAGCCGCGCAGGCCGCTGCTGTCCATCACCCGCTCCAGTCCCTTGCGGCTCTTGCCGGTCGCCACGGCCAAGGCATACCCGGCGGCGTGCAGTTCGGCGATGGTGTCCGCCGCACCGGCGAACAACGGGATGGACTGATCCTGGGCGAGGAAGTAGTGGCGGTAACGGTCGGCCAGCGGCTCATACATGTGCGCCGGCGCACTCGGCACCGCATGTTGCAGAGCTTGCTGCAGCCCCATGCCGATCACATGGCGAGCATCTTCGTCGCTTGGTACCGGCAGACCGAGGTCGCGGCAAGCCGACTGGATCGAAGTGGCAATCACCGCCGTGGAGTCCATCACCGTGCCATCCCAGTCGAACACGATCAGGTCATATCTTTTTGTCATTGCTGCCGCCGAAATAAAACAGGCGCGGATTCTACCATTTCACTTGCTACCTGATATGACAACACCTACCATGCCGCGCCATGAACGCACTTCCATCATGGCTGATCTACTGCCGCCCCGGCTTCGAACGCGATTGTGTCGAAGAGACCCAGGCCAAACCCGTCGAAACGACTGCCGACAGCGGCTTCGTTGTGCTGCAAGGCAAAGCGAAATTGGCATACCGGCAACTGAGCTTCGCACGCCAGCTGCTTACCCTGCACGGCGAAGTGAACGACCTGCCGGAAGGCGACCGCCTCAGCCCCTTGCTGGCCGCACTGCCCGCATCTCCCGAGAAATTCGGCGCACTGTATCTGGAAGTGCCGGATACCAACGAGGGCAAGACCCTCTCTGGCTTCACCAAGCGCTTCCAGCCCTTGATGGAAGAAGCGTTGCGCACTAGCTCGCGCCTGATCGATGACCCGACCCTGCCGCGCCTGCACATCTTCTTCCCCGACGAACATCGCGCCCTGATCGCCAGCAGCGATCCGCACAACAGCACATCTGCCCTCAACGGCATCCACCGCGTGAGCATGGCGAGCGATGCGCCCAGCCGTTCCTATCTAAAACTCGCGGAAGCGTTCGAAGTGTTCCTCGACAAGAAGGAACAGGCCTTATGGCTGAAACCGGGCATGACCGCCATCGACCTCGGCGCCGCACCCGGCGGCTGGACCTGGCAACTGGTGCAACGCGGATTGAAAGTGACGGCGGTGGACAACGGCCCGCTCAAAGGTGCGGCAGCGGGACATCCCAACATCAAACACCTGCGTCAGGACGGCTTCCGCTTCCGCCCGCAACGCCCGGTGGACTGGCTGGTATGCGACATGGTGGAACAACCGCAACGCGTCGCCGCATTGATGACTGAATGGTTCGTCGGCGGCATGACCCAGCGCGCCATCTTCAACCTCAAACTGCCGATGAAGAAACGCGTCGCAGCATTGAAGGAAGCACTCGACAGCCTGCGCACGGCGCTCAATAACAAAGGCATCCGCTACCAGCTGGAGGCCAGACAGCTCTATCACGACCGCGAGGAAGTAACGATCTATCTGGCGCGCAAACGCTAGACTTCGATGTCGATATGTTCGTCGACCCCGCCCTCGAACAGATTGTGACGGCGACGCTCTACTCCCGAACGCAATTCGACCAGCACCGGCAGGTGCTGCATACGGCGGCAGGCTTTGCGGCGGTCTTCGGCGGGCAGTTCGTGATGCAGCTGCGGCTCGACAGGATGCAAGGCTTCCTGGTGTGGCTGACGGGGTTCGACAGGCTGAACCGGCTGCTCGCGCGGATACACCGGCTTGACGGCATGTGTGGCAGACAAGCCGCTCACCGGACGGGAATCCGGGCTCGTCGGTAACGGTGGAAGACTGGGCACGAATCGCATCACACCTCTCCTGCGGCCACACAGGGCCACCTGTAAAGCAGTTATCGGCCCGGATTCTCCAAGATTTAGCCAGTTACGGCATCCAGCCCGTCGATGAACTTCTGCAATTCCGGCGGCAGCGGTGCGCTGATGCTGAGAGGTTCGCCGGTCAGCGGATGGTTGAAAGCGATGGAATGGGCGTGCAGGAACATGCGTTTCAGGCCGCGCTTCATCAGTTCCTTGTTGCGCGCAAAGTCGCCGTATTTGTCGTCGCCCGCGATGGGGAAGCCCAGATGCGAGGTATGCACGCGGATCTGGTGGGTGCGCCCGGTCTTGAGTTGGGCTTCCAGCAGGGAGAACTCCGGCCAGCTCTTCAGTAGCGTAAATATAGTATGCGAGGCCTGCCCGTCCTCGCGCACCATCACGCGCTTCTCGCCCTGCGGGGTGTCGAACTTGTGCAGCGGCAGCTTCACATGCTGTTTGGCGTTCTTCCATTGCCCCAGTACCAGGGTGAAATAGCGCTTGTCGCTGTTGCCCTCGCGCATGATCTCGTGCATCGCGGTCAGTGCCGAGCGTTTCTTCGCCACCAATAAAACCCCTGAGGTCTCGCGGTCGAGCCGGTGCACCAGTTCGAGGAACTTGGCCTGCGGGCGCGCGCTGCGCAGTTGTTCGATGACGCCGAAGCTCACCCCGCTGCCACCATGCACCGCCGTCCCCGCCGGTTTGTTGATGGCGATCAGGGCTTCGTCTTCGTACAAAATGGGGAATTCGGTGGCCGGGACGTACTCGCTTTCGGGCTTTTCGGCCACGCGGATGGGGGGGATACGCAAAATATCGCCCATTTGCAGGCGGTAGGTCTGGTCGATGCGTTTTTTGTTGACCCGCACTTCTCCGCGCAAAATGCGGTAAACGTGGCTCTTGGGCACGCCTTTCAGGTGTTTGAACAGGAAATTGTCGATGCGCTGACCTTCGCTCCCCTCGTCGATCTCGACCCAACTCACGGATTCTTTGCTCAAACCACTCATTTTGAATATACTCCGTCCTCGCGTGTGCGCCTTCGTGAAACGGAATACAGTTTTCCGTCCGACCTAAGGCAGGCAATCAAGCCGCCTACGAAGCAGCCCCGCCCGGTTATCTCACTCACCGGAGACAAGCAGTGATGGTAATTGATTTGCGCGCTCTAAGCACCAAGCAGATAGATTTTAGCGTGTTGCCCCTACTGGTTTTGGCAACATGCAGACACAGACAAACTAAAACGAGAAGAAGAACTTGAACCACCGTCGTCATCACAACTCACTTACAGTTTGCACGACCGAAATTCTCGCGCGCTAACCAGCGCGTAGCTTTGTTCTGCCCGTGTAAAGAGCGCGGGAGAAAAATATGAAACGCATGTTATTCAACGCGACGCAGCCGGAAGAACTCCGCGTCGCCATTGTGGATGGTCAGAAACTCGTCGACCTCGACATTGAAACCGCCGGCAAAGAGCAACGCAAGAGCAACATCTACAAGGCCATCATAACCCGCATCGAGCCCAGCCTCGAAGCCTGCTTCGTCGAATACGGCGGTACCCGCCACGGGTTCCTCCCCTTCAAAGAAGTCTCCCCGCAGTACTACCAGCCCGGTGCCGGCAGCCGCTCTTCCATCAAGGAAGCATTGCGCGAAGGCCAGGAACTGCTGGTGCAGGTGGAAAAGGACGAACGCGGCAACAAGGGCGCGGCGCTCACCACTTATATAAGTCTGGCCGGCCGTTACATCGTGCTGATGCCGAACAACCCCAACGGCGGTGGCGTATCGCGCCGCATCGAAGGCGAAGACCGCAACGAACTGCGCGATGTGCTGGCGCAACTGGAAGTGCCGCAAGGCATGAGCATCATCGCCCGCACCGCCGGTATCGGCCGCAACCTCGAAGAGTTGCAGTGGGACCTGGATTACCTCAAGCAACTGTGGGACGCCATCGAAGGCGCCGCCGAGACTGAAAAAGCCCCATCCCTGATCTATCTGGAAAGCAGTCTGGTGGTTCGCGCCATCCGTGACTACTTCAATCCCGAGATCGGCGAGATCCTGATCGACACCGACGACATCTTCCAGCAGGCACAGGCCTTCATGGGCACCGTGATGCCGGACAACGTGAACCGCATCAAGCGCTATCACGACGATGTGCCGCTGTTCTCGCGCTTCCAGATCGAACACCAGATCGAATCCGCGCACGCACGCCAGGTGAACCTGCCTTCCGGCGGCGCCATCGTGATCGACCACACCGAAGCGCTGACCGCCATCGACATCAACTCCGCGCGTTCGACCCGCGGCGGCGATATCGAGACCACGGCCTACAACACCAACCTGGAAGCGGCCGACGAGATCGCCCGCCAGTTGCGCCTGCGCGACCTGGGCGGCCTGATCGTCATCGACTTCATCGACATGGAATCGAGCAAGAACCAGCGCGACGTGGAGAACCGTCTGCGCGACGCCCTGCGCTTCGACCGCGCCCGCATCCAGACCGCGAAGATCTCGCGTTTCGGCCTGCTGGAACTGTCGCGCCAGCGCCTCGCACCCAGCCTGGAAGAAGGCAACCACACCACCTGCCCGCGCTGCAACGGCATCGGCCACATCCGCGGCACCGAGTCTTCCGCCCTGAATATCCTGCGCATCATCCAGGAAGAGGCCATGAAGGACAGCAGCGCCGCCATCCACGCGCAAGTGCCGGTGGATGTCGCCACCTTCCTGTTGAACGAGAAACGCGCCGACATCTTCCGCATCGAATCGCGCTTCAAGATCGACATCACCCTCATCCCCAACCCGCACCTGGAAACGCCGCATTACAGCGTGACCCGCCTGCGCCATGACGACATCACTTCCGAGCATCTGCAAGCCAGCTACAAGCTGGTCGAGAAGCCTGAAGAGGTCAAGGCAGATGCCAAGGCCGCTCTGGAAGCCAAGGCGGCGGCACAACGTCCGCAGGCAGCCGTGAAAGGAATCACTCCGGCGCAGCCCGCTCCCAAGCATGAAGCCAAGGTCGAGAAGAAGACATCCCTGATCGGCACTCTGGTCGGCTGGCTCAAGTCGCTGGGCGGCGAAAGCGAGACCGAGAAGAAACCGGCGACATCGGCCAAGGGCGGACGCAACAACCAGCGCCGTGAACGCGGCGAGCGTGGCGAACGCAATGAGCGCGGCGAAGGCAGCAACAAGCAGCGCCGTGAACGCGGCGAGCGCGGTGAACGTGGCGAACGAAGTGAAGGCGGCAAGCAACGCCGCGACCGTAACGATGCCCCGCGCGCCGAAGGTAAGGAACAACAGCAGGAGAATCGCGGCGAGCGTCAACAGCAGCAACCGCGCCAACCGCGTCCGGCCAGCACCGACAAGCCCGCACTGGAGTCACAGAAGCCCGCGGTCGCCGGTGAGCAAGGCGAGGAAGGCAACGGCAACCGCGAAGGTCGCAAACGCGGCCGCCGCGGCGGTCGTCGCGAGCGTGAGCGCCGTGAGCAGCAGGCGAATGCACCTGTCGAGAATGCGGACATGCAGGCAGGCGAGACTCGTGCAGCACCTGCTGCCGCTGAGACCGCTGTTGCAGCGCCAGCTCCGGCCCAGCGTGCGAAACCGAGCGAATATGTCGCTTACCCGGATTCGATGAAGAAGGCCAAGCCGACCGAGGTAGTGTGCTACCCGACGTCGCAGCAGCAAGCCAAAGCAGCTTCTCCGGCAGCAGTCGTTGCAGCCCCTGCCGCCGCGACCCCGGTCGCAGCGCCGGTCGACCTGAGCAGCAGCGGCCTGACCATGATCGAGACCGACCCGAGCAAGGCGGCCAGCATCCCGCCGGTGCCGGAAAGCCGCGAGCACGCCCCGCGTCGTCGCCAGCGCCCGCGCGAGATCTACACCATCGAGAACAGCGAACCCTTGCAACAGGTGGAGACCCGCTCGTAGAACAGAGCGGTTTGGCGGATAATGGAAGCGCACGGGATGCCGTGCGCTTTTTCATTTTGGGGATGCCACATGCGACACGTCCTGCTTGCGCTTTGCCTCTGCACCCTCGCTTCTGCCGCCCAGGCGCTCGGCCCTGATCCTCACCGCGACTGGTCCACTGCGGACAGCGCACATTTCCGCGTCAATTACGCCGCTCCGCAGCGCGTCCAGGCGGAACGCATCGCCGATATCGCCGAGCGCGTCTACGCCACGCTGACGCGGGAGTTGCACTGGGAGCCCAGCGGCAGGATAGAGATCATCGTCCTGGACGAGTTCGACATGGCCAACGGCTTCTCCACACCCTATCCGTTCAACGAATCCGCGATCTTCCTGACACCGCCCGACGAAGGCGAACTGCTCGACAACAGCATCTGGCTGGAACTGCTCATCACGCACGAGCTGACACACACCATCCATATGGACAAGGCGCGCGGAATACCCGCCGTGATGCGCCAGATCTTCGGGCGCCATCTGCCGCTGTTCCCCAACCTGTGGCAACCGGGCTGGGCCATCGAAGGCATCGCCACCTACAACGAGAGTACGCCCGAGATCGGCCAGGGCCGTTTGCGCGGCCCCATCTTCGAGGCGTGGATGCGCATCGAGCATGAGCGCGGTTTCAAATCGCTGGCCGAGATGAATGCGGACGGGCGCGCGCTCCCCACCTCCAAGCAATATTTGTACGGCGTCTACTTCTACGATTTCCTGGCGCACAGATACGGACAGGAAGCGATCTACAATTACATCCATCGCTACAGCGGCAACTTCCCGCTGGTCGCGCGCGTGCACACCAATCCGGAATACGCGACCGGCAAGACCATGGATGTGCTGTGGAACGAATTCATCGTCGATATGACCGAACAGATGTCGCGGCGCGAGGCACCGCTCAAGGCGATGCCGCGCACGGCGGGCGACATCATCCTGCCGGCCAATTTCGAAATAGACTCGCTGGCCCCGGCACCCGATGGCGGTGTGCTGGCCGTGGTCAATGACGGCTTGCTGCGCACCAGACTGCAGCACATCGATGCACAGGGAAACAAACGTCATCTTGCCAATGTGAGATCCGGTGCGCATATCGATGTGCGCGCGGACGGCAAGGTACTCATCGCGCAACCCGAAGTCTGCAACAACTACAACTACTATTACGACCTCTACACCTGGAGCCCGTCTGCAGGCATGCAGCGCAAGACCGAATGCGGACGCTACCGTCGCGCCGTCTGGATGGGCGAACAGGTTGCGGCATTGCGCACAGTCGGCGGAGTCAGCACGCTGCTCATGCTGGAACAGCGCGAGAACGAGTGGCGTGAGGCACAGAAGCTCTATCAGACCCCGGACCAGGTCGAAGCGGTCGATCTGGCGGCCAGCCCGGACGGAAAGCGTATCGCCCTGTCGATCAAACAGGCCAACACCTGGCAGGTGCTGGAATTCGATAGCGCCGGCGGCAAGCCGCGTGTGCTGTTCAACTACGACGCGCCGATACACAGCCTGCGTTATTCACTCGGCGGCGACGGACTGGAATTCATCGCTGCCAGGGACGGCATCTACAACCTCTGGCGTTATGCCCCCGACACGCAGGGATTGACCCGTTTGAGCCACACCTATACCGCCGTGTTGCTGCATAGCGGCGTCGCGCAGGACGGCTCTGTCGTGCTTGGCGAACTGGCCGCGGGCGGCACGGAATTGCGGCGCATGAGCGGCATCGCACCGATCGCACAGATAAAGCCGGACACCCGCCTGACCACGCCATTGCAAGGAGATACCCCGCCCATCACCCATCCACTGGGCAAAGCCAGCGACTACAACGCCCTGTATTCGATGTATCCGCGTGCGTGGATGCCCGCCTCGTTCATCGACCGCGGCCTGAGCGCCTATGGCGTCTCCATCTTCGGCAGCGATGCCCTGCTCTGGCACAGCTACAACGCCAACCTGCTGTGGGAGACCTCGCAGCACGAGGCGCTGGGCAGCTTCAACTACGAATACCTCGGCCACCATTTCTTCAGCGCCTCGCGCGAGTTGTGGGCGCGGGAATGGACCGGCGCCAACAACGACGAGACCACCACGCTGTATGACCGCACCACCGACGTGCAATGGGCCTCGATGCTGCCGTGGCTGCAGAGCGAACGCCGCCTCTATCTCGGCATCGGTGCCGCCCTGCAGACCACCGACCGGGTACAGATCGCCGGCCTGACCAGCAGGGCGCAGGACGAACGCGTCGCCGCCGCCTTCCTGCGCTACGACACGCGCGACAGCAACTGGTATGCCGACGGTGTCAACCGCGGCAACCTCAGCACACTGCTGTACGAAAGCTACCGCCCGTTCAACAGCCATTACGACGGCCATATCGTGCGCTTCGACACGCGCGGCTACCTGCCCCTCGGCAGGACGGTGCTCAGTGCAAGATGGACGGAAGCGCGTGCGCAGGACATCACCGAGCCGTTCTATCTCGGCGGTTCGTTCGAACACGGCCTGACGCAAGCCCCCATGCTCAACCAGCACGACCTGCCGTTGCGCGGATACCGCGGCGGCGAACTGGAACTGCGCGGACAGAACGCCCGCACCGCCAGCATCGAATGGCGCACGCCCATCGCCGACATCGACCGCCACGCCATGACCCCTCCGGTGGGCATCAACCGTCTTTCCACCGCGCTGTTCCTGGATGCTGGCCGTGCCTGGGACAACGGCAGCCCGCGACCGAAGTACTATCGCGGTGTCGGCATCGAACTGCTGGGAGAGATCAGGCTGATCTACCTCGCCACCATTCCGCTACGACTGGGCGTCGCGCATGGCATGGACCATCCGGGCAAGGTGCGGGGTTATCTGCAGCTGGGGCAATCGTTCTAGCCTGCCCCGCAGAAAATCAAAGATGCCTGGTGCGGATATGGCGCAACAAGCCGCTGGCCGCATCCTCCACCATGTCCAGCACACGCTCGAAACCTTCCGCGCCGCCGAAATAGGGATCGGGCACCTCGCGCTCACGGTGGCGCTCGGCGAATTCCAGAAACAGGCCGAGATGGCTCTCCGCGTCGCGCGGGCGCAGACTCTCAAGGATGGAAAGGTTGGCCTCGTCCATCGCCAGCACATAATCGAAACGCTTGAAGTCCCCTGCCTCCACCTGCCTGCCGCGCAGCTGGCTCATGTCGTAACCGCGCTGCTTCGCCGCACGCTGGGTTCGCACATCCGGCGCCTCGCCGATATGGTAGTCGTGCGTCCCCGCCGAATCGATATGGATGAGCGCGGACAACCCTTCCTGTTCGACGTAGCGACGGAACACCGCCTCGGCGGTGGGTGAACGGCAGATGTTGCCCATGCAGATAAAGAGGACGCGTATTTTCGGATTCTCGCTCATTGCATTACATGACAGTCGGGGGGGCAGCGGTTTTCTGGAAAGGAGTCTTGGAACTGGTACCTGAGCTACTGCCGATCAGCTTCACAAGTTCCGGCTGAAATCGCGCAGAAGATTCATTTGCTGCGGTAGCGTAGTCGATCTTCCCATCAGGAAGCGCCCGATCTCGTCAAATAGCCCGCCTTGCAGGATATCCGGAGTGAGTTTGCTTTTCATCTCGCCAAAGCCGTCGAGATTGTTGCTTTCGACTTCGATCAACCCTTCGGGGTAATTGCCGCGGAAACGTATCCAGACGACGAACTCGGGCTGCAGATCGACCTGGAATGTCGCCTTCTGGGTCCGGTTCTTCCAGAGTTCGGCCATGTCTTCCATCGGCTTCAATCCGAACGCATCCAGATCCTTCCTCAATTCCTCGAACAGTTCCCAGCGACGCACCACGGTGACTGGCTGCGGTGCGAGCAAGCGGATCTGGAAATACACATGGTCCAGCAATGCGGCATCGGCAAGACTTTGCTTGCGATATTCAGCCATGCCGCTTTTCCATTTCAGTTTCTGGAACTGGGTCTTGCCGTCCAGCGCGTACACGCGCGGGATCTCCGGCTCGATCGCATTCAGGTGGTTCGCAAACAGGTTGAAGAACTGGAAAGAACGTTCCAGTGCGGCATTCACATTTCGGTTGATCGTCTGCCGGTCCTGCTGCTGCGCTCGTTTGGCTTCGAGCTTCTGGGTGGCTTCACCTGCCAGTTCGGCAAGCAAGCCGCTCATTTCGTTGTTCGATTCACTCATGCCTGACTATCCCCTCAATACTCAGCAGAAAAAATCACATAAATACCAATCAACCGTACAGCCTGCGCCCCCTGATACGGGCACGATGGGCGGCTCGTTGCTCGCTCTCTGTCAGCACATGTTTCTTGTCGGCAAACGGATTCTTGCCGGACTTGAATTCGATGCGCAACGGCGTGCCTTGCAGTTTGAAGGCATCGCAGAAGGTCTTTTCCAGGTAACGACGATAACTGTCCGGGATCTTGTCGAGAGCACTGCCGTGGATCACGATGAGCGGCGGATTGCTGCCACCCTGGTGGGCATAGCGCATCTTGGGGCGGAAGGCTCCGCGTGGAGGCTGTTGTTTCTGCACCGCCTCTTCCAGCACCCGCGTCAGCTGGGGAGTGGGCAACTTGGTCATCGCAGCCGCGTAAGCCTGGTTCACCGATTTCAGCAGCGCATCCACGCCAGTACCGTTCAGCGCCGAGATGAAGTGGTGCTTGGCGAAACCGAGGAAATGCAGCTTGCGTTCGATATCGCGCTTGGCCGTGTCGCGCTTGTATTCGTCCAATCCGTCCCACTTGTTCACGGCCAGCACCAGAGCCCGCCCGGCCTGCAACACGAAGTCGGCCAGGTGCGCATCCTGCTCGGTGATCTGGTCGCGCGCATCCACCACCAGCACCACCACATTGGCGTCCTCGATGGCCTGCAGGGTCTTCACCACCGAGAATTTCTCGATGGCCTCGTCGATCTTGCCGCGGCGGCGTACGCCGGCGGTATCGATGATGGTGTACTGCTTGCCGCCGCGCTCGAAGTCGATATAGATGGAGTCGCGCGTGGTGCCCGGCTGGTCGAAGGCGATGACGCGCTCTTCGCCGAGGATGGCGTTGACCAGCGTGGATTTCCCCACATTGGGGCGTCCGACGATGGCCAGTTTCGGATGATCCGGCTTCTCCTCGGTTTCAGGCTCAACGGCAGGCAATTCGTCCAGCGCCACTTCGATCATTTCGGCGACGTTGTCGCCGTGCGCGGATGAGATGGGGATGGGTTCGCCCAGCCCGAGTTCATGGAAATCGGCAGTCACGCGAACTCGCTGCATGCCTTCGGCCTTGTTCACCAGCAACATGACCGGACGCCCGGTCTTGCGCAACTGGGTGGCGATGATCTTGTCGTGCGGGGTCAAGCCGTCGCGGCCATCGACGATGAACAGGACCAGGTCCGCCTCGTCCACAGCCTGCCGGGTCTGTTTGGCCATCTCGTGCAGGATGCCTTCCTTGGCGACCGGCTCCAGACCTCCCGTATCCACCACCAGATAGGGGCGCTCGCCGACCCGGCCGCGGCCATAGTGGCGATCGCGTGTCAGCCCGGGCATATCTGCCACCAAGGCATCACGAGTTCGCGTCAGGCGGTTGAACAATGTGGATTTGCCGACATTGGGGCGGCCAACAAGTACGAGGGTAGGTAGCATTATCTGATCGCGATGGAATATAGCTCGCCGTCGCTGGTCTGCACCAGGGCGCCATCGCCAAGGGTCATCGGGGCGAAATTGATCGCACTGCCATCCGTCTTGCGTCTGGCGACCAGGCTGCCGTCTTCGCTCTTCAGCACATGCAGATAGCCCTCGTAGTCACCAAGCAGCAGATAATCGTCCAACAGATACGCTGCTGTCGCCTTGCGCAACGACAACTGGCTGTTCTTCCACAGCGAGGCGCCGCTGCTCTTGTCCAGCGCCAATACATTGCTGTCCGTATCGGTCAGGTACAGCACCTTGCCGGAGAGCGCCAAGCCCTTGTCGCTGGCGACATCGCGCGTCCACATCGCTCCGCCCTGCACCGCATCGAAACAGGCAAGCCTGCCCTGGAAAGCCACGGCGCAAACTTGCGTATCGTCGGCGACCGGCAGGCTGGTGATATCGCTGATGCGTTCCAGCTCGGTGTTGCCGCGCGGTTGGGAAACCGAGGATTCCCATACCACCACGCCGTTCTTGAGATTGATCGCCGCCAGTTTCCCGGCCGCGAAACCCGCATAGACCAGACCATTGCGGATCAACACACCGGCATGGCTGCGCACGATCAGCGTTGGTGTCGCGCGTTCATACAGCCAAAGCCGGCTGCCGTCCTTTGCGTTCAGACCGGTGATGCGCTGGTTGCCCGTACGCACCACCACCACGCCGTCAGCCACCTTGGGCGCACTCAGCACATCGCTGGATACCCTGACTTGCCACTGCAGCTTGCCGCTCTCTTCATCGAATGCGGCCAGCTCACCCTTTTCGCCGCCCACCAGCACCAAACCTTCGCCCGCCCCGACACCGCCCGTGACGGTGAATCCGCTATCGATACGCCAGGCCCGTTTGCCGGTATTGCGGTCAAGGCGGTACACCTTGCCATCGGCGTTCGCTGCGAATACGGCCTCGCGAGTCACCGCGGGAAACAGGACACTTTGCCCGGCATCGCCGACGTCTTCATTCCAGCGCACCTCGATCTTCGCTGCCGGCTGGAAATCGACCAGCTTTGCCGGCTCGAGCTTCGGTTTGTCGCTGCTGCAGGCGACCAGGACCAAAGGCATCAACGCGACGAGGAACTTACGGTCGAGATTCATTTTGCCGCACCCAGCCCGTCCATCTTCAATTGGATCAGATTGCGATACACGCTCTTGGCATCGGTCTTGTCGAACGCCACCTGATAGGCGGCCCGCGCTTCGGCGACCTTGCCCTGTGCACTCAGAACATCGCCTTTCAGATCGGCATACAGCCCGGTGAAGGATTCCGGATGCGCGGCATCCAGTTGCTTGAGGGCTGCGTCGTAATCCTTCTCGTCCAGCAGCACGCTGGCCAGCTTCAGGCGGGCGGTATCCTGCAAGCCGGTCTCGCTGGCATGTTCGATCACCCATTGCAGTTGCACCTTGGCATGCGCGGTGTCGCGGGCCTGCAAGCTGGCCTGGGCTGCCAGCAACTGCGCACGCGGAGCGTAAGCGCTGCTGCCGTAACGGCTGGCCAATGCATCTGCGGCATCGCCGATGCGTTTCGCATCATTGGTCGCCGCCTGCTTCATCACTTCGGCATACAGTTTGGCTGCCTCGGCAGACTGGTTGTTCTGGTGGTTCTTCCAGAGTTGCATACCGGCAAAACCCAGCAAGCCGACCACCACGGCACCGACCAGCCACTTGCCGTTCTCTTTCCACCAGGCCTTGAGCGCATCGACCTGTTCCTGTTCCTGCAGATCCAAACTAGACATATTCATTTCCTCACTTGATCAATTCATCAATCTTCTGCTGCAGATCCTTCAGCGCAACGGTTTGCTGCTCCCCGTTGCCGCGCAAAGGCTTGAGTGTCACGGCATTGGCCGCCACCTCGTCATCGCCGATGATGACGGCGCAGGCGGCTGCACTGCCATCTGCCCTCTTCATCTGCGATTTGAAACTGCCGCCACCGCAATGCAGCAACACTCGCACTCCGCCATCGCGCAGTTGCTCCGCCACATGCCAGGCCATCTCCTGTGCCAGCTCGCCCTGGTGCGCCACATACACGTCCAGTGGTGCGGCAGGACTCTTCATCCCGTCTTCCTGCAGCAAGGCCAGCAGACGCTCGACGCCCATGGCGAAACCGCACGCAGGGGCCGGCTTGCCGCCTATCTGCTCGATCAGACCGTCGAAACGGCCACCGGCACAGATGGTACCCTGTGCGCCCAATCGTGTCGTCACCCACTCGAACACGGTACGGTTGTAATAATCCAGTCCGCGCACCAGGCGCGGATTGATCTCGAACGCGATGCCATGCCGCTTCAGGATCGCCTGTACCGCCACGAAATGCTGGATGGCATCCTCTTCCAGTTCGTCCATGAGCCTGGGCGCACCGCCCACCAGTTCCTGCATCGCCGGATTCTTGGTATCGAGGATGCGCAGCGGATTGCTGTACAGGCGGCGCTGCGCATCTGCGTCAAGCTCCTCCTTGTGTTGTTCGAAATATGCAATCAATTTTTCGCGGTGACGCTGGCGCGAAGCCGCGTCTCCCAATGTGTTGATCTGCAGCGCCACATCGCGGATGCCGAGTTTTTTCCACAGGCGCGCGCACATCACGATCTGCTCGGCATCGATGTCCGGCCCGGCGAATCCCATCGCCTCCACGCCGATCTGATGGAACTGGCGATAGCGCCCTTTCTGCGGGCGCTCATGGCGGAACATCTGTCCGCTGTAGTACAAGCGCTGCGGGGCGTTATACAGCAGGTTATGCTGCAGTACCGCGCGCACACAGGAAGCGGTGCCTTCCGGACGCAGTGTCAGGTGGTCGCCGTTAAGGCTGTCCTCGAAGCTGTACATCTCCTTCTCGACGATGTCGGTGACCTCGCCGATGGCGCGCTTGAACAGCGCGGTCGGTTCCACCAGCGGCATGCGGATGTTGCGGTAACCATAGGATTCCAGCCATTCGCGTACCGTATCCTCGAACCACAACCACTGCGTTGCCTCTTCGGGGAGGATGTCGTTCATGCCTTTTACGGCCTGTAATGTCTCTTTGCTCATCTGCCTGCTCAAACCGCCTTGATGTCGATGCGCGCGGCAGGCTTGTCGCCTGCCGCACGTTTCGGGTATTTGCTTGCCACGTATTCGTCCACGATCTTCTGGAACTCCGCCGCGATGTTGTCGCCGCGCAGGGTGACGGTCTTCTCGCCATCCACATACACGGGAGCCGCCGGCGATTCGCCCGTTCCCGGCAGGCTGATGCCGATGTTCGCCATCTTGCTCTCGCCGGGGCCGTTGACGATGCAGCCCATCACCGCGACCGTCATCTCTTCCACGCCGACATATTGCTCGCGCCATAAAGGCATCTGCGCACGCAGATAGGTCTGGATGCTTTGCGCCAGTTCCTGGAACACCGTGCTGGTGGTGCGTCCACAGCCGGGGCAGGCGGTGACCATGGGCGCGAACGAGCGCAATCCCATCGTCTGCAGGATCTCCTGCGCCACCACGACTTCTTCGGTGCGCGCCCCGCCCGGTGCGGGTGTCAAAGACACGCGGATGGTATCGCCGATACCCTGCTGCAACAGCACGGCCAGCGCCGCGGTGGAAGCAACGATTCCTTTCGAGCCCATGCCGGCCTCGGTCAAACCCAGATGCAGCGCATAATCGCAACGCTTCGCCAATTCCTGGTACACGGCGATCAGATCCTGCACTTCGCTGACCTTGCACGACAACACAATGCGGTTGCGCGGCAGCCCAAGCTCTTCGGCGCGTCTGGCGGAATCCAGTGCGGAAACGATCAATGCTTCCCGTGTGACTTCTGCCACATCCTTGGGCTGCTCCAGCTTTGCATTCTCGTCCATCAGGCGCACGACCAGGTCCTGGTCCAGGCTGCCCCAGTTGACGCCGATACGGACCGGTTTGTCGTATTGCCTGGCAACGGCGATCATCATGGCGAACTGGTCCTCGCCCTTGCGGTTCTTGCCCACATTGCCGGGATTGATGCGGTATTTCGCCAGCGCCTGCGCGCACTCGGGGAACTCGGTGAGCAGGCGGTGGCCGTTGTAGTGGAAATCGCCGATCAGGGGCACATTGCAGCCCATGTCGTCGAGCATCTTGCGGATGCGCGGCACTTGTATTGCCGCTTCCGAAGTGTTGACGGTGATACGAACCAGTTCCGAACCGGCCCGTGCGAGTTCATACACCTGGCGTGCCGTACCCTCCGCGTCTGCCGTATCGGTATTGGTCATCGATTGCACCACGACAGGCGCTCCGCCGCCGATGGCGATGCCATCGACGATCACTCGCTGCGTCGCATGACGCAAAATCGCAGAATGAGTCACGCGCCTACTCCACCTTCAAATGTGCGATTTTCATCGACGCATAGGGCGAAAGATCGATCTCTTTGCCCCTGTAGTACAACTTGACATTGGCCGGATTGCCGATCGAGATGTCATAGGGAGCCCGGCGCGGACCGCCGATCCATTTTTCCGTACCAGGCTGGTTGGTCCTGGACAGCAATATGGTCCCGTTCACATCTATGACTTCTATCCAGGCAATGCCCGAAAACACAAAATGCAAGGGGCGACGCTTTAGCAACTCCAGCGGGACGGGTTGTTGTGCCTCTGTTGCCGGTGACGATGCGGCGGCCACAACAGGAGTCTCCTTGATGGCGGGCTTGATTTCCGCAATCGGAGACGGTGTTGCAACGACTGGTTTGGCCTGGGCCGACTCTGCAGCCCTGCGTTGCTCCGGAACCTTGGCTAGCACAGGCGCTTTGGTCGCTTCCGGGGAGGGAGCCAGAGTCTGCGGAGCCGCCACGGCAGAGATGCTGGCATCAGTTGCCGGGAGCTGGACCGGTTCAACCACGACTTCAGACTGTTTCTCTACCGGTTCGCTATCGGCCAGCCACGCGAACAGACCAAGGATCACCGCGATACCCAATGCCCCAGCCAGCCACAGGATATTAACGCGCCGCAGTGCCAGCCAACCCGGAAACGAGACATCCACGATCGGCTGCCTGACTGCCGTCTGCGGTGAGGATTCGGCAGGCAAGGCCGCTATCAATGCGGCTTCGTCCAGCTGCAGGACACGCGCATAACTGCGCACGAAACCGCGCAGGAAAGTGGCTTTCGGCAGATGCTCGAAGTCATTGGACTCCAGCGCCTCGACCTGTCGCGGCGCGAACTTGATCCGCTCGGCGATATCATGCACGCTCATCCCCTGCGCCTCGCGCGCTTCGCGCAAAGCCATACCGACATTAAGCACCGCTTGAGCCGATGCCGGGTCTATCGCCGCCGCTTGAACAACGTCAGAAGTATCCATCATTCGCCTTGCAATAACAGTTGGGTCTCACGGGAATCCGGGTAACGCTTGCGCAGCTGCAACCCATAGCTGGCTTCCGAATTGCGGTCACGCATCTTGCGCTCGATACGCACCGCCAGCCACAGCTGTTCTGCACCCAGCTCGGAGGCCCGCTGCGAGAAGCGCATGAAATAGGACTTGGCCCCGGCGTAGTCGCCGCCCTCGTAACTCAATTCCGCCAGACTGTACAAAGCCTCGGGCATGCCGGGACGCAACACCAGGGCGCGCTGCAGATTGCTTTCCGCCTCTTTCACCAGTCCGGCCTTCCTGGAACACACGCCCAGGTTCACATAGGCCATCTCGGGTGTTGCATACAGCGGATCTCTCAGCGCCTCCTGGAATTGCCGGAGGGATTCCTTTGCGCGACCGCGCTGGCACAGGAACCAACCGTAATTGTTGTGCGTGCCGGAATTTGCATCATCCAGCTGCAGACTCTTTTTGAAATCCGCATCAGCCTGCTCGTCTTCCCGCAAAGCCATGCGAACCAGAGCCCTCATCGTGTACGCGGGGGCGTAGTCCGAGTCTGCCCGCAAGGCAATTGCGATTTCCTGCAGTGCTATGGCGTACTGCGTGCGCTCATAATAGGCGCCGGCCAGTTCGGTATGGATCCTGGCGCTCTCCTGCGACCGGTTGCTGGCTGCCTGGTCCGAGCCATCGCCCCCCCCTCCAGAAGAAGCGCAGCCAGCCAGAATCATAGTGAGCAAAAATATGCCAAGCCTCTTCATCAAGCCCCCCCTGCCAATCGGTGTGTTCTCTTCGTCTTGTCCTGCACCTGCCCGGCCAGTTGCCCGCATGCCGCAGCGATGTCATCGCCGCGCACCTTGCGGATGGTGGTGACGATTTCGGCCTGCATCAGGATGTCGCGGAAACGCTTCACCGTCTCCATGTCAGAACGCTGATACGGCGCTTGCGGGAACGGGTTGAACGGGATCAGATTGAACTTGCACGGCACGTCGCGCACCAGGCGGATCAGTTCGCGCGCATCCTGCTCGCGGTCGTTCACACCGGCCAGCATCACGTACTCGAAAGTGACAAAGTCGCGTGGCGCCTTTTCCAGGTAACGCCGGCAAGCCGCCATCAGTTCCCGCAACGGATATTTCTGGTTGATCGGCACCAGCACATTGCGCAGTTCGTCGTTGGGCGCATGCAGCGAGATCGCCAGCGCCACCGGACATTCCTCGCGCAGCCGGTCCATCGCCGGCACCACGCCGGAGGTGGACACCGTCACGCGGCGGCGCGACAGGCCGTAGGCATGGTCGTCCAGCATCAGGCGCAAGGCATGCACGGTGTTGTCGAAGTTCAGCAGCGGCTCGCCCATGCCCATCAGCACCACGTTGGTGACCGGCCAGTTGCCTTCCGGATTCTTGCCGAGTTCATGGTTCGCCCACCATACCTGGCCGATGATCTCGGCAGTGGAAAGATTGCGGTTGAAGCCCTGTTTGCCGGTGGAACAGAACGCGCAGTCCAGCGCGCATCCGGCCTGGGTCGAAACGCACAAGGTGCCGCGGTCCTCTTCCGGGATATACACGGTCTCCACCGCGTTACCGGTGCCCACATCCAGCAGCCACTTGCGCGTACCGTCGGACGCGGTCTCCTCGCGCATCACCGTCGGCGTGTCGATGCGGGCGGTCTGCTTGAGCTTTTCGCGAAGAGAGACCGCGAGGTCGCTCATCGCGTCGAAATCGGATTCCCCGGCCTTGTACATCCAGCGCAACACCTGCTTGGCGCGAAAGGGCTTCTCGCCCTGTTCCGCGAACCAGGCAGTCAGTTGCTGCACATCAAGGTCGAGGAGGTTTTGCATCAGCGAGAGTGGATGTTCTTCGGCGCGAAGAAATAATCGATCTCGATCTTGGCGTTCTCGGCGGAATCGGAACCGTGCACGGCATTGGCATCGATGCTGTCGGCGAAGTCGGCGCGGATGGTGCCCTTCTCGGCCTTCTTCGGATCGGTCGCGCCCATCAGGTCACGGTTCTTCTGCACTGCGTTGTCGCCTTCCAGTACCTGGATCATGACGGGACCGGAGATCATGAAATCGACCAGGTCCTTGAAGAACGGACGTGCCTTGTGTACGGCATAGAAACCTTCGGCTTCTGCGCGCGACAGATGACGCATCTGGGAGGCGACGATCTTCAGACCGTTGCTCTCGAAACGGGAATAGATCTTGCCGATGACGTTCTTCGCCACAGCATCCGGTTTGATGATAGAAAGGGTACGTTCGACAGCCATGTTTCTCTCCAAGTTGTGATTAGAAATCAGAAAATTCTGAGGGCGCGATTCTAGCAGGGTTTGCCCGCCATGTCCCTGCCCGGCGGCCCATCCCGGCACTATTCCAGGCTCGGAAGCGGACGCCTGGAAACCTGCCGCCACCGCCACACCCGGCACACACACCAACTCTTCACCGCAATACAGCAAAGGCATGCGCTCGCGCTGCCATGGCGGCACACGGTGTTCCTGCAGCAAGTTCTTCAGACTGCGCGTGGCCGCGCCATTGCGAGGCCGCAGCGACTCGCCACCGCTGCGCAAGCGCAACTCGACCTTGCCGGAACGCAACTTTGCCAGGCTGATCCCCTGCCCCACCACCTGCCGAAAGCCGATCCTTGCACCCAAAGCGGGCCAGAACAACTCGTCCTCGCCTTGCCAGACAAGGGAGTACCCGCGATCGAACCCGGCCAACGTCCGCAGCACATGGACGCGCCCCCGGAAGCGCCGCACCTCCCAGCCGCCGTACTCGACACGGACCGACGCATCCCCCCGCGCCCCCAGCAGTTGGCTCAGTATGCTTTCCAGCTGCACAGCCTGCGGCATCGGCGCGCCTTGCACATGCAGGAAATAGCGCAACAGGTTGCGGGCACGCGCCACAGACAGTTTCAGCAACACCGCGATATCGAGAGACCCTCCCGCCACCGCGCCTTGCGCATCGATGCGGGCCAATTCTTCCTGCAGCTCGGCCGCCTCGGCGAAATGGCCGGCGCTGCGCGGCAAAGTCTCGCGCCAGGCCGGAAAACGCTCCGCCAGCAGCGGCAATACGCGATGACGCAGGAAATTGCGCGGATAGCTGTCGTCCGCATTGCTCTCGTCCTCTACCCAGCTCAGACCGTACTGCCGTGCATATGCTTCCAACTCGGTACGCGCAATGCCGAGCAATGGACGGACGATGATCGGCTGCCCAGCCTTGATGAACGGCCCTTCGACCTTGCTCAGGACAGGCATCGCTGCCGCCCCTTTGACCCCGGCCCCACGCAGCAACTGCAGCAGCAAGGTCTCGGCCTGGTCGTCGGCATGATGCGCCAGTGCGACAAAGTCGCAATCCTGTGCGGCGAAAGCGGCTTGGCGCAATTTGCGCGCAGCCGCCTCGATGCCGTGTTCGTCGCGCAGCGGCGCGATATCGACGCGCTCGACATGCAGACGGATGCCGTAGCGCGCACACAGCCCGGCACAGAACTCCGCCCAGGCATTGGCGTTCGGACTGATGCCGTGATGGACATGCAAAGCGGAAAGACGCCAGCCGAAACGCGGTGCGGCGGTATGCAGCAAGTGCAGCAGCACGACAGAGTCGATGCCGCCGCTCAGGCCGATCAGGATGTGGGAATGCTTGGGAAGATGCGGAGCGAGATGCTCCGCAACGTGATCAGTTAAGCTCGATTTCCTTGAACTTGCCATAGCTCATCAAGCGATTGAAGCGGGCTTGCAACATCTCGCCGGGAGCCTGCGCCTGAACCTGGCTGAGCGTGTCCTGCAAGGCCTTCTTCATGGTCTGCATCATCGCCTCATAGTCGCGATGTGCGCCACCCAAAGGCTCGCTGATGATCTTGTCGACCAGGCCCAGCGTCTTGAGACGCGTCGCGGTGATGCCCAGCGTCTCGGCGGCCTCGGAGGCCTTGTCCGCGCTCTTCCACAGGATGGAAGCGCAGCCTTCGGGCGAGATGACCGAATACGTCGCGTATTGCAGCATCAGCATGGCATCGCCCACCGCGATGGCCAGCGCGCCGCCGGAGCCGCCTTCGCCGATGATGGTACAGATGATGGGGGTGCGCAGTTCGGCCATCACATACAGGTTCTTGCCGATGGCCTCGGACTGGCCGCGCTCTTCCGCGCCCACGCCGGGATAGGCGCCCGGAGTGTCGATGAAGGTCATGATGGGGATGCCGAACTTCTCGGCCAGACGCATCAGGCGCATCGCCTTGCGGTAGCCTTCCGGACGCGGCATGCCGAAGTTGCGGTACTGGCGTTCCTTGGTGTCGCGGCCCTTCTGGTGGCCGATGACCATCACGCTCTGGCCGTTGAAGCGGGCCAGGCCGCCCACGATGGCGGGATCGTCGGCATAGGTGCGGTCGCCGTGCAATTCTTCGAAATCGGTGAACAGGTGCTGGATGTAGTCCAGCGTGTAGGGGCGCTGCGGATGGCGCGAGACCTGCGAGATCTGCCAGGGAGTCAACTTGGCATAGATGTCCTTGGTGAGCGACTGGCTCTTCTTCTGCAATCTGCCGATCTCGTCGGAGATATCAAGTGCGGAATCGTCCTGCACGTAACGCAGTTGCTCGATCTTGTTCTCCAGCTCGGAGACCTGCTGCTCGAAATCCAGAAAAGTGACTTTCATGTGTTCTATCTCAAATTGCCCGGTGCGAATGATACCGCAAGCGCGCCCATGAATTAAGCCCAAATATCGGGCAGCTTAATTTCCCAGCGAGAAGAAGCGCTTGATGGTCTCCAGTATCTCGTAACGCTGCTGCGACAGGTCCGGGTGCGCCCCGGTCGCATCCAGATTCTGCATCGCGGTATCCAGTTCGGCCTTGCGCGTGACCAGGATATGCGATATCTCGTCGGCGATGCTCGGGCGCGCCTGCAGCAACTCCTCCACCACCTCCTTGTCGATGCGGTAGCACTCCACATCGGTCTTGGCGATGACCGAGGCCGAGCGCGGCGCACCGGTCAGCAAGCCCATCTCGCCGAAGAAATCGCCGCGCCCCAGCGTGCGCACGGTACGGCGCTTGCCGTTGGACAGATCGACGAACACCTCGGCATCGCCGTTGATGATCACATAGAGCCAGTGCGACTTCACATCCCCCTGCCTGGCGATGATGTTGCCCTTGGCGAACGGCGAATAGCGCAAACGTTCCGCCAGTTCGCGCAGTTCCACCTCGGTCAGTTGCGAAAACAGCTCGACACGGCGCAACGTTTTGATTCGCAAAAGAACTTCCCGGTGATGCACCACCTCTTCGTACTTCTCGTTCTCCTTGGTGATGTGGATGCTCTTCTCTTCCAGCGCCAGCTTCATGCCTGCACGCTGCAAGGCCGTCATGATGTGCCAGCGCAGCATGGCATCGGTGGGATCGTCCGCATGCAGGTCGGTCAGCCAGTAACGCAATGCATAACGCGCATAGCCCTTGTTGTCCATATCCATCAGGATGCAGTTGGGCGCAGGGTTCTTCGCCACGTTGGCGATATCGGTATGCAGGACGGAATCCTCGACCACGCTCACCACCCGGGTCGGCGCGACATCCAGCCCGACGTTGAACCAGACCCAGCGCCGCCACTGTACCGGCTGGTCGGTGCGCCGCCCCAGCACCATGAATTTGTTCTTCATCAACTGGCTGTTGGGGAACACCACCGTCTCCCAGTTGCGCGTCTCCACCAGCGTGGAACGCCAGCGGATGTCCACCACCCTGCCGGAGATGTCGTCCACCTTGATCCAGTCGCCGATCTCGACCGAGTTGTCCAGTTGCAGCGCAAGGCCGCCGAGGATGTTGCCCAGCGTATCCTGCATCGCGAACGCCACCACTGCCGTGATCATCGCCGAAGTGGCGAGGATGCTGCCCAGATCCAGGCCGGCATAGCGCAGCCGCACCATGAACCAGGCGATGTAGGCGATGATGACGAAGATGTCCTCGGTGATGCGCGGCGGCGTCAACCTGACGGCGGGCAGCACGATGCGGAACACCAGCTGTCCCCACAGACGGATGACCGCCACGCCCGCACCGATGGTGAACACCTCATGCGTCACAGCGGCGGCGCGCTGGAAATCCAGTGCATGCAGCAGGCCGGCCACGAACTGCCCGATCAGGCAAACCAGGAAGAAACCGATGGTGTTGAACAGGCTGGCGCGCTCGTCGCGGCGGAAATGGAACAGCAATGCCCCGATGCCCAGCACCATCAGCAGCAGAGGAAGCGAAGCATCGCTCCAGAAGAAGTCCAGCAAGTCATCCCAGAAATTCATAGCGCAATCCCGCTCAATGTCGGCCCATTCTACACCGCGTACTCCGCCAGCGAACGGGCCGGACGCCAGAATTTCCAGGCCGCGGCACGCGTCGATTCATAATCCCGCGCAGAATCCGCCTGCAGAACATGCAGCGTGAGCTTGCGCAACCGTCCCGACTGCAAGGCCTGCAACAGGAACGCGCAATCGGTCTCGACCTGCTGCACCAGTTCGCGCCAGCGCGCAAAATCGCCGCGCAGCCGCGCGTCACGCAATCCCTCGCAGACCCACAGCCCGCGCTGATGCTTGCCATCCAGCAACGCCGGCACCGACTCCCGCTGGGATGCGCCCGAGATATGCGCAAAGGCTGCAGACAGGACGCCGTCGCTGCCACAGACATCGAATGGCCTGCCCGCCGTCTCGGCAAGTCCTCCGCCCCACAGCCACAGACTGCCGATCAGCAATTCGCCGCGCGTCTGGCGCACCTGATTGACCGCATGCGCATACAGCAGCATCTGCACCTCGGTCATCACCCGCTGCCAATGCAGGACATCATCTCCCTGCGGCTGATGGAATTTCGCATCCTGCCAGGCGGCCTGGCGCAGCGGCGTGGTCGCCAACAGCGGCGCCGCCTGCAGACGCAGATACCAGCGCTGTGGATGCGGCGCGAAGAAGCGCATCCCCTGCCCGGCAAAATGCGCGTTGAGGTTGTCGCACAAGGCGGCAGCCTCTTCCCGCGTCGCGGCCACATCGGGGATCAGCATCATCTGCGCCCGGTGCAATTGCAGGTTCACCGGGTCGGCGCACAGCCAGTAACCGTCGCTTGTATCCAGGCCGTCGGCAGCAGCACGCAGCGGTGCGACAGCATGCACCGCATACGCAGCGCAGAGCCACTCTTCCATGGGTTCGGCCGGTCCGGCCTGCACCCGCCCCCGCGCCAGCAGCTTTTCCAGTGCAGGCAAACGCAGACCTTCGCATACTTCGGCGGCGATGTCTTGCGGGGGAAACAGATCGGGGATGAGCAAGCGGAGATGATCCATGCCGGCAGTTTACCATCCCGCCAGACGTCCTCTTGTGGCACACTAGCGTTCGTCAATATTTCGAGTCGTCGCCTTGCAACCCTACGAACTCTTCATCGGCCTGCGTTACACCCGCGCCAAACGCCGCAACCACTTCATCTCCTTCATCTCGCTGATCTCCATGCTGGGTATCGGGCTGGGCGTGATGGCGCTGATCGTGGTGCTGTCGGTGATGAACGGTTTCCAGAAGGAGATACGCGCACGCATCCTCGGCGTCACCCCGCACTTGCAGGTGATCGGCGACGGCCAGCTCGACAACTGGAAGAAGGTGCTGAAGACTGTCGAGGCCAACCCGGAAGTGCGCGCCGCCGCACCCTACGTCAACGGCCAGGGCATGCTTTCACTGGGCGACAGCGTGGAAGGCGTGATGGTGCGCGGCATCCTGCCGGATGCCGAACAGAAGCTGACCGCCATCGGCGACAAGATGAAAAAAGGTGCGCTGGCCGACCTGAAAGCGGGCGAGTTCGGCATCGTGCTCGGCACCGACCTGGCCCGCGCCATGGGTGCGCGTGTCGGCGACAGCGTGCTGCTCATCACACCGCAGGGGCAGTTCACCCCGGCCGGGATGCTGCCGCGCCTGAAGCAGTTCCATGTCGTCGGCATCTTCGAGATCGGCATGTCGCCCTACGACAACGCGCTCGCGCTGATCCATCTCAACGATGCGCAGAAGCTCTACCGTCTGGGCAGCGGCGTCAGCGGCATCAGCGGCAGTCTGCACAATCTCGACCTCGCGCCGCAGGTCGCCTTCGAACTGAGCAAGGACGTTCCGCAGGACACCTGGATCACCGACTGGACGCGCCAGAACGCCAATTATTTCGCCGTGGTGGCGATGGAGAAGAAGATGATGTTCATCATCCTCTCGCTCATCGTGCTGGTCGCTGCCTTCAACATCGTCTCCACGCTGGTGATGGCCGTGACCGACAAACAGGCCGACATCGCCATTCTGCGCACGCTGGGTGCATCGCCGAAGAGCATCATGCAGATATTCATGGTGCAGGGCATGCTGATCGGCCTGATCGGCATGGGGCTGGGCGTACTCGGCGGCGTACTGCTCGCCATCAACATCGGCACCATCGTGCCCTTCATCGAGAACCTGTTCGGCGTGCATTTCCTGGCCAAGGAGTTCTACTACATCAGCGAACTGCCTTCCGATCTGCAAAAGGGCGATGTGTTCGTGGTCGCCTCGATGTCCTTCTTCATCAGTCTGTTCGCCACACTCTACCCGAGCTGGCGCGCGTCCAAGGTGCAACCGGCGGAGGCACTGCGTTATGAATAAAGATACCGTCATCTCCTGCCGCGACCTGCGCAAGACCTATGCGCAAGGCGACCTCAGCGTCAGCGTGCTGAACGGCGTGAACCTCGACGTCGCGCGCGGCGAGCGCATCGCCATCGTCGGCGCGTCCGGCTCCGGCAAGAGCACGCTGCTGCACCTGCTCGGCGGACTCGACAGCATCAGCGGCGGCACGGTGAGCATCCTGGGGCAGGACGTGACGACGATGAACGAAACGCAGCGCGGCGAACTGCGCAACCGCTCGCTCGGTTTCGTCTACCAGTTCCACCACCTGCTGCCGGAATTCACCGCGCTGGAGAACGTCGCCATGCCGCTGTTGATCCGCGGCATGAAGCCCGCCGAGGCGCATCCGCAGGCCGCCGCCATGCTGGAGCAGGTCGGTCTGGCACAGCGCGTGCGCCACCTGCCCGCCGAACTCTCCGGCGGCGAACGCCAGCGTGTGGCCGTGGCGCGTGCACTGGTCACCCAACCCGCCTGCGTGCTGGCCGACGAACCCACCGGCAACCTCGATCGCGCCTCGGCCTCGGCCTTGTTCGATCTGATGCAGAACCTCAACGCCAGGCTCAACACCAGCTTCATCATCGTCACCCACGACCTCGAACTCGCCGGCAGGATGCAACGCCGCTTGCGGCTGGTCGATGGCGCCCTGCACCCGGCCTGACACTCGCCGGTCTGCAACCTTTCCGTCATTACCGTGTAACGACAATCGGGTAGTTTGCGCGTCATCCTAACCACAGGAGCGACTCACATGATCCCCTTCCCATCCCGCACCCTGCCCCACATCGACCTGTCCCTCTCCGACAGCGTCATGCAGCCCTTTGAACACCTGCTCGACTTCAAGACCTTCTCCTCGTTGCGCCGCATGGTGGTGCACCAGCAAAGCAAACCGCTGATCCGGCGCACCGACTTCATGAAACAAGTGACGCTGTATCTGCCCGAGGTCGCCGCCCGCATCGAGGAGAGCGATTTCGGCATCGTCCATCTGGAAGTCGGCGCCATGCGGCTGGCCACCCGTGAAGCCATCCTCGGTCACGATTTCGCCACCGTGCGCAAACATCTGTTCCTGGTCGCCGACCTGTTCGACCGCGCCGATGCGGAACTGTATGAAGCCATCTGTATCTCCTGGCTGGAAGCGCTGTTCCTGGAGGAATGTTCGCTGGCCTTCATGGAAGCCCGCAGCATGCTCTCCCGTCCGCTGGAGAACACATTGCGCCAATCCGAACTGCGTCTCGAAAAACAGCGCGGCGAATCCAAATAAAACGCCCCGGCACTCGCGCACCGGGGCGTGTGATCGCTGAAGTTTAGATGGTCGAGCCGACGGATGTGATTGTCGGTAGCGCAACGATGAACGATACAACGCCTACCACCGCCCAACGCACGAACTTGGCCACACCTTCATATGCTTTTTTCATCTGACACCTCTCTTGGTTAATTCAAAGTGCCCGGCGTTCAACAGCCGGACGTTACATCAGATACGAATAGTTGAGTAAAGTTCCCTAGTATTTATGCTGGCGGCGGCGCCATTTCCAGACCACCATCAGCCGCCATGCCAGCCGCACGCTGATATAGCCGACGAACGCCAACCCCAGTGCCAACAAGGGCAAGCCGATCAACAAGGGCTGGCCCAGCGCCATCAGCCATCCCCATACCTCGCCGAACCAGTCCTGCCAGTGCACTTCCGGGAATGCGGGTACGGCATTGCCGTTCGATGCACCGCTTACGCGGATGCCGATCTCATAGGCGAACAGGTAGAGCGGGACGAGCGTGAGCGGATTGGTGTACAGCGTGGTGAATGCCGCCACCGGCAGGTTGACCCGGAACAGGATGGCCAGCAGCACGGCCGCGAGCATCTGCAGCGGCCCGGGGATCAATCCGCAGAACAGGCCGATCGCCACCCCGCCGGCCACCGAACGGCGATGCAGGTGCCACAGGTTGTGGTGATGCAGCCAATGCTGCACCGGACGCAGCCAGCGGTGCCGCCGGATGGTGTCATGGTGAGGCAGATATTGGCGAAAGAATCGGCGCATGGGTGGATTCTATGTTTTTGCGGTACGCTACGCACCATGGTTTCTTTCGCACTGTTTTTCACGCTCGGCGTGTGGTATCTGCAACAGCAAGCCGCACTGCCCGCCCTCCCGTTCTACTGGCCCATCGCCGCACTCGCCCTGCTGCTGCCGCGTGCGGAAAACCAAGTCCTGATCGTCGCACGCCGGCTGGTGCTGCTGGCCTGTGCCGCAGCACTGGGCTTCGGCTATGCCGCCTGGACCGCACAGCAACGCCTGTCCGACAGCCTGCCGGACGAATGGCAGGGCAGGAACATCGTCGTCACCGGCATCGTGGCGGAGATGCCGCGCCGGCATGAGCGCGGCTTGCGCTTCGCGTTCGATGTGGAGAAGGTGGACACGCCGGATGCCCACGTGCCCCACCGCATCCAGCTCAGCACCTACGATGGCGCAAGCCGCGCTCCGCTGAACCCGGGGGCCGGCCAGCGCTGGCAGTTCACCGTGCGCCTGAAACAGCCGCACGGCACCAGCAACCCGCACAATTTCGATTTCGAGGCCTGGGCGCTGGAGCGTGACATCCGCGCCATCGGCTATGTCTATGAGAAAGGCGACAACATCAGCCTCGCGGAACAGACCGTCAGCCCGGCCTATCTGGTGCAACACTTGCGCGAAACGGTACGCACGCATTTCCAGAAGACGCTGGGCGAGGCGCCCCATACCGGCATCCTCACCGCGCTTGCCATCGGCGACCAGTCCGGCATCGGCAGCGACGAATGGCAGTTGTTCACGCGCACCGGCACCAACCACCTGATGAGCATCTCCGGCCTGCACATCACCTTGCTGGCCGGCATGATCTTCGCGCTGGTCTACTGGCTGTGGCAACGCAGCACCCGTCTCACGCTGCTGTTCCCCGCGCGCAAGGCGGCCGCCATCGCAGGCCTGTGCGCCGCCCTGTTCTACACGCTGGCTTCCGGCTACGAAGTGCCCGCACAGCGCACGCTGTACATGGTGGCGACCTTCACGCTGATGTTGCTGCTCTCGCGCAACGTCTCGCCATCGCAGATGCTGGCTGCCGCGCTGCTGGTCGTGCTGCTGGCCGATCCCTGGGCGGTGCTGTCGCCCGGCTTCTGGCTCTCCTTCGGCGCGGTCGCACTGATCTTTTACGTCACCGCCAACCGTTTGCGCAAACAGCATTGGCTGCGCGAATACGGCAGGGTGCAATGGGCGATGACGATAGGCCTGATCCCGCCGCTGCTGGCCATGTTCCAGCAACTGTCGCTGGTCGCCCCTGTCGCCAATGCCTTCGCCATCCCCCTGGTCAGCTTCCTGGTGGTGCCGCTCACGCTGCTCGGCACGCTGCCGCCGTTCGAATGGATGCTCTATCTCGCCCACCAGGCGCTGGCCTTGTGCATGTTCCTGCTCGGCCAGCTCGACCGCTTGCCGTTCGCAGTGTGGCTGCAGCATGCACCGCCCGCATGGACGGTCGTCACCGGTGCAGCAGGTGCGCTGTGGATGCTCGCCCCGCGCGGTTTCCCGATGCGCTGGCTGGGCATTCTGCTATTGCTGCCGATGTTCGTGGTCGCCCCGCCAGCGCCGGAGAACGGCACGGCGCGCATCACCATCTTCGATGTCGGCCAGGGATTGGCTGTCTCGGTGCAGACCCGCAACCATGCCTTGCTCTACGATACCGGCCCGGATTTCTCCGGCGAAGCGGACAGCGGCAGCCGCATCCTGCTGCCGGCCCTGCGCAGCATGGGCATAGCGCAACTGGATGCGCTCGTCCTGTCGCATGACGATAGCGACCACATCGGCGGCACAGAATCCATACTGCAAGGCCTGCCGGTGGCACAGGTGCTGACTTCGCTGCCCCGCCCTCACCCCAGATTGAGCTTTGCCACACCCAGCGAGGACTGTCACGACGGGCAATCATGGACATGGGATGGCGTGCGTTTCGAGATGCTCCATCCGGCGGAAACGAGTACCGGCAAGACGCCCGAGCATGACAACGAACGCAGCTGTGTGTTGCGCATCGGCATCGGACAGCAGAGCATGTTGCTCGCCGCCGACATCGAGCGCTCGTCCGAACAGCGTTTGCTGGCCGTGCACCAGAACGAGTTACCCGCCACATTGCTGGTCGCACCGCACCACGGCAGCAAGAGTTCGTCTTCGCAGGCTTTTGTGGATGCCGTACATCCGCGGCACGTGGTGTTCACGGCCGGATACCGCAACCGCTTCGGGCATCCGCGGGAAGAGGTCGTGGCACGCTACCGCGCCGTCGCCGCCGAGGTGTTGCGCTCGGACGAGGACGGAGCGATCTCCATCATCATGGACGACCGGAACCTGAGTTTGGATCGTTTTCGCAGGAGCCATGCCCGCTACTGGCAGCACAGCGGAGGCCGGCAAGTCAGGCCAGACGCGGCGGATTCTGAATGAAACGGGTGATATCTTCCGCCGCGAGCGGGCGCGAATAGAAGTAACCCTGTATCTCGTCGCAGCCGCGTATGCGCAGGAAGTCGAGTTGTTCCTGCGTCTCCACCCCTTCCGCGATCACGCGCAGGTTGAGCCGGTGCCCGAGCGCGATGATGGAACGGATGATGGCGGCATCGCTCTCGTCGGTCTCGATGTCACGCACGAAGGACTGGTCGATCTTGAGCTTGTGCACCGGCATCTTTTTGAGATAGTTCAGGCTGGAAAAGCCGGTGCCGAAATCGTCGATGGACAACTTCACCCCGAGCTCATCCATCTCGCTCAGGAAGTTCATGGCGATCTGGTTGTCGCCCATCATGATGCCTTCCGTGATCTCCAGTTCCAGATAACCCGGTTCCAGATCGGATTCTGCCAGCACTTTCCTGACCTGCTCGGCCAATATCGGCTGGCGCAACTGGCGGATCGACAGGTTCACCGATAAAGTGAAATCGTTCAACCCGGCCTTGCGCCACTGCACCAGTTGCGCACAGGCGGTGCGCAACACCCATTCGCCGATGGGAATGATCTGTCCGGTCTCTTCCGCCACCGGAATGAACTCTGCCGGCGAGATCGCCCCCTTGTCGGGATGATGCCAGCGTATCAGCGCCTCGACCCCGCATAGTTTGCCCGTCGCCAGATCGACCTGCGGCTGGTAATGCAGGAAGAACTCGCCGCGCTCCAGCGCCAGGCGCAGGTCTTTCTCCATCGAGAACAGCAGGTCGACACGGAAATTCATCTCGGGCCGGAAGAACTGGTGATTGTTGCGCCCCTCTTCCTTGGCGCGGTACATCGCCATATCGGCATTCTTGATCAGCGTGTCCGCGTCATGCGCATGATCGGGATAGATGCTGATACCGATGCTGGCCTGGGTGGAGATGATCTGTCCATCAAGGTCATACGGGGTTGCCAGGGTTTCCAGCAGCTTGCCCGCCACCACCGCTGCCCCGCTCTCGCCGGTCTCGCGCAACAACACGATGAACTCGTCGCCGCCAATGCGCGCCACGGTATCCTCTTCGCGCACATGCGCCTGGATGCGCAGGGCCACGGCCTGCAACAGCCGATCGCCGACCGTGTGCCCCATCGAATCGTTGATGTATTTGAAGCGATCCAGATCCATGAACAGCAGCGCGAACTGGTGCTTGTCGCGATGCGAGACGGCGATCATTTGGCCGAGCCGGTCGCGCAGCAGCGTGCGGTTGGGCAATCCGGTCAGTACATCGTAATAGGCGAGGAAGTGGATGTTCTTCTCCGCCTCGGTCTGTTCGGTAGTGTCGCGCGCGATGGAGATATAGTGGACCACCTCGCCCTTCTCGTCGCGCACCGCGGTGATCGACATCCATTTCGGGTAGATGCGGCCGCTCTTGTGCTTGTCCCATATCTCGCCCTGCCAATAGCCAGAGGTGACGATGTCGTTCCACATCGCGCGGTAAAACTCGGCCTCGTGCCGCCCCGAGGCCAGGATGCGCGGATTCATCCCCAGTATCTCTTCCGAACGGTAACCGCTCATCGCGATGAAGGCATGGTTGACTGCCACCACCCTGACTGCCGCATCCGTGATCAGGATGGCTTCGCCGCTGCTCTCGAACACCCGTGCGGCCAGACGCAATGTCGCTTCTTCTTCCTTGTGCGCGGTGATGTCATGTACCGTGCCAATGATGAAGATCGCACGCCTGGTGCCGGCTTCGTAATCCAGATTGGCCTGCTCGTGAACCCAGCGCACCTTGCCGTCGACGAGTATCCGGTGTTCGACATCGTAACTGCCGCTCTTGAGCGCCTCTTTCCATTTCCGGTCCACCATCTCGCGGTCATCCGGATGGATCCGCTCCAGGAAGGTCTCGTAATTCAGCGTCCCGCTGCGTTCCATCCCGAAGATACGGTATGTCTCATCCGACCAATGCAACTGGTTCCTGTGCAGATCCAGTTGCCAGCTGCCCACCCCGCCGACAGCCTGCGCCCGAATGAGTTCATTCTTGCTGGACTGCAGTTCTTTCAGGGAATGCATGCGCTGATAGTTCAGCGCCGATACGCTCACTCCAAGCACGGTCAGGAACACGGTGTACAGCCACAGATCGGTCACACCGCGCAGGCCGCTGCCTGCGAACGGTCCGAGTCCGCTCAGGGTGGTCACTATCGCCACGAAGAACATCAGTATGAGGATACCGCTGACAAAACGCTGGTTGAAACTCAGGGCCGCCCAGACCACGATGGGATACAGCACGAAGATGCCAAAGTGCAGCAGATCGCCAAGACTGGAAAACTGCTCGAACACCAGCAGGATAAACATCGTCAGCACCCCCAGCAACAGCGCCGCCTCAACCATCTGCTTGCGCGTCCAGGGCAAGGGTTTGTGCAATGCGTACGACAACAAGGCCGGCGTGAACAGGATGACACCGAGCGCATCACCCATCCACCAGAACAGCGCCGTCGCGGCGAAACGGTCGGACGTGATGGCGCCGGCAGCGAGCAGGCAGGAGGCTCCGATCAATGCACTGGACAGCGTGCTGACCGCTCCGCCGAACAGCACCAGGCGATAGATGTCACGCACCTCGGCAAGGCGGCGATTGAAGTGCGTGAAATGCTGGAGCAGCCAGGCGCCCAGGCCTGCCTCCAGGGTTGCCCCTGCGGCCATGCCGACGACGGCAAACAGCGGTTGCCCGGAAGTCAGGTTGGAAAAGAAAGCGCCGATGAATACTGCAGGGAGCAAGCGGTAACCGAACAACAGGACAGCCGCGAGGGCAATGCCCGAGGGAGGCCAGAACAAAGTGACGGCATGGCCGACCAGCGCGAACTTGAGGCCGACCTGCGATGTCACGAAATACGCCAGCGCCAGCAGCAAGCTGCGCAGCAGGAGTGACTCCGGTCTGTTCAATAGGTCTTTCACGGCCCGAGGGGCTCCTGCCATGGCCAAGTTCCCAAACAACAACGCCCGCACAACCGCGGGCGCCGCATTAGACCTCTTTAGCGGTCAATGTTGCAACGCCTTTACCACTTCTTCGATGACCTTCTTGGCATCGCCGAACAACATGCGGTTGTTCTCCTTGTAGAACAGCGGATTGTCCACGCCCGCATAGCCGGTGGCCATGCTGCGTTTCATCATGATGGAGGTGCGCGCCTTCCACACTTCCAGTACCGGCATGCCGGCGATGGGGCTGCCCGGCTCTTCTTGTGCCGCCGGGTTCACGATGTCGTTGGCGCCGATCACGATGGCGACATCGGTATCCGGGAAGTCGGCATTGATCTCGTCCATCTCCATCACGATGTCATAGGGCACCTTGGCTTCGGCCAACAGCACGTTCATATGGCCGGGCATGCGACCTGCGACCGGATGGATGCCGAAACGCACGTTGACGCCCTTTTCTCGCAGCAACTGGGTGAGCTCGTTAACCGCGTGCTGCGCCTGCGCCACGGCCATACCGTATCCCGGCACGATGATCACGTTCTTGGCTTCCCTCAGCAGTTCGGCCGTGTCGGCAGCACTGATGGAAACCACCTCGCCTGCCGGCTGCGCCTCGCCCTTCTTGGCTGGCGTACCGCCGCCGGTGCCGAAGCCGCCGGCAATTACGCTGATGAAGTTGCGGTTCATCGCACGACACATGATGTAGGACAGGATGGCACCGCTGGAACCGACCAATGCGCCGGTGACGATCAGCAGGTCGTTGTTCAGCATGAAGCCGGTCGCCGCCGCCGCCCAGCCGGAATAGCTGTTCAGCATGGACACTACCACCGGCATATCGGCGCCGCCGATGGCCATCACCATGTGGACGCCGAACAGCAGCGCGATCACCGTCATCACGGCCAGTGCGATCATGCCCGCATCGATGGTCTCGGCGTGCAGGAACACATAGCCGAACACGATCACCACCAGCAGGCCGACCAGATTCATGAAGTGCCGTCCCGGCAGCAGCAACGGCTTGCCGCCGATCTTGCCGGACAGCTTGCCGAACGCGATCAGCGAGCCGGAGAAGGTCACCGCGCCGATCAGGATGCCGAGATAGACTTCGATCTCGTGGATCGCCTTTTCGGCGCTGGACAGGTTCAGCGCCGCCATCGGGTCGATGTAATTGGCGAAGCCGACCAGACAGGCAGCCAGACCGACCAGGCTGTGCATCAGCGCGACCAGTTCCGGCATCTGCGTCATCTGCACCTTGCGCGCCGCATAGAGGCCGACGCTGCCGCCCACCAGCAGCGCAGCGATGATCCAGGGCAGCCCATCCAGCGTGACGCGCGGACCGGACACGGTGGCCAGTACGGCCAGCAACATGCCGACGATGCCATAGAGATTGCCGCGGCGCGAAGACTCAGGGTTGGACAGCCCGCCCAGACTGAGGATGAACAGGATGATCGCGCCGATATATGCAACAGAGACCAGACTTGAAGACATATTTTTCCTTATTTCCGGAACATCGACAGCATGCGTCGAGTGACTGCGAATCCGCCGAACATGTTGACCGCCGTGAGGGCGATAGCCACCACCGCCAGACCGCGTATCCAGCCATCCGGACGGTCGAATGCAAACAGCGACGAGGGAGAGACCTGGATCAGCGCGCCGATGACGATGATGCTGCTGATCGCATTGGTGACGCTCATCAACGGCGTGTGCAGCGCGGGAGTCACGTTCCACACCACCATGTAGCCGACGAAGCAGGCCAGCACGAACACGGTGAAGTGCCCCAGGAATGCGGCGGGCGCATAGGCACCGACGAGCAGGAACAGCAAGGCGCCCAGGCCGAATACGAGCGCCAGCGATTTGGCAGACATCGGCGCACTGCTGCCGTGGCCATGCGCCGCTGCGGGTGCCTTGGCCGCGACAGCCGGCTTCGCCGCCGGTGCGGGCATCTTCGGTGCAGGCGCGGGCCAGGTGACCTCGCCATCCTTGATGACGGTCAGGCCGCGGATGGCGTCGTCTTCCATGTTGACGTTGATGTTGCCGTCCTTGGTCTTGCACAACTCTTCAGCGAGGCGGAACAGATTGGTCGCGTACAGAGTGGACGACTGGCGGGCCAGGCGACTGTTCAGATCGGTATAACCGACGAGGGTGACGCCGTGCTTCACAACGACCTTGCCGGGCTCGGTCAGTTCGCAGTTGCCGCCGCGTTCCGCCGCCATATCGACGATCACGCTGCCGGGCTTCATGCTCTGCACCATCTCGGCAGTGATCAGGCGCGGCGCGGGCTTGCCGGGGATCAACGCGGTGGTGATGATGATGTCCACTTCGCGGGCCTGTTGCACGTACATCTCGCGCTGCGCCTGCTGGAAGCCTTCCGACATGACCTTGGCATAACCGCCGCCGCCCGAACCTTCTTCCTCGTAATTCACCTTCACGAATTCACCGCCCAGCGACTTGACCTGGTCAGCCACTTCGGCGCGGGTATCGTTGGCGCGCACGATGGCGCCCAGTCCGGCTGCTGTGCCGATGGCGGCCAGACCCGCTACGCCGGCACCCGCGATGAAGACCTTGGCCGGAGGCACTTTGCCTGCGGCCGTGATCTGACCGTTGAAGTAGCGGCCGAACACGTTGGCTGCCTCGATGACCGCGCGGTAACCGGCCACACCGGCCTGCGAGGTCAGCGCATCCATCTTCTGGGCGCGGGAAAGCTGGCGCGGCAAGCAATCCATCGCCAGCACGGTGGCCTTCTTCGCGGCCAGTTGCTGCATCAATTCGGGATTCTGTGCGGGCCAGACGAAACCGATCAGGGTGCCGCCTTCGCGCATCAGGTTCACTTCGGCGCTCGTCGGAACAGCCACCTTGAGCACGACATCGGAAGCAGCCCACAACTGCGGTGCGCCAGCGATGATCTCCGCACCGACCGCACGGTAGGCATCATCACTGAAATTCGCGGCTTCACCCGCGCCTGATTCGATTGCAACCCTGAAACCCAGCTTGACGAGCTTTTCCACGACCTCGGGAACTGTCGCAACCCGCTTCTCTCCCGCTGCTGTTTCGCGGGGAATTCCTATCAACATAGCCATGAAGTCATCCTCTTCACACTGATGCACACGGCATCGCAAGCGCACTTGAACGAGCCGACCCCCAAGGATCGGCGACTCAGCCGGGCATTATAATCGAGGTTTCCGGTGGTTCGCAGTCCAATATTGACCTCACAATAAAAAGGCACGCGACGCGTGCCTTTTATACCATCCGGCCTTAAGGAAACCTTAAGCTGCGATCTTCTTGCATTCCGCATAGCAAGCCGCACAAGCCTCCATACAGGCTTTGCATTCGGGATGCTTCTGGGTCTTCTTGCACTCTTCTTCGCACTCCTTGCACACATCCATCGCCACCTTGGCCAGTCTGGGCAGATGTTTGGAGTTGGCTGCGGACATCTCCAGCAGCGCATTACACATCGCGATGACCTGGCTGGAGGATTGGGCGCAGGCTGCCAGTTCCGTATCGCCCTTGCCGAGCGACACCAGGCAATGCTGCAGGCAAAGATTCGCTTTCGCGACGCAATCGGCTGCAGCGGCTATCAGCTTGCCATCGTGCGCCATCGTACCGTGGTGGTCATGCATGCTCATGTGGTCATGCTCGTGTGTTGCGGCAAAAGCCTGTCCGGTGGTTGCAGCAGCGGCCATTGCAGCAGCACCCAAAAGCAATTCTCTGCGATTCATGTGATCTCCTCAGATTTAGGGCAGCGTCGACGCTGCCGGTCGGCAGTTTAATTCAATCCCGTTCGCATCGCCATGCTGTCACTTCGCCAGCGTCATGAACGACAGTTTGCTGACGCCGGCCTTCTGCGCAAGCGCCATCAATGCCGCGACACGGCCATAGGGCACCGCACTGTCGGCCTCGATCTGCAGCTGGAATTGCGGATCGACTGCGTGCTGGCGCAGCATCTCGGCCAGCCCCTCGTCGCTCACGTGCATGTGATCCATCTCGATGTTGCCCTGTGCATCGACCACCAGGCTGACCTTCTGCGGCTTGTCGTTCTGCTGCACAGAATCGGTCTTGGGCAGGTTGATCTTGAGCGATTGCGGCGCCAGCAAGGGGGCCGTGATGATGAACACCACCAGCAGCACCAGCATCACGTCCACCAGCGGCGTGACGTTGATCTCGCTCATCATGCTGCCGCTTTCCTGGGAAGAATTGTTTCCGAAGCTCATGGCCGCCTCACAGTCTGTAATCGTGCTTCTGCGCCAGGCGCATGAAGTCGTGGGCGAAGTTCTCCAGGTCGGTCACGTGCACCTTCAGCCGGCGCAGGAAGAAGTTGTAGGCCAGCACCGCGGGCAAGGCGGTGGCGATACCGATGGCGGTGGCAATCAGCGCTTCGCCGATGGGACCGGCCACCACATCGAGCGAGGCCGAGCCGGTCTTGCCGATATCCTGCAACGCATGCATGATGCCCCACACCGTGCCGAACAGGCCGACAAAGGGCGCGGTCGAACCGATGGTCGCCAGCTCGGCAAGACCGCGCTCGTGAAAGCGCTGGATGTTCTGCAACTGCTGGCGCAGCATGCGTTCCAGCACATCGTGCGGCGCGCCGGAATGCTTCAGGTCCTGTTGCGCCGCATTCAATGTCTTCATCTCGGCAAATCCGGCCTGCGCCAGGCGCGCGATGTCACCCTCGCTGTTCTGCGTTATCTCTGCAGCCTTGCTCCACTCCTGCGCCGACCAGAAACTGTCGATGAACGCGAGATCGTGCTTGCGCGATTGCCACTGTTTCCACAGTTTGAACAAGGCGATCGACCATGTCGCGATGGACAGCAGGATCAGCAGCAGCAGCGTCGCGGTGACGATGGGCGAGTTGACGGAAAACAGATCGTTCATGTCTCTTCCTCTAAAGAAAATTTGATCGGCACCAGAAACCATTGCGTCACCGGTTGGCCGAAACGGCGCGCGGGCGTGAAGCGCCAGGTCTTCACCGTCTGTATCGCGGCATTGTCGAGGATGTCGTAACCGCAGCTCTGATGCAGCTTCACCTCACCCGCCCTGCCCTCTGCCAGCACTTCCACGTTCAGCACCACCTTGCCGTGATAGCCCATGCGCCGCGCCACCATGGGATAAGGCGGGCGCGGGTTGTTCAGATAATCGGCGCGGTAGTCCGGTTCGGCATCCAGCAGGATGGGTGAAGGCGGCGTGGCCGCCTGCTGCTCGGGCTGAGCTTCCTGCTTCACGGCCTCCTCGGCGGGCAAGGGATCCGGTTCGCGCGGTTTCGGTTTGGGTTGCGGCGTGACATCGGCCTGCTGCATCTGCGTGTTGGCGAAAGAGATCGACATCTCGTTGACCAGTATGGCGGGAGCTTCCGGCTGCAACAGGTAAGAGGCGAAGGCCAGCGCGTGCAACAGAACCACCAGTGCGACCACACTGATGCGCTCGTGCAATGGAGAGCGCTCCGGCTGGGAGGAATAGGAATACGACATCGCCACGAACGGGTTCAAGGAGAACTGGATGGCCGTCATGTTACCAGCGCCCCTCCAGCGCAACCAGCAATGCCCGGTAACCGCCCTGTACCGAACGCAGCTGCCAGCTATCGCCGCCCGATATGTAGGTCGTCTCGCGCACCGTATCTGTCGCCAGCAGGTTCTGTCCGCTTACCCGCAGATTGAGTCGCGGATCCAGCTTGTACAGCCAGAACCCGTCCAGCGTGGTCCTGGCCTGTGTGGAACTGCGCAGCTCACCGGGGATATCGGTCACGCTACGACCGGACAATTGCAAAGAAAGACCATAGCTGGATTGCAGGCTGGGCAGGCTTTCATCCAGTCCCGCCGAGAATACGTATCTGGGCGTATCGCGTGCCATACGCGTCACACCGAGGCGCGTGTCGTCCACACGCGCATGCGGCAGGGTCAGGTGCGCTTTCACCGTCGCGCCCTTCCAGCCCATGCTGTCGGTGCGCACCTTGCCGTCCAGCTCGAAACCCCAATGCAGCGCGCGCCCCTCGTTCTGCGGCCGGTCGACCCAGCGGGCACCCTCAAGCTGCACGCGGCGCTCGGTGAAGTCCTGCGTGGAACGGGCATAGAAGTTCGCCCCCAGCACGCCGTACTCGCCATCCAGATAACGCTCCAACACGGCTTCGAAGTTCACGCTGCGTTCCGGCTGCAGGCTGGGATTGCCGCGCTTGTCCGCCTCGACCGGCGTATTGGCTGCGATGCTGGGCGACGTGGTATCGCTGATCTCATCCAGACGCGGCATCTTGAGCCCGGCCCCAAGTGAGGAGCGCAGCAGCCACTTGTCGGCCGGCTCCCAGCGCACTGCCAGCGACGGCATCACGCGCCCGTGCCGTTGCGCCGTTCCTGCCGAATCCAGCGCCACGCTCTCGCCACGCAGACCGTAGGTCAGCGTGGTGCCGGGCAACAGTTTCCAGTCGTCCTGCACCCAGGCGACGCTCTGCCTTTCCTTCGCGCTGGCAGAAGTGACCGCTGCATAGCTGCCGGTGAATATCTGATCGTCATTGCGGTGCAGGTTGATGTATTCCAGCCCGACCGCAAGCAGATGTTCGCCGAACGGCCGGTCCAGGCGCAAGGCCAGATTGCTCTCGTTCTCGTTGCTGTCGCTGTGTTCGGTGGAAGTCGTTGGAGTGAGCGCGGCATCGCGCGCGACCCTTGTCACATCGGCCGTGCGCTTGCCGCTGTTGAACGAGGCGCGGCCGGACAACCTGGAGCCCTCCAGCAGCTTCTCGCCTTCGGCACGCAGCCGCAGCATGCGGCGATAGTTCTCTTCGCGACTGTAGCGATCGCCGTTGAAGGCGAGTGTGGTTGCAGTCGCCGGAGTCGCCGCCAACTGCGTCATGTCGCTGTCGCGCTTGCCGGCACCGTCGAAAAACAGCGGCGAGATGGTCAGGCTATCGCTGCCGTCTTTCCAGGTCATGCGCGGCGACAGCGCGAATTCGCGGAAGGTGTATACCCCCTTCTCGCTCTCCTGCTGCCACAGGCTGCGCGTACCCGCCGTCGTGTCCTGCCGCTCGGTCTCGCTTTGCGTTGGCATGCGGTGCAGGTTCAAGGTGATCGGCAGGGTCCAGGCGAAACCGCCCGCGCCGCCATTCTCGGTCAGGGTGAACTGCGCATTCGGCTCGCTGCCGCGATAGCCCACCGCTGCCTTCAGCGCGGTCGTGCGTTTGGGCAGGGCTTTCTTCATGACCAGATTGACGGTGACAGCCGCACTGCCGCCATATTCAGCCGACGATCCGCGCAATATCTCGACGCGCTCCAGATCGCCGGAAGGCAGACGCCCGACGATCGCCGCCGCCATGCGCGCACCGCCCGCCGAACGCTCGCCGTCCACCAGGATCTGCACCGAATCGCGCGACATGCCGCGCGCGCGCTGGCCGTCACCCTGAACTTCGACACCCGGCAACTTGCCCAGCACCTCGCCGATGGTCATCACACCCAGGTTCTCGATGTCCTTGCGCTCCAGCACGACCTTTTGCGTGGTGGCTTCGCGGCGCTCGGCCACATCCGCCCCCTTCGCGGTGACGGTGATCTCTTTCAGGGAGGGTTGTTCTTCGCCCCAAGCGGAACAGGTGAACAGGGAACTCACAAGCAATACGGCAGAACGTTTCATATTTGGAGCAACAAGGCTTTGAAGTTAGAGCACCAGAAAGATGCGACGCAGACCCAGCAGGATCAGCACCGCCGCAGCACCCCAGCGTATCCAGCGCGTCAACCACTCGCGATTCTCGCGCAGATTCTTGCCCAGCAGACCGATCAGCGGCAATAGTACCAGCAACGGCGTCAGCGCCGCACCCAGACCGAAGGCTGCACCGCTCGCCATACCCAGTCTGACACTGCCCGCCGCCGCACACACGGCCAGCAGCGAGGCCAGCGGCGCGCAGGGAGTAAGACTGAGCGAGAAGCCGAGCAACAGCGGCGGTGTACTTCCCGCTTTGTGCGCCGTGCCACACGGTGCATGTGCGGTGGCGGGCCTCAGCAGCCACGCTCCTGCGGCAAGAGACGCCGCACCGATGATGAAGTTCCCCGTACCACCGCGCATCACCTGCGCCAGCCACGTCCCCGCCCCTGCTGCCAGCGCTCCGAGCATGACGTAGGCCATGATGCGCCCGCTGACGAACAGGGCCGTGTCGCGCAATGCCTGCCTCTGCGTGCCGCCGCGCCCCAGTACCCAGGTGCCCATGAACGGCAGGCAGGTGGCGGTGCAGGCGGTCAGCCCCAGCGATGCACCCAGCAGCCACACAGTGAATAGGGTGGTCTGCTGTGGCAGCAATCCGGTATCCAGCAGGTCAATCATCTTCGGATTTTGGCTTGTCGAAGCGGATGTTGATGAAGCGCTTCTTCGGTGCGCCCTCGGGCGTCTCCGCCTTCACGCGCCGCTTGTAGTGCTCGCGCGAGGAAGCGAAGATCCTGAGGCCGAAGAATTTGAGCTGGATGACATCGTCATCCGGACAATATTCCGCGCAGCGCCCGCACAGGGTGCAATCCTCGTGGAACGCCTTCTTGCCGAACTCGGTGCCGATCTCGTGGATATCCATCGGGCAGGCCTTCTCGCACACGCCGCATTTCGCACATTTCTCGTGCACATCCTTCTTCACCAGGCGCATCGGCGACAGCTTCTGGAACAGCGCGTTCCACGACAGCAGCGGACAGATGCGGCAGAACGGTTGGCGCGCGGCCAGCGCGGCGATGACGATGAAGCCGAACATCGCGTTGCCCAGTGCGCCGAGGAAGAAATTGACCCCGGTCGAAGTGCGCACGGCGATCTGCTCGCTATCCGCGGTCAGCAAAGTGGTGGCGATACGCGATGGACACACCTGGCAGAAAGGATCGCCCAGCTCATTTGAAACCACGCCCATACCGGCCAGGGTGGGCAAGGCCAACACCAGCACCAGCAGCATCAGCCATTTCACCGGGCGCACCCGACCGACGTTCGCGGGCGTAAAGCGGTTGAGCGGACGCCCCAGCCTGCGGCCGATGCGGTACAACAGTTCCTGCACTGTGCCCAGCGGGCAGACCCAGCCGCAGAACGCCTTGTTGAGGAAGAAGAAGAACATGAAGAACACGCCCACCGACATCGCCACCGGGATGAACACCTTGAGCGTGATGTCCTGCGCCTTGACCAGCGCCTCGCCTACACGGTGATGCAACTGGTGCTGGTTGACGATGAGGATGCAGTGGTCGCCGGTCATCTTGTCATAGGCGCAGGACAATGCCGGCAGGGCTTGCGAGATGCGATCCACGGTATAACTGCCGAGCAGCGCGCCGCCGTAGACAGTCAAGAACAGCATGAGGATCTGCACGGTGAAGCGGATGCGCCCCAGGGTCGGGAATATTGTCTTAAGCATTGCCGGTCTCCTCGCTCTTCGGTTCGGCCTTGCGCTGGCGCAGCAAGGGCACCGCCCCCAGCATGCCCAGCAGGGTGAAGCCCAGCCCCATCGCCAAACTGCGTTTCTCGAACGCATTCGGACCGTAACTGCTGTTGAATGCGGTCAGATAGGTTTTGCCGCCATCGGCGTGTTCGGTCGCCAGCACCAGCTCGGCACTGCGACGCATGCCGTGGTTATGGCCGCCCGTACCCTTTCGCTCCGTCTCGGCCTTGAAATCGTCCGGCACATGTACCTTGACCACGCCCTGCGCATCCGCAACGAACTCGGCCATGCTGCCGTTGGAAGTCTCCAGATAGACCTTCTGGCCGGGCAGCGGCCGACCGTTGAAACGCACCAGGAACTGCCAGTCCTCGTTGGCGCGATAACGCGAATGCTCGCGCGGGAACGGCTGCGGGATGATCTCCAGCTCATGCTTCTGCTGCATGAACATCGCGGTCGGATCCTTGGCGCCGCGTTCGTTGAACGGATACACGGTGGACGCGACCCGTACCGTTTCACCCTCTTCTTCGCGTGCCGACAGCCAATGGAAACCGCCGTTGGCCGGCTTGTCCAGCATGGCGCCGCCCATATCGACAGGCAACTGCCGGTAGACATTCACATCTTTCAGATTATTGGACCAGGCATCTATATTCGCTGTCACGATGTTCTGCGGCACGACCGCCGTCTTCATGGTCTCGCGGCTCTCGCCGCTCATCCTCGCTTTCAGCGTCGGGTAGAGCGTCCAGGCAGCCGACTTACCCATGCCCTGCATCATCGCGGCATGATCGTGCCCGCCGGACATATCCATTGCCGGCTTCTCCCCGGATGCTGCAAATGCCGGTGCTGCTGCAAGCAGTGTCCCAACAAGCAATATCGCATTCATTCTCATCTTCGCACTCCCTAGAAGGCCAGCGTCAAACCTGCAGTCCAGACACGTCCCGCATTGACCGTGATGGAAGGGTCTTCCGCGTTGTAGACGCCGTCGCCATTGCTATCCGAAGAACCGCGGATGGTGGTGTAGTAGTAGCGGTCGAACACGTTGTCGATGCGGGCGAAGGCGGACCACTTCATCCCCTTCTCCGTCTTGATCTCGTAGTTGGCCATCAAGTTGTAAACCGTGCGTCCGCCCACCCACACCACGTTCACCTCATCGGCATAGCTGCCGGACTGCGAATTCACCTCGCCGGTGAAAGTCCATGCGGTGTCGGCGCGATAGCGGGTATTGATGTTGAGCTTGTGTTTGGGCGTACGCGGCACGGTATTGCCGGTGTTGTTGTAATACACCGACGGCAGCGGCGCACTGCGCGAGCCCATGGCCATCCAGTAGCTGTCGTTGCGCGTGAAGATCGCTCGCAGGTAGGTATAGGCCACATCGGCTGACCAGACCTGGCGGGAATCGGTCTTGGCTCCCAGTTCGAGGCCGCGATTGCGCACCCCGCCGATGTTCTGGTACTGCTCAAAGCCCTCGGCTGTCGGTGTGGTCTGATATTGGCCACCCGTGTTCAGGATGAAATTCTTGCGATCGAGCTGGAACACCGCGATATCCGTGTCGAGTGCGACACCGAACAGTTCGCTCTTGGCGCGCATGCCGATCTCGTAGTTCCATGATTTCTCCGGCGACAGGTTGGGATTGGCCAGCACAGTGCCGGTCGGCGTGATGGAACCGCCATACAGCTGGCTGATGGTCGGCACGCGGAATCCGGTGGATACGTTGGAATAGATCTCGCGATCGACATCCAGTGCGTAGTTCAATCCGGCACGCTCCGACCAGACGCGGAAGGTCTTCTCGCCGCTGCTCACCCTGCCCTGCGATATCTGTGTGGCGGTCAACGGGATATAGCTGACATATTTCGCCGTGATGTTGTCGTAACGCGCGTTCAGGGTTGCGGTCAGCGGCTCGGCCAGCAGCCATTTGAATTCTCCGTACATCGCGCGCGTATCCGAAGTGGAGAGGCTGTTGTTGGTCACCGCTCCTTGCAGATTGAGCGGATTGGTCACCCCGACCGGCGTGTTGCGCGAGGTGTACGTCACCAGGTTGGTGGTCAGCGCCCTGTCCTCGAATCGCTGCATATCGAGACCGGCCATCATCCCGGTCTGCTCGCCGCCTTTGCGCACCTCTGCCTTCATGCCCTTTTGCACCTGCTTTGTATCCGCCCCGCTGGTATAGATATCGCGCAGCTGCGACATGTCATTCACCGGCAACAGATTGCCCGCGGCATCGCGCAGATACCCGCTCGGCCCCTGCCAGCCATAGGTGTGATCCTTGAACAGATAGGTGTTCACCAGCAGGTTTGAGCCTTCGCCGAAATCGTTGGCATAGGAAAGATTCGCCTTGTTCAGGTCGATGTCGTATTTGCGCGCATAGTCCTTGCCGCCGGACGTCGCGCTGGTCGGGTCGATAGCAGCATTGGTCACGCCGCGCACCGTGCCGTGGCTGTCCTTGGAGCGTTTGGAATGCTCGAAACCGAAGGTCACATCGCTGCTGGCATCGATCAGATATTGCAGCTTGCCATCCAGGTAGTCCCTGTTCCATGCCCCTTGATCGTAATAGTCATCCGACATCGCCTTGGTCTTCTGGATGTGCCCCACCAGATCGTTGCCGGCAAAACCGACGCGCAGCAATCCCTTGTGGTAATTGAATTTCCCCACTTCGGCGCCAACCGTCACACCGGCCATCTTGGCACCGCGCTTGGTGGTGATGATCACCGCACCCGAAAGCGCATCCTCACCGAACAGATAGGAAGCGCCGCCCTTGATGACCTTGATTGATTCGATGTTGTCGAGGTCGATGTTGACGCGTCCGGTGCGCTCCAGCACCGGCACACCGTCGATCACGATCGCCACACCGGGCTTCTCGCCCATGTAGCGCTGCGCCTCGACGCCGCGCAGCATGATCTTCACCGAGTCGCCGCTTTGCACCTCGGCCGTCACACCCGGCACCGATTCGAGGACATCGACGATGTTCTTGCCGTGCTCCTCGTCCACGCGCCTGCCGTTGATGTTGCTGACATTGCTCGGCTCGCCGCGCTTGGAATCGAAACGATCATCGATCGTGGTCGAGGTCACCACCACCTCGCCCAGCATCTTCTTCGTCACGCCGCCATTCGCCGGCTCCGCATTCGCTGCAGCCGCGGAATCAACCGCGACAGCAGGCTCTACCGCGGTCCCGGCTGCCACGTCTTCAGCGTGAGCCTGATTGGTCAACGACATGGAAAGCATGAGCGGCAGCGCGCTCATGGCAACGAATTTCTTGTTCATACACTCCCCTGTTTGCAGTTGTTAAAACGGGGCGGATACTAAAGCCCTCATGCAAGCGCGGGAATGCGTCATATTGTCGCGCGACATTTTGTCGCACCATTTCTGCGGCAACGACAAAGCGGAGCGGGGAAACCCTGCACGCCTATCCGCTATAATCCGACAATGCCTTCCATTCACCTCCTTCCCGACCTGCTCATCAACCAGATCGCCGCCGGCGAAGTCATCGAACGCCCGGCTTCGGCGCTGAAAGAGTTGCTGGAGAACAGTCTGGATGCAGGAGCGACAGAGATCGCGGTGCAACTGGAAGGCGGCGGCATCAAACGGCTGGTGGTGCGCGACAACGGCGGCGGCATAGACAAGGAACAACTCCCGCTGGCGCTGATGCGCCACGCCACCAGCAAGATCGCTTCACTGGAAGATTTACAGAAAGTCGCCAGCATGGGCTTCCGCGGAGAGGCGCTGGCCAGCATGGCCGCCGTGGCGCAACTCGCACTAACCAGCCGTACGGCAAATGCCGAACATGCCTGGAAAGTGGAAGCACTGAACGGCACGCAAAGCGCCGCTGCCCCCGCCGCCCAACCGCACGGCACCAGCATCGAGATGCGCGAGCTGTATTTCAACACCCCGGCACGGCGCAAGTTCCTCAAGAGCGAGAGCACCGAATACGCCTGGTGCGAAGAAGTGTTCAAGCGTATCGCCCTGTCGCGACCGGATGTGGCGTTCTCGTTGCAGCGGGATGGCAAGAGCGTGTGGCAGTTGCCGAGACACGAGCTGCCGCAGCGCATCACCGCCATCCTCGGCCCCGAATTCGGCCAGCACGCGGTGAAGGTCGAACGCCAGATCGGCGCCCTGCACCTCTACGGCATCGCCGCCCTGCCCGCCTATTCCCGCTCCACGCGCGACGAACAATATTTCTTCGTCAACGGTCGCTTCGTGCGCGACAAGGTGCTGATGCACGCCGTACGCCAGGCCTATCAGGACATCCTGCACCACCAGCGCCATCCGGCTTTCGTGCTGTTCCTCGACATGCCGCCGGAACAGGTGGACGTGAACGTGCACCCAGCCAAGAGCGAAGTGCGCTTCCGCGAAAGCCAGGGTATCCACCAGTTCGTGTTCCATGCTTTGCAGGATGCGCTGAGCGCGACAATGAATAGCGGCAATGCTGATTCGTCCACAGCCTCATCGGATTCGTCATTCCCGCGCAGGCGGGAATCCATTTCTTCAGTAAGTACGCTGGATTCCGGCTTTCGCCGGAATGACGGGTCACAGCAAACGATGGCTTTCAGCGCCGCCCAACCGCAAGCCGCTTACAAACTGTGGGAGTTCCAGACCCAAGGATCGAGGACCGAGAATCGAGCATACGAAAGTGACGCATCGCCCTCCACTCAGTACTCAGCACTCAGTACTCAGCACTCATCCGAACACCTGCTAGGCTTTGCGTTGGGCCAACTCTCCGGCATCTACATCCTCGCCCAGAACCAGCAAGGCCTGATCGTGGTGGACATGCACGCCGCGCACGAACGCATCGTGTATGAAAGACTGAAGACTGCCTTCGACGCCCAGCAGATGCCCACCCAGCCGCTGCTCATCCCCGTCACCTTCGCCGCCGAAGCGCTCGATATCGCCACCGCCGAAGAGGAACAGGAAGCGCTGCAAAAACTCGGCTTCGACATCGCCCCGATCTCCACCAACACCCTCGCCGTGCGCGCCATGCCCGCCATGCTCAAGCAATCGCACGCCGAAACCGCCGCACGCGAAGTGCTGCACGAACTGCGCGACTTCGGCGCCTCGCGCGCCCTCACCGAACGCCGCAACGAACTGCTCGCCACCCTCGCCTGTCATTCCGCCGTGCGCGCCAACCAGCAACTCAGCATCCCCGAGATGAACGCCATCCTGCGCGAGATGGAACAGACCGAACGCGCCGACCAATGCAACCACGGCAGACCGACCTGGTTCCAGGTGACGCTGGCGGAGCTGGATGCGATGTTTATGCGCGGAAAGTAAGAACTCCCCACCAAGATGCTTGTTTATCACTTTGTAAATGCCAAACACGGAATTGAGAATCTTCAAAAAAGAAGACTGAAGATTGCAGAACTGCAAAAGCTAAATGATCCTTTTGAGCTCTTTGGTATTGAAATGTCAAATGAGAAGGTCAGGTACGTATTTGAACAAATGAAAATTGAGCTGGCAAAAAATAGAGGGCTTCTATGCTTCAGCGAAGCATGGAGTAATCCAGTCATGTGGAGCCATTATGCTCAAATGCACTCTGGTCTTTGCCTTGGATTTGAGATCCCAGATATTCACATAGGGAAAGTGTTTTATTCCAGAAATCGACTTGTGGCCAACCTTGAGAAACTGAGCAACCCTGCGGGCCTTTCCATTGATGAAGCTAAAAAATTTCTTTTCACAAAATATTCTCACTGGAGATATGAAAAAGAATATCGATCCTTTGTGACCTTAGAAGATATAGACCCAGAAACTGGTCTTTATTTTGCAGACTTCTCCAATCAACTAAAGTTGAAGCGTGTGATCGTTGGTGCGAAATCAGAATTATCCAGATTAGACATTAGTCTCGCCTTGGGAGAATTAGCTCCAGAGGTGGAAACATTTAAAGCTCGACTTGCATTCAGAACATTCAGAGTTGTAAGGCAAAGGAATGAAAAATTATGGGGCTAATCTTTGTAAGAAAAATTTGAATGAGCAACTCAATAAATACCACCCGCATCGCCTTCGCCTCCTTCATCGGCACCGCCATCGAGTTCTACGATTTCTACATCTACGGCCTTGCGGTGGCGATGGTGATCGGGCCGATCTTCTTTCCCAACAGCGACCCAGCGGTGCAGGCGCTGAACGCCTTCCTCACTTTCGGCATCGCCTTTCTCGCGCGTCCGTTCGGCGCGCTGCTGTTCGGCCATTTCGGCGACCGCATCGGGCGCAAGACGACGCTGGTGGCTTCGCTGCTGGTGATGGGTATCTCCACCACCTTGATCGGCGTGCTGCCGAGTTACGAGATGGTGGGCTGGGTGGCGCCTGCGCTGTTGTGCCTGCTGCGCTTCGGCCAGGGCATCGGTCTCGGTGGCGAATGGGGCGGCGCGGCTTTGCTGGCGGCGGAATATGCGCCAGCAGGCAAGCGCGGCTGGTTCGGCATGTTTCCGCAGCTTGGGCCGCCTGTCGGGTTCCTGTTCGCGGTGGGCAGCTTCCTGTTGCTCTCCAACCTGCTCGACGATGCGGCATTCCGCGAGTGGGGCTGGCGCATTCCGTTCCTGGCCAGTGCGGTGCTGGTGGTGATCGGTTTGTATGTGCGCATGAAATTGACCGAGACACCGGTGTTTCTGAAGGCGATGCAGGAAGCCAAATCCGTTCGTCCTGAGTCTGTCGACGGAACGAACGGCGCACCGGGAGGGCAACCCGTTCAACCCTTCGACAAGCTCAGGGCGAACGGGGAAAAAGTGGCGGGAGCGAACGATAAAAGAATTCCGCTGGCGCAGCTCTTCGCACATCACTCGAAACCGCTGGTACTGGGCGCCTTGCTGATGGTGGTGTGCTACGCATTGTTCTACATCACCACGGTGTTCTCGCTTTCCTACGGCGTGACCAAACTCGGCATCGCACGCCCCGATTTCCTCGGCATGTTGTGCATCGCCGTGATCTTCATGGCTGCCGCCACGCCGCTGGCGGCGTGGGCGGGTGACCGTTATGGCCGTCGCCCGGTGTTGCTCGTCGCGGGCAGTGCTGCTTTGCTGTCCGGCTTTCTGATGGAGCCGATGCTGGGCAGCGGCGACCCGGTACTCATCACTGCATTCCTCAGTATCGAGCTGTTCCTGATGGGGGCGACCTTTGCACCGATGGGGGCGCTGCTGCCGGAGCTGTTTCCGACGAGAGTCAGATATACCGGTGCGGGCACGGCCTATAACCTCGGCGGCATCCTCGGCGCATCGCTGGCGCCTTACATCGCGCAGCAACTGGTGCAGCACGGCGGATTGAGCTGGGTGGGCGGGTATATCTCGGTGGCGGCGGCGATCAGTTTGCTGGCTGCATACTTCAGCCGTGAGACGCGGGATAGGGAATTGGCATGAGAAATTCTATTAAACCGTTCGCCCTGAGCCTGTCGAAGGGCATGTCGTTCATGGTTCGACAGGCTCACCACGAACGGAATTTATGTTGAGCCATTCGTTGCCCCCCGCCATCTTCCTGATGGGCCCAACCGCTTCCGGCAAGACCGGAGTTGCGGTGGAACTGGTGCAACACTTGCCCGTTGAACTCATCAGCGTGGATTCGGCGCTGGTGTTCCGCGACATGGACATCGGCACGGCCAAACCGGATGCCGCCACCCTCGCCCGCGCGCCGCATCACCTCATCGACATCATCGCTCCCACCGAAGCCTATTCCGCTGCCGCCTTCCGCCGCGATGCCCTGCGCCTGATGGCGGATATCACCGCGCGCGGCAAGATCCCTTTGCTGGTGGGCGGCACCATGTTGTACTTCAAGGCGCTACGCGAAGGTCTGAGCCCCTTGCCGCAGGCTGATGCCGAGGTGCGCGCCAGGCTGGACGCGATCATCGCGCAGCATGGCATCGAACACCTGCATGCCGAACTCGCCAAGGTGGATGCCGAAACAGCGGCGCGGTTGCACAGCACCGACACGCAGCGCGTCCAGCGGGCGATGGAGGTCTATCTCGTTTCGGGCAAGCCGATGTCAGAACTGATCCGGCAGCAGGAGCAGGATGAACTGCCCTATCGCATCCTGCCCATCGCCCTCATCCCCTCCGACCGCGCGGTGTTGCACCAGCGCATCGCGGTGCGCTTCGGGCAGATGCTGAAAGACGGACTGGTGAATGAACTGCGCGGCTTGTGCGAGAAATATCCGCTGCACCGCGACATGACTTCGATGCGTTGCGTCGGCTACCGACAGGCGTGGGAGTTTCTGGAAGGCGAGATCGACGAAGCTGGGTTATTGGAGAAAGGCATCGCCGCCACGCGGCAGCTGGCCAAACGCCAGCTCACCTGGCTGCGCAGCACGGAAAATATCGGCGTGGATTGCCTGTCGGCAGACTTCGAACTACAGGTCAGGCTGATGATAGAGAAGGAGTTGCAGCCTCATTCGTGAGGCTTGCTCAGGTCGCAAATGATGCCCGCATCGGCGCCGACCATCACCATCACCTGTTCCGGATTCATGCGCAACAAGCCGGCGATGTCCTTGTAGTCGTCCGGCAACGCTGCATCGTCCCAGCCGTTTGCAGAGTGGCGCGCCAGATTGACCGCCAGGGCGACATTGCGCACGCGCGGTTTGGTGCTGTTGGTTTCATCCATCAGCATCAACAAGAGTTCCGGCAGCTCCCATTTCTGCACCAGCGCCTTTTGCAGGTCGATCAGGGAAAAACCCAGCACCTGTTCCTGAACGGCGCGGCTGCGCAGGCTTTTGTCCTGCTGCTGGATGAAGCGTATGCCCAGCATCTCCTGCGGAGCGAAACACCACATCAGCATCTCGGCCAGGTCGCGCAGCAAGGCAGCGATGCGCACTTCCTCATAGTGCAGGTCGCTCAGGCGCACTGCCCAGTCATAGGCGTATTCGGAAGCACGGTGGGAACGGTGGATGACATGCAGCAGCTGCACCATCGCATCCATATGACCGGTCATGATCTCCTGCACGGTCGGGCTGGCGGGTATCTTGTTGTAGAAGGCTTCGACGCCCATCATGATGAGCGCCTGTTCGACCAGGGCGACTTCGCTGGTCTGGCTGCGGCGTTTGTTCTGCTGGAGATAGCGCAACAGCTTGACGGTCATCATCGGGTCGACCGCGATGACGCCTGCCACGCTGCGGGCACTGAGTCTGTTCTGGTCTTCGTGCAGGGCGGCAAGGTCGCGCGCGGTCTGTTTCAGCACCGGGATGTCGGCCTGGGTCAGAAAAACCACCCAATGATCCAGCCCCTTTATTTCCGGTCGTTGCATAACTTCCCCCGAATTTGCGTCCACGCAGGATGTTTCGGCAGAAAGCTTATAACCTTTAGCCTTGGACCGCCAGCGTGCCGCTCCGTCCTTCGACAGTTCCAGCCTTGACCTCATGCCTGGGCAGGTCTGCCGGCTTGAAACCTTGCAGATATTGCTTCATGGAAACCAGTTCGTAGCCCTGCTGCTGCCAGCCTTGCAGCAGTTGCTCGAAGATCGGCATCCATTTCTGCCCTTCCAGCTCGGCATGCAAAGTGTAGACATGGCCCGTGTCAGAAGGTGTCTTTGTCATCTCCAGCAGATGCTGGGCGACGTTGTCGATGGTGATGCCGTCGCGCCCGATGAGTTCGTCCAGCGTCGGCAAGGTGGTGGGCAATTGCGGGCAGGCGATGATCTCGGCGTCCCAGGTCGGGATGAAGGGGTGCGTACCGCGGGCGTCGGAGCTGTAGTCGAAGCCCAGGCTCTGGGTCAGGCGCAAGGCATAGCGGTTGGTCTGCCAGCCTGCTGCCGCATGCGCCTTGGGCGCTTCGCCGAAGATCTCGGTGAAGCGGTCCACCGCGCGCTGCATCTCGCGCTGCGTCCACTTGGCATCCTTGTGGGCGACATGATCCTGCCAGCGGATATGGTCGTAGCAATGGATACCGACCTCGAAGCCTGCATCGCGCACCGAGCGCAGGATATCGGCGCAATTGCGCCCGATGTCCGGTCCCGGCAGCAATGTGCCGTACAGCAAAGTCTTGATGCCGTAGTGCTCGACCACGGAGGTACGCGAGACCTTCTTCATGAAACCGGGACGGAACACGCGCTTGATGGCGCGACCGGTGTGGTCGGGCCCCAGGGAAAAATAGAAGCTCGCTTGAGCGTGATGGCGTTGCAGCGTCTCCACCAGACGCGGCACGCCTTCACGGGTGCCGCGGTAGGTATCGACGTCGATCTTGAGGGCGATCTTCTTCATGGATACGAGTGCTGGGTTCCGAGCACCGAGTTCCGAGTGCGAGGATTTTCCTCAGCACTCGTTACTCAGCACTCAGCACTGTCGTTAATCGATCAGACCGCGCGCTTCGGCGATCTGATTGCGGTAGGCGTCGAAGATCTTGCGCAGTGTGTCCGGCATGGTGGTGGTCGGCTTCCAGCCCAGGTCTTCGCAGGTGTTGGTGATCTTCGGCACGCGGTTCTGCACGTCCTGGTAGCCTTTGCCGTAGTAGGCATCGGAGGTGGTTTCAACGATCTTGACCTTTTTGGCGGAATCGCGGTACTCGGGGTACTCGTTCGCCAGTTTCATCATCATGTCGGCCAGATCGCGAATGGAGTGGTTGTTGCTCGGGTTGCCGATGTTGTAAATCTTGCCGGTAGCGACGCCGCCCTTGTTCTCGATGATGCGCATCAGCGCATCGATGCCGTCGTCGATGTAGGTGAAGGCGCGTTTCTGGTGACCGCCGTCGACCAGGCTGATGTTGTTGCCGCGGATGATGTGGCCGAGGAACTGGGTCACCACGCGCGAGCTGCCTTCCTTCGGGGTGTTGATCGAATCCAGACCGGCGCCGATCCAGTTGAACGGACGGAACAGGGTGAAGTTCAGGTTGTCCTGCATGCCGTAGCCCCAGATCACGCGATCCATCAGCTGCTTGGAGTTGGAATAGATCCAGCGCGGCTTGTTGATCGGGCCGCAGATCAGTTCGGAGTTGTCCGGGTCGAACTCTTCGTCATGGCACATGCCGTAGACTTCGGATGTGGACGGGAACACCAGATGTTTGTTGTACTTCACGCAGGCGCGCACGATGGGCAGGTTGGCTTCGAAGTCCAGTTCGAACACGCGCAGCGGCTGCTTCACGTAGGTGGCAGGAGTGGCGATGGCGACCAGCGGCAGGATCACGTCGCATTTCTTGACGTGGTACTCGACCCATTCCTTGTTGATGGTGATGTCGCCTTCGAAGAAGTGGAAGCGCGGCTTGCCGATCAGGTCGGAGATGCGGTCTGTGCTCATGTCCATGCCGTAGACTTCCCAGTCGGTGGTGGCCAGGATGCGGTTGGACAGATGGTGGCCGATGAAGCCGTTCACACCCAGGATCAGTACTTTCTTCATTTTTATTTCCTCAACGATTAAATTCAAATTTTCCCGTGCCGTACTGCGCCGCGAACTCTGCCGCGTTCAACTCAATCCCGTCCAGCTCGAAGCGTACGATGCGCAGCACACCGTTGCCGCAATCCGCCCAGGCGTTGCCATCCTTGACGAAAAAGGCCGGTCGTCCCGTGCCTTGCTCTTTGCTCACCAGTGTCTGCAGGATACGCATGGGCTTGCCCATCATCTGCGTCATCGCACCCGGATAAGGCGGCGCCACCGCGCGCACCAGGTTGTGTATCTCCAGCGCCGACTGCGACCAATCGATGATGCCGTCTTCGGCCTTGCGCCCGCCGAAATAAGCGCCCTTGCTCAAGTCTTGTTTCTCGGCTTTGACTTTCCCCGCCAGCAACGCCGGCAGCACATCATTCAGCGCCATCTCGGCCGCGACGGTGACTTTCTGGAACACCTCGTGCGCTGTATCGTTCGGCAGGATGGGCACGGCCTGCTGCGCCACGATGTCGCCGTTGTCCGGCTTCTCGGTCATGTAGTGCAGCGTTGCGCCGGTTTCCGTTTCGCCGCGGATTATCGCCCAATTCACCGGCACACGCCCGCGATATTTGGGCAACAGCGAGCCGTGCATGTTCAGCGCACCGCGCTTGGGAATGGCCAGCAGCGGCGCTTTCAGCATCTCGCGATAGTAGAACGAGAAGTAGAAATCCGGCTGCAAGGCGCGGATGCGATCTTCCACTTCGGGTACGTTGGGGTTGTCCGGCGTGATGGTCGGAATACCGTGCAATTCGGCCAGCTTTTGCACGCTCTCGAACCAGATGGTCTCTTTCGGATTGTCGCGGTGGGTCACCACCAGCGCCACATCCACGCCGTGCGCCAGTAGCACGTTCAAACATCTGTACCCGACATTGTGGTACGCGAAGACGACAGCGCGGCTCATTCCTCGCCGTCCGCGAACAGATCGGTTGCCGGTTCGGTCGCTGCCTTGGGCTTGCGTGCACGTTTGGGTTTGTCTTCCGCCTGCTGTTCCAGGATCGCTTCGACCAGGTAGCGCGGACGGTGACGCACCTGCTGGTAGACACGTCCGATGTATTCACCCAGCAAGCCGATGCCGAACAGCGCAATGCCGATGAGGAAGAACATCAGCGCAAACAGTGTGAACAGCCCTTCCGCCTCCGGTCCGATGATCAGTCGACGCATTACAAGGAATATGAAGAACAGTCCGGAGAACACCGAGATCAGCATCCCCATCATGGAGAACATCTGCAAGGGCACCAGCGAGAAGCTGGTCATCAGGTCGAAGTTGAGGCGGATCAGGCTGTACATCGAATACTTTGATTCGCCCGCCGCACGCTCCTCGTGCCCCACCACCACTTCGGCCGGATTGCGCGCAAAGCTGTAGGCCAGTGCCGGGATGAAGGTGCTGACTTCCTTGCAGCTGTTGATGGCGTCGATGATGTTGCGGTCGTAGGCGCGGAACATGCAGCCCTGGTCGGTCATTTTGATGCGGGTGATCTTCTCGCGCAGGCCGTTCATGGCGCGCGAGGCAACATGGCGCCACCAGCTGTCGTTGCGCTGGCGACGGATGGAGCCGACGTAATCGTGGCCTTCGTCCATCTTGGCCAGCAACAGGCCTGTATCTTCCGGCGGGTTCTGCAGATCGGCATCCAGCGTCACGATGCGCTGGCCGCGGCATTGCTCGAAACCGGCCATGATCGCCATATGCTGGCCGAAATTGCCGTTGAACAACACCACGCGCGTCACATCCGGGCGTTTCTGGAACTGTTCGCGCAGGATGGCGGCGGAACGGTCGCGGCTGCCGTCATTGACGAACACGATCTCGTACCCGATGCCGAGCTTGTCCAGCGCGGGATACAGGCGATCGAACAAGGCTTGCAGGCCCTGCTCCTCGTTATAGACGGGAATGACTACGGAAAGTTGAGGGGTACTCATAGGGGCGGCATTCTACCGCAGAGCCAGAGGATAGCGAAACCTGCGATAACGCCGAATCCCGCAGGGCATACCAGGAAAATGAGGACTATCTATATAGATATATAGACCTTTTGGCATATTGATTTGACTTGTACATTGCCGATACCCTTCTTAACCATTCTGTCATATGGGATATTTACCCTGACATCCCGGACTGGCACACATGAGTAGCTCAATAACCAGAGAAGGAGTCTCAAATGTTCAATAACGGATACAAGCAGGAGGTGGCAACACTGAAGGAAAAGCTGCGCGACTTCGAACAATTGCTGAATGAACGTGAAAGCAGTGTGACCAGTCTGCAACAACAGCATGAGTCTGTGATCGCAAAGTTCAACAACAGTACCGAACTCATTGTCATGCACGATCAACTGTTCCAGCACATGAACTCGTATTGCGAATCCGCCAAGGAGGTTCAATCCACCCTGGCCACGCTGGCGCAAACCATGAAACACGAAAACGAAACGGTCAGCCAAACGACAGGCGCCTTGAGCACGAACCTGACCGCGGTGGAGCGCATTTCCAGCAATCTGCAAAAGATGTCCGAAAAGACCGTCGAAACGGCCGCCAGCGTCGATCATCTCAACGAGCGCACCAACGAGATCGGCGGCATCGTCAAATTGATCAAGGAAATCGCCGACCAGACCAATCTGCTGGCCCTGAATGCCGCCATCGAAGCCGCCCGTGCCGGCGAACAGGGGCGCGGTTTTGCGGTTGTCGCCGACGAGGTGCGCAAATTGGCCGAACGTACCTCGACAGCCACCAGCGAGATCGGTCAGCTGGTCAGCGCGATCCAGAAGGAAACCTCTGCAGTAAAGGCACTGGTGGAAGTCAGCCCGCAGCAAGCCGAAGAGTTCCACAAGGATGGGAAACAGGCGGTCGGCAGCATGAAGGAACTGATGCAGGTCACAGTCGAAATGAAGAATGCCATCGGCACTACCGCTTTACGCTCCTTCATCGAAGTCGCCAAAGTGGATCATCTGGTCTACAAGTTCGAGATATACAAAGTGTTCCTCGGAACCTCGTCAAAGAAACCGGAAGAATTCTCCAGTCATGAGGGATGCCGCCTGGGCAAGTGGTACTACACGGGTGAAGGCAGCCTCTGTTTTTCCAGGCTGCAAGGATTCCGCGAAATGGAAGAACCGCACCAGCGCTTCCACCGGCATGGCGTGGAAGCGGTGACCTATTATCATCAAGGCAATTACCAACTGGGGCTGGAAGCGATCGCCGAAATGGAGAAAGCCAGCTTCAAGGTGCTCGAATCACTGGAGATCATCGCGGAGAGCGGCAAAGAAAACATCAACTCTGACAACTATCAGGAGTGCCGGGAATCCATGAGCGCCACGAAACATTGAATCCCGGACGAGCGCACTATCGGGACAGCACTTCCCGAGCTGCCGCGACGACGCGTTCGACATCGGCCTCTGTCATTCTGGGGAACAGCGGCAATGTGACGATGTGTTTTCCCACGCTTTCAGCGACGGGGTACATGCCTTCCCTGAAGCCGCGCGCGCGGTACATCTGAAACAGATGGATAGGCGGGTAATGCACGCCGCAGCCGATGTTGCGCGCTTTCATCTTTTCCATGAACTCTGCTCGCACCACGCCTTGCGGCAGCACGAGTTGGAACATGTGCCAGTTGGTATTCTCGAAATTCTGGATCGGCAATTGCGCGCCGGTCTGCTTCTCGAAATCCGCTCCAAAGGTTGCGAAGTAAAGTTTCGCCAAGGCATGGCGGCGTGCGGTGATGGCATCCAGTTGCGGCAACTGGTTCAAACCGATGGCTGCAGCGACATCGGTCATGTTGTACTTGCCGCCCAGTACGTCCACATCCATGCCGTCGAAGCCGCTGCGTGTCACGCCTTGCAATCTATATTTTTCCGCGAGGCGGGCCTCTTCTTCGTTATTCAGCACCAGACAGCCGCCTTCGGTGGTGGTGAGGTTCTTGTTGGCCTGGAAGCTGAACGAGACGAAATCGCCAAACGCGCCGATACGCTTGCCGTTCCACAATGAGCCGATGGCCTGCGCCGCATCTTCCACCACGCGCAATTTGTGCTTGGCCGCGATGGCATACAGCCTGTCCCGGTCTACCGGCAGGCCGGAAAGATCGACCGGGATGATGGCCTTCGTACGCGGAGTGATGGCAGCCTCGACCTTGTCCAGATCGATGTTGCGCGTGACCGCATCGATGTCCGCGAACACGGGCGTCGCACCGACTTCCAGAATGACGTTGGATGTCGCCACCCAGGAGATGGGCGTGGTGATGACTTCGTCGCCCGCGCCAATGCCCGCGATGCGCAGGGCGATCTCCATGGTACAGGTGCCGGAGTTGAAGGTGCGCACCGGGCGCCCGCCGAAATAGGCCGAGAGTTGTTTCTCGAACTCCTGCACCTTGGGGCCTGAGGTTATCCAGCCGGAACGCAGCACGTCGCCGACGGCGGCGATGGCGGCTTCGTCGATGTAGGGTTTGGTGAAGGGCAGAAATTCAGACATGTTCAGGCTCGCGAAATGATGATGACGCCGACGATGATGACGGCCATGCCCACCAGCTTGGTGGTGCTGAATGGTTCACCCAGCAGGTAATAAGCCGCCAGGGCGTTGACCACATAGGCCATCGACAGCATGGGAAAAGCGATGCTGACCGGCACGCGCGACAGCGCAAGGATCCACACCACCACGCTGATGCCGTAGCAGAACAGGGCGGTGACGATGTGCCATTCCGTCGCCAATTTCCAGCCGATGGGGACCACGTTCGCGGCGCTGAATTCGAAATGGCCGATGGCATTGGTGCCCGATTTCATCAATATCTGCGCCGCGGCGTTGAGCATCACACCGGCGAAGATCAAACCGAAGCTGACGAGGTTCATGGCTTCATCACCACCACATATTGCTGGTCATGGAATATCTCCTTCATGGGCAGTTTGAATTGCTGCACTTTCGGATAGTGGCGCGTCTCCACGATGGCCAGAGCTTCCTTGTCGTTCCTCCAGCGCTCGGCGAAGTCCGCCAGGGTGGGTACCCATTTCTCCGGTTCCTGTTTGATGCCGAAGTCCATCTCGTCCTGATACTGCACCAGCGTGAAAGTGCGCTTGATGTAGAACGGCAATGTCTGCTCGTAGTAGAGGATGGAATAGAACGGGATGTCCGGCTTCACATAGGGCATGATCGCCTCGGCGATGTGATAAGCGGAACGCTCGCGTGCGGCGGTGTTATGTCCCGACGTGCCGATCTGGGCCGCGATCAGGGAGGAAAAGGCCAGCACGATCACGGCGACCAGTTTGTTGTCGCGGCGCAACAGCCACAACGCCACCCCCACCCCGACGAACCAGACAGCCGCAGCGACCGTCAACCACACCGCATAGGCGCTATACATCTGCACCTGCAACGGCGTGTCGGCGGTCTTGGCGGTGAACGGTGCCAGTGCCAGCATGATGCCGACGATCGCCAGCACCGGCGCAGTCAGCCAGAACAGACGACGCGACGGCATCTCCGCGATCTGCTTGCCCATCAACAGCGCCAGCGCCGGGAACATCGGCAGCAGATAGGACGGCAGCTTGGAGCCGGAGATGGAGAAAAAGAAATAGATGAACACTGCCCACACCAGCAGGAAACGCTCCGGGCTGAATACCCTGGCCTGCCGTGTCGTACTCTTCCATGTGCGCAAGGCAGTGTCGAACATCAGGAACAGCCACGGCAGTATGCCCAGCGTCAGCACCGGGACGAAGTAATACCAGGGCTGATAGCGCCCGTGCACCGTGGTGGTGAAACGCGTGTAGTGCTCGTAGATGAAGAAACGGTCGAAGAACTCGGGATTGGCCTTGATGACCAGCACGAACCAGGGCGCGGCGATCAACAAAAACACCGCCAACCCGCTGAACCAGTGCATGCGTTTCCAGATGCTGATATCGCGGTTGAACACCGAATACAGGAACAGCGCCGCCCCCGGCAGGATCAGGCCCATCAGGCCTTTGCTCAGTACTGCCAGCGCCAGTCCCGCCCATGCCAGCATCATCCAGTTGCGGCGGCTGGCGGTGCGCTCTTCTTTCTGCGCGATCAGCAGCGAGAAGATGCCGAGCGTGATGAAGAAGGTCACGCCCATATCCAGCGTATTGATGTGCGCCATCATGGAGTACAGCATGCTGCTGCCCAGCAACAGCGCGGCGTAGATGCCTGCCTGGCGTCCGAACAGGCGGGTGCCGGCGAACCACGCCAGCAAGACGCCGGCGAATCCGGTCAGCGCCGCCCACAGGCGTGAAGTCCATTGATGCTCGCCGAACAGCGTGTAGGCGGTGGCAGTCGCCCAGTATTGCAGCGGCGGTTTCTCGAAGTACTTGAGTTCGTTGAGACGCGGCGTCGTCCAGTCGCCGCTCACCACCATCTCGCGCGGGATCTCGGCATAGCGGCCTTCGTCGGGTTTCACCAGCTTGCGGTATTCGAGGTTGCCGAACCAGATGATCACGAGTGCCAGCAGCATCAGCCACAGCCCGCGACGGGAAATGTCATTCTTCATAAGGAACAATCAGGGGATTGATAACAGGCGCGGATTTTAACCTAACGATCATTGCATCGCCTCACAGAATAATATTTGCTTGCACCATGATCGTTCCCCCCCCCCGTTCCCCCTCTGATGAAACTACTAGCCAATCGACTAAGCCCGCTAGCGGGCAAGTCGCTGGTTATCCCCGCGGGCGAGGGGTACAGGAGGGCGCTACGCGGGATCATGTTTATTCTGCCGTATTCGGCTCGCGCTTTTCCTGCACCAGGGCCTGTGCGCCACCCTGCGCAAAAGCGATCTCCAGCGTCTCGCCCAACTTGATCTGCCTGCTGCTCACCACGATATTGCCCTGCGCATCGCGCACCATGCTGTAGCCGCGCGCCAGCACCTGCTGCGGATCGAGATGTTGCAGGTGCTGCCGTAATGCGGCCAACCGTGCTTCATGGCGATCCAGCGCGCCGCGCATCGCCGCATCCAGCCGCAACGCCCGGCTCTCCTGCTGCTCCAGCAAGCGGGGCACTTGCGGACGCAGGCCGCGCAGTCTTTGCCACAAACCGCTCCAGTGCCATTGCTGGCGCTGCAAGGAGGCCATACCCGCCCGCTGGATGCGTTGCTGCAATAGTGCCAGTCGCTCGCTCTGCTGCTGGATACGCTGAGCCGGATGGACCAGGCGGCGTTGCAGAAAATCCACCTGCTGCATGCGCTGTTCGAACTGGCGCATCACTGCGCGGCGCAGCTGCTGGCGTTGCAGTACCAGACGCTGGCGTAGCTCCTGACTGTCCGGAACCGTTGCCTGCGCCGCCGCGGTCGGCGTCGCGGCACGCAGGTCGGCCACAAAGTCGGCGATGGTGAAATCGGTCTCGTGCCCCACCCCGCTCACCACCGGAACATGGCTGGCCGCGATGGCTCGCGCGACCACCTCTTCATTGAACGCCCACAGATCCTCGATACTGCCGCCGCCGCGGCACAGGATGAGCACATCACATTCGGCGCGCCGACTGGCCGTCCTGATCGCCTGTGCGATCTTCTGCGCAGCTCCGTCTCCCTGCACCGGTGTCGGATACAGCACGACAGGCACACTCGGCATACGGTTCGCCAGGGTGCGCAGTACATCGCGCAGCGCGGCAGCTTGCGGGGAGGTGACGATGCCGATCTGCTTCGGCAGCAGGGGCAGATCGCGTTTGCGCGCGACATCGAACAGCCCTTCGTCTTCCAGCTTGGTCTTCAGCCGTTCGAACGCCTCATATAAGGCGCCCAGTCCGGCGGGGCGCATCTTTTCAAGGGTCAGCTGGAAGTCGCCGCGCGCCTCATACAAGGTTGCCAGCGCCAGCACTTCCACCTGCATGCCGTTGGCCGGCTTGAAATCCAGGTACTGACTTTTATGCCGGAACATCACACAGCGCACCTGCGCCTGTTCATCCTTGAGCGAAAAATACCAGTGCCCCGATGCTGCGCTGACAAAATTGGATATCTCACCGCGCACCCACAACAGCGGCAGGCCGCTCTCAATTATTTGTTTCGCCGCAAGATTCAATTCGCGCACACTCAACACACGGTTCTTGTCCATTTCCTCGCCCTACCTGCACTCAATCCCGGAAAAAATTTCTTATCAAAATAGGCCAAATGGCATATTGACAAACTCATTACAATCCACAACCCCAGTAAAATCGCCGCTTCCAGCACCCATAATCGCAATAGAGAATTGCAACTTACAGCTTCTTATTGTTTTTAAAGGGTATTTGCTCGGTATATTTTTTGGGCGACCATTGTGGAATGGCTAGAATACTGGGCTTGCGACCACCATCCCGGATATTCATGCACAAAGTTATCCACAGATTTTGTGCATAAAAAAACAATTCGCTTATGCAGCTGGAAGTTAGCTCTACATACCCCATCGCACCTTGCTCAAACATGGCCTACAAGCTACAGTGCCGCCTTCGAATTTAAGCATACTTTGCGGAGACGTTACGTGTTCACTCTAGTCCAAGCAGCCGGCTGGCCCATCTGGTTACTCATCATCGCCTCCCTGATTGCCGTCGCCTTCATCACCGAGCGTGCACTTTTCCTGCGCCGCAGGAAGATCGTTCCTCCGCAACTGCTCGACGAGGTAGTACAGGAACTCAAGCAGAAAGGCGTAAGCCAGCAGATGCTGACCCGCCTGAGCGAAGGTTCGCCGCTGGGCATGGTATTCGCCGCCGGATTGAAGAATATCAAGAGCGCACCCGAGGTCATGAAGGAATCGATCGAAGAGGCAGGACGTTCCGCCACCCACCAGCTGGAGAAGTTCCTCACCACCATCGGCACGGTCGCCTCGATCAGCCCCCTGCTCGGTCTGTTCGGTACGGTGGTCGGCATGATCGAGATCTTCGGCTCGCAGAACGCGGGCGGCGCAGCCCCGGCCGAACTGGCGCACGGCATCTCGGTCGCCCTGTACAACACCGCGTTCGGCCTGATCGTCGCCATCCCCAGCATGATCGCCTACCGTCATTTCCGCGCCCAGGTGGACAGCCTGACCATCGAAATGGAACAGCAGGCCATCAAGCTGGTGGAAGTCGTGCATGGCGAACGCAAGTAAGGGACAGCAAATGAATTTTCGGCGCGGACGCACTCGTGAGGAACCGGAGATCAACCTGATCCCGATGATCGACGTGCTGCTGGTCATCCTGATCTTCCTGATGGTCACCACCAGCTATTCGAACTTCGCCCAGCTGCAGATCAACCTGCCGCAAGCGTCCGGCGAAGAAAGCGCACTCGCCTCCAGCAAACCAGTCCATGTGGCGGTGGATGCCGCCGATCACTATGCGGTGAACAGCGTGCGCACCACGTTCAACGGCGTGGTCGACTTTGCCGAGGCCTTGCGCAGGGCTGCCGGCGACCAGACGGACCCGACCATCGTCATCAATGCCGATGCCAAAGCCACCCACCAGTCCGTCATCAACATCATGGAAGCGGCGCGCATCGCGGGATACGGCCGTATCACCTTCACCACGCAGAACCAGCAGAACAAGTAACCTCACATCATGGAGCGGCTGCAACACCACTGGTATCGCATCTCGCCGCTCCATCTGCTGCTCTATCCCATAAGTCTGGTCTTTCGCGCGCTGGCCGCTATGCGGCGCGCGCTCTATTACAGCGGACTGTTGGCCTCGGTCAAACTGCCGGTGCCTGTCGTCATCGTTGGCAACATCAGCGTGGGCGGTACCGGCAAAACCCCGCTTACCCTGTGGCTGGCACAGCAACTGATCGACAACGGCTTGCATCCCGGCATCGTCAGCCGCGGCTATACCAGGGACAGGAAGCAAGGGAAAACACCCCGCCGGGTTTCTACCGACGATAGCGCTGAAGAAGTCGGCGACGAGCCGCTGCTGATGGCGCAACGCGCCTTGTGTCCGGTCTGGATAGGCCGCGACCGTCCGGCCGCCGCACAGGCATTGCTCGATGCCCATCCGGAATGCGACATCATCCTCTCCGATGATGGCCTGCAGCATTACCGACTGCAGCGCGACGCCGAGATCGCCGTCGTGGACGGTGTCCGCCGTTTCGGCAACGGACTGTTGCTGCCAGCCGGCCCGCTGCGCGAGCCGCTATCGCGTTTGCGCAAGGTGGACGCGGTTGTCGTCAATGGCGGCGCGCCTCACGCCAGGGAATTCGCCATGTGTCTGGCGGGAACGCGCTTTTACAACCTGCTTAATCCGGAGATCGTCGTCGCCCCGGATGCTTTCGCAAAACAGCGCCTGCATGTCATCGCCGGCATCGGCCATCCACAACGTTTCTTCGGCCATCTGGAACATCTCGGCCTGAATGCTCAACAACATCCATTCCCGGACCATCACCATTATGTCGCGACCGACATCGACTTCGCCGATGCGGATGCCGTACTCATGACGGAAAAAGATGCGGTAAAATGCGCTGCCTTCGCCACCGAGAAATGCTGGGTATTGCGCGTGGATGCGCAAGTCAGCCCGGCCCTCACCCAACTTATCCTTGAAAAGGTCACGCCATAATGGATGCAAAACTTCTCGACATTCTGGTTTGCCCGCTGTGTAAATCTCCTTTGGTCTATCGCAAAGCGGAACAGGAACTGATCTGCAAGGCGGATCGGCTGGCTTTCGCCATCAAGGACGACATCCCTGTGATGCTGGCAGACGAGGCTCGCGAACTCACCGCGCAAGAAGTCGAAGCGCTTTGATGTCTGCCTTCAAGGTCGTCATCCCCGCCCGTTTTGCCTCCACACGCCTGCCGGGCAAGCCGCTACTGGATATCTGCGGCAAACCGATGGTCATCCGCGTCGCCGAACAGGCGGCACAGAGCGGCGCCCAGCAGATCATCATCGCCACCGACCATCAACCCATCATCAGTGCCGCCCGGGAGCACGGCTTCCAGGCCTGCATGACGCGCGCCGACCATGTCAGCGGCACCGACCGCATCGCCGAGGTGGCGCTGCAGCAGGGCTGGAGCGATGACACCATCGTGGTCAACGTGCAGGGTGACGAACCGCTGATCCCGCCGCAACTCATCCGTGCCGTGGCGCAACATCTGCACGACCACCCCGAGTGCGCCATCGCCACCGCCTGCCATCCCATCCATGACGAAGCGTCCATGCGCAACCCGAACATCGTCAAAGTGGTGTTGGACAAGCACGCCAATGCGCTGTACTTCAGCCGCGCGCCTATCCCGTGGCCGCGGGATGCGTACGCAAAGAACGATCCTTTGCCGCAAAACATCGAAGTGCTGCGACATGTCGGCATATATGCATATCGCGCTGGCTTCCTGCGCGACTTTGGCAAACTTACCCCTACTCCCATAGAGCAAATTGAGTCGCTTGAACAGCTGCGCGCGTTGTATCATGGCTACAAGATCGGCGTAAGCAAGACCGATCAGGCACCTCCAAGCGGTGTGGACACCGAACAGGATTTGGGGATCGCGCGGCGTCTGTTCACCGAATTTACGAAACGGATTTAATCAAAAGGGATAATCTCAATGAAACTGATTCTGTTAGGAGCACCCGGAGCAGGCAAAGGTACCCAGGCAAATTACATCAAGGAAAAATTCGGCATCCCGCAGATCTCCACCGGCGACATGCTGCGTGCGGCGGTCAAGGCCGGTACACCGCTGGGTGTGGCCGCAAAGAAGATCATGGATGCAGGCGGGTTGGTTTCGGACGACATCATCATCAACCTGGTGAAGGAACGCATCAAGGAAGCGGATTGCGCCAAAGGTTTCCTGTTCGACGGTTTTCCGCGCACCCTCCCCCAGGCGGAAGCGATGAAGCAGGCGGGTGTGGCGATGGACTACGTAGTCGAGGTCGACGTGCCCGACGCCGAGATCATCAAGCGCATGAGCGGCCGCCGCGTTCATACCGCATCCGGTCGCACCTACCACATCGTGTTCAATCCGCCCAAGGTGGCGGGTAAGGACGACGTGACCGGCGAAGATCTGGTGCAACGTCCGGACGACAGCGAAGAGACGGTCAAAAAACGTCTCGAGGTGTACCACCAGCAGACCAAGCCGCTGGTCGAGTATTACACCGCATGGTCGAAATCTGGCGACGGCAAGGCCCCCAAAGTCGTGCATGTGCCCGGTGTCGGCAGCGTGGAAGGCATACGCGACCAGGTCTTCCGCGTGCTGGGAGCCTGAGCATGGCCGCCAAACCGATACTCACCCTCGAAGACGCCAAACGTGTCGCTGCCGCTGCCGAAGCGGAAGCAGTCAAGAACGAATGGAAAGTCGTCATTGCGGTGGTTGACGACGGCGGCCATCTGCTTTTCCTCCAGCGCAGTCACGATACCCAATTCGGCAGTGTCGAGACCGCCATCACCAAGGCGCATGCCGCCGTTGCCTTCCAGCGCCCGACCAAGGCTTCGGAAGATGCGGTATTGAGCGGGCGCCTCATCCACCTTGCCCTGCCCGGTGTCATTCCTGCGGAAGGAGGCATACCTCTGACCCGCGACGGAACACTTGTCGGCGGGATCGGCATCAGTGGCGTGCGTTCTTTCCAGGATGGGCAGATCGCCCAAGCCGGAGTGAACGCGCTGTAGCCACGACGCTTCCGCGTTTCAAAAATCCCCGCCACAAACGAAACGGGCATCATCCGCAAGGGATGATGCCCGTTTCGTTTCATGCTACAGCCTTCTAGGCCGGAACGCGGTAATTCTCCTGCGTCATGATATCCACGCCGCAAGGCAGCGCTTCGATCCAGTTCAGGAACTCGTTCACCATTTTCTTGCCCACGAAGGCGCGGCCATGTTGGGGCACGATGGCTTCGACATCCATCTGTCGCACCATGTTGACCCAGAAACGGCAGATCTTGTTGGAGATCATGTAACGTTTGTGGAAACCTTCCATGTATTTGATGTGCGCCTTGAAATCCTCAACAGGCGTGTCCGCCTCGGTATGCCCGACAATCGAGGCGCCCATGTCGCCAGAGAAGAGTATCTTGCTGATCGGATCGTAGAACTGGAAATTGCCTTCCGAATGCATGAAGTGAGCGGGGACCGCCTTGATCACAGCGTTGCCCAATGGCAGATTCATGCCTTCGTCAGGGATTCCCAAGACGCGTCCAAGCGAGTTGTCGCCGCTGCAGAAGTGAGGAACGAAACGCACCCATAATTTCGAGATCATCACTTTGCAATCGGAGTGGATCATCCATTTGTTGACTGAAGCGATAATGTCCGGATCGGGGTGAGACGCCAAAATGTACTCCAGCTTCTTCGGCGGGAAATAGTTGTGCATTTCCATCAACAATCCGTTGTAGGTCATGTTGCCGCCCGGATCAATCAACGCGCCATGACCGTTATCAACGATCAGGAACTGGTTGGCCTGTACTGCATCCCCCACGGAATCGTCCACCAGATCGTCGAACATCAGACATTGGTGTGTGCCGTTATTGAATAATTCGATGGCCATTAGATTTCCTTTTATATGAATTCTTCCCCACTACTCCTTCGGCATTCTACTCGATTCCCAACCATATCGACAGAGCCCGAATCATGAGCAACACATGACAGCCTGAAAAGCGTAAGATGAACCCGGTTTTGCAAACTGGAAGTTACTTCACAACCTTTGATGGAGAGCAAAGTATGGCGAAGAAGAACGCGTTTTATGCACAATCCGGCGGCGTCACAGCCGTCATCAATGCATCAGCCTGCGGCGTCATCGAAACAGCCCGCAAACACAAAGACAAGATCGGCAAGGTATATGCGGGGCGCAACGGCATCATCGGCGCTCTCACCGAAGATCTGATCGACACATCCAAAGAATCGGCCAGAGCCATCGCTGCATTGCGCAGCACCCCCTCAGGCGCTTTCGGATCCTGTCGTTTCAAACTCAAATCCCTGGAGCAGAACCAGCGCGAGTATGAGCGCCTGATCGAAGTATTCAAGGCACACAACATCGGTTACTTCTTCTACAACGGCGGCGGCGATTCCGCCGACACCTGCTACAAGGTCTCGCAGCTGTCGGAAAAGATGGGCTACCCGGTGCAGGCTATCCATGTGCCGAAGACGGTGGACAACGACCTGCCCATCACCGACTGCTGCCCGGGCTTCGGCTCGGTCGCCAAGTACATCGCCGTTTCCACACTGGAGGCCAGCTTCGACGTGCGTTCCATGGCCAAGACCTCGACCAAGGTGTTCGTGCTCGAAGTGATGGGACGCCACGCCGGCTGGATCGCCGCTGCAGGCGGCCTCGTGGAAGAGCAAGGCATCCCGGTGGTCATCCTGTTCCCCGAAATCGAATTCGACCAGAAGAAATTCCTCGCCAAGGTGGATGCGATGGTGAAGAAGCACGGTTACTGCAGTGTGGTGGTCTCGGAAGGTTGCCATTATCCGGACGGCAAGTTCCTCGCCGAACAGGGCACACGCGATGCCTTCGGCCACGCCCAGCTCGGCGGTGCCGCACCGGTGGTCGCCAACATGGTGAAGGATGCACTGGGTCACAAGTTCCACTGGGCGGTAGCCGACTACCTGCAGCGTGCCGCACGCCATGTCGCCTCCAAGACCGACGTTGAGCAGGCGTACGCACTCGGCAAGTCCGCGGTCGAGCTGGCGCTCAAAGGACAGAACGCAGTCATGCCCACGGTGGAACGCGTATCCGACAAACCGTACAAGTGGAAGGTCGGCGTGGCACCGCTGGCCAAGGTCGCCAACGTGGAGAAGTTCATGCCACGCAACTTCATCACGGCAGACGGTTTCGGCATCACCGAAAAATGTCGCACCTACCTCACTCCGCTCATCAAGGGCGAGGACTATCCGCCCTATAAAGACGGATTACCGCAGTATGTGCAACTGAAGAATGTAGCTGTCGCGAAGAAGTTGGGGAATTTCAAGATTTGATTTCATAAACACACCGCTCCTGTCAGGGGCGGTTTTTACTTGAGGGGGGAATCATGGCAGGTGGCTTGGGTTTTGCACTGTTTTGTGCGATTGCAGCGATACTGTATGGCGCATTCTCAATCAAATGGATATTGGGCCTGCCAACCGGCAACGACCGCATGCGGGAGATAGCCGCCGCGGTCCAGGAAGGCGCACAGGCCTACCTGAACCGGCAATACACCACCATCGGCATCGTCGGCGCGATCTTGCTGGTCGCCATATTCCTGGCGCTTGGCTGGCAGACCGCACTCGGTTTTGTGCTCGGTGCAGTACTGTCGGGGCTCACCGGCTATATCGGGATGAACGTCTCGGTGCGCGCCAATGTGCGCACGGCACAGGCAGCCAGCGGCGGACTGAATGCAGCACTGAACGTCGCCTTCAAGGGCGGCGCCATCACCGGCCTGCTGGTGGTCGGCCTCGGTCTGCTCGGCGTGGCCGGTTATTACGCGTTCCTGACATTGATGGTCGGCACTTCCACCACTGAAGCGACACATGCGCTGGTCGGCCTGGCATTCGGCGGTTCGCTGATCTCCATCTTCGCCCGTCTCGGCGGCGGCATCTTCACCAAAGGCGCCGACGTCGGTGCCGACCTGGTCGGCAAGGTCGAAGCCGGCATCCCCGAGGACGATCCGCGCAACCCGGCGGTGATCGCCGACAACGTCGGCGACAACGTCGGTGACTGCGCCGGCATGGCGGCTGACCTGTTCGAGACATACGCCGTGACCATCATCGCGACGATGGTGCTGGGCGGACTGCTGATCACGGGCTCGCCCGAAGCCGTGATCTACCCGCTGGTGCTGGGCGGCATATCCATCATCGCGTCCATCATCGGCACTTTTTTCGTCTCAGCACGCGAGGGCGGCAAGATCATGAACGCGCTGTATCGCGGACTGATCGTGTCCGGCGCGCTGGCAGTGATCGCCTTCTACCCGGTGACCACGTGGATGCTGGGCGATGGCGTGATGATCAATGGCGAACTGGTGACATCGCTCAACCTGTATCTGGCCTCGCTGATCGGCCTGGCGCTGACCGCTGCGATGGTATGGATCACCGAGTATTACACCGCCACCGAATACAGTCCCGTGCGCCACATTGCACAGGCCTCCACCACCGGCCATGGCACCAACGTGATCGCCGGCCTGGGGGTCTCGATGAAATCCACTGCCGCTCCTGTGATAGCGGTGTGCCTGTCGATCTGGGGCGCATATGAGCTGGGCGGCCTGTACGGCATTGCCATCGCAGCCACCTCGATGCTGTCGATGGCGGGTATCGTCGTCGCGCTGGACGCCTACGGCCCGATCACCGACAACGCCGGCGGCATCGCCGAGATGGCTGGCCTGGACGAGAAGATCCGCAACATCACCGATCCTCTCGATGCGGTCGGCAACACCACCAAGGCTGTGACCAAGGGTTACGCCATCGGCTCTGCTGGCCTGGCCGCGCTGGTACTGTTCGCCGACTACACCCACGCGCTCGCCACCCACGGCGGCCCGGCATTGACCTTCGACCTCTCCAACCACATGGTGATCATCGGCCTGTTCATCGGCGGTATGGTGCCCTATCTGTTCGCCGCGATGGGCATGGAAGCGGTCGGCCGCGCTGCCGGCAGCGTGGTGGTGGAAGTGCGCCGCCAGTTCAAGGAGATCCCCGGCATCATGGAAGGCACCGGCAAGCCGGAATACGGCACTTGCGTGGACATGCTGACCAAGGCCGCGATCAGGGAGATGATCGTACCCTCGCTGCTTCCGGTCGCCGTACCCGTGATCGTCGGACTGACCCTCGGCGCACAGGCACTCGGCGGCGTGCTGGTCGGAACCATCATCACCGGCATCTTCGTCGCCATCTCCATGACCACCGGCGGTGGTGCGTGGGACAACGCGAAGAAATACATCGAGGAAGGAAACCACGGCGGCAAAGGCTCGGAGGCTCACAAGGCTGCAGTGACCGGAGACACCGTGGGCGACCCCTACAAGGACACTGCCGGTCCGGCGGTGAACCCGCTGATCAAGATCATCAACATCGTCGCGCTGATGATCGTGCCGCTGCTGTAAAAACATTCCGTACTTCAGCAAAACAAAAGGCCGACATCACGTCGGCCTTTTTCCTGTCTGGCAATCCGCCACTTACTTTCCCTGCGCCCGCGCCTGCAACATCAACTGCATGGACAACCGGGTGGGACGACAACTGCTGAGATAGAGTTCATCGGAACCCTGCTTCACAAAGGGAGGAAAAGTCTGTTCACCTGCCGCAGAGGCCTGCTTCCTCATGGCAGCAGATTGCGGCTGCTGGAACGAATGACCTGCTTTCGAAACGCGATTGATCGAGCCCATTATCCCTCCCTGCATAGCATGAATGAAATCGAACGATGAGACCCAACATGTCGTTGGTATGAATGGCAGCTTACTCCGATAATCCGGCGATTTGCACGAAAATCTCCCGCCCGAATCCAGGCGCAGCACAATATGTTGAATTCATTTTGTTTTGATGAGAAACCGCTCCAGATGCTCGAGGAACACGCGCGTCTTGGCCGGCAGGAAGCGGCGCATCGGCATCACCGCCCAGGCAGTGACAGAGGGGAAACTCCACTCGGGTAACACGCGGACCAGTTTCTGCTGGCGCACATCCTCTTCCGCGAAAGGCACGGGAAGCATGCCGATGCCAGCCCCTTCCAGCAGCAACTGCTGGCTGATCGAGTTGAGCGCCAGGCGCCCGGGCGGCACACCTTCCCAGACCTCCTTGCCGCGCGTCAGCTTCCACGGGATCACCTGCCCGTGATTGGACAGCATGCGCACCGAGGCATGCTGCAACAGATCGTCAGGATGCGTAGGCGCGGGATGCAACGCCAGGTAGATCGGGCTGGCATAGAGCGCGAGATGTTGTTCGTCCAGCTTGCGCGCCACCAGCGTGGAATCGTTGGCCAGCACGCCCATGCGGATGGCAAGATCGAAACGTTCGCCGATCAGGTCGACCAGGCGCGAACTCAGATCGAGTTCGAGTTCGATCTCGGGATAGGCTTCGATGAAAGTGGCCAGCGCACGCGACAGGGTACGCCGCGCATAATCCTCCGGCATGGAGACACGCAACCTGCCGTGCGGCCGCACGTCCTGGCTGTGCACGAAATCCTGCGCGATCGCCACTTCCTCTGCCACACGCCGACTGTGATCAAGGAACTCCTGCCCGAACTCGGTGAGCGTCAAGCGGCGCGTGGTACGTATCAGCAGGCGTTGTCCCAGCAGTTCTTCCAGATTCGTCAGGCGCCGCGAGACGGTGGCCTTGGGCATCCCGAGTTGTTCGGCGGCACGTATCAGACTGGCCTGTTCCGCAATGGTTGCGAACAGGATCAAGTCATCGGCAGAGATGTTCTTTTGTTCCATTTGCGGAACAGTCTATCCCGAATTCCAGTCTTTATCTACATTCATGGAACTCATAATATGCAAGCACTTCACTCAACTTAGGAGGCACCATGAACACGGCCAGCCAGCAAAAGTTGCACCAATCGCGCAGCATCGAGCGCCTGATCGAAGGCGTCGCCACCTCGGACGGCGCCGGCGTCAGCCTCACCCGCGTCCTCACCGGCAAGCTGCAGCGCCGCCTCGATCCCTTCCTGATGCTGGACGCTTTCGGCAGCGACGATCCGGACGATTACATCGCCGGCTTTCCCGATCATCCGCATCGCGGTTTCGAAACCATCACCTACATGCTGGCAGGACGCATGCGCCACCGCGACAGCGCCGGACACGAAGGCCTGCTGCAAAACGGCGGCGTGCAGTGGATGACGGCGGGACGCGGCGCGATCCACTCCGAGATACCCGAACAGGAAGACGGAACCATGGAAGGTTTCCAGCTCTGGCTCAACCTGCCGGCAAAGAACAAGATGGCAGCCCCCTGGTACAAGGACTTTCCGAGCGAGAGCATCCCGGAATATGTCACGCCTGAGGATGTGACCGTGCGCGTCATCGCCGGCAACAGCAACGGTGTGGCCGGCGCCATGTCGCGCGAGGTCACCGAACCACTGTATCTCGACATCCACATGCCCGCGGGCTCCACTTTCGCCACCGCACTGCCTGCCACACACAATGCTTTCATCTACGTCTATCGCGGCGCGGTGAAGGTCGGTGACATGCTGGTGGAATCGAAACGCATGGGCATTCTGGGCAACACACCCGACGCGGACGGAGTCATGTTGACGGCGCCGCATGACGCACGCCTGATCCTTGTCGCGGGCAAGCCGCTCAACGAGCCCATCGTGCAATACGGCCCGTTCGTGATGAACACGCAGGAAGAGATACATCAGGCGCTGGAAGATTACCGCAATGGCCGTCTCGCCTGAAACCACCGCATACGAGGAGATCACGATGCACAAACCGCTCATACGACTGTCGTTCGCCGCCCTGCTCTGCGCAGCAGGCAACACTTCTGCGCTCGAATACAAGCAGGTGCTGGCGGAAGAAAGCTCGGTGACCTTCGGCTATACGCAGATGGGCGTACCCCTGGACGGCAAGTTCAGCAAATTCACGGCTCAACTCCGCTTCGACCCGGCCAGACTGAACAAGGCGCAGGCGAAGATCGACATCGACGTCGCCAGTATCGATGCCGGCTCCGCCGAAGCGAACGAGGAAGTGGTCACCAAACAGTGGTTCAATGCCAGGGCCCATCCGGTTGCGAGCTTTGTTTCCACCGGCATCAAGGCGTTGGGCAACGACCGCTATGAAGCCACGGGCAAGCTGAGCATCAAGGGCAGAACGCTGGATGTGAAGACCCCAGTCTCTTTCCGCTCTTCTGGCGACCGCGGCCGCTTCGAAGGTGTTTTCACCATCAAACGCCTCGATTACGCCATCGGCGAAGGTGCGTGGACCGATGTCAGCGCCGTTGCCGACGAGATCCAGATCAAGTTCAACCTCGTCGTAACCGCATCACCCAGCAAGAAGTAGTCCCCACTCAACCGCAAACAAGGAGAACACCATGAAGAGAACCATCGCCACCCTGATCGCCAGCCTTCTCTCCGCCGCAGCTTATGCCGCACCCGAGACCTACGTCATCGAGCCGACACACACGCTGCCGCGCTTTGAATACAGCCACTTCGGCTACTCGGTGCAGCTCAGCCGTTTCGACAAGACCTCCGGCACGATCACACTGGATCGCGCCAAAAAGAGCGGCGTGGTCGACGTGACCATCGACGCCAAGTCGGTCAACACCGGCGTCGCGCTGTTCAACGAGCATATCCAGGCTGCCGATTTCTTCGACACCGAGATGTTTCCCACCATCACCTACAAGTCGAGCAAGGTGAAGTTCGACGGTGACAAAGTGGTTGCCGTCGAAGGCGATCTGACCATCAAGGACATCAGCAAGCCGGTCACGCTCACCGTAGTTTCGTTCCTGTGCATGCCGCATCCGATGGTGAAGAAAGAAGCCTGCGGCGCGACCGCCACCGCCAAGGTCAAACGTTCCGATTTCAACATGTCCAAAAATGTGCCTTATGTCGGCGACGAAGTGACCCTGACCATCCCGGTCGAGGCGATCAAGCAGTAATCTGCATCACCCCTCTCCGGTATCCGGAGAGGGGAACCATCCCGCATCACCCAAGGAGCACGATATGAGCAACACCCTGTACACCCCGACCACACTCGGCAAGCTGCAACTGAAGAACCGTATCGTCATGTCACCGATGACACGCAGCCGCGCCACGGGGAACATCCCCAATGAGTTGATGGCCACCTATTACAGTCTGCGCGCCGGCGCCGGGCTCATCATCACCGAAGGCACCTCGCCCTCGCCGAACGGTTTGGGATATGCGCGCATCCCCGGCATGTATTCCGACGCGCAGGTGCAGGGCTGGAAACGGGTGACCGATGCGGTGCATGCGAAAGGCGGCAGCATCTTCATCCAGCTGATGCATACCGGACGCGTCAGCCATCCCGCCAACATGCCCGCCGGAAGCAGGATACTCGCGCCCTCCGCGCTTGCCACCCCCGGCGAGATGTGGACCGACAGCAGCGGCATGCAGCCGTATCCGGTTCCGTCCGAGATGAGCGAGGACGACATCACGCAGGCCGTCGCCGAATACGCCAACGCCGCCAGGCGCGCCATCGAGGCCGGTTTCGACGGCGTCGAACTGCACGGCGCCAACGGTTACCTGATCGACCAGTTCCTCAACACCGCCACCAACCAGCGCGGCGACAAATGGGGCGGCAGTGTGGAGAACCGCATCCGTTTCGCCGTGGAAGTGGCCAGAGCGACTGTCGCCGCCATTGGCGCAGACCGCGTCGGCATGCGCATCTCGCCCTATGGCGTATTCAACGGCACCGCGGCGGACGCCAAGATGGATGTGATGTACTTGAAACTGGTCGAAGCCCTGAACGAACTGGATCTGCTGTATATCCACATCGTCGATCACAGCTCGATGGGCGCACCGGAAATCAGCCCCGAACTGAAGGCAAAGATCCGCGCCAACTTCAAGGGCAAGTACATCCTGTCAGGCGGCTACGATGCGGCCCGCGCCAATGCCGACCTCGATGCGCAAAAGGGCGATTTGGTGGCGTTCGGCCGCCCGTTCATCGCCAACTCCGACCTGGTGCAGAAGCTGCAGGACGGCATGGCGCTGACGGCACCGGATCCCGCCACTTTCTATACCCCGGGCGAGAAAGGTTATACCGATTATTAATTCTTGACGGCCCCGGGCGGTGGTCTTTGGCAGACTGCTGCCCGGTGATACAATGCGCGCCTTTCAATTTTCACAAAAAAGGCGTCGCATCATGAGCTTGAACAAAGTCCCCTCCGGCAAAGACCTTCCCAACGACTTCAACGTCATCATCGAGATCCCGATGCATGGCGAACCCGTGAAGTACGAGGTGGACAAGGAATCCGGCGCCATCTTCGTGGATCGCTTCATGAACACCGCGATGCACTACCCCTGCAACTACGGTTACATCCCGCACACCCTTTCCGACGACGGCGATCCCGTCGATGTGCTGGTCATCACCCCCGTTCCGCTGAACAGCGGCGTCGTGGTGCGTTGCCGTCCGCTGTGCGTACTGAAGATGGAAGACGAATCCGGTTTCGACGCCAAAGTGCTGGCGGTACCTGTGGACAAGCTCTCCACCCTGTATCGCGGCCTGAAGGACTACACACAATTGCCCGAGATCACGTTAAAGCAGATCGAACACTTCTTCGCCCATTACAAAGACCTGGAACCCAACAAGTGGGTCAAGATCGGCGGCTGGGAAGGCGTGGAAGAAGCACGCAAAGAGATCATGACCGGCGTTGCCAACTACCAGAACAGCACCGACAAACCAGAGTTCTGAATTTCAGGAGACCACGATGACCGCACGCATCATTGACGGCAAAGCCATCGCGCAGGAAGTGCGCGCCGAATGGAAGATTCGCGCCGACGCCTTGAAAGCGCGCGGCATCACGCCGGGCCTGGCAGTCATCATCGTCGGCGAAGACCCGGCTTCCAAAGTCTACGTCGCCAACAAGGTGAAGGCCTGCGCCGAGCTGGGGCTGCACTCCGAGCACATCGCCCTGCCTGCCGACACCTCGGAAGCGACGTTGCTGGCGAAGATCGCCGAACTGAATGCCGATCCGAAGATCCACGGCGTGCTGGTGCAACTGCCGGTGCCGAAACACATCGACAGCGACAAGGTGTTGAACGCCATCAGTCCGGACAAGGACGTCGACGGCTTCCATCCGATGAACGTGGGAGCGTTGGCCACCGGCAACATGCGCTTCGCGCCCTGTACACCCTATGGCTCGCTGATCCTGCTGCAAAAAAGCGATGTAGCCATCGAGGGCAAACATGCCGTGGTGGTCGGTCGCAGCAACATCGTCGGCAAGCCGATGGCACAACTGCTGTTGCAGCATCATGCCACCGTCACCATCTGCACCTCCAAGACCAAGGACCTCGCCAAACACACGCGCGACGCCGACATCCTGGTGGTCGCCACCGGCAAACCCAAGATGGTCACCGGCGACATGATCAAACCCGGCGCGGCGGTGATCGACGTGGGCATCAACCGCATGGCGGACGGAAAGTTGTGCGGCGATGTGGATTTCGAATCGGCGAAAGAAGTTGCCGGCTGGATCACTCCGGTGCCCGGCGGCGTCGGTCCGATGACCATCACCATGCTGGTCGCCAACACCGTGCAATCGGCGGAACGCACCGCAGCTAAATAAGGCTCACCACTCGCGGCACACGTTATTGCCGAAGGGATCTACGCTACAACGGCGGCGTACCTCGCTTCCCTCTTGCTTGCTGCCGTCTGCCTTCACCGCGGACGCGGCGCCGGCCGCTTCCTTGCCATCCGAGGCCGGAGTTGTGGTCAGCACTCCATCCTTATCCATGCAGACCGTGTTACCGAAAGCATCCGTAGCACAACGGGGTTGGACCTCCGCGTATGCCTGCGTGGCCAGTATGAGCGGAAACAGAATGACTAACCTATTCATTCTCGCGCAAGCTGGCGGCGAACTCATCCAGCGGAACCGGCCTGCCGAACAGGTAACCCTGGTACAGGCGGCAACCGTTCGCTTCCAGGAAATCGCGCTGTTGCTGCGTCTCCACCCCTTCGGCGATCACCTCCATGCCCAGGTTGCTGGCCATGCCGATGATGGTCTGGATGATGGTCGCATCCGAAGTCTTGGTGCCGATGTGGCGCACGAAAGACTGGTCGATCTTGAGCTGGTTCAGCGGCAACTGGGTCAGATAGGACAGCGATGAATAGCCTGTGCCGAAATCATCCATCGAGAAGCTCACGCCGGTCTGCCTGAGCGCCTGCATCTTGGCGATGGTGTCGTCGACGTCCTCAAGCACGATGCTCTCGGTCAGTTCGAGCTTAAGGTGTGACGGTTCGATCGCAGTCCGCTCGATAACCTCACTGACTTGCGTCACGAAATCCGCCTGGCGGAACTGGCGTCCGCTCACGTTGACTGATAGCTGCAGGTGTCGCTTGCGCGGGTCGGCTTGCCAGACCTTGAGTTGCTGGCAGGCACTTTCCAGCACCCAGTGTCCGATCGGCAAAATGAGACCGGTCTCTTCCGCCAGCGGAATGAACTGCATCGGAGGGACCAGGCCGCGCTCCGGATGTATCCAACGCAGCAACACTTCCGCCCCCAGGATACGCCCGGTATGGTCGACCTGCATCTGGTAATACAGCCGGAACTCATGCTTGCGCAACGCCTCGCGCAAACCGATCTCGAGCTGTGCACGGACTTCCAGCTCCTCCTGCATCGCCGGATCGAAGAAACGCAAAGTATTGCGCCCCGACTTCTTCGCCTGATACATGGCGGTGTCGGCCTGCTTGAGCAACTCGTCCAGCTTGTCCTTGTATTCGATGAACAAGGTGATGCCCATGCTCGACGAACTGTGGAATTCGTTCCCGTCGAGGATGTAAGGCTGACTCAATGCGTCCAGGACCTTCTCTCCGACAGCCTTGGCCTGCACCGCGGCTTGCGCCCTTTCCTCGCTCAGTCCTTCCAGCAACAGCACGAACTCGTCCCCGCCGAAACGTGCCAGCGTATCGCCATCGCGCACACAGTCCTGTAGCCGCTTGGCCACCTCGATCAGCAGCAGATCACCGATACCATGCCCTTTGGTATCGTTGAGCGTCTTGAAATTGTCCAGATCGATGAACAGCAGCGCGCCGCCGGTATGGTTGCGTACACTGGTCGAGACCGCCTGGCGCAGGCGATCCAGCAGCATGCGCCGGTTGGGCAACTGGCTGAGCGGGTCGTAATACGCCAGCAGATGTATCTCGTTCTCGGCTTTCTTGCGCTCGGTGAAATCGACGAAGGTTCCGACGTAATTGGTGACCTCGCCGTCCTTGCCGATCACCGCGGTGATGGTCAGCCATTCCGGATATATCTCGCCGTTCTTGCGCCGGTTCCATATCTCGCCCTGCCAGCTGTTGGTCTTGCGCAGGCTTTCCCACATGCGCTGGAAGAACTGCTCGTCCTGCATGTCCGATCTGAGCAAGGAAGGTTTTGCCCCGAGCGCATCCTCCTGACTGTAACCGGTGATCCGGGTGAACGCCTGGTTGACGCGGATGATCACCGAACTCTCGTCGGTCACCATCATGCCCTCTTCGGTCTCGAAAGCGATCGCGGCGATGCGCAGGGCTGCTTCGCGCTCTTCCTGCACCGCCATCATGTCGTTGAAGGCATGCGCCATATCGGCGATGTCCTTGGGCCCACCCGGCTCGGCGCGAACCTGCGATTCGCCCAGTTGAGCGCGCTCCATGCTGTCGGACAGCTGGTTCAGTGGCCGGGCTATGCTGCGGGTCAGATAGCGGATCAGTAACAGGAACAGCAGCGCAAAGGAGAACGAGGTAGCCAGATTGGTGATGAAGATGTCGGATGTCGTTCTGGCCAAGGCCGCCTTGCTCATCACCACGGAGACCTTGCCGAGCAATTCCGGCGCGGCCGGTTCCTCGAACGGCGAATCCTCCGCCGGTTGCGAGTAGACCGGGGCGGCAAAATGCCAGGCCTTGCTGCTTTCCGCATCGAGCATGGCGGCCGCCTGCAAGCCGTCCACCCTGGCTGACTCCACAAAAAGCCTGCTTGAATTGCTCTCGCCCTGCGCCAGCAACACATGCCCGTTGGCATGCCGGATCTCAACCCCGATCACCCCCGGAAAGGACATGGTCGCCTTCACCGCCTCGGCGGCATTATCCGCAGAAGAATAGACCAGTGCCAGGGTGCTTTGACGGGCCAGATTCTCGGTGATGCGCTGCCCCTGCTCGATCAGATCGTGGCGGACCCTCGCATTCACTTGCCAGGATTCGACGAGCGACGAGAACAGGGCGAGGAAGAGGATGCCGAGCGTGACCGCAAAGCCGATCTGGCGCTGGAAGGTGAATCTCTGGAAGGCCGCCAATATAGTTTTCTTCATCTCTGGCGCGCCTATTGCTCGGGGAATGCCATGTCGAAGCTCTGCAAGCGGCTGGTATTCAGCCCGAGATGCTTGGCGGTTCGCAGGTTGACAGCCATCAATACTTCGCGCAACGGAGTCACTCCCGGGACATCCACTCCGCCGGAAGACATCAGGTCGAGCGCATCTCCGGCAAGATGGCGCCCCAATTCGACGTTATTCGGATACAGGGAGAACAGCACACCGCGTTTGACGTGGCCGAAGCTGCTGGAGAACACCGCCAGATTGCTGTTCCAGGACTCTTGCAGCACGAATGGCAGCACAGTGCCTTCTTCTACCGTAGTGGAGTCCTGCGGCAACCACAGGGCATCATGGCTGTTGTCGGCGTTCGCGATGACCTCCTGGTAGGCCCGCATGGCACTGCGCAGATCCTGCGCCTGATGGGTCACCAGCTCCAGCCCTTGCGCAGCGGCGCCGTCTTTTGCCAACTGCACCAGCCACTCGTTCTGGCGCGGGTCATACACTGTGAAGATGCGGCGCACGCCGGGCATCATCTTCTTCAATCTCGCGAACAGCAGTGCCGGATCCGGCGACAGGCTGTTCACCTGAAGCTGCCGCCCACCGCCATCGGCAGCGGACAACACGCCGCCAACCACCACACCGATCTTGCTGTCCAGCGAGCTGGCCACCTTCACGCCCTGCCGTCCCAGAGCGATCACCACCTTGGTATCCTGGCGACGCAGGGATTCGTTCAATTCCCCGACATCGACGTTTGGACCGACGGCAAAATTGGCGACATGTCCTTTGGCCTTATCCTCGATACCGTCGATGATCTGTGTGAACACACTGCGATAGGGTTCGCCGATATCCGGGTAGATCACCGCGATACCGCCCACTTCTGCCAGCTCCGCAACCTTGTTAGTCAGACTTCTGGAGGCGCCGACAACCCCATTCCCGGCGACCTGGATGGGAAAGACCACCACATCCTGGGAGGCTTCGATAGCACTGATCGTCCCCGAGTAATCTTCCGCCCAAGACGGACCTTTTTCGGGGAAATGATCGGTAACGGCGGTATTGGCCAACGAAACGGGGGGGAACACCACAGCAAACAAAAAAATCGCGATGGCTATTCGGTTGCGGAAATAAATCCGTGTGCAGAACAGTACGAGGTGGGAGAACATGCTCATGATCGATGCCGTGCAGTGTCGTTCAATCAAGCCTGTTCAGGCAAGTGTTAGTGACACTATCCGAGCAATTGACATCGAATGACCCCATAAAAACTCCTCCTGATTGGTCGATATCCTTGTCCGACGGCTGATTGCCATATTTCATCCGGCATCAGGATAACGATTTGAATCTTTGTGGCCTGTCACCGGCCTCTTTACTTGCTTCGAATAATATCAGGCTTTACACTGCCCACACCGACAACATGGGTATGATTGTACGCCATCGCACATAAACCTGCTGCATTAGCGTAGTCTCGGCAGGGAAATTTGCCTGGTTCAGCCACCCCGAGGCGGATAAAAACAAACAATGAGGCGACAGAAGCCGCCAGGAGGGAATTTTTGAAATGAACGCCAAAATTTCGCTTGTCCAGAAACCCGCCGATGTTGCCGGAAAGAATCCCGGCATCGTTCCCGCTCAAACCGCTGAAGTGGCCGACCTGCTGGTCGCCTACCTGGAACAGATAGGCATCGAATATGTCTTCGGCGTCCCGGGCGGTGCGATAGAACCCTTATACAACGCGCTCGCCAGAAGCGAACGCAGGGGTGGCATCCGCCACATCCTGGCCCGCCACGAGGCTGGCGCAGCTTTCATGGCCGATGGTTATGCGCGCGAGACCGGCAAGGTCGGTGTCTGCTGCTCCACCTCCGGGCCCGGTGCCACCAACCTCATCACCGGCGTCGCCTGCGCCTACGACAACAACGTCCCCATGCTGGTGATCACCGGACAGCCCGCGCTACCCTCCTTCGGCAAGAATCCGCTGCAGGAATCGAGCTGCACCGGCATCAACACGCTCAGCATGTTCCGCCACTGCACGCGCTACAACTCGCTGATCTCGCATCCGAAGCAGATCGAAGCCAAACTGATCTCGGCACTACAGCGCGCGGTGCGCGCCCCCAAAGGGCCTTCCCACCTGTCTTTTCCGGTGGACGTGTTCCGCAGCCCCAGTCCGGCTGCTGCGCCCTCTTACGACCTGCGCACCCTGCTGGCGCCCTCCTCGCTGGTGGACAACTGCGCCATCGACACCTTGTGCGAGGTGCTGGCACGATCCAGCAATGTCGTCATGCTGATCGGCAGCGGCTGTGGCGAGGCTATCGGTTCCATCCTCCAGTTTGCCGCCATGAAAGGAGCTTCATTCGTCACGACCCCGGACGGAAAAGGACTGGTCAACCCGCGCCATCCGCTGTTCCGCGGCGTTTTCGGTTTCGGCGGCCACGCCTCGGCCGAGACCGCTTTGCGCGACCAGTCGGTGGATCTGATCCTGGCGATCGGCACCAGCATGGGCGAATGGAACAGCGGCGGCTGGTGCGACAGTCTGCTCAACGAGCGGCTGGCACATATCGACGAATCCGAAGAGCACCTGTCGCGCACACCGATGGCGCGCCTGCATGTGCGCGGACGCATCCTGTCGGTATTCAACCGCATGATCGAACGCCAGCACAACCAGCGTAGCGACGACAGTACTGAGCATCAGAGGCGACGTTCCGCGCGCGAAGTGGAAAGCGGCGAGTGGGACCCGCTGCACATGCTGGCGGCGCCAAACAAGTTCGACAGCGATGCCTCCCCGCTTACCCCGCAACGCCTGATGCGCGAGCTGGGCACACGTTTCCCCTCCACCACTCGTTTCCTCGCCGACACCGGCAATAGCGTAGCCTGGTCGGTACATTACCTGCATCCCGTCACCGACCGGCGCATCAGCGAACGTCGGCTTGGCGGGGGTGGCCGCAAGATAACGCAGGGACAACGCAAGACCGACGGCGGCTGGCTGCGCGTCACCATGAACTTCGCCGCGATGGGCTGGGCGATCGGTGGCGCGATCGGTACTGCCGCAGCCAACCCGGATGCGCCGGTAGTGTGCATCACCGGCGACGGCAGCATGCTGATGAACGGTCAGGAGATCTCCGTCGCCGTCGCGGAAAGGCTCAGCATCGTCTTCGTGGTACTCAACGACCGCTCGCTGGGCATGGTCAAGCACGGCCAGCGCCTGGCGGGAGCGGAACAGATCGGCTGCGAACTGCCGCCCACCGATTTCGCCATGCTGGCCCGCGCACTGGGGGCCGCAGCCCTCACCATCCGCTCGCCCGAAGATCTCGCCGGGCTGGATATCGATGCCTTGTGCAAACGCAACGGCCCGACCCTGCTGGATGTTCACATCGACCCGGAAGAGATCCCGCCGATGAACGTGCGTATGCGTGTTTTGACGAATGCACTATAAGAAACTTAACTAGAGGAATGAATATGGACAGGCTCAAAGGCAAGACGGTATTGATCACTGGTGGGACGAGCGGGATTGGTTTGGCGACAGCAAGGCTCTTCCTTGCAGAAGGGGCGCGTGTTGCTGTGACGGGAAGGGATCCGGAAAGGCTGGCCGCGGCACAGAAAGAGTTGGGCGAAGAGACCTTGACCATCCGCAGCGAAGCCGGCAGTCTGGCCGAGATCGACTCCATGATGACCCGGGTAAAAGAACATTTCGGCCAGCTTGACGTATTGTTTCTTAACGCCGCTTCTGGCACTCCTGCGCCGGTCGACCTGGTCACCGAAGATCAGTTCGATGAAATCGTGCAGACCTGTTTCAAAGGCGTGTTCTTCTCCATCCAGAAAGCATTGCCGGTACTCAGCAAGAATGCGTCCATCATCATCACCACCTCCATCACCAATCGAACCGGATCGCCCAACTTCAGCGTTTATGGAGCAAGCAAGGCTGCATTGCGTTCTCTTGTGCAATCTCTGGGGCTGGCCCTCATCGGCAGGGGGATCCGGGTCAACGCGATCAATCCCGGCCCCATCGACACCGAAGGCTTCAATCGCTTACCGATCCCGCAGGAGATGTTGCTGGCGATCAAAAACGACATCGAGGGGCGCTCCCCCAGCAAGCGCCTGGGTACCCCGGAGGAAGTTGCAAAAGTAGCCCTTTTCCTCGCTTCGGACGACTCGACATTTGTGGTCGGCGAGGAGATCGTAGTCGATGGCGGTATCAGCCTTGTGTGTTTACCTTAGGAGCCAGCATGTCGCATACCGAGAAACCCCATGCAATTCGTACTCGCATCTGGCGCGAGGAAGCAGAACCCGACAATCCTTTCGCAACCCGGGCTGCGTACTGCCATGGCTACGACGTCTACGGCGAGATGCTCGGACGGACACGTTGGGTCGATATGCTGTTCCTGCTGTTCCGCCACGAAGCCCCCACGGGTCAACAAGCCGATCTGCTGGAAACCCTGGCCGTCGCACTGGCCAATCCCGGTCCGCGTGATGCTTCCGTCCATGCCGCGATGTGCGGCGGCGTCTGCGGCTCGACTGCCGCTTCTTCACTCATGGCAGCGCTGGCGGTGGGCGCCGGACAGTTCGCGGGTGGCCGCGAGATATATCTGGCGATGCAAGCCTGGCAGGAATGCGGCTGCGATATCGCTGCATGGCGTCAACATTTCTCCCGGCCAGATGAAACTTCCGGCAGCATCTGGCCGAAACCCGAGCATGCCCCCGGTTTCGACCCGCACGGAGTCAGCACCGCCACGCCGGTGAAGCAGGCCCTCGCCTGCCTTGCGCGATCCGACTCCGCTAAGTATCTGCCTTGGTTGCAGCAGAACCTGTCCGCATTGGAAACGGCGGCGGGCTGCCCACTGGCGCTCTCCGGCGTCGCCGCCGCCGCATTCGCCGACCTTGGATTCACGCCCGATCAGGGCGAGATGCTGCACCTGCTGCTGCGACTCCCCGGGGCTGCGGCGCATGCGCTGGAACAGCGTCCGCTCGGCTACAAGAATTTCCCGTTCGGCAGCGTGGAACTCGAAAACGAAACGACCGGAGAGCCCGCATGAACATGAAAACCGCTGGACCGGAACTGCTGCAGGAGAACGTCGGCAAATTAAAGAGCCGCATGGGCACTTTCTACCCGGGCAGCCATGTGATCTACCGCGGTTGCGACCTGCACACCGAGCTGCAGGACATGGATTGGGTCGAACTGTACATGTTCGGCATCACCGGCCGCCGCTTCAGCAAGGAGCAATTGCGACTGATGCACTCCATCTGGACTTACACCAGTTATCCCGATGTCCGTTTGTGGAACAATCGTGTCGCTGCATTGGCAGGCAGTTCGAGGAGTACGGGCACCCTGGGTATGGCAGCAGCGATGGCCGTATCGGAAGCAACGATATACGGCCGCGGCATAGATATGCGCGCTTTCGACTTCCTGATCCGCACCCGCAAAGAAACAGAGGCAGGAGGCGATCTGGCCGAGTGCATCCGCCTTGAGCTCGATACACACCGCAGCGTGGCAGGCTACGGCCGCCCTCTCATCAACGGCGACGAACGCAACCAGCATATGCTGGCACTTTCGAAAGCACTGAAGCTGGATCAAGGACCGTACCTGCAGCTCGCCGCACGCATCGAGGAGACCATGCTGGCCAGCCGGCTGCGCATGAAGATGAACTATGCCGGTCTGGTCGCGGCTTTGATTGCCGATATCGGCCTTAGCCCCCAGGAATATTATCTGTATTCTTTCCCGGCCTTTCTTGCCGGGATGCCCCCCTGCTTCATCGAGGCCTCGGAACGGCCGGAGGGGACGTTGTATCCTGTTCCTTGCGCCGATATTCTGTATGAGGGAGAATCTCCAAGAGCCTGGCCCAAGTAGCCGGCAGAAAACAATAAACGAAGTGCCGAAGCAGAGAACACCTCGGCAACTTGTCAAATGGGAGGAGTACACCATGCAAGCAATGTCTCGTCGCACACTCTGCGCTCTTCTTGCCTTGTTCTGGACTAACGCAGTCCTTGCGCAATCCGCGGAAGAGGAGGAAGACCTGGCTTTGGCATATGGCGACAAATCCACCATCAGCCTTGCGACCGGCAGCCAGCAACCCCTCACCCGGGCACCGGCTGTAGCGAGTGTGATCACCGCCTTGGACATAAAGGCCATGGGCGCGACCGATCTGGATCAGGCGCTGGAAAGTATCCCCGGACTGCATGTCTCCTTTTCCCATTCCGCATTAAACCCCATCTACGGTTTTCGTGGCATCGCCACCAAGTACAACCCGCAAGTCCTGATGCTGGTGAACGGCATTCCGATCACGAATGTCTTCTGGGGGGATCGCGGACAGATATGGGGCGGCATGCCGCTGGAGAACGTCGCGCGTATCGAGATCATCCGCGGCCCGGGATCGGCGCTGTATGGAGCCGATGCCTTCTCCGGCGTGATCAACGTCATCACCAAGACCGCGTCCGACATCAAGGGGACAGAGACCGGCGTACGTGCCGGCAGCTTCAATACACGTGACGCCTGGATACAGCACGGCGGCAAGGTGGGAACTCTTGATGCCGCATTCTATCTCCGAGCCGGAAACACCGATGGGCACAAAGGCATCATCCAGCAAGATGCACAGTCGACCTGGGACACCGTGTTCGGGTCCAATGCATCGCTCGCCCCGGGTCCGATGAGTACCGAGCGTAAAGCGATCGACATGCGCATGGATCTTTCCAGCGACGAATGGCGCTTTCGCGCCGGCTATCAGAAGCGGGATTTGGGAACGGGGGTTGGTGTCGCAGGCAGCCTAGACCCGAATTCGCGCGGTCATTCGTCCAGACTGTTCCTGGACTTGAATTACGAACAGGCAAACTGGGCACAGAACTGGGATGTGTCTGGCGTACTCGGTTTCTACGACAATAAGGAAAAAGGCAATCCGGCTTATACGATCTTCCCGGCGGGGGCATTCGGGGGAGCATTCCCCAACGGCATGATAGGCAATCCCAGCCATTCTGAACGTCACACCCATGCCAGCGTCTCTGCCTTTTATACAGGATTCGAGCAGCATCGTTTCCGCATCGGCACGGGATACCGTATCGATGATATGTATGAAGTTCGGGAAACGAAAAATTTCAATGCCGCGCTTGCTCCGCTGCCGGCAGTGATCGATGTGACCGGAGACCCGACGCTGGTCTATATGCTGCCGAACAAACGGAACGTGAGTTATGCATTCGTTCAGGACGAATGGAGTCTCGCCAAGGACTGGGCTTTGACCGTCGGTGTGCGGCATGACGATTATTCGGATTTCGGCGGCACCACCAACCCGCGCCTCGCCCTGGTTTGGGATGCCGACTACAACGTCGTGATCAAGGTCTTGCACGGCACGGCATTCCGCGCCCCTTCCTTCTCCGAGCTGTACGCCATCAACAATCCGGTGACCGTGGGCAATCCCGGCCTCAAGCCGGAGATGATCACTACGGACGAACTGGCGTTTTCATGGCAGGCCACTTCCGAAGTGCAGAACAACCTGAATTTCTTCCGTTACCGCATGCGCGACATCATCCTGCCCGCTGCCACCTATCAGAACTCTGGCGACCAGACCGGGCGCGGCCTTGAGCTGGAATCGACTTATGACGCCACTGGCAATCTGCGGCTTACTGGCAGCTATTCTTTGCAGCACTCGAGGGACTCGGCAACCGGTCAGGACTCCGGCATGGCGCCGCATCGCCGCCTGTTCGCGCGGGCCGACTGGCGTTTCATGCCGTTATGGCATCTGGCCACCAAAGCCAACCACGTGGCAGACCGCATGCGCGAACCCGGAGATACCCGCGCAAAGGTTCCCGATTACACGCTGGTGGATCTGACCTTGCGCCGCGAGAAGTTCGCCGAAGATTGGGAAATGAGTGCCATGGTATACAACCTGTTCGATCGCAAGGCTTGGGAGCCAACCTACAAATCGGTGGGTATGATTTCCGACCTGCCGTTGCCCGGACGCTCGATCCACATCCAGCTTCAACTCAACCTCTAGCATTCCCCGCCTGCTGCAGTAATCGGAGCATCGGAGCGTCCCAGGACGCCCCCGATGCCCGGCTGGACTGGCTCGTTCACAGTTCGTTCAGGATGCGCTGCTTCTGCTGCTTGTACTCGGTCTCGTCGATGAGTTTCTGGTCGTACAGCTGTTGCAAAGATTGCAGCCGCCTGGCGATGGCGCCATCGACAGTTGAGCGCTCCTCTGCTGCACCCGATCCGGCAGGCGTGATCGCAAGAGTTGTTTGCGGCTGTAGCAATCTGGCGATAGGCGTCACCGATGCAGTCGCAGCCTGAGTCTTGTCGGCAGCATCCGCCGACCCCCACGACACGCCGCTCAGGTCTTCCTTGTCGGCAAGCTGCTGAATCTGCTGCTCGCTCGAAGCTCCCAACACATCGACCACAGGACTTGGCTGACGCTCGCTGTACCCGAAGCTGTCCCTGGGGTGCCCGAGCGCGGGCTGCATGACCCCCAACAGAAGGATGTCGAGCGGTTTCTTCGTCGATGGAAAAAGCGAGAAGTCGGCTGATACAGTCGTGATCGCCCCGGTGACCAATGCGGTGGCCGCCCAGTTGCTCCCCGCACTGCCGCCAAAAAAACCGGCTGGCACAAAGAAAGCGATCGTCTTGCCGCGCACCTTGATCCGGGTCGGGAAGAACAGGGACTGGTCCACGCTCGCCTCGATCTCGGCTGTCGACTTTTCCGGATATTGTTCCAGCAGCACACCGATCAACTGCTGCCGCATCAGCTCCGGACGAGGCGTGAGGATCACTGCTCTTTCCCAGGCGAAGTCGGCATCGATGCGCACCTTGCGTCCCGGCAGCGTAAACGTGTTGCCCGAACCTTCGGCCCGGTCGGTATCGATATAGACGTCGATATTGAACTGGTAGAACCCCTTGCGCGCGGAATCCGCCAGCGAATCGCCACCCACGGTGGCATGCACGGCTGCCGGATCGCGGATGGGATTCTTCAGCACGGCTTCGAACCAGAATCCCTGCTCATCGCGGCTGATCTGCAATTGCAACAGATCGAGATCACCAGTCTTGAAATCCTCACGCTGCGGATACCTGAGGGTACCGTCGCCGAAATCATCCCCCGCAGGATCGCTGATGCTGACCACAGGCAGGGAGCCCGCCGATACGTTCAACACCGTGAATATCAGCGCAGCCAGAAATAATATTCTCAATTCCAGATCCTTCTTCTCAAAGGTTGACGAGGCACACCGGGGCAACTGTTCTGTCGGTCGAAGTATACGCCTGCAGGTGCGCAGTGCAGAGAGGCAAAAGAAAAACCCCTCCCGGGCTACGGGAGGGGCGTTCCCCGTCATCGCGACGGGGTATCGCTCAGGCCTTAGAAATTGACCTGTGCATATGCCTTCATGCGATATTGCTGGATCTTGATAGACGGGCCAACTGTCTCTGTCGGATAACCGTAACCGCGAATCCACTGCGTCAACATCCCCATCTCGAATCCGGGCAGGTTGTAAGCCAGTTTCACGCCATAGATGCTCTTGGAGTTGTTGAAGGTGTTGGCACCGGCCTTGATGTCGCGGATGTAACGACCGAAGGACAGTGTGCCGTACAGGTCGGCGAACAACTGGTTGCCCACACTGGCTGTCACACCGCTATCCAGCACGCTGCGATCATCCGTGGCAATGGCGGCGGACACCTTGTCCTTGTCATCCACGCGTTTGAACTTCAGATTGGCATCCAGTCCACCCATCACCTGGAAGTTGTGGTTGAGTTTGAACGCGATGATGTTGGTCGAACGGTCCTGATTCAAGGCAAAGTAATTGGACAGCGGCCCGGTCGCGGAATAGTTCTGCCAGTTGTTGTTGTAGCCGACGCGGGTCAGCTCCAAAGACATGGGCGTCTCTGCCACCTCATACTTGCCCATGAAGGTATGGCCCTTCCAGCCGATCGAAGACTCTGCCGGGGACTCGTTGAAGTCCATATAGGCATTGTCGGTGACGTTTCTGGCCGATGCGGACTGGGTATAGTCGGATGTCGCACCGCCGGACCAGATCGCATTACCCCAGTTGTACCAGGCCGACTCGGAACCCTCGGTGAGCAAAACATCGGATTCTCGACGTGCTGCCGCCGTACTGTAATAGCCTGCACCGATATTGAAGTACTGGTAGCTCAAGGTCAGGCTGTCGACCGGAGTCGTCCAGTCCACATCCAGTTTGATGGCTTTGTCGGTCAGACTGGAACGCGGCGCATTACCCCAAGTCTCGCCAACGGTGCCCGCCGAAGTATCGGATGTCGAACGGTAGTAGGCACCGCGCAGATCGATACCGTCGGCCGGGCTGGCATCCGCCTTGAGAGAGAGAACCGTGTTCTTGTAGATGGCCCTCGTGTTCACTCCGGTGTAGGTGTTGGCCGTAGTCCCGACCGTGTGATCGATGAATGACATGTAGCTAGCAGCGAGCTTGGCAGGGCCGGCCGGCATCTTGAATTGCGCGATATAGACCGCCTCGTTGTATTGCGCATTGTCCGTGCTACAGCAAACCGGACCTTGGCCCCAGTTGTACTGCAGATAGCTCGGCAAAGAGACGCGCGCCAATTCCCAACTGCTGCCAGATGCCATCATCGGCCCCTTGAAGTACAGACCGTTGTAATTGTCGCGGTCGATATAGCGGATCTTGCCCACGGTGAACGGATCGAACATGCCCCAGTCGCTGGTGCCGACACGGACCTGACTCAGCCAGTCGTAGCCCGGGCTCAACTCCACATAGGCCCCGCGCAGCTTCATGAATTTCTGGTGATTGATCTGGTCAGCCGTGTATCCGCCGCCGGCATTCTCTTGGCCGAAACCGCCGAACTCGGTCCAGTAGGCCGCACTGCTGCGGCTCTGGATGCGGCCGCCGGCCTCGACTTTGGGCGAGATCGTCGCCTTGAAGTTGAGATTCATCTCGGTGAACTGCCCCTGGTCACCGCCGCTCGCGGTATCGATACTCCCGGTGGGCGCTCCCATCTGGCTGCCGTCGAGGAATTTCATGTAGAAATTCGTACCGCTCAGATCCAGCGTGGCCGCGGAAGCCGAGCCCGCCATAGCCAGACCGATAGCCAGGCACAAAGGTTTCAATGTGTACTTACTCATTTCCATCCCCTTTCATCAGGTTAAAGATCGACTACGCATCACTTCTTGATCATCTTCAGGGTGGCCGGCTTGACCGACTCACCGTTGGCACCGCAGGTGTAGGCCAGCATGTCCGCCTGTTTGGCATCGGCCGATTCCAGCACATCACTCACGTGCGGATCGCAATCGCCGTCATTGCCGCCGCCCCAGCGGTGCTGACCTTCATATTCATTTACCTTGCGGGTCAGCAGATCGGTCGCGGCAGGAAAGCCTTCATTGGATTGCATGATCACCTGGTAAGACCAGCCGTCGACATTACCATCGCCGCCCAGCTCACTGGCCGGCACCGAGCCCTTGATGGTGCGATTGTTGCCGCGGGTGGAATTGGGAACGACGATGTCTGCGACAAGTTTGGGGGCCTTGGTCTGCGCCTCGCCGACGACGCGCGCCTTCTTCTGCGGGGACAGAATGACCACCTTGTTCCATTCACTGCCCGGGGCGAATTGCACATTGAGGCCGGGCAAGCCTTCCGTGTGGCCGCCGGGGCCGGTCTTGACGAAGATGAAGATCATCTGCACCGAGAAGCCGTTTCCCATGCCCCAGGGATCTTCCAGCGAGCTGTTGACGTCGGCAGCGAACTCGATATTGTCTCCGCTCTTCTTGACCGAGAGTCTGGTCAGGTCGAACGAGCCAGGTTTATAGACACCATCTGTGGGATAGACATAATTGCCCGGGCCTTTGTCGTCACCTTTTGCGTCGTCGAAAGTGACAGCTTGTGCAGCGGAAGAAACAAAGAGGGACAGCAGGGACGCGAGGCAAACAGCAAGAGCGGTTTTATTGTTGATCATGCGCTTTCTCCTTCTCTCAATTGAACGTTACAGTCAGCCAACACTTCCTGTGGTGATTCAGAGATTCAGATACTCAAAGCCACAACAACTTCATCACCAGCGGAAGCAAGGTCCAGCACCGAGCCTGTAGCGATAGACCGAGTCTACTCCTTGAAAATTATGTTTTTTATCTATTCGATACTTTTTGTTGCATTTATTTAACACTTCCCGCAGTAAGGCCGGAGATCAGATATTTCTGCAGTTGCAGGAACAGCGCCACCACCGGCAGCGAAACGATCACCGAGCCCGCCGCGAAATATCCCCATTGCGAAGAGAACCCGCCGACAAAGAAACGCAGTCCCACCGGCGCGGTGTAGTTCGCCTCCGACTCCATGAACACCGAAGCGAGGATGAATTCGTTCCATGCCGTCATGAACGAAAACAGCGCGGTGATGGCGATGGCCGGTTTGGCCAGCGGCAGGATGATGCGCCAGAAGATGGTCATGCGCGAGGCGCCGTCGATCAGCGCCGATTCCTCGATGTCGTAGGGGATGGTGTCGAAATAGCCCTTCAGCATCCACACGCAGAACGGGATGGAGGTCGTCGCATACACGATCACCAGTCCGATGTAGGTGTTGCCCAGCTCCAGCTGCTTGACGATGATGATGAACAGCGGGATCAGCATCAGCGTGCCGGGGAACATCTGCGACACCAGAAAGGCGAGCATGCTGAGGTTGCGGCCGGGGAAGCGGAAGCGCGAGAACGCGTACGCCGCGGTGCAGGCAAGGAACACGCCGAGCAAGGTGGTCATCAGCGAGATCACCACGCTGTTCCACAGCCAGCGGCCGAACTGCTGCTCGGTCCACACCTCGGTGAAGTTCTTCACCGACCAGTGTTCCGGCACCGGCAGGATGGCGCGCAGGCGTTCGAGGAAAGTCGGATCCTGCGGCAGGTCGATCAGCCCCACGCTCTGCTGGCCCGAGAACGACAGCGCCAGCACCCACAGCACCGGATAGATCGCCAGCAGCGTGAAGCTGATGAGCCCGATGTGCAGCCAGATGTGGTTCTTTGTTTTCAGTTCGGCCATGTCAGAACGACTCCGTCGCCTTGGTGATGCGGGTCTGGAAGAAACCGTACACCAGCAGAATCATGAAGATCACCGTCGAGTAGGCGGCCGCGTAGGCATATTGGTATTGTTCGAACGCGATCTTGTACGCCTTGGTCACCAGGATCTCGTTGGCTCCCGCCGGTTCGCCGCCGGATACCAGGAAGATGATGTTGAACATGTTGAAGGTCCATACCACCGACAGCACGATGGCCGGGATCAGCGTCGGTTTCAGCAGCGGCAGCGTGATGTAGCGCAGGCGCTGCCAGCGGCTCGCCCCCTCCACCTCGGCCGCCTCGTACATGTCTTTCGGGATGGATTGCAACGCGCCCAGGATCACCACCATCATGAACGGGAAGCTCAGCCAGCCATTGGTCGCCAGTCCGGTGATGAAGGAACTGAACACACCGTCGAACCATGACACCGGTTCCATGCCGAACATCTGCAGCACCTGGTTGATGACGCCGAACTGCGGGTGGAACATGCCGCGCCATACCAGCGCGGTGATGTAGTTGGGGATGGCCCAGGGCAGGATCAGCAGCACGCGGTAGATGGCCTTGCCGCGCAGCCCCTCGGTGTTCAGCGCCATCGCCAGCATGAAGCCGACGGTGACGCCGACGGTGACGTTGGTGACGGTCCAGATGATCGTCACCATCAGCGTCCAGTAGAAGTTCTGGTAGTTCCAGATGAAACCGTCCGCCGTCTCCTGGTAGATATTGAAATCGCCGAGGATGGTCCTGAAGTTGCCCCAGCCGATCAGGCGATCGAGGAAGGGCAGCGATTCGTTGAACAGCGTGGTGTCGGTGAACGCCAGCGTGATGCCGTAGGAGAACGGGAAGAACACCAGCACCAGCATGCCGATCATGGCGGGTGCCACGTAGAGGTAGGCATCGAGGTGCTTCCGGAACGCGGCATAGGCACGTGCTGCATACCCGTAGATGAACAGCAGCAGGACGCACGCCGCCAGCAGGTCGATGGACCACAGGATGGGACGCATGAAGCCGGCGCGCTGCGCCAGCTGCTTCGCCTCGCCCTCGGCGACCACGCTACCGTCGGCCGCAATGATGCCGCGCGGTCGCTGGTAATGGTCGGTGTCCCACAGGTTAGCCGCTGCCACATCGCGCCGCAGTGGCAGATAACCCAGGCGGTCGTATTGCTCTGCGGCAGCGAGATACTGCGCGGCGATGGCGCGGTTGTCCTGCATCATGACCCGCTCCAGCCGCTCCTGCCCTTGCTGCTGGTAGAACAGCGCGAGCAGCAGGAATGCAGCGAGCGCGAGCAGCTTGGCCGGGTCGAATCTCTTCTCCGCATTCAGGCGCAGCAACGCCCCTACCAACAGGGCCGCGAACAACAGCAGCACGGACATGTATCCGGAGCCAGATTCGCGTGCGGCTTTCGCTACAAGGAACTGCATCTGCAGGATGCCCGCGTATTCGCCGCCCGACAGGTAGGGCAAGGTCACCACCAGGCGCCCCTTGGGCAGTTCGTCGATCTGGATGGTCTTCTTGCGCACCACCTCCTCGCCGAGGTTGGTCTCGCGCGCGGTGCGGATCAGGTTGCTCAGGTCGTACAGCGGCTTCTCCTCGCGCCTGAGCTGGCGCGGCGCCGCATCTTCGGCACGGGTCGAGGCCAGCATCTGTGTGCCGGCGATGATCACCACCGACTCGATCTGCGGATTCTGCTGCTGCATCAGCCGCACACGCGCACCTGTCGCCACCGCATCGGTATCGGCGACCGCCAGCACCAGCGCGTTCGCCTGCAACACGGCAGAACGTTCCCGCTGCTGCACGCCCAGATCGAGCTCTTCCGAGCGGAACATCCAGCTGCTGAGCACCAGCAGCAGCAACATGCCGATGCCCATGCCCAAGGCGGCGGAACGTTGCAGATGTTCGGTGATGTTCATGATCTGGTCGCGCTGGCGTGCCGGCTAAAGTTCAACGTCCCTTGCGCAGGGCGTTGATGCTGTCCTGCACCGCCTTGCTCGCTTCCTTGATGGCCGCTTCCGGCGTGGCATTGCCCTTGACCACCTTGTTCATCGCGGTGGTCGCCGGCGACCACACCATGGTCATCTCGGCGCGGTTGGGCATCGGCTCGGCGCTGCTCAACTGCTCGTGAAAAGCCTTGAGCACCACGTCATTGCTGACTCGTGCATCCTTGTAGATCGCGGCATTGGTATGCAACTGGCGCCCTTCCAGCGCCAGCACCAGGCCGGCCTCTTCCGAGGCCAGGAATTTCGCGAAGTCATAAGCCGCTTCTTTCTGCTTCGAGCTGGCCGAGACATAAGCACCTTCGATGGTCAGCCAGGGACGCATCGGTTTCTTGCCGGCTTCATCGATCACCGGCAGCACCGCCAGGCCGAAATCGACGGAGGGCGAGATCTCGCCGATGAACCACGGGCCGTTGAACACCATGGCCACCTTGCCCTCGTTGAACATGGAGGACACCAGCGTCTCGGACGGCTCGGTCGGCATGATGCCGTCCTGCTTGTACCACTTCATCATCTGTTTGATCGAAGCGACCGTCTCCTTCGAATTCAGCACCAGCTTGCCGTCCTTGTCGAACACGCGGCCGCCGTAGGCATTCATCAGCGCGGCATGGAAATAAAAGTTGGTGTACCAGTAGGCCAGACCGTAGCGGCCCGAGTCGGCATGGGTCAGCGACTTCGCCAGCTTCACCAACTCCGTCGAGGTCCTGGGCGGGGTCTTCACCAGCGCCTTGTTGTAGATCAGTGTGATGCTCTTGTAGTTGAGCGGCAGGCCGTAGACCGTGCCCTTGTAGGTCATCGCATCCAGCATGCCCGGCAGGAACTGCTTTTGCGTCGCCTCATCCATGAAGAAGCCGACGGGCTCGACCGTCTTGCCCGATTCGATCCAGCCACCCAGTCGGTCCTGCGCGTAGATGAACACATCCGGCCCTTTGCCGCGCGGGACGGAGGCAGTGATTTTGTCGGCGTAGGCATCGTAGGGAATGGCCAGCGTGGCCACCTTGGTCCCCGGCATCTTCGCCTCGTACATCTTGGCGACCTTTTCGATGGCGCTCTTCTCGGCGCCGCGGTACGCATGCCACAGCACCAGTTCGGCTGCCTGTGCCGCCGTGAAGAGTCCGGCCATGAGCAGGGTGCCGGCTACCAGAATGATCCGCAATGGCTGTTTCATCTTTTTCTCCTCGAAGAAAGTTAACGCAAGCGCAACTCGGTGACCGGGTCGAACAAATGGATGGCTTCGCACTTCATATTCATGGTGACGGTGTCGCCGGGAGATGGCAGGCGGCCGTGGCTGTGCAGACGGCCGACCATGATCTGCTCGCCGACGCGGAAGTGCAGGATGGCTTCGTGTCCCAGCAGTTCCACCATCTCGACCTGCCCCTGCACTGCCTGCACCAGCGGCCAGTCGACCTCGTGCGGCGCACCGATGTGTTCGGGGCGGATACCCAGCATCACCTCGCGACCACGCGCGGCGCGCGCCGCCTCTTTGAATTGCGCGCTGACCGGCATGCTGCCGCCGAGCGAATCCACCGTGGCACCGTCCTCGCTCAGGCGCGCATGCACGATGTTCATGTTGGGCGTGCCGATGAAGCGTGCCACGAAGATGTTGTCGGGACGGTCGTACAGCTCCATCGGGGTGCCGCATTGCATCAGGTTGGTATCGTGCGGGTTGGCCTTGTCGCAGGCGCTCAGCACGGCGATGCGCTGCCCCATGGTCATGGCCTCGACCTGGTCGTGCGTCACATACACGGTGGTGGTGTTGAGCCGGCGCTGCAACTTGCTGATCTCGGCGCGCATCTGCACGCGCAGTTCTGCATCCAGATTGGATAATGGCTCGTCGAACAAAAACACCGAGGGGTTGCGCACGATGGCGCGCCCGAGCGCGACGCGCTGGCGTTGCCCTCCCGACAAAGCCTTGGGCTTGCGGTCGAGGAACTTGTCCAGCCCGAGCAGATCGGCCGCGTCCTGCACCCGTTTGCGGATCTCGGCATCGGGCATTTTGCGTATCTTCAGGCCGAAGGCGATGTTGTCGTACACGTTCATGTGCGGATACAGCGCATAGCTCTGGAACACCATGGCGATGTCTCTATCCTTGGGATGCACGTCGTTAACGACGCGGTCGCCGATCCACAGCTCGCCGGTACTGATGGTCTCAAGTCCCGCGATCATGCGCAGCACGGTGGATTTGCCGCAGCCGGAGGGCCCGACGAACACCATGAACTCGCCGTCGTTCACCCCGAAATTGAGGTTCTTGATGATCTCGGTCTCACCGTAACTCTTGCCTATCCTGTCGAAGCGAATCGATGCCATCAGTGTTCCGCCTTTCCTGAAACAACGCTGAGTATGCGTACCGACCTGGGTGCCATGGGTAACGTTATACGCCCTGCCGGGATCGCCTGCTGTTTATCGTTCAACTCGTCCGTGAGTGCTTTGCCGTTCCATGTTTCCGGCAATGCGAAATCAGCCGTCAATTCCTTGTCCTCGCGATTGACGAGTACCAGCACGCTATCGCCGCTCGCCGCATCATGACGGACAAACGCGAGCAGCGGTTCCTGCGGCCCGGACAGCAGCGCGTAGTCGCCGCGGCGCAGTGCCGGGTGGTCATGCCGGATATGCAGCAGTTGCTTGTAGTAGTCGCGCATGGCTTCGTCGCGCGCCGCCCCCTTCCCCGGCTTGATATCGCGCTCTCCCCACGGCATGTTGGTGCGGTTGAGCGGCCATTCGCTGCCCGCGCGCGCGACCTCTTCGCCGTAATAGATCACCGGCAAACCGAGCGATGTCATCTGGATGGCGGCGCAGATGCGGAATTTTTCCTTGTCGTTGCCCAGGTTGGACAAGGCCATGGGTTCGTCATGGCTGGAAAGATAGTGCGCCAGCAGATAACCTTTGCGCACCTTGTGCCGGGAAGCGAGATAGCTGCCGTAGGCGATGGCGCGGCCGCGACCGTTCACGAACGCTTCACAGCTGCCCTTGAAGCCGAAATCGAATCCGGCATCCACCTCGTCCCTTTCGAAATACGGATCGAGCGATCTCGCATCGCCGCCCCAGTGTTCGGCCAGCAGGAAAAAATCCTTGTCGATCTCGGCGCGCGTGCGGCGTCTGTGCTCCAGCCAGAAGTCGGTCGCGATGTGCTTGTAGGTGTCCAGGCGAAAGCCGTCCACGCCGGCCTGTCTGGCCAGATCGATGTTCGCCTTGAGGAGATAGTCTTTGACCTCGGGCAGCTCAGTCCTGAAGTCTGGCAAGCCACCCACACGGCAAGTGACCGGATCGACTTCGCAGTTGCCCTCGCCGAAGCGTATCCAGCCCTGTCCGTCCGATGTCCGGCGCGACTCGTAACTTGAGCCATACCCGGCATGGTTGTAGACCACATCGAGCAGGACCTTGATATGCCGTTTGTGCGCCGCGTCAACCAGGTTCTTCAGATCATCGGCTGTTCCGAAATGCGGATCGAGCGCATTGAAATCGTCTATCCAGTAACCGTGAAAACCGCAATGCTTGAATTCGGGGAGGCCCAGCTTGGCGGGAGCATTGGCATAGGGACATTGGGCGATCTGCTTCTGCACCGGATTGATCCACAGTGCGGTGATGCCCAGATCGGCAAGATCGTCCAGCTGCCGGGTCAGGCCCTTCAGGTCGCCGCCATGAAAACCGCCGGGGTTGTTGCGCTCGACGCCGCGATTGTTGCTGCTGTCGCCGTCGGCATAGCGATCGATGAGCACGAAATACACGACCTCGTCGGACCAATCCGGCGACGCAAACGAAATGACAGGAAAGAACAACAGACACGACAGGACTCGCATCACGCAGCGGGAAAAACGCAGGCTGTCAGCACGTGCTCTGAACTTCACCTCAGAAGGTACGGCCGTTACAAGTTGCATTTGCATTCCCCTCATCCAGGTAAGACGCCTAAGATGCCGCGCAAAGCTTGTTATCTATATCACTTACATGCCGCTCTAAATCCTTGAATTCGATGATGCTGCGGGGGATTTTCTTCCTGAAAAATTTCGCAGTCAATATTTTCAGTTCTTGAGGCAGGATTCCCTCATTCACATCAGGGCCGCTTCAACTGCTTGCTTTCATCACTTTTACAACTAATGAACCTCGCCAGTTCAATCGCGCTTGTCTGTTCCCTGACTCTGCCGATGGCGAACGTATCGCCAGAAATACCAGATGTAATACCCGCCCAGTGCCGTGCCGAGCGGGAAGTAGATCAGGATGACCACCGAGAACGGCAGGCACATCCAGTGCGAACGCCGGTAGTTCAGGATGAGGGTGAGACCGAGCGCGAAGAACAATGCGGCAACGGCGATGGCGTAGATGATGATCTGTGCTTCGCCTGCAGGCGCATCCGGGCTGAATACGCGCCGCCAGGCGAAGGTGATGAATACGGCCAGCAGCATGGCCATGGCTTCGTACAGCCAGCCGATGATGATGCGATGCTTCTCCAACTTGCCTCCGTTCAGGCCAGTCCGACGTACACACTCTGCACGTCATCGTCTTCGTCGATGGCTTCGAGGAAGGCTTGCACCTCTTCGAGTTCGGCGTCGTTGGCGATGGTGACGGGATTCTTGGGACGGTAGCCCAGCTTGGCGGAGACCACGGTGAAGCCTTGTGCGGGCAGCGCCTTGCACACGGCATCGAGATCGGTGGTGTCGGTGATGAACAGGGTGGCGCCTTCGTCGGCAGGTTCCAGGTCTTGCGCACCCGCTTCGATGGCGGCGACTTCCGCGTCGGAGTCTTTGGAATTCGGCGTCGCTTCAATCATGCCGACATAGTCGAAATCCCAGGAGACGGAACCTTCCGCGCCGAGCTGGCCCTTGCGGAACAGCACGTTCATGCTGGATTTGGTGCGGTTGATATTGTCGGACAGACACTCGACGATGACCGGGACACGGTGCGGGGCGAAGCCTTCATAAACAAGACGCTCCAGTTGTGCGCCACCGTCGAGCAGGCCGGCGCCCTTCTTGATGGCGCGATCCAGCGTGTCTTTTGGCATCGAAGCCTTCTTGGCCTGTTCGACCACCAGACGCAGGCGCGAATTGGATGCGGGGTCGGCTCCGCCCTTGGCGGCGACCATGATCTCCTTGGCGAGTTTGCCGAATATCTTGCCTTTTGCGTTCGCTGCGACTTCCTTATGCCTGGCTTTCCACTGTGCGCCCATGTCTGTTCTCTATTGTTTGGTTGATACGATAAATGCCGAGGCCGCATCTTGCCCTAAGTGGCGGGCGGCTTCAATCTTGAATGTGCCAAACATTTCCCTCTCCCGCAGGCGGGATAACCAGCGACTTGGCTGCGGTTGTTTGCAGCCTAGTCGAATGGCTAGTTGTTTCACCCAGAGGGTTAGTGTGAGGGGCGTTAGGTTGAAACTATGCTGCGATATATTTCACCGTCCCTCATCCCCGGCCCTTCTCCCGCCCGCGGGAGAAGGGAGCTAAGCGCCGTTCGCAACATCCTCCACCACCTGCAGAAACGCATCGCCATACTTCGCCAGCTTGGCCTGCCCCACGCCGCTGATCTGCCCCATCTCGGCCAGGGTCTGCGGTTTGCGGTTGAGGATCTCCAGCAGGGTGCTGTCGTGGAAGATGACATAGGGCGGCACGCCCTGCTCGCGCGCGAGTTCGGTGCGCTTGGCTTTGAGGGCAAGCCATAAAGGATCATCGTTGGCCCCGGCGAAAGCTTCGCGCAGGCGCGAGCCGCGTTCGGCTTTGCTGCCCTTGCGCTTGGCGGGTTCGGCATCGCGACGCAGCCAGACTTCCTGCTCACCCTTCAACACGGGACGTGCGGCTTCGGTGAGTTTCAGTCCACCATAACCTTCGATATCCGCGTTGATGAATCCGGCGGCGACGAGCTGGCGATAGACGCTGCTCCATTGCTGCTGCGCCAGCTCCTTGCCGATGCCGAAGGTGCTGAGTTGCTGGTGGTTGAACTGCTCGACCTTGGGGGTGACTTTGCCCAGCAATACGTCGATGAGGTGCACGACGCCGAAACGCTGCCCGGTGCGATAGACACAGGACAGCGCCATCTGTGCGGCTTTGCTGGCATCCCAGGTATCCACGGGCGACAGGCAGTTGTCGCATTCATTGCAGTCACCGGGATGTTCTTCGCCGAAATAGCGCAGGATGGCCTGGTGACGACAGGCGGTGGACTCGCAGAAGCCCAGCAGCGCATCGAGCTTTTGCAGTTCGACGCGCTTGCGCTCTTCGGGCGCATCGCCGGACAACAGCATCTGGCGCATGGACACGACATCGCCCAGACCGTAAGCCATCCAGGCATTCGCAGGCAGGCCATCGCGGCCTGCACGCCCCGTTTCCTGGTAATAGCCTTCCATGCTCTTGGGCAGATCCATGTGCGCGACGAAGCGCACGTTGGGCTTGTCGATGCCCATGCCGAAGGCGACGGTGGCGACCATGATGACGCCTTCCTCGCGCAGGAATTTTTTCTGGTTCTTGCTGCGTACCGAGGCATCCAGCCCGGCGTGATACGGCAAGGCATCCCAGCCCTGCTCCTTCAGCCAGGCGGCGGTCTCTTCGACTTTCTTGCGCGACAGGCAATACACGATGCCCGCGTCGTTCTGGTGTTCGGTTTCGAGGAAATCCTGCAACTGTTTGCGCGCGTTGTCCTTGAGCGTGACGCGGTAGCGGATGTTGGGGCGGTCGAAGCTGGAAACGAATTGCTCTGCCTGCTCCAGTGACAGGCGCTCGACGATCTCGCTGCGCGTGGGCGCATCCGCGGTGGCGGTAAGCGCGATGCGCGGCACGCTCGGAAAGCGCTCGTGCAACACGGTCAACCCGCGGTATTCCGGACGGAAGTCGTGCCCCCATTGCGAGACGCAGTGCGCTTCGTCGATCGCGAACAGGGCGATGTTGTCGTCCTGATTCAGGCGCTCCAGCAGGTTCAGGAAACCTTCGGTCAGCAGTCGTTCCGGCGCGACGTACAACAGTTTCAATTCGCCGCGCATCAGTTGCCGCGAGACTTCGCGCGCCTCTTCGGCCTCCAGGCTGGAATTGAGGAAGGCGGCCGGCACACCCAGCTGCTTGAGCGCATCGACCTGATCCTGCATCAGCGCGATCAACGGCGACACGATGATGCCGACGCCTTTGCGCATCAGGGCGGGGATCTGGTAGCACAGGGACTTGCCGCCGCCCGTGGGCATCAGCACCAGCGCATCGCCGCCCGCGACGACATGCTCGACGATGGCCTGCTGCGCCCCTCTGAAAGAGGTATAGCCGAAGGTGTCGCGAAGTATCTGTTGGGCAGTGCCGGTGATCATGGTTATTGCGATGCGTTCTGAGTACGCTAGCTTACCTTGTGCGGCACAATTTGGCTTGTGCGCGCAAGGCCGATGGTATGATTTGACCGGAAAGACACGAACCACGATTTACCCTGAAAGGTCATTGATGAGTATCCGTACCGTTGCCACCCAACCCTTTTCCGACCAGAAACCCGGCACTTCCGGCCTGCGCAAAAAGGTCCCGGTGTTCCAGCAGCAGAATTATCTGGAGAATTTCGTCCAGAGCATCTTCGACAGCATCGCGGCCCCCAAGGGCGCGGCGCTGGTGCTGGGAGGCGACGGGCGCTATTACAACCGCGAGGCGATCCAGATCATCCTGAAGATGGCGGCGGCAAACGGTTTCGGCGAAGTGCTGGTGGGGCGCGGCGGCATCCTTTCCACCCCGGCGGCATCCTGCGTGATCCGCAAATACAAGACCTACGGCGGCATCATCCTCTCGGCCAGCCACAATCCCGGTGGCCCCAAAGAAGACTTCGGCATCAAGTACAACAGCAGCAACGGCGGCCCGGCCACCGAGACGGTGACCGAGGCGATCTACGCCAAGAGCAAGACCCTCTCCAGCTACCGCATCCTCGATGCGGCCGATGTGGCGCTCGACAAGCTTGGTGAAACCACACTGGGCGGCATGAAGGTAAAGGTGATCGACCCGGTCAGCGACTATGCCGAGCTGATGGAGTCGCTGTTCGATTTCGCGGCGATCCGCGCGCTGCTCAAAGGCGGCTTCAAGATCAAGTTCGACGCCATGCACGCAGTGAACGGGCCGTATGCCAAAGAGATTCTGGAAGGACGTCTGGGCGCCGTTTCCGGCAGCGTGATGAACGCCGTGCCGCTGGAGGATTTCGGCGGCGGTCATCCCGACCCCAATCTGACCTATGCGCACGACCTGGTCGAGATCATGTTCGGTGCGGATGCGCCGGATTTCGGCGCAGCCTCGGACGGTGACGGCGACCGCAACATGATCCTGGGCAAGCGCTTCTTCGTGACGCCATCTGACAGCCTCGCCCTGATCGCCGCCAATGCCACATTGGTGCGCGGCTACACAAAGGGCTTGGCGGGTGTGGCGCGCTCGATGCCCACCAGCGCTGCAGTGGATCGCGTGGCCAAAGCGCTGAACATCCCCTGCTTTGAGACCCCGACCGGCTGGAAATTCTTCGGCAACCTGATGGACGCGGGCAAGGTTACGCTGTGCGGCGAAGAAAGCTTCGGCACCGGTTCAGACCATGTGCGCGAAAAAGACGGACTGTGGGCGGTGCTGTTCTGGCTGAACATCGTCGCGGCACGCAAGCAATCGGTGGAAGAGATCGTGCGCGGGCACTGGGCGAAATACGGCCGCAACTTCTACTCGCGTTACGACTATGAAGGCTTGCCGACGGAAGCCGCGAACGGCGTGATGCAGCATTTGCGCAACAGCTTCGCCACACTGATGGGCAAGACATTCGGTAAGTTCACGGTTCAGACCTGCGACGACTTCAGCTACACCGACCCGGTGGACGGCAGCGTGAGCAAAGGTCAGGGTGTGCGCATCCTGTTCAGCGACGGCTCGCGCATCATCTTCCGCCTGTCCGGTACCGGTACCGAGGGCGCGACCCTGCGTGTGTATCTGGAGGCATTCGAAGCGGATATCGCGCGCCATCATCTGGATGCGCAGGAAGCCCTGAAGGAATTGATTCGGATCGCATTGAACATCTCGGAACTGCAGGCACGTACCGGGCGTGAGCAACCGACGGTCATCACCTGATTTGATCCTTTCAACCTGCCCACTTGGCGAGTCCGTTCGCCCTGAGCCTGTCCAAGTGTGATTGGTTCTGGTTTTAGCCAGCGCTTCAAGCGGCAGCTTTTCCTTGCGTGTGATTTTTCGTTTGCCGAGCACCGAACTCGATCACATCGTCCACCTGCAATGCCTTTGGCAACTGGTGGGTGATGAACAGCATGGTGACCTTGCCCTTGAGTTTGTTGACCGTATGCGCGAAGTGTTCGGCGGTGGTCTGGTCGAGGTTGCTCACCGCCTCGTCGAAGATCAGCACACGCGGTCGCTTGAGCAGGGCCCGCGCGATTGCGATACGCTGGCGTTGCCCGCCGGACAAGCCGATGCCGTTCTCCCCGACGGAAGTCTGATACCCCTGCGGAAGCTGTTCGATGACGGCGTGGATCTCGGCCAGCTTGCAGGCATGCACGATCTCTTCAAAGCTGGCGTGCGGGTTGGCCAACTGGAGGTTTTCGTAGAGGGTACCGGAGAATAATCGTGTCTCCTGCGGCACGACACCAAAATTGGCGCGCAGCTCGTTGGCGGCTAGGTGGCGGATGTCGTAACCGTCAAGCAGGATGCTGCCGTCGCTGGGCCAGTAGAATCCCTGCAACATCTTGGCCAGCGTGCTCTTGCCGCAGCCGGACGGCCCCATCAGCACGGTGAGCTTGCCGGAAGCGAGGGTCATATCCAGGTTGCGATACAGATAAGGATGTTTATCGCTGTAACGGAAACTGACGTCCCTGAGTTCGACCATTCCCCCTGCTGCACCGCGTGCTCGCACCGGTATCAATGCATGCGGCTCTACCGGAGCATCCATCAGGTCACCCAATCGCTTGACAGCGATATCGGCCTGCTGGAACTCCTGCCACAGGCCGGCCAGACGCAACATCGGCTGGCTCATGCGCCCCGCGAACATCTGGAACGCGACCAGCATACCGATGGTGAAACCATCGTTCTGCATCACCAGCAGCGCGCCCACTACGAGGATGGAGAGGGTCATGACCTGCTCCAGCGCGTTGGCGGCGACGTTGTAGCTGTTGGATATCTGGCGCGTGGCGAAACCGGCGGCAAGGTAGTTGGCCAACAGGTCACCATATTTGTGTTCCAGCACGGGCTCCATCTGCAGCGACTTGACGGTCTCCATGCCGGCCACGTATTCGGTGACGAAGGCCTGATTCTTCGCACCGAGCAGGAACTGGTGATTGAGTTTGTCGCGCAGCACCGGTGTCACGGCGAAACTCAGCACGGTGATGAACGACAACAGCAGCAGCGCGATCAGCGTGAGCTGCCAGCTATACCAGAACATCACCGCGAGGAAGATGAACAGGAACGGCAGATCGAGCAAGAGCGAAACCGCCGCGCCGGAGATGAACTCGCGCACGGTCTCCACACCGTGTAACCGCGCCACCAGCGTGCCGGTGGGTCTATGCTCGAAATATGGCAGCGGCAGGTGCAGCAGATGACGGAACACCCGACTGCCGAGAACTGCATCGATACGGTTGCCCGTGTGCAGTACAAAATACTGGCGCAGCCAGGTCATGGCGCTGTTGAAAAGCATGAACATCACCAGCCCGACAGCAAGCGCGATCAAGGTACTCTTCGTCTGGTGGACGATGACCTTGTCGATGATGACCTGCGTGAACAACGGCGTGACCAGGCCGACGAGCTGGATGGCGAGTGAAGCGGTGAGGATGTCGCGCCAGACGCGCTTGTGCTTCAGCAGCTCCGGCACGAACCAGCGGAATCCGAAAGGTTGATGGCCGGACTGCGAAGATTGCGATGCGGAGGCCGACTGTTCCGTTTCCAGATCGGCCGTCGTCGGCGCGGTGTCGCGCGCGACCAGCAGGATGTCGTTGCGGAAGTGCTTGCCAAATTCTGCGAGGGGCACCGTTTCCGGCTGCTCGGCCCCGGCGCGGAAGAACAGCACGCTTTCTTCATCGGCCTTGATCAGCAGAACGGGGATGGCGGGTTTTGATGCCGGCTCGGCATCACCCTCTCCCGCGCTGTCGCGCTCCCCTCTTCCGCCCTTCACCCCATGCCCTCTCCCGGAGGGAGAGGAAGAATCCACGGGGCTGGGAAAGAGGGTGGCCTCATCCTCCCGTACAAATGCAACCACCGGGAACGGCATCCGCTCCAAAGCGGCGATGCCCTCCACATCCAATTCCATTTCGCCAACCTTGAACTCCAGCGCCTGCAATGCATAGAGCAGCGTTGTGCGCGAATACGGCGGCGGGAATTGCTGGCGGACGAGCTGTGCATCAAAAGGGATGCGGAACAGGCGCGACAGGCTACCGATCAACCACAGCATGTCCTGATTGGTGTAATGCATGGCAGCCTCTTTCAAGCGGTTCTCGTTTTCCGGATCAACATCCCAGCCGCTCCAGCCCCTCCTTGAGTCCGGCGAATGCTTTCATCTGCGCGCCCTCACCCCAGCCCGGCTGTGCCAGCCCCTGGTAGCCGCCCGCGCCGAACAGGGTGGGCGAAGCATGTCCGATACCGGAATCAAAATGGTCGTCGCTGCCGCTTTGCGCCAAGTGTTCCCTGAGCCTCACGTTCATCTGTGCCCATTGCCTGCTGTAGTCCTTGTCGATGCCGCGCGAAACGTTGCGGTTCACGCGATGATCGATGCGGTCGTCGCTGCGCCCCAAGCCGTCGCAGTTGTCGCGATGCCCGGATTTGTCCTTTCCGAACCACTCGCGGATCGCTTCGTCCTCGTGATCGTCTTTTCGATGCTTCCTTCCATTGTCTTCGTCGCGGGCATGGTCGCGTCCACGCGAACCCGAATGCCCGGGCGAGGTGCCGTGGCCGTTGTCATGGTTGCTATCGTGACCGGGCAGCGGAGCATCGTCGCCGTTGCCTGCCCCTTCGTTGCCGCGGGCAACATTGATGCGAAATACGTCATAAGCCGCCAGGCTGCCCTCCATGCTTCCGTCTGCCGCCATATCGGTCGCGATCACCGCGACATCCACGGCGCCTGTCTGCCGGGGCGCCGTGCCCGAGAAGGTGCGGGTGGCGGGATCGAACACGAGCCAGTCTGGCAGTGCCGAGCCATCCGCCAGCACCGCGGTGTATGTCAGGGTATCGCCCTGATCGATGTCGGTGAAGCTGCCTTCCGGCATCTGCCAGGAGAAGGATTTATTGAAGACCACCTCCTTATCCTCCAGCGGCGCGACCAAGATAGGCGCATCGTTCGCCCCGACCACGAAGATGTTCAGCACATCGGAAGTTCCGACCATGCTGTCCGTCGCGGTGTAGCCGAATTGCTCGACCCGCACGGTATTGCGATCCAGCGCCTGAACGGACTGCGAGACATTGCCCAACTCATAGCTGTAGCTACCGTCTTCCGCGAGCGCGAGGCTGCCGTAGACACCCTGCTGCGTTCCTGCATTGGCAACGGTCAGCACGTCGCCCTGATCCACATCGCTGTCGTTCTCCAGCACGCTGCCGGTGGCGGTGAGCAGGTAGTCTTCCTGCACCAGCCCAATGTCACCGGACGTGACCGGGGCGTCGTTGCTGCCGTTGATGGTCATGGTGACCGTCGCGGCGCTGGTGGCGCCTGCGGTATCGCTCACGGTGTAACCGAAGCTGTCGGTAGCAGTCTGGCCTTCCGCCAGCGCTTGGTAGCGGTCGCCGAAATCGACCGTCAAGCTGCAGTCAGCTCCCATCGTGACTGCATTGCCCTGCGCGGTGACCGCATCGACTCCGGTGAGGATGATTGCGCTGCCCGCAATGTCGTTGGAAAGCAGCGCGGCGGCTGCAATAGAGACCTGAGCAGTATCTTCGGTTGTTGCTACCATATCTGGCACAGCAACAAGCGGGACGCTCACCAGCGACTCGGTCGCGATGACACTGCCATCCGCAAACTGGATGTTCTGCACCGACAGGTTGCCAAAGTGATTGATGCGGATGCTGTCGCGAACCTGTCCTGAGCCTGTCGAAGGGATGAAGTCGAGTGTAACCATCCCGTTGGCGTCAACAGAGGTACTGATCATGTCGGCGGTAATACCTGCCCCTAATACCAGAGTGTTGATCTCAGTACCGCCCGCAGCAACATTGACGTCGTCCAGAATGATGTCTGCACCATCCCCGATGTTGTACAGGTAGATGTCGTCGCCCGCGCCGCCGATCAGTGTGTCGTTACCGGCCCCGCCTTCAATGCGATCGACAACATTGGTGCCGCTCAGAATATCGGCACCGGCGCTGCCGGCAATGTCGAAGCCGCGCTCCACCAGTTGCTGCACAGTCAGTTCCGTGCCATCCGCAAACTGGAAACTCCGGATACAGCAGGTGTTGGCGATATCGTCATAGTCCACGCCCTGGATGTGCACCACGCTCCCGTTGCCCAGATCGATCCCCAGCGAACCCTGGAACAAGCCGATGCGCGCCGGATCGATCCCCGTACCGAAGACAATGCTGTTGTTCTCCGTCCCGGTGAAGTCATCGATGATCGTATCCACCCCGTCGCCCACATTGATGAGGTAAGTGTCGTCGCCCGCACCACCGGCAAGCACATCGTCCCCGCCCAGTCCGATCAGCAGATCGTTCCCCGACTGTCCGTTCAGAACATCGGTGTTTGCCGTGCCAACCAGCACAAGATCGTAGCGCGGATCGAGCGAAACACCGGCCGGTGCGAGCGCGATCAGATCTTGCATCGCAACCACTGTTCCGTCGGCAAACTGGATTTGTTCGACGCCGCTTCCCAAAGGATCATCCGCATGCGGGATGACCAGCTTCACCTGACTGGCGCCGCCGTTCCATGAAAGGATCAATGTGCGATAAAAGTCGGTCTCCCCCCAGGATAATTGCAGATCGGAAAGAGTGACGCCTGCAGTAAATTCCAGTGTGTCTTTTTGAATCACACCGGCATCATAGGCCGCCTGCAACGCCGCATAGTCGTAGGCTGCCGGGCGATTCAATGGCGGCAAGGGCTCCATGAATGATGCCCAACGCGGGAGGTTATCGATCTGGCTCGGATACTCCGCATGGAACTGTTCAGGCGTTAAATAGCATATGTCTCCATCGTTATCGATCCGGTACATGCCGCCGTGCTGCTCGTGTTCTTCCCAGTTGGTGATACCGCGTTGACCGTAAAACCAATCCTTGTATGCGGCATCGTAGTCGCCCGTGTCATGAATCGTATCAATGCCGGTTTGGGTGGGATCGATCACATAGCGTGTTCCGTATATTCCCGCACCCGCACCATCCATCGTGTCGTTCCCCGTGCCGCCGTTCAGCACGCCACCTCCATACAGATGATCGTCCCCGTCTCCGCCGTTCAGCAATTGACCGTTGATCAATGTGTCGTTGCCGCTGTCGCCGAATTGGGTGGCGGTGTCCATGATCGTGTCATTGCCGTCGCCTCCAAATGCAAGCCCGGCATTGAAGATCGTATCGTCGCCGTTGCCGCCGTGCACCATGGTGTTGACATCGCCATAGACCGTTTGCCCGGCATCGCCCAGGGTGATGCTCAAAACATCGAAGGTCATTTGGGCGATGGTGCTCTGCGCGGCAACTGTCTGCGGCAAGGAACCATCGGCCTGCAGATCCCCCGGCGAAGCAAGGACGTTGACCACTGAACCGTATGCGGCAGATTGGACATGGCTCTGCACAGTTGTAATTACTTCAGAGCCGAGCCTCAGGCCCAGGTTTGTCGCATTTGGATCGGATGAGAAACCTTGCTCGTACATGTACAGAGTGCTGGTACCCGTTAATTCAGACCATGTTTGAACGGGTATCGTTGTCCATGTGGTTTGAAGCCATTTGGCGCCCCCACTACCCACGCTCTGCGAATAAGTGTTGGCGTTAACCACCGCCAAATCGGTGAAAATCCCGCTCTCCCGTATCGATACGATATTTTCATGGAGCGTGGGTTCGCCATACCACCCGCCATACATCGGCGACCACGTTTGGGTTGATGATTGCGTTGTGGGCAAGTGCACAATGTTGCCCGAATTGAGATACTGGGTAACATCGGTCGTGGTGTAGTTGACCGTGTTATAGGCAAACAAATCATTCGACCAGGCTCGGTAAAGTGTGCCGTCGTTTTGCATGCTGTAACCCTGAACAAGGTATTCGCTGATGATGCTGTTTCTGGCCTTGATCAGGAAGTTGCTTTCTGCCTGCTCGATTTCTGATTTGCTGGCGGTGCTGATGCCATCCAGCTGAGTCTGCACGGTGGTCGCTGTGTTGCTGGCATCTTGTATCGTCCAGGTCGCTTGCGGGTAGCTGTAATAGTTTTTGAGCAACAGGCCGTCATTCGCGGCGATCTGGATAAGCAGGTCTTGCCCTTGCTTCATGAACGTCAGATTTGCGATGGCTATCTGGTTGAGTTGCAGCGTTCCGCCGGCTGCAGAAGCATCGGCCAGAATATCCATGCCCATGCCGAAATCCATAATGAAGGCATCGGCCCCGCCGCCGCCGGTCAGGGTGTCGTTGCCCGCGCCGCCGTCCAGCACGTCATTACCAGTACCGCCATTCAGCATGTCGTTGCCATCACCACCCCTGAGGATGTCGTTGTCGGCACCGCCCATGAGAGTGTTGCCCCCGCCATCGGCGGCCAGTGTATCGTTACCGCCGCCGCCATCCAGCGTGCTGTTGCCGCCCGTGGATGAGAGTGTGTCGTCGCCGGAGCCGGCCATCAGGGTGTTGCTGCCGCCATCCGCAATCAGTGTGTTGGTGCCCTCTCCGCCGTCCAGATAGTTGTTGCCCCCGGCTGCAGATAGCGTGTCGTTGCCTGCCCCGCCGATCAGGGTGTTGTTGCCGCCATCCGCAAACAGGGTGTTGTTGCCGTCTTCGCCATCAAGGTAGTTGTTGCCTCCGCCGGCCTGCAGGTCGTCGTCTCCGGCACCACTAAACAGAGTGTTGTTGCCATCTACAGCGATAAGGGTGTCGGTGCCGTCGCCGCCGTCGAGGTAGCTGCCGCCGCCTGCGGCTTGCAGCGTGTCGTTGCCTGTGCCGCCGAACAGGGTGTTGGTGCTGCCGCCGGTGTTGAGGGTGTCGTTGCCGTTGCCGCCGTCGAGGTGGTTGCTGCCGGCTTCGCCGTAGAGTTTGTCGTCGCCCGCGTCGCCGATGAGGGTGTCGTTGCCGTTACCGCCCCACAGGGTGTCGTTGCCGATGCCGCCGTCGAGGGTGTCATCGCCGATGCCTCCCCACATCTGATCAACACCCGTTCCGCCATACAGCGTGTCGTTGCCTCCGTTCCCCACTAGGGTATCGTCCCCCGCGCCGCCATCCAGATAGTCGTTGCCGTGCCATTGAATATCCAGTTTGTCGCTGTCGCCAAATATCTGGTCGTTGCCATCACCGCCCAGCAAGGTGTCGCTGCCGCCATCACCGATGAGTTGATCGTCGCCCGTACCACCCTCCAGGATGTCGTTGCCGTGGAATTCCGGCAGCGCATAGATCGAGGCCGTTTCCCCGTATGCGTTGACAGTGGTGTAGTTTCCCTGCGTCACGTCGCCATGCAGGGTGTCGTTGCCTTCGCCCCCGTTGAGCATGTCGCCCTCGGAGAAGCCGTACAGCATGTCCGCGCCTGTGCCGCCCAGCAGGATGTCTATCCCGCTGTCGCCCAACAGGTGGTCGTCTCCGACACCGCCGTCCAGCAGGTTGTTGCTCCCCGTCTCCCCCACAAAATACATCCCCTCCAGTTCCGGCACGGCCACGCCATCAACGAAGCGCACGAAGCCTTCGAAGTCCGGGGAGTTGATCGCGGCGAGCGAGGGGTAGTTGGAATCATTGGTGCTCTGAACGATGCGGATCGTTCCAAAGCTGCTCCCGGCAAACAGCCAGTCGTCGCCTTCTCCGCCATACAGCACGTCGTTGCCGCCCTGGCCCACCATCAGGTCATGGCCTTCTTCGCCGTACTGCAGGTCGTCGCCCAGGCCGCCGTTTACCAGGTCGTTGCCGAAGCCGCCGCGCAGTTCGTCGTTGCCCTCTCCTGCGAATATAGCATCGTGTCCGTCTTCACCATAAAGCAGGTCTGCCTCGACGCTGGCATGCAGGATGTCGTTGCCCAGGCCGCCGTGCATCTCGCAGGAAGTGTTACTGTTAAGGGTATCGGCGCCGTTGTAGAGCGCTTTGTCCATACCGAACAGTAGGCTCTGCGGCTGTACGGCATCCGATATTTGCAATCCCAGGTCGCCGGAGTTGTGGGTCTCGATGACGATGGTTGACCCATCTGCCAGTGTCAGGGTGAGATTGGCATCGCGGGTGACGCTGATGCCGGGATGGGTTGTAAAGGTGTAGCTGCCGTCCGCATTGTGTTTGATCGCACCGGTGATGATGTTGCCGGATTTGTCTTTGATAAGACCGAGGCCATCCGAATCACGGATGGTGTCGTTGCCTTCGACGATGTAATAGTCAACGCCTGCGCCGCCGTCGAGGGTGTCTGAACCTGCGCCGCCCACAAGTTGATCATCACCATCCCCGCCGATGAGCATGTCGCTTCCAGCTCCGCCCAACATCAGGTCACGCTTGGTATCGCTTGGCGCGGTGATCACAAGATCCCCCTCTGTTGCCAGCGAATAACGGTCAACACTGATCGAAAACAAATCCGGATGCGCATTGCGCAGTTCCCGGTCCAGTTGGGAAAAACCTTTCGATACCCATTGCTCGTCTTCCGTCTTGTGTTCGATTTGTATGCCGCCGGTCAACTCCTTGAAGACCGGCTCGAACTTCCCCGCAGTCACACCCATCGCATGCTCCATGCCTTGTGCATATTCGAGGTCGATGCCGAGTTCGACCAGCACCGATTTCATGATACCCGTTGCCAGTTTGCCCTTAAGGCGGCCTATGTCGGCGGCAAATGCGCCCAGCGGGTCTTCTGGGTTTTCGCCCTGCACCTGTTGCCGTTGCACCATGAGGTTGAGGAAGTTGCGGACCCGTGCGTTTGATGAATCCACATTCCATTCAGAGGTGAATATCTCCTGCAATATTTCCGGATTGTTCTGGCAAGCCATCAGGAAATCATTCGACTGCAGGAACGCAGTCAACAATGGCATATAGTGCAGGTCGACATTGCCATTGATGTCCGGTATGCCCACGCCCAATTCCCAGCCATTGCCGCTGGTGGCATTGGCCTCGATTACCTGTTCGTTACCGGAGATGTTGGTCACATTGAGGCTGATCGCAAACAGGGCCGGGTTCCATGCAAACAACAGAGGCAATACTGTTCGGCCAGTTGTTGTTTGCGCCAGCGAGAGGATTTCGTCCTTGACGTAGATGGCGCTAACATTGCTTTCGCGGGCGATGCGGCTCGGGCTGGGGAGGATTGTTCCGAAGAGCGGGTCCAGTGCAATGTAGCTGGCAAACGCATCCGGTAATGAATAATTGGGGTCTGCCGCGAGCGCTGCTTTGAGTCCGTTAACGACAAGTGCGGAATCGGCGGATTTCGCAAAAGGGGCCTCATCGAACACCGTCGCGGGCTCGTCGAAATACACTGCCATCAACGAGGCCAGTCCGCCGCCCAGCGAATGGCCGGTGAAGGTGATGTTCGCGTCGGGATTGTCTTTCAGAATATCTAGGTAGAACTTTGCGGCATCGATCACCTGCGGCGCCAGCACCGAACCGCTGCCCGCCGTGATGTTGCCCAACAACCAGTCGCCCACATTGTTGACGGCCCCCTCGAAGGTGGTGCCGGTGTAGGCGATGCAGATTTCGCTTCCGTTGGTGTAGGCGCGGGCGGTGAAGCCGGTAAGGTCGTCGCGACGGTAATCGATTATTTCCCAACCGTCAGGAGGTAGTATTTCGTTTACCGAACTTGTCACTTCCCTCTTCACTGCATAAGAATTTGCTGCCAGCAGCGCGTAATCAATTTGAGTAGTCATGTATCATCCCCCCAGAATTTATTTGCAGTCACTGCTGGTCGCAGGTAAGAAAACTTCAGATGTGCTGGTGGTTTTCCCGCGTATTCCCATACATTTCTTGCACGCCTCGCGCGCATAGACCGGTGGCTGATTTGGCCCAAGATAAGTCACCCTGTCGTTCAACCCGACAATCTCCGGCTTCTTGCGCATCAGCCAAGTCATTTCCGGCTCACGGCTTTCCTTCTCATCCAGCGTAATCCGCCCTTTTACATCTCGAGCTCCATCGTCGTCGTAGTGCGTATTTCCGAGAATGTTGACCTGCAGCCCCGCCGGGAAATCCTTGTAGTCGATCTTTTTCCATGCATTGCCTTCCCATACGAAATACAGTGCGCTGGTTTCTGGGTAGTCATGCAACATGCACTGTTCGCAGTTATCAATAGTTACCCTGACGTACGCCTTACCATCCACGATATCGAAGACCTCGGGAAAGTATCCCGGCTTTGACTTCCACTGGATATTCATCGGTTGGTAGCAGAAATACCAGTACTTGCGGCTACCCCGGTGCGCCAGCGGAAAACCTGAGAGTCCCAGTTCTTCGTGCCGTTTGACGACGATGATCTTGCCGTCATGCAGCTTGACTTCTTCCTCCCACTTGATTTCAGTCGGCGCGCAAGCCCCCAACAGCGGCACTGCTGCCAGTACCAGACCAAACGATATGCGCTTGAATAATGCCGAGAGGTTCATCATGCTGCCCTCCTTGCGGGTCGGATTTGATATTCGATATCGTTCGCCGCATTGAGTTGCCAAAAGCGCTTGCCCGCCCCGCCTTCGATGAGGTCGTTGCCGTCGATGTAATTGTCGCCCGCAACCACACCCAATTGATATCGCTCAAGGGAGTTGCCGCCGATAAGGTAGTCGTTGCCGTTGCCGCCTTCGATCCAGTCGGCCCCGCTGCCGCCGCTGACCCAGTCCTGCATCTCACCAAGCAGGATGTGGTCGTTGCCGGGACTGCCGAACAGGCTGTCCTCATAAGCCTGGGTTGTACCGACGGGGTTGTATAGTGCATCGGGCTTTGCCTGGACGCCATCCAGGTCCGGATTGATGTCGGTCGGGTTGATATCGCCAACAATGTCGCGGGTGGTCACGGGGTCGGCGGCTGCGGCATCCGGGCCGCCCAAGGTGATGCCAAGCTCGCCCTCTTGCTGGCCTTCGATCAAAATGTTGCCGTCGATGACCAGGCGGTCTCCGCCGACATCCACATACAGGCGTCCGTCGGCATCGCGATGTACGCGGCTGTCGCCGTACTGCTCTCCTCCCGCAAGGTTCGCTCCATCCATCGCAATACTGCCTTGGCCGTCAGAATCGAGGATGGTGTCGAGGCCGTCACCTGTGGTGTAGATGTAGGCATCGTTGCCGGAGCCCCCGAGAAGAACGTCGCTGCCCTGCCCGCCTCGCATTAAGTCGTCACCTGCGTTGCCCGCCAGCAGGTCGGCTGCGGCTCCCCCTGTGAGCGCATCGCCGCTGCTGCCGCCGAGCATGAAGGCGCCGCGGTTCTGTGTGTCGATGGCGGTCATGCCGCCGCTACCTGCCTGCACGTACCAGTCGCGCAGAGAGGAAATCATGGATTGGATCATGGCGCGTTCGGCGAGTGAGAGTGGGCCTGTCGGGTAGGTGTTGTCACCCGCGACGGTGTCGCCGCCATTCAAGTAGTTCTGGAAATACTCATATCCCTTGAGCAGCAGCTTGCCGTCCCGCGTGGCAGCGAGGTCAACCCTGACGGCGGGATCGGTCGAGTCCATCTGGGCTGCGATGTCCTTCGAGACATCGTGCATGTCGAAGCGAATGCCATTGCTGCCACCTTCGGTGGCAATGTCGGTAAAGAGTTCCGCGCCGTAGCACACGTTCGGATCATTCTCTTCGTAGTATTTCTGCATTGCGAAGGCTGTCAGCGCATCGGCGAGATTTGTGTCGGTGAGACTCAATCCGCCATCTTGCGCGATCTTCCACAAATCTGAGGTGAAGCGCGTGACCATGGCGTCACCACCGCCCTGCACACCGGCAACGCCACCCGTCTGGTGGCGCACGAGGTGTTCGATGAAGTTCGGGTCAGTCGTATTTGTTGCCGCAGTTGTATGCGCAAACAAATTCTCATCAAAAATCATCTTCAGCAGATCGGTCAGTTTGACGCTGGCCTGCCCCAATGTGTGGTCTGCCGAGGTGCTGGTTGCCGTGTCGCCGCTTTGCAGCATGGCGGTGAGCAATGCCTGGGAATGCAGGCTGATATTCCCTGTGATGACCGGCATATTGTTCTGCTGCTCAAGGTCGCTCTGGCTTGTGCCGATGCGGGAGAACATCGACACGGGCGGGTCCGACAGGATTTCATCCTGAACGTTGATGTTGTTCACGTTGGCCTCGTTGGGCACTGTACCTATTGCCGCATCCGCTGCATTGACGTAGCTGGCAAGCGATTGCAACTGATCTACGGTGTAACCCGGCTGACCATTAACCGTCTCGCCTTGCAGATAGGCGAGCAGGTCTTGTGCGACGGAACGGGTGATGAGGTTGCCATTGTCGAGGGTGGCGTAGGATTCTGCGGCGCTGCGGAACGGGGCCTGGTCGAAGGTGGTGGCACTGCCACCAAACATGACCGCCATCAGGGAGGCGAGGCCGCCGCCCAAAGAATGGCCGGTGAAGGTGATGGTTGTATTTACCGGGGCGCTGGCTTTGACTTGCAGGTAGTAGTCTGCGGCTTGGCGCAGTTGGTCAGGCAGCATTCCCAAAGCCAGCGGGACATTGCCGTGGAACCAGTCTCCATCGCCTCCTGTGCCGGCGAAGGAGATGACGATTTCGGTGCCGTTGGTAAATGCAACTGCTTCGAAGCCTGTCACATCATCCTTAAAGTGCGGCGGATCAATAACACTTGTCCACCCTTGTGGAATCGGAAACTTGTTTATGTCTGCACGAGTTGAAATGTAGGATGCACCAGCCATCAGCGCGTATTCAATTGTGGTTGCCATGATTATTTCTCCCTATTGAATTTGCGTTATTTGTTGCACATGCGATCAGCGAAATCTTTATTGAAAGTGCCATCCGGTCGTGTTCCAAACCATCCACACTTGTAATGCACCATTTTCTCGCAACTACCACCCGCCCCCGCATAAGCCTCCCTCAGAATGGTGCGGAATTCGGGTTGGCGATATTCGCTAATGATTTCTTGGATCCTCTCCGCTGGAACGGGCGTTTTCCGGATGCGTTCCGCTGTCGCGTCGGGTTCCGATTGGATCAAGTTCGGTCTAGTGATTTCCGCAGGCAATTCTTGCAACGGGACGCGTTTCCATTCCTTACCTTCGTACTTAAAGACAACATAGGGTGGATTGGGTCTGCCCCATTTGTTGTATGACAGACAACCCATGTTGTTCGCAACGATGTACGCAACCCCCTGCCGTATATCCAGCAGCATCGGCAGGAAACTGGCCGTCCCAATATCCTCGCTGTAGTTATCTACCCAGGTGACCCGCTCGCCCGTAACTGGCATGACAAATTCCAGTTGCTGTGATTCGAATGGCGGCTTCTGCCCGATTTCATGCCGCCCGCCACGTTTGGCTGTTCTCTCCGCAATGATCGTGCCCCCGTTATGCAGCAGCACTTCTTCCTTCCAACTTGTCGAGCAAGCGTTCATGCTTGCACCAAACATCAACAGCATTGTGAATTTGGCGATTCGTTTCATCATTCCGTTTTGGCCGTTCATACCGTTTCCTTCCAAAGGCTAAATATTCTTTCGACGTAGTATTTTTTAATTACCACTTTTCTTTTCCAAATCTGCCACCCGCTTCGCCAGCTTCTCGATCTGTAGACCCAAAGGTACCGGAGTCGATTTCTTTTCTTCGTTCATCACATTTCCCCTTATAAATCCAGCCCAAACTGACCCGGCAACACGGCATTTGCGGATTCTGCTTCGCGCCTGCCGCGCGGACGCAATCCAACCCTCCTGCCCAGTGCCGCTTCCATTTGCTCCTTGAATCGTTCACTGCCGAGCGGAAAGCCACTGCTCGATGCCTTGCGTATCTCGTCCAGCGCCTCTTCGTCCAGGTGTGCCCGGAACAATGCACGATAGGTGGCCCTGCGTTCTGTTTCATCCAGCCCCAATGCCGTGTATAGGGGATGGTCGGTTATAAGTTCGTTGCCCGCGCCCAATCCGTGCCAGCGGTAGCTTGACCACCGATACTCGCCGGGATCGCGCACCATGTCCGCGCGCACGGGATTCGAAAATCAAAGGAATCAAAGGGGTCAGCATCGCATTATGTTTTCGCATTTCAATTCTCCTGTTCAAAACCCAAAATCACTTTGATCTTCAACCCTTTCACACTGGTCGCGTATCACCATCGGCCTGCCCGGCTTTCTCTGTGCGCGCCGCACGCCGACCGCAGCACACATGATCTCGGCGAACCGTTCGCTTCCTAACGGTTGCCCTTGTGCCAGTGCCAGCCGTATATCCGTTATCGCCGCATCGTCCAGTTCGCTACGGAGCAGTCCGCGGTATTCAGCCAGCCTGTCTGCTTCTTCCTTGCCCAGTGCCAGATACACGGGGTGCGGTGTAATGCGTTCGTCCGCCTGCCCCAATCCGTTGTGTCGATAGCTTGACCAGCGATACAGCGCCGGGTCGTTCACCATGTTGGCGCGCACCGGGTTGAGTTCAATGTAGCGCATGCAGGTGAGCAGGTAGGCTTCGGCCTGCACCAGGCTGGATTTGAAGCGTCCCTCCCACAGGCTGCCCGTGCGGCGATAGCAGCGGTTGATGTATTGCACGTAGCGACGCCCGATGGATTGCATCATCTTGGCGATGCTTTCCGGTTGCTCCGGCGTGACCAGCAGATGCACGTGGTTGGTCATGAGTACATAGGCGTGGATGGCGCAGTGCCAATCGCTAGCCGATTTCTGGAGCCAGTGGAGATAGCAGTGATAGTCCTCCTCGGCAAAGAAACACGGTTCGCGATTGATTCCGCGCTGCACGATGTGCTGCGGGACTTCGGCTAATTTAATGCGTGGGCGACGTGGCATGGCTTTGAGAATTTAATGCGAAGCTGAGCCCTTTAATTTTGCCGTCCCCAGTAGTTGTCGCCAGTTGTACAAAAGGATTTCTCCATTTATTACTGGGCCTACAGGCTCCGCTCTCGCATTCGTTGGGATTGGACACCCGCGCCCCTTCGCCAGCGGCTCCCTCAGAATGGTGCGGAATTCGGGTTGGCGATAGTTGCTAATGATTTCTTGTATCCTCTCCGCCGGAACTGGCGATTTCCGGATACGTTCCGCTGTCGCGTCCGGTTCCGATTGGATCAGGTTCGGTCTATTGATTTCCGCAGGCAGTTCCTGCACCGGGATGCGTTTCCATTCCTTACCCTCGTACTTGAAGACGACATAGGGTGGATTGGGCCTGCCCCATTTGTTGTAGGACAGGCAACCCATGTTATTCGCCACCAGGTAAGCAACTCCTTGCCGTATATCCAGCAGCATCGGCAGGAAACTGGCCGTTCCAATATCTTCGCTGTAGTTATCTACCCAGATGACCCGCTCGCCCGTCACTGGCATGACGAATTCCAGCTGTTGTGATTCGAATGGCGGCTTCTGCCCGATTTCATGCCGCCCACCACGTTTGGCAGTTCTCTCCGCAATGATCTTGCTGCCATCGTGCAACAGCACTTCTTCCTTCCAGTTATCGCCGCCGAAACCGAGGAGTCCGGCGCAGGCACTCAGGCTTAATCCAAGCATGAGCAAAATTCCAAATAGAGGGAGCAGCATCACAATATGTTTTCTCATCTCAATTCTCCTGTTCAGAATCCAAAATCACTTTGATCTTCAATTCGCTCATTGAAGTTTCGTTTTGCCGCCAGCCTGCCCAGTCTTCTCTATGCGCGCCACAGTCTTCTTCTTTCTCACCGTTCCCTCCCCGCCTCCTGAAACGCGCCCAGCACGGGTGAGAGCAGGTACTCAAGGATGGTACGAGTGCCGAGGTGTATCTCTGCCGTCACTTGCATGCCGGGCGTGAGGTTGTGGCGCACACCATCGGCGATGAGTTCCTGGGCCTCGAGGTCGATGAGAGTGCGATAGGCGAACGGGAGGTTGTTACCGGTTCGGTTGTTGGTCTGTTGCTGCGGATTGGCATCGCTGGCATCTGCAGAAATGTGGGCGACGCTGCCTTCGACCATGCCGTATTTCTGGAACTGGTAGGCGGCGAATTTGATCTTGACGGGTTCGCCGGTGTGGATGAAGCCGACGTCTTGATTGCCGACCCACACTTCGGCGCGCAGGATCTCGCCTTCGGGTACTAGGGTCATGATGATGGTGCCGGAGCTGATGACGGTACCGATGGTATGGGTGGCAAGGTCCTTGACGACACAACCGCCGGCGCTTGGCCGTCGGTTGTCCTCTGTCTCTGCAACTTCGGAGTGTGGTGTTGATATCTCCCCGCACTCCTGCGGTGCCCTGAGTTCGTGCAGATTGCGGCGGTATTGCTGTTTGGTGAGTTCGCCGGTGGCCTTTTCGAGTTTGTCTTCAATGTCGGCGCGTTCGATGCGGAGTTGCCGCAGATAATCGGCACTGATCTGGACGAGCCTGCGGGTCGATTGGTCGAGGCTGGCCTTTGCACTCTGGATGAGATATTCCTGCGACTTGAGGTCTTGTTCTTTTTCGATGCGTTCGCGCGTCTTGTCGTTGGCCATGATCCTGCTCGCGAAGCCGTCCTTGACGAGTTTTTCGTAGGCTTCTTCCTGCTGGCGGTAGTGCGGCAGGATTTGCGTCAGTTTGCTGCGTACCGTCTCGGCGGCGGCGAGATCGCTCCTGGCTTTTTCCTGCAGGGCGCGTTCCTGCTCCAGTGCAGTTTCGTAAGCAGTGATGTTGGCCTGATATTGGGCACGGGTCAGGTTGTACAGGTCGACCGGATCGCCGCTTTTCCGGGTGAAGGGTCGCCCATTCAGTTCTGCATCGATGCGGCGCAGGGCAAGGCGCTTACCCTCGGTGTCGGACTCGAGTGTCTTGCCGTCTGCTTCATTGATGGTGGTGTCCATGCGCATGAGCAGTTGGCCCGCTTTGACGCGCTGGCCTTCTTCAACCAGGATGGCGCGGATGACGCCTTGTTCGGAAGGCTGAACGATCTTGAGGTGACTTTGCGGGATGAGCTTGCCCTCAGCACTGGCGACGACATCGAGCTTGCCGAAGATAGCCCAGACCAGCATGAGCACAAGCAAGGTGAGCAGGATGTAAAGCAGGGTGCGCGCGAACGGGGCCGGCGGTTGTGCCTGGATACACAGCAGTCTGGGCGAGAAATCGAGCGGATCGACATCGACCACAAGGGACTTACGCGCTGATCTGAAGGCAGCTGCCATTGCTTCTCCACCGGCAAGTGTTTGATTTTTAGCATCTGACGATGCTCTTGCCTTGAGGGATTATCCACATCAGGCATGTGGATTAAAGCTAACCGATAAAGACCATTTCGACAATAGGCCAAATGGCCTATATCTTTGTTTATCTCGGTCTATGCATTTTCAGGAAGGGGCTGGAATGATGATCAGACAAGGGGCTGTTTTTGCTGACCGGGAAAATTGCGGTTGGGCTGCAATCGTGGCGTGATGACGCAATGCATCTGACTCAAATCAGCGGGAGTTCCCTTTGGATGGCGTTGATGCAATCACACCCGAGGCCGTTGCAGCCCCTTCTCCGCCGACTATCTGAAAGAACACTTCGCCCTGTTTGACCATGCCGAGCTGGCTACGCGCACGCTCTTCGATGGCATCCGTTCCGCGCTTGAGGTCGCGTACTTCAGCATCCAGCGAGGCATTGCGTTTCTGGTTCTGTTCGTTGATCTGTTTCTGGGCTTCGACCTGTTTGCCCATGTCCCACACCTTCAGCCAGCTACCCTTCCCCAGCCACAGCGGATATTGCAGCAGCAGGAGAAGGGCAATCAGTATGTAGGTGACGACACGCATCAGCCCAACTGGTAATACGCCTCGCGACCGGGGTAGGAAGCGCTGTCACCGAGATCTTCCTCGATGCGCAGCAACTGGTTGTACTTCGCCATGCGGTCGGAGCGGGACAGCGAACCGGTCTTGATCTGCAGGGCGTTGGTGGCCACAGCCAGGTCGGCGATGGTGGAGTCTTCGGTCTCGCCGGAACGATGGGAGATCACGGCGGTATAGCCGGCACGCTTGGCCATCTCGATGGCGGCGAAGGTCTCTGTGAGGGTGCCGATCTGGTTCACCTTGATCAGGATGGAGTTGGCGATGCCGCGCTTGATACCCTCGCGCAGGATCTTGGTGTTGGTCACGAACACGTCGTCACCGACCAGCTGGATCTGCTTGCCGAGACGGTCGGTCAATGCCTTCCAGCCGTCCCAGTCGTGTTCGCTCATGCCGTCTTCCAGCGTGATGACCGGGTACTTGTCCACCCAGGAGGCGTACATATCGATGATCTGTGCTGCAGTCAGTGTCAGGCCGTCGGCCTTCAGATGATATTTGCCGTCCTTGTAGAACTCGGAAGCGGCAGCATCGATGCCGATCGCCACGTCTGCGCCGGGCACATAGCCGGCAGCTTCGATGGCTTCGACGATGACCTTCAATGCGGCCTCGTTGGAACCCAGCGCCGGTGCGAAACCGCCTTCGTCGCCAACAGTGGTGGTCAGGCCGCGCTTGTGCAGGATGGCTTTCAGCGCATGGAACACTTCAGCGCCGCAACGCAGCGCTTCGCGGAAGCTTTGCGCACCAACCGGGATGATCATGAATTCCTGGATATCCGCGCCGCCGGTGGCATGCGCGCCGCCGTTGATGATGTTCATCATCGGCACGGGCATCTCCATGCGCGCAGCACCGCCGAGGTAGCGATACAGCGGCAGGCCGCTCTCTTCCGCAGCAGCACGTGCCACAGCCATGGACACCGCCAGTATCGCATTGGCGCCGAGGCGCGATTTGGTATCAGTACCGTCCAGATCGATCATGGTCTGGTCGATGAAAGCCTGCTCAGCGGCATCCAGGCCGATGATAGCTTCAGCGATCTCAGTGTTCACATTCTCGACAGCCTTCAACACGCCCTTGCCAAGATAGCGCTGCTTGTCACCATCACGCAGCTCGATCGCTTCTTTCTCACCGGTGGAAGCGCCGGAAGGCACTGCGGCACGGCCCATCACACCCGATTCCAGCAACACGTCCGCTTCTACGGTCGGGTTGCCACGGGAATCCAAAATCTCACGCGCTACGACATCAACGATTGCACTCATTCTTCTTCTTTCCTCACTCACACACTTTTCAAGTTAACGTTCTCTTCGATAAAACCCTGCTGCTTCACCAGCGTGTCCAGCGCTTTCAGTGTCTGCAACAACTCCTGCAGATGCCCCAACGGAAATGCATTGGGACCGTCCGACAATGCTTTGGCGGGATCAGGGTGGGTTTCCATGAACACACCTGCGACGCCTGCAGCCACGGCTGCACGCGCCAGCACCGGCACGAATTCACGCTGACCACCGCTGGCTGTGCCCTGCCCACCGGGCAATTGCACCGAATGCGTGGCATCGAACACCACAGGGCAGCCGGTGTTGCGCATCACCGCGAGCGAGCGCATGTCCGACACCAGGTTGTTGTAGCCGAACGAAGCGCCGCGTTCACACACCATGATGGTGTCGCCGCCGCTCACTTCGCGCGCCTTGTCGACCACGTTCTTCATGTCCCACGGCGACAGGAACTGACCTTTCTTGATGTTCACCGGCTTGCCCGACTTGGCCACGGCATGGATGAAATCGGTCTGGCGACACAGGAACGCGGGGGTTTGCAGCACATCAACCACGGCCGCCACCGGCGCGATCTCATCCTCGTCGTGCACATCGGTAAGCACCGGCACGCCGATCTGCGCTTTGACCTTTTCCAGAATCTTCAGCCCGGCTTCCATGCCGAAACCGCGGAAGGTCTTGCCAGAGCTGCGGTTGGCTTTATCGTAGGAAGATTTGTATATGAACGGGATGCCGAGTTTCTGGCAGATCTCTTTCAACTGGCCTGCGGTATCCAGCGCCATCTGCTCGGACTCGATCACGCATGGACCGGCGATCAGGAACAGCGGTTTGTCCAGGCCGACTTCAAAATTGCACAGTTTCACGCTGCCTCCTTGCGCTTGACCGCCGCTTCGACATACGCCTTGAACAGCGGATGGCCGTCACGCGGCGTGGACGTGAATTCCGGGTGGAACTGCACACCGACGAACCATGGATGCATGCTCTGCGGCAATTCCATCATCTCCGGCAGATCCTCGGACGGTGTGCGTGCGGAAATGATCAGGCCGGTCTTTTCCAGTGCCGGAACGTAATGGTTGTTCACTTCATAGCGATGGCGGTGACGCTCATTCACCTCGTCGCCGTAGATGCGCTGCGCCATGGTGTTGGGCTTGATCGGGCAGCGCTGCGAACCGAGACGCATGGTGCCGCCCAGGTCGGAATCTGCGCTGCGCTTGGCGACCTTGCCGTCGCGATCCAGCCACTCGGTGATGAGCGCGACCACCGGATGTTCGGTCTCCAGATTGAACTCCGTGCTGTTCGCATCGGCCATGCCCGCCACATGGCGCGCGTATTCGATCACCGCCAATTGCATGCCGAGACAGATGCCGAGGTATGGCACCTTGTTCTCGCGCGCATAGCGGATCGCGGCGATCTTGCCTTCCGTGCCGCGCACACCGAAACCACCGGGCACCAGGATCGCATCCAGACTCTTCAGACAGCCAGTGCCTTCGGTCTCGATCACCTCCGAGTCCAGATATTCGATATTCACGCGCGTCGAGGTATGGATGCCCGCGTGACGCAAGGCTTCGATCAGCGACTTGTACGATTCGGTCAGATCGACATACTTGCCGACCATGCCGATGGTGATCTGGTGCGTCGGGTTCTCCTGCGCCTTGATGAGGTTCTGCCATACAGTCAGATTGGCGGGAGGTGCATTCAGTGCCAGTTCTTCGCAGATGATGCGATCCAGCCCCTGCTCGTGCAACACCTGCGGCACCTTGTAGATGCTGTCCACGTCCCACATCGAGATCACGCTGTCTTCGCGCACGTTGGCGAACAGCGAAATCTTGGCGCGTTCGTCATCGGGGATGCGACGATCCGCACGGCACAACAGTGCGGTCGGGAAGATACCGATCTCGCGCAGCTTCTGCACGCTGTGTTGTGTCGGCTTGGTCTTCAATTCGCCTGCGGTCGCGATATAGGGAACCAGCGTGAGGTGGACATAGGCCACCTGGTGACGCCCCATGCGCAGACCCATCTGGCGCGCCGCCTCGAGGAACGGCAGCGATTCGATATCGCCCACCGTGCCGCCGATCTCGACGATAGCCACATCGGCCTTGCCGTCATGTGACGCGGCGGCACCGCGCTCGACGAAAGCCTGGATCTCGTTTGTGATGTGCGGGATCACCTGCACCGTCTTGCCCAGATACTCTCCGCGACGCTCTTTGCGGATCACGCTCTCGTAGATCTGGCCGGTGGTGAAATTGTTGGCCTTGCGCATCTTGGCCGAGATGAACCGTTCGTAGTGCCCTAGGTCAAGATCGGTCTCGGCGCCGTCTTCGGTGACGAAAACCTCTCCGTGCTGGAACGGGCTCATCGTTCCCGGATCGACGTTGATATACGGATCCAGCTTGAGCATCGTGACTTTCAGGCCACGCGACTCGAGGATGGCCGCAAGTGAAGCGGCGGCGATGCCTTTTCCTAGGGAAGAGACAACGCCGCCGGTTATGAATATGTACTTTGTCATGGAATGCGATTGTATCGCAAAACAACCGCCCCCTCAAAGGAAGAAGCACACAAAATGAGGCAGTTGCAACGCTCATCACAGCAAAGCAAATTTCAGCGGTTGCAAAGCAAAACGCCCCGTTTTCAGGCGGGGCGTTTTGTTTGTAAGGGGTTTGACGCCTGCCCTGAGTTTATCGAAGGGATGACCTACTTTGCCTCCGGCCGTCCCGTTGGGACTTAACTTCGCAAGCGAAGTTAGCCTTCGC
>JACRNY010000001.1 GCA_016214695.1 Nitrosomonadales bacterium | reverse complement strand
GCTGAGTGCTGAGTGCTGAGTGCTGAGTGCTGAGTGCTGAGTGCTCAAGAGTGTATTACTCAGCACACAGAACTCAGTACTGGTTTTTCAATGCAAGGCCTGATTCACTCGACTCACATCTTCTTCGATTAACCCGCCCACCGCCGCCTTCAGGCGTAGCTGGCTCAGCAGATAGTTGTATTCCGCCTGATACAGGTCGCGCCGCGTGGCGTAGGCCTGTTGCTGGGCGTTCAATACGTCGAGGTTGGTGCGCACGCCCACTTCGTGTCCCAGCTTGCTGGCTTCCAGCAGGCTCTCGCTCGACTTCAGGGCCTGTTGCAGTGCCTGCACCTGGGCGATGCCGTTGACCACGCCAACGTAGGCCTGACGGGTCTGCAGTTCGACGTTGCGGCGGGCGTTCTCCAGTTCCTGGTTGGCGCGCGTGCGGTTGGCATCGGCTTCGCGCCATTTGGACTGGGTGGCGCCGCCCTGGAACAGCGGCATGTTCAGTTGCAGGCCGACGCTGGTGCTGCGGATGTCGGTGGCGCTGCCGGTGAAGCTGTTGTAGCCGGTGTAGCTGTTGCTGTAGTTGGCGACGATGTCGACGGTGGGGGCGTTGATGAGTTGCTGCAGGCTGCGGCGCTTGATCTCGAGGCTGCTCTGGGCGGCCAGTTCCTGGGCGACGATGAGGTCGTAGCGGGCCTGGGCTTCGTGGGTGTCGGTGATGGTGGCGGTGCCGACTTCGAAGTTGCGCTTGGCCTGTTCGAGCTGCTGGGCGATGGCGGTCTTCTGCGCGGCGGCGAGCTGGACGCTGTCCTGGGCGATCAATACGTCGAAGTAGGCCTGGGCGACGCGCAGGGCGAGGTCTTGTTCGGCCTGTTTGAACTGGGCTTCGGATTGGGCGACCTGCAGTTCGGATTCGGTATACAGGGCCCAGTTCTGTTCGCGGAACAGGGGCTGCACGAGGCTGACGCCGTAGCCGTGGCTGTTGTATTTTTTGGTGGAATCAACGGGCAGGACGGTGTGCACGTCGTTCTTGGTGGTGTTGGCGGTGAGGTTGACGCTGGGCAGCATGAGGGCGCGGCCCTGGGTGAGTTTCTCCTGGCCGGCTTCGCGCGCGGCGCGGGCGGCGCCGAAGGTGGCGTCCTGGCTCTGTGCGGCACGGTAGAGTTCGAGAAGGTCGGCAGCGCCGGCCAGCGGGCTGATGCCCAGGGCCAGGATCACGCTGAGGGTCGTTCTGGATAAATTCATCGCCTGCTCCAAATATTAGAGATTTCTAATATTACATGCTGCGACTACACTTTACAAGCTGGCATCACCCTTTCGGCGATGCCAGTGGGAGATGCTAGAACACAAAACGCTGCGGCTGCGGCGCGTTCGCCAACGGTGCGACATTGGTCTCAAACAGAGTATGAGTCTCAAAGACGCCCGGCGCCACACAAGTCACCAGCATGGCCTGCATCGCCGGCGCATCGCCCACGATGGCGAACAGGCGGCCGCCGACGTTCAGCATCTCGTACAGCGATTGCGGCGGCAGCGGCACCGAACCGGTCAGCACGATGGCGTCGAACTTCTCGCCGCCCCAGCCCTTGGAGGCGTCGCCGACTTCCAGCGTGATATTGTCGTAATGATGAGCGGCAAGAGTGCGCGCAGCACGTGCGCTCAGTTCCTGCACCAGTTCCACGCTGGTCACATGATCGGCCATACGTGACAGCAATGCGGTGAGATAGCCGCTGCCGGTACCCACTTCCAGCACGCGATCGTTGCGCTTGAGTTTCAGCGCCTGCAATGCACGGGCTTCCAGCTTGGGCGACCACATCGCCACACCGTGTCCGAGCGGAATCTCCACATCCATGAATGCCAGCGACTGCTTGTCGACCGGCACGAATTGTTCGCGCTTGACCTTCTTGATGAGGTCGAGCACATTCATATCCAGAACGTCCCACGGACGGATCTGTTGTTCCACCATATTGAAGCGAGCGAGTTCCACGTTATTCATCCCCCTGACCCTTTGCAACGTAAGTGTTTTTGTGAAGGTGCAGTATAACAAGCCTCCCCGCCCAGACAAAGCCTTCCCGCTTGCCTTGAATCCACCTTTCCAGTACCTTCCGGACTCGCTGGGGGTCTGCCGAAAGGCAGTGAGAAACACCCTTTGAACCTGTACGGGTAATGCCGTCGTAGGGAAGCACCCTCCCGGTGCTTTCCGATTTGCTGGAGCGCCATCATGAACGCCAATCCCCAATTCCTCGCCAAGTCGGCGCATGTCGACGAGGCCGCCATCAAACCCTTGCCGAATTCGCGCAAGGTCTACGTCGAGGGTTCGCGCCCGGACATCCGCGTGCCGATGCGCGAGATCACGCTGACCGACACCCACCTGAACAACGGCGTCGAGAAGAATCCGCCCATCTACGTCTACGACTGTTCCGGTCCCTACACCGACCCCGCGGTGAAGATCGATATCCGCTCCGGCCTGTCCGAGATGCGCGCACCGTGGATCGCCGAGCGCAAGGACACCGAAGCCTTGCCGCGCCTGACTTCCGAATACGGCCAGCAGCGTCTGAACGACCCGGCGCTCGCCGACATGCGTTTCAACCTCCAGCACACACCGCGCAAAGCCAAGCCGGGCAAGAACGTGACGCAGATGCACTACGCGCGCAAAGGCATCATCACGCCGGAGATGGAATACATCGCCATCCGCGAGAACCAGCGCATCGACGGCCTCTCTGAAATGATGCTGACCCAGCATCAGGGCGAGAACTTCGGCAAGGCCATGCCCAAGGAGATCACGCCCGAGTTCGTGCGCGCCGAAGTCGCCGCCGGCCGCGCCGTCATCACCGCCAACATCAACCACCCCGAATGCGAGCCGATGATCATCGGCCGCAATTTCCTGGTGAAGATCAACGCCAACATCGGCAACTCCGCGCTCGGTTCCAGCATCCAGGAAGAAGTCGAGAAGATGACCTGGGCCATCCGCTGGGGCGGCGACACGGTGATGGACTTGAGCACCGGCAAGAACATCCACGAGACGCGCGAATGGATCATCCGCAACTCGCCCGTGCCCATCGGCACCGTGCCGATCTATCAGGCGCTGGAAAAGGTGAACGGCAAGGCCGAAGACCTGACCTGGGAGATTTTCAAGGACACGCTGATCGAGCAGGCCGAACAGGGCGTGGACTACTTCACCATCCACGCCGGCGTGCTGCTGCGCTACATCCCCATGACCGCGAAGCGCATGACCGGCATCGTCTCGCGCGGCGGCTCCATCATGGCGAAGTGGTGCCTCGCGCACCACCAGGAGAACTTCCTCTACACGCACTTCGAAGAGATCTGCGAGATCATGAAGGCCTATGACGTGACCTTCTCGCTCGGCGATGGCCTGCGTCCCGGCTCGGTGTACGACGCCAACGACGAAGCGCAACTTGGCGAACTGAAGACGCTGGGCGAACTAACCCAGATCGCGTGGAAACACGACGTGCAAGTGATGATCGAAGGCCCCGGCCATGTGCCGATGCACATGATCAAGGAGAACATGGACCTGCAACTGAAGTGGTGCCACGAAGCGCCGTTTTACACGCTAGGGCCCCTGACGCAGGACATCGCCCCCGGCTACGACCACATCACCAGCGCGATTGGCGCGGCGATGATCGGCTGGTTCGGCACCGCCATGCTCTGCTACGTCACGCCCAAGGAACACCTCGGCCTGCCCAACAAGGCCGACGTGAAGGAAGGCATCATCACCTACAAGATCGCCGCCCACGCCGCCGACCTCGCCAAGGGCCACCCCGGCGCGCAGATCCGCGACAACGCGATGAGCAAGGCGCGCTTCGAATTCCGCTGGGAAGACCAGTTCAACATCGGCCTCGACCCCGACCGCGCGCGCGAATTCCACGACGAAACCCTGCCCAAAGAATCCGCCAAAGTCGCCCACTTCTGCTCCATGTGCGGCCCGCAGTTCTGCTCGATGAAGATCAGCCAGGACGTGCGCGACTTCGCCGCCGCGCAGGGCATCGCCGAGGCAGAGGCGCTGGCGAAAGGGATGGAAGTGAAGTCAGTGGAGTTTGTGAAGCAGGGGGCGGAGGTTTATCACAAGGCGTAAGCCCTTCACACTCCGTAAATCAAACGGGCCGCAATGCGGCCCGTTCTATTTGTGAATCATTGAGCTCCGTCCAGCATTACTTGACTCAAACTACGCTTGATTTTGTTTACCTGCCTTTTGAGTCCCAACGGAGTCAGTGAACGCAGATTATGTGGAACCCGAAAATCAATATCCTGTCCGTTATGCGCTTTCTCAGTTACCAAGTAGCAAATCCGATTCACATAATGAAACCCAGACGTAATCCATAAATCGTCATCACAGCCGCTTTCCACCACAGTCCACACATGATTTTGATCAAGGCTGCGCACTAATTCCAAGTCAGCACCGAATGTTTCCAATCCATGACCACCCCAAATGTCATGTGCTGCCTTTGGATGTCGATATGGCACGAAGAACTCGTAAAAAGCATCCTCATGCAAAATGAGTGGTGTTAGCGCATCAGTCATTTTTTCTGATTATCAACAAACAAATCTGCCCGGTGACGCGAAAGGAATTCGACGCTAGGCATGAAACGTTCCGGTAGTTCAATAGACTTCCCATTCAGTGGAACTAGCACGTCTTTTATGAATTGCTCATCGCGCCGCCTAAGTTCTTCTGACACAACTATCTTGAAATCATCATCAATCGCTATCAGTCCCTTATCAAACGCCCGATCATGGATAGCCGATAAACATAATCCATTGCTCGGATTCAAGCGATTCGCCTTGTCCTTGCTCCAAGGCACAATATGACTGGCTACCAACAAGCGAGGCTCCGACAATCCTGACATGCAACAGCGTCCTCGATAACTGCTCAACACTGCGCGACGGAAGAAGCTCTGCTTGATGCGTTGCTCTGTTACAACCTTGCGAGTTTCCCCCGTGAAGTCTTCTGGAACGAGTTGTTCTTCTGAATCGTCTACCGGCTGCTCTTCAGCATCTAGCTTTCTTCTGAGCATTTCGCTCTCAACGGCCAGAGCTTCCCAATCAGCATGAAATTCATCCCATATCTCTCGGTCAAGGTTCGACGCCCCTTCCAGTCCCTTCCGGCCAGTGCTCGTGATGGCCGGGTCAATACTGGCGAAGTTGCTCAGCTTCATCGCCACGGCTCCGGGCGTACGGCCTATCAAAGTGGCTAGTCTGATAACTTCTGGTGTGCGCATATCTAGTTTGCCGAACGGCAATTGGCAATACAGATGGAAAGCGAGCTTGAGTTGTTCTTTCGTCCAGCGGTTTGTAGCCATTAGCTTCTCCAGTGATTCACATCACGCACTGCCGTCTAGTCCAGTGTGGCAAGCGGCAGATTCAGCATCGGAAGGTCATTTGCGAGCCATGAGTTTGCGCAGTGCCACCTTGGGATTGGGTGGTTCTTTTACAGATGACGCGAAAGCTTCAAAGTCGCGCTGGGTGAGCGTGAGCGCGTTGTCATTATTGAGCAATACCTTATTCAATCGGTTGACATGCGCCTCAGCAGACTCCTTGACCACGCGGCCAGCCGCGATGTCGGCTCGTGTTTCAGCCAACGCCGCTTCCGTCGCCGCTATATCTTTTGGTCTTTGCTCATTGGCTGTCAGTTTTTTCATTCTCTATTTTTTCCGCTTCGCCGCCGCCAGATAGGCCACACTGCTTTCACGTTTGCCCACCGACAGCACCAGCACAATCAGCTCGTCATCCTCGACCATGTAAACCAGACGGTATCCCTGTTTGAGCAGTTTGATCTTGTAGCAACCAGCCAATTCTCGGTGTAGTTGCGAGCCCGGCACATGCGGGTTTTGCAGGCGTTTGGACAGCAGCGGCTTGAGGGCTTGTTTGATGGAACCATCAAGCGCCTGCCATTCACGCCAGGCGTCCGGCACAAACTTGAGCCGGTATCTCGCAGGGGCTTTGGCCTGCTTAGAGGTCATCCAGCGTCACCTCGACGGCGCGGCCTTTTTGCTTGAGGCGTTCCTTAGCCAGCTTCACGAGTTGCAGGTCGTCGAGTTGTTCCAGCATTGCCTCGTAGCGTTCCGGCGGCACCATGTAGAAGGCGGGCTTGTTGTGGCTGAGCACGGCTACCGTTTGCCCATTCGATTCGCGGAGGGCATCGTTCGGATTCTTCTTGAATTCCGTCATGCTGACGGAAAGGTCGGACAGTATCGCTTCCATTGCCATAATTCGGCTCCTTATTCGGCTCTGATTTATGAGCCAATTAAGCCAGTGGTCGGGCCTTGAGTCAAGCGCGGATATAATCGCGCCCCATGAACTGCCGCCCCTCCTGCGCCGCCTGCTGCATCGCGCCCTCCATCACCTCGCCCCTGCCCGGCATGCCAGATGGCAAGCCCGCTGGGGTGCCGTGTGTGCAGTTGGATGATGAGTTGCGCTGCAAGGTGTTTGGCCAGCCGCAGCGCCCGGCCTTTTGTGGCGGGCTGCAGCCTTCTGCCGAGATGTGCGGTGCATCGCGCGAAGAGGCGATGATTTGGTTATCGCAGCTGGAGCGGGCGACTCAGCCGGTATAATCGCGTTATGCACGTTTCCGACGAAATCTCCGAGATCACTTCCGATTCCCCCTGTATTGGCCATTGCACTACGGTGCTGGGCGATGATGTTTGTCGCAGTTGTTTGCGCACTTTTGAGGAAGTGGCGAGGTGGCTGGAGATGAGTGAGGAGGAGCGGCGGGGGGTTAATCGGCGGATTGCTTTGTTGACTGACAAGACTCCGCAGCAATCCGTGAACAGCAATTGAGTTCACCCTTCGACGGGCTCAGGGCGAACGGCTTTTATTTTTCAACTGGATTCCCGCCTTCGCGGGAATGACGGAAATACATGGACATCATTCTGCTGCTTAAAGCCGCCATCATGGGCGTGGTCGAGGGACTTACCGAGTTTCTGCCGATCTCTTCGACCGGACATTTGATCCTGGCCGGTGATCTGCTGGGTTTCAACGATGAGCGCGGCAAGGTGTTCGAGATCGTGATCCAGTTTGCGGCCATTCTGGCGGTGTGCTGGGAATATCGCGCGAAGCTGACGACGGTGGCTTCGGGGTTGGTGCGCAGGGAGGAAGCGGCGGTGCGTTTCACCTTTAATCTGTTCATCGCGTTCTTGCCGCTCGCGATCCTCGGCCTTGCGTTCGGCAAGGCGATCAAGGCAAACCTGTTTTCGCCGGTGCCGGTGGCGCTGGCGTTCATCGTCGGCGGTCTGATCATTCTGTGGGCGGAGAAGCGCAAGCATTCGGAACACATCGTGAGTGTGGACGACATGCACTGGAAGGATGCGCTGAAGATGGGTTTTGCGCAGGCGCTGGCGCTGATCCCGGGTACGTCGCGTTCGGGGGCGACGATCATCGGCGGTTTGTTCCTGGGGCTGTCGCGCAAGGCGGCGGCGGAGTTTTCGTTCTTCCTGGCCATTCCGACGCTGGGTGCGGCGACGGTTTATGAGGTGGTGAAGTATCGCGACCAGTTCCATGCGGACGATCTCGGCATTTTCCTTGTCGGTTCCATCGCTTCTTTTGTCAGTGCCTTCCTGTGCGTGCGCTGGCTGCTGCGCTATATCAGCCATCACGATTTCACGGTGTTTGCGTGGTATCGCATTGCGTTCGGCCTGATCGTGCTGGCGACGGCTTATGGCGGGTTGGTGGACTGGTCGCAGCCGTAGATGAAAAAGCCCGCAATGCGGGCTTGGTCGTGTAGCTAGTAGTTCCAACAGTTCATAAAAGAGCAGCGCTGCTCTTCAAACCCTCACCCCGGCCCTCTCCCGCCTGCGGGAGAGGGGGCGGGTCGGTGACGGTCAACTCTGTTCCCAAGGTAGACCGGCCAGACGCCAACCGCTCAATTTGTTGCGCTGGTTGCTCGGGTTCCTGTCGCCTTCGAATCCCTCCAGGATGTTGAAGCAGGTGTTATAGCCTGCCTGTGTCGCCACCATGGCGGCGGCGTGGGAACGGTGCGCGCTGCGGCACAGGAACAGGACCATTGCTTCTTTCTCGACTTGCTGTTCCAGTGCGGCCATGAAGTTGGGGTTCTGCTTCATGCCGGGGTAGCTCAGCCATTCGATCTCGACTGCGCCGGGTACGCGCCCTACCCAGTCGATCTCGGCGCGGGTGCGCACGTCGACGATCTTTGCCCCCGGGGCGGTTCGCATCAGCTCGTAAGCTTCCTGCGGGGTGACTGCACCCGCATAGGGCAGGTTCAGATCTTTGCCGCGCTGTTGCGCGACATTCAATATCTCGGTGATCTTTCCCATTTGATTTCCCCGTGTTTAACCTTTAGCAAGCAAATGCTATCCTGTGCAGCACGCTTGCATACTATCCCAACAGCAATGAAAAATCACACGCACGCCCACGACAAGTCCGCTGCCTTTGAGCCCGCCCATCCGGTGCGCTTCGCTGCGGCGCGCAAGAGTACCTGGGTGAGCATCGTCATCAACCTGTTGCTGACGGTGATGCAGATGCTGGGCGGATTCTTCGGCAAGTCGCAATCGCTGATGGCGGACGGCCTGCATTCTTTTGCCGACCTGATATCCGATGTGCTGGTGTTGTTCGCCAACCGTCACGGCAACAAGCACGCGGACGCAAATCACCCTTACGGCCACGCACGCATCGAGACCGCCGCATCGCTCATCCTTGGCGCCAGTCTGGCCGCACTCGGGGTCGGCTTGCTCATCTCTGCAGGCATGCGTCTGCAGCATCCGGAGAACGTGCAACCGGTGACCCCGCTGGCGCTCTGGGTGGCCATCATCGCGCTCGCTGCCAAGGAAGGGATGTTCCGTTACATGCTCGCTGTGGCCCAGCGTGTGCGCTCGCAGATGCTGGTGGCGAACGCCTGGCATGCGCGTTCCGACGCCGCTTCCTCGCTGGTGGTCATCGTCGGTATCGTCGGCAACCTGCTCGGCTACACCTTCCTCGACCTGGTGGCTGCCGGTGTGGTCGGCGTGATGATCGCCTGGATGGGCATACAGTTCGCGCGTGATGCGATGGCGGAACTGGTCGATACCGGACTCGATCAGGAAGAGGTCAGGGCCATCCGCAATACGCTCAAGGCGGTGCCCGGCGTGATCGGACTGCACGAGCTGCGCACGCGCAAGATGGCCGACAACGCGCTGGTGGATGCGCACATCATGGTCGATCCCAAGGTCAGCGTGTCGGAGGGGCATTACATCGCAGAGGCGGCACGCAGTGCCGTGCTCAACTCACATCACGTGATGGACGTGATGGTGCATATCGATCCGGAGGACGACGCCAAGGCCAAGCCCAACGCCCATCTTCCGCAACGACACCTGCTGCTGGCACATCTGCACAGCCGCCTGGGTGAGGAACTGCCGGCTTCGACCCGTATCGTGCTGCACTATCTCGCCGGTCATGTGGACGCTGAGCTGCTGCTGGACACACGTGTAGACATCGCCGCGCTGCACCGCAAATGTGCGGCCATCACGACCGATGACCCCTATTTCCGCTCCATCCTGATCTATCAGAGCGGCGCACCAAATTAGTGCATCGCACGGTTTTTGCGCCCCATTCAAGGGCGCGCTTTGCACCGCCCGCGCCCGTCAAATATGGCACAATGCGCTTCTTGCGAGATTAAGGGGGATGGCACAGTTTCTGCTGTATGAAGCTCGTTCCATCAATCGGTTCGTTTCAAAAACAGCTTCGTTTTAATTTTCTTGGGAGATTAGAGTATGTCTAAAACCGCCGCCGACGTTCTGAAACTGATCAAAGAACAAGGCATCAAATTCGTCGATCTGCGCTTCACCGACACCCGTGGCAAGGAACAGCACGTTGGCGTGCCTGTCTCCCATTTCGATGCTGACAAGTTCGAGAGCGGTCACGCTTTCGACGGTTCCTCCATCGCCGGCTGGAAGGGCATCCAGGCTTCCGACATGCTGTTGCTGCCGGATCCCGATTCCGTTTACGTCGATCCTTTCTTCGACGAGCCGACCATCGTGCTGTCCTGCGACGTGATCGAGCCGACCGACGGCAAGGGCTACGACCGCGACCCGCGTTCCATCGCCAAGCGCGCTGAAGCCTACCTGAAGTCTTCCGGCATCGGCGACACCGCCTACTTCGGTCCGGAACCCGAATTCTTCATCTTCGACTCCGTGCAATGGCACATCGACATGTCCGGCTGCTCCGTCAAAGTGGGCTCCGAAGAAGGTGCCTGGGCCACCGGCCACACCTTTGAAGGCGGCAACACCGGCCACCGTCCGACAGTCAAAGGCGGCTACTTCCCCGTCCCGCCCGTCGACAGCCTGAACGACATCCGCGCCCAGATGTGTATCCTGCTGGAAGAGATCGGCATCCCCGTCGAAGTGCACCACCACGAAGTGGCGAACGCCGGCCAGTGCGAACTGGGCACCAAGTTCAACACACTGGTGAAGCGCGCTGACTGGACCCAGACCCAGAAATACGTGATCCAGAACGTGGCACACCAGTATGGCAAGACGGCCACTTTCATGCCCAAGCCCATCGTTGGCGACAACGGTTCCGGCATGCACGTGCACCAGTCGATCTGGAAGGGTGGCAAGAACCTGTTCGCAGGCAACGGCTATGCCGGTCTGTCCGAGATGGCGCTGTACTACATTGGCGGTATCATCAAGCACGCCAAGGCACTGAACGCGATCACCAACCCCGGCACCAACAGCTACAAGCGTCTGGTTCCGCACTACGAAGCTCCGGTGAAACTGGCTTACTCCGCCAAGAACCGTTCCGCCTCGATCCGTATCCCGCACGTTGCCAGCGACAAGGCACGCCGTATCGAGACACGCTTCCCGGATCCTTCCGCCAACCCCTACCTGTGCTTCGCCGCACTGATGATGGCTGGTCTGGACGGTATCCAGAACAAGATCCATCCCGGAGATCCCGCCGACAAGAACCTGTACGACCTGCCGCCGGAAGAAGATGCAAAGATCCCGACCGTGTGCGCATCTCTGGATGAGGCATTGGCCGCTCTGGACAAGGATCGCGAGTTCCTGACCCGCGGCGGTGTGTTCTCCAACGACTTCCTCGATGCCTACATCGATCTGAAGATGGAAGAAGTGAACCGCATCCGCATGACGACCCACCCGGTCGAGTTCGACATGTACTACAGCCTGTAAGCAACAACTCGGGTGAACGCAAACGGAGCCTTCGGGCTCCGTTTCTTTTTGTATCAACGACTTTTCAGCACGCGCCCCTTAACCTATACTGCGTTCACTGTTTTCAAGGTCCCATCATGAAACTACGTCACTTGTTCGTTCTGAGCTGCTCGGCGGCCTTCGCCATCAGTGCGCACGCGGAGATCTACAAACGTGTAGATGAAGACGGCCATGTCACCTATTCCAGCACACCCATCAAGGGCGGCAAGAAACTCCACCTCGAGCCTTTGCCCACCATGGCGCCGCCGCCAAAACAGAACAAAGCTGCCGAAGGTTTCCCGCGCGTGAATTCGGATACGCAGAATCGCCGCGACGACACCCGCCGCAGGATACTGGAAGACGAACTCGCCACCGAGCAGAAGGCACTTGAGGAAGCGCGCGTCAAACTGCAGGAAGCCAAAGACAATCCGGAGACCTTCAAGGGCCCGAACGGACAGACCTTCCGCAACGTCGCCAAATATGAAGAAAATGTGAATGCGGCGCAGGAAGAAGTAACAGCTCACGAGAAGAATGTCGAAGCGCTGCAGACCGAGCTTGCCAACCTCAAGTAACAGTTCTGCATGGCATGTTTTCTGCTTTGTAGACTGACATGCCGACCGCCAATCTTCCTTCGCTGGAATATCTCTCCACCGCAATCATCCTGCTGGACGACCAGTCGCGCATCGCATTCCTGAATCCCGCTGCCGAGCACCTGTTCGGACTCAGCAGCACCAACCTGATCGGCCATCCGCTGCAATACGCCTTCAGCAATACCGAGCAGTTGTTCGGCACCATCCAGTCCGCGCTTTCCAGTCGCGCCAGCCACATCGAGCATGAGCTGGTGCTCGGCACGCATGCATCGGCGAACAAACTGCATCTGAGCTGTACCGCGACTCCGCTGCAGGTCGCGACCTATGCCTTGCTGCTCGAATTCCACACCATTGACCGCCCGCTCAAGCTGGCGCGCGAAGAGCAGATGCTGGACCAGACCCAGGCCAACCGCCTGTTGTTGCGCAATCTGGCGCACGAGATCAAAAACCCGCTCGGCGGCATCCGCGGCGCGGCGCAGTTGCTGGAGCAGGAGCTGGAACGGCCCGCCCTGCGCGAATACACCCAGGTCGTCATCCAGGAAGCCGACCGCCTGCGTTCGCTGATGGAGAAACTGCTCACACCGCAACATGTGCCCCATTTCAGTGCGCTCAATATCCATGAAGTTCTGGAACGCGTGCGCAGCGTGGTGCTGGCGGAATTGCCGGAGGGACTGGTCATCCAGCGCGACTATGACCTGAGCTTGCCGGAACTGCACGGCGACAAGGAGCAGCTCATCCAGGTAATGCTCAATATCGTGCGCAACGCGGCCCAGGCCATGAAGGGCAAAGGCGCCATCACGCTGCGCACGCGCATCACGCGCCAGGTGACGCTGATGAAGAAGCGCCACCGCCTCGCCGTCGCGGTGCAGATCATAGACAACGGTCCCGGCATCCCCACCCACCTGCGCGACAAGATCTTCTATCCGCTGGTCTCGGGCCGGCCCGAAGGCCACGGCCTCGGCCTGACGCTGGCACAGGATTTCGTCAGCCAGCATCAGGGCAGTATCGAATTCGAAAGCGAACCGGGACGCACCTGCTTCACGGTCACGCTCCCGCTCAACGTTTAGGTGATGACATGAACAAACCGGTCTGGATAATCGACGACGACAAATCGATACGCTGGGTGCTGGAAAAGGCCCTCGCGCGCGAGAACATCGAGTACAAGAGTTTCGCTTCTGCCGACGAAGCACTGGCTGAGTTGCCCGGCAGCATGCCGCAGATGGTGATCAGCGACATCCGCATGCCCGGCAGTTCCGGTCTCGATCTGCTGCAGAAATTGCGCACCGATCACCCCAACCTGCCGGTCATCATCATGACCGCCTATTCGGACCTCGAAAGCGCTGTTTCGTCCTTCCAGGGTGGCGCATTCGAATATCTGCCCAAACCGTTCGATGTGAACCATGCCGTCGAACTGATCCGCCGCGCACTGGAACAAAGCCTGCGCAAGAACACGCATGCCGAGGATGCGCAAACCGCACCGGACATCCTCGGTCATGCGCCCGCGATGCAGGAAGTATTCCGCGCCATCGGCCGCCTCGCGCAATCCAATGCCACCGTGCTCATCAACGGCGAATCCGGCACCGGCAAGGAGCTGGCCGCGCACGCATTGCACCGCCACAGCCCGCGCGCCGACAAACCTTTCGTCGCCATCAATACCGCAGCGATACCCAAGGACCTGCTGGAATCGGAACTGTTCGGCCATGAGAAGGGCGCGTTCACCGGCGCCACCACCACGCGCCACGGCCGCTTCGAGCAGGCCGAAGGCGGCACACTGTTCCTCGACGAGATCGGCGACATGCCGGCCGAATTGCAGACGCGATTGCTGCGCGTGCTGTCGGATGGCAACTTCTACCGCGTCGGCGGCCACCAGCCGATCAAGGCCAACGTGCGCATCATCGCCGCCACCCACCAGAATCTGGACGAGCGCGTGAAACAAGGTCTGTTCCGCGAGGATCTATTCCACCGCCTCAACGTCATCCGCCTGCGCCTGCCGCCGCTGCGCGAACGGCGCGAAGACATCCCGCTGCTGGCAAAATATTTCCTGCAGAAGAGTGCGAAAGAACTGGGTGTAGAACAGAAGACGCTGAGCGAAGCTGCGCTGAATTACCTCTCCGCGCAGGACATCCCCGGCAACGTGCGCCAGCTGGAGAACCTGTGTCACTGGCTCACCGTGATGACGCCCACGCGCGTGGTCGAGATCGCCGACCTGCCCAGCGAATGGCGCGACGCACAGGCCAGCGGCACGCTCAATCAGGATTGGCGCACCGCCCTGGCACAGCAGGCCGCACTCGCCCTGCAACGCGGCGAACCCAACATCCTAGATACCCTCACCAAGCAGTTCGAGAGCACGCTCATCACCCAGGCATTGCAGCACACCGGCGGACGCCGCATCGAAGCGGCCACGTTATTGGGGATGGGACGCAATACCTTGACGCGAAAGATCCAGGAGTTGGGGTTGGATGGGGAGAACGAATAACACGTAGGGTGCAATAAGCGCAGCGCATTGCACCGGCTGTTGACAGCCTGCGGCGCAATGCCCGTTGGTTATTGCGCCCTACGCTGGTTTCTCACTATTTCCGCCAGACGCCATTGATTGCCTGCGCGTTCGCGCTCTCATTCAACAGCGGCAAGTCATACATCTCCTCAACCATTCTCAGCAAGCCATAGTGGTCAACGCGCTGCCCGTATTTCCCTGCTCTGATCCTCTGCCCCACCATGATGGTCGCGATGCGATTGCCTTCTGAACCATCGTCTTCATCAAAGGTGACGATGAGCAGGCTGTTGTGCGTCATCGCCCATTGCGCGTAGCCATCAATGTGCTTCTTCAGCCACGCATCGCCCTGCGCGATGCTGCCGTCGTGCATGTCGTTGCGTTGGTCGGGTACAACGAAAGATACGGTGGGTAGTTTCAAATAATCTGACGGGAACGCGCTGAACGGCAGGTTGTAGGCAGCCAGCTCCTTCCAGTTTGCTATCGGGTTGTGCTTGCGCATGTAGGTGCCCCAGATGCAGCCCTCATAACCGGATTTGGGCATGGATTCGGAATAACTGGCGAAGCTGAGGCCTTTCTCGATCAGTGCGCTGGCCAGGTTGGGGCCGCCCAGTTCGAGAGGACAGGTGTTGCTGGTGATGCCGCGCGTGCTGCCGGAGAACAGTGCGAGGTAGTTTGGCTGGCTGGGATGGGTGATGCCGTATGAGTTGGTGAACAGCGCGCCGCGTCTGGCCAGCTCGTTGATGTAGGGCGCTTCGCGGTTGCCGATGATCTGCGAATACGACTTGTTCTCTTCGATGACGATGACGATATGGTCGGGGCGGGGGATTTCAGCGCCCCATGCACACTGCGCTAACAGCAAGGACAACCACCAGAATGTTTTCATTCCAGTCCTCCCCCTTTAGGCAAAGGGGGATTGAGGGGGATTTGAAAGTGTGGCGTTACCCAGCCTTCCGCAAATCCCCCCTAGCCCCCCTTTTACAAAGTGGGGAATTGAGTGCTGTTGCAAGTGTGTAGTTGGCATCACACCACCTCTGCGACCACGATGGTGTGGTCGGACGGCCGCTCCAGCTTGCGCGGCGCCTTGTCGATGATGCATGAGGTACATTGCAGGCCGGCACTGACGAGGATGTGGTCGATGCGCAGACCCATGTTGCGGCGAAAGGCCATCATGCGGTAATCCCACCATGAGTAGAACTTCTCGCCTTGCTCGTGCTCGCGGAAAGCATCGCGCAGGCCGAGTGCGAGCAAACCCTTGAAGGCATCGCGCTCCGGCTCGCTGACCAGCACCACATCTTTCCAGGCCACAGGATCGTACACGTCGCGGTCTTCCGGGGCTATGTTGTAATCACCCAGCAACGCCAGTTTGGGGTGCTTCGCCAGTTCGCCCTTGAGCCACGCCGTGAGCGCCTTGAGCCACTTGAGTTTGTATTCGTATTTGTCGCTGCCGACTTCCTGCCCGTTGGGGATGTAGACGCAGACGATGCGCACGCCGTCTATAGTGGCGGCGATGACGCGCTTTTGTTCATCCTCGAAACCGAGGATGCCGTACTGCACATCGCTGGCCGGTGCGCGGCTCAGGATGGCCACGCCGTTGTAGGTCTTCTGTCCGCTGAAAGCGACCTGGTATCCGGCCTGCTGCAGCTCTGCCAGCGGAAAATTCTTGTCTTCGGTCTTGGTCTCCTGCAGGCACGCCACGTCCACCGGGTTCGCCGCCAGCCACTCCAGCAGGTGCGGCAGGCGCACCTTGAGCGAGTTGACGTTCCAGGTCGCTATCTTCATTGAGCGGGTGGCGTTGCCGGACGATAGCTTGTCGTCCTTGGATAGCCGGCGATATCGAGTTCCCTGTTCCACTGCTCTTCCAGGAATCCCTTGAACCAGGTCTTGCCGATCTTGATCGCCGGGATCTGGCTGTCGCCCGATTCCTTGCGGAAGGCCTCGATGTCCTCCTGCTTGACCAGATTCACTTCGGTGAAGGGGACACCGCGTTTGACCAGGAAGTCACGCGCCATCTTGCATGCCGAGCCGCAATCCGGGAACGAGTACACAGTGACGGGGAAATTCTCCTTCGCGCGCCGCACTTCATAGGGCAGGTTCTCTTCCGGTACCGGCGCCTTGTCCACTTTCACTTGCGCAGTGTCTTCCGACCCCGCCAATGGCCGGTCGCTGTAGTACACCTTGCCGCTGCTGTCTATCGAACGATACAGCTCCGCATGGGCATTGCCCGCCAACAAGAGGGCAAGGGCGAATATCAGGTGGATGTTCTTCATCGTCGTCTCCTTTGCTTATGCTGCTACCAGACCATTATGCCGCAATAGCGCATCGATCTCGGGTTCGCGCCCGCGGAAGGCGCGGAACGATTCCATCGCGTCGCGGCTGCCGCCCACAGCCAGGATCTCGCGGCGGAAATGTTCGCCGGTCGCGGCGTCGAGTATGCCGTTATCCTCGAACATGCTGTAGGCATCGGCGGAGAGCACCTCGGCCCATTTGTAGCTGTAGTAGCCCGCCGCATAGCCGCCGGCGAAGATGTGCGAGAAGCTGTTCTGGAAGCGGTTGAAGGCAGGCGGGATGAGCACGGCGACTTCCTTGCGCACCTCGTCCAGCAGTTGCTGCACGGTTTGTTTGCCGCCGGCGTCGTAGTCGCTGTGCAGGCGCAGGTCGAACAGCGAGAACTCGATCTGGCGCAGCATCTGCAGCCCGCTCTGGAAGTTCTTGGCGGCGATCATCTTGTCGTACAGGTCGCGCGGCAGCTTCGCGCCGCTCTCGCTGTGGCGTGTCATGCCTTGCAGCACATCCCATTCCCAGCAGAAGTTCTCCATGAACTGGCTGGGCAGTTCGACCGCGTCCCACTCCACGCCGCTGATGCCGGAGACGCCGAGCTCTTCCACCTCGGTGAGCAGGTGGTGCAGGCCGTGGCCGAACTCGTGGAACAGGGTGATGACTTCGTCGTGCGTGAACAGCGCGGGCTTTCCGCCGAGCGGTGAAGCGAAGTTGCAGTTGAGATAGGCCACCGGGGTCTGGATGCCGTTGACCGTACGGCGGCGCGTGATGGCATCGTCCATCCATGCCCCGCCGCGCTTGCTGGCGCGCGCATAGAGGTCAAGGTAGAACTGGCCGATCAGCCTGCCCTTGTTGTCGCGGATGTCGAAGAAGCGCACGGTGTCGTGCCACACCGGTGCGGCCGATTGTTTGATGCTGAGGCCGAACAGGGTCTCGACCAGGCCGAACAGGCCTGCCAATACGGCGTCCTCGGGGAAATACTGTTTCACTTCCTGCTCGGAGAAGGCATAGCGCTGCTGGCGCAGTTTTTCTCCGACGTAAGCCACATCCCACGCCTGGACATCTTTCATCCCCAGTTGCTGCGCGGCGAACTCGCGCAACTCCTGCAGATCCTTTTCCGCGAACGGTCGCGCGCGCTGCGCGAGTTCGAGCAGGAACTCGCCCACCTGCTGCGGCGTATCCGCCATCTTGCTCGCCAGCGAGAGCTCGGCATAATTGGCGAAGCCAAGCATGCGCGCTTCTTCCGTGCGCAGCTCGAGTATCTGGGTCATCAGCGGCGTATTGTTCCATTCCAGCTTGCTGCCTTCGGCCAGCAACTCGCTGGCGCGCGTGGTGTAGGCACGGTACATGCGCTCGCGCAGTTCGCGGTTGTCGGCATATTGCATCAGTGGGCCATAGGAAGGCGCTTTCAGCGTGAACAGCCAACCCTGCTTGCCCGCCTCTTTTGCCGCCTCGGCAGCGACCTGGCGCTCGTCGGCATGGATGCCGGAGACATCTTTCTCGTCTTCGACCACACAGGTATAGGCATTGGTCGCATCGAGCAGGTTGTCGGAGAACTTCGAAGTCAGTTCGGAGAGCGCTTCCTGTATCGCCATGAAGCGCGCCTTCTGCTCTTCCGGCAACTCGGCGCCGCCGAGACGGAAGTCGCGCAACTCGTTCTCGATGACCTTCTTCTGCGCCGCGTTCAGTGCCTCATAGTTGGCACTGTTACGGATGGCCTTGTACTTCTGGAACAGTGCCAGGTTCTGCGACAGCTCGGCGTAATACTGGGTGACCTTGGGCAGATTGGCGTTGTACACCTCGCGCAACTCGGGCGAGTTCATCACCATGTTGAGATGACCGACCTGTCCCCAGGCGCGCGACAGATGTTCATTGGCATCCTCGAAAGGCTGAACGAAATTGTCCCAGGTCGGCGACTCGCTGTCGGCCAGCAGCTTTTCCGTCAGTGCGCGGTTGCGCGCCAGCAACTCCTCGACAGCCGAAGTGACATGTTCGATTTTGATCTCCGCAAAACGCGGCAGACCACTCAGATCAAGTAATGGATTCATGTGCGATCAGCTAGTGAGAATATGCGAGGCGGCCTTCGACGATGGTATGGCGTACGCGGCCCTGCATGGTGTAACCGTTGAACGGCGTGTTCTTGCCCTGGCTCTTCAGTGCCGCAGGCTCGACCTTCCAGGTCGCCGCCGGATCGAACACGCACACATCGGCATGCGCGCCGACCGACAGGTGGCCCATCTTCACGCCGAGCAGCTGCGCCGGATTGATGGTGACGCGCCGCAGCGCATCCGGCAACGCCACTTTGTCCTCCCCCGCCCATTTCAGCAGCAGCGGCAGCAGCAGTTCCACTCCGGTCGCGCCTGCCTCGGCCTCGGCGAACGGCAACAGTTTGGCATCGTCGTCCACCGGCGAGTGATCGGAGCAGATCGCATCGATGGTGCCGTCGCACAGTGCTGCGCGCAGTGCGGCCTTGTCGCGCAGGCTGCGCAGCGGCGGCATCAGATGGCAGTTGGAATCGAAGAAACCGATGTCCGTCTCGGTCAGGTGCACATGGTTCATGGACACGTCGCAGGTCACCGGCAATCCCTCGCGCTTGGCGATGCGGATCAGCTCTACGCCCGCCGCGCTGGAGACGCGGCAGATATGCAGTTTCACCCCGGTCTCTTTCGCCAGCTGCAGCATGGTGGCCAGTGCGGTCGTTTCGGCAACCACGGGAATGGGCGGCAGGCCCAGGCGCGTGGACACTTCGCCGTCGTGCGCCACGCCGTTCTTGGCCAGATAGCTGTCCTGCGGACGCATCCATACGCGATAGCCGAAGGTGGCTGCATATTGCATTGCGCGCATCAGCACGCGCGTGTCGGTGAGCGGCACATCGGCATGGCCGAAAGCCTTGCAGCCCGCCTCGGTCAATTCGATCATCTCGGTCAGCTCCGCACCTTTCAGACCGTAAGTAAGAGCGCCCACGGGGAAGACGCGCGCCTGGTTGAGCAGGCGCGCGCGGTGCTTGAGCATCTCCACCAGTCCTGGTTCGTCCAGCGGCGGATCGGTATCCGGCGGGCACGACAGTGAAGTCACACCGCCCGCCATCGCTGCCTCCATCTCGGACTCCAGCGTGGCGCGGTATTCATAGCCCGGCTCGCGCAGGCGTGCAGCGACATCGACCAGACCGGGGATGACGAGCAACCCGCTCGCGTCGATCACCTGATCCGCCGCGAAGCCCTGCGGCGCCTTGCCGATGGCGGCGATGTGCTTGTCGGAGATGAACACGTCCTGCTGCGCATCGATGTTGTTGTGCGGGTCGATCAGACGGCCGCCTTTGATATGAATGTTCATTGTTTGCTCCCTGCCAGCGTACTCATCACCGCCATGCGCACCGCGATACCGAAGGTGACCTGCGGCAGGATGACCGACTGCGCACCGTCGGCCACGCTGGAATCGATCTCCACGCCGCGGTTCATCGGACCGGGGTGCATGACGATGGCATCGCTCTTCGCCTGCGCCAGCCGCTCCTGAGTCAGACCGTAGTATTTGAAATATTCCTGCGCCGATGGCAGCAGCGCACCCTGCATGCGCTCGTTCTGCAGGCGCAGCATCATCACCACATCGACGTCTTTCAGGCCCTGCGCCATGTCGTGATAGACCTGCACGCCGAGCTTCTCGACATGGCTGGGCAGCAGGGTCTTGGGTGCGACCACGCGCACTTCCGGCACACCCAGGGTGGTCAGCGCATGGATCTGCGAGCGCGCCACGCGCGAATGCAGCACGTCGCCGACGATGGCGACGCGCAGGTTGTGGAACTCTTTCTTGTAGTGACGGATGGTGAACATGTCGAGCAGCGCCTGCGTGGGGTGCGCATGACGGCCGTCGCCGGCATTGATGACATGGATGTCCGGCGCGACGTGTCTGGCGATCAGGTGTGCGGCACCGCTGGTCGAATGACGCACCACGAACATGTCGGCGTGCATGGCGCAGAGGTTGTCCACGGTATCGAGCAGGGTTTCTCCCTTGCTGGTGGATGAAGAACCGATGTTGAGGTTGACCACATCCGCCGACAGTTTCTTGGCGGCGATCTCAAAGGTGGTGCGGGTACGCGTGCTGTTCTCGAAGAAGATGTTGAACACCGACTTGCCGTGCAGCAGCGGGACCTTCTTGATCTCGCGCCCTTCGGCGATGTTCACGAATCCGGCAGCCGTATCGAGGATATCGCGCAGGATGCGCACAGGCAGACCTTCGGTGGTCAGCAGGTGCTGGAGCTCGCCGTTCTTGTTCAGTTGTGGGTTGTTCATGCGTAGATTCCTGCGCTGGGTTCATCGAAATACGCTTGCAGTATCTGCTGCGCGGCATACTGGTCGATCACGGCTTTCTGCTTCCTGCCGTGTATCCCTTCCTCGTCCAGCACCGAACTCGCGGCGGCGGAAGTATACCGCTCATCCACCAGCAAGGTGGGCAGATTGAAACGTCCCTTGAGGCGGTTGGCGAAACGGCGGCTGAGTGCGGTCATCTCGTGCGGCGTGCCGTCCTCGTTGCAGGGCAGGCCGACCACCAGCGCGGCGGGTTGCCACTCGGCGATGAGCGCGCCGATGCGCGCGAAGCGCACGTCGTTCTTTTCGTCGTTGATGGTGGCCAACGGCCGCGCACTGGCGGTGAGGGTGTTGCCGACGGCGATACCGATGCGTTTGGTGCCGAAATCGAATGCGAGGAGCGTGCCGGAGATCGTGGTGGTCGTCACGCCCGGGTTCATAAAGAGCCTTTCACGTTCGCCTCCTCTCCCGCTCGCGGGAGAGGATTGAGGTGAGGGGTGGGCATGGTATGTATTTTGGCAGGCGCAGTTACATACCGCCCGCTAGGCATGTCCGGCCTCGTCGGAAAGGGAGGCGAAATCGACGCCGAGCAGTTTCATGGCGGCGGGCAGTTTCTCCTCGGCCGGCAGGTCGAACAGGATATGTTCGTCGGCCGGTACGCTGAGCCAGGCGTTGTCGGCCAGCTCCTGCTCCAGCTGGCCTTCGGACCAGCCGGCGTAGCCCAGGGTCACCAGCAGATGCTGCGGGCCCTGGCCTTCGCCGACCGCCTGCAGGATATCCTTGGAAGTGGTAAGGCCGATATGGTCGTTGACCTGCAGGGTGGATTGCCACTGCCCGACGGTGTCGTGCAGCACGAAGCCGCGGTCGGTCTGCACCGGGCCGCCGAAGTGCACCAGCACATCTTCCAGTTCTGCCGGCTTGAGCGGCATGTTGATCTGGGCGAACAGTTCGCTGAGCGTCAGGCTGATGGGACGGTTGATCACGATGCCCATGGCGCCCTGCTCGTTGTGCTCGCACACATAGGTCAGGGACTTGGCAAAGAAGGGATCGGTCATCGCCGGCATGGCGATCAGGAAGTGGTTCGTGAGGTTCAACTCGGGCATGGCGCCATTGTAATCGCTCGGCGCCCTGCACTCAATGGACGATCAGTGCGCCGCCGCCACACCGACCAGGCGGGCGATGTGTTCCAGCAGCTCATCTTCCTGATAGGGCTTGCCCATGTATTCGTTCACGCCCAGTTCCAGCGCGTAGCGGCGGTGCTTGTCGGCCGTGCGCGAGGTGATCATGATGATAGGCATGTCCTGGGTGCGGCTATCCTGGCGCAAGCGCTTGGCCAGCTCGAAACCGTCCATGCGCGGCATCTCGACGTCCAGCAGCATCACGTCCGGCAGGATCTCGGTCAGTTGCTCCATCGCATCCACGCCGTCCTTGGCCGTGACCACCTGATAGCCGGAACGGGCCAGCAGGCGTCCGGTGATCTTGCGCACGGTGAGCGAATCGTCCACCACCATCACCACCGGTATCCTGCGCACGACTTCGGCTTCCGCAGCCGCCTTGGCGACCTTGCGCGTCACCGCGATGCGCTGGGTGAAGGCGATCGGGTTGATGATGAGGATGACGGCACCGCTACCGGACACGGTCGCACCGGCGATACCGGGCAGACGCGCCAGTTGCGGACCGATGTTCTTGACCACGACTTCCTGGTTGCCGCGCAATTCGTCCACATGCACGGCGATGCGGTGCTCGCCGGCGCGCAGCAGCAGCACCGGGTTGTGCGGCAGGCTTTCGACCTCGGCGTCTTCGTCACCGAGCAGACGTGCCAAATGGTACAGGGGATAACGCACCCCCTGCCAATCCACATATTGCTGCTGGTAGACCGCTTCCAGCGCGGCCGGCTTCAGCTGCTGCACGTTCTCCACCATGATCGACGGCAAGGCGTAGATGTTCTGCCCGGCGCGGATCATCAGCACCTTGGTCACCGCCAGCGTCAGCGGCAGATGGATGGTAAAGCGCACGCCGCGCCCGGGATCGGAGGCCACGTCGATACGCCCGCCGAGCGCGGTAATCTCGCTGCGCACAACGTCCATGCCGACGCCGCGTCCGGCGATCTCGGTGATCTCCTGTGCCGTGGAAAGTCCCGGTGTGAAGATCAGCTGCATCGCCAGCTCGTCGCTGATCTCTTCGCCTTCCTGCAGCACGCCGTGCTCGATGGCCTTCTGGCGCACGCGCGCGATATCGAGTCCGGCACCGTCATCGTTGAGCTCGAACACCACCTCGTTGCTTTCCTGGCGCAGGGAAAGGCGGATCTCGCCGATGGGTTCCTTGCCGGCGCGCTCGCGCTGTTCCGGGTTTTCCAGTCCGTGTGCAACGGCATTGCGCAGCAGATGTTCGAACGGTGCAGTCATCTTTTCCAGCACGCTGCGGTCAAGTTCGACCTCGGTGCCGGAAAGTTCCAGGTTGGCGCGTTTGCCCAGTTCCTTGCCGGTCTGGCGCACGATGCGATAAAGGCGTTCGCTGATGCTGGCGAAAGGAACCATGCGGATATTCATCAGCCCTTGCTGCAGGTCACGGTTCAGTTGCGCCTGCGCACTGAGTGCGGCTTCCGTTTCGGCCAGGTTCTTCAACAGGGTCTGCTGCACGGTCTGCACGTCGTGCACGCTTTCGTTCATGAAACGCGTCAGTTCCTGGAAGCGCGTGAAGCGGTCGAACTCCAGCGGATCGAATTTCTCCGCGCTGTCGCCGCTGACCGAGATACGCGCCTGCATCTGGCCTTCGGCGTGGATCTCGATCTCGCGCAGCTGCTTGCGCAGACGGTTCACGCTTTCGGTCAGTTCCAGCACGCTGTTCTTGAACTCGCCCAGTTCCGTCTCGGCGCGCGAGCGCGCCACGCTGACCTCGCCGGCCTCGTTGACCAGGCGATCCACCGTGTCGGAGCGCACGCGCAGCAAGGCCGCCTGCATGGCACGTTCGGCGCCGATCTCCAGCGTTTGTTTCGGAACGGCCTGGGCGGCCTCCGGCGACGGCGCTGCCTTCGTCTCGACCGCCTGCGCCGCGGGGGCTTCCTCCACATGCGGATGCACCAGCTGCTCGATAGCGTTGCCGATGCGATCCTGGTAGCTCTCCAGCTCGGTCCAGAATTCGGCGTTGTAATTACCCCTGGCGATGGCGCTTTCCACGCGGTCTTCGACGCGGTGGGTCAGTTCGCCCAGGCGCATGGCGCCGGCCATGCGCGCGCTGCCCTTGAGCGTGTGCAGGCTGCGCTGCAGATTGCGGCCCAGTTGCGCATCGCCGGGGTGTTCGCGCCATGCGCGCAATGTGGTGCCGATCTGCGGATAGATCTCGTGCGCTTCCTCAAGAAAGATCGGCAGCAACTGCTCATCGATCTCATCGTGAACAGAGCGCTCTCTCTGCACCGGTTGCGGCTCCGGTTCCGGCAGGTCGGTCGTGGCGACAGCGATTTTTTCGGGCTCCGGCATCGCAGCGGCCGGCTCTGCAACGAACTCCGGTTCCTGTTGCGCTGGCGTCTCGTCAGAGACGGAAGGCGCGCTTTCGACCTTGCTTTCCTCGGGCAGCGCGAAATCCAGCGTGATCTCCGGAGTGGATGCGGTCTCGGCAGCGGCGATCTCCGGGGCTACCGCTTCGCTGACAGGCGCCGCTGCCTCCTGGGGCAGTTCGACCTCCTCCGCTGCCGCAGTTTCCAGCACGGGTGCGAGATCGAATGTGATCTCGGGCAAGGCTGCCGCTTCGGCCGGCTCTTCTTTTGTCAGCGCAGGCAATTCCAGGTCGAAGGCCGCAAACGGTTGCGCTTCGACAGCCTGCTCTTGGACTTGCGCAGACGTTTGCTGCGCTTCCGGCATTGCAGGCAGTTCAAAATCGAGCGACAGCGGTTGCTCCTCTGCAGCGAGCGGCGTCTCCGTCGTCGCAGGCAAATCGAAATCCAGTTCTGTGGCTTGCTCTGCCTCTGGTGCAGCCGCCTCAGCTGCGCCAAGCGCCTTTTCTGCCTGCAGTCGGGCGATCAGCTCGGGCTGCGCCGCCGGCTCCTGCCGTTGTTCGCGCACCATGCTGCACATCTCGTCCAGCCGATCCACCACCTCGTCGATGCCCGCGATCTGCCGCTCGTTCACCACATGCGGCTTGTCGATGCGCTCTTCCAGCCAGAGTTCCAATGCATAGGCGAGTTCGGCGATCTGCACGAAACCCATGGTGCGGTTGACGCCCGCCAGTGTGTGCGCGGCACGCATGAAGTCATAGGTGACAATGTGCGATTCGGTATCGTGCAATACCGCCAGCTGCTTGCGCAGTGCGCGCACATGAGCCGCGGCCTCTTCGGTCGCAATATTGAACAGTACGAGCGACAGGCTGACCGAACCGATCTCGACCGGACCTTCTTCCACCGGCGGGGCCGTTTCGAGCGGCTCTGCGGCCGGTCTCCTGTCCTTTGCCTGGGGTATCTCCTTGCCGTTCTCGATGCAATCCGCCACTGTCAGCAGCCAGGAAGTATCGATGGTTGCGCTCGTGCTGCCGCTGTGCAGCATGTCCACCCAGTGCTGGAACAGCACTTCGGCGTCGCCGATCATGTCGAGCAGTTCCGGCGTGGCCGGCTTGTTGTCCTGCAGCCATTTGTTCATGGCGCGCTCGACCGCCCAGGCGACTTCCCCCAGTTCGGCCAGGCCGACCATGCGGCTGCTGCCCTTGAGTGTGTGGAAACTGCGCCGCATGACCACCAGCGGTTCGCGACTCTCCATGTGCAGGCGGCTGACCTCAAGGTTGTTGCGCAGGGTCTCCATGACCTCGCCGGCTTCCTCGAGGAAGACCTCGAGCAACTCTTCGTCTTCTCCGCCCGTGCGTATCGACACGCCGCTTGGTGTCGCCTCTTCTTCCGGCTGCGCCTCTTCTTCCTGGGCCGGAGCGGCGCGCATCTCGGTGAGTTCCTGCAGCACGGCGCCCAGTACCGACGGGTCCGGTTTCTGTCCCAGCACCAGACCATGCACATATTCTTCCAGCGCGCTGATGGCAGCTGCCACGATATGCATCTCGGCGGCGGCAGGCGTTGCCCCGTGCACATAACGTTCGGTCGCATGGCGCAGCGCGCTCGACAGCTGCATCGCCAGCTCCAGCGAGAGAAGGTGCAGCCCACCCTCGACCTGGCTCAGCAGACGACCGATCTGGGCCAGCTCGGCGCGCTTGGCCGGGTCGTTGAAGAAGGCATTCAGGCTCTGCTCGATCAATTGCAGATTGCCCTGCATCTCGTTCGCCAGCGGCACCATCACTTCGCGCTGCTCCATCTGGCAATACAACGAGATCAGATTGGCATATTTCTCCTCGTCCTCGGGCATGCGCATCAGGCCGCCCTGCAAACGCGAGCTCAGGATGCGTGCCTGTTCCTGGAACCCGCTGCCCAGATGCTGGTAGTGCTCGATACCGCTGCCGAGCAGCAGCAAGGCCATAGCCATGTCCATGGAAATGCGTTGCGCGCGGTCGGGCTCGTCGGCATGCAGCGCCGTGGTGTGTATCTGCTTGCACAGGAACTGCAGGGTGTTGCGGTCGAGATGCTCCGACAGTTCGTACAGCCTGCCGATCTCATCGGCAAAGCGCTTGCATGCCCCCGAATCCTCGGAGATGCAGTATTCCCAGGATTCCTGGGCGCCGCGCAGCTGCTCGCGCATGTTGTCGAGCAGGGCCGCGGTCTCGCTCGGCGGCAATGGAGGTTCTTCGGGCAGGTAGACGTCCAGCGCGTAAACGCTCTTGATCTGTTCCACCGTATCGTTCACCGAGTGGCTGCGCGCGATCAGGTAAAGCATCTCGCTGATCGCGATCTCCTCGTCGAACGCGCTGCCATCGGTCAGCGACTTCATCCTGAGATCGATGCGGCTGAGCGCCTTCTTGACGTTCAATTCGGGAGGTATGCCTTCCTGGATCAGGCAATCCAGCAGGCCGGAGGCAACCCACCAGAATGCGCGCTGCTGATTCTGCGGAGCACAGGTGATCGCGCCGCGCACCGCCGACATCATCGAACGCAAGGCTTCGGCGGCGTTATCCTGGCGCAGCCATTTCAGCAGTCCCTGCTGGTATTGCATGCGCGCGGCCTTGATGCGCGCCGGCACATCGGCCTCCTGGGGGGGGCGCAACAACGCTTCCGGCAGCTCTACTTGCAGCGACGGAAAGAACAGATCCACGTCGAAAGCCATTTCCAGGCCGCGCGCTTGCAGCATCTCCTGATATTCGTGGAACAGGCGCAGGGTGGCGTTGCTGGCACCGTCCGCCAACGCATCCAGATAATGCGTCAAGCCGAACAACGCCCGGCGGATGACATCGCGGCGCAATGCCGTGGCATCCTGGGGCTGGACGAACTCCTGCAGCTGCGTTTCGAGCTCGGCACAGAACACCGACAGTCCGGTCAACGACAACATGCGCAACACGCCGCCGATGCGGTGCAGTTCTTCCTGTGCTTTCTTCAATGCCTCGCGGTCGCTCCCGCCGGAAGAGAAGAACTCCTCCAGATCGCGGCTGATGTTCGCCAGTGAGCCGTCAAGCCCGGGCTTGACGGACAACAGGGGCAAAGAATTGAATTGTTCCTGCACTATCTGCCTTTACAGTTTGAAACCCGATACCGAGCTGTTCAATTCGCCCGCCAGGCTTTCCAGCTGGGAGACGGAAGCGTTGGTTCGCTGCGTACTTTGCGAGGTCTGTTCGGTGATCTTCAGAATGTCGGTCATGACGCCGGCCACTTCGCGCGCCATGTCGGTCTGCACCTGGGTGGACACCGAGATACTGTTCACCAGGTCGGTCAGTTCGCGCGTCGATGTTTCAATCTCGCGCAGCGCCTGCCCGGCAGCGTCGGACAGTTTCGCCCCGTCCACCACACCCTGCGTGCTCTTTTCCATAGCGGCCACCGCATCCTGCGTGTCGCTCTGAATGGTCTTCACCAGCATACCGATCTGCTTGGTCGCCTCGGCGGAACGTTCCGCGAGGCGCTGCACTTCTTCCGCCACCACCGCAAAGCCGCGTCCCGCTTCACCCGCCGACGCCGCCTGGATCGCCGCATTCAGCGCCAGCACGTTGGTCTGCTCGGTAATGTCCGAGATCAGGTCCACGATCTCGCCGATCTCCTGCGAGCTTTCGCCCAGTCGCTTGATACGCTTGGAGGTGTCCTGGATCTGTTCGCGAATACCGTCCATGCCGGAGATCGAGTTCTGCACGGCGCGCGCGCCGCGTTCGGTCACTTCCAGCGTGCGCCGCGCCACCTCGGAAGACTGCGCCGCGCTGCTGTCGACTTCCTGGATTGACTTGGTCATCAGCTCGACCGCGCCGCCGGCGTCACGGATCTCGGCCGCCTGTTTCTGCGTCGCACTCAGCAGTTCCTTGGTCACGTTACCTGCTTCGCCGGTGGCGCGCGCCACCTGCTGCGAGGCGGTCGTCACGCGCGAGACCAGTTTCCGCAATTCGTCGGTGGTGTAGTTGACCGAGTCGGCGATCGCGCCGGTGATGTCCTCGGACACGGTGGCGCGGATGGTCAGGTCGCCGTCGGCGAGGTCGGACAGTTCGTTCATCAGGCGCAGAATCGCCTGCTGGTTGTTGCGGTTGGTCGCGCCGGCCTCGCGTTCACGGCGCTTGGATTCGTCCAGGTAGATCTTGGAAAGCAACAGCAGCAGCAGCAGCAGCATGCCGCCGGAGAAGAACACCACGAAGCTTGTGGCGCGTGCGGCAGACGACCTTTCGTAATCGTTCACCAGTTTCTGCGTGGACGACAGCAACTGTTCGCCCTCTTCCAGGATGCGTTTACCCGCCAGACGCGAGGTCAGCACATCGCCTGCATTGGCCGCGATGAAGCCCACCACCGACTGGTAACCTTCGAAATCTTCCTTCAGCAGCATCACGGTCGCGTCACTCTGCGGCAACTGCTCCAGCAACTCCTTTGCTTCGCGGATCTTCGGCTCCAGCCCTGGCAGGTCCTCGGTCGAGGCGGAGGTCAGCACCATCTGCACGGCGCTGGTGATCTGTTCGATGAGGCGGTTGAGGCGGTCGGCCTTGGCGGCGTAAGCCGGGGTGGCACGGTCCGATACCTGATTGGACAGGTTGAGCATGTCACGCTGGCCGGCGGCGCCGCGTTCCAGCGTCACCAGCAGCGGGCGGCCCTTCTCCAGCTCGTCCAGCAGGGCACCCATGCGTTTCCAGTCCGCCAGCAGCCTGTCCAGCGATGCGCGCGCATTGCCTTCCGTCGGCGGCACACTGTCCGAGCCCTTGTCCAGGGTATTCAGGATGGCGGAGAACTCGGCGCGGGTCGCCTCCAGGCCTTCGAACGCAGCGGAGTCGCCGGAGAAGCTGGCCGCCGCATCCTTGGCCAGACGTTGCGACAACATCAGCAGCTTCGAGGATTGCGCCACATAACGCGATGCGTGGGAGGAGTCGCGCGAGTCGAAATAGGTGAAGATCGCCGCGATCAGCAGGAAGAACAGCAGCAAACCGCCGAGTACACGCAGCTGCTTGTCGAAGGACTGCTTGCTGAACCACGGGATCTGGATCGTCTTGATCGGTGCCGGCCCGCCGTCGCCCTTCTTGACGAAGCTCTGCGAGGGTTTTTTCGACAAACTGAACGGTAACTTGAAAGCCATTTCCTCTCCTCCCGAGCGCGTATCACGCCCCGATCTGTAAAAATTCCGGCTGTTGCAGCAACTGCGCCAATTCGAGTTTGCGCCACACCTGTCCGCTGCCATCTTTAAGGCGGACCTCGCCATCCTGTTCGCTGCGCTCCCACTCCGTGGCGTTACGCAGGCCCAGCACACGCGACACCAGCAGGCCGGCATTGAAGGCGAATTTCTGTCCCGCCAGCAGCACCCGGCTCTGTCCCTCGTGCGGGGTAGGCGCTCCGCCCATGTACACGCCGAGATCGACTATGCTGTAAAGATTGCCGCGCACGTTGGCGACGCCGCAGTACCAGGATTTGGTCAGGGGTACCGTCGTCAGCGGGGGCAATGGCAGCACTTCACTGATATCGACCATGTCCACCAGCCAGTATTCCTGGCCCACCTGCACGCCCAGCGTGGAGGCATGATCGCCACCGCCAGCCACTTGGGCTTGCAGGCGATCCAGCACGCTCTGCTGGAATTCGCGCAGGTTGAAGCGTTTCGACATGGCGACCCGGCGATCAGCCTAATGCAGCGATCTTGCCGAGCAGCTCGTCTGCGCCGATCGGTTTGGTGATGTAATCCTTGGCACCCTGACGCATGCCCCAGATCTTGTCGGTCTCCTGCCCCTTAGTGGTGCAGATGATGATCGGAATGTGCTGGGTCGCTGGGTCCTGAGTGATCGCCTTGGTCGCCTGGAAGCCGTTCAGGCCGGGCATCACCACATCCATCAGGATCAGGTCGGGCAGTTCGGTCTTGGAACTTGCCACCGCCTGCTCACCGCTTTCGGCGTAGACCACGGTGAAACCCTTCTTGCCGAGGATGTCACCCAATACATGACGCTCCGTTGCAGAGTCGTCCACGACCATCACTTTCTTAATTGCCATAATCTGCTTCCTCATGTTGCTTGGTTGTATGCATGGTCACCGCTTCGATCAGACTTTTCTTGCTGAAGGGTTTGGTCAGATACTGGTCGGCCCCGACCAGCTTGCCGCGCGCGCGGTCGAACAGGCTGTCCTTGCTGGTCAGCATGACCACCGGTGTATTCTTGAATTCGGCATGGTTCTTGATGAGAGCGCAGGTCTGATAGCCATCCAGACGCGGCATCATGACATCGACGAAGATGATGTCCGGCTTGTTGTCGACCACCTTGGACAGGCCGTCGAAACCATCTTCCGCCAGCACGACCTTGCAGCCCGCTTGCGTAAGAAATATCTCGCCGCTGCGGCGTATGGTGTTGCTGTCGTCGATGAGCACGACCCGGATGCCCGATAAATTCTCGCTCACGCTCGCCACCCCTGACTATTATTATGCCCTGTCGGCGGGAACTGGCCCGCCATCCGCGATGCTACCGCATTTATCCTCGCACGTTCAATGTTTCCTCGCCTTAACGCTTCCAGAAAGCGGGCGTGAACAGGATCAGCACGGTGAAGATCTCCAGTCGCCCGATCAGCATCGCCACGGTGCATACCCAGGTTTGGAAATCGGTCAACCCCTGGTAGTTGCCGGCCGGGCCGACAACGCCCAGTCCCGGCCCCGCGTTGTTGATGCAGGCGATCACCGCCGAGAACGACGAGACAAAATCCAGCCCGCTGATCAGCAAGGCGAAGGTCAGGCTCGCGATGCTGACGAAATACAGGAAGATAAAGCCCAGCACCGCGAACACGATATTGTTGGCGATGACATGACCGCCGATCTTCATCGGGTTGACGACCGCGGGGTGCAGCAGCTTGAGGAACTCGCGCCCGGCCTGTTTGACCAGCACCAGCGTGCGGATCATCTTGATTCCGCCGCCGGTGGAACCGGAGCTCACCGCGATACTGCTCAGCAGCAGCATCCACATGGGGGCGAACGTCGGCCACTGGTTGAAGTCCTGGCTGGCGAAACCGCAGTCGGTCGCCATTGACACCAGATTGAAGCTGGCATGGCGCAAGGCAATCAAAAATTCAGGATAGGTACCCTGCCACCACAGGAACCAGCCCACCCCCAGGCAACTCCCCAGAATCAGGATGAGCGTGGCAACCGCTTCTGCATCGCGTAGATATGTCCTCAGGCTTCCGCTTCGCCAGGCGAGGAAATGCGTGGCGAAGTTGATCGCGGCGATCAACATGAACACGATAAGTATGGATTCGATCAGCGGCGAATTGAAAAAACCGACGCTTGAGTCATGTGTGGAGAACCCCCCCAGGGACAAGGCGGCGAAAGCATGGCAGATGGCGTCCAGCCAGTTCATCCCGGCCCATTTGAGCGCCAATATGCACGCCAGCGTGATACCCGCATAGATCACCCACAGGTTGCGCGCCGTCTCCGAGATGCGCGGTGTCAGCGCCGAATCCTTCATCGGCCCCGGCGTTTCTGCCTTGAACAATTGGCGTCCACCGATGCCTAGCAGGGGCAAAATGGCCACAGCCAGCACGATGATGCCCATGCCGCCCAACCAGTTGAGTTCGTGTCGCCAGATATTGATCGCGGGCGGCAGATTGTCCAGCCCGACCAGCACCGTCGCACCGGTCGTGGTCATGCCGGACATGGTCTCGAAATAGGCATCGGTGAACGACAGGTTGGGGATCATCATCAACAGCGGGAGGGTGCCAAAGGCCGGCATCGCGGTCCACATCGCCACCACCAGCAGGTAGCCGTGGCGGATGGACAGTTCACCCTTGTGGCGCTTGGTCAGCAGCCACATCAGCACGCCGGCGCTGAATGTCCACAACATGGTCAGCAGGAAGTCCCATACCAGGATGTAGTCGCCATAGATCAGCGCGGTGACGATGGGCAGCAGGTAGGCGAAGCTGAACACTACCAGCATCAGGCCCAGCGCATGGAAGACGGTGAACAGGCGCCGCATCAGAAGAACCCGAGGCTGACCTGGAACAGTTTCTCGACCTTCTTCACCAGTTTCTTCTCGGTGACGAAGACGATGACATGGTCTTCCGCCTCGATCACAGTATCGTGGTGGCCCATGATGACCTCGTCTCCGCGCACCAGTGCACCGATGGTCGCTCCTTTGGGCAAGTCGATCTCTCCGATATGGCGGCCGATTACGCGCGACGAGTCGCGATCGCCGTGCACCACCAGTTCCAGCGCTTCCGCCGCGCCGCGCCGCAGCGAATGCACCTCCGCCACGTCGCCCTGGCGCACATAGGCCAGCAGCGAACCGATGGTGACATGCGCAGGCGACAGTGCGATGTCGATCTTGCCACCCTGCACCAGATCGACATAGGCGCTGCGATTGATCAGCGAGATCACCTTGCGCGCCCCGCCCTGTTTGGCCAGCAGCGCCGACATGATGTTGTTTTCGTCGTCGTTGGTGAGCGCGCAGAACACGTCCACCTCCTTGACGTTTTCTTGCTGCATCAGTTTCTCATCGGTACCATCGCCGTTGAGCACCAGCGTGTTGGTCAACTCGCCCGCCAGCTTCTGGCAGGCTTTCTTGTTGAACTCGATGAGCTTGACGTTGTAGTCGCGCTCCAGCGCCTTGGCCAGCCGCCGGCCGATGTTGCCGCCGCCAACGATCATGACGCGCTTGGTCGGCTTGTCCATGCGGCGCATCTCTTTCAGCACGCGGCGGATATTGTCCGAAGCCGCGATGAAAAAGATCTCGTCGCCGGCATGCACCACGGTACTGCCTTCGGGGATGATGGCTCTATCCTGACGGAAGATCGCAGCCACGCGCGTCTCCACCTGCGGCATGTGCGTGCGCAGGAAACTCAACGGTTTGCCCACCAGCGGGCCGCCCTCGAAGGCCTTCACCGCCACCAGCGATACTTTGCCGTCGGCGAATTCCAGCACCTGCAAGGCTTCGGGGAATTCGATCAGCTTGGTGATGTAATCGGTGAGAATCTGCTCCGGGCAGATGGAGAAATCGACGCAGAAGTTGTCGCGGTTGAACAGCTCTTCGCGCTTGAGGTAGTCGACGGTGCGGATGCGGGCGATACGCGTCGGCGTGTTGTAAAGACTCGCTGCCAGCTTGCACGCGACCAGGTTCACCTCGTCGCTCTGCGTCACCGCCAGCAGCATATCGGTATCGGCGATACCGGCCTGTTCGAGCACGGAAGGATGCGCTGCATTGCCGGTGATGGTGCGCAAATCCAGGCGGTCCTGCAGTTGAACCAGTTTGTCACCGTCAGAGTCGACCACAGTGATGTCGTTGGCTTCGCCGACCAGATTCTCCGCCACCGTCGAGCCGACCTGCCCGGCGCCCAGGATCAATATCTTCACTCTATGCCTTTCGCGCGATCACTCGCGCCATTTGATGGAACAGCCCATGCTGGCGATCTGCTCGCGCGGCCCCTGCCCGGTCTTTGCCACCTGCAGCATGGCATCGAACAGGTCGCGCGGAGCGTCCGCCACGGCCTCCTTGCGCGAGGCGTCCAGGCGCCCGCGATATTGCAATTCGAGGTTGGCGTTGAAACCGAAAAAATCCGGGGTGCACACCGCGCCGTAATCCTTGGCGATCTGCTGCGTCTCGTCCCACACGTAGGGGAAGGGATAGTCGTACTGCTGTGCGACGAGCTTCATGTTATCGAAGCTGTCTTCCGCATACTCGGCGGGATCGTTGGACATGATGGCGATACTGTTGATGCCGTGCTGCTGCAGTTCGCGCGTGTCGCGGATGATGCGGTCGCGGATGGATTTGACGTAGGGGCAGTGGTTGCAGATGAACATCACCAGCAAGCCATTCTTGCCGCGCGCACTTTCCAGCGTGTGGCGCTTGCCGTCCACGCCCACCAGCTCGAACGGGCGCGCCTTCCAGCCGAAATCGCACAAAGGGGGTTGCAGGCTGACCATAATTTTCGCTCCCAAAGATCAACGTTCTTTTTCTGGGCGTTATATTATCACGCCCGTACCGACGCCATTTGCCGCCATGTCAGCCCCTCGCTTCTACTGCCCGCCGCCCCTGCCCCAGAGCGCCCATGCCGAGCTGCCGCCCGAGGCCGCCCATCATGCCAGCCGCGTCTTGCGCCTGCGCGTGGGGGATGCCGTGCAGATCTTCGACGGCCTGGGCAACGCGCTGGACGCCACCATCAACGCCATCAACGGCAAACATGTGTTGCTCGGCAACCTGCAGACCTGCATGGGACAACAGGAGTCCGGTCTGCAGATCGTGCTGTCACAGGCCATGTGCACCAGCGACAAGATGGATCTGGTGGTGCAGAAGGCCACCGAGCTGGGGGCCGCCGAAATCGTGCCGGTGCAGACCCAGCGCAGCGTGGCGAAGCTGTCCGGTCCGCGCGCCGACAAGCGCACCGAACACTGGCGCAACGTCACCGTCTCCGCCTGCGAACAATGCGGGCGCAACACCCTGCCGCAATTGCATGCCCCGCAGGAATTGAGTACCTGGCTGACCGGGATGCGCAACGCCCCCGACAGTAAATTCATCCTGCTTCCGGGCGGTGCCAGCAACCTGCAATCCCAGCCCAGACCGCAAGGCCGCGCCATCCTGCTCATCGGCCCCGAAGGCGGCTTCACTGCCGACGAAGCCAATGTCGCGCAGCAGGCGGGTTTTGCTCCCGTCCTGCTCGGCCCGCGCGTGCTGCGCACGGAAACGGCGGCCATCGCGGGCATCGCCGCGCTGCAGACGCTGTGGGGGGATTTTAATTAGGAACCGGCGAGAGCCGCGTTTGCGCAGGCAAGCTGCCGGCACGGCTCAGGCAGTGATGTTGTGCAGCTGGTTGAGCATCAGCATCCCGGCACTCAAGGACAATATGCTCAGCGAGATCCCTGCGCTGGTCGGGTGCTTGAGCACCCAGCAATCGACATCCATATGCATCTTGTCGAGCGGTTGCATGGTCTTGCGCATGGTGAACCAGCGGTCGGTATAGCCCTCGATCGACGTCAGCACATGCGGAGAGAACAGGACGAGGGCGCCCACCAGCATGCAGACCACATTGCCGACCAGCAGGAAACCCTTCAAATTACCGGCGACGCCGGTGATCTCGGAATCGGTCAGGCTGCCTTCGAACAGCGACAGCGTGGGCGTCAGATCGGCATTTGCCAGCAGCAGGATGGAGACCAAGCCGCCGGCCATGATGGTCGTCCCCAGAATGGCGCGCCGTTTCAGCAGGGCGGGTTCGATGTAATGCGGTTCGGAAAGCGGCTTCATCATCTTGCGCACCGAGACCCAGCGGTTCATCAGGTCGAAGAAACGCAACGCTTTCTGGCTTCTCAATGCAAGGGCGATCCCGACGAAGAAGGAAAACACGCTGGCGATCAGGAAGAACTGAAACGTCATGTAAAGGAAGACCGGATAGGAGACTTGGCTGAGCAGGCTGTTCATGGTTGTTTCCTTGCGATGGAGCGGTGACTGCTCTCTAAGTGATTTATGCTGCCATTCTAAACTTTATTCCTTCCGCACGGTAGCTGTATGACAGCGGAACAGCGCATGGCAATTTTCCCGTTCTGGGTGTTTAATTGCAGGCATATGAAATCACGCCCGAAATGACTGCCATGCCACTGCAATCCACCGAATTCGTAAACTGGTTCCGCTCCGTCGCTCCCTATATCAATGCTTTCCGCGGCAAGACCTTCGTCGTCGCCTTCGGCGGCGAAGTGGTGGCGGACGGCAAATTCGTCGAACTGACCCACGATTTCAACCTGCTGGCTGCGCTGGGCATACGCCTGGTGCTGGTCCATGGCGCGCGGCCGCAGATCGAGCAGCGGCTGTCGCAGGAGAACATCGAAGGTCGCTACCACCACGGCATCCGCCTCACCGATGCCGAGACCATGCTGTGCGTAAAGGAGGCGGTCGGCCGCGTGCGGCTGGAGATCGAGGCATTGTTGTCGGTGGGACTGGCTAACTCGCCCATGGCCAATGCCGATATCCGCGTGGCGGGCGGCAACTTCATCACTGCGCAGCCCATCGGCGTCATCAACGGCATCGACCTGATGCACACCGGCTGTGTGCGCAAGGTGGACGTGGCCGCGCTGCGCGACCGTATGGAATTCGGCGAAGTGGTGCTGCTCTCGCCGCTCGGCTACTCGCCCACCGGCGAAGTGTTCAACCTCACTCTGGAGGACGTCGCCACAGCGACGGCCATCGCACTGGATGCGGACAAGCTGATCTTCCTGACCGACACCGACGGCGTACATGAGAAAGACGGCACGCTGATCCAGGAACTGACCGTCGTCGAGGCGAACAGGATCCTCTCCGGCAAACGCAAGCTGCCCGATGATGTCGGGCTGTTCCTGCCCTGTGCCGTACGCGCCTGCGAGGCGGGGGTAGCGCGCACCCACCTGGTCAGCCGCCATACCGACGGGGCATTGCTGCAGGAACTGTTCAGCGACGACGGCATCGGCACCATGGTGGTGGAAAGCACACTCAACACCCTGCGCGATGCGACCATCGAGGACGTCGGCGGCATCCTGCAATTGTTACAGCCATTGGAAGCCGAGGGCATCCTGGTACGGCGCTCGCGCGAACTGCTGGAGCGCGAGATCGGGCGTTTCGTGCTGATGGAGCACGACCACCGCATCGTCGGCTGTGCGGCGCTGTACCCTTTCGCCGACGAGAAGGCTGCAGAACTCGCCTGCCTGGCCATCCAGCCCGCTTATCGCCGCCACGGCTACGGCGACGCCCTGCTCAAACACATCGCCACGCGCGCAAGAGCGATGAAGCTGCAGAAACTGTTCGTGTTGACCACCCGCACGGCGCACTGGTTCATCGAACGCGGCTTCAAGGAAGTCGACGTCGAACAGCTACCGGCGCAAAAGAAGACGCTCTACAACTATCAGCGCCGTTCCAAGGTGTTCGTGCTGTCGCTGCGCTAGGGCGCCGCCCGTGTTTCATGGCCGGACGTTTCGGCCGGAAGCGCCAGCATCCCTGTGATCCCGCACAGCCGCTGGATTTGGGCGGAGATTCACGGTAATGTCACAATCCCCAAGCATAATACCCACGGAGTGAACATCGATATGGCAAAAACAGTGCAGTGCGTAAAACTCGGTCGCGAAGCAGAAGGCCTGGACCGCCCCCCTTATCCCGGCGCGCTCGGCCAGCGCATCTTTGAAAACGTCTCGAAGGAAGCCTGGCAAGGCTGGATCAAGTTCCAGACCATGCTGGTGAACGAGAACCGCCTCAATCTGGCCGACATCAAGGCGCGCCAGTATCTGGCTCAGCAGATGGAGAACTATTTCTTCGGTGCCGGCACCGAGATGCCCACCGGTTACGTGCCGCCGAAGAACTGAACCTTTAGTAACGCTGAACTGCTGCTACGCTGACCCCCCGTTTATGGCAAAAAAATTCCCTGCGCAAAACTTCCTCAACCGCGAGCTCGGTCTGCTGGAATTCAACCGGCGCGTGCTCGCCCAGGCCGAAGATGCGTCGGTGCCCTTGCTGGAGCGGCTCAAATACCTTTGCATCGTCAGCAGCAACCTCGACGAGTTCTTCGAGATCCGCGTTGCCGGCCTGAAAGAGCAGGCCAAGCTGGGCGGCTTGGCAACCGGGCCTGACGGACTGGAAGCGACCCAGATACTCAAACGCCTGTATACCCCGACCCATCAGCTCATCGCGCGGCAATACCAGCTGTTCAACGAAGAGCTCGTCCCCGCGCTGGCCGAACAGGGCATCAAGTTCCTGCGGCGAACCCATTGGAACGAGGCGCAGCAGGCCTGGGTCAAGGACTTTTTCCTGCGCGAAGTGATGCCGGTGCTGACCCCCATCGGTCTCGATCCGGCCCACCCTTTCCCGCGCGTGCTCAACAAGAGCCTGAACTTCGCGGTGGAATTGCAGGGCAAGGATGCCTTCGGCCGCAACTCGGCCAAGGCCATCGTGCAGGCGCCGCGCGTGTTGCCGCGCGCCATCCTGATGCCGCCGGAGATATCCGGCTGCCCGCACGGTTTCGTGTTCCTCTCCTCCATACTGCACGCGCATGTCGGCGAGCTGTTCTCCGGCATGGAAGTGCTGGGCTGCTTCCAGTTCCGCGTCACCCGCAACAGCGACCTGTTCGTGGACGAAGAAGAGGTGAAGAACCTGCGCATCAGCCTGCAGGGTGAATTGCCGCAGCGCCACTTCGGCGACGCCGTACGGCTGGAAGTCGCCGACAACTGTACTGCCGAGCTGGCCGACTTCCTGCTGCAGCAATTCGACTTGAAGGCGGAAGATCTGTATCGGGTGCATGGTCCGGTGAATCTGGTCCGTCTCTTCAACATCCCGGACAAGGTCGCCCGCGACGACCTCAAGTTCGCACCCTTCGTGCCCGGCATGCCCACGCTGTTGCAAAAGAAGGGCGCGGACATGTTCAAGGTGCTGCGCAAGAATGACGTGTTGCTGCATCACCCCTACCAGTCGTTCAAGCCGGTGATCGATTTCATCCAGCAGGCAGCCTCCGATCCCAACGTGGTCGCCATCAAACAGACGGTGTATCGCACCGGTACAGATTCCGAACTGATGGAGGCGCTCATCGCCGCCGCGCGCGGCGGCAAGGAAGTCACCGTGGTGGTGGAACTGCTGGCGCGTTTCGACGAGGAAGCAAACATCAACTGGGCGGGACGCCTGGAAGCGGTCGGCGCGCATGTGGTGTACGGCGTGGTCGGCCACAAGACCCATGCCAAGATGCTGATGGTGGTGCGGCGCGAGGACGGCAAGCTGCGCCGCTACGCCCACCTCGGCACCGGCAACTACCACCCGCGCACCGCCAGGCTCTATACCGACTTCGGCATGTTCACCAGCAACGAGGACGTCTGCGCCGACGTGAACGAGGTGTTCACCCAGCTCACCGGACTGGGCAAAGCCAGCAAGCTGAAACACCTGTGGCAATCGCCGTTCACCCTGCATCCCAAGATACTGGAAGCCATCGCCAACGAGGTCAGATTCGCCAAGGAAGGCAAGCGCGCCCACATCATCGCCAAGATGAATTCGCTGCTGGAACCGGAGATCATCACCGCGCTGTACGATGCATCGCAGGCGGGCGTGAAGATAGATCTCATCGTGCGCGGCGTCTGCGCGCTGCGCCCCGGCGTGAAAGGCCTGTCCGAGAACATCAGCGTGCGCTCCATCATCGGGCGTTTCCTCGAACACACGCGCATCTTCTATTTCCGCAACGATACGGCGCACGATGTCTATCTCGCCAGCGCCGACTGGATGGACCGCAACTTCTTCCGTCGCATCGAGGTGTGCTTTCCCGTGCTCGACGAGAAGCTCAAAAAACGTGTGCTGGATGAAGGACTGAAGTCATATCTGAAAGACAACGTGCAGGCGTGGGAGATGGATTGCAACGGCTTCTGGCACCGCAAAGCACCCGGTCGCGGCAGCGAGAGTTGCGCGCAGACCGAGCTGTTGCAGGCCTTGGGACAGCCGCTCGCGGCGGCCGAAACTGACTAGCCCTGCTTTTTAATCCTTTCTGGGCCGCCCGGTCTTGATCTTCTCGAGGCCGGAGATCGCGCGCTTCAACTGCACTACCGTCAACTTCGACAGGGCCTGCAATCCGGCGCGCAGCAGTTCGCTCTTCTTCACATGCAAGCCGGATTTCAGGGCCTTCTGCTTGATCCCTGCAATCAATTCGTAATCCGCTTGCGGCATGGTGAAGCTGTCGCGCACGACCTTCACCTTGACGTCGACCCTCTTCTCTTTCTTGTGCTTCTTCACCGGCTTTGCTGCTGCCTTTACCGGAGCGGCCTTGCGTACGGGTGCGGGTTTCCGGGCAACAGGTTTGCGCGCTACTGTCCTGGTCATGTTCAGTCTCCTGTGAATGTGGCGCAAACAGTATATACGGTATATTCTGGCACCCGATAGTGTAATAAAAGGGAGGCGGGGAAATGGAGTTGATCCTGTGGCGGCATGCCGAGGCTGCGGATACCGTGCCCGACAGCGCACGCGCGCTCACCGACAAGGGGCGGCGGCAGGCCGAGCGCATGGCGCATTTCCTTTCCCCCCGTTTGCCCGCCCACACCCGCATCCTGGTCAGTCCCGCCGTGCGCGCGCAGCAGACGGCGGCCGCGCTCAGCAAGCATTTCATCACCGCACCCAACATCGACGTACATGCCACGCCGGAGAAAGCCATCGCCACGGCGGGCTGGCCGATGGCAGGCGGCTCAGTGCTGCTGGTCGGACACCAGCCCTGGCTGGGCGAACTGGCCGCGCTGCTGATGACCGGCAAAACGGATTACTGGAGCATAAAAAAAGGCGCGGTATGGTGGTTCAGCCGCCGCGAGCGCGAGGGCGATTACCAGACCAACCTGCGCCTCGTCATCTCGCCCGAACAACTGTAATTTCCATCTAGCGGAGGATGTCATGTTTGAATCGGCAGAACTGGGACACAAAGTCGACAAGGCCACTTACGAAACCGAAGTACCCAAACTGCGCGAGGCGCTGCTGGATGCGCAGTTCGATCTGGCGGAAAAAGGGAAATTCCCGGTAATCATCCTCATTGGCGGCGTCGACGGTGCTGGCCGCGGCGAGACCGTGAACCTGCTCAACGAATGGATGGACCCGCGCTTCATCCAGACCCATGGCATGGGCGAGCCATCCGACGAAGAGATGGAACGTCCGATGATGTGGCGTTTCTGGCGCGCGTTGCCACCCAAGGGCAAGATCGCTGTGTTTCAGGGTTCCTGGTACACATGGCCCATCCTCAACCGTGCGCTGGGCTATACCAAGGTCGCCGAACTCGACCAGAGTCTGGAACGCGCCAAACGCCTGGAGAAGATGCTCACCGACGAAGGTGCGCTGATCATCAAATTCTGGCTGCACCTTTCCAAGGACAAACAGGAAGCGCGCCTCAAAGCACTGGAGAAGAACCCCAAGACGCGCTGGCGCGTGACCAAGCGCGACTGGGACCACTTCAAGCGCTACGACAGATTCGCCACCATCCATGAGAGCGTCATCCGCCACACCAGCACCGCCGAAGCGCCGTGGATCGTGGTCGAAGGAGCAGACGCACGTTATCGCGGATTGACCGTCGGCAAGGTCATCCTTGAAGCCCTGCGCAAACGTCTGGCTGAATCCGAAAAGAAGAAAGAGGGTTCTGTCCGTGCCGCGCCGCTGTTGCCGCCGATCGACAAGCTCAACATCCTCGAGACGCTCGATCTCACGCAGAAACTGGACAAGAAGAAATTCGCGGCGGATCTGGAGAAATACCAGGGCAAGCTGGCCATGCTCACGCGCGACCCCCGATTCAAGCAGATCACCGTGGTGACAGTATTCGAAGGCAACGATGCCGCCGGCAAAGGCGGCAGCATCCGCCGCATCACCGGCGCGCTCGAAGCGCGCCAGTATCAGGTCATACCGATCGCCGCTCCGACCGAGGAAGAGCGCGCGCAGCCCTACCTGTGGCGTTTCTGGCGGCATGTGCCGCGCAAGGGCCGTGTCACCATTTTCGACCGCTCATGGTATGGACGCGTACTCGTGGAGCGCGTGGAGAAGTTCTGCTCCGAGGCTGACTGGATGCGCGCCTACGGCGAGATCAACGACTTCGAGGCGCAGCTCACGCGGCACGACACCGTGGTGGTGAAATTCTGGCTGACCATCAGCAAGGAAGAACAATTGCGCCGCTTCAAGGAGCGAGAGAAGATCGGTTTCAAGCGTTTCAAGATCACCGAGGAAGACTGGCGCAACCGCGAGAAATGGGACGCCTACGAACAGGCCATCGGCGACATGGTGGATCGCACCAGCACCGAAGCCGCGCCGTGGACACTGGTGGAAGCCAACGACAAGAACTTCGCGCGCATCAAGATACTGAAGACGCTGTGCCAGCGCATCGAATCCGCGATGAAGAAGCTGAAATGAGGCGGCCGCTCAGGCCTTTTTCGTGGCCTGCACCAGCACGTAGGGCCTGACCACGACCGCCCAGACGACGGCATCGGCCTCATACCAGGCCAGTGCCTGCTCGTCGGACACGCGGCCGAGCTGCCCGGCCTGTATCCATTGCGCCACCTGTGCGGCATTGTCCGCGGAGATCTGGAACGCCACCTCGACCAAATCCAGCGTCTCGCTCACATGCATCGCCGCCCCGCTGGCGAAATAGCGCTGCAATTCCCTCCACGCGATCTGCGCGGTCTCCAGATTCACGCTGGCGCGTTTGAAATCCTGCTCGTCCATCTTGCTCATCGTTCCGTTCCCGATACTTTCATTCTTCATCCAGATTGCGGCTCTCCAGCTCGCTCCCTAACGCCTTGGCCAACGCAGTCCAAGCGGGTTGCCTGGTCGATAGTCCCTCGAACTGCGTCATGTAGTCCGTCCCCAGGGCCTTGGTGTTCGCCTGATGCAGCATCAGCACCATCCCGAACAGCTCGACCTTGGCCCTCGCTGAACGATCACCTTTGCCCGCCGCATCCTTGAGGTGTTCCATGTTCTGCAGCATCTCGTGCGCGAATATGTGCACCTGATACTCATCGGAGCAGTCCAGCCCCAGCCCGATGCAATGCCGCTCGATCTCCAGCTCCAGCTCGTTGGTGTCTTTCAGCAGGAAATCCTTTGAGTGCATGCTTATCCGCCCTTCAGGTAGTTGTCCTTCACCCGTATGTAATGCTCGGCCGAATAGCGCAGATAAGCGATCTCCTCATCCGTCAGCTTGCGCACGGCCTTGGCCGGACGTCCCATGTAGAGCATGCCGCTCTCCAGCGTCTTGCCCGGGGAGATCAGACTGCCCGCGCCGACCATCACGCGGTCGGGGATCACCACATCATCCATGATGATGGAGCCCATGCCGATCAGGCAGTCGTTGCCGATACTGCACCCGTGCAAGATCACCGAGTGCCCCACCGTCACATGATCGCCGATGACCAACGGCGAGCCGTCCGGCTTCTCTGCCGTCCTGTGCGACACATGGCCCATGGTCAGGTCCTGCACATTGCTGCCGCGCCCGATCACGATGCGGTTCACGTCGCCGCGCAGCACCGTGTTGCACCACACCGAGCTGTCGTCGCCGATGTTCACGTCGCCGATGACCTGGCAGGAGGGGTGCAGGAACACGCGCTCGCCCAGAGCAGGTGCGGTATCGAGATAGGAGGATAGCGGCATGGAAGTCGTCGTCCTTGTCGCTCAGACGAAATTCAATTCGATATAGAACTCGTCTTCGCCGATCCTGACCGGTAGCACGACCGTCTGGCCGGCACAGTGATGCACGATCTCGTGCCCTCCACCCAGCAGCAACTGGGGTGTCTGCATGTCGAACTCGTGCCCCTTCTCGGACAGCACGCGCTTCGCCCCGCCCACCAGCATATTGGTCAGCTCACCGGTAAGGTCTGCCGCATCCTTGTCGATACTGGTGAGCTCGTGCCCCATCAGATTGAGGGATATCACGCGTATCGCCGGCAAAGTGAAGGACAGCGCGACGCTTCCGCTGGCGGTATCCGCCTTCATGCCTATCAGTCCGGTGACCTCGCCCATTGCCGCATTGCCCTGCTTCAGCGCCGGGACGCCCGGATATATCTTCACCCCCACCATAGTGGTAAAGATCGTGAACAGCGAATCCAGCAGGGCGTGGATCATGAGGATGTCCAGATGCCCGCCATCGTCCATGGACCCGACAGCCTGGTTTTCTGCTGCTGCGGCATTCGCCTTTTCCATCATGATTCTCCGTTGCTGCGCATTATTTTTTCGTGCGCATGCTCAAATTTCCAACTTCCACTTCATCTTCTCACCCGCCCTTAGCGGCACCAGCTGATACTCACCGAATCCCACCGACGCAGGCAGCTGCCATTCTTCTTTGCGCAACGTGACCTTCCCCGTATTGCGCGGCAGACCGTAGTAGTCCGCGCCGTAGAAGCTGGCGAATGCCTCCAGCTTGTCCAGCGCGCCCGCTGCTTCGAACGCTTCGGCATACAGTTCGATGGCACTGTGCGCGGTATAGCAGCCGGCGCAGCCGCAGGCGTTCTCCTTGGTGTGCTGCGCGTGCGGGGCGCTGTCGGTGCCGAGGAAGAATTTCTTGCTGCCGCTGGTGGCGGCCTGCACCAATGCCTCGCGGTGCGTCTCGCGTTTCAGGATCGGCAGGCAATAGAAGTGCGGGCGGATGCCGCCAACCAGCATGGCGTTGCGGTTGTAGAGCAGGTGTTGCGGGGTGAGGGTGGCGGCGATGGTGTCGGGTGCGCTGGCGACGAACTGCGCGGCATCTTTGGTGGTGATGTGTTCGAACACCACGCGCAGCTCGGGCAGGTCTTTCAGCAGCGGCTGCATCACTCGCTCGATGAACACGGCTTCGCGGTCGAAGATGTCGATGTCGGCGCTGGTGACTTCGCCGTGCACCAGCAGCGGCATGCCGCAGCGCTGCATCTCTTCCAGCGCGGCATAGGTCTTGCGCAGGTCGGTGACGCCCGCATCGGAGTTGGTGGTGGCGCCTGCCGGATACAGCTTCACCGCATGCACCACGCCGCTGGCCTTGGCCTTTTTTATCTCTTCGGCACTGGTGATATCGGTGAGGTACAGCGTCATCAGCGGTTCGAACTTCATGTCCTTGGGCAATGCCTTGAGGATGCGCTCGCGGTAAGCCACGGCTTGCGCGGTGGTGGTGACGGGCGGGCGCAGGTTGGGCATGACGATGGCGCGGGCGAATTGTCTGGCGGTGTCGGGCAGCACCGAGGCCATCAGCGTGTCGTCGCGCAGGTGCAGGTGCCAGTCGTCGGGGCGGGTGAGGGTGAGGGTGAGGGTTTTCATGGTGTCATTTTATCCTAAACACTTATGCAACCGGACGGTCGCACCGGCGCTTACTGCGCCGGATGGTTCGACAATGCCTTTAGTCCTGAGCTAAGTCGAAGGGTCACCACGAACGGTCTGTGTGGGTCAGTCGTTTGGCTCTTCCTTGAGCACCAGCGCGCGCTGGTACAGCTCGTTCTTGTTGCCGCCGCTGATCTTCACCGCCAATTGCACGGCCTGTTTGAGCGGCAGTTCTTCCAGCAGCAGACTCAATGTCTTTTCGGTATCGGCATCCAGTCCTGCGCGCGCCTGTGCGCCCGACACCAGCAGCACGAACTCGCCGCGCTGGTTGTTGGCATCGCTGTTCAGCCAGGCCATCGCTTCGCCCAGTTTGCAGCGGTGGATGCTTTCGAACAGCTTGGTGATCTCGCGTGCGAACACGATGTCGCGCTCGTCGCCGAGGACGGCCTGCAGGTCTTCGGTGCATTCGAGGATGCGGTGCGGTGCTTCGTAGAAGACCAGGGTATAGGGATGCTCGACCAGTGTTTGCAGCACAGTGCGGCGCGCGCCGGATTTGTTGGGCAGGAAACCGTAAAACAGGAAATGCGGTGCACTCAGGCCGGATGCCGACAGCGCGGTGATCGCTGCGCTTGCGCCGGGAATCGGAGTCACACGAAAGCCCGCCGCACGCACCGCTTCCACCAGCACCGCGCCGGGATCGCTCACCGCCGGAGTCCCGGCATCGGTCACCAGTGCCACGTGCTGGCCCTGCTGTAACAATGAGATGACCTTTTCCGCCGCGCCGCGTTCGTTGTGCTGGTGCAGCGCCAGCAGCCTGGCATCGCTGATGCCGTGATGTTGCAGCAAATGGCGCGTATTGCGGGTATCCTCGGCGGCGACGGTGTCGGCCGCGCCGAGCACCTCCAGTGCGCGCAGGGTGATGTCACTTAGATTTCCAATCGGGGTGGCGACTACATATAATGCGCACTCCAATTTTTGTTTGGCTTCCTTATGCGACGTCACGTCTCTGTTCTCTCGTTCGTTTCCCTGCTGGTCGGCGCACTATACGTGAGCGCCCCCGCCTCTGCCACTGCGGACGAGCTCAACCCTGCGGCGGCTGCCCCTGCACCCGTCGCTGCGGTCCCGATCGAACAGCCCGTGCCGCATATTGCCCTGTTGTTGCCACTGAAATCGCCTGCCTTCGCCAAGGCTGCAGATGCCGTGAAGCAGGGTTTCCTCGCCGCTGCCGGCAGGGAGAAGAACGGCCTGGCGGTGCGTGTCTATCCCTGTGCCGATGAAAGCAGCGAAGTCGCGGCGATCTATCAGCAGGCCCTGCTCGCCGGCGCGGTGGCTGTGGCCGGCCCGCTCACCCGTAGCGGTGTCGCCGCCCTGGCCGCGAACACCGAGCTGATGACGCCGACACTGGCCCTGAACACAGTGGAAGGCGAGCGTTCCGACCAGCTCTATTTCTTCGGTCTCCCGGCGGAAGCGGAAGCGCGCCAGTCGGCCCAGCGCGCGACCAACGCGGGACTGCTGAGCGCCTCCATCGTCTCCACCAATACGCCGCTTTCCAGGCGCCTGGCGCAGGCTTTTTCCGATGAGTGGCAACGCGCGGGCGGCATCCTGCGCGCCGAGATCGTCTTTACCGGCGACCCCTCGCCGTTGAAAGAACTGCCGGAGGAACCGGGCAATTCGGTGTTCCTCGCCGCCGAGCTGGACAAGGCGCGTCTGCTGCGTCCCTACATCAATGCCGTGCTGCCGGTATATTCGACCTCGCAAGTGTTTTCGGGCAATGCCAACACGCTGGTCAACTACGACTTGTCCGATGTCCGCTTCGTCGATATGCCGTGGATGCTGCAGCCCGATCACCCTGCGGTGATGATCTACCCGCGCTCCGCGACGCCGCTGCCGCCCGAGCTGGACCGCCTGTATGCGCTGGGCATAGACTCCTATCGTCTGCTGCAAGTGCTGTTCAACCACGACTATGCGAACCTGCTGCCGCTGGACGGCGTTACCGGCAAGGTCACTTTGTATGGACATATGTTCCAGCGCGAAGCCACGCTGGCCATCATGCGCCAAGGCCAGGGCGTACCGGTGGACAGCAGATACCGCTGATGAGACCCGGCGCCCAGGCCGAACAGCTTGCTGCAGTGTACCTGCAAGAGCACGGCCTGACGTTGATCGAGACCAACTACCGCTGCCGTTTCGGCGAGATCGACCTGATATTGCGCGATGGCGACACGCTGGTGTTCGCCGAAGTGCGCCAGCGCAGCCGCAGCGATTTCGGCGGCGCGGCAGCCAGCATCGACGCGCGCAAACAACAGCGCCTCATCCTCACCGCGCAGCATTACCTGACCACTTTGCAGCGCATCCCGCCCTGCCGTTTCGATGCCCTGCTGCTGGATTCGACCTCAAAGGTGGAATGGGTCAGGAACGCTTTCGAGGTTTAAGCCGGGCCGCCTTGAGGTAATATTCGCACTTGTCATCCATCCAGATTCCTCCCATGAGCCTGACCACACGCATCGGTAAACATTTCGACGACAGCGCCCAACTCAAGCTGCAAAGCAAGAAGGTGCTGGCCAAGCCCATCGCCGAGGCCTCTCAGGCGATGGTCAGCTGCCTGATGAACGACGGCAAGATCCTGATCTGCGGCAACGGCGGCTCCGCTGCGGATGCGCAGCACTTCGCCGCCGAGCTGATCAACCGCTTCGAGGTCGAGCGTCCCGGTCTGGCCGCCATCGCGCTGACCACCGACAGTTCGGTGCTGACCTCGATCGCCAACGATTACGATTACAACCAGATATTCTCGAAGCAGGTGCGCGCACTGGGCATGGACGGCGACATCCTGATCGCCATCTCCACCAGCGGCAATTCGCCCAGCATCCTGGAAGCGATCCAGGCCGCACACGAGCGCAACATGCCAGTGGTCGCTCTGACCGGGCGCGACGGCGGCAAGATGACCGAGTTGCTCACCGGGAGCGACTTCCATATCTGCGTCCCGGCCAAGAGCACCGCGCGCATCCAGGAAGTCCATCTGCTTGCCTTGCATTGCATGTGCGATGCCATCGATCATCTGATTCTGGGAGGGGAATGATGCGTTATCCGTTCGTGTTCTTGTTCGTCGTGGTGGGTCTGTTGCAGGGCTGCGCAGTGCCCGTGGTCGCCGCCGGTGTGGGCGCGGGAGCGATGATGTCGGCCGACCGCCGCAGTACCGGGACAATGGTCGAGGACGACACCATCGAGAGCAAGGCGCAGAAACGCATCGACGACAAGTACAAGGACGCCTCTCATGTCAGCGTCACGGCTTTCAATCGCTTCGCGCTCATCACCGGTACGGCCGCGGATGAGAATGCCAAGATGGATATCGAACGCATCGTCGGCAGCATCCCCAATGTCAAAGGTATCGCCAACGAACTGAGCACCGGCCAAGCTTCGGGTCTCGCCAAACATGGCGACGATTCGCGCATCACCGGCAACGTCAAGCTACGCTTCGTCAAAAGCACCGCGTTCAAGGCCGACCATGTCAAGGTCGTTACCGAGAACGGGGTGGTGTACCTGATGGGTCTGGTCACCCGCGCCGAAGCCGATGCGGCATCGGACATCGCCAGCACCACGGCGAACGTCGCCAAGGTCGTGCGCGTCTTCGAATACATCGACTAGTGAGATACCCCGCCCCCAGTTTTGAGAGCAAGATCTGCGAGGCGAAGGACTTCGCCGCTAGGGTCGCCTTGTTGCCGCGCTCGCTGGTGTTCACCAACGGCTGTTTCGATGTGTTGCATCGCGGCCATGTCACCTATCTGGCACAGGCAGGCGCGCTCGGCGCTTCGCTCATCGTCGGTGTCAACAGCGATGCCTCGGTGAAACGCCAGGGCAAAGGCGACGACCGCCCGATCAACGCCGAGCAGGACCGCATGGCCGTGCTGGCCGCGCTGGAATCGGTGAGCCTGGTGGTGAAGTTCGACGAGGACACCCCGCTCAACCTCATTCTCGCCTGCAAGCCCGACGTCCTGGTGAAAGGCGGCGACTGGAAACCCGAGAACATCGTGGGCAGCAAGGAAGTACAACAGCTCTGGGGCGGCAAGGTGCACAGCATCCCCTTCCTGCACGAGCGCTCTACCACCGCATTATTGAAGAAGATACGTTCATTATGATCCCGACCGAAATCACCTTGCACAACCAATCCAGGATGCTGGAGATCGCCTTTGACGACGGAGCGCGCTACAAGCTGCCGTTCGAATTCCTGCGCGTGTACTCACCTTCCGCCGAAGTGCGCGGCCACGGCCCCGGCCAGGAGACCTTGCAGGTCGGCAAGCGCAACGTGATGCTCACGGATGTTGAGCCGGCCGGCAGCTATGCCGTCAAACTGACCTTCGACGACGGTCACGATAGCGGCCTTTACACCTGGGAGTACCTGCACGAGCTCGGCAAATATCAGGATGCCATGTGGCACGATTACCTGGGTAAGCTGGAAGCAGCCGGCGCGAGCCGCGATAAATAAGTAAATTCCCTCCCCCCTTGCAGGGGGAGGGTCAGGGTGGGGGTAGAGTTTTGATTCACCCCTCACCCCAGCCCTCTCCCGGTGGGAGAGGGAGTGAATGCAGAGGAGCAGTAATATGGCAAAGACCCATTTCGGTTTTGAGACCGTAGACGAAACAGAGAAGGCCAGGAAGGTCGCGGGAGTATTCACCTCCGTCGCCAGCAAGTACGACGTCATGAACGACCTCATGTCGGTCGGCCTGCACCGCATCTGGAAGCGCTTCGCCGTCGGACAGGCAAACGTGCACGAAGGCCAGCGCGTGCTGGATATCGCGGGCGGCTCCGGCGACCTGTCGCGCCTGTTCCTCGACAAGGTCGGCAGCACGGGACAGGTCGTCCTCACCGATATCAACAACGCCATGCTGCGCGTAGGCCGCGACCGCCTGCTCGACGAAGGCATCGCCACGCCTACCGCACAGTGCGACGCCGAACACCTGCCCTTCCCCGACAACTATTTCGACGTGGTCAGCATCGCCTTCGGCCTGCGCAACGTCACACACAAGGACGCCGCGCTGCGCGAGATGAAGCGCGTACTCAAACCCGGCGGCCGCGTGATCGTGCTGGAATTCTCCAAGGTCGCCAAACCGCTGGAGAAGATGTACGACCTGTATTCATTCAAGCTGCTGCCCAAGATGGGCGAGATCATCGCCAACGACGCCGACAGCTACCGCTACCTCGCCGAATCCATCCGCATGCATCCGGGACAGGAAGAGTTGAAGCAGATGATGGTGGATGCGGGATTGGAACGCGTGGAGTATTTCAACATGACGGGCGGGGTGGTGGCGGTGCACCGGGGATACAAACTTTAAGAACTCCTCCCTTCCTTTTATAAATTTTATGTAGCCAACTGGAGTCCTGCTGTGAGCGGTTTGCCCAAATGCCCCAAATGTAACTCCCCCTTCACCTATGAAGACGGCAACATGTATGTCTGCCCCGAATGCGCCTACGAGTGGTCCAAGAATGCACCCGCGGAAACTGGCGAGCAGGCCAAGGTGTTCAAGGATGCTTTCGGCAATGTGTTGCAGGACGGCGATTCCGTAACGGTGATCAAGGATCTGAAGATCAAGGGCTCATCTTCGGTGGTGAAGGTCGGTACCAAGGTGAAGAACATCCGCCTGGTGGACGGCGACCATGATATCGACTGCAAGATCGACGGCATCGGCGCGATGCAGTTGAAGACGGAGTTTGTGAAGAAGGCTTGATTTCGGACACCCTTCACCCTTTGACAGGCTCAGGGCGAACGGCGTTTCTCGTTTAGTTGATGGAATTAAAAGATGAGTGGCTGGGGTTGTCCGCATGAACTGGATGGCAAGTGCCAGAAGGTGCTCAACAAACCGTGTGACATCGGCATGAAGGGCTGTGTGCTGGCAGGTCGTTTCCGTTTTGCCGACCCGAGCAAGAACCGGCCAAGGAAGACCCAGACCGACCAGGTCACCGATACGCCTGCGCAGGGCGATGACAAGCAATAGCCTTCACTATCTGATTTACCAGGATGATTCTCTGCTGGTGGTGAACAAGCCCGCCGGGTTACTGGCCGTACCTGGCCGCGGCGAAGACAAGCAGGATTGTCTTGTCGCGCGCTTGCTGCAGAATTTTCCCGATGTGCTGGTAGTGCACCGCCTGGACATGGCGACTTCCGGTCTGATGCTGTTCGCGCGCAGAGCCGGGAGGCAACGCAGGCTTTCGCAGATGTTCCAGGAGCGCGAGGTTGGCAAACGCTACATCGCCGTCGTTTCCGGCAAACTGGAACAGGAGGCTGGCGAGATCAGCCTGCCGCTCATTCGTGACTGGCCGAATCGCCCCAAGCAGATGGTCGATCATGAACAGGGCAAGCCCTCGCTCACGCGCTATCGCCTGCTGGGTATGGAAAGTGGCAGTTCACGCCTGGAGCTGGAGCCAATCACCGGACGCACCCATCAACTCAGGGTACATCTGGCTGCCATCGGTCATCCCATCCTCGGCGATGCCCTGTATGGCGATGTCACTAGCGCAGCGCGTTTGCTGTTGCATGCCTGTTCGCTGAGCTTCAACCATCCTGTGAGCGGCGAACCCTTGAACTTCACCAGCCCGGCCCCATTTTAGTCGCGGGACGTTGCAGCAGCTCCGACTATAATCGTCGCCGCTTTCCCATCTTTCAAGGATTCATCCATGGCGTTGCCAAAAAGTGCTTTAACCATTGCTGCCGGTATTGTTGTGATTACCCTGGCTGTCTTCGCAGCCTATATCTGGCTCATGATGCACTGGAGCTATTCGGAAGGCGAACGCGCCGGCTTCATGCAGAAACTCTCCAGCAAGGGCTGGATCTGCAAGACCTGGGAAGGCGAACTTTCGCTGGTTGCCCTGCCTGGTGCGGCACCGGAGAAGTTCCTGTTCTCGGTGCGCGACGATGCCGTGGCTGCCAAGATCAATCAATTCGTAGGCCAGCGTGTGGCGCTGGTCTATGCACAGAACAAGGGCCTGCCGACTTCCTGTTTCGGTGAAACGGAATACTTCGTCAGCGACATCCGGCTGTTGCCCGAACATATCTCCCCATGAACCAAGTGGGGCTTTGCCACCGGACTCTGCTGCTATACTCGTTTTGTTGTATCAACCACTCAAAAGGAACCGCATGAAACGTTTTGCCATCTTCTTGACCATCGTTTTGACCAGCCTTTCTTTGCTCGCTGCGAACGCTGAAGCCAAGCGCTTTGGCGGCGGAGGCAGTTTCGGCAAGCAGCGCACGATGAGCGCTCCGGCACAAAAATCCGCCGATGCCACACCCGCACAGGCAACTCCGGCTCAGACTGCTGCCGCCCCTGCCAAGCAGGGTAGCAAGTGGCTCGGCCCCTTGGCCGGTATCGCCGCGGGCTTGGGTTTGGCCGCTTTGTTCTCACACTTCGGGCTGGGTGAAGGTATGGGCATGTTGCTGATGATCATCCTGGCCGTGGTCGCCGTGTTCTTCGTGCTCTCGATGCTGCGCAAGAAGCAGCAACCGGCGATGCAATATGCCGGTGCCGGCGCGCCTTATGGCGGCACGCAGCAACCTGCTGCGCAGCCGTTGAGCGGCGGCGCTTCCAGCACCGTCAGCGCCAGCATCCCGGCCGACTTCCCGGTGGACAGTTTCCTGCGCGGTGCCAAGACCACCTTCATCCGCCTGCAGGCGGCCAATGATCGCAAGGACCTGAACGATATCCGCGAATACACCACGCCGGAGATGTTCGCCGAAGTCTCGATGCAGATGCAGGAACGCGGTGATGCCGCACAGCGGACCGATGTGGTCTCGATCAACACCGACCTGCTGGAAGTGGCGACCGAGGGCGATCTGGCCATTGCCAGCGTGCGCATGAGCGGCCAGTTGCGCGAGAACAACGGAGCAGCAGAGAGCTTCGACGAAATCTGGCATGTGCAGAAGAACCTGAAAGACGACAAATCCGTTTGGCTTCTGGCCGGTATCCAGCAGAACTGAGGATTTCTCAAGTAAACTAGAGGGCACGGTGATATCACCGTGCCCTTTTCATTTGGAACCGTTGGCGATGCGTTTCTTCAGGTTACTCAACATCATCTTCGTCGTGCTGCGTTTCGGTCTGGACGAATTCCTGCTGGCCCATGAGCGCACAAGCTGGCTGCTCCGCCCCCTGAACTGGTTGCTGTTCTTCCGCGATACTTCGCGCCCGCGCGCCGAGCGGCTGCGCCTCGCGCTGGAGACGCTGGGCCCCATCTTCGTCAAATTCGGCCAGCTGCTCTCCACCCGCCGCGACCTGATACCCACCGACATCGCCGATGAACTGGCGAAACTGCAGGATCAAGTGCCGCCCTTCCCTTCCGCCCAGGCGGTCGCCATTCTGGAAGAGGCCTATGGCAAAAAGCTGGGCGAGGTGTTCGCCGAATTCGACGAGACGCCGATTGCCAGTGCCTCCGTGGCACAAGTTCACTTCGCCGTATTGCCCGACGGGCGCGAGGTGGCGGTGAAGATATTGCGGCCCGGCATCTCGCGCGTGATCGGCCATGATGTGGCGTTGCTGGATATCTGCGCCGGACTGATCGAATACTGGTGGGAAGACGGCAAGCGCCTGAAACCGAAGCTGGTGGTCGCCGAATTCAACAAATATCTGCACGACGAACTGGACCTGATGCGCGAGGCGGCAAGTTGCAGCCAGTTGCGCCGCAACTTCATCGATGCACGTTTGCTTCTGGTTCCCGAAGTGTATTGGGACTGGTGTTCCGAGACCGTGATGGTGATGGAACGCATGCAGGGTATTCCCATCGGACAGATCGCCGCGCTGCGCAAGGCGGGTATCGACCTGAGGAAACTGGCGGCGAACGGCGTGGAGATCTTTTACACGCAAGTGTTCCGCGACGGTTTCTTCCACGCCGACATGCACCCCGGCAACATCCTGGTGGCGCTGGACGGACGTTATGTGGCGATGGACTTCGGCATCATGGGCACGCTGACAACCACCGACAAGAACTATCTGGCGCAGAACTTCATCGCCTTCTTCAACCGCGACTACAAGCGCGTCGCCGAGCTGCACATCGAATCGGGCTGGGCGCCGGCCGACACGCGCGTGGACGAGTTCGAGGCGGCGATCCGCTCGGTGTGCGATCCCATCTTCGACAAACCGCTGCGCGAAGTATCGTTCGGCCGCGTGCTGTTGCGCCTGTTCCAGACTTCGCGCCGTTTCGGCATCGAGATCCAGCCGCAGCTGGTGCTGCTGCAGAAGACGCTGCTCAATGTGGAAGGTCTGGGGCTGCAGCTCGATCCGGAACTGGACCTGTGGAAGACCGCCAAGCCCTGGCTGGAGCGCTGGATGAGCGAGCAGGTGGGCTGGCGCGGTTTCATCAAGGCTTTGCGTGCCGAGGCGCCGCGTTATGCGATGCTGTTGCCGCAACTGCCGCGCTTGCTGCACCAGCGCCTGAACGAAGACCTCGCCGGTCAAGCCGGTCCGATGTTGCGCGAGATGATCATCCAGCAAAAAAAGCGCAATGCCTGGTTGTCGGCCATCACGCTTCTGTTGGGTACTGCGCTGCTTTTTGCTGGCTACGCCTACTTCGCTTAAACGAAGCCGCTGTCCATCAATTCCTTGGCCAGCGCCTTGTAATCCGCCGCGCCCGGGCTTTGCGGCGCAAAGGCGAACACATCCAGGCCATGCATCGGGCTGGTGGCTAGCGCCACCGTTTCGCCGATGCGCGTCTTGCATACCAGATTGCCGTAGCGTTCTTTCAGCTTGTCGTAGATATCGTAGGATAGCTTGCGGCGCGAATCGAAGCGCGTGACCACGATGCGGCGCTCGAAAGTGCGCTGCAGTTTCTTCTCCAGCACGTTCAAGGCGGCATCAAGGCGGTGCACGCCGTGTTGCGACAGATAGTCCGCCGATACCGGGATCAGCACCTTGTCAGCTGCCAGCAAGGCATTCAGCGTCAGCACACCCAGCATGGGACAGCAATCGATCAGGATCGGTGCGCCTGTGAGCGCCAGCTCTTCAGCCAAACCCTGTTTCAGCATCTTGGCGGCTTGCGGATCGCTGCCGTACAGCGCATCGATCTTGGAAAGCTCCAGCGTCGCCGGGATCAGTTGCCAGCCTGCGGGAGTGTTGTGCAACAGTTTGGCCAGCGGCACTTTGTCGCGGAAGAACGCGGCCATGCTTCTGTCCTGATTGGTGCCGTTCTTCAGCCCGCACGCCAGGCTCAGGTGACCCTGCGGATCCATGTCGAGCGCAATCGGGTGACGCTGCGCCAGCGACAGCGCAGAGGTCAGATTGAGGCAGGTGGTGGTTTTACCCACTCCGCCCTTTTGGTTGAACACGGCGATGACCGCCATTTTCTCTCCTGGGGTGTGGGACGAATGTTGATGGACCTTTAACTAGCGAGGCTTGTGGCTTCGGCCGGGGCGTTGCCCCTTAACGTTCGCTATGCTCACGTTAGCCTTCGCCGTAAACCGCGCGCAAAGTCCGTTACTCAACAGTAACGGACTTTGCAAGATTGCGCGGTTTATCCACATCCGTTCCCTTTTGCAATGCTACGTAATATGCCAACAGTTGCAGCGGGACCGTATGCAGAATAGGGCTCAGAAAACCTGCGTGTTCGGGCATTTGCAGGATGTGGATACCTTCTGCTTCCTTGATGTGGGTATTCGCATCGGCAAACACATACAGCTCGCCACCGCGGGCGCGGACCTCCTGCAGGTTGGATTTCAGCTTCTCCAGCAGGCTGTCGTTGGGTGCTACCGACACCACCGGCATGTCCTTGTCCACCAGCGCCAGCGGGCCGTGCTTGAGTTCGCCGGCCGGATAGGCCTCAGCATGGATGTAAGAGATCTCCTTGAGTTTGAGCGCGCCTTCGGCGGCGATCGGGTAATGCATGCCGCGCCCCAGGAACAGCGCATGGTTTTTGTCGGCAAAATGTCCGGCCATCTCGGCGATCTTCGGTTCCAGTGCCAGCACCTTCTGTACTGCGGCGGGCAGGTGGCGCAGTTCATGCAGGAATTGCTGCTCGCGGTTCGCATCCAGACGACCGCGCAATTTGGCCAACACCAGCGTCAGCAGGAACAGGGCTGCCAGCTGGGTGGTGAACGCCTTGGTCGAGGCGACACCGATCTCGGGACCGGCACGGGTCAGCAGACGCAGCTTTGATTGGCGGATGATGGCGCTTTCCGGCACGTTGCAGATGGCCAGCGTGAACGGATGACCGGTGGTCTTGGCATGGTTCAGTGCAGCCAGAGTGTCAGCGGTCTCGCCCGATTGCGAGATGGTGACCACCAGTGTCCTGGGATTGGCGACGCTGCTGCGGTAACGGTATTCGCTGGCGATCTCGACCACACAGGGGATGCCGGCGATCTCTTCCAGCCAGTAGCGGGCGACCTGGCCGGCATGGTTGCTGGTGCCGCAGGCGAGGATGAGGATGTTCTCGACCTGCGGGAAAATGGTGTTCGCTTCGGCGCCGAAGATACCCGGTACCAGTGACTGACTATTGCACACCGACTCCAGCGTGTTCGCCAGGGCCTGCGGCTGCTCATGGATCTCTTTCTGCATGTAGTGCTGGTATTCGCCCAGCTCGACACTGTCGTTGTCCAGTTCGCTGACATGTACGGGCCGCTGCACGTTGTTTCCCGTCGCGTCGAAGATGCGGTAATTGGCGAGGTTCACTTCGACGACGTCGCCCTCTTCCAGGTAGACCACGTTCTTGGTGACCTGCAGCAGTGCCGACATGTCCGAGCCGACGAAGTGTTCGCCTTCTCCCACGCCCAGCAGCAGCGGGCTGCCTTTGCGCGCGGCGATGAGCTGGTGCGGATTGTCGGCCGCGACCACGCCGATGGCGTAGGCGCCGACCAGTTGCGCCAGCGCCATCTGCGTGGCGACCAGCAGGCTGCCCTGGGCGTAATGGCTGTGGATCAGGTGGGCGATGACTTCGGTGTCGGTGTCGGAGGTGAACTCGTAGCCGTGCATCGACAGATCGGCGCGCAACGCCTCGTAGTTCTCGATGATGCCGTTGTGCACCACGGCAATCAGATTGCGGCTCATGTGCGGGTGCGCATTGCGCTCGCTCGGCACGCCGTGCGTCGCCCAGCGCGTATGGGCGATTCCCAGCTCGCCCTGGGTATGGGCGCTCTTCTGTCCCAGTTCGGCGACACGACCGGTGCTGCGCACGCGATCCAGCTTGCCGTCATGCACCACCACCAGGCCGGCCGAATCGTAGCCGCGGTATTCCAGGCGTTGCAGTCCATTCACCAGGATGGGGACGACGTTGCGTTTTGCGACTGCTCCGACGATACCGCACATATCACTTTTTTCCTTTAACGGGACGCTGCCAACCGGCGATCGTCATTTGTTTGCTGCGCGACAGGGTAAGTTCCCCGGCAGGTGTGTCTTTGGTGATGGTGGAACCGGCGCCTATGGTAGCGCCCTTGCCTACCGTCACGGGGGCAACGAGTTGCGTGTCCGAACCGATGAAGGCATCGTCCTCGATGACAGTACGGAATTTGTTCGCGCCGTCGTAGTTGCAGGTGATGGTGCCGGCGCCGATGTTGACGCGGGTGCCCACGGTGCTGTCGCCGATGTAGCTCAGGTGGTTGGCCTTGCTGCCCTTGCCGATCTCGCTGTTCTTGATCTCGACGAAGTTGCCCACATGCGCATCATCGTGCAACTTGCTGCCGGGACGCAGGCGCGCGTAGGGACCGATGTGGCAGTTTGCTCCCGCTTCGCTGCTGTCGATGTGACTGTATGGCGCGATCTGGGTGCCTTGCCCGATGACAGCGTCGCGGATGACGCTGTAAGCGCCGACACGCACGCGGTCAGCCAGAGTGACCTGGCCTTCGAAGACACAGCCGATGTCGATCTCGACATCGCGTCCGCAAGTCAGCTCGCCGCGGATATCGATACGCGCCGGATCGGCCAGCGTCACTCCTTGCGCCATCAACTTGTTCGCCTGTGTCTGTTGCCATACCCGCTCCAGAGCGGCGAGCTGCATCTTGTTATTGATGCCCTCGACCTCCCAGCGCTGCGCCGGTTGCGCCGTACGTACGGCGACACCCTGCTGTACGGCCATCGCCACGATATCGGTGAGGTAGTACTCACCTTGAGCATTGTTGTTGCCCAGTTTTCCCAGCCAGGCGCGCAACTCGCGCGTCGGTGCCAGCATGATGCCGGTGTTCACTTCGCCGATCTGCAGCTGCTCGGCTGTCGCATCCTTCTGCTCGACGATGCTTTGCACATCGCCCTCGGCATTGCGCACGATGCGGCCATAGCCGGTTGGGTTATCAAGGTTGACGGTGAGCAGCACCAGTCCGTCTCCAGCCTGTTGCATCTGGTGCAGGGTATTGTGCTGGATCAATGGCACGTCGCCGTACAGCACCAGCGTGCGACTATCGTCCTTGAGGTGTGGCATCGCCTGTTGCACGGCATGCCCTGTGCCCAGTTGCGGTTCCTGGATCACGAACTGCGCGTCATATGCATTCATCGCCTGAGGCACGGCTTCGCCACCATGCCCATACACCACGCATACCTGCTGCGGTTGCAGCGACACTGCACAGTCCAGTACATGTTGCACCAATGCCCTGCCTGCCAGTGCATGCAACACCTTGGGCTTGTCGGAATACATGCGCGTGCCTTTACCGGCAGCGAGGATGACGATGTTCAAAGGGCTCATAAAGGTTCTGAATCAATAGGTAGCGCAGTATATCAAATAGCCTGTCTGATTTAGCTGCCCTCATGGCTGTGACGCCTGCAGATTCAGGGCTATCGGCCGTTCTCAAGCTTCCCTTCTGCAACTTCGGTGGGATAATGGCTCATCATGGAACACAGTTACATCCTGAGCATCCTGTATGAAATGGCCCTGGTCATCGGTGGCGAGGTCAGTGTCAAACCGTTGCTCAACAAGACTTTGCAACGCCTGCTCTATCACACCTCGTTCCCTGCCGGCTTCGTTTGCCTGCAAATGCCATCAGGTGCACGCGGTTCTGCCGAATTGACAGAGATACATCTCGACGCAGCTGTCGGTGATTACGAGCTGGCCGGGATGGTCGGCAAGTCGGTCCGGCTGCCGCAGGGTTTGTTATGCGGGCCGGCCGAACGTGGCGTGGATACTGCCCTGCTGGCCGCGCTGCCTGTCGAGGCCATCCGCTATCAGGCCTTTCTGCGTCTGCCGATCGAGGGTCAGGGTGTGATCGTGCTGCTGTCTCCGCATCTGCCCGACAGCGACCTGCCTTTGACCCAGCTGTTCCAGCCGGTGATGGCGAATCTGGCCAAGGCCATCATTCTGTGCAGATCACACGATGTCTACACCGGCGGTTTGATAGCCGCCCGCGACACCAGCCTGCAGGCCTTGGCGACCAGCGAGGAGAAATTCCGTGCCATCAGCACTGCCGTGCTGGATGCACTGATCATGGTCGATGACAGCAGCGCGTTGGTGTACTGGAACCCGGCAGCAGAGCGGATTCTCGGCTACCGCCCGGATGAAGTCATCGGCAAGCCATTGCATCAATTGTTGACCCCGCAGCGCTACATGGAGAAGGCGATCGAGGGCTTCAGGCTTTTCAGCGCCGATGGACACGGACCCATCATCGGCAAGACCATCGAGGTCGAGGCGCTGCACAAGGACGGGCATGAGATCCCGGTCGAACTTTCGATCTCGGGTCTCATGCTCAACGGCCATTGGCATGCGATCGGCATGATGCGCGATATATCCGCGCGCAAGCGTGCTGAAGAGGCTCTGCGTCACAGCATGGCCGGACTCAATGAAGCGGAGCGTATCGCCCAGCTGGGCAATTGGGAGCTGGATCTGCAAAGTAACGAGTTATCCTGGAGCGACGAGATCTACCGCATCTTCGAGCTCGACCGCCGGCACTTCGGCGCTTCCTATGAAGCTTTTCTGGCTGCCATCCACCCCGAAGACCTGGAGCTGGTGGATCAGGCTTACACTGAATCAGTGCGGAACCATAAGGCGTATGACATCACCCATCGTCTTTTGATGGCGGACGGGCGAGTCAAGTATGTCAATGAGCGCTGCGAGACCTATTACGATGTTTCAGGCACTCCTCTGAAATCGATAGGAACCGTGCAGGACATCACCTTACGGCGCCTTGCCGAACTGGGGATGCAGAAATCCAACCGCGCGCTGCATGCTTTAAGTACGTGCAATGGTGTGCTGGTACGTGCAAATGACGAGACTCAGTTGCTCGGGGATATCTGTGATGCTCTTGTCTCCATCGGCGGATATCGCATGGCATGGGTCGGCTTTGCCGAAAGAGATGCAGACAAGAGTGTCCGTGTCGTAGCGCGTGCAGGTTCCCATGTCGATTATCTGGACCATATCGAGATCAGCTGGGATGACAGTGCCAAGGGTCACGGCCCTACCGGAACTGCTATTCGTACCGGGGATTACCAGGTCGCGCAGGATATCCTGCACGATCCGCGATTCCTGCCCTGGCGCGATCAGGCAATAGCGCGCGGTTATGCGTCGAGTATTGCGCTTCCTCTCTTCGATGATTTCAATCGACCGTTCGGGGCCATCAATCTGTATGGCAAGGAGATCAACGCCTTCGATGAGGATGAGATCAAGCTGTTACAGGAGTTGGCAGGCGACCTTGCTTTCGGTATCCGTATGCTGCGCTTGCGCGCCGAGCGCGATCACTTGCATGAACGGCAGCAACGCAGCGACGAGACGGTCAAACAGGCACTGGCCGGTACGATCCAGGCTATCGCCGTAACTGTCGAGAAACGTGATCCCTATACTGCCGGTCATCAGCGGCGCGTTGCCAATCTGAGCGTCGCCATCGCCATGGAGCTCGGTCTGTCCGACCTCCGTATCACCGGTTTGCGACTGGGTGCGACGATCCACGATATCGGCAAGATCTATGTCCCCGCCGAGATCCTCACGCGTCCCGGGCAGCTTTCCAGTATGGAGTTTGAATTCATCAAGAGCCATCCCCAAGTCGGCTATGACATCATGAAGGACGTGAAACTGCCGTGGCCTGTGGCAGAAATGATCCTGCAGCACCACGAACATATCGATGGCAGTGGCTACCCGCAAGGTTTGAAAGGAGATGCCATCCTGCTCGAAGCCCGTATCCTGGCGGTCTCCGATGTGGCGGAAGCCATGATGTCGCACCGACCCTATCGTCCTGCGCTCGGTCTCGAAACCGCACTTGCGGAGATCGACAAGTATCGCGGGGTCTTTTATGACCCGCTCGTGGTTGATGTCTGTCTGCGATTGTTCCGCGAAAAAGGCTTCAGCCTGAGCGGCTAGTTACGCCAGCCATCGGCAAAACAAAAGGGCAGCCGAAGCTGCCCTTTTGTTCATTCTGGAACGGTATCGCTTAGTGCGTGTGCTTGCGAACTTGCTGGATGGCACGCAGCTGCGCGATTGCTTCCGCCAGTTCTGCCTGTGCTGCCGCGTAGTCGATGTCGGAAGTGCGATTCTTGATCGCCTCTTCCGCTGCCTGCTTGGCTTCCAGCGCACGGGCCTCATCCAGATCGGCACCGCGGATCGCCGTGTCGGCCAGGATGGTGACGACACTGGGCTGCACTTCCAGCATACCGCCGGAAACGTAGATCAGCTCTTCGCGTTCCTGGTCAGGACGCTTGATGCGCACCGCACCGGGTTTGATGCGAGTCATCAGGGCGGTATGGCGCGGGTAGATACCCAGTTCGCCCATTTCGCCCGGTACGACGACGACTTCAGCAAGGCCGGAGAAGATCTGCTCTTCGGCGCTCACCACGTCCACATGTACGGTCATTGCCATGATCGGCTCCTAATTTATTATTGCAGCGTCTTGGCTTTTTCGACCGCTTCTTCGATGCCGCCGACCATGTAGAACGCCTGCTCCGGCAGGTGATCGTACTCGCCATTGACGATGCCCTTGAAACCCTTGATGGTGTCCTTCAGGGTCACGTACTTGCCAGGCGCGCCGGTGAACACTTCGGCAACGTGGAACGGTTGCGACAGGAAGCGCTGGATCTTACGCGCGCGTGCCACAGCCAGTTTGTCTTCCGGTGCCAGTTCGTCCATACCCAGAATCGCGATGATGTCGCGCAATTCCTTGTAGCGCTGCAGAGTCTGCTGCACGCCGCGGGCAACGTTGTAGTGCTCTTCGCCAACGACCAGCGGGTCGAGCTGGCGGGAAGTGGAGTCCAGCGGATCGACGGCGGGGTAGATACCCAGCGAGGCGATGTCGCGGCTCAACACAACGGTGGAGTCCAGGTGCAAGAAGGTAGTCGCAGGAGACGGGTCGGTCAAGTCGTCCGCAGGCACGTAAACGGCCTGGATGGAAGTGATCGAGCCAACCTTGGTCGAGGTGATGCGCTCTTGCAGACGGCCCATTTCTTCAGCCAGTGTCGGTTGATAACCCACGGCGGAAGGCATACGGCCCAGCAGCGCGGACACTTCGGTTCCGGCCAGTGTGTAGCGGTAGATGTTGTCCACGAAGAACAGGATGTCGCGGCCTTCGTCGCGGAACTTCTCGGCCATGGTCAGACCGGACAGCGCCACGCGCAGACGGTTGCCGGGCGGCTCGTTCATCTGGCCGAACACCATCGCGACTTTGGACTTGCTGAAGTCTTCCTTGTCGATAACGCCTGCGTCGGTCATCTCGTGATAGAAGTCGTTGCCTTCGCGGGTACGCTCACCCACACCGGCGAACACGGACAGACCCGCGTGCTGCTTGGCGATGTTGTTGATGAGTTCCAGCATGTTCACGGTCTTGCCCACGCCGGCGCCGCCGAACAGGCCGACCTTGCCGCCCTTGGCGAACGGGCAAACCAGGTCGATCACCTTGATGCCGGTTTCCAGCAGGTCGACGGAAGGAGACAGTTCGTCGAATTTCGGTGCAGCCTGGTGAATGGAGCGCTTCTCGGTGCTCTTGATCGGGCCGACTTCGTCGATCGGACGACCCAGCACGTCCATGATGCGACCCAGCGTACCGGTACCGACCGGCACTTGAATCGGGTTGCCGGTTGCATTCACAGGCATGCCGCGACGCAGGCCGTCGGATGAACCCATCGCGATGGTACGGACAACGCCGTCGCCCAGTTGTTGCTCGACCTCGAAGGTCAGGCCAACTTCAGCAGTGGAGTTGCCGGCATCTGCCAGCGTCAAGGCTTCATAGACCTTGGGCATTTGGTCGCGCGGAAACTCGATGTCAACCACCGCGCCGATACACTGAACAATCTTTCCTTGACTCATTTTAAGATTCCCCGTCTAAATTAACTCTGAATTCGTGCCAGCAATCGTTTAGCCGATTGCCGCCGCGCCACCAACGATCTCGGAAATTTCCTTGGTGATCGCTGCCTGACGCGCTTTGTTGTAAACCAGTTTGAGCTCGCCGATGACGCTCTTCGCGTTGTCGGAAGCGGCTTTCATCGCCACCATACGAGAGCTTTGCTCGGATGCCATGTTCTCGACCACAGCCTGATACACCAAGGATTCGATGTAACGCAGCAGCAATTCGTCGATGACTTTCTTTGCATCCGGCTCGTAGATGTAATCCCAGTTCCCTTCGCTCGTTCCCAGCTGCTCGCCGCTCAGCGGCAGCAACTGTTCCACGCGCGGCTCCTGCTTCATCGTGTTGACGAAGTGGTTGTAGCTCAGGTAGATCGCATCGATCTCGCCGGCAACATAGGCATCCAGCATGGCTTTCACAGCACCGATCAGTTTCTCGATGTGCGGCGTGTCACCCAGACCAGTCAGATGCGATTGCACCTTGGCGCCGATGCGGTTCATGAAACCGAAGCCCTTGTTGCCGATCGGGCAAACGATGAGACCCTTGCCCTGGCTTTCCCAGGTTTTCATTTCGTTCACCGCCAGACGCAGCAGGTTGGTGTTCAAACCACCGCACAGGCCTTTGTCCGAGGTGACGACGATCAGACCGACGTTCTTGACGCTGTCACGCTTGGCCAGAAATGCATGCTTGTATTCCGGGTTGGCGCGCGACAAGTGTGCAGCAACGTTGCGGATCTTTTCGGCGTAAGGGCGAGCGGCACGCATGCGATCCTGCGCCTTGCGCATTTTCGCTGCTGCCACCATTTCCATCGCACGCGTGATCTTGCGCGTATTTTCTACGCTCTTGATCTTGGTGCGGATCTCTTTACTGCCCGCCATAACTCACCTCGACTCAGTAGACTGCAGTTGCCTTGAAGGCTTCGATCGCAGCTGTCAGCAATTTCTCGTTGTCTGCGGACAGGTCTTTGCTCGATTCCACCGCGTCCATCAATTCCTTGTTCTTCGAGCCCAGATACGCATGCATCGCGGATTCAAAGGCCAGAGCCTTGGCGACAGGAACGTCGTCGAAATAGCCCTTGTTCACTGCGAACAGTGTCGCCGCCATCTTGGAAACGGACAGGGGAGAGTACTGCAATTGCTTCATCAGTTCGGTCACCAGACGGCCACGCTCCAGTTGCTTGCGGGTCGATTCGTCCAGATCGGAAGCGAACTGCGCGAATGCAGCCAGTTCACGGTACTGAGCCAGTGCCAGACGCACACCGCCACCCAGCTTCTTGATGACCTTGGTCTGCGCTGCACCACCCACGCGGGACACCGATACACCGGCGTTGATCGCGGGACGGATACCGGCGTTGAACAGGTCGGCTTCCAGGAAGATCTGACCGTCGGTGATCGAGATCACGTTGGTCGGCACGAATGCGGACACGTCGCCGGCCTGGGTTTCGATGATCGGCAATGCGGTCAGCGAACCGGTCTTGCCCTTGACGGCGCCCTTGGTGAAGGCTTCGACGTATTCGGCGTTCACGCGGGCTGCGCGCTCCAGCAGACGGGAGTGCAGATAGAACACGTCACCGGGGTAAGCTTCGCGGCCCGGCGGACGGCGCAGCAGCAAGGAGATCTGACGATACGCCCAGGCTTGCTTGGTCAGGTCGTCATAAACGATCAGTGCGTCTTCGCCGCGGTCGCGGAAGTATTCGCCCATGGTGCAACCGGCATACGGTGCCAGGAACTGCATCGCGGCGGAGTCGGAAGCGGTCGCTGCCACGACGATGGTGTATTCCAGCGCGCCGTGCTCTTCCAGTTTGCGCACCACGTTGGCAACGGTCGAAGCTTTCTGACCGACGGCGACGTAGATACAGGTCATGTTCTGACCCTTCTGGTTGATGATGGCGTCGACTGCAACAGCGGTCTTGCCGGTCTGGCGGTCGCCGATGATCAGTTCGCGCTGGCCGCGGCCGACCGGAACCATGGAGTCGATGGACTTCAGACCGGTTTGCACGGGCTGGTCAACGGACTTACGTGCGATAACGCCGGGGGCTACCTTTTCGATCTTGTCGGTCATCTTGGCGTTGACCGGACCTTTGCCGTCGATAGGCTGGCCCAGCGCATTGACTACGCGACCGCGCAGTTCGGGGCCGACCGGCACTTCGAGAATGCGGCCGGTGCACTTGACAGTGTCGCCTTCGGTGATGTGTTCGTATTCGCCCAGAATAACGGCGCCGACGGAGTCGCGCTCGAGGTTCAGCGCCAGACCGAAGGTGTTGCCGGGGAATTCCAGCATCTCGCCCTGCATCACATCGGACAAGCCGTGCACGCGAACGATACCGTCGGTCACGCTGACCACCGTACCTTCGGTGCGCGCCTGGGTCAGTGCTTCGAAGTTATCGATGCGACTGCGGATCAAATTGCTAATTTCGGAAGGGTTGAGCTTCATCTGGATTTCCTCATTCTTGAAAATTCTTTATCAGGCTAGCGCGTTCGCCATTTCACCGAGTCGGGTGCGTGCAGAACCGTCGATCACCTGGTCTCCGGCACGGATCACTACGCCACCCAGCAATTCCTTGTTGGTCTGACAGACCAGCTTGATCTCGCGACCCATGCGCTTTTTCAGCGAGCTGACGATCTTGTCTTTCTGCGCAGCGGACAGTTCGAACGCAGAGTCCACCACCACGTTGACGGTCTTTTCCGCATCGGCCTTCAGCGACTCGAACAACGCGGCTATCTCCGGCAACACCAGCAGACGCTGGTTGTCGGCGAGGATGCGCACGAAGTTGCGCTGCTGCGCGGAGGCGTCTTTGCCGATCAGCGCTTCGACCAGGCCTTCGACCTGTTTCTTGGCGACGCGCGGGTTGGTGACGACGGCGCGCACATCGGGATGATTGACCGCCTCGGCCAGAGACAACAGCATCTCCGACCATGCCTGCAAGGCTTTCAGTTTTTGCGCCTCATCGAATGCCGCTTGGGCATAAGGGCGCGCAGTGGTTATGGCTTCGGACATGGCGTTCAGATTTCCGCAACGAGTTTGTCGAGCAGATCGTTATGCGCCTTGGCGTCGATCTCGCGACCGAGGATCTTGCCCGCGCCGGCCAGTGCGATCGCGGAAACTTGCGTACGCAGTTGCTCCTTGGCACGGAACACTTCCTGATCGATCTCGGCCTTGGCCCCGGCGATGATGCGGTCGCCTTCCACTTTGGCCTGACCCTTGGCTTCTTCGACGATCTCGCTGGCGCGCTTTTCACCGCTCGCCACGATCTCGCCGGCCTTTTCCTTGGCTTCGCGCAGGATCTCTGCGGAGCGCTTGGAAGCCAGCTCCAGGTCGTGCTTGGCGCGTTCGGCATCAGCCAAACCGTCGGCGATCTGCTTCTTGCGTGCGTCCAGAGCGGCCACGATGGGCGTCCAGACGAACTTCATGCAGAACCACACGAACAGCACGAACATGATCAGCTGGGCGAGGAGAGTTGCATTGATATTCATGCAAGCTACCTTTCTTAGTTATGCGTTTCGCGAAGCGAGGATTAACCCACCACAGCGAACAGAACGTACATCGCGATACCAACTGCGATCATCGGAACGGCGTCGACCAGACCCATCACCACGAAGAATTGCGTACGCAGCATCGGGATCAGTTCGGGTTGACGAGCAGCGCCTTCCAGGAAGCGGCCACCCAGGATACCGATACCGACGGCGGCGCCGAGAGCGCCCAGACCCATCATCAATGCGCCGGCGATGTACAGCAGAGCAGTGGCAGTTGTCATTTCCATTTTCTATTTCTCCTGTTGATAGTAAAGCTTAAGTTGATAAAACCGAATTAATTGAATTAGTGGTGTTCCTGGTGCGCCATATCCAGATAGACCACGGTCAGCGTCATGAAGATGAACGCCTGCAAGGTCACGATCAGGATGTGGAATATCGCCCATCCCAGAGACAGCAGGATCTGCGAGCCGAACAGAGTCACGCCGCCCATCGAGAAGCCCGCCCATGCTCCGCCCATCAGCGCGATCAGGATGAAGATCATTTCGCCCGCGTACATGTTGCCGAACAGACGCAGTGCCAGCGAGATCGGTTTGGCGATCAGGTTCACGCCTTCCAGCAGGAAGTTGACCGGCATGCCCCACTTGCCGAATGGCTGCAGTGTCAGTTCGCCCATGAAGCCGCCGAAGCCCTTCATCTTGACGCTGTAGTACAGCACCAGCAGGAACACGCCGATGGCCATGCCGAAGGTCGCGTTGGGATCGGTGGAAGGTACCACTTTGAAGAAAGGCACGCCCATCATGCCCAGCAGACCCGGCACCCAGTCAATGGGGATCAAGTCCATCAGGTTCATGCTGAACACCCAGAAGAAGATGGTCAGCGCCAGCGGAGCGACCAGGGCGTTCTTGGCAGAGAAGGAACCGCGCACGCTGGTATCGATGAATTCGATGGCCCATTCGCAAAAGTTCTGCAGACCGCTCGGCACGCCGGTGACGACGCTCTTGGCGACACTGCGGAACATGAACATGATCACCGCGCCCAACAGCAAGGACATGATGAGTGTATCCAGATTCAGCGCCCAGAAGCCCATCGCCTTGGCTTCTTCTGCGCTGTGCGCGATCCCCCAGGTACCATCTGACAGTTGACCGTAGGTCAGATTCTGCAGGTGGTGCTTGATGTATTCTGCCGAGGTGTGCGCTGCTTCATGCGCCACTTCGCCCGTTCCATGCGCCAATTCACTGGACATTTTTTACGTCGCTTTCAATCTTGATCTTTAACAACAAGCGGGCCGCCATCAGCACCACTTGCCCCAATACAAAGCCACCCAGAACTGCAAGCGGCGGTAACTTGAGCAACGCCAGGCAGATCCCCAGCGAAGCCACGACTGCGAGAAAACGCTCGGCAGCGCAAAAATACATGAGCCGTAATTGTTGATGCGCGTCATGGGCAGGATACAAAGCCGCTCGGGACATCCTCCAAGCCAGCAACGCACCATTGAGAACGGAAACCAATCCTCCACCTAGCACCGCTATCGCATCTTGCGGCGAGCCTTCCAAGCCATAGGTTATACCTGCAGCAGCCAGTGCTATCAGGGCTTGCAGCCCCATAACCTTGCGCGCCAGTTGTTTTTCTTGGACTTCGGCTCGAAAAAGCGGCGGGATGATAGCGGCGTTTAAGCGGGGTGTCAAACCCTGTTGGGACTCATCGCCCATCCCGCTGCCCGGTTTAGCGTCCCTTGCGGAGTCCACTGAGCAGTTCTTCCAGGTGATCGTTGCTGGAGTATTCGATGACCAGCTTGCCGCCACCTTTGCTATTGGACTTGATCTCCACCCGTGCGCCCAGTTCTGCGCTCACCTCTTCCTGCAATTGCTGGGTATCTCGATCCACTTTATGCGGCTTCTTGCCGGGGGCCGTTTTTGCAGGGGCTGCATCGCCTTGCTGCTGCACCAACTTTTCCGCTTCGCGTACCGACAGGCCTTCCAGGATGATCTTGTTGGCCAGCAGCACCTGTTGCGCTCCTTCGAGCGAGAGCAGTGCACGCGCGTGGCCCATGTCGAGCGAGCCTTCCATCAGCATGTCCTGCACGGCCTGCGGCAGCTTGAGCAGGCGCAGCAGGTTGCTGGCCGCGCTGCGCGAACGACCGACCGCATCGGCGGCGGCCTGATGCGTCATCTGGAATTCGTCGATCAGACGCTGGATACCGATGGCCTCTTCCAGTGGATTCAGGTCTTCGCGCTGGATGTTCTCGATCAGCGCCATCGCCAGTGCGGCATTGTCCGGCACCTTGCGCACGATGACTGGAACGACTTTGAGTTCGGCAAGCTGTGCAGCGCGCCAGCGGCGTTCACCGGCGATGATTTCGTAGCCACCGTCTGGCAATTCGCGCGCCAGGATGGGTTGCATGATGCCCTGCGATTTGATCGAGGCTGCCAGTTCGTTCAGCGAGGCTTCGTCCATACGGCTGCGCGGCTGGTATTTACCCGGCTTGAGTTGCTCGACCTTGAGGTCACGCAATGTCTCGTTCTGTTTCGTCGTGCTGTTTCCGGAGAGCAGCGCATCCAGGCCGCGCCCCAGCCCCTTGATCGGTTTTGCCATGATTTTCCCTTTGTTTGAACTTGTTATGCCGCTTGCGCTTCGGTCGCGTTGTTCAGCATCTCTCCCGCCAGTGCCAGATAGGCAAGCGTACCCTTGGACTGGCTGTCGTGGTACAGCGCCGGGATGCCGAAGCTGGGTGCTTCCGCCAGACGCACATTGCGCGGAATGACGGTGCGGTAGACCTTGTCGCCGAAATGCTGCTGGAGTTGTTCCGATACCTGTTGGGCCAAGGCATTGCGCGGATCGAACATGGTGCGCAGCAGCCCCTCGATCTCCAGATCCGGGTTCAGGTTCTCGCGTACCTTGCGGATGGTGTTGACCAGATCGCTCAAACCTTCCAGTGCGTAGTATTCGCATTGCATCGGGATCATCACAGATTTTGCGGCGCACAATCCGTTCAGCGTGAGCAGGTTCAGCGCGGGCGGGCAATCGACCAGGATGTAATCATATTCGTTCAGGTACGGGGCCAGTTCTTCCTTCAGGCGCATCTCGCGCCCTTCCACTTCCACCAGTTCGATTTCGGCACCTGCCAGTTCGCGGTTGGCAGGCAGCACATCGTATTTGCAAGATTCCGATCTGATGCGCGCTTCGGCGATGGTCTTTTCGCCCAGCAGCACGTCATACACGGTCGCTTCAAGATCGGCCTTGTTGATACCACTGCCCATAGTGGCGTTACCCTGCGGATCGAGGTCGATCAACAGCACGCGCTGCTTCGCAGCCCCAAGACTGGCCGCAAGGTTGACGGTGGTCGTGGTTTTACCTACGCCGCCCTTTTGATTGGTGATAGCCAATATCTTGCTCATTTTTTTACCCCCAACACGACCAGACTGCGGGCCGCTTTTAGTTTAGGAACATGCAATGTGATTACCTTTTCTACTTCTATCCCTTCGGGCAGCCTGGCCAGTTCCTGCTCCGGCGTCCCCTTCATCGCTGCCCAACGACCTCCGTCCGCCAACAGATGCTGCGTCAACGAGACAAAATCCACTACTTCTGCAAACGCGCGCGAGATGATTCCGTCGAACTTCTTTTCCGTTTGCCACTGTTCCACTCTGCCGCAACGCACTTCGACGTTGCGCAGCCCCAACTCGATGGCCGCCTGCTGCACGAAGCCGGTCTTCTTGCTGTTGCTGTCCATCAGGGTGAACGACCACTCCGGCCGCATCACTGCCAGCACAAGCCCCGGTAGGCCACCACCGCAACCCACATCCAGCCAGCGCTGCGGCCAAAGATGCGGCAGCACAGCCAAGCTGTCGAGCAAGTGGTTACTCACCATCTGCTCCGGCTGGCGTATCGCGGTGAGGTTGTACACCCCGTTCCATTTATGCAACAGCGCCAGATATTCCAGCAGCTTCGCCTGTTGCTCCGGCGTGACCGCGATACCCATCTGCGCGATACCTGCCGCCAGTTCCTTCTCCAGACTCATGCGGCTTTGTCTTGTTTTAAGCCGCGCTTCAAATGTACCAGCAACAAGGAGATCGCCGCCGGGGTCACACCCGAGATACGCGCCGCCTGGCCCAACGTCTGCGGTTTGTGCTGATTCAGTTTCTGGCGTACTTCGATGGACAGACCGCGCACCGCAGAATAATCCATGTCGAGCGGCAACTCTGTCGTCTCATATCCTTCCTGGCGCGCGATCTCGTCGCGCTGGCGTTCGATGTATCCATGATATTTCGCATGGATCTCGACCTGTTCGGCGACATCGGCTGCTTCGCTGCAATGCGCGCCCGGCAACGTCATCAACGATGCATAGTTCACCTCTGGACGGCGTAGCAGATCATAGAGCGAGTATTCGCGCTCGATCTCCTTGCCCAGCACACGCTCGGCGTCAGCCTTGTCCAGCATGCGCGGATTCACCCAGGTCGATTTCAGGCGCTCGAGTTCGCGCGCTATCTTTTCGCGCTTATTCTCAAAGGCCTGCCAGCGTTCGTCATCCACCAATCCCAGCTTGCGTCCTGTCTCGGTCAGGCGCATGTCGGCGTTGTCTTCACGCAGTTGCAGACGATATTCCGCGCGACTAGTGAACATACGGTACGGCTCGGAAACGCCGCGCGTGATCAGGTCATCGACCAGCACGCCCAGATAGGCTTCATCGCGGCGCGGACACCATGTTTCCTTTTCCTGCGCTTGCAGCGCAGCGTTCGCTCCTGCCAAAAGACCCTGCGCTGCCGCCTCTTCGTAGCCGGTGGTGCCGTTGATCTGTCCGGCCAGAAACAATCCGGAAATGGTCTTGCTCTCCAACGAGGTCTTCAGTCCGCGCGGGTCGAAGTAATCGTATTCGATGGCATAACCGGGACGCGTGATATGCGCATTCTCCAGCCCCTTGATCGAGCGCACCAGCGCCAGCTGGGTATCGTAGGCAAGGCTGGTCGAGATACCGTTCGGGTAGATCTCGTGTGTGCTGAGCCCTTCCGGTTCAAGAAAAATCTGATGCGAATCCTTGCCGGCAAAGCGTGTGATCTTGTCTTCGATGGAAGGGCAATAGCGAGGACCTACTCCTTCGATAACGCCGGTAAATAAAGGAGACTCTCCCAAACCATTGCGGATGATCTCATGTGTGCGCGCATTGGTCTGGGTAACCCAGCAGGGTAGTTGGCGCGGATGTTGTTCCGCGCGACCCATGAAGGAAAACACCGGAACCGGTATATCGCCGTGTTGTTCCTGCATCACGGAATAATCGATGGTACGGCCATCGATGCGCGGTGGTGTACCGGTTTTCAGACGTCCTGTCGGCATGCCAAGCTCGCGCAGATTTTTTGCCAAACCAATGGAAGGCGGGTCACCCGCACGCCCGGCCGGATAATTGCTCAAGCCGACATGCACCAGTCCGGCAAGGAAAGTCCCGGTCGTGAGGACCACGCTCTTGGCGTGATAAGTCAGGCCGAGCTGTGTCTGTACACCAACAACGCGCCCTTGTTCCAACAACAGTTTTTCTACGGGTTGCTGGAACAGGCTGAGGTTGGGCTGGTTCTCCAGGCGTTTGCGGATTGCCTGCTTGTACAACGCGCGATCGGCCTGGGCGCGCGTCGCGCGTACGGCCGGGCCCTTGGATGCATTCAGGATGCGGAACTGGATGCCGCCCTCGTCAGTGGCAGCAGCCATGGCACCGCCAAGAGCATCTAACTCTTTGACTAGATGACCCTTTCCTATTCCGCCTATGGATGGATTGCAAGACATCACGCCCAGGGTTTCGATGTTGTGGGTGAGCAGCAAGGTAGCGCAACCCGCACGCGCGCTGGCCAGTGCGGCTTCCGTTCCGGCATGGCCGCCACCGATCACGATGACATCGAATTGTTTCGGGTCGCGCATTCGTCACCCACCAAAATGAGGACGCGCATCATACCCCAAAAGATAATTCCAACGAAAACTAAAGCACGTCAAAATGTTTCACGTGAAACATATTTTAGTTATTTTCCGATGCAAAAACGGCTGAATATCTCGCCCAGAAGGTCGTCCGCACTGAATTCGCCCGTGATGCTGTTGAGCGCCTCCTGTGCCTGGCGCAACTCCTCGGCAAAAAGCTCCGGGCGATCAAGTTGTTGTTCTGCCGCATCCAGATGTTCTGTAGCAGCGGAAAGTGCCTCGAGGTGACGCGCGCGCGCCATGAAAACACCCGTCTCCTGATGCCAGCCGATGATCTCCAGCAGCTTTTCTTCCAGCACCGCCATGCCCGCACCGGTCTTGGCCGAAAGATATATGTGCGCCTTCTCCTCGCGCATTTCCACACCAGGCTGATGCCCGCTCAAGTCGATCTTGTTGTGCAGATACAGGCGTGGCGTTTGGGCTGGCAGTTGCGCCCGCACGGCCTGGTCTTCCGGCTCCGCACGCTGTTGCGACTCGTCCAGCAACACCAGTACCACATCAGCCCGTGTCAGTGCCTGCCGGGTACGGTCTATACCCATCTGTTCGACCACATCAGTCGTTTCGCGCAGTCCGGCGGTATCGATCAGGTGCAAAGGTACGCCGCGAACCTGCATGGACTGGCGTATTGAGTCGCGGGTCGTGCCTGGGATCTCGCTCACCAGCGCGACCTCCTCGCCGGCAAAACGGTTGAGCAGACTGGATTTGCCGGCATTGGGTGCTCCCACCAGCACCACCTGCGCTCCCTCGCGCAGGATGCTGCCCTGTTTTGCCAGCCCTGCGATACGCGCCAATTCCCCCCTCAGGGTCGCTAGCCTGCTGGCGCATAGCTGGCGGTCGCTGATCTCGATCTCTTCCTCTGGGAAATCCAGCGTCGCCTCGACCAGCATGCGCAGGTCGATGAGTTGGGAAACAGCGCCATGAATGGCCGCTGAAAATTCACCTTGCAAGGAGCGCATGGCGCTGCGAGCCGCCTGCTCGGTGGTGGCGTCGATGAGGTCGGCCACACTTTCCGCCTGGGCCAGGTCCATCTTGTCGTTGAGAAAGGCGCGCTGGGTGAATTCGCCCGGCTGGGCCAGACGTGCGCCCAGTTCCAGGCAACGCTGCAGCACCGATTGCAGCACCGCGGGACCGCCATGGCCCTGCAGCTCCAGCACCTCTTCCCCGGTGTACGAGTGAGGCGCGGAAAAGAACAGTGCGATGCCTTGGTCTAATGTGCTGCTGTCAGCAGCGAGGAAAGAGGTATAGCTTGCCAGCCTGGGAGTGAGTTGGCGTCCGGTAAGCGCCGTGGCCATCGCGGTCAGGCCATGACCGGATACCCTGACCACGCCGATGCCACCGCGCCCAGGGGCGGTGGCGATCGCCGCGATAATGTCAGGCTTTGGCGCCACCTTTGCGTGCGGCTTCGGTTCCGCGGTTGATGTACCACTGCTGGCCGATGGACAGGATGTTGTTCACGATGGAATACAGCACCAATCCGGCCGGGAAGAAGAAGAACACGATGCTAAAGGCGATCGGCATGATCTGCATCAGCTTGGCCTGGATGGGATCTGGCGGTACCGGGTTCAGCTTGGTCTGGATCAGCATGCTGACACCCATGATGATGGGCAGGATGTAATAGGGATCGGTCGCCGACAGATCCGTGATCCAGCCGAAGAACGGTGCGTGGCGCAACTCCACGCTGGACAGAATGGCCCAGTACAGCGCGATGAACACCGGGATCTGGATCAGCACCGGCAGGCAGCCGCCCAGCGGATTGATCTTTTCATTCTTGTACAAGTCCATCATGGCCTTGTTCAAGCGTTCGCGGTCATCACCGTATTGCTTCTTGATCTGCTCCAGCTTGGGCGCGACCACTCGCATCTTGGCCATGGAGCGGTAACTGGCGGCAGACAGAGGGAAGAACGCCAACTTGATCAGGACGGTGAGCAGGACGATCGCCACACCCCAGTTATTTACCAGATCGTTGATGTGCGACATCAACCAGAACAGCGGCGTTGCGAAAATAGTCAGCCAGCCGTAATCAACAGACAAGCCCAATCCGGGAGCGACATCATCCAGTTTGGATTGTGCCGGACCCATGTAGAGCTGGGTGGTAAAGCGGCCAGACTGACCCGGTTCGATGCTGGCGACAGGCAGGATCACGCCAGCCGAGTAGAGATCTGCATCCAGTTTCTTGGTGTAGAACTCGCGCGGGCCCTTGCCTTCAGGCAGCCAGGCTGCGACGAAATAGTGCTGCAGCATGCCGATCCAGCCGTTATCCGGGTTTGCCGGCAGTATGACTTTATTCTTCTCGATGCTGGAAAACTCGATCTTCTGGAATTTCTCCAGATCGGTGTAAATCGCTGGCCCGGTGTAGGTGGGCACGAAAGTGGATTCGCCCGCTGCGGCTGTCGTATCGCGTACGAACTGGAAATATGCCGACGGTGTCAACGCCGTTTTGCCCTTGTTCTCAATCTCGTAGCTCACATCCACCAGATAACTGCCGCGATGGAAGGTGTAAACCTTGGTCACACGCGCATCGCCGACCGGATTGGCGTTCAGGCGGACTTCCAGCGCGTCTTTGCCCTCTGCCAGGGTGAAATCGTCGCCCTGCACGGTGTATTCGGAGTTGTGAGTGGGCAGATCCTTGCCCAACAGACCGGATTGGGCAACATAAGTGCGTGTTCCGTCTTGCTGCAGCAGGGTGATGGGTTTGCTCTGATCCTCAGCATCGCGATGCTGCACCAGATCCAGGTGCTGCAGATTGCCGCCCGCGGTATTGATCTCGGCGCGCAGCGTATCTGTCGTTACGACGATTCTTTTGCCCGATGGAATAGATTTGGCTTCTACCGGAGTTGCCGCCATTACTGCCGGCTGGCTGGCCCTGACGGTCGCCGTCGGAATCGATGGGTCTTTGGGTGTTTCGGCTGCGGCTGCTACTGGTGGTGCCGGCGGCTGGTTCTGGCGAGTCCACTCGCCCCACAGAACAACCAAAGAAAAAGAAAAAATCAGAAACAGAAACAGCCGTTGAAGACCCATTGCAATATCACCTGTTTATCGAATTCATGGGACAGGATCGTATCCGCCCGGATGCCAAGGGTTGCACCGTGCAACCCGCTTGATGGTAAGCCAAAAACCTTTCAGCGCGCCATATTTGGAGATCGCTTCGAAGGAATACTGGGAACACGAGGGGTGGAAACGACAGGTAGGGGGAAGCAGCGGGCGCAGCAGCCACTGATATCCCTTGACCAGCAATAACAGCAGTTGCTTCATGCATTCACCGCGAGGATCTTTTTGAGCGCGTCGTTCAACACCCTGCCAGCCTCTTTCCGCTCTGCCTGGTCAGGCTGTTTGCGCAACCTGACCACCACATCGCGTGCCGCACCTTGCCGAGCGACCACCCGAAACTGCTCTCGAATCAATCTCTTGATGCGATTGCGGCCTGTTGCTGTCGGCACCACGCGCTTGCTGACGGAGACACCCAAGCGGGCGTGTCCTGATTTACCGTCTACCCAATGGATCGCGTACCAGTTAGTGGTTTGCGCCCGATTTTTTAGTATCTGCGAGAATCCTTCCCGGCGACCTACGCGATAGCGCCGGGGAAAAGTCTGTGCTTTTTCCGGATTACACGCCAAGACGTGCACGGCCGCGTGCGCGACGAGCTGCGATGACGGCACGGCCGCCCTTGGTCTTCATGCGAACCAGAAAACCGTGAGTGCGCTTTCTTTTGGTAACCGACGGTTGAAATGTGCGTTTCATGCTTGCTCCTGACTGATTTAACTATTGAAAAGCGCGCGATTACAATCGTTAGCGCGATTTCTGTCAAGTGTTTTTATGCTGTGGATAACTTTTGGCAGAACTTGTAGAATGCGTCGAAACCTTTGCGACACTTTTCCGCACCTATGTCAGCCCAGAGTCTGTCGGGTAGCTGTCTTCGTTTCTTTGAAGAGCAGCTTCCTCCACAACAATTCAATTCCTGGATCAAACCGTTGATATTCGAGATCGATGGTGACAAGCTTGTCCTGACTGCCCCGAACAGTTTTACTCTGCGCATCGTCCAGGAACGGTTCCTGTCCGAAATCTCCAAGCGCGCCCTCCCATTCTTCTCCACACCGCCACAGATCGAACTGCGCATTGAAAAGCGTGGTGCCAAGGCCGCGGCAAAAGAGCCTTCAGTACCAGTTAAGGCCACAGCCTCAGCTGGTAAAGCAGCCACACCGCCAGCAAGCAAGGCGAAAAGCCCAAACAAGCTGAATCCTGCGCTGGTGTTCGATACCTTTGTTACCGGTAAAGCCAACCAGTTGGCCCATGCAGCCGCGATCCAGGTCGCCGAAACACCGGGAGTTGCATATAACCCATTGTTTATTTATGGCGGCGTTGGCCTTGGCAAGACCCACTTGCTGCAATCCATCGGCAATCTGGTAACCAAACAGAATCCGCAAGCCAAGGTCTGCTACATCCACGCGACCAACTACATTTCCGGGGTAGTACGCGCCTTTCAGACGAAAAACTTCGATGAATTCAAGCAATTCTACAATTCACTGGACCTGTTGCTGATCGACGACATCCAGTTCATCGCTGACAAGCCGGGCACGCAACAAGAGTTCTTCTACACCCTGAACTCGCTTATCGACACAAATAAACAAGTAGTTATCACCTGCGATACCTTTCCGAAAGAGATCTCCGGCATAGAACCGCGCCTGACTTCACGTTTCACCTGCGGCTTGACCGTGGCCATCGAACCGCCCGGACTTGAGATGCGCGTAGCTATCCTGCTGCAGAAAGCTGCCACCAGTGGCTCACCTATCACCGAAGATGTCGCCTTCTTCATCGCCAAACATGTCCGCTCCAACATCCGCGAACTGGAAGGGGCACTGAACCGCATCGAGGCCTATGCCCGCTTCCACAAGCGTCCAATATCTATCGAACTGGCCAAGGAAGCACTTAAGGATCTGCTGGCAGCCCAGAACAAGCAGGTCTCCATCGAAAACATCCAGAAGACTGTGGCAGATTTCTATCGCATCAAAATAGTTGATCTGCTCTCGAAGAAGCGATCACGCATCATTGCCAGGCCGCGTCAGATCGCGATGACCCTGGCACGCGAACTCACCCAACTGAGCCTGCCAGAAATCGGAAACGCTTTTGGCGGCCGCGATCACTCGACTGTCCTGCATGCCTGCAAGACCATCGAATCGCTACGGAACGCAGATTCTGCACTCAACGCCGATTTCAATCTGCTGAACCAGACTTTAAGGGGATAAACAGGTAATACCTGTGCACAATTTGTAGATAAGCAGTGAATCGAGCAAAGGGGAAAAGTTATGCACAAAGAGTACACATGGATAAGCAGAGTTTTGCTGCCCGCTAACTATCGATTAAGCAGCTAATAAATAAGAAGAATCAGGATTACTAACAGAATTATCGTCCATTATTAAGATTGTTAAGTATTTAAAGAAAGAACCTTATGTTCATCAAACAAATCGATCGAAACGAACTTCTGAAACCTCTGCAAGCAGTAGTTGGTATCGTTGAGCGCAAACAGCCGCTCCCTATCCTCTCCAATGTTCTGATCAAGAAGAACAAGACCGGAGCCAAGTTCATCACAACCGATCTAGAGATACAGATCGAAGCTCAGCTCAAAGCCGAACTGGATGGAATCGAAAGTTCGATCACGATCTCTGCCAAGAAGCTGCAGGAAATTCTGCGAGCCATTCCGGACAACAGCACAGTCTCCCTGGATGATCAGGAGAACAAACTGCTGGTAAAGGCGAACAAGAGCCGTTTCAGTCTGCAAACTTTGCCGGCACAGGATTTCCCAATGCTGGCCGAGCAGTTGGTCGATGCAGCCAAGATCGAGATCCAGCAAGGCGTGCTGCGCCGACTGTTGAGCTCAGTGCAATACGCCATGGCACAGCAAGACATCCGCTATTACCTGAATGGCGTGTTGCTGGTGGTGGATGGCAAGAACATCAAGCTGATCGCCACCGACGGTCACCGTCTGGCTTTCATCAACGAAGAACTGCCGGAAAGCCACAAGAAGCAGGAAGTCATCCTGTCGCGCAAGACCGTGAACGAACTACTGAAGCTGCTGGCAGATTCCGAAGACAAGGTTCAACTGGAACTGGCCGAGAAGCAAGTCCGCATCTCTTTTGCCGACGTGGTGCTGACATCCAAAGTCATCGACGGCAAATTCCCCGACTACAACCGAGTCATTCCGACCCATACCAATCATCTAACCATGGACCGCATGACAATCCTGCAAGCATTGCAGCGTGCTGCCATCCTGTCCAACGAGAAGTTCCGCGGTGTACGCTTGCTGTTGACCGAAAAGAACTTGCGCATCATCAGCAGCAACAGCGAGCAGGAAGAAGCCCAGGAAGACATCGAGAACGACTACTCCGGCGCCCCCCTGGATATCGGTTTCAATGTGAATTATCTGCTGGACGGTATCAACAACATCAATACCCAGACCGTGACCCTTTCCTTCGGCGACCAGAACAGCAGCCTGCTGATCACCATCCCTGAGAAGACCGACTACAAATATGTAGTCATGCCGATGCGTATTTAATTGTTCCACGTGAAACAGAAAGCAAAACAAACCCATGAGTGATAACTACGACGAATCGAGCATCCAGCAACTTGAAGGGCTGGAGGCAGTCCGCAAGCGCCCCGGCATGTACATCGGCGATACCTCCGATGGCACAGGTCTGCACCATATGGTGTTCGAGGTGGTAGACAACGCCATCGATGAATCCCTGGCTGGCCACTGCGACGATATCAAAGTCATCATCCATGGCGACAACTCCATCTCCGTAGCCGATAACGGCCGCGGCATTCCTATCGGCATCAAGTTCGACGACAAGCACGAACCCAAACGTTCCGCAGCTGAGATCGTGCTGACGGTGCTGCACGCAGGCGGTAAGTTCAACCAGAACAGCTACAAGGTATCCGGCGGTCTGCACGGCGTGGGCGTGTCTTGTGTCAACGGCCTGTCCGAATGGCTCAAACTTACGACTTACCGCGACGGCAAGAAGTTCGGGTTGGAGTTCGTACGTGGTGCGGTGAAAGATCGCTTGATCGAGACCCAGAAAGGCGTCGAAGTCTCCCCGGTGCGTGAATTGGGTGAAAGCAACAAACGCGGCACCGAGGTCCACTTCTTGGCCGACAAGGAGATATTCGGCCTGGTTGAGTTTCATTATGAGATATTGGCCAAGCGCCTGCGCGAACTCTCCTTCCTCAACAACGGCGTCAAGATCGAGCTGATCGACCAAAGAACCGGCAAGAGCGAGAACTTTGCCTACTCCGGGGGCGTACGCGGCTTCGTCGAGTACATGAACAAGAGCAAGTCGGTGCTGCACCCCAAGTGTTTCCAGGCCAGCGGCGAAAAAGACAACATCACCGTCGACGTCGCCATGCAGTGGAACGACAGCTATTCCGAAGTCGTGCAGTGCTTTACCAACAACATTCCCCAGCGCGATGGCGGCACCCACATGACCGGCCTGCGCATGGCGATGACCCGCGTCATCAATAAATACATCGAAGATAACGAGATGGCCAAAAAGGCCAAGGTGGATACCACCGGCGACGACATGCGTGAGGGATTGACCTGCGTGCTGTCGGTCAAGGTACCGGATCCCAAGTTCTCTTCCCAGACCAAAGACAAGCTCGTCTCCAGCGAAGTACAGCCCGCCGTGAACGAGGTCGTATCGCAGAAGCTGGCCGACTTTCTGCTGGAAAACCCGGTCGACGCCAAGATCATTTGCGGCAAGATCATCGAAGCCGCCCGCGCCCGCGACGCAGCCCGCAAGGCACGCGAACTGACCCGCCGCAAAGGCATCCTGGACGGCATCGGCCTGCCCGGCAAACTGGCCGATTGCCAGGAGAAAGACCCAGCAATGTCCGAGCTGTACCTGGTCGAGGGTGACTCCGCCGGCGGCTCCGCCAAGCAGGGCCGCGACCGCAAGTTCCAGGCCATCCTGCCGCTCAAGGGCAAGATCCTCAACGTCGAGAAGGCCCGCTTCGAAAAGCTCATCGCCTCGCAGGAGATCGCCACTCTCATCACCGTGCTGGGCACCGGCATCGGCAAAGAGGAATACAGCGCCGAGAAACTGCGCTACCACCGCATCATCATCATGACTGACGCGGACGTGGATGGCGCGCACATCCGCACCCTGCTGCTCACCTTTTTCTACCGCCAGATGCCCGAACTGGTCGAGCGCGGCCATATCTATATCGCCCAGCCGCCGCTGTACAAGATCAAGAAAGGCAAGGAAGAGCGCTACCTCAAGGACGAACACGAGTTGAAGAACTATATGCTCGCCGCCGCGCAGGATGGCGCCGCCTTCTACCCCGCGCTCGACGCCGCCCCCATCCAGGGCGAAGCGCTGGGCGAGATCGCCAAGCAATACTTCCTAGCCGAAGCCGTCATCGACCGCCTCTCGCATTTCATCGCGCCCGAAGCCAGCCACGCCCTGCTTATCCTGCCCGCCCTGTCGCTGGCCGATGAAGCCAAGGCCAAGGAAAGCGCCAAGTTGCTGGAAGACGCCTGCGGCGGCGTCATCCGCGCCGAAGTCGAGACCGACATCAACGGCGAACTGCGCCTGCGCCTGGAAAAACTCTTCCACGGCAACTACTCGCTCAGCTACCTGGACAAGGAATTCCTCGAAAGCGGCGACTACGTGCAGATCCGTCAGACCGCCGATGCGCTGAGCGGCCTGATCTCACCCACCGCCTACGCCATGCGCGGCGAACAGAAGCGCGGCGTAACCAGCTTCAAGCAAGCCATCGAATGGCTGCTGGAAGATGCCAAGAAGGGTGTCAGCATCCAGCGCTACAAAGGCTTGGGCGAGATGAACCCCGAGCAGCTGTGGGAGACCACCATGGACGTGAAGAACCGCATCCTGTTGCGTGTGCGCATCGAGGATGCCATCGGCGCCGACCAGATATTCACCACCTTGATGGGTGACGTGGTCGAGCCGCGCCGGGCGTTCATTGAGCAGAATGCGTTGGGGGTGAAGAATCTGGATGTATAGATTTCATACTTCGTTTGATGCTGACGAATAAGGAAAGCTGATGCCCTCGCAAGATACATTCATTGATGTTTCACTGTCGACCCAAGCGAAAAAGCCACGTCAGGTTTTCGTTGCATATAGCTACAGACACATCGATAAGAAGGACTATCGGCGCGCTTTCGAAAGTGTAGGTAAAGCATTTGATGTTGACTTTGTTTTTGCCGACGAGAAAATTTCCTCTCTGCATATTTTGCAGAAAATTGCGAATTACATTCGAGAATCTCAGTTCGGAATCTACGACATCACAGCATGGAACCCAAACGTCACCTTAGAATTGGGATTAGCGCTGGGCATGGGTGAGCGCGTATTCATCTCTCTCAATCCAGAACAAACAGAGATGTCGGATGTACCCTCAGATTTAAAAGGGGTCGACAGGCTTCAATACAAATCCTTTACGTCGCTGGAAGAAGAACTCGAAAGACTAATATCGCAAATTCTTCCACCACCAAGGAATGAGGAAGCGGAGTCATTTCTCTCTCGCCTTCAAGATAAGATAGTCGAGCTCGTAACAAAAACACCGAACATTGGTGTAACGACCATTGCTCCGGCAGTCGGCGTTAATATTGAACTAGCAAAACTTGCAATTCGAAATGAAGTTGGAGTGAGGCTAAGCGCTACAGGAAACACAAGAGGAACAAAGTATTTTCCTAAATTGTGAACGGTACCAGGATCATAATAGATTTGATGTAAGCCAATAACCACGGGCTTTCCAGCGTAGACCGCTCAAAACGCGCTACAAACGATTTTCAGGACGTCGGTAAGGGGTAGGCCTGGGACGAAAATCCCAGGCCTTATTTCTTGGTGGTCTTCTTGGCTGCAGGTTTCTTTGCGGCAGGTTTGGCGGCGACTTTTTTGGTGGCTGTTTTCGCTGTCGTCGTCTTAGCTTTGGTCGTCGAAGTCTTGGTAGTTTTCTTGACCGCAGGTTTTTCTGCCGCAGTTTTCGCCGTCGCCTTCTTCACCGTTGCCTTGGGTTTGGCGACCGCTTTTTCCTTGGTGGTCTTCTTGGCCGCGGTTTTCTTTGCTGCCGGTTTCTTCGCGGTCTTCGCTTTGCCAGTACCGCCCTTCGCTGCCTTGGCGGCGATCATCTCCAGCGCTTCTTCCAGTGTCACCGCCTCCGGCGTCACGTCCTTGGGCAGGGTGGCGTTGATCTTGCCGTGGCGCACGTAGGGACCATAGCGTCCGCTACAAACTTCGATGGGTGCCTTGTCGTCCGGGTGTTCGCCCAGATTGCGCAGCACGGTGGCGCCGCCGGTGCGGGCTTGGGCCAGCAGTTCCACGGCGCGATCCAGACCGATGTCGAAGATGCTGTCGGTACGCGGGATGGACTTGAACTTGCCGTCATGGCCGATGTAGGGACCGAAGCGGCCGATGTTGACAATGACCTTCTTGCCAGTTTCGGGGTGAGTGCCGACTTCTCTTGGAAGCGAGAGCAGCTTTAGCGCCGAGCCGAGATCGGCGTTCTCCAGAGGCAATTCTTTTGGCCAGGAGACGCGCTTGGGTTTGGTCTTCGCGCCCTCTTCCACTTCGCCGAGTTGTACGTAGGGACCATAAGGTCCGCGCAACAGCAGCACGAGTTGGTTGGTCTCGGGATGATGACCGAGTTCGCGGCGCGCTTCGCCTGCATCTTCTTCCGCCAAGCTGCGCGTGTAGTCGCACTCGGGGTAGCCGGTGCAACCGATGAAGCTGCCGCGTTTGCCGAGGCGCTTGGACAAGGGCTTGCCGCACTTGGGGCAGGCTTCTTCCAGTATCTCGGTGCCGGGACGGTCGACGTCCTTCTTTTCGCCGATGAGCTTATTGAAGCCTTTCCAGAATTCATCCAGCACCGGTATCCAGTCGCGCTTGCCCTCGGAGATGTCGTCGAGCTCGTCTTCGAGATTGGCGGTGAAACCGTAGTCCACATAGCGCGTGAAGTGCTCGTTGAGGAACTTGATCACCACGCGACCGACGTCGGTGGGCATGAAACGTTTCTTGTCCAGCGTGGCGTACTCGCGCGCCTGCAGCGTGGAGATGATGGTGGCGTAAGTGGAAGGACGGCCGATACCGTATTCCTCCAGCGCCTTCACCAGGCTGGCTTCGGAGAAGCGCGGCGGCGGCTGGGTGAAGTGTTGCTCGCCGTAGAGCTTGTCCACGGGCAGCACGTCGCCCTCGACCAGCGGCGGTAGCTTGGCGCTGTCTTCTTCTTCCGCGTCGTCCACGTCTTCCATGTACACGCCGATGAAGCCGGGGAACACCAGCGTCTGGCCGGAGGCGCGGAACAAGGTGTCGTCGCTACTCAAACGGATATCGACGCTCACGGTGTCAAAACGCGCAGGCGACATCTGCGATGCGAGCGTGCGTTTCCAGATCATCTCGTACAGGCGCATCTGGTCGATGTTCAAATGGTCGCGCAGGCTGTCCGGCGTGCGCAGCACCGAGGTCGGGCGGATCGCTTCGTGTGCTTCCTGCGCGTTCTTGGCTTTGCTCTTGTAGACCGGTTGTTTGGCCGGCAGGTACTCGCTGCTGAAATTGTCGCCGATATACTGGCGTATCTCGGCGACGGCCTCGTTCGCCAGATTCACCGAGTCGGTACGCATGTAGGTGATCAGACCGATGGTCTGGCCACCGATGTCCACGCCTTCGTACAACGACTGCGCAGTGCGCATGGTGCGATCCGAGGTCATGCCCAGTTTGCGCACAGCTTCCTGCTGCAATGTCGAAGTGGTGAACGGTGCGGCCGGGCTGCGCTGTTTGCCCTTCTTCTCCACGCGCACCACTTTAGGCGGCAGCTTGGCGTCGGCCAGCTTCGCATGGATAGCATCGTACTCGGCCTGGCTGCCGATGCTGAGTTGCTCAAGTTTCTTGCCCTGGAACTGGTACAGTTTGGCCTTGAACGGGATGCTGTTCTTCTGGCTATCCAGATGCACAGACCAGTATTCCTGGCTTTTGAATTTCTCGATCTCCAGCTCGCGCTCGACGATCAGTCGGAGAGCGGGACTTTGCACACGACCCGCGGAAAGTCCGGGACGGATCTTGCGCCACAGCAACGGCGAGAGATTGAAACCGACCAGATAGTCCAGCGCTCTGCGCGCCTGCTGCGCATTCACCAGCGGAATGGAGATCTCGCGCGGATGCGCGACGGCTTCCTGCACTGCCGACTGGGTGATCTCGTAAAACACCACGCGCTGCATCTTCTTGCCCTTGAGCGCGCGCTTGGTTTTCAGAATCTCGGAGATGTGCCAGGCAATCGCCTCACCTTCGCGGTCCGGGTCGGGCGCCAGGAAGATGTTGTCGGCATCCGCTGCGGCTTTGGCTATCGCGTCCACATGCTTGCTGTTGCGCGCGATGGTCTCGTACTTCATCGCGAAGTTGTCGTCGGGGTCGACCGCGCCGGTCTTGGGGATGAGGTCGCGCACGTGGCCGTAGGAAGCGAGGACTTCGAAGTCCTTGCCGAGATACTTCTTCAGGGTCTTGGCCTTGGCCGGAGACTCGACGATCAGCAGGTTGGATGCCATTTATATGTTCAGTGTGCTTGGGCCATGTCGGCCGGAGTGAGCAGGTCTTCGATCAACATCGGGTCAAGGTCGTCGTGCTGGCTCCACAACACCATCAGCACGATGAGTTTGACCTTGTCCAAGGGCAGATTCTTGCGGCCCAGCGCGATCACGCGGTCTATGATCATCTCGCGTTCTATCGGGGTGATGACCTTGTTGTGCTCCCAGAACGACAGGAAACGCAGGCCTTCGGGGCTGATGCGCTGCTCCTCGAAATCGGTGTAGAGGCGGATGCCGCTGTTGTTGATGCTCTCGGGGTACTCGGCGCGGGTGAGCTGCTGCAGGCCGGACAACCAGGTCAGTGCCTGGTTGATGTCGTCTTCTTCGAAGCCTGCCGCGCTGAGTTTCACGCTGAGTTTGTCGTGGTCCGGATAGCTACCGATATCAAAGTAGCTTTCGAACAAAAATAGCAGGATGTCGAACATTTGAGTGTTTTTAAGTGATTCGTTGATAGAGGCCGCCGGGTAGAGATGCGATATGCCCGTCGAGTTCCAGTTGCAACAGGATGGCGGATAGCTCGGCTATCGTCAAGCCGCTACGCTGGACAAGACTTTCGAGATCAAGCGGATCGAAGCCCAGATGCACGAATAGCGGGTGCTCCGGCTGGTTTTCACCTTTAAAGGACGAAATCGTTACAGATTGCCCCAGCTCTTCAAGGATGTCGCGGGCGCTTTCGACCAGTTTGGCACCCTGCTTGATGAGTGCATGGCAACCCTTGGATTGCGGCGAGTGGATGGAACCGGGAATGGCAAACACCTCGCGCCCCTGCTCCAGCGCCATGCGTGCAGTGATGAGCGAGCCGCTCTGCAGCGAGGCCTCGACCACCAGACAGCCGAGACTCAGTCCGCTGATGATGCGGTTGCGGCGCGGGAAATTGGCGGCCAGCGGCGGCGTGCCGAGCGGGAATTCGGAGATGATGGTGCCGCCTTGCGCCAGCCGATGGGCGAGTTCACGGTTGGAGGCCGGATAGACCTTGTCCAGACCGGTGCCGACTACGGCGATACTGGAGCCCGCGCCTTGCAGTCCCCCGATATGCGCTGCCGTGTCGATGCCCTGTGCCATGCCGCTGGCGATGCACAAGCCGGCATCGGACGCCGATTGGGCGAAGGCTTCGGCATTGCGCATTCCCTGGGTCGTGGCGTTGCGGCTGCCGACCACTGCCAGTGAAGGTACATTCAGCAGATCGAGGCGACCTTTGACGTATAACAGCAGCGGCGGGTCGGCGGTATTGAGCAGCGCCTGCGGGTATTCCGCGTCGGCAACGGTGAGGATGCGGTTGAGCGGATCATCGAGCCAGACGGCGACGGCATCAAGCACGGACTCGTCGCAGTCATCGGCGATGGCACGCGCGACAGCCGGTTTGACGTATTGGGAAAGCGAAGAGATTGAGGCTTGCAGGACCGCTTCAGGAGAACCGAAGACTTGCAGCAGACGCCGCAAGCCCTCGTTACCCAAGCCGCTGACTTGGGTCAGAGTCAGCCACGACGCGAGTGAAGCGTCGAGCGGCATCTCTCACTCGGGAGTGCTGGCGCGATCCAGGATCTGGACAGGCAGCTTGGTCTCCATAACCAATGCGTAGGAGACTTTGTCGAACACGCGGAAGACGAATATCAAGCCGTAGCGCAGATCTGGCATCGTCAAATTGGGTGTGAACCAGCCGGAAGTCTTAACGACCTCACCCTTTTGATACAGAGCCAACACATGTCCATTCTCCAGCCCGTCACGCTTTCCCTTGTTGAGGGTGATGACGGCATTCTGCCCTGCTTGCTCAACCCCGCCGTAGATGGAGATGACGCGGGCTGTGATGCTGCTGGAGGGAGCATGCGGAAGGTAGTTGCTGGAAAAACCGGAAGACGCCTGCGCGAAGTAATCTCCCTTATGGATCTCAAGGACAGATTTGGTGATCCTGAGGGTGCTGATATCGGCGAATTTCTCGACATCGGCATCGCCCAGGTAAGTGACTTCGTGGCCGAGCACTTCCTTGGTTTCCGGATCGATGAAAGTGACGCTGGGACGATAGATCTGCCAGCGTTCACCGTGATCGGCAGGGATATTCGTTGCATAGGCGATATCGTTTGCGCCAAGCAGCTGTTTCGCCTCCAGGGTGCCCACCAGTTTGGGTGCGCCTTCCAATTCGGCATCTTCAATCACAAGCGGGCGCTGCAGGAAAGGACCTATGACCTTCAGCGAGATGCTGGGGATCGCCTCGCTGGTGCCGGCGACGACGCGCGCCTTGGGCATCAGCTTGACCGCATCGGATGCACCGGAAGTAGTGTCGCCCATGTCAGGGACAATTCCGGCGGTGTCAGTTGGAACAGCAGTACCTCCCTGATTCCCGATTCTCAGCGTATGCGTCGAAGAGTCGAGATAGACCACATCGCCCGGATAGATCCAGTGCGGGTCTTTGATCGTATCCTTGTTGAAACCCCAGATCTGTGGCCACTTCCAAGGGTCCTTGAAAAATTTTGCCGAGATATCCCACAGCGTGTCGCCCTTTACCACTACATACCGATCCGGTGCGTTCTCCTGCAGCTGCAGCTCATCGGCAAAGACGGCAATAGGCAACAGGAGACAAATCAGCGATATAATCTTGCGCATGGAAAACCCCAGCAAAGTAAGGAAAGTGCAGTGTGATGTTTGCACGGCGGTTTAAATTCTGCATCTAGTCTCTTAAGTTGGCAAGCTTTTATGGCAATTCTCCCCATTCTGCAATACCCCGACGAGCGGCTGCACAAGGTCGCAAAAAAGGTCGAACGGGTGGACGATTCGATCCGCAAACTGGTGCGCGACATGGCGGAGACCATGTACGCTGCTCCGGGCATAGGCTTGGCGGCAACCCAGGTAGACAAGCACATCCAGCTCATCGTGCTCGATGTGTCGGAGACTCACAACGACCTGAAAGTGTTCATCAACCCCGAGTTGCAGGCCAGTAAGGGGATAGAGGAGCATGAGGAAGGCTGCCTGTCTGTTCCCGGCATCTATGAAAAAGTCAGCCGCGCCGAACGGGTGACGGTGCACGCTCTGGATGAGCACGGCAAGCCGTTCACGCTGGAAGCCGACGGCTTGCTGGCGGTATGCATCCAGCACGAGATGGACCATCTGCGCGGCAAGGTGTTCGTCGAATACCTGTCGCATCTGAAGCAAACCCGCATCCGCGCCAAGCTGAAAAAGCACCGGCGCGAGATACTCTGAGAACGGCTTAGTGAAGATCATTTTTGCAGGAACGCCGCAATTCGCGGCCAGTGCGCTGGATGCGATATTGAAGGAACATGAGGTGGTCGCGGTGCTGACCCAACCGGATCGTCCTTCCGGACGCGGCATGCAACTGACCGCCAGCCCGGTGAAACAGCTGGCGCAGCAACATGGATTGCCTGTGTTGCAACCTCCCACACTAAAAACTGAGGAGGCACAGCAGGCTGTCGCAGCATTGAACGCCGATGTGATGGTGGTTGCTGCCTACGGTTTGATCCTGCCGAAGTCCGTGCTTGAGATGCCGCGCTACGGCTGTCTCAACATCCATGCTTCCTTGCTGCCGCGCTGGCGTGGTGCCGCACCCATCCAGCGGGCGATCCTGGCCGGCGATGCCGAGACCGGTATCACCATCATGCAGATGGACGAAGGACTGGATACCGGCGCCATGTTGCTTAAGAAAGTTTGCGGCATAGTTGCGGACGATACTGCCGAGACCCTGCACGACAGGCTGGCCGGGATGGGCGCACAAGCCATCACCGAAACACTGCAGGATATGGCACATGGCAAGTTGCAACCCGAGCAGCAGGACGCAGGGCTTGCGACCTACGCGGCCAAACTGAGCAAGGGCGAGGCATTGCTCGACTGGACTCAGGACGCGCAACAGCTGGAACGTGCGGTGCGCGGCTACTTCCCGTTTCCGGTCGCACATACCGTTTTCGGCGGTACGCCGGTCAAGATACAGCGCGCCGGACTCGCGGAAGGGAAAACCGCCCCCCCGGGTACCATCATCGCTGTGGAGAAGGATGTGATCCTGGTCGCTTGCGGCAAGGGAACGCTTGCGCTGAAAGTGATGCAGAAACCGGGCGGCAAACCCTTGCCTGCAGCCCAATTCATACAAGGCTTTCCGCTCAAGGCCGGCGATCGCTTCGGCGCACACTGAAAATGCAACGCATCCAGCTTGAAGCGGCAAAGATAGTCAGCAAAGTGGTGCGCAACGGGCGCAACCTCACCGAGGTGCTGGGCGAAAGCCTGCGCAGGCAGGCAAGCCTGACGGCGCAGGAGCGCGGCGCGTTGCAGGACCTCTGCTACGGCACACTGCGCCACTACTTGCGGCTCGTCTTCATGCTGGATAGCCTGTTGGAGCGAAAAGTGCAGGAATCACCGCTGCGCTGCCTGCTGCTGGTCGCACTCTATCAATTGCAGCACACACGTGCCGGTCAGCATGCCATCGTCGACCAGGCGGTGCGTGCGACCAAGAACGTCAATCCGGCAGCCAGCGGACTGGTCAATGCCGTCTTGCGCAACTTTCAGCGAAAACAACAGGAGTTATTGCTGGCAGCCGACCGGAAGGACGAAAGCCGCTATTCCTATCCGCAGTGGTGGATCGATGCGCTGCGAACACAATACGGCGAACAGGCATCAGCTATCCTCGAAGCGGGCAACCTGCATCCGCCGATGACCCTGCGCGTCAATGCGCGCCAGACAACAGTGGCGGAATATCAGACCCTGCTGGCGGGACAGGACATCGCCGCCCGGATCATTGCGCCCGATGCGTTGATACTGCAAAAACCGGTCGGGGTAGACCGCTTGCCCGGATTCGCCGAGGGTTGGGTCTCGGTGCAGGATGCCGGCGCGCAATATGCAGCGCGGTTCCTCGACGTGCGGGACGGCATGCGCGTGCTGGATGCCTGCGCCGCGCCGGGTGGAAAGAGCGCACACCTGCTGGAATCGGCGAGCATAGAACTCGTCTCGCTGGACAAGGACGAGCAGCGTTTGACGCGCGTGCACGAAAATCTGCAGCGGCTTGGCTTGAACGCAAAGGTGGTTTGCGGCGATGCCGCCACGCCGGACGAATGGTGGGACGGCAAACCCTTCCAGCGCATTCTGGCCGACGTACCCTGTTCGGCAGCCGGTGTGGTGCGCAGGCACCCGGATATCAAATGGCTGCGCCGTCCGGAAGACATCGAAAATTTTGCAGTACAACAGATACAGATCCTGAATGCTTTGTGGCCGCTGCTGGCCGGAGATGGTAAATTGCTCTACGCGACCTGCTCCATCTTTGCGCGCGAGAACCGGCAGGTGGTCGCGACATTCCTTGAGCAGCATGACGATGCGGTTCAGATCGGGTTATCTGCGCCGGGAATGACAGAAGGGCAATTGCTGCCGAACGATGAGCACGATGGATTCTTCTATGCATTGCTGCACAAAAAAGCCTGAGTGGTTGTGCCGGTCGCTTTGCGCGATCTGTCTGTGGCTGTGTGCCACTTCTTCATTCGCCGAGGGCATCGTCATCAGCAAGGCGGAAGCTCGTCTGACCGAAGAGGGCTACCAGCTTTCAGCCGATTACGATATCCAGCTGTCCCATACGGTGGAGACGGCGCTGAAGCGCGGCGTCACGCTGTACTTCGTCAGTGAACTCACCATCAACCGCTCGCGCTGGTATTGGCTGGATACCGATGTCGCCCGCAATGAGCAGGTGGCCAAACTTTCCTACAACGCCCTTACCCAGCAATATCGCATCACCCACGGATCGCTGTTCCAGAGTTTCTACGAGCTGAAGGATGCACTGCGTGTGCTGGGTCACCAGACTGCGCCGCCCGTTCCGCTCGCCATGCTGGACAAGGAAGGCGGCGGGTTCTTCACGCGCCTGATGAAAAAAGGCAGCGACTGTTGCTCGGCACTGGCGCAGATGCGCCTGGACGTGACGCAATTGCCCAAACCGTTGCAGGTGAATGCGCTGACCAACGAGGACTGGAACCTTGAGTCCAAGGCCTATCGCTGGGAGATACAGCCGCCACTGGCCGAGGAACAGCCATGAAGTATCTGGTCATCATCAGCGGCATCCTCGGGGCGGCCCTGCTCTATCTGTTGTCGAGCGCCAGTGCGAATACGGAACTGTTCTCGCATAACTATTATGTATTGCTGGTGATGACGGGCGGTCTGGCGGTAGCGTTGGCCGGCCTGGTCGCTTCGCAGATCTTGCAGTTGCGCCACAAGCTGAAGCAGCGGGTATACGGTGCAAGATTGACGCTGCGTCTGGTACTGATCTTCTCGGTGATCGCGATCCTGCCGGGCCTGCTGGTCTATGCAGTGTCAGTCCAGTTCCTGAGCAAGAGCATCGAATCCTGGTTTGATGTGCGCGTCGAGAAAGCGCTGGAAGGCGGCCTGAGTCTGGGCCGCAGCACGCTGGAAAACGGACTGGCAGAACTTGGCAAAAAAGGGCATCTGGTTGCGATGATCCTGGCCGAACAGGATCCGCAGCGTCACGGAAAGACTCTGCAGCGTCTGGTCCAGGAAGGGGGCGCGCAGGAAGCGGCAGTATTCGACGGCAAGGGGAATTTGTTGGCTTTCTCTAGCAGCGAGGGCAGGAGACAGCCGGAATGGCCCTCGGGAGAGGCCATGCGCCAGGCATGGGAGAAGAACGGTTACAGCATGGTGGAAGTTTTGCCGGACAACCAGTTGGCTTTACGCGTGCTGATTCCGGTGAAATCGACGCTATGGAAAGAAGAGTTACGGATCTTGCAGTTCATGCAGCCGGTTCCCGCGCAGATAGCGGCAGATGCCGAGACCGTTCAGTCCGTGTATCGCGATTATCAGGAATTGTCCCTGTCCCGCCTTGGCCTGAAGCGGTTGTACGGCATCACGCTCACCCTGTCGTTATTGATCGTGCTGCTGAGCGTCAGCTCGGCTGCGTTCTATCTCAGTGAGCAACTGAGTGCGCCTTTGGCTGCTCTGGCGGCCGGCACGCTCGCGGTGTCCAAGGGCGATTTCAGCGGCAATTACCCGGTGCACAGCCGTGACGAGCTGGGCGCTTTGACCGGGCTCTTCAACCAGATGACCACCTACCTGGCCGATGCCAAGCGCAAGGGCGAACAGCAGCAGCTGCAGGTGGAGAACGCCAAGGTCTACCTGGAAAGCGTGCTGTCGCACCTGTCGTCGGGCGTGCTGGTGGTTGACGAAAAACATCGTCTGCATTCCTCCAATCCCAGCGCAAACCATATCCTGGGCGTTGCCCTGGACAAGATGGAGGGCAAGACCTTGCCCGAGATTGCGGCAGAGCATGCCTTATTGCGCTCGTTCATCGAAGCTGTGATGCAGGGATTCAGCGAATCATCGCAATACGAATGGCGCTTGCAGATCGAGCGCATGAGCAAGAACGGCGACCAGAATCTGCTGCTGCGCGGAACGCGGCTTTCCACGATGGAAGAGGACAGCAGTTATGTGGTGGTGTTCGACGACATCACCCACCTGTTGCAGGCGGAACGCCAGGCGGCCTGGGGCGAAGTCGCGCGGCGTTTGGCGCACGAGATCAAGAATCCACTCACGCCGATCCAGCTTTCAGCGGAACGCCTGCAGCACAAGCTGCTCAGCAAACTGGACGTACCGGACGCGCAGTTGCTGCAGCGTGCCACGCAGACCATCGTCAGCCAGGTCGCAGCGATGAAGAACATGGTGATGGAGTTTGCCAATTACGCACGCGCCCCGGCAACACGCATGGTCAGGCTCGACATGCACCAGTTGCTGAACGAAGTGATGGGTTTGTATGAAGCCAACAGCAGTCCGATCTCGCTGGAATTGGACGCACGGGATACCTGGGTGAACGGCGATGCGACACGCCTGCGCCAGGTGATACACAATCTGTTGCAGAACGCGCACGATGCCTTGCAGCAGACGAAACACCCGCGCATCGTCCTTGCCACCGAGAACACACGGGAGGGCACCTTGCGATTGATGGTGCGCGACAACGGCAGCGGAATTCCGGAGAACCTGCTGGGAAGATTGTTCGAGCCGTATATGACCACCAAACAAAAGGGGACAGGACTGGGTCTGGCGATCGTTAAGAAGATCGTCGAAGAACACGGTGGACAGATAACTTTAGAAAGACAACCGACGGGCGGGACTTGCGTGAATGTGATCTTGCCCTTGGCTGAAACAGAAGCAGAGGTGTTGTGATGACGAAAGAAATACTGGTAGTGGACGACGAGGTGGGCATACGTGAATTGCTTTCCGAAATCCTGTTCGACGAGGGATACCGCATCCATCTGGCTGAGAATGCAGAGCAGGCGCGAAAATTTCGCGATCAGCACCAGCCGGACCTCGTGCTGCTGGACATCTGGATGCCGGATACCGATGGCCTTGCCTTGCTCAAGGAATGGGTCGCGCAGGACAAATTGAGCATGCCGGTGATCATGATGTCGGGACACGGCACCATAGAGACGGCGATGGAAGCCATGCGCATCGGTGCCGCGGATTTCCTGGAAAAACCCATTGCTCTGCAAAAATTGCTCGGGACGGTGGCCAAGGCGATCCAGCGCGGATCGGTACCGATGATGCAGGTAGAGGCGGAAACCGCAGCAATACCAGCCGATGATGAGGGTTGCGCTCAGGTATCTTTACAGTTAGATTTGCCTCTTCGAGAAGCGCGTGAGCAGTTCGATAGTCTGTATTTCAACTATCAGATGCAAAAAGAGAACGGGAACATCTCGCGCATCGCCGAGAAGGCGGGCATAGAACGCACGCATCTTTACCGAAAACTCAAGCAATTGGGGATAAAACCCATTAAAAAGGGTTCCGGGGATCACCAATAAGACGAATAGGCGAGGCCTGTCCGAAGGGCCAATGTTGCCCGAGGCATACCGGTAAGGCATAATCGACGCCTTTCACAGAATTTAATATTGATTATTAATATCCGTCAGGAAGTTTATTAGGAGGCAGGAAAATGGCTGCGGCACGTAACGTAACACCCCCGAAATTCAATGACATCACCGGCGCGATTCGCATGCTGGCAGTGGATGCCGTGCAAAAAGCGAACTCCGGTCACCCCGGTGCGCCTATGGGCATGGCCGAGATCGCCGAAGTGCTGTGGAACCATCACCTGCGCCACAACCCGGCCAACCCCAAGTGGTACGACCGCGATCGTTTCGTGCAGTCCAACGGCCATGGCTCGATGCTGATCTATGCATTGCTGCACCTGACCGGCTACGACCTGCCGATCGAAGAACTGAAACGTTTCCGCCAGATGCACTCCAAGACTCCGGGCCACCCCGAGTACGGATACACGGTCGGCGTCGAAACGACTACCGGCCCGCTGGGTCAGGGCATCACCAACGCTGTCGGTATGGCGATGGCCGAGAAACTGCTGGCCAATGAGTTCAACAAGCCCGGCCACGAGATCGTCAACCACCACACTTATGTGTTCATGGGCGACGGTTGCATGATGGAAGGCATCTCGCACGAAGCCTGCGCACTGGCCGGCACCTGGGGTCTCGGCAAGCTGATCGCCTTCTGGGATGACAACAATATCTCCATCGACGGCCACATCGACGGATGGTACACCGACGACACCGCCAAGCGCTTCGAAGCCTACGGCTGGCACGTCATCGCCGATGTCCAAGGCCACGATCCGGACGCGATCAACCAGGCTATCGTCGCGGCCAAGGCCGTCACCGATAAACCCACGCTGATCTGCTGCAAGACGATCATCGGCGTCGGCTCCCCGAACAAGGCGGGCACGCACGACGTGCACGGCGCAGCACTGGGCGATGCAGAAGTGCAAGCGACCCGCGAGCACATCGGCTGGAAATATCCCCCGTTCGAGATCCCCAAGCATGTGTATGAGGCCTGGGATGCGCGCACCAAGGGCGAAGGTCTGGAGAAGCTGTGGAACAACAAGTTCGCCGAATACAAGAAGGCTTTCCCGAAAGAGGCCGCTGAGTTCGAGCGTCGCATGAATGGCGATCTGCCGAGCAACTGGGCAGACCACGCTGCCAAGGCTATCGCTGCAGTCAACGAAAAGGCCGAGACCATCGCAACGCGCAAGGCTTCGCAGAACTCGATCAATGCCTTGGTTCCGGCCCTGCCCGAATTCCTTGGCGGTTCCGCCGACCTGACCGGTTCCAACCTGACCAACTGGACAGGTGCGCACCATGTCTCCGGCAAGAAGCCCGGCAACTACATCAGCTACGGCGTGCGCGAATTCGGCATGTCGCACATCATGAACGGTATGTCCCTGCACGGCGGCCTGCTGCCGTTCGGCGGCACCTTCCTGATGTTCTCGGAATACGCACGTAACGCCCTGCGCATGTCGGCACTGATGAAGCAGCGCGTGATCTATGTGTTCACCCACGACTCCATCGGTCTGGGCGAAGACGGCCCGACCCATCAGCCGGTCGAACAGACCACGACTCTGCGCTACATCCCCAACATGGACACATGGCGTCCGTGCGACACGACAGAATCCATCGTGTCCTGGGTGTGTGCGGTCGAGCGCAAGACCGGTCCTTCCTCGCTGATCTTCAGCCGCCAGAACCTGACGTTCCAGAAGCGCGATGCGAAGCAGATCGAGAACATCCGCAAGGGCGGCTACATCCTGTCCGAAGCGGCCGGCGGCAAGCCCCAGGCTGTCATCATCGCCACCGGTTCCGAAGTCGACTTGGCCATGAAGGCACAAGCCGCACTGGCAGCCGAAGGTGTCAACGTGCGCGTGGTGTCGATGCCTTCGACCAACGTGTTCGACCGTCAGGACCAGGCCTACAAGGACAGCGTGTTGCCCAAGGGCATCAAGCGCGTGGCCGTCGAAGCCGGCGTGACCGGTCTCTGGTACAAATATGTCGGCCTTGAAGGCGCAGTCATCGGCATGGATTGCTTCGGCGAATCCGCCCCGGCACCTGAGCTGTTCAAGCACTTCGGCTTCACCGTTGACAATGTCGTCAAGACAGTTAAGGGTGTTTTGTAATAAGCATTGACGACATTGCGGTGCAGGCTAACATGAGCATGGCGAATGTTAAGGGGCGCAGCCCCGGCCGAAGCCACAACGTCGTCAAGACGGTCAAAGGCGTGCTGTAACTCGACAAGAATTTTTATTTATTAAATCGGGAGAAAGAAACATGGCAATCAAAGTTGGCATCAACGGTTTTGGTCGTATCGGTCGTATGGCGTTCCGCGCTATCTCCAAGGACTTTCCGGACCTCGAAGTGGTCGCGATCAACGACCTGCTCGAGCCTGACTATCTGGCCTACATGCTGAAGTACGACTCCGTGCACGGCAATTTCAAGGGCGACATCAAGGTCGACGGCAACAACCTAGTGGTCAACGGCAAGAAGATCCGCCTGACCGCCGAGAAGGATCCGGTCAATCTGAAGTGGAACGAAGTCGGCGCCGACATCGTGCTGGAGTGCACCGGTTTCTTCCTGGAAGACGAGACCTGCCAGGCTCACATCAAGGCCGGCGCCAAGAAGGTCGTGATGTCCGCTCCGTCCAAGGACAAGACGCCGATGTTCGTGTACGGCGTGAACCACACCGCATACAAGGGCGAGACCATCGTTTCCGCCGCTTCCTGCACCACCAACTGCCTGGCACCTGTGGCCAAGGTGCTGAACGACAACTGGGGCATCAAGCGCGGCCTGATGACTACCGTGCACGCTGCCACCGCGACACAAAAAACCGTTGACGGCCCGTCCAAGAAAGACTGGCGCGGTGGTCGCGGCATTCTGGAAAACATCATCCCCTCCTCCACCGGCGCAGCCAAGGCGGTGGGCAAGGTGTTGCCCGAGTTGAACGGCAAGCTGACCGGTATGGCCTTCCGCGTGCCGACCTCCGACGTGTCCGTGGTCGACCTGACTGTCGAGCTGAACAAGGAAGCCAAGTACGAAGACATCTGCGCCGCCATGAAGAAGGCATCGCAGACTGGCGACATGAGCAAGACGCTGGGCTACACCGACGAGAAGGTGGTCTCCACCGACTTCCGCGGTTGCGGTTTCTCGTCGATCTTCGACTCCGAAGCCGGCATCGCGCTGGACGGCACCTTCGTCAAGGTGGTCGCCTGGTACGACAACGAGTACGGTTACACCTGCAACATGCTGCGCTTCGTGCAGCACGTCGCCAAGTAATCCATCCGATCAAGGGCTGGCTGATGCCAGCCCTTTCTGCATTTAAAGTCTGCAATAAGGAACAATCATGTCCGTTATCAAAATGACCGACCTGGATCTGAAGGGCAAACGTGTCCTGATCCGCTCTGACCTCAACGTGCCCGTCAAAGACGGCAAGGTCACTTCCGATGCGCGTATCACCGCATCCATGGCCACCATCAATGCCGCACTGAAAGCCGGCGCAAAAGTGATGGTGACTTCCCACTTGGGTCGCCCCGAAGAAGGCGTGTTCTCGGAAGAGAATTCGCTCAAGCCGGTGGCTGACACCATCGCCAACAAGCTGGGCAAGCCCGTGCGCCTGATCCGCGACTGGACCGATGGCGGCTTCAGCGTCGCCGACGGCGAGCTGGTGCTGTTGGAGAACTGCCGCTTCAACAAGGGCGAGAAGAAGAGCAACGACGAGTTGTCGAAGAAGTACGCCGCACTGTGCGACGTGTTCGTGATGGACGCTTTCGGCACCGCGCACCGCGCAGAAGCTTCGACTCACGGCGTGGCGAAGTTCGCTCCCGTGGCTGCCGCCGGCATCCTGCTGACCGAAGAACTGGAAGCGTTGACCAAGGCATTGCTGAGCCCGGCGCGTCCGATGGTCGCCATCGTTGGCGGCTCCAAGGTATCGACCAAGCTGACCGTGCTGGAATCCTTGTCCGAGAAGTGCGAACAGCTCGTGGTCGGCGGCGGCATCGCCAACACCTTCATCAAGGCGACCGGCGGCAACGTCGGCAAGTCGCTGTGCGAAGACGACCTCGTCCCAACCGCACAGGCGCTGATCGAAAAAATGAAACAACGCGGCGCTAACATCCCCATCGCTGTGGATGTGGTCTGCGGCAAGAAATTCGATGCCAACGAGCCCGCAGTGCTGAAGAACGTCGGCGAAGTGGCCGACGACGACATGATCTTCGACATCGGTCCGAAGTCCGCACAGGAACTCGCCGACATCATCATGAAGGCAGGTACCGTGGTGTGGAACGGTCCGGTCGGCGTGTTCGAATTCGACCAGTTCGGCGAGGGCACCAAGACCATCGCCAAGGCGATCGCCGAAACCAAGGCGTTCACCCTGGCCGGCGGCGGCGACACCATCGCGGCGATCCAGAAGTACGACATCTATGACAAGGTGTCCTATATCTCTACCGCCGGCGGTGCATTCCTGGAATTCCTCGAAGGCAAGACCTTGCCGGCTGTGGAGATCCTGGAGCAGCGCGCAGCAAAATAAATCCTGCCCGGGCGCGCATCGCGCGCCCGCCCAGGTGGTGTGGCGACACACCCATTCAGAGGAAAACAAAAGATACATGCTGCGTAGAACAAAAATATTGGCAACATTGGGGCCCGCTTCCAACGACCAGCAAGTGCTGGAAAAGATGATCCGTGCGGGTGTGGATATGGTGCGCATGAACTTCTCGCACGGCACGGCACAGGATCATCTGGGTCGCGCCGAGCGTGTCCGTGCGGCCGCCAAGGCTGTTGGTCGCACCGTTGGCATCCTGGTCGACCTGCAAGGCCCGAAGATCCGCGTGCGCAAGTTCGAGAACGACAAGATCGTGCTCAACAAGGGCGACAAATTCATCCTCGATGCCGCGCTGGACGGCCTGGGCAACCAGGAACGCGTTGGTCTCGACTACAAGCAGCTACCGGACGATGTTGATGTCGGCACCGTGTTGCTGTTGAATGACGGCATGCTGGAATTCCACGTCACCGCGGTCAAGGGACGCGAAGTGCATTGCGTCGTGGTACGCGGCGGCGTGCTGTCCAACAACAAGGGCATCAATCGCCAGGGCGGCGGGCTCACCGCGCCCGCGCTGACCGACAAGGACAAGGAAGACATCAAGACCGCCGCGCTGATCAAGGCGGACTTCCTGGCCGTGTCCTTCCCGCGCACTGCGGATGACATGAAGCTGGCGCGCGAATTGCAGCAGGCCGCGGGCGGCAAGGCCCTGCTGGTCGCCAAGATCGAACGTGCCGAAGCCATTCCGGTGCTTGGTGAGATCATCGATGCGTCCGACGCCATCATGGTGGCGCGCGGCGACCTGTCGGTCGAAGTCGGCGATGCTGCCGTGCCCGGCCTGCAGAAGAAGATGATCAAGATGGCGCGCGCGAGGAACAAGCTGGCCATCACCGCGACCCAGATGATGGAGTCGATGATCACCAATCCTATCCCGACCCGCGCGGAAGTTTCCGACGTGGCCAACGCCGTGCTGGACGGTACCGATGCGGTGATGTTGTCGGCGGAGACCGCGGTGGGCGACTACCCGGTCGAGACCATCGAGGCGATGGCACGTATCTGTATCAATGCCGAGAAGGAGACCGAGGAAAGTTCGGCGGACCGTCGCATGGATCACGTCAAGTTCACGCGCATCGATCAGTCCATCGCCATGTCGGCGCTGTATGCGGCCTCGCATTTCAAGGTGAAGGCCATCGTCGCGCTGACCCAGTCCGGCTCCACCGCGTTGTGGATGTCGCGCGTCAGCAGCACCACGCCTATCTTCGCGATGACGCCGGTGGATGCGACCTTGAGCAAGGTCACGTTGTTCGGCGGCGTACACCCGATCGCTTTCAAGATAGAATCAAAAGATCATTCAGTCACCTTGCACCAGGCCGAGGACGAGCTGCACCGTCTGGGGCTGGTGCAGGACGGCGACCTGATCGTGATGACCGTGGGCGAATCCATCGGCACCGCCGGTCACACCAACACGATGAAGATCGTGCGCGTGGGAGACTATCGCAAGAGTTAATGTTTCAGTAATTCATACCAGGAGGAAATAATGGCACTCGTATCATTGCGTCAACTACTCGATCATGCGGCTGAGCACAGCTATGGCTTGCCCGCGTTCAACGTCAACAACCTGGAACAGGTGAAGGCGATCATGGAAGCGGCTGATGAAACCAACAGCCCCGTGATCATGCAAGGTTCCGCCGGTGCACGTAAATACGCGGGCGAGCCCTTCCTGCGCCACCTCATCGAAGCTGCGGTCGAGATGTACCCGCACATCCCCGTCGTCATGCACCAGGACCACGGCGCTTCTCCGGCCGTGTGTATCAACGCCATCAAGTCCGGCTTCTCCAGCGTGATGATGGACGGCTCCCTGATGACCGACGGCAAGACACCGTCGACGTTCGAATACAACGTCAACGTTACCCGTAACGTGGTCGAGATGTCGCACGCTGTCGGGGTTTCCGTCGAAGGCGAACTGGGCTGCCTGGGTTCTCTCGAATCCGGCCACGGCGAGAAGGAAGACGGGCACGGCGCCGAAGGCGTGCTGAGCCACGACCAGCTGCTGACCGACCCGAACGAAGCCGCCGAATTCGTCAAAGCGACCCAGGTGGATGCACTGGCCATCGCCATCGGCACCTCGCACGGCGCCTACAAGTTCACCAAGCCGCCCACAGGCGACACCCTGGCGATCAGCCGCATCAAAGAGATCCACGCCCGCATCCCCAACACGCACCTGGTGATGCACGGTTCTTCTTCCGTGCCGCAAGAGTGGCTGAAGATCATCAACGAGTTCGGCGGCGCGATGCCCCAGACCTACGGCGTGCCGGTCGAAGAGATCGTCGAAGGCATCAAGCACGGCGTGCGCAAAGTGAACATCGACACCGACCTGCGCATGGCTTCCACCGGCGCGACCCGTCGCTATCTGGTGCAGAACCCCAAGGACTTCGACCCGCGCAAGTTCCTGGCCGAAACCACCAAGGCCATGAAGGCGATCTGCAAGGCACGTTACGAAGCCTTCGGTTCCGCAGGCCAAGCCGGCAAGATCAAGCCGATCGCACTGGATGCCATGGCAATGCGCTACATCAAGGGCGAACTGAACGCGATCGTGAAGTAATCGATCGCTTCAGGCTGCAAACAAAAAAGCGACCTTCGGGTCGCTTTTTGTTTTACCGTGCCACACCTTGTGATTCTTCCAGCAGGAAGCGTTCGAACTCATGCGCTGCAGTGGTGGGACGTTTGTCCTTGCGCTGAACGATGTACCAATGGCGCACGATAGGGAAGCGATCCACGTCGAGAACGACCAGTCGCCTGGTCTCCAGCTCCAGTTCGATACCGTGACGCGAGATGATGCCGATACCCATGCCCGCCTGCACCGACTGTTTGATGGCCTCGTTGGTGTCCATCTCCATGTGCGCAGGTAGCACCAGTTTGTTGCTGGCAAAGTAACGTTCTGCTACGCCGCGCGTACCCGAGCCGAGCTCGCGCAACAGGAACGTCTCGTTCGCCAATTGCTTTGGCAGGATTTTTTTGGTCCGCGCCAGCGGGTGGCCTGGGGCTGCGATCACCACCAGCGGATTCTCCATGAATGCCTCGGCACGCATGTCGGTGCCCTCAGGAGGCTGGCCCATGATGGCGAGATCGGCGATGTTCTCGACAAGGTGCCGGATGACTGCGTCGCGGTTGGCGACTGACAGGCTCACCTGGATCTTGGGATGCGCCTGGATGAACTTGGCCAGCAACTGCGGCATGAAGTAGTTGGCAGTACTGACCACGGAGATGTTCAGGTGGCCGCGCTCCAAACCCTTCATCTCGTCGAACACCGATTCCATCTCCTGCATCAGTTGCAGCATCGAGCGCGCATAGTGCAATAGTTCGCTGCCTGCCGCCGTGAGGTGGAGTTTCTTGCCGGTTTGCTCAAAAAGGGGCAAGCCGATGGCAGTTTCGGCCTGCTTGATTTGCATCGACACGGCAGGTTGCGACAGGTAAAGTTCCGAGGCTGCCCGCGAATGGTTCAGGTGACGGGCAACGCTTTCGAACACCTGCAACTGGCGCAATGAAATAGGTAACATGGGCAGATTTATACCATAAATTATACTTATGGTTCGCATAAATATATTTGACTATTATTTATGATTGCGGGTGCGTAGAGTGCAGCCCGTAGCAGCAACATTTCAATGACAAGAGGAGAACACAATGGATCAATCAAATCGTTATGCCGATCTGAGTCTGAAAGAAGAAGACCTGATCAAAGGTGACAAGCACATCCTGGTTGCCTACACCATGCGACCGGCGGCCGGCTACGGCTACCTGGAAGTGGCGGCACACATCGCTGCTGAATCTTCGACTGGCACCAACGTTGAAGTGAGCACCACCGACGAATTCACCAAGGGCGTTGACGCCCTGGTTTACTTCATCGACGAAGCCAAAGGCATCATGAAGGTGGCTTACCCGATCGAACTGTTCGACCGCAACATCACCGACGGTCGTGCCATGATCGTCTCTTTCCTGACACTGGCGATCGGTAACAACCAGGGCATGGGCGACGTCGAGAACCTGCAGATGCAGGACTTTTACGTTCCCTGGTCCATGCTGCGCCTGTTCGACGGCCCGGCGATGGACATCAGCGATTTGTGGAATATCCTGGGTCGCCCGCGCGTCAACGGCGGCTACATCGCCGGCACCATCATCAAGCCCAAGCTGGGTCTGCGTCCCGAGCCTTTCGCCAAGGCAGCGTACCAATTCTGGCTGGGCGGCGATTTCATCAAGAACGACGAGCCGCAAGGCAACCAGACTTTCTGCCCGACCAAGAAGGTCATTCCGCTGGTTTACGATGCCATGAAGCGTGCGATGGATGAGACCGGCCAGGCAAAACTGTTCTCCGCGAACATCACTGCAGACGACCACTACGAAATGATGGCTCGTGCCGACTACATCCTGGAGACTTTCGGACCGGATGCGAACAAGGTTGCCTTCCTCGTTGACGGTTATGTCGGCGGTCCGGGCATGGTCACCACAGCACGTCGCCAATACCCCGGCCAGTACCTGCACTACCACCGCGCCGGTCACGGTGCCGTGACATCGCCTTCTTCCAAGCGCGGTTACACAGCATTCGTGCTGGCCAAGATGTCGCGTCTGCAAGGTGCTTCCGGCATCCACGTCGGCACGATGGGCTTCGGCAAGATGGAAGGCGGCAAGGACGACCGCAACATCGCTTACATGATCGAGCGTGATTCTGCGGATGGTCCTTTCTACCATCAAGAGTGGCATGGCATGAAGCCGACGACACCGATCATCTCCGGCGGCATGAACGCATTGCGTTTGCCAGGCTTCTTCCAGAACCTGGGCCACGGCAACGTGATCAACACATCCGGCGGCGGCTCCTACGGTCATATCGACTCCCCGGCAGCGGGCGCAATCTCCCTGCGTCAGTCCTATGAGTGCTGGAAGGGCGGCCATGACCCGATCGAGTTCGCAAAATCCCACAAGGAGTTTGCGCGAGCATTCGAGTCCTTCCCGAAAGATGCAGACAAGATCTACCCGGGATGGCGCGAGAAGCTGGGCGTGCACAAGTAATCGCAAGCCAAAGCTCTATCGAAGCGATAAAAATGCGCCCCCACACGTTGGGGGCGTTTTTTTCCAAGACTCAATACCGTTTGGCGTGTGAGGTTACACGCGGAACAGGAGTAAACAATGTCGAACAAAGACCAATACAAAGTCGGTAAAGAGCCGTTTTATCAGGTGCAAGGCGACGAAGTGGCGCTGTACGAAGCTGCCTACGCAGCGAGGCTTCCCGTGATGGTGAAAGGCCCGACAGGTTGCGGTAAATCGCGCTTCATCGAATACATGGCCTGGAAACTCAACAAGCCGCTGATCACCGTGGCCTGTAACGAGGACATGACAGCGAGCGACCTGGTCGGGCGCTATCTGCTCGATGCCAACGGTACGCGTTGGCTGGATGGTCCGCTTACCACGGCTGCGCGTATCGGTGCGATCTGCTATCTCGACGAGATCGTCGAGGCGCGCCAGGACACTACCGTGGTCATCCACCCGCTCACCGACCACCGCCGCACATTGCCGCTGGACAAGAAGGGCGAGCTGATCGAGGCGCATCCCGATTTCCAGCTGGTGATCTCCTACAACCCCGGCTACCAGAGTCTGATGAAGGACCTGAAGCAATCGACCAAGCAGCGCTTCACCGCATTCGAGTTCGATTATCCCGAGGCGAAGGTAGAAGCCGAAATCCTGAGCAAGGAAGCCGGCATCGAGATCGGCCTGGCATCACAGCTGGTGAAGATCGGCCACGCCGCGCGCAACCTTAAAGGACATGGTTTGGATGAAGGGATCTCCACTCGCCTGTTGGTGTATGCGGCAACCCTGATCAAAGGGGGTGTTGAAGTCAAAGCCGCTTGCCGCATGGCCCTCGTGCGTCCCATCACAGATGATGCCGACATCCGTGACACACTGGACCACGCCATCGCTGCGACATTCGCGTAAATCATGGTAACCCCAGCGGTCGAGATCCCTGCGGAACTGCAATCCTACTGGCACAAGCTGGATTGCGGCTTTCCACGCGTGGCGGAAGTGTTTCCTGATTGCATGCAGGAAGCACTGGCTAAACTCTCCAACCAAGGGATAGAGGATTACATCGAACAAGCCCGTTTTCTCGGCAAAATGGGGCGCGGCGCTGAGCCTATCCTGATCTTTCTGGAAGAGTGGCCCAGCGTCGCCGTGCATGTGGGTGAAGACGCGCTCGGCGATATCATGCTGTTCATCCGCAAGATGTGGCGCTCGCCGAATGGCAAAGCCATCGTACCGTTCCTGCAATCGCTGCCGGTAACGGCTCGCCGGCTGCCGACACGAGAGCAGTTGAGCGACTACCTGTCTGTCGCGCTTGATCTGATGGAGCGCACCACCGGCTCGGTACATGGCATCCATCAGACCTTCGCCAGCCCGGGCTTGCCGGAGATGTTCAAACAGATACCGATCCTGCTGGGCCAATTGTCACTGGCAGGCCTCAGGAACTGGGTGGATTACGGCGTGCGCTATTACGACGACCATCCTGAACGTCAAACCGAATATTTCAGCCTGCATTCGGCAGACAGCAAGGCCGTGATGCAGCGCGAGCGCCGCGGTACCTTGCTGGTGGATAACGACCGCAAGTTGAGGATGTACATGCGCGGCTTGTGGCAAGACGAGGACATGCTGGTCCCGTATTCCACAACCTTCGACGAGCTGCGCAAGCCGATGCCCTACTACGACCAGCTCGGTATTCGCCTGCCCGATGTATATGACAATGCACAGGGGATCGCGGGTATCGACCGTTATCGCGCCACGTTGGCGCACATGATTGCCCACCGTCGTTGGACCAAGGCCATCTTTGCAGACAACCTGAGTCCCTCACAACGCATGGCTGTAGAAGTGCTGGAAGACAGTCGTGTGGAATTCCTCGCCATGCGCGAGTACCCTGGTTTGCGCCCTATCTTCACGGCGCTGCATCCCATTCCTGCGGAAGATGCCTGCGACCATGCGCAGGAATCCGGTGTGCGTCATCGATTGGCGATGTTGTCGCGCGCCATTCTGGATGCGGATCACAAATACACGAACGTGCACACCATCGAGTTTGCGCGGCGCTTCCATGAGCTGATGCAACAGGGTGAATCGAGCACACAGGGAATGGTTGATATCGCTGTTACATACATCGCCCGCACCCGTTTGCAAAGTGACAACCTTCCCAAGACGCACTTCAAAGACACCGAAGTGGGATATCGCGATGACAATCGCCACATGTGGAACTTCATGGAAGAAGACGATGAAGGTGAGGTGGCCGCAGACCGGAAGCTGGAGCCGGGGGAGGAATTGAAAGGGCTGCCACCACGACACTACCACGAGTGGGATTACAACAGCCAGAACTATCGCCCCGACTGGGTTAGCGTATATGAAGTTCTGCACCCGCAAGGTAACGCTGCTGATATTGACCGCCTGCTGGAAAAGCATGCGGGCTTGGCCAAGCGACTGAAGAAGATGCTCGACCTGCTCAAGCCGCAGGACAAGGTGCGCATCCGCTATCAGGAAGAAGGCAGCGAACTGGATCTCGACATTGCCATCCGTTCGCTTATTGATTACAAGAGTGGGGCACAACCGGATACGCGCATCAACATGAGCCACCGCAACGATGGGCGCAATATCGCAGTCATGTTGTTGCTCGATTTGTCCGAATCGCTGAATGAAAAAGCGGCAGGCAGCCAGCAGACCATCCTCGAACTCAGCCAGGAAGCGGTGACGATTCTGGGTTGGGCAGTGGAGAAACTGGGCGATCCGTTCGCTATCGCAGGTTTTCACTCCAACACCCGTCACGACGTGCGCTACCTGCACATCAAGGGGTACAGCGAAAGCTGGAATGATGAGGTGAAGGGGCGTTTGGCAGCGATGGAAGCCAGCTACTCCACTCGCATGGGTGCCGCGATGCGGCATGCTGCCCACTATCTGGAAAAGCAGCAGGCCGACAAGAAGCTGATGCTGATCCTGACCGATGGCGAACCGGCGGATATCGACAGCAAGGACGGGCGCATCCTGATCGAGGATGCGCGCCAGGCCGTGAAGGAGCTGGACCAGCAGGGCATCTACAGCTATTGCATCAACCTCGATCCCAAAGCCGATGAGTATGTCTCGGACATCTTCGGCAAGCAGTACACCATCGTGGACAATGTGGCGCAATTACCGGCCAAGCTGCCGGAACTATTCATTTCATTGACCAAATAATTCTTGAGATATTAGGAGAGCATATGGAAAAGCCGAACGGCAAAGTGATGGTGGGCATCCTCACCGGCAGCCCAAACGACCTGCCGACGGTCGTCAAGGTGCGCGATACCCTGACCGACCTTGGAATCGCCAGCGAGATCGTGGTTGCATCGGCGCACCGTACCCCTGACAAGGTGATCGCCTACATCGATCGCGCTCACAAGGAAGGTGTGCAGGTGCTCATCGGCTGCGCTGGCATGGCGGCACACCTGGCCGGCGTGATCGCCGGGCACACCCGCTTGCCGGTGATCGGCCTGCCTCTGTCCGGCGGTGTGGTATCCGGTCTGGATGCACTGCTGGCCACCGTGCAAATGCCGCCCGGTGTTCCTGTCGCCACTGTGGCAGTGGATGGCGCCAAGAATGCTGCGATGCTGGCCGCTCGCATCCTCGCACTGAAGCATCCGGAGATCGACCATGCGCTTGAGGCTGCCGCGAAAAAGGAACGCGCCCGTTACGATGAAACCGCCGATCAGGCACTGGCCAAGCTGGGTGCGAAATAAACCGGAATGGTCGCCATCGTACTTTGTGTATTGCTGCCTGTATGCCCATGACAAAAATTAATTGCGCAGAGCTTTTTGACGAGGAAGCCAAATGAACAACATTGGCGAACCCTGGATGTGGGCTGCATTCATCATCTTTGTCCTGATGATGCTGGCGCTGGACCTGTTTGTCTTCGGAGGGCGCAAGGCGCACAAGGTTAGCGTCAGGGAAGCGGCCATCTGGTCGCTGGTCTGGGTCTCGCTGGCCTTGATCTTCAACGGCCTGCTGTGGTGGCAGCTGAAAGACACGGCAGGCGAGGCGGTCGCTGATGCCAAGGCGCTGGAGTTCCTTACCGGCTACCTGATCGAAAAGTCCCTGTCGGTTGATAACGTGTTCGTGTTCCTGCTGATTTTTGGCGCGTTCCATGTCCCCCCCGAATACCAGCGCCGCGTGCTGGTCTACGGGGTGCTCGGCGCGATCGTCATGCGCGCGGTGATGATTCTGGCAGGCGCCTGGGTGGTGCAAGAGTTCAGCTGGGTGTTGTACCTGTTCGGCGCCTTTCTGGTCATCACGGGTGTGCGCATGCTGGTGGCAGAGGAGAAGGAGCCTGATCTGGAGAAGAATCCGGTACTGCGCTTTGCTCGCCGGCATTTGCGCATCGCCGAGGGCGACCACGGCGAGAGATTCAGCGTGATCAAGGATGGCGTGCGCTACTTCACGCCGTTGTTCCTGGTGCTGCTCCTGGTTGAGGTATCCGACCTGGTGTTCGCCGTGGATTCCATCCCGGCCATCTTTGCGATCACTACCGATCCGTTCATCGTATTCACGTCCAATATATTCGCGATCATGGGCTTGCGTGCGCTGTACTTCCTGCTGGCGGATGTGGCTGACCGCTTCCATCTGCTGAAATACGGGCTGGCCATGGTGCTGGCCTTCATCGGCACCAAGATGCTGATCGCACCCTGGTACCACGTCCCTGTGCAGGCGTCGCTTGCCATTGTCGCCGTGCTGATCGGCGCCAGCGTAGCTGCCAGTCTGCTCGTGATGCAAGGGAAGCCGCGCAAATAAGCAGGAAATAGCCGTAGAGGGCGAAGTGTAAAAGCTGTAAAATCTACGAGTTGTAAAAATTCATTCAGAGGAGAGCAGTAATGAGCAAAAGTTTGATCCAGTTCATCATCGAAGAACAACGCCAGATCCCGGGCGCCACCGGCGATTTCACCGGCCTGCTGAACGACGTCGTGTCTGCCTGCAAGCAGATCGCGCATGACGTGAACAAGGGCGCGCTGATCGGTGTGCTGGGCAGCGCGGGCAGCGAAAACGTGCAGGGCGAGACCCAGAAGAAACTGGACATCATCACCAATGAAGTGTTCATCAAGGCCAACGAGTGGGGCGGCCACCTGGCGGCGATGGCTTCCGAAGAGATGGACGACATCTATCCGATCCCGGCCAAGTATCCCAAGGGCAAGTACCTCATCACTTTCGACCCGCTGGACGGTTCTTCCAACATCGACGTGAATATCTCCGTCGGCACCATCTTCTCCATCCTGCGTTGCCCCGAAGGTGTGACCAACCCGACCGCGGCCGACTTCATGCAGCCCGGCACCAAGCAGATCTGCGCCGGCTATGCACTGTACGGCCCGAACACCATGATGGTGCTCACCACCGGCCACGGTGTGAACGGCTTCACCCTGGACCGCGACGTCGGCGAGTTCTTCCTGACCCACCCCAACATGCAGATCCCGGCCGACACTGCCGAGTTCGCCATCAACATGTCAAACCAGCGTTACTGGGAAAAGCCCGTGCAGCGCTATGTGGAAGAGTGCGTCAAGGGCAAGGACGGCGGCCGCGAGAAGAACTTCAACATGCGCTGGGTCGCCTCCATGGTGGCCGAAGTGCATCGCATCCTTACCCGCGGCGGCATCTTCATGTATCCGTTCGATACCAAGGATCCGGCCAAGGCAGGCAAACTGCGCCTGATGTACGAAGCCAACCCGATGTCGTTCATCGTCGAGCAGGCAGGCGGCATGAGCTCCACCGGCCGCGAGCGCATCATGGAACTGAAACCCAACGGCCTGCACCAGCGCGTGCCCGTCATCCTCGGCTCGAAGAACGAAGTCGAGCGCATCGTGGGTTACCACAAGGGAGCATAAGTCATGGCCCAGCCGCTCGTTTCCATCGTGATGGGCAGTTCGAATGACTGGGAGATCATGCAGCAGGCCGCACGTGCGCTGCAAGATTTCGGTGTGACCTTCGATGCCAGAGTGATCTCGGCACACCGCTCACCCGACCTGCTGTTCGACTACATCAAGGAAATGAGCGCGCAAGGCGTGCAGTGTTTCATCGCCGGTGCGGGCGGTGCGGCGCATCTTGCGGGCGTCATCGCCGGCAAGACCACGCTGCCCGTGCTGGGCGTTCCCATCCCCTCCAAATACCTGAAGGGAATGGACTCATTACTGTCCATCGTGCAGATGCCGAAAGGCATCCCCGTGGCGACCTTCGCCATCGGCGAAGCGGGCTCGGCGAACGCGGGATTGTTCGCTGTCTCCATGCTGGCCTTGAATGACAAGGCGCTGGCCGACAAGCTGACGGCCTATCGCAAGAAACAAGCGGAACAGATCGCTGCAACCACATTGCCCACATTGAACTGACCATGAGCGCACTACACGAATCGAACCTGACCAGCCTGAAGTTCCTGCACCGCGGCAAGGTGCGCGACTTGTACGAAGTGGATGCCGACCACCTGCTCATCGTGCAGACCGATCGCCTTTCCGCCTTCGACGTCATCCTGCCGACGCCTATCCCCGGCAAGGGTGAGGTGCTCACGGCAGTGTCGAACTTCTGGTTCAAGAAGCTGGGCAACGTCATCCCCAACCACCTTTCCGGTATCGACCCCGAATCCGTGGTGAAGACCGAAGCGGAAAAAGCGCAGGTGCGCGGCCGTTCCTTCGTCACCAAAAAACTGAAGCCCCTGCCGATCGAAGCCATTGTGCGCGGCTACCTGGTCGGCTCCGGCTGGAAGGACTACAAGAAGACCGGCGCCGTGTGCGGCATCCAGCTGCCAGCCGGTTTGCAGGAAGCGCAGAAACTGCCGCAGCCGCTGTTCACGCCATCCACCAAGGCCGCCGTGGGCGAGCACGACGAGAACATCTCTTTCGAGGAAGCCAAAAAGCTTCTGGGTGCGGACATGGCCGAAAAAGTGAAGAACGCCACGCTCGCGCTCTACACCCAGGCAGCGGATTACGCGCTGACCAAGGGCATCATCATCGCCGACACCAAATTTGAGTTCGGCACCGACGCTTCCGGCAAACTGTACCTCATCGACGAGGCCCTCACGCCGGATTCCTCGCGTTTCTGGCCCGCCGACCAATACAAGGTCGGCAGCAATCCGCCCAGCTTCGACAAGCAGTTCGTACGCGACTGGCTGGAGTCCTCCGGCTGGAACAAACAGCCGCCGGCGCCGCAGGTTCCCGCGGATGTGCTGCAGAAGACCGCCGACAAATACCGCGAAGCCCAGCGGTTGTTGACGGGCGCATGAGCGCGGTCACCCAGCTCATCGAGGGCTTCCGCCGCTTTCGCGAGCAACATTTCGAAAGCCACGACAATCTCTATCAACAGTTGGTGAAGCAGGGGCAGACGCCGAAGATACTCGTCGTCGCCTGCTGCGATTCGCGCGTCGATCCGGCGCTGGTGTTCAATTGCGATCCCGGTGACCTGTTTGTCATCCGCAACGTCGCCAACCTGGTTCCGCCGCTGGAAGACCATAACGGCCACCACGGCACCACCGCCGCCATCGAATACGGCGTCAACTTCCTCGGGGTCGGGCATGTCATCGTGCTCGGGCATGCGCATTGCGGCGGTATCAATACGCTGGTCAGGACGGGCGGTGTCTGCGCCAGCGGTTCATACATCGATGACTGGATGTGTCTGGCAGAGAGTGCGCGCGCAGAAGTGATGGAGGAGATGCCGCATGCGCCGCTGGAGGAAAAGGAGCGCGCCTGCGAACAACGCTCCATCCTGGTCTCGCTCGGCAATCTGATGACGTTCCCGTGGATACGCGAACGCGTGGAGAACGGTACGCTGGAACTACATGGCTGGTACTTCGATATCGAACACGGGCAGCTACTGCACTACGATGCAACTACCCGGGCATTCGCGGAATTGTAATCACTTCGCAGGCTCGAGCCCTTTCAGCTCGCGATAACGCTTCTTCTCGGCGTCATAACGCATCTTTACACCCTCCATTTCCTTCTGGCTGACACTCAGCTCCTTCTGGCGCTTGGCTACCAGCGCCATGGCTTCGCTGATGTCTTCAGTCAATGAAGGAGGTATCGGCCTGCCCCTGCTGGTGATCTCGTCGCGCTCCTTGTGAAGATCGGCCAGTCTCTCCTGGGCTGATATCAACATGGTGCTATAGCTGTTTACGCGTGCTTCGACCTGAAGCAGGTTGCGCTGGCGCGACAGGTCGATCTCTTTCTCATTGCTGTAGGTGTTCAGCAAGGCCTCGTCCTTGCGCTTGGCTTCCTTGGCGGCCTTGGCGATCTCGGGATCCACCTTGCTTTCTTCCTGTTGCTTGACGTCGAAACCGTCCTTGCGATCCTGCAGGCGGCTCTTTTCAAGCACTTGGGTGTCCCGGTTGGCATACTCGGGCGGGATGGTCTCGCCGTAGTGGGTCTGGCCGTTCTTGTCCACCCACTTGTACAGCTTGGCTTCGGCATTCACTGAAATCATCGCTGCACACAGAGCTGCAGCACCCACCAGCAATCTCGAATCGATCATCATTTCACCCCGTAACGGTCACGATAGGATTGGACCGCGTGCAGATTCTGCACCAAGTCCGCCTGCCCCTGCAAATACCCGAGCAGGTCGTTCAAAGCAGCGATGGAGACGACCGGCAAGCCATAGTCGCGCTTCACCTCCTGCACTGCCGACAACTCGCCCTGCCCGCGTTCCATGCGGTCCAGCGCGATCACCACGCCGCACGGTGTGGCACCGGCCGCGCGGATTAGTTCGATGGACTCGCGCACCGAGGTGCCGGCCGAGATCACATCGTCGATGATCAACACCTTGCCTTGCAGCTTGGCCCCCACCGTATTGCCGCCCTCGCCATGGTCCTTGGCTTCCTTGCGGTTGAAGCAATACGGCACGTTGCGGCCCTGCTCGGACAGCGCGATGGAAGTACCCGCTACCAGCGGGATCCCCTTGTATGCTGGGCCAAACAGCATGTCGAACTCCACTCCCGAGGCAAGGATCGCCTGTGCGTAGAACTGGCACAGCTCGCGCAAGGCGGCGCCGTCCTGAAACAGCCCCGAGTTGAAGAAGTAAGGCGACAGGCGCCCGGCCTTGGTCTGGAACTCGCCGAAACGGAGTACATTCTGGGCGACGGCGAAACGGATGAAATCCTGGCGGTATGCGTGCATGGAAAGCTTTGCAGATGGATTGGACAGAGCCGCCATTATAGTGAAACAGCCATGGAAAGTCCGTTCGCCCTGAGCCTGTCGAAGGGTGAACTGGCTTCGACAAGCTCAGCCCGAACGGGTCATAATGCGCGCCGACTTCTACAAGGAATTCCATGCGTATCATCACCCTCAATCTCAACGGCATCCGCTCCGCTTACAACAAAGGCTTCCTCGAGTGGTTCGGCAAGCAGCATGCCGACATCCTGTGTGTGCAGGAACTCAAGGCCCAGCAAGCGGACATGACGCCGGACATGCTCGCCCCGCACGGCTACCACGGCTATTTCCACTACGCCGAGAAGAAGGGCTACAGCGGCGTCGGCATCTACTGCAAAAGCAAGCCGGACAACGTCATCGTCGGCCTCGGCATCCCCGAATTCGACGCCGAAGGCCGCTACATCGAAGCGCAATTCGGCAACCTCAGCGTCGTCTCGCTCTACCTGCCTTCCGGCTCCAGCGGCGAAGAACGCCAGGCAGTGAAGTTCAAGTTCCTCGAAGCTTTCATGCCGCACATGGTGGCCCTGAAGAACAGCGGCCGCGACGTCATCGTCTGCGGCGACTGGAACATCGCCCACACCGAGAAGGACCTGAAGAACTGGAAGGGCAACAAAAAGAACTCCGGCTTCCTGCCCGAAGAACGCGCCTGGCTCACCAAATTGTTCAGCGAGGTCGGCTTCGTCGACGTGTTCCGCAAACTGCATCCCGAGCTGGAAGCCTACACCTGGTGGTCGAACCGCGGCCAAGCCTGGGCCAAGGACGTAGGCTGGCGTCTGGACTACCATGCCGTCACTCCGGCCATGGCGGAGAAAGCGGTATCGACGGGCATCTACAAGGAACAGCGCTTCAGCGACCATGCGCCGTTCATGGTGGATTACAGGGACTGAAATGCAAAACCATTTGCCACAGAGTACACAGAGACCACAGAGAAAGTCACAGCACCTGAACATACAGCAGGTATCTCTGTGTCCTCTGTGGCTAAGAGGGGTTAAGGAATGAAAAAAATCAACGAACCTTTGATCCTTCTGCCAACCGGGATCATCCTGCTAGGAATCACCGCCCTCCACCCCCACGACTACCCCACTTGGTGGATGGAAACCGCACCCATCTTCATCGCCGTCCCCATCCTTGCTGCAACATACAAGCGCTACCCCCTCACCCCGCTCCTATACCGCCTGCTGTTCCTGCACGCCCTCATCCTCATGGTCGGCGGCCACTACACCTATGCCGAAGTGCCGCTGGGCTACTGGATGCAGGACTGGTTCGGCTTCGCGCGCAACAACTACGACAAGATCGGCCACCTCGCGCAGGGCTTCATCCCCGCCATGCTGTTCCGCGAACTGCTGCTGCGCAGCTCACCGTTGAAGCAAGGCAAACTGCTGTTCACACTGGTGGCCGCCTGCTGCCTCGCGGTGAGCGCATCTTACGAACTCATCGAATGGGCGGCGGCGGAGATGATGGGCCAAGGCGCGGATGCCTTCCTCGGCACGCAGGGTTATGCGTGGGATACGCAGTCGGATATGTTGATGGCGCTGATCGGTGCGGTGGTGGCGCAGGTGGTGCTGGGGAAGGTGCAGAATCGGCAGCTAAGCTAACTTTTCTACTTCTGATACAAATTTTTCAATGAAGCTAACAATTTCTTCAGCTTCGGTTCTGGAAATGTCTCGGAGTGAAATGATTTTCCCCTTCGTTTTAAGGACTATGTCAGCCTCATGAACAATTTGATTACGGCGCTTAGCAATATCACGAATCTTTGTTTGAGCATCACCAGCTGAAAGACCAAGCCCTCCCCCCACAGATTTCCAAAAATCGTCAATGCCAAGCATCGAGATTGCCGTGTCAACGCCAGATACACTTTGGAAAGTGTGCTCCTTGTGAAGAACAGCCTGTATTTCCTTTTTAAGGAAATGTCCTGGCCTAGCATCTCGATTCTCCCTTAATGCCTCCAAGGCCTTTCGAACGGCGTAAGCGGGGATAGGTAAGGCTTTTAGTTTTTTTGGTATTGAGTCCTCTGGTTTGCTCAAAAGAGTCCATGCCTGACTAAGAATCAGGTCATGAAAATATCTGTCCATTGCTGAGACTGAGCTAACAATGGCAGACCTGAGCAATTCGGAAACGTAGATATGAGCAAAACGTTCGCTCGTGATACCTAAAGAACTTCGGAGTATGAGAAGACTGTTCTTGTCTTTGCCATCGATTCTTACAACGCTCTCTCCCCTAGGCCAATGCATCAAATCCTTAAACTTATTTAGCCAGTCACTTCTTCCGGAACGACGCCGAGAGTTATGCAAAATGTCATAAAGGTTTAGTGTGTGACGAGCACGCTCAATTGAGTAATCAAAAACGGCTTTGGGAGAGTGGCTCATGTTATTCCTCAATCATCCAATGGATTTCACATAGGAAACAAGCTAACTTTTTTGCTGTGTTTCACCCCACGGCGCAACCTTAAACAACAACAACATCCCCGGCACCGCCAGCACCACGCACAACAAGAAGAACATCGTCCATCCCATGCCCTCCACCAACCATCCCGTTGCTGCATTGGCGAAGGTGCGCGGGATCGCCATCAGGCTGGTGAACAGCGCGAACTGGGTGGCGGTGTAGGCGGGGTGGGTGGTGCGGGCGATGAAGGCGACGAAGGCGACGGTTCCGAGGCCCACACCCAGCGCTTCCAGGCCGATGACGATGGCGAGCTGGCTGCGTTCGGCGACGCCAATCGTGTCGAAATGACCGTGCGAGGCGAGCCAGGCGAAGCCGAAGATGGAGACCACCTGCACCACGCCGAACAGCCACAGCGCGCGGTTGATGCCGATCTTCACCATCCACAGGCCGCCCAGCATGCCGCCGATGATAGAGGGCCACAGTCCGGCGTTCTTGGCAATGAGGCCGATGTCGGTCTTGGAGAATCCCATGTCGAGGTAGAACGGTGTGGCCAGCGCGGTGCACATGCTGTCGCCGAGTTTGTAGAACAGCAGGAAGGCCAGCACCAGCAGCGCGCTGTTCCAGCCTTTGCGCGTGATGAACTCGTGGAACGGTTCCACCACCGCTTCGCGCAGCGTCTTGGGCGGCGCGGCGCGGTGCGGCTCGCTCACCATCAGCGTCATCGCCATGCCGGGCAGCATGAACAGCGCGGTGATGATGAACACCGTGCTCCATGGCAGGAAGTCGGCGAGGATGAGAGAGAGCGAACCGGGCACCAGTCCCGCGATGCGGTAGGCGTTGACATGGATGGCGTTGCCGAGGCCCAGTTCGACATCACTCAGCAGTTCGCGCCGGTAGGCATCGAGTGCGATGTCCTGAGTGGCGGAGAGGAAGGCGAGCAGGGTGCAGAACAGGACGATGGCGGTCATGTCGGTCTGCGGCGAGAAGCCACCGAGGGCGGCAATCACCGCGAGCAGGCCGATCTGCGTGAGCAGCATCCAACCACGGCGGCGGCCGAGTATCGGCAGCACGTAGCGGTCGAGGAAAGGCGACCACAGGAACTTCCAGGTGTAGGGGAACTGGATCAGCGCGAACAGGCCGATGGTCTTGAGGTCGATCTGCTCAGAGCGCAGCCAGGCGGGGACGAGGTTGAACAGCAGGAACAGCGGCAGGCCGGAGGCGAAGCCGGTGAACACGCAAATGAGCATGCGTTTGGTGAAGAGTTGTTGCCAGACGGTCATCTTGTGGGCTGTCTCTGATTTAGCCGTTCGCCCTGAGCTTGTCGAAGGGGAACGGCTCTGTACGCTACGGAATGTGTTTCGACGGGCCTGTCCTGAGCAAGGTCGAAGGACTCAGCACGAACGGCGCTCATTCCGCACGCTTGAACCGGTACACCGCCACGCTGCCGCGCAGGTTGGGCATCACCTCGACATCCTTGCCGCCCGTGATCACATGCCGGGCAAGGATGCGCACCTCATGCGTGTCGCAGAGGTTCTCGAAGTCGTCCAGCGTGCACAGGTGCACGTTGGGCGTGTCGTACCACTGGTAGGGCAGTTCGCGCGAGATGGGCATGTTGCCGAGCAGTACCTGCATGCGGTTCTTCCAGTAGCCGAAGTTGGGGAAGCTGACGATGCCCTCGCGGCCAACGCGCAGGATCTCTTTCATCAGCGCCTCGGTGTGGCGCGTGGCTTGCAGAGTCTGCGACAGGATCACGAAGTCGAAGGAGTTGCTTTCGAAGCCGGAGAGGCCTTCATCCAGATTGCCCTGGATGACGTTCACACCGCGCTCGATGCAGTGCAGGATGTTCAGGTCGCTGATCTCGACGCCGTAGCCGCGTACCTGGCGCGTGTTCTTCAGATAGTCGAGCAGCGCGCCGTCGCCGCAGCCGAGGTCGAGCACGGAAGCGCCCTGCGGTATCCACGCCGCGATGGCGGCGAAATCGGGGCGGGCCTGGACGATGGAGATGTTCATGCTGCCTCCTTCGCCACGTTGTTCAGATAGTTGCGCATCACCGCGAAGTATTGCTCGTCCTGCATCAGGAAAGAGTCATGGCCGTGGCGCGACTGGATCTCGGCGTAGCTCACGTTGCGGCGGTTGTGCAGCAGCGCTTTCACGATCTCGCGCGAGCGGTCGGGCGAGAAGCGCCAGTCGCTGGAGAACGACACCACCAGATAGCTGGCCTTGATCGGCGCAAAGGCGCGCGCCAGATTGTGCTCGCTGTGACGCGCCGGGTCGAAGTAGTCCAGCGCCTTGGTCATCAGCAGATAGGTGTTGGCGTCAAAATAGGCGGCGAACTTGTCGCCCTGGTAACGCAGGTAGGACTCGACCTCGAACTCGATGTCGTAGCCGTACTTGTATTCCCCCGAACGCAGGCCGCGGCCGAACTTGCCCGCCATCGCGTCGTCGGAAAGATAGGTGATGTGCCCCAGCATGCGCGCCAGACGCAGGCCGCGCGTCGGCACCACCTTGTACTGGTAGAAGTCGCCGCCGTGGAAATCCGGGTCGGTCAGGATGGCGTTGCGTGCCACGTCGTTGAAGGCGATGTTCTCGGTGGTCAGGCAGGGCGCGGTGGCGATGGCCAGCACATGGCGCACGCGCTCGGGATAGGTCAGCGACCATTGCATCGCCTGCATGCCGCCGAGACTGCCGCCGATCACCGCGGCGAACTGCTGGATGCCGAGGCGGTCGGCCAGGCGTGCCTGCGCGTGCACCCAGTCTTCCACGGTGACGATGGGGAAGCTGGAACCGTAAGGCTTGCCGGTGGCGGGATCCATGCTCGACGGGCCGGTGGAGCCGTGGCAGCCGCCGAGGTTGTTGAGGCCGATGACGAAGAACTTGTCGGTGTCGATGGGCTTGCCGGGGCCGATCATGTTGTCCCACCAGCCGATGTTTTTCGGGTCTTCGGCATAGCTGCCCGCGACATGGTGGTGGCCCGACAGGGCGTGGCAGATCAGTATGGCGTTGGAGCGGTCGGCATTCAGTGTGCCGTAAGTCTCATACACCAGGTCGTATTGCGGCAGCACCGCGCTGCTGTTGAATTGCAGCGGTGTGTCGAAGTGGGCGCGTTGCGCCGTAACGATTCCAACCGAATTGCTCAAAGAAGCTCCAAAAGAAAAACCCGCACAGCTTGGGGCTAGAGCGGGTCTCCTCGCTTTAGCTGGTATGTTTTACGTGCCCCGCAAGCTGAACTCAAATCGGCACGAGACGAAGTGTCCGTGTTTTGCAGAAACCTGTCAACCACAGGCCCTACAGGCGGCCTAAGCGGTATTCAGCTTGTCTAGCAGGTCGCGTATCTTCATCGGGTCGTCGGCACGCATGATCTTTTGCACCAGCGGAGTGATCTCCGGCAGGCTGGTGGTGAGCACGCGCTGCTTGGTGCCGAGCAGTTGCGCCGGGTGCATGGAGAACTGGCGCAGGCCGAGGCCGAGCAGCAGGCGGGTGTAGGCCAGTTCACCGGCCATCTCGCCGCACACCGAGACCGGTACGCCGGCCTTGTTGGCGCTGCCGATGACCAGTGCCAGCAGCTGCAACACGGCGGGATGCAGGGGATCGTACAGATGCGCGACCTCCTCGTCGGTACGGTCGATCGCAAGTGTGTACTGGATCAGGTCGTTGGTGCCGATGGAGAGGAAGTCCAGTTTCTTGATGAACGAGTTCAGTGCCAGGGCCGCCGCGGGGATCTCGATCATGCCGCCGATCGGCACATTGGGGTTGTAGGCGATGCCCTGGTTGGCGAGGCTCTGTTTCGCTCCCTCGATGAATTGCAGCGTCTGATTGATCTCCGCGGCACCGGAGAGCATGGGCACGAGGATCTTCAGGTTGCCGTAAGCCGAGGCGCGCAGCAGCGCGCGCAACTGCGTGCGGAACAGCTGCGGTTCGGCCAGGCACAGGCGGATGGCGCGCAGGCCCAGCGCCGGGTTGCTGGCGACGCGGGTCACTCCTTTGAGTTGCTTGTCCGCGCCCAGGTCGTAGGTGCGGATGGTGACCGGCAGGCCGTCCATACCCTCGATCACCTCGCGGTAGGCGTTGAACTGCTCTTCCTCGTCCGGCAACACATCGCGGTTGAGGAACAGGAACTCGCTGCGGAACAGGCCGATGCCGGTAGCGCCGTTCTCTTTCACATCCGGCAGGTCGTGCGGCATCTCGATGTTGGCGTGCAGTTCGATATGCGTGCCGTCCAGCGTGTCGGCGTGCGCGGTCTTCAGGCGCTTGAGCTTCTGGCGCTCCAGTTCCCACTGGCTCTTGCGCAGCTTGTACTCGGCCAGCAGGTGCTTGTCCGGGTCGACGATGACCACGCCCTGCTCGCCGTCGACGATGAGCATGTCGTGGTCTTTGATGAGTTCACGCGCGTGATGCAGACCGACCACGCAAGGCGTGTTGAGGCCGCGCGCCACGATGGCGGTGTGCGAGGTCGCGCCGCCCAGGTCGGTGAGGATGGCGGAGAACTGGTGCGGCTTGAGCTGGATCAGGTCGGCGGGGCTCACATCGTGCGCGACCAGGATCATCTCCACATCATGCTTGGCAGCGGGCGGCGTGTGGCCGGACTGGCCGTTGAGCGTCTTCAGCACGCGCTCGACCACTTGCATCACATCGGTCTTGCGTTCGCGCAGGTAGGCATCTTCGAACGCCTCGAACTGGGCCACCAGTTCGTCCATCTGGGTCTTCAGCGCCCACTCGGCGTTGCAATGCTCGGCCGCCACCATCTCGCGTGCCGCCTTGCTGATATGTTCGTCGCCGAGGATCATCAGGTGCAGGTCGAGGAAGGCGTCGAACTCGGCAGCGGCCTGTTGCGGGCGTTGCTGGCGCAATGCGCTCAATTCCTTGCGCGTGGTCTCCAGCGCGTTGTCCAGGCGCTCGACCTCCTCGTGCACCAGATGCTTGGGCAGCACATAGTGCGATACCTCAAGCGAGGTGTTGGAGACCAGGTGGGCATGGCCGATGGCGATGCCGCTGGAGACTGGAAGACCGTGTAGGGTAAAACTCACTCGCCTTCTCCGAAATAGTCGTTGATCAGTGCGACGAGCGCGGTCATCGCTTCCTGTTCCTTGTCGCCGGTGGTCTCGATGGTGATGGTCGAGCCCTTGGCGGCGGCCAGCATCATCACGCCCATGATGCTCTTCGCATTCACGCGGCGCCCGTTGCGCGACAGCCACACTTCGCAGGGATATTGCGAGGCGAGCTGGGTGAGTTTGGCGGAAGCGCGGGCATGCAGCCCGAGCTTGTTAATGATTTGCGCATCCTGTTGCTGCATCTGAGCCTTCCGATTCAATGGTAACGATACATTCCTTGCCGCCTTCCAGCGCGCGCTGCACCAGCTCCGCCAGCGGCTTGTTGGTATAACAGGCCACGCGCAACAGCATCGGCAGATTCACTCCGGCCACACCCTCGACGCGTCCCGGCATGCAGACGCGTTTGGCGATGTTGCAGGGCGTCGCCCCGTACACATCGGATAACAGCAGCACGCCGTCGCCTTCGTCGAGCTGGGCGATGAGCGCGCGGGCCTCGGCTTCCTTGCCGGCCGGATCGTCGTCCGCCAGCACCGACAGCGATTTGAGGTGCGGCGGCACCTTGCCCAATACATGGCGTATGCAATCGATCAGGCTGTCGCCCAGACCGTTATGCGTGATAAGCAGGATACCGACCAATCAATACACTCCCATTAAATACGCCAACACCGCCATGACGAGCAGCAGCACGATCAGGCCGTAGCGCAACAGCCAGCGCAGCGCATTTGCCCTGGCCGCATCGTTGCGGTTCTCCTCGTCCACGATGGCGCTGATCTTCTTCAGCGCATGCAAACCGGCGGTGCGGCGGATGTTCTGCTGCAGGGGATCGTCATGGCTCATTGCACGACCTCGCGGCGGGTGGCTTCATCCGTGAATTTTAGCCGTTTCTGCATGCTGGCGGTGAGATGCACCACGCCTTGCCCGTCGATCAGCAGGGCTTCTTCGAGCAGAATGTCATGCGCGGCATCCCGCCAGCCCTGTGTTCCGGCAATGAAAAGCGGCTTCGAATTGGAGTCCGAGCGCAAGCCAGCATGCTCGCCGCGGACGAGGATGGTGACGGCCTGCACATCCTGCACGGGATAACCGCTGCGGGGATCGATCAGGTGACAGTAGCGTTTGCCGTCCAGATCGAAGTAGCGCTGGTAGTCGCCCGAAGTACCGATGGCCTCGCCATCGCGCAGTTCCAGGATGGCCAGCGGCCCCGACCGGCGCGGGTGCTGGATGCCGACCATCCAGGGACGCGCACCGCGCGCGCCCAGCGCCATCACGTTGCCGCCGATGTTGATGAGTGCGTTGTGGATGCCTTGCTGTTTGAGGATGGCGGCGGCGCGGTCCAGCGCGTAGCCCTTGGCGTAGCCGCCGAGGTCGAGTTTGACAGCGCGGTTGCGGCTAGAAACCGTTTTCCAGGCAATATGCGAAAGAATGGAAAGGTCGCTCAGCTGCGGTTTCGCCTTCACCAATGCCGCGACCTTCTTCGCATCCGGCAGCACAGGCTGAAAATCGTCCGCCTGGAAGCCCCAGGTCTGGATGAGTCCGCCGATGGCCGGGTTGAACAGGCCACCCGATTGCACCGAGACCTGCGCCGCATCCTTCAGCATCGCGGCCAGTTCGGGAGAGACTTGTTTGCTCCTGCCTTGTGCGATGGCTGCATTGAGTTCGCTCAGTTCGGAAGGTTTCCAGGCGTGCAACATGTCGTGCAGGCGCTGGAATTCGTGCATCACGGCGACGGTCGCTGCGCGCGCTTTCGTTTCATCCGCGCCGTAGATGCTCACGTCCACCTGCGTGCCGAAGACGTAGGCCTGTTCCTGGTAGAACGGCTCCTTGCCGCAGGCGCCGAGCAGCAAGGCTAACAACAGTGCAGCCAGGCGGGACAGGATGGTCAAGCGATCATTTCCTCGATCTCGATGGCCGCCGCCAGCATCGCCAGCCTGCCCACCACACCGTAAGCGTAGAAGCGGTTGGGGGTATCGTCGGGTGCGCAGTCGGGGTTGGGGAAAGCGCAGCAGGACTCAAAGGCCAGCGGCGAGAAGCTCATGCCCGGGGCGTTGAGGTTCTCGTCCACGCCGCGTCCGGTGTGGACGCGATAGAAACCGCCGACCACGAAGTGATCGACCATGTAGATGACCGGCTCGGCGACCGCGCCGGCTATGTCCTCGAAGGTGTAGACGCCTTCCTGCACCAGCACGTCGGAGACCTGCAGGCCTTCCTTCACCACCGCCATCTTGTTGCGCTGTTTGCGGTTGAGGTCGCGCACCTCGCTGGCATCCTTCACTGTCATGATGCCCATGCCGTAAGTACCCGCATCGGCCTTGACGATGACGAAGGGGTCGTCTTTCACGCCGTATTCGGCATATTTCGCGCGTATCCGTTGCAGCACAAAGTCTACTTGTCCCGCGAGACAGTCCTCGCCGGTGCGCGCGTGGAAATCCACTTTGTCGCATACCGCGAAATACGGGTTGATCAGCCAGGGATCGATGTTGAGCAGCTTGGCGAAGTCGTCGGCCACCTTGTCGTAAGCGGCGAAGTGTCTGGACTTGCGCCGCGTCGTCCAGCCCGCCTCCAGCGGCGGCAACACGGCTTGCTCCAGGTTTTTCAGCAAGTCCGGCACACCGGCGGAAAGGTCGTTGTTGAGCAGCACCACGCAGGGATCGAAACCGTCGCTGAGGCCGAGACGGTTGCCGGTGCGCACGATGGGCTCCAGTGTGAGCGAGGCGCCGTTGGGCAGTTCCAGTTTGGTCGGCTGCGTGATCTCCGGCAACAGACTGCCGATGCGGACTTTAAGCCCGGCGTTGCGCAGGATCAGCGAAAGATGCGCCACGTTCTGCAGGTAGAACTGGTTGCGCGTGTGGTTCTCGGGGATCAGCAAGGCGCCGCGCGCCTCCGGGCAGATCTTCTCGATGGCGCTCTGCGCGGCCTGCACGCACAACGACATGAAGTCCGGACTCAGATTGTTGAAACCGCCGGGAAACAGGTTGGTATCCACGGGAGCGAGCTTGAAGCCGCTGTTGCGCAGATCGACCGAGCTGTAGAACGGGATGGTGTGCTCCAGCCATTGCGTGCGGAACCAGCGCTCGATGGCGGTCTGTTCGCTGAGGAAGCGACGCTCAAGTTCGAGCAAGGGGCCTTTGAGTGCGGTAGTGAGATGCGGGACCATAGGACTGCCTGAGAAATCGATACAGTCATTCTAGCCGATTTGACAGGGACCAGACGAAACCACCCGTGCAACTAGTCGGGCAGTCTGTTGCGCAATTCGTCACGGTCGAACCACCATCTGTCGCCGACGATGGCATCCACGACCTGGGCCAGGCGCGGCAGGAACACCCGCGGCTCGCGCAATTCCAGCCGGTCCAGCCAGCGGCTCATCGCATCCTGGTCCTGCACGTTGCTGTGGCGCTTGGCCACCATGGAGATGAGGTTATCGACGAGGAAGCACAGGTTCTCGTGCCTGTCGTCCGCGGCGCGCAGATCGACCACGTAGCGCGCGGTGATCGCCGCCACGGCAGCGCCATCGGAATCGTCCGGCGTCTCGTCGACCACATGGATCAGCATGGCCACGGTCAGCTCGGGATCGACCGGGAAGGTGACGGCCAGCCAGATGCCCATGCCCAGCGCCGCGATGGAATCCTTTTGTCCTGCCTGGTAGAGCACGTCGCAGGCTTCCACCGCATCAGCCCACGATTCCTGGCGCATGGCGGTGATGAAGGCCTCGCGCGCGATGTCCCAGGCTTCTTTCTTGCGCTCCAGCGCGATCAAAGCCTCGGCGATGTCCAGTTGCAATCGTGCGCGCGGCAAAGGTTCGGCGCTGGACATCGCGTCGAGTTGCTGCAGCTTTTCGGCGAGATGACGCTTCATGCCGTTGCGCTCTTGTTCGCTCAGCCCGTCATTGGCATTGTTGATCAGCGGGCCGACGTTGAGGATGCTTTCGCTCATGGTGTTTGCTTGGAAGGCGTTTCAGAAAGGCGGCAGTGTAAACCAGGAAGTATTTCGAGCCGAGCCACTTTTATCGCACCTGCCCGGGCTGGCGCAGCAAGGCCTTATTTCCATGGTTTGAGAGGTGTTAAGCCTGAATCATCGGTCATTTTTCTGTAGCGAGCCGTCCGGCAATACCCGATATTTTTCACTGCCCGCCTTGCTGCCCCGGATGTAGTGGTTGACTGTCATTCCACCGCCACCCTGATCAAGCACAATCTCGTAATACTGGTAATTTTTGAAGACTTCTTCGATATTCAGATGTTGTCCGGGAGTCCATGGGCGCTGCCCGGGATCGAAACTGTCGAAATAATACGGTGTGCCCGGCGCGAGATCATCTGCAAGCGAAGCCGCACTTGCGGAAAACGGCAGCAGCAGCAGGCAAAATATTGCAATGTTGCGAACCATATCCCTATCCTCTAAACCGCACGGCGCATTTTAGCCGATAGCGCCATCGCCCGGCTCAAGTTCGGAAGATAGCGCGTGCGGTGTTAGAATCGCGCTCCAAATTTTTCAGAATCCGGATTTTTCATGCTTTCCACAGCAAATATCACCATGCAGTTCGGCGCCAAGCCGTTGTTCGAGAACGTTTCGGTCAAGTTCGGCGACGGCAACCGTTACGGCCTGATCGGCGCCAACGGCTGCGGCAAGTCCACCTTCATGAAGATCCTCGGCGGCGATCTGGAACAAAGCTCCGGCGAGGTCATGCTGGACAAGACCGAGCGCCTCGGTAAATTGCGCCAGGACCAGTTCGCCTACGAAGACAAGCGCGTGCTGGATGTGGTGATGATGGGGCACGACGAGATGTGGGCGGCGATGAGCGAGCGCGATGCGATCTACGCCAATCCCGATGCCTCGGAAGAAGACTACATGCGCGCCGCCGACCTCGAGGCGACCTTTGCCGAATACGACGGCTACACCGCCGAAGCGCGCGCGGGCGAATTGCTGCTGGGCCTGGGCATCGCCATCGAATTGCACAATGGCAACATGAGCGCGGTGGCACCCGGCTTCAAGCTGCGCGTACTGCTGGCACAAGCGCTGTTCTCCAATCCCGACATCCTGCTGCTGGACGAGCCGACCAACAACCTGGACATCAACACCATCCGCTGGCTGGAAGACATCCTCAACGCGCGCAACTCGACGATGGTGATCATCTCGCACGACCGCCACTTCCTGAACAGCGTGTGCACGCACATGGCCGACCTGGACTACGGCAAGATCACCATCTATCCGGGCAACTACAACGATTACATGCTGGCTTCCACGCAGGCACGCGAGCAGCAATCTGCCGACAATGCCAAGGCCAAGGAAAAGGTCGCCGAGCTGAAAGCCTTCGTGGCGCGTTTCTCGGCCAACGCCTCCAAGGCCAAGCAGGCCACCTCGCGCGCGCGCCAGATCGACAAGATCAAGATCGAGGACATCAAACCCTCCAGCCGCCAGTACCCGTTCATCCGCTTCGAGTACGACGAGCGCGACAAGCTGCATCGCACCGCCGTGGAAGTGCAGAAGATGGCCAAGGGCTACGACCGCATGCTGTTCTCCAACGTCAACTTCCGCATCGAGGCAGGTGAGCGCGTCGCCATCATCGGCCCGAACGGTATCGGTAAAACGACACTGCTGCGTTGCCTGGCGGGCGATCTGCAACCGGACACCGGCACGATCAAATGGACGGACAAGGCCAAGCTTGGCTACTACGCGCAGGACCACGCCGCCGATTTCGCCGAAGACAAAACCATGATGGAATGGATGACGGACTGGCGCGGCCCTTCCGACGACGACCAGGTGGTGCGCGGCACGCTGGGTCGTTTGCTGTTCTCCGGCGACGACGTGAAGAAAAAAGTGAAGGTGCTGTCCGGCGGCGAGAAGGGCCGCATGCTGTTCGGCAAGCTGATGCTGGCCAAGCCCAACGTGCTGCTGATGGACGAGCCGACCAACCATATGGACATGGAAGCCATCGAGTCGCTCAACACCGCGCTCGACCTGTACAAGGGCACGCTGGTGTTCGTGTCGCATGACCGCGAATTCGTTTCTTCGCTGGCGACGCGCATCATCGAGATCTCGGCCAAGGGCGTGAACGACTACCACGGCACTTATGAGGAATTCCTGCGCGACCAGATGGTGGAATAAATGATATGCCGTCATTCCCGCGCAGGCGGGAATCCAGCATTGAAACAATTCCGCGAAGCGGACAAAGCCAACAGTTGTCCCGCTACGCGGTGTTCACGAATCAACTGGATTCCCGCCTGCGCGGGAATGACGGGGAATTGAGTGATGGCATCATCTACCAGAACCATCGGTGTTTTCGATTCCGGCGTGGGCGGGCTCTCCGTGCTGCAGCACATCCGCGCCGCCCTGCCGGATGCCGACCTGATCTACGTGGCCGATTCCGGCCATGTGCCCTACGGCGACAAATCACCGCTGTACATCGAGGCGCGTTCGCTCGCACTCACCCGCTTCCTGCTCAGTCAGGGTGCCGAGGCCATCGTCATCGCCTGCAACACCGCCACTGCGGCAGCAGCGCACGCCCTGCGCCTCAAATTCCACAAACTGCCGATCGTGGCGATGGAGCCGGCGGTCAAACCCGCCGTCGCGGCGACCAGGAACGGCGTGGTCGGGGTGCTGGCGACCGTCGGCACGCTGGAGAGCGCACGCTTCGCCGCCCTGCTGGAAAAGTACGCGGGCAACGTCAAGATCGTCACCCAGGGCTGTCCCGGCCTGGTGGAAGTGGTGGAGCGCGGAGACTTGCACGGTCCTGAAGCACGCCGCCTCGTCGAGCGTTACACCGAGCCTTTGCTCAAACAGGACGCCGACACCCTGATCCTCGGCTGCACGCACTATCCCTTCCTCGCGCCGCTCATCCGCGAGGTAGTGGGCGCAGATGTCGCGCTGGTGGACACCGGCGCGGCGGTGGCGCGCGAGCTGAAACGGCGTGTCGATACCGAACTGCCGCCGCGCGTGGTTGTCGGTGTCGCCGGAACGGAGACCTTCTACAGCAGCGGCGATGCGGAGCAGGCCACGCGCATCATGTCGGGTTTGTGGGGCAAGGAGGTCGTCGTGCAACAATTACCCCGGGACTTTTCATAGGCCAGCGGATATTTTCGCTACAATCTGCCGCAGCCATCTTCAGGAACACTTGCATGACCACCCGCCACTACACCCTCACCATCTCCTGCCCCGACCGCTCCGGCATCATCGCGGCGGTCACCGGCTTCATCGCGCAGCATGGCGGCTTCATCGTCGAGGCGAGCTATCACACCGAGCAGGAGGCGCAGCATTTCTTCATGCGCCAGGAGATACGCGCCGATTCGCTGCCGTTCGATGCGGACGAGTTCCGCCGCCGCTTCGCCGCGCTGGCGGACGAGTTCAGGATGACCTGGCAGCTTTCCGACTCGGCCATCAAGAAACGGCTGGTGGTGCTGGTGAGCAAGCAGGACCATTGTCTGGACGACCTGCTGCACCGCTGGCGCAGCGGCGAACTTCAGGTAGATATACCCTGCGTCATCTCCAACCACGAGGATCTGCGCAGCTTCGTCGAATGGCACGGCATCCCCTTCATCCATGTCGACATGACCGACAAAGCCGCCGCTTTCGACAGGATCGCCGCGTTGTTCGAACAGCACCGCGGCGACAGCATGGTGCTGGCGCGCTTCATGCAGATCCTGCCGCCATCGCTATGCCAGCGCTTCACCGGACGCATCATCAATATCCATCACAGCTTCCTGCCTTCCTTCGTCGGCGCCAAGCCCTACCATCAGGCCTATCTGCGCGGCGTCAAACTCATCGGCGCGACCTGCCACTACGTCACCGATGAACTGGATGCCGGGCCCATCATCGAGCAGGACACGGTACGCATCGACCATGGCGACACGGTGGACGATCTGGTACGTTACGGCCGCGACATCGAGAAGACGGTCCTGTCGCGCGGATTGCGCTACCATGTCGAGGACCGCGTGCTGGTATGCGGCAATAAGACCATCGTATTCCGTTGATTCAAAATACAAACAAAACTGTCACGCCATAACGGGGGAGTCCTATGAAACGATTGCTGGCTATCTCTTTTGCCACACTATTCGCGGGCAGCGCGCTCGCGTTTGAACTGTCCAGTCCGGATCCGGAAGTGAAGAACGGCCGGCCGATGCCCAAGGCGCAGGAATACAAAGGTATGGGGTGCAACGGCGACAACCTCGCACCCGAACTGGTCTGGAAAGACCCGCCCGCCGGCACACTCAGTTTCGCCATCACCGTGTTCGATCCCGATGCGCCCACCGGCAGCGGCTTCTGGCACTGGGTGGTGTATGACATCCCCGCGAAAGCCACCGGCCTGCCCGGCGGCGCAGGCGGCAAGGTCGCGTTGCCTGCCGGCACCAAGCAGGGACGCAACGATTTCGGAGAGTATCGTTTCAGCGGCGCTTGCCCGCCCCCGGGCGACCGTCCGCACCATTATGTGTTCATGATCCACGCGCTCAAGGTCGAGAAGCTCAATGTGCCGGAAGATGCCAGCGCCGCGCTGATCGGTTTCATGCTGTATAACAACAGGCTCGGCCTGGCCAAGATGACCACCACCTATTCGCGTTGAAGCAACGCGGGGTGGCAGTAGCAGACTTGCAGCAGCTCCAACGGAGGCACGCATGAATGCCAGTGATCGCGCACTGACCGAGCAGAACAGCCTGTTCGAAGGGGTGGATTTCTCCAATGTGGAATACATGCTGGAGCGTAGCAGCATGCGCACGCTGGAGCCGGGCGAGAAGCTGCTGCAACCGGACGTGGCGAACAGCCATCTGTACCTGATCCTGGAAGGCGAGTTGCGCGTCCATCTGATCGGGCAGGAGACGCTGGAACACACTTCGCTCACGGCAGGCGAATGCACCGGCGAGATCTCGCTGGTGGACGGGCAGAATCCGTCCGCGCTGGTGGTGGCCTCCAAGCCCGCCCGCGTACTGGCCGTGCCGCACGACACCGTGTGGTCGCTGGTTGACCAGTCGCACGATGTCGCGCGTAACCTGCTGGCCATCATCGCCGGGCGCATGCGCAACGACAACTCCGCACTTATCAAGTCGCACCACAAACGCGCCCAGTACGAACACCAGGCCACCGTCGACGCGCTGACCGGCGTGCATAACCGGCGCTGGATGAACGACGCGTTTCCCCGGGTGCTCACCCGCTGCGCGCTCGACCATGTCCACAGCGCAGTCATGGTGATTGACATCGATCGCTTCAAACTGGTGAATGATACCTACGGCCATTTGGTCGGCGATGTCGCACTTAAGTCGCTGGCCAACATCATGCAGGCTCATCTGCGCCCGCACGACCTGCTGGTGCGCTACGGCGGCGAGGAGTTCGCCATCCTGCTACCCGATACCGGCATCGGGGAAGCGCGCTCCATCGCCGAGCGTCTGCGTGCCTCGGTCGCCGCTAACGAGATCCATAGCGGCGAGCTGGCGTTCAAGATCACCATCTCCATCGGCATTGCGCCGGTCAGCAACGAAAGCAAGCTGGAAGAAAATTTCGGCGCGGCCGACCGCGCGTTGTACCGGGCCAAGGAGTCCGGGCGCAATCGCGTCGAGGTCGCCTCCTGAGCCCGGCGGTCGCCGGAAACTTATTCCGCGCTGCAGCACTCTATGCAGCATGAAGAGACTTTCTGATCCCGCAGCTGCATGATCCAACCGGCGCCGCTCCGCATCGGCGAATACACCATCGTGCGCCAGCTCGGTGAGGGCGCGACATCCAATGTCTATCAGGCCATGCACCAGAAGACTCTTGCCCTGGTCGCGCTCAAGCAGTTCCGCAAGGTGTTCCAGTCAGATGTGCACAAGAAGATGTTCCTCACCGAAGTCGAGCTGGGCAGGAAGCTGTGGCACAAGAACATCGTGCACGTGCTGGGTGCCGACCTGACCGAGAAGAGCGGCCCCTACCTCGTCATGGAATACGCCAAGGGCGTCTCGCTCGACCAGCACGAACGTTCCGACAACCTGCTGCCCCTGCTCACCGTGCTCTCCGTCATCGAGCAGATCGCGAGCGCGCTGTGTTATGCCGCAAGCCTCGGCATCGTGCACCGCGACGTGAAGCCGGCCAACATCATCCTGATGCGCGATGGCACCGCCAAGCTCACCGATTTCGGCTGCGCCGTGCCCATGCAGGAGATGGGTTCCACCATTGCGGGCAGCCTGGCCTATATGTCACCGGAACAGCTCGAAGGCGAAGCGCTCGATCAGCGCGCCGACATCTATTCATTGGGCGCGGTGATGTACCGCCTGCTGTGCGGCAAGAACACCTTCGAGGCAGACAGCCCCTTCGACGCGCGCATCGCCGTGCTTAATTTCCCCATCACCCCCATCGAGCGATACCGCAAGGAACTGCCGAAGAACCTGGTCGCCGTGATCGACAAGGCCATGAAGAAGGATGCCAACGAACGTTATGCGAACTGGGACGAATTCATCCGCGAGTTCGGCGAGGCCGCGCATGCGATCCGCATGTATGACTACGACGTGGACTTGTACCGCGGCTTCAGCATGTCCACGCAATCGGTGTTGTCTGATTACATGTCGGCCTCGCGCGAGTTCTCGCGCAGCGGGTTTTCGAGGAGTGTGATGCCGGGTACAGATGGGGCGTGAAGAAGTCCGGCCAAATTGGTGAAGCCAGATTTTCTATTAACTTTCTTCGAAATAGTCAGTATCGATGCGTTTTACTTCGTAAGTTGTGTTCACCGAGACCAAGGTCGAACATCAGCTGTTATTTGGATCACGCGGCCAACTTCAATTCAACCTTCTTTCCCGCTCGCGTTGCCAGTGTGATCAGCATATCCAGGCTGAATTTTTCCCACTTTCCGCGTATCAGGTCGGACACGCGCGATTGGGAGATGCCGAGAATTTCGGCGGCTTGAGCTTGCGTCCATTCCATGTCGCGGATTTTGATGCGCAGTTCGCCCATCAGCTGGGAGCGCATGGCGAGGATGGTGGCCTCCTCTGGCGAGAAGCCGAGGTCGAGAAAGACGTTGCCGCAGGATTCGGTGATTTTGAGTTTTTCTTTTTTCATTTCATACCCTCCTTGAGTTGCTTGTAGCGGGTGGCTGCCAGCTCGATGTCTTGTTTGCGCGTTTGCTGCGTCTTTTTCTGGAAGGCGTGCAGTACATAAACCGTATCAGCGAACTTTGCTACATAGATGACGCGCCATTCACCTAACACATGGACGCGAATCTCATAAGCGCCGGCGCCTACGTTCAGCATCGGCTTCCAATCCGATGGCATCAGACCAAGCTGAACTTGCCACAGCTCATAACCTGCCGCGCCCTTGGCCTCACGGGGGAATTCGGCTAGATCATCTTCGCTGGAACCGATGAACTTGAGCGGTTTCATGCGGGCAATATATAAGTATTTATATGGAAGCGCAAGGCATGAAAAAGGGGCGCCGAAGCGCCCCATCGTTATTACGAAACTGCCGGAAAGATCAACGCAAGGTCGTCATGTATTTCGATTCCCCCATCGCCGGGATGTGCTCGACGATGTGTTCGATGCGCGGGAATTTCGGGTGCACCTGCTCCACCCGTTCGGCCAGCTTGTGCAGTTCGTCGGAATCGACGGTGCGCGCCAGCTTGAGCACTTCCTTCGCGTACGCTGCATCGGCGCACATCCATTCGACGTCGATGATGCGGTTGATCTCGCGCCGCAGCAACACATGCATGCGTCCGGCCAGCGAAAACAGTATTTCCATCTCTCCAGACATCACTTGCTCCTGATAGTTGTATTCATGTGCCCGCCAATGAAAAGGGCATCCGAAGATGCCCTTTTCCCAGCTTGCCTGTGATGGATTACAGGTTGTAAGCCTTTTCACCGTGAGACGTGGTGTCCAGACCTTCACGTTCTGCATCTTCAGCCACACGCAGACCGATGGTCAGGTCGACGATCTTGTAGCAGACGAAGGCGACCACACCGGACCACACCAGAGTGGTCAGCACAGCTTGCGCCTGGATCCAGGTTTGTGCACCGATCTCTGTGGTGACGACGGTGTTGTTGACGTAGTCGATGATGCCGGTGCCGCCCATGGCGAAGCCGTTGAACACGCCAGTCAGCAACGCGCCGAGGATACCGCCGATGCCGTGGATACCGAACACGTCCAGTGCGTCGTCCGCACCCAGCAGTTTCTTCAGACCAGTCACGCCCCAGAAGCAGACCACACCAGCCAGTGCGCCGATGATCAGGCCGCCGCCGATGCCGACCCAGCCGCAGGCCGGAGTGATCGCAACCAGACCGGCAACTGCACCGGAAGCTGCACCCAGCAGGCTCGGCTTGCCCTTCAGCAGCCATTCAGCGCCCATCCAGGTCAGCACTGCGGCAGCAGTGGCGATCAGGGTGTTGGCGAAGGCCAGGGTGGCTGTACCGCCTGCTTCCAGCGCGGAACCCGCGTTGAAACCGAACCAACCCACCCACAGCAGCGAAGCGCCGATCATGGTCATCACCAGATTGTGCGGAGCCATTGCTTCTTTGCCGTAACCGACGCGCTTGCCGATCAGGAAGGCACCGACCAGACCCGCGATAGCGGCGTTGATGTGCACCACGGTACCGCCTGCGAAGTCCAACGCGCCCTTCTGGAACAGCCAACCGGCAGTCGCAGTCGCGGCAGCGGCAGCATCAGCGTCGGTGTAGGCATCGGGACCCGCCCAGAACCAGACCATGTGAGCGATCGGCAGGTAGGCGAAGGTGAACCACAATGCCGAGAACAGCATCACTGCACCGAACTTCATGCGCTCTGCGAACGCACCGACGATCAGCGCCACGGTGATGGCCGCGAACGTAGCCTGGAAGGCGACGAAGGCGAACTCGGGGATGTACACGCCCTTGCTGAAGGTGGCGGCATTGGCGACAGCGCCGGATACCGGATCAAAGACACCTTTCAGGAACAGACGGTCGAAACCACCGATGAACGCGTTACCCGTGGTGAACGCCAGCGAGTAGCCGTAGATCGCCCACAGCACGGTGATCAGCGCGAAGATACTGAACACTTGCATGAGGATAGACAGCATGTTCTTGCTGCGCACCAGGCCGCCGTAGAACAGGGCCAGGCCGGGGATGGACATCATGATCACCAGCACGGTGACGATCAGCATGAAGCTGGTGTCGCCCTTGTTGGGAACCGGTGCGGCGACAGGAGCGGCAGCCTCTACAGCCGGAGCCGCTTCGGTGGTCGCTACCGCTGCGGCGGGTGCCGCGTCTTCTGCGAAGGCCGGCGCGGACGAACCGCACAGCACGGCGATTAGCGCGAATAGTGCTATAAATTTCTTCATCTCATCGCTCCTTATAAGGCTTCCGGACCGGTCTCGCCGGTGCGGATGCGGATCACTTGCTCAAGGTCTGCCACGAAGATCTTGCCGTCGCCGATCTTGCCGGTCTGGGCCGATTTCTCGATGGCCTCGATCACGCTGTCCAGCTGGTCGGCCTTGATCGCTGCTTCCAGCTTGATCTTGGGCAGGAAGTCGACGACATATTCCGCACCGCGATACAGCTCGGTGTGGCCCTTTTGCCGTCCGAAGCCTTTGACTTCCGTGACGGTGATGCCCTGTACGCCGATGGCGGACAATGCTTCACGCACTTCGTCGAGCTTGAACGGCTTGATGATTGCGGTGACCATTTTCATCTTCAGTTCTCCTTGAAAACGGGGCGGCGAACCGCCCCTGTGTGATTAGAACGCGCGGCTCAGAGACAGGACGGCTCTGTTCTTGCCCAGCTTCTTCGCTTCCGGTGTGATGGTGGTGTAGAAGGAGCTGGCATTGGTGTGGCTGTAAGCGACGCCGACGACATAACCGCTGAAGTCCTTGCTGACGGAGAGCTTGTAGTCTGCGTAAGTCGGGTCTGCACCGCCGGCCTTGAAGCCGTCAGCTGTGCTGCCCTTGTAAGTCTGCTTGCCGTAGTGCGCGCCGACGGTGACGCCTGTGTCAGGGATCGCGTAGCTGGCGTTGACTTCCAGATAGGTGGAACCCTTGGCGTTGGAAACACCGAACAGATCGCCCAGCGCATACGACAACTTGGCTGTCACGATGGAGTAGGTCACGGCGCCGTAGATCTCGTTGGTGTCGGGCTTGGTCACGTTGGCAACGTAGGAGCCGGGGTAGTTGTAGCGCAGGAAGCCGACGTCATAGGCGACATCACCTGCGGCACCCTTGTAGCCTGCATAGGTGTCCAGTTCCACGCCTGCGCTGTTGGCCAGACCGGCATCGCTCACCCAGCTGATGCTGGAACCCCAGACGCCGATATACGCGCCGCTGGCGTGCGCCAGGTCGAAACCGCCTTGCAGGGCCGGGTTGGCGCCGGATTGGGAGATGCCGCGATACAGGTAGTCGGTCACCAGGCTCACGTTGGAGCTGGGAGTGAAATCGGCAGCCATTGCGGGCATAGCAAAAGCGGAGGCCAGGGCAGCAACAAGCAGTTTGTTCTTAAGCATGGTGTTTCCTTTCGTTGAAAGTTGAAGTGGGATAAAAGTATCCACGCCAACCTATCAGCAGAAACTGTGCCACAGCTGCAAAACCCCGCTGTTATTGGGTTTCATGGCGGTTGATAAAAATCGGGCAAAAGTCTGCGCACCAAGTCCATGCACGAAAACGGTGCAGCGCACCCGAGCAGTGCACTGACTATTTGCTACACTATCCCACTATTCAATACAGGAGTATTTCCATGCTGAACGCAAAATTCCTCGAAGAGATGGCATCCAAACTGAATGAAGCGGTCGCAAGCAGTCCGGCCAGAGATTTCGAGAAGAACGCCCGCGCATTGCTGGCGCAGGGATTCGCCAGACTCGATCTGGTCACGCGCGAGGAATACGATGTGCTGGCGCAGCGCCTGGAGAAGCTGGAAGCGCGGCTCGCGGCGCTGGAAAACAAGAAGTAATCCATCATGGGGCTGGCTGTTCTATACAGTCGCGGTCTGGCGGGCATGGAGGCGGAGCAGGTTACCGTCGAAGTGCACCTCGCCAACGGCCTGCCCCAATTCAACATCGTCGGCCTTCCGGAAGCGGAAGTGAAAGAGAGTAAGGATCGCGTGCGCGCGGCCCTGCAGAACTGCCAGTTCGAATTCCCCGCCAAGCGCATCACCGTCAACCTCGCCCCCGCCGACCTGCCGAAAGAGAGCGGCCGTTTCGACCTGCCCATCGCGCTTGGCATCCTCGCCGCCTCGGGGCAGGTACCCGCGGACAAGTTGAACGAATACGAATTCGCCGGTGAGCTGGCATTGACCGGCGAGTTGCGTCCGATACGCGGTGCATTGGCGATGACCTACCGTGCCGCCAATAGCGGACGCGCTTTCGTCCTGCCCTCCATGAATGCACCCGAGGCTTCGCTCGTGGACGACGCCGTGGTCTATCCCGCGCTATCGCTGCTGCAGGTCGCCGCGCACCTGACTGGACGCGATGCGCTGACGCGTCACATCCCCGAAACGGAAGCGGTCGCACCGCACTACCCTGACATGTGCGAGGTGAAAGGCCAGGCGGCTTCCAAACGCGCGCTGGAGATCGCCGCTGCAGGCGGGCACAGTGTATTGATGTCCGGCCCGCCCGGCACCGGCAAGAGCATGCTGGCTGCGCGTTTTCCCGGCATCCTGCCGCAGATGACGCAAACGGAAGCGCTGGAATCCGCCGCCATGCAATCGCTGGGCGGCATGTTCGAAGTGGCGAACTGGAAACGCCGGCCCTACCGCTCACCGCATCACACCGCGAGTGCGGTGGCGCTGGTCGGCGGCGGCAGCAACCCGCGCCCCGGCGAGATCTCCGTCGCCATGCACGGCGTCCTGTTTCTGGATGAATTGCCGGAGTTCGACCGCGGTGTGCTGGAAGTGCTGCGCGAGCCGCTGGAGAGCGGACGCATCACCATCTCGCGTGCGGCGCGCCGAGCCGATTTCAGGGCGCAGTTCCAGCTGCTCGCGGCGATGAACCCCTGCCCCTGCGGTTATCTTGGTCACTACAACGGAAAGTGCCGTTGCACGCCGGACCAGGTGTCGCGCTATCGCGGCAAGATATCCGGCCCCTTGCTGGATCGAATCGACCTTCAGATCGAGGTGCCTGCCGTGCCGCAGGAAGACCTGCTCAAACAATCGGAGGGCGAAGGCAGCGCGGCCATCCAGGCACGGGTCGAGGCGGCGCGGCAGCGCCAACTGGCACGGCAGGGCAAGCCGAATGCGCTGCTTTCCGTCAGCGAGATCGATGAGCACTGTGCGTCCGACGCACAGGGCGAGGCTCTGTTGCGCCAGGCCATCACGCGCCTTAACTTGTCGGCACGCGCCTACCATCGCGTGCTCAAGGTCGCACGCACCATCGCCGATCTGGCAAACAGCAGGGATATCCAGACCGCGCATATCGCCGAGGCGGTGCAGTACCGGCGCATGGATCGCCAGGGATGAAGCGCCTGGCATGATAAAATCCGCGCTCATTCACCGAGTCGCGAACCATGAGCCAGAAGCCACACCCAATCGAAAAACTCCTGCAGCAACGCATCCTCATCCTCGACGGCGCCATGGGCACCATGGTGCAGCGCCACAAGCTCACCGAAGCTGACTATCGCGGCGAGCGCTTCAAGGAGTGGCACCGCGACCTCAAGGGCAACAACGACCTGCTGGTGCTGACCAAGCCCGAAGTCATCAAGGGCATCCATTGCGAATACCTGGCGGCGGGCGCGGACATCATCGAGACTGACACCTTCGGCGCCAATGCCACCACGCTGAAAGCGTACGGCATGGAGTCGCTCAATTACGAACTGAACAAGGCCGGTGCCGCGCTGGCGCGCGAGGCCTGCGATGAATATGCGACCGCAGACAAACCGCGCTTCGTCGCGGGCGTGCTCGGCCCCACCGACAAGTCGGCCACCACCTCGCCCGATGTGAACGATCCTGCAGCACGCAACATCACTTTCGATGCACTGGTGGCCGATTATGCCGATGCCACGCGCGGCTTGATGGACGGCGGCGCAGATTTGATTTTGATCGAGACCATCTTCGACACGCTGAACGCCAAGGCCGCCATCTTCGCGGTGCAACAGGTGTTCGAGCAGCGCGGCGAGACGCGCCCTATCATGATCTCCGGCACGATCATTGATAACTCAGGCGGATCGTTGATTGGGCAAGTGACTGAGGCTTTTTACAACTCTCTCATACACGCCAAACCCATCTCCATCGGTCTTAACTGTGCGTTGGGTGCGGAAGACCTGCGCCAGTTTGTTGCTGAGCTGTCGCGTGTCGCCAACTGCTATGTTTCGGCGCACCCCAACGCTGGCCTGCCCAATCCGCTCGCTCCCACAGGTTTTGATGAGACTCCGGAAAACATGGCAAGAAATATCCGCGAATGGGCGACCAGCGGTTTCTTGAATATTGTTGGCGGCTGCTGCGGCACCTCACCAGCCTTCATCGAGGCCATTGCCGAGGCGGTAAAGGACATCCCGCCGCGCAAGATACCGAGCAACCCGGTCGAGTGCCGCCTCGCGGGCTTGGAACCGTTCAACATCGGCGACAACTCGCTGTTCGTCAACGTCGGCGAGCGCTGCAACGTGGCCGGTTCGGCCAAGTTCAAGCGCCTCGTGATGGAAGGTAAGTATGAAGATGCAATCGAGGTCTGCAAGCAACAGGTCGAAGCGGGTGCGCAGGTCATCGACATCAACATGGATGACGCCATGCTTGACGGCAAGGCTGCAATGGTGCGTTTCCTCAACCTGATTCCTTCTGAACGCGATATAGCCAAGATGCCGGTGATGATCGATTCCTCCAAGTGGGAGATCATTGAAGCAGGGCTGAAATGTGTACCTGGCAAGCCCATCGTCAACTCCATCTCGCTCAAGGAAGGCGAGGAAAATTTCATCAAGCACGCCGAGCTGGTGCGCAAATACGGCGCCGCCGCCGTGGTGATGGCGTTCGACGAGGCCGGTCAGGCCGACACCTACAAACGCAAGACCGAGATCTGCAAGCGCAGCTACGACATCCTGGTGAACAAGGTCGGCTTCCCGCCCGAAGACATCATCTTCGACCCGAACATCTTCGCCATCGCCACCGGCATCGAGGAGCACGACAACTACGCCGTGGACTTCATCGAGGCTTGCGCGTGGATCCGTAAAAACTTGCCTTACGCAAAGATCAGCGGCGGCGTGTCCAACGTGTCGTTCAGCTTCCGCGGCAACGAGCCGGTGCGTGAAGCGATCCACACCGTGTTCCTGTACCACGCCGTCAAAGCCGGCATGAACATGGGCATCGTCAACGCCGGGCAGCTCGGCGTGTACGAGGAACTGCCGAAGGACCTGCGCGAGGCGGTGGAGAACGTGGTGTTGAACCGCAGTCCCGACGCGGGCGAGAAGCTGGTCGCGCTGGCCGAGAACTTCAAGGGTGGCGGCAAGGCACAGGTGGAAGATCTGGAATGGCGCAAGGGAACGGTGCAGGAACGCCTGACCCACGCGCTGGTGCGCGGCATCACCACCTTCATCGTCGAGGATACCGAAGAAGCGCGCCTGCAAGCAACGCAGCCGGTGGACGTGATCGAAGGTCCGCTGATGACCGGCATGAACGTGGTCGGCGACCTGTTCGGCGCGGGCAAGATGTTCCTGCCGCAGGTGGTGAAATCTGCGCGCGTGATGAAGCAGGCCGTGGCGCACCTCGTGCCCTACATCGAGGCCGAGAAGGCCAGAAGCGGCAACACCAAACCCAAGGGCAAGATCCTGATGGCGACCGTGAAGGGCGACGTGCATGACATCGGCAAGAACATCGTCACCGTGGTGCTGCAGTGCAACAACTTCGAGGTCATCAACATGGGCGTGATGGTGCCCGCCCAGCAGATCCTCGACACCGCGCGCGAACACAAGGTCGATATCATCGGCCTCTCCGGCCTCATTACCCCCTCGCTGGAGGAGATGGCGCATGTGGCGAAAGAGATGGAGCGTCAGGGCTTCACCATTCCGCTGCTCATCGGCGGCGCGACGACTTCGCGCGTCCATACCGCCGTGAAGATCGAACCCAACTACCCGAGCGGCACCGTGGTGTACGTCACCGATGCCTCGCGTGCGGTGGGCGTGTGCAGCAACCTGCTCTCCGAAACTCTGCGCGATAACTACGTGGCCGAACTCAAGGCCGACTATCAGGCCGCACGCGACCAGCACGAGGGCAAAAAGGGCAAGGCGGTGCATGTGTCGCTGGAAGAGGCGCGCAAGCATGGGTTCAAGACGAACTGGGCAAATCAAATCCCCCCTGCCCCCCTTTCACTAAAGGGGGGTGTCACTGCCGAATTCAAGGACACCGCCGCACCCGCCTCCCCCTTTGAAAAAGGGGGATTGAGGGGGATTTATGTCCCTCCAAAGCCCAAACTGCTAGGCGTTCACAAACTCGAAAACTATCCGCTAGAAATTCTCGTGGACTTCATCGACTGGTCGCCGTTCTTCCAGGCTTGGGAGCTGGCCGGGCGCTACCCCAAGATACTCGACGACAAAGTCGTCGGTGAAGAAGCACGCAAAGTGTTCGCCGATGCACAGGCGATGCTGAAGAAGATCGTCAAGGAACAATGGCTGACCGCCAACGCCGTGTTCGGCCTGTTCCCCGCCAACACAGTGAACAGCGACGACATCGAAATCTACGCGGATGACTCGCGCAAGAAAGTCGCGATGACCTGGCACAACCTGCGCCAGCAAACCAAGAAGCCCGCCGACATCCCCAACTACTGCCTGGCCGATTTCGTCGCGCCCAAGGACAGCGGCGTACCAGACTACATCGGCGGCTTTGCCGTCACCACCGGCCTCGGCATCGAGAAGAAAATGAAGGGATTCGAAAAGGCCAACGACGACTACAGCGCCATCATGCTGCAAGCGCTGGCCGACCGCCTCGCCGAAGCCTTCGCCGAACACCTGCACCTGCGCGTGCGCCGCGAGTTCTGGGGCTACGCCTCAGATGAAGCCTTGAGCAACGAAGACATCATCGCCGAAAAATATCGCGGCATCCGCCCCGCACCCGGCTATCCCGCCTGCCCCGAGCACAGCGAAAAAGGCCCGCTGTTCGAGCTGCTGCAGGCACCAAAGAATGCTGGCATCACCCTCACCGAGAGCTTCGCCATGCTGCCCACCGCCGCCGTGAGCGGCTTCTACTTTGCGCATCCGCAGGCGCAATACTTCGCCACCGGCAAGGTGGACAGGGATCAGGTGGCAGACTATGCCAAGCGCAAGGGCTGGACGGTGGAAGAGGCGGAGCGGTGGTTGGCGCCGGTGTTGAGTTACTAAGCAATTTCAATGGAGAAAAAAGCATGACAGACCTTATAAAGACAGACACCAATTTGGGCGAAGGCGCCGAAGCGCAAGCCGGACAGACCGTCATCGTGCATTACACCGGCTGGCTCTTCGACGAGAGCGCGCCCGAGAGCAAGGGCAAGAAGTTCGACAGCTCGCTCGACCGCAATGAGCCGTTCGATTTTCCGCTCGGCGGCGGGCGCGTCATCAAGGGTTGGGATGAGGGCGTGCAGGGCATGAAGGAAGGCGGTAGCCGCACGCTGGTGATCCCGCCGGAGATGGGCTACGGCCCGCGCGGTGCGGGCGGCGTGATCCCGCCGAATGCGACGCTGGTGTTCGACGTGAAGCTGCTCAAGGTGATCAAGACCGACATGATTGATACCAAGATCGGCGAAGGCGCAGAGGCCAAGGCCGGGCAGACCGTGATCGTGCATTACACCGGCTGGCTGTTCGACAAGAACGCGCCGGAGAACAAGGGCACCAAGTTCGACAGCTCGCGCGACCGCGACGAGCCGTTCGATTTTCCGCTCGGCATGGGCCATGTCATCACGGGCTGGGACGAGGGCGTGCAAGGCATGAAGGTGGGCGGGCAACGCACCCTGGTGATCCCGCCCGAGATGGGCTACGGCAAGCGCGGTGCGGGCGGCGTGATTCCGCCGAATGCGACGCTGGTGTTTGAGGTTGAATTGTTGGGAATCAATTAGGCCGTTCGCCCTGAGCCGGTCGAAGGGTGAGTGGCGATTAACGCCGTTCATGGTTCGACAGGCTCACCACGAACGGAATTTTGGATGGCTGAATAGTGAACCTGATCTCCAACCCGCTGCTGGTCACCGCGCTGATGCTGGCCGTGTCCAACCTGTTCATGACGTTCGCGTGGTACGGGCACCTGAAGAATTTCTCATCGTCGCCCTGGTACGTGGCGGCGCTGGTGAGTTGGGGTATTGCGCTGTTCGAATATCTGATCCAGGTGCCGGCGAACCGCATCGGCTATACGCAGCTGAGCCTCGGGCAGTTGAAGATTTTGCAGGAGGTCATCACGTTGACGATCTTCGTGCCGTTCGCGGTGATGTACATGAACCAGCCGCTGAAGCTGGATTATCTGTGGGCGGGGCTGTGCCTGATGGGTGCGGTGTATTTTATTTTCAGGACTTAGGCCGTCATTCCCGCGCAGGCGGGAATCCAGCGTTGTTATTTTCATGCTGTAGGGTTTAGTTCCGCTTCGCGGAGTTTGTTTGATTACTGGATTCCCGCCTGCGCGGGAATGACGAAATTGGAAATGACGATGAGCAAACCAAAACACATCCACATCCTCGGCATCTGCGGCACCTTCATGGGCGGCATCGCGGCTATCGCCAAGCAATCGGGTTACCGCGTCACCGGCTGCGACGCCAACGTCTATCCGCCGATGAGCACGCAGCTCGAAGCGCAGGGCATCGAGCTGATCGAAGGCTGGGGCGCGGAGCAGCTCGATCTCAAGCCGGATGTGTTCGTCATCGGTAACGTGGTGTCGCGCGGCAATCCGCTGATGGAAGAGATTTTGAACCGCAACTTGCCTTATGCCTCGGGTCCGCAGTGGCTGGCGGATACCTTGTTGCGCGACAAGTGGGTGCTGGGCGTGGCGGGCACGCACGGCAAGACGACGACGACTTCGATGCTGGCGTGGATACTGGAACATGCGGGGCTGAATCCCGGTTTCCTCATCGGCGGTGTGCCGCAGAACTTCGGCATCTCGGCGCGCATGGGAGGTCTCCCCTCGCCCGCAAGCGGGAGAGGGGATGGGGGTGAGGGTACACAGTTCTTCGTGATCGAGGCGGACGAATACGACACCGCGTTCTTCGATAAGCGCTCCAAGTTCGTGCACTACCACCCGCGCACCGCGGTGCTGAACAATCTGGAGTTTGACCACGCCGATATTTTCCCCGACCTCGGCGCCATCGAGACGCAGTTCCACCATCTGGTGCGTACCGTGCCGGGCAACGGCTTGGTGGTGTGCAACGGCCGCGAGGAATCGCTGGCGCGCGTGATCCAGCGCGGTTGCTGGTCTCCGGTGGAAAATTTCGGCAGCAATGACGGCTGGAATATCGATGCCAACGAGCAGGTGTCGTTCAACGGCAAGGTGCAGGGCAAGCTACAGTGGGACCTGATGGGCGAGCACAACCGCATGAATGCGCTGGCCGCGCTGGCCGCAGCGCGCCATGCCGGGGTTCCGGTGGCACAAGGTCTGGCCGCCTTGTCTGAATTCAAGAACGTGAAGCGCCGCATGGAAGTGCGCGGTACGGTCAACGGCATTACGGTGTACGACGACTTCGCCCACCACCCCACCGCTATCGACACGACGGTGGCCGGCCTGCGCCGCAAGGTGGGCAAAGCACGCATCCTCGCCGTGCTGGAACCGCGCTCCAACACCATGAAGCTGGGCGTGATGAAAGACGCCTTGCCCGGCAGCCTGAAGGATGCCGACCTGACCTTCTGCTATGCGGGGAATCTGGGCTGGGATGCGCGCGGTGCGCTGGCGCCGCTGGGCGACAAGGCAGTGGTGAAGGACGACTTGAACGAACTCATCGAGACCATCGCTGCGGCAGCGCAGTCAGGCGACCAGATATTGGTGATGAGCAACGGCGGGTTCGGCGGGATACACGAGAAGCTGCTGAAGCGGCTTCAATAAGGCGCAGACTATTTCTTTGCAGCCTCGACCACGGCATTGAGCTTGGTCAGGCACTTCACCGTTTTTCTGGATTGATCGTCGAAACTGCCGGTCAGTATCTCCATCGCCTGATCGGTTTTCCCTGCCAGATGGGCCTCGACGACGCTGGCGGCGTGCACATGGAACTTGGCATGCTCTTCCATCAATTTGATGAACTCGGGCTGGTCCCCGAAATGGGCTTTGCCGTCGCTGTGTATCCATTTTCCCAGCACACACAGGTAGTCCACGCGGATCTTGTCCGGTTGCAGGTTTTCTTTGGATTGCCCTTCCAGGAATTCGAACAGACGCCTTTTCCAGGCGGTATGGGCGAGCACCGCGTCATACAGATTGATGACCTGGGTGATCTCGGGCTGTTGCGATTTGATGCCCAGCGCACTGATGAATTTCTCGAACATGTCCGCTTCCTCCGGAAAGAACCCTGAAAGATATACGCGGCGAAGTTGGCAGGTCTATTACCCGTTTGAGCAGGACACCACACTTTGGCGGTAATCCCTTTGTCTCCAGAGGGCTATCGGGTCATCTACTGCAGCAGGAATTCGATCAGTTCGGCAGGTTCTTCGGAGTAGGGTTCGCCCAGGCTGATGGTGCCGGCGCCATGCAGAACGATCTGCTGCTGGTTGAGCAGGATCACCTGGCCGTCGCTGAAGCGGAGATAGGTGCCGTTCACGCTCTGGTCGTTGAGCAGGAATTTGCCGAAGTTGTACTCGATGCGGGCGTGCAGGCGCGAAGCCAGCTTGCTCATGATCACCATGTCGCAATCGTTGCCGCGCCCCAGGACGACAGTCTTCAACGCTTCACCCACGGTCAGGACCTGCTGGTGGTAGCGGAGCATCAGTTCATGCCGTGATTCGGCGGGCTTGCGAAACGCCGACATGCCGATCCGGGTGCTCATGGTGTCTTCTTTTTCCCAGAGGATGAGGCAGACATCGAAGGCCTTCTCCTTGCCGCGGAACATGGTGCGCATCACCGGTCTTGTCTTGAAGCGCAATTCTTCCGGAAGCATGTCGACCACCTGCTGCGAGGTCATGATCTGGCGCGCGCGTGTGATGGCGGCGATGCGCGCGGCGGTGTTGACCGTGTCGCCGAACACATCGCCCTTCTCAAGCACGACTTCGCCATAGTGCAGGCCGATGCGCACATGGATGGGCTGTTCGCCACCGGGACGCTGTTCCTCGACTGCCTGCTGCATGGCACAGGCGGCAGCGAATGCATCGGTGAGCCTGGGGAACACGCACATGATCTCGTCGCCGATGGTCTTGACCAGTGTGCCGTGGTGGGCGGCCATTCGTTGGGTAAGGATGCCGAGCGTGAGCGTTACGAGCTGCAGGGCCCTGTCGTTGCCCAACTTCTCATAAAGCGCGGTGCTGCCGCTGATGTCGGCAAACAATACCGCCGCATTTTCCTTCGCAGAGCTCATTTTCCCCGTGTTCTGATAATCGATCTGACTGCCCCGGATCTCATTGCATGAGGAATTCGATCACTTCGGTCGGATTTTTGGAGAACGGCTGTCCCAGACTGATGAACCCCGCTCCGTGCAGCATGATCTGCTGCTGTCTGAGGCGGATGATCTTGCCGTCGGCGAATTGCACGAAAGTCCCGTTCTTGCTGGAATCGGCGAGCATGTTTTTGCCGAAACTGTATTCGATGCGCGCGTGCTGGCGCGAGGCGTGCGAGTCGTTGATGATGATGTCGCAATTCTCGCCGCGGCCCAGCACGGCATATTGCGTCTGTTCGTTCAGCGTTATCACCTTGCGGTCGTAGCGCAGCATCAGTTCCTGCCGGGACTCGGCCGGCTTGCGGTAGTCCGAGCTGCCGACACGCATGTCCGGCGACCTCTCGCGTTGCCAGTGGACATGGAAGACATCGAAGGCATTGGCTTTGCCGCGGAACACCGTACGCATCACGGGGCGCGTCTTTTTGCGCAGCTCGTCGTTCAAGGATTTGACCACTGTGTGCGTCGTCATGATCTGGCGCGCGCGCGTGATGGCTGTCACCTTGGCGGCGATGTTGACGGTGTCGCCGTACACATCGCCGTTCTTGCACAGGACCTCGCCGTAATGCAGGCCGATACGCACGTGGATGGGCTGGTCGCCGCCGGGACGCTGCTTTTCCACGGCCTCCTGCATCCCGCAGGCCGCATTGAAGGCGGTGACCGGATCGGGGAAGGTGCACATGATCTCGTCGCCCATGGTCTTGACCAGCGTGCCCTGATGGCTGGCCATCTCCGCGGTGAGGATGCCGAGCGTGTGCGTCACCAGTTGCAGCGCACGCTCGTCGCCCAGGTCCTCGTACAAAGCCGTACTGCCGCTGATGTCGGCGAAGAGGATGGCGGCGTTTTCCTGGACAGATGCTGTCGTCATCCGTTCGCTCCGAACATCATTCGTTTCGCCACGAATTTCTTGGCCGGGGGTATGCAATCCAGCAGGGTCAGCGCCGCGGAGCGGACGTGGCCCAGCAGCGGCAATTCGTTGGAGAACAGGCGCACCAGCCCGTCGGTGAAGCGGATGCCGGCGTTGCGGTCGATGCGGCGCGACTTGCGGTAGGCGGCGCACATCGCGGCCGAGCCGATATTGTCCGGCGCGCTGTCGAGGATGACCTGCGCCAGTTCCCAGGCGTCGCGGATGCCCATGTTGAAACCCTGACCGGCCACCGGATGCAGGGTCTGTGCGGCGTTGCCGATGAGCACGGTATGCGGGAAGGTGAGATCGGGCGCGCGCTTCAGCCGCAGCGGGTAGCAGTCGCGTCTGCCGATACCGGTGAAGGTGCCGACGCGGTCGCCGAAATGGTCCTGCAGATAGCGCAGGAAGGTCGCGTCGTCCCAGGCCAGCATCTCCTGCGCCTTGTCGTGCGCGGCGGTCAGCACCAGTTCGTAGCCGTCGGTATAGGGCAACAGCGCCATCGGCCCCTGCGGGGTGAAGCGTTCGAAGGCGACGCCGTCGTCGGGATGCGAGCAGGTGACGTGGGCGATGATGCCGCTCTGGCCGTAGTCGGTGATCTCGGGGGGATGCGAGGCTTCCAGCAGCTTGCCGCCTTCGGCGACCACGGCGAGCCGAGCGGTGAGTTTGTGTTCCTCGCCCCCATGTGTGTAGGTGAGTGTGGTGTGTTCCATCTTGCTGTCGAGCTCGCTGACGACCGCTCCGTACAGGCAATGGACATCGGAACGCTGCAGGCTCTGCTGCAATGCGGCGTGCAGCGCGGTATAGGGCAGCACATAGCCCATCTCGGATACCTTCAGTTCCCCTGCGCGCAGGGTGGTATGGCCGGGAGAGTTCTTCTGCGTCACTTCGATGGTCTTGATGCCGCTGACGTTGGGGATGGCGTCCCAGGCGTGCAGGCGCTGCAGCAACAGACGGGTGCCGTAGGACAGCGCCAGCGAGCGCGGGTCGGTGGTGTTGATCGCCGATTCACGCGCTTCCAGCAGCACCACGTTCAGGTCGTTGCCCTGCAGGGCGATGGCCAGGGCAGCGCCGACCGGGCCGCCGCCGATGATCGCGACATCGCAACTGGATTCATTCATGACGCATGACCTCCTCGATCTCAATAACCGTTTTCGGCGCATCCTGCGTGAGCACTTCGTTGCCCTGCGCGGTGATGAGCACATCGTCCTCGATGCGGATGCCGATGTTCCACAGTGCCTTCGGCACATTGTCGCCCGGGCGGATGTAGCAGCCCGGTTCGACGGTGAGCGTCATGCCGGCCTGCAGCGGGCGCCATTGTTCGCCGACCTTGTACTCGCCGACATCGTGCACGTCCAAACCCAGCCAGTGGCCGGTGCGGTGCATGTAGAACTGTTTGTAGCTTTCCGTCTCCAGTACGGATTCTACCGAACCCTGACAAAGTTTGAGGTCGATGAAGCCCTGCGACAGCACGCGCAGGGCAGCATCGTGCGGTGCCATCCACAATTTGCCCGGTCTGGCGGCGGAGATCGCTGCCGTCTGGGCGGCCAGCACGATCTCGTACACGTCCTTTTGCGCGGGACTGAACTTGCCGTTCACCGGGAAGGTGCGGGTGATGTCGGAGGCATAGCTGTCCAGTTCGCAACCGGCATCGATGAGCAGCAGGTCGCCATTGCGGAGCAGCGCATCGTTGCCGACGTAGTGCAGGGTGCAGGCGTTGGCGCCGCCGGCGACGATGCTGGTGTAGGCAGGCTGGCGCGCGCCGTGGCGGCAGAACTCGTGCAGCAGTTCGGCTTCGACTTCGTATTCGTAGCGTTCCGGGCGGGTGAAGCGCATGGCACGGCGGTGGGCCTGGCAGGAGATGGCGGCGGCACGGCGCATGATATCCAGTTCGCTCGCATCCTTGATCAGGCGCATCTCGGCCAGCGGTTCGCGCACGTCGCGGATCTCGCCTGGGGGCCGGATGCCGCTGCGGGATTTGGCCTTTACCGCCTCGCGCAGCCGCAACAAGCGCGCATCCCAGCCGGCATCGGCACCGACCGGGTAGGACAGGGTCGGCTGGTTGCCCATCAGCTCGATGAGCTTCTCGTCCAGCTGCGCGATCGGATAGGCCGCATCGAAACCGAATTTCTCTGCTGCCGCATCCGGACCGTAGCGGAAACCGTCCCAGATCTCGCGCTCGGCGTTTTTTTCGCGGCAGAACAGGATGCTTTGCATCTTTTCGCCCGCGATCAGCACCAGCACCGCCTCGGGTTCGGCGAAGCCGGTGAGATAGTAGAAATGGCTGTCGTGGCGGTAGTCGTAATGGGTATCGGCGTTGCGCGCCACTTCCGCTGCGGTGGGGATGACGGCGATACCTCGCTCCATCCGGCTTTGCAGGCGTTTGCGGCGTTCGGCGTGGAGGGCGGAATCAGGCATGTCCGGCATTCTGCGACGCGCGCAGTTGCTTGTCGAGTTCATCCAGCCGCTGCGGCGTGCCGACATCGACCCAGGCACCGCAGTGGTGTTCGCCGCTGACTTTGCCCAGGGCGATCTGCTCGCGCAACAAGGGAGCGAGCGGCGCCTTGCTGCCGCGCGCAATGCTGGCGAACAGCTGCGGCTTGTACAGGCCGATGCCGCTGAAAGTCAGTGCTGAGTGCTGAGTGCTGAGTGCCGGGTTCGTTACGCGGCCATCCTGCAGGCTGAAATCACCCTTGGGGTTGTGCTCGGGGTTATCCACCAGTACCAGATGTGCCATGTCGGCACTGTTGGCGAGCGCGGCGGCGCGGGCGGGGAGGTGGGTGAAATCGAAATCGCAGTAGATATCGCCGTTGACCACGGCGAACGGCTGCTCTCCCAGCAGATGCAGAGCGAAGGCGATACCGCCAGCGGTTTCCAGCGCCGTGCCTTCGTCCGAATAACGGATGCGCGCGCCGAATTGTTTGCCGTCACCGAGAGCCTGCTCTATCTGGACGCCGAGGTGGGCATGGTTGATGACGAGGTCGGTGATGCCGGCATGCACCAGCCGTTCGATATGCCAGACGATGAGCGCCTTGCCGCCCGCCTGCAACAGCGGCTTGGGCGTATGGTCGGTGAGGGGACGCATGCGTTCGCCGCGTCCGGCAGCCAGAATCATGGCGTGCATCTTAAGAATGCCTTTCACGTTTGCCCCCTCTCCCGCAAGCGGGAGACTGCGGAGGGGTCGCTGCGCAGCAGCGGGGCACCCACCGGCGTACCCCTTGCGGGTGAGGTTGGGGTGAGGGGCTATGCTGCGAGCGCAGCATCAAGAAGCGGCTCCGGCCTTGGCAGCGTGTTGATCCAGCTCTATCAGCAAATTATGCAGGGGCTTGAGGTCGATATAACGTTCGCAAGCGCGGACCAGATATTCCATCACCAGCGGCATATCCTTCAGGTAGCCATCTTTGCCATCGCGGTGATACAGGCGTGCGAAGATGCCCAGCACCTTGATGTGGCGCTGCACGCCCATCATCTCGTAGTCACGGTAGAACTCGCCGAAGTCCGCGCGCACCGGCAGGCCGGCTTTGCGCGCCTTTTCCCAATAGCGGATCAGCCAGTCCATGACCTCATCCTCTTCCCACTTGATGTAGGCATCCTTGAACAGCGAGGCGAGATCGTAGGTGATGGGGCCATACACGGCGTCCTGGAAATCGAGGATGCCGGGCAGGGATTGAAAATCGCTTCTCACGTTTGCTTCCTCTCCCTTTGGGAGAGGATTGAGGTGAGGGGGTTCGGTCACCATGAGGTTGCGCGAATGATAGTCGCGATGAACATACACGCAGGGCTGGGCGAGGTTGTTGGCGAGGATGCGTTTGAACACCTCTTCCAGCTTGGCTTGCTGTTTGTCGCTGAGCGTGATGCCGAGGTGTTTGGCGATATACCACTCGGGGAACAGGTTCAGTTCGCGGCGCAGCAGCGGTTCGTCGTAGGGCGGCAGTTCATTTTCCTTTGAGGCGAGCTGGACCTTGATCAATGCATCAGTCGCGGCGCCGTAGAGACCGGGCGCAGTATCTGCAGCCAGCGCCTGCAGGTAGGTGGTGTTGCCAAGGTCGGACAGCAACAGGAAACCTTGCGCCAGGTCTTGCGCATAGACATGCGGAACGTGGGTGCCGGCTTCCTCGAACAGCTTGCCGATATGCAAAAAGGGCTTGCAATCCTCATGCTGAGGCGGCGCGTCCATCACCACTTTCGTGCTGCCATCCGCAAAGGTGGCGCGGAAATAGCGGCGGAAACTGGCATCGGCCGAAGCGGGTGCGATAGTGAATCTTGCGTCGGGATAGAGGCTTGAAAGCCACTTGGTAAGCTGTTCCTGGCGTTGCATTTGATTGCCTTAATGATGGATTTGTGCGATTTTAGCACCTTAATATATCTGCCCCGCACCATGCGTTTCCGCTTTAAACCAGTCGCGCTCCTCCTGCTTGGAACAATTCCGTTGCACGGCCTCGCCGAGGATGCCGCGTTGCCATTGAAACTGGATCGTACTTTCAAGAGCTCACCCGCCGCCACGGAGGGCACGGCAGCTTTCATCAGCGCGCAGCATGTGGAAGCCAGGAAGGGCGATATGCTCGAGGCCAACGGCAATGTCGAGTTGCGCCAGAGCGGTCAGGTGATCAGTGCCGGACATCTGCTCTACGGCCAGGAGAGCAAGGATGTGCTTGCGGAAGGATCGGTGCGGATCGAGCAGCCCGGTTCGATCGTCACGGGCCCGGTGCTGAAGCTGAACCTGGACAGCTATATCGGCGAGATGTTCAAGCCGCAATTCGAATTCAGCGAGAACCATGCCCGCGGCGAAGCGGAAACCGTGCATATCCAGGGCAAGATGAATTACGTCTTCGACGATGCGACCTATACCACGTGCCCGGCCGGAAACGACGACTGGCTGCTGCGTATGAGCCGCCTCGACATCGATCGCACCACCCAGGTCGGAGTGGCACATCACGCGCGGGTCGAATTCAAGGGTATGCCGATACTCTACACACCGTGGATGGACTTCGCCCTGAACGACAGCCGGCGTTCCGGTTTCCTCGGGCCGACTTTCGGCAGCACCAACAAGGGCGGCACCGAGATGACCCTGCCCTATTACTGGAACATCGCGCCGAACTACGATGCGACCATCATGCCACGCATGATCGCCAAGCGCGGGACCCAACTCAACAACGAATTCCGCTATATGAAGGCGAGTTATGCCGGCGAGATCCATTACGATGTGTTGCCCTATGACCGCTTGAGCAGGATGCAGCGTCACCGCACGACGCTGAAGCACACCCATTCGCTGGGCGAGGGCGTCGGCGCTGCGCTTAATATCAATCGCGTGTCCGATGACGATTATTTCCGCGACCTGTCCACGCTGGTGAGCGGAACGTCCCAGACCAATCTGCTGCGCGAGGGTGTATTGACCTATGGGGCTGGCTGGTGGAACGCATCGGCGCGCGTGCAACGCTATCAGACATTGCAGGACCCGCTTGCGCCGGTGGCCCTTCCCTATCGCCGTCAGCCGCAGGTCAATCTGAACGCGCAAAATACTCTGGCGGGCGCCAACATCGTTGCCGCTAACGAATATGTGGATTTCCGTCACGACACGAAGATAAATGCGCAACGCCTGGTGCTCTATCCTTCGATAAGTTATCCGCTGCTGGATGATCCCGGCTACTACCTGACGCCCAAGCTGGGCGTGCATCACACGGAATACAGGATGGGACTGAACAACAAAAAGGCCCTACCGGATGCTTCGCGTACGCTGCCTATCTTCAGTACCGACACAGGGATGGTGTTCGAGCGCGACGATTCATTCCTGGGTAACGGCTATGTACAAACCATGGAGCCGCGCCTTTACTATGTCTATGTGCCGTATCGCGACCAGAGCCAGTTGCCCAACTTCGATTCTGCCCAGGCACCCTTCAATTTCGGCCAGATCTTCACCGAGAACCGCTTCTTCGGCAGCGACCGCGTGGGCGATGCCAACATGGCCACGCTGGCGCTGACATCGCGGGTGATCGATGCGGAAGATGGCAGCGAGCGCTTGCGTGTGATGCTGGGAGAACGCTTCAGCTTCACAGCACCACGGGTGAACCTGGCCACGCCGACAGGCAACACCAGCCGTTCGGATATCCTGCTCAGTATCGGCGGAAAACTGACCAGAGCCTGGTCGCTGGACAGCCTGTACCAGTACAACCCGAATCAGGCGCATACGGAATCGTATAACGTCAGGGCACGTTACAATCCCGAGGCAGGAAAACTGTTCAATTTCGGCTACCGTTTCACCCGCAACACATTGCGTCAGGCGGATGTGTCGGGGCAATGGCCCTTGTACTCCCGCTGGCACGGGGTGGCGCGGTTGAACTACTCCCTGCAGGACCAGCGTTCTTTGGAAGCGTTGGCCGGGCTTGAGTATAATCAGGCCTGCTGGGCGATGCGTTTCGTGGCGCAAAGCTTCACGACCGCCACCCGTGAACGTTCCACCGGCGTCTTCCTGCAGTTGGAATTGAACGACCTGGTACGCATCGGCTCCGACCCGCTGGACGCTTTGCGCAACAGTGTGTCGGGTTATACCAAGCTGAACAGTTTGCCTGCCGAGCAGCCCGTACAGGGCCTGCGTTGAATCACCATTAACCGAAAGAGAACATGCTGAGAAAAATCCTCGTCGTCCTGTTGGCCACCTTTGCCATCGCTGCCTCCGCGGCAGAACCGCAGAGGCAGCGCGTTACCGTCGATCGCGTCGAAGTGGTGGTGAACGATGATGTCATCACCCGTCGCGAGCTTGACAAGCGCATGGTCAGTGTCACGAGGATGCTGCAGAAGCAGAAGACCGCCTTGCCGGACCGGAACATTCTGGAGCGCCAGGTGCTGGAACGCATGATCATAGAAATGTTGCAGGCGCAGTTCGCCAGGGAGAGCGGCTTGCGTATCGAGGATGCGCAACTGGACAAGACCATCCTGCGCATCTCACAACAGAACAAATTCCCGTCGGTGGCGGCCTTCCGCAGCAAGCTGGAGCAGGACGGAACCGATTTCAGGGAATTCCGCGAAGAAGTGCGCAATGAAATGATTTCTGTGCGCCTGCGCGAGCGCGAGGTCGACAGCAAGCTGGTCATCAGCGAGAACGACGTCGACAATTATCTGAGCAACCAGGAGCGCCAGGAAGGCAAGGGCGAGGAACTGGAGCTGGCGCACATCCTCGTGGTCGTCCCGGAGCAGGCCAGCGCAGACAAGATCCAGACCTATCGCAATCGTGCCGACCAGGCGCTGGCCAAGTTGCGCGGCGGAGCGCCGTTCGCCCAGGTGGCGGCGGGCTTTTCCGATGCCCAGGATGCGCTCAAGGGCGGTGAGATCGGCTGGCGTCCGGCAGACCGCCTGCCGCCGCTGTTCGCCGAAGCGCTGCAGAAGATGAAACCGGGCGAGGTGAGCCCGGTGCTGCGCAGTCCGAACGGTTTCCATATCATCAAGCTGCTGGATCGCCGCAGCAAGGACGCGCCTGTCGTCATCACCCAGACGCATGCGCGCCACATTCTGATCAAGACCAGCGAACTGGTCCCCGAGAATGAGGCGAAGGCCCGTTTGCAGGAGATCAAGCAGCGTATCGACAAGGGTGCGGATTTTGCCGAACAGGCCAAGCTCCATTCCGAGGACGGCAGTGCGTCGCAAGGCGGCGATCTGGGCTGGTTGTCGCCCGGTGAAACGGTGCCGGAATTCGAAGGCGGGATGGATGCACTGAAAGTCGGCCAGGTGAGCGGTCTGGTGCAATCAGGGTTCGGTTGGCACCTGATCCAGGTGCTGGAACGACGCAACACCGATGTCAGCGTGGATCAGAAGCGCCAGCGTGCCCGCAACGCCATCCGTTCGTTCAAGTCTGACGATGCCTTCCAGGATTGGCTGCGTCAGTTGCGCGATCGCGCATTCATCGAATACCGCAGCGCGGCGAACTGATGCCGCAACCCCTCGCCATCACCGCTGGCGAGCCTGCCGGCATCGGCCCCGACCTTTGCCTGCAACTCGCCGGGCATGACCTGCCGCTGGTGGTGATCGCCGACAAGAACTTGTTGCAGCAGCGCGCTGCGCAACTCGGCATCGAAGTCGCCATACATGACTACACCCCCGCAACCCCTTTGGCGGCGGGCAAGCTGAATGTGCTGCATGTTCAGTTGGCACGACCTGCACAGGCCGGGAAACTGGACAGCGCGAATGCGCCCTACGTGCTCGAGACCTTGCGTCGTGCGCTGCAGGGCTGCCAGTCCGGCGAATTCGCGGGCATGGTCACCGCTCCGGTACACAAGGGCGTCATCAATGATGCAGGCATCCCTTTCACCGGCCACACCGAATTCCTTGCCGAGCAGACGCAAACACCTCTGGTTGTGATGATGCTCGCGGGCGGCGGCATGCGCGTCGCCCTGGTGACCACACACCTGCCGCTACGCGAAGTGGCCGATGCCATCACGCAACCGTTGCTGGAAGATATCCTGCGCATCCTGCAGCGCGATCTGCAATGCCGCTTCGGCATTGCGCAGCCGCGCATCTTCGTGGCCGGACTCAATCCGCATGCGGGCGAAGGCGGCCATCTGGGCCGCGAAGAGATCGAAGTGATGATTCCGGTACTGGACAAGCTGCGCGCCGAAGGTTTCAACGTGAGCGCGCCTATTCCCGCCGACACCCTGTTCGCCGCACACCGCCTGAAGGAATGTGATGCCGTGCTGACCATGTACCACGACCAAGGCCTGCCGGTGCTCAAGCACGCCAGCTTCGGCGAAGGCGTCAACATCACGCTGGGCCTGCCCTTCATCCGCACCTCGGTCGACCACGGCACCGCGCTGGAACTGGCGGGCACGGGCAAGGCCAATGTCGGCAGTCTGCTGGAGGCGATCAAGGCCGCAGAAGGTATGGTGCGACATGAACGGGCATAAGGCCAAAAAAAGCTTTGGTCAGAACTTCCTCGTCGACCAGAACATCATCGCCGACATTGTGCGCGCCATCCGCCCCGAGGCGGACGATAACATGGTGGAGATCGGCCCCGGCCTGGGCGCGCTGACGCGCCCGCTGCTGAAGCAGTTGAACAAGCTGCATGTGGTCGAGATCGACCGTGACATCATCGCGCGTCTGAAAACGGATTACCCGCAGGACAGGATCGTCATCCACGAAGGTGATGCGCTGAAATTCGACTTCGCCACACTGGGCACACCGCTGCGCATTGTCGGTAACCTGCCCTACAACATCTCGTCGCCGCTGCTGTTCCATTTCGCCGACTATGCCGCGCGCATCACCGACATGCATTTCATGTTGCAGAACGAAGTGGTCGAACGTATGGTCGCCGAGCATTCCACCGCCGCCTACGGACGCCTGTCCGTGATGCTGCAATACCGCTTCTACATGGAGAAACTGCTCGATGTGCCGCCCGAGTCGTTCCGCCCCGCACCCAAGGTCGACTCGGCCATCGTGCGCATGATCCCGATTCCCGCAGACAGGATCGAGGTCAAGGACGAGACGCTGTACGCGCAGGTGGTTGCCGCCGCCTTCGGCCAGCGGCGCAAGACCCTGCGCAACACGCTCAAGGTCTGGCTGACGGAAGCTGAACTGGGTGGGCTGGGCATCGACGCGCAGTTGCGTGCGGAGAACCTGGGCGTGGCCGAATTCACCCGTATCGCCAACCACCTGAGCGGGCGCAGGTAATTAACAATCCTGTCGCATAGCGACATCGGTTGCCCCCTCTACCTCTGGGAGAGGGTTGGGGTGAGGGAATGCTGGTTGGCGTGCGCCGCTCCGCCCACCTCAGGATTCGGGTAAAATCGGCACTCGTCAATCAAAGCAGGCCGCCCATCCATCATGTCCGATGTTCCACCGATAGTTCTCACTTTTGCGGCCACCGATCCCAGTTGCGGCGCGGGCATGCAGGCCGACATCCTGACCATCGCCAGCATGGGTTGTCATCCGCTGGCCGTGGTCACCGGCATCACCGTGCAGGACACCAGCGGCGTCGATGACGTGCAGCCGGTGGATGCCGACTGGGTGGCGGATCAGGCACGCGCTGTGCTGGAAGACATGCCGGTCGCGGCGTTCAAGATCGGCCTGCTCGGCAGCGTCGAGAACATCGCCGTCATCGCCGAGATCATCTCCGACTATCCCGATATCCCGCTGGTGTTCGATCCGGTGCTGGCCTCCGGTCGCGGTGACGAACTCGCCAATGAGGACATGCTGGATGCTTTGCGCGAACTGTTGCTGCCGCAGACCACCATCCTCACCCCGAACAGCATGGAAGCGCGCCGTCTGGTGCTGGACGAAGACAACGAGGCGGACGATCCCAGTCTGGCGGAATGCTCCAAGCGCATCCTGCAATTCGGCTGCGAATATGTGCTCATCACCGGCACGCACGAGAACACGCCCAAGGTCATCAACAATCTGTACGGCGAACGCGGCCTGATCCGCAGCGACAGCTGGCCGCGCCTGCCCGGCATCTATCATGGGTCCGGCTGCACGCTGGCCTCGGCCATCGCGGCGCTACTGGCCAACGGTCTGCCGATCGAGGAAGCGGTGCACGAAGCGCAGGAATACACTTGGGAAGCGCTCAAATACGGCTTCCGTCCCGGCATGGGGCAGCACATCCCGGATCGTTTGTTCTGGGCGCGCGATGAAGACGATGTCGGCGAAGAGACCCGCCATTAAAGGCAGGATTCAGAATTGACTTTCACGTTTGCTTCCTCGCCCGCAAGCGGGAGAGGATTGCACCCGCAAGGGGTAGGCCGTGGTTGTAAGGGGCTAAAGCCCCAACAACACACTCACAGGTGAGGGTCATGATTCGGAGAGCAGATTGAGTTCACGGCGGATAATCGGCGGTCTCTATGCCATCACGCCGGATGAAACCGATACGGCGGAACTGTTACGCAAGGTCAGGCTGGCATTACAGGGCGGCGTGCAGGTACTGCAATACCGCAACAAATCCGCAGATGCAGGATTGAGGCTGCAGCAGGCGCAGGCCTTGCGCCGACTCACCCGCGAGTTTGCTTGCACCTTCATCGTGAACGACGACGCGCGACTGGCGGCGGAGGTCGATGCCGACGGCGTACATCTGGGCGGCGAGGACGGCAGCGTGGCGGCGGCCCGTGTATTGTTGGGCGGGGCCGGGATCATCGGCGTGTCTTGCTATAATCGCGCTCCGTTGGCCCTGGAAGCGGCAAGGCAGGGTGCGGATTACGTGGCGTTCGGCGCGTTCTTCCCATCCAGCGTGAAACCCGAAGCGGTGAAGGCGGACGCGCAGTTGCTTCGTTCGGTACGCGCCGAATTGAATCTGCCCATCGTCGCCATCGGCGGGATCACGGCGCAGAACGGCGCGGCGCTGATCGATGCCGGCGCGGATGCGCTGGCAGTGATCACGGCGTTGTGGGACGCGGCGGACATCGAACAGGCAGCAAGGGAATTTTCCAATCTATTCAGGCAAGGCAGAACAGCATGACATCGCATAATCAGGAACTCTTCGATCAATCCCAGAAACTCATCCCCGGCGGCGTGAATTCGCCGGTGCGCGCGTTCAAGTCGGTGGGCGGCACGCCGCTGTTTTTCAAGCGCGGCAAGGGCGCCTATGTTTGGGATGCGGACGACAAGCGCTATATCGACTACGTTAATTCCTGGGGTCCGATGATCGTCGGCCATTGCCATCCCGAAGTGGTGAAGGCAGTGCAGGCCGCAGCCGCAGAAGGCTTGGGCTTCGGCGCACCGACCGCCGCTGAGCTTGAGATCGCCGAGACGCTGTGCAAGATATTGCCGTCGCTGGAGATGGTGCGACTGGTGAGCTCCGGCACCGAAGCGACCATGACCGCGATCCGTCTGGCGCGCGGCTTCACCGGACGTTCGCGCATCATCAAATTCGAAGGTTGCTATCACGGCCATTCCGACGGCTTGCTGGTCAAGGCCGGCTCTGGCGCGCTGACATTCGGCCAGCCGAGTTCTTCCGGCGTACCCGCCGAGATCGCCGCGCTGACGACAGTGCTGGATTACAACGATGCGCCCGGTCTGGAAAAAGCCTTTGCCGAATACGGCAACGAGATCGCCGCAGTGATCGTCGAGCCGGTTGCAGGCAACATGAATTTGATCTTGCCCAAGCGCGAGTTCCTCGATGCGATGCGCAGCCTGTGCACCAAGCACGGCGCAGTGTTGATCCTGGACGAAGTGATGTCTGGTTTCCGCGTCGGTCTGCAGGGCGCGCACGGCCATTACGGCATCAAGCCGGATCTGATCACGCTGGGCAAGGTGATGGGCGGCGGTCTGCCTGCAGCCGCTTTCGGCGGTCGCCGCGACATCATGCAATGTCTCGCTCCGCTGGGCGCCGTGTACCAGGCCGGCACATTGTCCGGCAATCCGGTGGCAGTGGCGGCAGGCCTGACCACACTGAAACTGGTGCAAGCCCCCGGTTTCTACGAACGGCTCACCCAACTCGCCAAGCAGATGACCGAAGGCATCAGCGCAAGCGCCAAGAAACACGGCATCCCGTTCAGCGCCCAGTCCATCGGCAGCATGTTCGGCCTGTATTTCAGTGCCAAGGTGCCGACCTCCTACGCCGAAGTGATGGCCAGCGACAAGGCCGCGTTCAACTGCTTCTTCCATGCCATGCTGGCCGAGGGCGTGTATCTTGCGCCGTCCGCGTTCGAGGCAGGCTTCGTGTCGGCAGCGCATACGGATGCCGATATCGCGGCGACCATCGCGGCGGCCGACAAGATCTTCGCGGCCTGGAAATGAGCGCGCCAGGAAATCCAGTTTTTTGGGATGCAGCGCAAGGCGCACGGCGTGCAGCGACCGAGACATACCAGATAGGTAGGCGAGGGAGCGAGCACCGTGCAACGCCGCGATGCGCCCAAAAAATGAATTTATTGGTGCGCTCATAATGGGACTCTTCTCGCAGGCCGAGTTCTACACCACCGTCAATCACATGAAAGACTTGCCGCTGCACGGCGGCAAGGAAGTCGCGTTCGTGGGACGTTCCAACGCGGGCAAGTCGAGCGCCATCAACACGCTGGCCAACCACACGCGGCTGGCCTACACCAGCAAGACGCCGGGACGCACACAGCACCTGAACTACTTTGCGCTGGGCAACAACAACTATCTGGTCGACCTGCCCGGCTATGGCTATGCCAAAGTGCCGCCGGAAGTGCAGGCACACTGGGAGCATCTGCTGAGCGAGTACCTGCAGACCCGCGAGGAATTGGCCGGTCTGGTGGTGATCATGGACGCACGTCATCCGCTGACTGATCGCGATCAGGGCATGCTGGGCTGGTTCGCGCCGACCGGTAAACCCATCCATATTTTGCTGACCAAATCGGACAAACTGAGCCGCCAGGAATCTACCAGGACTTTGCGCGAGGTGAAAGAATTCCTGGCCGAACATTTCCCGCAATGCACGGTGCAACTGTTTTCCAGTCTCAAGAAGCTGGGCATGGATGAGGCAGAAGCGGTGATCGCCGGGTGGTTCCGCGACTGACAGGCAAAAAAATGCCCCTGAACCAAAGGGGGAGGTCAGGGGCAAAGTCTTAACTGTGGTTAAGACACCCGCTCAGGGAGGAGAAACGGGAAGCAACTTTCGCTGCTCACTGACTCTGACGGGACTGTGCGAAAATAGTTCCAATAGCCTCAAATTTATTAGGAATAACCATGCAGATACTCGGAAAATATCCTCAATCCAGAATGCGCCGCATGCGCCGTGACCAGTTTTCACGCGACTTGATGCGAGAGCACATACTCACTCCGGCAGACTTCATCTACCCGGTTTTCGTGCTTGAAGGCAGCAACAAGATCGAGGATGTGAAGTCCATGCCGGGGGTGCAGCGCAAGACTTTGGACTTGCTGCTCAAGGACGCGGAGCAATGCGTCAAACTGGGAATCCCGGTGATGGCGATCTTTCCGGTGATCGATGCTTCCCTGAAAAGCCTGGGCGCAGAGGAGGCCTACAATCCCAAGGGACTGGTGCCGCGCGTTGTGGCCGAGTTGAAGAAGAACTTCCCTGAGCTCGGTGTGATGACCGATATCGCGCTCGATCCCTACACCAGCCACGGTCAGGACGGTCTCATCGATGACAGCGGCTATGTGCTCAACGACGAGACCATCGCGGTGCTGACGCGGCAGGCGCAGACCCATGCGGCAGCGGGCGCCGATATCGTTGCCCCGTCCGACATGATGGACGGCCGCATCGGTGCGGTGCGCGCGGCGCTGGATGAACACAATCACATCCACACCCGCATCATGGCCTACTCGGCCAAATACGCATCCAGCTTCTACGGTCCGTTCCGCGATGCGGTGGGCTCCAGCGGCAATCTCGGCAAAGGCAACAAGTACACCTATCAGATGGATCCGGCCAATTCGGACGAGGCGCTGTGGGAGGTCGGCCTCGATCTGCAGGAAGGTGCGGACATGGTGATGGTCAAACCCGGCATGCCTTATCTTGATATCGTGCGCCGCGTGAAGGACGAGTTCAAGGCGCCGACCTTTGTCTATCAGGTGAGCGGCGAATACGCGATGCTCAAGGCTGCCGCGCAGAACGGCTGGCTGAACGAGGAGGCTTGTGTACTGGAAGCGTTATTGTCGTTCAAGCGCGCCGGGGCGGACGGTATCCTGACCTACTTCGCGCTGGATGCCGCACGCTGGCTGAAGTCAGACAGATAACAACGCTTCTACTGCGGCGATGTCCGCATGGGTGTCAGGATGCCTGCTGCCGCTGTGGCGGGCGTTCTCGGGCAACACGATGATGTGTATCTGTGCGCCCGATTCGACGGTCAGCGTATAGCTGGGTACTGTCTCCTCCCGTCCGCTGACGCGGGCTCTCCACTCCCCATCCTCGAACTCCAGATTATGTTTGAGCAGGAACAGCAGTACGGCTTTGGCATCATCACTGAAGAGTATCAGGTTGATGTCGGATTGCTCGTCGGCGGTGCCGCTCAAAACCGAACCGGTGAGATAGGGATGGAATTGCTCAAGCAGTTGCATGGCCGCCAGTGCTTCCTCGCGCAACAATGTCAGAGACTCAGGATGGCTGTCCTGTTGGTAAAGGGCACGGTAACTGAGCAGGGCTTCATCTACTTCCTGGTTGCTGGGCAGATGTTGCGTCTCTGTCGCACCAAGCTGGCGGGCAGCCTTCTGCTTGGCCATGGCGTGATCGGTGATGCCGCTCTCGGCCATCAGTTTGGCGGCCTGATGCGCAAGTTGTTCGCGCATCAGGTCACGACGTTGCGGATGTGGTTTGCTCATCAGAAAAGCTGGTCGTTCACCGTGTCGGAGGGTTTGTTCTCTTCCAGAATCACCTCGCCCTGTTCTTGCGGCGGGTTCTCTTCGTAGAAATACTCGATGCGGTTGCCGTTCGGATCGCGCAATCCGTTGTCGTTGATGCGGGCGGTGATGACGTGCGGCGGCTGGGTGTACACGACTTCGGGCACGCCTTTCAGCATCTGTCCCATATAACCCATCCAGATCGGCAGAGCCGCACCGCCGCCGGTCTCCTTCTCGCCCAGGCTTTGCGGATTGTCATAACCGATCCAGGTGACTGCCACGAGGGTCGGGTGAAAACCGGCGAACCAGGCATCCATTGAGTCGCTGGTGGTGCCGGTTTTGCCGGCGAGGTCCTGGCGGCCCAGTTCCATCGCGCGCATGGCGGTACCGTGCTTCACCACGTCCTGCATCATGTTGACCATGGTGAAGGCGTTGCGCACGTCGATGACCTGCTCCGCCCCCTCGCCTGCGACGATCGGAGCAGCCTGTGCGATGACGTTGCCTTGCCCGTCTTCGATGCGCTGGATGAAATAGGGAGTGACACGGTAGCCGCCATTGGCGAACACGGAATAGCCGCCCATCAATTGCATGGGGGTGACCGAGCCGGCACCGAGGGCCATGGTGAGATAGGCGCCGATCTTCTGTTTGTCAAAACCGAACTTGGTGACGTAGTCCTGCGCATAGTCCAGACCGATAGCCTGCAGGATGCGGATGGAGACGAGATTTTTGGAGCGCGTCAGACCCTGGCGCATGCGCATCGGACCGGAGAATTCGCCGTCGAAATTCTTGGGTTGCCACAACTCTTCGCCGGTCTGCGAGAGATCGAGGACAAGCGGTGCATCGTTGATGACCGAGGCTGGAGTGAACCCTTTTTCCAGTGCGGCGGAGTAGATGAAAGGCTTGAAGCTGGAGCCGGGTTGCCGCCAGGCCTGGGTGACGTGATTGAACTGGTTGCGGTAGAAATCAAAACCGCCGACCAGGGCAAAGATCGCCCCGTCACGCGGGTTCGCCGATACAAAAGCGGCTTCGACCTGCGGGAGCTGGGTGATCTCCCAGAAATCCTGCGCATTCTTGTAAACGCGGATCAGAGAGCCCGGACGGATGCGGCGGTTCAGCGCCAGTTTTTCACCCAGAGTCTGCTGCGCGAAACGCAGGCCGTCACCGCGGATCTCCACGACCTGCCCGTTCTTGCAGTAGGCACGAATACCTCTCGGATTGACCGACTGCACCACAGCCGGGATGAGGTCGTCGCTGTCAGGAACGTCTTCCAGCGCATCCTCCAGCAACTCCTCGGTATTGTTCTTTTTCAGGTCGACATAGCCTTCCGGGCCGCGATAACCATGGCGATGGTCATATTCCAGCACGCCCTTGCGCAAAGAAGCATAGGCAATGGCCTGATCCTGCGCACGGATGGTGGTATAGACGCTGTAGCCCTGTGTGTACGCATCCTCCTGGAAGCGGTCGTACATCTCCTGCCGTGCCATCTCGGCGACATAATTGGCATTGACGGCGAAAGTCTGGTGATGCGCGATCTGCTTGGTCTGGATGGGCTCATTCAATGCCAGGTCGAGTTCCTCCTGCGTGATGTAGTGCAGATCATGCATGCGGCGCAGGATGTACATCTGGCGCACCTTGGCGCGTTCAGGATTCACCACGGGATTGAACGCTGCCGGGGCCTTGGGCAAGCCGGCCAGCATCGCCATCTCCGACAGTGTGAGCTGGCTGAGTGTCTTGGCGTAGTAGACCTGGGCGGCGGATGCGAACCCGTAGGAACGTTGGCCGAGATAGATGTGATTGATGTAGAGCTGAAGGATCTCGTCCTTGCTCAGGTTATGTTCGATCTTGAAGGAGAGCAACATCTCGTTGAACTTGCGCGTCAGGGTCTTTTCCTTGGAAAGGAAGAAGTTGCGCGCGACCTGCATGGTGATGGTGCTGGCGCCCTGCTTCACACCGCCCGAGGAGAAGTTGGAATAAGCCGCCCGCAGCACCCCGATGTAATCTACGCCACCGTGTTCGTAAAAACGGTCGTCCTCGGCCGCCAGGATGGCCTTCTTCATCAGTTCGGGAACATCTTCGATACGGACCAGCTCGCGGCGTTCTTCACCGAATTCGCCGATCAGGGTGCCCTCTGCGCTGAATATGCGCAGCGGCATCTTGGGCCGATAGTCGGTCAGGGTTTCCAGCGTCGGCAGTGTCGGGTAGGTGAGTATCGCTGCGAACACGAGCAACATGATAGGCAGCAACGGCAGAGCAAGAACGACAAGAGCAGGGTAGAACCACCAGCGAGAGGTCATGACGATAGATCGAAAAATATTGCGTGATTATATCTGCTCGACCGGGGAATTCGAGTCCATAGAAAAAACTTTACACCCGCGGGAGTTATTGCTAGGATTTAAACCACTTTGTACGAAAAAGCGCTAACCAGCCTATGATCAAAGGAAATTTTGATATCCCGTTGGATTTTCTGAGTACTTCAACGCCGCCCTTGATCGGGGTGGATATCAGTTCGTCTTCTGTCAAAATGGTGGAACTGAGCGAAGCGCCCAAGAAGAACGGATATGTGGTCGAGCGCTATGCGATCGAAACGCTTCCAGCCGATGCCGTTAGCGACGGCAACATCAACAATCTCGATGCCGTCTCCGACACGGTGAAACGTGCCTGGAAACGCCTGGGATCGCGCATCAGGAATGTCAGCTTGGCCCTGCCAGCGGCAGCGGTGATCAGCAAAAAAATCCTGCTGCCAGCCGGATTGCGTGAAGACGATCTGGAGTACCAGGTCGAGACCGAAGCGAACCAGTACATCCCGTTTGCGCTGGAAGAGGTCAATCTGGACTTTCAGGTGATCGGCCCGGCCCCGAACAATCCTGACGAGGTTGAAGTGTTGCTGGCGGCCTCGCGCAAGGCGAACGTGGAAGACCGCGTGGCAGCCGCACAGTCGGCGGGCTTGAAAGCGATCGTGGTCGACGTTGAGGCTTATGCAGCCGAGGCTGCTTTCGAGATGATACGTTCACAGTTGCCCGGCGGTGCCGCAGACCAATGTATTGCGCTGGTGGATATCGGCGCCTATGTGATGAATGTGAACGTGTTGCGCAATGGCCAGTCGGTGTATATGCGCGACCAGCAGGTCGGTGGTGCCCAGCTCACCCAGCAGATCCAGAGCGTGTTCGGACTGTCGGCGGAGGAGGCCGAGTCGGCCAAGCGCAACGGTGGCTTGCCGGAGAATTACGAAAGCGACGTGTTGTCGCCCTTCCGCGAGAACATCGCCATGGAAGTTTCGCGAGCGCTGCAGTTCTTCTTTACTTCGACGCAGTATAACGAAGTGAACTATGTCGTATTGGCCGGCGGGTGCGCCGCGTTGCCGGGGCTGGATGAGGCCGTGGCGACACGCACCCAGGTCAGCACGCTGGTGGCGAACCCGTTCGAGTTGATGACACTGTCCAGCCGTATCAAGCCACGCCAGTTGCAGATGGACGCTCCGGCACTGATGGTTGCTTGCGGATTGGCCATGCGGAGGTTTGACCCATCATGATACGCGTCAATCTGCTGCCGCACCGTGCGGAGAAACGAAAAGCAAAGCAGCTACAATTCATCGTCCTGAGCGCCATTTCGCTGGTGCTGGGCGCAGTCGTGGTCGGATTTGTCCACGTTGCCATCAGTACGCAGATCTCTTATCAGGAACGCCGCAATGCATATTTGAACCAGGAGATCGCGGTACTCGACAAGCAGATCGATGAGATCAAGAAGTTGCGTGAACAGACCCAGTCCTTGCTGGCCAGGAAAACGGTGGTCGAGGATCTGCAAAGTACTCGCTCGGATGTCGTCCACTTGCTTGACCAGATGCTGCGTATCTTGCCAGACGGTGTGTATCTGAAAAGCGTCAAGCAAACCGGCTACAAGATCAGTGTGATCGGCTATGCACAGTCGAATGCCCGTGTTTCAACATTGATGCGTTCGATCGAAGACTCGCCTTGGCTGGATACGCCAACGCTGATCGAGATTCACTCCGCGACGGTGGATGGCGGGCGCGTAAGCGAGTTCTCGCTTAAATTCAACCTGACCAAACAAGTGGCGCCAAGCGGCGCAAACGGCTAGGGGTAACGACATGAACTTTGTTGAAGAACTGAAAAATGTCGACCCCAAAACGCCGGGAAGCTGGCCGTGGCTTATCAAGATTGCTGCCTTTTTGGCGATGTTCGTCGTGGTGATCGCCGTTGGCGCGGTGCTCGACTGGCAGGAACAGTGGAACACCCTGAAATCGGTGCGTCAGGAAGAAGAGAAGTTGCGAGAAGTATTTCTGACAAAAAAGCGTCAAGCCATCAACCTGGACATCATCAAGAAACAGCTGATCGACACCCAGCAATCCTTTGGGGCGCTGCTCAAGCAATTGCCGAGCAAATCAGAGATGGACGCGCTGTTGACCGACATCAATCAGGCTGGTCTGGGCAGAGGTTTGCAGTTTGAACTGTTCCGTCCTGGCGCTGAAGTCGCCACGGGGGTGTTTACCGAACAACCGATCACGCTGAAGGTGACCGGAAACTATGACGATCTGGGCAAGTTCGCCAGCGATATTTCCCAATTGCCACGCATTGTGACACTGAACAATATCAGCATAGACCCGGCCAAAACCGGGACACTGACCATGGATGCGACGGCCAAGACCTACCGGTATCTGGACGAGGACGAACTGGCTGCGCAGAGAGCGGCGCAGAAACGCGCGACCCAAGCGGCTGGAGCGAAAAAATGAGAATCGCATCATATTCGCTGATACTTGCAGTTACAGTGCTTCTCACCGCCTGCGGCGGAGAGGAATTTCAGGATTTGAGAGACTTCGTCAAGAACGCCGGCGCAGAGATGCGCGGCAAGGTCGAACCCCCGCCCGATATCAAGCCCTACGAACCATTTACCTACGAGAACGATACGGCCCTTCCCGATCCATTCAGGCCGCGCAAGCCTGATGCTAGGAATCCAAGCCGTGCCGGCAGCAATCAGCCGAATCTGGATCGACCCAAAGAAGAACTGGAAGACTTCCCGCTGGAGAGCCTGAAGATGGTCGGCTACCTGTTCCAGAAAAATGTCGGGCATGCGGTGGTTCGCTCTTCCGAGGGCAAGATTTATCGCGTCAAAGCTGGAAATTATATCGGCCAGAATTTCGGTCAGATCATTTCTGTAACCGAAACCGAAGTGAAGATCAAAGAGATGGTGCAGGATAGCGCAGGGGATTGGTCCGAGCGCGAAAGTACACTGCTATTGGTTGAGCAATAAGGAGTAAAAACTATGAGACAGTTCGAGCACCCAATCTACAGCATGTTTCGAATCATCGTCGTCACCCTTTCTGTATTGGCTTCGAGCGCGCAGGCTCAGGAAGTTACTTCTCCGGCAGAATCGAACAGCATCCAGTCCATCAGCGCAAGCAACGAGATGGGCGGAAAGGTCGTAATCGTCGTGGCGATGAAATCCGCACCTGACAGGCAGCCGGCGGCATTCGCCATCAACACTCCTCCCCGTATCGCCTTTGACTTTCCGAACACGGAAAACGGATTGGGCAAATCTACGCAGGAGTTTGGCGAGGGCGATCTGAGAAGCGCAAATATCGTGCAGGCGGGCGCACGCACGCGTTTGGTGATCAATCTGGCGCAGATGCTCAGCTACGACACCAAGATCGACGGCAACAACATCCTGATCACGCTGCAAAAGAAGGGTGTGGCCGGCGGGGATACGGCAGGAGCCACGCACTTTGCCGATGCCAAGCTCAGTACCCAGAAGCATAGTTTGCGCGATGTGGACTTCCATCGCGGCAAAAACGGCGAGGGGCGCCTGCAGATAGATTTGTCGGATACGGATATCGGCATCGACATCAAGCAGCAAGGCCGTCTGCTGCTGGTCGATTTCCCGCATACAAACCTGCCAAAAAATCTTCAGCGCAAGCTGGATGTGTCTGACTTTGGAACCCCGGTGCAACTGGTCGATGCTTTCACGCAGGGCGACAATGCGCGCCTGACGATCGAGCCAAAGGGTTTGTGGGAATATTCTGCCTATCAGACGGACAATAAATTCATTATCGAGATCAAGTCGGTCGCCGAAGATCCGAACAAGCTGGTGAAAAGCACCCAACCCGGCTATGCGGGTGAGAAGCTGACCTTGAATTTCCAGAATATCTCCACCCGCGAGGCGTTGAGCGTCATTGCCGATTTCACCAGCCTGAATATGGTGATCAGCGACACGGTTTCCGGAAGCCTGACTTTGCGCTTGAAAGACGTGCCATGGGACCAGGCGCTGGACATCATCCTGCAAAGCAAGGGTCTGGATATGCGCAAAAACGGGAATGTCATCCAGGTCGCCCCTCGAGAGGAGATCGCTGCCAAAGAGAAGCTCGATTTCTCGGCACGGCAGGAAATCACGGAGCTGGAACCCTTGCGCACCGAGACCTTCTCCCTTGCATATGCAAAGGCAGCGGATCTGGTGAAGCTGTTCTCGGATGACAAGCAGAAGCTCCTTTCAAAGCGCGGCAGCGCCATCTCCGATACCAGAACGAATATGCTGTTCGTGCAGGATACGCCGTCCCATCTTGAAGAGATCCGCAGATTTATCAAGATACTGGACATCCCGGTCCGGCAGGTGTTGATTGAGGCACGATTTGTAGAAGCCGCAGAAAAATTCAATCGTACATTGGGTGGACGCTTGGGGTACGTGGGTCCCACTTCAGCTTCCGGAGGGGGGTTCAGTGTAGGAAACGGACAGCGCGGCGCGATTGACGGCAATGTGAATCTGCCCGGCGCCTCTTCAGGATTTGGCGGGTTGACTTTGACGCTTTTCAACGCAGCTGCAACCAAGACATTGACCTTGGAGCTGAACGCATCGTCGACTGATAACACAACCAAGGATATCGCGAGTCCAAGGGTGGTTACAGCAGACAAGACTGAAGCCAACATCGAGGCGGGTGTCGAGATTCCGTATTTGCAGGCGAGCAGCAGTGGTGCGACCAACGTTGCTTTCAAGAAAGCAGTGCTGAGTTTGCAAGTCACGCCACAGATCACCCCGGAAGATCACGTATCCATGAAGGTTCAGGTGAAGCAGGATACCGTGGGTACCATTTACTACGGAATTCCGAGTATCAATACCAAAAAGGTGAATACCGACGTATTGGTAGACAACGGCGGAACGGTCGTCATCGGCGGCATATACACACAAGGTGATTCCGACGACGTTCGCGGCGTCACGGGCCTCAAGGACATCCCGATCCTGGGTTGGCTGTTCAAAACTGATACAACCACAAAGTCCAAGAAGGAGCTGCTGGTGTTCATCACGCCGAAGATTCTGAAAGAAACCCTTGGAATGAACTAAGTTGGAAGTTGACATATTGAAAGCCCGGCTGCGCCGGGCTTTCTTTTTTGGATGAAAGCTTTTCCGCTACAATCCGGAAATGAACGCGAGCAACAAACCAAACAAGCGCAATTCCAGCAATATCATTCTTGTCGGCATGATGGGGGCGGGCAAGACTACTGTGGGAAAGTTGCTGGCCAAGCAGCTCGGCAAGCAATTCGTCGATAGTGACGAAGAGATCCAGCGCCGTACCGGCGTAACAATCCCCCATATATTCGATGTCGAGGGCGAAGCCGGATTCCGGGTGCGCGAAAGCGGTGTGATCCAGGAACTGCTTGAGGGTGACAACATCGTGCTGGCTACCGGTGGCGGCGCGATACTCAGTCCGCAGAATCGCGCAGCGATGAAGCAGCATGGCGTTGTGGTATACCTGAAAAGCAACGTGCATGATCTCTGGCAGCGTACGCGCCACGACCATAGCCGCCCCCTGCTGCAGACCGAGAATCCGCGCGCCAAACTGCAGGAACTGCATGATCTGCGCGACCCGCTGTATACGGAAGCGGCGGATCTGATCATGCACACCGGCAAGCAAAGTGTGCAGATATTGCTGGAGAACTTGCAGCAAAAACTGGAAGACATGGAACAAATGAACGAGAGCAAAGGAACGACACAAACCCTGACGGTGGGCCTGGCCGAGCGCAGTTATCCCATCCATATCGGAAGCGGGCTGCTCGAACGCATCGAGTTGCTGTTGCCGCACATCCCGCGCAAGCGCACAGTCATCGTCAGCAATACCACCGTTGCGCCGTTGTACATGCAACAACTCAGTGAAGGTCTGAGCGCGCATGGCGTGCAAGTGCAGTCTGTCATCCTGCCCGACGGCGAACAGTACAAGTCGGGCGAGTCATTGAATACGATATACGACGCGCTGCTAACGGCGCGCAGCGAGCGCAGCACACCGCTCATCGCACTGGGTGGCGGCGTCATCGGCGACATCACCGGCTATGCAGCAGCGACCTACCTGCGCGGCGTGCCCTTCATCCAGATTCCGACCACGCTGCTGTCGCAGGTGGATTCTTCGGTCGGTGGCAAGACCGGCATCAACCATCCGCTGGGTAAGAACATGATCGGCGCCTTCTACCAGCCGCGCGTTGTGCTGGCCGATACGGACACGCTGGATACCTTGCCGGACAAGGAGTTGCGCGCCGGCATCGCCGAAGTCATCAAGTACGGCCTGATCCGCGACCTGCCCTTCCTTGAGTGGCTGGAAGCCAACATGGACAAGTTGCTGACGCGGGACACCGAGGCGCTGCAATACGCCATCGCACGCAGCTGCCAGAACAAGGCCGAGGTCGTCGGCAACGACGAACGCGAGAGCGGCGAACGTGCCCTGCTCAACCTGGGCCACACCTTTGGCCATGCCATCGAGAACGGCATGGGCTACGGCGTCTGGTTGCACGGCGAAGCCGTAGCGGCTGGTACGATCATGGCGGCGGACTTGTCGCAGCGCCTGGGCTGGCTGAACGCGCCGGACGTAGCGCGCGTGCGCAAGCTGTTCGAGCAGGCCGGACTGCCCGTGGTCTCGCCGAGGCTGGGCGTTGAGAGATATCTGGAGCTGATGGGGCTGGACAAGAAGGTGGCGGACGGCAAGATACGTTTCGTGCTGCTGAAGGCGCTGGGCAATGCCGTGATGACCGGCGACGTGCCGCAGGGACTATTGCAGCAGACGCTGGAGTCCTGCAGTGCCTGAACAGGATCTTGCTCCCTACGCCGTAGGCAAGACCGTGCGCGGCAGGCGGGTGGCCGAACCACCGCCTTCCACACGCAGCGAGTTCCAGCGCGACCGCGACCGCATCATCCATTCCGCCGCGTTCCGTCGCCTGGAATACAAGACCCAGGTCTTTGTGAACCACGAAGGGGACCTGTTCCGCACCCGCCTTACCCACAGCATCGAGGTTGCGCAGATCGGACGCTCTATCGCCAGGCACCTCAGACTGAACGAAGATCTTGTGGAAGCTGTATCGCTGGCCCATGATCTGGGGCATACCCCGTTCGGCCATGCCGGACAGGAAGCGCTGAACGATTGCATGAAGGACCACGGCGGCTTCGAGCACAACCTGCAGTCGTTGCGCGTGGTGGACGTGCTGGAAGAGCGCTATGCCGGCTTCGACGGCCTCAACCTGTGCTTCGAGACGCGCGAAGGCATACTCAAACATTGCTCGAAAGAGCATGCCGCGCGACTCGGCGATGTGGGCCAGCGTTTCCTCAAGGAGCAGCGCCCCAACCTGGAAGCCCAGATCGCCAACCTTGCCGACGAGATCGCTTACAACAATCACGATGTCGATGACGGTCTGCGCTCGGGCTTGTTGACCCTTGAGCAGCTTGCCTCGGTGCGCCTGTTCGCCCGCCATCTGGAAGAGGTGCGCATTGCCTGGCCGAACCTGGCCGAACGCCGCGTGGTGCATGAAACGGTGCGCCACATGATAGGCACACTGGTCAACGATCTCATCCGCCAGACAGAACATAACATCCGCGAACATGCCCCCAAGAGTGCCGATGATGTGCGCAACGCGCCGACGCTGGCCGCATTCAGCCCCGAGATGCTTGAACTCAACCGCGAACTCAAGGCGTTCCTGCGTACCCATCTCTACCGGCATTTCCGAGTCATGCGCATGACTGCCAAGGCCCGCCGCATCATCGGCGACCTTTTCCGGGCATTCATCGAAGATCCGCGCCTGTTGCCGCCCCAATTCAATCCCCAGGCAGAAGCCGACCGCGCCCGCGCCGTGGCGGATTACATCGCCGGCATGACCGACCGTTATGCCATCCGCGAACATCGGCGCATCTTCGCCATAGAAGAGATCTGAGCCGGCAAGTTGCCCTCCACCCCCGGATTAAGGTAGCATTCCCGCCCTTTCGCAAAAATAATTGGAAGGCGGCTAATGCCGCCGTTTTTATCGGATGATCGAGGTGAGGAGCAAGGTGAGCAATTCTTCGTTGCCGGCGCAGCAGGGTCTGTACGATCCGCGCCATGAACATGATGCATGCGGTGTCGGATTCGTCGCACATATTAAAGGTCAGAAAAGTCACGATCGGGTCAGCCAAGGGCTGCAGATCCTGGAGAACCTGACGCACCGCGGTGCCGTTGGCGCCGATCCGCTGGCGGGCGATGGTGCCGGTATCCTGATCCAGGTCCCCGACGCCTTCCTGCGCAAAGCACTCCTCAAGAATAAAGTCGCATTGCCCGCTGCCGGAGACTACGGCGTCGGCATGCTGTTCCTGCCGCGCGATGCAAAAGCCCGCGCCGCTTGCGAAAAGATCATCGAAGCCAAGATCAAGGCCGAAGGCCAGGCCCTGCTGGGCTGGCGCGACGTGCCGGTGGACAACAAGGGCCTGGGCGAGAGCGTTAAGGCAGTCGAGCCCGTGGTACGCCAAGTATTCATCGCCCGCGGCAAAAAGACCGCCGACCAGGACTCTTTCGAGCGCAAACTGTTTGTCATCCGCAAAACCGCCGAGCACGCCGTGCGCGCGCTGCCCAAAGGCCAGGGCAAGGGTTTCTACATCCCCTCCATGTCCTCCCGCACCATCGTCTACAAAGGCATGCTGCTGGCCGACCAGGTGGGCAAGTACTTCCTCGATTTGCAAGATACGGAACTGGTCAGCGCCTTCGCGCTGGTACACCAGCGCTTCTCCACCAACACCTTCCCGACCTGGGACCTGGCGCATCCGTTCCGCATGATCGCGCACAATGGCGAGATCAACACCCTGCGCGGCAACGTCAACTGGATGGCTGCGCGCCACGCCGCAATGTCGTCCAAATTCCTCGGCAAGGACCTCGACAAACTGTGGCCACTGATCGTTGAAGGCCAGTCCGACTCCGCCTGTTTCGACAACGCGCTGGAACTGCTGGTGGCAGGCGGTTACTCGCTGCCGCACGCGATGATGATGCTGATCCCCGAAGCCTGGGCCGGCAATCCGCTGATGGACGAGGAGCGCCGCGCGTTCTACGAATACCATGCCGCACTGATGGAACCATGGGACGGCCCCGCCGCCGTGGCCTTCACCGACGGCCGCATGATCGGCGCCACGCTGGACCGCAACGGCCTGCGTCCCGCGCGCTACCTGATCACCGAGGACGACGTCGTGCTGATGGCGTCCGAGATGGGGGTGCTGGATTTCGCCGAGCAGAAGATCGTCAAGAAATGGCGTCTGCAGCCGGGCAAGATGTTCCTCATCGACATGCAGGCCGGGCGCATCGTAGGCGATGACGAACTCAAGCAGCAACTCGCCACCGCCAAACCCTATCGCAACTGGATCGAGAAATCGCGCCACTACCTCGACGACCTGCCCAAGTCCAAGGTCGTGCTGAAGAATGAAGCCGGCCTGCTGGATACGCAACAGGCGTTCGGCTACACCCAGGAAGACACCAAATTCCTCATGCTGCCGATGGCCACGGCCGGCGAGGAAGCCATCGGTTCCATGGGCGCGGATGCGGCATTGCCGGTGCTGTCGAGCAAGAACAAGGTGCTGTACAACTACTTCAAGCAGCTGTTCGCGCAGGTGACCAACCCGCCGATCGACCCGATCCGCGAAGAGATCGTCATGTCGCTGACCTCCTTCATCGGTCCCAAGCCCAACCTGCTCGGGGTCGACGAAACGAAACCGGCACCGCGTCTGGAAGTGCACCAGCCCGTGCTGTCGCAGGAAGACATCGCCAAGCTGTACGACATCGAGAAGCTCACCAAGGGCGCCTACAAGTCGCAGGTGCTGGACATCACCTACCCGGTGAAGAACGGTGCCGCAGGCTGCGCAGCGGCCATCACCGCCCTGTGCAAGACAGCAGAGAAAGCTGTGGCCAAGGGCCATAACGTATTGATCCTGTCCGACCGCGCGATGAACGCCACGCGCGTGGCGATCCCGGCCTTGCTGGCGACCGCCGCGGTGCACCACCATCTGGTGAACGCAGGTCTGCGCACCAGCGCCGGCTTGGTGGTCGATACCGGCTCTGCGCGCGAAGTGCATCACTTCGCCTTGCTCGCCGGTTACGGCGCGGAAGCTGTTTGCCCGTGGCTCGCGTTCGACACCATCGCCACGCTGGAACTGCCCGCGGGTCTGGAGGCGAAGGACGCCAAGAAGCGCTTCATCAAGGCCGTTAACAAGGGCCTGATGAAGGTGATGTCCAAGATGGGCATCTCCACCTACCAGTCCTATTGCGGCTCGCAGATCTTCGAAGCCATCGGCCTCAACAGCGATTTCATCGAGAGGTATTTCCCCGGCACCGCATCCCAGATCGAGGGTATCGGCCTCAAGGAAGTGGCGGAAGAAGCCGTGCGCACGCACAGCGCCGCGTTTGGCAACGATCCGGTACTGGCGACCATGCTGGAAGCGGGCGGCGAGTATGCCTACCGTGCCCGCGGTGAAGACCACACCTGGACGCCGGAATCCATCTCCAAGTTGCAGCACTCCACGCGCTCCAACAACTACGCGACCTACAAGGAATACGCCAAGCTCATCAACGACCAGACCGAGCGCCAGATGACACTGCGCGGCCTGTTCGAGATCAAGTCTGCAGGCAAGGCCGTTCCTTTGGATGAAGTCGAATCGGCGAAAGAGATCGTCAAACGCTTCGTCACCGGCGCGATGTCGCTGGGTTCCATCTCCACCGAGGCACATGCCACGTTGGCCATCGCGATGAACCGCATCGGCGGCAAGTCCAACACCGGCGAAGGCGGCGAAGACGCCAACCGCTTCAAGACGCTGCACGGCGGCGAAAAGCTGTCCGATATCATCGGCAAGCACCGCATCGAATCCGACCAGACCATGAAGGCGGGCGATTCGCTGCGTTCGCGCATCAAGCAGGTGGCTTCCGGTCGTTTTGGTGTGACAGCGGAATATCTCAGCAGCGCCGACCAGATCCAGATCAAGATGGCGCAGGGTGCAAAGCCCGGCGAAGGCGGCCAGCTGCCCGGCGGCAAGGTGTCCGAATATATCGGCAAGCTGCGTCACTCGGTTCCGGGCGTCGGCCTCATTTCGCCGCCCCCGCACCACGACATCTATTCCATCGAGGACCTGGCACAGCTCATCCATGACCTGAAGAACTCCAATCCGGCCGCATCCATCTCGGTGAAGCTGGTGTCGGAAGTCGGCGTGGGCACGGTTGCCGCTGGCGTGTCCAAGGCCAAGGCCGACCACATCGTGATCTCCGGCTTCGACGGCGGCACCGGCGCATCGCCGCTGTCGTCGGTGAAGCACGCGGGTACGCCGTGGGAACTGGGCCTGGCCGAAGCGCAACAGACCCTGGTGCTGAACCAGTTGCGCGGCCGCATCGGTCTGCAAGTGGACGGCCAGTTGAAGACCGGCCGCGACGTGCTGATCGGCGCGTTGCTGGGCGCGGACGAGTTCGGTTTCGCCACCGCACCGCTGGTGGTCGAAGGCTGCATCATGATGCGTAAATGCCATCTGAACACCTGCCCGGTCGGCGTCGCTACACAGGACCCGGCGCTACGCAAGAAATTCACCGGCCAGCCGGAACACGTGGTGAACTATTTCTTCTTCGTCGCCGAAGAAGTGCGCGAACTGATGGCGCAGATGGGTATCCGCAAGTTCGAAGACCTGATCGGCCGCAGCGACCTGCTCGACATGCGCAAGGGCATCACGCACTGGAAAGCCAAGGGACTGGATTTCGCCAAGGTGTTCCACCAGCCGAACATGCCCAAGAGCGTGGCGCGGCGCCATGCCGAAGAGCAGGATCACGGTCTGGAGCAGGCGCTGGACAACGACCTCATCGCCGAAGCCAAAGAGGCCCTCGATGCGATGCGCGTCGTCACCATCGAGACCACCATCCGCAACGTCAACCGCAGCGTCGGCACCATGCTGTCGCATGAAGTGGCGAAGCGCCACGGCAACGCCGGTCTGCCCGACGACACCATCCGCGTGAAACTGATCGGCACCGCCGGCCAGAGCTTCGGTGCCTTCCTCGCGCACGGTGTCACCTTCCAGCTGGAAGGCGAAGGCAACGACTACGTCGGCAAGGGTCTGTGCGGCGGACGCATCATCGTCAAGCCGTCCGACGACAGCAAGCTCGTCGCCGAAGACAACATCGTGGTCGGCAACACCGTGCTGTACGGCGCGACCGGCGGCGAATGCTTCTTCCGCGGCGTGGCCGGTGAACGTTTCGCCGTGCGCAATTCCGGCGCGGTCGCCGTCGTCGAAGGCGTGGGCGACCATGGCTGCGAATACATGACTGGCGGCATGATCGTGGTGCTGGGTCAGACCGGGCGCAACTTCGCGGCGGGCATGTCCGGCGGCGTTGCTTACGTACTGGATGAAGACGGCAGCTTCCCGCAACGCTGCAACATGTCCATGGTGCAACTGGAAGCCGTGCCGGAAGAAGCGGCCGCCAGCGAGACCGGCGAAGTCGACAGCAAGGGACGCGTGCATTTCAATCACCTCAACAAGGCCGATGAAGCGGCCCTGCGCGGCAAGATCGAGAAGCACCTGCGCTACACCGGCAGTGCGCGCGCCAAGCAGATTCTGGATAACTGGGCGGCGTATCTGCCCAAGTTCGTGAAGGTCATGCCGACCGAATATCGTCGTGCGTTGCTCGAGATCGCGGCGCAACAGAAGGAGGCCGCATGAACACCCTCGTAAATTCGTTTTGCGGGCGAACCGCTGCGTCGTGTGCTCGTTCGCTCCTCGCCTACCAACGCGGTATGTCTCGTCGCTCGCTGCGCGACTCCTTGCGCTTCATCCCGCAAAATCAAATTTCCAAGGATGTTCATCATGGGTAAGCCAACCGGATTCATGGAATTCCAGCGTGTCAGCGAAAGTTATGCGCCGGTCGAACAACGGGTGAAGGACTATCGCGAGTTCGTCGGTCATCTCACCGATGCCGAAGCCAAACAGCAGGGCGCGCGCTGCATGGATTGCGGCATCCCGTTCTGCAACAACGGCTGCCCGGTCAACAACATCATCCCCGACTGGAACGACCTGGTGTATCGCGGCAACTGGAAACAGGCGCTGGATGTGCTGCATTCCACCAACAACTTCCCCGAAGTGACCGGCCGCATCTGCCCGGCACCGTGCGAAGCGGCGTGCACGCTCAACATCAACAACGAAGCGGTCGGCATCAAGTCCATCGAGCACGCCATCATCGACAAGGGCGGCGAGAACGGCTGGGTCGTTCCGCAACCCGCGAAGAAGAAAACCGGCAAGAAGGTCGCCGTGGTCGGCTCCGGCCCTGCCGGTTTGGCTGCTGCACAGCAACTCGCCCGCGTGGGTCATGCAGTGACCGTGTTCGAAAAGAACGGCGCCATCGGCGGTCTGCTGCGTTACGGCATCCCCGACTTCAAGCTGGACAAGCGCCTGATCGACTGGCGCATGGCACAGCTAGCGGCCGAAGGCGTTAAGTTCCAGACCAACACCTTTGTCGGCAAGGACGCGCCGGGCAAAGGCATCGTCAACGACGCGAAGAAGACCGTCAGCCCGAAAGAGCTGGCCAAGGAATTCGATGCCGTGATCCTCGCTGGCGGTGCGGAACAGCCGCGCGATCTGCCGGTGCCGGGGCGTGAACTTGCGGGCGTGCACTACGCGCTCGAGTTCCTCATCCCGCAGAACAAGGAAGTCGCTGGCGAAGGCAAGAATCCGATCAACGTCGCCGGCAAGCATGTCGTCGTCATCGGCGGTGGCGATACCGGTTCCGACTGCGTCGGCACCTCCAACCGTCACGGTGCCGCATCGATCACCCAGATCGAAGTGATGCCGCGCGCGCCGGATCATGAGAACAAGCCGCTGACCTGGCCGAACTGGCCGCTCAAGCTGCGCACTTCCAGCTCGCACGAAGAAGGTTGCGTGCGCGACTGGGCCATCTCTACCAAGGAATTCGTCGGCGAGAACGGCGTGCTGAAAGCGCTGAAGTGCGTGCGCGTAGAGTTCAAGGACGGCAAGATGGTCGAAGTGGCCGGCAGCGAATTCGAGCTGAAGGCCGACTATGTTTTCCTCGCCATGGGTTTCACCAATCCGCTGGCGCAGGTGCTGGATGCCTTTGGCGTGGAAAAGGATGCACGCGGCAACGCCAAGGCCGATACCGAAGGCACCAAGTGCTACCAGACCAATGTGAAGAAAGTGTTTGCAGCGGGCGACATGCGTCGCGGTCAATCGCTGGTGGTGTGGGCCATCCGCGAAGGCCGTCAGGCGGCGCGTGCCGTCGACGAGTTCCTCATGGGCAGCAGCGTCCTGCCCCGATAACAAGAAAAGATAAAAATGAACTTCAAAGTAAAGAACGACACCTTCCTGCGCGCGCTGCTGCGTGAGCCGACTGAATACACCCCGCTGTGGATGATGCGCCAGGCCGGTCGTTACCTGCCCGAGTACTGCGCCACGCGCAAACGCGCCGGCAGCTTCCTCGAACTGTGCAAGAGCCCGGACATGGCGACGGAAGTGACGCTACAGCCGCTGGACCGTTTCCCGCTCGATGCCGCCATCCTGTTCTCCGACATCCTCACCGTGCCGGACGCGATGGGCCTGGGCCTGTATTTCTCCGAAGGTGAAGGTCCCAAGTTCGAACGTCCGCTGAGCACCGAAGCCGCCATCAAGGCGCTGCGCGTGCCCGACATCGGCAAGGACCTGAAATACGTGACCGACGCCGTGTCGCAGATCCGCAAGGCGCTGGATGGCCGCGTGCCCCTGATCGGATTCTCCGGCAGCCCGTGGACGCTGTCCTGCTACATGGTCGAAGGCGGCAGCAGCAGCGACTACGCCAAGGTGAAGACCCTGATGTACAAGGAGCCGAAGCTGATGCACCACATCCTGTCGGTGACGGCGGATGCGGTGACGCAATACCTGAACGCGCAGATCGATGCGGGCGCGCAGGCCGTCATGATCTTCGACTCCTGGGGCGGCGCACTGTCGCACGCGGCTTATCATGAATTCTCGCTGCCCTATATGCAGCGCATCGTGCAGGGCCTCAAGCGCGAGAAGGACGGCGTCAAGATCCCCAGCATCGTCTTCACCAAGGGCGGCGGCCTGTGGATCGAGAGCATCGCCGACATCGGCTGCGACGCGGTCGGTCTGGACTGGACCATGGATATCGGCGTGGCACGCCAGAAGGTCGGCCACAAGGTCGCGCTGCAGGGCAACCTCGATCCGAACGTGCTGTTTGCCACGCCGGAAGTCATCCGCAACGAGGTGGAGAAGATCCTTTCCAGCTACGGTTACGGCAGCGGCCACGTATTCAATCTCGGCCACGGTATCTCGCAGTTCACCAACCCGGACAATGCCGCTGCGCTGGTGCAGGCGGTGCATGAGCTGAGTAAAAAATACCATTAAGAAACAGACAGAATCACCAGTCTTATGAACAGCACCTTTCCGGTGCATCGGGCCACGGAACATGAACCCCGTGGCCTTTTTTGTTGTCTGCGTAACCGGTTGATTTTAATAATCCTATCGGCCTGGGCAGAATTTGGGCGAAATAAAAAAACCGTATATACGATTAGGAGTTAGTGCGCTTATCGGGCAGTTGCCCACACAGTTATCCACAGCTAATGTGCATAAGAAAAAATGTCCAATCCGCTCAAGCGCATTAGCTAAACTTCGCAGAAACAACCGGAGAGATTTTTCTTAACATGCCCATCATCCGCATCGCGCTGGACGTGCCCCTGTCAACACTTTTCGACTATGTCGCGAGTGAAGATATGCAGATCGGGATCGGCCAGCGCGTGCTCGTCCCGTTCGGGCGCAAACAGGTGCTGGGCGTGGCGATGGCATGGACGGAAAGCTCCGATCTCACGGCAGACCGCATCAGGCCGGTGTCGCAAGTGCTGGACGATGTGCCGCCATTGCCGCAAGAGTTGCTCACTTTGTTACAGTTCTGCAGCGACTACTACCACCATCCGCTCGGCATGACCGTGCTTGCCGCCCTGCCCACGCGCTTGCGTGCCGTGGAACCGGTCACCGTGAAACAATCGCTGGGCTACGCGCTGAGCGCTGCGGGCCGCGCGCTCGACCTGGCGACCCTGCCCAAGCGTCGCGTGGTGCAGCAGCGCATCCTGCAGGCCCTGCGCACAGCGCCGCTGAGCGGCGCGCAACTGCGCAGCATGTCGCCCTCTGCACCGGCCGCACTCAAGACCTTGCTGGAGGCGGGCTGGATCGAAGCCTGTGCGCCACAGCCCTGCACCACGCATACGTTCTGTGATGCGCATGCGCTCACTGACGAGCAGCAAAAGGCCTTCGATGCGGTCGCGCAGCAGCAGGGCTACGGCTGCTTCCTGCTGCACGGCATCACCGGCAGCGGCAAGACCGAGGTCTACGTCCACCTCATGCACGAAATGTTACAAAGGGGCGGCCAAGTGCTGCTGCTGGTGCCCGAGATCAACCTCACCCCGCAACTGGAAAATTATTTCCGCAGCCGTTTTCCCGATGTGGAGATCGCCAGTCTGCACAGCGGCCTGGCCGACGGCGAGCGCGCCCAAAACTGGCTCAAGGCGCAATCCGGCGAAGCGCGCATCGTGCTCGGTACGCGCCTTGCGGTGTTCACCCCGCTGCCCAAATTGAGCCTCATCCTGGTGGATGAAGAGCACGACCCCTCGTTCAAGCAGCAGGACGGTCTGCGCTACTCGGCGCGCGACGTCGCCATCTTCCGCGCCAGCCAGCGCGGCGTGCCTGTCGTGCTGGGTTCCGCCACGCCTTCGCTGGAGAGCTGGTACAACGCTCAGAGCGGGCGCTACAAGTTGTTGAAGCTCACGCAACGTGCCGTGCAACCCGCCACCCTGCCCGTCGTGCGCTGCATGGACATCACCAAGCTGCCGCTGCACGAGGGCCTGAGCGAGCCCCTGCTCACTGCAATCGACGCGCGCCTGCAGCACAAGGAACAAAGCCTCATCTTCATCAACCGCCGCGGCTATGCCCCGGTGCTGATGTGCACCGCCTGCGGCTGGCTGTCCGATTGCAAGCATTGCGCAGGCAAACTGGTGCTGCATCTGAAGGACCGTACCCTGCGCTGCCACCACTGCGGTTTCCAGCAGCGCGTGCCGCCCGCCTGCCCCAGCTGCGGTGATCAGGATCTGAAGCCGGTCGGCATCGGCACCCAGCGCCTGGAAGAGACGCTGCAGGCCCGTTTTCCCGCAGCGCGCATCCTGCGCGTCGACCGCGACAGCACGCGCAACAAAGGCGCATGGGACGCCATGCGCAAACAGATCCACGACGGAGCAGCCGATATATTGATCGGTACGCAGATGCTGGCCAAGGGCCACGACTTCCCCAACCTCACCCTGGTCGGGGTCATCAGCCCGGACGGCGCGCTCTACAGCGCCGACTTCCGCGCCTCGGAAAAACTCTTCGCCCAGCTCACCCAGGTCGGCGGCCGTGCCGGGCGCGCCGACAAGGCGGGTGAAGTCATCGTGCAGACCGCCTTCCCCAACCATCCGCTGTTCCAGGCCCTGCGAGCGCACGACTATGAGATATGGGCGCAAACCCTGTTGGCCGAACGCCAGATGGCCGGCTTTCCGCCCTTCGTCTACCAGGTACTGCTGAGCGCGGAAGGCAAACAGCTCGGCGAAGTGAATGCCTTTCTGCAACAGGCGCGCAGCGCGGCAAAAGAGTTGCAGATGTCGGTGGAAGTTTACGGCGTCGTCCCCGCCGCCATGCCCAAACGTGCCAACCACCACCGCGCGCAACTGCTGGTGCAGAGCGACAAGCGCAAGGCCTTGCAGGAATTCCTGCGCGTCTGGAAGCCGCTGCTGGATGCATTGCCCGCGCAGAAATTACGCTGGGTCGTGGATGTGGATCCGATGGAGTTTTGAAGCCTGGAAAATCTGGCGCTGCGCCGCCCCCGAAATGGATGCGGCACGGTGTCAGGGAGCAAGCGGTTTGGCAAACCGGGAAGGTGCCTGCAGGCAACAGGATATACGGCAGATGGTTCTTGATGAAGCCTGCATCACGACCGTTAATGCAGTATGCTGAACCTGAGACGGCCCAGAAGTCCTTATAATCCAGAGGCGTCCGGGCGATCAACGAAACGAGGAGATGTGAATGAGGAACCTTATCCATATTGCATGCGCTTTTGCCGTCCTGCTGCTGTCCGGCTGTGCGAACACTCCCAAACCCATGCCCATCCAGCCGATCATGTCGGCCAAGCAGGCGCCTGCAACGGATTCATCCTACGTTGCGGGCATGTTCAGCCGGAAATGGGAGTTGGGCAAGTTGGGTTGCGGTCTCGGCATCGTCAATACGGCCACCGCGGAGGAATATGTCATGCCTTTCGGGGCGGTGACGCGGCTGTCGAACGATGTGGTGGATGAAGTCGCCATGATCCAACTTCCTCCTGGCGAATACAGGATCGCGTACTGGCTCACCTACTCGACCGACGAAAGCCAGCCGATCACGCGCACGGATGTCGCTGCCGATTCGCTGACCGGCAGGCCTTTCAAGACCGTTGCCGGCGAAGTGATCTTCCTGGGCAGTTATGAGACACACAGGGAGAACGATGCCGAAGGCAAAAAGGTGTGGACGGTTCACCATGTGCGCATCACGCCGCGACTGGCACAGAGGGAGCTCTCATACAAGTATCCGGCATTCGCCACGCAGCCCTTGGCATGCCCGAGCTGTCTGAAATGAGCCCGTCCTTTTAGACGTTCGGAAGCGCCTGTCACCATGGCTTCCGAAGCGAAGTTGCTCGAAACACTCGCTGCCATCGTCGGCAGCGATGCGGTGCTGGGCGGGGATGCTGCTACACCGTATTACCACGACTGGCGCGGGCGTTATTCGGGTGCGGGTATCGGCGTGGTATTCCCTGCCGATACGCGCCAGGTGAGCGAGGTCGTGAAGCTCTGCGCCGCCAATAAGGTCGCCATGGTGCCGCAAGGCGGCAACACCAGCCTGTGCGGCGGCTCGGTGCCCCTGGCGGATGGCCCGCGCCAGCTCGTCATCAATCTTTCGCGCATGGACCGTATCCGCAACGTCGATGCGGTGAATTACACCATGACGGTCGAGGCGGGCTGCAAGCTGGCTTCGCTCTACGACGCGCCGGAGCAAGCCGACCGCCTGTTCCCGCTCGGTCTTACCGCCATCGCGCCGCACTGCGAGATCGGCGGCAACCTTTCCACCAATGCGGGCGGGCTCAATGTGCTGCGTTACGGTACAGCGCGCAGTCTGGTGCTCGGGCTGGAGGTGGTGCTGCCGGACGGACGCATCTGGGACGGTTTGCGCAGCCTGCGCAAGGACAACAGCGGCTACGATCTCAAACAGCTGTTCATCGGGGCGGAAGGCACGCTGGGTATCATCACGGCCGCGGTGCTGAAACTCTTTCCGCTGCCGAAATCGCAGGCGACGGCCTGCATCGCGGTGCGCGATCCGGCTGCTGCTGTGGCATTGCTGGCGCACTTGCGCGCGACCTGCGGCGACACCATCAGCGCGTTCGAGCTGATCTCGCGTTCATGCCTCGATCTGGTGTTCAAGCATATCCCCGGCACACAGGAACCCTTCGCCGACAGATATGAGTGGATCGTCATTGCGCAAGTGGCTGATGTGCTACCGGCGCCGCTGGACGGCGCGCTGCGTTTTGCGCTCAATACCTTCGGCGAGGGTATCGCTGCCTTCGAGATCACCGCCAACAAGGAGGATGCCGAGGGCTGGTGGAAGCTGCGCAAGGGCATCCCCGACGCGCAGAAGGCGGAAGGGATCAGCATCAAGCACGATGTCTCTGTGCCCATCAGCCGCGTGGCTGAATTCATTACCCGGGCCAGCACGGCACTGCGCGATACCTGGCCCGGCATCCGCATCGTCGCGTTCGGCCATCTTGGCGACGGCAACATCCATTACAACGTCTCCCTGGCAGATGCGACGGGGAACGAGGACTTCATCGCGGAGCAGGAGGCCGCGGTGCAGCACAGGGTGTACGAGGTGGTGGATGTGCTGGAAGGCAGCATCAGCGCGGAGCATGGCCTGGGCCAGCTCAAGCGCGAAGAGATCATCCGGCACAAGAGTGCCCTGGAACTGGAGTTGATGCGCAGCATCAAACAGACGTTCGACCCGCACGGGCTGATGAATCCGGGAAAGTTCATCCAGTCTATGCGCGGGTGACTGGCAAAGAGGAGGCACCATGTTGCGTCAAGGCTTGATGATTCTGACGATCCCCCTTCTCACGGCATGCATGTCGCAAGCCGAGCGGGTGGCCGCGGAAAAAGCGGAAGTGGATCAGATGATCAGGATCTACGGCCCGGCCTGCGACAAGCTGGGCTATACCAGAGAAACCGATCCGTGGCGCGATTGCATCCTGCGCCTGCGTGCCCACGATGACGAGCGCTACCGCACCCGCCCCACCACCACGACCTGTGTGGGCCATCGCGGCTTCTACAACTGCACCAGCTTCTGAAGTATAGTGAACTTGTCGTAGTGGCTATCCAAAGGGGGAGTGCGCATGGCAAACCAGCCCGAGATCACCAACATGGCCCTGTTCTGCGATTTCGAGAACGTGGCGCTGGGCGTGCGCGACGCCAAGTACGCGCAGTTCGACATCAAGAAAGTACTCGAACGCCTGCTGCTCAAGGGCAGCATCGTTGTGAAGAAGGCCTATTGCGACTGGGACCGCTACAAGGAATTCAAGGCCACCATGCACGAGGCCGCTTTTGAATTGATCGAGATCCCGCATGTGCGACAAAGCGGCAAGAATTCCGCCGACATCCGCATGGTCGTCGATGCTCTGGATCTTTGCTACACCAAATCCCACGTCGATACCTTTGTCATCATCAGCGGCGATTCGGACTTTTCCCCGCTGGTATCCAAGCTGCGCGAGAACAACAAATACGTCATCGGCATCGGCGTGAAGGACTCCACCTCCGACCTGCTCTCCGCCAACTGCGACGAGTTCATCTTCTACGACGACCTCGTGCGCGTGCAGGAAGCCAAGAAGAAACAGGCCGCCAAGAAAGCGCCCGCCAAGGTGAAAGCCGAAACCGCGAAACCTGCTGCGGCAAAGAGCGAGGACGACAAGAAGCAGGAAGCCATGGACTTCCTGGTCGAGACTGTCGAAGGCCTGATTTCCGAACGCGGTTCCGACGAGAAACTCTGGGGTTCGATGGTCAAACCCACCATGCAACGACGCAAGCCCGGCTTCAACGAAACCTACTACGGCTACCATTCGTTCAAGGAACTGATCGAGGATGCGCAGAAGCACAAGCTGGTCGTGCTGGTGAAGGATGAAAAATCGGGGCAGTACACCATACGTTTGCCGTCTTCGGATTGAAGCCTTGACGTTGCCGCGGGGCCTTTTCCTCAGGTCGGCACGCTCTCCGCTTCTGGGTGAAATCCCCCTGTCATCAGCGTACAATCGTTGCCATCATCGAGAGCATTCCGCAACAGATCGCACATGCGGCGATCGTGCAGGAGCGCCGGAGTAGGAGGAAAGCATGACCCCGTCTTATTCTCGCCATCCGGGGCGAGAGCGGCATCTCATACCGATCGTCACTGCGCTGGAAACTCGTTCCGGCGAGCCCGTTGCTGCCGCAACCATTGGTACGGCGAACCCGGATCGGCAATCATGAGTTCTCCCCTGCACACCAAAAGGATCGCCTGGCTGGTCATACTGCTGACCATGATGGCGACGGCTTTGTACTGGTGGCAATTGACCAGGGCGGCTGACCAGCTGCGTTCGGAGACCATCGCCCAGGCGGAATTGCGCGCCAGGCAATTGAACAGCGCAGTGGCCGAACAGGTTGCCATTCTGGTTCGCTATGCCGATTTTGCCGCACAGGAACTTGCCGACACATACGCACAGGGGAAGAGGCGCGAATTCTTCCTGCAGGCCGACAAGGTGAAGCAGCGTTTCCCTGAAGGCTCGCTGCTGCAGATAGGCGTGATCGATGCCGAAGGTTACCTTGCCTATTCCAACCTTGGCATGAAAGAGCGCGTCTATCTGGGGGATCGCGAGCATTTCAAATCCCATCTGGGAGGCGGTGAGCCCCATCTGTTCATCAGCGCCCCGGTCCTTGGCCGGGTCTCCAGGCAGTGGTCGATACAATTCTCGCGTCCCATTCAGCGCAACGGCCGTTTTGCCGGCGTAATCGTCATTTCGTTGTCGCCCGGATATCTGCACAGAACACTGGCTACATTGTCCCTGGCGGAAGAGGATTCGATCTCCATCGTGCGGCAAAGCGGGGAATACCTTGCGCGAAACCGCGGCATGGAAAAAGCCCTCGGCACGAGCGTCACTTCCACCCGGTCCTATCTCGGGCCTGATGCCCAGCCCAGCGGCTCATTCAGGTCGACGGCGAAATTCGACAAGGTAGTCCGCATCTACCAGTGGCAGCGGATCAGCGAGGCGCCAGTGGTGGTCGTGCTCGGTCTGAGCGAACACACTTTGCTGAAACCGGTCGAGGAGATCCTTGCCAAGGATCGTCTGCAGGCCGTCATCGGCACGGTCGTCCTTTGGCTGCTGGCGGTCGGTGCCGTTGTGCTCCTGTTCCGCCTGAGCGTGCAGCAGGGGCTGATCATCGAGCGTGCCGAACAGCTGCGAGTGGCCGGGGAGAAGCTGAGGGTGAGCGAGAAGCGTTTGCGTACGATCTTCGAAACGGAGCCGGAGTGCATCCTGGTCGTCGATGGCAAGCAGAACCTGCTGGAATTGAATGCCGCCGGCATGGCGATACTGGAAGCCGCGTCGATGGAGGAGGTGCATCGCAAGAGCTTCCTCGACTATATCGAGCCGGAACACCGTGAACCTTTTGTGGCCCTGCATCGCCAGGTGATGAACGGCGACAGCGGCATCCTGGCTTTCAAGACCAAAGGGCTCAGGGGAACATCGCGCATTCTGGAGATCCATGCCACGCCGATGCTGGATGCGAACATGGAGATGGTGCTGCTGGGGATCGCGCGTGACATCACCGAGAGCATGCATGCAGAGCAGCAGTTGCGCATCGCGGCGACCGCCTTTGAATCTCAGGAAGGGATGATGGTCACGAATGCCGCCGGCGTGATCTTGCGCGTGAATCAGGCCTTCACCCGCATCACCGGCTACGCGCCGGATGAGGTGATCGGCAAGAGTCCGCGCATACTCAAGTCGGGCAGGCATGATGCGCAGTTCTATGCGGCCATGTGGCAAAGCATAGAGCGCACGGGCGGCTGGGAAGGCGAGGTATGGAACCGGCGCAAGAGCGGAGAAGCCTACCCGGAGCACCTCACCATCACCACTGTGAAAGACTCCGAAGGCCGCATCGCGAACTATGTGGCGACCCTGATGGACATCACGGCGAGCAAGTCGGCCGAGGAGGAGATCCGCAACCTGGCTTTCTTCGATCCGCTCACCCGCCTGCCCAACCGGCGCCTGTTGCAGGATCGCCTGCAGCAGGCGCTGGCATCCAGCAGCCGCAGCGGCAAGGGCGGCGCGATATTGTTCATCGACCTCGACAACTTCAAGACGCTCAACGACACCCTCGGACATGACATCGGCGACCTTCTGCTGGAGCGCGTCGCCGAGAGGCTGGTCACTTGCGTGCGCGAAGGCGACACGGTCGCGCGTCTGGGCGGAGATGAATTCGTGGTCATGCTGGAGGATCTCAGCGAGAACATGCTGGAAGCGGCGGAGCAGGCGGAGACCGTCGGCAACAAGATACTGGCCTCGCTCGACCAGCCCTACCAGCTCGGTTCGCATGCCTACAACAGCACGCCCAGCATCGGCGCCACCCTGTTCAATCGCGACATCTCCATCGACGAGTTGCTGAAACAGGCTGACATCGCCATGTATCAGGCCAAGAAGGCCGGCCGCAACACGTTGCGTTTCTTCGATCCGCGGATGCAGGATTCGATCAACGCCCATGCCGCGCTGGAGGTGGAGCTGCGCGATGCCATCGAGCGCAAGCAGTTCCGCCTGTATTTCCAGCTGCAGATCGAAGGGTCGAGCCGGGTGGTGGGCGCCGAGGCGCTGATCCGCTGGGAGAACCCGGTGCGCGGCCTGGTATTGCCGGCCGAATTCATCCCGCTGGCGGAGGAGACCGGCTTGATCCTGACGATAGGACAATGGGTGCTGGAGACGGCCTGCGCCCAGCTCAAGCAATGGGAGAAGGAAGAATCGACCCGCGGACTGGTGCTGTCGGTGAACGTCAGTGCCAAGCAGTTCCGCCAGACCGGCTTCGTCGGGCAGGTGCGCAACGCCGTGCAGCGACATGCCATCGATCCGAAGCTGCTCAAGCTGGAACTGACCGAGAGCATGTTGCTGGAGAACGTCGAGGACACCATCGCCACCATGAACGCCCTCAACGAGATCGGTGTCGGCATATCGCTGGATGATTTCGGCACGGGCTACTCCTCCCTGCAATACCTCAAACGGCTTCCGCTCGATCAGCTCAAGATCGACCAGTCGTTCGTGCGCGACCTCGCCAATGACCGCAGCGACAAGACCATCGTCAGCACCATCATCGCCATGGCACAGAGCCTGAACCTGGACGTGATTGCGGAGGGGGTGGAGACGGAAGCGCAGCGCACTTTCCTGGAGAATGCCGGGTGCATCCATTACCAGGGCTATCTGTTCAGCAAACCGGTGTCGATCGAACAGTTCAGGGCCTTGCTGGAGCGGGCCTGACGCCGCACGTGCTTGGCCGGCAGGCAAGCAAGTTCAAAATATGCCCGCGGGACTCAAATGCTATAATCCGCGCCTCTTTTGAAGGCGTAAAGCAATGTCAGCAGTCCTGAATTTCAAATCCCATCTGACCGATCTGTTCGCGCAGGCTCTGCGCGTTGTCGCCCCCGACCATGAAGGCGCGACGATCCTCATCGAACGCCCGAAACAGGCCTCGCATGGCGATTACGCCTGCAACCTGGCGATGCAGCTGGCCAAGCCGCTGCGCAAATCGCCGCGCGATATCGCCAATGCGCTGATCGCGGCGTTGCCGGGATCGGCTGTCATTGAAAAGGTCGAGATCGCCGGGGCGGGCTTCATCAACGTGTTCGTCACGGCCGCCGCCAAGCAGGAGGTGGTGCGCGGCGTGCTGCAGGCGGGGGCCGGCTACGGCCATGTGCATGCCGGCCAGGGGCGCAAGGTGGGCGTGGAGTTCGTCTCGGCCAATCCTACCGGTCCGCTGCATGTGGGCCACGGCCGCGGCGCGGCGGTGGGCGATTGCCTGTGCCGTGTGCTGCACGCGGCGGGCTGGAACGTGACGCGCGAGTTCTACTACAACGATGCCGGCCAGCAGATCGACAACCTGATGCGCTCGGTGCAGCTGCGCTGCAAGGGCGTCACTCCGGAAAGTCCGGAGTGGCCGGAAGACGGCTATCGCGGCAGCTACATCGTCGACGTGGCCAATGCCTACATGGCGAAGGAGACGGTGGAAGCCGACGACCAGCACATCACCGGCAAGGGCGATGCGGACGATGGCGAGGCCATCCGCCATTTCGCCGTGGCCTACCTGCGCCGCGAACAGGATCTGGACCTGCGCGCCTTCGAGGTGGAGTTCGACGTGTTCTCGCTGGAGTCGGCCCTGTATACCGACGGCAAGGTGGAGGAGACGGTGAAAAAACTGGTTGCCAGCGGCCACACCTACGAGCAGGACGATGCACTGTGGCTGCGCACCACCGATTTCGGCGACGACAAGGATCGCGTGATGCGCAAGCGCGAGGGCGGCTATACCTACTTCGTGCCGGACGTGGCCTATCACTGGGACAAATGGAAGCGCGGCTTCGAGCGCGTGATCAACGAGCAGGGCGCGGATCACCACTCCACGATCACCCGTGTAAGAGCCGGCCTGCAGGCGCTGGACATCGGCATCCCCAAAGGTTGGCCCGACTATGTGCTGCACCAGATGGTGACGGTGCTGAAGAACGGCGAAGAGGTGAAGATATCCAAGCGCGCCGGCAGCTATGTCACGCTGCGCGACCTGATCGACGAGGTGGGTTGCGATGCGACACGTTATTTCCTCGCCGCGCGCCATCCCGATTCTCAACTGGTGTTCGACATCGACCTGGCCAAGTCGCAGAGCAACGACAATCCCGTTTACTACATCCAGTACGCGCATGCGCGCATCAGCACGGTGCTGGCGCAGTGGGGCGGCGAACGCCTGTCACTGTTGAGCGCGGATGTGGGGGTGCTGGACAGCGAGTACGAGACCCAGCTGCTGCAGCGCATGATCGATTTTCCGCAGGTGATCGAGACGGCGGCGGAAGACCTTGCGCCGCATCTGGTCGCTTTCTACCTCAAAGAATTGGCGGCCGATTTTCACAGCTACTATAATGCCTCGCGCTTCCTCGTCGAGGACGAGAGGCTCAAGCTGGCGCGCCTGGCGTTGATCGCCGCGGTGGCACAGGTATTGAAGAACGGCCTGGCGTTGCTGGGTGTCAGCGCACCCGAGAAGATGTGACGCATAACGAGATGAGGAAAGAACGGATATGAGCGGCGAAAAATCCAAGGTGGTTGCCGGACTGGTCATCGGCATGGTGCTGGGTCTGGCGATCGCCGGCGGCGTCGCCTGGTATATCGTCAACAAGAACCCGGCCGAGTTCACCAGCAAGGAACAGCACAAGCCGGCTCCGCCGGTGGCGGCAGTCCCCGCGAGTGCACCGGTGGCGGCGACGACAGCGGCCTCGGGCGTGGCCGAAAACAAGCAGCAGTTCGAATTCTACAAAGTGCTGACCGACAAGTCGGATGGCACGGCACGCAAGGCGCCGGCAAAGCCGAAGGAGCCGACTGCGACGAAGACGCAAACCGCGCAGCAAGCGCCGGCATCCAAAGAGATGTATTACGTGCAAGCGGGCTCTTTCCAGAATGTGGGCGATGCGGAGAAACTGAAGGCCAAACTGGCGTTCTCGGGCTTCGAGGCAAAGATCCAGGCGGCGACCATCCCGGACAAGGGCGTGTGGCACCGCGTGCGTCTCGGCCCGTATAACGGCGGCGAGGCGGGCAAGACCATCGCTGCGCTGAAACAGAACGGCATCATCGCCACCCAGGTACACGCCCAGTAAGGGGCGGAGATTCGATAAGGAGAAGACATGAGATCGATCAAGCAGTTCTTTGCAGTGTTGGCCCTGCTGTGCGCGACCCAGGTTCAGGCCGAGGTGGTCGCAGGCAGGGACTACAAGGTGATGAATCCGCCGCAGCCGGTGAGCAGCGGCAGCAAGGTCGAAGTGCTGGAGTTCTTCTTCTACGGCTGTTCACACTGCTACCACCTGCATCCGCTGATCGAAGCCTGGGAGCAGAAGAAACCCAGGGATGTCGAATTGCAATATGTGCCCGCAGTGTTCAACGACAGCTGGGAACCGATGGCGCGTACTTTCTATGCGCTGGAGTCGCTGGGGCAACGCAAGCAACTGCACGACCCGCTGTTCAAGGCCTGGAACGTGCAGAACACCGACCTGCGCGACGAAGCACGCATCACCGATTTCGTGGCGAAGCACGGGGTGGATCGTGCGAAGTTCGGTGCGGCCTACAATTCCTTCGCCATGCTGAGCAAGATCAACCGCAGCAACCAGCTGGTGCGCGGCTACAACGTGCGCGGCACGCCGACCATCGCGGTGGACGGCAAGTACATCATCACCGGCTTGCAGCCGGATGAGACCATCCGCGTGCTGGACGAGGTGATCAAGATCGCCCGCAAGGAACGTACCGGCCGTTGATGAAGGTCGTCGTATCAGGCGCGTCGAGCGGCATCGGTCTTGCCCTCGCGCGCCATTATCTTGAGCGCGGCGCCAGCGTCGCCGCCTTCGCCCGCAGGGGCGAACTGCTGCAGGTTCTTGCGGCGGAATTTCCCGAAAAAGTGTTTTGCTATGCACTCGATGTACGCGATGCCCCGGCTATCCAGCGGGCGGCCGGCGATTTCATGGCGCGTGCCGGCGTGCCGGACATCGTCATCGCCAACGCAGGCGTGAGCCGCGGCACGCTCACCGAATATGTCGAGGACGAGGAAGTTTTCCAGAGCGTGATGGACATCAACGTGCTTGGCATGGTGAAGACCTTCCAGCCGTTCCTGGCCGCGATGCGTGAGGCCAAACAGGGAACACTGGTCGGTATCGCCAGCGTGGCGGGCTTTCGCGGCCTGCCCGGATCGGGCGCCTATTCGGCTTCCAAGGCCGCTGCGATCTCGTATCTGGAAAGTCTGCGCGTCGAGATGTACGGCAGCGGTGTGAAGGTGGTGACGCTGTGTCCCGGCTATATCAGGACGCCGATGACCGACATCAACACCTATCCGATGCCGTTCATTCTGGATGCTGAGGTGGCGGCGAAACGCATGGCGCGCGTGATCGCGCGCGGCACATCGTTCGCCGTGGTGCCCTGGCAGATGGGTGTTGTGGGGTGGGTGATGAAGCGCCTGCCGAACTGGCTGTACGACCTTGCGTTCAGCAAGGCCCCGCATAAATCCAGGAACGTGATTCTGGATTAACCTTCCAGTTTTTTCTTCAGGATATCGTTCAACTGCGCCGGATTGGCCTTGCCTTTGCTGGCCTTCATGGCGAGACCGACGAAGAAGCCGAACAGCTTGTCCTTGCCGCTGCGGTATTCCGCGACCTTCTCCGCATTGGCGGAGATGATCTCGTCCACCAGCGCCTCGATGGCGCCGGAATCCGAAACCTGCTTCAGCCCCTTGGCTTCGATGATCGCATCCGCTGATCCGCCTTCCGCCCACATGGTGCGGAACACTTCTTTCGCACCGGAATTGGAGATGGTGCCGTCGGCGATGCGCGTCAGCATGCCGCCGAGTTGTTGCGCGGTGATCGGGCATTGCGTCATGTCCAGGCCGTCGCGGTTCAGCTGCGCACTGACTTCGCCAATGATCCAGTTGGCACATATCTTCGCTTGCTCGCTGGCATCGCCGAGCGCGGCTTCGAAGAAATCCGCCATCTCGCGCGAGCTGGTCAACACGCTGGCGTCATAGGTGGAAAGGCCGAGATCGTTCACATAGCGGGCCTGCTTGGCTTGCGGCAGTTCGGGCAAGGTGCCGCGCACCTGCTCGATCCAGTCATTGCTGATTTCCAGCGGCAACAGATCGGGATCGGGGAAGTAGCGGTAGTCGTGCGCGTCTTCCTTGCTGCGCATGGCGCGCGTCTCGCCGGTATCGGGATTGAACAGCACGGTGGCCTGCTGCACCTTGCCGCCGTTCTCGATGGTGTCTATCTGCCACTGCACCTCGTAGTCGATGGCCTGCTGCATGAACTTGAACGAGTTCAGGTTCTTGATCTCGCGGCGCGTGCCCAGCGGCTGGCCGGGTTTGCGCACCGATACGTTCACGTCACAGCGGAAAGAGCCCTCCTGCATGTTGCCGTCGCAGATGCCGATCCAGCGCACCAGCGTGTGCAGCGCCTTGGCGTAAGCCACGGCTTCGGCGGCGGAACACATGTCCGGCTCGGACACGATCTCCAATAGCGGCGTGCCGGCACGGTTGAGGTCGATTCCGGTCATGCCGTGGAAATCGCCGTGCAGCGATTTGCCCGCGTCTTCTTCCAGGTGGGCGCGGGTGATGCGCACCGTCTTCTCATAGGGTTTGGCGTTACCGGACAGCGGCTCGACCTGGATGGTCAGCGCGCCCTGTCCCACCACCGGCAGGTCGAACTGGCTGATCTGGTAGCCCTTGGGCAGGTCGGGGTAGAAGTAGTTCTTGCGCGCGAACACCGAGCGGTTCGCGATATGCGCGCCAGTGGCGAGACCGAACCTGATCGCGCGCTCCACCGCGCCCTTGTTCAGCACCGGCAGCACGCCGGGCAAGGCGATGCTCACCGCATCGGCCTGCGTGTTGGGCTCGGCGCCGAATGCGGTCGAGGCGCCGGAAAAGATTTTTGTGTTGGTCGAGAGCTGGGTGTGTACTTCCAGCCCGATGACGATCTCCCACTGCATCATTTGCTCCGTGTCTTTTGAGTGGACGGCAGGGCGGCGCGCACGCCGTCCCACAACGCGATGCGCGCTTCGATGGCGGCACAACCGGCCTTCGATGCTGCGCGCAGCCTGGTGTCGCTGCCCTTGCACAGGTGGCTCAACAGCTTGAGCGAGAGCGGGCCGTGGAACTCGTCGTCGAGGTGGATGTGGCGTTCCAGGTAGTAGTGGAACAGCGGCGCCTTCTTCTTGCTGATGTTCATGTCGGCCAGCAACGCGCGGAACATGCCGGGAATCACCTGTTCGCGGCCCAGCGCGAAAGCGGCGGCCACGATATGCGTCTTCTCCGTGCCGATGAAGCCGAAAGTGGTCTGCATGAACTGGCGCGACGGCTCCGGGATCCTGGCGCTCTTCAATGCCTTCTCGATGCCGTTGCGTTGCACGGATTTGAGGAAAGCCTTCACTGCTGTGGTATCGGCGCCGACTTCTTCCATGGCGCCGATGTACAGGTCGAAATGGCTGACGAAGGTCGGGTTGCCCTTGGCATCCGGCAGACCTTCATCGGTCTCTTCGCCCAGCACGATCTCGTTGATGAAACGCTGTGTCGAGGTGACTGCGGCATCTCCGGTCGGCATCCACGGCATGACGGCCGGGGCGAGATCGCGCTGCAGGTATTTGAGCAGCGACATGAAATCCCACACCGAGTAGACATGGTGTTCCATGAAGCGGCGCAGGTCGTCGATGTTGCGCACCGCGCCGTAGACCGGGTGGCGGTCCAGTTGTCGTTTGAGGGCGGGGACGCCGGTGAAGCGGGAGATCTTCATGATGTGATGTCGCTCAGATTTTTGGCGCGCGGCTGTGCCAGTCGGTCGCCTGTTGGAATTGGTGCGCCACGTTGAGCATGCGCGCCTCGTCGAAATAGTTGCCGATGATCTGCAATCCCACCGGCATGTCGTTGGCGCCGAAACCGCAGGGGATGGACATGCCGGGCAGGCCGGCCAGGTTGACGGCGATGGTATAGATGTCGGACAGGTACATCTGCACCGGATCGTCGCCTTTCTCGCCCAGCTTGAACGCGGTGGAAGGCGAGGTCGGCCCCATGATCACGTCGCATTGCGTGAAGGCTTCGGTGAAGTCCTGTGCGATCAGGCGGCGGATCTTCTGTGCCTGCAGGTAGTAGGCGTCGTAGTAGCCGTGGCTCAGCACGTAGGTGCCGATCATGATGCGGCGTTTCACTTCTGCGCCAAAGCCTTGTGCGCGCGATTTTTCGTACATGTCGGCAAGGTCGCTGTACTCGGGCGCGCGGTAACCATAGCGCACGCCGTCGAAGCGCGACAGGTTGCTCGACGCTTCCGCCGGCGCCAGCACGTAATAGACAGGCACTGATAATTTAGAGTTCGGCAGGCTGATGTCGACGATGACGGCGCCGAGTTTCTTGTATTCGGCAAGGGCGGCTTCGACCGCCTTCGCCACGTCGCTGCCCATGCCTTCGGCAAAGAACTCCTTGGGCAGGCCGATGCGCAGACCGGTCAGCGGCTTGTTCAGGTCGCGTGTGTAGTCTTCTTTCTCGCGCTGCAGCGAGGTTGAATCGCGCTCGTCGAAGCCGGCCATCACGTTCATCATCAGCGCGAGGTCCTCGGCGCTGCGTCCCATCGGGCCGGCCTGGTCGAGGCTGGAGGCGAAGGCGATCATGCCGTAGCGCGAGCACACGCCGTAGGTCGGTTTCAGGCCGGAGATGCCGCACAGCGCGGCCGGCTGGCGGATGGAGCCACCGGTGTCGGTGCCGGTCGCCGCCGCACACAGGCGTGCCGCCACGGCCGCCGCCGTACCGCCGGAGGAGCCGCCGGGCACGCGTGCCGTGTCCCACGGGTTCTTCACCGCGCCGTAATGCGAGGTCTCGTTCGACGAACCCATGGCGAACTCGTCCATATTGGTCTTGCCGAGGTTGATCGCGCCCGCATTGTTGAATTGCGAAATGACATGCGCATCGTAGGGCGAGACGAAGTTGTGCAGCATCTTCGAGCCGCAGGTCGTCAGCCAGCCCTTGGCGCAGAAGATGTCCTTCTGCGCGATGGGGATGCCGGTCAGCGCTGCGGCGGAACCCGCAGCCAGGCGGGCGTCGGCGGCCCTGGCCTGGGCCAGCGACATCTCCGGGTTCACGGTGATGAAGGCGTTGAGCGTGGGGTTGAGCTGGGCGATACGGTCGAGGTAAGTCTGCGTCAGTTCGACGCTGGAGATCTTTTTGGCGCGCAGGGCGGCGCCAAGCTGGCTGAGGCTGGAATGGATCATGGTGCTTACTCGATGACCTGCGGAACCAGGTAAAGACCCTGTTCCACTTGCGGGGCGACGGCCTGGAAAGCCTCGCGCTGGTTGGGTTCGGTGACCCTGTCTTCGCGCAGGCGCTGGGCCAGGTCCTGGCTGTGCGACATGGGTTCAACGCCTTTGGTATCAACGGCCTGCATCTCGGCGATGAGGCCGAAGATGTTGTTCAGTTGCGCCTGGGCGGCTTGGAGTTCCTGGTCGTTCATCGCCAGCCGGGCAAGGCGGGCGACTTTTTCGACATCGGCTGTACTTAGGGACATAAACGGGCTTAAAGCTTTATCAAATCGGGCGCGATAGGGTATCATAAACCGGTTTACAGACGCACCCCTTCTACCTTTCAGGACAAGACATGTTTAGTTATTTCGACAGCTATTTCTCCAACGATCTCGCAATCGACCTCGGCACCGCCAACACCCTCATCTGGGCGCGAGGTCAGGGCATCGTGTTGAACGAGCCGTCCGTCGTGGCCATCCGTCAGGAAGGCGGACCCAACGGCAAGAAGGTGATCCAGCAGGTCGGTCTCGCCGCCAAGCAGATGCTGGGCCGCACGCCCGGCAACATCACCGCCATCCGTCCGATGAAGGACGGCGTGATTGCCGACTTCACCGTCACCGAGCAGATGCTCAAGCAGTTCATTCGCCGCGTGCACAAATCCAGCATCTTCACTCCCAGCCCGCGCATCGTCATCTGCGTGCCGTGCGGTTCGACACAGGTCGAGCGCCGTGCCATCCGTGAATCCGCTTACGGCGCCGGTGCGCGCCGCGTCGAGCTGATCGAGGAGCCGATGGCGGCTGCGATCGGCGCCGATCTGCCGATCGAAGACGCGACCGGCTCCATGGTCGTCGACATCGGCGGCGGCACCACCGAGGTCGGCGTGATCTCGCTGGGCGGCGCGGTGTACTCCGGTTCCGTGCGCGTCGGCGGCGACAAGTTCGACGAAGCCATCATCAACTACATCCGCCGCAACTACGGCATGCTGATCGGCGAGACCACCGCGGAGCAGATCAAGAAAGAGATCGGTTCCGCCTTCCCCGGCAGCGAGGTGCGCGAGCTGGAAGTGAACGGCCGCAACCTGGCCGAAGGTGTGCCACGCAGCTTCACCATCTCCAGCAACGAGATCCTCGAAGCGCTGTCCGACCCGCTCAACAACATCGTCAGCGCGGTGAAGACCGCGCTGGAGCAGACCCCGCCGGAGTTGGGCGCCGACATCGCCAGCAAGGGCATGGTGCTGACCGGCGGCGGCGCGTTGCTGCGCGACCTCGATCGCCTGCTGATGGAAGAGACCGGCCTGCCGGTGGTGATTGCCGACGATCCTTTGACCTGTGTGGTGCGCGGCTCCGGCAAGGCGCTGGAGCGCATGGACAAGTTCAACAACATCTTCACCAGCGACTGACGGGCATGGCAGGTAGTCTCCCCATAAAAATGGAACTTGCCATACCCGTTCCCTCTCCTCAATCCTCTCCCGCAAGCGGGCGAGGAGGCAAAAGAAGCGCTACGCGCGTTTTGCATTAGCCGTACGGTTGCACATTGGACGATACCCGTACCCTCCGGTTCTTCAATCGCGGCCCCAGCCCGGTCGCTCGCCTCGTCTTCTTCAGCGTTCTTTCGGTGCTGTTGCTGTTCGTGGATTCGCGCTACCAGTACCTGGAATCCACGCGCAAGGTGCTCGCCGTGATGATCTACCCGTTCCAGCGCTTGACCGCCCTGCCCGGCGAGGCGATAGGCAGTGTCGCCGTGTATTTCGAGACGCAGGAGAGGCTGCTGGCGGAGAATGCCCAGCTGCGCCAGCAGCATGACGCAGATGCCGCGCAACTGAGCCAGCTGCAGGCCATCCAGGCTGAGAACGCGCAACTGCGGGTGCTGATGGATCTCAAGCAGCGCGTCGACTATCCGATGCAAATGGCGGAGATCGTCTACGTCGAACGCGACATCTTCAAACGCAAACTGTTCGTGGACAAGGGTTCGCAGGCCAACGTACTGCCGGGCCAGGTGGTGGTGGATGATTTCGGCGTGGTCGGTCAGATCACGCGTACTTACCCGTGGCTGTCCGAGGTCACGCTGGTCACCGACAAGGACCACTCGGTGCCGATACAGAACCAGCGCAGCGGATTGCGCGCCGTGGTGTTCGGTTCCGGCGACATCAACGAGATGGCGTTGCGCTACATGCCGGTGAGTGCCGACATCGTCGAGGGCGATGTGCTGGTCACTTCCGGTATCGACGGCACCTACCCGCCCGATCTGCCGGTGGCCAAGGTCACCAGGGTCGAACGCGATCCGGCCTACCCGTTCGCACGCATCACCTGTGCGCCTTTGGCCGGAGTCGACAGGCATCGTGCCCTGATGATCGTATCCGGACTGCCGGTCCTGCCCGAGCGCCCCGCGACGGTGGAGACGACGACGGAACCGGAAGGCGCCAAGAAGAGACTCAAACGGAGGAAGCCGTGAGCAACGGATTCGCCAAAGACCAGGAGTTCCTGCTGCCGGCCAGCACGGGTTTCATCGCGTTCAGCCTGTTCGTGGCGGTGATGCTCAACTGGCTGCCGTGGCACGGTTGGGCGCTGGCCTTGCGTCCGGATTTCGTGGCGCTGGTATTGTTGTATTGGTGCACGCACAAACCGCACCGCGTCGGCATCGGCATCGCCTGGCTGGTCGGCATCTTTGCCGACGTGGCCGATGCCAGCCTGTTCGGCCAACATGCGCTGGCCTACACCGTGCTGGCGTTCGGCGGCATCGTGCTGCACCGGCGTGTGCAGATGTTCGACCTGCGCCAGCAATCCATGCATGTCTTCCCGCTGCTGCTGCTGAGTTACGGCGCTTATGCGGCGGTGCACTGGCAGGTGCGCGGCTTCGTGGCGTGGGAATATTTCCTCGGTGCGGTGGTATCGGCTTTGTTGTGGACGCCGATGACATTGTTGTTGCAGGCACTGCGCCGTCCGCGCCGTGACCCGAACGAACTTTGATCCTGGATACCGCAATTGACCGCGCCCATGATGTCGCAAGAAAGTGAACAGAAAATGATTTCGCGCTTCATCTACGCCCGCCGTCAAGGCGCGTCGCTACGAGGCGGATTGCACGTCCCTCGCAGCGTATGGCGGCGTTGCTCCTCCTTGGAATGGAACGACCATTCCTCGTCGTCGCGCCTTGCCCTGCACTGCGATGAACGCACACTCCACCTCGTTCAATCACGGAATCCAGGATGAACCGTTTCATCGAGCTGAAGAACCATCAGCGCGAGATCTATTACTTCCGCCTGCGTCTGGTGTTGAGCCTGGGTTTCGTGGCGGTGATGCTGTTCATCCTGCTGGCGCGCTTCTTCTACCTGCAAGTCATCCGGCACGAATACTTCCACACCCTGTCGGACAGTAACCGCATCTACGTCGTGCCCATCGTGCCGAACCGCGGTCTGTTGCTCGACCGCAACGGCGTCGTGATGGCGCAGAACTATTCCGGTTACACGCTGGAGATCGCGCCGGACAAAGTGACCGACATGGATGCGCTGATCGCCGAACTGTCCACCCTGGTGGCGGTCACGCCCAAGGACATCAAGCGCTTCAAGAAACTGCTGACCGAGCGGCAGGCGCTGGGCACCATGCCGCTGCGCAGCCAGTTGAGCGACGAGGAGGTGGCGCGCGTCTCCGCGCAGCGCTTCCGCTTCCCGGCCGTGGAGATCAAGGCGCGCCTGTTCCGCGAATATCCGTTCTCCGACGTGACCTCGCACCTCATCGGCTATGTCGGCCGCATCAACCAGAAAGACATCGAGCAGCTGGAGGAAGAAGAGACCGCCTCCAACTACATGGGCTCGGACTATATCGGCAAGACCGGCGTCGAGCAGAGCTATGAGAAAGCGCTGCATGGCACCACCGGTTTCGAGCAGGTCGAGGTGGATGCCGGCGGACGCGCCGTGCGCGTGCTGTCGCGCACTTCGCCGGAATCCGGCAGCAACATCATGCTGACGCTGGATGCCAAGCTGCAGGAGGTGGCGGAACAGGCCTTTGGCGATTATCGCGGTGCGCTGGTCGCCATCGATCCCACCAATGGCGAGGTGCTCGCCTTCGTCAGCAAGCCGGGTTACGACCCGGCGCTGTTCATCGACGGCATCGACACCGAGACGTGGGAGGAGCTGAACAGCTCGCTCGATACGCCGCTCAACAACCGCGCCCTGCGCGGGCAATATCCGCCCGGCTCCACCATCAAGCCTTTCATGGCCTTGACCGGATTGCATTACGGCACCCGCTCGCCAAGCCGCACCATCAGCGACCCCGGCTATTTCATGCTGCCCGGCAGCCGCCATCAGTACCGCGACTGGAAGACCGGCGGTCACGGCAGCGTCGATCTGTTCAAGTCCATCGTCATCTCGTGCGACACCTACTACTACGGTCTTGCCACCGAGCTGGGCATAGACAACATGCACAGCTACCTGTCGCGCTTCGGTTTCGGCAAGAAGACCGGGCTGGATATGGAGGGCGAGACCTCCGGCCTGCTGCCATCGACCGAATGGAAGGCGAAACGTCACAAGCAGATATGGTATCCGGGGGACACCGTCTCGGCCGGCATCGGGCAGGGTTACAACCTGGTGACGCCTTTGCAGCTGGCCTTTGCCACGGCGACCCTGGCCAATGACGGCGTGGCGTTCCAGCCGCACCTGGTGAAAGAGATCCGGCGTTCCCGCGGCGAGCCCCTATTCACCGAGCACAAACAACTGTTCGATCTGGAGATACCCCCCGAGCACATCAAGCTGGTGAAGGATGCGATGGAGGCCGTCACCAAGCCCGGCGGCACGGCAGCAGGAGCAGCATACGGCGTGACCTATCGCATGGCCGGCAAGACCGGTACCGCACAGGTGATCGCCATCAAACAGGGCGAGAAATACGACGAAAAGAAAGTCTCGGAATATAACCGCGACCATGCCTGGTTCATCGCCTTCGCCCCGGCCGACAAGCCGCGCATCGCGCTGGCGGTGCTGGCCGAGAACGGCGGCCACGGCGGTTCCACTGCCGCGCCGATCGCGCGCAAGGTGCTGGATTATTATCTGCTCGGCAAGGTGCCCAAGCCGCTGCAGACGGTGGCGGAAAAGACCGGGGCGGAAAGCGACTAGGAATGAACGCGAGACAACTCAAGCAACGCTTCATGCTGCATCTGGACCCCGTATTGCTGGCGGCGCTCGGGGGCTTCATGCTGATCAGCATCATCCTGCTCTACAGCGCCAGCGACGGCAACTGGATGCGCGTGCTGGGCCAGCTCGGCAACATCGCAGTCGCATTCACCGCCATGTGGATCGTCGCCAACATGCCGCTGCACTGGCTGATGCGCAGCGCGGTGCCCATGTATGTGCTCGGCATGCTCCTGCTGGTCGCGGTCGCGCTGTTCGGCGAGATCAGCCACGGCGCACGGCGCTGGCTGCACATCGGCGTAGCCACCATCCAGCCGTCCGAGCTGATGAAGATCGCCGTGCCGCTGATGATGGCCTGGTATTTCGAGAAGAACGAAGCGACCCTGAAACTGCGCAATTACTTCGTGGCGCTCATCCTGCTGGTGCTGCCGGTCGGATTGATCATGCGCCAGCCGGACCTCGGCACCTCCATCCTCATCGCCGCCAGCGGATTTTACGTGCTGTTCCTGGCGGGGCTCTCCTGGCGCATCATGATCGGCACCGCACTGGCCGGCCTGGCCAGCGCACCTTTCCTGTGGTCGGCGCTGCACGACTACCAGCGGCACCGCATCCTCATGCTGTTCGATCCCTCGCAGGACGCCCTGGGCAAGGGCTACCACACCATCCAGGGCATGATCGCGGTCGGCTCCGGCGGCATCCTCGGCAAGGGCTACATGAACGGCACGCAGACGCACCTCGACTTCCTGCCCGAGCGCACCACCGACTTCATTTTCGCTGTCTGGTCGGAGGAGTTCGGCCTGCTCGGCAATCTGCTGCTGCTGGGTCTGTACGTCTTCGTCATCGGGCGCGGCTTCATCATCACCGCCAACGCATCCACCTATTTCACGCGCCTGCTCGCGGGCAGCATCACGCTCACTTTCTTCACCTATGCCTTCGTCAACATGGGCATGGTCAGCGGCATCCTGCCGGTGGTGGGCGTGCCGCTGCCGCTCATCAGCTACGGCGGCACGTCCCTGCTCACGCTGATGCTGGGCTTTGGTATCCTGATGAGCATCAATACGCACAAACAACTTGTTAAAACCTAGGGGAGTCGAAAAATGAAAAGACTATCGTTGTTGCTGGCGGTCGCCGTGCTGGCCATGGCCGGTTGCGCCACCAGGCAGAAGACGGATGACAAGCAGCAAAGCGCGGCGCCCATCGTCGACGCCGTCTCCGGCCCCGGCGGAAAATCGGCACGCACCGTCGCTGCCGCCAGCGCGGCTCCGGCAGCCACCGCATCGGGCGGAGGCTATCTCGCCGGTGACGGTCCCGGCGGGAATGCGCCGGAGGATCTCGACGCCATCCCCGATGCGGTGCCCAAGGCCGAGCCGCTGCACCGCTATGCCAACCGGCCCTACTCGGCGCTGGGCAAGACCTACACCCCGCTGCAGACGACCGGCACTTACAAGGAGCGCGGCGTCGCTTCCTGGTACGGCAAGAAATTCCACGGCCAGCGCACCTCCATCGGCGAGGTGTACGACATGTACGGCATGACTGCCGCGCACCCGACGCTGCCCATTCCCAGCTACGCACGGGTGACCAACGTCGCCACCGGCAAATCGGTCGTCGTGCGCGTCAACGACCGCGGGCCGTTCCTGCATGAGCGCATCATGGACCTCTCCTACGTCGCGGCAGCCAAGCTCGGTTACATCAACAACGGCAGCGCCGAAGTCGAGGTCGAGAGCATCGCCGTCTCCGGCACTGCGCCGGTGGAGATGCCGGCCGTCAAGGTCGAGCCGCTGCCGCCCGCGTCTACCATCCCGGTCGAAACGGCCGGCAGATCGACCGGCAAGGTCTTCCTGCAGCTCGGCGCTTTCAAATCGCCGCAGGGCGCGGAAAGTTTCCTGGTGCGGATGCGTGCCGAGATGGGCGAAGGCAACAAGCCGTTGATGCTGTATGAGAAGCAGGGCCTTACACGGGTACACCTCGGCCCCTACGCCAGCGAAAGCGAAGCGCGCAGCGCAGCGGCCAGGCTGCAGGACCGCCTTGGCTTCAAGCCGCTCGTGAGCAGGCACTGATGAGGACGGCGGCCAATCTCGCGGTCGGCATCGTCGCACTCATACACGTCTATATCCTTGTGCTGGAGATGTTCCTGTGGGAGAGCCGAACCGGCCTGCGCGCCTTCGGCATGGACAAGGACTTCGCTGCCGCCACACGCATCCTCGCGGCGAACCAGGGGCTGTACAACGGCTTCCTGGCCGCCGGACTGATCTGGGGGCTGAGTTCCGGCAACGAGGATGTGCAGCAGTTCTTCCTCGGCTGTGTGGTGACGGCAGGTTTCTACGGTGCGATCACCGCGAACGCAAAGATATTGTGGGTGCAGGCGCTGCCGGCATTGGTCGGGCTGGTGCTGGTGGGGTTGGCCTAGCCGGGCAAGACCCCACTCCCGGTAACGTTGTCAACATATTAGAATATGCTAATATGCGACATCGCTAACCAAGGAGCCCCACATGTTTGGAATGAACGTTAAAGAGATCGACGCGACCCAGTTTGCGCAATGGGTGGAAGACGACGGTCACAAGATGCGCGTCATCGACGTGCGCCAGATGGAAGAGATCGTGCACGGTACCGTGCCCAAGGCCGAAGCGTTGCCGCTGCACATCCTGCCCGCCAAGGTGCACGAACTGGACAAAAGCGAGAAGCTGATCATGGTCTGCCGCAGCGGTGCGCGCTCGGCACAGGCCTGCATGTTCCTGCAGCAGCAAGGCTTCTCCAACGTGTTCAATCTGCGCGGCGGGATGATGGCTTGGGTGCAGAGCGGCTTCCCGGCTTACCGTTTGGCCTGAGGCGCTCATGAAACCGAAGATTTACTGGATTCTGGCCGCAGCGCTCGGACTGGTTCTGGTGGTGCAGCAACTGCCCGCCGTTCAGGGTATCGACGTGAAGCAGGCGCAAAGCATGGTGAGCGCTCAGGGCGCATTGTTGCTCGATGTGCGGGAACCTGCGGAATATGCAGCCATCCATGCACCGAATGCGAAGCTCGTTTCCTTGGGTGAAGTGGGTTTGCGCCTGAAAGAACTCGATGCTTACAAAGACAAACCGGTCGCAGTGATCTGCCGCTCCGGTCGTCGCTCGGCCAAGGCGGTCGCCATCCTGCAGGAAGCCGGCTTCACCCAGGTCAGCAACGTGCAGGGCGGCATGCAGGCCTGGGAACAGGCCGGGCTGGAAGTCATCAAGCAGTAGGGTGGGCACAGGTGCCCACGCGGCATTTGCGCCTAGCCCGCCACCCGCAACACCAATCCCTTCAGATACGCCCCTTCGGGGAAACTCAGCAGCACCGGATGATCCGGTGCTGCGTGCAGTTTTTTCACGATCTGTGCCTCCACGCCTGCGTCCAGCGCGGCCCCGGCGATGATCTTCTGGAACAGCTCGTCGCTGATGCCGCCCGAACAGGAATAGGTGAACAGCAGACCACCCGGCCGCAGCAGTTTGAACCCGAGCAGGTTGATGTCCTTGTACGCACGCGAAGCCTTTTCGGCGAAGGCGGCGGTGGGGGCGAATTTGGGCGGATCCAGGACGATCAGATCGAATTTGCGGTTCTGGTCGCGCAGCTTGCGCAGCGCATCGAACACGTCGGCGCATTGCCATTCCGCTTTCGACGCATCAAGTCCGTTCAAGCCGACATTGGTTCGCCCTATCTGCAATGCTTCCTGCGAAGAGTCGATGGAGAGCACTGACTTCGCCCCCCCGCGCAAGGCATAGAGCGAGAAGCCGCCGGTATAGCAGAAGCAGTTGAGCACATCGCGGTCGGCAGCCAGCGTGCCGGTGAATGCGCGATTGTCGCGCTGGTCGAGGTAGTAGCCGGTCTTCTGGCCTGCGGCCACATCCACGGCGAAACGCAGGCCGTTCTCGATCACTTCCACTTGCTCCGGCAACTTGCCGCGCACGACCCCGCAGCGCTTCGACAATCCCTCTAGTTCGCGCCCGTCTGAATCGGAGCGCTCGTAGATGCACACAGGTGCGCACAACGTCTGCAGGATATCGGCGATGGTCTCGCGCCAGCGTTCCGGTCCGGCGCTGCCCAGCTGCATCACCAGCACGTCGCCGTATTTATCGACGATGAGGCCGGGCAGGCCGTCCGATTCACCGTGCACGATGCGCATACCATTGCCTGCCTGGGCGATGGCGAGCGCGTGACGCGCAGCCAGTGCATCGGCGATGCGCTGATGCAGGAACGCTTCGCCGACGACATCCTTCTCGTGCCATGACCACACCCGCGCGGTGATCTGCGAATCGGGGTTGTAGGCTGCCCAGGCGAGAAAGCTTCCTGCAGCATCACGTACTGCCACGGTGTCGCCGCCGGCAGGTGCGCCGTCTATGCAATCGACCGCGCCGGAGAATATCCACGGGTGACGGCGCAGCAATGATTTATCGCGCTCGGCCTTGAGGATGATGGCGGGCCTTGCGGATGGGTTCCCTGCGCGCGGTTTTGAAGCCGGTTGCGGTGCGGGAGCGCCAGCTTCCTTGCTGCGCTGCACGCGTTTGCGGAAATCCTTGCCGCCCTGTGATTGGCGATGCGGTGTCGAGGGTGATCTGGCTTTGTCTTTGCTCATGGTTTTTTCTTGGCACGCGGATGCGCCCCGTCATAGATCTTGGCGAGGTACTGGAAATCGAGGTGGGTGTAGACCTGTGTGGTAGAGATGCTGGCATGGCCGAGCATCTCCTGCACGGCGCGCAGGTCGCCGGAGGATTGCAGCACATGGGTGGCGAAGGAGTGGCGCAGCATGTGCGGATGCACGCTGCTGTTGAGTCCCTGCTTCAGCGCCCACTTGTCCAGCTGCAATTCCACGGTGCGCGGCGAGATGCGCGCGCCCTTGCTGCCGACAAAAAGCGCGGTCTCCTCCGGCTTGGCGACCTGGTCGCGCACCGCCAGCCATGCTTTCAGGGCAGTGATGGCGTGGCTACCCAGCGGCACGATGCGCGTTTTGTTGCCCTTGCCGGTGACGCGGACCGAGGCGTCGGCGAAATCCATGGCTATGGGGTCGAGGCTCACCAGTTCTGCCAGACGCAGGCCGGAGGAATAGAGCAGTTCGAACATCGCCTTGTCGCGCGCATCCAGCGGCGTTTCCACCTTCATTTCCACCAGTTTCACCGCCTCGTCGGGCGACAGGGCATGCGGCAATGTTTTGGGCGATTTCGGCGGACGCAAGCCGACGCAGGGGTTCACCTTGCAGCCGTGGTCGCGCATCAGATAGTTGTAGAAGCCGCGCCAGGACGACAATACGCGCGCCAGCGAACGACCCGAAAGTCCGCTACCGTGCAACTGCGCGATGTAGCGGCGGATGTGGTGGCTCTTCAGTTCGGACAGCGGGGTGCTGCCGGCCAGCCCGAACAGGCGGCGGATGTCGCGCGCGTAGTTATCCGAGGTATGCGGCGAGTAATTGCGCTCGTTGAGCAGGTAGGCGAGGTAGCCCAGTAGGGTGGCGGGATCTTGCGCGGCGTCAGGCATCACACATGCAGGTTGAACGCGCTGCCCAGCGTCTCGGCGATGCGCTGCAGGAACAGAGTCCCCATCTCCGGATAGAAGCGCTCCTTGTCCTCGCTGGCGAGGATGAGCAAGCCGATGGTCTGACCGTGCGCACGCAGCGGCAGGTAGGCGAAGGAACGCAGACGTTCGGCGGATTCGCCGAACCAGGGCAGCGTATCGTGCACGGCGTGGTGCGCGCAGACCGGCTGCTGGTGCAGGTCGGCGAAGGCCAGCACTTCCGGGCTGGGCGGCTCGTCCTTCCACAGGTGCAGCGCCACATGCGGAACGGCGAAGATGTCGCGCAGGTTGTGCGCGATCAGGCTTTGCAGGGTGGAGCGGTCATGCGGCCCAAACAGTGCACAATTGAACTGGTGCACCTTGAGCTGCAGCGCATCGTTCTCCTTGGCGAACTCGAGCAGCTCGTGCAGTTTCTTCTCCAGCTCTTTCACGCGCTCGCGCAGGGTGAGCAGCTGGCGCTCTGACAGCGAGATGGTGCGTCCGCCGTGCGGGTGCGGCAGGTTGATCTGCGCCAGCATCTCGGCATGCTCTTCGAAGAATTGCGGGTTGTCCTGCAGGTATTGTGCTACGTCTTCCGATCTCATCGTTTGCCTCTTACAGGTTGATCTCGCCTTCGTACACCGTGATGGCCGGGCCGGTCATCAGCACGGGCGAATGTTCGCCCGCCCAGTTGATGGTGAGCGTGCCGCCGCGGGTGGCGACATGCACGGTGGTGTCCAGCAGTTTGCGCCGAATGCCGGCGACCACGGCGGCACAGGCGCCGGTGCCGCAGGACAGTGTCTCGCCGGCGCCGCGCTCGTACACGCGCAGCTTGATATGTGAACGGTCCACGACCTGCATGAAGCCGGCATTCACACGCTTGGGGAAACTGGCATGGTTCTCGATCAGCGGCCCCAATGTCTCGACATCGGCGGTCTCCACATCCTTGACTACCTGCACCGCATGCGGGTTGCCCATGGACACGGCGGTGATCTGCACTTTCTTCCTGCCGACCTGCAGGGGCTGGATCACCTCGCTGCTGTCGCTGAGGAAGGGGATGCGTGCGGGTTCGAGGATCGGGGCGCCCATGTTCACGGTGACGCGCCCGTCTTCCGCCAGGCTGGGCGAGATCAGGCCGCTTTTGGTCTCCACCACGATCTCGCGCTTGCCGGTGAGCTTCTTCTCATGCACGAAACGCACGAAGCAACGCGCACCGTTGCCGCACTGCTCGACCTCGCTGCCGTCGGCATTGAAGATGCGGTAGCGGAAATCGGCGTCCTCGCGCGGGGTCTTCTCCACCAGCAGGATCTGGTCGCAGCCGATGCCGAAATGGCGGTCGGCAATGAAGCGGATCTGTTCCGGCGACAGCGCGACCGACTGGTGCACGCCGTCCAGCACCACGAAGTCGTTGCCGGCGCCGTGCATCTTGGTGAATTTGAGGGGCATATGTCCAGGTCTTTCAGATGACGAAGATTATACGTCGGCACATAACTGCGCGTGGTCGCGGAACATGCATCTGTCCATCACCACGGTGATGCCGGCCTGCTGCGCACGCAATGCGGCTTCCTCGTGCACCACCCCGTCCTGCAGCCAGAGATTTCTGATGCCGAGTTTGATGCAGCTTTCCACGATGGCCGGCACATGTTCCGGCGCGCGGAACACATCCACGATGTCGGGTACTTCGGGCAGGCTTTCCAGGTCGGGATACGCCTTTTCGCCCAATACTTCCTGAACCAATGGGCGGACCGGGATGATGCGGTGGCCGAAGCCCTGCAGCGCCCTGGCCACGTTGAAGCTCGGCCGCCCCGGATTGGGTGACAACCCCACCACGGCGACGGTCTTTGCCTCGCGCAGCAGTTTGCAGATCACTTCGGGGCCAGGATTGAGGAAATTCATGGTGCGAACGATAGCATTTTTTGCGCATTCCGGCGCGGGCGGGGGGTGCAAAAAACCGCTATACTGCGCGCCGTTCAAAGCGCCCGTAGCTCAGCTGGATAGAGTATTGGTTTCCGAAGCCAAGGGTCGTGGGTTCGACTCCCGCCGGGCGCGCCACTGACACATTCCTGATGATGATGAATGCAAAGCCAGACACAGAACTTGAACGCGCAGAGCTGCATGTGTCACTGCCGCACGAGGCGTTCAAGGCGTCGGTACCTTACCTGCTGGCGCTGGTCCTCATCGCCATCCTCGGCTACTGGCTGATCGATCCTGCCCCGCCCAAGAAGATAGTCATCTCCATCAGCAAGGAAGACGGCAACTACCAGGCTTATGCGCGCCTGTACGAGGCGTTGCTGCAGCAGGACCGCGTGGCGCTGGAGATACGTGAATCCGAGGGGCCCTTGCCCAGTCTGGAAGAATTACGCAAGGAAGGAGCAGATGTGGATATGGCCTTCGTGCCAGGCGGCGTGGCGCGGTCTGAATCTGCAGTCGGTCTGGTCTCGCTCGGCAGCCTCTACTACGAACCGCTCTGGATATTCAGCAAGGGTCAACGCCGCATAGAGCATCTGTCGGCCTTGAAGGGCCGCCGCATCGCGGTCGGAAGAACCGGTAGCGGCACCAACATCCTGACGAAGATGGTGCTGGAGGCGGCCGGCGTGACCGAGCAGAACAGCGCCTTCTACGAGATCGGCGAGGACGATGCGAAGGAGGCGTTGCGCCACGATGTGGCGGATGTGGTGTTCCTGTCCGGCGTGCCGACTTCGCCGCTGATCCAGGAGGTCGCGGGGTTGCCCGGAGTGTCCCTGGTCGATCTGGACGAGGCCGAGGCCTATTCACGCCAGTTCAACTTCCTGCGCCATCTGGTGCTGCCGGAAGGTGCACTGAGTCTGGCCGCCAATGTCCCGCCGCACGAAGTGCACCTGCTGGCCCCCACGGTGACGCTGGTGGCACGCGATTCCATGCATCCGGCGCTGGTCTATCTGGTGCTCAAGGTGCTCACGCGCGTCCACAGCGGAGCCGGCATGCTGCAGCAGGAGCGCGAATTCCCTTCCGACAAGGACACCGACTTCGAGATGAGCACCCAGGCCGCGCATTTCTACGAATCCGGCCCGCCCTTCCTCGACCGCTATCTGCCGTTCTGGGCGGCGACCTTCGTCAACCGCGTGCTCATCATCCTGCTTCCGCTGCTGGCGCTGGCCATCCCGCTCAGCCGTATCGCGCCCGCCGCCTATAACTGGCTGGTCAAGTCGCGCATCCACAAGCTGTATGGCGAATTGCGTTTCCTCGAGTTGCAGCTGCGCAACGCTGCCGAGCCGGTGGATATGGCGAGGTTCCGCAAGGAACTCGACGCCATCGAGAACAAGGTCAACCACCTGCGCCTGCCGGTGGCGTTCTCCAGCCATCTGTACGAACTGCGCAGCCACATCGAGCTGGTGCGCGCTAAACTTTCCCGCGCCTGAGCCGATACCCTATCTACAGGGGCACGAGATGCTTCTGCCAGAAGGAGGTGTGACATGACCATCGTGATGAACATGAGCAGCTACGAGATCGAACGCGAGACAGAAGCGGCCGAAGCGTACGGCGACGAAGTGATGTGCGCGGGATGGAATCCGCAGCTGGAGCTGGTCGGCGAGCATGCCCGTGCGAGTGCGCGGGGAAAGATGCCCGGCGAGCTGGCGACGGCGGATGTCGAAACCTTCCTGAACAAGATGTACGCATACCAGCAGTGAACAAGCCGGCCGGGGCGGCTCTGCACAGAGAGCCCTTCCGGTCACAGGCCTTATGCTGTGCCCTGTCCGGGGTGTCAGCCCGACGTGCCGCAAGGCGCTCTGTGTTATTCTTCAAGCAGTGTTTCCAAGACAATTCCCATGAGATTCCTGTTGCCGTTGTTGCTGGCGTTGCCTGTGTGCGCGCTGGCGAATCCAGAGAGTGATTTTCGGGCTGCACGCGAGGCATTGCGTGTCGGCAATCTCGCTCGCCTGGACAAGGCGGTGGAGAATCTGCAGGACACGCCGCTGGAGATCTATGCCACCAATTTCCAGTTGCGCGCGCGCCTGAGCACGCGGCCTACCGAGGCGATCAAGGACTTCCTCGCGCGCAATGACGAGAGCCCGGCAGTCGACCAGTTCCGCGGCGATTGGTTGAAGTTCCTCGGCAAGCACGAGAGCTGGGAAGCGTTCGCCGAAGAATATCCGCACCTGATCAACATCGACGACGAGCTGGCCTGCTATGGCCTGCAGCTACGCCGGCAGAGCGACGAACTGGCCGCACTGGAGGAGGCCCACAAGCTGTGGTTCCGCGACGACGAGATGCCGGAGAGTTGCACGCCGCTGTTCGAGCGCGCGCGCAAGCTCGGCATCATCGCCGATGCCGACGTGTGGAAGCGCATGCGTCTGGCACTGGAAGCGGGCAACGTGTCCTTTGCCAAACAGCTCATCAAGCAGCTGCCAAAAGCGGAGCAATTCCCCGCGGCCGAATTGAGCGTGGCATCGAGCAACCCGCGCCGCTATCTGGAGAAGACCAGGTTCGAGGATGCCGGCACGGGTCGCCGCCTGACCGCGCTGTTCGCCTTGCTGCGCCTGTCCCGGCAATCCCCGGAGATCGCCTTCGCGCGCTGGGAGAAGATCGCCAATCACTTCACCGAGGAGGAGCAGCGCTACTTCTTCGGATGGATCGGTTTTGCCGGCGCGCAAGCGCACGACGAGCGAGCCTTGCTCTGGTTCGCGGTGGCGGGCGATGCGGCGCTGAACCCGAAGCAGCTGGCGTGGCGCACGCGCGCCGCCCTGCGCGTGCAGAACTGGCACGAGGTATGGTCCAGCATCGGCGCCATGGCGCCGCAGCAACAGAGCGAGGGTGTCTGGCGCTACTGGAAGGCGCGCGCGCTGCAGCAACTGGCGCGGCCGGCGGAAGCGGAAGCCTTGCTCACCGAACTCAGCCGCGAATACAACTTCTACGGCCAGCTCGCCGCCGAGGAACTGGGCAGGGAGGCGGGCGCCTCTGTGGTCACGCCGGGGCACCGCGCGAGCGAGGCGGAGATCGAGGCCATCCAGGCGATGCCGGCGATACAGCGCACCCTGCTGCTGTACCGCATGGACATGCGCAGCGAGGCAGCCAAGGAGTGGGCATGGGCGACACGCCGCTTCAGCGACCGGCAGCTGCTGGCTGCTGCCGAGGTAGCGCAGCGCAACGAGATGTATGACCGCTCCATCAATGCCGCGGACCGCACCGTCAGCGTGCACGACTTCAACCTGCGCTATCCGGCGCCCTACCGCGATGCGCTGCGCGAGAACCTGCACAAGCACGGTCTGGAGGAGGCCTGGGTGTACGGTCTGATGCGGCAGGAAAGCCGGTTCGCCACCAGGGCGAAGTCGGATGCCGGTGCGGCGGGTATCATGCAGATCATGCCGGATACGGCGCGCTGGGTGGCGCGGCAGATGGGCATGAAGGGTTATCGCAAGGGCCTCATCCACCAGCTGGACGTGAACATCAAACTCGGCACCTATTACATGAAGACCGTGTTCAACCAGTTCGACGAGAACCCCGTGCTGGCCTCCGCCGCCTACAATGCGGGGCCGACACGGGCCAAGCAATGGCGCGGCACCAAAAAGCTGGAAGGCGCCATCTACATCGAGACCATCCCGTTCGACGAGACGCGCGACTACGTGAAGAAAGTGATGAGCAACACCAACTACTACGCCATGCTGTTCGGGCAGTCTGAACGACCGCTCAAGCAACGGCTCGGGACGATCGAGGCCAAGGTGCAGAAATGAACGGGAAGCTGAAATGGATTTTCACGCTTGGCCCCTCTCCCATTGGGGGAGGGTTCGGGTGGGGGGGGTGTCGATGAGTACCTCATCTTTGCAGGTGTTCTGCGTCGGCGGTGCGGTGCGCGACCGCCTGCTCGGCCTGCCGGTGCAGGACCACGACTGGGTGGTGGTGGGCAGCTCGCCGCAAGAGATGGCGAAGCGCGGCTTCCGGCCCGTGGGCAGCGACTTCCCCGTGTTCCTGCATCCCGACACGCACGAGGAATACGCGCTGGCGCGCACCGAGCGCAAGACCGCGGCGGGCTACAAAGGCTTCAACGTCTATGCAGCGCCCGACGTGACGCTGGAACAGGACCTGCTGCGCCGCGACTTCACCATCAACGCCATCGCCGAGGACGCCGACGGCAAGCTCATCGATCCCTACAACGGCCAGGCCGACCTCAAGGCGGGCATCCTGCGCCACGTCAGCGACGCCTTCGCCGAGGACCCGGTGCGCATCCTGCGCGGTGCGCGCTTCGCCGCGCGCTTCGGTTTCACTTTCGCACCCGAGACACTGGCCTTGATGCGCAGCATGGTGAGCAACGGCGAAGTCGATGCGCTGGTCGCCGAACGAGTGTGGCAGGAACTCGCGCGCGGCCTGATGGAAAAACATCCCTCGCGTTTCTTCACTACCCTGCGCGAATGCGGCGCACTGAAGAAGATACTGCCCGAAGTCGATGCCCTGTACGGCGTGCCGCAGCCCGCGCACTACCATCCCGAGATCGACTGCGGCGTGCATGTGATGATGGTGCTGGACGACACCGCCAAACACGAGCGCCCGCTGGAGATACGTTTCGCCGCACTGGGTCACGATCTCGGCAAGGCCACCACGCCGGAAGATACCCTGCCGCGCCACATCGGCCACGAACAGCGCAGCGTCGACCTGCTCAAGAAAGTGTGCGAACGCCTGCGCGTGCCCGGCGAATGCCGCGACCTCGCCCTGCTCGTCGCGCAATACCACAGCCACGTGCACAAAGTGCGCGAGCTGCGCGCCGACACCATCGTCAAGGTGTTCGACAGTTGCGACCTGTGGCGCAAGCCGGAACGCTTCGCGCAGATACTGCTCACCTGCGAATCCGATGCGCATGGTCGCACCGGTCACGAGAACGACGCCTACCCGCAGTCCGCTTACATGCTGAAATGCGCCCGAGCGGCGCAAGCCGTGAATGCGGGCGACATCGCGAGAGCGTGCGCTGACAAGAACCTCATCGCTGACAAGGTGCGCGAGGCGCGTATCCTGGCGGTGGAGGCGGTGATCAAGGGGCGCTAGCTGCAGTCGAGTTTGAGAAGGGAGTGAAATGCGAAAACATATGCGGTGTCACTCCCTTTGATTGTTTCATATATTTTTACCGGACCCGCCAGGCGGGACTCGCCAAAATCCACGTCCACACCGGGCGTGCATAATTAACCCAGCAGGAGTGCAGTGATGCAATGGAAGGATGAATATTCAGTCGGGGTTGCAGAGATAGACGACCAGCACAGGGGCTTCATCGATCTCTTTTCGGTGATCGACAGTGCCATCGGGAACCGGGAAAGATGGTCCGAGGTGTTCTTCAAGCTTGAGCAGTTGCGCGAACATGCCCGTTTCCACTTCGCCGTTGAAGAATCTTTGATGCGCATACACGGTTATCCGAAACTGCAGGAACACATCGATCTGCACAAGCACTTCCTGGCCAAGCTGGATCAGTTGCAGATGACGACCTTGAGCCGCCAGGTGACCATGGACACCGTACAGTATCTGCGCGATTGGTACACGGAGCATATGCAGGGCGCCGACCGGGATTACGTTCGTTACATCAGCGGAGCTGTGCGGATGGCCGGCGGAAGTTAAAGCGTCGGCATCGAATTGGTTCGTTCGCGCATCAAATGCATGAACGAACGGTGTCCTTCCACACCTTCAACTTCTCTTCATAACGCATCCCCGCATGTGCCGGACTGGTGGATGGCAGTCGTGCGAACTGCAGCGGTGGCAATTCCTGTTTTTCCAGCACGAACCGTTTGAAACTCTGCTCGGCTTTTGCGCCGTTGAAGCACACTTGCGTGATGCGCGGATGTTGCGCGAAGAAGGTGGCGAAGTCGTTGGCCTCTTCCTGCGTTATGTCACTGTCCAGGCTGCCTTCGCGTTCGCAGGTGTGCAATACATCCCATAACGCGATATGTGTCGCGGTGAGCTTCTGCAAGCGTTGCGGGTAGGGCAAGGCAGGATGCGCGCCGACGAGTTCGCCCATGATCTTCCAGAAGGTGTTGTGCGGGTGGGCGTAGTACTGTTGCTGTCTCAGCGATTCCTTGCCGGGCATGCTGCCGAGGATGAGGATGATGGCGTGGTCATCGGCGACGGGAGGGAAGCTGCGGATGCGGGGCATGGTGTGGTTCGGCAGTAAAAGGAATGCCCTTCGATATTGCCTTTAGTCCCGAGCGAAGTCGAAGGATCAGGGCGAACGGTTATTTAAAGCAACCGCGACAGATCGCCGCGCAGGAAGCCGGCCAGTGGCTGATCCAGTCCCTTCCCCAGTGCGATCACTTTGAACAGTTCGCCCATCTCGGCCGGGCTGGTGAGTTTCTGCAGTTGACCGGAAAGTGGAGCATAGGCTTTGACCTCGTCCGGAGAAACTTCGCCCAGCAGATCGGTAAGCCCGTTATTGATAAGGAAGTGCGCCTGCGAGGTGTAGCCGAGGAAATGCGCGCCGCAGTCGATGGCCGCTTCCGCCACGGCGGTGAAGTCCACATGCGCGGTGATGTCCTGCAGGCCCGGCAGGTAGAAGGGGTCGTCGTGCGCATGGTGGCGGTAGTGGCACATGAGCGTGCCGCGTGCGCGCTGCGGATGGTAGTACTCGCGCATGCCGAAGCCGTAGTCGATGAAGATCATCGCGCCTTTCTCCATGCGCTCGCACAGGCTGGCGACCAGTCCGCGTGCGGTGATGGAGACCTCGCTCAGGTAATCGTCGGGCACTTTGATGTTCTTGGCGATGTCGAGCAGGCTCTGGCAACCGGGTTGCCGATCCTGCCAGACGAAATGGTCGGCCGGGCAGGCCACACCGCGTTCGAGGATGCGGCCGTCCGACCAGTACAGCAGGTGTACCGGCAATGCATCCAGCACTTCGTTGCCGATGACCGCGCCGGAGAACTTCTCCGGCAGCGCGTCCAGCCAGCGCACGCGCCCGGCCAGATGCGGCAGTCTCTCCTGCAGCAGGGCCTGCTGGCGGGCGCGCAGGTCGGCGCTCACTTCGAGGATGGAATAGCTGTCCGGCAGCTCGCCGCGTTTCTCCAGTTCGCCAAGGATATCCAGTGCCAGCTTGCCGCTGCCGGCGCCGAGTTCGAGGATGTGCGGCGCACTGGCCTGCATGACTTCGACCAGTTGCCGCGCCACGGTGCGGCCGAACAGCGTGCTGAGCTCGGGCGCGGTGATGAAATCGCCGGATTCGCCGAACTTGCGCGCCCCGGCGGTGTAATAGCCCAGGCCGGGTGCATACAGCGCCAGTTCCATGAAGCGCGAAAAGGGTATCCAGCCGCCCTGGGCCGAGATGTCGCGGCAAATGACCCCGCACAGCTCGGCGCTGTGGGCAAGGGCATCGGCAGAAGGGGCGGGCAGGTTGACGGGCATGGTCAGGTATAATTCGGGCGGGTTTCCAGTTTAGTAGGTATGGCGATGCAAGGCAAAACAGTGTTGGTGACAGGCGGGGCGAAGCGCGTCGGCGCGGCCATCGTACGCCGTTTGCATGCAGCGGGCGCGAACGTCGCCATCCATTGCCGTTCCTCGCTGTATGACGCGCTGGCCCTGCGCGCCGAGCTGAACGAGCAGCGGCCCGATTCGGCCATCACCGTGCAGGCCGACCTGCTGAAGATCGCCACCCTGCCGCGTGTGGTGGCGGATGTGGTCCAGCAGTTCGGGCATCTGGATGCGCTGGTCAACAACGCTTCCAGCTTCTACCCGACGCCGCTCGACGGCATGAACGAGCAGCAATGGAACGACCTGCTGGGCACCAACCTGAAAGCGCCGCTATTCCTGGCGCAGGCGGCCGCCGCGGAACTGCGCCGCCGCCACGGCTGCATCGTCAACATCGTCGATATCCATGCCGAACTGCCGATGCACGGGCATCTGCTGTACAACATCGCCAAGAGCGGGCTGGCCGGTCTGACCCGTGCGCTGGCGCAGGAAATGGCGCCGCAGGTTCGCGTGAACGGCGTCTCGCCGGGTGTGAACGTCTGGCCGGAGAATGCCGACTGGCAGGACGAGGAGAAACGCCGCAAACTCATCGCCCGCACCCTGCTGAAACGCGAGGGCGAGCCGGACGACATCGCCAGGACCGTACAATTCCTGATCGCGGACGCGCCTTACATCACCGGACAGGTGATTGCGGTGGACGGCGGGCGGAGCATCAACATCTGATTCCCCTTATTCAACCTTCTCCCTCCGGGAGAGGGCTGGGGTGAGGGTAAGTCGCAATATTCAAACTGACACTGTAAACATGAACGACATCATCCAGCCCATCCATTTCGAATCCCGCTCCACCAACTTCAACCGCCTCAAGGGCCGGCTGGAGAGCTCGGTCGGCAAGGCCATCGGCGATTTCAACATGATCGAGGAGGGTGACACAGTGATGGTGTGCCTCTCCGGCGGCAAGGATTCCTACACGCTGCTCGATATCCTGCTCACGTTGCGCAAGCGCGCACCGATCGATTTCAGGATCGTGGCGATGAATCTGGACCAGAAGCAGCCGGGCTTTCCCGCCGACGTGTTGCCGAACTATCTGAAATCCATCGGCGTCGATTTCCACATCGAGACGCAGGACACCTACTCCATCGTCAAGGAGAAGATCCCCGAGGGCAAGACCACCTGCTCGCTGTGCTCGCGCCTGCGCCGCGGCATCATCTACAAGGTGGCGGGCGAGCTGGGCGCGAACAAGATCGCGCTGGGACACCACCGCGACGACATGGTGGAGACGCTGTTCCTCAACATGTTCTTCGGCGGCAAATTGAAGGCCATGCCGCCCAAGCTGGTCACCGACAAGGGCGACCACATCGTCATCCGCCCGCTGGCCTATTGTGCCGAGAAGGACATCGCCCGCTACGCGCGCGGCATGGAATTCCCCATCATCCCGTGCAACCTGTGCGGCTCGCAGGAGAACCTGCAGCGCCAGAACATCAAGCAGATGCTGCACGAGTGGGAGCGCCAGTATCCGGGCAGGACGCAGATCATATTCAGCGCGATGCAGGATGTGCGGACTTCACACCTGCTGGATACCAAATTGTTTGACTTCGTGAACCTGAAGCTGGGGACGAAGGTGGACGAAGGGGATGTGGCGTTCGACGACCACTAAACTCTCGTCATTCTGGGTTCACCGCCACCTTGAAGATCACCTTGCGTATCGTGCCGCTGCCCACCAGCGGCGCATGTGCATCCTCGGGGAAGAAGATGCAGAAGTGATCCGGCGGTACCGGCACATACGAAGCCGGTGCATCGTGGAAGAAACGGATGTCCTTATCCATGCTGTGCTCGCTCACCGGGTTCAGGCAATCCGCCAGCGGCTTCCATCCCATCGTCTCGTCGCCTTGCAGCACCAGCTGGATGTCGATGTACCTGCGATGCGCCTCCAGTTTTGCCATCTCTTTCGTCTTGGCGGGCACCTGCTCCACGATGGCGATCAGGTCGTCGCCGACGATGTTGTAGCGCCCCGGCGCCATGCTGAAGAGATCGGTATCGCGCATGTGGTCGAAGGCGCGCTGGAACAGCGGGTGCAGTGCCGTGTAGCGCTCGGATTGGGAAAGGGCGGAGAGGATCATGTGTTATTTCCGTTCGGGGAGTATGCGGGTCATCGTGTCATCACGCTTGATGTAGTGATGATACAGGGCTGCCGCGGCATGCAGGCCGATAAGGAAGTAGCCCATCTTGCCCACGACCTCATGCAGTTCCTTGATCTGCTTTGCGAGATCCTTGTTCTCGCCGATCAGCGCGGGCAGTTCCAGCCCGAAGAAGGGGATCGGTTTGCCGGCCGCACTGAGCAGCAGCCAGCCGGTCAGAGGCATGCCTATCATCAACAGGTAGAGCGCGAGATGCAGCAGTTTGCCGGAGATCTCCTGCATCTTGGGCGGTGCGGGGTGGATGAGCGGGGTGGGGCCGGTGAAGCGTGCCGCGATGCGCAGCAAGACCAGCACGAACACCAGCATGCCTAGCATGAAGTGCCAGGTCTTCAGCGCTTCGCGCGGGTCGCTGCCTTTTTCGAACAGCTCGCGCAACTCGATGGTGCCGTACACGGCGACGAACAGCAGCAGCATCAGCCAGTGGAGGCCGATGCTGAGTGAGCCGTAGCGGGTAGTGGTGTTTTTCCAGTTCATCGCTTATCTCCTTTGACTTGAGTGCGTGAGCGCTGGCAACAGGGAGTTGCCGATCCGGATTGCATGAGACTGGAAAGGATCATAACGAGCGTTCCTTAAGTCTTGCTTAATCGGGAGCGGCTACTGATGCTCCGATTGTGACAGTTGAGGGCGGGGTTCCCCGCCTACACGAAACGCGCCAGCATGCCCTTCGACAACTCGCCCTGTAAGGGTATCCGGACGCGGTGTCCACTGCCGGGGGCCACGCTGAGCGGCTCGCCTTCCAGACTCTTCATCTCCTTCAGTTCGACGATGCTGTTGCCGGAAGGATGGATGATCTCCAGCTTGTCGCCGACGCTGAAGCGGTTCTTCACGTCGATCTCGGCCATGCCGTTCGCACAGGCGACGATGTCGCCGACATATTGCTGGCGGAAACTTTCGGAGTGGCCGCGCATGTAGTTCTGCTGCTCGTGGGTGTGGTGGCGTTCGTAGAAACCGTCGGTGTAGCCGCGGTTCGCCAGCGCATCCAGCGCGCCCAGCAGTTCGAGATTGAAGGGGCGCCCTTTGACCGCATCGTCGATGGCCTGGCGGTACACCTGCGCGGTGCGCGCCACGTAGTAGATGGACTTGGTGCGGCCTTCGACCTTGAGCGAATCGATGCCGATCTTCACCAGACGCTCGACATGTTCAACCGCGCGCAGGTCTTTGGAGTTCATGATGTAGGTGCCGTGCTCGTCTTCCAGCACCGGCATCAGTTCGCCCGGATGGTCCTGGCGCGAGATGACGTAGACCTTGTCTGCCAGCGGGTGGCGCGGTTGCGAGCCGCAATCGGAGAGAGGGCTCTCGCTCAGCGCCTTGTCGAAATCGAAGTCGATCTTTTCGATATGACCGGTGCCATCCTCGACGGCACTGTCGACTTTGTAATCCCAGCGGCAGGAGTTGGTGCAGGTGCCCTGGTTGGCATCGCGGTGGTTGAAGTAGCCGGAGAGCAGGCAGCGGCCGGAGTAGGCGATGCACAGCGCGCCGTGGATGAACACTTCGAGTTCGATATCCGGGCATTGCTGGCGTATCTCTTCGATCTCGTCCAGCGACAGTTCGCGCGACAGGATCACGCGCGACAGGCCCAGCGATTTCCAGAACTTCACCGCGGCGTAGTTGACGGTGTTGGCCTGCACCGACAGATGCACCTGCATCTCCGGCCAGCGCTCGCGCACCATGGCGATGAGGCCGGGGTCGGCCATGATCAGGGCATCCGGCTGCATCTCGATCACCGGCTGCATGTCCGCCATGTAGGTCTTCACCTTGGCGTTGTGCGGCATCAGGTTGCTGGCGACGAACAGCTTCTTGCCCAGCGCGTGCGCTTCCTGGATGCCGGTGCGCAACTCCTCCAGTTTGAACTCGTTGTTGCGCGCGCGCAGCGAGTAGCGCGGCTGGCCGGCGTACACCGCATCCGCGCCATAGGCGTAGGCGGTGCGCATCTTGTCGAGCGTTCCGGCGGGGAGCAATAACTCGGGTGCGCGCAGCATGCTCATCGGTAGCCGAGGCGTTTCAGGATCTCGATCGAGGCATTGGCCTGGTTCAACGTGTAGAAGTGCAAACCGGGCGCGCCGCCGGCGATGAGTTTCTCGCACAGTTGTGTGACCACGTCGAGGCCGAAGTTCTGGATGGACTCGATGTCATCGCCGTAGCCTTCCATGGTCTTGCGCATCCAGCGCGGAATCTCGGCGCCGCAGGAGTCGGAGAAGCGCGCGAGTTGTGAGAAACGCACGATGGGCATGATGCCGGGCACGATGGGCGCGGTGACGCCGAGTTTGCGCGTCTCTTCGACGAAGCGGAAATACGCATCGGCGTTGTAGAAGTATTGCGTGATGGCCGAATCGGCGCCCGCATTCATCTTGCGCTTGAAGTTGAGCATGTCCTCGCGTGCCGAATTGGCCTGCGGGTGGAATTCGGGATAGGCGGCGACCTCGATGTGGAAGTGTTCGCCGGTCTGCGCACGGATGAACGACACCAGTTCGTTGGCATACTGGAACTCGCCTATGCTGGCCATGCCGGAAGGCAGGTCGCCGCGCAGGGCGACGATGCGTTTGATGCCCATGTCCTTGTAGGCGAACAGCAAGGCGCGGATGTTGTCGCGGGTGGAACCGACGCAGGACAGGTGCGGCGCGGCGTTGTGGCCCTCGGCATGGATCTGCCTGATGGTATCCATGGTGCGGTCCTGCGTGGAACCGCCCGCGCCGAAGGTGACGGAGAAGAACTCCGGCTTGAGCGCAGCCAGGCGCTGGCGCGCGGCTGTCAGTTTCTCGGCGCCCTCCGGCGTCTGCGGCGGGAAGAACTCAAAACTTATCGGTGTCTTTGGGTTGCTCATGTTTCCTCACGAGAAGTTGTGCGGCGGCTGAACTCAGCGCCCAGGAGAAGATGCTGTACAAGGCCGCGCCCATGACGCCATACCAGAACCCTTCGACCACGAAACCGCGCAGGATGGAACCGGCGAACCAGAACATCAGGCCGTTGATGACGAAGATGAACAGTCCCAGCGTGAGCAGGGTGACCGGCAGGGTCAGCACCAGCAGGACGGGGCGGATGAGCGTGTTGACCAGACCGAGGATGAAGGCCGCGATGAACGCCGCCATGAACCCGTCGACATGGATGCCCGGCACGAAGCTCGCCACCGCCACCAGGGCGAGGGCGTTCAGGGTCCAGATGAGCAACAGTCGTATCAGCATTATTCCGTTTAACAAGTTAAGAGGGGCGAACCTCACGTCCGCCCCTCGTCATCATACCTCTATCGGGTCGATCAATAACGATAGTGGTCGGCCTTGTACGGGCCTTCCTTCGGTACGTTGATGTAGGCCGCCTGCTGGTCGGTCAGCTCGGTGAGCTGGGCGTTCAGCGTCTTCAGCTGCAGGCGCGCGACCTTTTCGTCCAGATGCTTGGGCAGTGTGTAGACGCCGATCGGGTATTTGCCCGAGTCGCGTTCGGTCCACAGCTCGATCTGGGCGATGGTCTGGTTGGCGAAGGAGGACGACATCACGTAGGACGGGTGGCCGGTACCGCAACCGAGGTTCACGAGGCGACCCTTGGCCAGCAGGATGATGCGCTTGCCGTCGGGGAAAATCACATGGTCGACCTGCGGCTTGATCTCTTCCCACTGGTATTTCTCCAGCGAGGCGACGTCGATCTCGTTGTCGAAGTGGCCGATGTTGCAGACGATGGCGTTGTTCTTCATCTTCGCCATGTGGTCATGGGTGATGACGTGGAAGTTGCCGGTGGTGGTGACGAAGATGTCGGCCTTGTCGGCGGCGTATTCCATGGTCACGACGCGGTAGCCTTCCATCGCGGCCTGCAGGGCGCAGATCGGGTCGATCTCGGTGACCCAGACTTGGGCGGACAGTGCGCGCATGGCCTGGGCAGAGCCCTTGCCCACGTCGCCGTAGCCGCAGATCACCGCGATCTTGCCCGCGATCATCACGTCGGTGGCGCGCTTGACGCCGTCCACCAGCGATTCGCGGCAGCCGTACAGGTTGTCGAACTTGGACTTGGTGACGGAATCGTTGACGTTGATGCCGGGGAACTTGAGTTCGCCGCGCTCGTGCATCTGGTACAGGCGGTGCACGCCGGTGGTGGTCTCTTCGGTCACGCCCTTCACGGCAGCTAGACGCTTGGAGTACCAGGTCGGATCCTTGGCCAGCGTCGCCTTGATCGAGGCGAACAGACAAGTCTCTTCTTCCGAGCCCGGCTTGCTGATCAGCGAGGCGTCTTTTTCCGCGCGCGTGCCGAGGTGCAGCAACAAGGTGGCGTCGCCGCCGTCGTCCAGGATCATGTTGGTCAAGCCGCCGTCCGCCCATTCGAAGATGCGGTGGGTGTAGTCCCAGTATTCAGTCAGCGTTTCGCCCTTGACGGCGAACACGGGAGTGCCGCCTGCGGCGATGGCGGCAGCGGCGTGGTCCTGCGTCGAGAAGATGTTGCACGAAGCCCAGCGCACTTCCGCGCCGAGCGCCTTCAGTGTCTCGATCAGCACGGCGGTCTGGATGGTCATGTGCAGCGAGCCGGTGATGCGCGCGCCTTTCAGCGGTTGCGTCTTGGCGAATTCTGCGCGGATGGCCATCAGGCCGGGCATCTCGGTTTCGGCGATGGCGATCTCTTTGCGGCCCCAATCGGCCAGGTTGATGTCGGCGATGACGTAGTCTTTAGACATATTGCACTCCATTCATTTGATAAGTTAATGAATGGGCGCCGTTGCTACATGTTGAGCCATCCCCGCCGAGCCTGACAGATTCACCGAACGGTGACTGCTGCAGCGCCCCTCGGGGGGATGGGTGATACGGTTTTGTAGGGTGGGCACGTTTATTTGTGCCCACGAGTGTTACGTGAAAATTTCCGCGTGGGCACAAAAACGTGCCCACCCTACATTATTCCTTACAAGCCAGCATCGGCACGAAGTGCCGCAGCCTTATCCGTGGCTTCCCAACGGAACTCCGGCTCTTCACGACCAAAGTGGCCGTAGGCGGCCGTCTTTTGATAGATCGGACGCAGCAGATCGAGCATCTGCACGATGCCCTTCGGGCGCAGGTCGAAATGCTTCTGCACCAGTTCGGCGATCTTCTCGTCGGAGATCTTGCCGGTGCCGAAGGTGGTGACCATCACGCTGGTGGGCTTGGCCACGCCGATGGCGTAGGAAACCTGGATCTGGCACTTGTCGGCCAGGCCGGCAGCGACGATGTTCTTCGCCACATAACGTCCGGCGTAAGCAGCCGAGCGGTCGACCTTGGAGGGGTCCTTGCCGGAGAAGGCGCCGCCGCCGTGCGGGGCTGCGCCGCCGTAGGTGTCGACGATGATCTTGCGCCCGGTCAGGCCGCAGTCGCCCTGCGGGCCGCCGACGACGAAACGGCCGGTCGGGTTCACCAGATATTTGATCTCGCCCTTGATCAGCTCCTTGGGCAATACCGGCTTGATGATCTCTTCAATGGCAGCTTCGCGGATCTGTTCCAGCGTCATCTCGGGTGCGTGCTGGGTGGAGAGCACGACGGTGTCGATGCAGTACGGTTTGCCGTCGACATATTTGATGGTGACCTGAGATTTCGCGTCCGGACGCAGCCACTTCAGGCGGCCGTCGTGGCGCAGTTGCGCCTGGCGCTCGACGATGCGGTGCGACAGGTAGATCGGCAGCGGCATCAGCGTGTCGGTCTCGGTGCAGGCGTAACCGAACATCAGGCCCTGGTCGCCGGCGCCCTGGTCGAGGCCGTCGTCGTAGGCCTTGTTCACGCCCTGGGCGATGTCCGGGCTTTGCTTGTCGTAAGCTACCAGCACGGCGCAGCCTTTGTAGTCGATACCGTATTCGGTGTTGTCGTAACCGATGCGCTTGATGGTGTCGCGTGCGACCTGGATGTAGTCGACGTTGGCGGAGGTGGTGATCTCACCGGCCAGAACGACCAGTCCGGTGTTGCACAATGTCTCGGCCGCGATGCGGGAATGTTTGTCCTGCGCTAGAATCGCGTCCACGATGGCGTCGGAGATCTGGTCTGCTACCTTGTCCGGATGGCCCTCGGACACGGATTCGGATGTAAAGAAGTATTCGCTCATGGCTCTCCGATTGTTGCTTCAACAGTAAATGGGCGCGCAGTATATCAAATCCCCGCCTTGTTGATTTAATGGGTTTTCTCGAATGGTTATTCTGTTTGATGTGCTAGCGCGCCTGCCCCTGTCGGTATTGCACCGCATCGGCGCGTTGTTCGGCTGGATGACCTATCTGTTTTCAAAGCGATATTCATCCCGTTTGCGCGAAAACCTGCAAAAAGCCGGACTGGCGCGTTCGCAGCCGGAAACGAAAAATCTGCTGCACACCAACATCCGCGAGATGGGCAAGGGGGTGATGGAGCTGCCCTGGGTATGGCGACGTCCTTTTGAAAAAGTGGTCGCCAGCGTCAGGCAATGCCACGGCTGGGAACATTTCGAAGCGGCGCAGGCGCAAGGCAAAGGGGTGATCGTGCTGACGCCGCATATCGGTTGTTTCGAAGTCATCGGTCTGTATATCGCTGCGCACACCCCGATGACCTGCATGTATCGCGTGCCGCGCTGGAAGTTCCTGGACACCCTCATGCACGAAGGACGCGAGCGCGGCCAGATGAAGCTGGCACCGACCGACCTGGGCGGCGTGCGCCAGTTGCTCAAGGCGCTTAAAAAGGGGCAGGTCATCGGCGTGCTGCCGGACCAGGTGCCGGGCAACGGCGAGGGCGAGTGGGCGCCGTTCTTCGGCCGTCCCGCGTACACCATGACGCTGATCGGGCGTCTGGTCGAGGCGAGCGGGGCAGGCGTGGTGATGTGCGCCAGCGAGCGCTTGCCCAACGGTGAGGGTTATGCGCTGCATTTCACCCCGCTGGCTTTCGATACGAACAGTTCTATCCCGAGACAAATGAACGCGGCGCTGGAAGTGGTGATACGCAACCACCCCGAGCAGTACCTGTGGAGTTACAACCGTTACAAAGTCCCGCGCGGCGCGTTGCCGCCGGACGCAAGCAAGGAGCATTGATGCTGGTAAAAGTAAGTCAGCGAAGCTTCCGCCTGTACCCCTCGCCCACCGGGAGAGGGGGCGCGGGGGTGAGGGAAACGATCATGGCGCAGACGATTCATTATTCAGAGAGGCATGCGACATGATTGTTCGTCTCGGCGTTTTCATCTTCTGGTTGATCCATTTTCTGCCGTTCCGCGTGATCGTTGCCATCGGCAATGTGCTTGGTACATTTGCCTATCCGCTGGCGAAGGAACGGCGCAATGTGGGCGACATCAATCTCAAGTTGTGTTTCCCGGATATGGACGAGAAGGCACGCCGCAAGTTGCTGCGTGCGCATTTCCGCATGTTCATGCGCGGATTGATCGAGCGCAGCATCGTGTGGTGGGCCAGTGCGGAGCGCATCAATTCGCTGATCCGCGTCGAAGGCGTCGAACACTTCGAAGCCGTGAAGGGCCAGCCGATGATCCTGCTCACGCCGCATTTCGTCGGCATGGATACCGGCGGGCAGTGGATCGCGCAGCAGGTGGATACCGTGTGTATGTATTCCAAACAGAAGAACCTGTACCTGTCTGATCTGTTGTTGCAGAAGCGCTGCCGTTTCCGCAACCAGCGCCTGTACGCGCGCCAGGAAGGCCTGCGTCCCATCATCAAGGGAATGAAGGAGAACATGCCTTTCATCTACCCGCCCGATCAGGACCAGGGCGTGCGCGAGGGCGCGTTCATCCCCTTCTTCGGTGTGCCAGCCGCCACCATGACCTCGGTGCCGCGCATCGCCAGGATGACCGGCGCGAAGATCGTGCCCAGCATCACGCGCGTGCTTCCCGGCGGCCAGGGTTATGTGCTGACGTTCTATCCCGCCTGGGAGAACTATCCGAGCGGTGACGAGATCGCCGATGCACGGCGCATGAACGAATTCATCGAACAGCGCGTGCTGGAGATGCCGGAGCAGTATTTCTGGTTGCACAAGCGGTTCAAGACGCGACCGGAAGGCGAAGCGAAGTTTTATTAAACCGGTTATCCGCAGATTACACAGATTCACGCAGATTAAACTGCAGGAAAGATGGAGCCGGACTACTCCAGAATGCTTGGTTTTTCAATCTGAGTAATCAGCGTAATCTGCGGAAGAAGGCTTTTGGGGGTTAAAGCATGAAATACCATGATCTGCGCGATTTCATTGCCCAGCTTGAGAAGCAGGGCGAGCTCAAGCGTATCAGCGCTCCCGTTTCCACGCATCTGGAAATGACCGAGATCTGCGACCGCGTGTTGCGCGCGCAGGGGCCGGCGCTGCTGTTCGAGAACGTCGTCGGTCACAAGATGCCGGTGCTCGCCAATTTGTTCGGCACGCCGCGCCGCGTGGCGCTGGGCATGGGCGAAGAGTCCACAGCCGCCTTGCGCGAGGTCGGCAAGCTGCTCGCCTATCTGAAAGAACCGGAGCCGCCCAAAGGTTTGAAGGATGCGTGGGAGAAATGGCCGATCCTGAAGCAGGTACTCACCATGTCGCCCAAGGTGCTGTCGTCCGCGCCGTGCCAGGAGATCGTGTGGGAAGGCAAAGATGTCGACCTGTCGAAATTGCCTATCCAGCATTGCTGGCCGGGTGACATCGCGCCGCTTATCACCTGGGGTTTGGTGGTCACACGCGGGCCGAACAAACCGCGCCAGAATCTGGGTATCTATCGCCAGCAGGTCATCGGCCCGAACAAGGTCATCATGCGCTGGCTGGCGCATCGCGGTGGCGCGCTGGATTTCCGCGATCACTGCGAAAAGAATCCGGGGCAGCCGTATCCGGTCGCGGTGGTGATCGGCGCCGATCCGGCCACCATCCTTGGCGCGGTGACGCCGGTGCCGGATTCCTTGTCCGAATACCAGTTCGCGGGGTTGCTGCGCGGCAGCAAAACGGAGTTGGTGAAATGCATCGGCAGCGATCTGCAAGTGCCTGCTTCTGCCGAGATCGTGCTGGAAGGGGTGATCCATCCGGGCGAGACCGCGCTGGAAGGGCCATACGGCGACCATACCGGTTACTACAACGAGCAGGATCATTTCCCCGTGTTCACCATCCAGCGCATCACCATGCGCCGCGATCCCATTTACCACAGCACCTACACCGGCAAGCCGCCCGACGAACCGGCCATGCTGGGCGTGGCACTGAACGAGGTGTTCGTGCCGCTGCTGCAGAAGCAATTCCCCGAGATCGCCGATTTCTATCTGCCGCCGGAAGGGTGCAGCTATCGCATGGCGGTGGTGAGCATCAAGAAGCAATACGCCGGGCACGCCAAGCGCGTGATGTTCGGCGTGTGGAGTTTCCTGCGCCAGTTCATGTACACCAAGTTCATCATCGTGGTGGACGACGATATCGATACGCGCGACTGGAAGGAAGTGATGTGGGCGATCACCACGCGCATGGACCCGGTGCGCGACACGCTGCTGGTGGAGAACACGCCCATCGACTACCTCGATTTCGCCTCGCCCGTGAGTGGGCTCGGCGGCAAGATGGGACTGGACGCCACCAACAAGTGGCCGGGCGAGACGCAGCGCGAATGGGGTACGCCCATCGTGATGGACGCAGCGGTGAAAGCCAGGGTGGATGCGATGTGGAGCGAACTGGGGTTGTGATCTAGCGCTGTTGCAGCCACTCGATCAGTGCGTCCTGCGCGTCCTGCCCGCGCTTGGCGTTGTAGTGGTTGATGAAGAACACCACGATCCATTCCTTGCCGTTCTTCGAGCGGACATAACCGGCGATGGTCTTCACGCCATCCAGTGTGCCTGTCTTGAGATGGGCGTGGCTGACGGCAGGGCTGTCCTTCAGACGTTTTCTCACCGAACCGTCGACCCCCAGTATCGGCATGGAGGATTGCAGTTCCGAACTGAGCGGATGATCGGCCGCATGTTGCAGCAGTTGCGCGAGGTGACGCGCGCTGATGCGTTCCCTGCGCGAAAGACCGGCACCGTTCTCCAGTACCAGTTCCGGGAAATGCAGGCCTTGCCGCTGCAACCAGCCTTGCACCGTTTCGATGCTGCGTTCCGTGTTGAGAGGAACCGCACTCAACCCCCACTCTGCCGCGAGCGAGGGCTGGAGGGAGGCCGAACCCAGGGTGAGGAAGAGCTGCCGTGCCATCACGTTGTTGCTGAACTTGTTGATGTCGCGGATGACGCTGTTCAGCGGTTCCGAATGGTGGGTCGAGAGCAGCTGCGCATTCGCCGCGGCCGTCCCTTCGCGCACGTTCCCTTTCAATGTGCCGCCGACTTCCTGCCAGACCGCACGGAACACCGATTCCACATAACGCGTGTGCGGCAGGATGTTGAGGCGTTGCTCGCGTTCGCCGCAGTCGCTGGGATAACCGCCCTGCAGGACGACACTGTCGCCGCTCGTCTGGGTGAGGATGGTGTCGTTCCAGTCGTCGCAATCGCCGGAAGGCGGATGCGGCACGAGTTGGTTATCAAGTTTGAATCCTTCCAGCCGCGGCTCGGTGATCACCTTCATGCCGTTGCCGTCGGGTGTATAGCGGAAGCGCAAGGTGTTGAAGTTGAGCAGCAGGGCATCCGGCCCGACGTTGTAGGCGCGCACCGGGTCGCTGTCGAACTCGCCCGGATCGTAGGGAGGCAGGTCGAAATAGCTGCGATCCAGTATCAGGTCGCCATGGATCTCGCGCAGCCCGCGGTCGCGCAATTCACTCAGCCACAGCCAGAACTGCTCGATGGTGAATTTGGGGTCGCCGTAGCCTTTCAGGACCAGATTGCCGTTCAGAACGCCATCCTTCAGTTCGCCCTCGATCCATGCTTCGGTTCTCCAGGTATAGGCCGGGCCGAGCAGGTCGAGCGCGGCATAGGTGGTGAGCAGCTTCATGGTGGAAGCCGGATTCATCGCGTGCCGGGAGTTGATGCTGATGAGAGGCGTTTGTCTGCCGACTTCGCGTACTTCAACGGCGATCCCGGACTCGGGAATGCGCGCCTTTTTCAGCTCTTGCCTGACCTCGACAGGAAGCGATACGGCCTGCGCGCCGGCAGCAAGGCAGAGAAACAATGTGGCGTAGAGACGTCTCATATCAATGCATCGATCACTTTCAGGGTGCGCGTGACGAGCAGTTGCATCTCGTCTTCACCGATCACATAAGGCGGCATGAAATATACCGTGTTGCCCATCGGGCGCAACAGCAGTTCCTGCCGCAGCCCGAGCGAGAAGCAGCGCTGCGCGAAATCCGCATGCGGCGTGTCCACCTCGAATGCCCAGACCATCCCGGTGTTGCGGAAGTTCCTGACTTTGGGATGTTCGCGCAGTGGCTGCGCGATGCGGTTGAAACTGGCTGCCTTGGCCCGGTTGGCATTGAGCACATCGTCCTGCGCAAAGATATCCAGCGTGGCCAGTGCGGCACGGCAGGCCAGCGGGTTGCCGGTATAGGAATGCGAGTGCAGGAAACCGCGCGCGGTGTCGTCGGCGTAGAAGGCACTGTAGATGTCGTCGGTCGTCATCACCACCGACAGCGGCAGATAACCGCCGGTGATGCCCTTCGAGATCAGCAGGAAATCCGGCCGGATGTTCGCTTGTTCGCAGGCGAACAAGGTGCCGGTGCGCCCCATGCCGACCGCGATCTCGTCGGCGATCAGGTGCACATCGTATTTGGAACAGAGTTCGCGCGCATGGCGCAGATAAGCGGCGTGATACATCGCCATGCCCGCGGCACCCTGGATCAGCGGTTCGACGATGAAGGCGGCGATGTGCGCGTGGTGCTGCTGCAGGTGTTCGGCGAGCACATCGGCGCAACGCCGGGCGTAGCTCTCCGCGCTTTCCTCATGTTTCGCATTGCGCCAGTCCGGACTGGGCACGGTGGCATGTTGTGTGATCAGCGAGCCATAGGCATCGCGGAACAGCGCGACATCGGTCACCGACAGCGCGCCCAAGGTCTCGCCGTGATAGCTGTTCTGCAGGCTGAGGAATTGTGTCTTTGTCGTTTTGCCGCTGTTGCGCCAGTAGTGAGCACTCATCTTCAGCGCGATCTCGGTGGCCGACGCCCCGTCCGAGCCGTAGAAGCAATGTCCCAGACCGGAAGGTGCGAGTTCGCGCAGTCGTTCCGGGAGTTGCACCACCGGCTCGTGGGTGAAGCCGGCCAGCATCACATGTTCCAGTTTGCCAAGCTGGTCGGTGATGGCGGCATTGATGCGCGGGTTGCAGTGGCCGAACAGGTTCACCCACCAGGAACTGACCGTATCGAGATAGCGATTGCCGTCGAAATCGTAAAGCCACACGCCTTCGCCGCGCGCGATGGGCACCAGCGGCAGCGTCTCGTGCCGCTTCATCTGGGTACAGGGATGCCAAACGGCGGAGAGGCTGCGGGAAAGGAGGTCTGAAGAAGCTGGCATGCACTCCATCATAACGGACTTTGCGCGGAGTAAGATATGTTCATCGTGCACACATTAAGGGGGCTGCCATGCGTATCTTGATGACGGGCGGAACGGGACTGATCGGACAGTGCCTGTGCCGGGCGCTGCTGGCAGAAGGAAACGAAGTGACGGTGTTCAGCCGCAAGCCGCAGACGGTGGCGGCCAAATGCGGCGCCGCGGTGCATGCGATAGGGGCCCTGACGGAATGGAAGCCGGACATGGCTTTCGATGCCGTGATCAATCTGGCGGGTGAACCCATCGTGGATGCGCGCTGGACCGAACAGCGTAAACGGATATTGCGTGATAGCCGCATCGCACTGACTGAAACACTGGTGCAGCGCATCGCGGCGGCCTCACAGAAACCTTCGGTGTTGCTCAGCGGGTCCGCCATCGGATATTACGGCGGCCGCGGTGACGAGTCGCTGCATGAGACATCCGGAGCGGGCGCTGACTTTCCTGCGCGACTATGTGTGGACTGGGAAACGGCAGCGCTTGCCGCTGAACAATATGGCGTGCGGGTCTGCCTGTTGCGTACTGGCCTGATCCTGAGCAGGCAAGGCGGTTTGCTCGGGCGCATGGTGATGCCGTTCAAAATGGGAATGGGCGCCAGGATCGGAGACGGGCGGCAATGGATGAGTTGGGTGCATATCGACGACTACGTCGAGATGGTGCTGCGGCTGCTGCGCGATGAACAGATGCGGGGTGCCTACAACATGACCTCGCCTGCACCGGTCACCAACAGGGAATTCACGGCGGCCCTCGCCGCCGTGCTGCATCGCCCGGCACCGTTCGTGGCGCCTGCCTCGTTGCTGAAGTTGAGTCTGGGCGAAGCCGCCAGCTTGTTGCTGGAAGGGCAGCGCGTATTGCCGAAACGGATGCAGGCCGCAGGTCAGGCTCCCCGCTTCGAGAAGCTGGAAGACGCACTCAAAGACCTTTTCCATTGACGGGCCGTTCCCGCGAAAGATCAGATTGCCCTTGAAATAGGGCGGTCCAGCCCCTATCATTAGCAGTCGCTGGTCGGGAGTGCTAATCCATGTCCCCGGCCTTCGCTTTTGATTAACTCACTGATTTGGGAGAAATAAGCATGAAGATTCGTCCTTTGAGCGATCGCGTCATCGTCAAGCGTCTGGAAGAAGAGCGCAAGACAGCGTCCGGTATCGTCATTCCTGATGCCGCAACAGAGAAGCCCGACCAAGGCGAGATCATCGCGGTCGGCAACGGCAAGGTCGGTGACGACGGCAAAGTGCGCGCCATGAGCGTGAAGGTCGGCGACAAGGTACTGTTCGGCAAATATTCCGGCCAGGCCTTCAAGATGGACGGCCAGGAACTGCTGACCATGCGCGAAGACGACATCATCGGCATCGTCGAAGCCTAATCCACACAACGAATTCAGGAGATAACAACATGGCAGCAAAAGACGTGAAATTCCATGACGCAGCACGTGCCAAGATGGTCGTGGGCGTGAACATCCTGGCCGATGCGGTCAAGGTAACGCTGGGCCCGAAAGGCCGTAACGTGGTGCTGGACCGTTCCTACGGTTCCCCCACCATCACCAAGGACGGCGTGTCCGTCGCCAAGGAGATCGAGCTGAAGGACAAGTTCGAGAACATGGGCGCGCAGATGGTCAAGGAAGTCGCTTCCAAGACCTCCGACGTGGCCGGTGACGGCACCACCACTGCTACCGTGCTGGCTCAATCCATCGTGATGGAAGGCATGAAGTTCGTGACCGCCGGCATGAATCCGATGGACCTGAAGCGCGGCATCGACAAGGCAGTGATCACTGCGGTGGAAGAGCTGAAGAAGATGTCCAAGCCCTGTACCACCACCACCGAGATCGCCCAGGTCGGCTCCATCTCCGCCAACTCCGACGCCGATATCGGCAAGATCATCGCCGACGCGATGGAAAAAGTGGGCAAGGAAGGCGTGATCACTGTCGAAGACGGCAAATCCCTGAACAACGAGCTGGACGTGGTGGAAGGCATGCAGTTCGACCGCGGCTACCTGTCTCCCTACTTCATCAACAATCCCGACAAGCAGATCGCCGCGATGGACAATCCGTTCATCCTGCTGCACGACAAGAAGGTCTCCAACATCCGTGACCTGCTGCCCGTACTGGAGCAAGTCGCCAAGGCCGGTCGTCCGCTGCTGATCATCGCCGAAGACGTCGATGGCGAAGCGCTGGCCACCCTGGTGGTGAACAACATTCGCGGCATCCTGAAGACCGTCGCGGTCAAGGCTCCTGGCTTCGGCGACCGTCGCAAGGCCATGCTGGAAGACATCGCCATCCTGACCGGCGGCACCGTGATCGCCGAAGAAGTCGGCCTGACCCTGGAAAAGGCCACTCTGGCTGACCTGGGCCAAGCCAAGCGCATCGAAGTGGGCAAGGAAAACACCACCATCATCGACGGCGCCGGCAAGGAAGACGGCATCAAGGCGCGCATCGCCACCATCAACAAGCAGATCGAAGAGTCTTCCAGCGACTACGACAAGGAGAAGCTGCAGGAGCGCAAGGCCAAGCTGGCCGGCGGCGTGGCAGTGATCAAGGTCGGTGCCGCGACCGAAGTCGAGATGAAGGAAAAGAAGGCGCGCGTGGAAGATGCATTGCACGCGACCCGTGCTGCTGTGGAAGAAGGCATCGTGGCGGGCGGCGGCGTGGCATTGCTGCGTGCCAAGGCTGCTGTTGCCGGCCTGAAGGGTGACAACCACGACCAGGACGCCGGCATCACCATCGTGCTGCGCGCGATGGAAGCGCCAATGCGCGCCATCGCCCTGAACGCCGGTGACGAGCCCTCCGTGATCGTCAACAAGGTGCTGGAAGGCAAGGGCAGCTTCGGCTACAACGCCGCCACCAGCGAGTACGGCGACATGCTGGCGATGGGCGTGGTCGATCCGACCAAGGTCACCCGCACCGCGCTGCAGAACGCTTCCTCCATCGCCGGTCTGATGCTGACCACCGCGTGCATGGTGGCCGAGTTGCCGGAAGACAAGCCGGCGGCCGGTGGCATGGGCGGGGACATGGGCGGCATGGGTGGTATGGGCGGCATGATGTAATTTGCCCCCAAGTGCCTGTGGCATCGCACTTGTAGTGTTCAACGAACCCCGCCTTGAGCGGGGTTCGTTATTTTTATTGCCCGCATGGCAGCTTGCCGCTACAATGCGCGCCTTCGTTTTACCTGCTCCACGATGGACAGGAGCAAAACGGCTCGGTAGCTCAGTTGGTAGAGCAGCGGATTGAAAATCCGCGTGTCGGTGGTTCGATTCCGCCCCGAGCCACCAGATTCGACAAGGCTTGCAGAGATGCAGGCCTTTTTCATTTTCAGCCCCGTTCTATCAAGCTATGGCATCATTGCGGCATAAGGGTCGCTAGGGGGCGGCTTCAGTTCGTATCGGGGGAGAACAAACATGGCCACTACGCCATTTTGGAAAAAGATGCTGTTGCGCGGGAATACGACGGCGCTCTCATTGATCCTTGCCTTGCTTTCCATCTTCAGCGTCCTGTTCCTCTATTACACCCAGAACTCCTTCCTCGAAGCGTTCGAGGAAAAGACCTATGACCTTCGCTTCAAGGTCCTGCGCGGTCCGCTCGAACCGGATCCGAACATCGCCATCATCACGATCGACGACAAGAGCATCGCGGCACTCGGACGCTATCCGTGGAGCCGAGACAACTATGCCCGGCTGATCGACAGACTGGCCGCTGCAGAGGCCAAGGCGGTGATGTTCGACGTGTTCTTTCCCGAGCGGGAGAACGCGAAGAATGACCAGCTGTTCGCCGCGGCGACCAAGCGGGCCGGCAATGTGGTGCTGGCGGTGGCCTTCAATTTCGACAAGGAGGGGCGGGTGACGACCATCACCCGCACCCTGCCGGAGATCGAGCGCGGTGCGATCGGGGTCGGTCATATCAACCAGATGCCCGATGATGACGGAGTGATCCGCCGCATTCCGCTGCTGCTTGGTGCAGAGGGGCAGCAGATATTCTCGCTGGGATTGGTCGCAGCCAAACTCGCGCTGGATGAAAAAAATATTACTCCGGGTGATTTTGAGATCGTACTGGGCGAACGCCGCATCCCTGTGGATGAGGAATACCGGATGTGGCTCAATTTTGTGGGCGGTCCCGGCGCATATCCCTATTATTCTTTCATCGATGTGGTGAGCGGACGCGTTCCTGCCAAGGAACTGAAGGGCAAGATGTTGTTCGTCGGCGCGACCGCGCTCGGGGTGTATGACATGCGCGTCACGCCGTTCCACAAGAACACGCCGGGGGTGGAATTGCATGCCACCGTTGCCGATAACATCATCAGCCAGCGATATATCCGCCAGGGTGGCATGGAGGCGCTGATCGATATGGCCTTCATCGTCCTGATGGGTGCGCTGGCCTATTACCTGACGACTCGTTTGCGCCTCTATGGAGCCATCCCGGCGACAGCTGTGCTGCTGGCCGGGTATGTCTGGTTCACTTATTACATGTTCGATGCCGGACAATGGATCAACATGATCTACCCGACCATGTCGGCGATCGTGGCGGTGCTGGTTGGCGGCGGTTTCCGCTATCTGGTGCTGGAGCGGGATGCGCGCGAGATGCGTTCGATGTTCTCCAGCTACCTGTCGCCCAAGCTCGTCGCGCGTCTGGAGAAGGATCCGGACGCGGCCAAGATCGGCGGCGACAACAAGGAGGTCACGGTGCTGTTCACAGATATCAAGGGCTTCACCACCTTCAGCGAGTCGCATCCGCCGCAGGAGGTGGTGTCGCGGCTCAACGGTTATCTGGGCGCGATGGTGCAGGTGATCGAGCAGCATGACGGTACCATCGACAAATTCATCGGCGACGGCATCATGGCCTATTGGGGTGCACCGTTGGCACAGCCTGACCATGCCCGGCTGGCGATCGATTGCATCAAGGCCATCAACAAGCGCATGGGCGAGTTGCGGGAACAATGGCACGCGGAAGGTCTGGAGCCATTCACCATCCGCGGCGGGATCCAGTCCGGCGAGGTGGTGGCAGGCAATGTGGGTCTGGCGGGCAAGAAGATGGAATATACCGTCATCGGCGACACGGTGAACCAGGCTGCACGTCTGGAAGGCACGGCGAAATATTACGGCGTGGCCTATCTGGTGGGGGAGGATACCTACCAGAGGACCCGTGAGGTCTGCCGGTACCGGGAGCTGGACAAGATACGCGTGGTTGGCAAGCATTTACCCGTTACAATCTACGAGCCTCTCGAAGGGCTGTCCATGCTGGATGAATCGACTGCGCGGGATTTCGAAGCGGCACTGGGCATGTACAGGGCGAGAAGCTGGGAAAAGGCGTCGGCAGCTTTCAAGGCCGTTCTGGCTGTCGCGCCAGAAGATAAACCCAGTAAAATATACGTCGAACGTTGCGAATACTTCATGCAGAACCCGCCCGCGGAGGGCTGGGACGGAGTGTTCAACCGGGCGGAAAAATAAGGATCACCGATAACAATGACCGGGGCACACCCCGGGGCGGCTTAATCACCATTTCGAATGGGTCAGGACATGCGGAACATATTCATCACAATCTCACTTTTGTTCCTTTCTTCAGCTGTCAACGCAGCCGAAGGTGGGATGGGTGCGACCAACGGATTCTCCAAGGCCGACTTCCGCCAGGAGATCGCTTCTTCCAAGCTGCTCAAACTGCTGGGGGTGAGTGCCGGGAATCTGTATATCGCCAAACAGGATGGCGCGGTCGAGGTGGTCGACAAAGAAGGCAAGTCCATCATGACGCTGGCACCGAAGAGCGGCGCCACAGAATTGCTCAAGCATCCCGAAGCGGTCGCCGTCTCGGGTGAGACCATCTACGTGGTCGATAGCGGAACAGAGCAAGTCGTCATGTATGCGCTTTCCAGCGGCAAGTATCTGGGCAGTTTCGGCAGCAAGGCGAGCGGTTTCGTGGGCGATTTCCTGCTGGATGAACCCCAGGGCATTTTTGTCCATGAAGGGGTGGTGTATGTCGCAGATACGGGCAACGAGCGCATACAGCTGTTCGGTATCAACGGCGTGTTCCTCAGCACGCTGGTGGTGAGTGGTCCCGCAGGGGCGGAAAAGGAATTCAAGCTGGGTGAACCTGCCGATGTCGCCGTGGATACGGAAGGTCGCATCTATGTACGCGATGAAGATAGCAAGTCGATCAAGGTGTACGCACCTTATGGCACGTATCTGCGCACGCTGCCCAAGACCGCCAAGCCAGTCGCCCTGAGTGTGGCTGAAGACGGCATCTATGTGGCGGACGAAGACAGCTTCGCCATCATGAAATATGATTTCAACTACAACCTGGTCTATAGCTTCGGCTCCAACGGCGAAGGCAAGGCACAGTTCAAGAGCCTGTCCGGCATCGCGGTGGACAAGGCGCAGCAGGTGTATGTGGGCGATACCAAGAAGTCGCTGGTCAATGCCTTCGTGGTCGAGGCAGGCAAGTCGCTGGAGCTGCTGCCCAAGGCGGCGGGACGGGCATCGGTGAAATGGACGGAAAACATCCCGGCAGAGGTCGATCAGTTTGCCTGGGATGGCAAGGAGACTTTCTACGCTGTCAGCAAGGACAAGAAGAGTCTGCACGTGATACGCAAAGGCGCAGTTGCATCTTCGATCAAGCTGGACGACATGCAATTGTCTGCCGTGACGGTGGATAAGAACGGTGCTATCTGGGTGCTGGACAGTCAGGGGCGCCGCGGTGCGAAACTGGATGAGTCGGGCAAGGTATTGCTGACTTTCGGCAACGGCGGAAGCGGAGCCGGCCAGTTCCGTGACCCCTCGGCGATCGCAGTTTCGACCTCCGGCATGGTGTTCGTGGCGGACCGTTCCAATCGCAACGTGCAGATATTCCGCGGCGACGGCGTGTTCCTCAATGCACTGAACGGCGAGAACGCGGGCAAATTGAGTTCGCCGGTCTCCATGGCGTTCGATCAGCGCGACAATCTGTATATCCTGGACGACTCGCGCAAGAGCGTGCTGGCCTATTCTTCCGGCGGGCAATCGCTCGGCGAGTTCGGCAAGACCAAGGAGGGGGGCAGTCTGCTGGCCGATCCGGTTGCGCTCTCCGCCGCGAACGATGAAGTCTATGTACTGGATGCCAATCAGGTAAAAGTGTTCTCGCCGAAAGGGCAGTTGCTGCGTTCGTTCGGTGCCAAAGGTTCCGGCATCGGCGGATTCAATGAGCCGGCTGCCATCGCCTATGGCGGCGGTTCCAATCTTCTGGTCTCCGACCGCGGCAACAAGCGCATCCAGGTCCTGGCGACGCTGTACAAGCCGGAAGCGCCGCATCAGCTTGCGGCACAGGGCAAGGTGCACTCCATCGAGCTGAGCTGGGCGCAGGCGTCTTCGCCCTTCATCAAGCAATACCGCATCTACCGTTCCAGGGCCGAGAACGGCGGCTTCGTACAGGTGGGAACCACAGCGAACAACCAGTTCACCGATGCAGAGCTGGAAGCCGACGTGCGCTACTTCTACCGTATCGGCGGCGAGACGCACTTCGGCTATGAAGGCGCGACCAGTGCAGCCGTGAGCGGTGTGCCGGCCAAGTATGTGCCGCCCGTTCTTGCCGCGATCCAGGTGGAGACCACGCCGTGGCAAGTCAAGATGAGCTGGACCGCCGCAGATACCAAATATTTTGGCGCATACCGCATCTATCAGAAAGACGGTGAAGCATTTACCAAGATCGGCGAAGTCACGCAACCGGAGTTCATCAAGGATGCGCTGCTTCCCGAGACCAAGTACACCTACTATGTCTCGACTTTCAGCAGTGACGGGACCGAATCGGAAAAACTGGCCGTGGAAGCCACCACGCAAGTGTTCAATCGCCCCCCGCTGGAGATTGACGTAGTGCAGTTGCGCGACGTGTTCTCGAACTCGTACAAGATCTATGAGCGCGACGGCATCGGTCGCATCAAGTTGACCAACAACACCAACAAGAGCATGGAGCGCCTCAAGGTCACCTTCCAGCTGAAGGACTTCATGGATTTCCCGACCGAGGCGAAGCTGGACAAACTGCTGCCCGGACAGAGCGAGGAGATCGCCCTCAAGGCAGTGTTCAACAACAGCATCCTGACGCTGACGGAGGATAGCTCGGTGCAGGCGCTCATCGAGGCGAGTTACTTCGAGAACGGCAAGCGCATCACCTTCAACAAGACCCCGACCGTGAACGTCTATGACAAGCATCGCCTGACATGGGACGAGCGCGGACGCTTTGCCACCTTCGTCACGCCCAAGGACACGCCGCTCATCAATCTGGGGCGCTCCGTGGCGACCCAGTTCAAGGAGACCAAGGATGAGGCTCAGCTGGCGGCAGCGTTGTTCGACATGCTTGGCGTGTACGGCATGACCTACATCCAGGATCCGAGCAATCCCTATCAGGTGAGCTCGGGCAAGGTGAACACGGTCGACTATATCCAGTTCCCGCGCGAGACGCTGGAACGCAAGTCGGGTGACTGCGACGATCTGGTGGCGTTCTACTCGTCGGCGCTGGAAAGCATGGGCATCAGTACGCGCGTGCTCGAGGTTCCGGGACATATGCTCATGATGTTTTCCACCGGGATCGCTGCTGACGAGGACGGCTACACCATGGACAACATGTATGTGATCTACGAGGATCAGTTGTGGATTCCGGTCGAGACCACGCTGGTCGGCAATGCCTTCATCAAGGCCTGGGAAAAAGGTGCGGCCGCCTATTACAAGTGGAAGGACAAGGGGCTGACCGTGCTGGATGTGCATGCCGAGTGGGAAACCTACAAACCGGCAAGCCTGCCGGCATCGACATCCAGGCATAGCGAGATATCCCGCGCCGAGATCGAGAAGAAATTCCCCAGCGACCATATGTCGGTGTTGAAGATCAGTTCGCAGACTAAAACGCGCCGCTACCTCAATGCGCTGAAAAAGAACCCGTCCGATGTCGAGTCGCACCTGCAGATGGGCATCATTCTGGCCAAGGCCGGAGACCGCAAGGAGGCGATGAAGTATTTCGACAAGGTGCTCAGTCTGCAGCCCAAGAACGCGGCTGCGATGAACAACCGCGGAAACATCTTCATGATCGAGGACAAGCATGCCGAGGCGCAAAAGGCCTATCTGGCCGCGACCGTAATCACGCCCAAGGATGCCCATGTGTGGGTGAATCTGGCGCGCGCTTACAAGGCCACTAACGATATCAAGAAGGCCAAAGCTGCTTTCATCAAGGCGCAAGGCATTGATCCAAAAGTAAAAGAAGATCACCGTGCACTGGCTCTGGAACTATTGAATGCACTTTAAGTCGGACAATCTGTTGCACCATGTAGCAACCTTAACCAAGGAGATTCACATGAAGAAATTGATCGCGTTATTTGTGTTGTTGGGCGTGGTGCTGGCGGCTCCGGCATACAGTGCCGACGACAAGCCGGAAGGTTCGCTGTGGGAGCGTCTGCGCAAGAAGATCGAGCTGATGACACCGAAGAAGAAGATCAGTACCACCACTGCGGTGGGCGGCGTGCGCGGTTCCCAAGCCGATGCGGACGATGTCTACTGGAAGGGGGAAGCCAATGCCCAACCCATTGATGCCGATGAACTGCTGGCTTTCAAGAAGGCCATCTCCTTTGCAGATGCCGGTGATCTGACCGCCGCGCAATCCGCGTTCAGCGACTTCGTGAAAAAGCACCCGGACAGCCGCCTGCGTCCTGATGCCGAAGAAGCCCTGGCATCGTTGCAACCGAAGAAGTAGTCCCCAACGGCTGGGCCGGCTGGTGTTCGGCCCGCCCAGCCTCTATAATCCGTTCCCTTGCGAACCGGATAGTCGTTTTTCCCATGCAGTTATTCACATTTGGCATCAACCATCAGACCGCGCCGCTCTCCGTGCGCGAGCAGATCGCGTTCAATGCCGAGACGCTCGATTCCGCTTTGCGCGACCTGGTCGGGAACGGAGCCGCCAAGGAAGCGACCATCCTCTCGACCTGTAATCGCACCGAGATCTATTGCAGTACCAATGCGCCGGTACAGGCGGTGGATTGGCTGGCCTCCTACCATCATCTGCCCACCGCCGAGATCGAACCCTACATCTACCGTTTGCCGCAGGAACAGGCAGTCAAGCATGCCTTTCGCGTAGCCAGCGGCCTGGATTCCATGGTGCTGGGCGAGCCGCAGATCCTGGGGCAGATGAAACAGGCCGTGCGACAGGCCGAGCAGGCTGGCACGCTGGGTTTTCTGCTGCACAAGCTGTTCCAGCGCACCTTCTCGGTGGCCAAGGATGTGCGTACGCAGACGGAGATCGGGGCCAATCTCATCTCCATGGCGGCGGCGGCTGTCAAACTGGCCGAGCGCATCTTCCCCAGCATCGCCGAGCAGCGCATCCTGTTCATCGGTGCCGGTGAGATGATCGAACTCAATGCGGTGCATTTCGCCGCGCGCACGCCGCAGCACATCACCGTCGCCAACCGTACTCTGGAACGTGCGCAGGTGCTGGCGCGACGCATCAATGGCCATGCCATCACGCTCAACGAACTGCCGGAACAGCTGGCGCAGCACGACATCATCGTAACCTGTACCGCCAGCCCGCTGCCTATCCTGGGCAAGGGCATGGTCGAGCGTGCGCTGAAGCAGCGCAAACACCGCCCGCTGTTCATCGTCGACCTGGCCGTGCCGCGCGACGTGGAAAAGGAAGTGGCCGAACTCGACGACGTGTTCCTCTATACCGTCGACGATCTTTCCGAAGTGGTGCGCGACGGGCTCGATGCGCGCCAGGGGGCGGTGAAGGAGGCCGAGGTCATCATCGATTCCGGCGTCAACGAATTCATCCACTGGATGGAATCGCGCGGGGTCGTGCCGACCATCCGCACCTTGCGCGACCATGCCGAACGCCAGCGCCGGCATGAGGTGGAAAGGGCGCTGCGCCTGCTGGCCAAGGGCGAATCCCCGGAAAAGGTGCTGGAATCGCTGAGCATGGGGTTGACCAACAAATTCCTGCACGCGCCCACCCAGACGCTGAATCAGGCACAAGCCAACGAACGCGAAGCGCTGCTGGATGCGATCCACCGCATCTATCACCTGCACCCCTCCGAATGAAACCGAGCATCTCTTCGAAACTCGCCCAGCTCAGCGAACGGTTGGACGAGGTCAACAGCCTATTGAGCAGCGAGGAGGCCACGCGTGATATGGGCGCGTTCCGCAAGCTCAACCGTGAACGCACCGAAATCGAGCCGGTGGTCGAGTTGTATCACGCTCACCAGTCCTGCGAAGCCGACATCGCCACCGCGCAGGAGATGGCGAACGACCCTGACATGCGCGAATTCGCCGAGGCCGAGGTCAAGGCCGGGCGCGAGAAGCTGGAGCAACTCGAGATCGAGTTGCAGAAACAACTGCTACCGAAAGACCCCAACGACGAACGCAACGTATTCCTCGAAGTGCGCGCCGGAACCGGCGGCGACGAGGCGGCCATCTTCGCCGGCGATATCTTCCGCATGTACTCGCGTTTTGCCGAGCGCCGCCGCTGGCAGGTCGAGATCATCTCCGAGAGTCCGGGCGAGATGGGTGGCTACAAGGAAGTCATCGCGCGCATCATCGGTCAGGGCGCTTACTCGGTATTGAAGTTCGAATCCGGCGCGCACCGCGTGCAGCGCGTACCCGCTACCGAGACGCAAGGTCGCATCCATACCTCCGCCTGCACCGTCGCCATCCTGCCCGAGGCGGACGAAGTGGGGGAGGTCGAACTCAATCCCGCCGAACTGCGCATCGACACTTTCCGCGCATCCGGTGCGGGCGGCCAGCACATCAACAAGACCGATTCCGCCGTGCGCATCACCCACCTGCCCACCGGCACCGTGGTCGAATGCCAGGACGGCCGTTCGCAACACCAGAACAAGGCCCAAGCCATGCGCGTGCTGGCAGCGCGCATCAAGGATAAACAGGAACAGGCCGCACACAGCAAGATCGCCGCCGAGCGCAAATCGCTGGTGGGCAGCGGCGACCGCTCCGAGCGTATCCGCACCTACAATTTTCCGCAGGGCCGCGTCACAGACCACCGTATCAATCTGACGCTGTACAAGATGGACCAGATCATGGACGGCGACATCAGCGAACTCACCAACGCGCTGATGGCCGAGCATCAGGCCGAGCAATTGGCGGCACTGGCGGAAGAGCGCTGATGGCGGTGCGCAGTATCCAGGATGTCCTGTCCCGGGATGGCGCATCACTGAGAACTGAATTGCTGCTTTCTGTCGTTGAAGCACGCATCGAGGTCCAGATGCTGTTGCAGCGCTCTCTGCAGGTTTCCCGCGCATATCTATTGGCGCATCCGGAACAGATGCTCGATGCCGCCCAGCAGGCTGCATACGATGCCATGCTGCAGCGGCGCATGCGCGGCGAGCCCATTGCCCATATCCTTGGCGAGCGGGAGTTCTTCGGGCTGGGTTTCAAGGTCACGCCAGACACATTGATTCCGCGCCCGGACACCGAACTGCTGGTCGAGCTGGCATTGCAGCAAATTCCGCAGCGCGGCACTTGTCGCGTGCTTGATCTTGGCACGGGAACGGGGGCGATCGCGCTGTCCATCGCGCACGCCAGGCCGGATTCGGCAGTGACGGCGGTGGATGCGTCCGCTGCCGCGCTGGAAGTGGCGCGAGAGAATGCACTGCGACTGGGGGTTGCCAATGTGCAGTTCGTGCAAAGCGACTGGTTCTCTGCGCTGGAGGGGCAGCGATTCGACCTCATTGCATCCAATCCGCCCTATATCGCGGCAGGCGATGCGCATCTGGCGCAGGGTGATGTACGCTTCGAACCAGCGTCGGCGCTGGTTTCGGGAACGGATGGTCTGGACGATATACGCCGCATCGTGGCGCAAGCGGGTGATTTTCTTGTGGCTGGCGGCCGGCTGCTGCTCGAACATGGCTACGATCAAGCTGCAGTCGTAAGGGAACTGCTGCGATTGAGCGGTTATGACGAAGTATTTTCGGCAAAGGATATAGCCGGGATAGAACGCGCCAGCGCTGGGGTGTTGCGGAATAGCCTCAGTAATTCAAGGTATTGAAACAAGAATGCGGCAATAAGAGTACGAAAGGTATAGGCCGTTATATAGGCCGTTTGGCATATATGCAACACAGATTCATGCTCCTACAATCCGTCCTGAGTTGTTAGAGCCTTGAGTTGCAACCAACTCAATCTTTCATACTCTCCTCCTATTCTGGGCCATCGCAAGGTGGCCCGTTTTTTTTGCCTGCGATCCTTGCAGGCCTAGGAGGCCAGCAGTTTGCGCGCGCGCGCGATGGCGGCTTCGACCTGCTTGGGGGCGGTGCCGCCGGTGTGGTTGCGTGCGGCGAGCGAACCTTCCAGCGTCAGTACGCCGTAGATGTCGTCGGCGATGAGCGTAGAGAACTGCTGCAACTCATCCAGTTTGAGTTCGGCCAGGTCGCAGCCTTTTTGCTCGGCATGGCGCACCGCAAGGGCCACGGCTTCGTGCGCATCGCGGAACGGCAGTCCCTTCTTCACCAGGTAGTCGGCCAGGTCGGTGGCCGTGGCGTAACCCTGCAATGCGGCGCTGCGCATGGCTTCCGGCTTGACTGTGATGCCGCGCATCATGTCGGCGTAGATGCGCAATGTCTGGGTCAAGGTGTCCACGGTGTCGAACAGCGGTTCCTTGTCTTCCTGGTTGTCCTTGTTGTAGGCCAGCGGCTGGCCTTTCATCAGCGTGAGCAATGCGACCAGATGGCCGTTCACGCGCCCGGTCTTGCCGCGCACCAGTTCGGGTACGTCGGGGTTCTTCTTTTGCGGCATGATGGAGGAGCCGGTGCAGAAGCGATCGGCGATATCGATGAATCCGAAACGCGGACTCATCCACAGGATCAGCTCTTCCGACAGGCGCGACAGATGAGTCATGGTCAGCGCGGCGGCGGCGGTGAATTCGATGGCGAAGTCACGGTCGGACACTGCGTCGAGCGAGTTCTGGCATACCGCCTCGAAGCCGAGCAGCTCGGCCACCATCTCGCGCCTGATCGGATAGCTGGTGCCGGCCAACGCGGCGGCGCCCAGCGGCAATCTGTTCACGCGGCGACGCGCATCGCTGAAGCGCTCCGCATCGCGCTGGCACATCTCGAAATAAGCCATCAGGTGGTGGGCGAAGCTCACCGGTTGCGCCACCTGCAGATGGGTGAAGCCGGGCATGATGGTGTGCGTGTGATGCTGCGCGAGATCCAGTAGCGAAGTTTGCAGTGCTTTCAGCAGGCTGACGATGTTGTCGATCTCGCTGCGCAGGTAGAGGCGGATATCGGTCGCAACCTGGTCGTTGCGCGAACGGCCGGTGTGCAGGCGTTTGCCCGCATCGCCGACCAGCGCGGTGAGGCGTTTCTCGATGTTCAGATGCACGTCTTCCAGATCGAGTTGCCAGACAAAATCGCCGCCGATGATCTCGTTCTCGATCTGGGCCAGACCGCGCTGGATGTCCTTCAGATCCTGCGCGCTGATGATGCCGCAGTTCGCCAGCATCTGCGCGTGCGCGAGCGAGCCCTGAATATCGAACAGCGCCAGACGTTTGTCGAAATCCACCGAAGCGGTATAGCGTTTCACCAACTCCGCGACGGGCTCGTTGAAACGTCCCGACCAGGTCTGATTGTCTTGCATCGTAGCCATGTCTTGTCCAGAATGAGCGGCAATCGAGGGATCGACATGCCGGAGACGCGCAGTATAAATCAAAACATTCCGCCCAAGCTGTTGCCGGACTTCCGCAACATGGGCACGGTGCTGCGCATCGTCCTGCTGACGAATGCGATCGCCCTGCTGGTCCTGATATCGCAGACTGGTTCCGTGGCCGGTTTGCAGAACAGTTTGCTGCAGGGTTCCGCACTGCTGCAGCCCGTGTTGTTGAGCAGCCTGCTGGCCCTTTATGCGCTCAACTCCGTGTTCGCGAGGTTGGCATATTGGCAGAGCGCGGCGGGAGTGACGGTCGTCGTGGCCGCGATCACCCTGACGCTTGACGTGCTTGCCGGCGAGGTATTGTTCGCCCCGTACGATACCGGCCTGTTTCGTTACGCCCGGCATGTGCTGGCAAGCATCTCCATTGCTCTGGTCTTGCTGGCCTATTTCCGCATGCGGGCGCTGGCATTGGCTCCGGCCAGGCATGAGGCACGCTTGCAGGCGTTGCAGGCGCGTATCCGTCCGCATTTTCTGTTCAATACCATCAATGCGGTACTGAGTATCGTGCGAACCGATCCGAAGCGCGCAGAGACGGCACTGGAAGATATGGCAGACCTGTTCCGCACCGCGATGGCGGAACCGCAGGAGCTGGTCGAATTGGCTAAAGAGGTCGAGTTGGCAAAGCAGTATCTGGCCATCGAAGCACTGCGCCTGGGCGAGCGTCTGAAGGTGCATTGGGAGACGCAGGACATGCCGCCTGATGCGCTCATCCCTCCGCTGATCTTGCAGCCGTTGCTGGAGAACGCCGTCTATCACGGCATCGAGCCGTTGCCGCAAGGCGGGGTCATCGAAGTCAGCTTGTACCTGGATCGCGACGGGTTGCACCTGGAAGTGCGCAACCCGTCGCAGACGCAGATCGCCTTGCACACCAACGGCAACAAAATGGCGCTTTCCAATATCCGCGAACGATTGGCGCTCTTGTTTGATGTCGAAGCTCAATACCAGGCCGAGCATGACGCGGAACATTATCAGGTCCATATCATCATCCCCTATGTGACAATCAAGGCGCAGTCCGAAATATGATTATTCGTCTGTGCCATGATTGTTCCCTCACCCCCGTGCCCCCTCTCCCGCAGGGAGAGGGGTACAGTAGGACGCTACGCGAAATATTCAATCCTTTAGGGGCGGCTACATGAACGACACGGTCACATTGCCGCTCACCGTATTTGTCGTGGATGACGAAGCTCCGGCGCGGAACCGGCTCAAGGAATTGCTGGCGGATTGCAGTGGCCAATTCCCGCTGCAGCTGGTGGGCGAAGCGAGCAACGGGCAGGAAGCGCTGGACCGGCTTGCCGAAACGCCTGCCGAAGTCGTGTTGATGGATATCCGCATGCCGCAGATGGATGGCATCGAGCTTGCCCGCCATCTGAACAAGCTCGATCATCCCCCCGTCATCATTTTCACCACAGCCTACGATGCTTATGCCGTCCAGGCTTTCGAGCAGCGCGCCATCGATTACCTGCTCAAGCCCATCCGTTTGGGACGCCTGTTCGATGCGCTATCGCGCGCGCGCGATGCCGTGCCGATCCGTACCGAAGTCCTGCAAGAACTCACGCCGGAACCCCGCAACTTCCTGTCGGCGCACGAGCGTGGCAAGGTGATATTGATCCCGATCGAAAAAGTGCTCTACCTGCGTGCCGAGATGAAATATGTCACTGTGCGCACGGTCGAACGGGAGTTCCTGATCGAGGAATCGCTCACCGCCCTGGAAAAGGAATATGCCGCACGTTTCGTCCGCACCCACCGCAGTTGCCTGGTGGCGAGGAGCGCCATCGCCGGATTCGAAAAGGGCGGCGCAGAGGGGGAGAGCGGCTGGGTGATGAGACTGAACGGAGTGGAGGAAAGGCTGCCGATCAGCCGGAGACAGCTGGCGAGCGTGAAAGGCAAGGGTTAGCAAGGACAAAATGCGTTGTCAGCCGAGTTTGACATGAAATTTCTCCGCTTAACCGTTTTCTCACACTTCGTTGACGCTCTCTTGACATAGATACCGCTATTATTCGCAGGTCTTGTGCAGCGGCACGTTCTGCCAATCGGTCCGGTGCGCTGCAAGAGTAGGGGGAATCAGGGTGCAGCAAGACAGGGCAACGACAGTCGTCCGGCATTCTGGATAAATAAAAATAACTACCAAGCAACGTGGATGAGCCGCTGTGCTAACGCGATCTCCGGTGGACAGGGGAGCCGCAGAAGATCGCATCAGGGGGAAGCAGCGATCACTCATCACACAATAGCGAGTAGAGCAAAGCGACTTGGGAGACTTCGGTCTCCCAATTTTTTTGTCCGTCGCAGATGCTGCCGGATCAACCGCTGTTGCGCAGGCCGGTGGCGATGCCGTTGATGGTCAAATGGATCGCGCGTTTCACCTTCTCGTCGTTGTCGCCGGCGCGGTGCCGTTGCAGCAGCGCGACCTGCAGATGGTTGAGCGGGTCGATGTAGGGCATGCGGGTCAACAGGCTGCGCGCAAAGGCCGGATTGTCCTGCAACAGGGTGGAATTGCCGGTCACCTTGAGCAGCATCTCCACGGTGACTTCCCATTCGCTGTTGATCGCGCCGAAGATGCGTTCCCGCAATTCGACATCCTCGACCAGTTCGGCGTAGCGCGAAGCGATACCCATGTCGGTCTTGGACAGCACCATGTCCATGTTGGACATCAGGCCGCGGAAGAACGCCCAGTTCTTGTACATCGCCTGCAACTGCCTGAGGCCGGCATCACCTTCGCGTTCGATGAATTTCTGCACGGCGCTGCCGAAGCCCAGCCAGCCCGGCAGCATCACGCGGTTCAAGCCCCAGCTGAACACCCAGGGGATGGCGCGCAGATCCTCGATCTTGTCGGAGGCCTTGCGCGAGGAGGGACGGCTGCCGATGTTGAGTTCGGCGATCTCGCGGATCGGTGTGGCGATGAAGAAATAATCGGTGAAGCCGGGAGTCTCGTACACCAGCTTGCGGTAGGCGGCGAAGGCATCCAGGCTCAATGCTTCCATGATGCGGTGGTATTCCGGCATGGTGCTGTCGGCACCGTGATGATGCAGCAGCGTCGCTTCCATGGTTGCGGCGAGCAGCGTCTCCAGGTTGCGGCGGCCGATCTCGGGGTTGGAATATTTGCTGGCGATCACCTCGCCCTGCTCGGTGATGCGGATCTGGCCGTTCACGCTGCCCGGCGGCTGCGCCAGAATCGCATCATAGCTGGGGCCGCCGCCGCGGCCCACGGTGCCACCGCGGCCGTGGAACAGGCGCATTTCGATGCCGTGTTTCTCGAACACCTTCACCAGCTCCAGTTCGGCCTTGTACAGTTCCCAGTTCGCCGTCAGGTAGCCGCCGTCCTTGTTGCTGTCCGAGTAGCCCAGCATCACCTCCTGAGTGTTGCCGCGGCTTTCCAGCAATTTGCGGTACCAGGGGATGGAGAACAGCTCGTCCATGATGACACCGCAACCGCGCAGGTCTTCGATGGTCTCGAACAAGGGGATGATGTTGACGTGCAGTTTGTCGCTGCCCTGCAGCAGGCCGACCTGTTGCAGCATCAGCGCGACCTCGAGCATGTCGCTCACCGCATCGGTCTTGGAGATGATGTGGTTGGGCAATGCGCCCGCGCCGAAACGGCGATGGATCTCGGCTGCCGCCTGCATGATGCGCAATTCGCTTTGCGGCACATCGGTATAGCGCGCGACATCGGTCATCAATATCCGCGCTCCCTGCAGTGCCTGCAGCAGTACCGTGCGTTTCTCGGCCTCCTTGAGGTCGGAGTAGTTAGCTTTGCCGGAACTGTGGGCGAACAGTTCGCTCACGGTCTGTTCGATGATGGCGCTGTGCTGGCGCATGTCCAGCGGCGCGAGGTAGAAACCGAACACCTCGGCGGCGCGGCGCAGGTTGGCCAGGCGGCCGCGCGCCAGATACACCGCGCCGTGTTTGTACAGCGAGTCGATCAATACATCCAGGTCGGCGATGAACTCCTGCGAGGTGGCATACGGTTTCGCATGCACATCGATCGGGCGCAGGGTGGCGAGATCATGGCCGAGGTATTTGGCGGTCGCCGACAGGCGCGAATAGATCAGGATCAGCGCGCGCCGGTAGGGTTCGTCTTCGCGCGGCGCCGCCTTGTCCGGCGAGGAATCGGACAGCTGGCGCATTTCCGGTGTGACCTCGACCAGGCGGTCGGTCAGGCTCAGGCGCGTGCCGAGCACATGGGTCTCGTTCAGGTAATGTTCGAAGGCCAGTGCGGAATGGTATTGCACCGCATCCGACATGACGTCGTGCGTGACAAACGGGTTGCCGTCGCGGTCGCCGCCGATCCAGCTGCCGACACGCAGCAGCGGCGGTACCTTGAGATCCTTGTCGAAGCGGGTCTCCAGCTGCTTCTCCAGGCCGGCATAGAGTTTGGGGATCTCGTTCAGGAAAGTGTAGCGGTAGTACTCCAGGCCGTTGCGGATCTCGTCACGCACCGTCAGCTTGGCGGTGCGCAGCATGCGCGTCTGCCACAGGATCAGCACGAAGCGGTGCAGGGCCTCCTCGTTCTCGGCCAGGTCGTCCGGCGTCATGTCCATGCGGTCGCGGTTGGAGAGCAGGCTGGAGATGATGAGCTGGCAATCGAGGATGCTCTTGCGCTGCACCTCGGTCGGGTGCGCGGTCAGCACGGGAGAGATCAGCGCACTGTCCAGGAAGGCCTGCAGGGCCTTCTTGCCCAGCTTCTTTTCTTCCAGACGGTCCAGCGCAAGTTGCAACGTCCCGTCCTTGGGTGCGCTGCCGGCCTTGAGGTGGGCGCGGTGGCGACGGTTGTGATGCAGGTCTTCCGCGATATTGGAGAGTTGCGAGAAATAGCTGAAGGAACGCACCACCGCCAGCGTTTCGGCAGGCGAGAGGGCGTCCAGTATCTTTTCCAGGGCCTCGCCGTCGCGTTCGTCCTGAGTCTTGCGGAAACGCACCGCGGCGCGGCGTACGGTCTCGATCAGCTGGAAATATTCTTCTCCCTCCTGCTCGCGCAGGGTGTCGCCAAGGATGCGGCCCAGCAGCCGCACGTCGTCGCGTAGCGGCTGGTCCTTGCTGGAGATGTCGGCAGGTGCAGAGATCAGGTTCATACCGTTTTCTGTATATGTCGGCGGCGCAAAAGCACGGCGCACCTGTTAGAATGCGCCGGGCATCGACCGCAAATTATTTATCGTTAGGAAACCCCGATGAATCAGGCTTCACTTACTCCCCCAGCCCGTCTGGTGATCGCTTCGCGCGAGAGCGCATTGGCCATGTGGCAAGCGGAACATATCCGGGACAGACTGCGCGCATTATACCCGCAAACTTCGGTCAGCATCCTGGGCATGACCACACAGGGAGACCAGATACTCGATGTGACTTTATCCAAGATCGGCGGCAAGGGCCTGTTCGTCAAGGAATTGGAGACGGCACTGGAGAACGGCAGCGCCGATATCGCCGTGCATTCCCTGAAGGACGTGCCGATGAACCTGCCGGACGGCTTTGCCCTGGCCTGCATCGGCGAGCGTGAAGATCCGCGCGATGCCTTCGTTTCCAACAAGTTCGACAACCTCGCCGCCCTGCCTGCGGGCAGCGTGGTCGGCACTTCCAGCCTGCGCCGCGAGAGTCAGCTGCGCGCGCGTTTCCCGCACCTCAAGATCGAACCCCTGCGTGGCAACGTGCAGACCCGTTTGCGCAAACTGGACGAAGGCCAGTATGCCGCCATCATCCTCGCCGCGGCCGGGCTGAAGCGCCTGGGCCTGGGCGAGCGCATCCGCGCCGTCATCTCCAGCGACGACAGCCTGCCCGCCGTGGGGCAGGGGGCCCTGGGCATCGAGACCCGCGCCGACCGTCCCGACCTGAAGGCCGTGCTGGCGCCGTTGCATCACGCCGACACCGCAGCCTGCGTGCTGGCCGAACGTGCCATGAGCCGCGCGCTGGCCGGCAGCTGCCAGGTGCCGCTGGGCGGTTTTGCCGAGGTGCAGAACGGCAAACTGCGCATGCGCGGTTTCGTCGCCACACCCGACGGCACGCGCCTGCTGCGCGCCGAACATATCGGCGATATCACCCAGCCGGAAGCGTTGGGCGACAAGGTCGCGCAGGATCTGCTCAAGCAGGGCGCGGGAGAGATTCTCGCCGCACTGAATGACTGAACAAGCGCTGGCCGGACTGAATATCGTCGTCACGCGTCCGCGTGAACAAGCGGCCGGGTTGATACAGCGCATCCAGCATCTGGGCGGCAACGCCCTGCCGTTCCCGCTGCTGGAGATCGAAGCCGCGCCGGATGCGCAGGCCTTGCAACAGCAACTCTCCCGCCTCGGGCAGGCAGATATCGTCATCTTCATCAGTCCCAATGCCGTGAGCCATGGCATGGCGGCGATCGCGGCGGCAGGCGGCTTGCCGCCGGCGCTGCAGATCGCCACGGTCGGGCACGGCAGTGCCAGGGCATTGCAGGAACTCGGTGTCGCCAAAGTCATCGTCCCAGCCGAAAGATTCGACAGCGAAGGCTTGCTGGCCGTGCCGGAATTGCAGCAGGTCGCCGGCAAGCGGGTGATGATCCTGCGCGGCGACGGCGGGCGCGAGCTGCTCGGCGATACGCTCAAGGCGCGCGGTGCGGTGGTGGAATACGTCACTTGCTATGTGCGCCGCAAGCACGCGCTGGATGCCGCCGCACTGCGGGCAGCCAGACCGGATGCCATCACGGTGACCAGTAGCGAAGCGCTGACGCATCTGTGGGAGTTGCTGCAAGGGACCGAACCGGCTGGCGCCGCGCTGTTCGTGCCGCATCCGCGCATCGCCGAACTCGCCCGCCGCCAGGGCTGGCGGCACATCGTCGTCAGCGGATCCGGGGATGACGGTTTGATAGCCAGTTTGGTAGCATGGACGGACACTGAACGGAATTGACCCGATGAACGACCAGACACAATTGCCCGCCACCACCGAAAAGCCAGCGGCCGCACCGCAAGCTGCGGCACACGGTAACGCCCTGACCAATCTGCTTGCGCGCGTCACGCTGACGCAGCTGACCCTCGCGGTGCTGGTGGTGGTGTTCGTCTGGCAATGGCTGGATTCGCATTATCAGCTCGACCAGACGCAGCAGGAAGTTGCGCGCCGCCTGTCCGAGGTCGAGGCGGCGAACAAGGCCAGCCAGATGCTGGTGGCGCAGAACCAGGAACTGGTGCGCGAGCTGGGCGGCAAGCTCAGCCTGCTGGAGAGCCGCTACGCCGAGACGCAGAACCAGCGTGCCGCGCTGGAAGCCCTGTACCAGGACATGTCGAGCAGCCGCGACCAGACCGCGCTGGCCGAAGTCGAACAGATGCTGCTCATCGCCGGACAGCAACTGCAACTCTCCGCCAACGTGAAGGCCGCGCTCATCGCCATGCAGCAGGCGGACAGCCGTCTGCAACACCTCGACCGTCCCGCCTTCGCCAACCTGCGCAAACGCATCGGACAGGACATCGACAGGTTGCGCGCCCTGCCCAACGTCGATGTGCCGGCCATCAATCTGAAACTGGACGGCATGATCGCCGCCGTGGATGTGCTGCCGCTGGCGCAGGATGGCCGCGTGAAGCCGCAGGAGACCGCGCTGGTCACCGATCCGGGCGAAGGCATGCTGAAACGCTTCTGGCGCGAGTTCTGGCAGGAGACCAGACGCCTGGTGCGCATCGAGAACACCGAACAGCAGGAGTTGCCGCTGCTGTCGCCGACGCAGGCTTTCTTCCTGCGCGAGAACCTGAAGCTGCGGCTGCTCTCGGCGCGCATGGCCCTGCTGACGCGCGACGAAGTGAGTTTCCGCCGCGATCTGAAGACCGCGCAGGAGTGGCTCAAACGCCATTTCGATATCAAGTCGGATGAAGGGGGGAAGTCGCTGGGTGTCCTGCAGAAACTGTCCGCCTCAAGCATCGTCATCGAGATGCCCGACATCGGCGGCAGCCTTGAAGCGGTGCGCAACTACCGTGCTTCGCATGAGCGGGGTGCGCGATGAAGTGGTTGCTCTGGCTGGTCGGCCTGTTCGCCGCCGCGGTCGCGGTGACGATGGCTGCGCGCAATCCGGGTTATGTGCAGTTCGTCTATCCGCCCTACAGGATGGAGATGTCGCTGACGTTGTTCGCATTCGCGCTGTTCGCCCTCTTTGTGCTGGTCTATCTGCTCGTGCGGCTCGCCTTCGTCACGCTGCAGTTGCCGGAATATGTGCGCAGCTTCCGCGAGGAGCGCGCTGCCAGCAAGGGGCGCTCGGCGATGATGGAGGCGTTGCAGGCCTATTTCGAGGGACGCTATGCGGCAGCCGAGAAGGCAGCGGTGCGCGCCATGGAACTGGGCGAGAACTCCGGCCTGAATCCGATCGTCGCGGCACGTGCTGCACATGAATTGCGGGAATTCGACAAACGCGACGCCTATCTTGCCCAGGCCGAGGGCAAGAGCGTGGGCGAATCGACCATGCGACTGATGGCGAAGACCGAATTCCTGCTTGACCAGAAGCAGCCCCAATCCGCGCTCAACTCACTGAAAGAGCTGAGCGACACGGGCATGCACAAACACATCGGCGCACTGAGCCTGGAACTGAAGGCGCAGCAGCAGGCGCGCAACTGGGATGCCGTGCTGGAAGTGATGACGCAGCTGGAGAAGCGCAATGCCATCGACAAGGTCGTCGCCGTGCAGATGCGCCAGCAGGCCTGGCTGGAGAAACTGGCGGCCCAGACGACCGACCTGCCGGCATTGCGCATGCTGTGGAAATCGATTCCGAGCGAACTGAAGCGGCGCAGCAAGATCGCCGCCGCCGCAGCACAGGCGTTCGGCAGGCTGGGCGACTGCCGCAGCGCGCAGCAGTTGCTGACCGAGAGCCTCGACTCACAGTGGGACAGCGAATTGGTCACCCTGTTCGGGGAATGTTCGAGCGAGAACAACATCGCGCAGATCGAACAGGCTGAGCGCTGGCTGACAGAACACACTGATGATGCCGGGCTGTTGCTGGCACTGGGCAAGCTTTGCATGCACCAGAAACTGTGGGGCAAAGCGCAGAGCTATCTCGATGCCAGCCTCAGCCTGAGGTCCAGCAGCGCCGCCTATACCGCGCTGGGCCGGCTGGCCGAGCAGATGGGCAAGCAGGAACAAGCGCTCGCTTACTTCCAGAAGGCGTCTCAGGTGCAGTAAGCCGCGAGCTATCGCGCATTTCCGATTGAAAGATATAGACGGGGTTCTATATCTTTTGGCCTATATCCCATCCTGAACGGTGCTGTTAGAGTTCGCAGCACTGGCACAGCCAGTATCGATTCTCAATCTGTTGTCGGCGGTATATCGGGAGAAGTGGATGGAGCGCAAGGTGAACGCTGTTTCGTTGGCGCTGGTCGGTGCAATGTTGATCACGGTCCCGGCATGCACGCGCGCTCCGGTCGCTGTTCCTCCAACCGCGCAGACCAGCCATGATCTGGCAGACCGCCAGGCGCGCGTGCCGGATGAATACCTGGTCACCCTGGCGCCCGATGTGGGCGAAAGCGTCATCACCGAGCGATACGGGAGGTTCGGCATCAGGGAACTCAATGCCCTGGGTGGCGAGACCTTCCTGCTGATCCTGCAGAACGATCCCGGTCCGGGAGAGATGGCAGACCTGGTGCGTGAAGACGCGCGTTTCGTTGCGGTCCAGCCCAATCTCATCTACTGGGCCAACCGCTCTGGCAAGCAGGCGAAATGAGCGAGTCGGGACCTGATCAAGTCTTCGGCACGAAAGTGAACGCATCCGAATAGAACGCATCGTTCGGCAGGCCGCGCTGGCCGGTGAACTCGCGATGCGCCGCCTCCACCACCACCGGCGCGCCGCAGGCGTACACCATGTAACCGGACAGGTCCTTGAAGTCATCCAGCACCGCCTGATGCACGAAGCCCATGCGGCCGCCCCATTGTTCGTCCGAGACGACGGGAGTGAACTTGATGCCGTGCGCCTCCCACTCCTTCACCTTGTCCAGCATGTACAGGTCGGCCTGTGTGCGCACGCCCCAGTAGAAATGCATCTCGCGCCTGAAGCCGATATGCAGCGCATGTTCGATGATCGCCTTGACCGGGGCGAAGCCGGTGCCGCTGGCGACGAAGACGATAGGTTTGGGCGAATCCTCGTGCAGGCAGAAGGTGCCGAGAGGGCCCTTGATGCGCATGATGTCGCGTTCCTTCATCCCGTTGAACACATGCTGGGTGAAAGTGCCGCCGGGGATGTTGCGCACATGCAGCTCCAGCAGCTCGTCGTCATGCGGGGCATTGGCCAGCGAGAAGCTGCGCGGCTTGCCTTCCTTCTGCAGTATGTCGATGTATTGTCCGGCGAGGAACTGCAGGCGCTCGTTGGCGGGGATCCGCAGGTACAGCGCCATCACGTCTTCCGACAGCTTGACCATCTTCTCGACGCGGCAGGGCAATGTCTTCACCGGGATATCCTGCGCGGTCGTCACCTCGTGGCTCTCGATCACCAGGTCGGACAGCGGCTTGGCGCAGCAGAACAGTGCCATGCCCGCAGCCTTCTCTTCCTCGCTCAGGGCAAAGGCCTGTGCCTTGCCATGGTCCACCGAACCGCTCAACACTTTGCCCTTGCACACGCCACAGGCGCCGTTGCGGCAGCTGTAAGGCAGCGTCAGGCCGTGATCCAGGGCGGCTTCGAGGATGGTTTCGTCCTTGTCGATGGGAAAAGAGTGGTTGCTGGGATGGATGGTGGTCTTGAAGCTCATGGTGCTGTCCGGTTGAATAAAGGCAGTGATTTTAACGCATAATCCGGCCATGAGACGTTTGCTCCTTGTCGGCTGCGGCGACATCGCCCTGCGCACCGCCCCTTTGTTGCGACCGCACTACCGCCTGTTCGGGCTGGTGCGCGATCCGGCGCGTGCTACCAGGCTGCGCGCCGCAGGCATCACCCCAATCGTCGGCGATCTTGATGGCCGCGCCAGCCTGCGCCGCATCGCCGGGCTGGCCGATGCCGTGCTGCACCTTGCGCCGCCCCCGAATGCAGGCGAACGCGACACCCGTACCCGCCACCTGCTCGCCGCGCTCTCGCACGGCGAACTTCCCCGGCGGCTCCTCTACATCAGCACCAGCGGGGTGTATGGCGATTGCGGCGGTGCGCAGGTGGACGAGACCCACCCGCTGCATCCGCAAACGGCGAGGGCGCAACGCCGCGTCGATGCCGAAAGGCAGATCCGCGATTGGGCCGAGCGCAACGGCGTGCAAGCCGGCATCCTGCGCGTGCCGGGTATCTATGCCGCCGAGCGTCTGCCGCTGGAACGTATCCGTTCCGGCACACCCGCCCTCGTCGCGGCAGAAGACGGCTACACCAATCACATCCACGCCGACGACCTCGCGCGCATCGTCGTTGCCGCGCTGCAGCGCGGCAAACCGAATCGCGTGTATCACGCCAGCGACGATGGTGTGATGAAGATGGGCGACTACTTCGATACTGTGGCGGATGCACACAACCTGCCGCGACCGCCGCGTATCGGCCGCGCCGAGGCGCAGCGAGTGCTGCCGGAATCACTGCTGTCGTTCATGAACGAATCGCGGCGGCTGATGAACCGGAGGATGAAGGGGGAGTTGGGGGTGAGGTTGAGGTATTCGACGGTGATGGATTTGTTGAAGAAACCTTAGTCGTTCGTGCTGAGCCCTTCGACGTTGCTCAGGACAGGCCTGTCGAAGCATGATCACCTGAGACCGTTCGCCCTGAGCCTGTCGAAGGGTCGCCGCGAAGCGGCGTGCTGTATGTTCAATCAAAGCCAAAACCGTCGGGGGTTGCCCGACAGCAAGTTACTTTTCTCGTCTTGCCGAGAAAAGTAACCAAAAGAGGGCGCCCCCGGTGCGCCGCCCCTTCGGGGTTCCCTGCGTTGCTCGAACAGCCGGGCCTCCTCATAAACTCGCACGACCCGCTGCGCGGTCACGTGCTCAAACATATTCGTCGGACTGCCCCCGCCTGTCCTGCGCTACTCGGCGGACGCACAGGGGAAGGAAAGTCAAAAGCAAAAAGCAAACATGGCGGGCATTGCCCGCCATGTTATTTCATACAGAGCAATATGGATTGCGCCGTGCATGTTCACTTAATGAAGATTAGACCTTCACTTGAGAGCGAAATGCTTCATGCAGTACTTGCATAACAAAAATAGTGGGCTCTATGTGAATTGGCCCAGATTGGGATTTTTCAAAAATATAGCGCCAGTCGACAAAGGCGCTATTTAGCTCCTTAAGGTATTCAACAAAGTTTGGAGAATTACCTAGTCTTCGTTCTTTGGCGCATCTGGGGATGGCTTCTTCAATTTCCACAAGAGCAGTTCTTGGAAGAGTTTTGTATAGCTTAAGAAGCTCGTGACCTCTGAGGGTTACGTGATGCTTTTTTCCTAGTGCTTTCAAATACAGTTCAATCGCAAAAGCTGAGTTCACGACGAACGGCACGATACTCGTGCCCTTGCTTGGTTGCTTCTTTAGCCCGTTCTCATAGAGATAGGCGGATGTATTCGCAAACGCTTGGGCAGTGCTAAAGATTTCTCCAGCAAGAGAGCGCTGCTTAAGTAACCCCTTATTATTTAAATATTCTTGGGCTAATTTTGCATCAAGTATCAAATCGCCAGTCGCCTCAACCTCACCAATGGCAATTCCATTAACCACTATGGTTTTTTTCATGGCAGCCCACCTAAATTAGAGGCAAGTAATGAATGTACCGGAGTCAAGTTACTTTGCCTATCAAACTGAAACATGGCGGGCAATGCCCGCCATGTTTTTTGCTTTTGACTTTCCTTCCCCTGTGCGTCCGCCGAGTAGCGGAGGCTGGTCAGGGGATTTCGGCGAGGACTGTCTGAGCGCGAAGCGCGAGTTCCGCAGCCGCCTGACCAGTCGAGCAACGCAGGGAACCCCGAAGGGGCGGCGCATCGGGGGCGACTTCTTTTGGTCACTTTTCTTGGCAAGACAAGAAAAGTGACTTGCTGCCGGGCAACCCTCGGCAATCTATGAACCCAGCCGCTCATGGTTCGACAAGCTCACCACGAACGGCTTAGCTGTCGGCTACCCTGGACGGTTTCACAGCCAGCGCGCGATCAAACCTTCTTCACCGCCCACGCCGCCTCCAACAACCGATCCCTCCTGTCCTGCGGCATCCGCTGCACACAACTGCAATCCACGCGATGCAGGGTGATGCCGAGCCGCGTGGTGTAGCCGACGATGCGGTCGGGCGGTTCGGGTTTGCAGCATTTGGCCATGCGTACGGTGAGTCCGCCGACGCCTTCGATGAGCACGCCGCTGGATGAGGTGTGCGGTGCGGCGGGTCTTTGCGCGACCACCTTGGCGGGGATGACGGCCTTGGTCGGCGCTTCCTGCTGCACGGCGGTGGCGATGCGGTTCTGTTTGACTTCGTCGCGGCCGATGGCGGCGAGCAGTTCGTCGAGCTTGTTGAAGCGCAGGCGCTGGGCGAGTTTTTCCTGGTTGATGTCCGTCACACCGAGGCGATGCAGTTCGCGGTCGAGAATGGTGCGGCCTTCGGCGATGCTCGCGTCGAGGTTCTGGGTGGAGAACCAGTGGCGCACCTTGGCGCGGGCGCGCGAATTCTTCAGGAAGCCGAGTTGCGGCGACAGCCAGTCGCGGCTGGGCGCGCCCACCTTGGTGGTGAGTATCTCCACGCGCTGGCCGGTCTGCAGTTTGTAGTTGAGCGGCACGATGCTGCCGTCCACCTTGGCGCCGCGTGTGCGGTGGCCGAGGTCGGTGTGCAGCACATAGGCGAAGTCCACCGGCGTCGCGCCCTTGGGCAGGTCGATCACCTTGCCCTGCGGGGTCAGCACATACACGCGGTCCTGCAGCAGTTGGTTGCGGAACTGTTCCTGCATCTCGCCGCTGTCGGCCAGTTCGGCCTTCCATGCCAGGATCTGGCGCAGCCAGGCGATCTTCTCGTCCACGCCGCCTTCGGACTTCCTGTTCTCCTTGTAGCGCCAGTGCGCGGCGACGCCGAGTTCGGAATCGTGGTGCATCTGCTGCGTGCGGATCTGCACTTCTACCGAGAGCTCGCGCGGGCCGAGCACGGCGGTGTGCAGCGAACGGTAGCCGTTGGGTTTGGGACGCGCGATGTAGTCGTCGAACTCCTTCTGAATCGGCACCCACAACTCGTGCACGATGGAGAGTGCGGCATAACATTGCTCGACATCCTCGACCAGGATGCGCACCGCGCGCACGTCGTAGAGCTGGTCGAAGTCCAGCTGCTTGCGCTTCATCTTGTTGATGATGCTGTAGATGTGTTTCGGGCGGCCGGTCACCTCGCCCTTGATGCCGTGTTGTGTCAGCGCCTGTTGCAGGTGTTCCAGCACATCGGTGATGTAACGCTCGCGGTCGACACGGCGCTCGTCCAGCAGCCTGGCGATCTTTTTGTAGAGGTCCGGCTCCAGATAGCGCATGGAGAGGTCTTCCAGCTCCCACTTGATCTGCCACACGCCGAGGCGGTTGGCCAGCGGGCCGAAGATGTTGTGCGTCTCCTGCGCGACCTGCTTCTGCTGAGCGGGTGACGCGCCGGAAAGTGTGCGCAACGTCTGCGTGCGTTCGGCGAGCTTGATCAGCACCACGCGGATGTCTTCCACCATCGCCAGCAGCATCTTGCGCAGACTCTCGATCTGCTGGGTCTGCGCTTCCTGATCCTTCTCGGCAGAACGCACCTCGCTGAACTGGCGTATCTGTTCCATGCGCGAGATGCCGTCAACCATCGCGGTCACGTTGCGGCCGAAGCGCTCGGTCAGTATCTCGTTCCATCCTTCCAGCAGTTCCGGCACGGCATGCAGGGCGGTCGCGGCGATGGTCTCGTGGTCCATGTTGAGACCGATGAGGATGGAGGCCGAGCCGAGCGCATGCTGCAACAGCGGCGTGCCGGTGACCACGGTCCTGCCGTGATAGAGCGGTGCGGCGAATTCGCACGCCTTGCGCACCACCTCGATCTCGGCGGGGGCGAACACGCCGGACAGCGCTGCCAGCCAGTTCTGTATGTCGGCGCTGTCCTCGCCGGCGAGCGGGGGAAAGTGATGCTGGATGGAAACCATGGATGCCTGCTCAGGTGGTGAGCCGGTAACCGCGTTCAAGGATCAGGCGCAGTGTGGCATCGACTACCGCCGCATCGTAGTACACACCGCGCTTGCTGCGTATCTCCTCCAGCGCCGTATCGATGCCGAGTCCCGGGCGGTAGGGGCGGTGCGAGGCCATCGCCTCGACCACGTCGGCGACGGCGAGGATGCGCGCCTCCAGCAGGATGTCGTCGCCTTTCAACCCTTGCGGATATCCCGAGCCATCCATCCTCTCGTGATGCTGCAGCACCATCTGTGCGACGGGCCACGGGAAGCTGATGTCCTTGAGGATGTCGAAACCGGTCTGGGGGTGGGTCTTGATGTAGGCATACTCGATCGGGTTCAGTCGCGCCGGCTTGCTCAATATCTCCGCGGGGATGGCGACCTTGCCCAGGTCATGCACGATGCCGGCGAGGTGGATGGAGTAGACCTGCTCGTGCGGCAGTTGCATCTCGCCCGCGATGCCCGCGGCCAGATCGGCCACACGGCGCTGGTGTCCGGCGGTATAGGGGTCGCGCATCTCCACGGTGGTTGCGATGGCCTCCACCGTGGCCTTCAACCCTGCCTGCAGTTGGTCGAAATAGCGCTGTCGTTCGGCCAGCGCCCGGTCGCGTTCGCCGCGCATGCGCAGACCGAGGATGCCGAAAGAGAGATCCTCGCCCATTTCCGAGAGCAGTGCGACCTCGTCTGCGGTGAAGGCATGCGGGGTGGCGGCATACAGCGCCATCATGCCGAATACCGCGCCATTGTCGTGCAGCGGCATGGCGATGCTGGCGCGGTAGCCATAGTGCAGGGCCTGCTCGCGCCAGGGGGCGAAATCGGGATCGGTGGCGATGTCCTGGCAGATATGGGTTTTGCCGCTGCGGATGGCGTTGCCGACCGGGCTGCTGCCGGCGATGTCCAGTTGCAGGGACTCGACATAGCCCGGCTGCACCGCATGCCACGCCATCGGTTTGATGGTCCTGGCTTCGTCCTGCTGCACGAAACCGACCCACGCCAGTTGATAGCCGCCTTTTTCCACTGCGGCATGGCACATCGCATCCAGCAGCGCAGCCTCTTCGCGGGCATGGATCAGCGTCTTGTTCCCTGCGCTCAAAGTCCTCAGTGCGCGGTTGGCATGGCGCAGGGAGGTTTCGGCCTCGGCCACACGGCGGAACGGTTCGCGCACGCTGCCGACGAACACCGTGCGATAGATGATGACGTAAGCGACGACCTTGTAGGCGTGTCCGAGCAGGTTGAAGACATCCGTCACATCGGAATAGAGCGTGAAGCTCAATTCACTGAGGATGGAGATGACGGCGGCGCTGAACAGGCCGGTCGCCTCGTGCGGCTTGTTGCGCCGCGCCTGTCGCCAGAAGATCGCGGCCGCGACGGCGAGGATGCCGACGATCAGGAACTCCGTTCCGATCTTGAATGCGGTCAGGCCTTGTCCTGCGATGAAGGTGCGCGGCAATGCATCCTGATGGTACAGGCCGATCCAGTACACGAGCGCACTTACGGCTATGGCCGAGAACAGCAGCCGATAACGGGAGTTCGGTCTGGCCAGCGGCGTCCATGGACGCAGGGCCACGGTCAACAATGCCAGGGCGAAGAGGGAACGTGCCGCGAGCCAGAAGTTGATCGCCTTCTCCGGATCAGACGGGGTGACCCACGCCGGCATGCCGGCGAACGACAGCATGTGGGCGAAGTCGATCAGGCCGACCGCCAGCGAAGCGCAGGCCAGGATGACGATGTTCGCAGCCCGTTCGCTGCTGTAGGCGTTCCAGGCCACGCCGAACACCAGCATGGAAACAACGATGGAGAGCGTCTCGGCCGGAAGGTGGACGCTCTGGTATTTGGAGATGCCTTCGAAGAAGTGGTGCGGGGGCAGCTGCCAGATGATCAGGAACAGCGCGGCAAGCCCCCCCAGCAACCATGTCGCTGTGCGCAGAGGGTGCCTGTCGGGCGGATTGTGCATGTCGGTTATCAGCTGTTGCTGACCTGTACCAGTTCAGCCAGTTTACGCTTGGCGGCACCGCTGGCAAGCGTCTCAGCGGCCTTCTGCACACCGCGCTCAAGGGTGTCTGCCAGCCCGGCGAGATAGATGGAAGCGCCCGCGTTCATCAGCACGATGTCCAGTGCCGGGCCGGGCTGGTTGTCGAGCACGTCGAGGATCATGTCGCGCGAGGCCTGCACGTTGACGGCCTGGATTTCTTCCAGCGAGGCGGTGTTTAAACCGAACTGTTTCGGGTGCACGGTGTATTCGCGCACCTCGCCGTCCTTGAGTTCCGCCACCATGGTGGCGCCGGTGAGTGTGATCTCGTCCAGTCCGTCGGTGCCGTGCACCACCATCACGCGCGAGCTGCCGAGGCGCTGCAGCACGCGCGCCTGGATACCGACCAGGTCGGGGTGGAACACGCCGAGTAGTTGCTGCTTGGCGCCAGCGGGATTGGTCAGTGGGCCGAGAATGTTGAACAGCGTGCGCACGCCCAGTTCCTTGCGCACCGGCGCGGCGTGCTTCATCGCGCTGTGGTAATTGGGTGCGAACATGAAACCGAAGCCGACCTCGGCTATGCATTTGGCGGTCTGCTCGGGCGAGAGGTTGATGTTGATGCCCAGCGCCTCCAGCACGTCCGCGCTGCCCGATTGCGACGATACCGAGCGGCCGCCGTGCTTGGCGATCTTCGCGCCCGCCGCTGCCGCGACGAAGGCCGAGGCGGTGGAGATGTTGAAGGTGTGCGCACCGTCGCCGCCGGTGCCGCAGGTGTCCACCAGCTTGCTGTCGTCGGCGATGGCGACCTTGGTGGAGAGCTCGCGCATCACCGTCGCCGCACCGGCGATCTCGCCGATGGTCTCTTTCTTCACGCGCAGGCCGGTGATGATGGCCGCGATCATCACGGGGGTGACTTCGCCGCCCATGATCTGGCGCATCAGCGAGACCATCTCGTCGTGGAAGATCTCGCGGTGCTCGATGATGCGTTTGAGTGCGTCTTGCGGTTTCATGGTTTGCCCTCCAGGAAGTTCCTCAACATGTCATGGCCGTGTTCGGTCAGGATGGATTCGGGATGGAACTGCACGCCGTGCACGGCCAGCGTCTTGTGGCGCACGCCCATGATCTCGCCATCATCGGTCCAGGCGGTGATCTCCAGGCAATCAGGGATGGTCTCGCGCTCGATCACCAGCGAATGGTAGCGCGTGGCGGTGAACGGAGAAGGCAGTCCGGTGAACACGCTGTTGCCGTGGTGGTGGATGAGCGAGGTCTTGCCGTGCATCAATGTCTTGGCGTGAATGATCCTGCCACCGAAGGCCTGGCCTATGCTCTGGTGGCCGAGGCAGACGCCGAGCAGGGGGATCTTGCCCGCGAAAGTCTTGATCGCCGCGACCGAGATGCCCGCCTCGTTCGGCGTGCAGGGGCCGGGTGAGACGACCAGATGCTGCGGGTTCATCTTCGCGATGTCATCCACGCTGATCTCGTCGTTGCGCTTTACCACCACGTCCGCGCCGAGTTCGGCGAAGTATTGCACCAGGTTGTAGGTGAAGGAGTCGTAGTTGTCGATCATCAATAACATGATTGGTATTACCTTATTGATTATTATGCAATCAATTGCATAAATCTTTGCGATAATTAAATTATTACCACCGATTTACCACCAATTTGAAATGATGCTTTTTTGCAGAATTTCAGGCTATTTTGGTTGGAATTGGCACTGGCAATAATTGCTCAACCTGATTATCCCATTTATCAAAGGGTGAGAGGCGACATAGGCATAACTACTGTGAAGCAAAAACTGCTTCGAGCTGTCCTGCGAGATTCAATCCGGCGTCATCGAGATATACAAAACCAAATACACACTTGCCACCGCTGCTGGCTGCCCATAGTTCACCAACCTTGCGCTTCTCAATTTCAGAAGCCAGTGTGCGCAGGTGCGCGCCTTTGTATTCGATCACGGCAACACGACCGTCCTTTAATTCTGCGATGAAGTCTGGGAAAAATCTTCCTTGCGCGGTGGGCAACCAAAAGCCGAATGCCGCTTGATCCAAATTGCGCACCCAATGTTTCACTTGAGGATGCCGATCAATGAATCGAGCACACTCGAACTCCTCGCCCTTGTCCTTCAAATCGGCAATCACGGGGTAGTAATGATTCTTAAATTCCCAGCGCCCCGCATAACGGCTACCCGCAGGCGCAGGGTAGATGCCTAGCTCGAACTTGAACGTGTGCGACCAGTCCGGCTCGACTTTCCAGCCACCATCCAACACCAGCTGTTGGAACTGCGACTTCGCCGCCGCATCGCGCATGTCAGCGATTTGTGAATTGATTCGCTTTGCCAACACAAAGCGCATACGCGCCAAAGTATTCAGCGACACACGCTGATCGTTGACCAAGTGATTCACCACCGCATTCAAATACGCCAGCAAGTGGGACTGCACCACATCGGGCTGACGCACCTCACGGTTCAGCCAGCGAACCAAGTCGTCCGTGGTGATATGGATATTCACGCCATCCAGCGCAAGCTGGCCTACATCCGCCGTGCGCATCTTTACCTGCTTCTGCTGGTCGAGATAAATCTCGAACGCATTGTCCTGCTCCACCACCTGAAAACCCGGCAGCGAAACGGTCTGCGCAAGCAGATTCAAATCCACACTCTCCAGCACCGCCTCTCGTTCCAGCGGGAACAACGGCGCTTGCGCATCGTAGCGATAGCCCAGCGGGGGAACGGGCAGGAATGGCACTCCGCGCATCGACGGGGCAGTCTCTGCGGCGACAATCGCGTTGTGCTGCGTTACCTTCTGGCGGATTAAATCTTGTTTCCTCTCGCTGCGCTCTGCCGCCAGCAACAACTTCTCTACCGTCTCATCTACATGCCCGGTCAATGTCACCACAGCCCCTTTGCCACTTGCTGACGGGGCAATAGTCACACCTGCCGCATGTTGCAAGCCGGCTGCATTGCTCACTTCCAATATCGTGGTCACAGGGGGCAATGCAGGTGCGGGTTGTGTTGCATCGAACAACGGCATTTGCGGAGCAATCATCGAAGCTACATCCAGCGCCTCGAAGCCCATGTTGCCCACCAAGCGATCCACCAGTGCCCCCGCCGCATGAGCAAAGGTTGCCTCGCACACATGTGCATAAGCTCGGTTCAATGATTCACGACCACGCCGCTTGGCATAAGGCATACGCAACACCCGGCCCAGCAACTGCTCCACTGCTGTCGCGCTCGATAGCGGTTGTAAAGAACACAACACATAAGCGAACGGACAATCCCATCCTTCGCGCAAGGCTTGCACCGTGATGATGTAGCGCAACTGCGTCGCGGGAGAAAACATGTCCACACCATCCAAGTCGCGCTGGCTACCAGTGGCAATCGCAATTTGATCTTCTGGAATGTGTAGCTCGTTAATCAGATGCTGGCGCAACGATTCCGGCGGCACAGCATCGTTCACGTTCTGTGCTTGGAATAACACGATGGGGCGCACGTAAGCATCACCTGCTGCTTGCGCTTGCTGCGCCTCAGTCTCCAACCACTGTCGTGTTTGCACTGCGCCAAATACCGCCGCCTGCCAACCTTCCGCATGTTCGCGCAAAGTGATCGGCAGCTTGATCATATCCTCCGCTTGCAGCTCCTGTGCCGACACGTGGTACAGCACATTGCTCTGGTGCGGCAAGGGCGTGGCGGTCAATTCCAAAATCGCCGATGGGTTCAAACGCTTCAGCGCGATAAAACTATTTTGGGTGCGTGCGTTGTGCGCCTCGTCCACCACGATCAGTGGATTTTGTAATGCCAGCCAATTCGCCAGCGAGTAACGCGCTTGCCCGGCGAACGGCTTGAGCATCGCATTACCCGCAACATCCGCCTCCGTAACAAACGCATCGGGCGTGTCTTTTAGGCGTGCCAACTTTTCCGCAGGCAGTGCCTTGAAATGCCGCTCGAAAGCTTCCGAAAACGCATACACATTGCGTGTGTCTGCCAACTCCACGCGGAAGCTCTGAATCGTCGCCACCACCACGATGGTTTGCCGCCCCCAATCGGTAGGTGACAGCGTACTCACACGATCCAAATCGCACACCTGCAAACGTTGGCCGTAAGCCTCTTCCAGAGCCGTGCGATACGGATGCCCCGGGGTCTGCAATGCGGTCAGCGTCTGCGAACGAATCGCATCGGACGGCACCAACCACACCGCCACCGGCGCATCGTTGGATTGCCACTCACGCGCCATACTCACAATGGCATGTGAAGCCATCAACGTCTTGCCGCCGCCTGTGGGGATGCGCAGGCATACACAAGGTATCTCGCCGAACGCATCCGTTTGATAAGGACGGTTTGCGAATTGCTGGAACGCACTCGCCGCACCCACCGTGGTTGCACTATGAAAATAACTAGCAAGCGCTGAAAGCGCTGCGGATTGATAACTCTTGAGTGAAAAGTCAGCCATCGTTATCGCGCCTTCACGTCATAAGGAATATGTTTGAACGTCACACCTACTGCCGCCAAGCGTGCTGCACCCAGGCGACACGCCTCGCCGTAAATGGTCTTTGGCCCATCATGCGGGCAGATGCTGTCGATTGCCGCCAGCACTTCATTGGTTAGCACATTGCCCGATTGCGGGCGCTTATCGCCGAGGATGCCGTTGAACAGCAAATAGATACCGCGCCCCTCATGCTCCCCCAACTTTGGTACTTTCCACGGACCACTCTTGGCAAGCCCCGTCTCCTGCATCCACACAAAACTCGCCAGCGTGGCAAACCGCACTGCCGCATGAATGCTGCCATCCGCATTGAACATCGGATCGCCCAATCGCAAGAAACGGAAGCCACCACCACCTTGCCAATTTACCGCTTGCGAGATGCCACCCTGCTCGCCCTCGATTACCTTTTGCATACGCGGTATGCAATGCGTCTCTGCATGTTCGCCCATCTCGATACCGATCCAGCGCCGCCCCATCTTGTGGGCAACGGCAGCCGTGGTGCCACTTCCGAGGAAGCTGTCGAGAACGAGGTCGCCGGGATTTGTGGCAATGTGAAGAATGCGTTGAATCAATCGCTCTGGCTTGGGTGTATCAAAGGCATCGTCTGCACCGAACAGTACATTGATTTCCTTTTTGGCTTCTTGGTTGTGGCCGACCTCTGAATTTGCCCACCAAGACCATGAGCTAATACCATTACTTTCGGAAAGATAGTTTTTCACTCTTGGGCGTGCTTTGCCATCTTTTCCAAACCACATGCGGCCTTCCGCAAGGAGCTTTCTAAATTCACTCTCGATGTTTGACCAACAACGTCCTGGCGGCGGTTCAAATTCAACTCCGCTTGGAGATTGAAGCTTATACATTTGATTAGGCCGCCATCCTTGAGCTGTAAAGTCTGTTGAAGCCCACGCGCCGCGTGGATCATTGTCAGAGTTCTTGAAATTGAGAGCTTGCTCTGGGGAAATCGTGAGCTTGTTAAAAGCAACTCGCTCAATTGTCTTTGCGAAAACTAAAACATGATCGTGAGCTGCTCCAAGTTGGATGCGCGCATCGGGGGACGTTCTTTTTTGCCATAGGACATTTGATACAAAGTTCCTACGTCCAAACACCTCATCCATCAACACCTTCAGGTAATGCCCTTCGTTGTCGTCTATGGTCACCCAGATGCTTCCATCCTCAGCCAGCAGTTCGCGTAGTAGCACGAGGCGCGGATACATCATCGACAGCCACTGGCTGTGTTCGAGGTTGTCGTCGTAATGCTCGAACGCGCTTTTGGTGTTGTAGGGCGGATCAATAAAAATGCACTTCACGCGACCGCGATAGAAGGGCAGCAGGGCTTTGAGTGCGTCGAGGTTGTCGCCATGAATCAGTAAATTCTCAGCCTCACCATCGCCGTGTTCTGACACGGGTTCCAATATTCGGTAAGGTACTTTGTCCGACGAGGTGAGTGCTTCGGCGCGGTTGAGCCAGTCTAGCGTGGGCATGTATTAGTTACCTTCCAGCGCCGCGATGATGCGGTTCTTTTTGTCATTGTCGATGGTCTTGGCGAATTTCACGGCAGCGGCGATTTGCTCTCTCACATCGGGCGACACGTTGCCTTTTATGCCCGCCGGATTGCCCATCAGGCTTTTGATGACCTCTTCGCGCTTCATGGGGAGCACTTCATGGCAAGCCACATGAGAGTCGTAATCCAGAAAGGAGTGGCTTGCGGCATCAATGGCTACTTGGCATTGCAACAGGTGCGGCTTGCTGGCAATGAAGGGATTGATGTCGGAGTTGACGATGAAGGTGAGGTATTCAGGATCATCGTCTGCGACGAGGACCAGATATTTTTCTTTGGTGACTTGGGGAAACTTGACCAGCAGCTTGACGACACATCCCGGCTTGAGGGCAGCTTCAATGCGGGGGCGCAGTAGTTCAGCCGGGAAGTGTGCGCCAAGGGGTGACATCAATGCACATGCAGGTAACCCGCCACTTCGGCAGCATTGGGTAGTGTGGCTACGATGGATGCGAGGGGGATGGTTTGGTTGTCATCCGTGGCATCCCATGCGCTGTCATGGGTGATGTCGGTGAGTTCGCCAAAGCTCTTGTTGCCAAATACGGCAATGGTTTTCTGGATGCACTCGATTTCTGATTCGGACAGCAAGTCGAGGTTGCTTTCGCGCTTGGCAACGATTTCTCGGCCATGACGCACGGCCATGGCTTCGCGAATAATCTCATCCCAGTCCACATCTATTGAGCGTCTGCCTGCCGCCACTTTCATCATGTCGTAAATGGCGGATGGGACAGGGCCGTTGTCCATCGCAATGTAACGGTCGCCACAAATCAAGCGGCCATAATCTTGCAGATGCAGCTTGTCGGAAAGATAGAGCATCTTGGAGATGCTATGGAAGGTCGGATTGTTGAGACTTTTGGCGATGAAGAGAATCGCTTCCAGTGCCTTGTCTCGATCGAAGTGCTTTACATGAACTGGCATTTTGTTTCCTTTGCGATGTTCCAAAAGGATGGGCCATGCGCTTACGGGGGCGGATTATGTAGCAAAATGCTATCCGACGATACCCCCCCATTAGCACCCTAACTATTGCCAGGCTGGTCTATTACTTAACTTTGACTACTTCGGAGGGGGCTTTGATAACGGTTACCGGATCTTTCGATCCAGGCAGAAAATACCTAACTCCATCAATTATTCCATTTATTGTCCAAACTTTATTATTGGAATGAGTCGGATCGGAGATGGTCGCCTCTTTTTCTCCTTCACCATACTTCACTACATACCCCTTAGAGGGCTGACGAATTGAAAAATCTATCTCGGCCTGGACTCCATTGTTAATAATTTCTCGATATTGTGAAGGGCTCATCTTGATCCGCTTATGACTAAGCGATTTCCCCCTGAAGTCTAGATGATCGACATAAAATATGTCACATAGTTCATTCGTGATTTTTGCTTTAGCTCCAAAAGCATTCTGGCCTTCATACGTTCCAGCAGGCGTACATTCTTGTTCAAATTTAATCATGCCCAAACTGCTGAATTCTGGAATTACCATTTCGCCCTTGTTTTCATCATAAGTCGCGCCTGATGGGCCCACAAAATCGCGAAAACTCACTATCACTCTTGCCCCGACAGATGCTTTTCCGACCGCAACTATTTCGCTCTTAAATTTGCTGCCATTAGCACGAGCAAATTTCATTAAATCAGCATTGTCGTTCGCACTGGTTTGCACTATCTGCGAATTTACGGTTTGAGCTGGAGAAATTACAGGTTGTCCGGTATTCATCGAGCCTGTCGAGGAAGAATCGTTAACTACCTTTTCAGGTGTCAATTCTTTTGGTGGGGATGGCGTGCGATTTACTATATATACAACTACGCCAATCACAACTAAAACCCAAATCATCGCCATTTTCTTATTAATGCCACCGTTGTGATTCTTCTCCCCACAAGCCGGACAGACTTTAGCGTATTGCTCAACTTCGCCACCACATTTCGTGCATTTCACTGTCTTAGGCTTTACAGCAGGACTTTTGATTCCACAATGAGGGCAAGCCTTCCAATCCTTCGTTGTAATTTCCTTTCCGCACTCTCTGCATTTCAGAGAGGGCTGCTTAGAAACCTTATGTATATCCGCTGGTGAGCTAACTCCACACTTTGGGCAAGTCTTGGCTGAATCGCTAACTTCACTTCCACACTCTCTACATTTTACCAATGCCATGATTTGCTCCCCTATGAATAAAAGTTAACTTTTGAAGTGGTTTCAGTCTAACGCATACAGTCGTATGCAGACAACCGTGGGCGTATCAGCAACCCTGCCGCCCCATGAAAGACAAAAAATTCCCAACAACGGTTTTTGGCGAAGTGCTGTTGGAATTGCGTTTGCAGCAGTCTCTGACACAAGACCAGCTTGCCGAACGTGCGGGTACAGAACGTAGCCATATAAGTGCATTGGAGAGGGCGGAGAAAGGCCCGGCGCTGGCCACGATATTTACTCTCGCGGAGGCACTCAATATGCCAGCGGGTGATTTAATTGGTCTAGTTGAACAACGGTTGAAGAAGCATAGGCGGTAAACAGGCAAGGCAGGTCGCACGATCTCCCCCCATCTTATGGGATGCAATTGGCTGCAAGCTAGTTCTGGATAGTCTCGTTTCACATCAATCCCCTTTCTGCGAAACTAAGCACCTCACTCCCCGCCACAATAAAATGATCGAGTGCACGAACATCCACCAGAGATAACGCCTGCCTGAGAACTTGCGTTAACTGTTCATCTGACTTACTTGGCTCGGCAGCACCGCTTGGGTGGTTGTGCGCGAAGATGACGGCTGCTGCGTTCAGCCTGAGAGCCGATTTGACGACCTCGCGGGGGTAGACGCTGGTTTGCGTGAGTGTCCCCCGGAACATCTCTTCGCTGGCAATGACGCGGTGCTGCGCGTCGAGAAAGATGGCGACGAACACTTCATGTTCGCGTTGGGCTAATAGCAGCTTTAGGTAGTCCCGCACCGCGCCAGGCGAACTAAGGGCATCACCACGGAGCATATCCTCTTGCAGCAGGCGTAGAACCAGCTCACGTGCCACCGCACATGTCTCGTGCGGCTTGCCGCTGTCCTGGCTGAAGTTAAACAGCGATTGCAGCGAGCCTTTGTAGAGCTTACGGGATTCGCGCACACCGATGAGCTTGGCGAGCAGTTCGATGTCAGACAGGTGCGCGTATTGCATCGTCACAGTACTCCTCCCGCCGCATTGTCGGTGAAGATGTTGGCATCGCGTATGTAGCGCAACAGCATGGCCTCGGATTTGTGCCCGGTCTGCTGCCGGATCTTCCAACTACTGACTCCAGCTTGGGCGGCACTGGTAACGAGTCCGGCCCGCAGGCTATGGCCTGAATACTTCACCGCATCCAGGCCCGCAGCCGCTGCCCGCTCCTTGACGACCAGTGCGACCGATTGCGGGGCCAGCCCTTGCTCGGCAATTTTGCCGTGGCGTGTGATGCCTCTAAAGATGAGTCCTCCGGTGATGCCTGAGAGGTCTAGCCAGTCCTGCAAGGCGTGCACCGGGCAGACTGTTCCGCGTGCATAGGGGATGGCGACCTTGCGGCCTTCACCGGCTTGGTCGGTCTTGCTCCGGCGCAACAAAATGACCATCCCTTGTTTGACGCACTCAACATCCTCGACCGTAAGCGAGACCAGCTCACTGCGTCGGAAGGCCCCGGCGAAGCCAATCAGCAGCAGTGCCTTGTCTCGCACCCCCTTGATGCCCGCCAGATTACCGACCATCGACAGCACGTCTTCTTTGATGGCGGGTGCAACCTGTCTTTGTGCTGACCCATATGTGCGACGAATACCGCGCATAACGGCTTTCACCAGATCCGCTTTTGTGGGTGATACTAAATTCTGGCTGGTGTGTGCCTTACCTATACTGACAAGCCGTCTGCTGAGCGTTGCAATTGATTGCAACTGGGCGTGTGCAGACAGGTAGTCGGCAACGACTTCCGGAGTACAGGGTATCTTTCCACCCCAAGAAAGGAAGTGCTTCAAATCTGACTGGTATGCCGTTCTGCTGTTATCTGAAAGCGCTGCATGAACCAGTTCCGTGATGCTGCTGTGTGCTAATTCCTTGCTGTTTATAGTTGGCGATAATTGAGAGTTATCGTTAGTTAGACAGAGCATTTTTTCGGATTTCGTTGAGCAATCCAAGGTGCCGTTTCGTGTGCGTCAAGAACTTCTGGTACTCCTTTTCAGTTAAGCCGACGCGCTCTAAGTAATAAAGATTAACCTGCTTGTACAGTTCGTCAGAGCCGGGATACACGATCCATCTGTCCAGGCACTCACCTTCGATGGCAAACACGGCTCGATTGACCATTGCTACTGAATCAATGCACGGCCACTTGTCCAAGATTGCGCGCATCGGTTCAGTCCGGCTGAACTCCGCAATACACTTTTTGCCGACCCGAGTGTATTGGTCAAGCGCCGCCAGAAGTATGCCGTCAGATAACTCATGTTTCAGCCTTGCTCGCTTTTCACTGCCACCCACTGATGGAAGCATCGCGGTAACAAGTGGCACAGGCGTGTTCAGAAACAGAGTGCAGCTTTGCCCGCGTACAAATAGTTGCGCCTCAATATCGCTCAGCCTGAAATGCTGTACGACTTTTTGCATCAGGTCTGGACGCGCCTTTGTTACGGTGATTGAGCGACCATAGGCAAATTCGCGATATCCGCATAAGTGGCGCAACGCGACGAATCGTTCAATGAACGGGAGTTCGATATTTGTCACGTGGTTGAGCAACTGCGTGTCCGTCATAGCTCTGCATTGTGCTGACAGCTCTTCTTGCCTAACCGAGTATTCGACCATCACCAGAGCTTCACATAGCAAGCGGCTTTTCAGACTGCTGGCAAGCTGCTCCACAAAATACAAGGCAACGCGTTCAACGCCAAGTTGACGATGCAACGCCTCACGGCGGAAAGTCTTCAGGACATCAAGACACAGAGCTGGATTTCCAAACCCGATGTCCTCTAGTGCGATTACAGGCAATCTGCGCCAGAAGTATTCGGGTTCGATTTCTAGCATTCGTAGCGCAGTAGCTTGTGCTGTTCTGACTAATCCACGACGCACGCTTTTCTGTAAGTTGGAAACCAGCAGCCATTTGTCTGCTACTGGCGGGGCGAGGTCTTCAGGAAGGTTGTAGGCTTCGAGCCTATCTATCAGAGGCAACTCGTGGGGTAATGCCAGCAGGCTGTTTGTCATTGATTTCGGTGTCACATGAGAGAGTGAGTACCGTTCTAATCGTAACTTTGACCGACATGAATGCAATAGGAAATTGCAATTATTGCGGGATATTTTCTCTGAATTCATGCATGGCGGTTTCCCAGCTATTGGGATGGGTAATGTATTAAATCCAGCTCCTCAGAAATTCCGTACATGAGAATTATTCATGCACAACTACACCTGATTAAGATGCGCAATTCCAGGCTATTACAGAGTCAAAATTAATCATGGTGCAAATTCGCGCCCGCTATCGAATGACAAAATGTAATGTGGCAATTGGCAGACAAATAGCCAGGCTAGCCCGCCGCATGTCTGTCTGGCTACGGCGCTATTGCCGAAACTGCGTTTTCCAGTTTTGACCAGACATAATCGGGCTTCCACCACCGCGCCGTGTGGTTCCTTAACATCATCATAAATAACTTGCGCTGCTTGGGGTGATTGCGAAGCGCCTCAGCTGAACCAATTGAAAGGCATTCATCTAGGAAGCTTTGCCACGTTTTGTCTTTCGAGGCTTCCCGTGCATCAGTTAAGTCAGCGATTTCTAGCTTTAGGAATGGGTTGCCCAACTGTGTCTGTATTTCGTTGGGATGCAGCCCAATAAATTTCATGCGCGCTTCAATGCGTGTGTGTATTTTGTGAGGCGCGTCTAGTTTCTTTTTCTCAAGTAGTTTTTTCTTATCGTAAATGCAAAACCATAATGAGCTGGTCTTGCTGCCAACGTAAATCGAGCCTTTAGCTCCATCAGTTTCTGTAAATATCATTGAGCAATTGCATTTTGCGCGGAAAGGAATAAAGCTGTGATGTGCTTGTGAGACAGAATCAGCAGCTATTTCAATATAGGACACCTTCGCAGTGACATACAGCTTTTGATAGTTGAACGGCGGCAACATAAGCGCCAGCACTTCTTTAAAGCGTTCAAACTCGCCCGGCCCAAATTGAGATGGGAACAAGCTTAATCGAAAATATTTGTGCTTTGACTTTGTGATGCCAACCTCTATCTCTGCAATCTTTCTTTTCTTGCTTGGGTAGTAGCTCATTCGACTGTGGAACTGCCCTGCAAAAACCGTAATATTTCCATTCGGCACAATCTCGGATTTTACATCTCGCATTCCATGGAGTTGGGCAAGTGCAAATCCATATAGAGCTTTACAGCCAATGCCAACCGACATATGTATTCTGTCTATACAAGGCCTTTTCCATATAGCCACACCCATAGCGATGCACTCCTTGCATATTGTTAAACTTGCTTACTAGTAGCAGCGATGGCGCAGAGATAAGCTACGATGAAACTTCCCTGCGCCGGTTTCTCACTTTTCGAGAAATGCTCTAACTGTTTCTGTATTCCAGTAGGGGCGAGGATCTTTCCCATCTGGACTCGGCACGGGATGTTTGTATTTATATGGCCGCTTAAGCCTTTCGTAGAAGGCGCTATGCGACATGTTCAGTATGTACATCCAATTTGATATGCGAAACCTGCCCGGCTCGCTTAGCGAGCCGCGATAGGGTCTTGCTTTTGTGTGAGTAGAACTTTTCTTTGGGGGCGAAGTCATTGTGATCGACTTGCCATTGATAGTAACTGTCATGAGGTAGCTCCAAAATAAGTTTCGAACTGATGGGGCAGGTCGCATTCATGCGACTGGTGCCGATTCGGTAGAAACTCATTGGGGAGTTCCGTGTACCGGAGCGCTAATCTGCCAATTGCAGCAACCAATTGCTGGTTACATTTGGCTGACTATCCGGGGGCTTCATCCCCCCATGCACTCCTTGCAACGGATATTCAAAGCGAGATCAGGATAACAATAGCTAATTCAGAACTCAAGCGCATTTGGAAAAAAATAGAGGCCGTCAATTCAGGTTGCTAACGGAGTTACTCCAGGGGCTGTTTGAGTCCATCGATGTAGTCCGCCCATTGCTGCATCATTATTTTTCGATCTGCCATGTATTGAGCTTTATTGTAAGCAGCTTTTACGGCATTTCTTTCTTTGTGTGCTAGCTGCACTTCAATAACTTCAGGGCGACATCCCATCTCGTGAAGTAACGTTGAAGCCGTTCCACGGAAGCCATGGCCGGAAAAACCAATAGAATCTTTTCCGTTAAAACCCATGCGTTCCAGTGCTCGGTTGATTGTCGTGGATGTCATGCAATCTGAATCTCGCCGGTTGTTTGGAAATATCCAGCGGGGGCCTTCTTTCGGCGTCCCTACGATCTCACGCAATTCAGTTAAGAGACTAACTGTCTGGGATGACAGTGGGACAACGTGATCTCCCGCATCCTTTACCTTCATGCGAGTTGCAGGAATTGTCCATGCCGCATTGTCCAAATCGAATTCATCCCAGACGGCTGCTCTCAGCTCTGTGGTGCGAACAAACGTAAGCATAAGCAATTCGATTGCTATGCCAGTTGTACGCAGTCCAGAAAAAGCAGCCAAAGCCTTCAATAATTGTCGAAGCTCTACCTCACTTAGCGCTCTGTTGTTTTTTACTTTAGGTCGGACAATTACGTCGCTTGCCATTAGATCAATTACCGGGTTCCGCTCTGCTCGCCCCGAAACAATTGCAAGCCTGAAGACTGCGGCACACCACTGTCGAAGCAATATGGCTAGCGTGGGAGCCCCGGTAGATTTTCTCTCACTATTCTTTCGCTCGTTGCGTTTCGCGACACCTAATATCAACTCGTAAATTTCAGCTGTAGTGATCTGTCGAATCGGGCGATTGCCAAATGCAGTATCTCGAACATATCTCTGCATAAAAGTTTCAACCTGCTTTAGATAGTTTGGAGACCACTTAACTTTGTTGGCGCTAATCCACTCGCCTGCTACAGACCAGAAGGTCGCCGCCTTATCTACTTTTGCTTGAAGTTGTAAATCCTCATCATGGTCTTTGGGGTGGATGCCCTTTTGAACCAACTTTTCGATATTTATGCGGCGCTCACGTGCATCAGACAGGCTGACATCTGGGAATGTGCCAAGTGTGTATGTGCAATCCTTTCCGTCTAATCTGTAGTTCCACTTCCAATACTTTTTTCCTGCCACGGTAATTAGCACGTACAGGCGGTCGGCATCGGACAGCTTGTACGGTTTGTCCTTTGGTTTTGCAGCGAGAATTGTCGAGTGAGTAAGCGACTTGGAGGGCTTCATTTGGCGGTATAGAAGGCTTAAATTACCACCAATTTACCACCTATTTGAGGGGTTGCTAAAGGATATTTATTTTGCGAATTTGACCGAAAAGTGCACTTATCTAACTATTTAATAATGGAATTGCAATGATTGCAGGATAAAACAAGATTGGGTTGGATTTGAAAGGTAGTTGTCTATCATCAATAGCATGGTGTCCTCCTAGCGGTGCGACTGGGCGTCGAGCCCGTCCAGCACCATCTCCGCCGCGCGCAACACCGCGCGAGCCTTGTTCTGCGTCTCCATCCATTCGCTGTCCGGCACCGAGTCGGCGACGATGCCCGCGCCGGCCTGCACGTAAAGCATCTTGTCCTTGACCACGGCGGTGCGCAGCGCGATGGCGACATCCATGTCGCCGTTGAAGCCGAGGTAGCCGACCGCGCCGGCATAGATGCCGCGTTTGCTCGGTTCCAGTTCGTCGATGATCTCCATCGCGCGCACCTTGGCGGCGCCGCTCACGGTACCGGCGGGAAAGGTGGCTTTCAGCACGTCGATGGCATCCAGCCCCGGCTTCAGCCTGGCCTCGACGTTGGAGACGATGTGCATCACATGCGAGTAGCGTTCGATCACCATCTTGTCGGTGAGTTTTACCGTGCCGCGCTCGGCCACGCGGCCGATGTCGTTGCGGCCGAGGTCGATCAGCATCAGATGCTCGGCCAGTTCCTTGGGGTCGGCCAGCAGTTCCTGTTCCAGCGCCTTGTCCTGATCGGGCGTCTTGCCGCGCGGGCGTGTTCCCGCGATGGGACGCACGGTGACGGTGTCGCCTTCCAGGCGCGCCAGGATCTCCGGCGAGGCGCCGACCACATGGTGGTCTCCCATGTCGTAATAGAACATGTAGGGCGACGGGTTGATGCTGCGCAGTGCGCGGTACAACGACAACGGCGATGCCGGGAAGGGTTGCGACATGCGCTGCGCCAGCACCACCTGCATGATGTCGCCGTCGAAGATGTAGCGCTTGGATCTTTCCACGGCCGCCTTGAAGGCGCTCTCGCCGAATTCGGACTTTGCTTCCTCGCGCGGGGCGGGCGGCGCGAACGGGATGTCGATGGGCAGGCGCAGCATGCCGATCAGTTCGCGCAGGCGTTCGCGGGCGAGGGCATAGGCATCGTCGTGCGCCGGGTCGGCGTAGACGATGAAGGTCAGTTTGCCGGAGAGGTTGTCCACCACCGCCAGTTGTTCGGTCAGCATCAGCAGGATGTCGGGCGTGCCGAGCGTGTCCTTCTTCACTGTCTTTGCCAGGCGCGGCTCGATGTAGCGCACGGTGTCATAGCCGAAATAGCCCGCGAGGCCGCCGGTGAAGCGCGGCAGGCCGGATAGCGGCGCGACCTTGAAGCGCGACTGGAACCGCTTGATCCAAGCCAGCGGGTCGTCGCAGGCTTCTGTCGTCTCATGACCGTCCTGGGTCAGCGTGACCTGGTCGCCGCGCACGGTGATGCGCGTGTCGGCGGGCAGGCCGATGAAGGAATAGCGACCGAAGCGCTCGCCGCCCTGCACCGATTCGAGCAAATAGGAAAAAGGGCGGTTGGCCAGCTTGAGGTAGAGCGACAGCGGGGTGTCGAGGTCGGCGAAGGTTTCGGCGACCAGCGGGACGCGGTTGTAGCCCTGTTTGGCAAGGGCCTGGAATTCCTGTTCGGTGATGGGGGACAGCATAAAGACCTCTCTATCTTTGTTCGATGACGATGCGCGGACGCGATGCCCGGTGTTGCCGCATCACCATCGCCAATCGATCGTCTTCGAATAGAGGTCGTTATCTGTCATTTCAGGCTCGTTGGATGAGCGGCAATACGCCTGTCAGGTCGGGGATGACTGCATCCACGTCGAGGCCTTCGACCGGCTCGCCGTGATTGTAACCGTAGGGCACGCAAATGATGGGACAACCTGCAGCCCGTGCGGCTTGCGCATCGCTGAGCGAATCGCCGACCAGCAACAACCGTTCTATCGGTACGCCGAAGAACTGCGCTGAATGCAGCAGCGGCAGCGGGTGCGGCTTCTTCTCCGGCAAGGTGTCGCCGGCCAGCACGATCTCGAAATACGGTGCGAGGCCGGAAGCCTGCAGGATCGGCTCGGTATAGCGCATCACCTTGTTGGTGATGCAGCCCAGGCGGAAACCGGCGGCTTTCATCGCATCCAGTCCCTGCACCACGTTGGGGAACGGTTTGCTGTCGCAGGCGAGCCCGGTGTAGTGCTTCTCGAATACCGGCAGCGCCTGGTCGAACAGTGCGCCATCCGGCTCGGCATGCATGTCGCCGGTGAGCGCACGCTTGACCAGCCAGTGGATGCCGTTGCCGATATAGCTCATCAGCAGGTCTTGCGACACGGGTGGACGGCCCATGTCGCGCAACATGCGGTTGGCCGACTCTGCCAGCTCCGGCGCGGTATGCAGCAGCGTACCGTCCAGGTCGATGACGATGGCGGAGACGGGGAGCGGAAAATCCCTGAACGCCATTACTTGCCGACCTTCGCCAACTCTGCGCGCAGCTCGCCGATGATGGTGTTGTAGTGGTTCTTGTCCTTGTCGTTCTTTTTGCCGAACACCGCGGAACCGGCCACGAAGGTATCCACGCCCGCCTCGGCCACTTCCCTGATGTTGGCCGGACCGACGCCGCCATCGATCTCCAGGCGGCAGTTGTATTTGCCGGCGTCTATCATCTTGCGTACGGCACGCGCCTTGTCCAGCACGTAGGGGATGAACTTCTGGCCGCCAAAGCCGGGGTTCACCGACATCAGCAACACCATGTCCAGCTTGGGCAGGGTGTATTCCAGCACGTCCAGCGGAGTGGCGGGGTTGAACACCAGACCGGCCTTGCAGCCGCTTTCCTTGATCAGGCCGATGGTGCGGTCGATGTGCTCGGAGGCCTCCGGGTGGAAGGTGATGTAGGTCGCGCCGGCCTTGGCGAAGTCGGGGATGATGCGATCCACCGGCTTGACCATCAGATGCACGTCGATCGGTGCGGTCACACCGTGCTTGCGCAACGCTTCGCACACCAGCGGGCCTATGGTCAGGTTGGGCACGTAATGGTTGTCCATCACGTCGAAGTGGACGATGTCCGCGCCGGAGGCGAGTACGTTGTCGACTTCCTGTCCCAGTTTGGCGAAATCGGCGGAAAGAATCGAAGGGGCGATCTGATAATCCATGGTTTTATCCTTATTCGGTTGATGACTTGACCCGGCATTCTAACCGAAACTTCTCGGGATAAAGCTGGCACGTTGATAAGGGCAAGGCGCGGGGATGGCTTCACCTATGGGTTGCGGTCGGCCGCTGCAGGCGATCGCGGGGTGTATATAGGCAAGTATATAGACCGTCAGCCATATGTGATTCCGAATGCTTACGGTATATGATATGTCGCAACGGGTACGGACTGCGGCCGCACAAGGGCGCAGGGCTGTGACCGGATGCCAGTGCGCAACAGACCCATCGGCGCAGGTGGGTACTCCAATTTGGGAATTCGATGAGGGTGTCGGGAGCGATGCCGCTGATCCGCGAGGGCGAAGCCTGTGGAGCGGCATTCGTGCGTCTGCAGAAAAGTCGGGTGCCATATCGGGTTCATGTGTCTATGGCATTGTTATGCAAGGGAATCAGGCACTACAATGCAGGCGGGGAAGACGCTGCAGAATATTCACCCGCGGCATTTCAAGAATAACAAGCGATCGGATGGGCGTCGGTCAGGGAAGATGAGTTGTGAACATCAAATTCAGCAAAATCAACACCAAGCTTGAGATGAGCAGGTCCGAGATGCAGCAAACCGTGCTGATCGGTTTGATCGTGTCGATCATGCTGGGTGCGCTGGTATTCTTCTACGACAAGACCGAGGCGGTCGACCTGCGCGAGCAGAACGAGGTGATGGGCCTGCTGAATGGCGTGAAGGAGATCGACAGTCGCTGGGACCGCGAGGTGCAGCGCGCCCGGATAGATCTCGATATCGGACCGGAAGAGATACCGCTCAAGGATGCGGGTGACAAGGCGCTGCGTGATGTCACCCGTTTCGCACAACTGACTTCCAGCAATACCCTCAGATCCGGCCTCACCGAACTGCGCAATGCGCTGATGCACAAATCCGACCTGTTCCAGCTATTCATGCAGGAGAACAGGAACAACAAGCTGACCTTGCAGGCGCTGCTGCAGGAGATCTCCGGGCTCGCTGCGGCGACGGCCGCACAGAAACGTCCTTCCGTCGCCCTTGCGCAGACGTTGAGTCAGCTGGACGAAGCCGCGACGCAATATTTCCTGCATGGGCAGGAAACCCAGCGCGCGATGCTGCAGGAACTGGTTGCGCAATTGGCGGCGACAAACGTCGCCCACGACCAGATGCAGCGCATAGACCAGGCGGTGCAAACCCTGCTGGCGCAGATCCCCGTCGAACTGGCGCATCATTCCGAACTGGAAGGGCTGAGTACCGGCCCGCGCCTGATCAGCCTGACGCTGACATTCAACAGCGAACTGGAAGAAAGCCTGCAGGAGAAAGAGCGCTACCGGATATACCTGATCTATTACGCGTCGGCCCTGCTGGTCCTGCTGATGTATTTCGGACTCAAGCTGAAGACCGCCAACCAGACCCTGGAGCACCGCGTCGAAGCGCGCACCCGCGAACTGTCCGATGCGCTGAAGCACCTCAAGGAATCAGAGTCGCAACTGATCCAGTCGGAGAAGATGTCTTCGCTGGGACAGATGGTGGCCGGGGTCGCGCACGAGATCAACACGCCGCTGGCCTATGTGAAGAACAGCCTGGGGCAGGTCTCCGAAAAACTTCCGCTGATCGACAGTGCGCTGGGGCATTCTGCAAAATTGCTGGAGCTGCTGGGCGCGGGCAATGACCCGGAGGGGTTGTCACGCGAGTTCCAGCAGACATCGGCGCAGGTCGGAGCACTCAAACAGCAGCATGTCATCGAAGAGCTGGGCAGCCTGGTCAAGGATGGCTTGTTCGGCACCGGGCAGGTGTCGGAGATCGTCGGCAACCTGAAGAACTTCAGCCGTCTCGACCGCAGCAAGGTTGCCCACTCCAATCTGAACGACAGCCTCAACAGCACCCTGTTGCTGGCCAAACACCAGCTCAAGATGGTGACCGTGAACAAGAACTTCGGCGACATCCCGGAGATCACCTGTGCGCCATCGCAGATCAACCAGGTCTTCCTCAATCTGATCACCAACGCGGTCCAGGCGATGCCGGGCGAAAAAGGTGTCATCACCCTGACTTCGCGCAAGGAAGGCGAGGGCGTCGCGGTCGAAGTGCAGGACAACGGTTCCGGCATCCCGCCGGAGGTGATGTCGAAGATCTTCGACCCCTTCTTCACCACCAAGGAGATCGGCAAGGGCACCGGCCTGGGGTTGTCGATCTCGTACAAGATCGTCGAGCAGCACGGCGGAAAGATCAGCGTCGAGTCGAAGCCGGGCGAAGGAACGAAATTCACCGTGTGGCTGCCGTTGACGCCGCCGGCGGAAGCGCAACTGGAAGGTGTCTGACAGATGAGCGAAGCACTGAAGAAGATCGGCAAATACGAGATACAGGGCGAGCTCGGCACCGGCGGCATGGGTGTCGTCTATAAAGGCTGGGATCCGGCCATCTCGCGCGAAGTCGCGATCAAGGGCGTCAACAAGAAGGCCCTGCAGGACGGCGAGCGCGAGACCGTGCTGAGCCGCTTCCGTCGTGAAGCGCAGGCGGTCGGCCGTCTGGTGCATCCCCGCATCGTGCAGATCTACGACTTCATCGAGGACGAGAACGCGGCTTACATCATCATGGAGCTGGTGCACGGCAAGACCCTTGCCCACCATCTGGAGAGCAAGGACAACTTCGGCCTGCGCGAGATATCGCAGATCATCACCCAGACCCTGGACGGCATCGGTTATGCCCATGCGCAGGGCGTGGTACATCGCGACATGAAGTCGGCGAACATCATGATCAACAATGACGGGCGCGTGAAGATCAACGATTTCGGCATCGCCCGCGTCGATTCCACCACGCTGACCCGGGTGGGTGATCTGGTCGGCACGCCCTCATTCATGTCTCCGGAGCAGTTCCGCGGCGAGCAGATAGGCGCGACGACCGATCTGTATTCCATCGGCGTGATCGCCTACGAACTGTTGACCGGCAGGCGGCCTTTCGTCGGCAGCCTGGCAGCCATCATGCATCAGGTGGTCAACGCGATCCCGCCAAAACCTTCCACGCTCAACCCCGCGCTCGCGCCGGAAATGGACGAAGTGCTGGGCAAGGTCCTGGCCAAGAACCCGGCCGACAGATACCAGACGGCCGCGGAATTCTCGGAAGCCTTCAGGAAGGCAATCGACGCATCGCTCGGTGTGGTCGCGCCGCAACCCGCCGTTGCCGCACCGAACGGCAGCATGCTGCTCGATGCCGCGCGCATGCTGAACAAGAACCAGCAGCCCGATGGCGTGCTCGCCGGCAGCGCGGAAAGCGAGCCTGACGACATCGACGAAGACAGTCCCATCTTCATCGATACCGGCGTCAAGAAAGCGCGCCTGCTGATCGTCGACGACGAGGAGCGCATCCTCACCGCGTTGAAATCGCTGTTCCGCCACCGCTACCACGTCTTCACCACGACGGACGGCAACAAGGCGCTCGATTTCATCACCCGCTACCAGATGCACGTCATCATCAGCGACCAGCGCATGCCCATCATGCTGGGCTCGGAACTGTTGCGCCGTTCGCGCGAGATATCGCCGCGCAGCGTGCGCATCCTGCTCACCGGTTATTCCGATCTGGCCGCCATCGTCGGCTCGATCAACGATGGCGAGGTCTATCGCTTCATCAGCAAACCCTGGGACAACCAGTCGCTGCAGACCATCGTGGCGGAGGCCTCCACCATCGCGCTGGAACTGGCCGATACCAGGACGACGGCGATAGCACTGCCGGAGAAGATGAAGGCCGGCGTGCTGGTGATCGACGAGGACGAGGAGGTGTTCCGCGTCGTCCGCGAGCTGATCGGAGGCCTCTGCCCCGTGCTGTATGCCAACGGGGCCGACGCGGCGCTGGACACGATGGGGAAGCACGAGATCGCCGTCGTCATCGCGGACGTGGAATCGAGCCACGAGAAAGTCGCCTCGATGCTGAAGCTGCTGAAACAGGAACACCCGCAGATCCTTTCCATCATCGCCACCAAGGCCAAGGATGCCGAACTGGTGATCGATCTCATCAATCAGGCGCAGGTGTTCCGCATCCTGCACAAACCGCTCAATGTTTCGACGATGAAGGAACAGATCCACTCCGCCCTGCAGCGCTATCTCACCTACCAGCAGGCACCGGAGCTGGTGCATGCCCACAAGGTCGAGATACCGGAGAAGGTCCGCACGTCCGGATTCGCCGCGAGCATCCTGCGGGGTCTGGCGCTGCTGCGAGGCTGACCGCACGCTCCCTCCATCGCCGGAAACAAAGCTTGTCACGCCGCGCAAAATACGGTGAAATGCGGCGATGGAAGACAACTCCCCTTATCGCATCAAGGTCTCCGTGCAAGTGCGCTACCTTGCCGACCAGTCCGACGAAGCCGACAACCGCCACGTGTTCGCGTACACCATCACCCTCGCCAACGAGGGCGAACACGCCGCGCAGCTGCTGAGCCGTCACTGGATCATCACCGATGCCAACAACCATGTGCAGGAAGTGAAGGGCAAGGGCGTGGTCGGCGAACAGCCGGTGATCAAGCCGGGGCAGAGTTTCGAATACACCAGCGGCACCGTGCTGGCGACGCAGGTGGGTACCATGTCGGGCAGCTACCAGATGCAGGTGCTGGATGGCGAAGAGTTCGCGGTGGCTATCCCGCAATTCGTTCTGAGCGTGCCGCGCGTATTGCATTAAGGTGAAGATGAGCAAGAGCAGATCGATTTGGCTGGTGCTGTTGGCGAGCGTGTGGCTGGTGTCCTGCCAGCCGACTCCCCCCGTAGAGATCAAACCGCCCGTGGGCAAGCCCACGCCCGATTTCATGATCAGCAAATGGGAAAGCTTGCCGGACTGGCTGACGCAGGACCTGGATGCATCCTGGCCGGCGCTGCTGCAGAGCTGCAATGCCCTCAAGCTGAAACCGGTATGGCTGCCGATCTGCGCCGCGGCAGCGAAGGTCGACCGCGACGACCTGATGGCGCAGCGCACCTTCTACGAGACCTGGTTCACGCCTTACCAGGTGTTCAATCCGGACGGCAGCGACAGCGGACTCATCACCGGCTACTACGAGCCGCTGCTCAAGGGCTGCCGCAAGAAGAGCGAGCGCTGTCCCTACCCCATCTACGCGCCGCCCGAAGACATGCTCGAAGTGGACATGGGCGACCTCTATCCGCAGTTCCGCGGCCAGCGCGTGCGCGCGCGGCTGCAAGGCAAACGCGTCGTGCCCTATTTCAACCGCGCCGAGATCGATGCCGGCAAGGCCCAGCTCCTGGAGGGGCGCGAACTGCTCTGGGTGGAGAACGAGGTGGAACTGTTCTTCCTGCAGATACAGGGCTCGGGCCGCGTCGAACTGGAAGACGGCAAGCGCGTGAAGATCGGTTATGCCGACCAGAACGGACACCCCTATGCCTCCATCGGCAAGAAACTCATCGACATGGGCGAACTCAAGCCTGAAGAGGCTTCCATGCAGGGCATCAAAAACTGGGCGGAGAAGAACCCTGAGCGGCTGTTCACTCTGCTGGGGCACAATCCCAGCTATGTGTTCTTCCGCGAACTGCCGGACACCCTTTCCGCACCGCTCGGTGCCTTGGGCGTACCGTTGACCGAGGAATACAGTATCGCCGTCGATCAGCGCACCATCCCGCTCGGTGTGCCCGTGTTCCTCGCCACCACCCGTCCCAACAGCACCGAGCCGCTCAACCGGCTGATGTTCGCGCAGGACACCGGCGGCGCCATCAAGGGCGCAGTGCGCGCCGACTTCTACTGGGGCTTCGGCGAGATCGCCGCAGCTCGGGCGGGGAGCATGAAGCAGTCGGGCAAGATGTGGGTGCTGTTCCCCAAGGGCGGGGAACCGGCACTGAATTGACGGCAGTCCGTTTTCGCAGCGCCCTGACATGATGGATCAGCCGACCCTGTGCAGGGGTTCAACCGTTTCAAGACCGATATAGGAGCACTACTCATGTATGACACATTCAAACCCCAGCAACCCATGGGCCTGATGGACTTCGTCCGTTCCGCCAAAGCCTGCGTCAAGGAGATCAGCCCGCAGGAACTGCTCGACAAGCTCAACAAGAAGGAAGACCTGCTGCTGGTCGACGTGCGCGAACACGGCGAATACGAGAACGGCCACATCAAGGGTGCGCATCTGGTGCCGCGCGGCATCCTCGAAGCCGCAGCCGATCCGGCCTACCCCAAGCACCTGCCCGAGCTGGCCGCCGCCCGCGACCGCCAGGTCGTCGTGTATTGCGCGACCAGCGGTCGTTCCGCGATGGCCGTTGCCGTACTGCAGATGATGGGTTTCAAGAACGTGCTCAACATGGCGGGCGGGTACACCAAATGGGTGGCCGACGGCATGCCGGAGATCCACGAAGCAACGTTCTGATTACAGTTATTTAGCGCCGTTAGTGTTGAGCGCCTGAGACCGTTCGCCCTGACCCTTCGACGTTGCTCAGGACTAAAGGCATTGTCGAAGGGTCGCCGCGAAGCGGCGTGCTGCATGTTTAATCAAAAACAACACCGTCGGGCTACCCCCGACGGTGTTGCTTTTGAATTTGAAGAATCCGCGTGGGCACAGAACCGTGCCCACCCTACATGCTAAATGCTCCGCAGCGAAGCCGGCTTCCCGAACAGCCACCCCTGCCCGTATTCGCAGCCGCACTCCAGCAGAGCGAGGCGCTCTTCCTCGGTCTCTATGCCTTCCGCGACCACGTCCATCTTGAGCGAGTGGGCGAGGTCGATGGAGGCCTGGATGATCTTGGTGCTGTGCGGTGAGGCGAGCATCTGGCTGACGAAGGAGCGGTCTATCTTCATGGTGCCGATGGGGTAGCGGTGCAGCGATTCCAGGCCGGAATGTCCGGTGCCGAAATCGTCCAGCGCGAGGGTGCTGCCGGCCTCGGTGAGTTTGCTGAGCAGCTGCAGCGCGAGCTCGGGGTTGTTGATGATGACGGTCTCGGTCAGTTCCAGCTTGAGTTCATGAGCTGGCATCTGGTGGCGCTCTACCAGCGCGCGCACTTCGCCCACGAATCCGTCGCCGGTCAGTTGCGAGGGCGACAGGTTGACGCTGACGAAGGGCTTGGGGTGGTTGATGTGCTGGCGCAATGTGGGCCAGTCACGGCAGGCCCGGTCCAGCGTCCACAGTCCGATCTCGCGTATCTGTCCGGTCTGTTCCGCCACCCACAGGAAATCCATCGGCGAGACCATGCCTTCGAGCGGATGATGCCAGCGGATCAGCGCCTCGTATCCGGCGATGCGCGCGCTGGAAAGGTCGCAGATGGGCTGGTAGAACATCTCGAACTGCTCCTCCCGCAATGCTTCGGCGATGTCGTGTGCCAGGCGCAATTGATGCGTGGCGACGCCGCGCGTCGTGTCGCGCCGGAAGACGGTGGAGCGCGTCGGATTGAAGGCCGGCTGGCTGCGGGTGGAGCGGTAGCGCTCGAGTATGGTCAGCAACAGATGGCGCACCACCGGGTCGGTCTTTTCCAGCAGTTCCTTCACCAGCTGGCGCGGGATGGGGATGAGCACGGTGTTCTCGACTGCGCGCACGGTGGCGGTGCGCGGCTGCTGGTCGATCAGTGCGATCTCGCCGAACAGCTCGCCCTTGTAGATGCGCGAGGTCTGCGTGCTGCTGACGCTGACTTCGACGCTGCCTTCTTCGATGATATAGGCGGTGTTGCCGGGATCGCCTTCCTTGAAGATGATCTCGCCGGCCGGATAGATCTCGCGGTGCAGGTTCTTTAACACGTGCTCTCCCTGTTCAAGATGCTCAAACTATCTTTACGTGCTGCTTGCGTCAATATGCAATCGTGCTTGCCGCGGGCGCGGCTACGAAGCTTTCCTGTCAAGCACCAGCGCGATGCCGAGCAGGCTTTGCACCAGAAACAGGATGCCGGAAACGGCATGCCAGGTCTTGAACTGCGCAGCGAAGGCGCTGTTCATCACATCCAGCGGTGATGCCTGTACCTTGAGGTCGGCCAGTATGGGCTGCAGGACGAACTGGCCGACAAGGACCAGCAGGAGCAGCGCCATGGTGATACGGAAGGATGTGTGCCGCAGTGCCGCACGACCGGACTGTTGCAGTCGATACAGCAGCAGGTAGAGTGCGCAGGCGATGCCGATCCAGGCCAGCAGGGTGAACAGCCGGCCTGCCAGCATGCCCGCCAATTGGCGATCCGGTAGCAGCTTGAACAGCGCGGGCACGACCACATAACCCAGCATCCACATGCCGCCCACCCACAGGGTGATGCTCAGGTCGGCAAGGTGGCGGGGCAGGTTGCGCATGGGCCGTTTGAGCTTATTTGCTGTTGTCGTCCAGCGCCTTGTTCAGGGCCGCGGCGGGCATATAGCCGGGATTGATGACGCCATTTTCGAAGATCAGGGCAGGCGTGCCGTTCACCTTGAGCTTGCGGCCCAGCTCCATCACTTTCGCGGTGGGCACGTCGCACTTGCCTGCGGCTGGCTGCACACCGTTCAGCATCAGTTCGTCCCAGGCCTTGGCCTTGTCGGCGCTGCACCAGACTCCCCGCACTTTCTCGGCGGAGCCGTCGAAGATGGGATAGAGGAACAGGTAGAGCGTGACGTCGTCGATGTTTTTCAGTTCGTGTTCCAGTTTCTTGCAATAACTGCAGTTCGGATCGGTGAAATAGGCCAGCTTGCGGCTGCCGTTGCCTTTCACCTTCTTCATCGCGAGGTCGAGCGGAAGCTGGTTGAAATCGATGGCGAACAATTGCTGCGCGCGGGCGGAGGTGATGTTCTTGCGTGCCTTCAGGTCGAACATGCTGCCGTCGATCAGATATTGCGCGCTCTTGTCGGTGTAGAAGATGTGGTCGCCGGTGACGACCTCGTACAAGCCGGGGATGGGCGACTTGTTCACCTGTTCGACCGGGCCGATGAGCTGCTCATAGTTCTTTTGCAGCGTCTCCTTGACGGCGGCGGAGGCCTTGTCGGTCTCGGCGGCGTGGGCGAAGGAGACGGAGAGCAACAGCAACAGCAGACTTCTTAACATTGGATGATCCTTGGGTCGGGTTCAGTGGAGCGCGTGGCGCACCAGCATGTTCTTCAGCGGCACCATCTTGTTGGTCGCGGCCAGCCCGAGGTTGCGCAGGGTGCGCAAAACCGGGTTGTCGTTGATGAACAGGTGCTTGAGCGTGTCGGTGGTGAGCTGCATGGACATGATATCGCCCTGGCGCGCCCTTTCGTAGCGGCGCAGCAGGGCCAGGTCGCCGCAATCCTGCGTGCCACGCTGCAGCAGCACCTGCGCCAGTTCGTGTGCATCGCGCAGGCCGAGATTGACGCCGTGGCCGGAGAGCGGATGGATGTTGTGTGCGGCATCGCCGATCAGCGCCAGACGCGGTTTGGTGAGATGGGCCAGATTCAGCACGCGCAGCGCAAAGGAAGCGGGCGGGGTGATGACCTGCAACTCGCCCAGCGTGTGGTTCGAGGCGGCAGCGACCTGCGCGCAGAGCTCCTCGTGAGTGAGCGCCAGCAGTTCGGCCGATCTCTCGGGGCTGACCGACCATACTATGGAGATGCGTTTTCCCGGCAGGGGCAGCAGTGCCAGGATACCGTCCGGCATGAACCACTGGTAAGCGATGCCGCGATGTGCCTTGCTGATGTTGAAGTTGGCGACCACTCCGTGCTGGAAGTAGGGTGTGGGGACTTCCGGCATGATGGTCTGGTTGCGTACCCAGGAGTCGCGTCCGTCCGCGCCGACGATGAGTTTGGCCTTGATCTCGCGACCGTCTTTCAGCTTCAGAAGGGCGGCTTCATCGTTTATGTTGAGTTCCGCACATTGTGCCGGTTGCAGGATGGTGAGGTTCTGCTGTTCGCGCAATCCCTGCCACAGGGCATGCTGCAACAGGCGGCTTTCCAGGATGAAAGCGAGTTCGGGCGCGCCGGCCTGGTAGGCGCTGAGGTCGAGTTCCGCACCGGTATCGCCGAACACGCGCATCTCTTCCACCTGTTGCACGCGCGCCGAATCCAGTCGCTGCCAGGCGCCGATCTGCTTGAGAAAATCCACATTGCCGGGGGTGAAGGCGTATATGCGACTATCCCACTCGGAATCAAGCCCGGGCAGAGCCTGACCTTCGACCAGGGCTATCTTCAAGCCGCTGCTGCTGAGCGCCGCTGCAAGACTGGCGCCAACCAGGCCGCCACCGTTGATGACGATATCGAATTCCATGTCGGACTCCTCGCAAGAAGGGTTGGGCAGGCAAGCCGCATGGCCGCCGCACGAAAAATTCGCGGGCATCATAGCATGGGTGGGTTGATTAATTTATAATCGCCGCCCCCTTCGGAAATCACCATGCAAATCGGACGCTACATATTGAAGAACAACCTCATCGTCGCCCCCATGGCGGGCGTGACCGACAGGCCGTTCCGCATGCTGTGCAAGCGCATGGGCGCCGGCATGGCGGTGTCCGAGATGGTGGCGTCCAATTCCCTGCTGTACGGCTCCGAGAAGACCAAGCGCCGCGCCAACCACGCCGGCGAGGTCGATCCCATCTCGGTGCAGATCGTCGGCGCCGATCCGAAGATGCTGGCGCAGGCCGCACGCTACAACGTGGACAACGGCGCGCAGATCATCGACATCAACATGGGCTGTCCGGCCAAGAAGATCTGCAATGTCATGGCTGGCTCCGCGCTGATGCAGAACGAGAAGCTGGTCGCCGAGATCCTCGAAGCCGTGGTCAAGGCCGTGGATGTGCCGGTCACGCTCAAGACCCGCACCGGCTGGGACAAATCCAATCGCAATGCGATCAACATCGCGCGCATCGCCGAAAGCTGCGGCATCCAGGCGCTGGCCATTCACGGCCGCACCCGCGCCTGCGCCTACACCGGCGATGCCGAGTACGACACCATCGCCGCCGTGAAGGCGGAGGTGAAGATCCCCATCATCGCCAACGGCGACATCACCACCCCGGAGAAAGCCCGCTTCGTGCTGGACCACACCGGTGCCGATGCGGTGATGATCGGCCGCGCCGCCCAGGGCCGTCCCTGGCTGTTCCGCGAGATCTCTCATTTCCTCGATACCGGCACGCACCTGCTGTCGCCGCATGTGGACGAGATACACGGCGTGCTGGTCGAGCATCTGGCCGATCTCTACGACTTCTACGGCGAATACACAGGCTTGCGCGTCGCGCGCAAGCATATCTCCTGGTACACCAGGGGATTGCCGGGCTCGGCGGTGTTCCGTCATCGCATGAATCAGCTGGAGACCGTGGAAGAGCAGATGCAGGCCACCACGGAATTCTTTGAAGAGCAAAAAGCAAGCAGCGAAAGACTGCTTTATGTAGGCGAGCTTGCTGCATAAGCAGCAAGCAGGGACAAGAAAACAATAAATGAGGTAGCAGCATGGTTGAAGATTGCGGTATCAACGAGAACGACATCGCCAAGCACGTGCGCAAGGCGGTCAACGATTACTTCAAGGACCTCGACGGCGAAGAGCCTTCCTGCGGGATCTACGACATGGTGATCTGTTGCGCGGAGAAGCCGCTGATCGAGACCGTGTTGCACCACGCCGGCGGCAACCAGACGCGCGCCGCCGAACTGCTCGGTATCAACCGCAACACGCTGCGCAAGAAGATGCAGGACCACCGCATCAAATAATTCAAAGAACCTTCCAGGGAAAACCAAATGGCCATCACTCAAGCACTCATCAGCGTCTCGGATAAATCCGGCGTCCTCGAATTCGCCCAAGGCCTGCATGCTCTCGGCGTGAAGATCCTCTCCACCGGCGGCACCGCCAAGCTGTTTGCGGACAACGGCATCCCCGTCACCGAAGTCGCCGACTACACCGGCTTCCCCGAGATGCTGGACGGGCGCGTGAAGACCTTGCAGCCGAAAGTGCACGCCGGCATCCTGGCGCGCCGCGACCTGCCCGAGCATGTGGCAACCTTGAAGAAGCACGACATCCCCACCATAGATCTGGTTGTCGTCAACCTGTACCCGTTCGCGGCGACCATCGCCAAACCGGGCTGCACGCTGGAGGACGCCATCGAGAACATCGACATCGGCGGGCCGACCATGGTGCGTTCCGCCGCCAAGAACCACGCGCATGTCGCCATCGTCACCGACCCGGCCGACTACAGCGACGTGCTGGCCGAGATGCAGACCAACAAGGGCGAAGTCTCCGCGGCAACGAAGTTCGATCTGGCCAAGAAGGCGTTCTCGCACACCGCCGCCTACGACAGCATGATCAGCAACTACCTCACTGCCATCAACAGCGACGGCAGCAAGAGCGAGTTCCCGGCACAGATCAACTTCAACTTCGCCAAGGCGCAAGAGATGCGCTACGGCGAGAACCCGCACCAGCAGGCCGCGTTCTACCGCGACCTCAATCCGGTGGCGGGCGGCATCTCCGGCTACACCCAGCTGCAGGGCAAGGAACTCAGCTACAACAACATCGGCGACGCCGATGCGGCGTGGGAGCTGGTCAAGACCTTCGACCAGCCCGCCTGCGTCATCGTCAAGCACGCCAACCCCTGCGGCGTGGCCATCGCCGACACTCCGCTGAATGCCTACAAGCTGGCTTACTCCACCGACACCACGTCCGCGTTCGGCGGCATCATCGCCTTCAACCGCGAGCTGGATGCCGAGAGCGCCACGCAGATCACTGCCAACCAGTTCGTCGAACTCATCATCGCGCCGAGCGCTTCCGAGGCTGCCTTGAAAGTCACTGCTGCCAAGCAGAACGTGCGCGTGCTCACCGTGCCGCTGTCCAACGCGCACAACCAGTATGACTTCAAGCGCGTGAGCGGCGGCCTGCTGGTGCAGACACCGGACGCACTCAATGTGCAGTTGTCGCAACTCAAGGTCGTGACCAAGCTGCAACCCAGCAAAGAGCAGCTGATCGACCTGCTGTTCGCCTGGCGTGTGGCGAAGTATGTGAAATCCAACGCCATCGTGTTCTGCAAGGGCGGCATGACGCTGGGCGTCGGCGCGGGCCAGATGAGCCGCGTGGACAGCACGCGCATCGCCAGCATCAAGGCGCAGAACGCCGGGCTGAGCCTGGAGAATTCCGTGGTGTCCTCCGACGCCTTCTTCCCCTTCCGCGACGGCATCGACGTGCTGGCGACGGCGGGCGCGAAGGCCGTCATCCAGCCGGGCGGCTCGATGCGCGACGAAGAAGTCATCGCTGCGGCAGACGAGCATGGGTTGGCGATGGTCTTTACAGGCTACAGACACTTCAGACACTAATAACATTTAGCCACAGAGATCACAGAGTACACAGAGAGGTAAGCAGGTTTTGCGAGTTGGGCAAAGAATCGCCCATCCCCGCTTAAACCATTTCTCTGTGATCTCTGTGTGCGCTGGGGCAAAAAAGGGTTCAAATGAAAATATTAGTCATCGGTAACGGCGGTCGCGAACACGCGCTGGCATGGCGTCTGGCGCAGGGCGCCAAGGTGCAGAAGGTGTACGTCGCACCTGGCAATGCAGGTACCGCGCTGGAAGAGGGCGTGGAGAACGTCGCCATCACCGCAATACCGGACCTCATCGATTTCGTCAAACGCGAGAACATCGAACTCACCGTGGTCGGTCCGGAAGCGCCGCTGGCGGCGGGCGTGGTGGATGCGTTCCGCGCGGCGGGGTTGAAGATATTCGGCCCGACCAAGGCGGCGGCGCAACTCGAATCCTCCAAGGATTTCGCCAAGCGTTTCATGACGCGCCACAACATCCCCACTGCATTCTTCGAGACCTTCAGCGACATCGTGCCGGCCAAGGCTTACGTCGAGAAGCACGGCGCGCCCATCGTCATCAAGGCCGACGGCCTCGCCGCGGGCAAGGGCGTGGTCGTGGCGATGAGCAAGCAGGAAGCGTTCGACGCCATCGACATGATGCTGTCCGACAACAAACTTGGCGATGCCGGCGCGCGCGTGGTGATCGAAGAATTCCTCGCAGGCGAGGAAGCCAGCTTCATCGTCATGGTGGACGGCAAGAACGTGCTGGCGATGGCCACCAGCCAGGACCACAAACGCCTCAAGGACAACGACGAAGGTCCCAACACCGGCGGCATGGGCGCATACTCGCCCGCGCCCGTGGTCACGCCCACCATCCACGCCAAGGTGCTGCGCGAGGTCATCATGCCGGTGGTGCGCGGCATGGAATCCGAGGGCATCGTCTACACCGGCTTCCTCTATGCCGGCCTGATGATCTCGCCGGACGGCGGACTCAAGGTGCTGGAGTTCAACTGCCGCATGGGCGACCCCGAAACGCAACCCATCATGCTGCGCCTGAAGAGCGACCTCGCCGCCATCGTCGAGCATGCCGTCAACGGCACGCTCGACAAGGTGGAAGCCGAGTGGGACCGCCGCACCGCGCTTGGCGTGGTGATGGCCGCTGCCAACTATCCCGACACGCCGCGCAAGGGTGATGTCATCGAAGGCCTGCCGAAGAAACTGGAAGACGCGCATGTGTTCCATGCCGGCACGACCATGCAGGACGGCAAGGTCGTCACCAGCGGCGGACGCGTGCTGTGCGTCGTGGCGCTGGGCGATACGGTGAAGCAGGCGCAGAAACGTGCATACGATGCTGCAGACATGATCCATTTCGATGGACAGCAGATGCGGCGCGATATCGGCTATCGCGCCATAGGCCGGAAATAATCTTTCCCTCTCCCGCGCTGACGCGCACCCCTCTGATGAAGCCATCTAGCCATTCGACTAAGCCCGCAAGCGGACAAGTCGCTGGTTATCCCGCAGGCGGGAGAGGGGCCGGGGGGGAGGGACGTTAATCGGAGAGAAGCGTTTTGTCACACACCTCCATCTCCTCCCGTCTTCTCAAAGCCCACCTCAAACGCGGTGGCCTGATCGCCTATCCCACCGAATCCTGCTACGGACTCGGCTGCGATCCTGCCAATCGCCGCGCGGTGCAGCGCATCCTCAAGCTCAAGCAGCGTCCGCAACATAAAGGCCTCATCCTCATCGCTGCGCACTATCGGCAGGTCGCGCGTTACCTGCAGCCGCTGACACCCGCCGATCAGGACAGGATGGTGAACGATGAAACGCAGGCCATCACTTACCTGATGCCGGTGCTTCCCTCCTGTCCGCGCTGGTTGCGCGGCAAGCACGAAACGCTGGCGGTGCGACTCACAGCCTTTCCGTTCGCCAGGCAACTCTGCCGCAGCGCAGACAGCGCGCTCGTCTCCACCAGCGCCAACCGCAGCGGGATGCGTCCCGCGAAAACCCATGCCGAGTGCCGGCGATTATTCGGAAAAAAAGTATGGGTATTGCGCGGGCGTGTGGGTAAACGCAGGCAACCTTCGACGATACGCGCATGGGCGGATGGTAGAATCGTGCGCAAATAACAACGCACATCACCGGAGAGAAAATGGATAGCGCCACCGTCAAAACCTACCTGCTCGAACTGCAGGAACTCATCGTCGATCGTCTGGAGCAGGTGGACGGCAAGAAATTCCTGCGCGACAAATGGACGCGTGCCACCGGCAGCGGCGGCATCGGCAAGGGCGAGGGCATCAGCTGCATCATCGAGGAAGGCAACGTGCTGGAGCGCGGCGGCGTGGCGTTCTCGCATGTGCAGGGCGACAAGATGCCGGCATCGGCCACGGCGCACCGCCCCGAGCTGGCCGGTTGCAGCTGGGAGGCGATGGGGGTGTCGCTGGTGATGCACCCGCGCAACCCCTATGCGCCGACTTCGCACGCCAACGTGCGCATGTTCATGGCGCACAAACCCAACGGCGAAAAGGTGTTCTGGTTCGGCGGCGGCATGGACCTCACGCCCTATTACGGCTTCGAGGAAGACGCGCAACACTTCCACCAGATCTGCAAGAACTCGCTGGCGCCGTTCGATCCCGCGCTGCACGCGAAATACAAGAAGTGGTGCGACGAGTATTTCTTCCTCAAGCATCGCAACGAGCCGCGCGGAGTCGGCGGCATCTTCTTCGACGACCTCTCCGAGCCGGATTTCGATTCCTGCTTCGCCATCCAGCAGAGCGTGGGCGACCATTACCTGTCCGCCTATGTGCCCATCCTGGAGAAGCGCAAGGACACGCCGTACGGCGAACGCGAGCGCGACTTCCAGCTCTATCGTCGCGGCCGCTACGTCGAGTTCAATCTGGTCATCGACCGCGGTACCATCTTCGGTCTGCAATCGAACGGCCGCACCGAGTCCATCCTGCTGTCGATGCCGCCGCTGGTGAAGTGGCGCTATGATTGGCACCCGGAGAAAGGCACGCCGGAAGCCGAGCTGTACGACAAATATCTGGTACCCAAAGACTGGGTGTGACATCGGCAAGGGAGGCTGACGTGCATTCGAAAGAACACTGGGAAAATGTCTATTCGACCAAGGCGGCCGATTCGGTGAGCTGGTTCCAGCCGCGTGCCGATCTCTCGCTCGAACTCATCAAATCGACCGGCGCGGCGCGTGATGCGGGCATCATCGATGTCGGCGGCGGCGCTTCCAGGCTGGTCGACGACCTGGTGGCCGAAGGCTACAGCGACCTTACCGTGCTCGATCTCTCGGGTGCGGCGCTGAATGCGGCACGCAAGCGGCTGGGGAAACAGGAAGACGATGTGCGCTGGATCGAGGCGGACATCACCGAGGTGGATCTGCCTGCCAAGCGTTACGACGTGTGGCACGACCGCGCCGTGTTCCACTTTCTCACCGATCCGGCCGACCGTGCCGCCTATGTGCGCACCGTGATGCGGGCGGTGAAACCGGGCGGCCATGTCATCGTCGCTTCTTTCGCCGAGGACGGTCCGGAGCAGTGCAGCGGCCTGCCGGTCATGCGCTACAGTCCGGGCGAGCTGCACGACCAGTTCGGCGAGCCGTTCGAATTGCTGAGCCACTGCAAGGAACTGCACCGCACGCCGGCGGGCAAGGTGCAACCGTTCGTCTATTGCTACTGCCGCCGCATCAGTTCCTGAGGGCACTGCCGCTCGCCAGCAGGGCATCGAACTCTTCCGCCGGCATCGGCTTGGCATACAGGTAACCCTGGGCATAGTCGCAGCCGGCCGCGCTGAGGATGTCGCGCTGCTCGGCAGTCTCCACGCCTTCCGCCACCACCTTCAATCCCAGTTTGTGCGCCATCACGATGATCGCCTCGGACAGCGCGAGATCGTTCGGGTCGGTGGCGAGGTCGCGCACGAAGGAACGGTCGATCTTCAGGTAGTCGATGTCGAATTTCTTCAGGTAGGACAGCGCGGAGTAGCCGGTGCCGAAATCGTCGATCGCCACCTGCACGCCGGCATCGCGGAACTGCAACAGCTTGGCGGTCACATCCGCGCGTTCGTCCAGCAGCAGCCCCTCGGTGATCTCGATGACGATGCATTCGCCGGGCAGGCCGATCCTGTTCAGGTGATCCAGCCAGATGTCGTGGTTGCCGTCGACGATGAACTGGCTGGGTGATTCGTTCACGCTGACCTGCCTGCAGGAGTAGCCTTTCTCGTGCCAGCGTTTCATCCAGCGCGTCGCCTCCAGGAACACCCAGTTGCCGATGTCGTTGATCAGGCCGACCTCTTCGGCGACGGGGATGAATTCCATCGGACTCACCATCCCGCGTTCAGGGTGCTGCCAGCGGATCAGCGCTTCGGCCTTGACGATGCGCCCGTCGCGCGGATCGACGATGGGCTGGAAATAGACCCGCAGCTGGTTCTCCGGCAACGCATTGCGCAGATCCCTGATCAGGTGCAGGCGGTGCTGTGCGTGTTCCTGCATCTGGCCGGTGAAATAGCTGAAACAGTTGCGGCCGTTGCCCTTCGCGACATACATCGCCTGGTCGGCGTTCTTGAGCAGGCTTTCCGCGTCGCCGGCATCATCGGGATAGAGCGTGATGCCGATGCTGGCCGAGATGAAAGCGGTCTCGTTGCCGAGCGAGAAGGGCATCGCGAGGATCTCGATGATCTTTTCCGCCACCTGCTCGACGTGATTGATGTCTTCCAGTTGCGGCAGGATGACGGTGAACTCGTCGCCGCCAATGCGTGCCACCGTGTCGGATCCGCGCACGCAGTCGCGGATGCGCTGCGCAGCCTCGATCAGCAACAGGTCGCCGATGTCATGGCCGAGCGTGTCGTTCACTTCCTTGAAGCGGTCGAGATCGATGAAGAGCAGCGCCAGCGACAACCCCTCGCGCTGCGTCTTGCGCAGCTCCTGTTCGAGGCGGTCGCGGAACAGGCGGCGGTTGGGCAGGTCGGTCACCGCATCGTAGTTGGCCTGGCGCCAGATCATGTCTTCAGCACGCTTGCGCTCGATGGCGATGCTGGCCAGGTTGCTCGCCTGCTGGATCAGGTTCAGGTCGGATTCGTCCGGCACTCCCGGCTGCTGGCGGTAGATGGCGAACGTGCCCAGCACTTCACCCCGGCTGGAGCGTATCGGCTCCGACCAGCACGAGACCAGTCCGATCTGGTCGGCCAGTGCGAGCAGGTCGGGGTGGGGCGTCCAATAGGGATGCTTGCGGATATCCGCGACGACGACCCGCTCGTTGCGGAAAGCGGCGGTGCCGCATGAGCCTATCCCCTCGCCGATCGGGATGCCATCCACCGCCTGGGCGTAGGCCTCGGACAAGTTCGGGGCCGCTCCCAGCAGCAGGTGTTTGCCGTCCTTGTCCATTTGCAGGATGCAGCACAGTATGCCGCTGCGCGAGTGCTCTACATAATCGATGATCTGGGTGAGGATGTCGGACATCTCGGCGCCGCTGGCGAGCAGTTCAAAGATGCGGTTGCGCACGCGCTCGAGTTCGAGGCCGTGGTGACGCTCGGTGACATCGCGCCCGATACAGACCAGGCCGATCGGCTCGCCCTGCCCGCCGTACAGGGGGGTCTTGACCATCTCGAACAGGTGGCGCGCGCCGCTGGCGGACTCGATCCATTCCTCGTCCCGGTGCGGCTTGCCGCTGGCGCGCACCAGATCGTCCTGGGCACGGATCGCGATCGCCTTCTCTTCCGGTGCCAGGTCGAAATCGCTCATGCCGATGAGCTCGTTCTCGTTGCGCCCGGTCAGTGCCTCGAAGGCCTTGTTGCAGCCCTGGAAGATGCCGTTCTTGTCCTTGTAGAAGATGATGTCCGGGATCACGCTCATCATCACGTCGAGCCGCTGCCCTATCGTGCGGATCAGTTTCGCCTGCGCACTGTCGCGCTCGCGGCGCACCACGTTGATGCGGTCGGCCAGCGCGAAGGAAAGCAGCAGCATCTCCAGGGCCGAACCGATCTGGATGGCATGCAGCGTGACCAGGTTGGTCGGCAGCCAGCCGATGTTGCGCACACCCTGCGTCGAGACGCCGATCATCAGCAGCGTCCATGCGATCAGGAAATAGCGGGCGCCGGGATGGCCGCGGCGCAATCCGATGATGCCGCTGCTGATGACCACGATGGGGGTGACCATGCCGAGCAGCGAGACTACGGCGGCGGAGTATTGGTAGGGCAGCGTGAGCGCCACCACACCGGTCACGATGAATAGCCAGCCAAGTGCCACCAGCACCGTGTGGTGACGCGGTGCGGTCTTGGCGGTATCGAGGAACACGCGCGTGAACAGGGTGCCGAACAGACCGGCCATGCAGAAGCCGAACGGCAGTGCGACATTGCCCCAGCCCGGCCATTGCGGCCACAGGAACTGGTTGCCCATCCCGCTCAGCGACAGCAGTCCGATCGCCAGGAAAGTGACGAAGAAGACATAGACCAGGTAGGCACGCTCGCGCAGCGAGAGATACAGCAGCAGGTTGTAGGCCATCAGCGCCAGCAGCATGCCGAAATAGACGGCGAGTACCATGTAGCTGCGCTGGCTATGGCGATCGAAGGCCGCGGGCTGCCACAGCTGCAGCGGCACGGTCACCGAACCGAACGACTGCACGCGCAGGTAGAACTGCTGCGAGCCGCCGGAGAGCTGCAGCGGGAACACCAGATTGCGGTGGATGACCGGACGCGCAGCGAAGGGCATCAGGTCGCCGGCCTGCAGTTGCGACCAGCCGCCCGCAACGGGCGAATAGAACTCGGCGCGATCCAGCGAGGGATAGGCGATCTCGAGCAGCATCCTGTCCTGCACCACCCCGGGATTGTCCACGGTCAGGCGCAGCCACCAGACAGAAGAGGAATAGCCGAAGTTGAGAGCATTGCTTGCCTTGCCGGCCCCCTGCGCCACGGCGGGGCGGAATTCGCCGTCGTGCCCAGCCATGTCGGCGATGGTCAGCTTGCCGGCGGGATCTTCCAGTACATCGATATGGCGGGTCAGCAGATAGGAGTCGGTCGCCGGGTCGATCACCAGCGGCGCGGCATGTACCGCCAGCGAAAGCGACATGGCACACAGCCACGTAGCGAAGCGGGCGGGGAAAAACCTTGCTGTGGAAGGGTTATGCGCGGTGAACATGGCGGGGGCAGACTCTACCAGAAAATTCTGGTGATTCTCTCACCCGAAACAGGTCACTCGCGCATCAGGATTTCCGCAACACGATGCCGCGGAACCATCCGCTGGCCAGCACCGGCTGATCGCTCTCCACTGCCAGTTCCGGTGCGGCGCGCAGCACATCCTCGAACACCACATCCATGCGCGTGGCGAAGCGGCGCGTAAGGCCGTTGAACAGGCGGCGCAGCGGGGCGCGCTGCCCGGGATGCAGGAACTTGTCGAACAGGATGATGGTGCCGCCCGGCTTGAGTACGCGCGCGGCTTCGCTGAGACATCTTTGCGGCTCCGGCACCACGGCGACGATGAGATGCAGCACCACATGGTCGAACTGCGCATCGGCGAAAGGCAGATCCATGCTGTCGCCCAACACGAAATCCACCTCCAGATGTTTGCCGCGCGGAACGGCATGCGCCAGCATCTGCGGATTGAAATCGAGCGCGGTGTAGCGGTGCAATGCCGGCAACAGCGGCAGATCCAGTCCGGTGCCGGCCCCGCTGATGAGCACGTGCCTCTGTTCGCTCGCCGGCAAGGAGGCCAGAGATGCCTTGCGCGCCTCGCGCATCGGGCGCTCGATGGCCAGGTCATAGAGCGGTGCGATGAGGCTGTAGCTCATGCGCAGCAGCGGGTTCTGACGGTAGGGTTGCTCGCTCATGGTTAAAATCAATCTCGCGAAGCGAGGGCATACCGTACCCCTCGCTCTATGGGAGAGGGGGGACGGGGGTGAGGGAAACGCACATGGCGCAGAGAATACATTAATGAGGTTGCCATGAGCGTTACTCCAGGTGGCGGATGCCTGTGATTTTAGCCTGCGCCACCGCCTGTGCCAGCGCTTCGATGGCCTGGGTGCGCGCAAAGCTCTTGCGCCAGGCCAGCGCGATGCGCCGTGACGGCACCGGTTTGGCGAACGGGATCACGTTCAGCAGCTTGCTGCGATAGCGCGCACCGTTGGCCGAGGCGGGCAGCACGGTGATGCCGAGGCCGGAGGCGACCATGTTGCGGATGGTCTCCAGCGAAGTGCCGCGCTGGATCTCCGCCCCCTTGCGGCTGAGATCGGGGCAGGCCTCGGCCACCTGGTTGCTGAAGCAGTGGCCGGAATTCAGCAGCAGCACTTTCTCTTCCGCCAGCTCCGGCGCCTTGATGCTGCGGCGGTCGCACCAGCGATGCTCGCTGTTCACCACCACCTCGAACGGTTCGTCATACAGGGGGTGGGTGAGGATGCTGGCATCGCCGAAGGGCAGCGCGATGATGATCACGTCCAGCTTGCCGTTGCGCAGCAGCGTCTCCAGATTCGCGGTGATGTTCTCCTCCACCTCCAGCGCCATCTGCGGCGCGACTTTCTTCAGCACGGGGATGAGGTCGGGCAGCAGATAGGGGCCGACGCTGTGGATGACGCCGACATGCAGCGGCGTGGTGAGCTGGTTCCTGCCCTGCGCGGCGATCTCGCGGATGCGTTCCGCCTCTTCCAGCACGCGCTGCGCCTGCTCCACGATGGCGCTGCCCACCGGCGTGAGGGTGACATCGTTCTTGCCGCGCTCGAATATCTTCAGCCCCAGCTCTTCCTCCAGCTTCTGTATCGCCAGCGACAGCGCGGGCTGGCTGATGAAGGCCTTTTCCGCGGCGCGGCGGAAGTTGCGTTCCTGGGCCACGGCGACGATGAAGCGCAGTTCGTTGAGGGTCATGGGGTCCTCCTGAGTGATTTGCATAATAAATCAATCTGGTTGAAACAATCAATTGGATTGATGGATGGCGGAAGCCTACATTGCGTCCGTGGGCAACGCGCCACCGATCAACCAACCAAGGAGAACGCCATGCAAAGACCCGATATCAGGACACATGCCAATCTGGAAGCCGCTCTGGCGGGCGAATCGATGGCGCATACCAAGTACCGCTACTTCGCCGCCATCGCCCGCGCCGAAGGCAACGAGGAAGTGGCACGCGTGTTCGAAGAGACCGCCGCGCAGGAAGTGATGCACGCGCTGGGCCACCTTGATCTGCTGTACCCCAAGTCCACGATGACCACGGAAAAGTGCCTGCAGATGGCCATCGAGGGCGAGACCTACGAGTACACCGAGATGTACCCCGGCTTCCTCAAGACCGCACAGCAAGAAGGCCATGATGCCGCTTCGGCCGAGATCAGGCAGCAGATCGACGAATCGAAGGAACACGCCGAGATGTTCAAGGCCACGCTGGAAAAGGCGGCCAAGCGTTTCGCGGCACTGGCCAAAGTGGAAGAGCGCCACGCCAACCAGTACCGCGCCCAGTTGGCGAAGGTCACGGCTTGATATCAACCAGAGATTAAGGAGAACGACATGAAAGTTTGGCAATGCGTGGTATGCGGTTTCATCTATGACGAGACCAAAGGGATGCCGGAAGAAGGCATCAAGGCCGGCACCAAGTGGGCGGACATACCGGAGGGTTGGGCTTGTCCTGATTGTGGGGTGGCCAAGGCTGATTTCGAGATGATCGAGGTTTAGCCAAAGGGCCAAACCGAATTTGCCACAGAGAACACAGAGGTCACAGAGCGGACAGAGGTCTATCGCGAAATAGTGAATCATCGCTAGGGTGACCCAGCAAAACAGGGAAGTCTCACTACTTTCTCTGTGTTCTCTGTGAACTCTGTGGCTAATGGTTTTAAGGATTGATGTTCTCTCCAGCAGGAGAGGGTGAGGGAGAAAATAATGAAACCAATCGTCGTACTTGGTAGCGGCCTGGCGGGCTACTCCGTCATCCGCGAACTGCGCAAACTGGACCGTGACATTCCGGTCACGCTGGTCACGCGCGACAGCGGCGATTACTACTCCAAGCCCATGCTCTCCAACGCGCTGGCGCAGGGCAAGGACGCCGCGGCACTGGTGCAGACGCGGGCGGCCGACATGGCCGCGCAACTCGGCATCCAGTTGTTGGTGGAGACCGAAGTCCGTGCCATCGACCGTGCGAACAAAACACTGGATACCACCTCGGGTGAGATCGCATACGACAGGCTGGTGATCGCACTGGGCGCCGATCCCATTCGCATCCCGGTGCAGGGCGATGCCGCAGAGGCGGTGTTGTCGGTGAACGACATCGCCGATTACGCGCGTTTCCGTGGTCTGCTTGGCAATAAAAAAACCGTTCGCATTGACCCTTCGACTTCGCTCAGGACTGAAGGCTTCGTCGAAATGCGCTCATCGGCAGGGGCTTCGACAGGCTCAGCCCGAACGGAAGTTGTGATCATGGGTGGCGGACTCATCGGTTGCGAGTTCGCCAACGACCTTGCCTCGGCCGGCCATGCCGTCAGCGTCATCGACCCCGGCCCCTGGCCCATCGCCAGCCTGATGCCGGAACAGGCGGGCAGGCAGCTGCTCGCACCGCTGGCCGCGCTGGGCGTCGATTGGCGCTTCGGCACCTCGGTCAGCCGCGTGGATCACGCAGCAACCGGCTACCTGCTTACGCTGGCCGATGGCGCGCAACTGCACGCCGACCTCGTGCTCTCCGCCGTCGGCCTGCGTCCGCGCATCGCACTGGCGCAACAGGCCGGGCTGGCGGTGAATCGCGGCATCGCGGTGGATGCGCACCTGCGCAGCAGCGATGCGGCCATCTTCGCGCTGGGTGACTGTGCCGAGATCGAAGGCAAGGTGCAACCCTTCGTGCTGCCCATCATGCACGCGGCGCGCGCACTGGCGAAGACGCTGGCAGGCGAAGAGACCGCAGTCGTGTTCCCGGCCATGCCGGTGGTGGTGAAGACGCCCGCGCATCCCGTGGCAGTGCTGCCGGTGGCGCGCGATGCGGTCGGCGGCTGGCAACTGCGCGCCAACAGCGACGGCGTGAAGATGGAGTTCCTCGACGCGGAACAGCGCATCAGTGGCTTCGTGCTCACCGGACCCTATGCCGCCGAGCGCAACGAGATGAGCAAGCAAGTGGGGCAGCGCGCGCTGCCGCTGTGAACGGCAAGGGTGATACCATGGCTGCTGCGGTAAGGACAGTCGCATGACGGCATTACCTGTTTCATCAACTGAAAAGGAGACGATCATGAGCAAGACCACACCCATCAACATCGGCATCAACGAGAAAGACCGCAGGAAGATCGCCGACGGCCTCGCGCGCATGCTGGCCGATACCTACACCCTCTATCTCAAGACCCACAACTTCCACTGGAACGTCACCGGCCCCATGTTCCAGACGCTGCACATCATGTTCATGACGCAGTACACCGAGACCTGGAACGCCGTGGATCTCGTCGCCGAGCGCATCCGCGCACTGGGCTATCCCGCACCCGGCAGCTACAAGGAATTCGCCTCGCTTACCAGCATCAAGGACAGCAGTGGCACCGTGAGTGCGAAAGAGATGATCAAGCAGCTCGTCACCGGCCAGGAGACCGTGGTGCGTACCGCGCGCGAAGTGTTGCCCATTGCAGAGAAGGCGGGCGACCAGCCGACAGTGGATTTGCTCTCCGCGCGGATGGAGGTGCATGAAAAGAACGCCTGGATGCTGAGAAGTCTCTTGGAAGAGTAGGCGAATGATTGCGCCCCTTACAATCTGGCGTTCTTTCGGCGGAGACTCATGCGGCGGTGTCATCGCCGCGTGATGTCGGAACCAAAAGAATGCGTGGATGCTCAGGAGTCTGCTGGAAGAGTGAACATGCTGGCAACCGCACTGGCTGCCAGGCAGGGTGGGTACCGCGCGCCCACCCTGCAAATTCATCGCAGCAGATAATCCCCTACCACCCCCGCAAACACCGCCGCCCCGAACCAGTTGTTGTGCAGGAAAGCCTGGAAGCATTTCTCGCGGCTTCTGTCCTTGATGAGGGTGTAGTGATAAGCGGCGATGCCTGCCGCAACCAGTAGCCCGCCGAAATACACCAGCCCCAGTTCTGCGATCATGCCCGCTAGCACCAGCAGCCCCAGTGTGACGGCATAGCACGCCATCACTGCCATCACATCGTACTTGCCGAAGAACAGCGCCGAGGAGTGGATGCCGAGATGGATGTCGTCGTCGCGGTCCACCATGGCGTATTCGGTGTCGTAGGCGACGGCCCAGAACACGTTGGCGAGCAGCAGCACCCAGGCCACCATCGGCACAGTGCCCTGCACGGCGGCGAAGGCCATGGGGATGCCGAAGCCGAAGGCGATGCCGAGATAGGCTTGCGGGATGGCGAAGAAGCGTTTGGTGAAGGGGTAGCTCGCGGCGAGGAAGGCGGCGGGGAAGGCCATCACCCAGGTGAGCGGGTTGAGCGGCAGGATGAGCGTGAACGAGACCAGCGCCAGCACCACGGCGACCCACAGCGCTTCGCGCTCGCTGATCTTGCCGGAGGTGAGCGGGCGATCCTGTGTGCGCTTCACGTGCTTGTCGATATGGCGGTCGGCATAGTCATTCACGGCGCAGCCGGATGAACGCATCAGCACGGTGCCGAGGGTGAAGATGAAAAGGATGAGCCAGGACGGATGGCCTTCGGCTGCGATCCACACGGCCCACAGCGTCGGCCACAGCAACAGCAGGATGCCGATGGGGCGGTGCAGGCGGGTGAGCTGGATATATAAAGAGAGGCGTTCGGTGAGGTTCATGGGGTGGATTTTACGCTATTGAGTCGGTGCGAATAACTTCAACCCGTTCGTCCTGAGCCTGTCGAAGGAACGAACGGCGCTCGGACCGGAATATAGTAAACATTGGTCATTCATGTTTCGACAGGCTCAGCACGAACGGTTTTTTGTTCAGGTTCGCAGATAATCCGGCTCATTCGCCATCCAGCGCTGCAGATGCGCCTGCGCCTCTTGCGGGAAATCGCGCAGCATCTCGTCGGCGATGTCGCGCGCCTTGTCCAGCAGTTTGTCATCCTCGCCCAGATCGGCGAAGCGCAGCATGGGCACGCCGCTCTGTCTTGCGCCCAGCAGTTCGCCGGGGCCGCGCAAGCGCAGATCCTGTTGTGCAATCTCGAAGCCGTCGGTGTTCTCGTAGATGATCTTCAATCTTGCGCGCGCCAGTTCAGACAACGGTTGCTGGAACAGCAGCACGCACATGCTCTCTGCTGCACCCCGTCCCACGCGGCCGCGCAACTGATGCAGTTGTGCCAGCCCCATGCGTTCGGCGTGGTCGATCACCATCAGGCTGGCGTTGGGCACGTCCACGCCGACCTCGATGACGGTGGTGGCGACCAGCAGTTGCAGTTCGCCCGCCTTGAATGCGGCCATGGTCTCTGCCTTCTCGGCGCTGCTTAATTTCCCATGCGCGAGGCCGATGCGCAGTTCGGGGAATATCTGGGTGAGCGTGGCGTGGGTCTCCAGCGCGGTCTGCAATTGCAGCGCTTCACTTTCATCGATCAGCGGGCACACCCAATACGCCTGACGCCCTTCCAGGCAGGCGGCACGCACGCGCTCGAACACTTCCTCGCGCCGCGCATCGCTGACCAGTTTGGTGACGATGGGTGTGCGGCCGGGGGGCAGTTCGTCGATGACAGAGACATCGAGGTCGGCGTAGTAGCTCATGGCCAATGTGCGCGGGATGGGGGTGGCGCTCATCATGAGTTGGTGGGGTTCCTGAGTCACACCAGACCGTTCGTTTGGCCCGCCGTTCGTTCCTTCGACAGGCTCAGGACGAACGGGGTTGGAGGGGGCAGGACGAACGGAATTGGAAGTTGTGCCCTTTCCTCGCAATGCCAGTCGCTGCTGCACACCGAACTTGTGCTGCTCGTCCACGATGACCAGCCCCAGTTTCTTGAACTCGACGGAATTTTGGAACAACGCATGCGTGCCGATGGCGAGCTGGGTGTCGCCGGAAGCGATGCGTTCAGCGGCGGCGGTCTTGTCCTTCTTCTTCAAACTGCCGGATAGCCAAACCGGTGTGATGCCGAGCGGTTCCAGCCAGTCCCGCAACTTCAGAAAATGCTGCTCGGCCAGTATCTCGGTCGGCGCCATGAAGGCAGCCTGATAGCCGTTCTCGATGGCCTGCAATGCGGCGAGCGCGGCAACCACGGTCTTGCCGCTGCCGACGTCGCCCTGCAACAGGCGTTGCATCGGGTGCGGGCGGGCGAGGTCGTGGCTGATCTCTTGCCACACTTTCTTCTGCGCGTTGGTGAGTGCGAAGGGCAGGTCTTTCAGCAAGCCATCGGTGAGCTGATTGTGCGCGCTGAGTTTGGGTGCGACACGCAGGCTGCGTTCGCGGTAATGCACGCGCATGGAGAGTTGCTGCGCCAGCAGTTCGTCGAACTTGATGCGCATCCAGGCGGGATGGGCTCTTTCGAGCAGGGCGTTCTCGTCGATGTTCGGCGGTGGCTGGTGCAGCAGTTTAACGCTGGCGTCGAAGTCGGGCAGGTGCAGGCGTTTCTTGAGCGCCTCCGGCAGTGTGTCGTCGAGCGCGAGTTCATTCAATGCGGCGTGGATGTACTTGCTCAGCGTCGGCTGCGGCAATCCGGCGGTGGTGGGGTAGACGGGAGTGAGCGCCTGCTTGAGCGGGACGGACTCACCCGCGACGCGGCACTTGGGATGCACCATCTCGTCGCCGAAGAAGCCCATGCGCGGCTCGCCCAGCGCGCGGATCTTTTTGCCGACGGCGAGCTGTTTCTGCTGGCTGGGGTAGAAGTTGAGGAAGCGCAGGTAGAGGATGTCGCCGCTGACGTCCTGCAACTGGCACACCAGGCTGCGGCGCGGGCGGTACATCACTTCGCTGTGGATGATCTCGCCTTCCACCTGCGCGCTTTCGCCGGGCACGAGGTCGGCGATGCGCGTGATCTTCGTCTCGTCCTCGTAGCGCAGCGGCAGGTGCAGCACCAGGTCGAACGGGGTGCGGATGCCGAGCTTGGTGAGTTTGCTCTGCGTGGCGGGCGGGATCTTCAGCGGCACGGTGTTCCCGGAGTCGCTATCCTGTCATGCTGACGACACGCTCGTCCGCGATGCGCAGGCGGTCGGCCAGCGTATACATGAAGGCCTGGATGAAGTGCAGCTGGCAGCGGTCGGAGAGCTGGTCGAACTGCTGCGGCTGGATCTTCATCAGCGTGATCTCGGTGTTGGAGGTGATGCTGGCCGAGCGCGGCATGTGCTTGCGGTTGGTGTAGGACATCTCGCCGAAACAGTCACCGCTGCCCAGCGTGCCGAGCAAGCGGTTGCGCCGCGTGACGCTGACGCCGCCTTCGATCAGGATGTAGAACGCATCGCCCATCTCGTCTTCGCGGAACAGCACGGTCCTGGCGGGTTGCTTCTGCCATTCGGCCACGCGCAGCACCTCCCAGAGCTCCAGGTCGGTGAAGTCCCCGAACAGTTCGAGCTTGCGCAGCGCCTTGTATTTCTGGTTCTCGTTGATCTCCAGGTCGCTCTTCTCGAAATGGCCGAGCGCGGCAAGTTCGTTGCCGAAGTCGCGCCAGGTGGCGAAACGATCCCTGGGGTCCTTCTTCAGCGCGAGCAGGACGATGCGCTCCAGTTGCGGCGGCAGGTCGCTGCGCAAGGAGGTCGGTTGCCGCGGCGGTTCGTGCATGATCTGCTGGTACAGATGCGCCAGGTTCTTCGGCGTGTAGGGCGAATGTCCGGTGAGCAGGCGGAACATCACCACCCCCAGCGAATAGATGTCGGTCTGGTGCGAGACTTCGTCGCCGCGCACCTGTTCCGGCGACATGTAGTTGGGCGAACCGACCGACCCCTGCGTGCGTTCCAGGTCGAGGCGGATGGCGGCGCCAAGGTCGGAGATCTTGATCTCGTCCGGGTTGCACAACAGCAGGTTGGCGGGCTTGATGTCGCGGTGGATGACGCCGTTGAATTGCGCATAGTTGAGCGCGCGGCAGCACTTGAACATGTACTCGACCACGCGGTCGAGCGGCAGCAGATTGTCGGGGCGGATGTGTTTCTCCAGCGTGCCGCCGGAGACATATTCCATTGCGATGTAGCTGAGCTCGTCGCTGATGACGGCCTCGTAGGTCTTGACGATGTTGGGGTGCACCAGCTTGCCGGCGAGCGCCGCCTCGACTTCCAGTTGCTTGCGGTTCTGCTTACCCATGCGCGGGTCATCGAGGAAGTCCGGCTTGATCACCTTGAGCGCGACCTCGCGGTCGGCTTCCTGATCATGCGCCAGGTAGACCACGCTGGTGCCGCCCTGGCCCAGTTTCCTGAGCAGGTGGTATTTACCGATGTGAGTCGGATGGCTCATCGGTTGCTGACCGTTCTCCACCGCGTCATTCCTGGATGAACATCACGCCATCGGCTTCCACCATGGCGTTGCGCGGCAGGGAGGCGACGCCGACGGCGGCGCGCGCGGGGAAGGGCTGGTGGAAATAGGTCGCCATGATCTCGTTGACCTTGGCGAAATGGGCCAGGTCGGTGAGGAAGATGTTGAGTTTCACCACATCGTTGAGGCTGCCGCCGGCCGCATCGGCGACCGCGCGCAGGTTCTGGAACACGCGGTGGATCTGCGCATCGATGCCCTCGACCATCTGCATGGTGTTGGGGTCGAGGCCGATCTGGCCGGAGAGGTAGACGGTGTGGTCGACGCGCACGGCCTGCGAATAGGTGCCGATGGCGGCGGGTGCGTCCGGGGTCTGGATGACGAATTTGTTCGACATGATGTTCTTCTCCCTGTAGTTGTTCTAGTTGGCGAGTTTTGCGAAACGATTGTCCGCCATCCTGAGACGGTCGGCCATCACGCGCAAGAATGCTTTGTTGAAGTGTAACTGGCAATGGTCGGACAGCTGCATGAGACGCTGCGGCGATATCTTCAGCACGGTGACTTCGGTGCCGGCCGTCACGGTGGCCGAACGCGCCACGGCGCGGCCGCTGATGTAGGCCATCTCGCCGAAGCAGTCGTCGCTGCGGATCACGTTGAGCAGGCGGCCGTTCTTGGTCACGCTCACGCTGCCCTGGATGATGATGTAGAAGGAGTCGCCCATCTCGTCCTCGCGCATCAGCACGGTCTGCGCGGGCTGCTTCTGCCATTCGCCGATGCGCAGGATCTCCCACAGTTCGACGTCGGTGAAGTCCTTGAACAGCGACATGCCCCGCAAGGTGGTGAATTTCTCGGTCTGGTTCACCTCGATGGCGCTCTGCTCGAAGCGACCCAGTGACGAAAGGTCGCTGCCGAAATCCTTCCAGTCCTGGTAGCGCTGCTTCAGGTCCTTGTGCATGGCGCGCAGCACCACATTTTCGAGCTGCGGCGGGATCTCGGGGCGCAGCGTGTGCGGTAGCGGCGGCTCGGCATGCAGGATCTGCTGGCACAGGCTGGCCAGGTTCTGCGCCTTGAAGGGTGCTTGCCCGGTGAGCAGGCGGTACATCACCACGCCGAGCGAATAGATGTCGGTCTGGTGGGTCAGCACCTCGCCGCGCACCTGTTCCGGCGACATGTAGCCGGGCGAGCCGATGTTGCTGACCTGGGTCTGCTCGATGTCCAGCAGCAGGGCGGCGCCCATGTCGGAGATCTTGATGTCGCCGTCCTCGGTCAGCAGCATGTTGGCGGGCTTGATGTCGCGGTGGATGACGCCGTTGAACTGCGCGTAGTTGAGCGCGCGGCAGCACTTGAACATGTATTCCACCACCCGGTCCATGGGCAGCAGGTTGTTCGGCTCGGCATATTTTTCCAGCGTGCCGCCGCTGACGTATTCCATCACCACATAGCTGGCGTCATCGCTGACCAGCGCGTCATAGATCGCCACGATATGCGGATGCGACAGCTTGCCCGCCAGCGAGGCTTCGTTGTCCAGCTGGCGCTGGTACAGCTTGCCCATCCTGGGATCGTTCAGGATCTCCTGCTTCAGCACCTTGATGGCGACCTCGCGCTTGGCGAACGGGTCAAAGCCCAGATATACGGTGCTGGTCGCTCCCTGGCCGAGCTTCTTGCTCAGGGTGTACTTGCCTAGGACTTCGGGGAGTTTCATGGGTCGAGGGTCACTTCGCGCTGATTTCGCCGCGCTTCTGCCAGGTCGTGCTGCCGATGACGAACTGCCGCTTGCGGTTGAGTTTCAGGTAGGTGCGGCCGAGATACTCGCCGACCAGGCCGATACACAGGGTCTGGATGCCGCCGATGAACAGGATGGTGGCGATGGTCGAAGCCCAGCCGCGAGGCAGCTCGGGGAACATGATCTTCTGCACGATCACCACGACGATCATGACCAGGCTCAGCGCGGCCAATCCGAAACCGGCATAGGTGGCGAGACGTAGCGGGAACACCGAGAAGCTGGTGGCCATCTTCATCCACAGCGAGAACAGACGGGTGAAGGTGTAGTTGCTCTCGCCCTCGAAGCGCGCCTGGTGCTCGATGTCCACGGTGGTGATCGAGCGTGTCACGTCGAGGATGAGTCCGTCGAGATAGGTGTAAGGGCCGTCGTAATGGACGATCTCCTCGGCGATCTCGCGGTGCATCCCCTTGAAGGAGGAGAGATACAGCCCTTTCGGCTTGCCCAGCAGCAGCGTCGCCATGCGATCGTTGAACCAGCTGCCGAGTTTCTTCCAGGCCGCGTGCTGGCGGTTGAGATAGTTGGTGTAGCAGACATCGTGACCGTCGGCGAGCGCCTTGAGGATGTCGGCGATGGCCGAGGGCGGGTGCTGCAGGTCGTCGTCCATCAGCACGACGTATTCGCCGTTGACATGGTGCAGTCCGGCCATGATCGCATTGTGCTGGCCGACGTTGCGGCGCAGGGTGATGCCCCTGATGAAATCGTGGTTCTCCGCCAGCTTGCGGATGACCTGCCAGCTGTCGTCCGGGCTGCAGTCGTTGACCAGGATCAGCTCGAAACGGCCGCTCAGGTCTTCTTTCTGCATCTCGTCGGCGATGGCCTCCACCAGCCTGGGCAGGATGGGCGCGCTGCGGTAGACCGGGATGACGATGGAAAGGGTGCAATTGCTCATTTTGACTGTCTGGTTATCTGATGCGCGCAAGGGTCAGGCGCAATCCTTCGTTCAAGTTTACCTTGGGTTGCCAGCCAAGTTCACTCCTGGCGCGCCCGATGTCGAGCACGCTCACCGGCACGTCGAATTTGCGTGCGGCAGTATAACTGGCCCGGGCGGTCTTTCCGGTCGCCTGCTCCACGGCGGCGATGATCTCGCGCACGCTGTGGCCGCTGCCCGAACCGATGTTGAAGATGCGCTCCCGCCCCTGGTAGGTGGCGGCCTGCAGCAATGCGGAGACGGTGTCCGCGATATAAAGGTAATCGCGCACCACCGAACCGTCTCCCCATACCTCGATGGGTTCGTCATGCACCACGCGCAGCAGGAAGGTGCCGATCACGCCTTGTGCGCGGTTCGCCTCCTGCCCCGGGCCATAGGGATTGGCCAGGCGCAACACGCGGTAATCCAGCCCGTGCAGCAGATGGTAGAGCGCAAGATATTTCTCGATGGCGAGTTTGACGATGCCGTAGGAACAGGTCGGCTCGGTCGGATGCGTCTCCGCGATGGGCGTCTGTTGCGGGCGGCCGTACACCGTGCCGCCGGAGGAGATGAAGATCAGCTTCGTGTCTTTTTTCGCGCGCAATTCCTCGAGCAGATTGAGCGTGGCGAGCAGGTTGCTGCTCACGTCGAAAGAGGGATCGTCGTTGGACGATTGCGGCTGCGTGGTGGAGACCAGATGGAACACGACATCCACGCCGTCCAGGGCGCGATGGATATCCTGGATGTTGCCGAAGTCGCCCTCCTGCCATTGCAGGGCCGGATGAGCCGGCAGCACGGGCGAGCGCTGACGGTAGGGACGTTCGAGTACGCGCACTTGCGCGCCCTGCTCCAGCAGCGCCGTGACCAGATGCGAGCCGATGAAGCCGCCGCCGCCGAGAACGAGTGCTCTCAAGGTGTTCCTTTCTGTCTGTTCGGGGTCGTCCGTCCGGGCGGGAATCGCTCGAAACGAGGCTTCCATGCTACCATGCCGCGCCGCGCCTCCGGCCATTTTGCGAGTCGGCGCGGTCAACAAGGGCCGCCGTTTTGGGCGCCCGCATTTGATAAAAGTCTGGTCCTATGCTCAATTCAAATCGCGATGCGCGTTTGCGGCTGACGTGGTTCATCCTGGCGAGCCTGCTCGCCGTGTTCGTCTATTTCTACGGGCTGGGCAGCCAGCATATCCCCAAGAACAGCGACGAATACCTGTACGTCCACGTCGCGCGCATGACCGCGGAGAGCGGCCACTGGTTGCCGCTGCAATCGGAGCTGGACTACGGCCGCAACTTCAAGCCGCCCATGATGTTCTGGCATGCCATCGCCGCGACCGACTGGGGCCAGCAGTGGGACCTGTGGCATCTGCGCTATCCCAGCGTGATCTACACCCTGCTCACTTCGCTGCTGGTGTTCCTGCTGGCAAAGCGGCTGACCGGCAAGACCGAGACCGGTTTCGTCGCGTTGCTCACCTTCCTCGCTTTCTTCAGCACCTACCGTTTCGGGCGGCCTTACCTGACCGATCCCGGTATCGTGTTCTGGCTGTTCCTGCCGTTCTTCACTCTTATATATTGGCGGCCGTTCACCTTCGAGTCGCGCTTCTGGATCCCTGTGGCGATGGGTCTGCTCACCGGGGTGGGGCTTCTCTATAAATCTTTCTTCTTCGTGCTGCCGGTCGGTCTCGGTCTGAGCTGGTGGTATCTGCACCATCGCCAGTACCGCTGGCGCGAGTTCCTGCTGCGCGATTCCTGGAAGCCCGTCATCACCGGCGTGATCGGCCTGCTGGTGTTCGGCCTGTGGTTCCTGCTGGAGCCGGACACGGTCGGACTATGGAACGAGTTCTTCTGGAAGGAGAACATGGGCAAGGTGCAGAGCGGAAACTATCTCGGCACCATGCTGTGGGGGCCGAGCAGCATCTGGAGCCTGTCGCTGGGCTATGCGCAGAACGCGGGCCTGTTGGGTCTGCCGGTGCTCGGCCTGTTCTGGACAGCGTTCCGCCAGCGCAAGCAGACCACCGATGCCGAGAAATACCTGTGGATCTGGATGGCGGCGCTGTTCTTCATGTTCAGCCTGGCCAGCCAGCGTTCGGCGCGCTATCTGCTCGAAGCGATGCCCGCGCTGGCGGTGTTGATGGCGTTCTACTGGGACAGGATCGACCGCAAGTGGTTCGTCGGCGCGCTGCTGATGGCGGGACTGGTGCTGGCGCTGCTGGTGCGCATGTCGCTGCGCCTGCAGGACGAGAGCGGTGGCGCGCTTTACGACTGGACCTACTGGACATTGCTGGTCGTCACTACGGCTTTGTTGCTGGCGGGAATTTTCTTCGCGCGCTACACGCGCCTGCTGGTGAACGTGGTGATGCTGCTGACCTATCTCACGCTGGCTTCTTTCCTGCACCCCTTCGACGGTGCGCGCGGTAACTTCAGCGCCGAGGTGCAGCAGTCGCTGGCAGGCAAGGACGTGTGGGTGCCGTGCAACAAGTTCATCGGCAAGGACGAGGGCCACCGCTTCCTGCTACCGGGGGCGAACGTGCTGGGCTATTACGACCATCTGGAAGGCGTGAACGCCGAGTCGCTGGCGAAACGCTTCCGCGTGTTCGCCGCGCGCATGGGCTTGCAGGAGAAACCCTGCGCCGAGTGCAAGGTGATCGGCGAGCGCCTGGAGATCAATGGCCGCCAGTACGCGCCCGAGATCAAACAGATGCTGCTGGAAGGCAAGGTGTTCGAGCATCTCTTCGTCAAGGAAGTGCTGATCGAATCCACGGCCAAATCGCTGACACCGCCCGCCAGGATCAGGAGTGAATGCCGATGACGGGGGCGGCATGGTGATGCGCTATCTGGCGCTGGCCGCGGTGTTGCTGGCCTTCGGCCTCGGCCTGAACAAGGCCTGGCAGCAGCCGGTACCGGCGTTCGGGTTTCGCATGCCTGTCTTCGAGGTGGCTCCCCAGCCTGTGGTGACGGAAAAGAAGCCGTTGACGCGCAGGCAATATCGCGAGCTCCTGGCCGAAAAACAGCGCGCAGCACGCGGCCGTTATGTCAGCCACCTGGCATCCTCGCGCTTGCATGCGCAGACGCATGCTTCTTCCCTCATCGAGCTGAAGGATGGTCGCATCCGCGCTTTCTGGTTCTCCGGCAGCCGCGAAGGCGCATCCGATGTGACTATCAACACTGCGCTGTTCGACCCGGCGCAGGGGCAGTGGGGTGCAGAGCAGGTGGTTGCCAGCCGCGACAGCACGCAACGCGCACTGCATCGCTATGTCGCCAAACTCGGCAACCCTGTGGTGGGACGCGCAGCGGACGGCAGCCTGCACCTGTTCTACGTGACCGTGTCGCTGGGCGGCTGGGCGGGCAGTTCCATCACCGTGATGAAGTCGCTCGATGAAGGCGAGAGCTGGAGCGCACCGCGCCGCCTGATCACCTCGCCGTTCATCAACATCAGCACGCTGGTGAAAAGTGCCCCCTTTCTTTACGCCGACGGGACGATGGGTCTGCCGGTGTATCACGAGTTCATCAGCAAGTTCGCCGAGATGCTGCATCTGGATGCGGCAGGCAACGTGATCGACAAGCAGCGGCTGGCAAGAGCCGGACAGGGCACCCTGCAGCCGGTGGTGCTGGTGCGCAGCGCGCGCGAAGCGCTGGTCCTCACGCGTTATTCAGGCAAGGACAATCCGCACCTGGCACGCAGTATCGCCACCCGGGACGGCGGCGAGCATTGGGGTGCGGTGGAGAAGTCCTCGTTTCCCAATCCGGACGCCGCCTTGTCTGCCACGGTGCTGCCGGATGGTCGTCTGCTGGGCGTGCTGAACCATCAGGAGCAGGGGCGCGACAGCCTGTCTCTGATGTCGTCGGCGGATGGCGGGCGCAACTGGAAGGAGCTGCATCGTCTGGAAGAGATGCGCGTGGTGCGTGACAAGAAGCTGGACGAGAAACAATGCCTGAATATCGTGCAGGGGCTGTTGCAGAATTCCGACCGGCGTCTGGCCCAGGCGCCGGCGGCGACGCTGACCGAATACGTGGAGTCGGCCAAGGCGCGGGTGCGCGCCGACGGCGGCTGCGGCTTCGAGTTCTCCTATCCTTATCTGATCCGGGCGGACAACGGCGATTTCCATCTGAGCTATACCTGGAACCGTGTTTTCATCAAACATGTCACGTTCGATCAAACCTGGCTGAAGCTGCGCCTGGAGAAAGATGCCTATGCAGCTGGACACTGACCTGACCGGGCTGTGCGGCGCCACGCTGGCCGTGTTTGCCCTGCTCGTGCGCATCCCGCGCGTGCAAGCGCTGCCGCCGATGCAGCGCATGGCCGCATCGGCGGCAGCGCTGGCGCTGCTGTCACTCCCCGTGTGGGGATTGTCGCTGGCCGGAGTGGTGCGCGGCATCACCGGTGACCTGAGCGTACTCACGCTGGTGTTCTTGCTGCTGGCGCTGGTGCGCACCCTGAGCGGTCGCGCCATGGTGGAGGACACGGATCGCTTGCAGACCCTGAGAGCGATCGCCACTGCCGCGGCCTTGTTCTATCCCTTTGTGCTGGGTTTCAGTATGTTCGATCCCTATCGGCTGGGTTACGGCAACCTGTGGTTCATGCTGGCGCTGCTCGGTTTCGCGGGTTGGTCGGCGCTGCGTCATTCGATGCTGCTGGCTCTGGGCATCGCACTGGCGGTGGCGGCATGGAGCATCGGCTGGTATGAGTCGCCCAATCTGTGGGATTACCTGATCGACCCGTGGCTGGGTATCTATGCCGTATCGGCGCTGGTCAGGCAATGGTGGAAACAATGGAGGGAGGCTTCCCGTGTCTAGTTTGAACCGCAGCGACTACCGCACACTGACGCTGGCCGCCCTGGGCGGCACGCTGGAGTTCTACGACTTCATCATCTTCGTATTCTTCGCCGCGACCATCGCGCAACTGTTCTTCCCGCCCGACATGCCGGAATGGCTGCGCCAGACGCAGACCTACGGCATCTTCGCGGTCGGTTATCTGGCGCGACCATTGGGAGGCATCATCATGGCGCATTTCGGCGACCTGCTCGGGCGCAAGAAGATGTTCATGCTGAGCATTTTCCTGATGGCGATTCCGACGCTGGCCATCGGCCTGCTGCCGACCTACGCCAGCATCGGCATTGCTGCGCCCTTGCTGTTGCTGGCCCTGCGCGTGATGCAGGGTGCGGCCATCGGCGGCGAAGTGCCGGGCGCATGGGTGTTCGTCTCCGAGCATGTGCCGCAACGCCATGTCGGTTTCGCCTGCGGCACGCTGACCGCGGGATTGACCGGCGGCATCCTGCTCGGCTCGCTGGTGGCGACCGCTATTAACCGTTCCTATGATCCTGCCGCCTTGCTGGCTGAAGGCTGGCGCATTCCCTTCATCCTCGGTGGCGTGTTCGGTCTGGTGTCGGTGTGGCTGCGCCAGTACCTGCATGAGACGCCAGTGTTCAGGGAGATGCAGGCGCGCCAGCAACTGGCCAATGAGTTGCCGCTGAAGACGGTGGTGCGCGAGCACCGGCCGGCCATCGTACTCACCATGCTCATGACCTGGCTGCTCTCGGCCGCCGTGGTGGTGATGATCCTGATGACGCCGACGCTGATCCAGAAGCTGTATGCCATCCCCGCGGTGACCGCCTTGCAGGCCAACAGTGTCGCGACACTGTTCCTGAGCATCGGCTGCATCGTATTCGGCGCGCTGGCGGACAGGTTCGGCGCGGGGCGCGTGCTGGCGCTCGGCTGCATCGCGCTGGGGGCGAGCTCGTGGCTGCTCTACCAGCGTCTGGGCTTGGCACCGGATGACATCTACTGGGCGTATGCCTTGTGTGGGTTCTTCGTCGGCGTGATCGGCGTGGTTCCGAGCACGGCGGTGCAGGCCTTTCCGCCCGTGGTGCGTTTCTCCGGCCTGTCCTTCTCGTATAACGTGGCCTACGCCATCTTTGGCGGCCTGACTCCGGTGCTGGTCAGCCGTCTGTTGCCCCTGGATGCAATGGCGCCAGTGCACTACATGGCGGCACTTTGCGTGGTGGGCGTGGGTCTGGGCCTGTACCTGCGGCGACGCGAGGTGCTTATCAGCCGCTAGTGCTTTGTGCGACAATGCCGCTCTTGCAATAAAGAGCGCGTACACGCGCCATCTGGCAGTCACGCTTCAGAACAGGAAAATCTTTGAACAATCTCAAACAGTTGCTCGCGGCGGACATGGCGGCGGTGGATGCGGTGATCCGCGCGCGGCTGCATTCCGAGGTGGCGCTGGTCAACCAGGTCGGCGAATACATCGTCAACAGCGGCGGCAAGCGTTTGCGTCCGGCGCTGGTGCTGCTGTCGGCGCAGGCTTTCGGTTATTCGGGCAAGCATCATCACGATCTGGCGGCGGTGGTGGAGTTCATCCATACCGCGACCCTGCTGCATGACGATGTGGTGGACGAGTCCGAGTTGCGCCGCGGGCGCGAGACGGCGAACGCGATGTTCGGCAATGCCGCCAGTGTGCTGGTGGGCGACTTCCTCTATTCGCGCGCCTTCCAGATGATGGTGGATGTGGGCGAGATGCGCGTGATGCAGACGCTGGCCGACGCCACCAACGTCATCGCCGAGGGCGAGGTGCTGCAGTTGCTCAACTGCCACGATGCCGATGTGGATGTGCCCAGCTACATGCGCGTCATCCACTACAAGACGGCCAAGCTGTTCGAGGCGGCGATGCGCCTGGGGGCTATCTTGGGCAAAACATCGGCTGCGGACGAAGTGGCGGCCGCGAAATACGGCATGCATCTGGGTACTGCGTTCCAGCTGATCGACGATGTGCTGGACTATTCCGCCGACGAGGCGCAGACCGGCAAGCATCTGGGCGACGATCTGGCCGAGGGCAAGCCGACGCTGCCGCTGATCCATGCCATGCAGCACGGCACACCGGCACAGGCTGCAGTGGTGCGCGATGCGATCGAGCAGGGTGATGTGGGCAAGTTCGCCGAAGTGCTGGAGATCATCCATGCCACGGGCGCGCTGGAATTCACGCGCCAGCAGGCTTTGCGCGAGGCCGAGGCGGCTTGTGCGGCGATAACTGCACTTGGCGATTCTAAATACAAGCGGTGTCTGCTAGAATTAGCAAACTTTGCCGCTACGCGGCAATTTTAGTTTTACCAATTCGGGGTGTAGCTCAGCCTGGTAGAGTACTGCGTTCGGGACGCAGGAGTCGGAGGTTCGAATCCTCTCACCCCGACCAATTCGTTAACATGAAACTCGCATAGCGATTCGTTTGCCCTTTCTCCCGCGTGCGGGGGAAAGTTGGATAGGGGGAACGGTCATGGTGAGTTTCATCATCCGGGGTGGCGACTAGCCATGACCGTTAGCCGCCTGTGTGCGGCGTTCTGTGGAGTAGCCGCATGAGTCGCTTACTATTTCTGCTGGCCGTCATCGTGGTGGTCTTCCTGCTGTTGCGGGCTTACCGCAGGAAGGCGCCCAGGCAGCAGGATGCGGCGGCAGAGGCCGAGGCTGAAGAGATGGTGCGCTGCGCGAAATGCGGTGTGCATCTGCCCAAGAGCGAGAGCATCCTCGCCGGCGGCAACTTCTATTGCAGCGATGCGCATCGGCGCGAACATACCTCCAAGTAGGCCCGATGCGGGATAGTCTATCCCTCACCGGTTTTTTCCCAGTCTTGCAGACGGTCGCGCCGTTGTCGCAAGAGAGTCTGTGGCGGTCCATCAGTTTCTTCAATCTCTATCGCCTGATACTCGGCGGGGTGTTGCTGCTCGTCCCGAGCCTGTTCGGCGAGATGTTCGCGTCGAACGAGCACAACCAGTCGCTCTTCTTCTGGGTTGCAGTTGCCTACACGGTACTGGTGTTGCTATCGATGCTGGCGGTCGGCCTGCGCAAACCGCGCACCACGCTGCAGTTGGCGTTCCAGATATGTTCCGACATTGCGGCGGTGGCGTTGCTGACCTATTACGGCGGCGGTATCCAGGGCAACCTGGGCATGCTGCTGCTGGTATCGTTGGCGCTGGCGGGGATGATAGGACGCGGCCGCATCACTCTGCTTTTTGCCGCGCTGGCCAGTATCGCCATGCTGCTGGGGCATGGGTATAGCGTATTGACCCGGGACGGGACGCTGGCGCAATTCTTCCAGACGGGCATTCTCTGCACATCCTACTTTGCGGTGGCCTGGCTGGCGCACACCATGTCCAAGTATGCCGTTGCCAGCGAGACGCTGGCCTTCCGGCGCGGTGTGGACTTGTCCAATATGGCCGAAGCCAACCGTCTGATGATCCAGGATATGCCGGACGGTGTGCTGGTGGTGGATGAGCGCGGGATCGTGCGGCAATCGAACCCGGGCGCGGGAAGACTGCTGGGCTATGTCTTTCCGGCGGACGCCAGGGTCAGCCTGGCCGAGAGTTCTCCCTTGCTGGATGCGATGTTCGCCGCCTGGCGCCAGAACAAGGCGCTCGGTCACGAGGTCTTGCGGCTGCCCGGGACCAATCACCCCGTGCGGGTCCGTTTCCTGCCTGTGCAGCGTGATGGGTTCTGGGGGGCGGTGGTGGTGCTGGAGGATATGCAGCGGGTGCAGGAACAGGCACAGCAGGTCAAGCTCGCCGCATTGGGGCGCCTGACCGCGAACATCGCCCACGAAGTGCGCAACCCGCTGTCATCGATCAGTTATGCAACCGAATTGCTGAAGGAGCAGGAACACGATGCGGCGCAGGTGCGCTTGCTCCAGATCATTCTGGACAATACCAAGCGTCTGAACCGTATCGTGCAGGACGTGATGCAGGTCAATCGCCGCGACCGGGTGCAGGCGGAGAAGCTGGATCTGTCCGTACGGCTGGAAGAGTTGATCGATAACCTGTGCCAGGTCGAACAGGTGTCGCGCGCGGTGTTCGAGCTGCGTGTCGAACCATCGAGCTCGGTGCGCTTCGATCACGGGCATTTCGAACAGGTGTTATGGAATCTGTGCCGCAACGCTTTGCGTTATAGTCAGCGCCGCAGCGGCAGCGTGCGGATACGCGCCAGCACCTCCGACGAAGGACGGGTGATGCTGGAGGTCGAAGATGATGGTCCTGGCGTATCAGCCGATGCCGCGCAGAAACTGTTCGAGCCGTTCTTCACTACGGATTCGGGCGGGACCGGATTGGGCTTGTATATCGCCCGCGAGCTATGCGAGGCGAATGGCGCAACGATCGAATACAGGCGGGCCCCGGATGGCGGCGCCTGTTTCCGCATCTTGTTTGGGAGCAACAATGAAACGTGAAACGAAGCCCGTCCCGCGCGTGCTGGTGGTGGACGATGAGGCGGACATCCTGGAGTTGCTGGAGCTGGCGCTGGTACGCATGGGGCTGGAGGTGGTGCGTGCGGCGGGGGTCCGGCAGGCCAGACAAAGCCTGGACAGCGATCACTTCGACCTTTGCCTGACCGATATGCGTATGCCGGACGGCGATGGGCTGGAGGTGGTGCGCCACATCGCAGAACGCGGGCTGGATGTGCCGGTGGCGGTGATCACTGCGCATGGCAACCTCGAGAATGCCGTGGCGGTGTTGAAGGCCGGCGCTTTCGATTATCTTTCCAAGCCGGTGGCGCTGGACCAGTTGCGCACATTGGTCGCTTCGGCACTCCGGCTGCCCGCAGTGGCAGCTGCCCCCAGGGATGGTGAGCGCATGCTGTTGGGTAGCTCCCCAGCCATGGCGCAGGCGCGCGAACTGATCGGACGCGTGGCACGCAGTCAGGCACCGGTCCATATCAGCGGCGAGTCCGGCAGCGGCAAGGAACTGGCGGCGCGCCTGATCGTGGAAAAAAGTGCGCGGCGTGAACAGCCTTTTGTTGCGGTGAACTGCGGCGCCATTCCCGAGAATCTGATGGAGAGCGAGTTCTTCGGCTACCGCAAGGGCGCTTTCACCGGCGCAGACAAGGATAGGGAGGGATTTTTCCAGGCGGCGAATCAGGGGACCCTGTTTCTTGATGAAGTGGCTGATCTGCCGGTGGCGATGCAGGTCAAGCTGTTGCGGGCCATCCAGGAGAAAAGCATACGCCGCGTCGGGGCAACGCAGGAGGAAGCGGTCGATGTACGCATACTCAGCGCAACTCACCATGATTTGGCCAAATGCGTGCAGCAGGGGACATTCAGGCAAGACCTTTATTACCGTTTGAATGTGATTTCCCTGCAGATGCCATCCTTGCGCGAGATGCGGGAGGATGTGCCGGAGATTGCCGAACGGATACTGGAGCGCTTGCGCGGTGATGCGGCTACCCGATTTTCCCCGCAGGCTTTGCACGAACTTGCGGCATACGACTTTCCCGGGAACGTGCGCGAGCTGGAAAACATCATCGAGCGCGCACTGGCGTTGTGTCAGGACGGCCTCATCACGCCGGATGATCTGCAACTGATACCGGTGCAGCTGGCACAAAACGAGACGAAGAATGGCACCGCCGGTAAGTATCCGCTCACGGACTATCTTGACCGGATCGAGCGCGAGGCCATCCTGGAGGCGCTGCACCAGACCCATTTCAACCGCACTGCTGCAGCCAAGATACTCGGGGTGACGTTCCGCGCCCTGCGCTATCGCATGGAGCGCTTGTCCATCACGGACAAGGACAATACGGATTGAAGCTGGATGCACACGGCTGGCTGAGCGGGGTGAGGCGGGTGGCTTCGCCCAATCATGACGCACGTCCGTCCTATACGCCGATAGACCTGCTGGTCATCCATAACATCAGCCTGCCTCCAAACGAGTATGGCGGGAATGCGATCGAGCGCTTCTTCACCAACGTGCTGGACCATTCGGAGCATCCCTATTTCGAGCAACTCAAGGGGGTCCGGGTCTCCTCCCACTTCCTGATTCGCCGCGACGGGCGCCTCATCCAGTTCGTGCCTTGTAACAAAAGGGCGTGGCATGCCGGCGTCTCAAGCTGGGGGGGGAGGCAGCGCTGTAACGACTTTTCCATCGGCATCGAGCTGGAAGGCAGCGACTTCGAGCCATTCAGCGAGCGTCAGTACCTGACATTGGTCCGGTTGACGCGCCGTCTCAAGCGGATGTTTCCGATCCGCGACATCGTGGGTCATTCCGATATCGCCCCGGATCGCAAGACCGATCCGGGGCCGTTCTTCGACTGGAACAAGATCCGCTAAAAACCGTCGGTCTGGCGACAACGCCCCGCCGGATTCCCGTCAGAAAATCCCGCTGCAGGATAAAAAAGATATAGGCCAAAATATATCTTGCATAAAAATATTCATGCACTAGAATTAGTGAAAATTCGGGGTTGGACCACTAGATGTAGTGGTTTTTTAATTTTCGCTGGGCTGAGTGGGTTTTTCCGAGCTGGCTCAGGCAAATAATAATAAAGGGGAGTTTTATGTTGCTTGCTTCTGATAGTGTTTCTTCTTCTGTTTCACCCTTGCTTGCACATCAAAATCCCGAATCGATCGCACATTCCAGCAATCTGCCGCTAGACCAATACAAGGTGATCCGCCGCAACGGTTCCGTGGTTCCGTTCGAGCCGGCGAAGATATCGATCGCCGTGACCAAGGCGTTCATCGCTGTCAATGGCGGTCAGGGAGCTGCATCCGCGCGCGTGCGCGAGCTGGTCGAGCAATTGACCGCGAATGTGGTGAACGCAATGCTGCGTCGCCAGCCGCATGGCGGGACCTTGCATATCGAGGATATCCAGGACCAGGTCGAGCTGTCCCTGATGCGCTCAGGCGAGCACGATGTGGCGCGCTCTTATGTGCTGTATCGCGAGCAGCGTACCCGCGAACGCAGCAAGAGCAAGAAGGAAGTTGCGCCAGCGCATGCGCTGAACGTGAAGGTGGGCGACACCCTTCGTCCCCTGGATGAAGCGGAATTGGCGGGACAGATCCAGGCCGCCTGTGCCGGGCTGGGTTCCGCTGTCGATGCGCAGAAGGTCTTCAAGCTGACGCTGAAGGATCTGTACGACGGCGTCGCCATCGAAGAAGTGCGCAAGTGCTCAATCCTGTCCGCGCGTACGCTGATCGAGCAGGATCCGGCCTACAGTTTCGTCACGGCCCGTCTGCTGCTGAACAACATCTTCTGCGAGATCCTGGGCGAAGAGGTGCCGCAGGCCGACATGGCGGCGCGCTATGTCGAATATTTCCCCAAGTACATCAAGCAGGGCATCGAGGCCGAGTTGCTGAACGAGGAGTTGGGGCATTTCGATCTGCAGCGTCTGGCCCAGGCGCTGGATGCCAGCCGCGACCTGCAATTCAATTACCTCGGCCTGCAGACACTGTATGACCGCTATTTCCTGCATATCGAAGACAAGCGCATCGAACTGCCGCAGGCGTTCTTCATGCGCGTGGCGATGGGTCTGAGCCTGAACGAGATCAATCGCGAAGAGCGCGCCATCGAGTTCTACCGCCTGCTGTCCAGTTTCGATTTCATGAGCTCCACGCCGACCCTGTTCAATTCGGGCACGCGCCGCTCGCAGCTGTCTTCCTGCTACCTGACGACGGTGCAGGACGACCTGGACGGCATCTACGAGGCATTGAAAGAGAACGCTCTGCTGTCCAAGTTTGCCGGCGGCCTGGGCAATGACTGGACCAACGTGCGCGCGCTGGGCAGCCACATCAAGGGCACCAACGGCAAGTCGCAAGGCGTGGTGCCGTTCCTGAAAGTAGTGAACGACACGGCCGTGGCCGTGAACCAGGGCGGCAAGCGCAAGGGCGCGGTATGCGCCTACCTGGAGACTTGGCATCTGGATATCGAAGAATTCCTGGAACTGCGCAAGAACACCGGCGATGACCGCCGCCGCACGCACGACATGAACACCTCGAACTGGATCCCCGATCTGTTCATGAAGCGCGTGATGGAAGGCGGCGAATGGACTCTCTTCTCGCCCTCGAACTGCCCGGATCTGCATGACAAGTTCGGCACCGAATTCGAGAAGGCCTATACCGCCTACGAGGCCAAGGCGGCCAGCGGCGAGCTGAAGCTGTTCAAGAAGGTGCCGGCTCAATCGCTGTGGCGCAAGATGCTGACCATGTTGTTCGAGACCGGCCATCCCTGGATCACCTTCAAGGACCCGTGCAACATCCGCAGCCCGCAGCAGCATGTGGGCGTGGTGCACAGTTCCAATCTGTGCACCGAGATCACCCTGAATACGTCTGACTCCGAAATCGCCGTATGCAACCTCGGCTCGGTCAACCTGACAGCGCACATCTTCCCCAAGGGGCATGCCAAGGCCGGCCAGATCGACCATGACAAGCTCAAGCGCACCGTCAGCACCGCCATGCGCATGCTGGATAACGTGGTGGACATCAACTATTACGCGGTGGCCAAGGCGCGCAATTCCAACCTCAAGCACCGTCCGGTCGGACTCGGCGTCATGGGCTTCCAGGATTGCCTGCACGAACTGCGCATCCCTTATTCCTCCGAGGCTGCGGTCGAGTTCGCGGACCGTTCCATGGAGGCGGTGTGCTACTACGCCTACTGGGCATCCACCGAGCTGGCGGAAGAGCGCGGCCGTTATGCCACTTTCCGCGGCAGTCTTTGGGATCGCGGCATCCTGCCGCAGGACAGCCTGAACCTGCTGCGCGAGCAGCGCGGCGGCTTTGTCGAGGTGGATACCTCGGTCAGCCTGGATTGGGAAGCCCTGCGCGGCCGCATCCAGCAGGTCGGCATGCGCAACTCGAACTGTGTGGCCATCGCGCCCACGGCGACCATCTCCAACATCATCGGGGTGTCGCAGAGCATAGAGCCGACCTACCAGAACCTGTTTGTGAAATCGAACCTGTCCGGCGAGTTCACCGTGATCAACGATCATCTGGTGAACGACCTGAAGGCGCTGGGTCTGTGGGACGAGGTGATGATCGCCGACCTCAAGTATTTCGATGGCAGCCTGTCCAAGATCGACCGCATTCCGGCTGAATTGCGCGAGCTGTATGCCACTGCCTTCGAGGTGGAGCCAAAGTGGCTGATCGAGGCGGCATCGCGTCGCCAGAAGTGGATCGACCAGTCGCAATCTCTCAACATCTATATGGCCGGCGTCTCGGGGCGCAAGCTGGATGACACCTACAAGCTGGCGTGGCTGCGCGGTCTGAAGACCACCTATTACCTGCGTTCGATGGGCGCGACCTCGGCCGAGAAGTCCACTTCGCGTGCCGGTTCGCTGAACTCGGTCTCCAGCGATGCGGGTGCGGGAGGCATGTTGGCGGCTCCGGCGGCAGAAGAAACGAAGTTCTGCTCGATTGACAACCCGGAGTGCGAAGCCTGCCAGTAGGCAGGTTCGCATTCCGGGTTGCGGTGAAGACTAACCTTTAGGTTATGTCGTAACCACAACCCCGCAGCCTGCCGAGAGGCAGGGTGGTTGCGGTGAAGGCTAACTTGCGAAGCAAGTTAAACCCCGAAGGGGCGGCCGGAGCCACAACCGGAAAAACGAAACCTTCCAATAAGAATAATGTTCGCCGCATCGTGCGACGAACACAAAGTAGCAAAGGAACGATATGTTGAATTTTGACGAAGAACTGACACCGTCCGCCCAGGCGGGCTTGCGCATGGCAACCATGGATATGGGCACCCCGGTGGTCGAAAAGAAGGACGATAAGGATTACACGATCGCCTCAAAGACCATCGGACGCATCCGCGCCGAAGACAAGCGCATCATCAACAGCAGCTGCGATGTGAACCAGCTGGTGCCGTTCAAGTACAAATGGGCATGGGAGAAATATCTGGCCGGTAACGCCAACCACTGGATGCCGCAGGAGATCAACATGTCGGCCGACATCGCGCTGTGGAAGAGCCCAAACGGTCTGACCGCCGACGAGCGCCGCATCGTCATGCGCAACCTGGGCTTCTTCAGCACCGCCGACAGTCTGGCAGCAAACAACATCGTGCTGGGCACCTACCGGCATATCACGGCACCGGAGTGCCGCCAGTATCTGCTGCGCCAGGCTTATGACGAAGGTATCCATACCCATGCTTACCAGTACATCGTCGAGTCGCTCGGCATGGACGAGGGCGAGGTCTTCAATATGTACCACGAGGTGGACAGCATCCGCGCCAAGGACGAGTTCCTGCTGCCGTTCATCGATACGCTGACCAACCCAGCATTCAAGACCGGCACTCCGGAGAACGACCAGAAGCTGTTGAAGAGCCTGATCGTGTTCGCCTGCATCATGGAAGGCATGTTCTTCTACGTCGGTTTCGTGCAGATCCTGGCCATGGGTCGCCAGAACAAGATGACCGGTGCTGCCGAGCAGTTCCAGTACATCCTGCGCGACGAGTCGCTGCACCTGAACTTCGGCGTGGATATGGCCAACCAGATCAAGATGGAGAATCCCCACCTGTGGACGCCCGAGTTCAAGGCGGAGCTTTCCGGCCTGTTCCGCAAGGCGGCCGAGCTGGAATCGGCCTATGCCGACGACACCATGCCGCGTGGCATCCTGGGCCTGAATGCCGCCATGTTCAAGGAGTACATGCGCTTCATCGCGAACCGCCGCTGTCAACAGATCGGTCTCGACGTGATTTTCCCGGGAGCGACCAACCCGTTCCCCTGGATGTCCGAGATGATCGATTTGAAGAAAGAAAAGAATTTCTTTGAGACCCGCGTGACTGAATATCAAACAGGCGGTGCGCTGTCCTGGGATTGATCAGGACAGCCCATCCGGGCTGAAGTCTGCGAAAACGCTCCCCTTGAGGGAGCGTTTTTATTTTTCGGTCGCAGCTCGTCATGAGATGGCGGCTTGTGTTGATGTCGTGCGACGAAAATGCGCCGGATCACTTTCGCAATGGGTCGATGCTGGAGTCGGATGAGAGCGGGGCTGGAAAAATTTCTGCGCGAGCGAGCGATCAGAAAAAATTTTCGCGGCGACATAACAAAAAAATGCATAAACTTCAATTTATATATTGACAGCAAACATATTTAAGATAAAGTTGCAACCGCAAGATGTAGTAAAGAATTTCTACGCCAGACACAAGCTGTAGTGTTCAAAAGAGGCATAAAAAGGCAAAAGGGGACTTCGCTTGCGCGAACTTGAAGCTCGAGATTCAACTTACATAGCGCCGAGGGCGCAATTCAAAAGCGAGATTCTTTCTCAGGGGTTCCCCTCCCTCCAAATTTCCAGATCATCCGCAGAGTCGCCAAACTGGCTTGGTGACCGTCTTTATTGCTTATCCATTCCGCAGTTGGCTATGAGGCATGGCCCCCTGGTGGTTCCAAATACAGGTTCGATCCAAGTCGGGGCATTCTTCGGGCTGAGTCATGTTCCTCTGTCGGGGAGTGGTGTGAGGGTTGCGGCAGTCAAGGAGCGATCTTTCGCTTACCAAGCGGGTGCGTCTCTGTCTTGAGATGAGAATTTTCAAAGGCTGCTTCGGCGGCCTTTGTTGCAAGGGCTTCAGTCACGCCGCTTGCGGCGTGTTGGAGGTGTAGTAGTTGTTTGGTCGTAGTGTTGTTTTTTGTTAACTTTCACCACTAAGGAGGTTGAAATGGTAGCAGCTAAGAAAGCTAAACCCGCAGCAAAAAAGGCGGCTGCAAAGAAGCCCGCAGCCAAAAAAGTAGCAGCCAAGAAACCGGCCGCTAAAAAAGTAGCAGCCAAGAAACCCGCTGCTAAAAAAGTAGCAGCCAAGAAGCCGGCAGCCAAGAAAGCAGTAGCGAAGAAGCCCGCTGCCAAAAAGGCCGTAGCAAAGAAGCCAGCCGCTAAAAAGGCAGTAGCCAAGAAGCCGGCAGCCAAGAAAGCAGCAGCCAAGAAGCCCGCTGCCAAAAAGGCCGTAGCAAAGAAGCCGGCCGCTAAAAAGGCAGTAGCCAAGAAGCCGGCAGCCAAGAAAGCAGCAGCCAAGAAGCCCGCTGCCAAAAAGGCCGTAGCAAAGAAGCCAGCCGCTAAAAAGGCAGTAGCCAAGAAGCCGGCAGCCAAGAAAGCAGCAGCCAAGAAACCCGCTGCCAAAAAGGCTGTAGCAAAGAAGCCAGCCGCTAAGCCAGTTGCAGCTCCGGCCGCAACGTCGTTGGCTCCTTCTGCTCCGGCTCCTGTGCGTCCGGCTGCGACCTGGCCTTTTCCCACACCCGGCATCAGCAAGCCGAACTAATGTGGTGGGAGGCTGTGAAGACAGCCCCGATCGGCTAGTTTAGAGAGGGGCTGATTCACGGTTGTCGGGTAGCGGGCCGGACAGGCTCGGAAAGATGTTTTTCGCACTTGAGAAAGTGCGCGGGGCATTGTCCCCTCTGGGAAGCGTAAGGTAGAAATACTTGGCGTAACGTGGTGGTCTGCGTAGTGCAAAGGCTCGCACCGCTGTCTGACAACGGCAAGTTCGGAATTTTATTTTGGCCACGAAGCGATGGAGGGGTTCGTACCTCCTGTCGAATCGGATGGTCGTCAAGCATCCAAAATATTGGAGGGGTTCTGCTCCCTCTGAAAAAACGAAACTCTCCTGGCTTCGAATTTCCATCTGTAACCGCCTGAAAATCCGGTATTAAGCCAACTTCACCTTGTACAGGGTGATGGGTGTGTCGCTGTTCTTGTCGAAAGCGATCCCGGTTTCTACGCCGGCACGTGCGATATCGCCGGCATCGTCGCAGCGCGAGTAGGCCTGGTGCATGGCGCCCAGAGCGAACTCATGTCCCGAGCCGATGGCCCAGTATTGGGTGTACTCGAATACCTCGCGCATCGAGTAGATGGCATAGATGCCGCTGCTGTTGGCGATCAGCGCGGTGATCTGGCTCGACTCGTACGGGTCTTCCTCGTCCTCCTTGGGATTCAGGAAGCATTCTTCCTTGAGGATGGGGTGCAGTTTGCGGAATGTTTCAAAGATCGCGGCCTTGCTGTTAAGCTGCACATCGGGCATCTTGGCCAGCAGGCTGGTCAGTACCAGATGGTGCGCAGCACTGCCGCAGACGCCGACGAAGCTGTCGCCGACTTGCAGTATCTTGTCGTGCGAGGCATCCAGATTTGCATGCAGACGGGTGTTGCCGAAAGTGGTCAGCGTATCGGCCGCGATGGCGGCGTAACCGTTCTTTTTGACAGCCACGATGGTGGTCATACGTAGTTTCCAATTTGCGATAACGCGATTTTATCATTGATGCTGTACAGCACTCCTCTTCCCTATCGGGCCGATGCCGACGCCTACTTCTCCGCGATCCGCGGACTTGCCTGGGCGGCCTGGCTGGATAGCGCCGGCGGCGGGCGCTACGACATCCTCGTGGCTGAGCCTGTTGTCAGAGTGGTTACCCGTGGCGGGGCCACGGAAATCAGCGATGCGTCAGGGGTGCGACAGCAGAGCAGTGATCCATTCGAGGTCGTGCGTGAGCTTCTGGGTGAGCCGATAGCGCCCATGGCGGACATCCCGTTCGCGGGCGGAGTGCTGGGCTACTGGGGCTACGACCTTGCGCGGAGATACGCGCACATTCCCGCCAGCGCCAATGCTGCGGAGCATCTGCCCGAGATGGCGGTCGGCATCTACGACTGGTCCATCATCGTAGACCATCAGGAACTAAGCGCGCGCCTGGTATCGAGATTGCGGTATGCGGAAACGGCGCAGGTATTGGCGCAAGTCCTGTCGCTGCTACAGGCAGTGCCAGCGGCCCTTTCAAAAATCGAACCGCTGGGCGTGCAAGGGGAGATCGTTTCCAACTTCACTCCCGCTACTTATCGCAGCGCCTTCGAGACAGTGCAAAAGTATCTGCATGAAGGCGACTGTTATCAGGTCAATCTCGCGCAACGCTATTCCGCAGCGGCGACCGGCGATGCCTATCCGGCCTACCTTGCGCTCCGCTCGATCAGTCCGGCGCCTTATTCGGCCTTTCTCGACTGGCCGCAGGCGCAGGTCCTGTGCGCTTCACCCGAGCGCTTCCTGTGCGTGCAACAGGGCGAGGTGCAGACCAGACCGATCAAGGGAACGCGCCGGCGCAGTGCCGATGCCGCGGAGGATGCGCGGCTGGCGGAAGACCTGCGCCACCATCCCAAGGACAGGGCCGAGAACCTGATGATCGTCGACCTGTTGCGTAACGATCTGGGCAAGAGTTGCGAACCGGGCTCGGTACGGACGACCAGGCTGTTCGAGGTGGAAAGCTATGCCAACGTGCATCATCTGGTCAGCACCATAGAAGGCAGATTGCGCAGCGGCAAAAGTGCGCTCGATCTGTTGCGCGACTGTTTTCCGGGCGGCTCCATCACGGGTGCCCCCAAGCAGCGCGCGATGGAGATCATCGAACAACTCGAACCGCACCGGCGCGGCGTGTATTGCGGTGTCATCGGCTATATCGGGCACGATGGCGATATGGACACCAACATTGTCATCCGGACGCTGGTCTACTCGGGCGGGGAGATCCGCTGCTGGGCGGGCGGCGGCATCGTCGCCGATTCAACCTGCGCGGCCGAATATCAGGAGATCAGGGACAAGGCGAGCGCGATGCTGGCGCTGCTCGAAAAGTTCGGCGGGAGTTTGGTCACGCCGGAATGACTATATATATGTAGTCAGTGGTCAGTGCTTTCGCTTCTCGCCGACCTTGGCGTCGAACCTTTCCTTGTTGACGATGTAGCGCTCATGCCGCCCTCTGGAGATCAGGTCGACGCCATCGTGCGCCTCCACCTGAAAGACCAGTCTCTTGCCATCCACCTCGATCAGTTCGACGTTCGCGGTGACCTCCATACCGGGCGGAGTGGCGGCCAGATGGCTCACGTCGATATGCGTACCCAGGGTCATCTCGGTCGGCCAGTCGATATGCGGGTTGATACATTTGATGCAGGCCCATTCCAGAAAGCCGACCATGAACCCGGTGGCGAAGACTTCCGGCATCGCGAGGAATTCTTCCGCCTCCGGATAAAGTGCCGGCACCGTCTTGGTCGCGGGCAGCAGGAATCTGTGTTCGTACTTGATGCCGGGTTTCAGGCTCGATTTCATCGGAATCTCCTGTCGAAAATCAGGTCGGGATGCTTTTCACCCGGGTGATGCGGATGACTTCCTGGATCTTGCGCAGGTCGCGCATGACGGTGGCCAGGTGCAGGCGGTTGTTCACCTGCAGGGTGAAATACAACGCGGTGTAATCGCCCTCGCTGGTGAAATGCACGTTCTCGATGTTGGACTCGGCATCGGCGATGGAAGAGGCCACCTTGGCCAACACGCCGCGCTGGTTGGCGACGATGAGTTTGATGCTGACTTCGAACAGTTTGTTGATGCTCTTGTCCCACACCACGTCCAGCCACTCCTCGCTGCTGCCGCGTCCTTTGCGCAAGGAAGGGCAATCGTGGGTGTGAACGATGAGCCCCTGACCGCTCTTGATGACGCCGATGATGGGGTCGCCGGGGATGGGGCGGCAGCACTTGGCGTATTGCACGGCCATGCCTTCGGTGCCGAGCAGGGTGATGACGCCGCTGGGGCTGGTTTCAGACCGGGCATTCTCGCCTTCACTCAGTTTGGCGAGCTGCCGTGCGATCACCATGTTCAGGCGGCGCCCCAGGCCGATATCGGCAAAGATCTCCTGGCGTGATTTTGCGCCCGTCTCTTTCAGCACACGCTCCCAGCATACGTCCTCGATATCTGGCAGCCTGATCCCCAGCGAACTCAGTGCTTGCCCGAGCAAGCGTTCGCCGAGCTTGGCGGATTCTTCCAGGTGCATGGTCTTGAGAGCATGGCGTATCTCGCCGCGGGCTTTGCTGGTGACCACATAGCTCAACCATGCCGGGTTGGGATGGGCGAGCGGAGCGGTGATGATCTCGACGCGGTCACCGTTGCGCAGCTCTGTGCGTAACGGCACCAGCTCGGCGTTGACCTTGGCAGCGACACAACGGTTGCCGATGTCGGTGTGCACGTTGTAGGCGAAATCCACCGCTGTCGCACCGCGCGGCAGGGCGAAGATCTTGCCTTTGGGCGAGAACACGTAGACCTCGTCGGGGAAGAGGTCGATCTTCAGATGCTCGAGGAACTCGACCGAGTCGCCGCTCTGCGCGAGGCTTTCGAGCAGGCTCTGCAGCCACTGGTGCGTCTTCTGGTGCAACTCGTTGATCTGGGTTTCCGAAGACTTGTACAACCAGTGCGAGGCCACGCCACTCTCGGCCAGCTTGTTCATCTCATGCGTGCGGATCTGTACTTCGATGGGTGTGCCGAAGGGGCCGAACAGCGTGGTGTGCAGCGATTGGTAGCCGTTCGCCTTGGGGATGGCGATGTAATCCTTGAACTTGCCGGGAAAGGGTTTGTACAAACCGTGCAGCAGCCCCAGCGCGAGATAGCAGGAAGGCACATCGTCGACCAGCACGCGGAATCCGTAGATGTCCAGCACCTGCGAGAAGGCCAGCGACTTGGACTGCATCTTCTGGTAGATGCCGAACAGATGTTTTTCGCGCCCGCGCACCTCTGCCTTGATGAGGTTCTCGTCCAGCCGCTGGCGGATGGCCTCCAGTATCTTGCTCACCACTTCGCGCCGGTTGCCGCGCGCGACTTTGAGGGCCTTTGACAGAACCGCATAACGGTTCGGATGCAGATATTTGAAGCTGAGGTCTTCCAGTTCCTGATACAGCGTATTCAGACCGAGGCGGTTGGCGATGGGCGCATAGATATCCATCGTCTCGCGCGCGATGCGCTCGCTCTTTTCCTTGGACACTGAATCCAGGGTGCGCATGTTATGCAAGCGGTCGGCAAGCTTGATGAGGATGACGCGCACGTCGCGGGCCATCGCCATCAGCATCTTGCGGAAGTTCTCCGCCTGGGCATCCTCCTTGGTTTCGAACTGCAGTTTGTCCAGTTTGGAGAGGCCGTCGACCAATTCGGCGACAGGTTTGCCAAACTGCTCGGCGATCTGTTCGATGGAGATGCTGGTGTCCTCGGCCACATCATGCAGCAGCGCGGCGCAGATGGCCTGGGCGTCAAGATGCAGGGGAGTGAGGATGCGTGCTACGGCGATGGGGTGGGTGACGTAAGGTGCGCCCGATTGGCGCAACTGACCCTGATGTGCGGAACTGCTGAAGGCGAGCGCAGCTTCGATCTGCGCCACATCCTTAGGCTTCAGATAGGCGGAGACCTCTTGAACGAGCGTTTCGGCATCGGTCTGCGGCATGGGACATGAGACAGATAAGCCGCCTGAAAAAGCTCAGGCGGCACTAAATCAGGCCATGCCGCGGTTCAGGATCTCGATACCGACCTTGCCTTCGCTGATCTCGCGCAGGGCGACGACGGTAGCCTTGTCCTTGGTGTTCTCGACCAGGTAGCCGGCACCGTTAGCCAGCTGGCGTGCGCGATAAGCGGCGGACAGCGTCAATTCGAAACGGTTGGGGATGAACTTCATGCAATCTTCGACGGTGATACGTGCCATGGTGTGCTCCTATTTCTGCAATTGATTGATGAGATGCGCGTGACGTGAGAGTTGACTGTCGCGATGCAGCCCGGCGGCGGTGATCACCGCGGCGAGCTGCTGCAGAGCCTCGTCCAGCTTGTCGTTGATAATAACATAGTCGAACTCGGCCACATGGGAGATGTCCTCCTGGGCGGCCTGCAGACGGCGCGCGATGACCTCGGCGCTGTCCTGCCCGCGGCCCTTGAGGCGCGTCTCCAGCGCGGCCAGCGACGGCGGCAGGATGAAGATGGAGATGGCGTGCGGCATCAGCTTGCGCACCTGCGCCGCACCCTGCCAGTCGATCTCGAGCAGGATGTCGTGCCCGTCGGCGAGCTGTTTCTCGATCCAGGGCTGCGAGGTGCCGTAGAAATTGCCATAGACCTCGGCGCTTTCGAGGAAATCGCCGTTCTTCGCCATTTCCAGGAACATCTCGCGGCTGACGAAGTGGTATTCCTTGCCGTTGGTCTCGCCAGGACGCGGTGCGCGCGTGGTGTAGGAGATGGAAAGAGCGATCTGCCTGTTGATGTTCAGCAGCGCGCTGACCAGGCTGGTCTTGCCGGCTCCGGAAGGCGCGCTGACGATGAAAAGGTTGCCGGACATGTTGTTCTCCTATTCGATGTTCTGTATCTGTTCGCGCATCTGTTCGATGAGGATCTTGATCTCCATCGCTGTACGCGAGACTTCCGCATCCACGGATTTCGAGCCCAGCGTGTTGGCCTCGCGATGCAATTCCTGCATCAGGAAATCCAGTCGCTTGCCGACGGCGCCGCCCTTGGCCAGCACGCGCTGCATCTCGGCCAGATGGGTCTGCAAGCGCGAAAGCTCCTCATCGACGTCGATCTTGCTGGCATACAGCGTGATCTCCTGACGGACACGCTCATCATCCTCGACGCCCAACGCTTCAAGCAGTTTGGCGCGCAACTTGGTCTCGTAAGCGGCGATGGCTCCCGGGATGCGCGGGGCGACTGCAGTACGCAACGCCTCGATCAGGCTCACGCGTTCCAGCAGGAAGGACTTCAGTTTTTCGCCCTCGCGCTGACGGGCGGCGGCAAAATCGACCAGGGCCTGTTGCAGCAGCCCCTGCAGGGTCGCATGCAAAGCGTCGGCGGTGAGCACGGTGCTTTCCAGCATGCCTTTCCAGCCCAGCACTTCGGCGACGCTGAGTTCGCGCGCATTGGGCAGTTCCTTGCGGATCAGCGTGCTCCATTGGGCCAGACGCTGTAGCAGTTCGGCATTGGGTTGCGTCGTCGCTTGCACCGCCTGTCTGGCGGCAAAATTGATGCGGCATTCCACCTTGCCGCGGCTCATCTGTGCCGAGATCCCCTCGCGCAGGGCCGGTTCATGGGAACGGAATTCGTCCGGCATGCGCAACTGCAGGTCAAGATAGCGGCTATTGACCGAGCGCAGCTCCAGCGTGAGGGAGCCGGTATCCAGTTCGGCGGCGACGGCGGCAAAGCCTGTCATGCTGTAGATCATTGCGGACTCCGGTGAGATGGAAAAAACATGGGCTGAACGCGGCGCATTATATTACGATTGAGGCTTATGACCGCTTCCCGTGCAACAACGGGAGCAACAATTCAGGGATAAGATGAAGTTCGCCGTACACCAGACCAATCATATCGGAGCCCGCAAGTACAACCAGGACCGTGTGGGATATGCCTATACCAACGACGCATTGTTGCTGGTGCTGGCTGACGGCATGGGCGGCCATCTGCACGGAGAGATCGCGGCGCAGATCGCGGTGCTGACCTTTATGCGCGCGTTCGGCAGGCTGAAGGAAGGACGGGTGAAAGAGCCGGAAGTCTTCCTGCGCGAGACCATGCGCGCCGGACACGATGCCATCTTTGACTATGCGCGCCAGGAGCAGCTTGGAGGCAATCCCGGCACGACCTGCGTCGCCGCTCTGGTGCAAGATGGCCATATATGGTGGGCCCATGCCGGAGATTCGCGCTGTTATTTGTTGCGCGGGGATCATGTGGTCGATGTGACGCATGATCACTCGGTGGTGCAACAGTGGGCCGACTGGGGCATCATCAGTGCGGACGAGATGAAGACGCATCCCGACCGCAACAAGATCACCAACTGCCTGGGCGGTGTGGAGGACATCTTCTATGTCGATGTTTCGCAGCCGACCGCGGTGCAATCCGGAGATACGCTGCTGCTGTGCAGCGACGGGTTCTGGAGTCCCCTGAGCGATGAAGAGCTCGCCAAGCTATCATCCGTTGCCGCATTGCCGGACAGGCTGGAAGAGCTGACCGAGATGGCGGTGTTGCGCGATTCGGTGCGTGCCGACAACACCACTGCCGTGGTTGCCCGTCTGGGTGAGAGCGAACAGGAACACGCGACCGAGACGCCGATGTGTATCGTGCTGGACGAGCGCCCTGCACCCAAGGACTTCTGAACAAGTCCGCTATAATCCCGGCTGTTCCAATCCTATTTGAGGTTCCCTTTATGCGCCCCAGCCTGCGTAAGCCAGACCAGCTTCGTGTCATCCGCATCACCCGCCATTACACCAAACATGCCGAAGGTTCCGTGCTTATCGAGTGCGGCGACACCAAAGTCATCTGCACCGCCAGCGTGGAAGAACGCGTGCCGCCGCACAAGAAAGGCAGCGGCGAGGGCTGGGTGACGGCGGAATACGGCATGCTGCCACGCTCCACCGGCGAACGCATGAGTCGCGAAGCGGCCAAGGGCAAACAATCCGGCCGCACGCAGGAGATCCAGCGCCTGATCGGTCGCAGCCTGCGTGCTGTGGTCGACCTCGGCAAACTCGGCGAACGCACCATCACGCTGGATTGCGACGTGATCCAGGCCGATGGCGGCACGCGCACCGCCAGCATCACCGGCGCCTATGTTGCGCTGCACGATGCGGTAACGACGCTCATGCAGAAAGGCCTTGTCAAAGAGAGCCCGCTCAGGGACGCGGTTGCCGCCATCTCTGTCGGTATCTATCAGGGCACGCCAGTGCTCGACCTCGATTATCTCGAAGACTCCGATTGCGATACCGACATGAACGTGGTGATGCTGGGCAGCGGCCACTTCGTCGAAGTGCAAGGTACCGCCGAAGGCCACCCGTTTTCGCGCGAGGAGATGGATACCCTACTGGAACTGGCCAAGCACGGCATCGGACAATTGACCGAGATGCAGCGCAACGCTTTGGCAAAATGAACAAGCTGGTCATCGCCTCCAACAATCCCGGCAAACTGCGCGAATTCGAGCGCATGCTGGCGCCGCTCGGCATAGCGGTGCTGACCCAGTCGCAGCTGGGCATCTCCGAGGCCGAAGAGCCGCATTGCACCTTCGTCGAGAACGCACTGGCCAAGGCGCGCCATGTCAGTCGCGCCAGCGGTCTGCCCGCACTGGCCGACGATTCCGGCATCTGTGTCGAAGCGCTGGGGGGTGCGCCGGGCGTGATCTCGGCACGCTATGCCGGAGACAATCCCAAGTCAGACCGCCGCAACAACGACAAGCTCTTGCATGACATGCAGGGCGTGACGGACAGGCGCGCGCACTATTATTGCGTGCTGGTGCTGGTGCGCCATGCCGACGACCCGCAACCAGTCATTGCCGAAGGCGAGTGGTGGGGCGAGATCGCACACGAAGAGCGTGGCGACGGCGGTTTCGGCTATGATCCGATGTTCTGGCTGCCCGACTTGGGCAAAATGAGTTCCGAGCTGACCCATGAAGAAAAACACGCCATCAGTCACAGGGGCAAGGCGATGAAGGTGTTGCTGGAAAAACTGAAGCTGAAGCACTAGGGCGCAGCGCGGTCGCCCATGTCTATCCATCCGCTGCAACCCGTCGGTCTCAAGTCGCAGGCGGTGAACTTTCAGGTTCCGCTGCCGCTGTCCTTATATATACATATCCCCTGGTGCGTGCGCAAATGCCCGTATTGCGATTTCAATTCGCACGAGGCTAAGCCTGTCCTGAGCTTGTCGAAGGGAAGCGCTATCCCCGAAAAGGAATATGTCGCCGCGCTGGTGCGCGACCTTGAGATGGCGCTGCCGCAGATCTGGGGGCGCAAAGTCTATACCGTGTTCTTCGGCGGCGGCACGCCCAGCCTGCTGAGCGGCGAGGCGGTCGAAGAGATACTGCGCCAGGTGCGCATGTTGTTGCCCCTCGATCTCAATGCCGAGATCACGCTGGAGGCGAATCCCGGCACTGTGGAAGCGGACAAGTTCGCGCAGTTCAGGGAGGCCGGGGTGAACCGGCTGTCGCTGGGCATCCAGAGTTTCAATGATGCGCACCTGCAAGCGTTGGGGCGCATCCACTCCAGCGCGGAAGCAAAGCTGGCCATCGCGTTCGCGCAGCAGCATTTCGACAACATCAACCTCGACCTGATGTATGCGCTGCCAAACCAATCATTGGATGAGGCATTGCAGGATGTGCAGACCGCACTGCAATTCAAACCGCAGCACCTGTCCTGTTATCACCTGACGCTGGAGCCGAACACGCTGTTCGCCCACCAGCCGCCGGAAGTGCCCGACGACGACGCGAGCAGCGAGATGCAGCAGCGCATCGAGGAGATGCTGGCCGTTCACGGCTACGAGCATTACGAGACTTCCGCCTTTTCGCAGCCGAAGAAACGGTCGCGTCACAACCTCAATTACTGGCAGTTTGGCGATTACCTCGGCATCGGGGCGGGCGCGCACAGCAAGTTGAGCCTCCACGACAAGGTGATCAGGCAGGCCCGTTACAAGCAACCGCAGGCGTACATGGATGCGGTGGCACAGGGTGTGCCGGTGCAAGACGAGCGCATGTTGGGCAAGGACGATCTTGCCTTCGAATTCATGATGAACGCATTGCGGCTGAACGACGGTTTCGACGAGGCGCTGTTCCAGGAGCGCACCAGCCTGCCCTTGCTGGTGATACGGCGGGAACTGGAAGAAGCGGAGAAGCGCGGGCTGCTGCTGCGTGAAGGACAACGCATCGCGCCGACCGAGATGGGCCAGCGCTTCCTCAACGATCTGCTACAGATCTTTCTTGCGGCGGAAGACCAGATCCCAAACGCCATGCCCGAGGCGTAGTCCGCGCTGCTCGAACTTGGTCAGCGGGCGGTAGTCCGGGCGCGGCGCGTAATCCGCGGCGGTGTTTTCCAGCAAAGGCTCCTCGCGCAGCACACGCAGCACCTGCTCGGCATAATCCTGCCAGTCGGTGGCGACATGGATGTAGCCGCCCGGCTTGAGTTTCTGCACCAGCTTGGCGATGAACGGGGCCTGAATCAGTCGGCGTTTGTTGTGGCGCGCCTTGTGCCACGGGTCGGGGAAAAAGATGTGTACGCCGTCCAGCGTGCCGTCCGCGATCATGTCGCGCAGTACTTCCACGGCATCGTGTTGCATGATGCGGACATTCTGCAGATTTTCCGAATCAATCAGTTTGAGCAGATTGCCCACGCCGGGCGTGTGCACTTCCAGCGCGAGATAGTCGTTCTCGGGATGCGCCTGCGCGATGACGGCGGTACTGTCGCCCATGCCGAAGCCGATTTCCAGGATGACCGGCGCAGTGCGGCCAAAGGCCTGCGCGAGGTCGAGCGGACGGGCGACATAAGGAATGCCGTAGCGCGGCTGCAGTGTGTCGATTGCGCGCTGCTGCGCGACAGAGACGCGGCCAGCGCGCAGCACGAAACTGCGGATATGCCGCTTGCTGAGGTCTTCCGTTTCGCTCATCAGCTGCGTGTCGAGGAGATGATGCCTGCGGTCGGCGAACTCGGGCTGGCGCTGTAGAGTTTCTTCGGCATGCGCCCGGCGAGGAATGCTTCGCGTCCGGCTTCGACACCCTTTTTCATGGCCGAGGCCATGAGTACCGGGTCTTTCGCTCCGGCGATAGCGGTGTTCATGAGCACGCCGTGGCAACCCAGTTCCATCGCGATGGCCGCATCGGAAGCCGTGCCCACGCCCGCATCCACGATCACCGGCACTTTCACGCGTTCCATCACCAGTTGCAGGTTCCACGGGTTGAGGATGCCCATGCCGGAGCCGATCAGCGAGGCCAGTGGCATGATGGCGACACAGCCGATGTCTTCCAGTTGCTTCGCGACGATGGGGTCGTCCGAGGTGTACACCATGACCTGGAAGCCTTCCGCGACCAGCGTCTTGGCGGCGGCGATAGTCTCGATCACGTTGGGATACAGCGATTGTGGATCGCCCAGCACTTCCAGTTTCACCAAGCCGTGGCCGTCAAGCAGTTCGCGCGCAAGACGCAGCGTGCGCACCGCATCGTCGGCGGTGTAGCAGCCCGCTGTGTTAGGCAGGTAGGTGAACTTGGACGGCGGTACGGCGTCGAGCAGGTTGGGCTCGTTGGCGTTCTGGCCGAGATTGGTGCGGCGTATCGCGACCGTGACAATCTCGGCGCCGCTGGCGTCCAGCGCCGCACGTGTCTCCGTGAAATCCTTGTACTTGCCGGTGCCGACGAGCAGACGCGACGAGTAGCTCTTTCCTGCGATGATCAATTTGTCGTTCATGTTGTGTACCTGGTGAGTGTCAGCCGCCGCCGACGGCGACGACGATCTCCAGCTTGTCTCCATCGGACAATTGCTGGGTGGAAAACGTACTGCGTGGCACGATCTCGCCGTTGCGTTCGAGGGCGACACGCTTGCCGGTCAAACCCATCTCGTCGATGAGTGCGGCGACGGTCAGGGTGCCGGAAAACTGGCGTGGTTCGCCGTTGATGTTGATGCTGATCACAGTGGTTGCCCGTGTTAGAATTCGCGCCGCATTCTACACGCGGGTGTAGTTCAATGGTAGAACGGCAGCTTCCCAAGCGTGCGACACGAGTCGTGCGTTATTACCGCTAGGACTTTAATTGCCTAGCATTTAAACAGCAGTTGACCCAGAACACCGGGAAGATTGCGAACGCGGCGTAAGCTGCATAAGTAATTGTTTTGCTGTTTCTAGCTGCATCGGAAACTGACAAAACCGAGGGTTCAGCCCCTCGTAGTCTAGGAGCAGTGCGCCACTGGTAACGGTGGGGTGCTAAGCGCTCTGACAATGTAGCCACCTTACGGGGTATATCAAGCCCCGCGAGGGGTTTGGTGTGATTTCGGGAGTTGCACCCGGATGAGGCACTAGGCTGAGTTGGATGGTTAATGTAATGTGAACCGCTGTTAAACGTCGTCAAGCTTGTAGAGCCAAACGCAACTTGCAGTATCGGGCTCTGGCCAAAATGGCACGTGATCGGTTATTTGTTTGCTTGGTGCAAATACGCTGACATACGATCACCGGCGAAAAGGCGGAACCTTCCCAACTCTTGTTACTTGTGCGGAACGTGGTAAGCCCAATATGGTGTCCGGCCAGTCTGGCGGACAAAGGCGACCGCAAGGTCGTCCGATACCATAGTGGGTAGAGGAAGGTGGAGAAAGCGAATGCTGTGCTGTAATGGTGCAGATAGGGGATGAAATGATCGCCCCAACGCGAAAGCGTGCAGACTTCCACTAGGTGATCTGTCGCGAGACAGGTCTGTAAATCGTACCCAACGGGGATAGATGTATTATCCCCTAGGGGGTGATGCGTCTATTCCCTTCGGGATTACGCGGGTGTAGCTCAATGGTAGAGCTCTTGCTTCCCAAGCAAGTGACGAGGGTTCGATCCCCTTCACCCGCTCCAATATCGGAGGTTGATATGGACGCTAGGTATCAAAACGGCGATGTTGCCTCCGCAGGCTGGCATAGTTGGCACCAGATTCATTGGTCCGACGCACACCAATCTGTTGCGAGGTTACAGACGCGAATCGCGAAAGCGGTAAAAGCAGGCGAGTGGCGTAAAGCCCGCTCTCTGCAACGGCTCCTAACCCAATCCACCAGTGCGAAAGCATTGGCCGTGAAGCGGGTGACGGAAAACCGTGGTCGGAAAACTCCGGGTGTAGATGGTAAAACTTGGAGCACTCCAGAAGAAAAGTGGGAAGCAGTCCAAGGTCTCGGCAGCAAGAGATACAGACCGTTACCGCTGCGACGTATCTATATCCCCAAAGCAAATGGTGACAAGCGCCCACTGGGCATTCCAACCATGCGCGACCGGGCGATGCAGGCGTTGCACTTACTCGCATTAGATCCTGTCGCCGAGACAACCGGAGATTCGCACTCATACGGCTTCCGCCGTGAGCGCTCAACTGCCGATGCCATTGAACAAGTGCGAAATGCGCTTGGACGAAAAGCGTCGCCGCAGTGGGTGCTTGAGGGTGACATCAAGGGGTGTTTCGACAATATCAGTCATGACTGGCTGGCGGCCAATGTCTGTATGGACAGAGGCATCCTAAGGAGGTGGCTGAAAGCGGGGTTTATAGAGACGGGAAAGTTGTTCCCAACCAATGCCGGGACACCGCAGGGTGGCATCATTTCCCCGGTGCTGGCTAACATGGCACTCGATGGATTGCAGCGCGAGCTTAAAGGGCTGTTTCACACAGTCCGGCAGGCGCGTGAGGCGAAAGTCCATTTGGTGCGTTACGCGGATGACTTCGTGATTACCGGCAGCTCGCGAGAGTTGCTGGAAGAGCGGGTCAAACCTCTGGTGGTGCAGTTTCTGGCCGCAAGAGGATTGGTTCTCTCAGAGAAGAAAACCACCATCACTCACGTGACGGAAGGGTTCGACTTTCTGGGATGGAATGTAAGGCGGTTCAATCGGATGCTGCTCACGCGGCCTTCGACGAAAAACGTCAAAGCATTCATGACCAAGTTGCGCGAAACAATGGGGGCAATGCGAACAGCCAAGCAGGAAGAGGTGATAGACAAACTTATGCCGATGATTCGCGGCTGGGCAAACTATCATCGAAGCCAAATGGCGTCGCGCACCTTCGCTAAATGTGATCACTTGATCTGGCAAATGTTGTGGCGCTGGGCGGTTCGTCGTCACCCTAACAAGGGGAAAAGATGGGTCAAACAGCGTTACTTCGTGAGTTCCAAGGGGCGCGATTGGCGCTTTGCCGAGAGGGAGAAGATTTTGCCCATCCTGGGTGAGTTCCGGAAACGGGCTCATATCAAGGTGCAAGCAGAAGCGAATCCTTATGACCCGGCGTTCGACGAGTATTTCACCAAGCGGCTTGCCCGCAAGATGGATATGGCGCTCGAAGGACGCAGAAAATTACGTTGGTTGTGGTGGTGGCAGGAAGGGCTTTGCCCGATCTGTCTTCAAAAGATTACGCGCGATACGGGGTGGCATTTGCACCATCGGGTTAAGCGGTCTCAAGGAGGCTCGGATGTGCTCTCAAATCTGGAGTTGCTGCATCCGAATTGTCATCAACAACATCACGTTAACGAGTAAAGACCCCGCTGGCATTGTTCTTCATTGAGCAATGTTTCTGGGTTGCTTGAGCCGAATGCAGGGAAACTTGCACGTTCGGTTCTTAGGGGAGGGGGTGACCGCGAGGTCGCCTCCTTACCCTCCTGCATACGACGGTTCGATCCCGTTCACCCGCTCCATCCCCTTCTCGCCTTTTCTTGAAATTGAAGTCTCAAAGCTGCATGTGAGATAACTGATTCAAACCGGATCCCGTATTGTGGTTTTTCTCCGGCATTCCCTCCTGCTTGCAGCACGATAACCCGACGCAATCGCTTGGGTATGCTTGGTTTCGGAACCAACTTTGGCTTTACTTGTCGCCGAGGGCTATGCCATGATTGCGCCGTTTTTAGAAAGCTGTAAGAAAGCTGTAAGGGAAAGGTGCGTTAGACACATTCGGCAGCTGCAGAGTGTGTTTGGCGCATTTATTGTTAACTTGCTCGAGGAGGAGACTACTGTGGAAGCTACGCAAGCGACACCAGTAAAGTACGATATGGAAGTCGTCCGATGGTTCACCATCGCGGCTGCCATCTATGCAGTGGTAGGTACGCTGATCGGTGTGTATATCGCATCGGAATTGGCTTGGCCGTTTTTGAACTTTGATATGGAATGGATCACGTTCGGTCGTTTGCGCCCGCTGCATACCAACGCGGTGATCTTCGCATTCGGCGGCTGTGCTCTGATGGCAACCGGTTTCTACATGGTGCAGCGCACCGGTAGCACCAAGCTGTGGAGCAATGGTCTGGCGTGGTTCACTTTCTGGGGCTGGAACCTGATCATCGTCTCGGCAGTCGTCACTTTGCCGCTGGGCATGACTTCCGGCAAGGAGTATGCCGAGTTGGAGTGGCCGATCGACATCCTGATTGCCGTGGTGTGGCTGTCCTTCGGTCTGAATCACATCATGACCGTGGCGATTCGCAAGACTTCCCACATCTACGTTTCCAACTGGTTCACCATGGGCATGATCGTGATGATCACGTACCTGCATGTGGTCAACAGCATGGCCATTCCGGTCAGCCTGACCAACTCCTTCTCCGTGTTCACCGGCGTGCAAGATGCCATGGTGCAATGGTGGTGGGGTCACAATGCGGTTGGTTTCTACCTGACTGGCGGCTTCCTGGGCATCATGTATTACTTCGTGCCTAAGCAAGCCGGTCGTCCGGTGTTCTCCTATCGCCTTTCCGTGTTGCACTTCTGGGCGCTGACATTCGGCTACGTTTGGCTGGGCGCGCACCACCTGCAATACACAGCATTGCCTGACTGGACCGGCTCCCTCGGTGCTGCCGTCTCTCTGGCGATGATCATCCCGTCCTGGGGCGGTGCGATGAACGGCATGATGACTCTGTCCGGTGCATGGGACAAGCTGCGTACCGACTACATCCTGCGTTTCCTGGTTGTGGCGCTGGCGTTCTACGCGATGTCCACCTTCGAAGGTCCGGTGATGTCCATCAAGTCCGTTAACGCTCTGTCGCACTACACTGACTGGACTGTTGGTCACGTGCACTCTGGTGCTTTGGGCTGGATGGCGATGGTTGCCTACGGCGCGATGTACCACATGGTGAAGAAGCTGTGGGGCGTGGAAAAGATGTACTCCGAAGGTCTGGTGAACGTCCACTTCTGGCTGGCGACTATCGGTACCGTGGTGTATGTCGTGGCGATGTGGGTCTCCGGCATCATGCAAGGCCTGATGTGGCGTGATTACGACGAGTACGGCACGCTGACCTATACCTTCGTTGAGTCTGTCTCCGCGATGCATCCGTACTACGCGATGCGTGCGATTGGCGGCATGATCTTCAACCTCGGTACCTGGATCGCCCTGTTCAACATCGTGATGACCGTGCGTCAGGCGAGCGCTCTGCGTTCTTCCGGCGCCGTTCCCGCTAAAGCTTAAGGAGTGAGACATGTCTGATCACGACAAAATCTATTCGACCAAATTTCAGGACAAGATCGAGCGCAGTACTGTTCTGATGTTTGTGATGACCGCGATCGCTGTGGCGATCGGCGGCATCGTGGAAATCGTTCCGCTGTTCTATCTGCCCAACACCGCGATGTCTGGTGGTGACGGCACGTTCAACGGTACGGCCCACAAGGACAAGGACGGTAACGTCATCTCCATGGACAAGATCGTCTGGAATCCGGCGACCTCCGCCCACAAGACGCTTGATGAATGGCAGCCCGGCGACGGCGTGCGTCCATACAAGCCTCTGGAGCTGGCTGGACGTAACGTCTACATCCGCGAAGGCTGCTTCCTGTGCCACTCGCAGATGATCCGCCCGTTCCGTGACGAGAAGGACCGTTATGGCCACTACTCGATCGCTGAAGAGTCCATGTACGACCACACCTATCAGTGGGGTTCCAAGCGTACCGGCCCTGACTTGGCTCGCGTCGGCGGAAAATACTCGGATGAATGGCATCTGCGTCACCTGAGCTATCCGCGTGAAGTGGTGCCTGAGTCCGTCATGCCGAACTACTTCTGGCTGTCGCAAAAGTCGGTGAATGTGGAAGAGACCGTGCAAACGATGAAGGTCCTGACCATCATGCCGTTCAACCCGATTCCGAAGACCATCTATACGGATGCCTATATCGACGGCGCTGCGGCGCAGTTGGAAGGCAAGACCGACATGGAGGCCTTGATTGCTTACCTGCAGAGCATGGGTAACCACATCAAGTTCGAAGAGGGTGTGAACTACCGTGACTAAGCTGATGGGGTACCTTGGCATGGATGTAGCGGCCATGACCACGAACGATTGGCTGGGCGTGTTTTTCGTCCTGGTCTCTGCGATCGGCATGGTGGCGGTCTATTTCATGGTATTCCGTCCGGCTAACAAGTCCGCGTTCGAGTCCCAGCGCAGTATGGCGCTGGATGACGAAGACCATATAAATGTGGGAGAAAAAAGATGAGTGATAAACACGATGCAGGTGGCGTGCCTACGACAGGGCACGTCTGGGATGACGACTTGGGGGACTTTACCAATCAACCTCCCAAGTGGTGGATGCTGGGACTGACAGCCAGTGCGATCTGGTGTGTGGTGTACTTCCTGTACTACCCGTCCATTCCGGTTTCCAACGCGCAAGGCTATTTCAAGGGGATCGGTGGCTGGACAGCGATCACCGAGATGGAAGCCGACAAGAGTGTTGTGGACGAAGTGCGCGGCAAGTATGAAGCCAAGCTGAAGGACATGACGCCAGCTGCGATCTTGGCTGACGGCGAGTTGACCGAGTACGTTACACGTTCCGGCAAGGTGCTGTTCGGTGACAACTGTGCGGCCTGCCACGGCACGAACGGTGTGGGTACCGTGGACAAGCAAGGCCTGTTCGCGCCTATCCTGAACGATGACGACTGGTTGTATGGCGGCAAGATCGAAGATATCCATGCTTCAATCACGGGTGGCCGTCAGGCTGTGATGACTCCGCACAAGGATGTTCTGTCCGCTGCAGAGATCGACACACTGGCCAATGCAGTTGCAGCCGGCAAGCCGACCTCCACTCCGCTGTTCACCGAGAAGGGCTGCACAGCCTGCCACGGCGCGGATGGCAAGGGTATGCAGGCCATGGGTTCTGCCAACCTGACCGACAGCGTCTGGCGTTTTGACGGTTCTGTCGAAGGCATCAAGTACACCATCGCGAACGGCGTGAACGTCGGTCCGGGGTCGCGTATTGCGGTCATGCCGTCGTTCCAGGCAGCCGGCAAGCTGAGCGATGCCGAGATGAAGAAACTGGCTGTGTACGTGTACAAGTTCGGCGGCGGTAAGAACTAAACTCCAGCAACAAGGCTAGTCTCAGTCCGCACGGCGCGCCCTGTGCGGACCTTTACATAAGGAGTAAATGAGATGAATCAAGATATGGTTTTCTGGAGTGTGATCATCGCTCTGGTAGGTTCCGTTGCCACAGTAGCTTGGCTGTTCTATATGGCTTACCGCAACGCGACCAAGAATCAGGACAAGAAATAAGAATCTGGTCAGTGTAAAAGGGAGGAGAGTTATACTCTCCTCCCTTTTTCATCTGGGGCAGGGTATTTGTGCATCCGCTCGCAGGGTTATCGAGATGATGCGGAAGTATCTTGGTCGCCATCTGGACATCCAATGGCATTGACGAAAAAAATCCTAAGGAGAAGAGTGTGAGTGATGCAAACGAAAACAAGGAGATGGGGACGGTTACGACCATCTATCATGAGTTTGAGTCATGGCAGGTGAACCGTGGCGAAAAGACCATCCACGCCAAGCGCATGCCCGGTTTCTTCCGTACTGTAAAGACATATACGCAACTGGCCCTCTGGCTGCCATTCTTCCTGCTTCCTTACCTGCGCTGGAACGACAAACAGGCCATCCTGTTTGATATCCAGAACCGCCAGTTTCATTTTTTCAACATCATGGTATTGCCGCAGGATATCTGGATGCTGTCGCTGGTGTTGCTGATCGCAGCGATGACGCTGTTCGCCGTGACTTCGGTGGCTTCGCGCGTCTGGTGCGGATATTTCTGCTTCCAGACCGCATGGACCGACTGGTTCACTTGGCTGGAGGACAAGATCGAGGGCAATCCTCTTGCCCGCCGCAAATTGGATGATGCGCCGCTGAGTCTGGACAAGATCAAGAAGAAGACACTCAAGCATACACTTTGGATCTTGCTTGCCTTGTTCACGGGTATCAGCTTTTCCATCTGGTTCGTCGATGCCTTCGAGTACTGGAACAATCTGATCCATCTCGATCTGCCCAAGGTAGGTTGGATCGTGCTTGCCCTGTTTGGCGTCGGTACTTATCTTCTTGCCGGCTTCTTGCGCGAACAGGCCTGTATCTGGCTATGTCCCTATGCCCGTATCCAGGGTGTGATGGGCGATGCACAGACTATCCTGCCGACCTACGATGCAAAGCGCGGCGAGCCGCGCGGAAAGTTGCGCAAGGGCGGTGATTCTGGCGCGCCGCAAGGTGATTGCATAGACTGTTTCCAGTGCGTGCAGGTCTGCCCTACCGGAGTGGACATCCGCCACGGTCAACAACTGGGGTGCATCACCTGCGGCCTGTGTCTGGATGCGTGCGATGCCATCATGGACAAAATCGGCAAGCCGCGCGGTTTGATTCGCTATGCGTCGCTGGATGAGATGTCCGGCAAACCGGCCAAGAAGATGTATCAGCATCCGCGTACACTCGTTTACATCAGCATCATTCTCATTGCGATGTCAGGAATCATCTACGGCCTGACCCATCTGGGCTCGATGTCCCTGAAGGTCTTGCCGGAGCGCCAGCCTCTGTTCGTCAGCATGAGTGACGGTTCGATTCAGAACAAGTACACCTTCAAGGTGCTCAACAAGACCGACAAGGATATCTATGTCAATGTCACCGCCACGGGCGGGGTGGAAGGGCAGGTCCTTATCGGAGCGGAGACTCCGCGCTTGACGCACCATGGCCGCGGCACTTCGTTCACCGTCTTCGTCAAGGCGCCGGGCAAGAGCGTCAAGCAGGAAGTGACGCCCATCCATTTCAGGGTGGAAGGCGTTGAGGATCCGAACGTGTTCGCCGAGTACACGAGCAACTTCAACGGTCCAAAACATTAACAGGAGCGACGAATATGATCTCGCAAAGTAACAAGTCTGGTTTGCGCAACCCTTGGGTGTTGGGTTTCCTGGTGTTCATCGCGCTGGTTCTGGCGGTCAATATCACCTTCGTCTGGTTCACCATGAAAGAAGGTCGTTCCGAACTGGTCGAACGCGACTACAAGACTAAAGACCGCAAGTCCAACGAATTGTTGTTGAGCGAGCTCAGAACACGGCAAGCACTCTCCTGGCAAACGGAGATCAAGAAGCCGAAAGCCATCGTGGTCGGATCGGCTACGGCTTATGAGATCAGCGTCACCGACCGTGACGGCAAACCGGTGAGCGGGGCGCTCGAGGTGGAAGCCTATCGCGCTTCCGATTCGAGCAAGGATTTCACCACTGCCTTCAGAGAGGTGGCTGCCGGGCGCTATCAGGGCTATATCAATTTCCCGCTGAAGGGATATTGGGAGTTGCACATCCGCGTCCAGCGCGGTGATGAGCGTTTCGGAGTCGATACCGAGAAGTTCATGGTTGCTGCAGCTTCGTAACTGACGGGCAGTACACATGACGCAGCACAATGCCGCAGGCGGCTGTTTCCACTGCGGTCTGCCCATCCCGCCTGAAGCCGATTTCCACGCCCGCCTCGACGAGGCGGAGCGCGACTTCTGTTGTTTCGGTTGCCAGTCGGTCAGTAGTGCCATCTATGAAGCGGGATTGCAGGGCTACTACCAGCGTACCCCAGAGGGAGTGCTGTTGGGGCCGCCGCCCGAGCCGCCCAAAGACATCGAGATATACGACTTCGACGAAGTGCAGCAGGAGTTCACCACCTGCTCGGGAGACGTGCGCGACATTCATCTGCTGGTCGAGGGCATACACTGTGCCGCTTGCGTGTGGCTGATCGAGCGCGGTCTGCAGCGTGCTCCCGGGGTGTTATCCGCCGAGGTCAATCTGGCCGGCAAACGTCTGCACCTGCGCTGGGATAACAGCAAGAACAAACTGTCCGACCTGATCCGGGCGCTCGCGCGCATCGGCTACTCGGCCGTGCCTTACGATCCGGAAAGCGCGGAAGGTGCGATCAAGAAGACCAACCGCGCCATGCTGTTCCGCCTGTTCTTCGCCGGCTTCGCCATGATGAATATGATGTGGATCGCCATCGCGCTCTACAGCGGCGCGAACCAGGACGAGTTCCGCGGTTTCTTCCACTGGATGGGGTTGCTGCTGGCGACACCGACGCTGCTGTATTCGGGTTATCCCTTCTTCCGCGGCGCGCTGGGTGGCCTGCGTGCGGGCCATCTCACCATGGATCTGCCGATCGCCTTGGGCCTGAGCGTCACTTATGCCTATTCCCTGTATGTGACACTTACCAACAACCAGCATGGCGAGGTGTATTTCGATACCGTCACCAACCTGACCTTCGTGATCCTTATCGGGCGCTACCTGGAAGGCATGTTCCGCCATCAGGCGGTATCGGCCACCAAACGCCTGATGGAACTGCAACCGCGCGTGGCGCTGGTGATGCACGACGGACACGAACAGATGACGCCGATCCGCGGGGTGAAATTGGGCGATCTGGTCATGGTCAAGCCGGGCTATACCGTGCCGGTGGATGGTGTGGTGCTGGAAGGACATAGCGCCGTCGACGAATCCATGCTGAGCGGTGAATCCATCCCCGTAAGCAAGAGTGTCGGCGCCATGGTTTCGGCTGGGACGCTGAACACCAGCGGCGTTCTGATGGTCGAGGTGCGCGCGCAGCTGCAGGACACCACTCTGTCCAAGATCATCCGTCTGGTCGAAGAGGCTCAGTCATCCAAGGCGCCCATCCAGCGTCTGGCCGACACCATCGTGCCGTGGTTCGTACTGGTCACGCTGCTGTGCGCCACGATCACCTTCTTCATCTGGAACAGCCATGATTTCGAGATCGCCTTGATGGCGGCGACCTCGGTGCTCATCATCACCTGCCCCTGCGCTTTGGGCATGGCGACTCCGATGTCCATCGCGGTCGCGTCGGGTTTGGGAGCGAAGCACGGCATCCTGGTGAAGAACGGCCTGGTGCTGGAGACGCTCTCCAAGGTGACACACTTCGTCTTTGACAAGACCGGCACCCTGACCGAAGGCAAGATGAGCGTGGCGCAGGTGCATGTCGCCGCCGGAGTCGATGCGCAGGATGTCGTGCGGCATGCGGCTGCGATCGAACGTTACAGCGAGCATAGTGTGGCGCACGCCATTGTTGCCTATGCGGAAGAGCAGCAGTTGCCCTTCCGCGATCTTTTCGTGAGCGGATTCCAAGCAGTGGCAGGATTGGGTGTGGAAGCGGACAGCGGCGGGCAAAGGGTGCTGCTAGGCAGCGCCGAATGGCTGACACGGCAAGGTATCGAGCTGGATGCTGCGTTGCAAGCCAGAGTCCATCAACTGGAGCTGCAGGCAATGAGCTGCGTGTATATGGCGCAGAACGGCAAGCATGTCGCCATCATCGCATTGGCCGACCAGTTGCGCAGCGATGCGCGGCAACTGGTGGAGGAATTGCGCGCATCCGGCATCACCATGACCTTGCTGAGTGGCGACCGCAGGCCGGTGGCCGAGGCGATCGCGCGCCAGTTGGGCGGCATGGAAGTCATCGCCGAAGTCCTGCCGCAGGACAAGGATCAGGTGATCCAGCGCCTGCAGCAGGGCGGCGCGGTCGTGGCGATGGTCGGTGACGGCGTCAACGATGCGCCTGCGCTGATCCGTGCCGACGTCGGCATCGCGCTGGGTTCCGGCACCGATGTCTCTGTGGAGAGCGCCGACATCGTGCTGATGCACAACGAGCTGGACAAGGTGCGCCAGGCAGTGCAACTGTCGCGCCGCACCCTGCGTACCATCAAGCAGAATATCGGCCTGTCTTTCGTGTATAACGCCATCATGGTGCCGCTGGCGATGATGGCCAAAGTGAGCCCGCTGGTGGCGGCGATCAGCATGCCGATCAGTTCTCTGATCGTGATCGGCAACGCGGCGCGCATCCGCACCATGTTCAAGAATCGATGAGGTGAGCGATGGAAGTGATCTACAGCCTGATACCCGGCATGATGTTCTTCGGCGTACTGTTCGTCGTCGTGCTGGTCTGGGCGGTGAAGAAGGGGCAGTACGAGGATATGGAAGGCAGTGCCAATCGTATCCTGCTGGACGACGATGATGAAGTGGCGGTACGCCACCCGGAAGAGAAGAAAGAGGCTGGCGCCGACCAGAAGTAGACGCCAGCGTTTTGCGTTATTCCTTGTTTTCGCTTTCCGCCTTCAGCGGGGCAAGCAGCTTGTCGAAATCCCTGGGCGATACATACTGCAACAGCGGCTTCTCGCCGCCGCCAAGCGTGATATCCAGCCCGTTCTGCGGGTACAGCCAGTGCATGGCGCCGCTCTTCTTTTCCTGTATGCGCATGGCAGGCTCCCCGAAACGCTTGAGGAACATCGCCTCCTCCACGCGCACGCCCGGCATATAGGTCAGGCTGCTGATCGGCATGGCGCGCAACTTGGCCACATCGTCCGGTGAAAGTGTGATCTTCTTGCCGCTGCCGGTCGCGGCCATACGCAAGCCGCGCTCATACATTTCCTTCAGCTCCGTTTCGGGTACGGCTACGGTCACCACGACTTTGGAACGCAGGCCGGCCATATCGACCTGCTCGAAGAACACCTCGGCGACCAGGCGTCCATCAGCGCTTTTGAACAGGCTGGGTTTGCCTTCCTCCTTGAAGCGCTCTTCTGCCTGGTTGGCGGAAGATTCTCCCAGCGTCAACCCGAATACGCGCACTGAATCCGGCGATGGGTGCTCGATGTGCCATGGCACATCGTCCTTGCGGCTGGGATTGCCAGGCATGAAGAAGGAGCCGACGAGGATCAGCACCGACATGATGCCGACACCCCAATAGATCTTGCTTTCAGTTGACATGGTTAGAGAGAGTGGGTGGTTGGTTTAAGCGGATGCTGCCGGGTTGGATGAATCCGGATTCTGTTCGACGAAACGCTTGGGCAATTTGCCGTGGCGAGCCTGATACATCGAGTCGTTGCCGAGTACGATCAGCACCAGCAGAACGACCATGAAAGGCAACAGACCGAATCCGCCGATCAGCGCGATGGTGGCGATCTTCGACCAGCCCATCATCTTGGAAAGCAGCACGCCACCCCCCACGATCACGCAGGTGGCGACCAGCAACCACATGAAGTGCTTATTGCGCTTGTCGGCGATGGCCCAGTGCGATTTGACGAACCAGGTCTCGTTGCCCCTGGCGATCTGCTTCGCCTTGATCAGGATGTAGCCGGTGATGGCGAAAGAGGTGACCGGAACGACCAGCACCATCAGCGGGAAGGTGCTGAACACGCCGAAGGTGGATGCGAACACCAGGATATGGTTGAACACCAGATTGATCAGGAAGATCTCATGCGGCCATTTGGCGCGGACGGTCTCTTCGGGTGCTATGTCGAATCGCTGATGCATGGTGGTCTCCCTTGGTGTGTCTGGTTTATAGAAGCTTTTTATCCGTAATAGGATACCAGTTTCTCCAGGCTGTTGGGATGCGGCGAAACGACGCATCCGGGAGCTCAGGTGCCGCCGACGAAGCTGCGCAGGCGCAGCATGTCCATGATCTCCACTTCGCGCACTTTCACGTTGAGCAGGCCATGCTCCTGGAAATGGGAGAAGGTGCGGCTGACCGTCTCCAGCTTCAATCCCAGATAGCTGCCGATCTCCTGGCGGGTCATGCGCAGGTTGAACGCGGTCGGCGAATAACCGCGCGCGCTGAAGCGCTGCGACAGGTTGAGCAGGAAAGCCGCCAGGCGCTCCTCGGCGCGCATCGAGCCGAGCAGCATCATGATGCCGTGGTCGCGCACGATCTCGCGGCTCATGATCTTGTGCAGATGGCGCTGCAGGCCCGGAAACTCGCGGCTCAGCGCTTCCAGGCGGTCGAAGGGGATCTCGCAGATCTCGCTGTCCTCCAGCGCGATGGCATCGCAGGTATGCGCATCGGAGCTGATCGCGTCCATGCCGATGATCTCCCCCGGCATCTGGAAGCCGGTCACCTGCTCGCGGCCGGCCTCGTGCAGGACCTGGGTCTTGAAGAAACCGGTGCGGATGGCATACAGCGCGCGGAAACCCTCGCCGCAGCGATAAAGGTAGTCGCCGCGCTGGAAAGTGCGCTTGCGGCTGGTCAGGGCGTCAAGGCGCTCCATCTCCTGGCCGCCCAGATCGACCGGGAGGCACAGTTCGCGCAGGTTGCAGCTGGAGCAGGCGATGCGCAGGGAGGGGTTGTTGATCGCGTTTTGCACTTAGAATCTATGGGGGTATTGCGTTTTCGGGGGCGGGAATATGACATGGTTTTTGACCTATATCAAACGCATTTTGCGGTATGCTGGCACATTCCGAAAACCGAACTACTTGAAGCTTTCCCATGTCAGTGAATAAAGAAATTAGCTCCCAGCTGGAAGTCGATCTGGACCTGATCCGCCGTCTGGACAAGAACGGCCCGCGTTACACCTCCTATCCGACGGCTGACCGCTTCGTCGAAGCCTTCAATGCCGAAACCTATGCGCAATGGGTGAAGAAGCGTGAGATCGGCGGTGTCAGCAAGCCCCTGTCGCTGTACGTCCACATCCCGTTCTGCAACACGCTGTGCTTCTACTGCGCCTGCAACAAGGTCGTCACCAAGGATTTCAGCAAGGCCGACCTGTACGTCAAATACCTGACCAAGGAGATCGAGATGCAGGCCGCGCTGCTGGGCAACTCGCGCCGCGTGGAGCAGTTGCATTTCGGCGGCGGCACACCCACCTTTCTCAGCGATGACGAACTGCGCACCGTGATGGGCGCCATCCGCAAGAACTTCGAGCTGGTGGCAGACGGCGAATACTCTATCGAGATCGATCCGCGCAAGGTCAGCGATGCCACCGTCGCGCTGCTGGGCGAGATGGGCTTCAATCGCATCAGCATCGGCGTGCAGGATTTCGACGCGGCCGTGCAAAAAGCAGTCAACCGCATCCAGAGCGAGGAAGAAACGCTGCAGGTCATCAAGGCCGCGCGCGCCAACGGCTTCAAGTCGGTCAGCATCGATCTCATCTACGGCCTGCCCAAGCAGACCATCGAGGGCTTCAAGACCACGCTGGACAAGGTCATCGCGGTCAACCCGGACCGCCTGTCCATCTACAACTATGCGCACATGCCCAAGCTGTTCATGCCGCAGCGCCGCATCCACGAGGAAGATTTGCCGGCACCGCAGACCAAGCTCGACATCCTCAAGCTGGCGGTGAACACCCTGACCGATGCCGGCTATGTCTACATCGGCATGGACCACTTCGCCAAACCGGACGACGAGCTGGCCGTGGCACAGCGCCAGGGACGCCTGCACCGCAACTTCCAGGGCTATTCCACGCACTCGGATTGCGACCTCATCGCGGTAGGTGTCAGCTCCATCGGCAAGGTCGGCCCGACCTACAGCCAGAACTTCCGCGAACTGGAACCGTACTACGATGCGCTGGACAACGACACACTGCCCATCATGCGCGGCATGGAGCTGAACGCCGACGATCTGGTGCGCCGCGCCATCATCCAGGCCCTGATGTGCCATTTCGAGATCTCGAAGGAGTCGTTCAACATCTCCTACCTGATCGAATTCGACCAGTATTTCGCCACCGAGCTGAAGGAGCTGGCCGAGTACGAGAAGGAAGGACTGCTCGTGCTCTCGCCGCAATGGATCAGCGTCACCCCCAAGGGGCGCATGCTCATACGCAACATCTGCATGGTCTTTGACAAGTACCTGCGCGCGAAACAGGAGCACGCGCGGTATTCCAAAGTCATATAGTCGATATTAAATAAGTCAGCGAACAGGCCTCGCGGGCAGTAATGCGAAGGTTGGCCGGCACTTTGGGGTAAAATGCCCCCTCGTCAGGAGCGAGAGAAACAATGAAACGTGTAGATGATTTCCGCCTGAAATTCGGCAAACAAGAACTGGTCCCGATCATGATCGGGGGCATGGGTGTGGACATCTCCACGGCGGATCTCGCTTTGGAGGCAGCCCGCCTGGGTGGCGTCGGTCACATTTCGGATGCCATGCTGCCGACCGTTACGGACCGCCGCTACGACACCGATTTCGTCAAGACCAAGCTGCAGCAATACAAATACAACATCGACAACTCCAACAAGTCGGAGGTCAAGTTCGATCTCGGCCACATCGCCGAATCCACCCGCCTGCACGTGAGCAAGACCATGGAGCGCAAGCGCGGCACTGGCGCGATCTTCATCAACTGCATGGAAAAGCTCACCATGAACGCGCCGAAAGAGACGCTCAAGGTGCGCCTGTGGGAAGCCATGTCGGCAGGCATCGACGGCATCACGCTGGCGGCCGGGCTGCATCTCGGCTCGTTCGGTCTGATCGAGGACCATCCGCGTTTCCGTGATGTGAAACTCGGCATCATCGTCTCCTCGCTGCGTGCCCTGCAACTGTTCCTGCGCAAGAACGCGCGCACCAACCGTCTGCCCGACTATGTCGTGGTGGAAGGCCCGCTGGCCGGCGGCCACCTCGGCTTCGGCATGGACGACTGGATGAAATACGACCTGCGCACCATCACCAACGAGATCCACCAGTACCTGCGCGACGAGAAGCTCGACATCCCGGTGATCCCGGCCGGCGGCATCTTCACCGGCAGCGATGCGACCAGTTACCTGGAAGAGGGTGCCGCTGCCGTGCAAGTGGCGACACGCTTCACCGTGGCGGACGAGTGCGGCCTGCCCGCCGAAGTGCAGCAGGAATATTTCAAGGCCAGCGAGAACGACATCGAGGTGAACGGCACCTCTCCTACCGGCTACCCGATGCGCATGCTGAAGAACAGCCCGTCCATCGGCTCCGGCATCCGCCCCGGCTGCGAATCCTACGGTTACCTGCTCGACGCCAACGGCCACTGCGACTACATCGATGCCTATAACCGCGAAGTGGCGCTGCATCCGGGAGAGAAGAAGATCCAGGTGTTCGACAAGACCTGCCTGTGCACGCACATGCGCAACTTCAAGTGCTGGACCTGCGGCCATCTCACTTACCGCCTCAAGGACACCACGCGCAAGGAAGCGGACGGCAAGTACCGCATCCTCAGCGCCGAGCACATCTTCAAGGACTACCAGTTCAGCAGCGATAACAAGATCGCGTTGCCTGACTGACGCCTGTTCCACTTCAACCGCGCATGCGGAAAAAGGGTAGACGATGATTGGACGAATCCTGCTTGCAGCATCCATCCTGACCTTGCCGCTATCCGCGATGGCGACATGGGACGTCGGCGGCGGTCTGGAAGATTATCAGTGGATAGAATATCCGGTCGGTTTCAGCGGTACCCCCAAAGAGACCGGCATGCGTTCTGCCGTGTTCGTCAACTGGAACCAGGACGGCGAAAGCGGCGCCCTGTTCTCCTGGCGTGCCAAGCTGTACGGCGGCACGGTCGATTACGATACCTTCCTGTTGAGCAACGGCGCGCCGGTTTCCACCAAGACCGATTACAGCGGTGCGTCGAGCGAGGCGCAAGCGCTCTACCGCGACGATCTCGGCAGCTACAAACTGGACTACCTCGGCAGTCTCGGTCTGGATACCTGGCGACGCAGCATCCGCATCACAAGCGGCGAGCAGATCGAGGATTACTCTATCCTGTTCATGCGCGCAGGTCTGCGGCTTGCCAGATCAGGAAACGGAGCGGGGTTCCACGGCGAATTAGGCGTGAAATATCCGGTCTCGACCAGGGAAGACGCCCACCTGGACACCATGGGCTACACCAGCAACCCCGGACTCTCGCCCAAGGGCGAAGCCAGCGGCTATGCAGAACTGGGATATCGCATCAACAGCATGTTCGATGTGCGCTTCTACTATGACAGTTGGCGTTTCGGCCGCTCCGACGATGTCACGGTCACTGACACCACCGGCGCCGCCTGGCTCATCCACCAACCCAAATCCCACATGGATGCCAAAGGGGTCAAGCTGCTAGTCTCGTTCTGATCCGGTTCCGTGCCTTCTGCAGCGACGGTTGCCTCTCGCTTATAATCCCGCCATGTTTATAGTCAGGTGAAGATATGAACAAATATCTCAAGTATGGTTTGTGGGCGGTCGGTGGCCTGGTGGGTCTGGTTGCAGCAGCGATCGCATTCCTCGCACTTACCTTCGACCCCAACAGCTACAAGCCGCAGATCATCCAGGCGGTGAAAGACAGCAAGCAACGCACCCTCAAGCTCGATGGTGACATCAAGCTGCACTTCTTCCCCAGCATCGGCGTCAGTCTCGGCGGAGTCTCGCTATCGGAATTCCAGAGCGAGCAGGAATTCGCCGCGGTCGAGAGTGCCAGCGTCTCGCTGAAGCTGCTGCCGCTGTTCAGCAAACGCATCGTGGTCGACGAGATCGCCGTCAGCGGCGTCAAGGCAAGGCTCATCAAATACAGGACCGGCAAGACCAACCTCGACGACCTGATGAGCAAGGAGGAGCCCCCGGCTGCTCCGACATCCACGCCCGCCGCCCCGGCCGGTATGCCGATGGCGTTCGACATCGCCGCAGTGCAACTGGACAAGACCTCGCTGAGCTACAGCGACGAGACGACGGGGGCGCGTTACAGTGTGAGCGACCTGAGCCTCAGATCCGGCCGCATCGCCAACAGCGTGCCGACGAACATCGATCTTGCCATGCACATCCAGTCCAACAAACCCAGACTCGATATCACCGCGCAGGCCAGGGCCACGCTGACCTTCGATCTGGAGAAGGCCTTGTACCGGGTGCAGGGTCTCGACCTGCAGGCCAATGGCACCGCGCTCGACATCACCGGCCTGGCTATCAAGGCAGGGGGTGACGCGAGTGCCCTGCCGGAAGCGCAGCAGTTCGCGCTGAAGTTGTTCTCGCTCAGCGCAAGCGGCGTGAAGGGCAAGGACCGCTTCGAAGCCAGACTGGACGCGCCGGACCTGAGCCTGACCGCCGACAAGTTCAGCGGCGAGCGCGTCGCGCTGAACGCCAAGCTGGATGGCGCCATGGGCAATGTCGTCGCCTCGCTGCTGTTGCCCGATGTCGAGGGCAACGCGCGCACTTTCAAGGTCAGCTCGTTGCAGCTGAACGTCGACCTGAAACAACCGGAGCAGGCCTTCAAACTCAAATTCTCCTCGCCTGTCACCGGCAGCATCGAGGCGCAGCAATTCAACCTGTCCGATCTCAGGCTGGCACTCAATGCCAGCGGCGACAAGCTGCCGGGCAAAAGCATAGACAGCGAACTGAAAGGCGGCATCCGTGCCGATCTGGGCAGGCAAAACATCGAAGGCAATCTGGAAGGCGGCCTGCTGCAAAGCCAGATCAAAGCCAAGTTCGCGGTGAAGAACTTCGGCGTGCCGATGATCCGCTACGACCTCGAGATCGACCAGTTCGATGTCGATCCTTACCTGCCGAAGAAGACCGCAGAGGCCAAAACCAAAGGCGAGGGCAAGAAGAAGGAGCCCGAGCAACCGTTCGACCTGTCCGCGCTGGAAGCACTGAACCTGGAAGGCAGCCTGCGCATCGGCTCGCTCAAGGCGGCCAACATCAAGGTCGCGCAGCTGCGCGTGGATGTGAAGGCGAAGAACGGCATCGTCAATGTCGCCCCGCTCTCTGCCAGGCTGTATCAGGGCAGCCTGGATGGCAAGGTGAGCGTGAACGCCGCAAGCAACAACTTCACCGCCAATGCGAAGCTGTCCGGCGTCGATATCGCCCCGCTGCTCAAGGATGCGGCCGAGCTGGAACTGGTCGAAGGTCGCGGCAACGTCCTGCTCGACCTGGTCACCAAAGGCAACACGGTCACTGCATTGAAGAAGGCGCTGAATGGCAAGGCCGCGGTGGATCTGGCGAACGGCGCGATCAAGGGCATCAACCTCGCCAAGCTGGTGCAGGGCGTGCAGAGCCTGAGCAGAGAGACAACCACCCAGACACTGGGCGTGGACAAGAACGAGAAGACTACGTTCAGCGAATTCAAGGCCAGCTTCAAGATCAGAAACGGTGTCGCGCACAACGACGACCTTGCGGTGAAGTCCACCGTGCTGCGCATCAGCGGCAACGGCGACATCGATGTCGGCCGCGACAGCATCGACTACAACGCCAAAGCCATCTTCGCCAAGACCGAACAGGGCAAGACCGGCACCTTGCCGGTCAACGTCAGCGGTCCGTTCGACGACCTCAAATTCAGGATCGATTATGCCGCTCTGCTGAAAGATGTGGCGAAGCAGAAACTGGACGAGAAGAAAGAGCAATTGAAGGAGGACGTCAAGGCCAAGGCCAGGGAAGAACTGAAGAAGAGCCTGAAAGGCCTGTTCAAGTGAGCGCCTCACCTCGTCCCTGAGCCGCGCTCCCGCATGTCATCGTTCGCATTCCGTCTCATCGCCTGGCAACGCAGCCACGGACGCCACGACCTGCCCTGGCAGGGGCAGGACGCCTACCGCGTGTGGTTGTCCGAGATCATGCTGCAGCAGACGCAGGTCGCCACGGTCATTCCCTACTATCAGCGCTTCGTCGCCGCGTTCCCGAACATCGCCGCACTTGCCGCCGCAACTGAAGATGAAGTGCTCGCGCACTGGAGCGGCCTCGGCTACTACGCCAGAGGGCGCAACCTGCACAAGGCGGCGCGCATCGTCGCCGAAAGATTCGGCGGCGAATTCCCGCGCAGGTTCGAAGACATCGTCGAACTCCCCGGCATAGGCCGCTCCACCGCCGCCGCCATCTGCGCGCTGGCCTGGCACGAACACCGCGCGATACTCGACGGCAACGTCAAGCGCGTACTGGCGCGTTACTGCGGCATTGAAGGCTGGGCGGGCGAGAAGAAGATCGAGGAACAGCTGTGGCAACAGGCCGAATCACTACTCCCTCCCCCTTGCAGGGGGAGGGCTGGGGTGGGGGTAAAATTGCTGAGCTCCTGCGACTCTACCCCCATCCTAACCTTCCCCCTGCAAGGGGGAAGGGACGACTCCATCGCCACCTACACCCAGGCCCTGATGGACATGGGCGCCACCGTCTGCGTTCGCAGCCGTCCCAGATGCGCTGCCTGCCCCGTGCAGGCAGATTGCGTCGCGGTGCAGACTGACCGCACCGCCCAACTGCCCACCCCGCGACCGAAAAAGGCCGTGCCGGAACGGCATGCCGTGTTCCTGTTGCTCATGCACGGCAGCGACATCCTGCTGGAGAAGCGACCCGGCAGTGGCATCTGGGGCGGGCTGTGGTGCCCGCCGCAGTTCGAGGATGAAGTTGCGGCGAGAGATTGGTTCTTGCGCAGTGGCATGGAGGCGAGGGGCGGGGAGAAGTTGAAATCGTTTACGCATGTGTTTACGCATTTCAAATTGCATATCACGCCGTTGAAGGTTGAGCTTGCGCATAAGCCCTTGCGGGCTGGGGAGCCGGGGAGTGTTTGGTTGGAGGTGGGGGAGGCGTTGGGGGCGGCGATACCGACGCCGGTGAGGAAGGTTCTGGAGCAACTCTGATCGTTCGTGGCGAACCGCCAAACCGTTCGTCCTGAGCTTGTCGAAGGATGGGCGAAGCCCGCTGGTTTGCTGATTTCAAAACCAACACCGTCGGGGGTTGCCCGACAGCAAGTTACTTTCTTTTGCTTCGCCAAAAAGAAAGTAACCAAAGAAAAGGCGACCCCCGACGGTTTGCTTTTGATTGAAGCCATCCGCACATTCAGCACGCCGCTTCGCGGCGACCCTTCGACAGGCTCAGGGCGAACGGTATGGAGTTACTCTCCCCACTTCTTCATCAACCCCTGCTCGATCCCCAGATGATCCAAAATCCGAGCAACCACAAAATCCACCATATCCTGCACACTCTGCGGATGATGATAGAACCCCGGATTCGGCGGCATGATTACCGCCCCCGCATGCGACAGCTTCAGCATGTTCTCCAGATGGATCGCCGAGAACGGCATCTCTCTCGGGACCAATATCAAAGTCCGTTTCTCCTTCAGCATCACATCCGCCGCGCGGCAGATCAGGTCATCGCTGATACCACCCGCAATCTTGCCCAAGGTACCCATGGTGCAGGGGCACACCACCATCGCGTCGCCGGGGTTGGAGCCGGAGGCCATGGGGGCGTACCAGTCCTGGATGGCGAAGACTTTCAGTTCGCCGCTGAAGGTGCCGATGCGGTCCGCGAGCATTTGCTCGGCATCCTGCGGACGCGAAGGCAGGGTGAAGTCGAGTTCCTGTTTGGCGACGATCTGTGCGGCTTGCGAATACACCAGATGCACACGATGTCCGCTTTGCAGCAGGCATTCGAGCAGGCGCATGCCGTAGGGCAGGCCGGAGGCGCCAGTAAGCGCTAACGTTATCGTCTTCATGATTGCGGTTCCGGGTCGGGGTTGTCGCCATTATCCATGAATCTTGCCGCGATCAAGCCGTTCACCGTGCCGAACACCAGCGCGGCGGTGGCGAAGATGGGGATGAGGTAGGCGATGCCGGCATGGGGAATCAGCCACAGGTAGACCACGGCCATCTGCCCGGCGATGTGTGCGAAGGCGGCGAGGATGCTGTGCGTCACCGCGCCGAAGAAACGGTGAGGTAAGTGCATGCTCAGCGCGAGCACGGCAAGGCTGCACAAAGCGCCGCTCAGGCTCAAAAAGAATCCCGGTGCGAGGAAGTTGCCGAACAGCAGACTGCCCGCGACCACGCGCAGCAAGGAGACCCAGGCCGCTGCACGCCAGCCGTAGTGCGCCAGCACGATCAGCGTGACGATGTTGGCCAGCCCAGGTTTGACGCCGGGCAGCGGCGTGGGGATGGCGTTCTCCAGCACGGTAAGGCCGAGCGCCACCGCCGCCATCTTGGCGATGTGGTGGTCCTCGGCGGATGTCTCTAGCCTTATGGTGGTCATCGCTAAACAGTGCAGAGTGCTGAGTGCCGAGTGCCGAGTAAATGCAGAGCGCAGGTTTTCTCAGCACTCAGCACTCTGAACTCAGAACTATTGTTAGTAGTTAAGGCTGTCATATTTCTTTGCCCCGCCAGTCAATTCCACACTGACTTCATTCGGCAGGCAGATGGCGATCTCGCCCGCCTGCTGTATCCAGCCCTGGCGCACGCAGTATTGCCGGGGACTTGGGTCGCTACTGATGCGCGCACGGCGTTTCTCGATGGTGATGATGCTGGTGCCGAGCGGGCCGGGCACTTCGATCTGCTGGTCGCGCGACAGCGGCACTTCCTTGAATACCTTGCCGCCGCTGCGGATGAGCGCGGTGTCGGCGACGCCGCCTGACCAGACGGTGAACGATATCCAGACCGTGAACGCGATCCCGCCCAGCAGGGTGAGGTAGTCGCCGGGCTTGACGTGTGAAAGAAATGGCATGAGATTCAAAACCAAGACCCATTTGCCACAGAGTACACAGAGACCACAGAGAAAACCAGCGGGAAGCAGCCAGACCTCTCTGTGAACTCTGTGGTCTCTGTGGCTAATAAGGTTTTCAGTTTGTGAGTTCTCGGTGGCGCAACAGCACCTGCTGCTGCGGTTTGAAATGTTGTGCGAGGCGTTCGGCTAAATATACCGAGCGGTGCTGGCCGCCGGTGCAGCCGATGGCGACGGTGAGGTAGCTGCGGTTGTCGGCGATGTAGCTGGGCAGCCAGTTCTCGATGAAGCCCTTGATGTCGTCGTACATCTTCTGCACTTGCGGCGTGCCTTCGAGGAAAGCGATCACCGGCCGGTCGCGCCCGGTGAGCGGGCGCAGCACGGGATCGTAATGCGGGTTGGGCAGGCAGCGTACGTCGAACACCAGGTCGGCATCCAGCGGCAGGCCGTTCTTGAAACCGAACGATTCGAACAGCAGGGTCAGGCGGGCACGGTCCAGCGCGATGAACTGCTTGATCCAGGCGCGCAGCGCGTTGGCATTGAGGTCGCTGGTGTCGATGTGGTGGCCGATGCTGGCGATCTCGGTCAGCAGTTCGCGCTCGCGCGCGACGCATTCCGGCAGGGTCCTCACGCCGTCGCTCAGCGGATGCAGGCGGCGCGTCTCGGAGAAACGCTTCACCAGCGTCTCGTTCTTGGCGTCGAGGAACAGCACGTGCACGTCGATGTCCTGCTGTCTGAGCTTGTCGATGTACTGCGGCAGCAGCACGACGTTGTTGCCGCTGCGCACGTCGACGCTGACCGCGATCCTGTTCACGCCGGCCAGGGCGAGATTGTTGGCCAGCACGTGCAGCATCTCGGCGGGCAGGTTGTCCACACAGTAATAACCGCTGTCTTCCAGCACATTGAGCGCCACGCTCTTGCCGGAGCCGGAGAGACCGCTGATCAAAAAGAGCTGCACGCCTATTGCTCCTGCAAGTGCTGGTCGTGGCGCGCGATGAATTCCTGCATGCTGTCGATGCCGCGCTGCTGCAGCACGAAGTTGCGCGCGGCGGCTTCCACCAGCACCGCGAGGTTGCGGCCGGCCATCACCGGGATCTCCACCTTGCTGATCCTGACGCCGAGGATCTCTTCGGAGCCGGAAGCGGGCAGGCGCTCCAGCTTGGACAGGTCGTCGAACGGCGGGCGATACAGGTGCACGATGAGCTTGAGGCTCTTTTTGCGGCGCACCGCGGTCTCGCCGAACATGGTGCGGATGTTGAGCATACCCAGGCCGCGCACTTCGAGGAAATCGCGCAGCAGGTCGGGGCAGCGTCCCTCCAGCGTTTCCGGCGAGATGCGGTACAGCTCGGTGATGTCGTCGGCCACCAGGCCGCTGCCGCGCGTGATGAGTTCCAGTGCCAGTTCGCTCTTGCCCACGCCGCTATCGCCGGTGACCATCACGCCGACACCCAATACGTCGAGGAACACGCCGTGGCGGGTGGTGGAATCGGCCAGCGCCTTGACGATATAGTGGCGGATCATCCACATCAGCTGCACGCTGCCCAGCGGCGAGCGGAACAGCGGGGTGTGGGTGCGGTTGGCGAAGTCGAGCAGGCCTTTGGGGATCTCGGTCTCGCCCGCCACGATCAGGCACAGCGGCTGGCCCTGTTCCAGCTGGGCCAGTGCGGCGGCAAGTTCGGCGGGGGAGAGCGCATGCAGGTGATCGAGTTCGATGCTGCTGAGCACCTGCACCCAGTTGGGGTGGATCAGGTTCATGTGGCCGATGAGGCCACGGTTGGAGGCGTTGACCACCTCGCTCTCCAGCACGCGGTCGGCGCCCTTGGCGCCGCCCACCCAGGTCAGGCTCAGGCGTTCCTGCTTGTCTTCGAATAACTGCTGGATGTTGACCTGGGCCATCTCGTATACCTCATAAAATCAGGTTCGTCTCAGAGTTCCTGGGGGTTGAGAGGAGATACACTCTCGCCAAGACGCCAAGAACGCAAAGACTGCAAGCATTCAAATCTGAGGATATTTAGTCGCCTCTCCCTTGGCGATCTTGGCGTCTTGGAGAGAGCCTATTGTACTTAACGAAAGTACCAAACCAAAGAATGCGCTTCTCCGACACCATTTATCAATGCACATCATATGTCTGTCGCTCGCAGTGAAAGAGCATCCGTCCGCAGCTCAGTAGTTCACCCCTGCCACTCGGTGAACATCCTGTGGATGACGGCGGGATCGTCGGTCGCCTGCAATTTGTCGCGGAACGTTTTGTCGCTGAACATCTGCGCCAGTTCGCCCAGCAGTTGCAGGTGCATGTCGGTCGCGCGCTCGGGCACCAGCAGCACGAAGATGAAGTTCACCGGCTGACCGTCCGGCGCATCGAATGGGATAGGGTTCTGCATCTTGACGAAGGCCGCGGCCGCATCGCGCAGGCCTTTCACGCGGCCGTGCGGGATGGCAACGCCCTGGCCCAGTCCGGTGGAACCGAGCTTCTCGCGCGCGAACAGGCTGTCGAACACCTGGCTGCGCGCGATCTGCTGCGTGTTCTCGAACAACAACCCGACGCGTTCGAACACACGCTTCTTGCTGGCGGATTCGTTATCCAGCAGCACGCATTCCGGGGTCAATATCTTGCTTATCAGGCTCATGTCGGTTCACCAAGTGAAACGAGGCAACCATTCGGCTGCCTCGGAACTCGTTTACTCTGCTGCGCTGTGTTTGCCGGTCTCGTCATGGCGGCGGGCAGTGCCTTTTTCCTTGTGCTTCAGCACCTGGCGGTCCAGCGAGTCGACCAATGCGTCGATGGCGACATACAGGTTGCTGTCGGTGGTCTCGGCATGGATGTTCTTGCCGGAGACATGCACGGTAGCTTCGGCCTTCTGCACCAGTTTGTCCACAGACAGGATGACGTTGATGTCGATCACGTTGTCGAAATGACGTTTGACCTTGTCCAGTTTGCCGAGTACGTGTTCGCGGATGGCCGGGGTGATTTCGAGGTGACGTCCTGTGAGGTTGAGGTTCATGGCCTGCTCCTTAATGGTTAGAGTGATTTACGAAGATTCACCGGAAGGATGTTCATTCCCTCGCGGTATTTTGCCACGGTACGGCGGGCGACCAATATGCCCTGCTGTGCCAGGATTTCGGACATGCGACTGTCGGTGAGCGGATGCTTGGCATCCTCCTCGCTGACCAGTTGCTTGATGAGTGCGCGGATGGCGGTGGAAGAACAGGCGCCGCCCGCTTCGGTGGCGAGACCGCTGCCGAAGAAATACTTGAATTCGTAGATGCCGCGCGGGGTGAGCATGAACTTCTGCGTGGTCACGCGCGAGATGGTGGATTCGTGCAGTTCGAGCTGGTCGGCGATCTCGCGCAGCACCAGCGGGCGCATGGCGATGTCGCCGTGCTCGAAGAACTGGCGCTGGCGTTCGACGATGGCCTGCGACACGCGCAGGATGGTCTCGAAGCGCTGCTGCAGATTCTTGATGAACCAGCGCGCTTCCTGCAGCTGGGTGGACATCTCCTGCGCGTTCTTTTCGCCGCGCTGCTGCAGGATGTTGGCATAGACCTGGTTGATGCGCAGGCGCGGCATCGCTTCCGGGTTCAGGCGCGCGCGCCAGATGCCGCCGTGGCGTTCCACCAGCACATCCGGCACCACATAGTCGGCGGCGCGATGCTCGAACGCCGTTCCCGGTTTCGGCTGCAGGTGCACGATCAGATCCTGTGCGCAGCGCAGGGCGGCATCGTCGCAGCGCAGGGCTTTCTTCAGCTTGTTGAAGTCGCGCGCGGCGAGCAGGTCGAGGTGGCTGGTCACGATGGCCAGCGCCAGCTCGCGGCCGGGGATGTCTTCCGGCATCTCGCGCAGCTGCAGGGCCAGGCATTCGCTCAGGTTGCGCGCGCCGATGCCGGGCGCGTCCAGGTGCTGCAACTGCACCAGCGCGGTCTCCAGGTCGTCCAGCGAGACATCCAGTTCCGGCGGCAGCAGTTCGAAGATCTCCTCCAGCGGCTGCGACAGATAGGCGTTCTCGTCCAGTGCATCGATGAGCAGGCCGACCAGCTTCTTGTCGCGCGCGTCCATCTGGCTCATGTTCAATTCCCACAGCAGGTGCTCGCGCATGCTGGGCTTCTCGGCGGCGACTTCGGCATAACCGTCGTCCTCATCGTCCGGGTTGCCGGAGGCGGAGGAGGCGAAAGTCGGCTCCTGCCAGTCGCTGCTGTCGTTGCGCGTTTCGGATTCTGCCGGCGCGTTGTTTTCGCTGCTGCTGGCCGGAGCCGGGGTGTCGGTGCTGCTGTTGCCGCTGTAGGTCTGGTTGGTGTTCTCGTCCTCGCGCTCGAGGAAAGGGTTCTCGTCCAGCAGGCGTGCGGTCTCCTGATTGATCTCGAGCGTCGACAGTTGCAGCAGCTTGATAGCTTGCTGCAACTGCGGGGTCAGCGTCAGTTGCTGGGATTGCCTGAGTTGGAGAGAGTGTTTCATTGCCGGGTTTTGGTGTGGGAGGGCGGCGCGTTCTTATAACTTGAAGTGCTCGCCCAGATACACCTTCCTCACGCCCTCATTATAGATGATTTCCTCGGGCTTGCCCTCGGCCATCACCGAGCCGGCATTGATGATATAGGCGCGGTCGCAGATGCCCAGCGTTTCCCGCACGTTATGGTCGGTGATGAGCACGCCGATACCGCGTTCCTTGAGGAAGCGGATGATCTTCTGGATATCCAGCACGGCGATGGGGTCGACCCCGGCGAACGGTTCGTCCAGCAGGATGAAGCGCGGATCCGAGGCCAGCGCGCGCGCGATCTCGACGCGGCGACGCTCGCCGCCGGACAGACTGATGGCCGGGTTGTCGCGGATATGCGTGATGTGCAGGTCGTTCAGCAGCGATTCCAGCCGCGCGTTCATCTCGGCGGGTGCATAACCCTGCAGCTCCAGCACGGCTTGGATGTTCTCGGTCACGGTCAGGCGGCGGAAGATGGAGGCTTCCTGCGGCAGGTAGGCCAGTCCCAGGCGGGCGCGGCGATGGATGGGGAAGTGGGTGAGATCCTGGTCGTCGATGAAGATCTCGCCGCCGTCCGTGGCGCACAGGCCGACGATCATGTAGAAACTGGTGGTCTTGCCGGCGCCGTTGGGGCCGAGCAGACCGACCACCTCGCCGCTCCTCACGGACAGGGAGACGTCCTGCACCACGGTGCGGGCGCGATAGCGTTTTTTCAGCGAGACGGTGCGGAGTTCACTCATGATGGTATTGGTTCAACGCTTGGGGCTGGTCAGGGTCGGGCTCGATTGTATGACGAGAGGCGCATCTTTTGGGGTGGTGTCGGTCTCGTTGCTCTTGGGCTGGATCACCGCGCGTACCCGGCCTTTGGTCGGACTGGTGATGTTCCGCGGATTCCCGCTGACACGGATGACCTCGGTGCGCGTATTGTAGGTGATGCGGTCGCCCCTGACGTCGTCCTGCCCGCGCTTGACGCGCGCCTGCACGAAGAAATCCACGGTCTCGGCACGGGTGTCATACTCGATGCGTTCGCCGTAACCTTCCACATACTCGTCCGCGCCTTCGAGTTTCTGGCGGAAGCTGGCCGTCTTGCCGGTGGCGGTGCAGTGTTTGTACCCCAGTTTGTTCTGTTTCACGACGATCTTGTCCGCATGTATCGTGAGTGTGCCCTGCACAAGTTCCACGACGCCCTCGAAGACGCTGACCTGTTTCACATCATCGATGGAAACGCTGTCGGATTCGAGATGGAGCGGCTTGTCGCGATCGGCATTCTCGGCGTGCAGCGGCGGGCTCGACAATATGAACAGCAGGCCGGGCAGAACGGCGCTAATCGGGTATCGGCTCATGGGTCGCCCTGACGCGTGACAGCAGCTTGACTGTACGTGCCTTGTTGTCGAGCTCCATGCCGACGGCACGGAGGATGTTGTATTGGTCGGTCACCACGACCGGCTGGTCGGTATCGGCCCAGTCGCTGTCCGGGATCACATGCAGGTAATTGGTCGAGAAAAGCTGCTCGCTCGCATCGCCGAATGCGGGGCGCAGGATGCGCACCTGGTCAAACAGGAACACCTCGTCGCCTTTGCTCGAGACCATGCCGGACTGCGCCGAGGTGCGGGTGGGCGGGCGGTCTGGATACAGATTGGTCAACAGCGGCATCTGCAGGTGCGTGGTGTCGTCGTCCGGGTAGTGCCACAGCTTCTCGGCGGAAAGGGTGAAGCGCGGCCGGCCTTCCTCACTCAGGGTGATCGCGGAGAAATTGTCGATGACATAGTCGACGTCGTGACGCTGTTGCCCCCCGGTCTTCGGCTGCGGCTGCACCTGCAGGTCGAGCCAGTACGTCGCCGCAAGCAGCAACAGCAGCGGCAGGACGGGCAGCCATGCGCGGGCTTTCTCGGCGAGACGCGGTCTGTGCATTATCTCAGGTAAGGCGCAAGTTGCGCCTCAAGGGTCCCTTGCGCGCCCATGATCAGTTCGCAGACTTCGCGCACGGCGCCATGTCCGGCATCGCGCTGGCTGACATAGTGCGCGTGGTCGCGCACGATCTGCGGCGCATCCGGCACGCTCAGCGCCAGTCCGACGCGGCGCATCACCGGCAGATCGATCACGTCGTCGCCCATGAAGGCGGCGGCTTCCGGCGCGAGCTGCATATCCGCCAGCAGCGCCTGCATCGCCGCGAGCTTGTCCTCCACACCCTGGTAGACGCGGGTGATGCCGAGGTTCTTCGCGCGCAACTCCACGCACTTCGAAGTGCGCCCGGTGATGATGGCGAGTTCGATGCCGCTGTTCCGCAGCATCTTGAGGCCGTGGCCGTCGAGCGAGTTGAAGCGCTTGAACTCCTCGCCGGAATCGGAAAGGTACAAACCGCCATCGGTGAGCACACCGTCCACATCGAATGTGATCAGGCGCAGGGGTTTGATGCGTTCGGCGAGACTCATCAGATCACCTTCGCTTTCAGCAGGTCATGCATATTCAGTGCGCCGACCAGTTTCTTGTCGGCCTCTACGACCACCAGCTGGCTGATGTTGTATTGCTCCATCAGTTGCACGGCCTCGACCGCCAGCGCGTCCGGGCCGATATGGCGCGGGGTCTTCGACATCACTGCCGAGACCGGCGTGGTGCTGAAATCGAGTTTTTTCTCCAGCGTGCGGCGCAGGTCGCCGTCGGTGTAGATGCCGAGCAGGCGCTTGTTGTCGTCCACGATGGCGGTCATGCCCAGGCCCTTGCGCGAGATCTCCAGCACCGCATCGGCCAGCGTCGCACTCTCGCGCACGGAGGGGATGCTGGCGTTGGCATGCATGACATCGCGCACGTGGGTGAGCAGGCGGCGACCCAGGCTGCCGCCGGGATGGGAACGCGCGAAGTCCTCTTCGCCAAAGCCCTTGGCGTCGAGCAGCGCCACGGCCAGGGCATCGCCGAGCGCAAGCGCCGCAGTGGTGCTCGCGGTCGGTGCCAGCCCCATCGGGCAGGCCTCTTCCGCCACTGCGCCGTTGAGATGCACGTCGGCGGCCTGCGCCAGGCTGGACTGCGGATTGCCGGTCAGCGTGATCAGGTGCGCGCCCTGGCGCTTGATCACGGGCACGATGGTGAGCAGTTCTTCGCTCTCACCCGAATAGGAGATGCCGATGAACACGTCCTGCGCGGTGACCATGCCGAGGTCGCCATGGCTGGCCTCTCCCGGATGCACGAAGTAGGCGGGCGTGCCGGTACTGGACATGGTCGCGGCGATCTTGCGCGCGATGTGGCCGGACTTGCCCATGCCGCTGACGATGACCCGGCCCTTGCAGGCGAGGATGAGGTTCAGTGCCTGCAGGAAGTGGTCGTCGATGCGTTGCACGAGCGCTTTGACGGCGTCGGCTTCGATGTTGAGCACCTGACGCGCGAGGTCGAGTGCATGCGGTGCGGCTGTGATCGGTTTATTCATGCGGCGGATTATATCAGCGCCTTTTGGGCGCCGCGCCCTTTTGAAAATATGGCATCATCGCCCCATGAACAGTTCGCTCCATTTGATACTCATTTTGCTCGCCGTCGCCGTCGGCGTGGTGGTCTTGTTCCGCATCCTGAAATTGCCCGTGATGCTCGGTTACCTGCTGGTCGGCATCATGATCGGCCCGCATGCGCTGGGCTGGATCCCCGATGCGCCTGAGACGCGCCATCTCGCCGAGTTCGGCGTGGTGTTCCTGATGTTTAGCATCGGTCTCGAATTCAGTCTGGCCCGTTTGCGCGCCATGCAGCGCCTGGTGTTCGGCCTCGGCACGGCGCAGGTGGCCGCCACCATGCTGCTGGTGATGCTGTCGTCGCTGTTCTTCGAGCTGGACTGGCGCGCGGGCCTGGCGCTGGGCGGCATCCTGGCGATGTCTTCCACCGCCATCGTCAGCAAGATGCTGGTCGAACGCGCCGAGCTGAACGCGCCGCACGGCCAGAAGGTCATGGGCGTGCTGCTGTTCCAGGATCTGGCCGTGGTGCCGCTGATCATCGTCATCCCGGCATTGGCCGAGAGCGGCGCCGGGCTCAGCAGCACGATCACCATCGCCATGCTCAAGGCCGCGCTCCTGCTGGCTGCGCTGCTGACCTTCGGGCAGCGTTTGCTGCGGCCGTGGTTCCATCTGGTGGCCGGACAGAAATCCTCCGAACTGTTCATGCTCAACGTGCTGCTGTTCACCCTCGGCATGGCCTGGCTCACCGAGTTGAGCGGCCTGTCGCTGGCGCTGGGCGCCTTCGTCGCCGGCATGCTGATCTCCGAGACCGAATACCGCTATCAGGTGGAAGAGGACATCAAGCCGTTCCGCGACGTGCTGCTCGGTCTGTTCTTCGTCACCGTCGGCATGATGCTCGACCTGGAAGCCGTGATCGCCGGCTGGGGCTGGATACTGCTGTTGCTGCTGATCCTGATCCCGTTCAAGGCGGCTGTGGTGGCCCTGCTGGTGCGCTCGTTCTCGGGTGAATGGGGTACGGCCCTGCGCACCGGCCTGGGGTTGGCGCAGGCCGGCGAGTTCGGCTTCGTGCTGCTGACGCTGGCCGGCAACGTCCAGTTGCTGCCGCATGACGTGATGCAGAACGTGCTGGCGGCCATGCTCATCTCCATGCTCGTCGCGCCGTTCCTGATCCAGCATGCCGAGTTCATCGTGCGCCGCCTGTCGCCGGAAGAATGGATGAACCGCGCCATGCAGATGCACCAGATCGCCGTGAGCAGCATGGCCAGCAACCAGCACGTCATCATCTGCGGTTACGGGCGCAGCGGCCAGGCGCTGGCGAAGTTCCTGGGTGAAGAAGGAGTCAGCTTCATCGCGCTCGATCTCGACTCGCGCCGCGTGCGCGAAGCGTCGGATGCCGGGGAGCGCGTGGTCTACGGCGACGCGGGCAAACGCGAGGTGCTGCTCGCAGCCGGCCTGCTGCGCGCCAAGGCGCTGGCCATCACCTACGACGACAAGCATTCCGCGCTGCGGATACTGCACCACGTGCAGGCCGCGCGCCCCGACCTGCCGGTGGTGGTGCGTACCGCCGACGATACCCACATCGCCGCGCTCAAGCAGGCCGGCGCCGCCGAGGTGGTGGCCGAGGTCACCGAGGGCAGCGTCATGCTGGCATCGCAGGCCCTGCTGCTTTCCGGCGTGCCGCTCAGCCGCGTCATCCGCCATGTGCAGGAATCGCGCGCCAAACGTTACAGCATGTTCAGCGGCTACCTGCGCGATACGCAGCCGGCGGAAGAGGCCGGAGAAGACACCGAGAGCCTGCAGCCGCGTTTCCAGAACGTATTGCTGCACGACGGCGACATCGCGGTCGGCAAATGCCTGAAAGAGATGAAGCTGGACGAGCTCAACGTCGAGGTCAACGCCGTGCGCCGCCACAACGTGGAAGGCAGCCATCCGGCCGGAGACATGGTGCTGCGCGCCGGCGACGTGCTGGTGATGCTGGGGCAGCCCGTCACGCTGGAAGCGGCAGAGAAACGCCTGCGCAAGGGTTGATCCGAAAAGGTGCGGCGGCGGGGAGGCAGACTCCGTGCATGCCCGTGAAGTACTTCTTGCGAACCCTTTCCACGGCAATACCTCGATCGTCCCTGTTGCCTGATCCGTATGCGTGAGATGCAGAAATGAAAAAAGCCCGCCGAAGCGGGCTTTTTAGTGTCACGCCGGAGTTCGATTAAACGCCCATGCAGACTGTGTAGCTGGCTGCATCGTCGATGCTTGCTGTGGCTGTGGCGGATGTCGCAGCAGCGGAGCCGACCGGCATCGCCATCATGCTGCCGGAAGCGGTGTTGCCGTCATCCATCTGCAAGTCGAGTTGCTTGACGAACTTGCCGAGGATGGCGCTGGAGCAGATCACATAGGAGCCACGGATAGCAACGCCGCCTGCATCTTTGATCGGTGTGATGAGGTTGGCGGTACAAGAGCCACCGGCTGCAAGACAGTTGGTGCCGCTCTGGATGCCGATGGTGCCACCTGTTGCATTGGTCGGCATGTAATCGGCGGCGCTGACGGTGGTGGAGCCGGGAGCCAGACCTGCCAGGCGGACATGCTGCCAGAAGAGTTTAGCTTCGCTGCCATCGCCGTCTGTACCATCCCACTTGCCTTCAATCACGCCATTACTGACGGTGCCGTTTGTGGTGGCAGCTGTGGCGTTGGCCACATGGCTGGCGGCTGCGCCATCATCGCCGGGCAAGGCGCGGAATTTGTCCTGATAGCCGTAGATGAAAACGGGGATGTTCTTGAAATCGGTGGCCAGATTCTTCACTCGTGCGCTATTGATCAGTTCCTGACCTTTCAGCACGCCGCCGAGCAGCAGGCCGATGATCACCAGTACGATGGCGATTTCAATCAGTGTAAAACCGGATTGGTTGCGTTTCATTTTTATACTCTCCACTTTGGTTCGGTGTTTGCTTGATAAGCCCTGCGGCCCAATTTCAGCAATACTCATGCCAGGCTTTGAGGGAATGGCAGCATTTATGGGGCGGATCGCTTCCCGGCAAGGGCTTGAACGGCCGAAATGGCGCTACAGCGCTGGTGCTATCGGTTTGGGGTATCTTTGGATATTGAAGGAGTTGCGAATAGAAGTTCGCCAAGAATCGATGGATGAATTGGGTTAGACTGCAGGCGCGTGACGAAAAAATGACGAAGTACGGACAGGAATGACGAAATGCTGACAGAATCCTTCGGGCGATTGATGCGCTCAAGCCGCTGGCTATCCTTTGCCATGCTGGTCGTGCTGCATCTGGCGATCTGGCTGGGAGCGGATAGTCTATGGATGCGCCCGCTGCTGCTGATGCATCTGGGCATGTTCCTGTTGTGGCAACCGCTGTGGCGCGGCGAGAGCAAACTGCGTTCCGGCGGGGCGGCGGTCATCGTCGCGATGAGCCTGGTCGCCTTGTTCTCCCTCAATTGGTGGGTGCTGGCGTTCTGGGTCAGCGTGCTGTTCGCGCTGGTGGGCGGGCGGGTGTTCGCTTTCCAGGCGCGCTGGCAACGCATGTACTATCTGTTGGTGATGGCTTACTTGCTGGCTATCCTTGTCCTGTATATCACGCCCAAGTTGTTTGCCTTGCCCGGCCTGGACGAGGTGATGGCCAATATGTTGAATGCCGGATTGCCGCTGCTGCTGCTGGTCATGGCCTTCCTTCCGGTCGAACGCGAACAGGTGGAGTCGGAGCAGGCGGTCGATTTCATCTACATCCTGCTGCTGTTCACCCTGCTCACCCTGCTGGTGCTGGGCAGCCTGGCTTTCATGACGCTGGGCAAGGTCGCCTATCTCGATGCGCTGATGCGTACCATGTTCATCATCGCGGCCATGCTGCTGACGCTGGGCTGGTTGTGGAACCCGCGCGGGGGCTTCGCCGGCTTCCAGGCCTTGTTCTCGCGCTACCTGCTGAGCATCGGCACGCCATTGGAGATCTGGCTCGAACAGCTCGCTGCCGCCGCGCAACAGGAGCAGAACCCCGAGGACTTCCTGGCCCGCGCCACCGAATATCTGGCCGAGATGCCGTGGATCACCGGCTTGTCGTGGGTGTCGGACCGCGGGCATGGCACCCTGGGTGTCGCCAGCCCCCACCGTATCGAGATGTTCGATCAGGACCTGAACCTCACGCTGTTCAGCCGCCAGGCCGCATCGCCCACCGTGCTGCTGCACGTCCGTCTGCTCACCCAGCTGCTGGGGCACTTCTACCAGGCCAAGCGGCGCGAGCAGCATCTGCGCGAGATCACCCGACTGCAAGTGATCTATGAGACCGGCGCCCGCCTCACCCATGACCTCAAGAACATGCTGCAATCGCTGTTCGCACTGACTTCCGTGGCACAACACCAGCCGGAAAAGGCGCAGCCCATACTGCAGCGCCAGTTACCGGTGCTCACCCAGCGCATCGAACTGATCCTGGCCAAGCTGAAGACACCGCAAGCGCAGGAAGAGGTCGCGGAACTGCCGCTGTCGAAATGGTGGGCGGCGCTGCTGCAGCGCCACCAGCACCGGGAGATCAGCTGGTCCACCCCGAACGGCTTGAATGACAGCCTGATCCCGGCGCCGCTGCTGGATTGTGTCGCCGATAACCTGATCGACAACGCCAGCAACAAGCGCTTGCGCGAGCCCGGCATCGGCATCGCAGTGGAATTGCGTGCCGTGCCGTTCAGTCTGAGTATCAGCGATAGCGGTAGCGCCGTTCCGGACTCCATCGCCAACCAGCTGCTCAACACTATCGTCACCTCGGAAGACGGTCTGGGAGTGGGCTTGTACCAGGTCGCGCGCTGGGCGGCGCAGTCCGGCTACTGTCTGGAATTGCGCGAGAACAGGAATGGCCGGGTGACCTTCCTTATGACCGAGGCGAAATGAGCTGCAGGCAACCGGCATATCGCCGCGGCGGCGACTGAAGCTGTGCTTTGTTGTGCGGGCATGATCGGCAGCGGGTAAAATCGCGCGCCATGAATCCCGCTTTATCTCCCATCGCCCAGCGCCGCCTGGCGCGCGTCCAGCAACTCTCCGCCATCGAATACCCCGCCGACCTGCCCGTGGTGGCAAGGCGCGAGGAGCTGGCACAGGCCATCGAAAAGAACCAGGTGGTCATCGTCTGCGGCGAGACCGGCTCGGGCAAAACCACGCAATTGCCCAAGATCTGCCTGAGTCTGGGGCGCGGCGTGCTCGGCGTCATCGGCCACACCCAGCCGCGCCGCGTGGCGGCACGTTCGGTAGCGGCGCGCATCGCGCAGGAGCTGAAATCAGAACTCGGCGGGCTGGTCGGCTACAAGGTGCGCTTCAACGACAAGGTGTCGCCCGACACCTGCATCAAGCTGATGACCGACGGCATCCTGCTGGCCGAGATCCACCACGATCCGCTGCTGAAGAACTACGACACCATCATCATCGACGAGGCGCACGAGCGCTCGCTCAACATCGATTTTCTGCTGGGTTACCTGCGCCAGTTGCTGCCGCGCCGTCCCGACCTGAAACTCATCATCACCTCGGCGACGCTGGATGCGGAGCGGTTTGCCCGGCATTTTGCCGGAGCGCCATCTAGCCCCTCGCCCTCTGGGAGAGGGGTTGGGGTGAGGGTGAATTACCCGGCAATCCCAGAAACACTACTTGACCATGCACGCGAGTTACGCAAGAACTCAACAGATGCAGAACAGTTGCTTTGGGGGCTTCTAAGAGACCGACAACTGCTGGATTTCAAGTTCCGCCGTCAGCATCCGCTGGGTTCATACGTCCTCGATTTCTACTGTCATGAAGCGAAGTTGGCTATCGAGCTGGATGGAGGTCAGCATGCAGAGGGTTCGCAACTCAAGCATGATGAAAAACGGAGTGCGTGGCTGAAAGAACAGGGAGTCACTGTGCTGCGCTTCTGGAACAACGAAGCACTGACGAACACTGAGGGAATGCTTCAAAGTATCTTTGATTGGTTAAGTGTGCATTCCCTCACCCCAACCCCTCTCCCAGAGGGCGAGGGGCTTAAGCCAGCCCCCATCATCCAGGTCTCCGGCCGCACCTACCCGGTCGAGATACGCTACCGTCCGCCCCAACAGAATGAAGAAGGCGATACGCAGGATGTGCCGCAGGCGATCTGTTCGGCGCTGGATGAGCTCTCCATCGGCGGCCTCAAGGGCGACGTGCTGGTGTTCCTGCCCGGCGAGCGCGAGATCCGCGACACTGCCGAGGCGTTGCGCAAGCACCAGCACAAAGGAATTGAAATCCTGCCGCTGTTCTCGCGCCTGTCGGTGGCCGAGCAGGACCGCGTGTTCAAGCCCGCTTCCGGCATGCGCCGCGTAGTGCTGGCGACCAACGTGGCGGAGACCTCGCTCACCGTACCCAACATCGGTTATGTGATCGACTCGGGCCTGGCGCGCATCAACCGTTACAGCGTGCGGCAGAAGGTGGAGCAGCTGCGTATCGAGGACATCGCGCGCGCCGCCGCCAACCAGCGCGCCGGGCGTTGCGGCCGCGTGATGAGCGGCGTGTGCATCCGCCTGTACGAGGAAGCGGACTTCCTGCAGCGGCCGGAATTCACCGATGCCGAGATCTTCCGCGTGTCGCTGGCGACGGTGATCCTGCGCATGAGCGCGCTGGGCCTGGGCGAGGTGGAAGAATTCCCCTTCATCGAGCCGCCGGGTTCGCGTGCCATCGCCGACGGTTACCAGTTGCTGCAGGAATTGAATGCCATCGAAAGGAATGAAATTTCTCCTGCGAAGCAGGAGGCGATGGCTCTTCCTCCCTCCGGGGGGAAGTTGGAAGGGGGGAATGCGTACCGCCTAACCCCGCTCGGCCACGAGCTGGCCAAGCTGCCGCTCGACCCCAAGGTGGCGCGCCTGCTGCTGGCGGGACGGCAGTATCACTGTCTCGACGAGATCCTCATCATCGCCAGTGCATTGGCGTTGCAGGACCCGCGTGACCGCCCTGCGGAACGGCGCGAGGCGGCGGATGCGGCGCACCAGCGCTTCAACGACGAGCGCTCGGATTTCCTTGCCTACATCAAGCTGTGGGCCTGGTTCCAGGAAGCGATCAAACACAAGAAGACCAATAAATTGTGGGCGAACGAATGCCGCGAGAAGTTCCTGTCGCCGCTGCGCCTGCGCGAGTGGCACGAGCTGCACCAGCAGCTGCATGCGCAGGTGTCGGAGATGGGCATGCGCTTCAACGAGCAGCCCGCCACTTACGAACAGATCCACAAGGCGTTGTTGACCGGTCTGCTCGGCAACATCGGCTGCCGCTCCACGAGCGAGCCGCACTATCTCGGGCCGCGCGAGATCAAATTCTTCATCGCATCGAATTCGGTGCTGGCGAAGAAGGGTACAAAATGGGTGGTCGCGGCCGAGATCGTGGAGACGACCAAGCTGTTCGCGCGTTGCGTGGCGCGCATCGAACCGGAATGGCTGGAGGAGGTCGGCGCGCACCTGATCAAGCGCAGCTATTTTGACGCGCACTGGGAGAAGAAGGCGGGGCAGGTGGCGGCGTGGGAACGCAGCACCCTGCACGGCCTGCTCATCAACCCGAAGAAGCGCGTGCATTACGGGCCGATGAATCCGGAAGAGGCGCGCGCGGTGTTCATCCGCGAGGCGCTGGTGAACGGCGAGTTCAACACCCAGGCGCCGTTCTTCGCCCACAACCAGAAACTCATCGCCGACATCGAGGCGCTGGAACACAAGGCGCGCCGTCCCGACGTGCTGGTGGACGACGAACTGATCTTCGCCTTCTATGACCAGCGCATCCCCGCAGGCATGCATAACGGTGCGGCGTTCGAGCACTGGCGCAAGGAAGCCGAGCGCGAGCAGCCGAAATTGCTGTACCTGAAGAAGGACGACCTCATGCGGCACGAGGCGGCCGGCATCACCACCGAACATTTCCCGCCGCAGCTGCAGATGAACAATGTCAGCTACGCGCTGGCGTACAACTTCGCGCCGGGCAAGAGCGACGACGGCGTGACGCTGACCGTGCCGCAGGCGCTGCTCAACCAGGTGTCGGCGGCGCGCTGCGAATGGCTGGTGCCCGGCATCCTGGCGGAGAAGATAGCCCAGCTGGTGAAATCGCTGCCGCAGAAGCTGCGCCGCCACTGCGTGCCGGTGCCGGAGTTCGCGGCCGAATTCTGTGCGGCAGTCAAAGCTTCAGATGTGCCGCTGCTGCAGGCGCTGGCACGCTACATCCGCGAGCAGAAGCAGATCGAGGTGCCGCTGGATGCCTTCCGCCTGGAGCAGTTGCCCGCGCACCTGCTGATGAACTTCCGCGTGGTGGATGAGCACGGGCGCCAGCTCGGCATGGCGCGCAACTTCGCGCAATTGCGCGGCGAGTGGGCGCCGAAACAGGCGCCGTTAACAGCGGCCCCGGTTGCGAAGAGTGCGGCACCGCAACAGAAGACGAGCGGGGAGCGCTATACCGAATGGAAATTCGGCGACTTCAGGGCGACCAGCACGGAACAACGTGCCGGGCAGACCATCACCGTGTTCAACGCGCTGGTGGACGAGGGCGATGCTGTCAGCCTGCAGAGCTTCGACACCCAGGATGCCGCGAAGGCTGCGCATCGTCTCGGCTTGCGCCGCCTGTTCCAGCTCGCGCTGAAGGAGCAGGTGAAGTATCTGGAGAAGAACCTGCCCGGTCTGCAGGCGATGGCGATGCAGTTTTTGCCGTTCGGCAGCCAGCAGGATCTGCAGCGGCAGATCCTCGCCGTGACTTTCGACCGTTGCTGTCTCAACGATTCCTGGCCGGAAAGCGAGAAGGAGTTCGCCGCCCGTTGCAAGGATGCCAAGGCGCGCCTGAACCTGGTGGCGCAGGAGATCGCGCGGCTGGTGGGGGCGGTGCTGGCGGAGTACCACGCGTTGCAGAAATCGCTGCCCGGTTTCAAGGCGCACGGACAGGCCGTGCAGGACATCCGCGGCCAGTGCGAATCCCTGCTGGGCAAGGAGTGGGTGGCGCGCACGCCGTTCGAGCGCATGCAGCATATGCCGCGCTACCTGAAGGCGGTCAACGTGCGCCTGGAGAAGCTGCGCGGCAACCCGGCGCGCGACGCGCAGAACATGGCGCAACTCGCCCCGCTGCTGCAGCAATGGCAGCGCCGTCTCTCGGCACAGCAGGGCGAGCCGGATGCGCGATTGGAGGATTTCGTCTGGATGCTGCAGGAACTGCGCGTGTCGCTGTTCGCGCAGGAGCTGAAGACGCCGGTGATCGTGTCGGTGAAACGACTGGAGAAGATACTGTCCGGACTCGGTTAGAATCGGGGCCATATTGAATCGGGGTGCATGATCGTGACGCAGAAGAGAGTGGATGTGCTGCTGGTGGGGGCGGGGGTGATGAGCGCGACGCTGGGGAAATTGCTGGCGCAGCTCGACCCGTCGCTGAAGATACTGATGGTCGAACGCCTGGCGCATGTCGCACATGAGAGTTCGCACGGCCTGAACAATGCGGGTACCGGGCATGCCGGTTATTGCGAACTCAACTACACGCCGCAGCAGGCCGACGGCAGCGTCAAGATCGACCGCGCGCTGGAGATCAATGCGGCGTACGAGGTCTCTCTGCAGTTCTGGTCCTATCTGGTCGAGCAGGGCCTGCTGCCCACGCCGGAGAAGTTCATCAACCCCGTCTATCACCAGAGCTTCGTGTGGGGCGAGGAGAACGTCGCGTTCCTGCGCAAGCGCTATCAGGCGCTGCACAAGCACCACCTGTTCGAGGAGATGGAGTTCAGCGACGATCATGCCGTGCTGCAGGAATGGATGCCGCTGGTGATGCGCCACCGCGATCCGAAACAGAAGGTGGCGGCCACCCAGGTGAAGCACGGCACCGACGTGGACTTCGGCTTCCTCACCCGCAAGCTGGTGAAGGCGCTGCAGAAGTTGCCCAACTTCGAATTGAAACTCAGCCATACCATCACCAGCATGAAGCAGCACGACGACGCTCGCTGGCATGTGCGGGTGAAGGACAATCACGAGGGCACGGTGCGCACCATCAATGCCGGCTTTGTTTTCCTCGGCGCCGGCGGCGGTGCGCTGCCGCTGCTGCAGAAATCCGGCATCCCCGAGGCCAAAGGCTACGGCGGCTTCCCGGTCGGCGGCCAGTGGCTGATCTGCCGCGACCCCAAACTTCTGAAACAGCACACCACCAAGGTGTACGGCAAGGCGGCGGTGGGCGCGCCGCCGATGTCGGTGCCGCATCTGGATGCGCGCATCATCGACGGCGAGTCGGCGCTGCTGTTCGGTCCGTTCGCCGGCGTGACCACCAGGTTCCTCAAGGAAGGGTCGATGTTCGATCTGGTCGGTTCGCTGAAGACCGGTAACCTTGGGCCCATGCTCGCGGTGGCGCGCGACAATCTGGATCTGATGCGCTATCTCGTCTCGGAAGCGTTCAAGTCGCACAAGGAGCGGGTCGCATCGCTGCGCGAGTTCTATGCCGACGCCAAACCGGAGGACTGGAAGCTGGCTTCCGCCGGCCAGCGCGTGCAGATCATCAAGGGCTGCGACAAGAAGGGCGGCAAGCTGGAGTTCGGCACCGAGATCGTCACCTCGAAGGACGGCACGCTGGCGTCGCTGCTCGGCGCCTCTCCCGGTGCATCGACCTCGGTACAGGCGATGATCGAGGTGATCGAACGCTGCTTCAAGTCGCGCATGCACAGCGCGGAATGGAAGCTCAAGATGAAGGAGATGATCCCGTCCTACGGCGAGTCGCTGGACGAGAACGTCAGGCTGCTGCACCAAGTGCGCAAACGCACGCTCGCTACCTTGCGGCTGGATGGAAGCCGCCAGCCCGGCTTGGGGGCTGGGCTATAATCGTTCTGACTGGAAACGATATTCCGGCGCATCGCAGTGCGGCACAATCATCCAATGGGAGGCCATATGAACAAGCAGGAAGCTCAGATGCTGAGCGAAGAGATCGAGATGCTGATGGCCGAGCGCGTGCGGCTGCTGAAGGTCGTCGGCGCCGCTGCCGTGCTGGTGGCGAACGCGGATGCCAGCAAGTTGCAGCCGAACGCGGTGGAAGCCGCCGAGGTACTGTCCGAGATGCTGAATGCGTTACCGGAAGAGACACTGAAGGATGCACTGGAGTCGGTTCATGCGGAGCCGGATGAAGCCTAGATGGTAGGGCAGCAATGAGCCAGAACCCGCAAAAGATCGGACTCATCCTCACCGGTGGCGGCGCCCGTGCCGCCTATCAGGTCGGTGTCCTCAAGGCCATGGCCGAGTTCATGCCGCGCCGCGCGCATTCTCCGTTCCAGGTCATCTGCGGTTCCTCGGCGGGTGCGTTGAATGCGGTGACACTCGCAGTCAACGCGCGCAACTTCCGCAAGGGGGTGAAGTATCTGCTCGGCATCTGGCACAACGCACAGGTCAGCGACATCTACCGTTCCGATGTGCTCGGTGTGGCGCGCAACAGCGGGCGCTGGCTGATCGGCTTGATCCTGAGCATGCTCGGCATCAACCGCATGAACCGCGTGTCGCTGCTGGACAATACTCCGCTGGAGCTGTTCCTGGAGGAGACGCTGCCGTACGAGAAGGTGCAGGAGAACATCGATTCCGGCATGCTGCATGCGTTGAGCATCACCGCCTCGGGTTACGGTTCCGGCCATTCGGTCACCTTCTATCAGGGCAGGGAGGGAATAGCCCCGTGGAAGCGCACCCGTCGCCTGGGGATGGAGAGCAGGATCGGCACCGCGCACCTGATGGCTTCTGCTGCGATCCCGTTCATCTTTCCGGCAGTGCATATCCACCGCGAGTATTTCGGCGACGGCTCGGTGCGCCAGATCGCACCGATCAGTTCCGCACTGCATCTGGGTGCGGACAAGGTCATGCTGATGGGGGCGTGGCATACCGACGATGACGAGGGTCGGCGCAACAAGATGGATACCTACCCGACGCTGGCGCAGATCGCCGGCCATGCGCTGGACAGCATCTTTCTCGACGGGCTGGAGGTCGACATCGAGCGCCTGCAGCGCATCAACGAGACCGTCAAACTGATCCCGGAAGAGTTGCGTGCGCGCGCCGACATCCGTCACATTGATTTTCTGGTCATCACCCCAAGCCAGCCGCTGGAAAAGATCGCCGAGCGCTATATCGAACAACTGCCCTGGACCATCCGTCTGCTGCTGCGTACGGTCGGCGTGATGCGAGGCAGCGGCGCCAACCTGGCGAGCTATCTGCTGTTCGACAAGCATTATTGCCGTGCGTTGATCGACCTCGGTTATCAGGATGCACTGAAGCGCCGCGACGAGATCGTGGCGTTCCTCGGTTGCGATCCGGCGGCTGCCTCTTGCGACATGCCGCAATGAGCGGGAAAGATGCACCCGGCGGGCATGCCCGCCTCCCTCTCCTCAATCCTCTCCCGCGCGCGGGAGAGGAGGCGAACGGGAAAAGCAATTCTCAAATCAAACCGCTGACCTTCGCCCTGTTGCGCCGTCTGGCCGACAGCGAGTTCCACTCCGGGGAGACGCTGGCGCGCGAGTTCGGTGTGACGCGCGCGACCGTGTGCAACGCGCTGCACGACATCGACCGCTATGGCTTGACCCTCTATAGCGTGCGCGGTCGCGGCTATCGCCTCGCGCGGCCTTTGCAGTGGCTGGATGCGGGGTTGATCCGCAGCGGACTGGGGGCGGCCGCAGACGGCCTGCAAGTCGAGGTCATGGATCATGCATCCTCCAGCAATGCCCTGCTGCTGCAGCGCTGCGCGCAAGGTGCAGCCAGCGGAACAGTGCTGGCGGTGGAGTGGCAGACCGCCGGACGCGGGCGTTTGGGCAGGATCTGGCATTCCGGTCTGGGCGACACGCTCACCTTCTCACTGCTGTGGCGTTTCGACGGCGGTCTTGCCGCTTTGTCCGGCTTGAGCCTGGCGGTCGGGGTCGCCATGATGCGCGCCTTGCGCGAACTGGGTGTCGCGGGTGCCGGGCTCAAGTGGCCGAACGACGTGCTGCTGAACGAAGGCAAGCTCGCCGGGATATTGATCGAGGCGCAGGGCGACATGTTGGGCCCCAGCGCAGTGGTGATCGGCATCGGCCTCAATCTGGCCGTGCCGGAGGCGCTGCGCGAGCGTATCGAACAGCCGGTGAGCGACCTGATCTCGCTGGACCTGCCGCAGGCGGAACGCAACCAGGTGCTTGCGGTATCATTGAAACATCTGGCGGAAGTGCTGCGCGGATTCGGGCAGGGAGGCTTCGCGCCGTTGCGGGACGAGTGGGAGCGCCATCATGTCTACCAGGGGCGCGCGGTGATGATGTTGATGCCGGATGGATCGCATGTGAATGGCACGGTATTGGGAGTGACGGACGAGGGTGTTCTGCGGCTGATGACCGGGCAGGGTGAACGGTTGTTCAACGCCGGTGAAGTCAGCTTGAGGAGTGCATAGGGTGCTGCTACTGGATGTGGGGAACAGCCGCTGCAAGTGGGCGCTGGCGCAAGCCGGTGCATGGACGCATCAGGGTGTGGCCGGCAACACCGAGTGGGTCGTTCTGCAGCATGCCTTTGCAGCGCTGCCGCCGCCGCACCGGATCCTGGTCTCCAATGTGGCGGGCGAGGCGATGGCGCAGCGCCTTGGTGCGATCTGCGCAGCATGGAAATGTCAGCCCGAATTCGTGACGGCAGATGCAGAGTGCTGTGGTGTGCGCAACGGTTATGAGCGGGCGGAGAGTCTGGGCAGCGACCGCTGGGCGGCACTGATCGCGGCGTGGCAGCGGGTGCGCGGCGCTTGTCTGGTGGTGAACTGCGGCACGGCGACAACGGTGGATGCCTTGTCTGCACAGGGGGAATTCCTCGGCGGACTGATCCTGCCCGGCGTCAGCCTGATGCAGCACAGTCTGGCGACCAACACCGCGCAACTGCTCGCCGAGCAGGGGAGCTTGCAGGATTTTCCGCGCAACACTGCGGATGCCATCCACAGCGGGATGATGCAGGCCACACTGGGAGCGATCAGGCATCAGTTCGGCTTGCTGCATTCCCGTTATGGCGATGTGCGTTGCCTGCTGGGTGGCGGAGCGGCTGAGATCGTACAGCCGCATCTGGACTTGCCTTTGGAGCGGGTCGACAACCTGGTGTTGAAGGGTTTGCAAGTCATCGGAGAATCAGAGGCATGATGAAGTGGATCGTAGGGCTATTGCTATTGGCCAACTTGGCATTGTTCGGCTGGATGCGCTGGGGCGTTGCGCTGACCGTCGATGCCGAAGCGGCATCGGTACAAACGGCGTTGAATCCGGACAAGGTCAAATTGCTGGAATTCCTTGCTGCCTCTGCAGCTGCGCCGACCTCCAGCCTGCTGCCGGGGGTCCCTTTGCCCTTGTCCCCGACACCGGCTCCCGCGGCGGTGGCGACGCCTGCCGCAGTTTCTGAGCCGGCGCCGCGCATGCCGGCAGCGCCTTTGCCGCATAGCAGTCCTGTGGCAGCGTCCGCGCCAGTCAGCGCCAAGCCCGAACGTGCCGAACAAACCGGCTGTGCCGAATGGGGCGAGTTCGCCGGCAACGACCTGGTGCGGGCACAGGAAGCGTTGGCTACGCTGAAGTTGGGCGATGACCTGTCACAGCGCACGGTCGAGCAGGATCATGGCTACTGGGTCTATATACCGCCGCTGAAAAGACGCGCCGATGTGGAAAAGAAGATTGCGCAATTGAAGGAACGCGGCGTGAATGATTACTTCCTGATACAGGAAAAAGGAAAGTGGCTGAATGCCATCTCCCTTGGCGTGTTCAAGAGCGAAGAGGCGGCGAAGAAATTCCTGGCAGAGTTGCGGAGCAGGAATGTGCGCTCGGCCAAGGTCGGTGAGCGCAGGAGCAAGCTGAAATACACCATCTTCGTGATGAAAGAGCTGGATTCGGGGACGACCGACAAACTGAACGTGCTGCAAAAGCAGTTTCCCGACAGCGAATTCAAAGTATCGGCATGCGGCAATTGACAGGGAGGGGTGAAATCAGCAAAATGCCGCCCTTCTTTGAATCTCGGGCGGTCTGAAGACTGTCGGGAAACCGGGTTTCGGTGATATAGCTCAGTTGGTTAGAGCACAGCACTCATAATGCTGGGGTCGGTGGTTCAAGTCCACCTATCACCACCAAATAAAAAAACTCCAGCGGATGCTGGAGTTTTTTTATTTGGTCCTGCCGGGATTACTGATTGTCCGAGAACAGCTGTTTCAGCATCCACAACGAAAAGACGACAGCCAACACGGCGGAACCGACTGCTGCGAGATCAGCGACGAAAGACATTTTTATCTCCTCTCAATAGAGTGGTTGAACACAATAACAACAACGACTAGCTGGATAAATCCTAGCACAATCTGGTTTTATGGCAAGTAATTTGTGTCAACGCCACCAGCCCGCGTGGAAACCACGAAGGCAAATGAGAGGTCTGCTTGAGACGGGAGCGAGAAGCTATCGAAGAGAGCTTCTCGCGAGCCGCGGATCAGTCAGCTTTCTTGAACAGCTGGATAGTGATCCACACAGCGAAGCCAACGGAGAAGATTGCGGTTCCGATGGACGAAATATCAGCGATGATCGACATTATTTTCTCTCCCTAACGAGCCTAGTTTTAGATGACATCTATAATGGCGTTAGTCACTAAGGTTCTTGATGACATTAGTTGACTAAGGCTTTTCGAATTATATGAGTTTTTTTATAGGGCATTCCCACAACTTTTCTAAGGCTTAGAAAAGTAAGGGTGAATTGTCAAATTTGTGTGAAATTTGAGGTTGGGCAGGTAGCAAACGTGCAGATGAAACTCTACATAAAGACCTATGGTTGCCAGATGAACGAGTATGACTCGGACAAGATGGTCGATGTGCTGCGTGCCGAGGGCGTGGTACAGACAGACAAGCCGGATGAGGCCGACATCATTCTGTTCAACACCTGCTCCATCCGCGAGAAGGCTGAGGACAAGGTGTTCTCCGATCTGGGGCGCGCGCGCGCGCTGAAACAGAATAATCCTAACCTGCTGATCGGCGTGGGGGGCTGTGTCGCCAGCCAGGAAGGCGATGTCATCATCAAGCGCGCTCCGTATGTGGATGTGGTGTTCGGTCCGCAGACGCTGCACCGTTTGCCGCAACTCATCGCGGCGCGGCGCGAGAGTGGCAGGCCGCAGGTCGACATCAGTTTTCCCGAGATCGAGAAATTCGATCATCTTCCCGCTGCCCGCACATCGCACGGCGCGGCGTTCGTCTCGATCATGGAGGGATGCAGCAAATACTGCACCTACTGCGTGGTGCCGTTCACGCGCGGTGACGAAGTGTCGCGACCGTTCGCCGACGTGATGCGCGAGGTGGAGAATCTGACCGCGCAGGGAGTGGGGGAGATCACGTTGCTGGGGCAGAACGTGAACGCTTATCAGGGCGAGACGGATGACGGCGACACGGTCGATTTCGCATTCCTGCTGCAGGCTGTCGCCGCATTGCCGGGCGTGCAGCGTTTGCGCTATATGACCTCGCATCCGCGCGAGATGTCGCAGCGCCTGATCGACCTGTATGCGACCACGTCCAAGCTGGCGGGGCATCTGCATCTGCCGGTGCAATCCGGTTCCGACCGCATTCTGGCGGCGATGAAGCGCGGTTATACCGCGCTGGAATACAAATCCATCGTGCGCAAGTTGCGCACCGCGCGCCCGGACATATCCATCACGTCGGACTTCATCGTGGGCTTTCCCGGCGAGACCGACGCGGATTTCGAGGCGACCATGAAGCTCGTGGAGGATGTCGGCTTTGATGCCAGTTTCAGTTTCATCTTCAGCGCGCGTCCAGGAACGCCGGCTGCCGAGATGGCCGACGATACGCCGTATGAGACCAAGCTTGCGCGCCTGCACCGGCTGCAGACGCGCATCGCCGAACTGGGACAGCAGGTCAGCGCGGCGATGGCGGGCAGCGTGCAGCGCGTGCTGGTGGAGAATATCTCGCGCAAGGATGCGAACGAACTGGCCGGGCGCACCGAAAACAACCGTGTGGTGAATTTCCCCGGCTCGCCCGGCATGCTGGGGCGTTATGTGGACGTGCGCATCCTGTCCGGTACCCTGCACACCTTGCGCGGCGAACTGGTGATACAGCATGAATGATTCGGTGAATCTGTCTTTTGAGCCGGTCGACAATGCGCGCCTGGCCAACCTGTGCGGCGCGTTCGACGAGAATCTGCGCCAGATCGAGACGGCTCTGGAGGTGAACATCGCGCGCCGCGGCGAGCGTTTCACCATCTCCGGTGCGCAGGCGGCACTCGCTCGCGCCGTGCTCGAGCGCTTCTACCTTGAAGCCAGGCACGACATCTCGCTGGAGCGTTTGCAACTCGGCCTGATCGAAGTCATGAAACAGGATATGCCGGAGGCGAACAGCGAATCGGTGCCGCTGCTGATGACGCGCAAATCAGAGGTGCGCGGGCGCACCGTACGCCAGAACGAATACCTGCAAGCCATCCAGGAGCATGACATCACTTTCGGCGTCGGACCGGCCGGAACGGGCAAGACGTATCTTGCGGTCGCCTCGGCGGTGGATGCCCTGCAGCGCGAGACGGTGAAACGTCTGGTGCTGGTGCGCCCGGCGGTGGAAGCGGGCGAGCGCCTGGGCTTCCTGCCCGGCGATCTGGCGCAGAAGGTCGATCCCTATCTGCGCCCCCTGTATGACGCGCTGTACGACCTGATGGGGCTGGACAAGGTGGCCAAGGCGTTCGAGCGCGGCATGATCGAGGTTGCGCCGCTGGCCTACATGCGCGGGCGCACGCTCAACCACTCCTTCATCATCCTCGACGAGGCGCAGAACACCACGCCCGAGCAGATGAAGATGTTCCTCACGCGCATCGGTTTCGGCAGCAAGGCCGTCATCACCGGCGATGTGACGCAGATCGACCTGGCGCGCGGGCAGAAGAGTGGCCTCAACGACGCGCGCATCGTGCTCAAGGACGTGCGCGGCATCGCCTTCCAGCAGTTCCTCGCCGAAGACGTGGTGCGCCATCCGCTGGTGCAGAAGATCGTCGGTGCCTATGAAAGATACGAACAGCAAAAACCATGACAGACTCCCATAAACTATCGTTGTCTGTGCAATACGCCAGCAATGCAAAAAAACTGCCGACGCGCCAGCAGTTCCGCCGCTGGGTCAAAGTCGCGCTGGAACAGGACGTGCAGATCGCACTGCGCATCGTCGACGAGATCGAGGGGCGCGCGCTGAATCAGAGTTATCGCGGCAAGGATTACGCCACCAACGTGCTGACCTTCGTCTATGACGACACCGATCCGCTGTATGGCGATGTCGTGATCTGTGCGCCGGTGGTGGCGCGCGAGGCGAAGGAGCAGGGCAAGGACCTGCTCGCGCATTACGCGCACCTCACCATCCACGCGGCGCTGCACCTGCAGGGTTACGACCACGAAAAGAAACGCGATGCGGAGAAGATGGAAGCGCGCGAGACTGCGCTGATGCTCAAATTGCGGTATCCTGCCCCTTATCTTGTTACAGAATGAAGCAGTAATGGACGGTACCGACAGTAGTAGCAACAAGCCCACCCTGCTTGAAAGGCTCTCCACGATGTTGCTGCGTGAGCCGGAAGACCGCGAGCAACTCATCGCGTTGCTGTACAGCGCCTACGAACGCAACCTGCTGGATGCCGACGCGCTCTCCATGATGGAGGGCGTCATCCAGGTTTCCGAGCAGCAGGTGCGCGAGATCATGATCCCGCGCGCGCAGATGGATGTCATCGACATCAGCCAGCCGCCGGAACAGTTCATCCCCTACGTCATCGAGACCGCGCACTCGCGCTTTCCCGTCGTCGACGGCGACAAGGACAACATCATCGGCATCCTGCTGGCGAAGGATCTGTTGCGCTACTACGCGGGCGAAGAATTCAACGTGCGCGACATGCTGCGTCCGGCCGTGTTCGTGCCGGAATCGAAACGTCTCAATGTGCTGCTGCGCGATTTCCGCGGCAACCGCAACCACATCGCACTGGTGGTGGACGAATACGGCGGCGTCTCCGGCATGGTCACCATCGAGGATGTGCTGGAACAGATCGTCGGTGACATCGCCGACGAATACGATTTCGACGAGGATGAGGACAACATCATCCGCCAGGATGACGCGCACTGGCGCGTGAAGGCCGATACCGAGATCGCCGATCTCAACGGGGCGCTCGGGACGGAATTCAGCGACGAGGACTGCGATACTGTCGGTGGCCTGGTGCTCAAGGCCGCCGGGCAGTTGCCCAAGCGCGGCGAGAGCTTCCAGATCGGCGAATGGCGCTTCACCGTGCAGCGGGCGGACAGCCGCAGGCTGCACGCGCTGCTGGTGGAACGCACTTTGGTCGAAGCGGCCGAACCCGACTGAGCCGGATCGCTAGAACTTCTCGTCCTCGCGCAGATAGCGCCATTGCCCCTGCGGCAGATCCCCCAGTCTCACCTTGCCGATGCGCACGCGCTTCAATGCAGTGACGCGCAATCCCACCATCTCGCACATGCGGCGGATCTGGCGTTTCTTGCCCTCGACCAGGATGAAGCGCAGCTGGTCTTCGTTCTGCCAGCTCACTTTGGCGGGTTTGAGTTTCTTGCCGTCCAGCGACAGGCCGTGGTTGAGCATGGCCAGTCCGTTGGTGTCGATCTTGCCCTGCACGCGCACCAGGTATTCCTTCTCGACCGGAGAGTCTTCGCCGATGAGCTGTTTGGCGATACGGCCGTCCTGGGTCAGCACCAGCAAACCGGTGGAGTCGATGTCGAGGCGTCCGGCGGGGGCGAGGTTGAGCATCTGGCTGCGGAAGAATTTTTGCGGCGATTTGTCCTCTTCCCAGCGCGTGTCCGCGCCAATCAGCAGGATGGCCGGTTTGTAGCCCTGTTCGGCCTGCCCCGAGACGTAGCCCACCGGCTTGTGCAGCAGGATGGTGACGCGTCCTTCCTGTTTGGCCTGGGCGGCTTTCTCCAGAGTGATCTTCTGCGTGGGCAGAATTTTCGTGCCGAGTTCGCTGACGGTCTCGCCGTCCACCTTGACCCAGCCTTTGGCGATGTAATCGTCCGCTTCGCGGCGCGAGCAGAGGCCCTGTTCGGACATCAATTTCGAGAGTCGTATCTTTTCCATAAAGCTATATGCCCTTAGTTATTCCTCCCCCTTGCAGGGGGAGGGTAGGGAGGGGTTAGAAACTGTCTGTGCGATACACGCCGATTTAACCCCCATCCTATCCTTCCCCCTGAGAGGGGGAAGGGACTTGGTTTATCCCAGTGCCGGGAACAGACCGCGCAGCCCCCCGGCGATGAATTCGACTGCGATGGCAGCGAGCAGCAGGCCCATCAGGCGGGTGACGATGTTGCTGCCTATCCTGCCCAGACGTTGCGATACCCACGGTGCGATGAGGAAGGTGAGCCAGACGGTCAGGCTCAACAGGAAAAGGATGAGTGCCATTGCCATGTAATGTCCGGGCACGCTGGCCTTGTGCGCGTCGAGGATCACTGTGCTGATCGCGCCGGGGCCGGCCAGCAGTGGCGTGGAGAGCGGCACGATGGCGACGGAGGTGGTGGCGTCGCCGTCGGTGCTTTCACTTGGGCTGATGCTGGCCTTGTCGCCGATGAGCATGTTGATGGACATCAGCAGCAACAGGATGCCTCCCGCTGTGCGGAAGGAATGGATGCTGATGCCGAAGAATTCCAGTATCGCCTCGCCCAGCAACAGCGCGGCAAGCAGGATCACCAGTACCGAAAACGAGGCCACGCGCCCGACGCGCTCGCGTTTCTGTGCCGTCATGCCCGCAGTGAACGCGATTATGATGGGGATGATCCCGACCGGATCGATGATCGCGAACAGGCTGATGAAGATCTTGGTGTATTCGGTAAATTCGAGCATTGTATGTCTCTATAAATTCGTTTTGCGGGCGCATCGCTGCGTCACGTGCTCACTCATTCCTCGCCTACCAATGTGGTATGTCTCGTCATTCGCTGCGCGGCTCCTTGCGCTGCATCCCGCAAAACGATTTCTAGAGGCATACAGCGGCAACTTTAAACGATGTGGTCGACCAGCTGTCCCACCGCCATGCGCAGACGGCGCGACAGGCTGACTGCGATGGCACGGATGACTCTTGCGCCGATGCGCGGATGTTCCTCCAGCATCTTGTCCAGCGCTTCCTTCGACAGCGTCAGCAGGATGCTGTCTTCCGCGGCCTGGCAGGTGGCGGAGCGCCGCTCGCCGTCCAGGACCGCCATCTCGCCGAGGGCGCGGCCGCGCCCCAGTGTGACCATCTCCACCTGTTCTTCGTTCTGGTTGGCCTTGATCACCGCGATGCTGCCGGAATGCACGATGCACATGAAGGTGCCGATGTCGCCCTCATTGAAGACGACTTCGCCGCCGGCGACCTTGCTGACGCCGAAATAGTGTGCGGCCGCGCGCAGTTCGGCCGGCGGCAAGTGGTTGAACAGGTCGCAATCGATCAGCATGGAGCTGATCTCTTCGAGCAGGGCGGAATGGCTGGACATGATGCGGGTCTGGCTAAGGTGACGTGCGGCGGAACTTACACCGTATAATCTGGCGAATCAACTTTATCGCCCCTATCCATGAAAAAACTCATCGCCTTACCGTATGTGACCGCTTTCCTTGCCGGTGTCGCGGCCGTCATGGGCTTCGCTCCCTTCGGTTTCTTCCCCTTGCCGGTATTCGCGCTTGCCGTGCTGTTCTGGCTATGGAGCCGCGCCGGGCGTCCGGCGCAGGCGGCCTGGCTCGGGTTGAGCTTCGGCATGGGCCTGTTCTGCGCCGGTATCGGCTGGATCTATGTCGCACTGCATGTATACGGTTATATGCATCCCATCCTGGCCGCCTTGGCGACAGCGCTGTTCGCCGCGGTGAACGCCACACTCCCGGCATTGGCCGGTTACGCGCAGGCAAGGTTCAGGACAAGCCCGACCGCGCACGTCATGTTGCTCATGCCCGCCATCTGGACGCTCGCCGAATGGTTGCGCGGACTGCTGTTCACCGGCTTTCCGTGGCTGGCTGTGGGTTACTCGCAGGTGCCGGACAGTCCGCTGGCCGGATATGCGCCGCTGGTCGGCGTGTTCGGTGTATCGCTCATCGTCGCGGTAAGCGCGGCATTGCTGCTGGTCTTGTGGAACGCGCGCTGGAGCAGGCCGGGCAAGATCGCCTTGTCGGCGCTGCTGCTGGTCTGGATTGCCGGAGCATTGCTGCGACCCGTCGAATGGACGCATGCGCAGGGCGAACCGCTCAAGGTCAGCCTGCTGCAGGGCAACATCGCGCAGAATGAAAAATTCGATGATGAAAGGCTGCTGGGCATCCTGGAGGACTATCAAAGGCTGGCGCAAAGCAGCGACGCTCGACTGATCATCATGCCCGAAACCGCATTGCCGCTGCTGCGCGAGAACGTGCCGGAAAACTACCAGACCATCCTGGGTGACCATGCGCGCAAGAACGGCGGCGACATTCTGCTCGGCGCGTTCGAGAAGGAAGACGGCAATTACTACAACAGCGTCTACTCCCTCGGCAGTGCGGAAAGCCAGCACTACCGCAAGAACCACCTCGTCCCCTTCGGCGAATTCATCCCCCTGCGTTCAGTGTTCGGCTGGATCATCAACGAAGTGCTGCAGATCCCCATGGGCGACCAGACCAGTGGCGGCGCCGATCAACCGCCGCTGGCCGTAGCCGGGCAGATGGTCGCGGTGAACATCTGCTATGAGGATGCCTTCGGCGAAGAGATCATCCACGCCCTGCCCGCAGCCACATTGCTGGTGAACGTCACCAACGACGCCTGGTACGGCGAATCGCACGCCGCCATGCAGCACAACCAGCTGTCGCAGATGCGCGCACTGGAGACCGGCCGCATGATGCTGCGCGCCACCAATACCGGCGTCACCTCGGTCATCGGCGCGGATGGGCGTGTGCAGGCCATGCTGCCGCAGCATGAGGCGGGGGTGCTGACGGCGGAAGTGCGGGGATATGCGGGGGCTACGCCCTATGTCAGGTGGGGCAATGCGGCCATGTTGCTGCTGGTCGCGGGGATGCTGGCCGTGGCGTGGAGAATGCGCGGGCGATGAGCTGGGTCTGCTACCTCCTCCAATGCGCTGACAACACCCTCTACTGCGGTATCACCAACGACCTCGGCAAGCGCCTCGCCGCGCATAACGCAGGTGAAGGCGCCAAGTACACGCGCGGCCGCACACCGGTAAAACTGAGATATTCCGAACCCTGTGCCGACAAGTCCGCCGCGCTGAAACGGGAGATGGAGATAAAAGCCTTGTCCCGTGCCGAAAAGCTTGTGTTATGCGGGGTGACGTAAGCAGCCTAAACCCGTAAAATGCGGCCTTTCGCAAACATCGGCGGTAATTCATGCGCACTTTTGGTTCCGACATAACGCCCGCAAGCGGGCATGAGTCTTCACCGAAACTTGGCCCCAAGCCAAGTTTTCAGCAAGTCATCCTGACGCTGCAGCAATTCTGGGACAAGCAGGGCTGCGCGCTGTTGCAGCCCTACGATATCGAGGTCGGCGCGGGCACCTTCCACACCGCGACCTTTTTGCGCGCGATCGGGCCGGAGCCCTGGCGCGCGGCCTATGTGCAACCTTCGCGCCGTCCCAAGGACGGGCGCTACGGCGAGAACCCCAACCGCCTGCAGCACTACTACCAATTCCAGGTGGTGCTGAAGCCTTCCCCCGACAATATCCAGGAACTCTATCTCGACAGCCTGCGCGCGCTGGGCATAGACACCAACGAGCACGATATCCGCTTCGTCGAGGACGATTGGGAATCGCCGACGCTGGGAGCTTGGGGGTTGGGCTGGGAGGTATGGCTGGACGGCATGGAAGTCACGCAGTTCACCTATTTCCAGGAGGTCGGTTCGCTCGCCTGCAAGCCGGTGCTGGGAGAGATCACTTACGGTCTTGAGCGTCTGGCCATGTATCTGCAGGGCGTGGAGAACGTGTTCGATCTGGTGTGGGCGAAGAACGGCGATACGGTGGTGACCTACCGCGATGTGTACCACCAGAACGAGGTCGAGCAGTCGAAATACAACTTCGAGCATTCCAACGTCGAGATGCTGTTTCGCCATTTCAACGAATATGAAGGCGAAGCCAAGCGCCTGATGGAAGCGGGCCTGGCGTTGCCCGGTTTCGAGATGGTGATGAAGTGCTCGCACACCTTCAACCTGCTGGATGCGCGCGGCGCGATCTCGGTGACCGAGCGCGCGGCCTACATCGGCCGGGTGCGCGCGCTGGCGCGCCAGGTGGCGCAGGCCTATTACGATTCACGCGAAGCGTTGGGATTCCCGATGGCCAAGGTCGGAGGGAAGAAATGATGAAACAGACATTGCTGATCGAACTGCTGACCGAAGAATTGCCGCCCAAGGTGCTGGAGAAGCTTTCCACGACCTTCGCCAACGAGGTGTTCGCCAGTCTGAAAGAGCAGGCATTGCTGGGCGAATCCAGCGTGTGCACGCCGTATTGCACACCGCGCCGCCTGGCGATGAGTATCACCGAGGTCGAGTCGCAACAGGCCAACCGCGTCATCGAGCGCAAAGGACCGGCGGTGAGTGCCGGACTGGATGCCGAAGGCAAGCCGACCAAGGCGCTGGAAGGTTTCATGCGCTCGGCCAACGTCGCACTCGCGCAATTGCAGCGCCTGGGCGACGGCAAGGCGGAATATTTCATCGCGCGCGTCGAGCAGAAGGGCAAGTCGCTGGAAGAGCACCTGCCCGAGATGATCATGCTGGCGTTGAAGAAATTGCCGGTGCCCAAGCTGATGCGCTGGGGCGATTCCGAGCACCAGTTCGTGCGCCCGGTGCATGGTCTGACCATCCTGCACGGCAAACGCGTGGTGAGCGCGGAAGTGTTGGGGCTGACCAGCGGCAATATCACCAGCGGGCATCGCTTCATGTGCAGCGAGCCTGTCACCATCACACAAGCGGATGATTACGAGGCAACACTGGCGCGCGACGGACGCGTGGTCGCCAGCTTTGCGCAACGGCGCGAGAGCATCGTGGCGCGTCTTGACCAGCTGGCCGAAGAGAACGAGGCGATCTGGGTGGGGCATGCCAATTTCGACCTGGAGAAACTGCTGTCCATGTCCAACGAGGAGCGCAGCGTGCTCTCCACCCTGCTGGACGAGGTGACCGGCCTGGTCGAGTGGCCCGAGGTGTACGTCGGCGAGTTCGAGGCGGAATTCCTCGAAGTGCCGCAGGAATGCCTGATCCTCACCATGCAGCAGAACCAGAAATATTTCCCGCTGCTGGATGCTTCCACCGGCAAGTTGCTGAACAAGTTCCTCATCGTCTCCAACATGCAGGTGAGCGATCCGCACCACATCATCGAGGGCAACCAGCGCGTGGTGCGTCCGCGCCTGTCCGATGCGCGTTTCTTCTTCAACCAGGACCGCAAGCAGAAGCTGGAGTCGCGCGTCGCCAAACTCGGCAACGTGGTCTACCACAACAAACTGGGTACGCAGTTGCAGCGCGTCGAACGCATCACCACGCTGGCCGGCACCATCGCGCGCCTGCTGGAAGCGGACAAGGCCAAAGTCGAACTGACTGCGCGCCTGTGCAAGGCCGACCTGCTCACCGACATGGTCGGCGAGTTCCCCGAGTTGCAGGGCATCATCGGCCGTTATTACGCCTTCCACGACGGCGAGGACCTGGAGGTGGCGAATGCCATCGAGACCCATTACCACCCGCGTTTCGCCGGAGACTCGCTGCCGATGGGCGCGGTCGCCTGCTGTGTGGCGCTGGCGGACAAGCTGGAGACCATCGTCGGCATCTACGGGATCGGCCAGGTACCTACCGGCGACAAGGATCCGTTCGGTCTGCGCCGCCAGGCGCTGGGCATCCTGCGCATCCTGATCGAGACGCCGTACGATCTGTCGTTGTCGGCGCTGCTCAAGGCGACGGCGGACAACTTCCCCGCCGGGATGTTGAGTGCGACGGTGGCGGCCGACGTGGAAGGTTTCATGATGGACCGTCTGCGCGGCTACCTGCGCGAGCGCAGTTTCGAGGTGACGCAGATCGAAGCGGTACTGGCCGTGCTGAACGGCCGCCTGCACGAAGCACTGCCGCGCCTGCAGGGTGTGCGCACCTTCGCTGCCATGGCAGCCTCGAAGGATCTTGCCGCCGCCAACAAGCGTGTGCAGAACATCATGCGCAAGAACCAGGAAGAGCTGGGCGCGCTGATCGCCAACGCCGTGTTCGATCCCGCACTGATGACGGACGACGCCGAGCGCAACCTGCATCAGGCGATGATGGACATCACGCCGTTCGCGCAGGGCTATTTCAGCCGCGGCGAATATGGCCAGAACCTCAAGGCACTGGTCACGCTCAAGCCGTTCATTGACGACTTCTTCGATCAGGTGATGGTGATGGCGGAGGATCAGAAACTGCGCATCAACCGCGCGCTGTTGCTCAAACAGCTCGGCAACCTGATGAACCAGGTTGCGGACATCTCCAAACTCGCGGCATGACGGAAACCTCCATTAATCCATTTTTCGGGCGCATCGCTGCGTTGCGCGGTGCTCGCTTCTTCGCCTACCAAATCGGTATGTCTCAGTCGCTGCGCTCCGTGCGCCTTGCGCTGCATCCCGAAAAACTGAATTACTGGAAGTTTCCATGAGCAAACTCATCGTTCTCGACCGCGACGGCGTCATCAATTTCGATTCCGACCAGTTCATCAAGAGCCCGGAAGAGTGGAAGCCCATCCCCGGCAGCCTGGAAGCGATCGCACGACTGTGCCAGGCCGATTATCGTGTGGTGGTGGCGACCAACCAGTCCGGTCTCGCGCGCGGTCTGTTCGACATGCAGACGCTGAACGCCATCCACGACAAGATGCACAAGGCCTGCGCGCAGGTCGGCGGCCGCATCGATGCGGTGTTCTTCTGTCCTCATACCAACGATGCCAATTGCGGCTGCCGCAAACCGAAGAGCGGCATGATGGAAGAGATCGCGGCGCGTTACGGCATCAATATGAAGGGAGTGCCGGCGGTGGGCGATTCCCTGCGCGACCTTGAGGCGGCCGCGCGGCTGGAGGCGCAGCCGATACTGGTGCTCACCGGCAAGGGCGGCAAGACGCAGGCCAAGGGCGGTCTGCCGGAAGGCACGCTGACTTATCCCGATCTGGCGGCGGTGGTGGCGACACTGGTATGACATTGATCCGCTCCCTCATCTTCTTCATCGTGCAGCTGGTGTGGACGCCGATCTACGCCTCGCTGGTGGTGTTCGTCTTCCCGCTGCCGCCGCACACGCGCTACCGTATCGCTTCCGGACTCGCTTACAGCACGATATGGCTGTTGCGTGTGATCTGCGGCATCAAGATGGAAGTGCGCGGCGCGGAGAACATCCCGGCACAGCCGCATATCGTGATGTGCAAGCACCAGTCGGCCTGGGAGACGTTCGCGCTGCAAACCGTGTTCCCCGACCAGGTGTGGGTGCTCAAGCGCGAGCTGCTGTGGCTGCCGTTCTTCGGCTGGGGACTGGCCGTGACCAGCCCCATCGCCATCGATCGCAGCAAAGGCAAGCAGGCGATGAAGCAGTTGCTGGAGCAAGGCAAGGACCGGCTGGACAACGGCTTCTGCGTGGTGATCTTCCCCGAGGGTACGCGCATGCCCTACGGCGTGCGCGGCAAGTACAAGATCGGTGGTGCCATGCTGGGCGAGAGCACCGGTGCACCGGTGGTGCCGGTGGCGCACAACGCCGGCAAGTTCTGGAGCCGCAACGCCTTCCTCAAACACCCCGGCACGATAGTCATGAGCATCGGCCGACCCATCGATCCGAAAGGCCTCAAGGCGGAGGAGATCAACCGCCGTGTCGAGGACTGGATCGAGAACGAGATGACCAAGCTCGGCTGATGTTCAAGGCATTACGTCGCAAAGCACCTCCCCCTGTCGTCGAACAACGCAACATCCTCCTTTCCGGCAAGGACATCACCTACACCTTGAAACGCAGCGGCTACCGTCGCAGCATCGGCCTGCGCATCGACGATCGCGGCCTCACCGTCAATGCACCGCTGCGCGCTTCCGAGCAATGGCTGCACAACGTGCTGCTGGACAAGGCCGCCTGGGTGGTCGACAAGCTGGACGACTGGCAAACGCGGAAGGCGCCGTCGATATGCTGGGAGGATGGCGCGCGCATCCCTTTCCGCGGCGAGGAATTCACCCTGCTGCTGACGCCGAAGAGGCGCGGTGCGGCAGCGCAACTGCACGGCGAGGTGCTGCATGTGCCGGTCGGCGCCGAGGCCGAAGCGGCAGCCATCGAAAAGGCAGTGACACACTGGTATCGCAGCGAGGCACTGCAGGTTTTCAGGGAGTGCGCGGAACACTTTGCGCTGCAGATGAACGTTGTTCCGCGCGAGATCAAACTGTCGACGGCGCGCACCCAGTGGGGCAGCTGCACCGCACAGGGGGTGGTGAGGCTGAACTGGCAACTGGTGAAGATGCCGCTGCACCTGATCGACTATGTGGTGGTGCATGAACTCGCGCATCTGGTCGAGATGAACCATTCGCCTGCGTTCTGGAAAGTGGTGGAGAGCGCCTGCCCGGAATACAAACGATGCCGGGCGGAGCTGCATGGTTATGGAATAGCGGAATAGGGGCTTTGCGTTGAAGGCTCATATTCGGCTTTGGCCGAATGTGACGCCGGAACCACAATATGCCCGATATGCATCCGCAGGCCGCCAAGCCTGCGACAAAGCCTTGTGGTGCTGCAAGCGCGACAGGGCTTTGCGGAGAAGGCTCATATTCGGCTTTGGCCGAATGTGATGCCGGAGCCACAATATGCCCGATATGCATCCCCAGGCCGCCAGGCCTGCGACAATATGACGCATTCCCAAACAGGTGAAACAGCTCTAGAGTTCGTCCTGCCAAGCGGACAAGACGCGGTTCCCTAAGTCTCCTCCCAGATGAAAGATCCCTTCCGCTTGGCCCCTTCCCTCTAGAAGTCCAGTTTCGTTCCCGCACCGATCTGCACCAGTTCACCCAGCTTGGCGAACAGTTCGCTGCCGTCGCGCAGGCTGAACCAGCGTCCGTCCACCATCGCGTAATGGAATCCGCCGGATTTGGCGGCCAGCCAGATCTCCCTGTTCGGCACATGGCGGTTGACGATGAGCTTGCTGCCGTCGGCGAACTCCATCTCCAGTACCGTGCCGTTGCTGTCATATTCGATATCGGCATCGCTGGCATCGATCGCCGCCTCGATGCGCTCGAACACCTCGTCAGCCAGTTCCTTGAATCCGCTTTCGTCCATATCCGTTCCCGTCTTAACGCCGGCCGATCAGCATGGTGCTGTCGCTCTGGCTAACTTGAAAATTGCGCAGCACGTTCGCGCCGAGCAGGTTGGTCTCCATGTTCGGCATCACTGCGACAGTGATGTTCTGCAGTGTGAAATTGCCCAGCGTCATGCGCGGGACGAGGGCGATGCAGCCGGTCGCCGTGCCGTTCGCGGTCTGGAATTGCACCTCCTTGCAATTGCGGATGCCCGCCTGCTGCGCGATGTCGCTGGAGATGGAGGTGACCGAGGCGCCGGTATCCACCATGAAGGTGACCGGGACGTTCTCTATCGTGCCGGGCAGGTAGAAGTGCCCGTTGGCCTGGCGCTGCACCTCCATGCTGCCGTCGCCGGCGAAGGTCGGTGGCGGCAGTGCCACTTCGGGAGCGGCGGTTCTGACGAACAACTGGAAATCCTCCATGCCGGGGCCGGAAGATTGCAGGGTCAGCTGCATCGGTTTGTCCGTTTCCACGCTCAGCGACTTGTCGAACTTCAGGAATTGTCCGTCGGAAAAACCGCGCCGCGCATTGCACCACGCACTGCCGACACCGAACATCATGCCGTACTGCCCGGCCGGCAGGTGCAGGCTGATGCTTTGCCTGGCGTGGATCAGCACCGACATGGAGGGGATGACGGTGTTGGGGGGAGAAAGGATCAGCAGCACAGGATGGGCATGGTCGTTCCGGAGGGTGATCTCGGGGTCGCTCACTTCGTCGGTGCGCAAACCGCTTTCGGGGAATACGGTGATGCTGCCATTGGCAGGAAAGCCGCCCTCGCATTGCTGGCCGGGATCGAGTTGGCTGAGCGAGACGGTATCCGGCTGCGGCTTCGCTTCCTCCGTCTTCTCCTGCGGGGGATTCAGCCTTTGTGCAGCCCAAAAACCGATCATGCCGGCGAGCAGGATGATGAGCGCGTTGCGCAGCCAGTGACTTTGCTTCGCTTCGTAATAGATCGCGGGTTCGGGATGTTCGGGAGCTTGCTGCGGCTGGGTCACGGGTGCGCGGGCATTGAGCGGATTGCTGGCGATGGTCAGCTCGATGAGTTCGCGCAGTCTGGCGAAGAGCTCGCCATGGTCGTGCGCCTGCCACAGGCCATCATGATGGATGTATTCGACACCGCCTGAACGTGCAGCCACCCACACATTGTGCGTCTGCGGGTCGATATTGATCAGGATGCGCTGCCCATCGGCGAAATCCAGACGCAGTGCATGGCCGCTCAGATGCGGGCGGATATCGACGCCGCGCTCGTCGACCATCTGCTGGATGCGGGCGAACAATGCGCTGCCCGGCTCGTGCTTGGTGCTTTCCGTCATATAATCCTGCTCGTTCCGATTTTCAATTCGCTAGAAAGACAAAATGATGCGTGTACTCGGCATTATGTTGCTGTTGCTGGTCGCCATGCAAGGATGCGGGCGCAAAGGTTCGTTGTTCCTGCCGCCGCCACCGCCGGGCGACGCGCATGCGGCCCCCGATCAACCCCAACAGAAGAAACAGCCATGAACGGATATTTCAATCATCAGCAAGATCGCCTGCATGCCGAGAATGTCGCGCTGGAAGAGATCGCGCAACGCTTCGGCACCCCCTGTTATGTTTATTCGCGTGCCGCGCTGACCGACGGCTATCGCCAGTTCGCGGAAGCGTTCAAGAGTCGCGAACATCTCATCTGCTATGCGGTGAAAGCCAACTCCAATCTCGCCATCCTTAATCTTTTTGCCCGCATGGGGGCGGGATTCGACATCGTTTCCGGCGGCGAGCTGCAGCGCGTGCTGGCAGCTGGCGGCGCGGCAGGCAAAGTGGTGTTCTCCGGTGTCGGCAAAAGCGAGAGCGAGATGCGTCAGGCGCTGGAGGCGGAGATCCTTTGCTTCAATGTCGAATCTCCGTCAGAGCTGGACCGGCTCAACGAAGTGGCGGGCAGCATGGGCAAGGTGGCTCCGATCAGCCTGCGCGTGAACCCGGATGTGGATGCCAGGACCCATCCTTATATATCTACCGGTCTCAAGCAGAACAAGTTCGGCGTAGCCTATACCGAGGCGTTCGAGCTGTACCGCAGGGCGGCGGCCATGCCGCATCTGCGCATCACCGGCATGGATTGCCACATCGGTTCGCAGCTCACCGAAACCAGTCCTTTCATCGCGGCGGCGGAGAAGGTGCTGGCACTGGTCGACCGGCTGGCCGCCGCGGGCATCGTTCTGGAACATCTGGATCTGGGCGGCGGCCTCGGTATCCGCTATGACGATGAGATGCCGCCATCCATCGCCGAATACGCGCAGGCTCTGCTGGGAGCGCTCAAAGGGCGCTCCGAGAAGATCATCGTCGAGCCGGGGCGGGTGCTGGTCGGCAATGCCGGGATACTGCTGACCCGCATCGAATATCTCAAACACGGGGAAGAAAAGAACTTCGCCATCGTCGATGCGGCGATGAACGACCTCATGCGTCCGGCGCTCTACGATGCTTTCCATGCCATTCAGCCGGTCCGCAAGAGTGCTGCTGCAAGCCAGCTCTATGAGGTGGTCGGGCCGATCTGCGAGACCGGCGACTTCCTCGGACATGCCCGCCAATTGGGCGTTTCGGCGGGGGATGTGCTTGCCGTGATGTCGGCGGGAGCATACGGAATGAGCATGAGTTCCAACTACAACACGCGACCGCGCGCAGCCGAAGTGATGGTTGACGGTGCGGTCACGCACCTTGTCCGGGAGCGCGAAACAGTGCGCCAGCTCTATGCTTCGGAGAAGATCGTCACTTGAAATTTTTCGCAAATAATGCACAAAAGTGTTGCGCAATTTTTTTAATCGCGCATAGAATGCAATCACCGTGCGTGTTGGGAGATTTCAAGTACTAGAAAGACGCATCGGGAGTGCAGTTGGTGCACGCAAAGTTGTAACTGGTTAGTCCATCAATTTTTATAAGGAATGAAAATGGCTGCAACAACCAAAGCAAAAAGCACCACCACCAAGAAGGCCGCCGCCAAGAAGCCAGCCGCCAAAAAAGTAGCCGCCAAGAAACCGGCAGTGAAAAAAGCAGCAGCCAAGAAGCCAGCCGCCAAAAAAGTAGCCGCCAAGAAACCGGCAGTGAAAAAAGCAGCAGCCAAGAAGCCAGCCGCCAAAAAAGTAGCCGCCAAGAAGCCGGCAGTGAAAAAAGCAGCAGCCAAGAAGCCAGCCGCCAAAAAAGTAGCCGCCAAGAAACCGGCAGTGAAAAAAGCAGCAGCCAAGAAGCCAGCCGCTAAAAAAGTAGCCGCCAAGAAACCGGCAGTGAAAAAAGCAGCAGCCAAAAAGCCAGCTGCCAAAAAAGTAGCCGCCAAGAAACCGGCAGCGAAAAAAGCAGCAGCTAAAAAACCTGCCAAGAAGGCTGTAGCGAAAGCTGCTCCTGCTGCAGGCAAAGGCATCCTCGGCGCCTAAGCTTTGTAGATTGGGGCGGGCGCCGGGTCGTTGCGTTTCGCCCTTTCTGCAAACTCCGTTCTGCACGGAGTGGTTTCGTTTTTATCCAGTGTTTGTTGAGCCTCTTCAGCGAACCGTCCCCGCTTTTCCTTTATAATTTCACGCACTCTGAACGTGGGTGAAATGCTTCTTTTCGACACTCCTTCGTCCGTCTTTTACGCATCATTAAGGTGAACGCATGATCTCCAGGAATCTCGGTCTCTGCTGTCTGTTGTCGTTGCTGCTTCTGGCTGGGTGCAATAAAAAAGCCGAAGAGAAGAAAACGGAGATACCCGCTGTCCCGGTGACGGTGGCGCAGAGCGAGTTGGGCAAGATGGAGCTGCTGGAAGAATCCGTCGGTGCGCTGGAGAGTCTGGCCGATCCGATCGTGTCAGCCGAAGTGGCCGGACGCGTCGCGGAAGTACGCGCGGTGGCGGGCAGTGAAGTGAAGGCCGGACAGGTGCTGGCCGTACTGGATGGGCGCGATGCCGGTTTGACGCGCCAGGCGGCGCAGGCGGAAGCGGGGCGCGTGGGGTCGCTGAGCGCCAATCAGACGCGCAATCTTGAACGACTGAAACAGTTGCGCGCACAGAATTTCATCTCCCAGGCGGCTCTGGACGACGCCATTGCGCAGAATGCCGCCACCGAGAACCAGCTTTCCGGCGCGCGTGCCCAGCTTGGCCTGGCCGAGCGCAACGTCGGCAAGACCAACGTGGTAGCACCGGTGGATGGACGTGTCGAAAAACAGATCGCCATCGCCGGCCAGTATGTGAAGGTCGGTGATCCCATGTTCCAGGTGGTGTCGCTGAAGCGATTGCGCGCGCGCCTGCCTTTCCCCGAGACGATGTCCGGGCAGATCCGGCGCGGAATGCCGGTGCAGATGCATGTGGCCGGAGCCGGTGTGGCACTGACCGGCAAGATCTCCGAGATCCGGCCGATGGCCGGTTTGAGCAATCGCTCGTTCGACGCCTATGCCGTGTTCGACAATCCGGGTGATTGGCGCCCCGGAGCGACGGTGAATGCGACGGTGGTGCTGGAAGAGCATGCGGATGCCGTGATCGTGCCGGAACAAAGCGTGGTGCTGCGTCCGGCGGGCGAGGTGGTGTATGTGGTCGAGGGCGGCAAGGCGCAGCAGCGCGTGGTGCGGGTCGGTATCAACCAGGCCGGCCGGGTCGAGATACTCGAAGGTTTGCAGGCCAATGAGACCGTGGTCGTGGACGGCGCCGGTTTCCTCACCGAGGGTGCCAGGGTGACGGTGGCGGCAAGTCGCGCGCCTGCCGCCGCACAGTGATCTCCACGAACTGCTGCAAAGAGCCCCAGTCATGAATCTGCCCGAGTTATCCATCAAGCGTCACGTCCTTGCCGTGATGCTGAGCGCCGCGCTGATGCTGTTCGGCCTGATCTCGTACCAGCGCGTCGGCGTCGACCAGTTCCCCAAGGTCGATTTCCCCATCATCACCGTGACCACCACGCTGCGCGGAGCCAACCCCGAGAACGTGGACATGAGTCTCACCAGCGTGATCGAGAGCGCCATCAACAGCGTACCCGGCATCGAACATGTGCAGTCCAGTTCCTCGCCCGGCGTTTCCGTGGTGGTCATCACCTTCAGTCTGGAAAAGAACGTCGATATCGCCTTCAACGAAGTGCAGTCCAAGATCAGCCAGGTGCTGCGCCGTCTGCCCAGGGATGCCGACGCGCCGGTGGTGGCGAAGATGGATACCGGTGCGAATGCCGTGTTCTGGGTCATGCTGCAGGGCGACCGCACCGTGCAGCAGCTTAACCAGTACGCCGCCAACGTCATCAAGAAGAAGCTGGAAAGCATCAACGGGGTCGGCGAAGTCCGCATCGGCGGTCGGCGCGACCGCACCATCCGCATCCATGCCGACCCGGTGCGCATGGCCTCGCTGGGTATCACCGCACAGGACGTCTCCGCCGCTTTCAGCCGCGAACACCTGCAGATGCCCGGCGGCTTCCTGGTCGGCAACTTCAACGAATTCCTGCTGCGCCTCGATCTTGAGTTCCACAGCATCAAGGAACTCAAGCGCATGGTGGTGGCCTGGCGCGACGGTGCGCCGATCCGCCTGCAGGACATCGCGCGCATCGAGGACGGCCTCTCCGAATACCGCCAGCTGGTGCGTTTCAACGGCCAGCCGGGCGTGGGTATCGGCATCGTCAAGGTCTCGGGTTCCAATACGGTGGAGGTGGTCGACTCGGTCAAGAAACGCTTGCAGAACGACATCATCCCCGGCCTGCCGCCGGGCCTGACACTGAAGACCGCTTCCGACGATTCCACCTTCATCATCGAGATGATCGATTCCCTGCGCGAGCACCTGCTCGAAGGTACGCTGCTGGCGGCCATCGTGGTGTGGGTGTTCCTGCGCAGCGTGCGCTCCACGCTGATCATCTCGGTCGCCATCCCGGTGTCGCTGCTGGGCGCCATCGCGGCGCTGTATTTCCTCGGCTATACGCTGAACTCGATGACGCTGCTGGCCCTGCTGCTGCTGGTGGGCGTGGTGGTGGACGACTCCATCGTGGTACTCGAGAATATTTTCCGCCACCGCGAGGAGATCGATCCCGATCCGATGAGCGCCGCCTTCAACGGCAGCAGGGAAGTGGTGTTCGCGGTGATCGCCGCGTCGCTGGCGCTGGTGTCCATCTTCGCGCCGGTCATCTTCATGAGCGGCATCATCGGCATGTTCTTCAAGTCGTTCGCAGTGGTGGTGACCGTGGGTGTGCTGGTATCGCTGTTCGTCTCGCTCACCCTCACGCCCATGCTGTGTTCGCGCTTCCTGAACGTGGACAAGAAACACGGCAGGCTCTATCACCTGCTGGACGGGCTGTTCCGCCGCCTCGACGATATCTACCGCGGCCTGCTGGTGCGGGCGTTGCGGCACCGCTGGAAGGTGGTGGCGGCGACCTTGCTGATCGTGCTCTCCAGCAGCTTCTTCTTTGCCAATGTGGGCAAGGCGTTCATGCCGGACGAGGACCAGAGCGGTTTCCGCGTCAATGCCAAGGTACCGCTGGGTGCCTCCATCGAATACACCAAGGGTCGCCTGATCGAGGTCGAAAAGGTGCTGGCAAAGCACAAGGAGATCAGCGGCATGTTCAGCGGCATCGGCCTGGGGGCATCGGGTCAGGTCAACCAGGCTTTCGTCAATGTGAAAATGGTGCCGCGCAACGAGCGCGATATCCGCCAGCAGGAGCTGATGGCGCAGTTGCGCAAGGAGCTGGCGGTCATCCCCGGTGTGCGAGCTTTCCCTTCGCCGACCGCGCGTGTCGGCGGCCAGCGCGGCGAACCTTTGCAGTTCGTGCTGACCGGGGCCAACCTGGACGAGGTGGGGCAGTTATCGGGTGAACTGCAGACCCGGCTTGCCAGGGAAGCGCCGGGACTCGGGCGTGTCGATCTCGACATGCAGCTCGATCTGCCGGAACTCGTTTTCCGCGTGAACCGCGACAAGGCCGCGGCGCTTGGTCTGTCGGTGCAGGATGTGGCGACGGCGATCAACATCATGAGCGGCGGCGTGGATGTGGCGCAATACAACGACGAGCCTGGTGACGGCCAGCGCTACTACATCCGTATCAAGGCGGGCGAGGGTGTGTTCAACAAGCCTGACGACCTGCGCCGTCTATATATACGCGCCAAAGACGGCAGCATGGTGCGGCTGGATAACGTTGCGACTTTTGAGCAGAAGCTGGGGGCGGCGGTGGTGGGACGCTACGATCTGCAGTATTCGGCCACGTTCTATGCCACGCCGACCATCCCGCTGGGCGAGGCGACGCAGAAGCTGCAGCAGGTCGCGGATGCGATGCTGCCCGCCGGATACCAGGTCAAACTTATCGGCCAAGCCGCCGAGTTCCGCAAGACCATAGGCTACATGCTGTTCGCCTTCGGCCTCGCCATCGTGCTGCTCTATATGGTGCTGGCCAGCCAGTTCAATTCTTTTGTGCAGCCCGTCATCATCATGATGGCGCAGCCGCTGGCCATCATCGGCGGCATCATTGCGCTGTGGCTCACCGGTTCGACGCTCAACATCTACTCGATGATCGGACTGGTGCTGCTGGTGGGCCTGGTGGCGAAGAACTCCATCCTGCTGATCGACCTGACCAACCAGCGGCGCGAGCAGGGTATGGGCGTCGATGACGCATTGCTCGATGCCTGCCCGACGCGCATGCGGCCGGTGCTGATGACCTCCGCCACCATCATCCTGGCGCTCTTCCCTGCGGCGCTCGGACTGGGAGCAGGTGCCGAGACCAACGGCCCGCTCTCCATCGCGGTGATCGGCGGCATGTTCTCGTCCACCCTGCTGACGCTGGTGGTCGTGCCCGCGGTGTACTCACTGGTGGAAGGCGGTTTGCAGCGCTGGGCGCAACAACGCGCCCGGGCCTGATTCAATCCGGGGTGCTGAGGACCTGCTTCGCTTCCTCGTAGAGGAAGGCGAGGTCATCCTCGTCGATCTTGAGCATGCGCAGGCAGGCCGGGCCGAGCTTGGGCCACTCCTGCGTCAGGTCGAGGCCGAGCTGTTCCTGCACGATATGTTCGGCGAACTGGGTGGTGGCGATGAACAGGCGGCTGCTCCGCGGCAGATCCGAGCCGTCCGCGATCGCCTTCAACTGATGGTGATGAAGGATGGCAACATACATATCTTCCGGCAGCCACCATCTCTGCGCCAGCGCGCAGCCCACCACGGCATGGTTGGTCTGCACCAGCGATTCTTCCCGCATGGTGAACTCCGTTTCGGTATCCTGGTTCGCCTTTCCCAGAACATCCTTGTAGTTCGGGAAGCGGGCGATCAGCACCGGTATGCCGCAATCGTGGAACAGGCCGTAGGTGAACGCATCGTCGGGATTCAGGCCGGGGATATCCAGTTTCATCGCCAGCCAGGCGCACAGCCGGGCGGTGCGTGCCGAGGCGTCCCAGAAACGGATCATGCTGGGCGAATCGGGGAAGGCTTTGCGCAGGACGATGCCGGCGATGGTATGGCTGGCAACCCTGAGCCCGAGTATCGACAAGGCATCGTGCACCGAGCGTGCGCGCTGCGGGCGGATGAAGAACGGCGAATTGGTGGCCTTGAGCAGTCCTGCGGCAAGCGCGACATCGGCGCTGATGAGGTCGGTCAGCTTGTTGAAGTCCGGTTCATCCTTGCGCGTCTCGGCTATGATGCGGACCAGTATCTCCGGACAGGGCGGGATGTCGACCTCAAGCAGCGAACGTTCGAGTAAGGGGTCGGATTTTGCGTGAAACTTCAGCTGTTCGTCGGTCATTTGTGTCTCAGGTGCGTGATAAGATTGCTGCCCAATATTTAGGTTAGGCAGCGCACAGAGGAAAATAGCACAAGCCGTGTTCGGCTGGCTATGATTTCCAGAGATAAGAAAAGCGAATTTACGCTCCGCTTTCGGGCGGGATAGGACATCGGCAGTTTCATGCCGTCCCGGGTGGGGGACACATCGATGAAAGAAACTCCGGCAGGATCGTCGCCTGACTCAGAGAAGTTGCTGTTCCAGGCGATATTGGACAATGCGCCGATAGGGATATGGTTCCTCGGTCTCGATGGCCGCCTGCAGTTCGTCAATAAAACCTTCTGCGCAGCAGTGGGGATCCCGGAGAAGACTTTCCTGGCGGCAAAGCATTACACCGAGGTTCTGCCCTTGAATGACCCGGCCGGCAGCACCCGCTCCGACGCGGCATGCCTGGCGCAGGAGGGGCCGCATCAATCGCTGGAATGGCTGACGTTCGCAGACGGCAAGGCGCACATGCTGGAGATCACAAGGGTCAAGGTGCTTGATCAGGAGGGTTCTCCGCGCGGCCTGATCGGTCTGGCGGTGGATGTCACCGCGCGCAACCAGGCAGAAGAGCGCCTGCGGCTGACAGCCAAGGTCTTCGAGAACACACTCGACGCCGTCACCATCGCCGACAGCGAGGGTTCCATCATCGAAGTCAACGAGGCATTTTGCCGCATCACCGGATACGAACGCGAAGACGTGATCGGCAGGAACCCCCGTTTCCTGCAATCCGACCGCCAGGATGCCGGTTTCTACAAGTCGATGTGGCGCGCCATCACGGCCAGCGGACACTGGCGCGGCGAGATATGGAACCGCAAGAAAGACGGCGACCTGGTGGCCGAGGTGCTCACCATCTCGGCGGTCACCGATGCCGACGGCAGGGTGAGCAACTACGTCGGTGTCGCCTCGGACATCACCCAGCTGAAACAGCACGCGAAACAGCTCGAACATATCGCCCATTTCGATGCCCTGACCGATGTGCCGAACAGGGTGCTGTTCGCCGACCGCCTGCAGCAGGCATTGGCCCGCTCGAAGCGGGAAGGCAGCATCATGGCGGTCTGTTATCTCGATCTCGACGGATTCAAGCTCGTCAACGACACGATGGGGCATGAAGCCGGCGATCGAGTGCTGATCGAGGTGACCAGGCGCATCAAGGACACCATCCGCGAGGATGATACCGTGGCGCGGCTGGGCGGCGACGAGTTCGCCGTATTGCTGCAGGGATTGCATGCATCCGAGGAGTGCATGGCGAGCCTGAATCGTCTGCTCGAAGCGATCAGTCATCCCATCGAGATCAAGGGCAAGCTGTTCGAGGTCAGCGCCAGCATCGGCGTGGCCCTCTATCCGGGGGATGAGCACGATGCCGATACATTATTGCGCCATGCCGACCAGGCGATGTACGTCGCCAAGCAGTCGGGCAAGAACCGCTACCATCTTTATGATGCGGCCAACGACAGGCGGGCGCGGTCGCATCACGAGTTCCTGAAACGGCTGGCGGTTGCGCTGGTGCGCAGCGAATTCGAACTCTACTACCAGCCCAAGGTGGATATGCGTACGCTCCGCATGGTGGGGGCAGAGGCGCTGATCCGCTGGAACCATCCGGAAAAGGGTGTGCTCTTGCCGGGCGAATTTCTCCATGCCATCGAAGGCACGACGCTGGAAGTGGAGCTGGGCGACTGGGTGATCGCGACGGCGCTCAAGCAGCTCGATACATGGCGCAAGGCCGGATTGCCGCTGGAACTCAGCATCAACATCTCGGCCCGCCATCTGCAGGCCAACGACTTTTCCTGGAAATTGAAACGCAAGCTGCTGCGCTATCCCGAGTTCGCCATGGGCAGTCTGCAGATCGAAGTGCTGGAGACGGCGGCGCTGGAGGATATCCCGCGCGTCAGCGATACCATCGAGCGCTGCCGCAAGATCGGTGTGGGTTTTGCGCTGGATGATTTCGGCACCGGTTACTCGTCCCTGTCCTACCTGGGACGCTTGCCGGTCGACACGCTCAAGATCGACCAGTCCTTCATCCGCGATATGCTTTACGACAAGGGTGACAGGGCTATCGTGCAGGGTGTCATCGCCCTGGCCAAGGCCTTCGAGCGCAAGACCGTGGCTGAAGGCATCGAGTCTGAGGATCTGTTCCGCGCCCTGCTGGAGATGGATTGCGAGTACGGGCAGGGTTACGGAATCGCCCGCCCCATGCCGGCCGCGGAACTGCCCGCATGGCTGGAGAAATGGAACAGCGCTCCGTTCAGCTAGATCAGGAAGATCGTCGCCAATCCCAGGAAGATGAAGAAACCTCCGCTGTCGGTGATGGCGGTCAGCATGACGCTGGCACCGATGGCCGGATCGCGCCCCAGGCGCTGCATCAGCAGCGGGATGCCGATGCCGACCAGCGCGCCCAGCACGAGGTTGAGCATCATCGCGCTGGTCATCACCAGGCCGAGCGGTACGCTGCGGTAGAGGAAGTAGGCGAACAGCCCGGCGATGCCGCCCCACACCAGCCCGTTCAATCCGCTGATCGCCAGTTCCTTGTACATCAAACGGCGCGCGTTGGTCGGCGTGATCTGTCCCAGCGCCAGCGAGCGGATGATGATGGTGGTGGTCTGGTTGGCCGAGTTGCCGGCGATGCCCGCGACGATGGGCATCAGCGTGGCGAGCGCGACGAATTGCACGATGGTGTCCTCGAACTCGCCGATCACGCGCGAGGCGAAAAATGCGGTGCACAGGTTCAGCGCCAGCCAGGCCCAGCGGTTCTGTGCCGATTTCCACACCGAAGCGAAGATATCCTCTTCCTCGCGCAGACCGGCCTGGTTCAACAGGTCGGTCTCCGATTCGGCACGGATGAAGTCCAGCACCACGTTCACCGTCACGCGGCCGACCAGTTTGCCGTCCTCGTCCACCACGGGTGCGGACACCAGGTCGTAGCGCTCGAACGCCTGCGCCGCCTGGTCGGCCTTCTCGTCCGGATTCAGCTTGATGGTCTCGGTCAGCATCAGCTTGCCGACCTCGACCTCCGGTTCGTTGACCACGATCATGTTGATCGGCAGCACGCCCTTGAAGCGGTCGTCGCGGTCGACCACGAACACCTGGTCGGTATGGTCGGGCAGCACGTCGAAACGGCGCAGGTAGCGCGACACCACTTCCAGCGTGACGTCCTCGCGCACATGCACCATGTTGAAATCCATCAGCGCACCGACCGAGTCTTCCGGATACGACATCGCCGCGCGCAGCTGCTCGCGCTCCTCGATGGAGAGCGACTTGAACACGTCGCGCATCACGTTCTGCGGCAGGTCGGGGGCGAGGTCGGCGATCTCGTCGGTGTCGAGCTGTTCCGTCGCTTCCACCAGCTCGTCGCGGCTCATGGTGGCAATCAGCGATTCGCGCACCGCATCGGAGACCTCGATCAGGATGTCGCCGTCGCGGTCCGCCTTCACCAAGTCCCACACCATCAGGCGCTGCTCGATGGGCAAGGCTTCCAGGATGTAGGCGATATCGGCGGAGTGCAGTTCGTCCAGCTTCTCGCGCAGCTCGGCCAGGTGGCGCTTGTGCACCATCTTGTCCAGCAGCTCATGGCGCTCGTCGCGCGGCAACTCCTGGCGGTGCGTCACCGCTTCCACCAATGCCTGCTTCTCCAGCAGATGTTGCACCTGCTGGAGATGGTCCTGCACGTTCTCGGTGTAATGGTGTTCGCGGGATTCAGTCATGGGCGCGCCCTTCGGAATGGCGCGTATTGTAAATAAATTGGCAGGCCGGCGTTGAAGAATCTCGGCATTCCTGCAGGTATCCGCGGCGATGCAAAGGCCGCTGTAGTGCATGGTCATTCCTGTCGCCAGGGAGCCCGGCTGTGTCAGAATCCGCTACCGAATCACAAGTGGCTTATGCATGGAAATGGCGACCGCAACCGACACCGGCACGCGAACGAGAAAGTGGCGCAGATATGCCGTCGAGCTATTGCTGTTCGTCGTCGTCATCGCCGGGATCCGCGCCTGGCAGCAGCGCGATATGGTCAGCGGCCCGGCGCCGCTCCTGCAGGGCACCACCCTCGCCGGGCAACATTACCGTCTGCAGGCGCAACCGCCGCGTCCGCTGCTGGTGCACTTCTGGGCGACCTGGTGCCCGGTCTGCCGCGCCGAGCAGGGCAGCATCGCCGCTTTCGCGCAGGACGATCCCGCTGTGATCACCGTCGCCATGCAGAGCGGCAGCCCGCAGCAGGTCGCCGCTTACATGAAGGAGCAGGGCGTGGACTTCCCGGTGCTGAACGATGCCGACGGCAGCATCGCGAGGGCGTGGGGGGTGCATGCGGTGCCGGCGAGCTTCATCATCGCGCCGGATGGGCAGATCAAGTTCGTCGAAGTCGGCTACACCACCGGGGTCGGGATCAGGCTGCGCATGTGGTGGGCCGGACTCTGAGAAAGACTATGACAGCATCTCGCGCGCGGCGGTGAGATCCTTGTCGAAGCGGTCGAAGAAATCACGATAGAGCTGGGACGGGATGCCCATGCGTTGCACAGCGGTGACCTTGTCCCAGTCGACCACCTTGGCGGTGGCGCGGGTGAGCATGTTGGCTATCGTCACCACGTCGGCATAGCTTGCGCGCGGGCTGCCGGTCTCGCGGTGGATATCCTCATGGGCCATCGGTATCTCGACCAGTTCTTCCGGAAACTCCCATATCTCCAGCAACTGTTCGCCCACCATCGCGCTGCATCTGCGGATCACCGCATCCATCGCCGCATCGTCCACCTTCAGGTTCTTGTGATCGATGTGCAGGAACAGCGGCAACCTGCCGATATCGTGGATCAGTCCTGCCAGCATGGCCTGGTCCGCATTCAGATGCTTCTGGCTGCGTGCCAGCACATGGCTGGTCGCCGCCACTTCGCGGCTGTGGTCCCAGAACTCGGCCAGATGCCGCTTGAGGGCCGGTTTCTCGATGATGGCGAGCTTGGCCATCGAGACCGAGACGATCAGGTTGCGCAACATCTTGTAACCAAGCCGGGTGACAGCGGCATTGACGTTGTCCACTTTAGGTTTGCCGGCATAGGCTGCGCTGTTCGCAGTCTTGATCAGTTGTGCGGCGAAGGCCGGATCGCTCGATACGGCGCTCACGATCTGTCCGGCCGAGACGTTGAAGTCATCCAGCATCCTTTGCACCTTGGCGGCCCAGGCGGGCATGGTCGGCAGTACCAGTTCGTTGCGTTCTATCGCCAGCGACAGGTCGTCGGCCAGCGGGCATGCGGAATTCTGTTTCATGTGGGGCTGGATCTCTTTCGTTGTTGACGTCTTATTCGTGCCGGTCATCCTGCGGACGCACATGGCTGGGGAAGATGCGGCGGATGACCACATAGAACACCGGCACCAAAAACACCGCCAGCACCGTCGCGGCGATCATGCCGCCCATCACGCCGGTGCCGATGGCATGGCGGCCGTTCGCACCCGCACCAGTGGAGATCGCCAGCGGCAACACACCGAGGATGAAGGCGATGGAGGTCATCAGGATGGGGCGGAAGCGCAGGCGGCAGGCTTCCACCGTGGCCTCGACCAGGTCGTGTCCCTTGTGCTGCAGGTCGCGCGCGAACTGGATGATCAGGATCGCGTTCTTCGCCGCCAGACCGATGATGACGATCAGACCCACTTTGAAATACACATCGTTGGGCAAGTCGCGCAGGTGAACGGCAGCCAGCGCACCCAGGATGCCGATGGGCACCACCATGACCACGGCGACCGGCACAGACCAGCTCTCGTACAACGCCGCCAGCACCAGGAACACCGCGACCACCGACAGGCCGAACAGGAACTTGGCCTGGGCGCCGGAAAGTCGTTCCTCGCTCGACGAGCCCGACCATTCGAAACCGAAGCCGGGCGGCAACTGCGCCGCCACTTCCTCCATCGCCGCCAGCGCATCGCCGCTGCTGCGGCCCGGCGCCGGGCTGCCCGAGATCTTCATCGAGGGGATGCCGTTGTAGCGGTCCAGTTTGGGCAGGCTGGCCGTCCAGCGGGCGGAGGCGATCTCGGACAGCGGCACCATGCCGCCCTGCGCGTTGCGCACCGGGATCTGCAATATCCGCTGCGGCGTGGTGCGCGTGGTTGGCTCGGCCTGCATCTGCACGCGCAGGATGCGCCCCTCGCGCACAAAGTCGTTGATGTAGGCCACACCCAGCGTCGACTGCAGCGTCTCGTTGAGGTCGGCCATCTCGATGCCCAGTGCGCGCGCCTTCAGGCGGTCGATGTCGAGTTGCAATTGCGGTGCCGGTTCCTGGCCCTCGGGACGTACGCCGACCAGTGCCGGATGTTTGCCGGCCAGTCCCAGCGTCATGTTGCGCGCGTCCATCAGTTTGTCGCGCCCCTGTCCGGTGCGGTCCTGCAGGCGGAAGTCAAAACCGCCGACCGCCGCCAGCTCGGGGATGGGCGGGACGTTGATGGCGAAGATGAAGGCCTGCTTGATGCGGAACAGCGCCATGTTGGCCTTCCTCACCAGCGCGGAAGCCGAGCTGTCCTTGCCGGGGCGTTCATCCCAGTCTTTCAGGCGCACGAAGGCGATCGCCGAATTCTGCCCGCGCCCGAAGAAGGAAAAGCCGAGCACACCGATCACGTGGTCCACCTCCGGCTGCTTGAGATAGAACTGCTCGACCTGCGAGATCACTTCCTGCGAGCGCTCGCGCGTGGCGCCCGCCGGCAACTGGATGACGTTGATGAAATAGCCCTGGTCTTCTTCCGGCAGGAAGCTGCTGGGCAGCGTCACGAACAGCCAGCCGGTACCGGCCAGCAGCGCGGCATACACCACCAATGCGCGGCCGCTGCGGTTCAGCACGCCGATCACGCCCGAGCGGTAACGCTGCGTGGTGCGGTTGAAGACGCGGTTGAACCAGCCGAGCAGACCCGATTTCGGCACCATCTCGTGGCCGGCATCGTTGCGCAGCAGCGCCGCGCACAAGGCGGGCGTCAGCGTCAGCGCCATCAGCACCGAGAACAGGATGGTCAGGATCAGCGTCACCGAGAACTGGCGGTAGATCGCGCCGACCGAGCCGCCGAAGAAGATCATCGGCACGAACACCGAGCACAGCACCAGCGTGATCGCGATGATGGCGCCGAAGATCTGGTCCATCGCCTTGCGCGTCGCATCGCGCGGCGACAGGCCTTCGTCGGTCATGATACGTTCGACGTTCTCTACCACCACGATGGCATCGTCCACCACGATGCCGACCGCCAGCACCATGGCGAACAGCGTCAGCGTGTTGATCGAATAGCCGACCAGGTACAGACCCACCAGCGCGCCGATCAGCGCGACCGGCACCACGATGGCGGGGATGAAGGTCGCGCGCAGATTGCCGAGGAACAGCCAGATGACGAGGAACACCAGCACCACGGCTTCCGCCAGCGTCTTCACCACCTCGCTGATCGAGATCTCGACGAATTTGGAAGTGTCATAGGGCACCAGCCAGTCCACGCCCTTGGGGAAGAACTTAGCCAGTTCGTCCATCTTGGCTTTCACCGCCTTGGCGGTATCCAGCGCGTTGGCCGAAGGCGACAGGCGGATGGCGATGGCCGAGGCCGGCTGGCCGTCGATGCGCGCGGCGATGGAATAATCCTGCGCGCCCAGTTCCACGCGCGCCACGTCCTTCACGCGCACGGTGGAGCCGTCGGCGTTGGCGCGCACGATGACATTGCCGAATTCCTGCGCGGTGGACAACCTGCTTTTGGTGACGATCACCGCATTCAATTGCTGGCCGGGTGCGGCGGGCAACTGGCCGAGCTCGCCGGTGGCGAGTTGCGTGTTCTGCGCGCGCACCGCCTTGCTCACATCGCCCGGCGTCAGGTTATAGGCATGCAGCTTCTCCGGCTTCAGCCACAGGCGCATCGAATACTCGGTGCCGAACATCAGCGCCTCGCCCACGCCCGGCACCCGGCGCACGCTCTCCAGCACGTTGGCCGCGGCATAACTGCCCAGCGCCACATTGTCGCGGCTCTTGTCCGGCGAGATCAGCGCGACGATCATCAGGAAGTTGCGCGCCGATTTCGCCACGGTCACGCCGACGCGGCGCACATCTTCCGGCAGGCGCGCCTCTGCACGCTTCACGCGGTTCTGCGTCTCCACCGAGGCGACGTCGAGGTTGGTGCCCGCCTCGAAGGTCAGCGTGATGGTGCCGATGCCCTGCTCGGAAGACGACTCCATGTAGAGCAGGTGCTCGATGCCGTTGAGTTCCTGCTCCACCAGCGCGACAGCGGTCTCTTCCACCACCTGTGCCGAAGCGCCGGGGTAGGCAAGCGTGATGGACAGTGCGGGCGGCGCCACCGCCGGATAGGAAGCCACCGGCAGGTTGCGCAGCGCCAGCACGCCGCTCAACAGGATGATGATGGCGATGACCCAGGCGAAGATGGGGCGGTCGATGAAGAATTTTGCTAGCACGATGTCTCTCTATTTCTGGGCGGCGGCTGCGTTGTCGGCCTGACCCAGCGGTACCGGTTTCACCTGCGAACCGGGGCGTGCCTTCTGCACGCCGTTGACGATCACCTGGTCGCCGATCTGCAAACCCTCGGTGACGATGAAATCACCGCCCACCATCTGGCCGGTCTTCACCGGACGCGGTGCGACCTTGCCCTCGCGGTCCACCAGCAGTACGAACTGGCCCTGTGCGCCGATCTGCACCGCGCGTTGCGGGATGCGGATGCTGTCGTCGGCCACGCTCTCCGGGAAGCGCACGCGCACGAACATGCCGGGCAGCAGCTCATGCGCTTTGTTGGGGAACTCGGCGCGCAGCGTGATGCCGCCGGTGCCGGGATCGACCGCCAGATTGGAGAACAGCAATATGCCCGGATGCGGATAGACGCTGCCGTCTTCCAGCACCAGCTCCACCTTCCCCGCATCGGCCTCTTTCAGCGTGCCCGACTTGAACGCCTTCTGCAGCTGCTGCAGTTCCGAACCGGGGCGGGTGAAGTTGGCATAGATGGGATCGATTTGCTCGATGGTGGCGAGCAGCGTGGCATCGCCGCGCCCGACCAGCGCGCCTTCGGTCACCAGCGCGCGCCCGATGCGCCCGGAGATGGGCGCGGGCACGCTGGTGTTGTCGAGGTCTTCGCGCGCCCTGGAATAGGCAGCTTCGGCCTGCTTGAATTTCGCGAGAGTCTGGTCGTAGCTCTGCGGGCTGATGAACCTGGTCTCCAGCAGTTTCTTCGCGCTTTCCAGATTCTGCCGTGCCGCGGCGAGATCGGCCTTGGCGGCTTCAAAGTTGGCACGGTAGTTGGCGGCATGGATATGGAACAGCGCCTCGCCCTTCTTCACGTCGATGCCTTCCGCGAACAGCCGCTTCTCCACGATGCCCTCGACGCGCGCGCGCACCTGCGCCGTGCGGAACGCCTCCATGCGCCCCGGCAGATCCTGGGTCAGCACCACCGAGCCGGATGTCACCGAGACTACATCCACTTCCGGCGGGGGAGGCGCGCCGGCACCGGCGGGGGGCTGTTGGGCAGCGTCTTTGGGGCCGCAGGCCGCGAGCAGCGCGGCGATAAGGGCTGTGGTCGTCAGTAAATGGCTGGTCTTCATGGGCGGACTCCCGCTGGGAAATGCAAATTGAGAGGATAACATCTGCGGATGGATTCTTCCGTTACCGGACCGACCGAAGTGCAGGAATCACCACTCCTGCGGCAGGCGATATCGCTCCGGCAACAGATCGATGATCTCGCGCTGCACCACGATGTTGTGCTCCTCGTAGAGCGCCTCGCCGCACAAGGGCATCCGCTCGTCAAATGACTCGACGACCTTCTCGCCCTGCCATACCCAGTCTACCGGCAGGCAGACATCGGGTATGCGCTCGCTCGGGTACTCCGACTGCACCACGCCGATGGCCCTGATGTGCAGGTCGGACGGCGAAGTGCAGTGCTTGATGAAGACGATGTCTTCCTTGCGGAAGGGCGAGACGATGTAGCGCAGATCGGTCTTGCCGTCCGCAGAGTGCGGCAGGCAAACCGTGTGTCTGTCGATGAAACCTTGCGCATTGCGCTCTTCGATACCGAAAAAGGTGGCCATGATGTCCTCGCTTTCTTTACGGTTCACGGTCGCGTATCACGAAAATCTGCGGACGGCATCGTCAGATCGGACGGGGGAATGTGAGCGACCACTCGGCTGTCGAGCATGGCTGAACCGGATAGCGACACGGGCGGGCGAAGATGAGATCACCCGGAGAAGTCATCCTAAGAATCTGTATTGATATTGTCAACTATTGTGATGCAAGATCGTGAGAGAGGGCGCAGCCGGTCGGCTTCGCCCGTCTGCGATTCAGGTCCCCGCCAGCCAGCCCAGTAACCATCCCGCAGTGAACAGGATGCTGCCGAGAACAGCGGCCATCAAGCTGACGCTTGTGTCGCGTCCTGCCGATTCGACGATTCGGTATGGGAAGGAAATGTAATTCCCGATGTAACTCAATGGGTCGGTGCAGCCTGCAAACAGGATCAGCGACAGGCCCGCACCCTTCATCGCATCAAAGTATTCTTCCGTGAAATAGGCATGCCCCGCCCAGATCAGCGCCGACACGGCAGCGGCGAAGAACAGGCTGCCGAGCAGGAATTCGGAGATCGAGTATTCCGGAGGTTCTTCGATGCTCATCTGGTGCCCTGCTTGTTCTTCGGCGGAAGATAGACCTCCCGCTCCTGATCCTTTCGTTTCCGCTCCGGCCAGTCGCAACTTCCGCAATTGCTGAGAACATCTCCGGCGAATGAACACGTCCTGGCACTGGGCAGATCGCAATCACAGGGGATGATGTCGCAATCGCCGCGCTGGCCCAGCGGCGGGCGTCGGTGCGGAACCGAGAAACGCCTGTGCGCCACGCCGCAAAGATAGAGGCGCTGACGCAAGACGGCGAGGCCAGACAGCGCGCCATACCTGCGCACTGCACGCAAGCCTAGATGCGAGCAGCTCTGGCGGCCGGTGTGCGCGTGGTAAGCGCAGCGGAAGCCTTTGTGCGGGGAGATGAAGCGCTGCTAGAAGCGGATGGCGGCAAGAAAAGATGCGCGCATCTCCTGTTACCTGGATGGATGGAATGTCACCGGCACCGCCGACGGCGGCGCGGTCTTCAGAATATGTTTCTTCGCCTTGCCCATCACATGCATCTCGCACTTCCTGCAGTCGAACTCCAGCCTTAACTTTTCGCTGCCGTTGATCAGCGTCATCGGCTCGGCGCGCACCTGACCCTGCACGCCGATGACGCCCTTGGCCTGTTTCGGGCACAGGCTCAGCGAATAGCGGATGCAGTGGCGGGTGATCATCAGCGGGACTTCGCCTGTTTCCTTGTGTGCTTCGTAGGCGGCCGCGATGAGTTTTACGCCGTGCTTTGCGTAGAAGCTGCGCGCGGCGGAGTTGTAGACGTTGGCGAGGAAGGAGAGGGATTCTTCCGGATATTGCGCGGGCGGCTCTGCGGCAGCTTTGCGCGGCAGGCGCGTGTGAGAGGCGAGGCGGGCGGATTCGAGTTTTTCGACGGCTTCGCGGCGGAGTTTGTTGAGTAGGGAGCTGGGGGCGAACAGCGGTTGTGACCAGTTGATGGTGATCGTGGGGTGGTCGCTCGATGCGGATACGTTCGGCGCGCCGTTCATTCCTTCGACGAGCTCAGGACGAACGGAATTTGGAGTGGCGGGGCGGACGGAACTCAAAAACGTGCGGTGGGTTGAAAGGTTGAGCAACTCGAAATCGGTATTGCCGAAGCGCGCCAGTTGTTCACGCACGCTGTCTTCCGCTTCTGCCGGATTCTTTGCGGGCTGTTTGTCGAAGGCAGCAGTGGCGGTGACGACGTTGCCGTCTTCATCCTGCAGCGTGAGCGCGAAGCCGGTGTCTGTCTCGGCGAAGGTGGCGCTCACGCCTATCATGCGCTCGGCTGATTTTTTGCTGAGCCTCATCTCCCAGGCATGGTCGCGGTTGCGGCTGATGGCGAGGCCGACGCGCAAGCCCGCCAGTGTGTGCATGGGCTCGTTCGGGAACACGCGCCACACATTGCCTTTGTGTTCGACCACATTCGCCTGCAAACCGACCACTTCGCGCTTGTGCAGGTAGTTGAGGCCGTCGCTGTTGGCCAGATCTTCGTTCGATTCCATCTCGAACCACTTGTCGCCCAGCCTGGTCACCGTGCCGAGTTCCAGCCCGACGAAGGTGGGTGTGTCGAAGGCGCCGATGTCGGCATGGCGGCCATGCGAGAAATAATCCGTGGCGCCGCGATGGAAGGTCTTGTCCGGATTCGGCGTGAACAGTAATTTCGTTTTGCCGCTGGAGGCGGCGTGCAGTTCCGGGCGCTCGTTGAGGATTTCGTCGAGCAGCAGGCGGTAATGCCCGGTGATGTTCTTCACGTAGGGCGCATCCTTGTAGCGGCCCTCGATCTTGAAGCTGCGCACACCGGCATCGATCAGCGCGCGCAGGTTGGCACTCTGGTTGTTGTCCTTCACCGATAGCAGATGTTTCTCGAAGGCGACGACCTGGCCTTTGTGGTCCTGCAGCGTGTAGGGCAGGCGGCAGGCCTGCGAACAGTCGCCGCGGTTGGCGCTGCGTCCGGTGTGCGCGTGGCTGATGTTGCACTGGCCGGAATAGGCCACGCATAGCGCGCCGTGGATGAAATGTTCGATGACGGTATCGGCGGGCACGGCGGCACGCACCCCGGCGATCTCGGAAAGGGTCAGTTCGCGCGCCAGCACCAGTTGCGAGAAGCCGACGTCGGCGAGGAAGCGCGCCTTCTCCGGTGTGCGGATGTCGCACTGGGTGGAAGCGTGCAGATCGATGCGCGGCAGGTCGAGTTCGAGCAGTCCCATGTCCTGCACGATCAGCGCGTCCACGCCGATGTCGTAGCAGTCATGCGCCAGTTTGCGCGCGGCGTCCAGCTCGGCATCGTGCAGGATGGTGTTGAGCGTGACGTAGATCTTCGCGTGGAAACGGTGCGCGAAGTTCACCAGTCCGGCGATCTCTTCCAGCGAGTTGCCGGCCTTGTCGCGCGCGCCGAATGACGGGCCGCCGATATAGACGGCGTCGGCGCCGTGCAGGATGGCTTCGCGGCCGATGGCGGCGGTCTTGGCGGGGGCGAGGAGTTCGAGGGTTTGGATGGGTTCAGACATGCCCGGATTATACCGGAGGGGGTGGAGAGGTCTGGTTGCCATGGAAAACAAGATGCCGTTCGTGTTGAGCTTGTCGAAACATGAATGGCCTTCGACAGGCTCAGGCCGAACGGCCTTGGTTAAAGGTCATTTCGACCTGAAGATGATCTCTTTCATCCGCTCCAGCTTGGGCGACACCACCGGCACGGTGAGCATGGTGCTGGCCACGGCCATCAGCAGCAGTGCGGTGAAGGTCTCGCTGGTGATGATCTGCTTGTCGAGCAGAATGTTGGCGAAGATGATCATGATCAGCGCCTTGGTCTGCAGCAGCCAGCCGATGAGCGAGGCTTCGCCCGGCTTCCATTTCAGGATCTTGCCGGCGGCATGCACGCCGATGAGCTTGCCCGACACCGAGGCGAACAGCAGCACGGCCGCGGCGATGAATACCATGGAGCCGCCCATCGCCCAGTTGGTGCGCAGCCCGGTGCTGAGGAAGAACACCGGCATGATCACCAGCAGCACGTGATGGCGCATCAGGTCCATCTTCTTCTGGTCGAACCAATGGCTGTCGGTGACCGCGCCGGCGAGGAAGGCGCCGACCATGAAGTGCAGGCCGGCCCAGTCTGCGGCGAGTCCGCAGGCAGCCAGCCAGATCAGGCCGACATACCAGCGGTCGCGCTCTTCCAGCCATAGCATCAGCTTGCGGAACAGGTAGCTGGCGACGGCGAAGGCGATGAGGAAGCCGGCCTGCCGGCCGACGCGTTCCCAGTCCATCAATATCAGCGCCAGCACGCCCCAGATGGCGACGTCGTCCATGCTGGCGTAGCGCAGGATGCGCTGGCCGATGGGCTGGCGCAGGATGGCGAGTTTTTCCATGAACAGGATGAGGATGGGCAGCGCGGTGACGGCGCAGGCCATGCCCACACCGGCGATGAACTGCCAGGTGTAGGCTTGCGGCCCCATCCAGCCGTCGTACATCAGCATCCCGGCGGCGGCGAGGCAGCCGAACAGCAACGGCGTGCCCAGCGCAAGGCCGGCGGTGATGCCGCTCTCGCGCCGATACTTCCACGCCTGGCGCAGGTCGAGCTCGATGCCCGCGATCCACACGAAGATCATCACCGCCCACCAGGCGATGCCGTTGAGCGACTGGATGACCTGCGGCGTGAACACGAAGTTGTAGTAATCGGGGAAGGCTGCGCCGAGGATGCCGGGGCCGAGCAGGATGCCGGTGATGATCTGCACTACCACCAGCGGTGCATAGTATTCCGTCCTGCCCACGCGCCAGATCAGATAGGGGATGGTGAAGATCAGCGTCATCGCGATCAGGAAGATCTCGGAGGTGGTCAGTGCGGCATGCATGGGCGATATCTCGCGGGCTTTTGATAGCGGCGAAGTATGCCACAAGCGCATGACCGGAATCGTAGCGGGTGTATTGACCGAGCAAGCTTGTAGGGCTTGGGGTAAGCGCAGATAATCGCTCACATCGGGGATCAGGCAGCCTCCCCGCCTCAAGACGATTCCTCGTCCAAGGCTTGCTGCAGATTGGATATGTTCCAAGGAGGAATCATGGATGCACCGCAACTTTCCGAAAACACCCAACAACCCCCGGCGCAAGTCACATTGGCGCAGGCCTTCTGGTATTGGCTCAAACTCGGTTTCATCAGCTTCGGCGGGCCTGCCGGGCAGATCGCCCTGATGCATCAGGAGTTGGTGGAGAAACGCCGCTGGATCTCCGAACACCGCTTTCTTCATGGTCTGAATTTCTGCATGCTGCTTCCCGGTCCCGAAGCTATTCAGCTGGCGATCTATATCAGCTGGCTGATGCACGGCGTTCGCGGTGCGCTCGTCGCGGGCATCCTGTTCTTCATGCCCGCCTTCATCCTGCTTTCTGTGCTGGCCGCGATCTATCTGAATTATGGCGATGTGCCGCTGGTTCAAGGTATTTTCTACGGGATAAAACCTGCCGTCGTCGCTGTTGTGCTTTTTGCCGCCTGGCGTATCGGTGCGCGTGCACTTAAGAACGGATTGCTCTGGGGAATTTCTGCCCTGGCCTTCATCGGCATCTTCTTTTTCAAGATCGACTTTCCGTGGATCGTACTGATTGCAGGTATCTTGGGCGCGATAGGTGGAAAGCTCTTTCCGGCCAGATTCAAAAGCGGCGGCGGACATGCTGCTTCCAACAAAGCCTACGGCGCAGCCTTGATCGACGACCACACGCCGCCGCCTGCACACGCAGTGTTCTCGTGGAAAAAGTTCACCCTGATGACCGGCGCGTTCGTGTTCATCTGGGCGGCAGTGATGTGGCTGTTGAACGGGCAACCCGCCCTGTTCGAGATGGGCGAATTCTTCACCCAGGCTGCATTCCTCACGATTGGCGGCGCCTACGCCGTATTGCCTTATGTGTATCAGGGCGGCGTGGAGCAATTCCAATGGCTCACCGGTGCGCAAATGATGGATGGCCTGGCGCTGGGTGAAACCACGCCCGGCCCGCTGATCATGATCGTCACTTGGGTGGGTTACCTGGGCGGTGTGGCAAAAGACGTGTTTGCAGACCCGGTTGCCGCAGGAATGGCCGGGGCTGCCGTCGCCACTTTCTTCACCTTTTTGCCTTCTTTCTGGTTCATTCTGGCAGGCGGCCCCCTGGTTGAAAGCACGCGCGGCGAACTGAGATTCACCGCACCACTGACAGGCATCACCGCCGCGGTTGTGGGCGTCATCATCAACCTGGCGATCTTTTTCGCCTGGCACACCTTCTGGCCTCATGCGACAGGGACAGCCCCCTTCAGCGGAAACTTCGAATGGCTGCCCGTCATTATTTCCATTGCCGCTTTCATCGCCTTGTGGAAATACAAGCAAGATGTCATGCGCGTCATTGGTGCCTGTGCCGTGATGGGGCTTGTTTACGCAATCATCCTTTGAGGAATCGCCATGAAATGGATCACCCGTGAACGCCCCAAGATCGACCGCATCGCCTGCCCGTGGCTGATCGCCCGCTTTATCGACAAAGAGCCGGAATTTCTTTTCGTTCCCACCGGCGATGTATTGAAGGTGGCAGCAGAAACCGGCGCAATTCCTTTCGACATTCCCGGAGTGGAGCTATCCCACGAGGGGGAGTTGTGCAGCTTCGATACATTCCTTAAAAAGTACGCCCTGACCGATCCGGCTCTGCAGGATATGGCCGTTATCGTGCGCGGGGCGGATACAGATCGCCACGATCTGGCGCCGCAGTGCGCGGGTTTGCTGGCGATCTCGTTGGGCTTGTCGCACAACTTCAGGAATGATCAGGAGATGCTGAAGCAGGGGCTGGTGATGTACGACGCACTGTATGCGTGGTGTCGGCATGCGAGAGGCGAGACGCACAGCTGGAAATACTAGCCGGAGCATCCCGCCGGTGGAAAAAAGAACGCCCTCGCGAAGAGGGCGTTTGTTTTGCCTGCCGGATTCCTTCGGTTACATCATCCCCATCGCCACCAGCGCGATGAACGCCGCGAACAGCGCGAAGTGGCTGATGCCCTCGATGGCATTCGTCTCGCCGTCGTGCAGGTTGTTCATCACCGTAAGGAAGGTGAGCAGCAGCATGCCGCCCTGTACCGGGGTCAACGCCATGACGATGCGTTCGCCCGTCACCAGCGCGATGAACTCGATCACCGGCAGGGTCAGCAGCACCGTGGCGAGCGAGGCGCCGAGCGCGATGTTGACCGTGGTCTGCATGCGGTTGTTCTGTGCTGCGCGCAGCGCAGTGAGGATCTCCGGGCTGGCCGAGATCAGCGCGACCAGCACCGCCGGGATGGCCTTGGGCAGGCTGCTGCCGCTAAGCCCGGCATCCAGCAGCACCGAGAGTACCTCGGAGAGCAGGCCGACCAGCACGATGGCGCCGAGCATGATGCCGACGTGTAGCGCGTTCGGGCTGTGTGCCTCGTCATGCGCTTCTTCATCGGTCTCGCTGGAGTATTCGAAGAAGGTGCGGTGCTCCACTGTCTGCAGACGCAGGAAGGCCATGTACATGATTGCCATCATGCCGATGGAAAAAATCGAGTAGATCTGCCATTTGTCGTCCGGCACGAAGTCGGGGATGAACATGCCGATGCCGATGGCGACCAGCAGCATGGCGACGAAGGAGTTGGCCGAGGAGATGTTGTACTTGGTCTGGCCGTGCTTCAGTCCGCCGACGATGGCGGCGAGGCCGAGGATGCCGTTGATATCGAACATCACCGCCGCAAACACGGTATCGCGCGCCAGCGTCGGGTTCGGTTCGCCCATCAGCAGCACCACCAGGATCACCACTTCTACCGACACTGCGGCCAACGTGAGGATCAGTGTGCCGTAGGGTTCGCCGAATCGCACCGCCAGCACTTCGGCATGGTGCGCGATGCGGAAGGCGACGCCGATGATGGCCGCAAGGATCACCAGCAGCAGCCCCCACAGTGCGATGCCGCCGTGTTCGACGGCGCCGTGTTCAAGTGCGAAGCCGAGTCCGAGGACGATCAGCGCGATGGCGATGGGCAGTTCAGATTTCAGATATTTCATGGTTCTTCCTTAACGGCAGGGATTATGTGTTTGGGTCTTATGCGCTTGCTCCCTCGCCCTCGGGGAGAGGGTTGGGGTGAGGGTAATGCCTTTGGTACGTGACGAAATGATAACCCAGTTGCTGCGGCGTCTCCTGGTTGCGCATCTCGCGCGCGGTCTCCCGCCAGGCGCTCTTGTCGAACTCGGGGAAATGGGCGTCGCCTTGGACGTCCTGCTGTATCTCGGTGATGTAGAGCGTTTCCACCAGTGCGATGGCCTGACGGTATAGCTCCGCACCGCCGACGATGAATATCTCGTCATCCCCGCTGCAACTGTCTATCGCTTCTCCCAGCGAATGCGCGATGACGCAGCCGGGTATCTCCAGGTCGTTGTTGCGCGTGACCACCACCGTGGTGCGCCCGGGCAGCGGCTTGCCGATGGAGTCGAAGGTCTTGCGCCCCATGATCATGTGATGGCCCATGGTCAGCGTCTTGAAATGCTTGAGGTCTTCCGGGCAGCGCCAGGGCAGTGTGTTGTTCACGCCGATGGTGTTGTTCCTGGCCATGGCGACGATGATGGATAGTTTGCTCATAGATTCACCAGTGTAACGCGCGCATGCGCGAACTCTTCTTCTGTTGATGCGATTGCATGCGTGCCACCACATGGTCGAGCACGTCGATGGCGTCCAGCACGAACGGCCCCTTGTTGAGCATGATGCACTCGGCGCGCTCGGCCATCGCCGCATCGGTCACTTCGGCGCGCGAGGGCATGTTTTCTTTCACCAGGCCCTCCAGCACCTGTGTGGCCCAGATCACCGGCACATGCGCCGATTCGCACAGCCACATGATCTCTTCCTGCGTCTCGGCAAGCTTCTCGTAGCCGATCTCCACGGCGAGGTCGCCGCGCGCGATCATTACGCCGAAGGGGTGCCGGCCGGCGCCGCGCACGATGATCTCGGGCAGGTTGTGCAATCCCTTCTTTGTCTCGATCTTGGCGACGATGCCGAGCCTGCCGGCGTTGCGTTCCGCCAATGCCCCGATCAGCAACTCCATGTCTGCGGCGGACTGCACGAAGGAGTAACCGGCGATGTCGGCATGCGCGGCGACGAAGTCCAGGTCGCGCAAGTCCTTGTCGGTGAGCGCGGGAAGGTCAAGATCGGTGTCGGGGAAATTCAGCCCCTTCTCCGCCATCAATTTTGATCCCAGTGCCTTGGCGCGGGTCACGCGCAGCAGCGCGCCTTCAGCGTCCACGCTCTCCACCGCGGTGCTGATGTGCCCGTCGTCGATCAATACGCGCTGGCCGGGCTGCAGGTGGTCGAGCACGGCGGGTTGCGCGCAGGAGATGTGCGCGGGGATGATGCTGTTGTCGGCCTCGTCGATCTCGGCGGGCTCGCCGGGAAGTGCCTCTCGCGTCAATCTGAGCAGATCGCCTTCGCGCAGCAGGATGGCCATCGTCGTCGCCGCGATGGCGCCGATGAACGTTTCGAACACCGGATGGTGTTTGCTGTGCGCGATGTGCTTGAGCGAGATGTTCTCCTCGAAGTAGGCGGAGGACTCGCACGAAGCCATGACCTCGAACTCCGAGAGACGTTCGCCGACGGTGAGCATGCCATCCTTGCCGCGCAGGTCGGTGAACTTGATGGTGTCGTCCTGCCGCAGCCGTTGCAGCCAGTCCAGCGCCACGCCGAGCCTTGCCGGCAGCCGGCGACCCAGGCCATCCTTGCTGGCGTTGCAGCCCTGCAGTCCGCTGGCGTCGAGGATCACGTTGGCCGGTGCGATGATGACGCCGCGCTTGTTGCGGGCAGGCCTGAGGTGCACGATGCTCTGGTCGAGTGCGACAGGGCCGGTGCGCAGCTTGGGGCCGGCCAGGTCCATCATCACCTTGCAGTTGCGCCCCGTCTCCTGCTCGGCGCGGCGCACGTTCGCTATCATCTTCTGCCATGCCTCCGCGCTGTCGTGGGCGCAATTGATGCGGGCGCAGTCCATGCCGCGTTGCACCAGTTCCCTGACGAAGGTGTAGTCGGTGGCGGCCTCGCCGGGGAAGGTCACCATGATGCGCACCGAGCGATGCCTGGGTGCGGCACCGAACAGGTGCTGGGTGCGGTGGGCGAGATCGTTGCCGTTCTCGCTGAAGGTCTGCGCGGTGGCCAGTATCTTTTTCAGCTGTTGCGGTTTGCCGGTCAGGGCTTCGAGTGCGTGGATGACGGCATCGAGGTTGGCGAGCACATGCCCTTCGGTGCGCCCCAGCGAAGAGAGGCCGATGGCTGCGAGCTGGCTCTGTATCTCTCTGATGTCTTGCCGGCGCAAACCGATGTATGCGGCCATGTTGGCGGCGGAGGGAAGGAACTCGCTGCTGTGGATGTGCGGCTTCCAGCTTTTCAGCAGGACCTGCTGGGTCTTCTCCGATTCGGTGCGGAAATGCCGCAGATCCTGCAGCAACTTGTGCAGTTGCTCATCACCGCTCTGGTCGACGGGAGACTTTGCCGTGCTCACGGTATGCGGGTCAGATCGCGACCGGTGCCTTGATGGCGGGGTGCGGATCGTAGCCTTCCAGCGTGAAGTCCTCGAACCTGAAGCCGAAGATGTCCTTCACGTCCGGGTTGATCCTCATCGTCGGCAGCGCGCGCGGCGCGCGCGACAACTGCAGTGCAGTCTGCTCCATGTGGTTGGAATACAGGTGCGCATCGCCGAAGGTGTGCACGAAATCGCCCGCCTTCAGTCCGCACACCTGCGCCATCATCATGGTCAGCAGCGCGTAGCTGGCGATGTTGAAGGGCACACCGAGGAAGATGTCGGCGCTGCGCTGGTACAACTGGCAGGATAATTTCCCCTCTGCGACGTAGAACTGGAAGAAGGCATGGCAGGGCGCCAGCGCCATCTTGTCCAGCTCGCCCACGTTCCAGGCCGAAACGATGATGCGGCGCGAATCGGGGTTGGTCCTGATCTGCTCGACGGCGATCCTGATCTGGTCGATCACGCGCCCGTCGATGGTCTCCCACGAGCGCCACTGCTTGCCGTAAACGGGGCCGAGGTTGCCGTTCTCGTCCGCCCATTCGTCCCAGATGCTGACCCCATTCTCCTTGAGGTATTTGGTGTTGGTGCTGCCCTGCAGAAACCACAGCAGCTCATGGATGATGGATTTCAGGTGGCACTTCTTGGTGGTGACCAGCGGGAAGCCCTGTGAAAGATCGAAACGCATCTGGTAGCCGAACACGCTGGTAGTGCCGGTGCCGGTGCGGTCGGATTTAAGGGTGCCGTGGTCCAGCACGTGTTGCATCAGATCAAGGTATTGGCGCATGGAATGACTCGTTGTGTTGCGGCGTCGGGCGACGCGTTCAGGGGTGTAATGCTAGCACAGGGGGGATTGTTGGCTTGCGGATGAGTATACGAGGGCGATGCCAGCCATGGTGCTGGATGGTTATACTAAAAAACACTTTGAATTAGTATAACCGTCAGTCTATACTGTCCCCGTCGCTTCTCAAGAACAGGGGTGGTTCATGTCATCTCTTTACACGGAACTATCTTCCAGCGCGCAGGCGGCTTATGCGCAGTTGGCCGATGCTGCGCTGGCGACTGAGCATGCGCGTTCGGTGGCGGATCTTTCCGGCTCTTTTTCTTCCAAGGTGGTGAAGGGTAACAAGTATTGGTACTACCAGTACTCTGAGCCGTCGGGCAAGCTGCGCCAGGTCTTTGTGGGGCCGGACAATGAGGGGGTAAGGGCGCTGGTCGCCAGCAAGACGCAGCCGCCGGTCTCCGCCGGGCTTGGGCCGCTGTCGGGTGCGGCGGTGGCGCATGGCTGTGCCGAGGTGTTGCCCAAGCATTTGCGTGTGATCCATCGCCTGGCTGAATATGGTTTTTTCCGGGCGGGCGGCTTGCTGGTGGGCACGCATGCCTTCCTTGCTTACGGCAACATGTTGGGCGTGCGTTGGGGCGATGCGGCCAGCACGCAGGATATCGACTTCGCCCATGCGGGAAAGAATCTCTCTCTGGCATTGCCGGCCAATATCGAGGTACAGACACGCGACGCGGTCGAATCTCTGGCAATGGGACTGCTGCCGGTGTCCGGTCTTTCAGGCAAGTCCGGTGCGACCTTCCTTTCTCCCCGCGATCCCGCTTTCCGCCTGGATTTCCTGACGACGCTGCATCGCGGCGGAGAGAAACCGTATGAGCATCCGCAATTGCATGTGATGTTGCAGCCGCTGAAATTCATGGAGTTTTCCCTGCAACAGGTGCAGCAGGCGGTGGTGTTCAACCGCAGCGATGCGGTGCTGGTGAATGTGCCGCACCCCGCACGCTATGCGCTGCACAAGCTGCTGGTGTATGGCGAAAGGGAGGGGACATTCGCCACCAAGTCCGGCAAGGACTTGCAACAGGCAGCAGCGCTGCTGGCTTTCTTCAAGGAGCATCGTGCGTGGGAAGCGGAAGAAGCATGGGCGGATCTGCGCAGCAGGGGACGCGGCTGGCAGGGCAGGCTCAATCTCGGGATGACTGCGCTGAATCGCCAATACCCGGAATTGGAAATCAAAAAATGGCTGCACAAATAGGCATGCGCGGCAGGGCAACCTCCCTGCCCGTATAATCCGCGCACGATTTCAGGAGAACAACAATGACCCTCGCTTCACTTGCCTTTGCCAACACTCTTTCCGCCACCCACCAACTCATCCTCATCCCCAAGGCCAAGACTCTGCCCCCAAAGAATGGAATAGCATCAATCGCGCACGGCGATTTGCTCGCCAGCGTGCTCAAGCGCCGCGACATGAAAGCGGAGGAACTGGCGAAGTCGCCCGTCGCGGCGAATGCGGCCGACGGCACGCTGGTGGCGTGGGCGATGCTGGACGAGAAGAAGGATGCCTTCGCACAGCAGGTGGTGGTGCGCAAGGCGCTGCAACTGCTGCTGGAAGAGCAACCCAGGGTGCTGGGCATCCACGTCTCCGGTGCGACGGCGCAGCGTGCCGCGGAACTGGCGGTGTACGGCGCCTGGGTCAACGGCGCGCTGCTGCCGGTGCACAAGAAGAAGGACGAACGCAAGCCGCTGCAGAAGATCGAACTGTACGGTTGCAGCGACAAGAAGCCGTTCGACGCGCTCAAGGCACAGGCCGCGGGCAACCTGCTGTGCCGTGAACTGACCGTGCTGCCGCCGAACGAGCTGACACCGGGCGCGTACCGTTTGCGCGTGAAAAAACTGGCGCAGGCCAACGGCTGGAAGTTCGAGGAGTTCACCATGCCCAAGCTGCGCAGGATGGGCGCGGGCGCGTTCGTCGCGGTGGCGCAGGGCAGCGATCCGGAGGACGCGGCCATCGTGCATCTGACTTACAAACACCCGAAAGCCAGGCAGACCATCGCGCTGGTAGGCAAGGGCATCTGCTTTGACACCGGCGGCCACAACCTCAAGCCGTCGCGCTACATGCACAACATGCACGAGGACATGAACGGTTCGGCAGTTTCGCTCGGTATCCTGCTTGCGGCGACGCAGCAGAAGCTCGCCGTGAACATCGACTGCTGGCTGGCGCTGGCGCAGAACCACATCAGCCCGAAAGCCTACAAACAGAACGACATCGTCAAGGCGCTCAACGGCACCAGTATCGAAGTGATGCACACCGATGCCGAGGGCCGCATGGTGCTGGCCGACACGCTCACGCTGGCCTCGCGCGCCAAACCGGATCTGATGATCGATTTCGCCACGCTCACCGGCAGCATGGCGATGGCGCTGGGCGCGCGTTACAGCGGCGTGTTCGCCACCAGCGATGAACTGGCACAAAGAGCGGTGAGCGTGGGCAGGCAGAGCGGTGAGCGCCTGTGCGCTTTCCCGCAGGACGAGGATTACGAACCGGCGCTGGATTCAAAGGTCGCCGACATCAAGCAATGCACGCTGGACGGCGAAGCCGACCACATCCTCGCCACGCGTTTCCTCAAGCGCTTCGTCGAGCACGACACGCCGTGGCTGCACGTGGACCTGTCGGCCAGCCGCTGCGAGGGCGGGCTGGGCATCGTCGCCCATGACGTGAACGGTTTCGGCGTGGCCTGGGGCTTGCAGATGCTGCAGGGGAAATGACCAGGGGCAAATCCCGGATCACTTATTGAATTCGAGTTCCGCGATCAGGATGTGATGATCCGACGCCGGGGTCGGTTCCACGCGGTGGCGCACCGGCTGCAGGTGCTTGCTGTAGAAGATGTGATCGAGCACATACGGGCGGTGGCGCCAGGTGATCTCGGTGGTCTGCACGGTCTGATATCCGGCGTCGGCGAACTGGCGCACCAGCGAGTCGCGGTTGCTGACATTGAAGTCGCCGGCGATCAGCGCGGCCCCCTTTGCCTGACTCAATCGGTCGACCACCAGTTGGCGCTGATCCAGATGTCGCTCACTCGAAGAGTTGAGCATGAAGTACGCCAGCAGATGGGTGTTGAAGAGTTGCAGCTCGTGGCCGTCGAGCGTCGTGGTGGCGCCGATGAGCAGACGGTCGGTCGGTGTCTTTCTCTGGCCTGCGAATTCGAATTCGACCGGGGACGATGGCAGGTCGAGGCGGAAGGTGTCGTGCAAAGGGGTCCTGGAGAAGATGGCGAGTCCGATACCGAAGGGCAGTTCGCGCGGATCGGCTTTCGGGTAGGAGAAGTAACTGTGGTAGCCCTTGAGCGCCGCCTTGATGCGTGTGTAGTTGGGCGGCGGCTCGATCTGCATTCCCCCCGGTTGCGCGCGTTCCACTTCCTGCAGCATCACGATGTCGGCATCGGTGCGCAGGATCTCGGCGATGGTCAGGTCGAGATCGATGGGGGCACGCTCAGGATCGGCCGCATCCCATATCTGGCCGAACTGCATGTTGAACTGCATGACTTTGAAAGTGCTCATGGGGGGCTATGATGCCATTGCGGGCGCTTTGTGCAAACCACCTTGCGTCGGCTTCCGGCGCCGTTCGTGAAGATCAGGCGGCGGCGACCAGGGCATAGCGCGCGAACTTGCCTGCCGCCATGAATCCCAGCGCGGCCAGGGGGTTCAGCCGCAACCATCCCGCCGCGAGGCACAGTCCGTCGCCGACCAGCGGCAGCCAGGCGAACAGCAGCGAGGGCGTGCCATAACCTCGAACCTTGTCCACATGCTTGAGCTGCTGCGTCATCGGCAACAGCCAGCCCATGCCGAAGGTGATTATGCCGCCCAATGTGTTGCCCAGGGTGCCGAGCAGCAGGGCCGGCCAGAACAGCTCCGGATGCAGCTTCAGCACGCCGGTCAGCACCAGCTCGGAGCCGCCCGGCAGCAGCGTCGCGCCGAGCAGGCTGGACATGAACAGTCCCCACAGGCTGAGGTCGCTGTCCAGCCAGTGGGTGAATGTTTCCAATTAGTGGGTTTTCTTCTTCGGCGGCATCAGGTCGGTGATGGTGCCTTCCGCCATCTCCGCCGCGAAGTTGAAGGTCTCCGACAGCGTCGGGTGCGGGTGGATGGTGAGGCCGATGTCTTCCATGTCCGCACCCATCTCAAGCGCCAGTACGGCTTCGGCGATCAGCTCGCCGGCGTTGCTGCCGACGATGCCTGCACCGAGGATGCGGCGTGACTTGGGATCGAGCAGTACCTTGGTGGCGCCTTCTTCGCGCGCGATGGACAGTGCGCGGCCCGAGGCCGCCCAAGGGAACACGCCCTTCTCGTACTCGATGCCCTGTGCCTTGGCCTGCGTCTCGGTCAGGCCCATCCAGGCCACTTCCGGATCGGTGTAAGCGACGGAAGGGATGGTGAGCGGTTCGAAGAAAGCCTTGTGTCCGGCGATGTTCTCGGCCGCGACCTTGCCTTCATGCACCGCCTTGTGTGCCAGCATCGGGTCGCCCACGATGTCGCCGATGGCGAAGATGTGCGGCACGTTGGTGCGCATCTGTTTGTCCACCGGGATGAAACCGCGCTCGTTGACGATGAGTCCGGCCGCTTCGGCGGCGATCTCGCGGCCGTTCGGGCGGCGGCCCACGGCCATCAGCACCCTGTCGTACACCTGCGCTTCGGCCGGTGCCTGTTCGCCCTCGAAGGTGACCTTGAGGCCGGCCTTGGTCGCCTCGATCTTCGTCACCTTGGTCTTCAGCATGATGGATTCGTAGCGTTTGGCGATGCGCGTGTGCAGCGGCTTGACCATGTCCTTGTCCGCGCCGGGCATCAGCTGGTCCATCAGCTCGACCACGGAGATCTTGCTGCCCAGGGCGTCATACACCGTCGCCATCTCCAGGCCGATGATGCCGCCGCCGATGACCAGCATGCGCTTGGGGACATCCTTCAGCGCGAGCGCGCCGGTGGAGTCGATGATGCGCGGATCGTCGTAGGGGAAACCGGGGATGCGCGCCACGCTGGAACCGGCCGCGACGATGGCGTTGTCGAAAGTGACGACCTTCTTGCCTTCCGCCGTCTCTACTTCGAGACTGTTGGGCGAGGTGAACTTCGCCACGCCCTGCACCACCTGTACCTTGCGCTGCTTGGCGAGCGAAGCGAGGCCGCCGGTGAGCTTGCCGATCACGCTTTCCTTCCAGCCGCGGATGGCGTCGATGTCGACCTTCGGTTTGGCGAAGGTGACGCCGTGATGTGATACCTCTTCCGCCTCGTTGATGACCTTGGCCACATGCAGCAGCGCCTTGGACGGGATGCAACCGACGTTGAGGCAGACGCCACCCAATGATGCGTGCTTCTCGATCAGCACCACCTGCTTGCCGAGGTCGGCCGCGCGGAAGGCAGCGGTGTAGCCGCCGGGGCCGGCGCCAAGCACGACCACTTCGGCGTGGATGTCGCCCTTAACGGAGTGCTGAGTGCTGGGTGCTGAGTGCTGAGTCGGGGCGGTGGATGGCTGGGGAGTGGCCGGAGCGGCGGCTGCTTTGGATTCGGCACTCGGCACTCGTGCCTCAGCACTGTCGAGTAGCAGGATCAGCGAGCCTTCGCTGACCTTGTCGCCTACTTTGACCTTCATTTCCTTGACGGTACCGGCGGCGGGGGAGGGCACTTCCATGGTGGCCTTGTCGGTCTCCAGCGAGATGAGCGCCTGCTCCTTCTCGACCTTGTCGCCGGGCTTCACCGCGATCTCGATGATCGCCACGCCCTTGAACCCGCCGATGTCCGGCACCTTGATTTCGATGGTTTGACTCATATTCGCTCCTCTTTATATTTTCTTATTCAGACTCTGATCTGCCCATTGCCGAGCACGATGAATTTTTGCGATGTCAGCCCTTCCAGTCCAACCGGGCCGCGCGCGTGGATCTTGTCGGTGGAGATGCCGATCTCCGCGCCCAGGCCGTATTCGAAACCGTCGGCGAAACGCGTCGAGGCGTTCACCATCACGCTGGCCGAATCCACCTCGCGCAGGAAACGCATCGCCTTGCTGTAGTTCTCGGTGACGATGCTGTCGGTGTGCTGCGAGCTGTAGGTGTTGATGTGGTTGATGGCCTCGTCGAGGTTCGTCACCACGCGCACGGAGAGGATGGGCGCGAGATATTCGGTGCGCCAGTCTTCCTCGGTCGCCGCCTTCATCTGCGCGATCAACTTGCGTGCAGCCTCGTCGCCGCGCAGCTCCACACCCTTGTCGAGATAGATCTTGCACAGCTCGGGCAAGACTTTCGCCGCGACGTTCGCGTTCACCAGCAGGGTCTCCATCGCGTTGCACACGCCGTAGCGGTGGGTCTTGGCGTTGTCGGCGATGCGCACGGCCTTGTGCAGATCGGCTTCGTCGTCGATATACACATGGCAGATGCCGTCCAGATGCTTGATGACCGGCACCTTGGCTTCTTCCGAGATGCGCGCGATGAGGCTCTTGCCGCCGCGCGGCACGATCACGTCCACGTATTCCTTCATGGTGATGAGCTCGCCCACCGCGGCGCGGTCAACGGTGGTGACTACCTGTACCGCATTGGCAGGGAGGTGCGCTTCGCGCAGCCCTTGCTGCACGCAGTCTGCGATGGCTTGATTGGAATAAATTGCCTCGGAGCCGCCGCGCAGGATGCAGGCGTTGCCGGATTTCAGGCATAGGCCGGCCGCATCCGCCGTCACGTTCGGACGCGATTCGTAGATGATGCCGATGACGCCCAGCGGCACGCGCATCTTGCCGACCTGGATACCGGACGGGCGGTACTTCATGTCGCTGATCTCGCCGATGGGGTCGGGCAGAGCGGCGATCTGGCGCAGGCCCTCGGCCATGCCCTTGATGGTCTTCTCGGTGAGGGTGAGGCGGTCGACGGAGGCTGCGTCGAGGCCTCTCTTCTTTGCATCGTCGACATCTGTGCGATTCGCGGCGAGGAGCTTGCTGCTGTTGAGTTCGATGGCCGTGGCGATGTTCTCCAGCGCGTGGTTCTTGGCGTTGGTGTCGGCCTGAGCCATGATGCGCGAGGCGGCGCGGGCTTGCTGCCCGACCGATTTCATATAGTCCTTGATGTTTTCCATGTTGCTTTTCTCACTAGACAGGCGGGTATTTTAGCATTGCGCATGCGCTAGCAGGCTGTTGAAAAACTACTGCGGTGGTCATCTGCTGCGTTGCGCGGTGCTCACTCCGTCGCCTATCTACTTGATATGTCTCGGTCGCTCCGCTCCGTGCGCCTTGCATATGACCATCCTCGCTACGTTTTTCGACAGCCTGCTAGAATGCGGGCCTTATACAAGAAAGCCCAGCATGTCCGACATTCTCAACAAGATCCTCGCCGTCAAGAACCAGGAAGTCGCCGCCGCATTGTCGGCCAAACCCTTGCCCGCCATCCGTGCCGAAGCGGAACAGGCCGCAGCCGCGCGCGATTTCGTCGGTGCCATCCGCAGCAGGATCGCCGCGGGCAAGCCGGCGGTGATCGCCGAGATCAAGAAAGCCAGTCCGAGCAAAGGGGTCATCCGCGCGGACTTCCGCCCGGCCGAGATCGCCGCCAGCTATGCGCAGCACGGCGCAGCCTGTCTTTCCGTGCTGACCGACGAGCAGTTCTTCCAGGGCAGCGCCGCATATCTGCAGCAGGCGCGTGCCGCCTGCGAGCTGCCGGTGTTGCGCAAGGACTTCATGGTGCACGAATACCAGGTCTACCAGGCGCGGGCGATGGGGGCCGATGCCATCCTGCTGATCGCGGCGGCATTGACCCTGCACCAGATGAAGACGCTGGAAACGCTGGCGCACAAGCTGGGCATGGCGGTGCTGGTCGAGGTGCACGACAGCAAGGAGCTGGAGATCGCGCTGCAACTGGCGACACCGCTGATCGGCATCAACAACCGCAACCTGCGCACCTTCGACGTCACCCTGCAGACCACGCTCGACCTGCTGTCGTTCATCGCCAGATCGGACAAAGGCCAGGATCGCATCGTCGTCACCGAGAGCGGCATCTTCACCGCGGCGGATGTGAAGCTGATGCGCGACCATGATGTGCACGCTTTTCTCGTCGGCGAAGCCTTCATGCGCGCGGATGATCCGGGGGTGGAGCTGGCAAAGGTTTTTGGTATTTGAAAAAATACATTTGCCACAGAGGGCACAGAGATCACAGAGAAAGAAGCTGCGGACCATGATGTGGCTGTGCCCAAATAGATGCGCAAATTTGAAAATTACCCACCGGACATCTCTGTGAGCTCTGTGTCCTCTGTGGCTAAATAGCTCTTTAGGAGAAAAATTTTGAGCGCCATCCATCCATCAGAACTAGCCTTCATCACCAAACACGCACCGTTCGACCGCATGGAGCTGGGGCATGTGATGTGGATGATGGAACGCATGAATCTCGGCTACTACGCCGAAGGCGAGGTGATCGTGTCGCCGGAGCAGGGCGCGGTGGACCGTTTCCTCGTCATCAAGCAGGGGGTGGTGCACGGCGAGCAGAGCGTGGCCAAGGCGTCGGACGCCGATACCTGGCTGGAGCTGATGGAAGGCGAGTGCTTCCCGCTCGGCGCCTTGCTGGCCAGCCGTCCGGTGGCCAGCGTCTATCGCGCCGGCAGCGATACCTTCTGTTATGAACTGCCGGCGGATGCTTTCCGCGAACTGATCGGTCTGAGCGCCGCGTTCCGCGATTTCTGCACGCGCCGCATCGCCAACCTGCTGGAGCATTCCAAGCAGGTCATCCAGGCGCAATACAGCCAGTCCAGCGTCGAACAGCAATCGCTGGCCAGCCCGCTGTCGGCCATCATCCGGCGCAAGCCGGTCACCTGCTCGCCCGAGACCTCGGTACGCCAGGTGCTGGAGACAATGCGCGAGAAGCGCATCGGTTCCATGGTGGCGGCGGACGAGGATGGGCGGCCGCTCGGCATCATGACGCTGCACGATGTGCTCGACCGCATCGCCATCCCGCAGATCGATCTGGAGCAGCCGGTCATCGAGGTGATGAGCACGCAGCTGAACACCCTGCCGCCGCAGGCGCTGGCGCACGAGGCGGCACTGATGATGGCCAAGCACGGCTTCCGCCATGTGCTGGTGGTCGAGAACGAGAAGCTGGTCGGACTGGTGTCGGAGAAGGACCTGTTCGCGCTGCAGCGCGTCGGCCTGCGCCAGATCGGTTCGACCATACGCCATGCGGCCACGCCGCAGGTGTTGCAGCAGGGCGCTGCCGATATCCGCCGCATGGCGCACAACATGATGGCGCAGGGCGTGGCGCCGGAACAATTGACCCAGTTCATCTCCGCTTTCAACGACCTGCTCACCGCGCGCATCGTGGAGCTGGAGTGCAAGGCCAGCGGTCTGACCGGCACGCCGCTGCACGAAGGCCTGTGCTGGATGGCGCTGGGCTCGGAAGGCCGCTTCGAGCAGACCCTGAACACCGACCAGGACAACGCCATCATCTTCGAGGTGCCCGCCGGCATGACGGCGGACCAGGTGCGCGAGAAGCTGCTACCGGTCGCGCGCCGCATCAATGAGACGCTGGCCTTGTGCGGCTTCCCCCTGTGCAAGGGCGAGATCATGGCGAGCAACCCGAAGTGGTGCCTGTCGCTGGAGGAGTGGAAGCGCACCTTCAACGCCTGGATCAGCGGCGGATCGCCGGAGTCGCTGCTGAACGCCTCCATCTTCTTCGATTTCCGTTCGCTCTACGGTGCCGAACATCTGGCCGACGACCTGCGCGGCTGGCTGGCGCGCGTCGCCAGCGACAACAGCCGTTTCCTGCACATGATGGCCGAGAACGCGCTGCGCAATCGTCCGCCGCTGGGCATGGTGCGCGATTTCGTGGTGGGCAAGGAGAACAAGCTCGATCTCAAGCTCAACGGCATCACGCCGTTCGTCGACGCGGCGCGCATCTTCAGCCTGGCGGCCGGGGTGGCGCAGACCAATACCATCCAGCGCCTGCGCGCGAGCGCAGAGAAGCTGAACATGCACGCGTCCGAGATCGATGCCTGGATCGACGCGCTGTTGTTCATCCAGGTGCTGCGCCTGCGCCATCACGATGAGGTGAGCGCGCAGGGCGCCGGCGACGGGGAACTCGACAACCTGATCGATCCGGAGAAACTGAACGAGCTCGACCGCCGCATCCTCAAGGAAGCGTTCCGCCAGGCGCGCAAGCTGCAGGCAAGGCTGGCGCTGGAGTATCACCTGTGATGGCGGAGTTGAAAATTGCTCTTCGCGTTTGTTCTTTCTCCCGTTTGCGGGAGAGAGTTAGAGAGAGGGAAAAGAGCATGTCGAAATCGACAATAAGGATATGTCATGCTCTTTAGGCTGACAGGCTGGTTCAGAAGCAAGCCGCAGCTGAGCCCGGAACAGCAGTCACGCTTATCGGCGTGGCAGGCCCTGCCTTCGGCCGAGCTGAAAACACCGGTGGTCGAGTCGCGCTGCGTGGTGGTGGACGTGGAGACCACCGGTCTCAATCTGATGCAGGATCGCCTCATCTCGATCGGCGCGGTGGCGGTGGTCAACGGCAAGATCGCGCTGGGCGACAGTTTTTATGTGGTGTTGCAGCAGCAGGCCGCCAGCGACAAGGGCAACATCCTGCTGCACGGCATCAGCACTTCGGTGCAGCTGGAAGGCGAACCGCCGGTCGAAGCGTTGCTGTCCTTCCTCGAATTTCTCGGCAAGTCGCCGCTGGTCGCTTTCCACGTGACCTTCGACGAGACCATGATCAAGCGCGCCCTGCGCGACCATCTTGGTCTCAACTTCAAGCATCCGTGGACGGACCTGGCTTATGTGATGCCCGGCCTCAACCCGCCGCTGGCGCGCAAATACCGCGCGCTCGACCACTGGATCGGCCATTTCAACATCCGCATCGACGCGCGCCACAACGCGCTGGCCGATGCGCTCGCCACCGCGCAACTGTTCCAGGTGGCGCATGCCCAGGCTGTCCGGAAGAAGATATCCGACATGGCCGGCCTGCATGATCTGGAAAAGAATCAACGCTGGGTCAGCGCTGTAAGCTGACCGTAAGCCTCCGTAAGTTGATCGTAAGTCTCCTGCCGTAGTCTCGCGCCCCGTTGTTTCAGGGGGTCAGGGAAACAGTCCTGATCTGTAGTCAATCTATAGGAGCGAGTATGTCCAGCACTAACTTCAATTGGGCGGCGATCGACGCCAATCCCAAGTTCCAGGCTCTGCACAGGAAGAAGACTTTCTTCCTGTGGGGGCTGATGGTTTTCTCCATCATCTATTACTTCCTGTTGCCGATCGGCGCCGCGTATTACCAGGACCTGTTCAAGACCAAGGTGTGGGGTGTGGTGAACGTCGGCCTGCTGTTCGCCTTGTCCGAGTTCGTGGTGGCCTGGGTCATCGCGTTCGTCTATTCGAAGAAGGCCAATGCCCAGTTCGACGCGATGGCGCAGGAGATCATCAACGATGTGGATAGCGGGAGAATCAAATGAGCATGTTGAATAAATTGATGCTGTCCGCGGCTGCCCTGGGCGCCAGCGGTGCTGCGTTCGCGGGCAACGGCGCGGTGGCCGACGAATTCAAGTGGATGACCTTCACCGTGTTCGGCGTGATCATCGCGATCACCATGGCCATCACTTTCTGGGCGGCGCGTTCCACCCATACCACTTCCGAGTTCTATGCGGCGGGCCGTTCGGTCAGCGGCATCCAGAACGGCTGGGCGATCGCGGGCGACTATCTGTCCGCCGCGTCCTTCCTCGGTATCGCCGGTCTGATCTCCCTGTACGGCTACGACGGCTTCATGTATTCCGTGGGCTGGCTGGTGGCTTACATCACCGTGCTGCTGGTGATCGCCGAGCCTTGCCGCAACATCGGCAAGTACACCATGGGCGACATCCTCGCCTTCCGCAACGATCCGAAGAAGACCAAGACCGTGGCGGCGCTGTCCACCATCACCGTATCCACCTTCTACCTGACCGCGCAGATGGTCGGCGGCGGCGTGCTGATCAAGACGCTGATCGGTATCGACTACGAGATCTCCGTGATCGGCGTGGGTATCCTGATGCTGGCCTACGTGGTGTTCGGCGGCATGAAGGCCACGACCTGGGTGCAGATCACCAAGGCCGTGCTGCTGGTGACCGCTTCCATCATCCTCGTGTTCATGGTGTGGGCGCCTTACGGTTTCAGCCTGCCGGGCTATCTGGGCCAAGTGGTTGCCGATCCCGATGTGCAGAAGCAGGTCGCCAAGCTGCTGGGCGACAAAGCTGCCACGATGACACCGGAAGAACTGGGTCAGCGCTTCCTCGAACCAGGCCTGTTCCTGAAGAACCCAATCGACCAGATCTCGCTGGGTCTGGCGCTGGTGCTGGGTACTGCCGGTATGCCGCACATCCTGATGCGTTTCTTCACCGTGCCGACCGCACAGGCAGCCCGCACTTCGGTGATCTGGGCGATGGGCATCATCGGTGGCTTCTACGTGCTGACCCTGTTCCTGGGCACGGGCGCTGCGATGCTGGTCGGTCCGGACAAGATCGCTGCGATCGACGCGGGCGGCAATATGGCCGGCCCGTTGCTGGCGCAGTTCCTCGGCGGCGGCGAGAACTCCATGCTGGGTAACTTCATGCTGGCCTTCGTGGCAGCGGTCGCATTCGCCACCATCGTGGCGGTGGTGGCCGGTCTGGTGCTGGCTGCCGCTTCCGCGATGGCGCACGACATCTACGTCGGCGTGATCCGCGGCGACCATGCCACTCCGAAGGAACAAGTGGTCGCAGCGCGCGTCGCCTCCGGCGTCGTCGGCGTGATCGCGATCACCGTGGGCATCCTGGCCAAGGGCCAGAACGTGGCGCACCTGGTGGCGCTGGCGTTCGCGGTGGCCGCTTCATCCAATCTGCCGGCGGTGTTCCTCACGCTGTACTGGAAGAAGTGCAACACCACCGGCATCATCCTCGGCATGATCGTGGGCACAGTGACCGCCATCGGTCTGGTGATGATCTCCCCCAACATGACTTATCCGAAGGCAGTCATCGCCACGGCCAATAAAGTGTTGAACGGTGAGCCTGCGGTTCCTGCAAAGGAAGCCACGCCTGCTGTGGAACGTTCGAGCTTCATGTGCGAGCTGTTCGCCATGGACGGTTGCGTGCTGGCCAAGCCGGCACAAGCCGCAGCGGCTGAAAAACCCGCCAAGCCGGGTGCTGCCGAGAAGCTGGCCGGCCTGAATGCCAAGCTGCCGACGCTGGAAGCGGACCTCGCCAAGGCTGCCACCCCCGAGCTCAAGGCGAGCATCGAGGCGGACCTCGCCAAGGTGAAGAAAGACATCGCCGCGGTAGAGAAGGCCAAGGCCAAGGCTGAGGCCGACCTGTCCAAATTCGAAGGTCAGACCACCAGCATCATGGGTCTGGAGAAGCCATTCTTCCTGTTGAAGAACCCCGGCCTCATCTCCATCCCGCTGGGCTTCCTGCTGGTCATCCTGGGTTCGCTGTTCACACGTGACAAGCGTGCTGAAGAGATGTGGGACGAGCTCTACGTGCGCCAGAACACCGGCATCAACGCCGAGGCTGCATCGGTCCACTAACAAAAAGACAGGCAGCATGTCCCTGCAGCCCCGCCGTCGCCGGCGGGGCTTTTTTTCGCTTCACTCGCGGGGGGCTTGTTGCATTTCTGTTTTCTGCGAGAGCCGAGTTCAGGAATATCGATTGACCTGCTTTTACGGCCAATGCCAGAATGCCGCCCGTTGGCCGACTTAAAACCGAACGGGACGAAAGGGAAGCGATGGATATCAGGTCGTGGGGATGGATGTTGATGGGCTGCGCGGTTGCTATGCCAGCATTGGCTCAGGAAGGCGACCACAACGTCGCTGCAACAAAATCGTATGTCTTGCTCAGCGCCGGGCGCTCCAGCACACCGGCGGTTTGCGATAACAAATGGCTGGCTAATTCGTCTTGCAGTTCCAAGGGCACGGTCTACCGGCTCGGCTACGGATACAACTTCAATTCGTTGCTGGGGGTGGAGATCAGTTATGGCGATTTTGCGCATGCCCGCGAGGACGGTATCGATCCGACTCCGCCGGCGGTGATTCCGGGTGGCGGCCCCATACCTTACTATCGCACCTGGTCAGTGATCGGCTGGGAACTCGCTGCGGTAGCCACGCTGCATTTCGGCGAGCATCTGTCAGTGCATGGCAAGGCGGGGTGGCTGCGCGCCAACATGGAAGAAGAGGTCTGGTATTACGCGCTGAATGGCGAGTTGTGGCATGGCAACTACCATGAGACCAGGAACACCACTTCAGTCAGCGGCGGCATCCAGTACGATTTCAACCGCGATGTCGGCGTGCGCTTCCAGGTCAACCGCTATAACAAGCTGCCGGGCGCCTATCAGCTGGACGGCACCACTTACCGGTTCAAAACGACCTCAGCCCTTGCCAGCCTGGTGTTGAAGTTCTAAACGACAACCGGTATCGCTCAAGCCCCGCCGTAGAACGCGGGGCTTTTTCTTGGATCGTCAAAATCAGGGGGTGGCGGAGGCGGGCGACGCGGGAAACGCACGCTGATCAGCGTACCCTTGCCGCCGCTGCCGGCATCCAGCCGTAGCGTGGCGTGGTGGCGTTTGGCGACCTCGGCGACGATGGCGAGGCCGAGTCCGCTGCCGCTCTGGCCGGTGCCGAGCACGCGGTAGAAACGTTCGAACACGCGCTCGCGGTGTTGCGGGTCGATGCCGGGGCCGTTGTCCTCCACGCTGAGCACGACGCCCTGCGTGCTTGCATCTACGCTGACGGTGATGTGCCCGCCCGGCTGGGTGTAACGGATGGCGTTGTCGATCAGGTTGTTCAACATCTCGGTCAGACTGTTCGCATCGCCCAGTATTTCTTCAAGTGCCGGTGCGCCGTCGAAGCCGAGGTCGATGTTCTTCTCCAATGCCGTCTGTATCCAGTTCAGGGTGCATTCCTGCGCCAGCAGGTTGAGGTTCAGCGCGACGAAATTCTCGGTGCCCTGTCCGCCCGGCTCGTTGCGTGCCAGCGCCATCAGTTGGTTGACCAGGCGGATGCCGTGCCGTGTGCTGGTGAGGATGTGTTCGAGCGCCTGTTGTTTCTGTTCCGGGTCGTCGGTGCGCAAGGCCAGTTCGGACTGGGTCTTGAGCCCGGCGATGGGGGTGCGCAGCTGGTGCGCGGCATCGGCGACGAAACGTTTCTGCGCCTGCATCGCCTGGCGCAGGCGTTCGAGCAGATTGTTCACCGCGTCGATCAGCGGGCGCACCTCTTCCGGTGCCAGGCTGCTGTCGAGCTGGCTGAGGTCGTCACGCCTGCGCTCGGTGACCTTGCGCCGCAGCCGTTCCAGCGGGGCCAGCCCCTGTTTCAGCGCGAACCACACGGCGGCCACCGCAATCAGGATCAGCAGCAGTTGCGGGATCACGATGTTGGCGAGGATGCCGCGTATCAGCGCTTGCCGTTGCTGGATGGTTTCCGACATATATAACTGGTACAACTTCTGGCTGTCGGGGTTGTAGAAGATCAGGCTCACGTTGCGCGTCTTTGCGCCGTCGCGCTCGCCGTTGCTGAACAGCGGGCCGATCTTGCCGCCGCGGTAGGCCAGCGGGCGGCCGAGGTTGGCGTTGCCTGCGAGTTTCTTGCCGTCGCGGTCGCTCACGGTATAGAACACTTTGTCCGGTTCGGTGGGCGAAGTGCCGTCCGGCAGATGCAGGTCAATACCGAGGCGCTCCCTGCCGCCGCCCAGCCGCAGTTGCTCTCCCACCGCCTGCGCACGTTGCAGCAATACCTCGTCGTAAGGTTTGTTGGCGTAGTTCAGGGTGGCGACATACCCGGCGATGGTGCTGAACAGCCACAGCACGAACAGCGGCGTCAGCAGCCAGTTGATGAGGTGGACGCGCAGCGATTCGATGCGGCCTTCGCGGACGTCATCCTCCTCAGTCATGCGCGCTGTTCACCCTGTCGATGATGTAGCCCAGCCCGCGTATGGTGCGGATGGTCACCCCGGCGGGCTCGATCTTCTTGCGCAGGCGGTGGATATAGACCTCGATGGCATTGCTGCTGGCTTCTTCCGAATAACTGTACAGGCGCTCCAGCAACTGTTCCTTGCTGATGACCCAGCCGATGCGCGACATCAGCGCTTCCAGCACGCTGAGTTCGCGCGTGGTGAGATCCAGCGTCTCGCCGTCGATGGCGGCGCGTCGTCCCACGCTGTCATAGGTCAGCGTGCCGCAGCTGTACACCGGGTTCACGCCGCACTGGCCGCGCCGGATCAAGGCGCGCACGCGCGCTTCCAGCTCCGGCAGGCTGAACGGTTTGATCATGTAGTCGTCCGCCCCCAGGTCCAATCCTTTAACCCGGTCCTCTTCGGCATCGCGCGCAGTGAGGATGATCACCGGGACCTGGCGGTTCTTTTCGCGCAGGCCCTTCAACACAGTGAAACCGTCGACTTTGGGCAGCCCCAGATCGAGGATCACCAGGTCGAAAGGCTGTTCACCGCTGAGGATGGTATTGGCGGAAAGGCCGTCCCTGACGCAGTCGACAGCATAGCCGGTCTGCCGCATGGAGCGGCACAGTCCGTCGGACAGGACTTCGTCGTCTTCGGCGATCAGGATGCGCATGGCTCTGTAAGTTTTCTGTAAGGATGGGGCATTATGGTGCGATTGTGGGACGGATGGGTAGGGGAGTATCACACCCGTCTCTCGTGGGGCTATTCTAAGTGGATGGCGTGAATTGTCCAAGCCGCAGACCAGCTGGATCCGGTAAGTGGCATCGCGATTGCGCTGTTTTGGATCGCCTTTCCTGTAATTCGTGCAAGCGATTTACTTTTTATTTGGGGGAAACATGCAACTTTCACAGAAACATAAGGAGTATTGGCAGAAGAATCTCCGCATCACGGGGATATTGCTGGCACTGTGGTTCGTCGCCACTTTCGTCATCGGCTGGTTCGCCAGAGACCTGCAAACCATCACCATCATCGGCTTCCCGTTCCCGTTCTATATGGCGGCGCAGGGTTCGCTCGTGATCTATGTGGCGATCATCTGGTACTACGCCCATTACATGAACAAGCTCGACCAGGAATACGGCGTGCATGAAGGAGACGATTAATGGCTACCCAATCCACCGCATCATTTAAATCCCAGCTGACGCGCTATTACTCCTTCTACACCGGAGGTTTCATCGCGTTCGTTATTCTGGTCGCCATCCTCGAGCAGATGGGTGTGCCGAACAAGATGCTGGGCTACATGTTCCTGGCAGCGACCATTCTGCTGTACGCTGGTATCGGCGTGATGTCCCGCACCGCGGACGTGTCGGAATACTACGTGGCCGGACGCCGCGTACCGGCGCTGTTCAACGGCATGGCGACCGGCGCGGACTGGATGTCGGCTGCGTCCTTCATCGGTATGGCCGGTACGTTGTACCTGTCCGGCTATGACGGCCTTGCTTTCGTGCTGGGTTGGACCGGCGGTTACTGCCTGGTGGCGCTGCTGCTGGCACCGTACCTGCGCAAGTTCGGCCAGTTCACTATTCCCGACTTTCTGGGCGCCCGTTACGGCGGCAACATCCCGCGTTCCATCGGCGTGTTCGCCGCGATCCTGTGCTCCTTCACCTATGTGATCGCGCAGATCTACGGCGTGGGTCTGATCACCAGCCGTTTCACCGGTCTGGAGTTCGGCATCGGTGTGTTCGCCGGTCTCGGCGGCATCCTGGTGTGTTCTTTCCTCGGCGGTATGCGTGCTGTTACCTGGACCCAAGTCGCGCAGTACATCATCCTGATCGTGGCTTACATGATCCCAGTGGTGTGGCTGTCCGTTAAGCACACCGGCAACCCGGTTCCGCAAGTCGCCTACGGCTATGTGCTGGAGAAGGTCACTGCACGCGAAGTCGTGCTGAACGACCCGACCACACCGGACGGAGCGAAAGAGGCCGAAGTCCGCGCGATCTTCAAGCAGCGTCAGGAAGCCACGGAAGCCAAGCTGAAGGCGCTGGAAGCTGGCGGCGCAACCTACCTGGCAGAAGAGAAGGCCAAGCTTGAAAAAGCCGCCGCCGACCTGAAGGCCGCCAAGGATGCCGATCCGGCAGCCGTGGCTGCAGCCGACAAGGCGGTGACCGACTTCCCGGCAGATGCTGCCGCAGCGAAAGCCGCATGGACCAAGGCCGCAGCCGGTGCCAAGGCTAAAGCCGGTCCGATCGCTTCCCACGCCGAGCCGTTCGCCGGCAAGGACCAGGCTGCCATCGACAAGAAGCGCAAGAACTTCCTGGCATTGGTACTGTGCCTGATGGTGGGTACGGCCGCGTTGCCGCACATCCTGATGCGCTACTACACCACTCCGTCGGTGAAGGAAGCTCGCAAATCGGTGTTCTGGTCGCTGTTCTTCATCTTCCTGCTCTACTTCACCGCGCCTGCGCTGGCGGTGCTGGCCAAGTTCGACGTCTACACCTTGCTGGTCGGCTCCAGCTTCTCCGAACTGCCAAGCTGGGTAGCATCGTGGGCCGCTGTGGACAAGACGCTGATGAGTGTGACTGACATCAACAAGGACGGTATCGTGCAACTGGCCGAGATCACCATCGGTGGTGACCTGATCGTGCTGGCGACGCCGGAGATCGCGGGTCTGCCGTATGTGATCACCGGTCTGGTCGCAGCGGGCGGTCTGGCTGCCGCGCTGTCCACCGCCGACGGTCTGCTGCTGACCATCGCCAACGCGCTGTCGCACGACGTGTACTACAAGATGATCGACCCGCATGCCCCGACGACCCGTCGTCTGGCTATCTCCAAGGGTCTGTTGCTGGTGGTCGCCGTGTTTGCTGCCTACATCACCTCGCTGAAACCGGGTGACATCCTGTTCCTGGTCGGTGCGGCGTTCTCGCTGGCTGCTTCCGCGTTCTTCCCGGCCCTGGCGCTGGGCGTGTTCTGGAAGCGTGCCAACAAGTGGGGTGCGATCGTCGGTATGTCTAGCGGCTTGGGTATCTGTATGTACTACATGTACATGACCTATCCGTTCTTCGGCGTCAACGCACCGCTGTGGTGGGACATCAACCCGATCTCTGCCGGTATCTTCGGCATGCCCGCCGGTATCATCGGCGTGGTCGTGGGCAGCTTGCTGACCGCGGCACCGAGCAAAGAGATCCAGGAACTGGTCGACCACGTTCGTTACCCGAACCTGACAGGCGACATCGACACCAAGGCTGCATAAGCTGAAGTCGTCGTAGCAAGTCAAAGAGGCCTGCGCAAGCAGGCCTCTTTGTTTTTGGACGAGGAAAAAGAAGGGTATAGCCGGTTCCGGCTGCGGACTCAGACCGCCAGATCGGCGACCATATAGGCCAGATCGGAACGGCCGGTATCCTGGATCAGGTGGCGGGTCATGATCGGGTCGAAGCGGTGCAGGTATTTGATCACTTCGGTCACACGCTCGGGATCGTTCAGATGATGGTGGGCCATGCCCAGCGCATACCAGGCGTGCGGGTTCATCGGTTGCAGGTTGGCGGCTTCATGCAATGCCTTGGCAGCTTCGGCGTGCTGGCCGAGTTTGGCATGGCAGATGCCCAGTCCGTACCAGGCGCGGTCGAATTGAGGATTCAACCGCGTGGCCGATTGAAAAGAAGTGATCGCTTCGGCCAACTCCCCCTGTTTGTCGCAGGCAAAGCCGAGATTGAAAAGTATCTCGGCATTGTCTGGTTCGTTGTTCAGCACCTCGCGGAAATGTTTCGCCGCCTGGCCGAAATCGTTGCGCTTGGCGTAGATGAAGGCCATGGCGACGGTGGCGCGGGTGTATTCGGGTGCGGCGGCCAGCGTCAGCCGGTATTCATCCAGTGCCGCATCTTCCTTGTTCATGAATTGAAAGAAGCGCGCGCGCAGCAGGTGTTGCCATTTCTCGTAGTTCATTGCAGTGATCCCTCGGTGGAAGCAGGCGACATTCTGCGCATTGCACACTGGGGCCGCAAGCATAATCGCCGCGGGGTGCTAAAATCCGGGCCTGTTCAATCCAATCACAAGATCATGTCCTCTCCCGAACTGTTCATCGTCAGCGTGCTGAAAGCACTGGTCGAAGTCGCCGCTCTGGCATTGCTTGCCCAGGGCCTGATCGGATTCCTGTCCGGCAAGGCGAAAGACAATAATTTCGTCTATCGCCTGTTTCAGGTCGTCACCGGCCCGATCTACAAGGCGGTGCGCAAGATCACGCCCAAGTTCATCGCCGAGCAACATCTCGGTCTGGTCAGCTTCTTCGTGCTGTTCTGGATCTGGATCGCCCTGATCTACGCCAAGGGCTACGTCTGCCACGCGCAGAACCTGGCCTGCGTCCCGAGCTGATCGTAGCCGCAATGGACAGTCTCAAACGGACCGTCATCTACGTGTCGGACGGCACCGGCATCACTGCCGAGACTTTGGGGCACGGTCTGCTTTCGCAGTTCGAGGGCATCGAATTCCGCCCCATGCGCTTTCCTTTCATCGATAGCGGAGACAAGGCGCGGGATTGTGTGGCGCGCATCGACGAGGTGGGCCGGCGCGAAGGCGTACGTCCCATCGTCATCATGACGCAGACCAACGCGGAATACAGCGCCATCCTGCACCGGGCCGGCGCCTTCTTCATCGATCTGTTCGATGCCTTCATCGTGCCGCTGGAGAAGGAGCTGGGCAGCCGCTACACGCGCGCCATGGGTCGTTCGCACGGCCAGGCCAACCCGGAATACAACTCGCGCATCGCTGCGATGAACTTCGCGCTGGCGCACGACGACGGTGTGTCGGATGCCGATCTGAAGAGCGCCGACATCATCCTGGTCGGCGTATCGCGCAGCGGCAAGACGCCGACCAGCCTGTATCTCTCCCTGCAGTTCTCGCTCAGGGCCGCCAACTATCCGCTCATCCCGGAAGATTTCGAGCGCGGCCAGTTACCGTCGAGATTATTGCCCTATCGCGACAAACTGTTCGGTCTGACCATCGACCCCGAGCAATTGCAGCGTATCCGCTTCGAGCGGCGCCCGAACAGCAAATATGCATCGCTGGATAACTGTCGCTACGAAGTCGCGGCAGCCGAGAAGATGATGAAGCGCGAGGGCATCAAATGGTTCGACACCACCTCGCGCTCCATCGAGGAACTGGCCGTGCAGTTGATGCAGGAATTGAATCTGGAGCGGTGAAGGGCGCAGTTCTTTCACATTGGTTGACCACATCGGGTCCTGTGATGCATTGATATTCAGAAGGAAATATCTCCGGATAGCATCAGGGATTCTTGTGCCCCGGATTTGTATTCCATGGATATATTCGCGTTGTCCGATACGACAGCGCTGAAACCGACGACGATAGAGAATATCTTGCTATTTGAAATGGAGGATGTGGAGCTGAAAGTAACGTTCTGGTTTGATGTTGTTATGGCTCCTCCGCCGACAGGCCAAGAACTGACGCTGGTATTGCCACTCAATGCTATTGAGTCTGTGCCGGAAATCCGTGTCAGGGCGAATCCTCCATAGGGACGGAAACTGCCGGTGTTGCCGCCAATCCCCAGGAATGCATCGAGTCGTGAGTATTCGAGCTTTTCGCTGCCGTGAAGCGGAGAGAGAGTAGCGCCGCCGATCGGGAAGTTGATTGTATAGACGTTGATGCCGTCATTGACCGAGTTGTACGGTGCCGCAAGATAAAAATCTCCACTAATCTCTGTCTTTACTCGCTGTGCGCGCAACATCAGGCCCAACCTGGTCTTGGAAGTCTCGTTACCGGGGGATAGCTTCATGCCTATGGATCGGCTGTTCGTCTTTTGACCTGTGTTGCGCCCAGAACCGAGAGTGACAGACAGTTCGGTCTGAGAGTTTGGGGCAAATGACACTCCCGCGAACATGACGTCTTCCTTATCCGTCAAGGACAGGGTTGAGACTGTTCGGGTTGTAGCTATGTTGCCAACAGTCGTTGTCGCGACCATGTCGCTGGCATTCATATACAGATCGGTCGTGCCTCCGCCGAATTGAAGTCCAATAGTCCCCGGATTCCCGATCTGACTCGGGTTGCCAAACATATCTGAAGCGTGTGAAAAAGAACACAAGACTGCAAGAATCAATCCGGACAGGATCTGAAGCTTTGCTTGAGTAGTGATCATTACTTTTATCCGTGTTTAAAGATGATTGATGGAATACCGGCGGCGCCGAATTGAATATATTTTTAATCCCGGGTACTGATCTCCGCCGGCACCGACTGGATGCCGTAGACCTCGTACAGGATCTCGACGAAGCGCCGCGCCTGCGGCGACAGGAAGCGTCCCTTGCGCAACACCAATCCATAGCCGCGCTGCGGGAAGTATTGCTTGAGCGGGATGCGCACCAGCTTTTCATTTCCGGTGAGGCAGATGTCGGTGACGATGGAGATGCCCATCCCCAGTTCGACATATTTCTTAATCACTTCCCAGCCGCCCGCTTCCAGTGTCACCGTGAAGGTCAGGTTGTGCTGCTGGAACACGTATTTCACCATGCGCCAGGTGGAGAGGTGGCGCGGCGGCAGGATCAGGCCGTAATGGCTGATGTCTTCCAGAGTGACCTCGGTGCGGCTGGCCAGAGGGTGATCGAGCGGCACGATGAGCGCGGGATCGAACGTCACCACCGGCTGATAGGTGATGTCGTCCGGCACGTCCAGCATGGAGCCGACCACCAGGTCAATCTCGTCGCCGCGCAACATCTTGAGGCCGTCGCGCCCGGTCTCGTTGTGGATCTTGAGCTGGATGCGCGGGTGCGCGGTGACGAAACGGCGCACCGCTTCCGGCAATATATAAAGGATGGTGGATTCGCCGGCGCCGATGTTGAGTTCGCCCGATTCCAGCTTGCCGTGCTGTGCGGCGAAGTTCTCCTCCAGTCCGTCTATGCCTTTGACCAGGGGTTCCGCCAGGGTATACAAAGCTTCGCCATCGGGAGTAAGCTTCAACACAGGGCCGCGTCTTTCGAACAAGGTCACTTCCAGTTCCCGCTCCAGTGCCTGGATCTGTAAAGTCACCGACGGTTGGCTGAGGAACAGATGCTGTGCGGCCAGTGTCACACTACCAGTACGGACGACTTCGCAAAATGCGCGCATCTGTTTCAGTCTGTTGTTTTTATAGTAGCTTTGTTTTTCGTTGTTCATCCCGGCCTCCCCGTGCCGTTACTGTACATTTCATTTCTTAATAGTAATGATTGAAACAATTGATTCGTGAAATGATTGTAGTTTGTTTAGTCTCCGCCTAACAAGAAAAACAGTAGAGATAAAAGGGTGTATTGATTCACCTGGCGCTAGTGGGGCGTAAATAAGTGTAGCGATAGAGAGCCGGTTTTTCGGGTTCTCTGCGCAAATTTATTGCAGCGGGGAGAGACATGAGTATTGTTTACAGTATCCTGATCACAGGAGCCTTCATGGCCGGTCTGGGCGGTCTGCTGGCCATCCTGCTGGCTATCGCCAGCAAGAAACTGTATGTCTTTGAAGATCCCCGCATCGAGCAAGTCGAAGAACTCCTCCCTCATTCCAATTGCGGCGCCTGCGGCACGGCAGGTTGCCATAACTTCGCCGAGAAGGCCGTGGCAGGCGAGATCGAACCCGGCCGCTGCACGGTGAACACTCCCGACCAGAACAAGAACATCGCCGCGCTGCTGGGTGTCGCCCTGGGCGATATCGAGAAGCGTGTGGCGCGTCTGGCCTGCGCCGGCGGCACGCATGTCGCGAAGATGCGCGCCAACTATTCCGGCCTGTCTTCCTGCCGTGCGGCGGTCTTGGCGGGAGGCGGCGGCAAGAGCTGTGCCTGGGGCTGTCTGGGACTGGGCGATTGCGCCGATGTGTGCGATTTCGACGCCATCACCATGGATGCACACGGTCTGCCGGTGGTGGACGTGGACAAATGCACGGCCTGCGGCGACTGCGTCGATATCTGCCCGAAAGACCTGTTCTCGCTGCAGGTCATGTCGCACAAACTGTGGCTGGCCTGCCGCAACGAGGACGACGGCGATGCCGCCGAAGCGGCCTGCGAAGTGGCCTGTACTGCCTGCGGGCGCTGCGTGGTCGATGGCGCGCCCGGCCTGATCCATCTGGAACGCAATCTTGCTGTCATCGATTACGGCAAGAATGAGACGGCAAGCCGCGAGGCGATCGAGCGTTGCCCCACCGGCGCCATCGTCTGGCTCGAGGGCGGCCGCATCAGCAAAGGTAAAGCAGCAAAGAAGATCATCCGTATCGAACCATTACCTGCCACTACCGAGGCCTAGGGGGAATCATGTTGAACAAACTCAAGCAATTCAAGCTGGCAGGCGCCGCCACCGGAACCGACGGCAGCCGCACCAAATTCAAATACCCCGGCACGCGCGATGCCATCGACGGCAACACCGCCGTGATCATGGTGGAGCGCGAAGCCTCGCAGGGCGCGGGCGCTTATCCCATCACGCCTTCCACCCAGATGGGCGAATACTGGGCCGAAGAAGTGGCCAAGGGCCACCTCAACGCCGCCGGCAAGGCGCTGATCTTCGTCGAACCGGAGTCCGAACACGCCGCCGCCGGTGTCACCGCCGGCATGTCGATGACCGGTCTGCGTGCGGTGAACTTCACTTCCGCACAGGGCCTGGCCTTCATGCACGAATCGCTGTATGCCGCGGTCGGCAAGCGCCTGCCCTATGTGCTCAACCTCGGTTGCCGCGCCATCACCAAGGCTTCGCTGAACGTGCACTGTGCGCACGACGACTACCACTGTGCCGACGACACCGGCTTCATCCAGGTGTTCGCCAAGAACGCGCAGGAAGCCGCCGACCTCAATATGATCGGTCGCAAGACCGCCGAGCTGTCGCTGACGCCGGCCATAGTGGCGCAGGATGGATTCCTCACCACGCACCTGATCGAGCCGATGATGGTGCCCGAGAAGGAACTGGTCGCCGAGTTCCTCGGCGATGCAGACGACCTCATCGACACGCCCACCCCCGCGCAGCAGATGCTGTACGGGCCCAAGCGCCGTCGCGTGCCGTCGATCTGGGATGTGGACAATCCCATGCAGACCGGTGTGGTCGCCAACCAGGACGCCTACATGCAGGCTGTGGCCGGACAGCGCCCCTATTTCTTCGACCATATTCCCGCGCTGTTCGACAAGAGTGCGGAAGAGTTCTACAACCTGACCGGCCGCCGTTACAGCCGTGTCGATGCTTACCGCTGCGAGGATGCCGATTACATCATCCTCGGCCAGGGCAGCATGACCGTGCAGGCCGCCGCCGTGGCGGACTGGCTGCGCGAGAACCGCAAGCTCAAGGTGGGCGTGGTCAACATCACCATGTTCCGTCCTTTCCCCGGCGACGTGCTGGGCCAGATCCTCAAGGGCAAGAAGGGCGTCGCCGTGCTTGAGCGTACCGACCAGCCGCTATCGGAAGACTTGCCGCTGATGCGCGAAGTACGCTCCACCGTGACCAAGTGCCTGGAGAACGGGCGCGACAAGACCTATGCCGATTACGCCGCCTACGAGAGCGCCAGGGACATGCCTTCGCTGTACTCCGGCTGCTACGGTCTGGGTTCGCGCGACCTGCAACCCGAAGGCCTGATCGCCGCTGTCGAGAACATGCTGCCGGGCGCAGCCCACCGCAAGTTCTACTACCTGTCGGTGGACTTCGTGCGTGCCGAGTCGGCCAATCCGAAACAGGAGATTCGCCAGCAGGAACTGCAAGCCGCCTATCCCGGCATCAAGGATCTGGCGCTGCGCGGCTCCGAGAACCCCAATCTGCTGCCCAAAGGCGCCATCGCGGTGCGCATGCACTCCATCGGCGGCTGGGGCATGGTGACCACCGGCAAGAACCTGGCGATGACACTGTTCGAACTGCTGGGCTGGGACATCAAGGCCAATCCGAAATACGGTTCCGAGAAGAAGGGCCAGCCGACCACCTATTACCTGTCGGCCGCGCCGGAACCCATCCGCATCAATTGCGAATACACCAACGTCGATGTGGTGATGTCGCCGGACCCGCAAGTGTTCGGCCACACCAATGCAGTGGAAGGCCTCGGCAAGGGCGGCGTGTTCATCATCCAGAGCAACCTCGGCAGCGCCGAAGCGCTGTGGGCGAGCTTCCCCATGCACATCCAGAAATACATCGTGGACAAGCAGATCCGCGTGTTCTTCCTCGACGCGTTCAAGATCGCGCGCGAGGAGTCGAGCAATGCCGACCTGCAGTTGCGCATGCAGGGCAATGCCTTCCAGGGCGCATTCTTCCATGCTTCCGACGTGAAGGACCGCGCGGGACTCTCCGAAGAGACGCTGTTCACCGCGATCGAGAATCAGCTCGAAGCCAAGTTCGGCAAGAAGGGCAAACGCATCGTCGAGGACAACCTGCGCGTGGTGCGCCGCGGCTATGAAGAGCTGCACGAGATCAAGGCGGAAGTGATGAAGGTCGGTCAGCGCACACAGGGTACGGGCAAGATCGCACCATCGCTGCCCATCATGCTCAAGCGCCTGCCCGAAGGCGACGGCGGCATCTCCGATGTGCATCGCTTCTGGGAGCAGACCGGCAGCTTCTACATGAAGGGCCAGGGCTCCGACAACCTGGTCGATCCCTTCATGGGCCTGTCCGTCATCCCCGCCGTGACCGGTGTGTACCGCGATATGACCGGCGTGCGCTTCGAGCATCCCGAGTGGATCGCCGAGAACTGCACCGCCTGCGGCAACTGCTATACCGTGTGTCCGGACAGTGCCATCCCCGGCCTGGTCTCGACCCCGGCCGACGTGCTCGGTACCGCCATCCAGAACATCGAGATCGGCGGTCGTCCGACCCGCTTCCTGCGCAAGTTCAGCCGCACTATCGAGAAGAAACTGCGGATCTCGCTGGAGAAGGACGGCCTCGACGTCCGCGCCTTGCTGGGCAATGCCATCACCGAAGCGTTCGCGGAAGACCCGACCCAGGGCGAAGACCGCGCCCGTCTGGAAGCCGAACTGAACCTGCTGCGCACCGAACTGGGCAGTTTCAAGTTCGCCACCACCAAACCGTACTGGACGCAGAAAGAGAAGAAGGAAAAGGGCGCGGGCGGCCTGTTCTCCATCACCGTCAATCCCTACACCTGCAAGGGCTGCGCACTGTGCGTGGAAGAGTGCGGCGACGGCGCGCTGAAGATGGTCACCCAGACCAGCGAAAGTATCGCTGAGCTGCGCAGCGACTGGAACTTCTGGCTCGACCTGCCGACCACCCCGGCGCAATACAGCCGCATCGACGATCTCGACGAGAAGGTCGGCGCGCTGGAGACCCTGCTGCTGGACAAACACAACTATATGTCCCTGGTCAGCGGCGACGGTGCCTGCCTGGGCTGCGGCGAGAAGGGCTCCATCCACCTGTTCACTTCCACCGTCACCGCGCTGCAGCAGCCGCGCGTGAAGAAGTTCGTCGCCAAACTGGACAAGCTGATCGGCGAGTTGGAAGACCATATCCGCACCAAGTTGAGCAGCAGCGTCAACCTGACCGACACGCAGGCATTGCTGGATGCGGTGCAAGCCAACAAGGGGCACGACCTCACCTTGGCCAACCTGTCCGAGAGCCTGCTGGCCAAGCATCCGGGCCAGCCCATTGATCCGCAATGGCTGAAGCGCGTCTCGCAGATGCTGGACAAGCTGAAGGATCTGCGCTGGCGTTACATGGAAGGCCCGAGCAAGAACGGACGCGCCGAGATGGGCATCATCAACTCTACCGGCTGCACCTCGGTGTGGGCATCCACCTTCCCGTTCAATCCCTATCCCTTCCCGTGGACCTCGCACCTGTTCCAGGATTCGCCGTCGGTGGCGATGGGTGTGTTCGAGGGCCACATGGCCAAGATGGCGGAAGGTTTCAAGGTCGTGCGCCAGGTCGAAAAGGAACTCGCGGGCGGTTACGAACCCGCCGAGCAGGACGATTTCTACGCGCGCTTCAACTGGGAACAGTTCAGCGATGAAGAGTGGCACCTGTGCCCGCCGGTGGTGGCGATCGGCGGCGACGGCGCGATGTTCGACATCGGTTTCCAGAACCTGTCGCGCGCGCTGATGTCGGGCAAGCCGGTCAAGATCCTCATCGTCGACACGCAGGTGTATTCCAACACCGGCGGCCAGGCCTGCACCTCCGGCTTCATCGGCCAGGTGGCCGACATGTCGCCCTACGGGGCGAGCCAACACGGCAAGAGCGAGAAGCGCAAGGAGATCAGCATCATCGGCATGGCGCACCGTACCGCCTATGTCGCGCAGCTGTCGCAGGCCAACATCACGCACATGCTGGAGAGCTTCATCGACGGCATCAACAGCCGCCATCCCGCGCTGTTCAACGTGTATGCGGTGTGCCCACCGGAGCACGGCGTCGGCGACAACAGCGCCGTGGCGCAGAGCAAGATGGCGACCGAATCGCGCGCCTTCCCGCTGTTCGTCTTCAACCCGGATGCGGGCGTGACTTTCTCCGAGAGCGTCTCGCTGCAAGGCAATCCGGGGCTGGACGGCGACTGGGTGAGCTACAAGTTGGAGTATCTGGAAGACGGCGAGAAGAAGAGCATGACGCTGCCGATGACCTTCGCCGACTTCGCCCTCTCCGAAGGCCGCTTCGCCAAGCAGTTCAAGAAAGCGCCGCCGGAGACCTGGAACGACGAACAGGTGCTGCTGGCCGACTTCCTCGGCATGTCCGAGGATGAGCGCGAAGGCAAATTCCCGTTCATCTGGGCGGTGGACAAGAAGCAGCACCTGATGCGCGTGCTGACCTCGGTCGAGATGGTGCGTTCCTGCGAAGAACGCATGCAGTTCTGGCACCAGCTCAAGGATGTGGCAGGCCTCGGCCGCGCCGCCGCCGGTGCGCTGGATGAGAGCGCCATCGCCAACCGCGTGCGCCAGGAACTCATCCAGCAACTGTCTTCCGGTCTGCCTCTCGGAGCCGGCGCTGCGGCGCCTGCCGCTGCGGCAGCCCCGGCAGTGGCCGCTCCGGCCGGCGGTTACGAACCGGTATGGGTAGACACGCCCGAATGCACGGCCTGTGACGAGTGCATGAATATCAACTCCAAGGTATTTGGTTATGACGCAACGAAGAAAGCAGTTGTCCTCGACCCGAAGGCGGGCAGTTATCTGGATCTCGTCAAAGCGGCGGAAAAATGCACCGCCGGCATCATCCACCCCGGCACGCCCTGGAACATGAACGAGGCGAACCTGGACAAGCTGAAAGCGCGCGCAGCCAAGTTCAACTGAGACGAAGATGAGACTGCCTTTCTTCAAGCGCGCGGCGACCTTTGAGCACGGCATCCATCCGGCCTATCACAAGGAGACCGGATGCCTGCCGATCAAGCGCCTGGCCTTTGCGCCGCGCCTGATCGTGCCGCTGTCGCAGCATATCGGCAAACCGGCGCTGTGTTGTGTGAGCGTGGGGCAGGAAGTGTTGCGAGGACAGGTCATCGCCACGGCGGACGGATTCGTCTCGCTGCCGGTGCATGCCCCGGCAACCGGCGTCGTGGAAGCCATCGGCGTGATGCCGGCAGCCAACGGCAAGATGGTGGATTCCATCACCATCCGCGTGTACGAGGCCGACAGTCAGGAAGTGCAGGTGCGCACACCGCGCGACATCGACGCGATGGACAAGAAAGAGTTGCTGGCTGCGATCCAGGATACCGGCGTATCCGGTTTTGGCGGCGCCACCTTCCCGGCGCACGTGAAGCTCAGCGTGCCGCCGGATGTCGTCATCGACACCATGGTGGTGAACGGCGCCGAGTGCGAACCCTTCCTCACCTGTGACCACCGCATCATGGTGGAGCGCACGCAGGACCTGATCCGCGGCATCCGCATCGCCATGAAGGTCAGCGGTGCGCCGCGCACCGTCATCGGCGTCGAGGACAACAAGCCGGACGCCATCGCCGCGATCGGGGCCGCCTTGCCCGCCGACGGCAGCATCACCGTGCAGGCACTGGAGACCAAATACCCGCAGGGCGCGGAAGACACCATCATCTATGCGCTGCTCGGGCGCGAGATCCCGGCCGGCCAGCGTCCCGCTTCCATCGGCGTGCTGGTCAACAACGTGATGACGCTGGCCTACCTCGGCCGTCTGCTGCCGGCGGGCGAGGGCATCATCGAGCGCGTGCTCACCGTGGCCGGCCCCGCTGTGGAGAAGCCCGGCAACTACATCGTCCCTATCGGCACACCGTTGCGCTTCCTGCTGGAGCAAGTCGGCGCGAAGAGCAGTGCGCAGGAGATCATCCTCGGCGGGCCGATGATGGGCATGACCATCTCTTCGCTGGACGTGCCGATCACCAAGGGTACTTCGGGCGTGCTGGCCTTCGGCAAGGGTGAGCTGCCGGCGGAGAAGCCGCGTGTCTACGCCTGCATCAAGTGCGGCGAATGCCTGAAGGTGTGCCCGAAGTTCCTCAACCCGTCGCAGCTCGGCCTGCTGGCGGCCAAGCGCGAATATGCCGCGATGGCCGAGCAATACAACCTGGACCGCTGCTTCGAGTGCGGCTGTTGCAGCTATGTCTGCCCGTCGCATATTCCTCTGGTTCAACAATTCCGTATCGCCAAGGCTGTAAACCGGGAGTCGGCAGCTAACCGCTCCACCGAGGCCGCAACAAAATGAGCAGGACTTTACTCTCTTCTTATATACGCATAGCGGGTGCAGTAGTCGCTACGAAGCGCATTGCACGTTTCCCGCAGCGCATGGCGGCGTTACTCCGCCTCGGAATGGAACGACCATTCCTCGTTGTCGCGCCTTGCCCTGCACTGCGGGCAACGCACACTGCGCTCCGTTTAACTACCGACTCCCGGTTCAACCGAGAAAAGGCATCCGCATGAGCATGGAACTTAGAACTTCTCCGCACCAGGTCAGCGACCGCAGCGTGGAGCGCATCATGAAGCATGTGGTGCTGTCGCTGCTGCCGGTCTGCGGCTTCTCGGTCTGGCAATACGGCCTGTCGGCGCTGGCCCTGTTGCTGGTCACGACCGCGACCTGTCTTGCCACCGAGCGCCTGCTCAACCGTGCCGCCAAACAGCCGAGTACGCTCAACGACTGGAGTGCGACGATCACCGGCGTGCTGCTGGCGCTGACGCTGCCCCCCGCGTTCCCCTTGTGGATGGCGGTGGTCGCCGGTTTCGTCGCCATCGCGATCGGCAAGGCGCTGTTCGGCGGACTCGGCTTCAACGTGTTCAACCCGGCATTGATCGGCCGCGCCTTCGTGCAGGCCGCCTTCCCGGTCGCCATCACCACCTGGGTGCCGGCGTTCTCGGCGCAGCGCTTCAGCGAATTCGTACCGACCACGCTGACCGCGCCGCTGATGATGCCGCCGGATATCGTCGAGTGGATCAAGCTGCAGGCGGTGGATGCCTTCACCGGTGCGACGCCGCTGGCGCGCTGGAAGTTCGAGAACGTGGTCGCATCGAGCTACGATCTGCTGACCGGCGTGGTGACCGCCTCCGCGGGCGAGACCTCGGCCATCCTCATCCTGTTATGCGGCGCCTACCTGGCCGCGCGCAAATTCATGGACTGGCGCATCCCGGTGGCGGTGCTGGCGTCTGCCGCGCTCACCGCCTGGATGTTCCAGTTGTACGATCCGGCCCACTATCCGGCACCGACCTTCGTGCTGCTGTCTGGCGGCCTGATGCTGGGTGCGGTGTACATGGCGACCGACATGGCGACCTCGCCGGTGACGCCGCTGGGCGTGTGGATCTACGGTGCGGTGATCGGTGTGGTGACGGTGATGATCCGTTATTTCGGCGGACTGACGGAAGGCGTGATGTACGCCATCCTGCTGGGTAACGCGCTGACCCCGTTCATCGATCTGTACACGCAGCCGCGCGTGTTCGGCACCCGCCAGCAAGGGAAGAAGAAATGAGCGAGCCGATACAACCCCAGACCACCCCCGGCAGCAAGATGATCGCTACCATGGCGCTGGTCGCCAGCATCTGCGGGGTGCTCATCGTCGGCGCCTTCGAGGGTACGCAGGATGCCATCGCCGAGAATAAACGCATCATGCTCGAGCGCGCGGTGTTCAAGGTGTTGCCGGGCGCGGCGAGCGTGCGCGAATACGCCGCGACGAGTGCAGGCATCCAGCCACTGGCAGCCGGCGCATCCCTGCCTGAAGGCGGCGTGAAATTCTATGCGGCCTACGACCAGGCCGGCGTGCTGAAAGGTGTCGCCGCCGAGGCGGCCGGCAAGGGTTATGCCGACGTGGTGCGTGTGCTCTACGGTTACGACGCGGAGCGCCAGGTCATCATCGGCATCGGCGTGGTGTTCATGCGCGAGACGCCCGGCATCGGCGACAAGATCATCACCGACCAGGCGTTCCTGAAAAATTTCGAGGCACTGGACGTGCGCGTGAATGCCGAGATGACGGCGCTGGTCAATGCGGTGAAAGTCGTCAAGCACGGCACCAAGACCAGCCCCTGGCAGATCGACGCCATCGCAGGCGCCACCGTGACGTCCAAAGCGGTCGGACGCGGCATCAATGACAGCGCGCAGAAACTGATGCCGCTGCTTGTTCCACATATTGCGGAGTTGAAATCATGAGCCTGCCCAATCAAGCCGACGAAGGCATCACCTTCGACACCTTCATGGAAGGCGTGTGGCGCCAGAACCCGGTGTTCGTGATGGTGCTGGGCATGTGCCCGACGCTGGCGGTCACCGTCTCCGCCGTCAACGGCCTGTCGATGGGTGTCGCCACCCTGTTCGTGCTGGTCAGCTCCTGCCTGCTGGTATCGCTGATCCGTCATCTGGTGCCCAAGGAAGTGCGCATCGCCACCTACATCGTGATCATCGCCACGTTCGTGACGCTGGTCGACTACCTGATCCAGGCGGCCAGTCTGGCGCTGTACGAGGCGCTGGGCGCGTTCATCCAGCTGATTGTGGTGAACTGCATCATCCTCGGCCGCGCCGAAGCGCACGCGTCGAAGAACCCGCCGCTCAAGGCCGTGGTGAACGCGCTGGGCATGGGTGTCGGCTTCGCCATCGGCCTGTTCGCACTGGGCGCCACGCGCGAGATCCTGGGCGCGGGCAAGCTGTTCGGCATCACGCTGTTCGGCGATAACTTCCAACCCTGGGTGGTGATGGTGTTGCCGCCGGGCGGATTCTTCGTGCTGGGCGGCTGGCTGTTGCTGTTCGCGCTGCTGCGCAGCCGCAAGGAAGGAAAGGTGCAGGCATGAATGAATCATTGAGCCAGATATTCATCGGCACGCTGCTGACCAACAACTTCGTGCTGGCAATGTTCCTCGGGCTGTGCCCCTTCCTCGGTGTATCGAGCCGGCTGGGCACCGCTGTCCCGATGGGCGTGGCGACCACTTTTGTGATGCTGGTTGCATCGGTATGCGCTTACGCGCTGAACCTGTTGCTGAACTACTTTCAGCTCGAGTTCCTGCGGCTGATCTCCTACATCGTGGTGATCGCCTCGTCGGTGCAACTGGTCGAGATGGTGATGAAGAAATACAGCCCCGCGCTGTTCCGCGCGCTCGGCATCTTCCTGCCCCTGATCACCACCAACTGTGCGGTGCTGGCGGTGGCGCTGTTCCAGACCGCGCGCGAGTACAGCCTTTCGCAATCGCTGGTGTTCGCGCTCGGCGGCGGTGCCGGCTTCACGCTCGCGCTGGTGTTGATGGCCTCGCTGCGTGAGCGCCTGCAACTCTCCAATGTGCCGACGCTGGTGCAGGGCACGGCGTTGTCGCTGATCCTGGCGGGCCTGTTGTCGCTGACCTTCATGGGCTTTGCCGGATTGGGAGCGGGCGAATGATCTATTTAAAGACGATATTGATCGTGCTGGGCCTGCTGGCCGGTTGGCTGGTGGTACGCGCCATCGCGCGCCGCTTCGCCTTGCTGCATCCCGAATTCGGCGCGCATCGCGAAGAGGGCGAAGGTTGCGGTTGCGGCAACCACAAGTGCGGCGAAGATCAGTGCAAGAGAGAGAAGCATTAAACCTTGAAAAACAAATAGCCACAGAGGACACAGAGATCACAGAGAAAACGGCTTTAATTAGTAGAGTGGATCATTCGATTCGAAGTGCGATAGTTGGACATTTCGATTCACTCTCTGTGGGCTCTGTGATCTCTGTGGCTAGTTTTGATTTTGTAGTTAATAAAACAGGAGAAGTTCATGCAACCGTACGTCATTCCTTTCCAGTCTCTGGGAATAGCAGACATCCCGGAAGTGGGCGGAAAGAACGCATCGCTGGGAGAGATGATCTCCAACCTGAGTTCGTCCGGCGTCCACGTGCCCGGCGGCTTCGCCACCACGGCGCAGGCGTATCGCGATTTCCTGGCGCATGACGGACTGGACAAGCGCATCGAGCAGGCGCTGGTCAAGCTGAACATCGAGGATGTCACCGCGCTGGCCGAGGCCGGTCGCATGATTCGCAGCTGGATCGTCGAAGCGCCGCTGCCCAAGCGCCTGGAAGACGAGATCCGCACCCACTACGCCAAGCTGTCCGCCGAAGGCGAAGGCAGTTTTGCGGTGCGTTCCTCCGCCACGGCGGAAGACTTGCCGGACGCTTCGTTCGCCGGCCAGCAGGAGACTTTCCTCAACATCCACGGCATCGAGAACATCCTGCATGCCATCCGCGAAGTGTTCGCCTCGCTGTATAACGACCGCGCCATCTCCTACCGCGTGCACAAGGACTTCACCCATGCCGACGTGGCGCTGTCGGCCGGCGTGCAGCGCATGGTGCGTTCCGACTTGGGCAGCTCCGGCGTGCTGTTCACGCTGGACACCGAATCCGGTTTCCGTGACGCGGTGTTCGTCACTTCTTCCTTCGGTCTGGGCGAGATGGTGGTGCAGGGCGCCGTCAATCCGGACGAATTCTATGTGCACAAGCAGCAACTGGCCGCGGGCTATCCGGCGGTCATCCGCCGCGCGCTGGGCTCCAAACAACAACGCATGGTGTTCGACGAGCAGCGCTCCGCCGGTCGCTCCACCCGCATCGAGCCGGTGCCGCTCGCCGACCAGCAGCGCTTCTCGCTCAGCGATGAAGACGTGCTGCAACTGGCGCGCTACGCCGTGTCGATCGAGAAGCACTACGGTCGCCCGATGGATATCGAATGGGGTAAAGACGGCATCGACGGCAAGCTCTACATCCTGCAGGCGCGTCCCGAGACGGTGAAGTCGAACGCGGGCAGCGGCGGCACGGAGAAATTCCGTCTGCACCAGCGCGGCACCGTGCTGGTCGAGGGCCGCGCCATCGGCCAGAAGATCGGCGCCGGTCGCGTGCGCATCGTTGAGAGCACCGCCGAGATGGACAAGGTGCAGGAAGGCGACGTGCTGGTCACCGACATGACCGACCCGAACTGGGAGCCGGTGATGAAGAAGGCTGCCGCCATCATCACCAACCGCGGCGGCCGCACCTGCCACGCCGCGATCATCGCGCGCGAGCTGGGCATTCCCGCCATCGTCGGTTGCGGCCATGCAACGACTGCGCTGCAGGACGGCGAGACCGTCACCGCCTCCTGCGCCGAGGGAGATACCGGTTATGTCTATCACGGCAAGTTGAATTTCGAAGTGGCTGTGCACAGCGAAGAAGAACTGCCCGCGATCCCGGTCAAGCTGATGCTCAACGTGGGCAATCCCACGCTGGCGTTCGAGTTCGCGCAACTGCCGTCTGCCGGTGTCGGCCTGGCGCGTCTCGAGTTCATCATCAACAACCTGATCGGTATCCACCCCAAGGCGGTGCTCGAGCACAACAAGCTGCCGGGCAAGCTGCACGAAGCGGTGTTGCAACGTTCAGCTGGCTATGCGAATCCGGAAGAGTTCTACGTCGAGAAGATCACCGAAGGCGTGGCGACCCTCGCCGCGGCCTTCTGGCCGAAGAAGGTCATCGTGCGCATGTCCGACTTCAAGTCGAACGAGTACCGCAAGCTGATCGGCGGCGACATCTATGAACCGATGGAGGAGAACCCGATGATCGGTTTCCGCGGTGCGGGCCGTTATGTCGCGGCGAATTTCAGCGACTGTTTCGAGCTGGAATGCCGCGCCATGAAACGTGTGCGCGAGAAGCTCGGCTACACCAACGTCGAGCTGATGATCCCCTTCGTGCGCACCGTGAAGGAAGCGCAGGAAGTCGTTGCCACGCTGGAGAAGAACGGTCTCAAGCGCGGCGACAAGGGTCTGCGCCTGATCATGATGTGCGAGATCCCGTCCAATGCCTTGCTGGCGGAAGAGTTTTTGCAGCACTTCGACGGCTTTTCCATCGGCTCCAACGATCTCACCCAGCTCACGCTGGGTCTGGACCGTGACTCCAGCTTGGTGGCAGACCGTTTCGACGAGCGCGACCCGGCGGTGAAAGCGCTGCTGAAGATGGCGATCAGCACCTGCAACCGTCTGGACAAATACGTAGGCATCTGCGGACAGGGACCGTCCGACCATTTCGATTTCGCCGAGTGGCTGGTTGGAGCAGGTATCCAGACCATGTCACTGAATCCGGACACGGTGATCGAGACCTGGCGCAGGCTGGCCGAGAAAGGAATCGCCAAAGCTTAAGTGGAATTCAAAATAATCCGTCATTCCGGCCTGCGCGGGAATGACGTCAAAAAAGGAATTGCCAAGCCTTAAAAGCCTGGCGACCACGGCAGCCGGATTCGGGTGAGTCAGGCTGCCGTAATCTCCCGCCAAGCACGCAATGTGCAAGGTATCACCCGGTAAGTGTTGTTTCCTCTGCCCCTCCCCCATCCCACTCTCCCCTTTTGGGGGGAGGGGTCTTTTTTTTTTGTGCCGCTGAATTCGGTATGAGGTGATCAAGGAGGCACGTTGTTTCGATATGCGTTTTGCTTACCTCATTTTTATTGCAATTACGTTACAAGCCCAATGCTGTAGCGGGTTTGAGACGGTCATGTGAATTTTTTGTTACAAGTCGGGTTTGGATTTTTTCTTCGGCAGAATGCGCTCCGAATTCTCACTCAGGGGAATTTATCTGATTCCGTTGGTCGCCCTGTCGATCAACGCAACCAACCCAACTAAAGGAGCTTCAAGATGCAAAAGAAACTGATCGCGCTGGCAATCGCTGCAGCATTTTCCGCCCCGGCATTCGCTGAGAACGCCAACGTGACCTTTTACGGCAAGGCCTTCATGACCCTGGATCAGATGAGCAGCAGCAATCCTGCTGTCGTCAGCCAGACCCGCGTGAATACCAATGCATCTCGTTTCGGCCTGAAGGGCAGCGAAGATCTGGGTGGCGGCCTGACGGCCGTGTACCAGTTTGAAGTACAGATGGATGCCGACGGTAGCGGCGGCAATGGTTTGGGCAACGGCACCCGCAACAGCGGGGCCGGTGTCGGTGGCGAGTTCGGTCAGGTGATGTTCGGTAACTGGGACACCCCCTTCAAGGTCGTGCACAACAAGATCGAACTGTTCGACAACACCACTTCCTGGAGCTCGACCAACGTGATCGGCCGTTCCGCCGGCAAGAACTACAATTCCCGCCTGAAGAACATGGTCCAGTACACTTCCCCGAAGATCGCTGACGCAGTGACGGTAGCAGTGCTGTATGCCCCGGATGAAGCCAAGACCGCAACTACCAACAAGACCGATTTGGCCATGTCCGCCGCTTATGATCTTGACGGTATCTATGTCGCAGCAGCTTACGAGAGCCGCCCTGATCAGACCACGACCGGCAAGAGCGATTCCGCCATGCGTGTGGTCGGCGCGTTCGAAATCGACGCCTTCACCGTCGGTGCGATGTACGAAAGCCTGAAGACCAACACCAGCGCCACCGTCAACGTGACCGGCAAGAACATGGAAGTGGTCGGCAAGTTCAAGTCCGGTCCCAGCGTCATCGCGGTGAATTATGCAAAAGCGGGCTCCACTTCCGTTGCGCCTGTTGTTGCCAACGATGTGACTCAAGCCACTTTGAAGTACAGCTACAACTTTTCCAAGCGTACCGAGCTGTTCGCGGCCTACACCTCCAGCAAGGCGAATGCTGCGACTGCCGTGACCACCAAGTATCTGGGCGCAGGCCTGGTGCACTCCTTCTGATCTGACTGCTGTCAGGACGGATGAAGCGACGGACACCTTCGGGTGTCCGTTTTTTTCGTTTGAAACCCGACAAAATCGCTACATAAATATGTCGCAGAAATGACACAAATTAACGTTTAATTATGAAGCAGACATTGATACAGCTGCGAGGAGGGTGATACCTTGCGCCTCGGACTAGACGGGATATCCCGCCAAGCCAAAATTTTTCGGCAGGGATTGGCCCTGACGAGAAGATAAACCCCTGAGGAGATTTTTCAAATGCAAAAGAAACTCATCGCTTTGGCTGTTGCTGCTGCTTTCTCCGCTCCGGCTATGGCCGACGTGACCATGTACGGCATCATCGACGCTGCTGTTGCTAGCGTTTCCGCTTCCGGTCAGAAGAGCGACCTGCTGGCTGTTTCCGGTGGCCTGTCCGGTTCCCGTCTCGGTGCCAAGGGTGCTGAAGACCTGGACAACGGCATGAAGGCTGTCGTTCAACTGGAATACTCCCTCGACACACAAGACTCCGCCACGCTGGTTGCAGCTCGCCAGGAAATGCTGGCACTGGCTGGCAGCTTCGGTACCGTTGCTACCGGCTACCTGCAAACCACAGGCTATGACTTCGCTGTCAAGTTCGACCCGACCTCCGGTTCCAGTGTTTCCCCGCTGCAGAACGTGACCAAGGGCCGTTTCCTGATCGGTACCGCAGCAGTTGCTGCTCGTGCCCAGCGCGCTCTGGCTTACATCTCTCCTGACATGGGCGGTGTGACCGTTGCCGTGAACTACTCCACAGCTCTGGGTGGTCTGGGTAATCTGGGTCTGGCTTCCGGCGCTACTACTGGCCTGAAGACCACAGCGATGCTGTTGTCTGCCACCTACACCGGCGTGGACAAGCTGGTCGTTGGTGCTGTTTACGCTGACACAGCAAACTCCAGCACCGGCGCTGCCGGCAACGGAACAACAGACATGGCTCTGGGTGCTTCCTACGATCTGGGCGTCGCCAAGCTGATGGGTACTTACCAGACAAGCAAGGTCGACAACGGCACCGGCACAGACAAGGCGATGTCCTTTACCGCTGTTGCTCCAGTCGGTCCTGGCGCAGTGCTGTTCACCTACGCCAAGAACACCATCGCCAGCACAGCAGCTGCTGACAGCGCGAACGGCATGACTCTGGCATGGCTGCAAGGCATGTCCAAGACCACCACGCTGTACGCTGCATACTCCAAGATGAACCAGGACTCCGCTACTCGCGCATACAGCGTGATCGGCAACGCCTTGGCAGCAGGAACTCTGGATCTGGGCGGCAGCTCCAGCATGATCGCCGTTGGTCTGAAGAAGGCATTCTAATCTGACCTAACCGTCGATTTAGAATCTGAAACGGCCACCTTCGGGTGGCCGTTTTTTATGCGCGAGCGCATAATCGGAACCTCAAAATTGTCCCTATTCTCAACAGGAGGATGTCATGCTGAATCTGGATACGCTGATCATCGAATTCGACAAGGGCTTGCGCACCCTGTTCGCCAGGGCGCCGACGGCGCGTCCCTATCCCGATGCCGACATTGCCGATGTGGCGATGAGCGAGGCGGAGAAGAAACATGCCGCGGCATTGATGCGCATCAACCATACCGGCGAGATCTGCGCGCAGGCTTTATATCAAGGCCAGGCGCTGACTGCGAAAGACCCGGTAGTGGAGGCGCGGTTGAACCACGCCGCTTGGGAGGAGACCGAGCATCTGGCGTGGACCTCGCACCGCGTGCATGAGTTGGGCGGTCGTTTGAGCCTGCTCAATCCGCTCTGGTACACCGGTTCACTGGCGCTGGGGGCGCTGGCCGGGGCATTGGGCGACAAGTGGAACCTGGGCTTCCTGGCCGAGACCGAGCGTCAGGTCGGTTCGCATCTGCAGCATCATCTGGATACATTGCCGCCGCAGGACGCCAAGAGTCGCGCCATCGCACAGCAGATGTATGTGGATGAAGTCGGGCACTCCGATATGGCGGTGGAACTGGGCGCGGCCGAGTTGCCGTTGCCGGTGAAGCTGGCGATGCGCGGGATGTCGAAGGTGATGACGAAGACAGTTTATTTCGTGTGAATCACAAACAAACCGTTGATGGGTGAAGGTTGATGGTTTAGGGTTGGTTCAGGTCAACCATAAGCCATCAACTATCAACAGCCCTTACCCTTCGATCAGTTCGAAGTCATGGGTCACTTCCGCAGTTTTTCCCAGCATGATGGAAGCCGAGCAGTATTTCTGCGCCGATAGCAGGATGGCGCGTTCCACTTGTTCGTGGCGCAGTTTCTTGCCGGTCACCACGAAGTGCAGATGGATCTTGGTGAAGACCTTGGGGTCAGTCGGTGCGCGCTCGGATTCGATATCCACCACGCAGTCGGTGATCGGCTGGCGCGCTTTTTTGAGGATGTGCACCACATCGTAGGCGGTGCAGGCGCCGGTGCCGATCAGCAGCATTTCCATCGGTCGTGGTCCCAGATTGCGGCCGCCTCCCGCGGGAGGGCCGTCCATCAATACCGCATGGCCGCTCTCGGTTTCGCCCAGGAACGAGACTTCTTCAACCCATTTGATGCGTGCTTTCATGTGACACCTCGAAATTAGAATCCGACCTTCCCGCGTTGGGGAACTCAACAAGAAATACTGCCATCACTCTGTAAGGCAACGAACGAAGCATTCTCTGCGAAACATCGCGCATCCGCCATCACCCGCAAGAGGTACGCCTTCTTCGTAACTTATTGTTGCGTTGGTGTTAAATAAGCCAATTGCGGGACGGACGGTCAGGATTTTAACTGATACCAGAGTATTCCGATCAACTCGTGCAGGAATATCCTGCTGTCGCGCAATGCTTTCGCATTGGGGATGAAGGCGAGCAGATCGGTTCGATAGCGCGTGGTGTAGGCAGTGGGGGCCGGAACGATCTGGAAACCTGCAGCCTGGAACGCCTGCACCGTCCTTGCCATGTGCCAGGCATGGGTGACCAGATAGATGCGCCTGATGCCGGCCTGTTTCAGCATCTCGCGGCTGAGGCGGGCATTCTCGAAGGTATTGTCCGATTCGCCTTCTATCCACTGCACTGGCACATTGAATTCCTGCTCCAGCACCTGTTTCATCTGTTCAGCCTCGGACGAGCTGTTCCCAAGGGGTTTCCCCCCGCTGACCAGTATCGGCTTGCCGGTCTCGCGCTGCAGTTTTGCGGCGAAGCGGAGCCGAAGCAAGGTGTATTCGCTTACTGTGTCACCTTCGTACTCGGGTGCATGGAAATAGGTGCCGCCGCCCAATACCACGATGGCGTCTGCCAGCGGTTTCCCGGTGTCGGTGACATACGGTTCGCCTTCCAGCTCATGCAGCAAAGTCTCGGCGACGAAGGGAGTGGAGAGCAGCCACAGCAGGGCGACCGCAGTGGTGAGCAGTACGCGGGAGATCACAGGGCGCTTGTGCCAGAGCCACAGGCCCAGCGCTGCGACGAGCAGCAGGCTGAGCGGGGGCAGCAAGAGGGCGCTGAGCAGATTGGTGATGAACCAGGACATCGATAGCGGCTTCCATGGTCAGGGTCGGTTGCGGCGCATTATCGCAGAAGGCGGAGCACCGGTCGGTAACGTCACAATAAAATCATCATTGCGTCATTAAAGTTTCTCATGCCGCAGCGACACTGCGCGACATGAAAAAGCTATTCGGACATTGGCGCTTTCTGCTTCCGCTGCTGTTGTTCAGCAGCGATGCCTTTGCCTGGGGTCTGTACACCCATGTCTATTTCGCGCAGCTGCTGCTGTGGGCCGTGCCGCTCACCGATCCGCGCTTCCGCAAGGCCGTCGTCGCCTACCCCAAACTGGTGCTGGCCGGCGCCTGTCTGCCAGACCTCGCCTTGTTGAGCGAACGCCCTTGGGGCGAGCCGTTCTCCACCACGCACCAGTGGCAGCGCGCGCGCAAACTGCTGGACGATGCGCAGAGCGACGAAGAACGTGCGCTGTCGCTCGGATTCGTCAGCCATCTGATGGTGGATGTGATCGCGCATAACCACTTCGTTCCCGCGCACGAGAAGATGTGGGGCAACGTGCCGGTGCTGACGCATGCCGCCTGCGAGTGGGCGATGGACATGCATCTGCGCGAACAGCTCTTTGCCGAACCCGGTGATCTGATGGTCAGCCATCGCAACGAGCTGGCGGAATATGTCGCGCAGCATTTCGCCTGCTCGGATGCCGTGGCAAGACGCGGGGTGGTCATGCTGGCGGGGGCGGAGAACCTGTTGCGCAGCAGCCGCTTGTCGCAGCTGTGCTATCACGTCGCGCGCCGGCTGGATGTTCGCATGCAGCGCCGCTTCAACTACTATCTGAGCGAGACCAGCGCGCGGCTGACCCACATCGACCGCATCCTCAGCGGGGAAGAGCCGGTGTGGGATGCCAACCCGCACGCGGACGATCCGGAGATCCGCCAGCGCATCGCGCTCATCTCGCCGCAGCGTCTGCGGCACCGCATCCCGCTGCCGCAGGATGTGTTCAGCCAAGCCTAGGCGGCTTTGGCCAGTTTGAACTGGCCGACCGTTTCAAACAGGGCTCTGGAGGAATCCGCCAGCGTCAGCATCTCATTGCGGGCCTGTTCGATGCTGCTGGCCGTATCGGCGCTGATGGTGGCGACGGTGTCGATGTTGCGCCAGATGTGTTCGCCGGCAGCCGACTGGTCTTCGGTGGCGGCAGCGATCTGGCGCATCATCTCGGTGACGATCTGTACCGAGCGCTCGATCTGCTGCAGTAGCTGTCCCATATCCTCCCCGTGCAACACGCCCTGTGCCACTTCCTGTTTGGCCGCTACCATCGCACAAGTCGCTTTGTCGGTCTCGCTCTCGATGAGCTGGACGATCCTGGTGATATCCGCGGTGGCATTGGCGGTCCGCTCCGCCAGTTTCCGCACCTCGTCGGCCACCACGGCGAAACCCCGTCCCTGCTCGCCGGCACGGGCCGCCTCGATGGCGGCATTCAGTGCCAGCAGGTTGGTCTGCTCCGCGATGTCACGGATCAGATGGCTCACGCTGCCGATACGCTGGATCGATACGTTGAGACCTTCCATGGTCGTGACCGATGAGCCGACTGTCTGGTCGATCTGTCCAAGGGCGAGTATGGTGGCGCGGCCGGTCTCGTTGCCCGATCGCACGAGTTCGACGGTCTGGCGAACCGCATCGGAGGCATTCGCGGCGTTCGTGGCAATGGTCTTGATGGTGTTGCCCATGTCCTCCATGGCGTCGCTCACCTGGGAGGCCTTGGCGGATTGTTCCTTGGCATTGTTGGTGACCGAGTGCGCCATCTGGCTGACGCCGTGGGCGGTCTTGCGGGTCTGGTCGGCCGAAGAGTGCACTTCGTACAGGATGGCCTCGAAACGGGCGATGAAATTGTTGATCGTCCTGGCCAGATGACTGATCTCGTCGTTGTTGTACACCGGCAGCCGGCGGCTCAGATCGCCGTTGTGCAGGTGGGATATCTCGCCGACGATGTCTTCCAGGCGTTTGCGCAGATGATGCCCGAACAGGGTCTGCGACACCACGGTCAAGATACCGAGCAGCACCAGCGGCAGCAGTACCAGCCACAGCACGCTGCGCATCCCGGCTTCGATGCTCTGTTCCGAAGCGGACTCGATCTTCTTGTTCGAGGCGACCAGTTCATCCAGATCAGTAACCATCGGCGCGAGGTGCATGCTGTACATCGCATCCGGGATCTGCAGGGCATCTTCCGGGCTGTCGGAGGCGATCTTGATCGCCCCCTCGAAGCCGCGCGCGTAGGCATCCCATCTCTTCGACATCCCCTCGATCCGTTCAAGCAGGGCCGGATCGGTCGTCAGCGCGGAGATGCGCAGCAGCGATTCACGGATCCGGTTGTCGGCCTGTGCCAGTTGCACCGCAGTCTCGCCCAGGATGGGGTCGCCACGGCTGGCCGCCAGCGCGGTCGCCTTGATCTCGATCAGGTTCTTGTCGGTCAGCTGCAGTGACTGGTAGGCGCCGAACTCATTGCGGAGCTGATAGAGGTTGAGCATCACGAAACAGATCACGGCGGACATCCCCAACAGGGAGATGGCCGTCATCAGGCGCAGCTGTCTCTGCAGGGTGAGCTTATTCAGCAAAAAGATTTTTGGCATGAGCAACAGATCCGGGAAAGCGAAAGGAAAGTGAGTGTCAGATGAATGCGAAGGACAGTGAGGCGATCATCGCGCCCAGTGCCGCACCCGCCAGCACGTCGCTGGGGTAGTGCAGGCCGAGGATGGGGCGCGAAAGTGCGACCAGCAGTGCGAAGGGCCACACCAGCCAGAACAGCACGGGGTAGTAGGCGACGGCCACGATGCTGAAGCCAAATGCGTGCATGGTATGGCCGGAAGGGAAGCTGAACTGGTCCAGCGTCTTGCCCACGCACTTGATGGCGGGGTAGACGTTGAACGGGCGCGGGCGCAGGGTCTTGCCCTTGATGAATTTGTATACCAGCGTGCCGACCAGGCCGACGACGATCATGTGCAGCACGGCGGGCAGGGCGGTGGCACCGTCTTCCAGCAGCAGCACAATCATCAGGGTGTACCAGAACACCCCATCACCGAGGCGGCTGGCGATGCGGAAAAGATTGCGCACCGTGAAGTTGCGGCTGCGCCTGTTGCAGAAGGCGCACAGCTCGGCGTCCCAGGTCTTAATCTGTTGCAGGGGTAAGTTCAGGTTGGCCATGTTTGACTCCCTGTGCACGGACGGTGTCGAACAACACCGCTTCCATCTGTCCCATGATGTGTTCCCAGGTCAGCGATTCCACTGTGTCGCGCGCAGCCAGGCGTATGCGTTGCACGCGCGCCATGTCCGAGATCAATCCCTTGGCCTGCGTGACGAAGGCGTCGGTGTCGGCGAACGGCGCCAACAGGCCGTTCACGTCGTGGCGGATATGCTGCTGCGCGGCGGCGTAGTCGTAGGCGATGGTGGCCAGACCGCTCGCCATCGCCTCGACGGTGACGTTGCCGTAGGTCTCGGTCAGGCTGGGGTAGAGGAAGATGTCGCCGGAGGCGTAGTGCTGCGCCAGCGGTTCGCCGGTCTGCATGCCGGCGAAGATCACGTGCGGATACTGTTTCTCCAGTTCGGCGCGGGCGGGGCCGTCGCCCACCATCACCAGGCGTGCCAGCGGGTTGATCTTGCGCATCTGCTCGAAGGCCTGGATGACCACATGCAGGTTCTTCTCCGGCGCGATGCGGCTCACCAGCATGACCACCGGCGTGTCGTCGTCAGCGTTCCACGCGGCGCGCAGCTCGGCGCTGCGCTTGGCAGGATGGAACAACGAACCGTCCACTCCGCGCGAGACCACCAGCACGTTCTTGTAGCCCTCGAACTCCAGTTGCTGCTGCAGCGATGCGGTGGGCACCAGCGTGCAGGCCGCCTTGTTGTGGAAGTGGCGCAGGTAGGCGGCGATGGGCTTCTTCAGCAGGCCGATGCCGTAGTGCGCCGTGTAGCTGTGGAAGTTGGTGTGGAAATCGGTACTCACCGGGATGCCCAGCTTGTGCGCGGCGGAAAGTGCGGACCAGCCCAGCGGACCCTCGGTGGCGATGTGCACGATGTCGGGACGTTGCTGTTTCCACAGCTTCGTCAGCAGGCCTTTTGCCGGCAGGCCGGATTTCAGTTCGGGGTAGCCGGGGATCGGCATGCCGGAGACCAGCGTCTCCTCGTAGCCGTCTTCCTTCGCCGCCGCATCCTGCTTGAACTGGCGCGGCCGCACCATGTGGATGCGGTGCCCGCGCTGGCGCAGTCCGTGCACCATGCGACCGATGGTGATGGCGACGCCGTTCACCTCGGGCAGGTAGGTTTCGGTGACCAGCGCGATGTTGAGCGGCTGGCTTGTGCTGGGGATGTGGTCTGGTGTGTTCATGGCGCGCATCCTGCCGCGCCGATATGAATATTTGATGAATGTTAATTGAAGAATTATTGACAGACTTCCGTCAGGAAAAACGTTTTGTAACCAAAGGGTAATGCAGCACCTTTAGAATCTGTGCGGCAGGCGATCTGCATGCCCTCTCCGGATCACACGACCAAATGTACCAAGCACTACTTCCCAAGAGCAGTATCAGCGAAAAAGTCATCCCCGCACTGAAGGAACTGCGTGTGGAAGCGATCACCCTGGAACGGGTGTTTGAGAACGACGTCAATCTGGTGCCGCCCGGCTACCGGGCGAGCGCCGGCAACCTGCTGCACTATCTGGCATTGCGGCAGAGCGACATCCGCGATCTGCAGCAGAATCTGGCGCTGCTGGGACTGAGCCGGCTGGGGCGGTCGGAGGCGCATGCCCTGAGCAGCATCGATGCCGTGCTGGATGCCGCCTGTGCGCTGGCCGGAGCGCCGCGCGCCAACCGGGACAGGCCGAACTCGGTGGACATCAAAACCGGCGAGATCTATCTCAACGAACATGCCAGGCGGCTGCTGGGGGAGCCGCCCGGCAAGCATGGCACGCGCATCATGGTGACCATGCCCAGCGAAGCTGCACATGACGCGGGGCTGGTGCGCGAACTGCTGCAAGCCGGCATGAACGTCATGCGCATCAATTGTGCCCATGACGACATCCAGTCCTGGCTCGCGATGGTCGGTCACCTGCGCGAGGCGGAACAGGAGCTGGGCCGGAGCTGCAAGATACTGGCCGACCTGGCCGGGCCGAAACTGCGCACCGGCAGCATCCGCGCGGTCGACCGGCTGGTCGAGATAAAGATCAAGCGCGACATCCGCGGCAATATCCCGGAACCGACTGCGGTTTGGCTGACGCCGCGTGCGCAGCCGCAGCTGCCTGCGTCTGCGGTGAAGGCGACGCTGCCGGTGGATGGCGGGCTGCTGGCCGCGGCGGACGAGGGCGACCGGCTGGTCGTCGAGGACACGCGCGGTGTGACCCGCGTACTCACGCTGGTACAGCACAGCGGCGGTTCCTGGCTCGCGCATTGCCGCCAGCATGCCTACATCGCCGAGGGGGCATGGTGCGGCCTCTATCGCGGCAGCGAGCTGGTGGCACAGGATAGCGTCTCGCCGATCCCGGAGGTGTTCCAGCCCATCCTGCTGCATGTGGGTGACGAGTTGCTGGTCACGCGCAGCACCGAGTTGGGCGCGGCGGCGATATACGACGGCGAGGAACTGCGGCAGCCGGCTGCCATCCCCTGCACACTGGACGAGGTATTCGACACGGCGCAGGCGGGGCAGCCGATCTGGTTCGATGACGGCAGGATCGGCGGGACGATCCGGGCCAACGAAGGTTCCTGTCTCCGGGTGGAGATCACTCATGCCGCGCCGCAGGGCAGCAAGCTCGCGGCGGAGAAAGGGATCAACCTGCCCCAGACCGATCTGGACATCCCTGCCCTGACCGGCGCCGATATCCGCAACCTGCAGGCGCTGGCAGCGCATATCGACCTGGTCGGCATGTCGTTCGTGCGCAGCCCGCAGGACGTCATGTCGCTGCACCAGTTGCTGGAAGAGCAGGGGCATCGTCATCTGGGCACGATACTCAAGATCGAGACCACCCAGGCCTTCGACGACCTGCCGATGATCCTGCTGGCGAGCCTGCGCCGTCCGCCGGTCGGGGTGATGGTGGCGCGCGGCGACCTGGCTGTGGAGGTGGGATTCGAAAGGCTGGCCGAGGTGCAGGAAGAGATACTCTGGATGTGCGAGGCGGCGCACATCCCGGTGATCTGGGCGACGCAGGTGCTGGAGAGCATGGCCAAGAGCGGCATGCCTTCGCGCGCCGAAGTCTCCGATGCCGCGCTGTCGATCCGTGCCGAGTGCGTCATGCTCAACAAGGGACCGTACATCGTCGAGACGGTGCGCTTCCTGAGCGGGGTGCTGGACCGCATGAGCGGACATCAGGTCAAACGCCGGCCGACGTTGCGGCGGCTCTCCATCTCGCAGATGCCGAACCGGGAGCAATGAATCAAGGCGCACCGGCAGCGCGCGCCGGTGCGAACCGTCAGAAGGCGCGATACTCCCAGAGTGCCAATCCCCACACCACCAGCACATTGATCAGGCTCACCAGCACGGCCGAGCTGCCGATGTCCTTGGCGCGCTTGGCAAGATCGTGGTTCTCCAGCGAGATGCGGTCCACGGTGGCCTCGATGGCGGAATTGACCAGCTCGACGATGATCACCAGCAGCACGCTGCCGATCATCAAAGCCTTGCCCAGATAGCCCACCGGCAGCCACAGCGCCAGCGGGATGAGGATGGCGGCGAGCAGCACTTCCTGGCGGAAGGCATCCTCATGTTTGTAGGCGGCGCGGAATCCGGCGAGCGAATAGCCGAACGCATTCCATAAACGCACGATGCCGGTCTTGCCTTTGTAGGGACTTTCCAAAGTTTGCTCCTGGGGTAGGGTCTGGTTCATGGCGAATGTATCAAAAAAGAACGCGCATCGTGGTGCATGCGCGTGAGTGGAGGAGAGAAGCGGTATGCCCTAAGACTGGGCCGTCTGGCGCATGAAATGTTTGGCGTAGCGCGCGTTCATGCGCGACACCGGCATCAGGATGAACAGGTCGGCGCAGTTGAAATCCGGATCCCATGCCGGTTCGCCGGCGATGTAGGCGCCGAGGCGCAGATAGCCCTTGATCAGCGGCGGAACGATCACATCCAGATCCTGGTTCAGCGATTCCAGCGGCAGGCGGCAGCGCGGGAACACGCGGTATTCGGCGGGGGCTGCGTGCAGCTTTTGCACCTTGTTGTACACGCTGGCCGCGTAGTGGCCGCCGTCGGCCATGCCGATGCTGGCGCAGCCGATCAGGTATTCGTGGTTGTGCTTGCCGATGTAATCGGCCAACCCTGCCCACAATTGGGTGATGGTGGCGCCGTCGCGGTAGTCGGGATGCACGCAGGAACGGCCGACCTCGACCATGCGGTTGCGCAGCATGATCAGGCGCGACAGGTCGAACTCGGTCTCGGAGTAGTAGCCGCCGGCGGCGCGCGCTTTTTCCGGCGACAGGATGCGGTAGGTGCCGACCACCTTGTCGTTGCTGTGGTCGCGTACCAGCAGGTGGTCGCAGAACTGGTCGAAGCGGTCGATGTCCAGTCCCAGCTCGGCGCTGGGCAGTTTCGCGCCCAGCTCTTCGGCGAACACCTTGTAGCGGATGCGTTGCGCTTCGGTCACTTCCGCGACGTTGCGCGCCAGGTTGAAGGTGAGGCGGCGTTGTGCCTCGTTGGCTTCCTGTTGACGGATCAGATCCAGCATTGCTGCACTCCTATCGGGTTGATGGGAGCAGATTAATGTCGCTCTGTTGCGCCGGGGTTAAGGTGATATGAAAGTTCTGTGAATCGGCCATGGCCAACGCGGCGGCGATCTGTTCGCGCGCGCTGTGCGTCAGACTGCGGCGGTCCAGTGTGCAGGCCTCCAGCGAGGGCGAGGCGATCAGGCGCACATGCAGTTGCGGCGTGCTCAGGATGTTCCACATCGAGGCGCCGAAAGACAGCTCGTCGATATACGCGGCGGCGGTGCTGCGCGCGCCGCGCTCATCCTGGTAGCGGATGGCGATGGGATGCAGCTGTGCGCCGGCATCGATGGCCGGTTGCAGCAGCGAGGAGTGGAAATGCGCGACCTGCGCCCCGTCGGTGGTGGTGCCCTCGGGGAAGATGGCGAGGCATTCGCCGCGCTGCAGCAGTTCGACCAGCTGCACGTTCATGCGCGCCGCCGCGCGCGCCTTGCCGCGCTCGATGAACAGGGTCTGCGCGCGGGCGCACAGCCAGCCGATGGCCGGCCAGCGCCGCACCTCGGACTTGGCGACGAAGCGCATCGGCACGATGGCATTGAGCACGAACACATCCAGCCAGGAGATATGGTTGGTGACGATGAGGCCGCTGCGCAGTCCGTGCAGTGCATCGTCCGCGGCGATGTCCACCTTCACGTTGAAGATGTCCAGCAAGCCGGCCGACCAGCTTTGCAGGATGCGGCGGCGCATATTGGCCGGGAACCAGGGGTAGGCCACCGCCAGCGTCAGGCCGTAGCCGATATGCAAAGCGAGGCGCGCGCCGCGCAGCAGCGCGATGAGTCGTCGGATCAAGATGTCAGTCCACGGAAAAGACGGAATAGGTGCAGAGATATTCCAGCGTCCTGCCGAAGCCCTGTCTGAACAGCAGGTCGCGGAGGCTGAGTGCGTTCCTGGGTGTATTGCGTTTCTTCATTGTGCGATCCTCCCTGGGTTGGTTGCATTGCGTTGTTCGATGAACAGGCTGTTGCCCGGTATCTTCTTGGCCATCTTCTTCGCCTCGCTCATGGCAGCGGAGACTTCGTGGTGCGACAGGAACTGTCCGGGCGCCACCTGGATCGCGCCGATGGACAGGCTGGTGAGCGGATGGAACTTCACCGCCCCGTCGCGGCCCTCGCTGCTATAGCCGCCGGCGACCAGATGCTCCTCGCGGAACATCAGCGAAGCGGCCTGTTCGAACGAACGCAACGCCTGTTCGCAACGCGCCTTCCAGTCGCGGCTCTGCAGCAGCAGGATGAAATCGTCGCCGCCGATGTGGCCGATGAAATCCAGTTTCGGATCGCAGGTCCAGTTGAGGATGCGTCCGGTGAGCTGGATCATCTCGTCGCCCTTGCGGTAGCTGTAGGTGTCGTTGAAGGGCTTGAAGTGGTCGAGGTCGCAATAGCAGGCGACGAAAGGCGAGTTGGCGTGCAGCAGGCGCTCGATGTGTTCGTTGATCGGCACGTTGCCGGGCAGCAGGGTGAGCGGGTTGGCATAGCGCGCCGCCTCCAGCTGCATCTGGGTCAGTTCGCGCAGCAGGTCCTGCCCGGAGGCGATGCCGATGTAGCGTTCGTGTTCGGTGATGATGAAGCCGTCGGCGAAGTGGCGGCTGTCCGCCTCGGCCATGAAATGGCTGAGCTCCTCGATCGGCATGTTCTTCTCCACCAGCAGCGGTTCGCCCTGGATCAGTTCGCTGCACGGCTTTTTGCCGTGCAGCTCGCGCTGGAACGGCTTGGCGAAACGATCGATGAAGTGATAGCGATTGATGAGGCCGAGCGGCGCGCCGTTCTTGACCACCGGGATCACGCGCAAGGACGGATTGCCGTGGAAGCGGTCGCAGATGATGTCGTTCAGCGTATCGGGATGCGCCGGTTCGACATAGGTCAGCAGCTTGTGGGCAGTCGTCTGCGAACGGCGGTTCAGTTCGGACTTGGGGAAGATGGCGATATTGGAGGCATTGATGATGCGGTTGGTCTCGCTCGATGCCATCAGCGGCGGGGTCGGGCTGGGGCGCGCGATGAAGTAGCCCTGACCGAGGGCGATGCCGATGTCTTTCACCACCTTCAGTTCGGCTTCGGTCTCCACGCCCTCCGCGATGACCTGGGTGCCGCAACTTTCGGCGATCTGCTGGATGGACTTGAGGAACTGCAGCTTGATCGGGTCGCGATCCACGCCCTGCACGAAATGCATGTCGATCTTGATGTACTCGGGGCGCAGTTCCGACCACAGGCGCAGGCTGGAGAAGCCCTCGCCCAGATCGTCGATGGCGATCTTGAAGCCCATGCCGCGGTAGTGCAGCAGCGCGTCGCGCATGGCTTCAAAATCGAAAGTGGGCTGGTTCTCGGTGATCTCGATGATCACGCGCTCGGGCGCGATGCCCAGTGTGTCCAGGAAGGCCAGCGTCTGCCCGTTCTTGAAACTGGGGTGGGTCATCGCGGTCGGGCTGACATTGAGGAACAGGTTGCCCGGCAGTTCCTGCTCGGCGAACGCCTGCAGCACGGTTTGCCGCGACAGCATTTCCAGTTCCAGTTCGAGGCCCTGCTGTTCGGCGGCGCCGAACAGATTGATGGGCGAATGCAGCGGGCTGTTTGCCGGGCCGCGGATCAAACCCTCGAATCCCAGGAACTCTCCGCTCCTGAGATCGATGATGGGCTGGAACAGGGCGCTCAAACGGCGTTGTTCGAGGATGTCCCTGAGTGGTGACATGGCGTGCTCCTTTGCACTCGGCGCAAACAGGTTCGCCAGAAACTGCGCGCGGGCGGTGGTGCGGTACTTTTCAACAGGTAGAATGGCAGACATGGGATCCTCCTGCGGATTCGGGGAATGGACGATAGCGGGGGCGTGTTACGCCAATATGACGGGGACGTGATGGAATTATTGGGCTTGCGGCATCGATCATCCGGGGTGAGTCCCCTTTTTACGGGCGCGGGACTGTCGTTTGCGGAGTACGTGCAGACCACACAGGACATACTGCGCGAGCTGCATGCCTGCAAGAACGAGGAAGAGCAGATCATCGCCGGCAACTCGCCGTTCGAACTGCATCCGGCGGAAGGTTTCGACAGGGGGCGGGACAAACCCTATCGGCGCGGCGTGCTGCTTACCCATGGCCTCAGCGATTCGCCCTATCACATGCGCCATCTGGGCGCGTTCTTCCAGCGCCGCGGTTTCCGCGTGATGGCGCTGCTGCTGCCGGGGCACGGCACCCAGCCCGGCGACCTGCTGCATGTGCACTGGCGCGAATGGGCGAAGACGCTGGCCTGGGGGGCGGACCGTCTCGCCGACGAGGTGGACGAACTGTATCTGGCGGGATTCTCGGCCGGTGCGGCGCTGAGCGTGCTGCAGGCATCGCGTGACGAGCGGGTGCGCGGATTGTTCCTGTTCTCCCCGGCTTTGCAGATCACCGCGCGGGCGAGATGGGCCAATCTGCACAAACTCTACAGCTGGCTGTCGCCCAAGGCCGCCTGGGTCAACCCGATGCAGGACCGCGACCTCTATAAATACGAGTCGTTCTGCAAGAACGCGGCGGCGCAGATGTACGCGCTGACGCAGGCCCTGCCCAAGGGGGAACTGGACATCCCGGTATTCGCTGCAGCCAGTGCGGACGATGCCACGGTGGAGTCCGCCGCCACTCTGCGTTTCATGCAGCGGGCGACACATCCATGCAGCAGGCTGGTGTGGTATTCCAGCGAAAGACCCGGACAGCAGAACGTGGAGTGGGTGGACAGCGCCGTGCCGGAACAGCGCATCCTCTCCAGCGCCCATACCGCCATCGTCATCCCGCCCGACGATGCGCACTACGGCGAGCACGGCAACTACGCCAACTGCCTGCATTATTTTGCCGCGGACAAGCCGGCCTTCCGTGCCTGTCAGGCGCAGCAGGATGCGTGGGCGGGCGAGATCACCGAGCGCAACCTGAAACAGGGCCTGCTGCGCAGGCTGATGTACAACCCGCACTTCGCGCAGATGGAAGCATCCATGCTGAAGTTCATCGAGAGACTGCCATGACCAGAACGCTGATCTACGCCCACCGCGGCGCCAACAGGGAGGCGGGCGAGAACACGCGCACCGCCTTCGACAAGGCGCTCGCCTATCCGATAGACGGCATCGAGACCGATGTGCAGCTCAGCCGCGACGAGGTTGCCGTGCTGTGGCACGACCGCGACCTGAAGAAGCTCAAACTGCCCGGCCGGCACATCGACGACTACGATTACCTGCAGCTGCGCGAGATGGATTTCGCCGCGCACTTTGCGGAAGAGCGCCCTCTCCCCAACCCTCTCCCGCAAGCGGGCGAGGGGGCAAACGAAGCGCTACGCGCAATGCCGTTACACGAAGGCGTGATGACCCTGCAGGACTTCATCGCCGCCTATCGCTCGCGCTGCCGCCTGCTGCTGGAGATCAAGAACCGCGACTGGGAGCAGGTCTCCCGTCATGAACTCAAGGTGCGCCAGACGTTGGCGCTGGCCGGGGCGCTCGATGGCCGTGTGCTGGTCTCGTCCTTCAACCTCGACAGCCTCGTCTACGCGCACGGCATCGCGCCCGCTTTCCCGCTGGTGTACAACCTGGAGCCGGAGCACAACCTGAACGATGCGCGCTATGCGCTGGACGAACAGCCCTTCCTGCACGGCCTGTGCGTGCATATCTCCACGCTGGATGTGGACATGATGAAGCTGGTGCGCGAGCGCGGCAAAGCCATCGCCGTCTACACCTGCAACACCGATGCCGAGATCATCCGCGCGCTCACGCTGGGCGTGGACGTGCTGATCAGCGACGTGCCGCAGAAGGCGTTGCAGATGAGAGACAAATGAAGCGTGACTTTGCGGCGCTGCAGGGCGAGTTCGATCTGCTGGTTTGCGGCGGCGGCATCTACGGCGCCTGGACCGCATACGATGCGGCATTGCGCGGCCTCAGGGTCGCACTGGTGGAGCAGGGCGACTGGGCGGGTGCGACTTCGTCCTGCTCCAGCAAGCTGATCCATGGCGGCCTGCGCTATCTGGAGACCTACGATTTCAAGCTGGTGCGCAAGGCGCTGAAGGAGCGGCGGCGGTTGTTGCGGATCGCGCCGCATCGCGTCTGGCCGCTGCGCTTCGGCGTGCCGGTGTATGCCGACAGCCGCAACGGCACGCTGTTGCTGAAAGCCGGACTCACGCTGTATGACGCATTGGCCGGCTTTCCCGGCGAGCCCATGCAGCATCACCATTTCTGGCAGCAGGGATTCTCGCAGCACTTCCCTTTTTTGAATGAGAGCGGTCTGCACGGCGGTTTCACCTATGGCGACGCACAGACCGACGATGCGCGGCTGGTGCTGGAGCTGGTGGCGGGCGCGCAGGCGCACGGCGCGGTGTGCGTGAACTATGCGCAGCTGCACGTTTGGAACGAGCAGGACGGTCAGGTGTGCGGAGCGACCGTGCAGGATGTCGTCGGCGGCGGAACGTCGCAAGTGAGCGCCCGGCAATGCGTGAGCACCGCCGGGCAATGGACGACGCTGACCGCGCAGGGGCGCGCCTGGTGTCGCCTGAGCAAGGGCATCCATCTGGTGCTGCCGGCCTTGCCGACCAGCGAGGCCATCCTGCTCACCGCGAAGAAGGACGGCCGCGTGTTCTTCATCATCCCGTGGTATGGACGCACGCTGCTCGGCACCACCGACACCGACTATCGCGGCGACATCGATAAGGTCGTCGTCGATGAAGCGGATGTCGAATATCTGCTGGAAGCCGCAAATGGCTATCTCAAACAGGCGTGGACGAGCGCTGACGTCATCGGCAGTTACGCCGGTCTGCGCGTGATGAAGCAGAGCGATGCCGCGCATCCCTCCGCCGCCAGCCGCGACTGGGAACTGAAGACCGCTCCCAACGGACTGCATCACGCCATCGGCGGCAAGCTCACTTCGGCGCGCGAGGATGCGGCCGTGATCGTCGATACGGTGTGCCGCCGGCTGGGTGTGGCAGCCCCCTGTGCGACCGAGGAACGCGACTTGCCGTGGAAACCGCAGCAGGACTTTTCCGCGTGGTCGGCGCAGGTGTCGGCAAGAGCGCAGGCTCTCGGCATCGATGGCGAGAGCGCGCAATGGTTGCAGCGTCGCCACGGTGTCCGCATCGCCGAGTTGTTCCGCCTCGTCGAACAGGCACCGCAATCGTCGGCGCGTATCGTGCCGGAGTTACCTTTCATCCATGCCGAACTATCGTTATGCGCATGCGACGAGATGGTGGTGCATCTTTCCGACCTGTTGCGCCGTCGTCTGCCTCTGCTGATCCTGGCGAAACTCGATACTGCCGCATTGCAGCGCCTCGCCGTGGCGGTCGCGCCGCTACTCGGCTGGGATGAGCGGCGGATCGCGCAGGAGGTGGCGGCTTGCCGGTCATGATCGTTGCCGTCGCGCTCGATCTCGGCACGACTGCGGTCAAAGCCGGGTTGTTGGCGCAAGACGGCACGCTCAGCGGGGTCGTCACGCGGTCGGCACCCGCCATCGTGGCGGAGGGCGGGCGCTACGAGAGCGATGCTGTCGCCTATGCGGAAATTGCCGAGGCGGTGCTGGCGGACTGCCTGGCGCAGACTAATGTGCGCCCGCCGCTCGGCTTGTGCAGCCAGCGCTCTTCCTTCCTGATCTGGGAGCGCGCCAGCGGCAAGCCGGTCACGCCGCTGATCTCCTGGCAGGACGACCGCGGCGCGGCCAGTTGTGCCGAATTGCGCGAGAAGGAACGCCTTGTTCGCGATCTGGCCGGGCTGCCGCTCACACCTTATTACCTGGCTCCCAAGCTGCGTGTGCTGTTGCGCGAGAACCCGGCATGGCGGGAGCGACTGCAGAGCGGTGCCTGGTTGCTGGGCACCCTGGATACCTTCCTCGTCTGGCGCTGGACCGGCGGTGCCGCGCACCTGACCGATGCATCGATGGCTGCGCGCACGCTGTTGATGGATGTGCACACGCAGCGATGGTCGCCCGAGTTGTGCGAACTGTTCGGCATCCCGCTGCAGATATTGCCGCAGATCCGGCCTTCGGTCGGTCTTGGGTTGATGTTGAACAACGGTCTTGTCCTGCAGGCCATCGTGGGCGACCAGTCGGCGGCACTTGTCGCCAGCATCGCCGCCGGTCAAGCGGAGGCGCTGGTCAATCTCGGTACGGGCGGTTTCGTCGTCGCTTATCTGCCTGAAGGTCGCCGTGTGCCGCCCGGCTATCTGCAAACCCTGGTCTGGCAGGATGATGATGGCCGCACGACCATGGCTGGCGAAGGCACGCTCAATTCCATCGCCGCCGCATTGGCGGCGTATCCGGCCGGTGCTTGCCGGGTCGAAGACCTGGCTTGTGATGAAATATTCTGTCTTGCCGAGCCGAGCGGTATCGGCGCCCCGTTCTTTCGCGGCGACCTCGGGCTGAAGTTCTCTGCCGCGGTCGGGCAGCTGCCGGCAGAGCATATCGCGCTGTTGTTGCAGGAGGGCATCATCTTCCGCGTGGCCCGCATACTGGAAGATATGCAGCGCGAATTCGGCATCACGCGCGTCTATCTTTCCGGGGGGCTGTCCAGCTTGCCGTGCCTGCAGCAAGGTATCGCAGCTTGCGTGCCTGCCGAAACCTTCAGGTTGCTGCAGACGGATGCCAGTCTGACCGGCGCCGCCCGGCTGGCGGCCGGGCTGCGCGCACCCGATTCGAGAAAGGTCGGGCGGATAGAGGCGATGGCAGGTCGGCAAAGACTATTGGAGAAATACCGGCGCTGGAAAGACTGGCTGGACGGCTTGTTGCAGCGCTGAGTGACGGTGCTTCCGGCCATTGTTTCCCGGTTGACCGGAGCTGGCCGCAGGCGGCGGGTGTATTTGCAATATCAGTAATGAATACATTGAGCTAGCCAAGTATTGCGCTATCGGCGGGGCGGGGCCGGAAGCTTCGGTAGGCGGGGGCAAGACTTTTGTTTGACAGGGGTGGATGCCTGACATAGAATGCGCGCCCTTCGCAGTCTGTTAACCATTTTTAGTTTTAGGAAATGCCATGAAAACATTTTCCGCCAAGTCTCACGAAGTCCAGCATGACTGGATCTTGGTAGATGCAGCCGACAAAGTGCTGGGCCGTCTGGCCAGCCAGATCGCAGCCCGTCTGCGCGGCAAGCACAAGGCCATCTATACACCGCACGTCGACACCGGCGATTTCGTCGTCGTCGTCAATGCCGAGAAGCTGCGCGTGACCGGTAACAAGGCCAAGGCCAAGATGTACTACCGCCACTCCACTTATCCGGGCGGCCTGTACGAGACCAACTTCACCAAGCTGCAACAGCGCCATCCGCATCGCGTTCTGCAAAAGGCCGTGCGCGGCATGCTGCCGAAGGGCCCGCTGGGCTACGCCATGCTGAGCAAGCTGAAGGTGTACGCAGGTGCGACCCATCCGCACAGCGCACAGCAACCCAAACCCATCGATCTGTTGAAGGCTTAATCATGAGCGTGACTTACAACTACGGAACAGGCCGTCGCAAGAGCGCGGTGGCACGTGTGTTCATCAAGCCCGGCAAGGGCGACATCATCGTCAATGACAAGCCGATCGACGTGTTCTTCTCGCGCGAGACAGGACGCATGGTTGTGCGTCAGCCGCTGGAACTGACAGAGATGGTCGGCAAGTTCGACATCCTGGTGAATGTGTCCGGTGGCGGCGAATCCGGTCAAGCCGGTGCAGTGCGCCACGGCATCACCCGCGCGCTGATCGACTATGATGCGAACCTGAAGCCAACCCTGAGCAAGGCCGGTCTGGTCACCCGCGATGCACGCGAAGTCGAACGTAAGAAAGTCGGCTTGCGCAAGGCGCGTCGCAGGAAGCAATTCTCCAAGCGTTAAGCTTGTCGCAGTACCGGAAAGGCCGCCAGAGGGCGGCCTTTTCATTTATCATTCGCTGGCTCTTTTCGAAGGATAGATCGTGCTGAAGATCGGAATCGTAGGCGGTACAGGTTATACCGGAGTCGAATTGCTGCGGCTGCTGGCGGGACACCCGCAAGCAGAACTGCGCGTCATCACCTCGCGTGCCGATGCCGGCACCAAGGTCAGCCAGATGTTCCCCAGCCTGCGCGGCTATGTCGATCTGGCGTTCACCCATCCCGACGAAGCGCACCTGGAGCAATGCGACGTGGTGTTCTTCGCCACGCCCAACGGCATCGCCATGCAGCAGACGCGCGCCTTGCTGGATGCCGGCGTGCGCGTGATCGATCTGGCGGCAGACTTCCGCATCAAAGACATCTCGGTATGGGAGAAATGGTACGGCATGACCCATGCCTGCCCGGATCTGGTGGCAGAAGCCGTATACGGCCTGCCCGAAGTGAACCGCGAGCAGATCAAAAAGGCGCGGCTGGTGGCCAACCCCGGCTGTTATCCGACAGCGGCGCAGCTCGGATTCATTCCGCTGCTCGAAGCGGGCATCGTCGAGGAAGGCTCGCTCATCGCCGACTGCAAATCCGGTGTCTCCGGAGCCGGGCGCAAGGCCGAAGTGCATACCCTGTTCTCGGAAGCGACCGACAACTTCAAGGCCTACGGCGTGGCCGGTCACCGCCACCTGCCGGAGATCAGACAGGGGCTGGCGAACGTCATCGGCAAGCCGGTCGGATTGACCTTCGTGCCGCACCTGACGCCGATGATACGCGGCATCCATGCCACGCTTTATGGCCGGCTGAAGAAGGATGCCGACCTGCAGGCGCTGTTCGAGCAGCGCTATGCCAATGAACCTTTCGTCGACGTGTTGCCGGCCGGCAGCATGCCGGAGACGCGCACCGTGCGCGGCGCCAACCTGTGCCGTATCGCCGTGCATCGCCCGCAGGGTGGCGACACCGTGGTGGTGCTGTCGGTGATCGACAACCTGGTCAAGGGCGCGGCGGGCCAGGCGGTGCAGAACATGAACATCATGTTCGGCCTCCCCGAGGCCACCGGACTCAACGTGGTTCCTTTGTTACCCTGATGCAACCGATCATCCGCAGATTCCGACGCAAGTTCAGCATCTCTGCGCCGCGATTGTCCGTGCGGCCGCACGTGCCCTGGTATGTGCGTTGGGCGATCGCCGCGCCCTTCCTGCTGCTGATCGGGTTTGCGATCTGGTGGGCCTACGGTTCGGGACTGGAACTGGCCGGTTTCAAGCGCAACCAGGCGGAGCAGGAGCTGAATGTACTGCGCGAACGCGTGCAATTCCTGGAAGCCGAGAATGCACAGCAGGCTAACCAGCTCGCCGCATACGAACGGCAGGGGCAGATCGAGCAGGCGGTCAATATCGAAGTCGATGCGCAGGTGCGCAGCCTGAACGAGGAGAATGCGCGGCTCAAAGAAGATCTGCTGTTCTTTCAAAACTTGCCGCTCACCGGCGCGCGTGAAGCCGAGCTCTCCATCCACCGGTTGAAGGTCGAGCCGGATGTGCTGCCGGGCGAATACCATTTCCGCATGCTGCTGGTGCAGAGCGTGCAGCAGCGCGGCAGGCAGTTCGAAGGCAATATGCAGCTGGTGGTCAACGGTGAACAAGACGGCCGGAAAGTAGTGCTACAATTCCCGCAGGAGAACTCGCCGACGGATGTGGCGTCGCACCAGTTGAGCTTCAAATATTACCAGCGCGTGGACAAGGTCTTTAAGCTCCCGCCCGAGATGCAGATCGAGAGCGTCCAGGTGCGTGTGTTTGAAAAAGGGATGCAGGAGCCGAAGATCAAGCAGACGGTCGCCGTGTTACCCCTGTCCTAAAGGAGAAGCAAGCATGTTCAGCAGTAAACAAAGCAAGCCGCAGAACCGTATCGACTCCCTGGTGGGCTTGGGAACGAAGATCGTGGGTGATGTGAACTTCAGTGGCGGCCTGCGCGTTGATGGCGATATCACCGGCAAGGTCATTGCCGATCCCAGCAAGCCGAGCACGCTGGTGTTGAGCGAACATGCGCGCGTACAGGGCGAGATCAATGTCACCCATCTGGTGGTGAACGGCTCGATAGTCGGCCCTGTCTATGTCGCCGAATACCTGGAACTGCAGAGCAAGGCCAAGGTCATAGGCGACGTGCACTACAAGACTTTGGAGATACAGTTGGGCGCGATCGTGGAAGGCAAGCTGATCCATTTGGCAGAAGCAACAGACAAAGTAGTGGCATTCAAGCTCGGTACAGCCGAGTCGTAATCAAACCAATTCTAGGAGGCAATATGAATACAGTGACCGAAATGCAAGACCCGCTGCTGTTCACCGATAGCGCGGCGAACAAAGTGAAACAACTGATCGAGGAAGAAGGCAACGCCGAACTGAAGCTGCGCGTGTTCGTCAGCGGCGGCGGCTGCTCCGGCTTCCAGTATGGCTTCACCTTCGACGAAGTGGTCAACGAAGACGACACCGTGATGAGCAAGAACGGCGTGCAACTGCTGATCGATCCGATGAGCTTCCAGTATCTGGTCGGCGCTGAGATCGACTACACCGAAGGTCTGGAAGGCTCGCAGTTCGTCATCAAGAACCCGAACGCCACCACCACCTGCGGTTGCGGTTCGTCCTTCTCGGCATAAGCGGGCAGGAAGTGGTCACAAGAACGGGGCGCGCAAGCGCCCCGTTTTGTTTGTCTGGAGACAAGCATCAGACTCTCGCCAAGACGCCAAGCGCGCGAAGAGAAACGACCGTTTTCGCAAATTCGCTCAATTGCAGTCTTTGCGTCCTTGGCGTCTTGGCGAGAGAAAGTTTTTCTCTGCTGTCCGTTGCTTACGCGGGATAGATCGCACCCAGCACGCAGGGATGTTTCGCCCCGGTGACTGCGGGCAGGTTGCCCGGCTTCAGGTGCATGGCCTGCTGTGCCAGCCAGGCGAAGGCGATGGCCTCCATCCAGTCGGCGGCGATGCCCAGCTCTTCGGTCTTCAGGATACGGCATTGCGGCAGGCTGCGTTGCAGATGAGTCACCAGTGCCGTGTTATGCGCACCGCCGCCGCACAGACAGATCTCCTGCATCCCGTTGCAGAAGCGCTGCAGCGCTTCTGCAATGCTGTCGCCGGTCAGCGCCAGCAGAGTCGCCTGCACGTCTGCCGGCGCCTCGTTGCCAGCCAGATGTCTTTCCAGCCAATCCAGATTGAACAGGTCGCGCCCCGTGCTCTTGGGCGGGGCGGCAGCGAAGAAAGGCTCGGCCAGCAGTCTTTGCAGCAGTGCGGGAACGACCTTGCCGCCGGCAGCCCAGGCGCCGTCCTTGTCGTAGGCCTTGCCCTGATGCTTCATCATCCAAGCATCCATCAGCAGGTTACCGGGGCCACTGTCGAAGCCGATGGTGGTCCTGCCCGGCGCGAGATCGGTGAGGTTGGCGATGCCGCCGATGTTGAGGATGACGCGGTGGATATCGGGGTGGCGCAGCACGCGGTCATGGAAGGCCGGAACCAGTGGCGCGCCCTGTCCGCCGGCCGCGATGTCGCGGCTGCGGAAGTCGCCGACCACATGGATGCCGGTAAGCTCGGCCAGTAGCGCACCGTTGTTGAGCTGTATGGTGTAACCATGCTCGGGGCGATGGCGTATGGTCTGGCCGTGGCAGCCGATGGCTTGCACCTGTGCGGCCGGCACGCCGGCTTGCTTCAGCAAGGCCAGCACCGCAAAGGCATACTCGCGCGCCAGACGGTTGGCGATGAGCTGGGACTGGTGCAACTCGTCATGCCCGGCATGATGCAAACCGAGCAAAGCCGCTTTCAGAGGCCCGGCATAAGGCTGGTAATGCGAGGAGACCAGGCGGGGCGAGGGGTGCGAGAGGTCCACCAGCGCGGCATCGATTCCGTCCAGGCTGGTGCCGGACATGATGCCGATGTAGAGGTCCGCCGTCGCCTTCACTTAGTCGAGTTTGGCGACATGCGTATTGCGGAAGGTATCCAGACGCGCGAACAACTCGCCGGTCTTTTCGGTGAAGGCTTCCATCTGATCCTTGTGGACGGGCTTGCCGTCGGGCAGCGCCACTTTCAGCGGGTCGCGCTGGATGCCGCTTTGCTTGAATTCGTAATGCAGATGCGGCCCGCTGGCCAGCCCGGACATGCCGACGTAGCCGACGATCTCGCCCTGCCCCAGACGCTGACCTTTGCGGATGCCGCCGGCGAAGCGCGACAGGTGGCCGTACACCGTGGTGAAGTTGCCCTGGTGGCTCACCATCACCACATTGCCGTAGCCGCCCTGCTTGCCGACGAAGGAGACCACGCCGTCGCTGGTGACCTTGACCTTGGTGCCCATAGGCGCGGCGTAATCGACGCCCTTGTGTGCGCGCCACTTGTTCAGCACCGGATGGAAGCGCGATTTGCTGAAACCCGAACTCACGCGCGAGAACTCGATCGGCGAGCGCAGGAACGCCTTGCGCATGCTCTTGCCGTCCGGGCTGTAGTAGTCGCCGGTGAACTCGGTGGTCTGGAAATATGCCGCGCGGTAGGTCTGGCCGTGATTGACGAACTCGGCGGAGAGGATGCGGCCGGTGCGGGCCGGCTCGCCGTTGATATAGGTCATCTCGTAGATCACCGTGAACTTGTCGCCCTTGCGCAGATCGCGGTGGAAGTCGATGTCGCCGCCGAAGATATCGGCCAGCTGGTTGGCCGCCGGGTCGGGCAGGCCGGCTTCGTCGGTCGCGGCGAACAGATTGCTCTTGATCTCGCCGGTGCGCACTTGCACGCGCTGTTCGGTCTGGGCGGGTCGCACGCGGGTCTTGAAACTGTCGCCGCTCTTCTCGATCACCACCTGGTTCGTGCTGTTATCCAGAAAGCGCAGCGCCAGCAGGGCGCCGTTGGCGTCCGTTTCGGCCTGCACTTCCCTGCCGACCGGGAGGCGGCGCAGCGCCTCGGCAGACCTGTGCTTGCGCAGGTAATCGCTGGCGGCCTGGTCGTCCACATTCAGGCGACGCAGCAATTCGACGATGGTGTCGCCGCGCTGGATACGTTCGCTGTGCCAGAAAGTCGTGGCGTTGCCGGCCACCGGGGTGGAAGAGGGCAGGGCGATATCCTCGATCATCACTTGCTGGGTGCGCGAGATGGCATCGGTCTGCGGCATGATGCCGAAAGCGGTCACTACCCCGAGCAAAGGCACGGTGGACAGGGTGACGAACCAGCGCAGCTTCATTTTGTGCGCGTGTGACAAGGTGTTTTGCGGTAACATTCGCGCCTCCCAAGGCGGGCTGTGCTTGTGATTGGCCATGCATCTTTAGCGGCAAACACAAGGACTTACTGAATTTTTAGGACGCCACTCTAACAGAAAGCGGCGACCCCTCAAAATCCGCTCAGGCATAAGGCGAGATACGGACAAGCGGTCTTTCGACATGAGTCAACAAGAAATCCTCAATCAAATCAAACGTGGCAGCGACGAGCTGCTGCTCGAATCGGAACTGATCAAAAAGCTGGAGCAGGGCCGCCCGCTGCGCATCAAGGCCGGCTTCGACCCCACCGCGCCAGACCTGCACCTCGGTCACACCGTGCTGCTCAACAAGATGCGCCAGCTGCAGGACCTCGGCCACCATGCCCTGTTCCTGATCGGCGACTTCACCGGCATGATCGGCGACCCCACCGGCAAGAACGCCACCCGCCCGCCGCTGTCGCGTGAGCAGGTGCTCGCCAATGCCGAGAGCTACAAGGATCAGGTGTTCAAGGTGCTCGACCCGGCACGGACCGAAGTCGTGTTCAACTCCACCTGGATGGACAAGTTCAGCGCGGTCGACCTGATCAAACTGGCGGCTACCCACACCGTGGCGCAGATGCTGGAGCGCGACGACTTCGGCAAGCGCTACCGCGCCAGCCAGCCCATCGCCATCCACGAATTCATCTATCCGCTGGTGCAGGGCTACGACTCCGTCGCACTCAAGGCCGACATCGAACTGGGCGGCACCGACCAGAAATTCAACCTGCTGATGGGGCGCGAACTGCAACGTCACTTCGGCCAGCCCGCGCAGTGCGTGCTCACCATGCCGCTGCTGGAAGGTCTGGATGGCGTCAACAAGATGTCCAAATCGCTGGGCAACTACGTCGGCATCACCGATACCCCGACCGACATGTTCGGCAAGATCATGTCCGTCTCCGACGAACTGATGTGGCGCTACCTCGAACTGCTCTCCTTCCGCAGCCTGGCGCAGATCGCCAATTTCAAGGAAGAAGTGAGCGGCGGCCGCAATCCGCGCGACATCAAAGTGCTGCTGGCCCAGGAGATCGTCGCCCGCTTCCATTCGCAGAAAGCCGCCGAAGACGCGTTGGCCGAGTTCGAAGCACGCTTCCAGAAAGGCGTACTGCCCGACGACATGCCCGAGATATCCGTCGCCAGCAGCGGTGGAAACATCGGCATCGCCAACCTGCTCAAGCAGGCAGGCCTGGTCGCCAGCACCTCCGAAGCCCTGCGCATGATCGAGCAGGGCGGCGTCAAACTCGACGGCGAAAAGGTCAGCGACAAAGCGCTGCAGCTCAAGGCGGGTGTGGTGGTGGTGGCACAGGTCGGCAAACGCAAGTTCGGCCGCGTCACCGTCGGTTGAAAAAAGGGCAGCCGACAGGCTGCCCTTGCAGTTTTACTTGTTGTCTTCGCCGTAGTTCTCGTATTCCCTCGGCAACAGATGTGCGATGCCCTTGTGGCAATCGATACAGGTCTTGCCTTGTTCTTTCGCCTGCATGTGCTTGTTGTAGACCGGCAGCTTGTCCACCTGTTTGCGCATCGCGTCGAAGGAGTGGCAGTTGCGGCATTCGCGCGAATCCGAAGCCTTCATGCGCGCCCATTCCCGCGTCGCCATCTCCATGCGGTGCGCTTCGAATTTCTCCGGCGTATCGACCGCACCGGTCATCTTGGCCACCAGTTCGCGGCTGGCTTCGATCTTGCGCACCAGCTTGTAGCCCCAGCTCTTCGGCACATGGCAGTCCGAGCAGATGGCGCGCACGCCGACGCGGTTGGAATAGTGCAGTGTCTTCTTGTACTCGGGATAGACGTTGTCGCGCATCTCATGGCAAGAGATGCAGAACTCCAGATCGTTCGTCTCCTCCATCATGGTGTTGAAACCGCCCCAGAGGATGACACCCGCCAGCAAGCTGCCGGCAACGATCACCAGCACCGGGATGCGGGTGCTCGGATGGCACAGAAAATCACATGCCTGTTTCATGACGCCTGTCTTGTTACCCATAAATCACTCCGCTTAACTGAATAAAACGAATCGCTGAATTATTGTGGTGTTATTAACGGCTTATGAGTTGTACTCTCCGGGCGGCATCATATCTCAAGGGTTTATCATCAGACTGTCACTTTGGTGGGGGTACCCCTACCACTTTTGGGGTGGTTATACGGCCGGCGCAGTTACCGGGCAAAATCGGCGGAAAATATCGGTTGTGTAATAAACCGTTGTTTTGTAGAATCGCGCCCTCGAATTTTTGGTAGAAGGTAGTTTGTTCATGACAACCGTACGTGTAAAAGAGAATGAGCCGTTCGAAGTGGCGATGCGCCGTTTCAAGCGTTCCGTGGAAAAGACCGGTCTGCTGACCGAACTGCGCGCCCGCGAGTTTTACGAGAAGCCCACAGCAGAGCGCAAGCGCAAGCTGGCCGCTGCCGTGAAGCGCCACTACAAGCGCCTGCGCAGCCAGACTCTGCCGCCGAAGCTGTATTGATCCAATTTTGACCGGACGCCGCAATCCTTGGGGTTGCGGCGTTTTGCTTTTGTTCGATGGGATAGCCCGTGAGCCTGAAACAGCAGATCAGCGATGACATGAAAGCCGCCATGCGTGCCAAGGAAACGGCGCGTCTCGGGGCGATCCGGCTTTTGCTCGCCGCGATGAAGCAACGCGAAGTCGACGAGCGCATCGAGCTCAGCGATGCCGACGTGGTATCCATCATCGAGAAGATGCTGAAACAGCGCCGCGACTCCATCAGCCAGTACAAGGCGGCCAACCGCCAGGACCTGGTCGACGTCGAAGAATTTGAAGTCAGCGTGTTGCAGGCCTACATGCCGCAGCAGCTCAGCGAAGCCGAGATCGTTTCCGCCATCGCTGAAGCCATCGCCGCCACAGGTGCCGCCGGCCCGCAAGACATGGGCAAGGTGATGGGCGTGGTCAAGCCCAAGCTGGCCGGACGTGCCGACATGGGCAAGGTATCCGGCCTGATCAAGGCACAACTTTCAAAATAGCAAAACCTGTTGTCCGCAGATTACGCAGATTAACCAGATTAAACTGCGTATCGGCGGCAAAGCTGTAGTGGCCTTGAATCTGCGTGAATCTGTGTAATCTGCGGACTAAATAGTTTTTCCTGCGGCATCCAGCCGCGAAAGTGCGAGGGCGGAGTGATTCCAAAAAGTTTCATTCAGGATCTGCTCAACCGCCTCGACATCGTCGATGTCATCGAGCGTTACGTCCCGCTCAAGAAAGCCGGCGCCAACTACGTCGCCTGCTGTCCCTTCCACACCGAGAAATCCCCGTCGTTCACCGTCAGCCAGAGCAAGCAGTTCTATCACTGCTTCGGCTGTGGCGCGCATGGCACGGCCATCGGCTTCGTCATGGAGCACACCGGCATGGGCTTCGTCGAGGCAGTGGAAGATCTGGCCAAGAGCATCGGCGTCACCGTGCCGCAGGAAGCCAGCACCGTGCCGCAGCACAAGGTCGCGCCCGACCTGTACGACCTGATGCAGAGCGCCACGCGCTACTACCGCGAACAACTCAAAAAGACCCCGCGCGCCATCGAATACCTCAAAGGGCGCGGCCTTTCCGGTGAAGTCGCCGCGCGCTTCGGCATCGGCTACGCGCCGGACGACTGGCAAAACCTCAAAGCCGCAGTGCCCAACTATCAGGATGCCTCGCTGGTCGAGACCGGCCTGGTGATCGCGGGCGAAGAGGGCAAGCGCTATGACCGCTTCCGCGACCGCATCATGTTCCCCATCGTCAACGTGCGCGGCCAGGTCATCGGTTTCGGCGGGCGCGTGCTCGACAAGGGCGAACCCAAATACCTCAACTCGCCAGAGACCACACTGTTCGAGAAAGGCCACGAGCTCTACGGCCTGTTCCAGGCGCAGAAGGCCATCCGCGCCCAGCAGCGCGTCATCGTGGTCGAAGGCTATATGGATGTGGTGGCGTTGGCGCAGCACGGTGTGGAATATGCCGTCGCCACCCTGGGCACCGCCACCACGCCATACCACGTGCAGAAACTGATGCGCCTGTGCGACCAGATCGTGTTCTGTTTCGACGGCGATCGCGCCGGCCAGAAAGCCGCCTGGCGCGCACTGGAGAACGCCCTGCCGCAACTGCAGGACGGCAAACGCCTCGGCTTCCTGTTCCTGCCGGAAGAGCACGACCCCGACACCTACATCCGCGAATACGGCCACGAAGCCTTCGAGCACGAACTCGACAATTCGCTGCCGCTGTCCGGTTACCTGCTGCGCGAGCTGACCGCGCAGGTCGATCTGAGGACACAGGAAGGCAAGAGCGCGCTGCTGAAGAACGCCCAGCCGCTGCTCACCGCCATCACCGCGCCGACCACCGCCCTGCTGCTGCGCAAGGAAGTGGCCGCGCTGGCCGGCGTCACCCAGGCGGAACTGGAAGCGCTCTGGTCCATCAAACCGGTCGCCACCCCGCAGCGCAGCGTCGCCGCGCCGCCCAAGGCCAGACGTTCCGCGCCGTCCGCCTTGCGTCCCCTGTTGCGCTGCCTGGTGATGAAGCCCGAGCTGGCGCGCGAACTGCCGCCGGACTGGGCAGCCGAGGGTGCCGAAGGTGCGGCCATCGCCGCCGCGGCCGACTGGCTCAACGAATCGGCTGACGAGACCAGCATGGCGGCGCTGATCCAGCATTTCCACGGCACTGTGCATGAGGCGGTGTTCGCGACAGCGCAGGGCGACATCATGCATCTGGGCGACGAGTTCGATATCGCCGCCGAATTCAGCGGGCTGCTGCGCAAGATGCAGCGCGAGGCGGTCGATGCCGAGATCGCCTTGCTCGAGGCCGGAGGCCTTAAAACGCCGGCGGAGCAGGAGCGTTACAGGCAGCTGTGTGAACAGCGCAAGGTGCTGAAGGCGCCGCCCAGCTGAAAAAACAGGCAGCAGGCACGGTAATTGCAGGTGCCGCAGAACCGGGGGAGTGAAGCTAAGCCTCGGAAAAGTTATGAGAATCGGGTATAATCCGCGCCCTTTTAGGGCACCGCTTTTTTATGTGTGCCCGGTATTTAGAGTACGAATCAACTTTGGGAATCCTCAAAATGGCGACTCCGCAGCAAAAGAAAAAACCCGCAGCAGTCAAACAAACCGCAGCCAGCATCAAACAGGCCGCCAAAGACAAGGCCGACGCAGCGGCTGCCCCGGTAGACCAGTCCCAGGACATCGAAGCACGACGCACGCGCCTGAAGGCGCTGATCATGCTCGGCAAGGAGCGCGGTTACCTGACCTATGCCGAGATCAACGACCACCTGCCCGAGATGCTCGAAGTCGAGCAGATCGAAGGCGTGGTCAGCATGATCAACGACATGGGCATCACCGTCTGTGACGTCGCGCCCGACAGCGAATCCCTGATCATGACGGAAGCGGCCCCCGTGGTCGCCGACGAAGACGCGGCCGAAGAAGCCGAAGCCGCCATCTCCACCGTCGATTCCGAGTTCGGCCGCACCACCGACCCCGTGCGCATGTACATGCGCGAGATGGGCGTGGTCAACCTGCTCACCCGCCAGGACGAGATCGAGATCGCCAAGCGCATCGAAGACGGCCTCAAGCACATGATCCAGGCCATCTCCGCCTGCCCGGCCACCATTGCCGAGATCCTCATGCTGGCCGACAAGGTCGCCAAGGAAGAACTGCGCATCGACGAAGTGATCGACGGCTTCATCGACACCGATGACGGCATTGTCGTCAACGAGCCGGTCGACGAAGAAGAAGGCGACGAAGAAGAGGAAGAAGACGAGGAAGAAGAATCCGAAGAGGACGGCGAAGCCGCCGCCGCCGCCAACCTGGCGCAGCTCAAGGTCGACGCGCTGGAGCGCTTCGCCCTCATCAGCGAACTCTTCACCAAACTGGGCAAGGCCTACGAGAAATACGGCTACCGCAGCAAGCAATACGACAAGCTGCAGAACCAGATCTCCGAAGAACTCATGCAGTTCCGCTTCTCCGCCAAGCAAGTCGACGCCCTGTGCGAAACCATGCGCGGCCTGGTGGAAGAAGTGCGCACCTGCGAGCGCAGCATCCAGGAACTGTGCGTCACCAAGGCGCACATGCCGCGTCCGCACTTCATCAAGGTGTTCCCGCTCAACGAAGGCAACCTCGACTGGGTCAAGCACGAGATCGCATCCAAGAAGCCCTACAGCGAAACCCTGTCGCGCTTCCAGGCCGCCATCGTCGACCAGCAGAAGAAGATGCTGGCGCTGCAACAGCGCGTGGGTATCCCCATCCTGGATCTGAAAGAGATCAACAAGCAGATGACCAACGGCGAAGCCAAGGCACGCCGCGCCAAACGCGACATGATCGAGGCCAACCTGCGTCTGGTGATCTCCATCGCCAAGAAATACACCAACCGCGGCCTGCAGTTCCTCGACCTCATCCAGGAAGGCAACATCGGCCTGATGAAGGCCGTGGACAAGTTCGAATACCGCCGCGGCTACAAGTTCTCCACCTATGCCACATGGTGGATCCGCCAGGCAATCACGCGTTCCATCGCCGACCAGGCGCGCACCATCCGCATCCCGGTGCACATGATCGAGACCATCAACAAGATGAATCGCATCTCGCGCCAGATCCTGCAGGAGACCGGACAGGAAGCCGATGCCGCCACCCTGGCCATCAAGATGGAGATGCCGGAAGACAAGATCCGCAAGATCCTCAAGATCGCCAAGGAACCCATCTCCATGGAGACCCCGGTGGGCGACGACGACGACTCGCATCTGGGCGACTTCATCGAGGACGCCAACAGCCTGGCGCCCATCGATGCCGCCGTCTACGACAGCCTGCGCAACGTGACGAAAGATATTCTGGACAGCCTCACTGCCCGCGAAGCCAAAGTGCTGCGCATGCGCTTCGGCATCGAGATGAACACCGACCACACCCTGGAAGAAGTGGGCAAGCAGTTCGACGTCACGCGCGAGCGTATCCGCCAGATCGAAGCCAAAGCGCTGCGCAAGCTGCGTCACCCTTCGCGCTCGGAAAAGCTCAAGAGCTTCCTCGACGGCGAAAACTAAGCGCAATGTTTTATCGGGCCCTTAGCTCAGTTGGTTAGAGCAGAGGACTCATAATCCTTTGGTCCCCGGTTCTTATGTGGTACGGGATTTAATAGCGAATTTGTAGGTGGATAGTGACGGTTGCATTAGCCCTATCTATATAGGTTTGAGAGATGTGAGTAGCTCAATTCCTTAAGGCAGATTTATAATTACTATTTGGCGGCAATCTATCGACAGTCAGGTCTTTCGACATACTGGCGGTAAAATAATAGTTTCGGGCCTGTAGCTCAGTTGGTTAGAGCAGAGGACTTAATGAAATCAGCCTAAACACCGGTAAAGCAGGTGCATGGTAAGTTTCTAATGGGTTGCCTGTCGTCAAGTTCACTCTGGTGGCAGGTAGAACTGGTCAAATTCGGTGAAAGCTAAGTCCTAACGGATAAGCCAATACCGAGCCAAGCCCTTAGTCGTTTGAGGGAAGGTGTAGAGACTAGACGGCCAGCCTGTAATGGGAAGGTATAGTCCAGACTGCAAACCCGAAAGGGGCGGCGAAAGCCGTAGTGGTAAGCATAATCCTTTGGTCGTCGGTTCAAGTCCGACCGGGCCCACCAATTCGAAAAGCTTGGCTTTGGGCTGGGCTTTTCCTTCTTCATTCCCATCCAAAAATATGTGACGCTCGCGTCAGCTATTTATTTTAGTATGAGCTAATGCTTTAGCCAGAAGAAACTTCGTCTCAGCGTCAGTAGGGCAAATTTCCATCTTTCTATGGCAATTTGGGCAAAGAGCAACAGTGTTCTTTATTCCATTATTACCACCATCAGCTACTGGAACAACGAAATGCAATTCAAGGTAAGGAGTGCCATCCGGAATTTTGAATGGGGCGTCATTACCGCATAGCTCGCATTTCCCTCGAGAAATTGAAATTAACTTCTCCCTCTGATGGCTTGGCTTTGTTGCCATTAAAACTGAAGTTCTCCTTTTGATCCGTAATGGAGTAAGAAGCGTTAGTTCATCTTGATTCAACCTTCTTCCAAGTCTAGAAACAATTTTTTCTAGTAGTTCGACGGGCATATTTTTCATTGATTTTCGGATGGCCGAAATAAAGGCACGCGACACCCCCAAGGATTCTGCAAGCGCCGAATCACTAACAATTCCTTCTTTGGATCTTAGCTCGTCGAGTATCTTTCCCCAGCCCTCACTTACGCCAGTACCTCGTGTAGTACCCTTTAGAATCGCCGTTTCATTTGGCATAGATATACCTCCCTCAACATTCATTGTATACCGGCATGGTTGACAAATAGTGGATCGGCTGCGTATGCTGTATACCAATTTGGTTGACACATTATGTATTAAGGAGATATTCATTAGATTCTTCACAATGATTGGGTATGGGAAACACGCCGTTCTGATTGATCCAGATGGAAATAGCTTTGGTCCTTTCGCGGTTTACAAAGAGAAATTGCTTCAAAACTGTTTGGTCAGCATCGGTACCCTGCATGACTATTTGGGACATGTAGCTCGCTTTATAGAGTACGTCTACGCGTCATCAATTGTGGGCGTTGAACCCACACAACAAAGCCTAGATGTCGTCATAAGAAGCTATGAGAGTTATCTGCTTCATGCACAAGAAAGCAGCGACAAATTAGCTCAAGACATAGCAATCCTTACAGGCAGAAGCAAGACATGCAGCCCATCTTCTTTACCAGTGATCGAAGCCGCCTTGACATATTTTCTAGAATTGAGCGATTCACTGGCTCGCGCTTCAGGTCAGGACGGTCTTTTTAGTCGTTATCTACCCAATGCCATTGTTCCGATTAGCTCCCGAGAAGCCGTCAAAATAAGAGGAGGATCAATGCTCGGAGGTGTGATAAGGGGCGGAGCAAAGAACAAGAAAAAGCGAGCTAGTCTTTTCCGTGCAACAAAGAAGCGCATGACAAATCGACGCAACTCAGCACAGAAACGTTCAGATTTTGAGTTCCCACTTAACCGTATCGGTGCACTTCTTGATGTTACTAAATGCCATAGGGATAGAGCGTTATATGCCCTATTAGCGGCATCTGGCTTGCGAGGTTCCGAAGCCGCTCAGATTCGGGCGGAGGACATCGATGTGGAAAAGCGATTAGTACATATATACAGCCCGTTTGATCGACCAAATCCCGGCTTAACTGAAAGTGAATTCGATCTTTTGAAATGGAAAGGTAGAGAAACATCCGACACATTCCTTATTGAACCGTGGGCGACTAGATTTTTTGATGCATTAATTGATTACTTTCGCTTCGAATATATTCCTGGAACAGGGCATCCATTCGTATTCCAAACGCTGTCCGGTGCGGCAAGAGGAAGGCCGTACTTTGCTAGTGACAGAAGCGCTCGAATAAAACAGTTTCGAAAGCGAGCAGTCGAGATCAGTGTGAAATTACCTATTGGCAATGCTGTCCACTCTTTGAGACATAGCTATGGAATCTATGTGCTTAATTATCTCCCGACACCATTCGGGCTCGGAATGAACATAGCGCTTGTTTCTAATCTGATGGGGCATGCAGACATTAAGAGCACAAAAGTATACGCCAGACATGAAGAGGAAATAATCAGAGCTGAACTTGATTATGCGAACAGACTCATTAAAGGTTTAGGGCCAATCACTACAGAACAAATGCTGATTGGTTATTACCAGCAACGGATTAAAGAGTTGGAGGCAAAGTGATCAATCTCACCAAGGACATGGCAATCATTGTTGATGATGCGCAGCTGAGCATCGCTATTGAAGATGCAATAAGGGCAACTCACCTGGTTCTCTTGTCAACTTACGCCCCGCTACAAGAGCGCGTATCGCCTGATCTTATTACCGCCACCAAGAACAACAGACTAAAAGCATTGGCATTTTGTCGTTACTTCCCTGAGTACAGTCCTACTTTGGACAGAGCATGGGTGAATACTGTGTTTTCAGCAGTTCACGATCATACGGGAGGTGAGGTGACGAAGAATCACAGTCAAATCATGACGAGCATTGGGCTGTCTGGCGACATTCCCAATACTCTTGCTAGAGAAGTGTGGCGAGGGCTAAGAATATTTCTAATTGCGCTATGGACTAAGAAAGCAATACTGTTGCCAATGAGCTTTTCGCTTCCGGCGTCCAAATATAGAAGCGATATTTCCAAACAGCTATACACAGAACTTTTGGCAATATTGAGGAGCCCCTTCATTGATGAAAAGCTTGCTGTACCAGACATATCCGGCTTTATAAAAACGACAGGCTGGAGGAACTACGATTGGTACGCATGGCGTCCGATTCTTGCCAGCGATTGGCACTCTGTCGAAGATATAAATGATGGTGATTTGGCTGCATTATTCTCAGAGTTGGCTAAAAGGAAGTCTGGCGAAAGTGAACTGCCAGCATATCCGCTATCTCCTCGAGCGTTTCTTGGCCCGATTTTGTCAGCGATCCCAGACCGCTGCCATTTCGATACCGCAAAGTTATCAATCTATCATCCCCTTGTTCAGACTCCAGCCAAACTTGAGGAAGAATTAACGGAAAATAATTATTTAACATCGTATCCAGAAATAAAGGAAGTATGGATGCGGTATCAACAACGTTACATCACCTATCTCGTGGAGGTTAAGAAGATAAAAAGTCCCAAAGCCGAGCAGCAGACGCTTGGTAGGTTGAATGAGTATCTTTTCTCAGTGCTACCAAAAGAAGGAGAGAAACCGCCCCTGCCTCTGGAGTTTCGCAGAAAGCATTTGGAGGGGATCGGAGTGACCCCGATGCGAAGAGTTCTTTATAAGCGCGACCGCGTAACTGCGATTGAGAGATTTTTTGACTATCTGGAGAATATTTCCAATGACGAAGAGGAGCTAAGAGGGTTTGTTAATCCGATACTGTCTATAGATAAGCCAAGGGAAAGACGCCCACGTGGAACGCGGAAAAAAACTTTCCGCATAAACGATTACAGGCTCTTCTACGAGTTGATTCATGCAATAGGAGAATTTTCTTGGTATTTGGCCCAGAAGATTGGGGAGGGAACTGCTCCAGAAAGTTGGTACTCAATACTCAAAGACAAGACCAAAAATACAGTGCTTAATACTGAGGACTTTGGCTTTGTCCCAATCATAAGATTCACGAAGATGGATGGAACTCCCGTCAGCTTCAAGTTGCTTTGGCTTCCGATTACTGTGGTGCCAACAAAGTATGTCCAGCTAAATCACTCACCCCAAAGGCTTTTACCAATAATTAATTTGCATGGTATCCATCAAGTTATCGTAGGAAGTGAAACAGGTCTTCGTCATATTCATATCAGATGGCTCGACAAAAGAAGTTTCAAAGCACAGCCAGTCGATCCAGCATACTCAAGTTTTGACTTGCTTGTAAATACAGATAAGGTGACTTACGAGTGGATTAGGCCAACAGCAATGACAGTACTTAAGGCGCTTGAAAGACAGATCGAAAGTCAGTCATGGATATCAGCTCCTCATTTTGAAACGGAGCTTTATTATGATTATCACGAGCAAAGCGATTTCGGAAAAATTTGTCCTGTTTTCATGAGATATGATGATGCTCAAACATATGATGCGTCTGCTTTATCTTTATTCTTTCACAATATCATCTACTTTTTTAATCAAATTAAACTAAGCCTAGGGCAGGCTACGACTGACCCCATGCCTTATGAAGTGACTAGTCTTTCGTTCAAGGTAAAAGAAGACTTCAAGCAGGCGATGCTATATCGAAGTGAATTCGATACGAAATACACTCCCCATGGCTTGCGAGCAACGGTGGTATCAGTTCATGCACCGATCCTCCCGCCGCACATTATTGGCAAATACATCACTGGCCATACTAGCGAAAACATGGTTAGGTATTACACAGTTGTTGATAGTGATTACATGGAGGTAGTGAAGGCATTCAATCGGGAACGGAGTGGTCATAGTGAATATCGACAAGGCAAGGTGTTATCTATTGATGCGGGCAGAGAAAATTCGAGTTTGAAAAGGGATTTAGCTACGTCACCAATTAGCGATGTTCTCAGAGATTATGGTGCATTCTCAAGTTCAAATGAAGAAGCTTCTGGTGAGATTAAATCCGGTATGAGCATCATCCGCGGGATTGCTCTTGAAGAAATCAGAATAAATTCGACTCACATTTGTCCGGTAGGCAACGAGTGTCCTCCGGAGATTGCTATTGGGATTGGACGTAGGGCGTGCGGCCAATGTCCCTACAGCATCAAAACCATTGATCACTTGCCAAGGATACTTGCGCATTGTCGTGCATTGTCGAGAAAGTTGGATAAAGCAAAGATCCAATTACAGTTGGTCGGAGATAGAAATGCTTCTGAGGAGGTACTTGAGACTCTCGAAGATGAAATACTGTTTATTGCTGGGGAACTCAGTGCTTGGACTCTTACGGCGGAGGTCCTCGCAAAAAACGTTGAGGAATTAAAGGACCGGACGCTAGTTAATAATCCAGAAATGCTCTCCAAAGATTTCAAGAAATGTCTTGTGCCAGATTCTGAGTTGGAAAATCTGCTTATTCAATGTGAGGAGGCTGTTGCATATCCAGAATTAGCCGATTTACCGTTGTTGGCCGATATTGCAATGGTGCGGCCTCGTATTCTTGCAATGACAGGATCAATGGAAGAACTCTTTGCTCCGACAGACCAATATCAACTGGTCGATAATTTTCGAGGGTTAATACGCGGAATCTGCATTGCGACAGGAATGCGCCCAAAGGAGTTGGCGGAGCACATGGAGAAGGCTCTAGTAGCCCCCACTCCAATTCTAAAATCTTTGGAGCTGCTTCATGACTAAGAATAAGAAAGTGGGAGCCAGTCTAGGAGAAAATCGTTTTGAAAAATATCAGGTGGGGAAAATTAGATCCACCGTTGGTGAAATTGTGGCGGTGCTTGGAGTATTGCGCGCTCAGCGTGTGAGTTTTCGCAATATTACTCACTTAGCTACATATGTTGCTGCCGTGATATCAGAAAGAAGAGCGGGCGAAGGCAACAAAATCTTTCCATCAACATTGTTGAGAGCAACGCGATATAGGACACAGCTGGACGGGTATTTAGCCTCATTAAAAGACTCATCACACAAACGTGATGTCGAAAGACTCATTTCCAACTTTGAACTTAAAGAGCTTGATAGGTTGCGAGAGGAAAACAAGCGGCTGAACAGCTTTATAGAGAAAAATATTCGTGATGTGTCAGAGGAGCCGCCAAAGTTTATACAGAAAAATAATAGTGAAGGGGTGGTGGACAAATTCGGGCGCGCAATTTCACTTATTCTTGAAGCGAGTTCTGGTCAATATATTGTTGATACAAACACAGCCGAAATTGTAAATGGATGGGCGAGATCAAAGAAGAACCGTGTCATTGTGCCGGCGGATATTTCAAAACTTTACCTTGAATGGAAAAAGTCATTTCCAACGCTTGGGCACGGCGAAACAGAGGCGAGTTGATATGGAGCTAGTCATCCTCAGCGGTATTCAGTGCTCTGGCAAAAGCACCTTGTATCAGCAAAAGTTTGCAGATACACATGCCCGAGTTAATTTGGATACGGTCAAGTCCCGCAGCAAAGAAATGGATCTATATTCATCAATCATTTCAGAACGGCGGCGGGTTGTAATTGATAACACCAATCCAACGAGGCAGGATCGCGCCAAGTACATCGCCCCGGCCAAGAACATGGGCTACCAGGTGTGCGGTATTCAGCTTGATGTTCCGATTGTGAGGGCAATTACTAGAAACCTCGCTAGACACAATCAAGAAAAGATTCCTGAGCGTATCATTCAAAGCACGCTTAGGAAAATGCAGCCACTTTCATTATCGGAAGGATTTGATCAAATTGTTATTATCAGATTTAGTTTGTGTGATCGCCCTGAAGTCATTCGTGTGGTGAATTAGTTCATGGCTAGCATAGCTTGCACATATCTTAAACGTGCTATGGAAAAATGGTTTGTACCCCAAGGTCAATGCGCCCCTAAGGAAAATAAGGAATGAGCCAAAACAAAGTGAACATTATGACTCTGGTCACAACTCCAGATAAAAGCGGGGTCAGCGAGCCATGTGCATTTGTCGTAAAACAGCGTGGAATGCAGCACGGATATATCAAAGTAAAGAACTATGATTCAGTTCAACTAGCATGGGAGGCGGCAATGACTTTGTCCGATTCACTTGAAAAGTGCCCGTGGGTTTCTCCTTTCGAAACGCATCGGTCAGTCATTTTCGACTACTACGGAACTGCAGCAAAACTGCGCCGTGTCGTGATGGGGCTTTGGAACGGCAATGCGCACCCATTCGATTTGTCAGACGTCGCAGGTATGGACGACGACCACTACGGAATCATGCTTGAGTTGATCAACAGCTACCGCAAGTACGGAGAGAATGACAGGGTGTTTATGAGCCTGGCGCAAGAAATTCGAACTTCTGAACAGTTTTCGACTAAGACGCTAGCTTATATCGCTGGGTGATAAATTTCTAAATAGTCGTCGGTTCGGTAGCGTCACACTTTGACTAATAGAGCGTCACGCTTTGACTAATAGAGGCACGCTATCTGGAAACCAGATCATCATCCCCTGTGAATTAGTCATGGTAGAGTGACATACACGAACAAGGCCATTGTTGAACGATTCTAATGGTTTCATATCCAGATCAATTATTTCGCTTTCTTCCTGTACTTGTCTCAGTCATGATTTTCATTGGATTGGGAATGCTGACGATTTGGGGGGCTATCCGAAATCGGCAATCTGTTCGAATAGCCGAGATCGAGGCAGAAGCGGATTCGACGTTTGGCAGTCTGAGCATGGCAAGGAACTGGATGGTGCAGGAGAATGCTGCCTTGGGGTGCGCCCCAATATCTATGCTAGCTTCTGATCGAGGTGCGGATGAAGTCAGAAAAGTACTAGCGGCCATCGCTTATGGTGGGGGCGTGTAAATTTGCAGTGGCTGGTCGACGTGACGCCCGCTATTTTTACGTAGGCATCTTTGCCTCTTGTATTAGTCAAACCGTGACGGTAGAACAATGAGCGTCTGCTGCTTTCGTTTCACTTTGACTATTAGTCAAAGCGTGACGCATTCGCACTGAGATGGTGCGCCATTCGCTTTTCATCAAACCGTGTGCTTTATTGGGCAATTAGACCGACAGGACTTGAGTGGACAGTACCTCCGACCTCCGGTACCAATTTGACTATTAGTCAAAGCGTGACGCCCTTGCATGGTAACTCTACCAATAACCCGCGTATGTGGCGCAGTGATTGGCGACGACTGAAATGTGTGCACTATCATTGTTACGATCAAGATGAGTTCGAAAATTGCGGACGCCATGCATGTGTGCATGTTGGCTTTGACTATGCAAAACAGCAAAAATGAGGCGAAAAAATCATGAAAAAATCCATATGTAAACTGAGCGAATCGGTAGCTCCGTGTGATACGAATGCTCCTGTGCCAATAGACTTACCTAATCGCTTCTCGCAACATCCTGTATGCGCTCACGACTGGCATCGGGATGGACAGACAATGACTTCCGTTAGATGGACCTGCACCAAATGCCACGAAACTCGCTTAAACAGTTTGGACATATAGGGGGATATTCAATGCCTCTCTTGCCCAGCCTCCAGACACACTCCATTGTGTCGTGTTGATCTATGCCATAAAGCCCCAGGATTCGCTGAGTTGCATCCGGGCTACTTGCCAAAATCCACACAAAATTCATTAGGGCGCAAATAAGGCACATTTACGCCCTAATGAATTTGAGTGAGTATGCGCGTCTTCACCTCCATAGGACAACGTGACATGCGAACAAGAGAAAAGCTTAATCCAAGCCTTCTAAAACAACACCGGAAAGCAGCAGGTCTCTCTCAAGAGGACTTAGCTAAAAAAGCACTTACCAAGAGCGAAGGCTATTCCGAAAATTCCCAATTGCGAACTTATCAAAAGATAGAGGAGGACGGCATTACAAGTCCCAAAGGGGCAAGGCTGATTGCCAATGCACTGGGAGTTTCGGTCAGCGACCTTCAACAGCCAGATTTTGAAGTCGGCCAGAAAAGGTTAATAGAACTAATAAAACGTGCCGTTGAAAACATGAAAATGGACAATGATATGAGCAGACTAGCTCGTATCGCCAAAGAATTGGGTTTTAATCAGGATGACTCAACATGCGAATGGGATACTGTGCAAGACGACGAGTATGCCAGCCTTGCCCACAAAATTGAATGGCTGCACTTGTCTGGCGAACCTGGAGAGCTTGAGTCGTATGCAGAACTTTTTGGTGTAACGACTCAGGAATTGCGCCCTGCACCGCTGGCATCCTTCTGGTTATTTTCTTCTTCCAATCGCTTCTTCCCTTCACTTGGCACAGTGGTTTCAGGGCATGCCGGAGTCTTGGCTGAAATCGAAAAAAATTGGGAAAAACTCCCTGACATGCTCCGCGATGGCTATCGTTCTGGAACGATAACAACGACCGTGCTCAAAGAAGAATCTAGGTATCGCCTACGATTTGAGTTTTCCAACGTTAGCTCACTTTCATTCTCTTGCCTGTTTTACGCTTGCAATACAAAAGAGAATGTTGGACTGCCATCTCGCAATGCAACCGAGTGGGAACAAGAGAGGCTAATGAAATCGTTGAAGTACTATCTTTTCGATCATGCCGACACAGTAATCATTGAGGGTGAGCAATTCCCACCAGAGCATTCAAGTGCTGTATTTCATGTCCGATCATTTAATGTCGTCGATGGTGACGAACAACATGAAATTGGAACGCGGATAATCGATGCCAATTACCTATTCCGTGGTTCATTGCAAAAATTATTAAAGACGCATGATGCTGGGAAATGGAGATTTACTAACCCCGATATGCTTTCGCCTAGCTCGATCTTTCCCGGTGTTCAGTTATCGCTGGTGGAGAATGAGTTTGTAATCAAAGTCTACCAAATAACAACCGGGTGGCGGGATTTTGATGGCGATTTTCATGAAAGCCACTGGCCGCTAATTTCACGTAAAAAATTTATTGAGTCCTTCTTGGGTGCCCGCGACAGTCTGATAATTGCAGATGAAAATGGCGAGATTCCTCCATTCGAACCGGAGCCCGAAATCGAGCCATTCCCGCCGAAAAATACGAGTGATACTTTTCAAGTTCGTTTTTTCGACGAGTGCAATAACGAAGGGATTCCATCGAGGAAAGTGATTTTTGAAAACCGCTTTCTATTGCATTTTGCGCTCCAAACTTTTCTTGAGAAATACGGCAATGCCAATTGGCGTTTTGATCCACCGAAGTCCCATGTTTTCCGTGGCATTCGGATGCAGTTAACTGAAAATATGTACTGCCGGATTAACCTTGGCTGGTTAGATACTCAAGGTGAATTTCACGAAGGGACGTGGTCAGAAGCTTCACGTGAAGAATTTATTAAACGAGCTCAAGACCTGCAAAACAAGTTCATGTATGTACCCCATGAGAATGAAGTCATCCCTTCATTTGAGCCAGAGCCACAAGCCATCTCGAACAAAGGAGGTGCGGCATGAGGTACAGCAACTGCAAGGAAATTCATCGTGAAGTGAAGCGTCTCGTCAGCGCCAACTGGAAATACTACAGGGGCGGGAAACATGGAAAGCTGTTTACTCCCAGCGGGGTGTCATTTCTGACGGTACCAGGCACCCCCGGCGACTGCCACAGTTACAAAAACTTTTTGAGGGATATTCGCAAGGTGATGCGTGGGGTCTCATGAAAATTTCATGATGGTTCACCAGCCGAACTAATCATGAACGTTATTCGATACGAACTTATGGAGCTAGGTTCGAACTATTCTAAATGTCTGTTTTAGAGAAGTCGTTATGACCGTTGTGGGATGGAAGGGAACGAAATCAACAGGCAACTACAACGACCGCAAAGGCCGAGGTCCAGTCGTCGGCCTGAGCGGACTGCTACTGTAACTTACACTTGCTTCCGCTCCCGGCGCAGAAGCGGCCCTTCATGGTGGTTAATGCGCGCAAGATTATACAAAGCCACTTTGCCTGTACTATTATGCATATGCGGGCAGGCAAAAAAGGTGATTCACAATTACCAATTGGTTATGAGAAGAATGCGCGCCTCACTATTTTTGATAATACGGACCGGTGGGTCCGTCTAATAACTGTAGCCATCCAGAAAACCGCCATGACATACATACCGCCGCAGTTCAATGGAAAGAGCTTTACCTGCCCCCATTGCGATGTCTACGCGCAGTTCTGGTGGCTCGAGACAAAAAAGCAGGTTTCGGCTCCGGGCGGCGGATCGATGTATCAGGGCACTGGTTTACACATAGCGAACTGCCACCACTGCAAAGGCCGTATGGTTTGGTTCCTCGACGATAGCGAAGCACATGTGCTTTACCCCTCGGGTATCAGTGCTGCTCCTTTGCCACACTTGGAAATGCCGGAAGATGTGAAACGTGACTATCTCGAAGCAAAAGATATTGTCAATGCATCTCCGCGAGGGGCCGCGGCTCTGCTTCGGCTTTCGCTGCAAAAGCTGTGCGTTCACCTTGGTGGTAGCGGCGCGAACCTCAACGACGATATTGGTGTTCTTGTTCAATCAGGCCTGCCAGTGCAGATACAGCAGGCATTGGATGTGGTGCGTGTAATTGGGAACAATGCGGTACATCCGGGCGAAATATCTGTTGATGACAACCCTGAAATCGCCCAAGCACTGTTTGGGTTAATAAATATCATCATGGAAAACAGGATCGCTGAACCGAAGCGAATCGAGGCACTTTATGCGTCTCTTCCAGAAGGAGCTCGCAATGCCATTGAGCGTAGAGATGGGTAACCCGGTGCTCGAGAGGGACGCTACACCGGCAAGCCGGCTTAGCGCCCCTGAGCTAGCACGTTGGGCAACCTAGAGGGCACCATAGATGAGCATAGATGAATTGTCAGCATGGATTGATACGCACCAACTTCTAGTTGTGTCAGTTCTAATACCTGTCATAAGTGCGGCAACCGCGGCACTTGCTTCTTGGTATTCAACTCGTAGAGTGCTCAAGGCCGAGAGGGGAAAGTTGAACTTCGAAGGTGTTATGAAAATTGCCGAGTTCCGGCAGGAATGGATAAACAGCCTCAGAGATGAAATGGCGAACTTTCAGAGCTTTGGAGTTTTGCCAAACGCAGATCCAACCACTGAGCGAGAGTTCTACAAGTTAGGAACAAAAATCGAACTACTAATGAATCCACAAGATCCAGACTACCCCGAACTACAGGCGAAGATGTATGAATTTTTACATGTCGCCAACGGTGAAGTTTCGGATAAGTACAGGGTCAACCCGGCCTACGTTCAGTTGTGTCAGCAAATTCTCAAGCGGGAATGGGATCGTTTAAAGTCGGATATCGAGCATGCTAAAAACTCTCTGTAGGTCGCCCAACCATTCACTGAAGGCAATATTGATGTCTGCTTTGGTCGGCTAAGCGGCCTGATTTCATTGGATGATGAGTTGGCAGCAAAGGCCGAACATCGGTCAATACCTGTCGGATGAAGCTTTGGCTATTACCCCTATAAGTCATACCTCTTCCACGTCAACGAATCGGGTAGCCCCTTGTTCTGGTAAAACGCCTTAAACGCCAGAATGACATCATCGACGTTATCCAATGTGTCCGTATATTCGTCGTCACATGGATTTCTTGCAAAGAGATGGGAATATGTCCCGTCCGTCTCCGTAATTCGCCATTCTAATCGCCAGGAATTGGGTTCTCCGAGACTAATGGCAGTCTGCACATACGTGTTGGAATTGATTTGCGACAAGACACAAAATTCACCAAATCCTCCATCCATTTCTCCCTGACAAGATCCGACAGCCATCTCAACCTCCCACCAAGCCGGATCAATTCTCGTATAGGCTGGAGTATGTAATCGAAGCGAAGGTGAATCCTTCGGCATTTCTACAGGCCCTATACCTTCGAGGTTTTTCTGTGACGTTTTTTGAATTCGTCGAAGAACCATGCTCATCCCTCAGCTCCCGCCAATTGATGGGCCTTGGATACATCGCTTGTAGTGCCCACTAGTTCGCACAACAGGATGACCGAGCGAGCAAATTCATCGCGGATTGGATTGCTCCATCCAGCAGAAAGCGCCTCAAGGCAGCCAAGGTAATACCAGCACTGCTTTGCACTGGAGTTGTTCTCGGTTTTCTCCATTCGCACTTTCCATGTATCCGCCCCCGCTATCCTGATGTCGCGCAACGTATTGGAGATGTTGTGTAACTTATCCGCGCAACACACCAGTTTGGTTAAGCCTGGCTTCTTGGTCATTGCCTTCAAATACGCCTCCTTCCGAGGCTGCCATTCTGGTTTGGGGTTGTCAAAGGTGTCGGTACATGCTTCCACAATCTCGGCCACGTCGCCCCTGAAGAGAACGCGCACAGTTTCCAGCATAGGGCGCCCACCGCAGTCCTCGGCGGCATCGTGCAACAACGCTGCAATTGCTTGTGTTTCATTGCCTCCGTATTCCATCACCAAGCCACTCACTGCCATCAAGTGTGAAATGTAGGGTGCTCCCAAGCCCTTGCGGGTCTGTGTGTTGTGAATTTCGTTGGCGAACTGAAGCGCCAAAGCGAACTTCGGCGAAAGTAAACATTGGTTGGTTTTTTTAGACATTGAAAGGCTCCTTATGTCAGAGCGACCAGGAAAAAAGCAAAGCCGTATCCCCTAGCCAAAGATCGGCAGGTCATTTCGGATGGTTGATTCAGTGAGGGTAGTGAAGGCTGCGTGAGGCGCGAGTAGAAATCGCATCAGCCACGTTCGCATTATCCATCCAAAGACGATGACAAGCAAATGGAATGGAGGGGCAGTTCCCCGAATTTGTGTGGGTGTCGTGATAAGCCTTCGTGATCACGTCATCAGGAAGGCTTCTTGTGAATACCGATCCGCCTTAATCACATTTTTTAGCCCCCCAACGCCATATCAGCTAAAGGCTATTTGCTGGTAACATTCGCAAGACCGCTGTAGTTTGGGCGAATAATTGATGGATGCTATGCAAGACGCGTTGTTTCGTCTGCAAAATGCTGCAAAGACAGCGTATCCAAGGGGGATTTCGAACAATTATAAGGGGCAACAAGGGTTATGCTTGGCTTAACGCTGCGGGAAGAATTTAGGGGCAAGCGCCTCAAAGGGACAGCAATTGAGTTGTCCAACGAATCAAACACTGGCGCAACCCAGATTGCGGCTAAAGAATTCCTTGAAATCACTTATCCGACCCATGATCTGCTGAAAGGCATCGAGGCAGTCGGGCCGAACCAAGGACGACCGGTCGTTGTGATCGGCGAACGCGGTCTGGGTAAGTCTCACTTGATGGCTGCTCTTTACCACGCCGTCAATGACCCGACATCCACTAGCGCTTGGCTCAATTCATGGGCAACCACGCTAGGTACACCCCAAATCGGGAAAATCCCCCTTCGTAGTGGCATGTTGGTTATCGGCGAAAGCCTACATCGCCAACGCTACAAGTTTCTTTGGGACTTGTTATTCGAGCGTCACCCTCACGGCACCTACATTAAGGGCAAGTGGGAAGGCATGGGAGCAGCGAAGACCGACATTCCTTCCGACAAGCTGATTATTGAGTTGTTGCAGAACAAGCCTACGATGTTGTTGCTGGATGAATTCCAGACTTGGTACGACGGTCTCACCAACACCAAGCAGTACCCGTGGAAGCAATGGGCATTCAACTTTATTCAGATTCTCTCTGAAATCGCGAAAGATCACCCCGATCTTCTTGTGCTCGTCATCTCGGTTCGCAATGGCGGCAGTGACGCCTATCAACAGGTTCATCGCGTCAACCCAATCGCCATCGACTTCAAGGCGGGTGGCAACGCTGAACGTATTCAGCAAGACCGTCGGCGGATGCTGTTGCACCGCTTGTTCGACAATCGCCTGCAGATTCCAACGAACAACATTGATTCATTGGTAGCTACGCACGTATCGGAGTATTTTCGTTTGCTGGACGTGCCATCGTCCGAGCAAGAGCGCAAACACAAAGAATTCAGCGAGTCTTGGCCTTATGCGCCACATCTGCTTCGCCTTCTTGAAGAGCAGGTGCTGATCGCGACGGATGCGCAAGAAACACGCGACATGATTCGCATCCTTGCCAACCTCTATAAGAGTCGCGGCGAGATTGCACCAGTACTCACAGCGGCTGACTTTAGATTGGATGACGATGCATCCGGGATTGGAGCGTTGCTGGATTCGGTATCAAATGAACATCACCGTTCGCTTAGCGCCAAGGCTCAGCAAAACATTATTTCTGTGACCGAGGCGGTGCCGGGATATGCCACTTCCGTCCCTCATCTTCAGGAAATCATAGGGGCCCTTTGGCTTCGCTCGATTGCCGTTGGCAACCTTGCTGGGGCCGAGCCAGCGACCTTGCAGGCGGACATTACTCGTGACAAAGCGGTAGATGACAATAGCTTTCAGGTCGAACTATCTACCATCATCGAGAACAGCTTCAATATCCATCAGGACGGGAATCGACTGGTTTTCCGCGAAGAAGAAAACCCCCAGGCCAAACTGATGGCTTGTGCCCGTAATGACAGGTTATTTTCTGATGGTTCTGACCTTGCTCAACTCTCCAAGGAAATCCGCTATGTCATCGGTGGCACCGAAGAGGTCGCCAAGACATTCCGCATCATTGTATTGCCAAAGTCATGGCTGACCGATCCTTGGACTTCGCTCGATGAAACAGAACAACCCGAACGCTGGGATGACCGCCTGCCGATTCTTGTGCTGCCGGAAGAGCCGGATAAGCTTAATGAGCGTTTAGGCCGTTGGCTTAAAGACCATTTGCAGAAACGTCGCAATACTGTCCGCTTCCTACTACCACGTTTCGGGTCGTCGAATGCTTTCCAGGATCGTGATCTCGTGATTCTCGCTCGCGCCGAAATGAAGGCGCAAGAGTGGAGTGGGCAGAATCCTGAATACAGAAAACTGCAAACCAAGTACCAAGGTGAACTGCGCGACATTTTGAAGAAGCGATTCGACCGTTTTGCGGTGCTGCATCGTTGGAGTTTTACTGAGCCAAATCAGTGCGTGTTCAGCGTTGAAAGTTTGAAGAAACAGGGCGCGCAAATACCCGAAGCGATTGAAGATGCATTGCTTAACGATCTGTTCGTACCTGAAGATTTTGAAGAATTTGTACTCGAAGCCGCTGGTGAAAACTCCCCCGTTGGTAAGCTTTTGCGGGAGTTGCAGGAACCGCGTCCGTCTGGACAGGACTGTATCCCGTGGTTAGGCGAAACTTCAATGAAGGAGCGCATCTTGCGATTATGTGCACGAGGCAAGATTGCGATCAATTTGAGAGGAATGGAGTACCTGCAAGCCCAAACCGGTGAAGATGAAGACACTGAGTGGAGGCGTATGCGACCAAAGCTTTCATATACTGGTCGTCAACTCGATGAAGTATTTTTGTTGTTACCGTCCTCAGTTCCGACAACCGGAGGGGCTGCACCATCAACACCTACTACGAATGAGGAAGGTGGTTTGTTCGGTGGTGCAACACCAACTGCTGCACCACCTGGTGTGGCAGAACCTGCCGCACCTGTTGCTGGCGGTATCTTTGGTGGCAACACCTCTGGAAGTAAGCCACGCATAAGCTTAAACAACCCAGCCACATCTCCGTTAAATCTAATCGGAAAACTGGAAGGTTGGGGCATAGGCCCAGCGACGAAGGTTGCCGAAGTATCCATCAAAGTTTCCTCTGCAAATGGCGCACAACTCAAGGAGCTGATAAAGAAGCTGCCCGATGGCATGACCTTCGAGCTTAACCTTGAGAAGGAGGAAGACTGATGGCTATCGATGCCGAGGTTCTTCAACGCCTTACCAAGGACGCACCCAAAGACGCATGGCCCATCATCATCGGCAAGGCAATTGAAATTGCATCTAAACCCCTAGCCGCTAGCCATGCCCCAAGCGAGGTGACGAAACGTGACCGCGAAATTGGCGAACTAGATAATTTCCTGTCTTCCAGTGGTTGGGATTTATGGCATGCATTCGGTGATACGGTTGAACGGACTTCGGATCGACTAGTGCGCTGGTGGAACGAGCCATACAGCGCCAAAGCAGTATTAATCCTTGATGGGCTATCGCTGCGTGAATTGCCCTGGCTTCTTCAAGGAGCTAAGGAGCGCGGATTTACCCTTCACGAGGTTTCTGCCAATGCTTCAGAACTACCAGGTGAAACCAATGAGTTTGCTCAAGCACTAGGTTTTGCTAGCCGCAGCCAACTTCAGAATAACGGTGGTGGACTAGCCCACAAACTTCAACCCGCATATACCGAGAGCGTCGATATGGCGTGGGAGGATTGTGCAGGACTGATCAATACTGCGCCAAACTTGGTGTTCTGGCATCACTGGCCAGACAGCAAAGTACACGAAGGTTCAGGCGCGGGACAAGGGCTTGATATCCTGACACGCGATGCGGTCTGGCAATTATGCAGTGATGACTTTTGGGCCTTTGTTGAACAATTGGCAACCGGACGGCGGCTGGTAATTACCTCTGACCATGGATATGCCGCCACGGGTATTTTTCCTGATGCTGATGGCGAGGTTGGGCAGTTCCTCAAGAAAACCTTTTCAAGCGGACGCAGCAAAGCGGGGATCGGAGAAACCGGCCCGTTTGTTCCTCCAGTGGCAATGCAAATTAATAGCCCACACGGCAAACATCTGTTGGCTGTTGGCCGCTGGAAGTGGAAGAGCCAGGGCGGATATCCAACATTGACGCACGGCGGGTTGTCGCTGCTAGAGGTCTTATCGCCATTTATTGAAATTTCAAAAAGTAAATAGTCAATGACAGCGCCGTGGAAAATACCCGAAGATGCACCAGTTATTGAGCAGTCCATCCATGACTATGTAGTATCGATTTTTCGGATTCCACCATACGCGAGCCGGAAGCTTCAGATTGTTCCAATTTCGCCAGGTGCAGAGGCGAAGCGAGGTTGGGATGCTGCTATTGTTGAAGCGATACCACTTTACTTCCAATACAAACTCCCAGAGTTCACCAGTCGGCCAAAATCTTCACAGTCACAAATCTGGTCCCATAGATCGCTATGGAAATTTGATGACACCGGTGGACTCTTTTATTTCAATCTGAGAGCCAAGGCAAAAGGTGAGCCACGTTCGCAACACGAACTCCTGGTTGCGATGGAGGCAAAAGGTGAACGCGTCTACTATGTGGCACCGACCTTCATTGATCAAGAACGTCTTCAGTATGGCGGAGCTTTAATGCCAGGAGGGGTTCCTTGGATATTGGGTCATGTGACCATAAGTCATTTTGAATTATTGGAGCGCATAAACGTTCCTCAGATGATGGGGCTGATTTGCATTCCACCGTATATGGATGTCAATGCTCCACCAGAAGACCACCGTTTCTGCTTTAACTGTTACGGCGAAGTCAGCCTACACAGTGATCCCGTTCTGGTGGAAGCTAAATCCATATACGAAGTCGTAAATGAACAAATCCGACTAGCAGATAGTAGGCAAGGCATTACCGAGGAAACTGTTGACAGTTACGTGAGCAAAATACTAATGCTTGTGGCTGGTGGTGACCAAGAACAGCAGGTCTTTGGTAAGGTTCGAGCTTATTACGAAGAATCTATTAACAAGCTAATAACCCCTGGCGGTCGCAGCTTGATGCCTAAGCTTAGAGCACTCGCAAAAGTGGTAAATAGACTAACTGACCTAGAACTGATGCTTACACTGAGAAAACAATAACTATGGCAACCAACAAAGAAATCCTGGCACAAGAAGTAGCCAAAGCCGTAGGTGCAGGCAAAGCTGTTGCGATGGAAACTGTCGACTTCAATGATCCGAATCGCCCCAAGACTTGCCTGGAGGTTGATTTTCCGATCCTGCCTGTCAATCAAGTAGCGATCATAGAAGGCAATGCCGGTAAGCCGATCTACCAAATGTCGAAGTGGTGGGCGCGGCGACGCTCTAGCGTTTTTCGTTCGATGTTGATCGCAGCTGCCACCAAAGCGCCTGAAGACAAGTCGCACGCGGCCAAGCTGGTGTGGGACAACTACTACGCTAATCATCAGAAGAAAGGTGCGTTCAAGCACCTCAAGGTGGCCGATATTTTCATGGGCGGAGGCACTACGCTTGTGGAAGGCTCGCGCCTTGGGATGCAGATGTATGGCAACGACTTAAACCCGGTGGCATGGTTTGTCGTTAAGCAGGAACTAGCCAACGTCGATCTTGAGGAGGTAAAGCGCCTGCTCGCCGAAATTGAGGCCGAGGTCAAGCCGCAGATCATGCCGTATTACTACTGTGACGGCCCAAATGGTGAGAAAGGGAAATGGACACACGTTCCTACCCAGAGGGTCATGGCGGCAAATTTTGACCCAACCAAGCTTACGTCAGAGCAACGTCGAGAATACAGCTACGAAGGTCCAGAGATTATCCATACCTTTTGGGCCAAGCACGGCCCTTGTCAGGTGACGGGATGTGGTCATCGCACGCCAATCATGACCAGCCCAGTGATGGCGGTGAAGACACTGTCCGTAAAGTATTGGGAGAACAGCTGCAGTAAATGCGGCGGTGATTTTCACGTTGAGGAAAACAACGCACGGATGGCCCCTGACGTACCGCTATATGTGGCGCCGGATGAATATCCGTTCTCAATCCTCGATCCCAAGCGAGGTGTCATTTGTCCACATTGTGGCCATGCAGCTATTGTCAAGTTAGGCAAGGGCAAGAACAAGAAGGTCGAGATGTCGCTGTTGGTACATCCACAGTGGCTGGCTGGTAGTCCGAAAAACGACGCCAACGGTCTGCCGTTTGGTGGATCGGCACAGGATGATGCCGATGCCAGCGCGCGCTGGAATCTAGAGCGCGCTCGAAACATTCGACTGCTGGAGGTTCGAGGCGATCTCCCTGAAAACGTAACCTGCCCGGAAACTAAGCTCACATTCAATACTGGTAAGGACGGTGGAACTGTTCCAAAGAATTCAAACTACTCGTGTGGTGCTTGTGGCACGGTGCAAGATGTACTTACGACGGTGAAGGCCACGGGCAAGACTGCTCCGATGGCAGGTTATGCTGTACAGGGCTATTCGCCTAAAGCCGCTGAACGCGGGGATTCATATAACGGACGTTACTTTTCCGCCTTTGATGAGCAACTTTCCGCACAGTATGATGCTGCATTGAGAGAATGGGAGGCTCGCAAGGATACAGACTTGTCACCTTACTGGCCCAAGAGTGAACTGCCGTATGCATTTATGACCCATCACCTTCAGGGGGGAGTACCGAATCATGGCTTCACTCATTGGTGGACGATGTTCAATCCCCGACAACTACTTGTTCATACGCAGTTGCTTAGAGCCATTGCGACTGTTGGAACATTCTCGTGGGATACACGTGAGTATGTCTTAGGTGCTTTTCAGAACTATCTACGCAACCAATCTATGTTTTCCTTCTGGCATCTCAGCAAGGATCACTTTGCACCCGCCCTTTCGAACAGCAACTTTCATCCCAAATCGACAGTAGTTGAACTGGGTGTCTTTTGTCCGGTTGGGTACGGTGTGTGGAGTTCGGCTGTAACTCCCATTGTCGAAGGTGGCGAATGGGCTAAAGCCCCTTGGGAATTAGTCGCAATTGAACACCTGAAAAAGATCAATCCTGGACTAGCTGCGCAATGTACAGGCAAGAGCGAAAAGGTGCTTCCGGGTGATCACTTAGCACTAGCCGACATTACGCAGGGATCGTCGACCGAGCAGACAGGAATACAAGACGCTTCACTTGATCTGGTTATAACCGATCCGCCGTTCGGCGGGTTGCTGCATTACTCAGAGCTTTCTGATTTCTTTTACGTCTGGCTGCGCCTTGTTCTGAAATCTAAATATCCGGATATCTTTGGAACGGAGTTCACGCCGAAGGCGATGGAGGTTGTGGCAAATCGAGCACGCGAACCTGAAGACGCTGATGGTTTCTACCAGCGTCTACTCACGCAATGCTGGCGCGAGACTCACCGCATCCTTAAGCCAAGCGGCATCCTCGCATTTACCTTCCACCATAGCGAGGACGAGCCTTGGGTGGCCGTGCTGGAGTCGCTGTTCGATGCAGGGTTTTACCTAGAGGCGACGTACCCGATTCGTTCGGATGAGACCAAGGGTGAGGGCGAGTTCGGCTCAAAGACCATCGAATACGACATCATACATGTGTGCCGAAAGCGTACCGAAGAGCCCAAGCCTGTGAGCTGGGGTCGGATGCGCCGCGAGGTGATGGCTGATGTTCGTCAATTGCAGGCGATGCTGGAAAACCACGCTAAGGAGGGTTTGCCTTCGGCGGACATCCAAGTGATTCGGCGTGGCAAGGCACTGGAATACTTCTCACGCCACTACGGCAAAGTTTATGTCGACGAGGGGCGCGCGATCACGGTCAAGGACGCACTTGTTGGGATTAACCAATTGATCGACGAAGACGGCAAAGGCGGACAGGAGCCGCCGCCAGTTAATGCTGAGCCAATAACTCGCCAATTCCTGCGCATTTTTGATGGCAAGACCGAGGTCGCACGTGACCAGATACAGAAGTTTCTGCGCGGTTCCGGCATTGCACCAGACGAATTTGAGCAACGTGGCTGGTGCAGCGAGAAAAATAAAGTGTTCACTTTGGTTGACTCGCTCGGATTCGCGCGTGACTGGCATGGAAAGCACAAGCGCAAACTTACCTCTGATTTGGATCAGGCACTGGTACTGATCGGGTCATGTTTCGATGGCAGTGGCATTAATGCCGCCGACACGTTGAAGAACGAAAATTTCAAGCCGCATGTGGCTTTGAAGCCGTTGCTGGAATGGCTGCAAAAACGTGGTGCAGATCAGCCCACGCGCAATGCCGCTTCGCGGGCTGTATCCATCTACAACGCTTGGGCAGCAACGCAGACGGCTAAGCCCCAGCAAAGCTCGCTGTTTGAGGAGTATGAGCTATGAAGCAGTTACGGGATTCTGTCTGGCAAAGGCGTGGCACCAGTTGGATATGGGATGCCGAGGCGTTGGCAAAGGTATGTGCAACTCCAGAGGTATGGAGCCTGCGCCAATTTTTGTTGGCTGTAGGAAATTGGCCGGAAGACTTACCCAGCAATAATGGAACAACCTTGGTTGTAGCTGGGCTGGATGGCTGCTTGGATTTGCTCAATCCCCCCGACGCTGAAAACTGGCTAGGAGCGGATGTCAAAGCTGCGATCCTATCCTTCCAAGATTTCTATGGTGGCGAAGCCTCCCTGATCTTTTGGCTTCCTTCAGGTGAGGGCCGAATCAAGATCAATTCAGCAACTGATGCCGTGGGTTGGCGATGTGCCGCTCCCCATTCTGGCCAGCAACTGGATTTCGGCCGATTGCTATGGGGTGAGGCGCGCGAGTACCCCCAAGAAATTATTCTGCACGAAGGTGGAAAGCCTGTCGGTCTATTTCACCTGCGCATTACCTGAGGCTGCTACGTGGAAACAGAGAAGCAATTTCAGCCAGGTGAGCGAATTACACACGGCGAATTCGGCCAAGGTGTCGTGCTCGATGCACCTCACGAAGGGTATCTAAGAGCTTTTTTTGGTATAGGCGAGCGTCGTGTTCCATTTGCTTCAGTTCGACGCCAGGTATCCCGAACCGAGCGCATCTTGCGTGCCGTTGACGGTGGCGTCGACCGGGCGCGAAAAGCATGGTTGTCCTACGAAGCTCACGCCCTGCCTGTGATGGAAAGCGCTTCGGCGCTGACTTCTGCGAAGATTGATCTGCTCCCGCATCAAGTGGTTCTGACTCACCGAATTGCTACCGCTTCACCGCGTCGCTACCTGATAGCGGACGAAGTTGGTCTCGGCAAGACTATTGAGACAGCGTTAATCCTGCGCGAACTGGCGAGTAGAGGAGAACTGCAACGGGCGCTGATGGTGGTGCCTGCGGGTCTCGTGAACAACTGGCACCGTGAATTGAACGAGGTTTTCAATCTCGATTTCGAAGTGTTCGGTTCCGAAGGTGACATAACTGACCGTAAGACCAATGCCTTTGCCAAGCACGACAGGCTCATTGCCAGTATTGATACGTTAAAGCGCCCAGCCCGGATTAAACGTCTGCTGGCTGCTCCGCGCTGGGATTTGGTGGTGTTTGACGAGGCGCATCACCTGACTGCATACCGCACGGGTGGCAAGGTCAGAAAAACAGAGAACTACAAGTTGGCCGAAGCCTTGAAGGATCACTCTCGCGACCTGATGTTGCTATCAGCGACACCTCACCAAGGGAACCATTTCCAATTCTGGATGCTGATACAGCTGTTGAATCCAACGCTATTTGGTAGCCCCGAGGAGATGCTAGAGCACCGTCACCGTTTGAATACGGTGATGTTCCGCCGCACCAAGGCCGATGCCTGCCAGCCGGACGGCTCTCCGCTGTTTGCGCGGCGCTGGGTGCACACCGAATCCTTTGTTATGGGTGAGGAGGAGCGGCGGTTCTACGAGAAACTGCGCGAGTATCTGGAGGATGGATTCGATCTTGCTCGCCGCCAAGGTGGACAAGGTCGCGCGCTCGGCTTTTTGATGGCGATCTTCCAGAAGATTGCTGCGTCGAGTTTTTCGGCTGTGCGCAGAACATTAAAACGCCGACTGCTAATGTTGACCCTGCATGAAGCTTTCCTTCGCGACAAAGACCTCGATATTGAAGGCCGCGAGCGACTGACAGATGAGGCACGCAAACTCATCCATGAGGAATTTAAACTTCCCTATGACAGCATTGGCCGCAGCGAGGCGGATCGTGTGCTTGCCGACCTAAAGTATCGACTGGTGAAAAAACTGGATGAAGAAGCACTGGAGCTGGCCTCCGATCCTTATGCCAGCGAGTATTCGGCCAGCCATGCTGAGGAAGCAGCTTCGGCAGTAGTTGAACTGCACTTGCCCGAGGAGCGCATGCGCATCGGTGAATTGCTTGCGGTCTTTCCGCAGCAACGTGAAACCAAGGCACAGAAGCTGCTCGATGGTATTGGTGTTTTGTGGAAGCAAAACCCGAATGAGAAGATCGTGATCTTTGCTACTTACCTTGGTACGGTGGATTTAATCGCTCGCGAAATAGAGCAGACTTTCCCCGGACAAGGTGTGGCGGTATTGCGCGGTGGTGATCATGGTGCAAAGCTGGCAGCTGAGCGTCGCTTCCGGCAGAAGGACGGGCCGCGCGTGCTGGTCTGCACCGCAGCTGGCCGCGAGGGTATCAACCTGCAATTCGCCCGCATTCTGTTCAACTTCGATTTGCCGTGGAATCCGATGGACATGGAGCAGCGTATAGGGCGCATCCACCGCTATGGACAGAACCATACGGCACAGGTCTATAACCTTGTGCTCTCCGACACCATAGAAGGGCGCATCTTCCTGCTGCTTGATGAGAAACTAACCGAGATTGCGCGAACGGTTGGCAAGGTGGATGAGCAAGGCAATATTGCCGAAGACCTGCGTGCACAAATTCTTGGCCAGCTATCTGAACGACTCAACTACGACCGTCTCTATCAAGAGGCGCTGTCCGATCCGGAATTAAAGCGTACTAAGGTGGAGCTTGAGGCCGCACTTGCGAATTCACGCGAAGCACGACAGGTAGTGTTCGATCTGTTCCAAGACCTGGCTGGCTTCAGCCTCGACGACTACAAACCCTTCTCTGATGTGTCGTCGAGCATGGATCGATTGGTTCGATTTACTTCGGCTGCTGTGGCAGATCGTCAGCAGCGGATGGTTAAGGTGGATGATGAGACTTACGATCTGGTAAAAGTGGATGGTGCTCGTGTAGTTCGATTTACTTTGAACCGAGATACAGCCACCGCGAATGATGATCTGGCGCTGATGGGACTTGATCATCCTCTTGTGCAAGAAGAAATGGGTCGCTGGCGCAGTCTGCCACCGGAGGAACTTGGCATTGCGGTTTCTGGTGATGTTGAAGCGCCGGTGTTGCTCTCATTTTGGATGGTCGAAGCAACTGCCGGAAAAGGTGAGCGTCATGTGGCTGTACAGCCGATTGCGGTCAAGCAGGATGGTACGCGAGTACCTGCGGTAGAAAGACAATTCGAGCGCTATTTGCAGGCACCAACCGCTTCGCCAAGATTTTCCCCAGAACAACGTCTCGATCTGTTCGCGCGGGCTGTAGAGCCAACACTGCAGCGTGAGCTTAAGCACAAAGGGGCGGCGAATGGTGATGGGAGCTATTCGGCCGAGTTGATTGGGTATGTGGAAATTATCGCATTAGGATAATAGTTCTGAATACGGAAAATGTAAGGCTTGGCATAAGCCCGCGTATTTCTTTTATGGTCTGATTAAATAAATGCATTTACAATGCATCGCCTATATTGATAGTTAAATGTGGAAGGGGAAGTAATGAAGACAAAACCGGCAGCAAAAAAAGTAGCAGCCAAGAAGCCGGCCGCTAAGAAGGCAACAGCTAAGCCAGCAGCCAAAAAAGTAGCGGCCAAGAAAGTGGCAGCAAAGCCAGCTGCTAAAAAAGTAGCAGCTAAGCCAGCAGCTAAGAAGGTAGCAGCTAAGCCAGCCGCCAAAAAAGTGGCGGCTAAGAAACCGGCAGCAAAGAAACCGGCAGCCAAGAAAGTGGCAGCCAAGAAAGTGGCAGCCAAGAAAGTGGCAGCCAAGAAGCCAGCCGCCAAAAAAAAAGTAGCCGTAAAAAAGGCAGCTGTCTCGGCGCACGCGTTGAAGAATTAGTTCGTGGCTTAGAGGGGGCTAATCTTTACCCTGCCACATTAGTTGGGCAAGGGATTGATGGGCAGCTTCATTCTTTTGGTCCTAGGGGTTGGGTAGCGACAAGAGGGGGGGCGCGGACTCTTCAACGAGTACTTGTAGAAAGTGGAGCCTTGCGCTCCCTAACTTCCGAGCTTGCTGTGCAAGTAAAGCAAATTTATAGCGATCCGTTGCGTAATCGCACATTTGCTTTTTTGGACGGGGTTCTTGGCCCTCAACGCGCATTGTTGGCTATGGGGCGGCTTGCAAAGTTGAGAATCGGCATAGTGGGTTGCGGAGGCATTGGCTCAACTATTGCATATTTGCTTGCGGGTATGGGCGTACGAAGGTTTATGCTTGTTGACCCTGATCGTGTGGAAAAAGGGAATCTTACTCGCCAGGTGCTATTCCAACTTAGTGATGTTGGGAAGCCTAAGGTCGATTCGCTCAGTACGGCACTTCAGGATCGATTTGGGGACTTTGAGATTGAAAAATTGAGTGCCAGCGCTCTCAATCAACAAGCCATCAGATTGCTCGCTAATGCAGATACGATCATTTGCGCAGGTGATAATCCGCCAGACTTAGCACATAGACTACGAGAGCGCATTCCTAAGAATGTAGGAATTTGGGCATGTGGTTATGCTCTGGGTGTTTCTGTAGTTCGTCCTCCGTCAAAAGTAAAAGCAAGGTCATCAAGCACCCCTCAGTGGGAATCACTTCCTAGCGGCTTTGCTCCAAGCATAGGTTTCCAAAATTTTGAAATTGCTGCGCGCTGCTGTTCACTCCTGACATTAGGGCTCTGTGGTGATTCCAAGAATCCCAATTCGATATATGTACATGACTATCGTGATCAATGTTAGCTAAAAGCCGTTCGTCCACCTGAAGAGATTCGATCTTCCGAAAGGAATGCAACGGCAGACGAAAGCACGGATAGCTGAAACGACCGCTTTGGACAAATTGCCAACTAGGTCAACTTCTCGGTGCCATAGCGGACTGTCGCCGGACCTCTCACATATTTCTGCTTTTGGCCTGCGGATGCTTAATATATATTGGCCAAATGTATATTTACTGGCATATTGCCCTGCTCAAGGCTACAGCATAAGCTTCGTCCGTCTAATAACTGCTATGTTTTAGTGAGACGCAGATGGATCATTTCGAGAGCATCATTTCTACACTGCTTGAAGCAGAAGGCTATTGGGTTCGTAGGTCATTCAAAGTCAACGTGACGAAGGAAGAAAAACGTCTGGTTGGAAAGCACTCAATCCCCAGGCCGGAGATTGATCTCCTTGCGTTTAATTTTCCCAAAAACGAAGTGCTCGCCCTTGAGGCGAAGTCTTTTCTTGATTCAACGGGCGTAAGCCTCAAACATCTACTGGAAGAACATGAAGTTCCAGAGGGGAAATACAAGCTTTTCACCTCCGAGCGCTATCGCACAATCGTCTTCTCACGGTTACTTGCAGATCTCATTGCCTGCGGCATGGCGAATTCAAAAACAAAGATCATCCTTGGTCTTGCGGCTGGCAAGGTCTACCAAGGACGAAGTGAGCCAATCAGAGAGTTCATGTCGGGTAAAAACTGGTTATTTTGGTCGCCGGAGGACATTAAACAAAAAGTTGTGGCTCTTGCGGAGCGTGGGTACGAAAACGACCCTGCCATCATCACTGCCAAGATTCTGATGCGATGAAACATATCCCGGCACGCCACCTCGCTCCCTTCGGTCGCTGGATGCTACGCGATCAGACCGCGCACTTCTGGTTAGCTCTACCATAGGCTCAGCCATCATGCCTCCACCCCGCATACCTCCTTCCGTAGCCAGTGGATCGGTGCGTGAATATCAAACTCAATTGGAGGAAAAACTCACTGCGGTTTTCCCTGCACTGCCTGTTGAAATAGAGTGGGCTGCAATGACTGACGAAAGGGGTCTTTATTCCCCGCGTCTTGATGCTGCAGTTGGCCCATTCGCGACAAATAATATTTGCATCGACGAGTATGACCAGCTGGTACGTGAATTTGAGCCACTGCTTAATAATTTGTTCGATGTGCATCGTGCCAATCTTCGAGCGCATGGTCAGCCCGACAACCACTTTGACTTTGAACGCATGTGTACAAGAAATCGAAACGCGAGATGTTTTTTGGCCGTTGAAATTGAGAACGCTGTTTCACGCAAACATTTGATGGGAGGGGCTATCAACGCTGCCGCACTGGGTCGCATAGGGTTGGCAGTTGCCTGGAACCAAGAAAAACTGCGAGCCTTCGTGCGTATGCGCAGCTACCTTCTTTTTCTTGCCGAGGTTGGGAAGAATACATTTGACCCGTCAAACCTCCTTATCTTGAGCAAGCAGCAGGTTATGGAGGCTCTGGATTCTTTCCTTAATAGTTCAGCGCCTACCCGGCGCTCCCCTGAGCATGAACGGTAGAGCCAATATGCTACCGTGGGACTTACACCATACATACGGTCTCGTGGAGCGGGCGTTTGGGCGTGACCAAGTGGCCCTCGTCAAGCCCTGTTTGCAATCAGTCGTTGATCGCCAACACTTTGCCTCATATCACTTTAAAGAGACGCAACGCCTCCTCAAGAGCTTCAAGCGAAAACACTTGGCCCACAACAACCTCCTCCTTGCTCTTTATGGAGCGAGGAATGCTCCAGCAAAAGTCCCGTTTGAAGTGTTAATGATCAAGGCCGGAGCGCACGCCACTGCCTGCGTTCAGGCGATTCACGCGGTTTCGGACATCCTGGCAAGCGGCGTCTACTTCACCACTGGCCTCAACTTGAGCGCGAAGCCCCTCTCGGATCGAAAGATTTCCATCAATTCGGTCACCAATCTAGTGAAGCTCACTCCATCGCTTGCAAATCTTGCAGATCCGGTTTCGCGGATTGCAGCAGGCCCGCAATATGAGCATCTTGCCGCTTTGAGCAATCTGAGCAAACACCGGACAATCATTCGTACCAATCTCAATGAAGACTGGACTAGAAAAAGGAAGGAACTACATGAGTTTCATCTACCGGCGTTCTCGCGTGCTACCAAGTCAGGGCAGAAGCACTATCCTGAAGTGTCCTTTGCATCACTCACGGAGGCCGAATACAATCGACTCAGTTTGCTGGTCATTGAGATCGGCCACGAAATCAATGCTGCACTCACCAAGATTGCACCCTAACCCTGCTTTCGAAGCGACCTGCGCGAAAAGCCGTGCAGGCGGCTTACTTATACGTTCCGAGTCTCATCATGACTGATATAGCAGATTTACTTCATCAATCGGATGAACTGGCCACCGAACTATCTGCGCTTATGGCATTGTCGCCATACGATAACTCCCCGCGAATAACATCAAGTCGTACACTTTGCGGAGTTTCATTCGAGCACTCCGAGAGTGTGCGCATTCTAATAACAACGGGAAATTTCACCTCTTCACTCGGAGTGCTCCGGATGCAATACGAAGCGCTTGTTAAGGCTATTTGGGCACTCTATGCGGCTTCTGATAACTCCATTTCTAAGCTACAAAGCAACCTAAACGCTGATAATGCCAAGTGGGCTGACAGAATTCCTCTTCTGGGGGAGCTACTGGTTGAGCTTGAAGGGAAAGCCCCTGCTCAAGCACTTGGACCATTGAGAGAGTTCAAGGAATATTCATGGAAGCCATTAAGCTCATATATCCATGGTGGTGTTCACGCAATTTCGCGCCATGGAAAAGGCTACCCTATTGAATTGCTCGCACAAGCAGTGAGATCGTCGAACAGTCTCCAAGTTATGACGGGAATGATGTTGGTGGTCTTGTCTGGCGATACCAAACAACAAGGGCGTATTTCCAAGATTCAGCAAAAATTCGCCAACTGCTGTACCGCCCTTAATCCTCATAGCGCTGCGCTTTAGGGCCTGCTAAAGCGGGCCTGTCAGTACTTTCGCTTTGCAGAGCGCAATCAGAATAGTGTTTATTAAATGCGCAACATGAACGCACATTTAATGTTGAGCAAAAAATGCTGGTTCTGTTGGGTTTGGAGCGAGATAAGCATGTTGTGACAGGCTAGGCATACCACATAATGGTTCAAGTCCGGGAGGGCCCACCAAAAAACGAAAGCCTCGCAGCGATGCGAGGCTTTTTGTTTGGCGGCTTGACCTATAACTTGACTTATACTTGACCGTTAAGTAGCCTTCCGTCATGGCTTACGTCCCGCAATTCACCATTTCGCCCAACCTGCTCGAAGAAGTCGAGCAGATCGCGGCATTGCGCGAGCGCATACAGAATGCCGTGGTGGATCTTGCCTGGATACCTGCGTTACAGAAGGACACACGTACCCGCAACGTGCACGCTTCCACAGCCATTGAGGGGAATCCACTGACTCTCGAACAAGTGCGGGCACTTGAAGAAGGGCGCGAGCTATCTTCTTCCAGCGCGCGGTCGAAGCGCGAAGTCATCAACTACTTTGCCGGGCTGCGCTATGTCGAGAAGAACGCCGCCAAGAAGAAGATCAGCCACACGGAGATACTGGAACTGCACCGCATCTTGGCTGGCGAAGTCATGGACCAGGGGGAAGCCGGAAAATACCGGATGATCACCGTCCGGGTCGGCCCGTATCTGCCTCCGCCGCCAGATGCCGTATCCGGGCTGATGTTTGAACTGCTGGAGTGGTGGGGCAAGGAAGCGAAGAAACTTTCGCCAGTCCTCAGTTCGGCGATCCTGCATTATCGTTTTGAAGCCATCCACCCGTTTGCGGATGGCAATGGCCGCACAGGGCGGGCGCTTGCGCTGTGGGAGCTTTACCGGCGCGGTTTCGACACGCACCACATCTTTTCTGTGGACGAGTATTACTGGGAAGACCGCCCGAGATATTACGCGGCACTGCAAGGTGTGCGTGACTCCGGCGACGATATGAGCGCATGGCTGGTGTATTGCGCAGAAGGGTTACGCAAAACGCTGGAGCAGGCGTGGCTGCGCATCCAGACCTTGCAGGTGAAAACGACCGGGAAACTCGTCCTGCGTCCACGGCAGGAGCAACTGCTCCACCTGTTGCGCGATCATGGCGGCATGACACCAGCCGAAATATGGGCTGCGCTGGACATATCCAAACAGGGCGCAATGGACTTGCTGCGCCCGCTGCTGGATGCCGGAGTGGTAGAGAAAATCGGTGGAAGCAAGACCGGGCGTTATGTACTGAAGAATATGTGAGATGAACCTTTGGTCCCCGGTTCAAGTCCGGGAGGGCCCACCAAAAAACGAAAGCCTCGCAGCGATGCGAGGCTTTTTGTTCATCCAAAGGACAGACTTGGGCAAAGAGTGGATGTATAGTTATTCCATACGACACGCATCGCATCACTCTCCCGGATATTGATCATGAAGAAGCTCTTCCTTGTCTCTGCGATCCTGCTGCAGACCATGCTGGCAGGTTGTGCCACCGTAGACAGCAGCGTATGGCCCGGCACCAACGATCCCAACGAATACTACTGGCATGAGCCCAAGCGGATGGCCTCTGCCGAAGAAGCCATAGGCACGATCAAGAACCTGCAGGAATACTTCGTCCAGTGGGACGGCTGGACTATCCAGAATCTGGACATCGACAAATATGGTTTGCGCGCGAGCGGCAGCTGGACAGAAAAGAACAAGGAGTGGGTGCCATCCTCCGGCGGATTCTTCGCCGGCTCAACCTATGTCCCGGTTTATGGCGGATCGGTGCAGACCTCATCCACACAGCGGCAGGCAGCTTTCTCGATCCCGTTCGACTCGCTGGAGATGCTCAGGCTGGCCCATTTCCCGACCATTCCCAACAAATACAAATGGGGCGTCATCGTAAAGTACAAGGGCGAGATACCGACGCTGCTCCTGCGTGTGCGCAGCAAGGACGAGGCCAAACGTCTCATCTGGGCGCTCGAGACGCTGGCTGCTGAACACGGTTACAAGTTCCATGCAGACCTCGGGCTGTTTGGTTCACCGCTCACCGCGGAGCAGAGTTCAGCGCTGGGTATAGCAGGCGGCAACGGTCTCCTGTTAACCATGGTCTACAAAGATGGTCCCGGCGAAAAAGCAGGACTCCGGGCCGGCGATGTGATCATCTTCATCGGTAAAGAGCCGATACGCAATGGCGGCAGTTTTTCCAATGCATATGCCGGAAAGAAAGTGTGGCAGATGTTCCGGCGCGAAGGCGGCTATGGCGACTATCAGTTGGTCTCGGTCAAGGTGGATTTCCCGCAAGTGGGCGGTGCCCCGCAAACAACACAGGGAGTTGAAGACCACTGGTTCATGCCCACCCGCATGGCCTCGGCAGAACAGGCCATTGGCGTCATAAAGAATCTGCAGCAAGACATCGTTGGCAGCAGCGGATGGCACATCGACGATTTCGAAGTCGACCAATTCGGCATGCGCGCCAAAGGCAAAGACGCCATGTTCATCATTCCCTTCGACGAGATATCCAGGATGTCCCTCTCCCATAATACGGCACAGAAAGACTACAAATGGGAGCTCGCCGTGACCTTTGCCACCGAGCGGCAGCAGGTACAGCTGAGAACCACGAGCGAAAAGATCGCCCGCCGCCTGGGCGACGCGATCGGCACATTGGCGACCGCACAGGGAGTCCGCGTGCAAGCGGGCGCAGGACTCAGGCTGCGCGACAGCACGGCGGAAGATCGCGAATCCGTAGACCTTGAAGGCGAATACGGCGTCACCGTATTCAACGTATCTACCGGCGGCCCGGCACAAAAAGCCGGCTTGAAGCGCAAGGACATCATCGTCGAAGTGGGCGGAGAGCAAGCCGCTAAGACAGCAGAAGTGATAACCATGATCCTGAAAGCCGAGGCAGAAGCAAAACCGCTGATGCTCAAGCTGCTGAGACCGGATGGCGACCTGATCCATGAGATCGATGTGAAACTGGAATTCGCGGCCCCGAGTGAAGAAAAGCCGGGCACCGCAACCACCAGTCAATAAAGTGCCGGGCGCCACCAAATAAAAACCCGCCATATGCAGATATGGCGGGTTTTTGTTTGGCGGGGTCGGCTGTCAGTGCATCGCTGCTATGGCAACCACCTGCGCACTCAGCATCACAAAGAAACTCAAGCCCCAGATCAGCGATTCCCTGATAGCACTCCGCATAGTCTTGTCCGGATCCCTGAACACCAGCGTGCCCGCCATCAGGATCACCGAACCAACCACGATATACAGCAGCATAGTTGCAATGAAATTCATCATCTTCTCCAATCCGCCAGCGGCAAAGAACGAGAACCACCGGACATCGCTGAAAAAAGTTGAGCTACGGGAAAACCACCGGACGAAAAGTAGTCCGCGCCGCAGGGTGTGTCCATATGCCGAACGGCCTATACCTTTGCCTAGACATTGAGCAAGAAGGTCTAGATATTTCACGCAAATTCAACGAATTCCTAACAAAAGGTTCATTCGTTATTAATGGCGCAAGCCCTCGATCAAGCAAGCCAGGCAGGACTGCGAAGCTCCCCCGAACGGTCATCCAGCAATCAGCCACCGGTTTGACACTACCCACCCCGGCGCGCAGACTCCCCCGCGGTCGCCCCAAGCATCAGCCAAGGAGAAGCGAATGTCCAAGAAACGTTTTCACTGCCAGGCAGCAAACCACCTGGGCAACAAATGCATCAGCATCACCGACGAAGGCCATGCCTTCCTGCTCTCGATAGAAGACGCCACCAACCGCTTCAACCACCTCAAAGAAACCATCGCCGCCGGCAAATACCCCATCGCCCTGGAACTGGTGAACTCCGTCCCCAAAATGATGGCCGGCGCCACAGTCAAATTCCAGATCGCCCAGCACGACGCCGAAAAGTTTCTGCACTCGCTGGATAAGGCCCTGCATCATTGAGATTGCGAGCCTCCGCTTCAAGTCCAGGAGGGGCGGCATCTGCTAAACTCCTGCGCCATCGATCTGCACCGCAGATCAACAGCCAACACAGAGCGACACCATCAATGTTCGAACAAACCTTCAAAAATATCGACGACGTCCTGCGCAAAGAAGCAGGCTGCGCCAGCGAACTGGACTACACCGAACAAAGCTCTTGGCTGCTGTTCCTCAAATACCTTGACGCGCTCGAGCACAGCAAGGCCATGGAAGCCGAGCTGGAAGGCAAAAAATACACCTGGCTGCTCGACAAACCCTACCGCTGGGAAACCTGGGCAGCGCCCAAGGGCAAGGACGGCAAGATCGACCACAATGCCGCCATGACCGGCGACGACCTGCGCGACTTCGTCAACCAGACGCTGTTCCCCTACCTGCACCGATTCAAGGAAAAAGCCGACAACTCCAAAACGCTGGAATACAAAATCGGCGAAATCTTCGGTGAGATCAAAAACAAGATCCAGAGCGGCTACAACCTGCGCGACATCATCGAGCACATCGACGAGCTGCGCTTCGGCTCGCAGGCCGAAAAGCACGAACTCTCGCACCTGTACGAAGCCAAGATCAAAAACATGGGCAACGCCGGGCGCAACGGCGGCGAGTACTACACCCCGCGCCCGCTCATTCGCGCCATGGTGCAAGTGGTCAACCCCAAAATCGGCGAAACCATCTACGACGGCGCCTGCGGCAGCGCGGGCTTCCTGTGCGAAGCGTTCGATTACCTGCGTTCCGGTCGTTCTCTCGCCACAAGTAATTCCGTTCGCCCTGAGCCCCATAATCCCGTTCGCCCTGAGCCCGTCGAAGGGTTGAACGGCGCTCAGGCCGGGTTGACTACACGCGACCTGAAGATTCTTCAAGAAGCCACCTTCTACGGCATCGAAAAGAAAAGCCTCGCCTACGTCATCGCGATCATGAACATGATCCTGCACGGCATCGAAGCGCCGAACATCGCCCACGCCAACACCCTGGCGCTCAACCTCGCCGACGTGCAGGACAAAGACCGCTTCGATATCGTCCTCGCCAACCCGCCCTTCGGCGGCAAGGAACGCAAGGAAGTGCAGCAAAACTTTCCCATCAAGACCGGTGAAACCGCCTTCCTGTTTTTGCAGCACTTCATCAAGTTTTTGAAAGCTGGCGGACGCGGCGCGGTGGTCATCAAAAACACCTTCCTCAGCAACACCGACAACGCCTCGGTGAGTTTAAGAAAGCACCTGCTCGAAAGCTGCAACCTGCACACCATATTGGATTGCCCCGGTGGCACCTTCCAGGGCGCGGGCGTAAAAACCGTGGTGCTGTTTTTCGAGAAAGGCGCACCCACAAGAAAGGTCTGGTACTACCAGCTCGATCCCGGCCGCAACATGGGCAAAACCAACCCGCTCAACGACGCCGACCTTGCCGAATTCATCGCGCTGCAAAAAACCTTCGCCGATTCGCCCAAGAGCTGGAGCGTGGAGGCGGCGAACATCGATCCAGCGACTTATGATTTGTCGGTGAAGAACCCCGATGGCGGCGAAGCCGTGGTGCATCGCAGCCCGCAAGACATCATGGACGAGATTGCCGCGCTGGATGCAGAGAGTGCGGAAGTGCTGGGGAATATCAGGGCGTTGCTATGAAGGCTGGGTGGCCAATTAAACGGCTCGGGGATTTATCCGATCTGATTACAAAAGGGACAACACCCACTTCGGTTGGGCACGCCTTTGTTTCAGACGGAGTCAACTTCATCAAGGTTGAGTCGCTTTCCGAAAACGGTCAGTTCATCGAAGATAAGTTTGCGCACATCACTCAAGAATGCCATGCAGCATTAAAGCGGTCACAGCTTAATGATGGGGACATCCTCTTTTCAATTGCTGGAGCTCTTGGGCGAACAGGGCTGGTTCATAAAGATGTATTGCCAGCCAACATAAATCAGGCTCTTGCAATCATCAGACTTAGAAAATCTAATGAAGTGCTACCTGAGTTTGTACTGAAGGCTCTCGAAACTGGTTTCTTGCTGGAGCAGATTGAAAAATTCAAAGGCGGGGTTGCACAGCAAAATCTTTCGTTAGCTCAAGTACAGGAATTTCAGATTCCACTCCCGTCACTCCCCGATCAGCAACGCCTCGTCGGCATACTCGACGAGGCGTTTGACGGCATCGCCACCGCCACCGCCAACGCCGAACAGAACCTGCAAAACGCCCGCGCCTTGTTCGAAAGCCACCTGCAATCCGTCTTCACCCAGCGCGGCGAGGGGTGGGACGAGACAACATTGAGTGCAGTTGCTTCGATTAACTCTGGCGCTGGCTTCCCTCTCAGGCATCAAGGAAAAGTTGAAAACGGGACGCCCTTCTACAAGGTCAGCGACATGAATCTTCCAGGAAACGAAAGGATCATGGAGAACGAGAACAATTCGATAACGGAAAAAATCAGGGCTGAACTTGGCGCGACGATTTTCCCGAGTGGAAGCGTGATATTCCCAAAAATCGGGGGCGCAATTGCGACAAACAAGAAGCGCCTTGTCGGTCGCCCTTGTTGCGTGGATAACAACGTTATGGTGGCAACTCCACGTAGTGGGAAGATCACTAGCGAATATCTTTACTATTTCTTCCGCAGTTACAACCTGTCAGATTTTGCAAATGATGCCCATTTGCCGTCCATAAAAAAATCGACACTTGAAAACTGGAAAATTAGCGTACCAATAAAGTTGGCAGCCCAAGAAATGATTGCTCGTCAACTTGACGAACTGGATGATGAAGTAGATCGCCTCGAATCCCTCTACCAGCGCAAGCTCGCCGCCCTCGACGAGTTGAAGAAGTCGCTGCTGCATCAGGCGTTCAGCGGGATGCTTTAATGAGCTATTCCCCTTACAATCCTCGGATGTTTACCTAATCGGGGAGCGGTCATGAGCGCGAAAGACATAGCCAATCAGCATCACGCCACCTTTGAGGGGGCACGCCAGATGGACGAGGATGGCAATGAATATTGGTTTGCCCGCGATCTCGCCCCTTTGCTGGATTACCAGCAGTGGCGCAACTTCATGCAGGTGATCGACAAAGCCCGGCAGGCTTGTGAGAAGTCGGGACGTGCGGTTGCAGACCATTTTGCTGATATCAGCAAAATGGTTGACATCGGTTCCGGCGCGCAGCGCGAAGTCGCCGATGTGCGCCTGTCGCGCTATGCCTGTTACCTGATCGTGCAGAACGGCGATCCTTCCAAGCCGGTGATTGCCAACGGTCAGACCTATTTTGCGTTGCAGACACGGCGGCAGGAACTGAATGACGACGAGAAATTCGCGCGCCTGTCAGAGGACGAGAAGCGTCTGGCAATCCGTAACGAACTGGCCGAGCACAACAAACAACTCGCTGCTGCTGCCAAGGATGCCGGGGTGGATACGCCGCTCGACTATGCGATTTTTCAGGATCACGGTTACAAGGGTTTGTACGGCGGCATGGGGGCGAAGGATATTCATGCCCGCAAGGGGCTGAAGAAGAGCGAGAAGATACTTGACCACATGGGCAGCACCGAACTGGCGGCCAATCTGTTCCGTGCCACGCAGGCCGAAGAGAAGCTGAAGCGGGACAATATCAGCGGCAAGCAGCGCGCCAATCAGGCGCATTTCGAAGTGGGGCAGAAAGTGCGCCAGACCATCCAGGAGCTGGGCGGCACCATGCCGGAGAATCTGCCTGTGCCCGAGCAAAGCGTGAAGAAGATCGAAAGCGCGAAGAAGAAGCTGGAGAAGAAAAAGTGATGGGGAATGGGGCGGTTATATAACAGTGGAGTGTTTTAACGCAAAACCGCATTGAGCGCCCCTGTTGGGTTATTCTTTGCAAAATCAATCCAGTAAGTGCTTTAGCGCAAACTGGAGAATTAATAACAAAAGGCCCCGATGCATCCACCGAGGCCTTTTGCCGACCGGGAATCCCCAATCCACAACTGATGGATCGGATAGTAGTGGAACACGGCTTTATTGCCAACTTGGGCGTAGGTTTCTTAACTGAGTTTTGAATATGCGGGAGCCCTGAATTGACCGCCATTAAATTTGTGCATAAATACCAAATAGATACGCCCCATCTATCCAGCAATTATTTCTTGATCGGGTTTTGATTTCCACCCCCTCCTAATGCTATGAACGAAGCCGAAACCCGCGCCGAACACATCGACCCCGCGCTGAAAGCCGCAGGCTGGGGCGTGGTGGAGGGCAGCCGCGTGATGCGCGAATACCGCATCACCGAGGGGCGCTTGCAGGGCGCGGGGCAGCGCAGCAAGCCGGAGATCGCGGACTATGTGCTGGTGTATCGCAATCACAAGCTGGCGGTGGTGGAGGCGAAGCGCCGCGACCTGCCTTACACCGAAGGGCTGGCGCAGGCCAAGCAGTATGCGGGCAAGATTGGTGCGCGCTTTACCTACGCCACCAACGGGCTGCGCATCTATGGTGTGGATATGCAGAGCGGGGCAGAGGGCGAAATTGATGTTTACCCATCGCCTGAAGAATTGTGGAATCGCACCTTCGCCGTGGCGAACGATTGGCGCGAACGTTTTGCCGCTGTGCCGTTCGAGGACAGGGGCGGCATGTGGGGTTCGCGCTACTACCAGGACAGCGCAGTCAACAATGTGCTGGAAGCGATTGCCGATAACCGGCAGCGCATATTGCTGACGCTGGCGACGGGAACGGGCAAGACGTTTATCGCGTTTCAGTTGGCGTGGAAGTTGTTCAAGTCGCGCTGGAATCTGAAGCGCGATGGGGCGCGCCAGCCGCGCATTCTGTTCCTTGCCGATCGCAACATTCTGGCGGATCAGGCGTACAACTCTTTCTCGGCTTTTCCCGAAGATGCGCTGGTGCGCATTGCGCCGGATGATATTCGCAAGAAGGGGCGGGTGCCGAAGAACGGGAGTGTGTTCTTTACGATTTTCCAGACGTTTATGTCGGGGCCATCCGCCAATGCCGTTCGCCCTGAGCCTGTCGAAGGGCAGAGCTCCTCCGCTCATGGTTCGACAAGCTCACCACGAACGGAGGAACGGGCTTTCTATTTCGGCGAGTATCCACCTGACTTCTTTGACTTCATCGTCATTGACGAATGCCACCGTGGCGGGGCGAACGACGAAAGCACCTGGCGCGGCATCCTTGATTATTTTGCCCCCGCCGTACAGCTCGGCCTGACGGCGACACCCAAACGCAAAGACAATGCCGACACCTATGCCTACTTCGGTGAGCCGGTGTACGTGTATTCGCTGAAGGAAGGTATCAACGACGGCTTCCTTACGCCGTTCCGCGTGAAGCAGTACGCCACCACGCTGGATGAATACCGCTTTACCTCGGATGACAATTTGATCGAGGGAGAGATTGAGGCGGGCAAGCTGTATGAGGAAAAGGATTTCAACCGCAGCATTGAAATCGTGGAGCGCGAAAAGTATCGCGTGAAGCTGTTCATGGAGTCCATCAACCAGCGCGAGAAGACGCTGGTGTTCTGCGCCAATCAGGCGCACGCACTGTTGGTGCGCGACCTGATCAATCAGGTAAAGACGGTCAGCACAGATCCGCTGTATTGCGTGCGGGTGACGGCGAACGACGGCGCGCTGGGCGAGCAATACCTGCGCGATTTTCAGGATAACGAGAAAAGCATTCCGACCATCCTTACAACCTCGCAGAAACTTTCCACCGGGGTGGATGCGCGCAACGTTCGCAACATCGTGCTGATGCGCCCGATCAATTCGATGATCGAGTTCAAGCAGATCATCGGACGCGGTACCCGCCTGTATGACGGCAAGGACTACTTCACCATTTACGATTTTGTGAAGGCGCACAAGCTATTTAACGACCCGGAGTGGGATGGCGAGGCGGAAGTGGATAACGGCGGCGATAAAGTATTCCCGCCTATCGCGCCAAGGACGCCGAGCGAAGCAAAGCAGCCGCGTCCCGATTACGAGGGTAAGCCCAAGGTGCGGGTAAAGTTGCGTGATGGCAAGGAACGCACCATCCAGCATATTTCGGTAACGACTTTCTGGGGCCCGGACGGCAAGCCGATTTCGGCAGCCGAGTTTCTGACACTGCTGTTCGGTCAGTTGCCGGAGTTCTTCAGGGACGAAGACGAGTTGCGCGCGCTGTGGAGCCTGCCGGATACGCGCAAGAAACTGTTGGAAGGCCTGGCGGAGAAAGGCTTCGGCAAAGACCAGCTAGGCGAAATGCAGAAGATTATCGACGCCGAGAACAGCGACCTGTTTGATGTGCTGGCTCATGTAGCTTTCGCCCTGCAGCCGATCACGCGCAAAGAGCGGGCAGCTTCGGCACACAAAGAGATACACGATCATTTCAGCGACAAGCAGCAGGCCTTCCTCGGCTTTGTGTTGGCGCACTACGTGCATGAAGGTGTGGAAGAGCTGGAGCAGGAGAAACTAACCAAGCTGCTGCGATTGAAATATCACGATTCCATCCCCGATGCGGTTGCCGATCTTGGCGGCGATATCGGCGCGATACGCAATCTGTTTACCGGATTTCAACGCTACTTGTATCAAGGCCTGTAACCGAGTCGCTCATCAATAATGCGGCGGCCTTTCATTCGCCGCTGACTTGCCGTCATTCCCCGCCTCCGCCAGCCCTTGCACCTGCCTCGCCAGCGCCCTGCAAACCTCTTCCAGATGTTCCAGTTTGAGTTGCTGCTGGTAGACCGTTTTGTTCAGTTCGTCGATCTGGTCTTCCTGGAAGCTGATCTTTGATTCGATGTTCACCAAGCGTTCTTCATTCATGCGATGCCCCTGAGTGTTCGGCTGCTGGCCGGGAGAGGTGTGCATTCTAGAATGATTGCGGGTAGGCAACGCACATTCCCCGCACAAAAAGCCCCGCCGCCCGGCGCGGCTTTTTGTTTATTGCCTGCAGCGGATATAAGTGCGAAGCTCGCACTGTTGCTGGATTCCATAAAAATAGATCGATCTGGAGGAGTTGTCGGAATGAATCAAGTTTCTTTGCCATGGCTGGCGTCGCGCGCTTTGCGTTGCGGCTGGCTGATGTTGTCGTGCCTGGTCTGTGCGCCCGCACAGGCCGGCACGCAGGCGCTGGTCTACGAGCAGCAGACGCTCTCGGTGGAAGGCAAGAGCAGGACGGTGCGCGTGCCCAAGGGTTACCGGCTGGAATGGCTGGGCGGGATGGATGCGCCGCGCATGCTGACCTTTGCGGCGAATGGCGATCTGTTCGCGGGTTCGCGTTCGGGCAAGGTGTATCGCCTGCCGCCGCCCTATACCAAGGCCGAGGTGTTGATGGAGCCGGGCGATTACCCGCACAGCGTGGCTTTCCGCAAGGGCGAGATCTTGATTGCGCGCAATCATGGCGTGTATCGCGCGCCGTACCGCGCCGGGCAGGCCAGCATCGCGGAGGAAGACTTGTCCTTGCTGGCGGCGTTGCCGGGCGGCCCCGGGCATGACAGCCGCACCGTGGGGGTGGGGCCGGATGGGCGGGTGTATGTGAGTCTGGGCATCCAGCGTAATTGCAGTGACCAGTTCGTGGGTACGGACTATCCGCCCGACGACCAGCGCGGCGGCGTGCTGGTGTTGCGCGAGCGCGGCGGTGTGGCGAGCTGGGTGCCTTTCGCTTCGGGGTTGCGCAATCCGGTGGGTTTCGCCTGGCAGCCGCAGACCGATGTGCTGTTCGCCAGCAACAACGGGCCGGACCATCTGGGCTACGAGCAGCCGCCGGAATATTTCAGCCGGCTGGATGCGGGCTCTTTCCACGGCATGCCGTGGTTCCAGTACGACGGCAAGCAACTGCAGCGCGACGATTGCGTATCGAGCACACCGCCGCGCCCGATCAACGAGGTGACGTTGCCGGTGGCGACCTTCCCCTCGCGCAATGCGCCGCTGGGGGTGACCTTCGTGCCCAGGGGGGCAATGGATGCGCAGCTGGAATTCGATGCGGTGGTCGCGCTGCACGGTTCCTGGGGCACCAAGCCCGGCGGCGGCTACCTCGGCCGCGCCGCCACGCGCCGCGAACCCAAGCTGGTGGCGGTGCGCTTCCAGGATGGGCAGGCGGTGCGCGTGGACGATCTGGTCAGCGGCTTCCAGCTGCGCGACGGCAAACGCTGGGCGCGCCCGGCGGGCGTGGCGGTGGGGCCGGACGGCGCGCTGTATTTCAGCAGCGATAGCGAGGCGAACGGCTTGTTCCGCTTGCAGCGGGTACGCTGAGCCGCTCTGCGGGCGGAACATGATTAAATGAGGCCCCCCCTTTAGAAAAGGGGGGTGAGGGGGGATTTGAGAGAGGACGATGTGGCACGATTTTAAATCCCCCTCCTGTCCCCCTTTGCTAAAGGGGGAAGCTGATGGTGTGTCTCCTTGGGCGGCACATGGTTCGATAGCCCCTTTGCGGAATCAATGATGCAGACCACCGGTTTTGTCAGGGGGTTGTTGTTTGCTGACGCGCAGCGGGCATAATGCCTGCGTACGTTTTTGTGATGGATGAAGGGGGTCGCGGTGGTGGATGCGGGCAGGTTGTCACTCGGGTTGGTCTGGGACGGCGAGTCGGTCGCTGCGACGGAGATCCGTTCCACGCGGCCGCTGGCGGCACAGGTGTTGAAGGGCAGGACGCCGAGCGAGGTGGTGCAGATCGTGCCGCTGTTGTTCAGCGTGTGCGGGCGGGCGCAGGGGGCTGCTGCCAGCGCGGCGCTGCTGGCGGCGATGCGCGAGCAAAGTCCCGCCATCGCGACGATGGAGCATGCCATCGTGTGCGAGGCGCTGCAGGAACATCTGTGGCGCGTTATGCTGGATTGGCCGGATCTGCTCGGCATCCCGCAGCAGGACCAGTATTTTGCCGGCTGGTATGCGCTGTTGCGCCAGATCGGCGCGGGCGAGGCCGGCATGGCCGACTTCCTGCAGGGGTTCGAGCGCGACGGTCTGGGGATGTCGGCGGCGGAATGGCGCGGGCTGGATAGCTATGCCGCGGTGCAGGCCTGGTGGCGCAAGTCTGCCGGTGCGCTGGCGCGACCGCTGGCCAAGCTGGACGAGATGCAGCAGAGCCGCAACGGGCGCAACGAGCCCCGGCTGCTGCCGGCGTGGTCTGCGGCAGAGGCGCAGCAGGCGTGCGCAGTAAAATGGGATACGAACTTCTCTGCCTATCCGCACTGGCTGGGCGCGGCGGCGGAGACGGGGGCCTGGAGTTATCATCCGGAGCATCCCCTGTTGCGCGATGTGTGGCAGCAGAGCGGGTCGCAGGCCCTGACGCGCGTGCTGGCCCGGATCGTGGATGCGGTCGAGATGGCGAGCGGCGCTGCCGCACCGCGACTGGATATGGCGAGCCCGGCGGCGGACGAAGGTGTCGCGGCAGTGCGCACGGCGCGCGGGCTGTTGCTGCATCACGTGCGGCTGGATGGCGACACGGTGGCGGACTACCAGATCGTCGCGCCGACGGAGTGGAACTTCCATCCCGCCGGTGCGTTCGCGCAGGGCATATGCGGATTGCAGGAGCATGATGGCGGGCTGCTGGAATACCGCGCGCAGATCGAGGCCTTGTCGCTCGACCCCTGTGTGGCGTATGAGGTCGAAATAAAAAGCGAGGATGGGCGTCTCTAAAAAGCCAAAGTTCAAAGCAAGACAAGGCGCGAGCAAAAAATCGCGACGCAGCATATAGGTAATATGTAAGGAGTGATTTTTTGCGAGCAACGCAGTATTGCGAAGAAATTTGGATTTTGAGAGGCGCCCATGCATGAGATGTCGCTGGCGGAGGGCGTGCTGCAGATCATCGAAGATTCGGCAAAGGCGCAGAACTTCCGCCGCGTGAAGACGGTGTGGCTGGAGATCGGCCAGCTGGCCGGTGTGGAAGTGGAGGCGATGCGCTTCTGTTTCGATGCGGTGATGCGCGACAGCGTCGCGCAGGGGGCGAAGCTGGAGATCGTTGCGACGCCGGGGCAGGCGTGGTGCATGGATTGCGCCGCTACCGTGCAGGTGCAGGCCTTGTACGATATCTGCCCGCAGTGCGGCGGCGCCCGGCTGCAGGTGACGGGCGGGAACGAGATGCGCGTGAAAGAACTGGAAGTCGAATAGGGGGACGTTATGTGCACGACATGTGGATGCGGATCGGGACAGACGCTCGTCGGCGGACATGCGCTGCGGCATCGCCGCAAGCCGGGCGCGCAGGTGCAGTACCGCGCGCATGAGCAGGAAGCTGCGCAGGTGCATGCGCATGGCACGATGGATTTCGGCGCCGGTCCCGCCGGCGCACACGCCCCCGGCCTGAGCCAGGCGCGCATGGTGCAGATCGAGCGCGACATCCTGTCCAGGAACGACGGCTACGCCGAGGAGAACCGCAGCTATCTCGCCGCGCACGGCATCTTCGCGCTCAATCTGGTCTCCAGCCCCGGCTCGGGCAAGACCTCGCTGCTGGTGAAGACCATCGCGGCATTGAACAACGAATTGAAGCTGGCCGTCATCGAAGGCGACCAGCAGACCGACAACGACGCGGCGCGCATTCGCGCCACCGGCGCAACGGCGCTGCAGATCAACACCGGCAAGGGCTGTCACCTCGATGCGCATATGGTGGGCCGTGCGATGGAGCAACTGCAGCTGCAGGACGACAGCCTGTTGCTGATCGAGAACGTTGGCAACCTGGTGTGTCCCGCCAGTTTCGATCTGGGCGAAGCGCACAAAGTCGCCATCCTCTCGGTGACCGAAGGCGAAGACAAACCGCTCAAATATCCCGACATGTTCCGCGCCGCCGACCTGATGCTGCTCAACAAGTGCGACCTGCTGCCGTATCTCACTTTCGATGCCGAGCTGGCCGTGGCCAACGCGCGCCGCGTGAACCCGGACATCCAGGTGATCCGCACCTCGGCCACCAGCGGTGAGGGCATGGGGGAGTGGCTGGAGTGGATCAGGGCGGGTTGCAAGAAGGCGGTAGACAGAAAATCGATCGATGGCAGATAAAAGGTAGTAAACGTAGGATGGGTGGAGCGCAGCGATACCCATCAAAAAAACATGAATCGCAAAACCAAAAAACTAGCCACAGAGAATACAGAGGTCACAGAGAGAGCGGCAACGGTTTTTCTCTGTGAGCTCTGTGTTCTCTGTGGCAAAAATCGGTTTTAAAGGCAACCATGGTCCATGCGCAGATCAGAGTCTCGGGGCAGGTGCAGGGCGTCGGTTTCCGGCCCTTCGTCTACCGTGTCGCCAACGAACTCGGTCTGGCGGGTTGGGTGCGCAACGACAGCGAGGGGGTGGAGATCGCGGTGGAGGGCGAAAAACCGCAGGTGCTGCGCCTGATCGAACGTCTGCAGAGCGAACCGCCGCTGTTGGCGCGCGTGGAGAAGGTGACCCACGATTTCGCCGCCGCCACCGGCGGCTTCAGCGGTTTCGCCATCACCGAGAGCAAGGCTGGCCGCGTCCTCACCGGCATCGCGCCAGACATGGCGATCTGTCCGGACTGCCTGTCCGAACTGTTCGATCCCGCCGACCGCCGCTATCGCCATCCTTTCATCAACTGCATCCATTGCGGCCCGCGCTACACGCTGACCGCGCGCCTGCCCTACGACCGTGCCAACACCAGCATGGCGAAGTTCAAACAGTGCCCGGCCTGCCAGCAGGAATACGACACGCCGACCACGCGCCGTTTCCACGCGCAACCCAATGCCTGTCCCGAGTGCGGCCCGCGCCTGAGCATGTTCGATGCGTACTGGAACCAGCTCGCAGGCGATGCCGTCACGACTGCCGCCGAGCGCATCGGCGCGGGGCAGGTCGTTGCGATCAAGGGCATCGGCGGTTTCCATCTGGTGTGCGACGCGCGCAACGCCGCGAGCGTGGAAAAGTTGCGCAACGGCAAGCAACGCGAGGAGAAGCCTTTCGCGGTGATGGTGCTGAACACGCAGTCGGCGCGGCGCTACGCGCAGTTCCGCGAACAGGACGCCGCGCTGCTGGAGACGGGTGAGCGGCCCATCGTGCTGTTGCGCAAATCGGCTGGCTGCGATGCCGAGCTGGCGGGCATCGCACCCGGACTTCCCGGCATCGGCCTGATGCTGCCCTACACGCCCCTGCACTACCTGCTGTTCCATGAATTGCTCGGACGTCCCGCCGGTACGGACTGGCTGCGCCAGGCCGCACCGCTGGCGCTGGTGATGACCAGCGCCAATCCCGGCGGCGAGCCGCTGGTGCGGGACGACGACGAGGCGCGCAATTCGCTGTTCGGTCTGGCCGATGCCTTCCTCACCCATGATCGCGACATCCTGCATCGCTGCGACGACAGCGTGATGAAGTGGCAGGGCAGGACGCCGACCTTCATCCGCCGCGCGCGCGGCTACACGCCGCGCCGCATCGTGCTGCCTTACTCCGGCCCGTCGGTGCTGGCCTGCGGCGCCTGGCTGAAGAACACCGTCTGCCTCACGCGCGGCAACGAGGCTTTCGTCTCGCAGCACATCGGCGATCTCGATCATATCGGCACGCGCGAGATGCTGGACGAGACCGTCGCCTATCTCTGCGACATCCTCGATGTGCAGCCGCAAGCCGTGGCGCACGACCTGCATCCCGATTTCTACAGCACGCACTACGCGCAGGACTATGCCGCACGGCAGGGGTTGCCGCTCTTTGCCGTGCAGCATCACCACGCGCACATCGCTGCCATCGCCGCCGAACACCGCATCACCGGGCCGCTGCTCGGTCTGGCGCTGGACGGTGTCGGCCTGGGCACCGACGGCGGCGCCTGGGGCGGCGAGTTGTTGCGCGTGACGGGCACGGACTGTCAGCGCCTGGGGCATCTTGCGCCCTTGCGCATGCCCGGCGGCGACCGTGCCGCGCGCGAACCTTGGCGCATGGCGGCTGCGGCATTGTTCGACATGAACCGCAGCGACGAGATATTGCGCCGCTTCCCGGAGCAGGCGGCAGCGGCGACGGTGGTCGACATGCTGCAGCGCAAGCTGAACTGTGCCGAGACGAGCAGCATGGGGCGCTGGTTCGATGCGGCGGCGGGTCTGCTGGGCGTGAAGGAGATACAGGGCTACGAAGGGCAGGCGGCGATGCTGCTGGAAGGACTGGCCGAGCGCCACGGCAAGGTCGAGCCGCTGGCGCTGGGCTACATCCACACCGCGCAGAACGATCTCGACCTGCACCCGCTGCTGGCCAAGCTGGCCGACTGCAAGGATGCCGGCTACGGTGCGGCGCTGTTCCATGCCACCGTCGCCACGGCGCTGTGTGCATGGGTGCAGCGCGCCGCCGCAGTCTCGCGCACCGGCCATGTTGCACTGGGCGGCGGCTGTTTCCTCAACGGCATATTGTCGAGCGCGCTGAACGAGTCGCTCACCGCTGCCGGCTTGCAGGTGCTGACAGCGCAGCAGCTGCCGCCCAACGACGGCGCGGTCTCGCTCGGCCAGGCGGCGATCGCGCTGCAACATCTCAAACAAGGAGCCTGATCATGTGCCTCGCCATCCCCGCCCGCATCGAGGAGTTGACCACGCCGGGCAACGCCATCGTCAACCTCGGCGGCGTGCGCAAGGAGATATCGCTGGCGCTGGTGGACGATGCCGGCATCGGCGACTATGTCATCGTGCATGTCGGCTATGCCTTGCAGAAACTGGACCAGGAGGAAGCCGAGCGCACCCTGCAGCTGTTCGCCGAAATGGGGCAGCTGGATGAGCTGCGTGAGGAGTTGGCTGGGGGTACGACATGATGACGGTATCCCCATGAAATACGTCGACGAATTCCGCGACGGCGAACTGGCAAAGAACATCGCCGCCAACATCGCGCGCGAAGCCGCCCCGCAACGCCAGTACCGGCTTATGGAATTCTGCGGCGGCCACACCCACGCCATCTCGCGCTACGGCATCGCCGACCTGCTGCCGCCCAACGTGCGCATGATCCACGGCCCCGGCTGTCCGGTGTGTGTGCTACCCATCGGCCGCGTCGATCAGGCCATCCGCCTGGCGCGCGAACACGGTGTGATCCTGTGCACCTATGCCGATACACTGCGCGTGCCCGCTTCCGATAATCTCTCGCTGATGCGCGCCAAGGCCGGCGGCGCCGATGTGCGCATGATCTATTCGACGCAGGATGCGCTGAAGATCGCGCGCGCGAATCCCGGCCGCGAAGTGGTGTTCCTCGCAATCGGCTTCGAGACCACCACGCCGCCGACTGCGGTGGCGATCAAACAGGCGGACGCCGAAGGCTTGAAGAACTTCAGCATCCTGTGCAATCACGTGCTCACGCCCGCCGCGATGCACGCCATCCTGGCGGTGGAGGGCGGTGTGGCACTGGACGGTTTCGTCGGCCCCGCGCATGTCTCCACTGTCATCGGCAGCAAACCGTATGAACCGTTCGCGGCCGACTACGGCAAGCCGGTGGTCATCGCCGGCTTCGAACCGCTGGACGTGATGCAGGCGATCCTGATGCTGGTGCGCCAGGTGAACGAGGGCCGCGCCGCCGTCGAGAACGAGTTCACCCGCGCCGTGACGCGCGAAGGCAACCTGAAAGCGCAGGAGCTGGTGGCCGAAGTGTTCGAGCTGCGCGACATGTTCGAATGGCGCGGCCTCGGCAGCGTGCCGCACAGTGCCCTGCAACTGCGGCCGAAGTACGCCGCGTTCGATGCGGAACAGAAATTCAAGATCGATTATGTGGCGGTGCCGGACAACAAGGCCTGCGAATGCGCCGCCATCCTGCGCGGCCAGAAACGCCCGCAGGAATGCAGGATCTTCGGCACGGTATGCACGCCCGAGAATCCGGTGGGCTCGTGCATGGTGTCGTCCGAAGGCGCCTGCGCGGCGCACTATAGTTATGGCAGATTCAGGGAGACTGTGTAATTCCCCTCGCCCGCAAGCGGGAGAGGGGCTAGGGGTGAGGGATTGTGAAATGAAACTCACGTCCCGGATATTTGCCTCCCCTCATCCCCAACCCTTCTCCCGCTTGCGGGCGAAGGGAGCTGATGAAGTGAGGTGAATTGAATGCCGCACTATCCAGCCAAACTGCCCGAGGACATCCGTGCGTATGCACGAGAAATGCGGAGCAAGATGACGGATGCTGAAGCGCTGTTGTGGAAATTGCTGCGTAACCGCCGGATCGCGGATGCTAAGTTCAGGCGGCAACATCCGGTCGGGAGATACATTCTCGACTTCTACTGCGACGAGAAAAGGCTGGGGGTCGAGCTTGATGGCGGTCAGCATGGAGAGGCGACCGGATATGATGAAATACGCGATGCATGGTTACAGTCGCAAGGGATTAAGGTGCTGAGGTTCTGGAACAATCAGATGCTGGCGGAAACAGAAGCTGTGATGGAGGCGATCTATCAGGCCGTGGTCGAGTTCGAAAGCAAGGCAACTAAAGCCCCTCTCCCGCAAGCGGGAGATAACCAGCGACTTGGCTGACGTTGTATGTCAGCCTAGTCGAATGGCTAGTGGTTTTATCAGGGGTTGGGGTGAGGGGCGGTGAGTTGAAGCAACTTGTCGCATAGGCCGAACACCCCTCATCCCCGCCCCTTCTCCCGCCTGCGGGAGAAGGGAGTGAGGAAACGACATTGAGAGAAAGAAGTATCAGATGAGCGCAGTCAAACCCAACTACACCCGCGCACTCGACCTCAAGCACGGCCGCGTCGACATGTCGCACGGTTCCGGCGGGCGGGCGATGGCGCAGCTCATCACGGAGCTCTTTGCCGCCGCGTTCGACAACGAATATCTGGCGCAGGGCAACGACGGTGCGACTTTGCCCGTGGCGAACGGTCGGCTGGTGATGGCGACGGACAGCCATGTGGTGTCGCCGCTGTTCTTCGCCGGTGGTGACATCGGTTGTCTGTCGGTGCACGGCACCATCAACGATGTGGCGGTGATGGGGGCGCAGCCTTTATATCTGTCGGCGGGCTTCATTCTGGAAGAAGGATTCCCGCTGGCCGATCTGAAGCGCATCGTCGAGTCGATGGCGCGCGCCGCGCGCGAGGCCGGCGTGCCCATCGTCACCGGCGACACCAAGGTGGTGGAGCAGGGCAAGGGCGATGGTGTGTTCATCACCACCACCGGCGTGGGCGTGCTGCGCGAGGGTGTGCAACTGTCCGGCGATCTGGCGCAGCCGGGCGACAGGATATTGTTGTCAGGCACAATCGGCGATCACGGCATGGCCATACTTTCCCAAAGAGAGGGGCTGACCTTCTCCGCACCCATCGTGTCGGATACCGCCGCCCTGCATGGGCTCATCGCCGCCATGCTCGACAGCGGCGCAAAGCTGCGTGTGTTGCGCGATCCGACGCGCGGCGGGCTGGCGACGACGCTGAACGAGATCGCCAGACAGTCCGGTGTGGGCATGATGCTGCAGGAATCGGCCATTGCAGTGAACCAGCCGGTGGCGGCGGCATGCGAGTTCCTCGGGCTCGATCCCTTGTATGTGGCGAACGAGGGCAAGCTCATCGCGGTGTGTGCTGCCGCGGATGCCGAACGTCTGCTGCAGGCGATGCGCGCGCATCCGCTGGGACGCGATACCGCCATCATCGGCGAGGTGCTGGAAGATCCCCACGGTTTCGTGCAGATGACCACCCGGCTGGGCGGTCGCCGCGTGGTGGACTGGCTCGCGGGGGAGCAGTTGCCGCGTATATGCTGACTGCGGGCCATGGTCTCTGCTTGCCGTAATATCGCCGTGCCTGTGCGATGCGCGCGATTGTGATAGATTGCCTTTGCAGACTCGACTTGGGGTTGTCTTGGTGAATGGATTTTCTTGAGGAGATGGATCATGGACAGATCGGTTCCGGGGTGGTTGAGGATGGTTTTCGCGGCGGCGGGGATGATGCCGGCTCTTGCCTTTGCGCATGCCGGTGATGCCGGCGGTTTCGGGCATGGCGTGTGGCATCCGTTCAGCGGTCTGGACCATGTCTGCGCGATGGTCGCAGTCGGCTTGTGGGCTGCCCAGATGGGCGGGCGCGCTTTGTGGGCGGTGCCGCTCACCTTTGTCGGCGTGATGCTGATGGGAGGCGTGCTGGGGATGAGCGGGATCGGCCTGCCTTTCGTGGAATACGGCATCGCTGCATCCGTGCTGATGCTGGGTGTGCTGATCGCTGCGGCGATCCGTCTGCCGCTCTGGCTGGGCAGCGCCATGGTCGGTGTGTTCGCCTTGTTCCATGGTTTCGCGCACGGGGTGGAGATGCCGGGATCGGCCGGCGCGCTGACTTACGCGTTCGGTTTCATGCTGGCGACGGCGGTCTTGCACATGGTCGGGCTGTTCTTCGGTTCAGGCATACAGCGTCTGGCGGGCAAGCGGGTGATACCTGCCGCGGGTGCCGGCATCGCGCTGTTCGGGATATATCTGGCGGTGGTCTGAATCCGGCGGCAGTTGAAAAAAGAAGGCCTCGCAGGGATGCGGGGCCTTTTTATTTCTTCTTGTTGTATGCGGCGGCAATCTCGCGGAACTGCCTGAGTTCGCTTTCGATGGTGGAGAGCTGGTAGTAGTCGTTGCCGGCGCGTTTGGCCAGTTCCAGCTGTTCGATCGCGCCGCGCAGGTCGCCGTGCAGGATGTAGTTGTAGGCCAGCACGTGATGCTCTTCCTGGTGTCTGCCCAGCGCCGAGTAGGCGCGTGCCTGCAGGGCATAGAGCTTGGCGTCGTTGCCGTTCTGCGCGACTTGCTCGTCGAGCAGTTTGAGCGCTTCGGTGTAGCGGCCGTCCTGCAGCAGCACTTCGGCATAGTCGTAGATCAGCGCATGATGCTGCGGGAAGTTCTTCAGCGCGTTGCGGTAGAAGCCGGCGATGTCCTTGTCGCGTTCCAGCCGTTTGATCTGTCCGCGCAGGGCTTCTATCGTGCCGTTATAAGGGGACTGCTTGTGCAGCGTGGCGAACTCCTGGATGGCACGTTGCTGCTGGTTGTTGCGCAGCAACGCCAGCACCAGGCCGTAGCGCTGGGCGACCGGGTTGCCGAACTTCTTTTCGCCCAGTGCGCTTTCAAAATAAACGACAGCATCCTGCGGGATGCGCTGGTGGGCGATCAGGCGCGCGCGTATCAGCTGGAAATCCAGGCTGTCCGGTACCAGGCGGAACGGGATCTGCTGCACGCGGCTGCCGACATCGGCGATGCGTTCGGTGGTGACGGGATGGGTGCGCAGGTAGGAAGGCGTGTTGCCTTCCACCAGCTGGGTGGCTTTTTGCATGCGTTCGAAGAAGGACGGCATGCCGCGGGTGTCGAGACCGGACTTCTCGAGGATGCCCAAGCCGATACGGTCCGCTTCCTTTTCGTGTTCGCGCGTGAAATTGAGCTGGCGCTGCACCGTTCCGGCCTGTGCGCCGACCACGGCGGTGGTGGCCGCCTCGGGGTTGCTGCGTGCGGCCAGGATGGCGACTGCGACGGTGGCCAGCGCGGCGAGCGAGTCGTAGCGCTGGCCGGAGATCATGCGTGCGTAATGGTGCTGGGTGACGTGCGAGATCTCGTGGCTGAGCACCGAGGCGAGTTCGGATTCGTTCTGGGCCAGCTGGATCAGGCCAGTGTTGACGCCGACGAAGCCACCGGGGATGGCGAAGGCGTTGATGGCGTTGTCGTCGATGGCGAAGAATTCGAACGGCTGTCCCGGTTCGCTGCTGAAGGCGACCAGTCGTCCGCCCAGCCGGTTGAGGTAGTCGTAGACCTCGGGATCGTCCAGATAGCTCCTGTCGGCACGGATCTGGAACATGCTCTGTTCGCCGATCCGGCGTTCCAGTTGCGGCGAGACCACTTCCTGTGAGACGTCTCCCAGGTCGGGCAGGCCGTCGGCAAAGGCGAACAGGGGCAGGGAGAGCAGGGCGGAAAGAAGGATCTTTTGCATGGCCGGTATGATAGCACCGCCCCTGCAGAGTTCCCCGGCATGCGGTAATTCCTTGTAAAGGCTGCGAATGCTGGACAGGGCGGCGCTCAGCCTTCAGAATGCGCGGTCCCAGAGGGATGTTTGCATGGACAAGTTCGCCAAATACGAGATCGTCAAGGAGTTGGGCCACGGTGCGACCAGCACGGTGTACCACGCCATCGATCCGTTCGATCAGAAGCATGTCGCGCTCAAGGTGTTCGACCTGAGCGTGCTCCATGACGCCTCGCGCGCCAAGGCGTACCGCAAGCTGCTGCTGACCGAGGCCTCGCTCGCCGGCAAACTGTCGCACCCGCATATCGTGAAGATCTACGACGCCGTGATGGAAGGCGAGATCAACTACATGGTGATGGAGTACGTCGAGGGCGAGACGCTGGAGCGCTACGCCGAGGTCGATCATCTGATGCCGCTGGGGCGCATCGCCGAGATCGTCTACAAGTGCTGCAAGGCGCTGGAGTATGCGCAGTCGCAGGGCGTGACCCACCGCGACATCAAGCCCGCCAACATCCTCATCAGCGGCGACAGCGACATCAAGATCTCCGACTTCGGTTCGGCGGTCATCGACAACCAGCAGACCACCCAGGTGACCGGCGTGGGCTCGCCGGCCTATATGTCGCCGGAGCAGATCAAGGAGCAGCTGCTCACGCACCAGACCGACATCTACTCGCTGGGCGTCACCATGTACCGGCTGCTGACCGGCAAGCTGCCGTTCGATGCGGCCAACAGCTACAGCATGATCTACCAGATCATGAACATCGATCCACAACCGCCCAGCACCTTCCGCCCCGAGATACCGCCGGCGCTGGATGCCATTGTGGTGCGCGCCATGTGCAAGGACACGGCGCACCGTTACCAGACCTGGGACGAGTTCGCGCGCGACCTGCTGGCGTTCGTCAGCCACGATGTGCCGCAGCACGAGGAGATCTTCGATACCGAGAAGTTCAGCGCCCTGCGTGCCCTGTCCTTCTTCAAGAACTTCAGCGACGTCGAACTGTGGGAGGTGCTGCGCATCAGCGAGTGGCGCAAGCTGCCCAAGGACGAGGCCATCCTGCGCGAGGGCGAGGAGGGGCACAACATCTACATCATCGCCAGCGGTTCGGTGCGCGTGGTCAAGCAGGGACGCCTGCTGAGCCTGCTGCACCAGGGGGACTGTTTCGGCGAGATGGCGCATCTGGCCGGCGCGGATGCGCGCCGCTCCACCGATGTGATCTCCAAGACCGAGGTGACGCTGATCGAGATCGAGCCGCAGGTGCTGGCGCGCGCAACCGCCAATTGCCGTTACCAGTTCAGCGAGGCCTTCCTGGTGATATTGGTGCGACGGCTGTCGATGGCGAATACGCGGATCTCGCGCTTGCTCACCGATCACGGCGACGAGCAGTAAAAACTCATCCTTCGGGCGCATCGCTGCGTCTTGCGCTGCATCCCGAATCTATGAGTTTTCAGGAACTGTTTTGTTTGTACTGGAAGTGGAGAAAGTGGAAGTGATGGATTTTCTGAACATCAGCGTGGCCGAATTGCCCGAATTGCTCGCCAGCGGCAAGGCGCAACTGGTGGATGTGCGCACCGATGCCGAGATCGTGCGCGGCCGTATCAAGGGGGCGATCAGCCTGCCGCTGCACTTGTTGCCCCTGCGTCTGCAGGATCTGGATAACGGCAAGATCACCGTGTTCTACTGCCAGATGGGTGGGCGCTCCGCACAGGCGGCGGCATTCGCGGCGGGCCAAGGGCTGCAAGGTGCCGCTAACCTGCAGGGCGGCATCATGGCCTGGGCGCAGTCCGGCGGAGAGATCGTCGCGTGAGCGACAACGCATTCGATGTGGAACTGGATGTGCGGCTGCTGGCTTGTCCGCTGCCCATCCTGCGCGCCAAGAAATCGCTGTCGGCGATGAGTGCGGGACAGGTGCTGCGGGTGGTGGCGACCGACAAGGGCTCGCCCAAGGACTTTGCGGATTTCTGCGGCAAGACCGGCAATGAACTGCTGTCGTCGACGCAGCAGGGGGACGAATTCATCTTCCTGATCCGCCGCCGCTGAGCGGCCGCATCACTCGGCTGCTTTCTTCTCTATCTCCTGCGCCAGGAAATAAGCCATCACGGTACGGATCACCACGATGCCGCCCAGGATCATCAGCGTGTCCTTGCTCGGTACCACGATGGTGCCGATGATGTCGCCGGCCAGGAAGAAGTCCAGGCCCAGCGCCATCTTTTCGCCGATGGCGATGCGGATATCGCGCAAGGTTTCATCCATCGGCAGCTTCTGCGCATAACGCCAGCCGCGGCGTGCCAGCATCAGCAGGCCGTGCAGGCTGCCCCAGGTGACCACGGCCGCGCCCAGCATCTCGGTGAGCGGCACGATGTATGCGATGACCTCTACCAGGAACTCATGCAGCATGCCGCACCTCGCTATAAAAATATCGCTTTGCGATTCGTTTGCCCCTCTCCCTCTGGGGGATAACCAGCGACTTGCCCGCTTGCGGGCTTAGTCGAATGGCTAGTAGTTCCACCAGGATTGGGGTGGGGGAGGGCAGGACAATTTTGCCCACTCCTTTAGCCTAATTTCTTGCGCTGTGCCTGCAACTGCAGCAGCGTGGCGCCGAATTCTTCCAGACGTTTCTTCTCCTGCTCCACCACCGCCGCCGGGGCGCGCGCGACGAAGCTTTCGTTGGAGAGTTTCGCATTGGCCTTGGTGATCTCGTTGCTGATGCGCGCGATCTCCTTGTCCAGGCGCTCGCGTTCCGCGGCGACGTCGATCTCCACCTTCAGCATCAGCTTGAAGTTGCCGACGATGGACACCGGCGCATCGCCTTCCGGCAGTTCGGCGACGACCTGCACTTCGCTGAGTTTGCCGAGGCTGCTGATGTAAGGGGCGAGCGCGTTCAGTACCGTCGCGTCACCGGCGGCGATCAGCGGCACGCGTGCGGCGGGTGACAGGTTCATCTCGCTGCGCAGGCTGCGGGTGGCGGTGGTGAGTTCCTGCAGCAGTGCGATCTGTGCACTGGAGGTTGCGTCGATCTTGCTGCTGTCGGCCTTGGGATAGGCCTGCAGCATGATGCTGTCGCCCCTGGCATTCGCCATCGGCCCAACCGACTGCCACAACTCTTCAGTGATGAACGGGATGATGGGGTGGGCAAGGCGCAGGATGGTCTCCAGCACGCGCACCAATGTTCTGCGCGTCCCGCGCTGCTGCGCTTCGCTGCCGTTCATCTGCACCTTGGCCAGTTCCACATACCAGTCGCAATAGGTGTTCCACACCAGTTCGTACACCGCACGCGCGGCCATGTCGAAACGGTAGTCGGCGAAGTGTGTCGCCATCTCGGCTTCTGCCTTCTGCAGTTCGCCGATCATCCACTTGTCGGCGGCGGAGAATTCCAGCGGCAGCGATTCGTCCTGACCGACGTCCTTGCCTTCGCAATTCATCAGTACGAAGCGTGTGGCGTTCCACAGCTTGTTGCAGAAGTTGCGGTAGCCCTCGCAGCGCTGCATGTCGAACTTGATGTCGCGGCCGGGCGAGGCGAGCGAGGCGAAGGTGAAACGCAGCGCGTCGGTGCCGAAGGCAGTGATGCCGTCGGGGAATTCCTTGCGCGTGCGCTTCTCGATCTTCTCCGCGTCCTTTGGGTTCATCAGTCCGGTGGTGCGTTTCTTCACCAGCGAGTCGAGATCGATGCCGTCGATGAGATCGATGGGGTCGAGTACATTGCCCTTGGACTTGGACATCTTCTGCCCTTCCGCATCGCGGATCAGGCCGTGCACGTACACATCCTTGAACGGGATCTTGCCGGTGATGTGTTTGGTCATCATCACCATGCGTGCCACCCAGAAGAAGATGATGTCGAAGCCGGTGACCAGCACCGACGAGGGCAGGTATTGCTTCACGAAAGCGTTCTGCGCGTCGAACGCCTTGCCCTCTTCCCAGTCCAGCGTGGAGAACGGCCACAGGGCGGAAGAGAACCAGGTGTCGAGCACGTCGGCGTCGCGGTCGAGTTGTCCGGCGTAGCCGGCCTTGTCAGCGAGCTTGCGTGCCTCGGCTTCATCGTGCGCGACGAACACTTCGCCGTTGGTGCCGTACCAAGCGGGGATCTGGTGGCCCCACCACAACTGGCGGGAGATGCACCAGTCCTGGATGTTGTTGAGCCACTGGTTGTAGGTGTTGACCCAGTTCTCGGGGTGGAACCTGATCTCGCCGGAACTCACGCATTCCAGCGCCTGCTCGGTGATGGATTTGCCCTCGGGGCCCGCCTTGCTCATGGCAACGAACCATTGGTCGGTCAGCATCGGCTCGATCACCACGCCGGTGCGGTCGCCGCGCGGCACTTTCAGTTTGTGCTTGTCGGCCTTGATGAACAATCCGGCGGCTTCGAGATCGGCGCAGATCTGCTTGCGTGCGGCGAAGCGGTCCATGCCCTGATATTGCTTGGGTGCGTGTTCGTTGATCTTCGCGTCCAGCGTGAGGATGGAGATCATCTCCAGCTTGTGGCGTTGACCGACTGCGTAGTCGTTGAAGTCGTGTGCGGGGGTGACTTTGACTACGCCGGTGCCGAATTCCTTATCCACGTACTCGTCGGCGATGACGGGGATGGTGCGGCCGCACAGCGGCAGCGTGACCTGCTTGCCGATGAGATGTTTGTAGCGCTCGTCCTCCGGATGCACCATCACGGCGACGTCGCCGAGCATGGTCTCGGGGCGGGTGGTCGCGACGACCAGATGTCCGGAACCGTCCGCCAGCGGATACTGGATGTGGTACATGAAGCCGTCTTCTTCTTCCTGCACCACTTCCAGGTCGGAAACAGCGGTGTGCAGTTTCGGATCCCAGTTCACCAGGCGCTTGCCGCGATAGATCAGGCCTTCGTTGAACAGGCGCACGAAGGTCTCGGTGACGGTCTTGTTCAGCGCGGGGTCCATGGTGAAGCGCTCGCGCGACCAGTCGGGCGAGGTGCCGAGGCGGCGCATCTGTTTGGTGATGGTGTTGCCGGAATATTCTTTCCACTCCCACACCTTCTCGATGAACTTGTCGCGGCCGAGGTCGTGGCGCGAGACGCCTTGTGCATCCAGTTGGCGCTCGACCACGATCTGCGTGGCGATGCCCGCGTGGTCGGTGCCCGGCTGCCACAGGGTGTTGTCGCCCCTCATGCGGTGGTAGCGGGTGAGCGCATCCATCAGTGTCTGGTTGAAGCCGTGGCCCATGTGCAGCGTACCGGTGACGTTGGGGGGTGGCAGCTGGATGCAGAAATTCTCTTTCTTCGCGGGATCGAGTCCGGCTTTGAAGTAACCGGCGTTCTCCCAGGTCGGGTACCAGCGGGCTTCGATGTCTTTCGGGTCAAAACTTTTTGCGAGTTCCATTTGATGTATTTGCGTACGGCTTGAAAGCCTGTCCTGAGCTTGATTAATCAACTAGCCATTCGACCAGGCTGGCAAACAACGCCAGCCAAGTCGCCGGTTATGACGAAGGAGGCGGATTATACAGGCTCGCAGTGGCGAGCAGGGGCGCGGCGCGCAGTGCTCAGCGGGGCTTCTGGACGGTGTCGCGGATGAGGTCGGGCAGCGCGGTGCGTACTTGCTGCATGGCTTTCTCCCACTTGGCTTCGGAGCGCGAGCCGATGGCGGCGCGCAATGCCGTTTCGAGCTGGGGAAAGAGCTGTTCGGCCAGCTGGCGGCATTGCTCGTCGGAGAGCGGGAACGCGGGTTGCTGGACGGCGCGTTTGCTGCCGACCGTTTCGGTCAGTGTCGGCAGATCGAGTACCGTGCCATCCGCCAGCTCGGTCAGGATGGGCAGCAGATCCGGATTGATGTCCTTCGTGTTCATGGCTTGCGCAGGTCGAAGTGGCGCAGTTCATAACCGCGATCCTTGTAGAACTTGTAGCGGTCGCGCCCCAGTTTGGCATCGGTATCGTCCTGGCTGACGATCTCGATGACGCGCTCGAAACGGCTGAAGAAGGGCAGGCACTCGTCGTGCAGGCTGATCAGCAGATCGGAATGGGGGAAGGTCTCGTCGCTGCCGATCACCACCGGCAGCGTGCCCGCATCCGCCTCGGTGCTGCGGCAGTGCGGCATGAAGGCGGTGGCGGGGAAGTGCCATAGCAGCTTGTCCAGCTTGTCGGCGGTGTCCTCGTCCGGCGCGTGCAACAGCACGCGCAGGCCGTTCTGCATCGCCTTGTGGCTGAGCTGGCAGGCGGTGCGCAGCTTGTCTTCGGAACCGGTGTAGAAATCGACCTTCGTCACTTCGCGGCCCGGTCGATCAGATACTGCGCCAGCAGCGGCACCGGCCGTCCGGTCGCACCCTTGTCCTTGCCGGACTTGTTGGCCGTGCCTGCGATGTCCAGGTGCGCCCAGCGGTAGTCTTTGGTGAAGCGGGCGAGGAAGCAGGCCGCGGTGATGGTGCCGCCGGCGCGGCCGCCGATGTTGGCCATGTCGGCGAAGTTGCTGTCCAGCAGCGACTGGTAGTCCTCCCACAGCGGCAGTTGCCACACGCGGTCATGCGACTGCTCACCGGCCGCGACCAGTTCCCTGGCCAGCTTGTCGTCGTTGGCGAACATGCCGCTGACGATGTTGCCCAGCGCGATCACGCAGGCGCCGGTGAGCGTGGCGATGTCGATCACGGTATCGGGCTTGAACTTGGCGGTGTAGGTCAGGGCGTCGCACAGGATGAGGCGGCCCTCGGCGTCGGTGTTGAGGATCTCGATGGTCTGGCCGGACATGCTGGTGACGATGTCGCCGGGCTTGGTGGCGGTGCCGCTGGGCATGTTCTCGCAGGTCGGGATCACGCCGACCACGTTGATCGGCAGTTGCATCTCGGCGATGGCCTGCAGCGTGCCGAGCACGGTGCCCGCGCCGCTCATGTCGTACTTCATCTCGTCCATGTCGGCGCCGGGTTTCAGCGAGATGCCGCCGGTGTCGAAGGTGATGCCCTTGCCGACCAGCGCGATGGGCTTCTGCGTCTTCGCCGCACCGGTGTATTCCAGCGTGATGAGTTTGGGCGGCTGCACGCTGCCGCGCGTGACGGAAAGGAAGGAACCCATGCCGAGTTTCTCCATGTCCTTCTTCTCCAGTACGGTGGTCTTGATGCTCTTGTGCGCCTTGGCCAGCGCCAGCGCCTTGGCAGCAAGGTAGCTGGGCGTGCAGATATTGGCGGGCAGGTTGCCGAGGTCCTTGGTCAGTGCCATGCCGCGCGCGATGGCGGCGGCCTGGTCGATGGTCTTCTTCAGGTCGGCGGCCGGCTTGTCCAGCGTGGCGAAGGCGACCTGCTTGAGTGTCGCCGGTTTGGAGGGCTTGCTCTTCAGACCGTCGGCACGATAGGCGCCTTCGGCGGCAGCGATCACGGCCTGCTTCAGCACCCAGCTCGCATCCTTGCCTACGCCGTCGCCGGTGATGAAGAGCGCGGCATCCTTGGCCGAGGTCGCATGCAGCGCCTTGAAGGTCGCGCGCAGGATGTCCACGCTGCCGCGGTTGTCGAGTTCGGCGGGCTTGCCCAGTCCGACCAGCAGCACGCGCTCGGCAACGACGCCGGGAAGCTTGTGCAACAGCAGGGTGGAAGCGGACCTGCCGCTCATGTCACCGCGGGCGATGACGTCACTGAGTGCGTGTTTGGCAGCCTTGTCGAGCACCTGCGCCGCCTTCGACAGCTTGCCGCCGTCGAACACGCCGACCACCACGCAACCGCTCTTCAGTTTTTCCGGACTACCTTGTTTTATGCTAAATTCCACGCGCCTCTCCTCAATGATCTCTAAAGTGTCCCAGATGCCGGATTATCCGCAATCCCCGCCACAAAAGTCAAAGAAGCCCCGTCTGCACGGGATCTTCTATTGGGCATTGGTGCGGGAGTTCGCCAGCACCGGCTTGCTGGTCTCCTCCATCCTGCTGAGTATCGTGGTGCTGACGCAGCTGATACGCCTGTTGGGTGAGTCGGTGAGCGGTTTGCTGGTGGTCGAGGGGGTGATGGCGATGCTGGGTTTCAGCGCGCTCAATTATCTGCCGGTGCTGCTTTCCATCAGTCTGTTCCTTTCGGTGTTGCTGACGTTGACGCGCTGCTATCGCGACAGCGAGATGGTGGTGTGGTTCTCCTCGGGCATCGGGTTGTCGCACTGGGTGCGTCCGGTGCTTGGCTATGCCATCCCTGTCGTGGCGGTGATCGCGCTGTTGAGTCTGGTGCTGACACCCTGGGCGCTCACGAAGGCGGAGGAGTTCAAGCGCAGGCTGGATAGCCGCGACGAGGTGTCGAGAGCGACGCCCGGCCTGTTCCGCGAATCGAAACAGGCGGATCGCGTTTATTTCCTGGAAGAAGTGGACACCGAGAAGAAGCGCGTCGGCAACATCTTTGTGCGTTCTATCCAGAACGGCAAGGAAGGGACGATGGTCGCAAAAGAGGGCTTCCAGGAGACCGCCGCGAACGGAGACCGCTTTCTGGTGATGCTCAACGGCACCCGTTATGAGGGCGTTCCCGGCCGGGCTGATTTCAAGATCGTCGAATTCGAGCGCTATGCCATGCGTATCGAGCCGGTCGAGCTGCGAAAGGAAGCACCCAATCTGAGGAGTCTGCCGACGGCCGCTCTGTTGAAGAATCCGACGAGCTGGAATATGTCCGAGCTGGAATGGCGCATCGGGCTGCCGCTCAGTGCACTCATCCTGGCGCTGCTGGCGATACCATTGAGCTATGTGAATCCGCGTGCCGGACGATCGCTCAATCTGATCATCGCAGTAGTGATCTATATGTTCTACAACAACATGATCAGCGTGACGAATTCCTGGGTGGGGCAAGGCAGGATAAGCGTGGCGGCAGGTTTGTTCGGCATCCACCTGCTGATGTTCGGTGTGATGCTGGTCATGTTCTACCACCGTACCTCGGTCACTCCATGGAGGCGCGGCGCTAAATGAAGCTGCTCACCCGATATCTGGCCCGCGAGATCTATTCCAGCATCCTGCTGGTCTTCGCTGCGCTCATCATGCTGTTCGCGCTGCTCGATCTGGTGCGCGAGCTCAACGACATGGGCCAGGGCAACTATAGTCTCGGGTATGTGTTGCTATTCGTCACGCTCACCATTCCCGGACATATCTATGAACTGTTCCCGGTAGCTGTGCTGATCGGCACGATCTTCGCCATGGTGCAGATGGCGGCCAACTCGGAATTGACGGTCTACCGCAGCTCGGGTGTCTCCATAAAGATGATGGTGAAGGCCCTGGCGAAGATAGGTGTGCCATTGATGTTGCTGTGTTTCCTTTGCGGCGAGTTCGTCGCTCCGCCGAGCGAGCGCCTGGCGCAGCAGATCAAACTGAGAGCCCAGAACATGCAGGTCTCGATGAAGGAGTTCCGCTCCGGGGTATGGGTCAAGGACGAGCGCAGTTTCGTCAATGTAAAGGGGGTGTTGCCCGATACGTCCCTGATGGGGGTCAGCATCTATGAGTTCGATGATGGTTATCATCTGCGAAGCATCATCAGTGCCGAACATGCCATCTTCATGGGCGAGGGGGTGTGGGAGTTGCAGCGCGTGAAGCAGACGCGTTTCAGCGAGAAGGTCGCCTCGGTCGACATCCGCGCCAGGGCGGAATGGCGGTCCGCCCTGAATCCGGACATATTGAGCGTGCTGCTGATCGTTCCCGAACAGATGTCGGTCTGGCATCTGTACCAATACACCGAGCATCTGCGCGACAACCACCAGAAGACCGTGCGCTACGAGATCGCGATGTGGAACAAGCTGGTCTACCCGTTCGCCGTGCTGGTGATGATGCTTCTGGCTTTGCCGTTCTCCGCTTACCAGCGCCGCGAGGGCGGTATCAGCGGCAAGATATTCATGGGCATCGTGCTGGGTTTGAGCTTCCACTTCATCGGCAGGCTGTTTGCCAATATGGGCGCTTTGAACGACTGGTCGCCGGTGTTGAGCGCCACTGCGATGAGCTGGATGTTCCTGGGGCTGGCGATGTGGATGCTCTGGCGTACCGAGCGCAGATGACCTCAGGGTGATGGCGTGGCCGGCGGCACTTCGCTGCCGGTTTGAGAGGGATGCTGTTCCCGTACCATCTTCTTCACTTCTTCGCGCTTTTCGGCGGGAACCTTGCTGAACGCCTTGTATTTCTCCCGCGCGCGCCTGCGCTGTTCCGGAGTCAATTTGCTCCACTTGTCGAGTTGCTCGCGCAGGCGCTGTTGTTTTTGCGGGGCGAGCTTCGGGTAGCGTTTGGCGATACCAAGCAGGTTGTGCTGCTCTTTTTCAAGCAGGGAGTCCCACGAGTTCGCGAAAGGCGAAAGGACATCCTGCTGTTGAGCGGTCAATTTTTCCCACGGCTGCGCGGAGGCGGGTAGTGATGCGAGGGACAGTGCGAAGATGAGCAGCAGGGGCCGGATGCGCATGGAGGTCGGTTCAATCGATATACACGTCGACCGGCATCTCGTCGGTCAGGATGGCGATGTCGATATCGCCGTGATTGTGCTCGGAAGCGTGATACCAGGAGCCCAGGTTGATCAGCAGCAGGGTGGCGACGGCAGCTGCGATGAGCCAGCCGAACGCGCGGCGGGAGAGCTGCTGATGTCCGAACAGCACGCCGTCCAGACCTATCCAGAGCGGGGTCGAGCTGCGCTGCCGCAGCAGTGCGTGCCGGCGTGCAGCATGTAGCGCCTCCAGCGTGCCCCCATCCACCTGCCTGGCAGAGCGATCCAGCAGGCGTCCGATATCCTTGTGGCTCAGTTTGATGTTCATGTCAGGTCTATGCCTCGCTTTTTCAGTATCGCAGAAAGTGCGTGGGTCGCACGTGAGCAGTGGGTCTTGACGCTGCCTTCCGAGCAACCCATGGCCGCGGCGGTCTCCGCCGTATCCAGTTCCTCCCAGTAACGCAGCAGGAAGGCTTCCCGTTGACGGGCGGGCAGCCGGCCCAGCGCCTCTTCAATGATAGCGAGCAGCTGGGCCTGCTGCAGCGCGTCGTCCGGCTCGGCCGACTGGCCCGGATTCTCCTTGTCCTGCAGGGTGTCCAGCGGGTCGAAGTCCTCTTCGCCATGTGGCGGGGTGAAGGATGAGAACAGTGTCGTCCACAGCGAGCGCACCTTCTGGCGGCGGTAGTGGTCGCGGATGGTGTTCTGCAGGATGCGCTGGAACAGCATGGGGAACTCCTCCGCGGGGCGGTCGCCGTAGTTCTCGGCGAGCTTCAGCATGGCGTCCTGCACGATATCCAGGGCCACGTGACCGTCGCGCACGGCGAATTGCGCCTGTTTCCAGGCGCGGCGCTCCACCTGGGCGAGGAATTCGGAAAGTTGCTGTGGCGTGGACAGATCGATGGCTCCCTGACGGTGGAGGCGGATACTAGCAAATTCATGCTTCGGCTAGGGATTTTGCCCTTTCCGGGACGTTGCAGGGGTTGACCAAAACGCCGCCAGCCTTTATCTTGCGCGGTCTTTCGTTGTTTTAATCTGGGGTAGTGGGTTCATGGAACTGACGGGCGCAGAAATTACCATCCGCTGTTTGCAGGAGGAGGGGGTCGAATATGTTTTTGGCTATCCCGGCGGCGCGGTATTGTTCATCTACGATGAGTTGTTCAAGCAGGAGCAGGTCAAGCATGTGCTGGTGCGCCACGAGCAGGCTGCAGTGCATGCCGCCGACGGCTATGCCCGTTCCACCGACAAGGTCGGTGTCGCGCTGGTCACCTCCGGCCCCGGCGTGACCAATGCCGTCACCGGCATTGCCACAGCCTATCTGGACTCCATTCCTCTGGTCGTGATCAGCGGCCAGGTGCCGACCAGCTTCATCGGCGAAGACGCTTTCCAGGAAGTCGACGCGGTCGGCATCACGCGCCCCTGCGTTAAGCACAACTTCCTCGTCAAGGACGCCAAGGATATCGCCAGCACACTGAAGAAGGCCTTCTATCTGGCCAAGAGCGGACGTCCCGGTCCGGTGCTGGTGGACATCCCCAAGGATGTGTCGAACCAGAAGGTCGAATTCGAATATCCGGCCTCGGTCCACATCCGTTCCTACAATCCGCAGACGAACGGCGACATCAATCAGATCAAGCGCGCAGCGCAATTGCTGCTTGAAGCCAAGCGCCCGATGGTCTATGCGGGCGGCGGCGTCATCCTGTCGGACGCCTCGAAACAATTGACCGAACTGGTGCGCCTGCTGGGCGCTCCCTGCACCAATACACTGATGGGCCTTGGCGGCTTTCCGGCGAGCGACAAGCAATCCCTCGGCATGCTCGGCATGCACGGCACCTACGAAGCCAACATGGGCATGCAGAACTGCGACGTGCTGCTGGCGGTGGGCGCGCGCTTCGACGACCGCGTGATCGGCAACGTGGCGCACTTCAACTCGGTGCCGCGCAAGATCATCCATATTGACATCGATCCGGCTTCCATTTCCAAGCGCGTCAAGGTGGATGTCTCCATCGTCGGCGATGTGGCACATGTGGTGTCCGATCTACTGGCGGTACTGAACAGCAGCAAACAGAAGCCCGAAGCGGCTGCGCTGAAGGACTGGTGGAAACAGATCGCCGAATGGCGCGGCGCGAATTCGCTGACCTACAAGAATTCGACCGAACTCATCAAGCCGCAATACGTGATCGAGACGCTGCACAAGATCACGCATGGCGACGCCTTCGTGACTTCCGACGTCGGCCAGCACCAGATGTGGGCGGCGCAGTACTACAAGTTCGATCAGCCGCGCCGCTGGATCAACTCGGGCGGCCTCGGCACCATGGGCTTTGGCCTGCCTGCCGCGATGGGCGTGCAACTGGCCCATCCGGGTGCGACTGTGGCCTGCATCACAGGCGAGGGCAGCATCCAGATGAACATCCAGGAGTTGTCCACCTGCAAGCAGTACAACTTGCCGATCAAGGTGATCGCGTTGAACAACCGTTATCTGGGCATGGTGCGCCAGTGGCAGGAGTTCTTCCACGGCAACCGCTATTCGCATTCCTACATGGATGCGCTGCCGGACTTCGTCAAACTGGCCGAGGCCTACGGCCATGTCGGCATCCTGGTGGAGAAACCCTCCGACGTGGAAGGCGCACTGAAGGAAGCCTTCGCGCGCAAGGACGATCTGGTGTTCCTGGACTTCCGCACTGACTCCACCGAGAACGTGTACCCCATGGTTCCCGGCGGCAAGGGCTTGTCCGAAGTGATTCTGGCGGAGGACCTGTAATGAGACACATCATCTCTTTGCTGATGGAGAACGAATCCGGCGCGCTGTCGCGCGTGGCCGGGCTGTTCTCGGCACGCGGCTACAACATCGAGTCGCTCAACGTGGCGCCGACCGAAGATCCGACCATGTCGCGCATGACCATCGTCACCAGCGGCTCCGACGAAGTGATCGAGCAGATCAACAAGCAGCTCAACAAGCTGGTGGACGTGGTCACCGTGATGGATCTGACCGACGGCGACCATATCGAGCGCGAACTGATGCTGGTGAAGGTGCGCGCGGCCGGCGACGACCGCGAGGAACTGAAGCGCATGACCGACATCTTCCGCGGCCGCGTCATCGACGTGACCGACAAGACCTACACCATCGAACTCACCGGCACGGGCCACAAGCTGGACCGTTTCCTGCAAGCGATCGACCATAGCCTGATCCTGGAGACGGTGCGTACCGGCGCCTCCGGCATCGGCCGCGGCGACCGCATCCTGAAACTGTAACGATTTTATTCACTGATTTTTTCGACGAGGCCAACATGAAAGTTTATTACGACAAAGACGCAGACCTGTCCCTGATCAAGGGCAAGCAAGTGACCATCATCGGCTACGGCTCGCAAGGCCATGCCCACGCGCAGAACCTGAAGGAATCTGGCGTCAACGTGACTGTCGGTCTGCGCAAGAACGGCGCTTCCTGGAAGAAGGCTGAAGGTGCCGGTCTGAAGGTCGCCGAAGTGGCCGACGCGGTGAAGAACGCCGACGTGGTGATGATGCTGTTGCCTGACGAGAACATCCCCGATGTCTACAACAAGGAAGTCGCGCCGAACATCAAGGCAGGCGCCGCGCTGGCCTTCGCCCACGGCTTCAACGTGCACTACAACCAGGTCGTGCCGCGCGCCGACGTGGACGTGATCATGATCGCCCCCAAGGGCCCCGGCCACACCGTGCGTTCCGAATACCTCAAGGGTGGCGGTGTACCCACGCTGATCGCCGTGTACCAGGACAAGTCCGGCAAGGCCAAGGACATCGCTCTGTCCTATGCGGCTGCCAACGGCGGCACCAAGGGTGGCGTGATCGAGACCAACTTCCGTGAAGAGACCGAGACCGACCTGTTCGGCGAACAAGCCGTGCTGTGCGGCGGTGCGGTCGAGCTGGTGAAAGCCGGTTTCGAGACCCTGACCGAAGCCGGTTACGCGCCCGAGATGGCTTACTTCGAGTGCCTGCACGAGCTGAAGCTGATCGTCGACCTGATGTACGAAGGCGGCATCGCCAACATGAACTACTCCATCTCCAACAACGCCGAGTACGGCGAGTATGTCACCGGTCACCGCGTGATCGCCGACCAGGCCCGTGCCGCGATGAAGGAATGCCTGAAGAACATCCAGAACGGTTCCTACGCCAAGCAGTTCATCCTGGAAGGCCGCACCAACTATCCGGAAATGACCGCACGCCGCCGTTTGAACGCCGAGCATCCGATCGAAGTGGTCGGTGGTCAGTTGCGTTCCATGATGCCCTGGATCGGCAAGAACAAGCTGGTCGACCAGTCCAAGAACTAACAATGGAAAACGGGGAGCGGCAAGCAGCCGCTCCTTGATATCCCTCCATTTCTCCTATTTTCCACGCGTCTCACTCCTATGAATCAATATCCGCATCCCATCATCGCCCGTGAGGGCTGGCCGTTCCTAGCGATCTCTCTGGTTCTGGCCGTGGCTGTCACAGCATGGTGCGCGAGCTGGTCTATCCCGCTGTGGATCATCTTCGTGTTCGTGCTGCAGTTCTTTCGCGACCCGGCACGCGTCATCCCCCAGGAAGCCGGTGCTGTTCTGTCTCCCGCCGACGGCCGCGTGATCAAGGTCGAGCGCACCCAGGATCCCTATGGTCAGCGCGAGGCGATCCTGGTCAGCGTGTTCATGAACGTGTTCAACGTCCATTCCAACCGCAGCCCGGTCGATGGCACCGTAGAAAAAGTGCAATATTTTCCGGGTAAATTCGTGAATGCCGATCTGGACAAGGCGTCGAGCGAGAACGAACGCAATGCGGTGGTGCTCAGGACGAACGACGGACAGACGGTGACCTTCGTGCAAGTGGCCGGACTCATCGCGCGCCGCATCCTGTGCTACATCAAGGCGGGCGATGTGCTGGCGCGCGGCCAGCGCTACGGTTTCATCCGTTTCGGCTCGCGCGTCGATGTCTACCTGCCGCTGACGGCTACCGTAAAAGTCGCCATCGGTGATAAAGTGCGTGCTACCGAGACCATTCTGGCCAAACTCTGAGATGACCGAATCCAACCAGCGCAGGAACATGGACTTACGCAGGCGCAGCATCTATCTGCTGCCCAACCTGTTCACCACGGCTGCGCTGTTCGCCGGGTTCTATGCCATCGTGCAGGCGATGAACAGCAAGTATGAATTTGCCGCTGTGGCGATCTTCATCGCCATGGTGCTGGACGGGCTGGATGGCCGTGTGGCGCGGCTGACCCATACCCAGAGCGAGTTCGGCGCCGAGTACGACAGTCTGTCGGACATGGTGTCGTTCGGTGTGGCACCTTCCATCCTGATGTACGAGTGGGCGTTCCGCGATCTGGGCAAGTGGGGCTGGTTTGCCGCTTTCATCTACTGTGCGGGCGCCGCGCTGCGTCTGGCGCGCTTCAACACCAATATCGATGTGGTCGACAAGCGCTACTTCCAGGGCCTGCCCAGCCCGGCGGCGGCGGCACTGGTGGGAGGTTTCGTCTGGGTGATGCAGGACAACCAGTTCACCGGTTTCGAATTGCGCTGGTATGCCGCGGCACTGACCGTGTTCGCCGGTCTGAGCATGGTGAGCAGCCTCAAGTATTACAGCTTCAAGTCGGTGAACATGCGCAAGAGCGTGCCGTTCATCGTCATCTTCCTGTTCGCGCTGTTCTTCATCCTGGTGTCGGTGGATCCGCCGCTGCATCTGTTCCTGCTGTTCTTCGGCTATTGCCTGTCCGGCTATGTGATGTGGCTGCTCAGCCTGCGCAAGCCCAAGATGCCGCCCGCCGGCCAGCCCTGAAGCGCTTTATCGCGTCCAGAGCGTTTCAGTCTGCCCAACCGCGCGGTTCAACACGCGGCAAAATACGAACAGCAGATCGGAAAGACGATTCAGATATTGCAGCCCCTCCCGAGGGGCTGTTTCATTTTGCAGGGATTGAAGGTAATCGCGTTCAGCCCGCCGTGCCACGGTGCGGGCGACATGGCATAGCGCGACCGCACGCGTACCGCCGGGCAGGATGAACTCCTTGAGCGGGGGGAGGTCGGCGTTGTAGTGAGCGATTGCTTCGTCCAGACGTGCCAGCTTGGCGGCAGCGAAGGGCGCGCCCGGGCAGGCAAGCGTGCCGCCGAGATCGAACAGGTCGTTCTGGATGCGCAGCAATTCCTGGCGTACGGGTTCGGGCAACGTTTCGGCGAGTAACACGCCGAGATGGCTGTTGAGCTCATCCACGCTGCCGATGGCGGCGATGAGCGGATGATCCTTGGGCAGGCGCGAACCGTCGGCCAGGCCGGTCAGGCCGTCGTCGCCGGTACGCGTGGCGATCTTGCTGAGTCTCATTGTTTCTCCAGACAGGAGATGTAGACCGCGGCATCCGGCGCGGTCTTGTTGCGCTGTGCCTGCCAGATCATCTCGCCCAGGCAATCCATCATCGCGTGCTGCGCCTCGTGCTCGGATTCGTATTTTTGCGTGAGTCGCAGGAACTGTTCGCGGATGCCCTGCGGCTGGCCGATGCTGAGCTGTTCCTCGATGGTCAGGTGCATCATCAGGTGCAGGAAGGGATTCACCACGTTGCCGTCCGGTGCATAGTCCTTGTCCTGACTGCCTTCGGGGTCGCTGAACAGCGCATGATATTCGGGGTGCTTGTCTATGAGCTGGGCGGTCAGGTCTTCCAGCGGCGAGAGCAATTCCCTGGCGCAGCGTTTGCGCCAGGATTCGAACAGGAAGTTTCTCGCTTCGTCGCGGGTCGGGTTGTACATGGGAGCCTCGGTGGTGCGGCGGATTGTCCTTGCATCAGCCGCATCAGTCAACGCGTGGCATGCTGCCATGGGCATCTGCTTTGAGGTAGTAAAAAACAATGGGCGGGATTATCCTGTCGGGTGAGAATACAAGGAGAAAAAAATGCAGAATCTACTGACAGACGGCGCCGGCGACACGATGGTCTTTACGGCAAAATTGCTGAGCTCCGAGCGCATCACGCCGGAGTCCTCGCGGGAAGAGATCAGACAGCTGGTCTTTCATACGGACAACCTGTATTTCGACAGCAAGGTGGGCAGCTGCATCCGCATCCTGGCCCCCGGCCAGTATGGCAGTCCTTATCACGCCAGACTCTATTCGATAGCGGACAGCGATCCGTCCGACGAGGGCGCCAGGTTCGAGATCTGCGTGCGCCGTTGTTCCTTTATAGACGAGGCCAGTGGCGAGGAATACGGGGGCGTTGCCTCGAATTACCTGTGCGATCTCAAGCCGGGCAGCGCCATCCGCTTCTCCGGTCCGGTCGGTTATCCGTTCGTCATCCCGCAAAACCCCGAGGCCAATCTGCTGATGATCGGAATGGGCACCGGTATCGCGCCGTTCCGCGGCCTGATTCGCATGATCTACGACAAACATGGGGGCTGGAAAGGAAAAGTGCGGCTGTTCCATGGCGCACGCACCGGCCTGGAATCCCTCTACATGAACGATGCCAACAACGATATCGGCAACTATTTCGACCAGCCGACGTTCAAGGCCTTCCAGGCGGTGAGCCCGCGCCCCGCCTTCAACGTGCCAGCGGCTCTGGACAAGGCGCTGGAGCAGAATGCGGCAGAAGTCTGGGAGATCGTGAACAGTCCGGACAGCCGTGTCTACGTGGCGGGCGCAAGCCAGATGCTCGATATGATCGCCAAGGCGATGAGCAAGGCCGCCGGCTCTGCCGACGCATGGACGTCGAAGCGCAAGGAACTGGCTGCGGCAGGGCGCTGGCTGGAGGTTCTCTACTAGCCACTCGGGCGGCGCTTCGGCTGACAGCGTCTCAGCCGAAGTCCTTCTCGCGGAATTCGCACAGATCCTGGATGATGCACTCGCGGCACTTCGGCTTGCGTGCCACGCACACATAGCGTCCGTGCAGGATGAGCCAGTGATGCGCATCCTGTTTGAATTCCTCCGGCACGAACTTCATCAGTTTCTTTTCCACCTCCACCACATCCTTGCCGGGCGCCAGCCCGATACGGTTGCTGATGCGGAAGATGTGGGTGTCCACCGCGATGGTCGGCTGGCCGAAGGCGGTGTTCAGGATCACATTGGCAGTCTTGCGGCCCACGCCGGGCAGGGCTTCCAGCGCCTCGCGCGTCCGCGGTACTTCGCCGCCGTGCTGCTCCAGCAGGATGCGGCACATCGCGATGATGTGTTTTGATTTGGTCTGGTACAGGCCGATGCGCTGCACGTATTCGCGCAGTCCGGCTTCGCCGAGGTCGAGTATCTTTTGCGGTGTATTGGCAACGGGAAAGAGTTCGCGCGTGGCGATGTTCACGCTCCTGTCGGTGGCCTGTGCCGAGAGAATAACCGCCACCAGCAACTCGAACGGCGTCTTGTGTTCCAGCTCGGTGGTGGGGTGGGGATTGGCTGCCTGCAGCCGCGAGAAGATCTCGCGGCGTTTCGCCGCGTTCATCCCTGTGCGGCTTCCGGATTGGCCAGTGCAGGGGTGACCGGATTGCTGCGTGCTTTCTGTTCGGCGCGCAGGTTGAGCCAGTTGCGTCCGGCGATCAGCAGCCCCAGCCCGATGAAGGCGCCGGGCGGCAGGATGGCGATGAGGAAGCCCTTGTAGTCGGGGATGATGTGCAGCACCCAGCCCTGCGCCATGTCGCCCAGCGCGAGGTCGATGCCGGAGAATAGCGTGCCTTTGCCCAGTACTTCGCGCATCGCGCCCAGCACGCCCAGCACCGCGGTCAGGCCCAGGCCCATGGCGAGGCCGTCCAGCGCGGAAGGCAGTGCGGCGTTCTTGGAAGCGAACGCTTCCACGCGCGCCAGCACGATGCAGTTGGTGACGATGAGCGGGATGAAGATGCCGAGCACGACATAGAGGCCGTACATGTAGGCGTTCATCAGGTATTGCACCACGGTGACCAGCACCGCGATGATAAGGATGAACACCGGGATGCGGATCTCGTTGGGCACGTAGCTGCGTATCGGCGCGATGGAAAGATTGCTCAGCGCCATCACCAGCGAGGTGGCGAGGCCGAGGCTGACGGCGTTCACCACCGTGCTGCTCACCGCCAGCAGCGGGCACAGGCCGAGCAATTGCACGATGCCGGGATTTTGCTTCCACAGGCCGTTGTAGAAGATGTCCTTAACTTCCTGAAGGTTCATTTTGTTTCCTCCTTCTTCGGCTCGGCCGCGGCGAACAGCTTGTCGCGGTTCTCTTCAAAATAGATCAGCGCCTTGTTCACCGCCTTGACCACGGCGCGCGGGGTGATGGTCGCACCGGCCATGTAGTCGAACTGGCCGCCGTCCTTCTTCACCTTCCAGTCGGCATCTTTATACAGCGCGCGCGACTTGCCGTCGAAGCCCTTGATCCACGGGCCCTTGGGCAGTTCGATGTAGTCGCCCAGTCCCGGCGTCTCCTTGTGCGTCACCACGCGCACGCCGGCCAGTTCGCCGTTGCTGCGCACCGCGAGGATCAGCCAGATCCTGCCGCTGTAGCCGTCCGGCGCGATGGATTCCAGCACCACGGCGGAATCTTCGCCCTTCAGGCGCGCGCGGTAGGCCAAGGTGTCGCCTTCGGTGCCCAGCAACTCGTTCGCCGGGATGGTCAGCGTGTCCTTGATGATGTCGTTGTCATACAGCGCGCCTGGCATGATCTGGTTGATGAGCTTCAGTTTCTCGGCATCTTCGCTCTTCTTGATCTCGTCGCGCGTCAGGAAGAAGGTCGACGCCAGGATCGCCGTGGCGAGCACGGAGAAGAACACCAGGTTGGCCGCGGTCTGCAGCGTGGAGCGGGCGATGCGTCTCATTTGCCATCTCCCTTCTTGCCGAACACCCTGGGCTGCGAATAGGCGTCGATCAGCGGCACGCAAATGTTCATCAACAAGGCGGCGAAGGCGACACCGTCAGGGAAACCGCCGAAAGTGCGGATCAGCCAGGTAAGCAGGGCGGCGCCGACGGCGTAGATGATCTTGCCTTTGCGCGTGGTCGGGCTGCCGATGGGGTCGGTGAAGATGAAGAAGGCGCCCAGCATCGCCGCGCCCGAGAACCAGTGGAACAGCGGCGAGGCATAGTGCGCCGGATCATACAGATGGAAGAAGCCGGCGATGGAGAACAGCGCGGCCAGATAGATCAGCGGCAGATACCAGGTGATGATGCGCGTGGCCAGCATGTAGAGGCCGCCGATGGCGAAGCCGAGGGCGACTATCTCGCTGCCCTTGCCGGAAAGGTAACCGTAGATCGGCATCTCGCGGATCTCGTTCACCGACAGGCCGAGGTGCAGTTGCGTCTTCAGCGTGTCCAGCGGCGTCGCCGTGGTCACCGCATCCAGTGTCAAGCCGGCAGGCAATATGCCGCCGAAGATGTAACCCAGCTGGTCGGAGAATGGCAGCTCCAGCATGCCGATCGCATGCGGCGTCAGCCAGTGCGTCATGTGCCCGGGGAAGGAGATGATGAGCACCGCATAGCCGACCATCGCCGGATTGAAGATGTTGTTGCCGAGGCCGCCGTACAGATGCTTGGCGACCGCGATACCGAAGACGGTGCCCACCACCACCAGCCACCAGGGAGCCAGTGGCGGGATGGACAGGGCCAGCAGCCAGGCGGTGATCAGCGCGCTGTTGTCGGACAGGAAGGGCTTGAGCGGGCGGTTGCGCAGCTTGAGCATGACCGCCTCGGTCGCCAAGGCCGTGACCGAAGCCAGGGCGATCGACACCAGGATGGCCGGGCCGAAATACCAGACATAGGCCGCGATGCCGGGGATCAGTGCGATCAGCACGCGCAGCATGATCTGGCTGACGCTGCTGGGCAAGGTGATGAAAGGTGAGCTCCACATGATTTCGGCGGTTCCTTAATTGTGTTTCGGCGGCTCGTCGTCCGCGCCGGCGCCGGAAGCCATCTCGCGTAACTTGGCGCGGCGCGCCTCGATCTCGGCGATCTCGGCCTGCTGCGCCGGGGTCAGGGCATCGGTGTTCCTGGGCTTGGCAGTGGCTGCCTGCTCCTTGGCGCGCGCAACCGCTGCATCGATGCGCAATTGCAGGTTGGCTTTGGCGACATCGGCATCCACCCGCATCTGCAGGGTGTCGTCCGGGTCGGCGTTTGGCGCGGCAGCAACCGGCAATGGTGCCGGTACGGCAGGTTTCGCGGCCAGAGCAGCTTTTTCTTTTTGCGCCAGGCGTTCGGCCTTCTCCTGCTTTTCGCGTTCGATGCGGAACTGGCGATACTCGTGGCGTTCACGCGCGACCTCGGCGGATTGCGCTTCGCGCTCGCGCTGCCAGATCTCGCTCTTGGCATAGCGGTAGTACTGCACCAGCGGGATATGGCTGGGACAGACATAGGCGCAGGCGCCGCATTCGATGCAATCGAACAGATGGAACTCCTGGGTCTTGCCGAAGTTGTTCGATTTGGCGAACCAGTACAGGTCCTGCGGCTGCAGGTCGGCCGGGCAGACATCGGCGCAGCGCGTGCAGCGGATGCAGGGCAGCGCCGGCGCGGGCGGCGGGAACAGTTTGTCCGAGCCTTCGATGATGCAATTGGTCGCCTTGGTCACACCCACCTGACCCGACGGCAGATCCACGCCCATCATCGGGCCGCCCATGATGTGGCGGTTGGTGTCGGGCCTGCTGCCGGCCTGCGCCACCAGTTCCTCGACCGGCGTGCCGAGCAGCACCTCGAAGTTCTGCGCATGCTCGACGTTGCCGGTGACGGTGACGATGCGCGACAGCAGCGGCTCGCCGTGGGCGATCGCGCGCCAGGTGCTCCAGGCGGTGGCGACGTTGAAACACTGCACGCCCTTCTCGGTGGAGCGCACGCCGGCGGCGACTTCGATGCCGGTGAGCACGCGGATCAGCTGCTTGGCGCCGCCGCCCGGATACAGCGTGGGCACGGCGATCACTTCCATGTGCTGGTGGCCGTCCTGTTCCACCGCCTTTTTCATCGCGGCGATGGCTTCCGGTTTGTTGTCCTCGATGCCGATCAGCACCTCTTCGGCATACAGCAGCTCGCGCAGCACTTCTGCGCCGCGCAGCGTATCGCCGGCACGTTCACGCATCAGCAGGTCGTCACAGGTGATGTAGGGCTCGCACTCGGCGCCGTTGAGGACCAGTGTCTTGATCTTGTGTTTGTTGGAATACGACTTCAGGTCGCTGGGGAAGACCGCGCCGCCCAGGCCGACCACGCCAGCTTCGCGCAGCAGGTGGCGCAACTCGGTGTGCGGTGTCTGCTTGTAGTCCACACCGCTGTGTTCGATCCACTCGTCACGGCCGTCGGGGATGAGGGTGATGCACAGGTCCGGCAGACCGGAGAAGTGCGCGACCAGCTGCATGTCGATGGCGCTGACCGTGCCGGAAGTGGAGGCATGCACCGCGCTGGACAAGCGCCCGTCCGGACGTCCGATGATCTGTCCCTTGAGCACGCGCTCACCGACCTGCACCACCGGCACGGCGCGGTTGCCCACATGCTGGTGCAGCGGGATGACCAGCCTGGAAGGCATCTTCGCCTGGGCGATGGGCGTGCGTGTCGATTCTGCCTTATGGGTGGGCGGATGCACGCCGCCGTGGAATTTGAAGAGCTGTCTCATCGTGCTGCCACCGGGACGATGGAGATGGTCGGGTAACGCCACTTCCAGTTGCCGATGTCCTCACCCAGCGGCTGCATGCTGATGCAGTCCACCGGGCAGGGGGCGACGCAGAGCTCGCAGCCCGTGCATTCGGAGACGATGATGGTGTGCATCTGCTTGGCCGCGCCGACGATGGCGTCCACCGGGCAGGCCTGCAGGCACAGGGTGCAACCGATGCAGGTCTGTTCGTCGATGAAGGCGACCGCCTTGGCTTTTGGGGCCGCGCCTTCGCCGAACGGCTTGTATTCCACACCCAGCAGATCGGCCAGTTTGTGGATGCCTTCCTCGCCGCCTGGCGGGCACTTGTTGATGTCGGCCTCGCCCTTGGCGATGGCTTCGGCATAGGGTTTGCAGCCGGGGTAGCCGCACTGGCCGCATTGCGTCTGCGGCAGCACCGCATCGATCTTTTCCACCAGCGGGTTGCCTTCGACCTTGAACCGGATGGCGGAATAGCCCAGCACTGCTCCGAGCAGCAAGGAGATGCCGATCATCACCAGAAGCGCAGAGATCATTTCACCAGGCCCGAGAACCCCATGAATGAGAGGCTCATCAATCCGGCAGTGATCATGGCGATGGCCGAGCCCTTGAAGACGCCGGGTACATCCGCGCCTTCCAGACGTTCGCGGATGCCCGCGAACAGCACCATCACCAGCGTGAAGCCGACCGCGCCGCCAAAGCCGAACAGCAGCGACTCCATGAAATCATGCTTTGCCTGCACATTGAGCAAGGGGATGCCGAGCACCGCGCAGTTGGTGGTGATGAGCGGCAGATAGATACCGAGGATCTGGTACAGCTCCGGGCTGGTCTTCTTGATCGCCATCTCGGTGAACTGCACGATGCCGGCGATGACCACGATGAACGACAGCGTGGTGAGATAGGCGAGATCGGGGCCGAGCAGATAGTGCTGGATGAGGTAGCTGGCGCCGGAACCCAGCGTCAGCACGAAGGTCGTGGCGGCACCCATGCCGACCGCGGCCTCCAGTTTCTTGGACACGCCCATGAACGGGCACAGTCCGAGTATCTTCACCATCACGATGTTGTTCACCAGCACCGTGCCGACGAGGATGAGTAGGTATTCTGTCATTCCAGCGATTCCTCAAGAGCGCCGGATTATCCGCCGTTTCTAATATGGGTTCAACCACTGCAGGGTTATATCTATATGACCAGCGCTCAGCGATTGTCTGTGGTGTTCATGCAGATTTCTTTACTGCAGTCGCACACTCCGTCACCAGTTCCTGTCCGCGATACACCAGCCCGCTATACACCTGCACCAGCGCCGCGCCCGCCTGCATCTTCTCCAGCGCATCCGCACCTTTGAGGATGCCGCCCACGCCGATGATGGGCAGTGCACCTTTTAACTCTGCGGCCAATGCGCGGATGACGGCAGTCGACTTGTCGCGCACGGGTGCGCCTGAGAGACCGCCGGTCTCGTTGCCGTGCGGCAGGCCTTCCACGCCTTCGCGCGATAGCGTGGTGTTGGTGGCGATGACGGCGTCGATACGGTGCTTTGTGAGCAGCCCTGCAATGCCTTTGATCTGGTCTGCGTCGAGGTCGGGCGCGATCTTCACGGCCAGCGGCACGTACTTGCCATGCTGCTGCGCGAGTTTTTCCTGTTCCGCTTTCAGCTGGCCGAGCAGTGCGTCCAGTTCGTCGCCGCCCTGTAGCTGGCGCAGGTTCTTGGTGTTGGGCGAGGAGATGTTGATGGCGACGTAGCTGGCGTATGGGTACACCTTGCGCAGTCCGATGAGGTAATCGTCCGCCGCTTTTTCAATGGGGGTGTCGGCGTTCTTGCCGATGTTGATGCCGAGGATACCTTTGTATTTCGCGCGCTTGACGTTGGCGATGAGCGCGTCCACGCCTTCGTTGTTGAAGCCCATGCGGTTGATGATGCCGTGCGCTTCCGGCAGGCGGAACATGCGCGGCTTGGGGTTGCCGGGTTGCGGGCGCGGTGTGACGGTGCCGATCTCGATGAAGCCGAAACCGAAGGCGGCCAGCGCGTCGATGACTTCGCCGTTCTTGTCCAGGCCCGCGGCCAGTCCCACCGGGTTGGGGAAGGTCAGGCCCATCACGGTGCGCGGGTCGCTCGCCGGGCGCTTGAACATCAGTGAGGTGAGGCCGAGGCAGTTGGCGGTCTTCAGTCCGTCGATGGTGGCGTGGTGGGCGGTTTCGGGATCGAGCGCGAACAGGGCGGGGCGGAACAGTTGGAACATCTATCGGTCTTTCTTGGAAACGACGGGAATGGGAAATGATTTCTTTTTGAACACTTCGCCGCGCGATTTGCCGCGCCAGTGTTCGGCGACGATGTCGCCGATCTGCAGACACAGCAGGCCGAACAGGGCGAACCAGATGAGCATCTGCCATGTATCCGATGCCAGATAGATGGCGCCGCCGCCGGCGCGGTAGCTGGCGAGCGCGCCGCCGCAGACCAGGATGCCGGCCAGCGCACCGAGCAGCATGCGGCTCCAGTCGCCCTGCGCCAGACCGGAGAATACCGTGCTCTCGTGCCACAGCAGTTGCAAGGCGGCGAGCAGCAGCAAGGGGGAAAGCCAGAACAGCCAGCCCAGATGCTCGATATGGATGGTGCCGACCAGCAAGCCGATCAGTGCCGCCAGCAGCAGCGACTTCGCGCTTGCTTCGGCCGGCAGGGCGGGCAGCGCGAGTCTGCGGGTGCCCAGCTTCACCAGGCCGGGCAACCCGGCCAGCCACAGGCGCGTGATGAGTACGGCGGGCAACAGCAGCATGCCGCCGAGCGCGGCAAGCAGGAGTCCCGCGGTTTCCGCGGCGGGTGTGAACCATGCGCCCGCAAACAGGTTCAGATAACCGAGCAGCATGCCGGCGAGCATGCCGGCCACACCGCACCACAGCAGATAGCTGCGCTGCGAACGCAGCAGGCTGTGGCTGCCGCGGCGGAAGGTGAGCGTGTCGAGCAGAAGGCTGAAGGCCAGCAGGGCGGCCATGCCGAGCAATGCGGGCGCCCAGACGGCACCCATGATCGGTTGCGGCGCTTCCCACTCCTGTTCCGCCAGTGTCAGCGCGAGCGGCGGCAGGAACAGCAGCGCGACGGAGAAGATGATGAGGCGGTAGTTCATGCTTGCGCTACCGGCAGGACAGACTGCCATGTGCCGTCGCGCAATCCTTGCAGCGGCTGGAAGTTGATCTTGTAGGCCATCTTGCGGCTGTCCCGGATCCAGTAGCCGAGGTAGAGATAGGGCAGCTCCAGCTTGCGGCACAGTTCGATCTGCCACAGCACGTTGTAGGTGCCGTAGCTGCTGTGCGGCACATCAGTGTCGTAGAAGGTGTAGACCGCCGACAGGCCGTCGGCGAGCACATCGACCACGCTCACCATGCGCAGCACGCCTGCTTCGCGGAATTCCACCAGCATGGTGTCGACATGGCTTTGCAGCAGGAAGTTGCGGTACTGCTCGGGGCTGTCGTCATCCATGCCGCCGTCGCGGTGGCGCGCTTCCTGGTAGCGGCGATACAGATCGAAATACTCCGGTTTGTCCTGCAATGAGTGCAGCGTGGCGTGCAGGTCGGAATGCCTTTTGCAGCTGCGCCTCTGCGAGCGGTTCGCCTCGAATCCGTCGACCACCACGCGCACCGGGACACACTGCTGGCAGGTGTCGCAACGCGGGCGATAGGTGAAGGTGCCGCTGCGGCGGAAGCCGTGGCGCACCAGTTCGGAATAGACCGGGGTGGTGATCAGCAGGCTGGGCGTGGCGACCTGCGAGCGCGCTTCCAGACCCTCCAGATAACTGCACGGGTAGGGTGCGGTCAGGTAGAGGTGCAGGGCGGAAAGCGGGATGTCGTGCAAAAGGCTCATGCTTGGTCGAAATGGAGCGGACGTTGGAAGTCTATCAAGTTCCAGTAGTGAGTCGATGATAAGCGATCAAAAATTGTTGATTGATTTACTATAGATTGAACCATAGAATGGCGGGCTTTTACCAATGGCGTTGGGGGATTAAGGGGCGGCGATGTCTATACAGCAGATACCGAATACTTTGGACTTGGGGTCGAGCGGTGCGCTGGGTGTTTGTTTCAGCTCGTTTTCCGCGCTGGGCAGGAACTCCAGAAGGCTGGTATGGGGGGCGCTCTCGTTGGTGCCGGCGTTCTGGCTGCTGGATGCATGGGTCGACTTCATGATATTCGATGAGGCCAGTTCTTTTTATATGGCACTTCTGCGGCCGGAGCCGGTCGAGCTGTGGATGCGTGTGCTGGTCTCTGTCTTGCTGGTCTCTTTCGGTGTGTATGCGGCGCTGTTGCTGGATCGCGCCGAGCGGATCCAGCGCGAGCTGCGGGAAAACAACGAGCAGCTGGAGGAGATGAGGCGGAAATTGGAACTGCTTGTGGTGGTTGATCCGCTCACAGGTGTGTTCAATCGCCGAAAATTCCACGAATCTCTCAATATCGCCCTTTCCAAGGCAAACCGTCACCAGCATATGTTTGCATTGCTGATGATAGATATTGACCATTTCAAGCGTATCAACGATCAGTTCGGTCACCAGATCGGCGATCGCGTGTTACGCATCATTTGCGATCAAATCAGATCCTCGATCCGGAATTCTGACCAGATGTTCCGCGTCGGCGGCGAGGAATTCTGCTTGTTGGCGGCAGAGACGGATGCGAAACAGGCCAAATCTCTTGCCGAGAAGATACGCCTGATGATCGAGTCGCATCCGCTACCCGAGGTGGGGAAGCTCACCGTCAGTATCGGGATCAGCGACTTCGAGGATCGCGACACACAAGAGAGCATCTATGCCCGTGCCGATATGGCGTTGTATGACGCCAAGCATCAGGGGCGGAATTGTGTCGCCATCCAATGACTAGGCCGTTCTGAAGTGGCGCCCGAACTGCCACGGTGAGGGTATTCCGGGTTGCGCCGTCAGCACTTGCAGGCGAGCAACAAACTCATCGCGCTGGATCTCCCTGGCGCCAAGCGAAGCCAGGTGCGAGGTGTTCATCTGGCAATCGATCATACCGAAACCCCAGCTGTCCAGTTGCGCGCACAGGTATGAGAGTGCGATCTTGGAGGCGTCGCTGCGGTGGCTGAACATCGACTCACCATAGAACATGCGACCGATGCTCACCCCATACAATCCGCCTACCAGCTGGTTTTCCATCCAGGTTTCCACCGAGTGCGCATATCCCAGCCGGTGCAGTTCGCAGTACGCGGCGATCATGCCTTCGTGGATCCAGGTCCCGTTGGCGCCTTCGCGCGGCGCGGCACAGGCGCGCATGACCTGCTCGAAAGCGCTGTCGACGCGTATCTCATGGCGGCCGTTGCGCAGGGTCTTGCGCAAGGACCTGGAGATCCTGATCTCGCCGGGGATGAGCACCATGCGCGGATCGGGACTCCACCACAGGATAGGCTCGCCATCGCTGAACCACGGGAAGATGCCGTGGCGATAGGCTTCCAGCAGCCGCGCAACGGAGAGGTCTCCGCCGGCCGCCAGCAAACCGTTGGGTGAACGCAGGGCTTGGCACAGCGGTGGAAAGGCAGAGTCGGGTGGCAGGAACGGGATCATCTGGGGGTTATAGGTCGTCTGGCATATGGTCACGGTAGCGGATTTATGCTTATATTACGTCCATATGCGGCGTAAGGGCGCTGGGAGGCGTGATGTTGGGGATATTTGGAAGAAAATCGGACCACCCGCTGGCCGACATCAAATCGGCGCAGCAGATACTGGATGAAGTCCCGAAGAACGATTCTCTTAACGCCGTGCAGGAGATCAGCGGCTGGATAGAATCCATCGTCGAGCTGGCGGATGAGTTCCGTCTGGATCATGAATTCACTGTGCTGCGCATGTTCGATGAGGCCGCACAACCCCATCTGCGCAAGTTGACGCGCGACTATTTCACCATGCAGCCGCTCTCGAAGTTCCAGGAGAACCGGCTGTGGACGGTGCTGAATACTTTCTATACCCACAGCGAACTGGCGCACCACGATGTGCTGAACCGTTACCGCAACGGCGGGCGCGGAGCCTCCGGGATCAAAACGGAGCTGGCGATCGTGGGCGTGCGCGGCATCGCTGCGCTGTCGGGGCGCTTGAAGATGTCGGTGGCGCGTTATGCCCTGATCGAACCCGGACTCTGGAATCACCTTTCCGATTTCTTCGGCCATGCCGAGACGCATGGATATCAGCACAACACCGTCGCCCAGTATCCGGGAACGACAGGAAGCACCACGGTCGCCCAGGAATTCGCAACGCTGCTGGCCTGGTACGGCGTCAGTGCCGGGGTGTTGAGTCCCCTGCAGGAGCACATCACCGAGCGGCTGCTTGCCTATGCCGGCAAAGGGCTGCGTCTGGACGACAAGTACAACGGCAATGGCCTGTTCGTGTTCGACCTGTCGCAGCCGACCCCGCCGATGCGCCTCGCGGGCGATGCCACCGTGCATCCTTCATTGCGTTTCCTCACGGTGGGCGATGCGCTGAAACAGCTGGGCGGTTTGCTCCTGACGCTGGAGAAGGGCATCGTGCCGGACGATGTCAGTTTCTGCGGCGCGACCTACGAGACGGATCTGGTGCGCGACATTCTGCGCCGCCTGATCGACAATCTGACACAGCCTTTGCCGACGCGCCGCAATCCGCGTCGCAAGATCAGCGTGAACCTGAAAGTGGCCAACGGATTCTTCAAGATGCTGGAACAGGCCGATATCGGCCTGAACTTCATGAGCGCAGAAGAGGGCGAGACGTGGGAGGTCGAAGACATCAGCGCAACCGGTTTCCGCAGCGTGATTCCGGTTCCGCGTGCCGAGGGGGTCAGGATCGGCTCGCTGATCGGCAGCAGACCCGAGAACGTCCGGAACTGGGGGGCGGGCATCGTGCGCCGCCTCAGCCGCGACGACAAGAACAACCTGCATATCGGCGTAGAGGTGCTGAGCACACAGATCGTCGGCGTCTCTCTGGCGGACCGTATCATCTCGGCGGAGACTGAAAAGGAGATCGAGGTCGCCATGTACCTGAACCGTCCTGCCGACACCAGCGGTGAGGCGTGGCTGCTGATGAAACCCAACACCTTCTCGCTCAGTCGCAGCATGAACATGGACATGGACGGCAAGAGCTACCTGTTGCTGCCGCTGGCGCTGGTGGAAAGCGGGGAGGACTACGATCTTGCGCGTTATCGCCGCATGGAGCAGGAAACCTCGACCGAGGATGTCATCGCCTAGCCAGTCGTTCCCTTAGCCATCGCTCGATGTCCTGTATTTCCTCCTGGCATACCGAGTGCGGCATCGCATAGCCGTGCCATTCCAGCCGGTAACCTTCTCGCATCAACTCTTCTGCTGAAGCACGCCCGAAAGCGTAGGGGATCACCGGATCGAACTGGCCGTGCGCCATGAAGATGGGGGTATCCCTGTTGCTGGCGTGCGCTTCGGACGGCAAGGACTGCATCAGCGGCAGATAGGTCGAAAGCGCCAGTATCCCCCCCAGTCTCTCCCCGTAACGCAAACCGGCATGCAGGGCGACCGCCCCGCCTTGCGAGAATCCGGCGAGGATGATGTTGTGCATTGCGATGCCGCGCTGATGTTCCTGTTCGATCAACTTCCCGACCTCGTGCCGCGAGGCGCGGATGCCTTCCGCGTCTTCCATCCTGCCGATACTGTCGGCGATCTCCGCCGACGGGGCGGCGGCCAGGATGTCGTACCAGGCGCGCATCACATAGCCGCCGTTGATGGTCACCGGGCGCATCGGTGCATGCGGGAAGATGTAGCGGACCGGGACGGGAAGATTCATCTCTTCCGCGACAGGGACGAAATCCTCGCCGTCGGCACCCAGGCCGTGCAGCCAGATGATGCTGTGCTCGGGTGCGGGGCCGGTTTCCAGGGTGATATGGGGAAGAATAGAGGTCATTTTTTCCTTTTTACTACGGGTATGGATAAGGGGTATTCGATTATCATGCAGTCCAAGGCACTAAGGGTGCCGATAAGAATATGGCAGTCATAATAACTAGCAGTATCCAGGAGGGAGCAATGAAACGAGACGTCACACCGACTTCTGTCGAAAAGGTGATGAGGGAGGGGGATTTTATCGTCTCCATGACCGACCTGAAAGGGATCATCACTTACGGGAATCGCATCTTCATCGAGTATTCCGGCTACAGCGAGAGCGAGTTGCTGGGTTCCCAGCACAATATCATCCGACATCCCGATATGCCGCGCGCGGTCTTCAAATTGCTGTGGGACAAGATACAGAAAAAAGAGGAATGCTTTGCCTACGTGAAGAATATGGCAAAGGACGGCAGTTTCTATTGGGTGTTCACCAATGTCACACCGACTTACGATTCGTCCGGCAATGTGACCGGTTACTTCTCGGTGCGCCGCAAGCCGAAACAGAGCGGGGTGCAGGCGGCAAGCGCTTTGTATGCCGCCATGCTGGAGGCGGAACGCAAGGCCGGCGCGGCGAATGCCATCGCCGCTTCCACCAGGGTACTGGTCGATATTTTGAATGAGAAGGGACTCGGCTATGACGAACTCGTCCTTGCAATTTAGATTTTCCGCGCTGTTATGGTCGTTCACCTTCGGCACGCTGGTCATCATCCTGACCAGTTTTGCCGTGTACGGCATCCATGCTTTCATGGTCGTTTTCCTGCTGGTCAGCATCGCCGTGTCGGCAGGCGGGCAATGGCTGGTGCGCAAATGGCTCGCGCCGGTCTCAAGACTGAAGAGCGTGGTCGACGAGGTCGCGCAGGGAAAGTTCAACAGCCGGGTGACCGGGATCGCCGACGGGCGCGATGAGATCAGCATGCTGTGCTGGAGCGTCAACGATATGCTGGACCAGTTGAACACATTCTTCCGCGAACAGGAGACCAGCTTCCGTGCCAATCTCTCGGGCAACTTTGGCCGTCAGGCGATGCCCGGGGGGCTGCGTGGCGGCTTCAGGAAGGGGCTGGAGAACCAGAACATCCTGCTGGACGGGATGGCCGGCCAGAAACTGGGGGCGATGCGCACCAAGATGCTGTCGCGTGCACACCATCTGAACACCGAAAACCTGCTCAAGAACCTGGTATCGAACCAGCAGGATCTGAAGGTCATCACCGACAACATGGAGCAGCTGGCGGCTTTGTCACGGCGTACGCGTGAAGATGCCGAAGAGAGCCGTGCCTCGGTCAAGGATGTGGTGGCGCGCCTGTCCGGCATCGTCGAAAGGGTCAATCATGCGAACACGGCCATCACGCAGCTCAATGCGCGCAGCTCGGAGATCAACAAAGCGGTCGGGCTGATCAACTCCATAGCCGACCAGACCAACCTGCTGGCACTGAATGCGGCCATCGAGGCGGCACGGGCCGGTGAGGCGGGGCGCGGTTTCGCCGTGGTGGCGGACGAAGTGCGCAAACTGGCCGAGAACACCAAGAATGCTTCCGAATCGATCGGCCGCATCATGCAGATGCTGCAGAGCGAAGCTGCCAAGATGCTGGTCGATTCCGAAGCGATGCATGAGATCGCCAACTCGTCCCAGGGGGTGATCGGCCGATTGGAGCAGAAGTTCGGCCAGTTCTACGAATCGGCAGTCACCACATTGTCCGGCGCGCGCTATGCGCAGGATCTCAGCTTTGCTTCCCTGGTCAAGGTCGATCACGTCATCTACAAGCAGCGGGCCTATGTGCTGATCAGCGAGCCCGGGCATGAGGATTTCATGAAGGCGGTGACTGTGGATCACCATAACTGCCGCCTGGGCAAGTGGTACGAGGGGCCGGCCAGGGATGTGTTCGGCGAACTCCCTTCCTATCGCGGCTTGGCCCAGCCGCACAGCAAGGTGCACAGCTGTATCCATGACATGACGCAGCTGCTGGGGCAGAAGTGGGAGCGCGATGAAGCGGTGCAGGACAAGATCTTCGAGTCGCTCCAGTGTGCCGAGGAGGCGAGCCTGGAAGTGATGACGGCGATCGACAAGCTCGTCACCGAGAAGCATCCCCACATGCTCAGGGCGGGGTAGCCGGACTATTGCGGCTCGGGAATGATTTCGCGCAATACCTGGAACAGTTCGCGGTAGGACTTGGGAGGCTTCGCAGCCTCCCTTTCCTTTTGTGCATTGCGGATCAGCGCGCGCAGTCGCTGGGCATCCGCTTCCGGGTGTGCGGCCAGCAGTTCGGTGAGCGCATCCGGCTGTTCCAGCAGTCGGTCGCGCCAATGTTCGACCTGGTGCAGCCAGGCCGTGTGCTGGCGCGAGACGCCGTTCCAGGCATCCAGCTTCGCCATGATGGGGGCGGGTTCCACGTCGCGCATGAGACGGCCGATGTACTGCAACTGGCGGCTGAGTGCGCCGAACTTGGTGATGCGCTTGTACTCCAGGATGGCTTCGAGCAGGTTTTCTTCCAGATTGAGTTCGCGCAGCTTCTCGTTGGACAGGGCAGTGAGAGTCTTGCCCAGATCCTGCAGTTCGAGCATCTGCTTCTTGATCTTGGTCTTGCTGGGTGGCAGCTCTTCTTCGGGCTCGTCGTGGTGGGGTTGGCGCGGGTTCATGGTATCGGTAAGGTTCGGCGGATGTTGCTATGATAGCGCCTCCCGACGAACCAGCCGCCCGAATTTTTATGAACACGCATGTTCCAAAAGTGTCGCACAGTGCCGACACCCTGCAGCAACTCGCAACGGATATCCTTGCCTACGCGCGCAAACAGGGGGCGACCGCCTGTGCGACCGAAGTGTCGGAAGGCTTCGGTCAGACCGTCACGGTACGCCAGGGCGAGGTTGAAACCATCGAATACAACCGCGACAAGGGCGTGAGCGTCTCGGTCTATCTTGGCCAGCGCCGCGGCAATGCCAGCACCTCGGACTTCTCGATGCAGGCGGTGCACGACACCGTCGATGCCGCGCTTAACATCGCGCGCTACACCGCAGAGGACGACTGCGCCGGCCTGCCGGACGCCGACCAGCTCGCCACCGAGTTTCCGGATCTCGATCTGTATCACCCGTGGTCGCTGGAAGTGGAACAGGCGATAGCGCTGGCGCGCGAATGCGAGTATGCCGCCATGCGCTCCGACAAGCGCATCCGCAATTCGGAAGGTGCGACGGTGAACGTGCACGAAGGGATGTTCATCCAGGCCAACAGTCTGGGTTTCATCGGCGGCTATCCCAGCTCCCGCCACAGCATCAGCTGCTCCGTGATCGCCGGCAAGGACGACGCGATGGAGCGCGACTATTGGTACAGCGTGGCGCGCGATGCGCGCGAGATATTGCGGGTCGAGGAGATCGGGCGCATCGCGGCGGAACGTACCGTGCGCCGGCTGAACGCGCGCAAGCTCGACACCATGCAGGTTCCGGTGCTGTTCGAAGCGCCGGTCGCGGCAAGTCTGCTGGGACATTTCGTCGGAGCGGTGAGCGGGGGCAGCCTCTATCGCAAATCGTCCTTCCTGCTCGATCATCTGGATAAGCAGGTGTTCGCTTCGCACATCGATCTTTCCGATGTGCCGGACATCCCGCGCGGCCTGGCTTCCGGTCCGTTCGATGAGGAGGGGGTGCGGGTGCGCAACCGGCGCATCATCGACAGCGGCGTCTTGCGCGGCTATTTCCTCGGCAGCTATTCGGCGCGAAAACTCGGTTTGCAGACTACCGGCAATGCCGGCGGCAATCACAACCTCATCCTGGGTTCCAGCAGGCAGCAGGATTTCTCCGGCTTGCTGAAGAGCATGGGACGCGGATTGCTGGTCACCGAACTGCTTGGCCACGGCGTCAACAACGTCACCGGCGATTATTCGCGCGGTGCAGCCGGCTTCTGGGTCGAACACGGCGAGATCCAGTATCCGGTGCACGAGATCACCATCGCCGGCAATCTGAAGGACATGTTCCGCGACATCGCCGCCATCGGCAATGATGTCGTCGTGCAGGGCTCGCGCCAGTGCGGCTCGATTCTGATAGAAAAAATGACGGTGGCGGGGCGTTAAGGGGGATCCCCCTCTCTTGCTCCAGCTTGTTGTTTTGGAACAAATTCCGGTTGACTTGAATAGTCATACTTGGTTATAAAATCCCGTCTGTAGAACGGACAGGTCTGCAGCGTATGAAACATATATGAGGGATGGAGCCATGGGTTTCTTTTCCAAGTTGTTCGGGCAGGACAAGAAGATCGAAACGAACGTGCGCGAGTCGATCCGTTCCGAGATCGATATCCCCCAATGCATCGAAGCGCATATGAAATGGAAGGGGCGTCTGCAGAGCTACCTGGACGGGACCTCGCAGGAAGTGCTGGATCCCATGGTCATCTGCCGCGATGACCAGTGCGTGCTGGGCAAGTGGATACACGGCCCGGCGCTCAAATATTTCCACGATGATGAAGGTTTCCAGAAGTTGCGTTCCGACCATGCCAACTTCCACTTTGTGGCAGGCACCGTGGTCAAGAAAGTGCAGGAAAAAGATATGGCGGGGTCAGAAGCCCTGTTGCGGGGGGAGTATGCGCGTGCCTCCCGTGAGGTCATCCAGGATCTGACGGAGCTGAACAAGCACTTGCACGATCAGGCCTGAGGCGGGGTCAGCTGAAGAACTTCTTCATGGCGTTGTTCAGCCAGCTCGAAACTTCCTTGTCATCGCTGTTCAGCATCGCTTTCACCGTCTCGACGTAGTCGCGGTCTTCTCCCTTGATATGGCTGGCCAGCCAGCCCTGCAGCATATGCAGCAACACCGGAGCGACGTTTTCGCCCTGATTGGCGCGCGCCCTGATCTCGGCGACCTTCTTCATGAATATCTCGTGGATGCGCCGGTGCGCCTTGAGGTACGGGTAGCCGGCTCTTTCCTGCAGCGCCTCCTCGAACTCGAAGTGGGTGACCGTGTAATTGAGCAGACCTTCCATCACATGGTTGGTTTCTTCGGTATTGCCGGTGCGGTTGGCATCGTCCAGCTCGTTGATGAAATCGATGAGCCGTCTGTGCTGCGTATCGATGACCGGAATACCGGATTCCAGATCTTGGGTCCATTCCATGCGCGCCATGCCGTCTCCCTTATTGGTGCCTGCTTGCTGTCACATCCGTGTTGCGGAACAAGATGCCCGATTTCGATGCGGGAATCCGATTCGCATTTTGCGTCAAACAACGCAGTTTTGCCGCGGTTTTTTCCGCTGTGATCAGCGCGGTTCGATCTGCCACAGATGCTGCGAAACCGAGAACCAGGCGCCTAGCCAGCCCAGGTAGGCAGAAAAAGCCAGCAGGGCAAAGCTGTCTCCGCTGGACAAGCCCTGCAGGCTGAAATCGCTGGCATAGAGCTGGGTCAGCCCGGTGAGCGTGTGATTGAGCAGGAACAGGCTTGCCGAGATGAGCAGCCAGGCAGTGGCGCCGCCCAGGAGTCCCTGGGTGAAGCCGAAATAGAGGAAGGGACGGCGGATGAAGGCGTCGGTCGCGCCGATCAGCTTGGCCACTTCGATCTCCTCGCGGCGCGTGAGTATCTGCAGACGTATGGTGTTGAAGGTGATCGCGACCAGGGCGAAGCTCAGCAGCGCGGCGAGGATGATCACCGCCACACGCCCGAAGTCCAGCAGTGCCTCCAGTTTGTGCACCCAGGCCGAATCGAGCTGCACATGCTCGATGCGCTGCCAGGACTTCAGCTCGTCGCGCAATGCTTCGAGTGCCGCTGCGTCCCCGGCCCTGGGGTAGGCCACGAAGGCGTCCGGCAGAGGGTTCTGCGACAGGCCGCCGATCACATCGGACAGGCCGGTGCTGTGCTGCAACTTCTTCAGGGCGACTTCGCGCGACACGAATTCGATGCGCTTGATCCGCGCATGCTGTTTGAGTCTGTCGCCGATGCGCTCGATATCTCCCGCGCCCGTGCCCGTGGCGAGGAACACGCTGATCTGCGGAGTGCCGGCGATCTTCGAGCCGAGCGTCTGCACGCTCTTCAGCAGCACATAACCGCCGACCGGCAGGCTCAGCGCGATGCCGATGATGAGGATGTTGAGCAGCGTGGCGTTCGGCGTGAGCAGCAGGCGCTGCAGGGTGAAACGCAGCACGCGCAGGTGTTCGAGCAGCGTCCTCATGCTTGCAGCGCCCCTTTCTTCAGGTGCAGTGCGCGCGCCGGGAACTGGCGCAGGATGCCTTCATCGTGTGTCGAGATGAGCAGCGTCACGCCGACCTGATGGAAGGACTTGAAGATGTTCATGATCTCGGTGGCATACTCGGTATCGAGGTTGCCGGTGGGTTCGTCCGCCAGCAGGATGGTGGGGCGGTTGACGATGGCGCGCGCGATGCACAGCCGTTGCTGTTCGCCGCCGGAGAGCGCGATTGGGTTGGCTTTCTCGCGGTCGAGCAGGCCGACCTTGTCCAGCGCGGCACGCACGCGCTTGGCCGACTCGCGATGGTCGAAGCCGCAGATCTGCAGCGGCAGCATCACGTTGTCGAAGGCGTTGCGGTCGAACAGCAGTTTGTGGTCCTGGAAGATGAGCCCGATGTTGCGGCGCAGCGCCGGGATGGCGGCGGGTTTGATGGAGCGGATGTTCTGCCCCTTGACCAGTACGCCGCCGCTGCTCGGACGTTCGATCGCCGCGACGAGCTTGAGCAATGTGCTCTTGCCCGCGCCCGAGTGTCCGGTGAGATACACCATCTCGCCTTCCTCGATGTCGAAGGAAAGGTTTTTGAGCGCCTCATGGCCGCCGGGGTAGCGTTTGTAGACCTGGTTGAATTTGATCATTTTGAAAATCTATTTAGCCACAGAGAACACAGAGTACACAGAGAAAATCGCTTCAATATTCGGAGCGGTGGACGTATGAGCAAGCATTGTCATCTCTGTGTCCTCTGTGGCAAAAAGGTTTTGCAGTTAAGCCTCAAGCCCCAGCAATGCCGCCACAAAATCCTCCGCCACGAACGGCCTTAAATCGTCCAGTCCTTCGCCCACGCCGATGAAGCGTACCGGGATGGGATGCGCCTTGGCGATGGCGGCGATGACCCCGCCCTTGGCGGTGCCGTCGAGTTTGGTCAGCACCAGGCCGGTCACCTGCAAGGCTTCGTCGAAGGATTTCACCTGCGACAGCGCGTTCTGGCCGGTGTTGGCATCCAGCACCAGCAGCACCTCGTGCGGCGCGCCGGGCAGTGCCTTGTCGATCACGCGCTTCACTTTCTTGATCTCTTCCATCAGGTGCGCCTGCGTGGTCAGGCGTCCGGCAGTGTCGGCCAGCACCACGTCGATGCCGCGCGCCTGCGCCGCCTGCACCGCGTCGTAGATCACCGCGGCGGCGTCGCCGCTCTGTTGCGCGATGACGGTGACATCGTTGCGCTTGCCCCATTCCATGAGCTGTTCGCGCGCGGCGGCGCGGAAGGTATCGCCAGCGGCCAGCAATACCGACTTGCCCTGAGTCTGGAAATGCTTGGCCAGTTTGCCGATGGAGGTGGTCTTGCCCGCGCCGTTGACGCCGCACAGCATGATGACGAAGGGCTTGTTCGGACTGACATCGAGAGGCTTGGCCAGCGGTTGTAGCAGCTTGAGCAACGCATGCGCCAGCGCTTCCTTCAACTGGCTGGCTTCGGTGAGCTTCTCTTCTTTCACATGCCTGCGCACGTCGGCAAGCAGGGCGCGCGTCGCGTCCATGCCCACATCGCTGGTGATGAGAATGGTCTCCAGTTCCTCGTAGAGGTCTTCGTCGATGCGACCGCCGGGAACCAGCAGGGCGGTGAGCTGTCCACCCGTGCGCGCCAGGCTGCCCGTCAGGCGGGTCAGCCAGTTGCTCGATTCAGCGGTGGCGGGGGTCTTTTTAAGGAAGCTAAACATGCAAGAGTGTTCGGGTTTGGATGAAATGTCGCATAATGCGCGCTCATTTTATGCCGAATCGCGCATCCATAGGGTAGGGAAATGAGAATCCACTTAGTCGTTGTCGCGTTATTGCTCCAGATCGCAGTCGCCGCGCAGGCGCAAGTATATGAAAGGACGTTGAGCAACGGGCTCAAGGTCATCGTCAAGGAAGATCACCGCGCGCCGGTGCTGGTGCAGCAGATCTGGTATCGCGCGGGCAGCATGGATGAGCGCACCGGCGTCACCGGTGTGGCGCATGTGCTGGAACACATGATGTTCAAGGGCACCAGGGATGTCCCGGTCGGCCAGTTCTCCAAGGTCATCGCGGCGGCAGGCGGGCGCGAGAACGCCTTCACCAGTTATGACCACACCGCCTATTTCCAGCAGTTGCACAGATCGAAATTGCCGCTGGCGATGAAGCTGGAATCCGACCGCATGCACAACCTGCTGATGTCGGAAAAGGAGTTCGCCAAGGAGATCAGGGTAGTGATGGAGGAGCGCCGCTGGCGCACCGACGATGAGCCGCGCTCGCTGATGTTCGAGAAACTCATGGCGGCGGCCTACCAGGAACATCCCTACCATAACCCGGTGATCGGCTGGATGACCGACCTGCAGAACATGACCGCCGACGATGCGCTGGAGTGGTACCGGACCTGGTATGCGCCCAACAACGCGACACTGGTGATCGCGGGCGACGTCAGGGCGAACGAGGTGTTCGCGCTGGCGCAACGCTATTACGGCGGCATCCCCGCCGGAGAGCTGCCGCAGCGCAAGGCGGTGAGCGAGTCGCCCCAGCTCGGCATCAAACGCCTGACGGTCAAGGCGCCGGCGGAGTTGCCCTTCATCGTCCTGGCCTGGCATGCGCCTACGCTGCGCGATGCCGAGAAAGACTGGAAACCCTATGCCCTGGAAGTGCTGGTCGGCGTACTCGACGGTAACAGCTCGGCGCGCCTGAACAAGGCGCTGGTACGCGAGCAGCAGGTGGCGATGGAAGTGGGCACCGGCTATGACAGCGTGGCGCGCGGCCCCGGACTGTTCGTGATCGAGGCGACGCCGCGCGAAGGCAAGACCGTGGCGGATGTGGAGACCGCGCTGCGCGCGCAATTGGCAGTGCTGGTGCGCGACGGCGTGAGTGCCGAGGAGTTGCAGCGCGTCAAGGCGCAGGTGACGGCGGGCGAGGTGTACAAGCGCGACTCGGTGTTCTATCAGGCCATGCAGATCGGCCAACTGGAAAGCGCCGGCATGTCGCACAAGGACATCCCGGTGATGCTGCAGAAGCTGCAGGAAGTCACCGCGCAGCAGGTCCAGGACGTGGCGCGCGAATTGTTCAACGACGATCATCTGACGGTGGCGACGCTCGACCCGCAACCGCTTCCCGATAAACCGAGAGCAAACCCGGGAGTCGCCCATGCTCACTAGAATCATTTTTGCAGCAACCCTGTCGTTCGCGGCGACTGTCGCGCTCGCCACACCCGAGATACAGCACTGGCAGGCGCCCAGCGGCGCGCGCGTGTATTTCGTCGAAGACCACGGCCTGCCGATGCTGGATGTGGCGGTGAATTTCCCCGCCGGCGGCGGTTTCGATACGGCGGGCAAGGTCGGCGTGGCGCACGTCACCTTCGGTATGCTCGATCTTGGCGCGCAGGAGCTGAGCGAGGACGACATCGCGCGCAAGCTGGCGGACATCGGTGCGCAGCTGGGCGGGAATTTCGATTCCGATCGTGCCGGGCTGTCGCTGCGGACGTTGAGCAGTGCAAAGGAACGCGAGGCGGCACTGGATATCCTGGCGCGCTGCCTGCAGCAGCCGCTGTTTCCGGAGGATGTGCTGGCGCGCGAGAAGGCGCGCCTGATCGCTTCGCTGAAAGAAGCGGAGACGCAGCCGGAGAGCATCGCAGACAAGGCCTTCGGTCAGGCCGTGTTCGGGGCGCATCCCTACGGCTGGCATGCCGAGGTGGCCGAAGTGGAGAAGATCCAGCGCGCCGACCTGGAGGTTTTCTACCGTGCACATTACGGCGCGAAACATGCCGTGGTCGCCCTGATGGGGGACATCTCGCGCGAGCAGGCCGAAGCCATCGCGCAGCGCCTGACCGCGAAGCTGCCGGACGGCACTGCCGATGACCGCATCGCGCCGGTGATGATACGCATCAAGCCCAGCGAGCAGCGCATCGCGCACCCGGCCAGCCAGAGCCATATCCTGATCGGCACGCCGGGCGTGGCGCGCAACGACGAGGATTACTTCCCGCTGTATGTCGGCAACTACATCCTCGGCGGCGGCGGTTTCGTTTCGCGCCTGATGAACGAGGTGCGCGAGAAGCGCGGTCTGGCCTACAGCGTGTACAGCTATTTCATGCCCATGCAGCAGCCGGGCGCATTCCAGATCGGTCTGCAGACCAAGAAGGAGCAGGCCGACGAATCGCTGGAACTGGTGCGCGAGACGCTCGCGGCTTTCGTCGAGAACGGCGTGACCGAGAAGGAGTTGCGCGCGGCCAAGCAGAACATCGTCGGCGGCTTTCCGCTGCGCATCGACAGCAACAGGAAGATACTCGATTATCTGAGCGTGATCGGCTTCTATGAATTGCCGCTGACCTATCTGGACGATTTCACCGACCAGGTCGAGGCGGTCACCACCCGGCAGATTCGCGACGCGTTCCGCCGCCGTATCGATCCGGAGGCGATGGCGACGGTGATCGTGGGCGCGCCGGCGGGAGTGTCGAAATAAACAAGGTTCGCATCATCGGCGGCACGCACCGCAGCCGCCTCATCGAGTTTCCCGATGCCGAGGGATTGCGCCCCACACCGGACCGGGTGCGCGAGACCCTGTTCAACTGGCTGGGGCAGACCCTGTACGGCAAGCGCTGCCTCGACCTCTTCGCCGGCAGCGGTGCGCTGGGTTTCGAAGCCGCTTCGCGCGAGGCGGAGCAGGTGGTGATGGTGGAGAATAACCGTAGCGTTTATCAGGCATTGCAGGGCAATTTGAAGAAGCTGGCGCTGAGCAATGTAGCCTTACGCTGCGAGGATGGGCTAAAATTCGCCCGGCAAGAGAACGGGTTGTTCGATGTGGTCTTCCTCGACCCCCCCTTTAAAAGCGATTACCTGCCCCAACTGCTACCCCTGCTGGCGCACAGTTTGACGCCAGGCGGCAAGGTCTATCTGGAAAGCGGGACGGCGTTCGAGCCGGATGCGGCCTGGAACGTGCTCAAGCGAGCCAAGGCGGGAGCGGTGCACTACCAATTACTGGAACGCGTATGAGCATGACCAAAGTGGTTTATCCCGGCACCTTCGACCCGATCACGCGCGGGCACGAGGATGTCGTGCGCCGCGCAGCCGGCCTGTTCGATGAGGTGGTGGTGGCGGTCGCGGCCAGCCGCGCTGCGACGCTGTTCACGCTGGAGGAGCGGGTGGCGATGGCGCGCGAGGCATTCGCCGGATTCGACAATGTCAAGGTCGAGGGCTTCGACGGTTTGCTGATGAGCTATGTGCGCGCGCAGAACGCGCGCGTGGTGTTGCGCGGATTGCGCGCGGTTTCGGATTTCGAGTACGAGTTCCAGATGGCGGGCATGAACCGCACCCTGCATCCGGATGTCGAAACGGTATTCCTGACGCCGGCCGAGCAATACACCTTCATCTCGGCCAGCATCGTGCGCGAGATCGCACGCTTCGGCGGGGACGTGAGCAAGTTCGTGTCCCCTTCGGTGGCGGAAAAACTTAAAGCAAAGAATCAACGTTAAGGAGAGTAGAAAATGTCACTGATCATCACCGACGAATGTATCAACTGCGACGTGTGCGAGCCGGAATGCCCGAATGGCGCCATCTCGCAAGGCGATACCATCTATGTCATCGATCCGGCCAAATGCACCGAGTGCGTGGGCCATTACGACACGCCGCAATGCGTGGAAGTATGCCCGGTCGATTGCATCCCGCATGACCCGGCACACGTGGAATCCAAGGAGCAATTGCAGGCCAAATACGAAAAGCTGATGGCAGCGAAAGCCTGATGTTCGCTGGCGAACGAAGCAAGCCCGCGCCCCGGCGCGGGCTTTTTGTTTTTTGCTTCCGGCATGCTTCAAATCCATGCGGGATAAGAGTAGTCTGAACACCGGAGGCAGAGGCCCAACTCAGACAAACAGAGTCCGCACAGATGGATTCGCAGAATCGTCATTCAAACCCTGTGCACCGCAACATCAGGCCGCTACTGGTGTTCGCTGGTGTCATGCTCGTTACCTTGCTCGCGGGTAGCGCGTTGCTCGACAGCCTGCGCGAAGAGGTCAGAAAAGAGGCGCAGCGCAACCTGCTGGCGGTCGGCACGCTCAAAACGAAACAGATGCATGACTGGCTGGACGACAGACGGTCCGACGCGAAGACCGTTGCCGACAATTCGTATTTCGCTGTCGAAGCGATACGCTGGATGCGGGGGGGCGGACGCGACCTGCAGGTGCGCAAGGAGCTGGTCGAACGTCTGGAGGCGTTCCTGGACGGACACCATTTCCGCTCGGTCGTCCTCTATGACGCGTCAGGCCGCGCCATGCTGAGTGCGGGCATGGCGGTGCCGGAGGCTGGTGAGATGAGCGCGATGGCGCGCCGGGTCGCCCGTTCCGGCACGGTCAGATTCGTCGACCTGCACCGCCACGCGAAAGCAGCGATTCCGCTCGAGCTTGGGTTCATGAACCCGATCCGCGTGGGTACCGCCTACGCAGGTGCGATCTATCTGGCGGAGGATCCCGCCCGGTATCTGTTTCCCCTGATCCACCAGTGGCCGAGCGCAAGCGACACGGCCGAGACGCTGCTCGTCCGCGTCGAGGGAGGCGATGTATCCTACCTGTCCCGGTTGAGACACCGCGAAGATGCGGCGTTCGCCTTCAGGTTGCCATTGAACACCCCGAACCTGGTTACGGCTGTCGCTGCCGGCGGCAAGCTGGGACTGCTGGAGAATGTGCGTGACTATCGCGGCAAGCCGGTGCTGTCGTATGCCTCGGTGATAGAGGGAACGCCCTGGCTGATGATCACCAAGGTCGACGAAGAGGAGGCCTACCGGGTGGTCGACCGTGTGCGCAACATAGCCGGCATCCTCGCCCTGTTCATCTTCGGTCTGATCGGTGCGGGATTCTGGCAATGGCAGCGCCGCGAACAGGCGGCCGTCGAGGCGGTGGTGCTGCAGGAACGGGTGCGTGCAGATGTCTTGCAGCTGGAGGGCGAGAAGCGATTCCGCACGGTTTTCGAACACACCTCGCTGCCGATGGTGCGCAATTCGCTCAACGGCGAATTCATCGAGGTCAACGAAGCCTGGTGCCACATGTTCGGCTACAGTTGCGAGGAGGTGTTGGCGCGGCATCTGTCCTGGCAACAGGTCACCCACCCGGAAGACCTCGATCCCGGTTCCAGACTGGTGAAGAGTCTGCTGGCCGGCGAGATCGCGGACTTCAAGGTCGAGAAGCGCTATATCCGCAAGGACGGCAGGGTGCTGTGGGGATTGCTGCAGGTGACGCTGGTGCGCGACGAAAAAGGCGCGCCGGAATATTTCATCAGCGCGATACAGGACATCACCGAGCGCAAACAGTCCGAGCAGCAGATCAGTTTCATGGCGTACCACGACAAGCTCACCGGCCTGCCCAACCGCGCACTGCTGTTCGACCGCTTGTCCCAGGCGATGTCGCAGGCCAAGCGCGACGGCAAGTATGTCGCGCTGATGTTCGTCGATCTCGACGGTTTCAAGGCCATCAACGACGAGCATGGGCACGAGGCCGGCGATGCCGTGCTGAAGATGTCAGCGCAGCGATTCCTCGCGTGTGTGCGGGCCGTGGATACGGTGGCGCGATTCGGCGGCGACGAGTTCGCCATCATCCTCGGCAATCTGGATGCGCCCGAGCAGGCCCAAGGGGTCGCCGAGAAGATCGTGCAGGCTTTCGGGCAGAGCATGGGGTTGGCGGACGGCAGCGAGTGCACGGTGGGGGCGAGCGTCGGCATCAGCATCTATCCGAATCATGGCAGTGCGATGGACAACCTGATGACGGCTGCCGACCGGGCGATGTACGAGAGCAAACGCAGCGGCAAGAACACCTACACCTTCTTCAGGGATGCCGGGATGGGGGAGGATGCCCCGTGGATCAAATGGGAGTCCTCGCACATGGTCGGCGTCGAGGAGATCGACGAGCAGCATCGCAACCTGGTGTATCTGGTGAATCGACTGAACGACGCGATCAAGCATGACGAATCGAAGGATGCCACCATGCAGATGTTCGAAGAGTTGCTGGTGGCGACCTCGCATCACTTCGACACCGAAAGCCGTTATATGTCGACCCACCATTATCCCGACCGCGTGGCGCATGAGCAGGAGCATGCTCATCTGGTCGAGGTGGCCATGCAATTGAAGACGCAGTTCGGGGAGGGGCGGGAATTGCTGGCGCTGCAGTCGATCAAGGACTGGCTGCTGGGGCATATCGCGTTCGACGACAAACGCATGGCTGCCTGGCTGCGCCAGCAGGGCGTGCGGTGATTTATTTCTGGCAGTGCGGGCACCAGAAACTGGTGCGCTGTCCCTGACGGAGCTGTCTGATCGCGGTGCCGCAGCGGCGGCAGGGTTCGCTGCTCCTGCCGTAGACGAAATAGTCCTGCTGGAAATAGCCCGGCCTGCCGTCGCTGTCCACGTAATCGCGCAAACTGCTGCCGCCTTTGCGGATCGCGGCGTCCAACACCTCCTTGACGGTCGCAGACAGCAGGGTGCAGCGTGTCCTGCTGAGCTTGCCCGCGGCGAGCTGCGGGCGGATGCCGGCGCGGAACAGCGCCTCGTTGGCATAGATGTTCCCCACGCCGACCACCACATGGTTGTCCATCAGCACCGGCTTGATGGCGGCCTTGCGCCGGCGCGTCGCTTCATACAGATAGTCCCCGTCGAAACCCTCCTCCAGCGGTTCCGGCCCGAGTGCGGCCAGCAGGGGATGCGCGCAGACATCACCTTCATGCCACAGCACCGCACCGAAGCGGCGCGGGTCGCGCAGACGCATGATGGTCCCGTTCCGCAGCACCAGATCGAAATGTTCATGCGGCTGTGCCGGCTGTGGCGAGGTCAGCAGGCGCAGGCTTCCGCTCATGCCGAGGTGCAGGATCAGCGTGCCGTGGTCGAAACCGATGAGCAGATACTTCGCCCGGCGCCAGAGCCGGCGAACGATCTGGCCGCGCAACAGTGCGGGGAGTTCTGCCGGAATGGGCCAGCGCAATCGCGGATCGCGGATGATGACGTTGCGGACGGTCTGTCCGGTGAGGTGCGGGGCGAGACCGCGCAGCGTGGTCTCGACTTCGGGGAGTTCAGGCATTGCGGCGCCGCAGCCACGACCGGAAACCGGCGGCGATCAGCGCCAGCGGCAACAGGACGAGGAAACCAACGCTGATGGCAGTGAGCTGGCGTCTGCTCAGGGTGACTGCGCCATCCTTGGCCGCGTGCGGCTGCATGGTGATAAGCCGCTCTTCGTGGGCGAGCCAGTTCACCATGTTGACGCCCAGGTCGAGGTTGCCGCCGTTGCCGGAATAGACGTTGGCGAGGAAGTTGCCGTTGCCCACCACGATGACGCGCTGCTCGCGGTCGTTCACGGTGCGCTGCAGGGTGACGGCGAGTTCGAAGGGGCCGGGGATGTCCTTGCGCTTGTCGAAATGTCTGCGCGCGCTGTTCTCGCTGACCCAGCCTTGCGCGCCTCCCTCGATCAGCATGTGTTTCTGCCACTTGTCCTTCGTCTCGAAGTCGAGCGCGAGCGCATCGGGGAAGACGGTGATCAGGTCGAAATCGCGCGTGACGGCGTGGGGCGGATAGCCTGTGCCCAGCGTCCAGTTCGCCGGTGCGTTCATCTCCTGCGCGGCCGGGTCGATGATCGTGCCCGGCAGGAAAGTGAGTCCGAGCTTCTCGGCCAGCGGTTCCAGGCCGCGCAGCGGTTCGGCATCCACCAGCCACAGCAGATTGCCGCCCTTGTCGATGTGGCGCAGCAGCTTCTTCACCTCGCCGGGCATCAGCTGCGTCTGCGGATGGGTGAGCACCAGCATGCTGGCGTTGTCCGGCACGTCCTGCGCGATGGCGAGTTTCAGGCTGGCGATGTGATAGCCGAGTTGCTGCAGGCGGTTGCCGAATTCGCCCAGGTCATGATTGGCGTTGCCGTCCAGCTTGCGTTCGCCGTGACCGCCCAGATACAGGAGCAGCTGGTCCCTGCTGTGCGCGAGGCGCAGCAGGGCGCTGGAAAGCGTCTCTTCGTTCAGCGTGGTGATGTGCTCGCTGCGCCCGGCATATTCCACCACCATCTCGCCGTTGCCGCTGATGGCGGCCTTGCGCATGGCCTCCGGCTCCTTCACCGGATCGATGAAGGTCAGGCTGATGTCGGTCTTGTAGCGCTGGTAGAGCGAGATGAATTCGCGGATGAGCTTGCGTATGTCGCCGAGCTGCGCATCCTGCTCGGTGGCATACACCGTGATCTTCACCGGTCCCTGCAGCAGCGCCAGCGCCTCGACGCTGCCGGGTTCCAGGCTGTTCAGTGCGTTCTGGGTGACGTCCCAGTGCGCGGGATAGCGCGCGGCGAGTTGATTCAGCGCGCCTGCCGCGACCAGCACCAGCAGCAGGGCGGCGGTCCTTTTGAGCATGGGCAGGAGGCGTCTCACAGTCCGTGCCTCCGCTCGTCGTTCAGCTGGCGCACCGTCAGCCAGAGCAGGGTCGTGATGAACAGCGCGAAATAGATCAGGTCGGCGCTGTTGACCAGCCCCATGTTGAGGTTCTGGAAATGCGCGTTGGGCGAGACCGCGCGCAGGAAACCGTCGCCGGCGCTCATCTCCAGCAGCCACAGGCCGAAGGACAGTCCCAGCGCGCTGATCGCCGCGATGATCGGCTGCCGGCTCAGTGCCGAAAGATACAAGCCCAGGGCAGCATAGCCGGCGGCGAGCAGCAGCACGCCGCCGAGATTGGCGAGCATCAGGCCGATGTCGGCCTGCGTGCCGAGCAGCAGGGTGGCGAGCATGGCGGCGCAACCCGCGATGATGATCGCCAGCAACGCCAGCAGGCCGAGGAATTTGCCGAGCACGATATGGGCGGCCGGGACCGGGGCGGTGAGCAGCAGCACCCAGGTCTGGTTGCGGCGCTCCTCGGCGATCAGGCGCATGGTGAACAGCGGGATCAGCATCATCAGCATCAGCGCCAGCGCGCTGCATAAGGGCGCGGCGATGGCGATGGTCGCACCCGGCGCGTTGTCGAGTTGCGCCAGTTGCGCCTGTACCTGCAGGTAATCGTCCATGCGCGCGAAGTAGAACCAGGCGAAGACAAATTGCAGCAGCGCCAGCATCCACCAGGTGGATGGGGCGGCGAAAAGGCTGCGGAACTCTTTTTTCGCGATGGTGTAGATCATTTGCCGGTCACCCCGCTCTCGGTGATCTGCAGGAATGCCTCTTCCATGTTGCCGTTGGCCAGCATCTCCGCGCTGCTGCCGCTGAAGATCAGGCGGCCGTGCTGCAGGATGATCACGCGGTCGCACAGGTTCTCGACCTCGTTGAGCAGGTGCGTGGAAAGGATCACGCTGCTGTTGTCGCCCAGCTCGCGGATGAGCGCGCGGATGTCGCGGATCTGCGCCGGGTCGAGTCCGACGGTGGGTTCGTCCAGCACCACCACGGCGGGGTTGTGGATGATGGCCTGCGCGATGCCGACGCGCTGCTGGTAGCCCTTGGAAAGCGTGCCGATGATCTTGCGCCCATGTTCCTGCAGTCCGCAGCGCTGTTTGGCCTGCTCCAGCGCGGCGGCGAGTTTGCCGGACGGGACCTTGTGCAGGCGCGCGGTGAACAGCAGATAGTCGTCGACGCGCATGTCGCGGTAGAGCGGCGGATGTTCGGGCAGGAAGCCGATGCAGGCTTTGGCCAGTTCCGGCTGTCCGGCCAGATCGAAGTCGCATATCTTCACCGTCCCGCTGTCCGGCGGCAGTGCGCCGGTGAGCATCTGCAGGGTCGTGCTCTTGCCCGCGCCGTTGTGGCCGAGCAGCCCGAGCACTTCGCCGCGCCGCAACTCCAGCGATACACCGCTCACCGCGACCAGACGCGCGCCATGGCGGCGGGTGAGATCCTGTGCGGACAGTGTGACGGGTGCGGTCATTCAGGCTTGAAGTGAGGTTTTGAGTTAGGGCGAATATAACCTAATATGTTGCCTCGCACCAAAATACCCCGATCGCCATGGCCTGCCCAAAACCTCATCTTGTCCTGCCCCTTCTGTCGCTGCTGACCGCATGCGCGAACGTGCCGCAACAGCAGCTCGAAGGAGCGCCGGCAACCGCGGGCAAGGCGAACCTGGAACAGATCGTCGAGTCGCCCGCGCTCGACCTGCCCAACGTGGTATTGACCGACCGCCTGCTGTACGAATTCCTGCTCGGCGATATCGCCGCCCAGCGCGGCAAACCGGAACTGGCCGCGCAAGCCTATCTCGATCTGGCCAAGAACACGCGCGATCCGCGCGTGGCGAGACGTGCCGCGCAACTGGCCTATGAAGCGCGCCAGCTGGACGTGGCGGTGGAGGCCTTCCGCTTGTGGCAGGAGCTGGAACCTGCCTCGCCGCTGGCCAAACAGATGCTGCTCTCGCTGCTGCTGAGCAGCGGCAAGCTGCAGGAAGCGCGCCCCGTTCTGGAGGCCATGCTGAAGGCAGATCCGGCGAAGGCGGGGCATACGTTCATGAACATCTATCCGCTGGTGGCGCGCGCGCAGGACAAATCGGCCGCGCTCGACTGGCTGATCGAGGTGACCCATCCCTATCCCGATGCGGCGGAAGGGCATTGGGCGGTGGCCCAGGCAGCGGCGGCGGCAGGCAAGCACGATCTGGCGCTGGCCGAGGCGCATCGTGCCGTCACTTTGAAGCCGGACTGGGATGTGGCGGCGGTGTTCGAGGCGGAGCTGTATCTGCGCATCGAGCCGAAGAAAGGGCTTGAACTGCTGAAACAGTTCCTGGGGCGCCATCCCGATAACCGCGACCTGCGCCTGTACTATGCCCGCGCCCTGCTCAACCAGAAGGAATTCGCCTCCTCGCGCGCGGAGTTCCAGCAACTGCTCAGGGAGCGTCCCGACAGTCCCGACCTGGCTTTCGCCATCGCGTTGATCTCGATGCAGCTGGGCGAGTATCAGCGCGCCGAGCAGGAGTTGCAGCAGGCGCTGAGCAAGGGCGGCAAGGACGGGAGCACGATACATCACTACCTCGCGCAGCTGAACGAGGCGCGCCACGACGATGCGCTGGCGCTGGAGCATTACCGCCAGGTGAAGGAGGGTGAGTATGCCTACGCCGCGCGCTTGCGCGAGGTGGCTTTGCTGGACAAGGTCGGCAAGTTGAATGAGGCGCGCGAAGCCTTGCAACGCGCGGTGCCCAGGAACGACCAGCAACGCGTACAGCTGATCCTGATCGAGGCGCAATTGTTGCGCGAGGGCAAGCAGTACGAAAGCAGCTTCCAGGTGTTGAGCCGCGGACTGGAGAAGTACCCCGAGCAGTCGGACCTGCTGTACCAGACCGCGATGGCGGCGGACAAACTGAAGAAGAACGAATTGTTCGAGCGGTTGATCCGCAAGCTGATGAAGCTGGAGCCGGACAATGCGCATGCCTATAACGCGCTGGGCTACAGCCTGCTCGACCGTAACGTGCGCATCCCGGAAGCGATGAAACTGGTGGAAAAGGCCTATCAGCTCGCCCCGGACGACGCGGCCATCATCGACAGCATGGGCTGGGGCCATTACCTGCTCGGGAACATGGACAAGAGCCTGGAGTTCCTGCAGCGGGCCTTTGCCGCCAATCCCGACCCCGAGATCGCTGCCCATCTGGGCGAAGTGCTGTGGAAGCATGGCGACAGGAACGCTGCGCGCAAGGTCTGGGAGGACGGGGTGAAGGCCAACCCCGACAATGAGACGCTCAAGGCCGTCATGAAACGCTTCCTCCCCTGAACATGTACCGTTCCCTGCTGTTGCTCCTGCTGCTGACGGGCTGCGCCACTGCGCCGGTCGAGATGCAACGTCCGTCACTGGACGATGCGCCGTTCGCCTTCAATGGCCGTGTCAGCGTGAAGCAGGGGGGCAAGCGGGAAAAGGCCGGGGTGCGCTGGGTGCATAACAACGCCGGAGACGAGATCCTGCTGCTGGCCCCGCTCGGGCAGACCGTGGCACGCATCCGTCGCGACGAGAACAAGGCCACGCTGGAAGCCTCCGGCAGAGGTTATGTGGCGCAGGATATGGAGAGCCTGATGCTGCAGGTGCTGGGCTGGCAGTTGCCGCTCTCCGGCATGCGTTACTGGATCGTGGGCTTGCCGGCGCCGGAAGGCGAATCCAGCATCGAGCTGGCCGACAGCGGGCAGCTCAGTGTGTTGCGCCAGCAGGACTGGGAGATCAGCTATACGCGTTATGCGTCCGGCGCGCTGGATGCGCTGCCGCTGCGCCTGAGCCTCAGGCGCGAGGGGATGGAGGTGCTGTTGCTGATCGACGAGTGGGAGAAGCAGTGAATACGCTCAGCTGTCCGGCACCGGCCAAACTGAATCTGTTCCTGCATGTGGTGGGACGCCGCGCCGACGGCTACCACCTGTTGCAGACCCTGTTCCGTTTCATCGACCTTAACGACACCCTGCATTTCACCCTGCGTACCGATAGCGAGGTGCGCCGCGTCAATGCTTTGGACGGCGTGCCGCCCGAGCAGGACCTGTGCGTACGTGCCGCGCGCCTGCTGCAGCAAGAGACCGGCTGCAAGCTGGGGGTGGACATAGCACTGGAGAAACGTATCCCCATGGGCGGCGGTCTGGGAGGCGGCAGCTCGGATGCCGCGACCACCCTGCTGGCGCTGAACCGCCTGTGGGGGCTGCAGCTGTCGCGCGAGCGGCTGATGCAGCTGGGGCTGACCCTGGGGGCCGATGTGCCGGTGTTCGTCTACGGCGACAATGCCTTTGCCGAGGGGGTGGGGGAGCGCCTTCAGCCTTATCCCTTGCCCGAAGCCTGGTATGTGGTGCTGTGCCCGCCGGTGCATGTGCCCACGGCCCGGATATTCACCCATCCCGAATTGACACGGGATACGATTTCGATGACAATGCGCGCCCTTCCGAAGGGGCAGGATTTTCGGGCAGGCCGGCAACAGGGCCTGAACAACGACCTGCAGGCGACAGCCTGCAAGTTATACCCCGAAGTGGCTGAACATCTGGCGTGGCTGGCGCGTTTCGCACCCGCGCTGATGACCGGATCCGGCGCATGCGTGTTCGCCGAGTTCGCCACGGAAGCGGAAGCTCAAGCGGTACTGCGGCAGTTGCCGCCGGATAAGCGCGGTTTTGTCGCGCACGGCTTGCAACACCATCCTTTACGGGAATTCGCTGCATAGGTTTTATTGGGGAGTCGCCAAGTGGTAAGGCATCGGATTTTGATTCCGACATTCGTAGGTTCGATCCCTACCTCCCCAGCCAGATTCTTCAATCAGGTCGTGATGGGCGTTCGCGCCCATTTTAATTTTGCGAGGTGACCATGTCCGGCGACATGATGGTCTTCACCGGTAATGCCAATCCCAAACTCGCTCAGGAAGTAGCGAAGCACCTGCACATCCACCTCGGACGCGCCACGGTGGGGCGTTTCTCCGACGGTGAAGTGATGGTCGAGATCCTCGAGCATGTGCGCGGCAAGGACGTGTTCGTGCTGCAATCCACCTGTGCACCGACCAACGACAGCCTGATGGAAGTGATGGTGATGGTGGACGCGCTCAAGCGCGCCTCCGCCGGACGTATCACCGCCGCCCTGCCGTATTTCGGTTATGCCCGCCAGGACCGCCGTCCGCGCTCCGCGCGCGTGGCGATCACCGCCAAGGTGGTGGCTGACATGCTGACCGGCGCCGGTGTCGACCGCCTGCTGACCATGGACCTGCACTCCGACCAGATCCAGGGTTTCTTCGATATCCCGGTGGACAACATCTACGCTGCACCCATCCTGCTGTCGGACGTGTGGAAGCAGAATTACAGCAACCTGATCGTGGTTTCGCCGGACGTCGGCGGTGTGGTGCGCGCGCGCGCGCTGGCCAAGCGTCTGGAGTCGGATCTGGCCATCATCGACAAGCGCCGTCCCAAGCCGAACGTGGCCAAGGTGATGAACATCATCGGCGACGTCGCCGGGCGCACCTGCATCATCATGGACGACATGGTGGATACCGCCAACACCCTGTGCGAAGCGGCCAATGCGCTGAAGGAAAAAGGCGCCGAACGCGTGATCGCCTACTGTACCCATCCGGTACTGTCCGGTCCGGCGATCGAGCGTATCGAGAAATCGGCGATCGACGAGCTGGTGGTGACCGACACCATCCCGTTGCGCGAGGAAGCGCGCGCCTGCAAGCGTATCCGCCAGCTGAGCGTGGCCGAACTGATGGCCGAGACCATGCGCCGCATCAATGCGGAAGAGTCGGTCAGCTCGCTGTTCATGGAATGAGTTTTCGCGTCAGCCATGTCGGCTGATGCACAACCCGAAGCCTCTGGTCGCGGAGAGCTTCATTAGAAGTGGAGAAGTAATATGGCAATCGAAATCGCAGCAACAACACGCCAAGTGCAAGGAACGGGTGCGAGCCGCCGTCTGCGCAAAGCGAATCGCGTCCCCGGCATCGTCTACGGTTCCGGCGAGGCGACCATGATCGAACTCGATCACAACACACTGTACTACGCACTGCGCAACGAAGCGTTCCACGCTTCCATCCTGTCGCTGGACCTGGACGGCAAGAAACAATCCGTCCTGCTGCGCGACTTCCACATGCATCCGTTCCGCCAGCAAGTCCAGCACATCGACTTCCAGCGCGTCGACGCGAAGAAGAAGATCCACATGAAAGTGCCGTTGCACTTCCTGAACGCCGAAGTCTCTCCCGGCGTGAAGACCGGCGGCGGCATCATCAGCCACGTGCTGAACGAACTGGAGATCGCCTGCCTGCCGGCCGATCTGCCGGCCGCCATCGAAGTGGATCTGGCGAATCTGGATCTGGGTCACTCCATCCACGTGTCCGACGTCAAGCTGCCCAAGGGCGTTGAAGTCGCCGGCCACCACCACGCCAGCGATGCCGTGGCGACGGTCACCGTGCCGCGCGGTCACGTTGAGGCCGCCGCAGAGGCTGCAGCTGCCGAAGCGGCTTCGGCTGCCGCAGCACCTGCAGCTGCCGCGCCTGCTGCCAAGAAGTAAACAGCATCAGGAACAACCCGCCATGCCATCGAACGGTGCATGGCGGGTTTTTTCATTATGAGCGAGCCATTCAAACTCATCGTCGGGCTCGGTAATCCGGGCAAAGAATACGAAGCCACGCGCCACAACGCCGGATTCTGGTGGGTGGATGAACTGGCGCGTTTGCACAATGCGAATTTCAAGGCGGACAGCAAGTTCCACGGCCTGATCGCCAGGGCCAACCTGCACGGGCATGAAGTGCACCTGCTCAAGCCGCAGACCTTCATGAACGTGAGCGGGCGGTCGGTCGGCGCAGTGGCGCAGTTCTACAAGATAGAACCGGCGCAGATACTGGTGGTGCACGACGAACTCGATCTGCCGCCGGGCAGCGCCAAACTGAAACTGGGCGGCGGTCATGGCGGACACAACGGGCTGAAGGACATCATCGCGCATCTGGGCACAAAGGATTTCTGGCGCCTGCGCGTCGGAGTCGGCCATCCCGGCGACCGCGCGGAAGTGGTGAACTACGTACTCAATGCGCCGCGCAAGGAAGAGCAGGGTTTGATCGATGAGGCGCTGCAACGCGCGCAGGATGTCGCCGCGCTGATCATCGAAGGCAAACTCGAAGCAGCGATGCTTAAATTGCATAGCAATAAGGACTGAGTGCCGAGTGCTGAGGCAAACCTGCGCTCCGTTTTTACTCAGCACTCCGTACTCAGTACTATTAAAGGATTAAAAATGAGTCTCAAATGCGGTATCGTCGGTCTCCCCAACGTGGGCAAATCCACCCTGTTCAACGCGCTCACCAAGGCGGGCATCGCGGCGGAGAACTATCCTTTCTGCACCATCGAGCCCAACGTCGGCATCGTCGAGGTGCCCGATCCGCGTATGGATGAACTGGCCAAGATCGTCAAACCGCAGCGCATGCAACCGGCCATCGTCGAGTTCGTCGACATCGCCGGACTGGTCGCCGGCGCCTCCAAGGGCGAAGGTCTGGGCAACCAGTTCCTCGCCAACATCCGCGAGACCGATGCCATCGTCAACGTCGTGCGCTGTTTCGACGATCCCAACGTCGTGCACGTGGCAGGCAAGGTCGATCCGCTCTCCGATATCGAAGTCATCCTCACCGAACTGGCGCTGGCCGACCTCGCCGTGGTGGAACGCACCATCCAGCGCGACGGCAAAAAAGCAAAATCCGGCGACAAGGATGCGCAGAAACTGGTGGCCGTGCTGGAAAAATTATTGCCGCACCTGAACGAAGGCAAGCCCGCGCGCACTTTCAATCTGAGCGATGACGACAAGGTCATCATCAAGCCGCTGTGCCTGCTCACCGTCAAACCGGCGATGTATGTCGGCAACGTGCTGGAAGACGGCTTCGAGAACAACCCGCATCTGGACAAGTTGCGCGAGCACGCCGCGAAAGAAGGCGCGCCGGTCGTTGCGCTGTGCGCCAAGATCGAGGCCGAACTGGCCGATCTCGACGACGCCGACAAGAAGGAATTCCTCGCCGACCTCGGTCTGGACGAACCGGGCCTGAACAAACTGATCCGCACCGGCTACGACCTGCTCGGCCTGCAGACCTATTTCACCGCAGGCGTGAAGGAAGTGCGCGCCTGGACCATCCACAAGGGCGATACCGCGCCGCAAGCGGCCGGTGTCATCCATACCGACTTCGAGAAGGGCTTCATCCGCGCGCAGACCATCTCCTACGCCGACTTCATCGCCTGCGGCGGTGAAGCGGGCGCGAAGGAGAAGGGCAAGATGCGCGTGGAGGGAAAAGACTACGTCGTGCAGGACGGCGACGTCATGAACTTCCTGTTCAACGTCTAAACTCCCGCAGCGTTTGAACGTACTGGAGCAACTGCGCGCCGGGAAGCTGGCGGGGAGCCGCCGGCTCGATCTGTCCTGCGGTTTGCGCGAGTTCCCCCGCGAGATATTTTCGCTTGCCGATACGCTGGAGGTCCTCGATCTGTCGGGCAACGCGCTGTCATCGTTGCCTGAAGACCTGCCCCGCTTGCGCAAACTGCGCATCCTGTTCTGTTCCAGCAACCGCTTCACCGAGTTGCCGGCGGTGTTGGGGCAATGTCCGCAACTCGGCATGGTGGGCTTCAAGGCCAATCAGATCCGCAGTGTGCCTGCTGCGGCACTGCCATCGGCATTGCGCTGGCTGATCCTCACCGACAATCAGATCGCCGAACTCCCTGATGAATTGGGTCAATGCACGCAGCTGCAGAAGCTCATGCTGTCGGGCAACCGCCTGCGATCCTTGCCGCAAACGCTGGCGGCCTGCAGCAGGCTGGAGTTGCTGCGCATCGCCGCAAACCGGTTCACTGCCTTGCCGGACTGGCTGTTCGGGTTGCCGCGGCTTTCCTGGATCGCCTATGCAGGCAATCCGTTGTGCGCAGCAAGCGAAGAAACAGTGTTGTCGCACACCGCGATCGCCGCGATCAGCTGGAATGAATTGCAACTGCAGCAAAAGCTGGGCGAGGGCGCGTCCGGCATCATTTACCGTGCGCAGTGGCAGCGCGACGACAACGGGCGCGATGTCGCGGTCAAGCTGTTCAAGGGGGCACTGACCAGCGATGGATCGCCGCATAGCGAAATGGCTGCCTGCATCCGCGCTGGCGAGCATCCCAATCTGATCGGCGTGCATGGCAAGATCGCCGATCATCCGGCGCAAGCAGATGCGCTGGTGATGGGATTGGTGGATGGCAGCTTCCGCAATCTTGCCGGTCCTCCCAGCCTTGATTCATGCACGCGCGACATCTATGCCGCCGGCACCTCGTTTTCCCCGATGGCCGTCATAAGCATCGCTCTCGGCATTGCCTCTGCGGTACGGCATCTGCATGCGCAGGGTATCCTGCATGGGGACCTGTATGCACACAACGTACTGCATGGCGAACGGGGTGAGGCCTTGCTGGGAGACTTCGGTGCGGCATCTTTCTTTGTCCCGGAAGAGCGGCAGCGTGCCGAAGCGCTGCAGCGCATCGAGGTGCGTGCATTCGCTTGTCTGCTGGAGGAGTTGCTTGAGCGCTGTGCGGCAACGGACGATTCGCGCGCGATGCTTGCACAGATTGCAGACTTGCAGGAGCGCTGTGCGCAAGAAGATGGCAACGCGCGTCCGCTGTTCGCCGAGATAGAGCGGGCGTTGCAGGCGCTACGGTAGTCGTCGCCGCTTGATATCCGGCGAAGTCGCGGGGCTCACTCGCTGCCGAGATAGGCCAGCATATCGCTCTTGAGCTCGTTGAACTCCTGTTCGTCGAGCTCGAAGTGGCCCAGCACCGTGGCTGCGATGGCGGGCCACTCCTTCTCCATGACGTTCAAGTGCTCATCGACGACGCACTCGGCCATGTGGATCAAACCGGCCAGGTCGCAGACGGCTTTTCTTCCGGGGTCTTTGGGCGACTGGAAGATGGTCGCATCGTGGTGGTACAGGATCGCCTGGTAAACCGGTGCCGGCAATCCCCAGATACGCGTCAAGATATTGCCGACCACGGCATGGTTGGTCTGCAGATGCATGTTCTCCGTCTCGATGAGCGGGATGCCCGCCTTGTTGCCGGCCATCACCGTTTTTCTGTAATCGGAGAATTTGTGCATCAATACCGGGATGCCGCAGTCATGGAACAGCGCCGCAACGTAGGCGTCATCCGCGGAGATGCCGGGCAACGCGGCAGTCAACTTCTCGGCGACGGCCGCAGTCAGGGTCGATCGTTCCCAGAATTTATCGAAGCTCTGCCCGTTGCCCTTGAGGCTCTGCCGCAATGCGATGTTCCGCACCAGATTCAGGGTGTTCTTCATCCCCAGTATGTTGGTGGCCTGCAGCACCGAGGTCACCTTGGTTCTCAGGCCGACCAGCGGCGAGTTGGCCAGTTTCAGCAAGGGTGCCACCATGCCCGCATCCTGATTGATCAGCTGGGCGACCTTCTGCAGGTTGGTCTCCGGATGGCGGGCTTCCTGCATGATGGCGGTGAGGGTCGCCGGGCAGGGCGGGATGAATAGTCCATTCAGCACCTGGTCGGTCACATCGGTCGGCAATTCGGCGTACATCGTCTATCTCCCATGCTGCATGTTCGTCGTGGCGGGCGAATCATGCACAAATTTCACATCCTTTGCCACACGCTCTGAGGTGCACATGCCGGCACGGGGCCGTCACTGGCGAATAATATGGCTTGAACTCTGTTACACTGCGCGCCGCAATATCGTTTCAGTCTAGTTATTGCCGCCGCTTCCGGTACGTAACACCCACCTCATTCAGCCTCAGACTGGCGTTCCAATTGAACGACAGGCCGTTTGTATTCAGAAAGAAACAAAATGTCATTTGCATCCCTCGGCCTGTCCGAAGAACTCGTTCGCGCCGTCACCGAGCGCGGTTATACCGAACCTACCCCCATCCAGGCGCAAGCCATCCCCGTCATCCTGAAAGGCGGCGACCTCATGGGCGGCGCGCAGACCGGCACCGGCAAGACTGCCGGTTTCACCCTGCCGCTGTTGCAACGCCTGATGGCCAAACCCGTCACGGGAAAACATTTCATCCGCGCACTGGTGCTCACGCCCACACGCGAACTCGCCGCCCAGGTGGAAGAAAGCGTGCGCCTGTATGGCAAACACCTGCCGCTCAAATCCATGATGATGTTCGGCGGCGTCAACATCAATCCCCAGATCAAGCAACTGCACGGCCGCGTCGACATCCTGGTGGCGACACCGGGCCGTCTGCTCGATCACCTGCAGCAGAAGACCGTTGACCTCTCGCATGTCGAGATCCTGGTGCTGGACGAAGCCGACCGCATGCTGGACATGGGCTTCATCCGCGACATCAAACGCGTGCTCGCGGTGCTACCCAAGCAACGCCAGAACCTGCTGTTCTCCGCCACCTTCTCCGACGAGATCAAGCTGCTGGCCGACGGCCTGTTGACCAATCCGGCGCTGATCGAAGTGGCGCGCCGCAACCAGACCGCCGAGCTGATCGAACAGCGCGTGTATCCGGTGGACCGCGAACGCAAGCGCGCACTGCTCACACAACTCATCAAGGACAACAACTGGTTCCAGGTGCTGGTGTTCACGCGCACCAAGCACGGCGCCAACAACCTGGCCGACCACCTGAACAAGGAAGGCATCCCCGCGATGGCCATCCACGGCAACAAGAGCCAGGCGGCGCGCACACGCGCGCTGGCCGAGTTCAAGACCGCCAAGCTGCAGGTACTGGTGGCGACCGACATCGCCGCGCGCGGCATCGACATCGCCGAACTGCCGCATGTGGTGAACTACGAGTTGCCCAACGTGCCGGAAGATTACGTGCACCGCATCGGCCGTACCGGCCGTGCAGGCTCTGAGGGCGAAGCCAGTTCGCTGGTGTGCATCGACGAAAAGAAACTGCTGCACGACATCGAACGCCTCATCAAGCGCGAGATCACCGTGGTGCAGATCCCCGGCTTCGAGCCTGACCCTCGTATCAAGGCCGAGCCTATCCTGAACGGCCAGAATCGCGGTGGCGGACAGCGCCAGGGGCAGGGACGCGGACAGCCGCGCAGCGGCGGACAACCCCGCAGCGGCGGCGCACCGCGCACCGGCGCCAAACCCGCAGGCGGCGCGAGTCGCGGCGGCGTGCCTTCGTCGGCGCAGCACCGCTCCGGCGGTCGCGGTCGGTAATGCTCCCTTCTCCCGCAAGCGGGAGAAGGGCCGGGGATGAGGGGCGATGAGTGCGCGCTACTCCGTATGAACACCCCTCTGATGAAACAGCTAGCCATTCCACTAGGTTGCCAAAAGACGTCAACCAAGTGGCTGGTTAACCCCAACCCCTCTCCCGCCTGCGGGAGAGGGGCTCAATCGGAGCTCCAAAATGAACTCAACCGTAACCAACGACCAAGCCATCGCCGCCACCAAACTCTGGCTGGAGAAGGCCGTGATCGGCCTCAACCTCTGCCCGTTCGCCAAGGGCGTACACGTCAAAGGCCAGATACGCTATTTCGTCAGCGCGGCGCAAACAGCGGATGAGCTGCTGGCCGATGTGCAGCGCGAACTGGAAGTGTTGGCGGAAGCCAGCCGCGAGAAGATCGACACCACGCTGCTGATCCACCCGCATGTGCTCACCGACTTCCTCGACTACAACGATTTTCTCGAAGTGGTGGATGCCTTGCTGGAAGAGGTAGGCCTGGCGGGCGAGTTGCAAGTGGCGAGCATGCACCCGCAATACCAGTTCGCCGACACCGAGCTGGACGACATCACCAATTTCACCAACCGTTCTCCCTATCCCACGCTGCACCTGATCCGCGAAGACAGCATCGACGAAGCGGTGGCGGCGTTCCCCGAGGCCGAGACCATCTTCGAGAAGAACATGGAGACCATGCGCAAGCTGGGGCATGAGGGCTGGAATGCGTTGGGGCTGGCGGAAGTGCAGAAACACAATAAATAACACCCGTCACACCGGCGCAGGCCGGTGTCCAGTGCATTTATTCAAAATGCAGTTGGTTTTGTCCTGCTTCGCAGGCCTTGTTGATAACTGTATTCCCGCCTGTCCGTGCCGAAGGACGGGAATGACGGTATCCTTAAGCCATGACCACCCCCGACCCCGGAGCCATTCATGGACATCGCCCGCATCGCCCTGAGCCGCCACACCTGCAAAGCCTACGACCCTTCGCGCAAGATACCCGCAGAGCAGATCGAACAACTCAAGACCCTGCTCAGATACTCCCCCTCGTCGATCAACTCGCAACCCTGGCACTTCATCATCGCCTCCAGTGACGCAGGCAAGGCGCGCGTCGCCAAGGCCGCGCAGTACGGCGTCTATGCAAACAACGGCCCCAAGATACTCAACGCCTCCCACGTCATCGTATTCTGCGCCCGTACCACCATGGACGATGCCCACCTCGCCAGCCTGCTCGCACAGGAAGATGCCGACGGACGCTACCCCACGCCGGAGAGCAAGGCCGCGCAAAGCAAGGGCCGCAGCTTCTATACCAACATGCACCGCTACGACCTCAAAGACACGCAACACTGGATGGAAAAGCAGGTGTACCTCGCCCTCGGCACCCTGCTGCTGGGCGCCGCCACCCTGGAGATCGACGCCACCCCAATCGAAGGTTTCGACCCGCGCATCCTCAACGAAGAACTCGGCCTGCGCGAGCAAGGCCTGACCAGCGTGGTGATCGCAGCACTGGGCTATCGCGGCGCGGATGATTTCAATGCCAAGCTGCCGAAGTCGCGGTTCCCGATGGAGAGAGCGGTTGAGGAGATTTGAGGGACGGTTTTTTGACCTTTGCAGACGTTCAAGATCAAATGCGACGCTGAACCCTTTTGACCCTAAAGCGATTTAACTGAGAAGCTCTAACGACATAAGGTGTGAAAGTCGAGATTATTGGCAGTGACAAAATAGCGCGCAGTATCTTTCCTGAGCCGCAAGGAGGATTCCGATGAAAGCAGTCATCTGCACGAAATATGGGCCGCCGGAAGTGCTTCGTCTTGAAGAGGTTGAAAAGCCGGTCCCGCAGAGCAACGAGGTATTGATCAAGATCCATGCGACCACAGTGCATATCGGCGATACCAAGATCCGGGGTTTCAGGCCGGGGATGGGGGCGCTGGACTTGCTGGTCAAGCCCTTCATGTGGATAGCGGTGGGCTTCACCGGTCCCAGAAGAAAGATTCTGGGGATGGAGTTGTCGGGCGAGATCGAGGCGGTCGGCAAGGATGTGACCCGATTCAGCAAGGGCGACCAGGTGTTCGGCGCGACCGAGATGAGGTTCGGGGCTCATGCTGAATATATATGCCTGCCGGAGGATTGGGCGCTGGCGATCAAGCCGGCCAATATGTCACACGAGGAAGCCGCCGCCGTCCCCAACGGCGCGATCACCGCGTTGCATATCCTCCGGAAGGCGAATGTGCAGCCCGGCCGGAAAGTCCTTGTTTACGGCGCTTCCGGCAGTGTGGGGACTTTTGCGGTGCAACTTGCCAAGGTCTTCGGGGCCGAAGTCACCGGGGTGTGCAGTGCCGCAAATCTGGAGATGGTGAGGTCGCTGGGCGCGGATGAAGTCATCGATTACACGACCACGGATTTCACCCGCAACGGCGAGCGCTACGATGTGATCTTCGATGCGGTCGGAAAACTTTCCCGTTCGCGCGTCAAAGGCTCGCTGACCCGGACCGGCAGGTATCTGAACGTCCTGACCGATTCGGGCACCAGCATGAAGATCCATGTCGCCGATCTGCTAACCCTCAAAGACTATATCGAAGCCGGAAAACTGCGGTCGGTCATCGACCGGCGCTATCCGCTGGAGCAGATCGTGGAAGCTCACCGCTATGTGGATCAGGGGCACAAGAAGGGGAATGTGGTCATCACTCTTCTGGCCCCGCCTGCATTTCAATAGGATCTATATGATGTAGTCAGTCAGCGCCCACAGCTGCTTAAGCTCCAGTCCATATGGAATGACTGGTATCCTTGCCCCATGACATCCGCTGCTGCCTTCTCCTCCCTCACCCCCGACGCCATGCTCAACGCGCTGGAGAGCATCGGCTTGCGCTGCGATGGCCGCTTGCTGGCGCTGAACAGTTACGAGAACCGCGTGTATCAGGTCGGCATCGAGGAGGGGGCGCCGCTGGTGGCGAAGTTCTATCGCCCGGCGCGCTGGACGGATGCGGCCATCCTCGAAGAGCATGGCTTCGTGCAGGAGCTGGTGGAGCGCGAGATTCCGGTGGTGCCTGCGCTGAACATCAATGGCAACACCTTGCATCACTTCGAGGGTTTCCGTTTTTCGGTGTTCGAGAAGAAAGGCGGCCGTGCACCGGAGCTGGAAGATCGCGACACGCTGGAATGGCTGGGGCGGTTCCTCGGGCGCATCCATGCGGTGGGGGCGACGAAAGTTTTTCAGCATCGTCCCGAGTTGAACATCGACACCTTCGGCATCGAGCCGCGCGATTATCTTTTAGCCAACGGTTTTATTCCCGCCGATATTGATGCCGCCTACCGCAGCGTGATCGACCAGGCGCTGGAGGGTGTGCGCCATTGCTTCGCGCGTGCGGGCAAGGTGCAGACCTTGCGCCTGCACGGTGATTGCCACGCAGGTAACGTGCTGTGGACCGACGACGGTCCGCACTTCGTCGACTTCGACGACAGCCGCATGGGGCCGGCAGTGCAAGACCTGTGGATGCTGCTCTCGGGCGAGCGCGAAGAGCGCGTGAAGCAGATGGGCGACGTGCTGGCGGGCTACGAGGATTTCTGCGAGTTCGATGCGCGCGAACTGCATCTCATCGAAGGTCTGCGTACTTTGCGCCTGATCCATTACTCCGCCTGGCTGGCAAAACGCTGGGACGATGCCGCCTTCAAGCAAGCCTTCCCGTGGTTCAACACGCAAATCTATTGGCAGAATCGCATCCTCGAATTAAGGGAGCAGATTGCATTGATGGAAGAGCCGCCGCTGTGGCAAAACTGAAAAACCTACTGCGCAGTCGAATTGCGGCGTTGCGCGGTGCTCGAAATCCTCATGTGCATTAAGCACACTCCGGTTTCTGTGCTCCGTGCGCCTTGCACTTCAACTGCTCGCTACGGTTTTCGAAACGCTCAAGTGCACTGCGTATGCTTATGAGACAACAATCAACCATCTGCCCCTGCGGCAGCACCAAACCCTACACCGCCTGCTGCGCCCGCTACGTGGCAGGCAGCGAACCTGCGCCCACCGCCGAAGCGCTCATGCGTTCGCGCTACACCGCCTACACCCTGCTCAGGGAAGATTATCTGCTGGCGACCTGGCATCCATCCACCCGTCCCGCGGCGCTGGGATTGGCGCAGGAAGTGGCGACCAAATGGATCGGTCTGGAGGTGAAGCGCCATGAACAACAGGATGCCGACCATGCCAGCGTGGAATTCGTCGCGCGTTACAAGGTCAACGGCCGCGCGCAGCGCTTGCATGAGGTCAGCCGTTTCGTGCGCGAGGCGGGGCAATGGTTCTATGTCGACGGCGAGGTGGGCTGAGCGGATTTTTTGCAGCAGCGCTTCAGTATTCCGGCGCGGAGCCGTTATCATCCGCAACTGAATGCAGGGGTAACGACACTGGTCCTGGGAGGGACATTCACATGGCAGCAAAAAGAATCGGGCGCTTCAATATCCTGCGCGAGTTGGGTAAGGGAGCGCAAGGGGCGGTTCATCTTGCCTACGATCCGCAGCTGGATCGTCAGGTCGCCATCAAGACACTGCGTCCGGGGGCGGCGCAAACCGAAGCGCTGCTGCGCGAAGCGCGCATCGTCAGCAAACTGCAGCATGCCAACATCGTGCCGCTGTATGACGCGGGTGATCAGGATGGCGGGCCCTACCTGGTCTGTGCCTATGTCGAAGGCGGCACCCTGCAGAAGATGCTGAAGGATGGTGCCCTGCCGGCGGTGAAATCGGCCGAGATCATCTGCCAGCTGCTGGATGCACTCGAATACGCGCACCAGCAGGGCGTGCTGCACCTCGACATCAAGCCGGCCAACATCATGATCGGGCAGCGCGGCCAGCCGATGCTGATGGACTTCGGCATCGCCCGGCTGATGCAGGAGCAGAACGACGACAGCCAGCAGGTGATCGGCTCGCCGCAGTACATGGCGCCGGAATCCATCTCCAACGGCGGCGTCGATGCCAGCTCCGACCTGTATTCCGTCGGCATGGCGCTGTACGAGATGGTCGCGGGCGTCCCCGCCTTCACCGGCGACAACGTGTTCAATGTCATGAACCGCGTGGTGCACGAAGCCGCCGCCGCGCCCTCCGTCCAAAATCCGGAACTGAACGAAGGGCTGGAGGCGATCATCATGAAGTCGATCGCCAAGCCAAAGGAAGAGCGTTATCGCGATGCCGCAAGCATGCGTGCCGCGCTGAAGACCTGGCTGGGCGGGCTCGGCGAAGCCGCCGCCGGCGACACGCACAGCACGCTCGAATTCCTGCTGCGGCGCATGCGCAGCAAGAGCGATTTCCCGGCGCTCTCGAATATCATCACCGAGATCAACCAGATCGTCGCCTCCGAGTCGGACAGCGCCAACAAGCTGGCGCGCGCCATCCTGCAGGACTTCGCCCTGACCAACAAACTGCTGCGGCTGGTCAACACCGTCTCCTACGGCCAGTTCGGCGGCAACATCAGCACCATCTCCAAAGCCGTGGTGATCATGGGTTTCGAGACGGTGCGCAACATCGCGATGTCGCTGATCATGCTGGAGTTCATGCAGAACAAGACGCTCGCCCACCAGCTCAAGGACGAAGTGGTCGCCTCGTTCTTCTCCGGCGTGCTGGCCACGCAACTGGCGGTGGGGCGCAACATCCGCGATGCCGAAGAACTGATGATCTGCGCCATGTTCCAGAACCTCGGGCGCATGCTGGTGACCTATTATTTCTTCGACGAGAGCCAGGAGATCAGCCGTCTGGTCGAGCAGGGGCAGAACGAGGAGCAGGCCGCCATCAAGGTGCTGGGGCTGACCTACAACCAGATCGGCATCGGCGTCGCCAAGAGCTGGAACTTCCCCAAACGCCTGCTCGACGGCATGGAACGATTGCCCGCCGACGAACCGGTGAAGAAACCGAAGACCGAGCTCGACCAGATGCGCGCGACGGTGAACATGGCCAACGACCTGTGCGCGATCGCGGCGGGGACCGCGCCGAGCGAGAAGTCGCAGGCGCTGAGCAGGGTGCGTCTGCGCTACCAGGATGCGATCGACATCCCGGAACACAAGCTCAATGCCGCGCTGGAGAGCGGCTTGCAGGAACTTACCCGCCGCGCGATGACGCTGGAGATCAACACTGCGCGCAGCCCGCTGGTGAAGAAGGTGCGGCAATGGAGCGGGCATGCCGTCGATGCTGCCGCGGAGGAGACGAAGAGTGCCGATGCGATGAACGGTGTGCATGGCATCGAATCGGCGCTGGAATCGCAGGGGGCAGAGACGCAGCAGGCCCGTCCCGATCCGGCGACCGTCATGGGCGCGGGCATCCAGGACGTCACCAACACGCTGGTCGAGGACTACAACCTCAACGATGTGCTGCTGATGGTGCTGGAGACCATCTACCGCGGGCTGGGATTCAAGCATGCCATCATCTGCATCCGCGACAACAAGGTCAATGCCATGGTCGCGCGCATGGGGCTGGGCGCCGGCGTGGACGAGGTGATCCCGCGCTTCCGCTTCAAGATCACATTCGAGCCGGATGTGTTCCACCTCGCCATCGAGAAGGGGGTGGATATCGTCATCGAGGACCTGAGCGCGGGCAGCATCGCGAGCAAGATCCCGGCCTGGTACAAGCAGGCGATCGATGCCGAGAGCTTCATCCTGCTGCCCATCGTCATCAACAAGAAGACCGTCGGAATGTTCTACGCCGACATGCAGCAGGCCAACACCCTGAAGCTCTCGGAACAGCAATTGTCGCTGCTGCGCACCCTGCGCAACCAGGCGGTGCTGGCGATCAAGCAGAAGATGATGTAGCCGCGAGGCACTGTGCGACTACTTGCCGGCCCGCTTGGCGACGATGAACGCGCCCAGTTTCTTGTCGGTATTGAGGATGTGATTCACCAGCCAGTCGTTGAGGAAGGACAGCAGATCCTCCCTTGATATCAGTGTGCCGACCTTCAGTCCCTCGCGCACGGCCACCACCTTGCTCGAAAAACTGCGGTGCTGCTCCAGGTGGTGCTGGGCGGCGGACACATCCTGGTCTGCGTAACCATATTCCTGCATCAACTCCTCTTCCGTTTCGAAATGATAGAGCGCATAGCTCAACAGGTCGCGGGAGATCTGGTCGAGAAGTTCCAGGTTCGTGTTGGCAGTCAGCTTGGCATTCGCGGCGTTCAGCGAGTTCACCAGGATGCGGTGTTGCTGGTCGATCTCGTCGACTCCGGTGACGAAGCTGTCGTTCCAGACTATGGGTTCATGTCCTGCCATTCTGTTCTTCTCCTGAGGTTTTTTGATACGGCGGGCGGCGCGCTCCGCCGGTGTTCTCGGTCGCCAGCCGGTTTCGCAAACGCCGCAGCAGCCCAACCATTTTCTGGTGCTCGCCGAGCAGTTCCTCTTCCAGCCGGGCGCGCTCGCCAGGCTGGTCGTCCGGAACGCGGCAGAGCCGTTCGGCCATGCGGTGGATGTTGCTGTGCACGGTTTCCAGGGCGCGGAACTCCGCTATGCCGTGCAGACGCTGGAAAGCCTCGTGATAATACCAATCGCCGAAGCGGCATTTGTGATCGTTGAATTCGATCGCGATGACGGGTTCCTCCCGGCCGCGCACATGCGCGATGACCTGGTCGACCCAGATGCGGTGGTTGGCCTCGGCCAGCAGGAGTTCGAAATAGTCCCGCGACGGACGGGCGGCCGCAGCCAATCCCCAGCGCGGATCGGGAACGAAGGACTGCGCCCAGTCCAGGAATTTTTCCGCCGACATCGGCCGCGCCAGGCCGTAACCCTGCATCGCATCGCATCCCAGCTCCAGCAGCAGGAGGATGTGATCGATGCTCTCCACTCCCTCGGCCACCACCTTCCGCTTGAACGCTGCCGCGAGTCCGACCACCCCCTCGACGATAGCGAGATTCTCCGGGTCGGCAAGCATATCCAGCACGAAGGTCTGGTCGATCTTGAGCACGTCGGCCGCGAGTCGTTTGAGGTGCACCAGCGAGGAATAGCCGGTACCGAAATCGTCCAGTGCGACGATCACCCCCATCTTGTGGCACTCGCGGATGGTGTCGCTGACGGTGTTCACATCCTCCAGCGCCAGGGACTCCACGATCTCGATCTCCAGCCGGTGCGCCAGATCGAGCGGCTGCTGGTCGAGGAGCTGCCTGAGCCTGGCGGCGAAATCGGGGCGGTGCAGCTGGCGTGCGGCGATGTTCACGCTCACCTTCATGTCCAACCCGGACTTGTGCCATATCACCATCTGCCGGAGCGCTTCCTGTATGACCCACTCGCCCAGCTCGACGACCAGATCGTCCTGTTCGATCAGCGGCAGGAACTCTGACGGAGCGAGCATCCCCAGGATGGGATGGTTCCAGCGGATGAGCGCTTCCGCACCCTCTATGCGGCCATGGCGGCAATCCACTATCGGCTGATAGAACAACTGGAACTGTCCGGCGCCGATCGCCTTTGCGATCTTGCGCAATGCTCCCTGGTTGGCCTGATTGCGCTGATCCTGCCCCAGATCGAAGAACTTGAACCGGTTCTTGCCCGAGAGCTTGGCCTGGTACATGGCCTGATCCGCATGCCGCAGCAGTATGTCGGGGTCGCTGCCATCATCCGGGAACAGCGTTACCCCGATGCTTGCCGAGATGCGGGCAGTCTGGCCACCCACATGGTACGGCTTGGCCAGCGCCGCGATCAGCCGCGACAGCGCCTGCTCGCACTCGGACATCTTCGAGATGCCGGAGATCAGCAGGGCGAACTCGTCGCCGCCCAGGCGCGAGGCGGTATCGTCGGCGCGCAGGCAGTCCAGCAGGCGCTGCGCCACCTCGCGCAACAGCTGGTCGCCCGCCTTGTGGCCGAGCGTGTCGTTGACGAGCTTGAAACCGTCCAGGTCGAGCATGCAGACCGCCACCATCTCGCCGGTCCGCTGGCTGCGCGCAAGCGTGAGCCGCATGCGCTCGGCCAGCAGCACGCGGTTGGGCAGCTGCGTGAGCGCATCGTGATGCGCGAGCTGCCTGAGGCGCTGCTCCTGCTCGACAAGGTCGGTGACATCGGATGCCGTGGTCACAGCCCCATCCAGTGCTCCATCCGCAGAAAAGAGCGGTTGGCCGCTGATCCAGATCCACAGTCGTTTCCCCCGCGGGCCGACTTTCTGTATCAGCAGACGGTTGATGGGTTGCCGTGTGGACAAGATGCGGGCGCTCGGAAGCTCCTGCGGGAGCATGGGGCGGCCATCGTCGTGGAAGTAGCTGCCGGCACTGTTGCCAACATGCATCCCGTCATCGTCCCCGGTTCCGAACAGGGCATCGGCGGCCTGATTGGAATAGGTCAGCTGTCCATCGATGTCCCACAGCTGGATCGCTTCCTGCAGGTCCAGCAGGACGGCCTGCATCCGCTCCTTGCTGAGCGGGAACGCCACGGGGAGATGCCGCCGGAGATCGCTTCCTCTCTCTGCTTCTGCGGGCGCGATGATCGGTGCCTGCGTGCTCATGCGGGGCAGGGATGCAAAAAGGCATCACGGCACATGCCGCCGCAGGAGACTGGGGAGACATGGCGTGTGGGTGCGACAAGGATCATGCGTCGCCGCTGCGGCAACGCGGGTGAATTTGCGATTTTCAACTCCTCCTTTTGCGTGCCCGAAGCGGACACGAAAACACTCTCACACCTTGATGCCGCTGGGCTGGCTCTGATGATCTTAGTGACTCCAAAGCCATCATACGGCATGCCGCGAGGTTTTGGGATAGCCGATACCCCATTGAGTCGAAGTGGTCTTTGGGGCGGGATGGACACAAGGCAGAGTGACTCACATATGTTCCCTGTCCGGGCGGGGCACTGCTGCTTACCATGCACGATCAGGCGGCGCTGGTGATCGCATGGAAGATGCCGCAGCGACGCTCGCCCGACCCGTCCGCGTGCCGTTACAATGCATCCTGTCCGACGCCACCGCATCTCCAGCCATGAACACTGAAACAGAGAACAACCGCCTGGTCATCACCGCCACCGGCACAGACCGCCACGGACTCGTCGAACGACTCACCGGCAAGATCGCCGACAGCGGCTGCAACATCGAAGAGAGCCGCATGGCCGTGTTGGGCGGCGAGTACACCCAGTTCATGCTGCTCAGCGGCCCCTGGCACGCCTTGTCCAAACTGGAGACGCAACTGCCCGCCTTCGCCGACCAGATCGGCCTCACCATTCACTGCGTGCGCACCCGCAAACAGGAAAACATGAAAGCGTCGGCCCCCTACAGCGTCGAACTCACCGCACTCGACCGGCCCGGCACCGTGAACGAACTGGCCGCCTTCTTCGCGCGCCAGGGCATCAACATCGAAGAACTGCAAACCAGCACCTACCTCGCCCCGCACACCGGCGCACCCATGCTCTCCGTCGTCATGACCGTCGCCATCCGCTCCAACATCCACATCGCCACCCTGCGCGGCGACTTCCTCGACTACTGCGACGATTTGAACCTGGATGCGACGTTTGAGCCGGTAAGGGGGTGAGAGGCGGCTTGCGGCCATTACAGCCGTTGAAGACTTGTTCGCTCAATGTCCGTTGAGTAACGAATAACGGACGCTGAAGAATTGATTTAAAGTGCACGTTGATCGGTTGCCTTCAGATATCGCCCTCCACGAATATGCCGTTCACTGGCAACATGAGTTGCAAATCATGCAGGCGGTTGATGGTCAACTCTGAGAGGGCGTGACCACGTGACAATATCAGCGCTCCATCCTTTAGTCGGACACTGTCCTTTAACACCATGCCCGGGCGCAAACGGTTCAACGAGATCGGTCGCTCCCCTATGGACTCTGCGGACCTGCGGTCTTGGCGAGACGTGGCTGGACTTACAGCCGCAGCGCGATGGGAGGGTGATCTTTCGTCAAGCGGAGGAAGACTCTTCAATGCCGTCATGATCGCCTCGTAAGCCACCGGTGAATGGAGGTGCAGGCGTTCCGACAGAGCCTGTACAAGCTTCTCCTCCACCACGGCAGGAATGATCGGCTTTACCAGAAAACCGTTGATATCGAGCGCAAGAGCTGAGCCGAGTATCTCGGTCTGCGAGAACGAAGTAAGCACCACGATCCGAGTCTCAGGTTTTGCGCGAGTCTTTCCGGCGCGTATCTTCTGGATCAGTTGCAAGCCATTCATTCCTGGCATATTGACGTCAGTGATGACCAGATCAAATGTGTGCGCATTCAGCAATTCGACTGCCTTCATCGCACTGTCAACATCGACGACATTTGAATAACCCAAGTCGTGCAGGACCTGAACCGTGAGCTTTCGGGTGAAGTCATCGTCTTCGACCACGAGCACCTTCAATGCAGCAGCCTTGCGGGAGATTCCCTGGGCAGAAGCGGGCGACAAGTGCGCAAACGTTTTACGGAAGCTGTTGACGAAGTCACGAAACGAACCTTCGTCCATGGGCTTGGCAATGTAATAACCTTGGGTCGTATCACATCCGATGGCTTTCAGGGCATCCCAGTCCTGCTGCGTCTCCACGCCTTCTGCCACGCTCTTCAATTTCAGTTTGTGCGCCATCTCGACGCTCGACTCAACTACGATGCGCAGTGCCTTGTTGACAGAGAAGTCAGTCACAAAAGACTGGTCGATCTTCAATTCTCCGAATGCGATACGCGTAAGCTGCTGCAAACTTGAAGTGCCGGTTCCGAAATCATCGATCGATAGCACAAAACCGTTTATGCACAGACGTGCCAGATTCTCCAATGCGCACGCCACATCGGTCATGGCAGCGGACTCGGTGATCTCCAGCACGATGAACTGCGGCTCCACTCCGGCTTCCCGAACGATGCGGGTGATTTTGTCGGCAAGTGATGTGTCATCCAGTGAAACCAGCGACAAATTGACCGATACCGTCAGCAGATGCCCCTGTTCATGCAGTGCCCGCACTGCCGCCGCCGACTTTTTCAGAATATGGAAGGTTAGATCATCGATGTTCCCTGTCTGTTCGAGAGCCGGAATGAACAGGTCAGGACCGACTACGCCATGTACCGGATGCCGCCAGCGTGCCAGCGCCTCGGCCCCCACCAGCCGTCCGCTCTTCATGTCCACCTTGGGCTGGAAGAACGGCTCGAACTGGCCAGAATTGATGGCCTGCAGCATCTCTTCCAGGTGAAAGCTCCTGGCTGCGATGGACTGGGGCACTTTACGTTCCGTCTTGCCATACTTGAGCAGTTGCTGCCTGAGTTGTTCAAGCAAGATCGGTTTTTCCATCATGCCCAGCAATTGAACGCCGTACATCTGCGTCATCTTGCCGACCGACGTCATTATCTTGTCGTCCATCCCAGTGGAGAGGATAACTGCGACATTACTGTGCATGGCCCCCATGTGGCGCAGGAATTCCATGCCATCCATTTCCGGCATGTTCAGGTCGCACAGGGCGATATTGATGTTCCCGGAACCGGGTCCGATGAGGATGTCCAGTGCCTGCTTGCCATTACAGGCTACCTGAATGGAGCTGATTCCCAGTGACTTCAGCATGGTAATCAGGATGTCGCGCTGGAAAGCGTCATCCTCAATAATCAAGACGCCCATATCGTGCATATTCATCGCCCGTCCTCCGTGCTGCCACCTTCCGAGGTGAACGACGACAGCCGTTCAAGCTCTCGACCGAATAGAGCATTGGCCATCCTGGCTGCATCCATGTTCTCATCTCTCACTGCCTGCTCCAGCGCTTCGCAAGCGCTCGCCATGAACGTTGCACCGACCATCCGGCAAGATCCCTTCATGCGATGGGCCATACTCACAACACCGGCGAGATCCCCTTGTTGGAGCAACACAGTCAACCCGGCCTGATCGTCCCGGACATGCGCCAGGAAATCCTTCAACACGCGCGCATGCCCAGAACTGTCGGGAACGACGGCGTTGAGGATCGAATAATCTACTGGCGACCCGCGAGCATCTTCGATCGACGTCGACGGCTTGTCCGCGCCCCCTTCGCTTTCTGCAATGGATAGCCATTTCGCCAGCGCCTGCCTGAGCTGGGAGAGGTTGGCCGGCTTCACCAACAGGGCATCCATCCCGGCCTCCCGGCAACGTCCTTCTTCTTCGGCCAATGCATTGGCCGTCCAGGCAATGATCGGTGTTCTGGGAATGGGCTTGTCGGCTTCCGCCTTGCGAATCGCACGGGCGAATTCATAACCGTCCATCTCAGGCATATGGCAATCGGTGATGACCAGTGCGAAGCGCCCCTCTTGCCACTTCGCCAGAGCAGTCGAGCCGTTCTCCGCTGTTTCCGCACGCAAGCCAAGCAACTGAACTTGGCGCGCCAGCAGATCGCGATTGACTGGATGATCGTCGACTGCCAGCACGAGCGGCGCATTGGGGGAGGCGTCGAACAGGGGCAAGACCTTGCGCTGCTGCACCTCCAGGTGCGAACTGGCTATCGCCTCACCAGGTGTGCCGGAAACCGGGAGGGTCAATGTAAGACTGAAGACCGAGCCTTCCCCTGGCGCGCTCTGCAATGCGATCTCGCCATCCAGCATCTCGGCTAGCCGCCTGCAAATCGCAAGCCCCAGACCGGTTCCGCCATACATGCGTGCGGTATCCGCACTCTCCTGCCGGTAACGTTGAAACAGTCGTGCCTGCACCTCCGGGGCGATACCCATCCCAGTATCCTTGACGGAGAATCGTACTTGATCGCTACTATCGAGATTCCGTATGAGCTCCGCCCTCAGCTCGACCTCTCCTCGCTGGGTGAATTTGATCGCATTGCTGACAAAATTGTTAAGTACCTGCGCCAAGCGCAATGGATCTACAACGTAAGCTGCCCTGAGCCGCGCATCGGCATGCTGCCAAAGTGTCAGCGATTTGGCGCTGGCAACACGTGAATACGTGTTAACGACATCTTGCAACAGGTCCGGTATGGCTGTCGGACGCGGCGAAAGTTCGAGCTTCCCTTCTTCGATCTTGGACCAGTCCAAGATATCACTCACGATACGCAGCAATCCCCGTCCGGAGTCCCATGCTGCATCCAGTGTCGCATGCTGCTCCTTGTCGAGCTTCGTCATGGAGAGCAGCTCCAGCATCCCTAGCATGCCGGTGAGGGGAGTCCGTATCTCGTGACTCATGGTGGCCAGGAATGAGTCCTTGGCCTTATTAGCCAGCTCCGCCTTCTCCTTGGCTGCGAGCAACTCCCGCTCATACCGTTTTTGCGCCGTAATATCTTTGAACAATATCCCTACGGTCTTGCTTCTATCTCCCCCAATGCGCGCAGCAAACACATCGAAATGCCGGTGTATCGCAGGAGAGGGGTTGTCGAATCGGACGGCCTCCCCGGTCTTGACCACGTTGCCGAATATCTCATACCAGCTCCCATCTTGATCCGGTACAAGCTGGCGTATCGTCTTGCCGCGCGCATCATGCAACCCGGACTGCCTCTCGAAAGCCTGGTTGATCTCCACAAACAGGTAATCGTATGGTTTCCCATCCTGATCGTAGATCATCTCTATCACGCAGAATCCCTCATCCATCGCCTCGAACAGCATGCGATAGCGATCCTCGCTGGCTCGCAATGCAGCATTGGCTACAACAGCCTGCCGCTCCGACTTGATCCGTTTCTCGTGCGAAATGCTGAACAGGATGCCCATCACGCAGAACACGCCGACCGAGACGAGCGACATCGGCGTTTCTACAGCAAACGAAAATTGGGGAGGGATGAAGAACCAGGTGGCAAACGTTGCGGACAATATCGTGGAGATCAACCCTGGAACCAGCCCCCCGATCCAGGCGCTGATGAACACTGCCGGAAAGAACAGGAACCAGACGTAAGGCTGGATGGCGGACCAGAAAAACCATTGCAGGAGGCCGGCAACGATCGGCGGCAAAAGTGCAATGAGTAGTATCCTGATCAAGGATGGGACACGGACATTCATGCGATTCCCCTTTGTGCATGTCGAGCACATCGAAGTGATGTGATCAGACAACAAACTAACCGGCCCAACCGCCGATAATGTCCGAACGTACCTCTCCTTACAGGGTTTTCATATATGCCTGCAGGTATATATATGTATATATGCCTATATCTATATCAGTATCCACACTATAAATAGTTCAATTTATCCAATTGAATTAATATGAATATTTAGAGCGACTGTTTAATTGCCAAGCAGAAACAGTAAAACGACAAGGAGATAGGAAGTCGAAAAAGATTCTCGCTGAAGGAATCAATCCGGTATTTTTGTTCGGAGGCATCCTCCAGATAACTGGAATCGTCTTGTGGGAATTTGTCTTTTCAATCTGCATTGCAGATAATCTACCGTTCGGAAGTGAGCCACATTGAACAGCAGCTACTCGTTAGACGAATGCGAACTTCCGCCCCACTCCCGCCACACCGAGATTAAAAGCCTCAAGGTCGGGTAGCCGAATACAGTAGTCAATAATTGAACTAGCGGGGTGATTGGCCCCTCGTCTTCCCCCACCGTTTTTCGAACGCACCGGAAGCTGCAGCCTTGAGAAGTTTCTGAAAGCTTTGACACTCCACATGGCTCGGGGCCGGACAAACTGCGGCATGCCTTAGTCCTTTGCTCATTGCCCGCAGTCGCCTGACCTGAGCATCAATCTCATTTGCCTTGGTTTCCAGCAACCGCCTATCGATGTTCGGCGCCCCGCTGGGCGAGAGCATGGAGTGAATTTCATCCAATGAAAGTCCGGCTGCCTGCCCCAACGCAATCAAGGCCAACTGATCCAGCACTCCCGGTGAGTAGCGGCGACGGGCACCCGGCTCACGTACAGACGTGATCAGCCCCCGCTGCTCGTAATAGCGCAATGCCGAAGACGGTACGCCAGTACGTTTCACCACCTCCGAAATATCCATCAAAAACCCCTTGACTTAAAGTTGACTTTAACTTTTACAGTGTAACTCATCACCATCACCAAGGAGTCCATCATGACCTCCCTAGACACCATCAGAATCATCCTCATCGGCTGCGGTGCCACACTCGTGATGGATGCCTGGCTGATTTTGCTGAAGCGGCTTGGCGTCCAGACCTTGAACTTCGCGTTCATCGGACGCTGGTTCGGCCACCTCCTCCGAGGCCGCTTCATGCACACATCGATCAGCAAGACGCCGCCAATCAAGAATGAGTTGCTGCTGGGATGGCTCGTCCATTACGCAGTCGGTATCGCCTTCGCCTGTGTGCTGGTCGGCCTCGTCGGGATTACTTGGATGCGGAATCCTACCTTGGGTCCTTCCATGCTGGTCGGAATCTGTACCGTCGCTGCGCCGTTTTTCATCATGCAGCCAGCCATGGGGGCTGGCATCGCAGGTGCAAAATCACCTGCCCCGATGCAAGGCCGCTTTAGAAGTGTTATGAACCATGCCGTGTTCGGCTTGGGGCTGTATCTGTCCGCTTGGCTTATCGCATGGGTTTTGCGCTGAAGCAAGCGACCTTCATTCCAAACCATCAGGAGCACACACAATGAGAAAACTCGCCATCATCTATCACAGCGGCCACGGCCATACCGCGCATATTGGCGACCACGTTGCCGCTGGCGCCAAGGAAGTGCCGAATATCGAGGTTCGTATCCTCAGGGCGGAAGACCTGACCACACAGCCAGAAAACCTGTTGGAATTCGATGGCTACCTCTTCGGGTCGCCTACTTATCTCGGCGGCGTGTCCGGAACCTTTAAGTCGTTCATGGACGCGACAGGCGGGCTGTGGCGCACCCAGCAGCTCAAGGGCAAATTGGCGGCCGGTTTCACCGTCTCATCGCTTCCCGCAGGCGATAAGCAATCGACGCTGGTTTCTATGTTCGTGTTTTGCATGCAGCACGGAATGATCTGGGTCGGCAATCCCATCCTTCCAGAACAACATCGAGGCGTCCCATATGACGAAGCAGCAAATCGCCTTGGTTCATGGTCTGGCCTCATGGCGCAGGCAGGACACTCTTCGCCGGCTGACTCATTCGTCAGTGGCGACATTAAGACAGCCAGGATGTTCGGACGGAATTTTGCAGAAACGCTGCACCGCATAGATCGGAAGAAGACGTCACAATGATCCCCAAGAAATTCGGGCCGATGTTATTCAGCCTGAATCGAGGGTGTCTGGAAATTTGTGTGTAGCAGTCGTTATCCAATTAACTGGCACCGTCCGTTATGGCCGACAGCCCGCCCCTCTCACCGCTCCAACGTACACACCAACGCCGGCGGCCGGTACGAGCGATAAGTTGTCAGCATCATTTATCTTTCCACGATGCGAATCCGATAGGGCGTTTATTGTTGGCCGCAGAGGGGGCCATAAGCTGGCGGATGGCGTTGATCAATTCTGCAATTGCCCGGTCGTGGCCTGCAACTTTGCGTTCGAGTTGGTCGAGTTTGACTGAAAGTTCTTTGTTGTTGGAGACCAAATCTCGCAGGTGGACAAAGGCCCGGACTACGTGGACGCTTATTTCAATTGCTCTTTGTGAGTTCAACACGCTGGCAGCCATGATTGCGCCATGTTCAGTAAATGCGAAAGGTACTGTTCGGCGGCCACCCCAACTTGAGGTGCCAAATTGGTACTTCAAGTTCGTAAATTCATCGGTCGTAAGCTGAAACATAAAATCGGTCGGGAATCGCTCGATGTTTCGCTTGATCGCCCGATTCAGGGTCTTGGTTTCTACACCATAAAGTTCAGCCAAGTCTGCATCAAGCATGGCCTTTTGCCCGCGTATGAGCAGAATTTTTGATTCTATGTTTTCTGTTGTTACGAGTGATTTTTTGTCTGCCATAAATCGCCCCTTCATGGATCACAAAGAATAACCATGCGAATGCTAATGATTTATTTGGTGTCGCGCCAGAGCAACGACCGATTGTGTGAAAACCAGAAGAGATACCGCATGGACCGGGTAACCGCTCAGGCCGACAACTCGCCCCCCTCACCGCTCCAACGTACACACCAACGCCGGTGGCCGGTACCGGGTCCTGATGTGGAACATGCGGAATGCGCCGTAGTCCTTGGCGCTGTGTATCGTGCCCGCATAGTCGAAGTTGGCCCAGCCTTCTCCTTCCAGTTCCAGCATCGCCACGAAAGGCTCGGTGCCGAATATCTCACCCGGCGGCGTCACCGGTTCGATACGCGCGGTCTTGTTCACATCGTTGCTGGAATACGTGTAGCCCTGGCAGAGGTGGTCGTAGAGTTTGTACACCGGGCCGTAGTGCAGGCCTATGCGCATCAGCAGCGGTTCGTCGAGATTCAGCCGCGACTGGTCGACCTCGGCGATGGCGGTGTTCAGCGCTACCGCGATCTTGGCGGCAGTCGTCGCTTTTTCGGTGACCAGGAATATCGCATCGCCCCAGGTATCCAGATGTTGTATCTCCGATTTGAACTCATCCAGCACTGCGGCGAGCGCGGGCTGCAGTTCGTTGAAGTACCACAGAATGTCGCGGTCGCTCAGTTTGCTATAGCCGCGCACGTCGGAGAACAGGATCGCATGTGTCTCGCGCCGCATGACCGGGTAGTCCTCTTCGGCTTTGCGCGAGCGTTGCTTGGGTGTGATAGTCGGGCTGGGGATGATCTCGGAGTGATGTCCCAACCCCTTCCATTTCTCGATGTTCAGATAGGTGCCGCGGCTCTTGGATGACAGGTTGCGGTCCCATACGGCGAGCTGCATCAGCCGGGTACTCAGCGAATTGGCGCGCATGATCGCCATGCCCATGGCGACGTCCGAGCAGAAGTTGAACAGCGAGTCGTCGCCGAGGAAATCGGATTCGGTCGCACAGGAGACGGTGTTGGCCTTTTTGATGCAGGCGTGGAAACGCTCGACCCAATCCTCGCCGGCCGGGCGCACCGACACCTCGCAGAAATTCTCCAGGCCGCAGGGCAGCCAGATGTTCAACTCGCCCCCCTGTTTCAGGATGGCTTCGGCGAACAGGATGTCGGAACCCGCCATGAGCGAGCCGTAAGCAACGGCGCAATGATTGGTCGCAATCACCGCTTCGATGCGTTGCCGCAGTTCATGCTCTTCCTCTTCGCTGATCGGATGGTGGTTGTAGAAGGCATGGCCGCAATAATGGATTACTGTTTCGGGCAACAGCGGGGCAAGGATGGTGCTGTCGATGCCGAGGAAGTCGCAGATCAGCTTGAGTTGGCGGTGGGTGCGGGCGCGGGTGAGCAGGTTGTTGCGGTTGTGCTGTGCCGCTGCGGCGATCGCCTGGCGTGCATCGTGCGGACGATCCAGCAGCAGATACGCTTCCGCCTTGGTGGCCAATGCATAGTACTGCGGGCCTTCATCCCTGTCGGCCAGTTCCAGTGCCTTGCCGGCGAGTTCGCGGGAGTGGCCGCTGTCGCCGGAGAACAGGTACAGGGTGGCGGCATTCACCGCGGAGTAATGGCCGCCCGATGCGGCAAGCTCGCGGTGATAAGTGACGGCGGCGGTGCTGAAGCGCTCCTTGTCCAGCGATTGGAACAGGTTGTCCTTGTCCAGGCTCTGGAAGGCCAGGTCCTTCAGGATGCGCGCCTCCAGCGAGCGCACGTATTCGTTGCCGCTCTGGTGCAGCTTGCAGGAATAGAAGTAATCCAGCGCGCGCTGTTTGGCGTTGCATCTTGCCAGCGCCAGCGCGGAGCTGTAGCGGAAGAATTCCTCGTCCGGATACAGTTGGAGCGCCGCCTGTGCCAGGTCGTACTCCTTCAGGTAGTCGCCCGATTTCTGGGCATTGCCGATCTCGGCCTTGAATGTTGCGATGGTGTCGGTCATCTGGCTGGTGCTCGTTCCGGTTCAAATCGATAGCAGGGAGTCTACAACATGGCGGCAGCGGGGCTGCGTTCCGGCCGCGGTCTTGAGGCAAGCGGGTGCGCCCAAGGTTCCCGCGAAACGCATCCGGGCACGACCTTCCGGAAAATATGCAAGAATCACGCATTCCGATCATCCGGCCACTTCGTACCAGACAGACACATGGCGATCCAGAGAACACAGGGTTATCCCGTCCTGATCATAGGCGCCGGCCGCGGCGGCACCGCGCTGCTGGAGATGTTCCTGACCGACAGTCTGGTCCATGTGGTCGCCATCGCGGATACCGACCCCGATGCACCCGGCATGCAGCTGGCGCGGCAGCACGGGATATGGACCTTCACCGATGCCGTCAAGGCGCTGCAATCCTGCCGCGACTACCCGGACTGCATCGTGTACAACCTGTCCCACGACGATTCCATCGCCGACGAGGCGTTCAAGCTGTTCGGCGACCGGCGGGTGGCGAGCGGCACGGAAGTGAAGCTGTTCTGGCAGATGGTGACCAACCTGAAGCAGGTCAAGGACGAGCTGGAACGCAGCCAGTTGCAGCTGCAATCCATCATCCACAATGTGATGGACGGCATCATCACCATCAACGAGCGCGGCGGGATCGAGGGTTTCAATCCGGCGGCGGAGAGCATCTTCGGCTACACGCAACAGGAGGCGCTCGGCATGAACGTGAGCATGCTGATGCCGGAGCCGGATCGCAGTTCGCATGACGGTTATCTCAATCGCTATCTGAGCACGGGCAGGAGCGAAGTGCTCGGCATACGCGGACGCGAGGTCGTGGCGGTGCGCAGGAACGGCGAGGAGTTCCCCATGGAGCTGTCCGCTTCGGAGATGCGGCTGGGCGGGCGTCGCTATTTCATCGGCATCGTGCGCGACATCACCGAGCGCAAGCGTGCCGAGCAGAAGATCGCGCATCTGGCCCATTACGACTATCTGACCGATCTGCCCAACCGCGCATTGTTCCTCGACATCCTCAACCATTCGGTGTTGCTGGCCAAACGCAACAAGCTCAGGGTGGCCGTGCTGTTCCTCGACCTGGACGGTTTCAAGAAGATCAACGACACACTGGGGCACGACGCGGGCGATTTCCTGCTCAAGCATGTCTCGAAGCGCTTCCGCGCCACGGTGAGGAGCGCGGACACGGTAGCGCGCGTGGGCGGGGATGAATTCATCTTCGTGCTGGACAACATCGGCTCCAACGACAATGCCCGCAATGTCGCCAACAAGCTCATCGCCGCACTGGAAGCGCCTTTCGATATCAAGGGAGAGAGCTGCCGTGTGGGTGCCAGTATCGGCATCGCCATATATCCGCAGGATGCGGAAGAAGCCGGTGAACTGGTCAGGCAGGCGGATGAGGCGATGTATCTGGCGAAACAGAGCGGCAAGAACAACTGCAAGTTCTACCGCGAAATGATCCAGGCCAGGCAGGGGCAGGCCTGATCCCTTTTCGCCTGCCGACGCGTCACCCGCCATGAACAAGATCATCAACCTTGCGAGCGCCCGCCGCGAACGCCGCCAGGACAAAGCCGACGGCCTCACCCTGTGCCGCTCCGGCCACCACAAATGGCAGATCGAGACCGGCCAGCGCTTCGACGTGAAGCAGGGCAGGCTGGTCACCAGCGAGCGTTGCGCGCGCTGCGGCGAGAGGCGAACGAAGCTGGCCTGACGCGAGGCTTGCAATAAGTCCGGCGATGTATATACTTTGCGTATCTACGCAATGGAGGTGCATCATGCGCACGGCAAAAGTGTTCAAAAGCGGCAATTCGCAGGCAGTGAGGATCCCGGCGGAATTCCAGTTCGATACCGACGAGGTGGAGATCTTCCGGCGCGACGACGAACTGGTGCTGCGCAAGAAAGCCAGGTCGCTGGAACAGGCGTTTCATTTGCTGGCATCCTTGCCTGCCGACTTCATGGCAGAACGCGAGGACAGCCTGCCGCAAGAGAGGATGGGGCTGTAATCGTGTCGCGCTACTTGCTCGACACCAATATCTGCATCTACATCAAGAAACACCGCCCGCCGGAAGTGCTGGCGCGCTTCTCCAAACTGCCTCCCGGCAAGGTCGCCATGTCCGCCATCACCTACGGCGAACTGTGTTTCGGTGCGGAGAAGAGTTCCAGGCCGAAAGAGACGCGGCAAATACTGGAACATCTTGTCGCCCTGATACCCGTGCTGCCGCTCGACGAGAACGTCTCGACGCATTACGGAAAGATACGCCAGCAGTTGCAGGCGAGCGGCAAGCTCACCGGTAACAACGACCTGTGGATCGCCGCGCATGCACTGGCAGGCAAGTTCATTCTGGTGACCAATAACGAGGCCGAATTCAGGCGTGTGCCGGGGTTGAAGATGGAGAATTGGGTGGGCGGTTAGACATCCTCCCCGCCACCCATTAGACTTGCGCCCTTTCGCAACGCAGCCGCAAGGTTTTCCCCATGAATCAGGATGTAGTCACCCCCAACAGCGCCGTCCCGCGCGACCAGATTTCGCGCGAAGTCGCGCGCCGTCGCACCTTCGGCATCATCTCGCACCCCGACGCGGGCAAGACCACGCTCACCGAAAAACTGCTGCTGTTCTCCGGCGCGATCCAGATGGCGGGCGCGGTGAAGGCGCGCAAGAGCGGGCGCCATGCGACCTCCGACTTCCTCGAGATCGAGAAGCAGCGCGGCATCTCGGTCGCCTCGTCGGTGATGCAGTTCGAGTACCGCGACCATGTGGTGAACCTGCTCGACACGCCCGGTCACCAGGATTTCTCCGAGGACACCTACCGAGTGCTCACCGCCGTGGACTCCGCGCTGATGGTGATCGACGCGGCCAAGGGCGTGGAGACGCAGACCATCAAGCTGCTGGACGTGTGCCGCATGCGCGACACGCCCATCCTCACCTTCATGAACAAGATGGACCGCGAGGTGCGCGATCCGCTGGAGCTGCTGGACGAGGTCGAGTCGGTGCTGAAGATACAGTGCGCGCCGGTGACCTGGCCGGTGGGCATGGGCAAGACCTTCCGCGGTGTGTACCACCTGCTGCGCGACGAGATCCTGCTGTTCACGCCGGGCGAGGAGCGCGCCGACGGCGAAGTGGAAGTCATCAAGGGTATCGACAACCCCGTGCTGGCCGAGCGTTTCCCGCTGGAGATCGAGCAGCTCAAGATGGAAGTGGAGCTGGTGCACGGCGCATCGCATCCCTTCGACCTGCAGCGCTTCCTCGACGGCAAACAGACGCCGGTGTTCTTCGGTTCCGCCATCAATAACTTCGGCGTGCGCGAGATTCTGAACGCGTTGCTGGAGTGGGCGCCCGCGCCGCGCGAGCGCGATGCCTCGGTGCGCAAGGTCGATCCCAGCGAGCAGAAGTTCTCCGGCTTCGTGTTCAAGATCCAGGCCAACATGGATGCCAACCACCGCGACCGCATCGCTTTCCTGCGCGTGTGTTCCGGCCACTTCGAGCGCGGCATGAAGATGAAGCATCTGCGCATCGGCAAGGAGATCCGCGTGTCCAGCGTGGTGACGTTCATGGCCTCGTCGCGCGAACTGGTGGAAGAGGCGTTCGCCGGCGACATCATCGGCCTGCCCAACCACGGCAACATGCAGATCGGCGACAGTTTCTCCGAAGGCGAGATGCTGCAGTTCACCGGCATCCCGTATTTCGCGCCGGACCATTTCCAGACCGTGCGCATCCGCAACCCGATGAAGGTGAAGCAGCTGCACAAAGGGTTGCAGCAACTGGGCGAGGAGGGCGCGGTGCAGGTGTTCAAGCCGGTGGACGGCGGCGACCTCATTCTCGGCGCGGTCGGCATGCTGCAGTTCGACGTGGTGGCCAGCCGTCTGCAGGGCGAATACGGCGTCGATGCGATGTTCGAAGGATGCAGCGTGAACACCGCGCGCTGGGTGACCTGCGACGATGCCAGGATATTCGCCGATTTCCAGAAAGCGCTGTCGCACAACCTCGCCGTCGATGCGGCGGGCAATCTGGCCTACCTTGCGCCGAACAGCGTCAACCTGCGACTGACGCAGGAGCGCTGGCCGAAAGTGGTTTTCCATACCACGCGTGAACACGCGGTGAAACTCTGATGCAGCAGATCGACTTTCAACTGCGCGGAGATTTTATCGAACTGAACCAGCTGCTCAAGCTCGCGGGCGTGTGCGACAGCGGCGGTGCCGGCAAGGCGCTGGTGGCGGAGGGGCTGGTTTCCGTCGACAGACAGGTGGAATCGCGCAAGACGGCGAAGATACGCGCCGGACAGGTGGTGAATCTGGGCGATGTGCAGATCCGGGTGCTCGCTTAAACCATGTTGTACATCGCGCACAACGTCACCATCCCCGAGCGCGAGATCGAGCTGAGCGCGGTGCGCGCGCAGGGCGCGGGCGGGCAGAACGTGAACAAGGTGTCGAGTGCGGTGCATCTGCGCTTCGATATCGGTGCTTCGTCGTTGCCGGCGGAGATGAAGGAGCGTCTGGCGCAACTCAACGACCAGCGCATCACCAGGGATGGTGTGGTCGTCATCAAGGCGCAGGAATACCGCAATCAGGAGCAGAACCGCAACGAAGCGCTGCGGCGGTTGAAGGCGCTGCTGCAATCGGTGGCGGTGCCGCCGAAGAAGCGTGTCGCCACCAAGCCCAGCCGCAGTGCGCAGAAGAAACGTGTCGACAGCAAGGTCAGGCACGGCGCGACGAAGTCGCTGCGCGGCAGGGTGACGGATTAGGCAGCGACGGCGTTGTTCAGGAAAAGATCGAACTGGTCTGCCGGCATCGGTTTGGCGAACAGGTATCCCTGTCCGTAATCACACCCGGCGGCGATCAGTATGTCGCGTTGCTCCACTGTCTCCACTCCTTCAGCCACCACTTTCATGCCCAGTTTGTGCGCCATGACGATGATCGCCTCGGCGATGGCATGGTCGCCCGGATTGCTCACCATGTCGCGCACGAACGACTGGTCGATCTTGAGATAGTCGATGTCGAAACGCTGCAGATAGGACATGGCCGAGTAGCCGGTGCCGAAATCGTCCAGCGATACCTGGATGCCGGCATCGCGGAAAGCCAGCAGTTTCTCCTGCACCTCGGCGCGGTCGTCCATCAGCAGTCCCTCGGTGATCTCCACCACGATGCAGGAGGGCGGGATGTCGAGTGCGCGCAGCCAGTCGAGCAGGCCGAGATTGCTGTCGCCGGTGATGAACTGGCGCGGCGATTTGTTCACGCTGATCTGCATGGCGGCGAGACGGCTGTCCTTGCTGGCGCACCAGTGCTTGGCTTTGAGCGCAGCCTGGCGGAACACCCAGTCGCCGATGGTGTTGATGATGCCGATCTCCTCCGCCAGCGGGATGAAGACGGCCGGACTGACGAAACCGAGTTTGGGGTGATGCCAACGCAGCAGGGCTTCGGCCTTGGTCGGCAGTCCGGTCGCCATGTCGATGATAGGTTGGTAGTAGACCTCGAACTGGCCGCCGTCGAGCGCGCGGCGCAGGTCGTTGCTGAGCAGCAGGCGCGTCTGCGCGGCTTCCTGCATCGAGGCGGTGAAGTAGCTGTACTGGTTGCGTCCGCGCCCCTTGGCCACGTACATCGCCTGGTCCGCATTTTTCAATAATGCGGACAGGTTGTCCGCATCCTGCGGGTAGATGGTGATGCCGATACTGGCCGAGACGTAGGCGCTGGTCTCGCCGATCATGAACGGTTTGGCGAGGACGTGGATGATGGTGTCGGCCAGTGCGCCCAGGCGTTTCAGGTCGGCCAGGCCCGGCAGGATGACGGTGAACTCGTCACCGCCCAGCCGCGCCAGCGTATCCGATTCGCGGATGCAGCCGGCGATGCGTCGCGATGCCTGTACCAGCAGGTTGTCCCCCGATTCATGACCCAGCGTGTCGTTCACCTCCTTGAAATGGTCGAGGTCGATGAACATCAATGCCAGCGAATTCTGTTCGCGCCCTTCGCGCTTGAGTTCCTGCATCAGCCGGTCATGGAACAGGCGGCGATTGGGCAGGCCGGTGAGCACGTCGTAGTTGGCCTGCCGCCAGATGATCTCTTCGCTGCGCTTCTTGTCGGTGATGTCGGAGAAGATGGCGATGCGCTGGCGCACCTCGCCGTTCTCGTCGCGCACGGTGTTGATGGTCAGCCATTCCGAGTAGTGCTCGCCGCTCTTGCGGCGGTTGACGATCTCGCCCTGCCAGCTGCCGAAGGTCTGGATGGCCGTCCACATCGCGTTGTAGAACTCCTTGCCCTGTTGCCCGGAGCTCAGCAGTTTGGGATCGTGGCCAATGGCTTCGTGCGCCTCGTATTGTGTGATGCGCGTGAATGCGGGATTGACCGCGACTATCCTGTTGTTCTCGTCGGTGATGACGATGGCCTCCGGGCTGGCCTGGAACACGGTGGAGGCGAGCCGCAGCTCCTCCTCGTCCTGTTTGCGCTCGACCGCGATGCCGACGATCTTCGCCATCTCTTCGACGAGTTTGGTCTGCATTTCGCTGGGGGTGGAGACTTGGCGCTGATACAAGGCCAGTGTTCCGACTATCCAGCCTTTCGACGAGAAGACCGGTTCCGCCCAGCAGGAAGCCAGCCCGGCTTGTGCCGCGATGTCCCGGTATGGCGCCCAGTTGGGGTGCGTCCGGATGTCGGCGACGACGATGCGTTCTCCGGTGGCGGCGGCATGCCCGCAGGAGCCGCGTCCGGCACCGATCTCGAAACCCTGTATGGCATCGTTGTAGAAATCGGGCAGGCTCGGGGCGGCGCCGACCCGCAGATGCTTGCCGTCCTTGTCCAGCAGCAGGATGGAACACAGCGCCTGCGCTTGTTCGGCCTCTATCTGTCTGACGATGGCACCGAGGATGTCGCCCAGATCGCCCCCTCTGGCCAGCATCTCCAGCACCTCACTGCGGATCTTTTCCCGGTGCAGGGCCTGTTCGCGTTCGGTCACATCGTTGATGATGGAGTAGAGCAGGTCGCGGCCGTGATAGTCCACGTGGCCGGAATGTACTTCGACATCGCGTATCTCGCCCGATGCCAGCCGGTGCCGGAAGCGGAAGAAGCGGCGTTCCTCGGCTCTGGCCGATTCCATCTCCTGCAACACGGCGTGCGGAGGCAGGGTGTTGATGTCGGTGATATGCATCTGGCGCAGGGTCGAGACCGACCAGCCGTAATAGGCGGCCGCGGCCGGGTTGGCATCCACGATGCGCCCGTCGCGGGGATCGATCAACAGCTTGATCGAGGTGTTGTTGGTGAACATCGACTGATAGAGCGCCTTGTCCTCCTGCAGCACATGTTCATCCTGGGCGATATGTTCCTGCAGCCGGTTGAAGCTGGTTTGCAGCTGGCGTATCTCCGGGCTGCCGGACAGCGGGATGCCGCGCAACGCGGCCTTCCGGCTGTTGGAGAGTTGCCCGATCAGTTCGCTGGAGCGGGTGAGAAAGGAGAGTTCGTGGCGCAGGAACAGCCAGAACAGCGCGATGGTCAGCAGGGTGACGCCGCCGGCGACCTGCATCGCCTCGTTGCGGATGTGGGCGATGCGCTCGAACGCCTGCGCAGCGGGCATCAGGCCGACGAGGAACCAGCCTGCGCTGGGGATTTGTTTCGCCGAGCTGAGTTCCTCCTCGCCGCGCGAACCGATCGTGATGCCCGAACCCTCGAAGCCGCTCATGTAGCGGTCATGCATCCCGTTCTCGCCGGGAGAGGGCAGCGGCTGCAGCACTCTGCTCCTGTCCGTTGCGGCGACGAACAGATTGTCACGCGGGGAAACGAGCAGATAGTCGTTGGCGTCGGGGGGCGTGCTGCTATCGAGCGCTTTCAGCAGGCTGCCGTCGGTCAGGCTGACCGCACCGGCGAGGACGCCGACGATCCTGTCGCCCTGGCCGAGTATCGGCACAGCGATCATGACACTGGGCTCGTTCGCGAAGAGCCCCGGGCCGGGCCGGGAGATGGCAGGTTTGCCTGTCGTCATCACCTGGCGGAAGAAATCGGCCTGACTGTGATCGGCCCCGGCCCTGTCGGCCGTGCGCGGATGGTCGGCGAGCACTTTCCCGTTGGCGGAAATGACGAAGAGGCCCAAGGTGTACAGCTTGTAGATCGCCTTGCGCCCGGACAGAAAGGCGTTCACCCGCTCCCGCTGTGCCAGCATCTGCGGCGTGATGGCCTGGGCGGTCATTGCAAGCGTGTCGATGCGCAGTTGCACGGCATTGTCGATGCGCTCCGCCACGGCGGATACTTCGGAATACTGTTGCCGCGACAGTTTTTCTTCCAGCTCCTGGCGCAGGTGGGTCGAGAACTGCCAAGTGAGCGTGCCGATGGCGAGCAACAGCATGCCCAGGGTGAACACGGCGACCCTGGTCTTCAAGCTGAGATTTTGAAATGCGCGAATCATGCCTGTGCCGTCCTCCCCGGTGTGCAGCATTGCGCTCTATTACCTTGTCATTCCGGCTACATTGGCCGGAATGCATTGTCTGAATTCCTTAGTGGAATTCTACACCTTTCCGTATAGATAGTTTTTTCGTTTTGTTTCCGGGAAGCGCTCGATGGCATAGCGCAGCATGGTGCGCGGCATGTCGCGGTAATGCGACTGGAGGAAGTTCTCTTCGGCGGCGAGGTCGCGTTTGCCGACCTCGCGCAGCATCCAGCCCACGGCCTTGTGCATCAGGTCGTGCTCGTCATGCAGCAGCGTCGCCGCGATATGCAGTGTGTCGGCAAAATCGTTCAGGCGGATGAAATGGAAAGTGGCGATGATGGCAATACGCCGCTCCCACAATGAAGCCGACTTCGCCATCCGGTGCAGCACCTTGCGCGGTCTGTCTTGCAGATGCCTGCCGACGATGTGCGGCGCGGAGATGTCGACCAGGTCCCAGTTGTTGATGCGGTGGGTGTCGGCAAGGTAGAGATCGTACGCGGCCTGCCGGCCGGACTCGTCGGCACGCAGATAGAACTGCATCAGCAGCAGCAACGCGAACACGCGCTCCTCGTGGTACTGCGAATCGAGCAGGGTCTGCACCTCATCCAGTCCCGCAGCACGCTGCTGTTTCGCCAGACCGCGCAACACCGGCACCTTGATGCCGAGGAACACATCGCCCTCGCCGTATTGTCCCGGCCCGGTCTTGAAGAAGCCTTGCTGGATGCGCGCGACCTCGGGCGAGGCGAGGGCGCGCAGTTGTTTCTGGATGGGAAGCACGGCGGCCATCTCAGGTGAGGCGTGCCACGATGAGGAAGATGGGGAACTCGCGCGTCTGGCCATCCACTTCCTTGTGCACCACCGTCGCGGTGGCATCGCGCACGTCGGCATAACCTTCCGCGAGCAGCAGCATGCGCAATGCGGCGCGGTCGAAGCCGAGGTGGAACACGCCGGTGTTGTCGCCATGGAAAGAACCATCCTCGCTATCGAGATCGGCGAAGGCGATCTGGCCGTGCGGTTTGAGCAGGAGTTTCCATTCCTTGAACAGCGCGGCGGTGTCGGGTACATGGTGCGTCACCATGCTGCTCACGATGAGGTCGTATTCGCCGCGGGCATGCGCGCCGCGTTCGAAATCGACCCGTTGTGTGCTGACATTGCCGGGCTTGAGTGTGGCGATCTTGTCGTTCAGCACGGCGATCATCGCGGGCGAGCTGTCCGCGCCGGTGACGGAGCGCACATGCGCTTGCAGCTGCATCGCCAGCAGTCCGGTGCCGCAGCCGTAGTCCAGCACATCCATCTGTGGCGTCAGCTTCAGCATGCGCATGATGGCATCGCCCACGTCATGCGCGATCCTCACGCGCGTCGGATTGCTGTCCCAGCGCGAAGCGACCGCTTCGAAATCGCGTCTGACCTGTTCCATATCAACGGCGGCGGCGCGCCGAGGTGGAGCCGCCCATCAATGAGCCGAGCACGCCGCGCACAAGTTGCCGTCCGAGCTCGGCACCGACGGTGCGCACCACGCTCTTCACCATGGCTTCGCCCGCGCTCTGGCGACGCGAAGTGCCGCCACCCAGCATGCCGCCCAGCATGCCGCCGAGTCCGCCGCCGGTACTCTCTGCGGCGGGGGCGGCTTTTTCCGCCTCGGCCTGTTTCTCTTCCGTACGTCCCTTGATGATCTCGTAGGCCGATTCGCGGTCGACCGCTTTTTCATAATGCCCGGCCAGCAGCGACGACTGGATGAGGGCGGCGCGTTCGGCTTCCGTGATCGGCCCGATATGCGCCTGCGGCGGCACGATGAGCGCGCGCTCGACGATGGTCGGTGTGCCCTTTTCGTTCAGCAGCGAGACCAGAGCCTCGCCCACGCCGAGCTCGGTGATGGCGGCCTGTTCGTCCAGTTCCGGGTTGTCGCGCATGGTCTCGGCGGCGGCGCGCACGGCTTTCTGGTCGCGTACCGAGAAGGCGCGCAGCGCGTGCTGCACGCGGTTGCCGAGCTGGCTCAGGATCTTGTCCGGCACGTCGGCCGGGTTCTGCGTGATGAAGTACACGCCCACGCCCTTGGAGCGGATCAGGCGCACCACCTGCTCGATCTTGTCCACCAGTGCGGCGGGTGCGTCGTTGAACAGCAGGTGCGCCTCGTCGAAGAAGAACACCAGCTTGGGTTTCTCCAGGTCGCCCGCCTCGGGCAGGTTTTCGAACAGCTCGGACAGCAGCCACAGCAGCAGCGTCGAATACACCTTGGGCGACTGCATCAGCTTGTCGGCGGCGAGGATGTTGACCATGCCCGCGCCGCGGTCGGTCTGCATCAGGTCGTCGATGTTGAGCATGGGCTCGCCGAAGAGTTGCTCGCCGCCCTGGCTGGAGAGTTCCAGCAGGCCGCGCTGGATGGCGCCTATGCTGGCGGTGGAGATGTTGCCGTATTCGGTGGTGAAGTCCTTCGCGTTGTCGCCCACATGCTGCACCATGGCGCGCAGGTCCTTGAAGTCGAGCAGCAGCATGCCGTTGTCGTCGGCGATCTTGAACACCAGCGTGAGCACACCCTGTTGCGTGTCGTTGAGGTTGAGCATGCGCCCGAGCAGCAGCGGCCCCATGTCGGACACGGTGGCGCGCACCGGGTGGCCCTGCTTGCCTTCCACGTCCCAGAATGTCACCGGAAAGGCGCGATGCTCGTAGCCTTCCAGCTTCAGTTGCTCGACGCGTGCCTGCACCTTGGCGTTGCCGCCGCCGATCTTGGAGATGCCGGAGAGGTCGCCCTTGATGTCGGACATGAACACCGGCACGCCGATGCGGCTGAACGACTCCGCCAGCGATTGCAGCGTCACCGTTTTGCCGGTGCCGGTGGCGCCGGTGATGAGGCCGTGGCGGTTGGCCATCTGCGGCAGCAATACCAGTTCATGTTTGTCGTTCTTGGCGATGAGCAAGGGGGCGGTCATTGGATAAGGTCCTTCTGTGCGTAGGGTGATCGGGGGGTGATTTGCTGCGTGGGTGCGAGTAGAATGAACCTGCACATTATGGCGGCAGGCGTTTCCAGCCGCAATCATGGTGCATAGACAAGGAGCGTGAAATGGCTACCAATCCCGTCAATCTGGCAAGCAACTATGTCTCACAGGTTCAACCGCAACCGCAGTCCCCGGCCGAAAGGGTGAGTGCGGAGAAGGTGAACGAGAAGGTGCGCGACGACGCGGCCGCTACCAAGGCGGCGGCTGACGAGGCGCTGAAGCAGACAGTCAATACCAGCGGTCAGGCAGTAGGTTCCGTCATCAACGTGAAGGCCTGAGGGTTGCTGCGTTTCGGCTGGCTGCTTTTTGCTGGTCTTTTCAGTGTGCTTCAGGCCGTTCCCGCCGTCGCCGCGGAATGGACGGTCAGCGGGGCGGTGCTGGAAAGAGGCGCAAGGCGTCCGTTGCCCGGCGTGCAGGTCTCGGTTCAAGGCCATCCATCCATCTCCGCCCTTTCCGACGCGAAGGGACAGTTCCATCTCGACCTTCCCGCTGCTGGCACCTATAGCCTGATCGCCGTCTTGCCGGGAATGGGCAATCCGGTCTCCATCGAAGTAAAACTTGCGCAGGGTGCTGCATCGCCAGCTCCCGTCTTTTATCTGCGTGTGCCGGAGACTCTGGGCGAGATGGTGGTGACTGCCCAGCGCGCCCCCGAGCGGGTGAGCAAGAGCGTCATCAGCGGCAAGACCCTGCGCCAGCTCGCCGGTTCCAGCGGCGATCCCTTGCGCGGCCTGCAGAGCCTGCCCGGCGTGGCCACCGTGAACGGCAGCAGCGCGCCGGCGGTGCGCGGCTCCGGGCCCGGCGACAACGCCTATTACGTCGACGATCTCTACATCGGCAAGCTGTTCCACTACGGCGCCATCAGTGTGTTCAATGCCGACCTGATCGAGGGTTTCGATCTGTATGCGGCGGCGTTCAGTCCGCACTACGGCAATGTCACCGGCGCGGTCATCGATGTCGCCCTGCGCGAGCCGCGCAAGGACAGGCTGGGCGGCAAGGTGAACGTCAACCTGATGGGCGCGGACTTTCTGGTCGAAGGACCGCAGGGCGAGAACCAGTCGTTCTACTTCGCGGCGCGGCGCAGCTACATCGACTTGCTGATCAAGGAGATCGAGCAGGACGGCGTGACCGTGCAGATCCCCAATTATTGGGACTACCAGGGCAAGTACCTGTGGCAGCTGAACGAGGCCAACCGCCTGTCGCTGCATCTGCACGGGGCGGCCGATTCGCTCAAACTGAATATCGCGGCGAGTTCCGAGACCGCACAGATGGAGCCGGTGCTGGCCGGCGATTCCTCGCTGTCGGACGAAAATTCGATGCAGGGGATGGTGCTGGATACCATCGTGTCGGATACGGCGTTCAACATGCTGGCGCTGGAACGAACCTATCGCCGTTCGAGCAGCCGCATCGGCACGGCAGGCGAACTCACCTTCACTCAGGAGAACCTCATCCTGCGCGAGCAGACGCGCATGGACATCAGCGACGGCCATGAACTGTCGCTGGGGGTCGAGTTCATCAATGCCAGGGTCAAGATCAACGCCGATTACAAGAACGCACCCTGCACCCAGTTCGAACCCAATTGCGATCTGACTACCGCGACGCGCAAGCAACTGACGGACGATTTCACCAGCAACGCCTGGAGCCTCTCGCTGCAGGACCGCAAGCGCGTGCTGGAAGGCGTCACTCTGGTAGGCGGTGTGCGCCGCAGTGCGGAGAACTACCTGCGCCGCGACTATACCGAGCCGCGCGTCGGCATCGAATGGGAATGGAGCAGGGACATGCTGCTGACGGCGGGCTGGGGACGGCACAACCAGATGCCGACCGGCGAACAGGTGGTGCGCCAGTTCGGCAATCCCAGGCTCGGCCACATCCGTGCCGACCATAGTGTGGTGGGCATCGCGCAGAAGGTGAATGCGGACTGGAACTGGAAGACAGAGGCCTACTACAAGAAGTTCGGCAATCTGGTCATCAGCGATCCGCTGCTCAACTACATCAACGCGGCGAGCGGCAAAGCCTACGGTCTCGAATTGCTGATCAAGAAAGAGGAGACTGACCGGCTCTCGGGCTGGTTCGTGCTCAACCTGGCCAGATCGTCGCGGCGCAACGATGTGACCGGCGAAGCCTTCCGCTTCCAGTACGACCAGCCGGTCAACACGACATTGGTGGGGGCTTACAAATTGTCGGAGGCGTGGTCGTTCGGCATGAAGTGGAACTATCACTCCGGCACGCCTTACACACCCATCCTCGGTACCAGCGGCACCTATCCGGACGGGCGGCCCATCCCCGTCTATGCGGGGGTGAACTCGGGCACGCTGCCGGTGTATCACCGCCTCGATCTGCGCGTGGATCGCAACTATGTGTTCGACCGCTGGAAGCTGAGCACCTACTTCGAGCTGAACAACGTCTACCAGCGCAAGAACGTCGTCGGTTACAGCTACGACCCGAGCTACACCAGGCGCGACCCGGTGTATGCGTTCGTGTTGCCGATCTCGTTCGGGGTGCTGGGGGAGTTCTAGCGGCGGATCACAGGCCTACCATGAATGCGGCCGGGTCGGTCCGGCGCACCATCTGCAACAACTCCATGCCTTCAACTTCGTCCGGGTCGTACTTCACCATCAGCGCAAAGGGGTGCGGTGAATGGTTGAACTCCGCGCAATCGACGCCGACACGCCCCAGTAACTGTTTTTCCAGAACGGCACGGGCCTGTATGTCCAGTGAGGGTTGCACATGGATCATCATGTCTGCTGTGTTCATGATCGTCTCCTTCACGCAATGAAAGAAAAGGACAGGGCAAGCAGTGGATGCCTTGCCCGCACGGACCAATGTAGACCTGTGGCGTGGCGAATTCAACCGGATTGACGGTGATGGATTTTGGTAAAACAGTAGCTGCAGAAGGGTAATGCGCTTTCAGACCCCGGCCTGTTCCGCTTGCACATCTGCGAAATAGCTCGAGCGCACCATGGGCGCGCAGGCGGCATGCGAGAAACCCATCTCCTTCGCGGCTTCCTCGAACATCCTGAATGTCTCCGGCGTGACGTAGCGCAACACCGGCAGATGACCATCGGAAGGTTGCAGGTATTGCCCCAGCGTGAGCATCTCCACATCGTGCGCGCGCAAATCGCGCATCACCTGCAGCACTTCCTCGTCGGTCTCGCCCAGCCCCAGCATCAGGCCGGATTTGGTCGTCACCTGCGGGAAGCGCGCCTTGAATTCTTTCAGCAGCTTGAGCGAATGCGCGTAGTCGGCGCCGGGACGGGCCAGCGGGTACAGGCGCGGCACCGTCTCCAGATTGTGGTTGAGCACGTCGGGCAGGCTGGAGGCCAGTGCATCCAGCGCCACATCCAGGCGACCGCGGAAATCCGGCACCAGTATCTCCAGTTTGGTGGCGGGCGAGGAGGCGCGGATGGCGGTGAGGCAGTCGGCGAAATGCTGGGCGCCGCCGTCGCGCAGGTCGTCACGGTCCACGCTGGTGATCACGACATATCTGAGTTTGAGCAGGCCGATGGAACGCGCCAGGTTCTGCGGTTCGTCGGCATCGGGCGGCAGCGGCTTGCCGTGTGCCACATCGCAGAACGGACAGCGCCGTGTACACACGTCGCCCAGGATCATGAAGCTGGCCGTGCCTTTGCTGAAGCATTCGCCGATGTTGGGGCAGGAGGCCTCCTCGCACACGGTGTGGAGCTGGTTCTCGCGCAGCATGCGCTTCACTTCGTTGTAGCCGGCGCCGCTGCCGGACTTGACGCGTATCCACTGCGGTTTGCGCAGGCGTTCCTGCAGGGGCACGATCTTGATGGGGTTGCGCGCGGTTTTGGCCGCGCCGGTTTGTTTGTGTTCACTCATGGGCGAATTGTAAAACATCGCGACAGTCGGGTTCTAAATCGTTGTTAAACCCTGTAGCATGCAAGGATAAATAATACCCAACTAGAAAAGTATGGTATATTGCATCCCAATGGTTAAGCCATTCCCATATCACCAACAATAGATCAGGAGACCGCCATGGAACATCAATTGCCCCCGCTGCCATATCCCCGCGAGGCGCTCGCGCCGCACATGTCCGCCGAGACCTTCGATTACCACTACGCCAAGCACCATCAGGCCTATGTCACCAACCTGAACAACCTGATCAAGGGTACCGAATACGAGAATCTGGATCTGGAAGCCATCATCAAGAAGGCGCCGGCCGGCGGCATCTACAACAACTCCGCGCAAGTGTGGAACCACACCTTCTTCTGGAGCTGCATGAAGCCGCAGGGCGGCGGTGCACCGACCAGCGCGCTGGCGGATGCCATCAACAAAAAATGGGGCTCGCTGGACGACTTCAAGAAGGCCTTCCAGACCTCGGCCGTGGGCAACTTCGGTTCCGGCTGGACCTGGCTGGTGAAAAAGGCCGACGGTTCGCTGGACATCGTCAACATGGGCGCTGCCGGCACGCCGCTGACCACCGGCGACAAGGCACTGCTGTGCGTGGACGTGTGGGAGCACGCCTACTACATCGACTACCGCAACCTGCGTCCGAAGTTCGTCGAGACCTTCCTGAACAACTTGGTGAACTGGGATTTCGTGGCGAAGAACTTCGCCTGATTTCGACGGCAGATGTTTGGCGAGAATATATCCGTAACTTGCAGAATATATGCGTAACTGTGGAGACACAGCCAATAATATATTCGTAACTCAGAGAGGCTAGTTGGCAATATTTAAGGTTATGACGCCTTGATTTCACAAGGCCTGTAACGGTGGTAAACAAAGAGGGAGAGCATCTGGCTCTCCCTCTTTGTTTATATCGAATCACCAACGGTGAGCTTGGAAACAATTCAACAATGCTTGGTTCGTCTTTCTTAGCAAAAGAGGCTGTGGCGGTTCAGCATTATTTCTGGGGTGAAGAAATATTCAGCGCGCAGCCCACTTATTCACGTTGGCGCTAAATATCGTCGACTGACTAAATTGGGGGCCGGGGACCTCCCGGTTAAGGAGCGTTATTGGGCAAGTTTAGTTTAGACTCCACGCTCTTGAGTTGAGTACCTGAAATCGCGGTTGACGGCGTCTTTGCACATAGAGCCACTCGATGGTTCACGCCTGCCAAACGGTGGCAGGACGCGGAAGAATAAGCAAACTTATTACTTCATCATATTGCTCGGCATGGATCTTCATTTCTCGTAATGTGATATGCGGATCTGCGTAAGGAAACCAAACAGAGGCGGGAACCTCTATCCCCTGTCTGTTGTGTGTAATAGTTTGGTCGCATGCCAACGATCCATTTGGAACAGGAATGACGCTTTTACGAGTCCGGAAGAATGCTCCAGCCTTGGCAGCTGGATCGCTTGACCATGACCAGTTGATAAACCCGTCATTCGAGATAACTAGCACGGCCTTTTCATCGGTATATTGCAACCACTTCAAAATAGCGGCAGTCAATGAAACCCCATAGCGGTCTGCACAATGTCCAAAAAGATCTACATCAATAGTAGAACCTACTTGTTTGCGATAGTCATCCAGTGGCATCAGCAAATAGGATGAAAATAGATCAGCTTGTGCCTCGATGTCCCGATCATCCTGTGACCAGTTCAACATGTCAGCACTGCTGCATTGGAAAGATTCTCGAATTTGCCTGTGAAGAATATAGTGCCCAAGTTCATGTGCCTGCGTGAAGCGCACACGCCCGGTTGATGATATCTCGCTGTTGTACAGGAGTAGCCATTCCTTTTTTCCTTCACCAGGAAACAGTGCTCCATCAAACCCTTTGATCGCAGCTGATTGAACCTTTGTGATAGGGTCATTCCAACCCAAAATGCGTGCAGCATCCAAGGCGAGAGGTGAGATTTCCACAGGAAAACGGTCTACCCCATGTGCAGAGCTAAATGCCTCTACCAGCCTTACCAAGTGGTTAGCTGCTCTCTTTGGGGTCCAAACCTCGCTCATTACGAGGTCTTCTTGAAGGTGCTTAGTATTTTTCGAAGCTGCTCTTTTGCATCTGGTTCAAGCTTTTGATAGCCCCGAAAAAATGCATCATCCAAATGCCGCTCTTCTGGAGCACGCACATCTTCTTCGATGAAGTAGGCGGTGGTAACACCCAGTACATCAGCCAACGCGGTGAGTTTTTCTGCAGATGGCCGTTGAGACTCGCGGTTCTCGAGTTCCCACAAATAGCTCTTGCTCATATCAGCAAGATCAGCCAATTTTTCAAGCGTCAACTGCCGCTCCTTACGTAGTTCGCGTAGCTTTTCGCCAAGACGGGTCGCCATTGTCGTGTTTCCTTTCTAGCAATGCGATATTGGAATAGTACCACGATACCGAACTTTTTAATTGACATTCACAAGATTAGGCGTAGCATCCATCATTGTTCGCTATTCCGAACTTTTAATTATGGCTTGTTGATACGCTGACTTGTTCGACATGGATCGCTCAGCCCACTAAAACAACTGCTTATAGAAAGGAAGCTGTGATGTCAAGATTACATATAGACCATCGAGACCTTGTCCGATTTGCCGAGGAGAAGGTTAATCTTCCGAAGGCCAAAGCCGATGAATATCGCGCCCAAGCTCAACGCCTGAGAGAAAAACTCGAAGGTTATCTAGAGGATCATCCAGACTTTTCTCTAAAGCGGATGCAGTTGTCGGGCAGCCTCGCCAAGGGGACTGCCCTTCGGTCAATTAACGATATCGACATGGCTGTTTATATCAGCGGCCCCGATGCGCCTAAAGATGTTCGTGCGCTTCTTGACTATATTGCAACTCGGCTGCGCGGAGCCTTTCCAAATTTCTCTCCAGATCAAGTGAAACCGCAGACATATTCTGTCACGGTTTCATTCCGTGGCTCCGGCTTAGATGTGGACGTGGTACCCGTTTTATACGCAGGTCTTCCCGATTGGCGCGGTAACTTGGTTAGCCAAGACGATGGGTCATTGCTGGAAACCAGCATCCCACTGCATTTAGAATTTGCACGCAAGCGTAAACAATCACAACAGACACACTTTGCCCAAGTTGTGCGACTGGTGAAATTCTGGGCACGTCGCATAAAGCAGGAGCGCGAAGACTTCCGCTTCAAATCATTTATGATCGAAATGATTCTCGCAAAACTATGTGATAACGGCGTGAATTTCTCCGACTATCCGGAGGCACTACAAGCTTTCTTCACGTATGTGGCACAGAGCAATATGCGCGAACGCATAGTTTTTGATGATCACTACGAAGCGTCGGAAGTGGATGAGTTTGACCATCCAGTGCAGATCATCGACCCAATCAATTCCACAAACAATGTGGCCAGCCTCTATACCGCCAACAACGCAGATATTATTGTTGAAGCTGCGCTGGACGCAGGTGAAGCTATCGACTCAGCACTTGCCGCACCAACCAAGGAATTAACGGTGTACTACTGGCAAAAAGTATTCGGTTCGGCATTTCAAGGATAAAGATCATGAGCTACAGCTTCACTACCACTGAAACTAAGACCTTCACTTTGACCCATGCTCGGCATTTGGCAGCTAAGGTCGCTACCGACCTAAAGCGAATACAGAGACTGTACGGCGCGCTGTCGGATGCGCAAATCGAACAATACGAAGGCGAGGCTACTGAACTGCTACGACAAGGCTATCTTGAAAGCGTGACCTATGGTTTTAGGCGCAATGGCAACTGGATTGTACCGACGTTGCGTTATACCGCCAAAGAACTCGCTAATAGCGAAAATGACGACGATCCTGGACGCGTTCTACCAGGCGCAAACATCGCTGGGGCTTCGTTCTACAGTTACTTAACCTATACCACCGCATGGCTTGAACTCTCGGCATCAGAGCGTGAAACAATTAAACAACAATTGCCGATCCAGCGCACAGGTGCAGATGAGCCGCAAGTCGAAGGTGGATACTTCGTCGACGACAAAACTTATTCATCTGGCGGTCGTTCGCTCGGTCGCGCCAGTGTTAGGAGCTTTTTATGAGTCAGCAGACAAAACCACAAGGGCTGTTTGAGCGTTCAGTAACGTTACCCGATCCCGATGCACGTGATCGTCTTGCCCGGTTAGTCGGCATGGATGACAAGATCAAACGACTGTCCAATGTATTAAGCGTGCTAATCAATCCGGCGGGTTTGCAAAAGTGGTTGGGACAGCACCATGCCGATGGTGGTCATCTCTTAGAAGCTGTATTGCGACGCCCACCCTTGGTTGTGCTCTCAGGTGACGTGGGTTCTGGAAAAACCGAACTAGCCGAGACGATAGGAGATCAGGTGGCACGACAGGAGAAGATTGACATCACTCTGTTACCGCTGAGTTTGTCTTCTCGAGGACAAGGACGGGTTGGCGAAATGACTCAACTTGTCACGGCCGCTTTCGAACATACCTATAACGAAGCTATCAAGTTCAAGTCATCTAATGGTGTAGCACGTGGCGGTGTAATTTTGCTAGTTGATGAAGCCGATGCGCTGGCACAGTCGCGCGAGTCGGATCAAATGCACCATGAAGATCGTGCAGGCGTAAATGCATTCATTCGCGGTATTGACCGGCTTGCCAGCGGAAAACTCCCTGCGGCCGTGGTGATGTGCACCAATCGCCTATCGGCGCTGGATCCTGCCGTGCGACGTCGTGCTGCCGACATTCTATTTTTCGAACGTCCCAATGACATCCAGCGCGAAGAAGTTCTGTCCCGTCGCTTAAGCCCGATTGGCTTTGGACGGGCGGATATTCTGGCATTAGTCTCAGCCACCGGTGCGGGGGGCAAGCGCCCCTATGGCTTTACTTACTCAGATATTATTCAACGGCTATTGCCATCCATAGTTCTCGACGCATATCCCGCAGGTCCGATCAAGCCTGCGCGCGCAATCGAGGTTGCTAATTCGATTTCGCCGACGCCACCATTTAAGGACGCATAGTTGGCAAAAATCGAAATATATTGAGTTGAGAAACTCCGAATGGAGAGGCTTATATGACTAAAGCGGTAGCGGTGCGAAGAGAAGGCGATGCGTTTCAAGCAAGAGTATTTTGGCGGAAAGCAGCATGTTTACTTGACCCAACAAGTCCAATAGTCCGCGTCGGCTTTGAGTCAGGGCCAAAGGGGTTTGATGACGTGTGGGTTGAGTATTCAGCCGATCGCGCTCCATGTGATCAATATGGACAGGCAATCATGCGCGAACATATTCAATGCAAATGGCACGTGTCCATTAACGCATATGGATATGCAGATCTAACAAGTCCTGACTGGATCAACGCGACCTCAACTTCTTTACTTCAGCGCGCTCGTAACGCACAGGTAGCGAACGCTCCAAATGGTATCGGTGTACGATTCAAGCTATTGACCAACTGGGGCATTGCACAGGATGACCCCCTTAGTTCATTGATCTACCAACGTTCAAAAACACTACGACTCGAAGATTTATTCGGAACCAAGACCGATGCCAGCGCTACAGGCAGAATCAGGAAGTTGTGGAGGGAACATCTGGGCATTGATGACAGCGAACTGCGTTACTTAGCACGCACCCTGTCGTTGGATACTGATACTACCTCGCTAGATGACCATCGTGAGAATCTTGATCTGCTCTTTGAAAATAGAGGTCTGCGTAGAATTCCCGGCAATGAAAGCAGTTTTGTTTATGACGATCTGACTTTTCAATGGCTAGGTCAGGGCCGTTTAGATTTTGATCGTGCATCATTCAGAGATGCCTGCAAACGGGAAGGACTGCTATCTGATGGTGGGAAGGTTCATACCGTTTTCGGCATCAAGTCTTTCGAGCATGCGTTTGATCGTTTGGAGGATCGATGCACGATTGTCCTAGACCTTATTCCGTATTTCGACGAACGCGCAATACGCGATCAAGCAGAATGGGTTGCTACTCTGCAACCTAAGCTAAAGCAATTCTTACAGGATGCTGCACGAGACAATCAATATCTCCGCCTGATTCTTGACGCCCACATCACGCTAGCTTTTGTGGCAGGATCAGTGTTGAACATCAAATCCGGTCGCAATATTGAATTGGAACAGCGAACGCAACACCGACATGTGTGGAATTCTAATGATACAGAGCGCGACGCAAATCGGCCTTCATGGAATTATGAAATTGAAACGCTCAATGGCAAAGGTAATGATATGGCTGTTGCCGTATCTCTCACGCATGACGTCGGTCCCGCAGTAAGAAATTACATTACAAAATCGGCTCCCCAGATAGGGAAATTGCTTGTCGCGCGTCCATCCTGTGGGCCTGGAGCACTCTCAGTTGCCAGCGGGAAACATGCTTTCGACCTTGCCGAAGCGCTGGTGCTTCGGATTAATGAAGAGCAAGTGCAAAATAAAGTGCCTCTGCACCTTTTTGTAGCAGCGCCGAATGCATTTACATTCTTCATGGGGCAACGTCAGCCAGGTCTTGGATTGGTGACGCTGTATGAATACGACTTTGAAGGACAAAATGGATCGACATACACAAAGTCATTAGAGCTTCCAATCTAATGGGTACTCAAATAGCTTCAGGTTTTCAATACGTGCTTTTAACTATGTGTTGTTATCAAGCAGCTTCAAGCGTCGGTAGGCAACCATGATTTCTTCAGAATCTCCGCCTGCCATGGCATTTGCTTTATTCAAAGAGCGTCTTGCGGCAAGAAGAAGTTCATTTTTACGACTGGGTTGTAGTTCCGCAATGTCCATCATTGCAGCCGCACGAGTAGTGCAAAGAACCGATATGGTTGAACTACCACCATTGAGGCGCTCGCGCGGCAAATCTACAATAGCGCTCGCTTCCAAAGCCTTATCCAACTGACCAGTGTGCCTACAAAGAGTCGCAAGAAGCACGCGCCGATATACATCGAAGGTACCCTCGTTTTGTCTCTCGGAATGAACTACCCATTCCAAAACGAATTTAGCACCGCACCTCATGATCGAAGCCTTACCATTTACAAGAAGTTCGTGAATCCTCTCCCAGTTATCAAGATCTGGAATCTCATTATTTTCTTCAAAGTTCTTAATCGCATGGGCGAGTAGGAGTACTTGGCTTGTCCCACCAAGCTCAGAAACAAAGAATCCTCGTGTGCCGAGGTACGTATTGGCTTCTGCGATGTCCTTATCTCCTTGCGATCGCGAGTCGCTTATCCTTTGGCTAAGCTGAGTCCCAATGTCATCGTTTAGGAAGAATGTACCGGAACGAAAGAACCCATATGGTCGAAGTAGTTGTTGAGAGTGCCCGTCTTTGACGACCAACAATCCTGACCGATTAGAGGCTTTTATGATCCAAGTATCATTTGCGTCTGAATACTCTGCGTTAGCGAGTAATGTCAATTCTTCGCTTGTTGCCTTCGAAGCCCATCCTACGACTTCTGCGCCATCAATTTGCATCGTATGGTTTCCTTGCAGAGCGGGTTAATTTAAGAAAATACTTAGCAGTACTAATGAGGTTTTCAATTTATTAACAGTATGTTTGGCGTTGCCAGATTCTGGCGGTATTTATAGGCTAGCACACAAAGCTTATCCCGCTATGTCTTGAGCGGAATGCGGTATGCACCGTCGCGAAATAGAGATTTGTTCTTTCCATAATAAGCCCCTTACCGGAGTACCTCCTCAATGCACATCGAAAAATATTAAGTTCGAAAAATCTACATCTTTGCGATTGGGTTTTGAAATGCGCACGATTGGTTCTATTTACCAATCCGCATCAATATTTAACAGCATTTCTGATTAAACCAACAGTTCAATTTACAACCATTAGTCATCAAAAATTGTTACTAACGGTGTCAATTTAGGTGGTCATTTGTTACTGAAAGTAACAAATGAAACTGTTGGTAACTTATTGAATATAGCTGATTAATCCGCGATAGAAAGTTCTTGCATTCATTCGGAAATCATCTGATGATTAGGTGGGTTTTCAAAAATATTTGCTTCATGGAAAACAAACTTGATCCATCAATTCGATCCAAAACGCTTTCGGCTGACGAAGCGCAGAAGTGGTTCCGCCTAAATGGACTCAACATTAACTCGTGGGCGCGCGAGCAAGGATTCGCGCCGGCGCTAGTCTATGCAGTTCTTCAAGGTCGGCGGAAATGTCTGCGAGGGCAATCACATCAAATTGCGGTGGCGCTCGGCCTAAAGTCACCGAATTAATGCGACCCATGTAATCAAATGAAAATCAGGGAGGGTATTTAAGCGACTTACTAAACCAAAAAGACGCACAACGGCTGGCAGGCCGTGAGCGTCCTTAACTTGGGGGAACCAAAACTTCGCTACTCCACGGTACGAAGTCTACGAGCCTGATTCCGGCGCGTCAATTCCCTCTTTGTTCAATTTTGTTTAACGAGCGTTTCATTGCGATCGGCGGGTACGCTCGGTCTGAAAAAAGGGAAAGACGATGAAAGTTAAGACAAAAAAAGATGAAGTATCAACTCATAAGGAACGGGTCCAATGGACTGCTGGTTCCCAAATCGTTTTGGTGAGATTGAAATACAGCCCAGCCCCGTGTTCATTTGATCGTCCATGTTGGTCGCGGGCAATAGCGGTTCTCTGAAATGGCCCGCCCACCGAAAGATACTTGGAACAGACTCGTAGACTTGATTCAAGCAGGTATGGGAGTTGGTTTTGGAGAAGGCTATCAGTCAACCCTGCAAATCAAACGGTGGAACCCTTCGCCGATGTCAGTTCAGGTGCTGAAACCCCTTCCTCCCTTCAAACGAAAATGCCACTTCTTTTCGCTGAGTGAGTGGTATCTGGGCTTGCTGTTCGCCTGGATAGGTGCGCACGTTCGAGAGCAATTTCCCATGTGGCCATGGCAACACCCGCATCCAGAATACGACAGAAATCCTGAAGTCGATGCAACGTTACCATGGTCCGAAGGCATGCAGTCGATTTGCCGAGATATGGGTATCAAGCATGGCTTCTTCGTGGGAACGGACATTCCCTATGTCTGGACGATGGATTTATGTTTGCATTTACCTTGGATACCAACGCCCGAGAAGGCTTGCGCCTTGGTTTCAGTGAAGCCGTTGGAATCAGAGCGATACCTATATATTGATCCATTGGATCGTGGGCCAGAAAAACTAGAGGCTGAGCGGCGTTATGCTCAGGCCTTAGACTTTCCATATTTTGTCGGCGATCGTTCGCTGTTTCCAGGCCCACTATTTGCTCAACTTGAGTCTCTTGCCGATTCAGCGGTTCTGCCGCGTAATCATCCGTGGTTTTCAGTACTGGGTAGATTTCTCAGCAAACATGGAAATAGTATTGCTAAGTACCCTCTCATCGAAGTGAGTGAGCGGCTGAAAGCCGATTACGCCGCGAATAATCAGCAAGCCGCATTTCTACTGAATCACATCATATGGAATCAACTGATTGACTGTGACTTGTCATTGCCGATCAAGACTTCGTTGCCTCCTCGGCCGGGTGGCAGAAGTCTTCAGGCAGCCATTCGATCGAGCATCCAAGGAGACGCCCAATAATGCCAAACCTACGCCGGCTTCCCGTTGCAGGGGAGATCATCGAGCCGAAGATCGAGTCGGCGTGTCTAGATGAGACATACAGGGTTCTTGATGTACATGAAGGACTAAACCGCATAGTCATTATTCCGGTCACTCCGCGCAGATCAAAAAAGAGAATATATTTTGTAGGTCCCCTCATTGCGGATTTGTCTAAGGTAATGGATGAACTTAATCGGCGCTGGCTTGCAATCAATGTGAAGGGTGTCGCTCCCCGTGCCGATGTTGAAGCAACCAAAGATGATCTCGATAAAAAATATCTGCGTCGAGGTCAGAAAGTTTCAAATCCGCGCAGAGATAGGGAGGCACGTGACGCACTTATAGGTCTACTTATCAAGGATTCAACAGGCAAAGAACTGGATTCCGAGGATAAAAAGATGTTGCTCGACCCCCAGATTCGTTCGGAACGAATTGCCAAACTGGCAAACGCAATGGGAAATTTAAATCGAACCATCGCCAGAACAAAGAAGATGTTCAATGAATTGCTCAATCAATATTGGGCCGGAGGTAGTGTTACCGACGCACTTACGCCGTTCTCTGGCGCAAAAGGAGGTAGAGGAAAAGCGCGAAAGCAGAAGAAGAAACTTGGGAGATATAACGCTCCTACCGCGGCACATCATATTGGCCTGGAAGGCTTTGTGATGACGGAAGAAGACAAAGACATATGTGGTTTCGGTTGGCGGAACTATTACGTCCGTGGGACCACTATTGCAAAAGCCTTGCGTCGAATGTGGCGGGAATTCTATTCAAAATCAGTTACTGATAAGAATGGAATAGTTCACAAGAAACTACTACCTGACCATCAACGACCAACTCGTTCTCAATTTGAACGATGGGGAAAAGAGAGATCACCTGGCCACGATAGCTGGAAGAAACAACTTACTAAATTCAATTTGGGGCGCGTTGATCGTGTACTTCTTGGTTACTCGTCCGACAACGTTGTCGTGGTGGGCCAGCAAGGCTACACGGATTCGACGTCACCCGATACTGAGTTCGTCAGAGTCGAGAATCGTCTCGACCGCATTGGCCCTGCCCATCGCATTCTTGTTGTTGAAGGGATGTATGGATATATATCAGGCTTCTATCTGGGACTAGATGCGCCAAGCACTGAGACGGTACTTCTGGCGTTCCTTCACTCGCTTACTGACAAGACAGAGTGGCTTAAATGGCTTGGGCTGGAGGACATAGATCCTGCCGATTGGATATCGATCAGATTCTCAAGTGTCACCGCTGACAATACTGACGCGCGATGCCAAGGGGTGATTGAAGCCCTCGATCAGATTGGAACGGGTTTGAAATTCGTTGGTGTTGCTCGTTCCGATTTGAATGCACCTGCTGAAACAAGTCATCACTCCTTGCATCGAATGGTTGACCATAACCTCCATGGCACAACACATGGGCAACGCCATGAACGTGGCGAAGAGCGGGCCGACATTCTCGCCCGCATGACAATTATTGAAGCAATTCGTGAAACCGCGCGGGCAGTTCACACATTTAACACCATGCCTCTTGATATTCATCCGACGCTGGAGATGCGTAGAGAGATTATCGACAAGGGCTTGACTTTGAATAGGCTAAATCTCACCAGAATGAAGATCAATCAAGGCAAGCTCGCAATGAGTCTCATTAGTAATGACGAAGCGAGAATCAAGCTAATGCCGCATGTGCGTGGTGTGTTTACTCAACATGGTGTCAAGTTGCTTCGCCCGGATACTGGACAGAAGCGCGAATTCATCGAACCAGTTCAGTACATTAGTAGACACCCAGTGATGATAGAGAGGTTCATGAAAGCCAAAGTAGGCCGCGCTGGAGTGTCGGCGGAATCATTTGACGACGATTTCCGCCAAGATCCCTACAACCCTACCGAGCTATATTATCGGAACCCGATTGATGGTGAGCTCATTCGATTGTGGATGAAGACGAAGGACGAAGATTTGCCCTTCGAATGCTCGATTCCAGACATTATCAATCTAATGGAAAGTGATGCGATTCACTTGTTCAATGCACGAAATGCAAAAGAAGAAGCGCTGAGTGATATGGAGGCAGGACAAGAGGTGACCAAGCAGGAAGCCAAGGATGCATATGACGATGCTTTGGAAGCTGTCGACAAACCCCCATCCAAGTCAGCCATTCGTCGTAATAAGAAGGCAAACAGGGAAAAGGAAAAAGCTAGCTACCAATACGGAATGCCTATCCAGAGCCCCCCATTGTTCGAAGAGCAGAATGCTGAAGGAGGGAAAGAAGAAATCCAGGATGAACATCCAATTCCTAACGATGCATCAATGGAGACAAAACAGGTCTCCCCGCATGACAACGGAATATCAACACCCAATGGTGAAGACAAGTCAGCTCACGAAAATAATCCACATGTTCCAATTTCGATTTTGCAGCAAGCAATCCTAAATCGGCGCCAGGAAGGGAACAAGCGTGGACACTAAGAAAAATCAAAACTGGTATTCAATGTACAACCCCCTGTTGGTTGGTTTGCCACGTTTTACGGAGGTTTCCGACATTCTGGATAAACTCGCCTTCGACCCGTTAGCTGGAATTGATCTTGAGAGTTTGGGAGTTGTAGATCGAGTATCCCTTCTTGTAGGTGAGAAAGTGCCTCTGGAGCCGACGATGCAATCCGTTCGCGCAGCGATGACATGGTGGGGCATGCTGGAAATGGGGCTTCGTGCCCGAAATCCGGTAATCCCAGAGGCGAAACGCCTTTATTGGGCGCAGATCAATGCCGCAGCCAGAGCAGATCCTCTTCCTCCTGCTCCGACAAGAGGTATGTCGATTCATGTCACGAAGGGACCGACCGGAACTGGTAAGAGCGTTACGGTCCAACGTTTTTGTACCCTAATTCCACAATTTTTGTTTCGGGACAAGGATGAAGCTGCCGGTTGGAATGAATTGCAGCAGATTGTCTATCTTGAATTGAACATGTCTCATGATGGAACACGTAGCGGATTCTTAACGCGCATTTTGCTTCAGATAGATAGTCTGCTTGGTACGACTTATTCCATCGATTTGCCAAAGAGCTACCGCACGGTTGATAAGCTTGTTGTGGCGACTGTTGGCAGATTAATCGCCCACTTCACTGGAATTTTGTTTATCGACGAGGGGCAACTTCGGAACTTGATTAAATCCGGGCATGCGGAACTCATGCAGATGTTCCTTATGGAACTGATGAATTCAGGCATACCCTTGGTGATGATAGGCAATGAGAGGGCATTTGACTGGGTGACATACAGTCAAGATCTGAGCCGACTGCACCTTACTCCACCTGAAATCTTCTCTCCAATTGGATCAACAAATCTGCCGGATGCGGATGTTGAGTGGAATGCTGTTTCTATGGGGGTAATGGGATATTGGGTGCTACGAGGCAAAATTATTGATCCCGTAGGGTGCTCGAAAATGCTGCGTAGTTGCAGCGGCGGAATTGCTAGGTTGGCCCTGATGCTTTGGTGTTTTGCCCAACGAAACAATCTTATAAACGGCATCGAATCAATATGTCCTGAGGATATCAAGAAACTTTATGAATCGCCGGACTTCGCCAAACTTAAACCTCTGGCGGATGGTTTCAACTTCCGTAAGCCGGAGCTGCTTATGAACTATCCTGACGTCGACGCTGACTTTTATGCCAGTCACTGGAAAGTTAAATGCACCGATTCAAAACCCACTGAAGGAGCAACACAGGGTGGTGGGAAAACACCTGATTCTAGTGATACATCAAAGAGTGTACCCAGAAAACATAAAACCGAGAAAGCAAAATTCGCGAGCGAACAAACCAGGAAAAAGAATCAGCAGTTGAAACGGGAAGAACTTTCCAAATCGCTTTCGCCAGATGATCTGCGCAAACAGGGACTAGTCAACATTCAGCTGGCTGGGCTTGAGGCAGCTCGGACGGAAGCGAAAAAGAAAGAAGGGTGAAATGCTTCCGATTCTGCAGCAAGACATGACGCTATATTCCCTTGTGGCAATCGCCCACCGCTGGGGAGGATCGAGTCGCGGGGAACAAATCAGTCATTTGCTATTCGGCAGCCCCGGAGCTGGGCTCCGCCACGACTTCCCGTCACACCTTGGCGAGTTCAGCAGGCGTACCGAATCCGCTTACGGCCAACCTGACGAGATTGCCCTGAAAGCAACCGTCCTTCCTTATTTTCTGCGATTTCGCCCGCCGGAAGTCCACGCCGAAGCACTCGCATTGATGCGCGGAGACACGGTCGAGCCGCTTAAATTCGTTCTTGGTTTGCCGGCAGGACCATCGGGCTCGAGCATGCCATTATGCACATGTGAAGATTGTATTCGCGAAGACAAGGATGTACATGGATTCGCATATTGGCACCGGCAACTTCAACTTCCTGGGACTTTCGTATGTGCGAACCACGGAGTCCCGATACTTAAGTCAAGTATCAGGATCGACGGGCGAGGGCGTTCAACCCTGTTTCTTCCGGATGATCCTGAAATAGTCTCGACCAGCACATCAGTCATTGCAGATCAGCAACTGCCCTTGTTGCGGCAACTGTCGAATCTGTCCGTTGCGGCGCTAAACAGTACTCTTTCAGGTGAATATTCCCCGCAGATACTACTTGCAACATACCAGCATGGGCTCAGCCAACATGGCTTGCTAACAAAAGGAGGTCAAGTCAGAGCAAGGGATTTCGTGAAGTGGTTGAGTGACAAATACCACGCGATTGCAAACCTGGATCCATTCAATCGCATTGTTGATGAACGCCATGTTGAAGGGATGCTGCGACTTGTCAGGAAACCTCGGGGGAATTTCCATACAGTATCTCATCTATTGCTTATCGACGCTCTATTCGGAAGTTGGGATAGCTTTACCTCCGTCTATGCTTGGGAGCATCAGATGGAGTTGCCTCTTTTACAGCAGGAAGCAACCGACCCAAAAGAAGTGCATACGACATGCGAATACGAAACACTTGTGATCGAATTGGCGCGGCGTTACAAGAATGGGGAGGGGTCTGTAACTGCTTTGTCTAGAGTACTGGGAATAGATGTGAGTACTGCCATTCGTTGGTTAGGGAAGCTGGGCTTGATGGATGTATCAAGGCGTCCCAAGGTACTTACACACGAAATTCGGTCAGAGATTATCCAGTCTATCAAGCGTGGAGAGCCCTTTCGACAAATCTCAAAGACATTCTCCTTCTCGCGAGCAACCATTGACCGGATTTGCAACGAACAACCCAGTCTGCATGAAGTGTGGCGCGCAGCAAGCCATGAACGGGCGCGAAAGACGGAGCGCGAGAAGTTCGAATTGCTAATCAAAAGCAATCCAAAGTGTTCTTGGGCGGAACTTCGGAAAACTAAGAATTCCGGATATAGCTGGCTGTCGCGCCATGACAAAGAATGGCTCAAAAGCAGGTTGCCAGCAAAAACGACGCGTCGAGGCAGGCAGGTCACGAAGCGCAGACCACGTGTCGATTGGACGTTGCGTGATCAGGAGTGCTTATCAGCGCTAAAAACTCTGGAGGCAACTTTGCGCTTTGAGGATTGGGAGCGCTTGAAGCCAATGGTAGTACTGAGAAAAACCAAAAATCTTTCATTTTCGCCGCGTCTTGATCGCCTACCTGAGTCACGCGCCCTCGTAATGCAAATCCTGGAGAAAGCAAAAGTTCATCGCAACAAATAGTAGATACGTCAACTTGGACTTTGAAATGTTGAATTCGAACTGAAAGGAGCAAAAGTTATGAGCAAAGATAAATACCATGAAGATCAATTGAGGGCTGTCATTGCTGATTTGGAAAAGCATCCAAATATCTGGGGCTCGGCTTCGGTAGAGGCTGAACCGGAAAAATGGCTGGAAGCATGGCAGGTCTTCAAGGTTGTGAAAGCAAACGGGTTCGAAGATCGTTTTGGATTGCATTTTTCCGGACGAAATTGCAGAGAGTTCAATGGCGCCGTTTCGAGCAAAATCGAAAATTTCGATTCAGTGACTATGCGTGGCGTTACTAGCAGTGGGCGGGTATATCAACTAGTTGGCTTGCCCGGATTTTGCGATGATGCACAATATGTGCTCGACAATTGGTGTGGGTTTAATCAAGTTAAGGTCGAGAACGCAACCGAAGAATTCATACATCGATACAAGGTTTCATTGGGGAATATTTCAAGAATGAGTTGATCCTTGCGGGAATCATATTGATTGTTTTGGAAGCGTATACGTCGACAACACGGTTTGTTTGCTGGGATCTCGGGGGTAATATGACTTCTGTTACAACAACCAATTCTATGAAGTTTCACAATTGGTGCTCATCAATTGCTGAATTGAACGCTGGGGCTAGGATCAGACTCATTCGCGCTGGCATGCGGTCCAACATACTTGTTATAGCAAGTGAGCATTTCGAAATGTCACGGGCCGAATTCGCAAAGTTCTTAGGGATATCGCCAGCAACTGCTCAACGCAAGATAAATAGCTGTGATGCACTTGGCCAAAGTGAGTCTGAACGCCTTGAGCGTCTTGCCATCGCTTACGACTTGGCACAGAAAATATTTATCGATTCAACAAAGGCCAGGGATTGGCTAAAGCAAAAGAACATCGCGCTGGGCGATACACCTTTATCTATGCTGGACACAGGGATTGGTACTGAAGAAGTCCGGAAGGTGCTTACAAGCATTGCCCATGGTGGTGCCGTCTAACCCGCCTCATGGCGGGGGTGTATCCGGACCATCGCTCAAGTCTGGGCTGAGTTGACTATGAGCGACGGCTTTCTGGCATGCTGTTAGCAGGTCGCTACAGCCGCTACGTGCCAGCAAGCCTCCCGACAGGAACATTGAGACTGCCACGAACCAGAACGCCGCTTCCACCGATCCGCTGAAATGCGCGGCGATACCCAATCCCAACGCACCGACACCATAGCCCAAATCACGCCAGAAGCGGTAGATGCCAATGACCGCGAAACCCTGCTGAAGGCGGCGCGCAAGGGAGAAGTGGTGGTGCTCGACGTAAGGCCGGCGGAGGAATATCTGAATGCGCACCTGCCGTTTGCCCGTTCGATCCCGCTGGAAGAGTTGCGCCAACGGTTGGCAGAATTGCCCAGAGACCGTTCTATCGTGGCCTATTGCCGCGGCCCTTATTGCCTGATGGCAGTGGATGCGGTCACGTTGTGCGACGTGGTTCATTACCTGTCGGTGTCTGAGTATTTCGCTGCCCACACAGGTGAACCGTGGATGAGCTCTGACGCCAATATCAATCTCATCGTCAAATCGAACATCCCCCATAGACTTTGCGTTGACCACAAGAAAAAATGAGCTTCTGATGCATATTCAACGCACTAACAAACTTGCGGCAACCAATTTTGGCGCCACCAGCCTGGTTGGATTTTTCATTTTCTTGCTCCAACAACCCTTAAACACAAGTTGCGAAAAATTGACATTCTCGAAAAACAAGTTCAACCTACGCCGCATGACGCGCTCGGCCCGAAAATTCATTGCCGTAATCATGCTGCTCTGGCTGCCGGTTTTTACCGGAAGCGCATTGGCGGCATCGGTATCCATGCAACTGTCGCGAGGCAGCTGTCATGAATCTGCGGCATCGCAATCCATGTCGCACGCGGGCATGGACATGGGCGAACATCATATGCATCACGGTGATAAGCCCACTCCTGCGGACGAGCATAGCCCGTCCAACAGCGTTTGCGGCGTCTGTCATCTGGCCTGCACCGCGTACTTGGCGGTTCCCGTCGTATCCATGGGGGCTGCGCCAAGCACCGCCGGTGAAGTCACGCCTTATCTGGTTGTATTCAACTCTGTAACTTCAGTTCCTCTGCTGCCACCTCCTCTCGTTCGCGTCTAACGCAGGACGAGTCCGTCTGTAGATTTCATAGTCTGATCTTCGTCCTGCGCCGTACGGCGGCTGTATGCGGCTGTCCGTTTGCATTCCAACTGCAACAGGATACGGAATATGAAGTTACAAATATCAATTGTCACCGTGCTTTGTACGCTCTGGCTCACCCCGGCCGGTGCCGATGAGCCTTTAGGCAGCAACCTCACCGGATTGTTGGACTACGCGCGCGAGCACAACCCGGAACTGGCTGCCATGCGGTATGAGGCTACGGCCGCACAGCAACGAACCGAGTATGCCGACGCATTGCCCGATCCGGTATTGCGTACCGAGTTGATGGACATCACCAATCAGGGAACGACCGGACCGCGCGTGCTGCCCTCGCAGACTGGCAGCACGCGTTATTTGCTGATGCAAACCGTGCCCTGGTTCGGCAAACGCGGTCTGCAACGCGATGTCGCCGAGGCGCAGGCCTCGCAAGCCAACGGTCAGGTCGCGGCAAACTGGTCTGAATTGGCAAGTCGCATCAAACAGACCTACGCCATGTACTACAACGTCAGCGCCAGTGAGCAACTTGCGCAACAGACGCTGGTCTTGCTGGATAACCTGGAACAGATCGCCCAGACGCGCTACGCCAACGGACTGGGCCAACAGCAGGATGTAATCCAGGTTCAAGTGGAAAAAACCATGTTGCGTAGCGAACTCATCTCCCTGCAGAACGAAGCCCACCATTCCCATGCACGGCTCAACTCGCTGCTGTCGCGGCCGGTGAACGCCCAACTTGTGGAGCCGGCTCAGCCGCGCACCATACCGCCTGCCGTGAAACTGGATGAGCAGGCATTGCTGGAGCGCTTGCGTGCACGCAACCCGCAGCTGCAGATCGCCGAGGCGAGCGTCCTGTCTGCGGAGAAAAGCCGCGATCTGGCTTACAACAACCGCTATCCCGGCGTCACTCTGGGCGTTGCACCAAATCAATTCGGCAACTCGATAAAAAGCTGGGATCTGATGGTAGAACTCAATATCCCATTGCAGCAATCTTCGAGGCGCTCGCAGGAACGTGAAGCCGAAGCAATGCTATCCGCTTCGAGCGCACGTAAACAGGCGGTGCTCAACCAGATGCAGTCGGAATTATCGGAAAACCTCTCGGCGCTGGAATCGGCACGCCGTACCGAAGCGCTCATCGCCACACGCCTGCTGCCGCAGGCTGAGCTTACCTATCAGTCCGCGCAGGTCGGCTATGAGAACGGCAAGGTGGATTTCGCCATGCTAATCGAAGCGCAGAAACAGATCCTGAAAGCCAGACAGCAACAGCTGCAGATACAAACGGACATGCAATTGCGCCTGGCCGACATCGAAAAATTGTTGGGAGAAGAACTATGAACAACGTCGTCAAATTGATTCTGGGGATATTGCTGCTATCGGCTGTAGCCGCCGCCGGATACCGGCTGGGCATTCACGAAGCATCGAGTGCGAAACCGGCGACTGGCACAGTCAAAGCCGAACGCAAAGTCCTGTACTACCGCAACCCGATGGGTCTGCCGGATACTTCACCCACCCCAAAGAAAGACGCAATGGGCATGGACTATGTGCCGGTGTATGAAGGTGATGCCGCAACCGGCGGCAATCACGTGATCTACATCACCCCAGATAAAGTGCAGAAGCTGGGCGTAAAGAGTGAAGCCGCCGCCCTGCGCGAATTGAATAAAGCCCTGCGCGTCACCGGGCGCATCGAGATCGACGAGCGGCATACCTACACCATTGCGCCGAAGTTCGAAGGCTGGGTCGAACGTCTCTATGTGAACACCACAGGGCAGGCGGTCACCAAAGGCCAGCCGTTGTTCGATGTGTACAGCCCGGAATTGGTCTCGGCACAGCGCGAACATTCGCTGGCCATACAAGGATTGGCCTCGCTGAAAGACGCGGATGCCGACGCGAAACAAAGTATGCAGCAGCTCGCCACTGCCAGCGCAGCACGTCTGAAGAACTGGGATATTGCGGGCGCACAATCCGATGCAGCTGCCAGCGGCGAGGCACGGCCACGCGTGACTTTCTACGCACCTGTCTCCGGCATCGTGTTGGAGAAAAAGGCCGTGCAAGGCATGCGTTTCATGCCCGGCGAAATGCTGTACCAGATCGCCGACCTGTCTTCAGTGTGGGTCATCGCCGAAGTGCCTGAGCAGGACATCGGGCAAGTCCGTCTCGGTGACCATGTGCAGGTTGCAGTCGGCTCTTATCCGGATCGAGCCTTCGACGGTAAAGTGGACTTCATCTATCCCACCTTGGACAGCGCAACGCGCACAGTGCAGGTACGCATGGAGATTGCCAACCCGAAAGGGATGCTCAAGCCCGCCATGTTCGCCAATGCGCAGATCAGCGTAGGCAAAGCCAACAAGGTGCTGACCTTGCCATCCTCCGCAGTGATCGACAGCGGAACACGGCAAGTCGTGCTGGTGCGCCTGGCAGAAGGTCGCTTCGAGCCGCGCGAAGTCACGCTGGGTGGCCGCAGCGACAATTACGCCGAAGTCCTCACTGGTGTCACGGAAGGCGAACAGGTGGTTACCTCCGCCAATTTCCTGATCGATGCGGAAAGCAACCTCAAAGCGTCACTGGGCGGTTTAGGCGGCCATGCACACGGCGGTGCGAAACCAGTGGCAGAACAGAAGGCGGCAGAAAATCACTCTGCCCATGCCGTCGCGGCAGAACCTGACAATAAGACTGCAACGGTCAGTCACCAGGCGCAGGGCACGTTGAACAGTATCAACACCGATGGCACTGTCAGCATCACGCACGAACCGATCCCGTCGCTGAAGTGGCCGGGCATGACCATGGACTTCACGCTGGCCAATTCCTCGCTGGCCGCAGGCATCAAGCCGGGCAGCGCAATCAGCTTCGAGCTGGTCGAACGCGCACCGGGTGAATTCGTGATTACCAAGCTGCAAGCGCAGCATGGGGAGCACTGACATGCTCGCCAAAATCATTGAATGGTCGGCGCGCAACCGTTTCCTGGTATTGCTCGCCACCCTGTTCATCACGCTGGCCGGCATCTACACGCTGGTCAAGACGCCGCTGGATGCGTTGCCCGACCTGTCCGACGTGCAGGTGATCGTCTATACCGAATATCCGGGGCAGGCGCCGCAGGTGGTGGAGGACCAGGTGACTTACCCGCTCACCACGGCCATGCTGTCCGTGCCAAAATCCAAGGTGGTGCGCGGCTTCTCGTTCTTCGGCGCATCGTTCGTGTATGTGATCTTCGAGGATGGCACCGACATCTACTGGGCACGTTCACGCGTACTGGAATATCTCAACAGTATTGCCGGACGCATGCCGAAAGGCGTATCGCCGCAACTGGGGCCGGACGCCAGCGGCGTGGGCTGGGTGTATCAATATGCGGTACTCAGCGACAAGCACAACCTCGCCGAACTGCGCACCATGCAGGACTGGTATGTGCGCTATCAACTCACCAAGGCGCACGGCGTGGCCGAGGTCGCCTCCATCGGCGGTTTCGTGCAGCAGTACCAGGTGACGGTCGATCCGCTGAAGCTGCGTTCCTATGGCATCCCCCTGAACAAGGTATCGCAGGTCATCCGCGAATCGAACCGCGACGTCGGCGGGCGCGTGGTGGAGATGGCCGAGACCGAATACATGGTGCGCGGCCACGGCTACCTGCGCGGCAAAGCGGATATCGAGAATCTGGTCGTGAAAGCCGAGCGCGGCACGCCGGTGCTGCTGCGCGACATCGCGCGCGTCGAACTGGGGCCGGACGAGCGGCGCGGCCTGACCGAACTCAACGGCGAAGGCGAAGTGGTGTCCGGCATCGCCATGGCGCGCTACGGGCAGAACGCGCTGGAAGTGATCCAGAACATCAAGGACAAAATCGCCGAGATCGCACCCGGCCTGCCCGAAGGAGTGACTATTCAGACCGTGTACGACCGCTCCGAACTGATCGAGCGCGCCATTGCCACATTGAAGAAGACGCTGCTGGAAGAAGGATTGATCGTGGCGCTGGTGTGCATGGTGTTCCTGATGCATGCGCGCAGTGCGCTGGTCGCCATCGTGATGCTGCCCATTGGCGTCCTGATCGCGTTCATCGCCATGCGCTTTTTGAATCTGAATTCCAACATCATGAGTCTGGGCGGGATTGCGATCGCCATCGGGGCGATGGTGGATGCGGCGATTGTGATGATTGAGAATGCGCATAAGCATTTGGAAAGATTGGGTACCAACTCCCCGGATCGTCCTGAACTCTTAAACCCCGTTCGTCCTGAGCCTGTCGAAGGAACGAGCGGCGTGCCGAACGAAATTGTCAAAACCGGTGTTGGCCTTGGAGCAGTGGACCGTCCACCCTTCGACAGGCTCAGGGCGAACGGTGATAATTTTGACACCCGCTCCCAAGCCATCCTCGCCGCCTGCAAAGAAGTCGGCCCCTCCCTCTTCTTCTCCCTGCTCATCATCACCGTCTCCTTCCTGCCGGTGTTCACGCTGGAGGCGCAGGAAGGCCGTTTGTTCGCGCCGCTCGCGTTCACCAAGACCTTCGCCATGGCCGGCGCGGCCCTGCTCTCGGTTACGCTGGTTCCGGTGCTGATGCTGCTGTTCATCAAAGGCAAGATCAAACCGGAAGCGGAGAACCCGCTGAACCGCTGGATGATTGCAGGCTACCGCCCGCTCATCGCCGCCGTGCTTCAGCGCAAGAAAACCACGCTCGCCATCGCCGCATTGGCGATGCTGTTGAGCGTGTATCCCGCCATGAAGCTGGGCAGCGAATTCATGCCGACGCTCAACGAAGGCACGTTGTTCTACATGCCCGCTTCGCTACCCGGCATGTCGGTGACCAAGGCGGCCGAGTTGCTGCAAACGCAGAACAAGATCATCAAGAGCTTTCCCGAGGTCGCCTCGGTGTATGGCAAGGCGGGACGCGCGCAGACTGCGACCGACCCGGCGCCGCTGGAGATGTTCGAGACGGTGATCAACCTCAAGCCGCAGGAGGAATGGCGCGACGGCATGGACACCGACAAGCTGATCGCCGAGATGGACAAGGCATTGCAATTCCCCGGCGTGGCCAACTCGTGGACCATGCCGATCAAGGCGCGCATCGACATGCTCTCCACCGGCATCCGCACGCCCATCGGCATCAAGGTGTACGGCAAGAACCTGGACGAGATGGAACGCCTCGCCAAGCAGATCGAGGCCGTGGTCAAAAAGATTCCGGGCACGACCAGCGCCTACGCCGAGCGCATCACCGGCGGCTTCTATCTCGACATCGAACCGGACCGGCTGGCGCTGGCGCGCTACGGATTGACTGTCGGCGAGTTGCAGGATGTCATCGCCACTGCGCTGGGCGGCGAGATGGTCACCACCACGGTGGAAGGTCTGGAACGCTTCGGCGTGAGCGTGCGTTATCCGCGCGAATTGCGTGACACGCCGGAGCGGATCGCACGCGAGGTGCTGGTGGCCACCCCAATGTCAGATAACAATCAAGGCGCGATGATCCCGTTGGGCCAGGTCGCCAGAGTGAGCCTCAGCAAGGGCGCGCCGAGCATCCGCACCGAGAACGCCCTGCTCTCCGCCTACATCTACGTGGACATCCGCGAGCGCGACATCGGCTCGTATGTGGACGAGGCGCGCAAGGCGGTGGCAGCGGAGGTGAAGTTCCCGCCCGGCTATTACGCCACCTGGAGCGGACAGTTCGAATACATGGAACGCGCCATCGCCAAGATGAAGATCGTCATCCCCATCACGCTGCTGCTGATCTTCCTGCTGCTCTACCTCAACTTCAAGCGCGTCACCGAATCGCTGGTGGTGATGCTGTCGGTACCGTTCGCGCTGGTCGGCGGCGTGTGGCTGCTGTGGCTGCTCGATTACAACCTGAGCGTGGCAGTGGCCGTGGGATTCATTGCGTTGGCGGGTGTAGCGGCGGAGACGGGTGTGGTGATGCTGATCTACCTGGAGAAGGCCTGGCAGGAAGTGCAGGCAAAGTGCACCGCGGCAGGCCGCGCCCCCTCAGCCCAGGACTTGTACGCAGCCATCATGGAAGGCGCAGTGGAACGCGTGCGTCCCAAGATGATGACTGTGGTCGCAATCATGGCCGGCCTGCTGCCCATCCTGTGGAGCAGCGGCACCGGCTCGGAAGTGATGCGCCGCATCGCCGCACCCATGGTCGGCGGCATGGTTTCTTCGGCGGTACTGACGCTGCTGGTGATCCCGGTGATCTATGCGCTGGTCAAACGAAACGAATCCTCCTCAACCATTAACCAAGCCCGAAAGGAAATACCATGAAAACTCTGACACTCGCATTCCTATTCGCCCTACCGGCAACCGGCACCCCTGTCCAAGCAGCATCGCACGAACATGAGAATCATCACGACATGGCTGCGCAACAGGCTGTAGCCACGCACGCAGGCACTGGCGTGCTGAAAGCGGTGAACGCCAAGGATGGCAAAGTGCAGATCGCGCACGAACCCATTGCCGAGCTGAATTGGCCGCCGATGACCATGTGGTTCGCGTTGCGCGATCCTTTGCCTTACGACCTCAAGGCCGGTGATGCCGTACGTTTCGAACTGATGCAAGACGAAAAGAAGCAGTGGATGATCGTCAAGATCGGCCGCAAATAAAAGGAGATGAAATGAACATATTCAATCGACTCATGGTTGTATTGGCATTCAGCCTCGCCGCTGGGGGCACCGCGCACGCCGCCACGTCCATCACGCTGCACAAGAGCCCGGCCTGCGGCTGCTGCGAAAAATATGTGGACTACCTGCGCGAGAACGGCTTTGCGGTAAAGGCCGTGAACGAATCCGACATGGATGCCATCAAGGATCGCCACGGCGTATCCCATGTCGCCAGTTGCCACACGGCACTGGTCGGCGGTTATGTGGTCGAAGGTCATGTACCGGTCGCTGCCATCCGCAAAATGCTGAAGGAGAAACCCGCCATCATCGGCATCAGCGCACCCGGCATGCCGCTGAATTCGCCGGGCATGGGCGAGATGAAGAAAGGCACACTGACGATCTATGCTGTGCCTAAAGGTAAACAGGAGCCGTATGTGTTCTCAGTCGAGTAGAAAACCGGATGAGCATTCTGAATTTTAATAACTCTGTTAGAAAGGGAAATCAAATGAAACGACACCAAACCGGGGAAGTCATGCTGGCAGTGATGGTCGTGATGTTGTCCATCGCATTATTTTCTCGCGGGCACATGGGAATGATGGGACATGGCGGCGGTCATACGGCACATGCGGCGGAAACTGCGCCGCAGAGCCCAACCGCTCCAGCGCCTAAACCCGCGCCCGGCGAGCCAACCGAACCTCAACGCTGAACAAAAAAGGAGGCAATCATGATCGAAGTGATTCCGAACTGGCACCCGTTGTTCGTACATTTCCCGATTGCGCTGATTTCCTTGTCGGCATTCTTTCACCTGGCGGCGATTCTGCTACGCAAGCAGCCGCGCTGTTCCAGCCACTGCGCAGTGCTCGCCCATTCCACCTTGTGGCTGGGCGCGCTGGCGGCATTCCCTACCGTGCTGTTCGGCTGGCTGGCTTCCAATGCGGTCAACCATGACGAGGCGGGACATGCCGCGATGCTGCTGCACCGCACTTGGGCGCTGGCAACCTTGCTGACATTGACCGTCTTGGCCGGTCTGGATGCCTGGCGGCACAAAGTGGATGCCTTGCCGACATGGCCATTTGCAGGTGCGGTGATACTGGCATGGGCGCTGGTTGCCAGCACTGCGTGGCACGGCGCTGAACTGGTTTACCGGCACGGGTTGGGGGTAATTCCCATTTCGGCGAACGTCGAAAGCGACGAGCACGGCCAACGGCACGATGAGGCACAGCACTTGCATTGAATGCGTACCAATTTTTTGAAAGGAGGCAGTCGACCACATACAACTTTGCCTGCAATACGTTTAACCACTTAACCAACCAATTGGAGAACAAAATGAACCTGAAAACTACTTTACTCGCCGCCACACTGGCCGCATTCGCCGCCTCGACCGCTTATGCCAATGAAGAACACCATCCCGATGGGAAAGCGGAAGCCGTGAAGGAAAAGAAGGCCGAAGCGAAGAAACCGGTCAAGAAGCACAGCCATGCCGAAGAAAAGAGCAATATGCCGATGCCGGAGCCTGCGTCCGGTGTAGGCGAACAAGACACCATGATGAAGACGGACAAGCATGACCACACCAAAGACAGGCACTAAGTTACCCGGCTCGGCGGCGCGGCAAGTGGCAGTTGCCGCGCACCGAGTCTCTCGTTCATCTGAATAAGGAGACTGAGTCATGGACAAACTGAATCCCTTGCGCACCGGTAGTGCGCTGGCCCTGGCCGCAGGCACTATTAGCCTGATTTGCGCACTGGCCGTTTTCCTGTTCCCCGATGGAATGATCAATTTTGTGAATGCATGGTTCCACGGACTGGATCTGAACCTGATCAGGAGCAATAAACCCTGGACACTGGGTGAATTCACCTATGGGCTTTTCGGTGCAACCATAACTGGATTCTTGAGCGGTGTGATATTCGCTATTAGTTTCAACTTGGTGGGTTCTTGTTATCTGGCTTGCCAACGAACACCTTAGTCGCAAAATCTTTGCAACCGGACTGGGGACAGCATGACACACGAACAATCAGGGGCGGCACAGCCAGCGATCATCAGACCCATCGAATCTGGCGCGGGCGCACTGGTGTTGCTGAACGCCGTCAATTTTGGTGTGGTCAGCCTGATCTCGGGGTGGAATTTCGCATTCGATAAATTCGCAAAATTCTGGTATTGCCTCGTGCCACTTGTGATCGGTTTCAGCCAGGACGGTCTTTATAATACTGGGAAGGCGCACCGCCGGGAGAGCATCACCGCAAGGGCTTATTGCGTTTCAAGGCGATCATCCCACAGCCACGTTCGGTGGAGCTGCAAATACGTTTGGCAGGGGACTCCTCGCCAAGAAGTTTCAAATGGTTATTGAAGTAAGACGGTGAAACATCAGTTTTTACCACCTGAAAGGAGAGCATGATGGAACACGACGAGCATACCGAATACTACCGACATGCCGCCCCGCGCGGGTACAACTGGGTACTTATTGCATTTCTGGCAATTGCTTCATTTTTTCTGCTCACCGAACATCGCGCCCACCTGCTGGGTGCCTTGCCGTTCCTGCTGCTGCTCGCCTGCCCTTTGATGCATCTGTTCATGCACCATGGAGAGCATGGTGCACGCGTCAGTCAAGATAAAAATAGCGAAAGGAGCGAAAAATGAACTCCACGGAAAACGCTTACGGCTTATGGTCACTGGTCATCATCAACTCGCTGGTGTTTATCATTTTCGCATTCAGTTTTGCCAAGCCACAAAGCAAGCGCGACTGGCGCACATTCGGCATGTACTCGGCTTTCATCGTGGCGCTGTTCACCGAAATGTACGGTTTCCCGCTGACGATCTACTTTCTTTCCGGATGGTTGACGGAAAAGTTCCCCGGTGTGAACTGGCTCACGCATGACGCGGGACATCTGCTGGAAATGATGTTCGGCTGGCGAGCCAACCCTCATTTCGGTCCGTTTCACATGTTCAGCATGATCTTCATCGTCGGGGGATTTTGGCTGCTGGCCTCCGCCTGGCCCGTGCTGTACCAGGCAGTGCAGCGCAACGAACTGGCAACCGCCGGTCCTTACGCGCGCATCCGCCATCCGCAATATGCTGCTTTCGTGTTGGTGATGTTCGGTTTCCTGCTGCAATGGCCGACGATCATCACGCTGCTGATGTTCCCGATCCTGGTCTGGGTCTATGTGCGCCTGTCGCATGCAGAAGAGTACGATGCCGAAGCGCGATTTGGCGAGCAATGGCGGGAGTATGCAGCTCGCACCCCCAGATTCATTCCGCATTGGCCCAGTTCAGATATTCAAGCAGGAGGCCACCGATGATTCCTAGCGGCGACAAATATGTCTGGCTGGTCTGGGCGCTCGCCTTCCTGATTCCATGGATGGCCTTGTATGCGGCCTTTCCAGGACAGCGGCGCATCATGCTGCTGAGCAGTCTAGCGACGTCGCTGTTCGGTTTGACCGAACCCATCTTCGTTCCCGAGTACTGGAATCCGCCCAGCCTGTTCGATCTGGCGCAGCGCACCGGTTTCGACATCGAAAGCCTGATCTTCTGTTTCGGCATCGGCGGCGTGGGGGCGGTGCTTTACAACGGTCTGACCGGAAAACAACTGGTGCCGATGGTTCATCTCGAGCGCAGCAGCCGGCGTCACCGTTTCCACTGCGTGGCCCTGGGAACGCCGATGGTAGTGTTCGTCGCACTGTATTTTTCCCCTGGAATCCGATCTATCCGGGGATAGCCGCATTGCTGGCCGGCGGCGTGGCCGGCGTGTTGTGCCGCCCCGATCTGGCCGGCAAGACTTTGATCGGTGGTGCGTTGTTCGCCGTTATTTATCTGGTCTTATTGATTGTGCTGGAAATGATGGCCCCCGGTTATATCGGGCGAGTGTGGAACCTGCCAGCGCTCAGCGGCGTAATGTTAGGCGCTATCCCAATCGAAGAACTGATGTTCGGTTTTGGCGTTGGGGCGTATTGGTCGGGGGTGTATGAGCATCTCGCCTGGCATCGCAGTTCGTGATGGGCGGGTTGGCGGACGATACGGCATGTTGAATCAAGACATAGGAGACTCATCATGAACGAGACAGTCAAAGACCCGGTTTGTCACATGGATGTCCCGGCCACATCATTCCCTGTCGAGTATGAAGGCATCCATTTTGCGTTCTGTTCGGCTCAATGCAAGGAGCGTTTTCAGGCAAATCCGCATTTGTATATTGGATCGCCGGGCCGCAAGGCGGCAGCTCAGCAGGGCAAGCAAATCATCAAGCAACGCCGCATGGTACTGTCGGCACCGCTGGATAGTGGGCAGGCGGATGTCGTTAAACGCGCATTGCGTGAAATGATGGGAATAATCGATATCTGCATCGAGGACAAGGAAATAGATATCCGCTATGACTTGATTCAAGTCACGGTCGGGCAGATCGCCGACAGACTAGCCTCGGTCGGGAGCGAACTCGGCAGCGGCTGGATGGAACGGCTCAAGCTGGCATTCATCAATTATCAGGAAGAATGCGAGATCGGCAACCTTGAAGTGGACAGCGGTAAACGCTGTCACTAGTCCGCCCCGCATCATTAACAGTCATTGGAGGGCCTGCATCATGAAAAGCCATTCTTCAATTTCATCAGCCATTCCGGATCTGCCGCGACGGCGCTTCGTGCAGGGACTTGCGGCGGGCGGTGTGCTGCTGGGCCTGTCTCCGTTCATCATGCCGTCCCGGGCAATCGGCGCCGATGCGCTCAACCGCGGCACGCCGGTGCTCGGAGGCACCGAGTTCGATTTGGTCATCGCCGAATCGCCGGTCGATTTCACCGGCCGACCGCGAATGGCCACCACCATCAACGGCTCGATCCCGGCGCCCACGCTGCGCTGGCGCGAAGGCGACACGATCACGCTGCGCGTGACCAACAAGCTGCGCGAAGCAACGTCCATCCACTGGCACGGCATCATCCTGCCGTACCAGATGGACGGCGTGCCGGGCATCAGCTTCAAGGGCATCGCGCCGGGAGAAACCTTCGCCTACCGCTTCAAGGTCCGGCAAAGCGGCACTTACTGGTATCACTCGCACTCCGGCATGCAGGAACAGACCGGCATGTACGGCGCCATCGTGATCGAGCCGGCCACCAGGGAAATGCACATGCCCATCCGCGAGCATGTGATCGTGCTGTCGGACTGGACCGACGAAGACCCGATGCGCGTCTTCGCCAAGCTCAAGTTGCAGGGTGACTACTACAACTACAACCAGCCGACGGCCGCGGGCTTCCTGCGCGACGCGTCTCGCAACGGCCTTGCGTCCGCCCTCGACCGGCGCGAGATGTGGAACCAGATGCGCATGAGCCCGACCGACCTGGCCGATCTCTCGGCTGCGACGCTCACCTACCTGATGAACGGCACCACACCCGCGGGCAACTGGACCGGCCTGTTCCGTCAGGGCGAACAGGTGCGGCTGCGCTTCATCAACAGCGCGGCCAACACTTTTTACGACGTGCGTATCCCGGGGCTCAAACTCACCGTGGTGCAGGCGGACGGACAGAACGTCGAGCCGGTGACGGTGGACGAATTCAGGTTCGGGCCGGGCGAGACCTATGACGTGATGGTGAAGCCACAGGACGATGCCTATACCGTGTTTGCCCAGACGATGGATCGCACCGGCTATGCGCGCGGCACCCTGGCCGTGCGCGAAGGGTTGACGGCCCCCGTGCCGCAAACCGACCCCGCCGAGTGGCTGAGCATGACCGACATGATGGGCGCAATGGCGGGCGGCATGGCCGGGATGGATCACAGCGGCATGGCCGGGATGGAAGGCATGGATCATGGCGGCATGGACCACAGCATGCACGCCATGCCGGACGGAATGGACATGGGCGGCGGACTGTCCGCGCCGGGCACGCAGGTTCGCCACGCGAGAACCGAATACGGCCCCAGCACCGACATGCGGGTGGACATGGCGCGCACCAACCTGGACGACCCCGGCATCGGCCTGCGCGGCAACGGGCGCCGTGTGCTGACACTGGCAGACCTGCATACCATCGGCGGCCCGCTCGACCCGCGCGGCGCCGAGCGCGAGATCGAATTGCACCTGACCGGCAACATGGAGCGTTACGCGTGGTCTCTAGACGGACTCGAATTCGGCAAGTCCACGCCGGTTCATTTCCGCCATGGCGAGCGGCTGCGCGTCATCCTCCACAACGACACCATGATGACCCACCCCATGCACCTGCACGGCATGTGGAGCGAACTGGAGCAGGACGGCGGCGGTTTCCAGGCACGCCGCCACACCATTCCAGTGCAACCGGCGCAACGCATCAGCTTCCTCGCCAGCGCCGATGCATTGGGACGCTGGGCCTGGCATTGCCACCTGCTGCTCCACATGGATGCGGGCATGTTCCGCGAAGTGGTTGTGACATGAACGGGAGGTGAATGATGACGAACGACACGCGTGTGAATGTACTTGCGATGGCCATCGTCGGACTGTGCGCGATGCCCGTCTGGGCGCAAACCGATCCCGCCACGATGATGGACCACGGCACGATGGACCATGGCACGATGGACCATGGCGAGATGGATCACGGCAGTCCGCCTGTGCCGCAGCAGGAGATGGGCGGCATGGACCACGGCGACATGAATATGCAGGGCGGCGCCGCCCCGCCCGATGCGCGCGATCCGCATGCATGGTCGGGCGGCTACACGCTCGACACGGGACCGTACGTGCTACCCGGGCCGCGCACCCTGCGCCTGTCGGACGAACACAATTTCAGTGCGCTGCTCGTCAACCAACTGGAGCGAAGCTACACCAGCGACGGCAATGGCACGGCCTACGACGCCCAGGCCTGGTCCGGGCGCGATTACGACCGCGCGGTGCTCAAGGCAGAGGGCGAAATCGCCGGGGGCAAGCTGCAGGAATCCCGCACTGAACTGCTGTGGGGCCATGCCGTCGCCACTTACTGGGATGCGCAACTGGGCATGCGCCATGATGGCGGCGTAGACGACAGCCGCAACTGGCTGGCCTTGGGTGTGCAGGGCCTCGCGCCCTACTGGTTCGAAATCGATGCGGCTGCCTATGTGGGAGAAGGCGGGAGTACCGCGCTGCGCCTGGGCGCGGAATACGAGTTGCTGATCACGCAGAAATTCGTTCTGCAACCGAGCGTCGAATTCAATCTGTATGGAAAACGCGACCCCGCGCGGAGTATCGGCAGCGGGTTGTCCGACGGCACGGCCGGTTTGCGCTTCAGGTACGAATTCACCCGCCAGTTTGCACCCTATGCGGGTATCGAATGGGCCGGCAAATTCGGCGAGACCGCCGACCTGGCCCGTGCGGCAGGAGAACATACCCGCGAGATGCGCCGGGTCGCCGGTGTGCGCTTCTGGTTCTGACGGCAGCGTATAGTGCATGAAGAGTGCAAGGCTTGGCTGATCGGGCAGCGTGCGTAGGCATCGAAGTAAACGTGAATAAGGAGACGGACATGGACTGGTTAGCGCAAAACTGGGTGTGGGTGCTGGTGTTCGCGGCGTTCATCGGGATGCATCTGTTCGGACACGGAGGTCATGGCGGCCATGGCAGTCACGGCGATCGCCGTGGCGAGGAAGATCAACGGAACGCGGGCGGAGAACAGCCGGGCAAAGACCGGCCGCAAGGCCATCATCACTGAGGAGGAAAAACAATCATGTTGAACATCAAACTCGTTTCCTGGGCACTAGGGTCGTGGTGCGCGATCACGTTTGTCGTATGCGTGATCTACGGTCTGGTCACGCCGCAGACGCTGCACATGCATGCGCTGCTCGAACAGGTGCTGCCGGCATTCAAGTGGCTTACCTGGTGGGGTTTTCTGCTGGGGCTGGTCGAGAGTTTTCTATATGGCGTGTATGCCGGGCTGGTGTACGTGCCAATTTACAACTTTCTCCAGCGGCGCTGGTGTGACGTCCGGTCGTAATCGCATAGAGACCCGGTTCCGGATCGGTTGACCCCGGAGTCGGCAGTAGCAAAGGAGCGTGGCAACCACACCATCGTGATAAGGAGATAAAAATGGCAACCGATCCAGTATGCGGAATGACGGGGGATGAACGCGCGGCAGCGTGTGCCTTTGTGGGTAAGGTCGTCAGCCCATGAATGCCCCCATGGTGATCACCCGTTATGAATCCATCACGAGTAGGGCACTGCCGCTTGCGGTGGTGTTCGTGGTTTCGTTGGGCTACGGTGTGGTACTGCCGATATTGCCGTTCATGCTGGCACACGCGCTCGGCGAGGCAGAGCGCGTCACGATCGCCTGGCATACTGGCCTGCTGACAGGCGTGTACATGCTGGCGCTGTTCCTGTTCTCGCCGCTGTGGGGATATATCTCGGACCGCGTCGGCCGCCGCAAGGTAATTCTGCTCGGGCTCGCCGGTTTCAGCGGCGCAATGTTGTGGTTCGCAATGGTGAGCGATCTGCTGTTCGTCTATGGCTCCCGCGTGCTCGCCGGCGTATTCGCGGCGGCGGTGGTGCCGGTGGTGTTCGCCTGGGTAAGTGACATGGAAACGCCGCGCACGCGCGCGCAGGCGTTCGCGTGGCTGAGTGCTGCGAGCGCGTTCGGTTTCCTGTTCGGCCCGGCGCTGGGCGGCTGGCTTGCCTCTGCCGGAGTTGCCGGTCAGGATGCCGCCCCGGAGTTGCCGTTCTATGCAGCTGCATTGCTGAGTGGCGCGGTGTGGCTTGCGGCGTACCGGTTCTTTCCGGAGAACGTTTCGCGGCATGCTGGAAGTGAATTTGAATCCAGGACACCGTCCCTGATATGGCTGCTGGTATTGTCGCTGCTGGCGATGCTTGGCCTGGGAGGCTACGAGGTGAGCCTGGCGTTGCAGGGCCAACAGGTGCTTAATTTGCAGCCGCGCGAAATTGGCTGGATGTTTGCCGAGTGCAGCCTGGTCATGATTTTGGTGCAGGTATTCGTGCTCGCACCGCTGCTCCAGCGTATCGGCAGCGGCCTGCTTGCGCCGGGCTTCCTTGCAATGGCAATTGGTGTTGCGCTATTGCCATACGCCGCGAATTATCCGGCCATGATGATCGGCGTGGGACTAGTCGCCGCAGCCGCCGGTATGCTGATCCCGACACTCGTCTATCTGGTATCGCTGGCCGCAGGCTCCGCGCCGGGCGCGGCCATCGGCAAGCAGACTGCCGCCGCGAATCTCGGCCAGGCCGTGGGGTCAGCCGCCGCCGGCTGGCTGTTCGCCGTGCATATCGAAATGCCATTCTGGGTGATTGCCGGTCTGCTCGGGCTTGGCGCAGTTGCCGCGCTTCATGTTTCGAACACCCTGAAACGTATGGGCATTAACGGATTAGGATTGAAATCGGAGAAGATGGAATGAGTGAAGAAGCGGACATTTTGGAACGGGCGGATGCGGCCTTCGCCGAGGCATTGGCTGAAGCCTTGGACGTTCGCGAGCACGAAACCGGCTTACACTCTTACCGGGTTGCCTGTCATACCTTGATACTGGCGCGCCGTTTCATCGCCGACCCTGATCAACTGCGCCAGATTTACTGGGGTTCCCTGCTGCATGATGCCGGGAAGATCGGCGTGTCCGATTCCATCCTGTTGAAACAGGGGCCGCTCGACGAAGATGAATGGCGGGAAATGCGGACCCATCCGGAAAAGGGATACCGAATTGTCTCGAAAATACCCGGCATGGAAGAAGCCGCCGAAATCGTGCTCAGCCATGAGGAGCGCTTCGATGGAAGCGGTTATCCGCGCGGGCTGCATGGCGAGCAAATCTGTTTGGGCGCGAGATTGTTTGCCGTAATCGATACTCTGGACGCAATGACTTCTGATCGCCCTTATCGCAAGGCGCTGTCGTTCGATCAGGCGCTCGCGGAAATCGTCAACATGAGTGGCACACAATTTGATCCTGTTGCAGTCCGGGCATTCCTGGCAGAAGAGCGTGTGCTGCGCGAGATGGTCGCATCGAAATGTATGCACCCTTATAGTTCAGATACATCTCTTGCAATACCCCCGTACCCGGTTTCTTCATATGAAAGGAGCAGCTTGTGAGCACAATTATCGATCCAGTATGCGGCATGATGGTGAAGGCGGATTCGCCGCACCATTCCGAATATGGCGGCATTGAATACCACTTCTGCAGCGCAAAGTGCGCGGACAAATTCCAGGCGTCGCCCGAGACCTATATTGGGCCGCACCCGGTAGAGCCGCAGGTTGCCAAACCGGATGTGATATACACCTGTCCCATGCACCCGGAAGTACGCCAGCCCGGGCCGGGCAATTGCCCGAAATGCGGCATGACGCTGGAACCCGTAACGCCGGTCGCAATACCCGCAAGCGCCGCCGAGTACACCTGCCCCATGCATCCGGAGATCGTGCGAGACAAACCCGGCAGTTGCCCGATCTGCGGCATGGCGCTGGAGCCGCGCAATGCGGTGGCGGAAGACAATGCTGAATTGAACGATATGACGCGGCGCTTCTGGGTAAGCGCGGCTTTGGCGCTGCCGGTTTTCCTGATGGCAACGGTGGCCGATCTTTTGCCTCGGCTCATGCCGGAGTCCATTTCGATGCTGGTATTGCAATGGATAGAATTTACGCTGGCTACCCCTGTTGTACTGTGGGCCGGCTGGCCTATTTTTCGGCGCGGTTATGAATCCGTGGTCAACCGCAGCCTCAACATGTTCACCCTAATCGCGCTGGGTGTCGGCGTGGCGTGGATATATAGCGTGGTCGCGATGCTGTTTCCGGGCATCTTCCCGCCCGCGATGCGCAGCATGGGTGAAACGGTGCCGGTGTATTTCGAGGCCGCCGCAGTGATCATGGCCTTGGTGCTGCTGGGGCAGGTGATGGAATTGCGCGCGCGCAGCCAGACCAGCGCGGCGATCAAATTGCTGTTGGGACTCGCCCCCAAGACAGCGCGCATCGTGCGCGCCAACGGAAACGAAGAAGATATTCCACTGGAACAGGTGCAGCCGAATGACGTGCTGCGCGTGCGTCCCGGCGAGAAAGTGCCGGTGGACGGCGTGGTGCTGCAAGGCGCAAGCGCGCTGGATGAGTCCATGGTGACCGGCGAATCCATTCCTGTGGAAAAGACAGCAGGCGCACGACTGATCGGTGCCACGGTGAACGGCACCGGGAGTTTGCTGATGCGCGCCGAGCGCGTCGGCGCCGATACCCTGTTGGCGCAGATCGTGCACATGGTAAGCGAGGCGCAGCGTTCGCGCGCGCCGATCCAGCGCCTCGCCGATGTCACAGCGGGCTATTTTGTTCCGGCAGTGATAGGAATTGCGCTCGCCACATTGGCGGTATGGGGCATCTGGGGGCCGGAGCCGCGCCTGGCGTACGCTATCGTCAACGCAGTCGCGGTGCTCATCATCGCCTGTCCCTGCGCACTGGGGCTGGCTACGCCGATGTCCATCATGGTCGGCACCGGACGCGGGGCGCAAGCGGGAGTGTTGATCAAGAATGCCGAAGCGCTGGAAACCATGGAGAAGGTAAACACGCTGGTGGTGGACAAGACCGGTACCTTGACCGAGGGTAAACCGAAACTGACCTCGGTTATTCCTCTCAATGGTTTCGACGAAAGCGAAGTGTTGCGGCTGGGTGCCAGCCTGGAGCGCGCCAGCGAACATCCATTGGCCGCAGCCATTGTAAAGGGGGCACAGGACAAGGGAGTACCTCTTGCAACCGTCAGCGATTTTCGGTCCATTACCGGCAAAGGAGTCACTGGCAATGTGGAGGGCCGCACCGTGGCTCTTGGCAATCTCAAACTGTTTGAGGAATTACACATCGATGCAGGCGATTTGCCCGCACGCGCAGAAACATTACGCAGCGATGGCCAAACCGTGATGCTGCTGGCAATCGATGGCAAGCCAGCCGGTTTGATCGGCGTGGCCGATCCGGTCAAGGAGTCCTCAGCGGAAGCCATCCGCGCTCTGCATGCCGAAGGCGTGCAAGTCATCATGCTTACCGGCGACAACCGCATCACGGCAGAGGCGGTGGCGAAAAAGTTGGGAATAGACCGCATCGAAGCCGAAGTGCTGCCTGAACAGAAATCCGCCATTGTCAAACAATTGCAGGCTCAGGGCCGCATCGTGGCGATGGCAGGCGACGGCATCAATGACGCGCCAGCCTTGGCGCAGGCACAGGTGGGCATCGCGATGGGCACCGGCACTGATGTGGCGATGGAAAGCGCGGGGGTTACCTTGATCAAGGGCGATCTGCGCGGCATCGTGCGCGCTGTCCGGCTTTCCCGTGCCACCATGCGCAACATCCGCCAGAACCTGTTTTTTGCCTTCATCTACAATGTACTCGGGGTTCCTGTTGCTGCCGGGGTGCTGTATCCGTTTTTCGGTCTGCTGCTCTCTCCCATTATTGCGGCGGCGGCAATGAGTTTCAGTTCAGTGTCTGTCATTACCAACGCATTGCGGCTGCGCCGCATTTCACTATAAGGAGATTGCCATGTCTGAGCAAAACGATGATCCGCATCCTTCCAGAGCACGTTGGGTGTTCTATGGATTTCTCGCAATAGGTGGATTTCTGCTGTTTACCGAACATCGTGCGCACGTGCTGGGAATATTGCCTTATCTATTTTTACTCGCTTGCCCGCTGATGCATATGTTTATGCACCATGGACACGGCGCGCACGGCAGCCACAGCGAGCAGGGACAGCATACCCACCACCACGAATCCTCCGAGGGAGAACCCAAATGAATACCGATACTTCTTCGTATGGCTTGTGGTCGTTGGTTATCATCAATTCGCTGGTATTCATCATTTTTGCATTCAGCTTCACCAAACCGAAGACCCCGCGTGACTGGAGATCATTCAGTGCATTTTCGGGTTTTATCGTGGCGTTGTTCGCCGAGATGTATGGCTTTCCGTTGACGATTTACCTGATGTCAGGCTGGCTGCAGACCCGTTATCCGGGGGTTGATCTCCTTTCCCATGATTCAGGCCATCTTTGGCATACCCTGCTCGGATGGAAGGGCGACCCGCATACCGATCCGTTGCACATCTTAAGTTTCGTGTTCATAGGTCTCGGCTTCGCAATTTTGTCCTCAGCATGGAAGGTACTGTATCAAGCACAAAGAAAGCATGAACTGGCCAGCACCGGCCCTTACGCCAGAATCCGCCATCCGCAATACGTGGCTTTCGTATTCATCCTGTTCGGTTTCTTGCTGCAATGGCCGACTTTGTTGACGCTGTTGATGTTCCCGATGCTAGTGTGGATGTATGTGCGCCTTGCCCGCTCTGAGGAGCGTGATTCGGAGGCTAGTTTTGGCGAACAGTGGAGTGAGTATGCAGCTCACACGCCGAGATTTATTCCACAACGACCTCGTTCTGTTTGAAGACTTCAGCTTTTCCGTTTCGCTGGGAGCGGACATCCATGTTGCCAGAACCAACATCTATTTCAGTAGATTTCCATAGTCCGCTATGGCCTGAAAAGCGGCCACACGAAGATACGCGAATAGCCGCAGAGTAAATGTGGTGAATATTTGGGAGGGTGCTCAAACCAAGGAATAGAAGACACAACCATTTTCGCTCCACCGGTATTTCCAGGTAAGCTGAACCTGGGGAATGCCTCCTTAGATGCACTTTCGGTGATCCACATTGCATATGGAACAGAAAACCAATTAACATGCAGCCATGAAAAAGTTTCTTCGCCAGATTGTCTACTTCCTGATGCTCACGCTCGCGAGCAACGCAGGGGGATGGACGTTTAACAAAGAAGCGGTTACCGATGTATGGTTCGAAGATCAGCGTGCCGTTACTATGGATGACGGATGCGTTTCGGTAGCACATGAGGAAGCCAAAGCATTCACGCCTCATCCATGCAACCACTGGTGTCATGCAGTCGCGCATTTCATGGGATTGCCAAGCCAGATGACCTTCGTTATTCCTGTGAATCTGGGCGAGAAATTTGCCCTGCCGCAAGTCGCTCTTCAGTCTCACTCCCCCGACGAACTTTTCCGTCCGCCCAGGGCAACGCTCGCCTGATCCGGCGGGGTTCCTTCAGTTTCGTTTTTTTCGCAATCAGCGACACTAAGCCTCGCCGAATTCCAACGTAGTCTTGTCTGGAGAATTCGATGCTTAGATTTTTATTGCCGCTGGTGATGGCGGTGTTGTATTCCATCCCTGTTTTTGCAGAAACCGCCCCTGCCGCGATGCCTGCGGTGTCTGCGGCAACGCCCCCCCCCGCGAATGGCAAGGCCTGGGCCCTTGAATCCTCGATCCGGCGGGTGCTGGAGATCGCGCCGGAACGCCGCCAGTCGGAAGCGGCCATCGAAGCGCGCCGTATGGAATTGGATCAGGCGGGACGCTGGCCCAATCCGAGTGTCGATCTGCGCGCCGACAACAAGATCGGCCAGTTAAGCGGCCAGGGCGGCAACAAGCTCGCGCAGTTATCCCTCGCCCAGCCGCTCCCGATACGCCGTCTTGGATATCAGCGTGCCGCTGCCGAATCCGGACTGGCGGCTGCGCAGGCCGGCGGCCGCGAACAGTTCCTGCTGCTGGAGCGCGAGACGGCCCGTGTCTTCCATGCGTCGCAGTTTGCGACCGCGAAGCATCAATTGGCTCACGAACGGCTGCAACTCACCAACAGTTTCGCTGCGGGAAAAATAGCGACGAAAGGAGATCGGATAAAGCGATATTTGACGCCGCTTGAAACGGGGCGACTCGCTCTTTTGCAGGAAGAAGCACATCAGGCAGATATCCTCGCCGAGCGTGATCTTGAAAATGCACAAATCGGGTTCAAGAGTCTGCTCGTCCTCAATGGCAAGGACTCCCCGGAGACGATGCCGCTGATACTTCCCGAATATCCGGCAGCATTTGCCGTGTTGGCCGACAAACTTGATCTGCATCCCGCCGTAGAGGCGGCCCGCCGTGAAACAGAGTCTGCGGAAATGGGTATCAAGGTGGCTGAATCAAGACGCTATGCCGACCCTGTTTTGAAATTGTTTCATGACCGCGATTACAACAATGGCGCCACCATGAACATCACGGGGATTGGCGTAGGGATAGAGATTCCTGTTTGGAGCCGGAATCGCGCCATGGAAGGCAAAGCCAGGGCCGATGCCAATGCGAGCCGGGCGCACTACGAAGTGTTGCGTCGGGATGCCAAGACGCGACTGGAACAGGCATACGCCCAACTGGTTCGCCTGCAAGATCAAACCCGGTTGATGGAAGAATATCTCATCGAACCGGCGCGAAAAATGTTCGAGCTGACCCGCCGCAGTTTCGCCGCTGGCGAATCCAACGTGCTGGCCCTGGTCGATGCCAGCCATGCCTACTTCGATGCCCGTACACGTTATCTGGAACTGCTGCACGAATGCGCGCTGGCCTCGGCGGAAGTGAGATTTGCCGCCGGATTATCCGTTGTTGACCTGAAGGAGTACCAGCCATGATCGCCGCACTTATCCGTTTTGCGCTGATCCAGCGTCTGATGATGTTGATCGTCGCCGTTGCCGTAGTCATCGGCGGGCTGTGGGCATTTCGCACGTTACCCATCGATGCCTTCCCGGACATTTCGCCACCGCAAGTACAGGTACTCGTCAAGGCGCCGGGGCTTGCACCGACCGAGGTCGAGTCGCGCATTGCCTTCCCCATCGAGATGGAGATGCAGGGCATTCCGCGCCTGAAGCTCCTGCGTTCGACCACCAAGTACGCCATATCCAACATAGTCATCGACTTTGAGGACGGCACCGACATCTATTGGGCGCGCCAGCAGGTTTCTGAGCGGCTCAATCAGGTACGCGGGGCGCTTCCTATGGATGCGGAAGTCGTGCTGGCACCGATAGCCACGCCCTTGAGCGACATCTACATGTACCGGGTCAAGGGCGATGGCTATTCGAACAGCGAACTGCGCACCCTTCAGGACTGGGTGATCCGGCCGCAACTGCGGGCTGTCGATGGCGTGGCGGATGTCAATGCGATGGGCGGCTTCGTGCGCGCCTTCGAGGTTCGCCCCGATCCGCACAAGCTTGCCGCACAAGGTTTGACGATTGAAGATCTGGAGCGCGCCATTGCGCGCAATAACCGCAACGCAGGCGGCGACCGCGTCAACCGGGGCGACAAGATGCTGCTGGTGCGCACGGTCGGACAACTCAAGAATGCCGACGACATCAAGAGTATCAGCGTTGTGACCCGAAGCGGTTTGCCCGTGCGCATCGGCGATGTCGCGCAAGTCGCCGAAGGGTCGCTGGTGCGTTTCGGTGGTGTGACAGCGAACGGCGAAGGTGAGATTGTGACCGGCTTGGTTTTGCTACGTGTCGGTGCCAACAGCCGCACGGTGGTCGAATCCGTCAAGCAAGAACTCGCGCGCCTTGCCCCCTCGCTCCCCAAGGGCGTCACCATCGAGCCCTACTATGACCGCACCGATCTTATCAACGCGGCGGTGCTCACGGTGGAGAAGGCCCTCGGCGAGGCGGTGGTGCTGGTGATTCTGGTGCTGATCGTGCTGCTCGGCAATTTGCGTGCAGCGCTCACCGTGGCGCTGATCCTGCCGCTGACGGTGCTGTCCACCTTCATCCTGATGAAGCTGTTTGGCGTCAGCGCCAACCTGATGTCGCTCGGAGGGCTTGCCATCGCCATCGGCATCCTGGTGGATGCAGCCGTGGTAGTGGTGGAGAACGTGCATACCCAGCTCGCGCATGCGCCCAAGGGGGTGAGCCGCTTGCATCTGGTCTATCGCGCCGTGGCCGAGGTGTCCGCTCCGGTACTGTCCGGCATCCTCATCATCGTCATCGTGTTCCTGCCGCTGTTCTCGCTCACCGGGCTCGAAGGTCGCATGTTCGGGCCGCTCGCACTGACCATCGTGTTTGCGCTGCTGGGCTCACTGCTGCTGTCGCTCAGCGTGATTCCGGTGCTGGCGAGCTTCCTCATGCGCTCGGGCGCGCACGGCGAAGACCGCCTGCTGACGGCGATCAAGCGCGTGTATCTGCCGACGATGCGCTGGGCTATTGAGTATCGCAAGTCCGCCGTGTTCGGGGCGATTGTGCTTCTTTTAGCTGCCGCAGCGTTGTTTCCGTTGATCGGCAAGGAGTTCATGCCGACGATGGACGAGGGGCAAACGGTGGTGAGCTTGGAGAAAGCTTCCGACATCTCACTTGAAGCATCGCTGGCGCTGGACAAGCCGATCCAGAAAGCGATCTTGGAAATCCCCGAGGTCACCGGCATGATCTGCCGCAGCGGTGCCGACGAGCTGAGGCTCGATCCGATGGGCTTTTACCAGACCGACTGCTTCCTACAGACCAAGCCGCGCAAGGATTGGGGCTACGGGCTTGAAGCCTTTCAGGAAAAGTTGCGCGAAAAACTGGAGCCGTTTGAAGAGCTGGGTGTCGAAGCAGGTTTTAGCCAGCCGATTGACATGCGCGTCTCGGAGATGCTGTCCGGGGTGCGCGCCGCTGTTGCCATCAAGCTCTTCGGCGACGACTTCGCCACACTGGAAGCGCTGTCCGGCAAAATCGAGGAAATCGTCAAGCGCACCCAAGGCGCAAGCGACGTGTTCAGGGCGCGCCTTTCCGGGCAAGGCTACCTCACCGTCGCTATCAATTCGGAAAAGCTAGCGCGTTACGGCCTCAACAACGAGGATGTGAATGCCGTGGTGGAATCCGCAGTCGGTGGCAAGGTGGTGACCGATGTCATCGAAGGTAGCCGACGCTTCGGTGTGTTGGTGCGTTATCCGGAAGCCGCGCGTGCCTCGCCTCGGGCGATCAAGGCGCTGCTGATCCGAACTGCAGGCGGTGCGCTGGTTCCCCTCGGTGAGGTTGCCGATGTCAGGGAAGCGGACGGGCCGGTACTGATCCAGCGCGAATCGGCACGTCGACTAGTCGCCGTGCGCACCAACGTCGAGGGGCGCGATGTGGTGGGTTTCGTCGAAGAATTGCGGGCTGCCATCGAGCGCGAAGTGAAACTGCCCGAGGGCTACCACATCAGCTACGGCGGACAGTTCGAGAACCAGCAACGGGCGGCGCAACGTCTGGGCGTAGTCGTGCCTGTATCCATCGCGCTAATCTTCTTCATGTTGTTTTCGACCTTCCGCTCGGTGCGCCAGGCCGGACTGATCATCCTGAATATCCCGTTCGCCCTGATCGGCGGGGTGGTGAGTCTTTATCTCTCCGGGCTTTATCTGTCGGTACCCGCATCGGTGGGCTTCATCACGCTGTTCGGCGTGGCTGTACTGAACGGTGTGGTGATGGTGGCCTATATCAATCAGCTGCGCGAGACGGGACGCTCGGTACTGCAAGCAGTGCAGGAAGGCGCGGAGCGCCGCTTGCGGCCGGTGCTGATGACGGCGCTCATCGCCAGCCTCGGCCTCATGCCGATGCTGTTGGCCACCGGCCCCGGCTCCGAATTGCAGCGACCACTGGCCGTGGTGGTGATCGGCGGACTAATCACCTCGACACTGCTTACGCTGGTGCTATTGCCCACACTCTATGCCTGGATCGAGACTCGTTTTGAGTCGAGCATCCAGAATAACCAAAGGAAAATGAAATGAAGAACCTCATGTTGATCGTGCATGCCGATATTCAACAGACGCTGGCGGATACGCTGCACAGCCTTGAGCAGGTAACCTGGTTTACCTTCATCCAGGTCGAGGGCCACAGTCCCCAGGACGAATCTGATCCTGTGCTTTCCGCGCGCGACCGCGTAATCGGCTACACGCCGCACGTGCGGGTGGACATTCTGCTCAAGGACGAGGATGTGGAGAATGTCTTGCAGGCTTTGCGTGCTGCCAACTGCGGTCTGGCGGGGCGCTGCACCTACCAGGTGACTGCGATTGAAAGAAAGGGGGCGTTATGACATTAACGGCACTAGGAAAGTGAAGCGGTACGTGAACGGGATTGGGGATGCGGCCACTTGCTGCCAGTGGCCGGAATTTCTGGCGTACTGAAGTTGGTTATGAGTTCAATACTTGATAAGGAGAAGATCATGGGTATTCGTTATGGCTTTGGCAAGCAGGTTGCACTGGATTTTGAAAGTGCGTTGGAGCAAGTGATCCGTGCCTTGCAAGCCGAGGGGTTTGGCGTGCTGACCGACATCGACGTGGCGGCAACGCTCAAGAAGAAGCTTAACCAGGACATACCGCCCTATCGCATTCTCGGTGCTTGCAACCCGCCGCTGGCGCATCGAGCTCTTGTGGCCGAGCCTTCCATCGGCCTGCTGCTGCCATGTAACGTGGTGGTGCGCCAGGACGAATCGGGTGCTGTTTACGTCGAGATCATGGATCCAAACGCTGTGCTCGATCTCGTCGACAAGCCTGCCATCACCGACTTGGCGCGCGAGGTACGGCAGAAGCTCGAACGGGTGTTGCAGGCAGTCTCGTAGGTGAAGTATAGGATTTCATAAGCATAACCAAGCGGAGTAGTATGGTATTTAAGTTATCGTATTTGGTATCACAACCTGGTTTGAACCGGGCCGTTTCGGCTCATGTAGTGTGTTTTCAACCATAAAGGAGAAGTGATCATGAAAAAGACGATTTTTATAGCTGCAATGTCCGTTGTCTTGTTTTCTGCTGTACCGGCACTGGCCGAGAAGACTCCCCCTGCCGGAAAGGAAAGCCAGTCGGCGCAGCAGGCACCCGATGTTGCGAAATTTGACAAGCAGATGTCGCAGATTCAGGAAAACCTGAAGACCATGCAGGAGCAGATGGACAAGATTCGCCAGACACAAGACCCGCAGGAACGGCAGCGTTTGCTGCAGGAACACTGGACGACCATGCAAAGCACGAGCGGAATGATGGGCGGTATGTGGGGGCCGGGCATGATGGGATGTTGCGGCGGAGGGATGATGGGCGGTCACATGATGGGCGGTCACATGATGGGAGGCCATATGATGGGCGATCACATGATGGGCTGGCGTGGCATGGGTGGCTACTACTCCAATCTCACCCCAGAACAGATGAAGCAGCGCCAGTACATGATGGATCAATACATGGGCACACAGCAGATGATGATGGACCAGATGATGCAGCGCCAGCAATGGATGTGGCAGCCAAGGTAAAGGATCGGAAAATCTTTGGAGTTATGGAAGGAATGAAATGAAACAATCGGTATATGTCATCAGCAACATGGACTGCCCGACCGAGGAGGCACTGATTCGCAAACGTCTCGGATCAGTGCCCGGCATCGGTGAGCTGTCATTCAACCTGATGGCTCGCCGTCTTACGGTGATGCATACGCTGGACGACGATCAAGCCATTCGCGATGCCTTGCGCGAGATAGGCATGAAGACAGACACCGGGCCGCAATGCCAGCCTGGTTCCTGCTCCACTTGCAAGGTGGAATCTCCTGTGGTGTCGCGCCGGACCTGGATGCTGATGGCGGTGTCCGGCGCTGCGGCCATCGCTGCGGAAATCGTTGCATGGAGCGGGGCAAGCGAGCAATCGGTTGCGGTGATCTCGCTGGCTTTGCTATCCATCGCTACCGGCGGTCTCGGCACCCTGAAAAAGGGATGGATCGCGCTCAAAAACTTCACCATGAACATGAATTTCCTGATGAGCGTCGCCGTGATCGGCGCGATTGCCATCGGCGAATGGCCGGAGGCTGCGGTGGTGATCTTCCTGTTCGCGCTGGCTGAATTGATCGAAACGCTTTCGCTGGAACGTGCCAAGAACGCGATCAAGGGGCTGATGGCCATGACTCCGGAAATCGCCACCGTGCAACTCGACAACGGCGAGTGGCAAGACATGGCGGCTGCCGATGTGCGGATCGGACATACCGTGCGCGTCAAACCGGGCGAACGCATCCCGCTGGACGGCGTGGTCACGGCGGGTGGTAGTTCGGTGAATCAGGCACCGATCACCGGAGAAAGCATCCCCGTGGTGAAGGCTGCGGGCGACCCGGTGTTCGCGGGAACCCTGAACGAACGCGGCATGCTGGAATTTCGCGTCACTGCAAACAAAGGAAACACCACGTTGGATCGCATCATCCATACGGTGCAGGAGGCGCAAGGCCAGCGCGCGCCGACGCAACGCTTCGTTGACCAGTTTGCGCGTTACTACACCCCAGCGGTAGTGGTCTTCGCGGTACTGGTGGCAGCCTTGCCGCCGCTGCTGTTCGGCGCAGAGTTCGAGCCATGGTTCTACAAGGCGCTGGTCATGCTGGTGATCGCCTGCCCCTGTGCGCTGGTGATCTCCACTCCCGTTACGGTGGTGAGCGGTCTTGCCGCTGCGGCAAGGCAGGGCATTCTGGTCAAGGGCGGCGTGCATCTGGAGAATGGCCGTTTGATCAAGGCGGTGGCGCTGGACAAGACCGGCACGCTCACGCACGGCAGGCCTGTCGTGACCGACGTCGTCCCGCTGGTCGAATGGCCGAAGGACAAATTGCTGCAACTTGCCGCAAGTGTGGATGCGCATTCCGAGCACCCCATTGCAGCAGCCATCGTATCGGCCTGGCAGGATGGCGGGAAGACTGAACGGGCGCTGTTGCCGGTCGCCTCATTCGAATCCATCACCGGGCGCGGTGCCAAAGCGGTGGTTGACGGACAACTTTACTATGTGGGCAACCATCGGCAGTGTGAAGAGCTGGGTGTTTGCGGGCTGCATGTCGAGGAAGTGCTTGGCCGCCTGGAGAAAGAAGGCAAGACAGCGGTGATACTCGCCACGGCATCCGAGCCGCTGTGCATCATCGGCGTGGCCGACACGCTGCGCGGGCACAGTGCCGAGGCCATCTCCCAGCTTCACGCTCTCGGCGTGGCATCGGTGATGCTGACCGGCGACAACCAGATCACGGCTGGTGCCATCGCCATCCAGGTAGGTATAGATGATGCGCGCGGCAATCTGCTGCCGGAAGAAAAGCTGGCGGTGATCGATGAGCTGATCAGCCGTTACGGCAAAGTCGGCATGGTGGGCGACGGCATCAACGACGCACCGGCGCTGGCCAAGGCATCAATCGGCTTTGCGATGGGCAGCGCAGGAACCGATACGGCTATCGAGACTGCCGATGTCGCACTGATGGATGATGATTTGCGCAAAGTGCCTCACTTCATCCGGCTAAGCCGTGATACGTCCCGCGTGCTGCGGCAGAACATCGCGCTGGCCATCGGCATCAAGGCGGTGTTTTTCATCTTGGCTCTTGCCGGGCAAGCCACGCTCTGGATGGCGGTGTTCGCCGATATGGGAGCCAGCCTGATCGTGGTATTTAATGGAATGCGGCTGCTGAAATTGAAAGCTACTCCTCCAACCTCGATTGACAGATGATTCTTGGCGGGCCGCGATAAATACTCCATCGCTCCAGAGCAATGCCCCCGAAATCAGTGCCAATCGAGAGAACGGTTGAATTCATCACGCAGCAGAACCAACGCAAGTCTTCTCTACGTCCGATCAAGCATACAAAACGGACTCTCTTTCTACCGATCACTCGGTCCGCTTTGGCCGAGAAGTTTGCCTTCATTGAAATTCTCTTGGGGGGCTGCTTCGGGTCGCTATGTATAGCTATACATAGCGACCCCTATGCATAGATATCAACTAGGCGTAGATCGTACTTTCCAGAGTAGTTTGACGCAGGCCCAGCATGGTCTTTGGCGAGATCGTTCTGCGTACATCTAGACATAGTTTCCACAGTAGAGTGCAGTGATGGTTCCACTTCAAGGAGATCATCATGGGAAGCACACAATCATCTCGATTCACCCGCATCGACTGGCTGGACTAGGATGCACTTGTTACAGTTGGGCGTGCCATTCAACGTCATCGCGCTGTAGCTCGGACACGAGAGCACGAACACCACTCATCGATACGTCGAAGTCGACCTGGTGATGAAGGGAAAGGCGCTCGCCAGACTGGAAGCACCCGACACCAAGTTGCGACCATACCAAGCACCAGACTCACTCATGAAGTTTCTCCAGACGCTGTAACTATGTAAAGAATGCGCCGGCATCTGATGAGTGGTGCCGCAGGTCAGGCTCGTTCTTCCCGACACAACTATACCTAGTTGATATCTATGCATAGGGGTCGATAGTGACGGTTGGCGGAAGTCCGCTTTGTGGCAACGAATTCGTTAAGAGCTATGACCGGAGTGGCCGAACAACGGAAGATATTTCCAGAGAATGATGCGACCAAACGTCATACAGCCAGAAGACTGAGTCGCTGCTCTCGTCTCAGATTTGGGCTAAATTTCGTTGCCATTGGACCTTTAGCTAAAGCTACCTCATTTGGCGCCAGCTTTAGGGGGCGACGAATCCCGCTACCACGACCTGATTTTGGCTTCTTCATTTCTAGTAAATCATCGGTTATTAGGGTGCCTGCAACACGTACAAAAATATCCAGCACATCTATCGCGAAGCCTCCTGTAGAAACACTGTCACTCAGTGACTTACCTTCAACGAAATATGCAGCGGCAAATCTTTGCATCGATTGCCAGCTATCGTCGTCAAGATTGGGTAATTTCATGCTACTCAAACGACCGCATATAGCTGAATAGGTTGTCTTCAGCAAATTGGCGGTCTTTGCGTAACTGCCGTGTGCCTTGAGGTAGGCTGACTTAAGGTCATGCTGGTCAATTTTGTGTGTCGACCTTGCACGGCTCGCCTTGAATGATGACTCATCAGAGCGCGTTAGCGCGATCAATGCTACTTCTGGAGTTTCGAAGAGATACGATAGCGCCAATATGTATGCCGTGGAGGAAGATGCGGAGGTGGTCAGATACAGAACGCCATCCATTTGGCTAAGCAGCTTTCCTTGCTGTTTATATGCCAGGGTAGGCATAACCGTGGCGAGCCACTCCCTGCCAAAATTCTCGATGATGGCGTCACTCAACAAGGGGGCCTTTACCTTCCCACAGTGTGAGTGGAGTCCTCGAAGAAGGGCTTCTTTCTTCAATATCCCGGAGATATGTTTAACATCGAAAGGCCTTTCGCGATTCAATAGCTCGAACGAAATGGCCAAGAAATTCTTGATAAATTGATTGTCGATTGTATTTTTCAGCCATGGTTCTGTCACCAAGCGACACTCGTCAAGAAGTTGATCAGGTGCTCTCAGAAAACTACGCTCATGTTCCATGTAGTGAAGGGGTGTCCCGTGCGTGGGGCACCACAACAGGCCAGGTATCTGATGTTCTCGGTGCCAGTAGCTTCTGCCATGTGTTGCTAAGTCATGCTCAATGCATGCGTGACAACAATAGGCTCCGGGCCGAGCAACGCGCATTCCTGAGTCACGTAGAATATTCCGGTTATCTTCGCTACCATGCCTAAGGTCTGCAAAGTAAGAAGTAATCCCTCGACGATAGGGTAAGGTTGAATGTTGCCTGACAAAAGTTTGAGTATCGGTTTGAGCAATTTTGCCAAGCAGTTCAATTGCGGGTAATTGTCGCCTTGTTTTGTCACCCAACCCAACATGCAGGGCAATTTTGGCAATAATTGCTGATTCTTTGTTGTCGCCATTTTGCCGCATCACCGCTCCTAGATAGCTTCGATCAATTTCATTTGGCAAGACGGTGGGGATATTGAGCATGATCTGACTCCTTAAGAGGTTTTGTTTACGGATTCTTGAATAGCTACTTGGTAGCGTCCAATTGCAGCCAGGAAATTCGTAAGCGCTACAGCATGTTTGTCAGTTCCATCCCAAACTTCTTTAACGGCTTTCCAAAGAAGTTCTTCGCTCCCGATGGTGCCCTGCGGCAAATCTGCCAGTTCTGCAAATTTGCAAATCTTCTCGACGTTCGGGGATGCGCGTTTGACCTTGCCAGAGAGTATCCGGCTGACTTGGGAAATATGAACGCCCGTAGCGTCACTGATGTGCTTCAGGCCTAACTGCTTAGACTTTACGGAGGCTTTTAAGGCTTCAAGATGACGTTGGCTGGCGGTATCAAGCGGCACGATTGGCATAAATTGGGATTTGCATATTTGCAAATATAATTGCAAATATGCAATAATGCAAGGGACGAACTAAATAAAAAAACTTGGCAGAGCTATTTGGAATGGCGGTTACGCTTATATTGCAGTTTCCTATGCAAATAGAGGTAGATTGTGGGGCGCTGTTACGGATATTCGGCACCAAAAAGGGATTTTTGCAGCCTTGAAAGGCGCAAATTACTGAGGTCGCCGGTTACGGATATATTCTCGCCAAACAGCAGATGTGGTTCAGAAGCCCGGCCCTGTGCCGGGCTTTTTATTTCCTTGGAGATAAACCATAACCGGGCACAGGCTTGTCAGTATGTCAGTTTGGGCATATACTCAATCCCATGAGCAGTCAGCGCAAACCCTTGGCGTGGCTACATGGCGAAGTCAAAACTCCGCCATTTTCTGCTGCGGCAAGAATCGAGGCGGGGGTGTTATTGGGGCAACTGCAAGAGGGCATCAAAATATCGCTGCCTCACTCAAGACCTATGCCGAGTATCGCTCGCGGTTGTCATGAATTAAGAATTCCAGACCAGAATCGCACTTGGCGCATTGTGTACTACGTCGATACGGTAGCCATCGTGATTCTGGAAGTATTTGCCAAGACCACCAGCCAAACACCCCAAGCTGTCATTGACGTTTGCAAGGCGAGGCTGAAGTACTACAAGTCCATTTAGCAGGAGGATGATTATCATGAAAATAAATAAATTGGAGCGTCTTCAAGCGGCCGGTTGGAAAGTGGCCAATACAGAGGATTTTCTGCAATTAAGCGAAGAGGAAGCGCGGCTCGTTGCACTCAAGCTCTCACTGAGCAGTGCGGTAAAAAAATCGCGTAGCAAACATAAGCTTTCGCAAATGGACCTTGCGCAACGCATGAAGTCGAGCCAGTCGCGCATTGCCAAAATTGAAGCCGGCGACCCTTCGGTTTCGCTGGATCTGATTGTGCGTGCCCTCATCGCCACTGGCGCAACAACGCGCGATATTCAAGTGGCGTTTACGACAAACTAGTGGGGCGGCGGGACAGCTTGTTCTGTTTATCAAACAACAACTACTGGAACGGAGTCCAAATAGAATCAACTGTGGCGAGAAGAATGGGGTTCCAATGTCACTGATTGAAATATTCCACATGTTATAGGACTCAGTATGGACAATGAAGGACTTGTAGCTAAGTGGCAAGAGAGAATAATTTTTGAATGCGAAAGACGCTTGCACCGAAAATTAACTAAAGGAGAAGAGCGATTTATTCGTTTGAGGGGTGGTTTTATGGCACTGGAATTCATCGAGGATACAGTCGCTGTTGCGAATGAGGATGAGTTAGTGGCTTATTTGAATTCTGAAAAGAATGAAAGCTACTAGCTGATTTACTGGGGAATAATAGGGCGTTGCAGCGCACCCAAAACTGACCCACTTGGGGCGGTAATGCGCATCCAGATTTGACCCACGTTGAGTACATCAGGTGCTGGCAACTGCGCAATAACACCGCTAGACATGATTCAAGGGGGCAAAATTGGATGAACAACATGGGTTAGATTTACATGCACTTCAACACCCACGGTTCTCACCAAGCAACTGCAAGATTCAAGGCCGGAGCGTCCCTCCGGCCTTTTCCATTTCGTCGTCCGTACGGTACAGATTGTGGCGCGCCCGCAAGAGTCCCGGATCGAGCTGCAGTGCCGTGATGAATTCATTCCGCGCTTCCTCATGGCGTTGTGCCAGCAGATAGGCATGGCCTAGGTTGTTGTGCACGCGCGCCTTGTGCGGCGATTTCGCCGCCGTGTCCTGCCACAGCCGGATCTCGTCGGCATAGACCTGATTGCGCAGGAAGGTGAGGCTGGCAAATATCAGCAGCAGGGCTGCGACGGTAATGCGGAATGCGCGGGGGGCCGTTCGTAACGACAGTTCGATGACGAGTGCGAGGAACAGCGGCCAGCCGGCCAGGTACATCTGGCGCTCATTGGCGATGTCGAGGCGCGGCAGGAACAGGTAGAGCGGGATGAGTTGCAGCATCGCCCAGAACAGGGCGAAGCTGATCCACGGGCGCCTGCGCCAGCACAGCAACATCGTCGCCGTTGCGGCGATGAAGAGGCACAGCGGCAGCAGGGCAGCCGTGATATCCGTCAGCAGCGGCAGGTCGGGATCGATGTTGAGCCACAGCGGCAACAGCCACTGTTGCATCAGCCAGGCGAAACCGGCGAGCTGGGTGGCGAGGTTGCCCTGCAGGTCGTTGAACTCGGCGCTGCGCTGCATCTGTGCGGCGTAGTTGTCGTTGAGCAGGAAGAACAGCACGGCGATGCCCAGCATAGCCCAGCTCGGCCACATCTGGCTGAGCCAGGTTCTCCAGCGCCCGCCGCAGCAAAGCTCCCACGCCAGCAGCGCCAGCGGGAAGGTCACTGCGGTTTCCTTGGTGGCCAGCGCCAGCATGAACAGCAATGGAGTGAAGAGATAGATGAGCCGCCAGTCGCCTTGCAGGCGCCCGGTGATGTAGCTGAGCAGGCCGGCCAGATAGAACAGCGCCATCAATGAGGCGGAGCGGCCGCTGATGTAGCTCACGGCCTCGGTGTGGATGGGATGCAGTGCGAAGAGCAGGGCGACGATCAGCGGCACATGCTGCAGCTTGGATTGTTGCCACTGCTGGCGGGTGAATATCTGCGCCAGCCGGTAGATCAGCCAGGCATTCGCCAGATGGATGAGCAGATTGGTGAGGTGGAAGCCAGTCACGCCGGCGCCCAGCGTCCAGTTCAGGGTATAGCTGAGCTTGAGCAGGGGGCGGATGCCGTTGTCCAGACCGGCCAGCCAGTTCCCCCAGGAATGCACCTGCGCTTCGTTCACGATCACGTTGTAGTCGTCGAACTGGAACGCGCCGCCCAGCGCGTTCGCATAGCCGATAAACACGGCCAGCGTCAGCCACAGCAGTGCTGTTGCCGGTGTCTCAGTGTGCAAGGCGCGCATGATCGAAAGCCAGGTCGAGTATGTCCACCGCATCCCACCAGCGGTCCTGCCCGTGCAGCATCACCAGCAGCACTTCGTGGCCGTCGCGTCTGGCATACGCCACCAGACATTTGCCCGCCTTGGCGGTATAGCCGGTCTTGAGGCCGAGCGCGCCGCTGTAACGGCCGACCAGCGCGTTCTTGTTGGTGAGGTTGTATGGCTTGCCTGCCAGGGTGGTGATGACGGCGTTTTGCTGTGAAGTGAGCGCAAGGATCGGCACATGCTTGAGCAGTTCGTGCGCCAGAATGGCGAGGTCGCGTGCGCTGGAAAGGTGTGCCGCCGCATCGTGACCGCAAGCGTTGCGGAACTGCGTGTCGTGCAGGCCGAGTTCCTGCGCACGCCGGTTCATCAGCGCCACGAAAGCCGCTTCGTTGCCGGCCAGATGCGCGGCCAGCGCATGGCAGGCATCGTTCGCCGATTGCAGCAGGGTGGCGCTCAGCAGGTCTCCGACACGCAGTCGTTCACCCGGCTTGAGTCCGAGGCGCGAGCCGGTCTCGCGGGTCGCGGCCCGGCTTACCGCGACGGTCTCCTGCAGTTTGTCCTGTTCCAGCACGAGCAGCGTTGTCATCAACTTGGTAAGACTGGCGGGAGGCAAAGGCCTGTCGGCCTGTTTCGACCAGACAACGGCACCGTCGATCTCGACCAGATAGGCGGCCGCGACCTGCGGAAAGGGATCGGGCTGTGATGCCGCCAGCGCGGAAGGCGCCAGCAGCCACAGCCCGATGAAGAAGAGCTTGCGCACTTAAAGACCGAACATGCCCTTCAGTTTCTTGGCCCCTTCCAGTGCTTCGGAGGAAGGGGACTTGCCGGGTTTGCGCGGTGCGGGCATCTCATCCGGCTCGTCGTTGTCATCGGAGCTGTCATCGTCGCGCCCGCTCATGCACTTCTTGAAATCGGCAGCGCGCGTCTCGGCGGTGTAGCTGCGTCCTTCGCAATCGCGGCGGCGCTGATTCTCGCGGAAGGTCTTGGCTTCGGCCGGGCAATGTGCGGAGAGCTGGCGGTAGTTCTTTTCATCGAGCGTCTTGCAGATGGAGCGGGTGGTGGCAGCCATGTCCAGTTTGCACTCCCTGACGATGGAGACGCCGCCGAGCATGTGTTGCTCATGCTGGTTCAGCGAACTGTAGGTCTGCGCGTCCCTGGGGGCGTCCTTCTTTACCGCATCGCAGAACTGCTTGCGCTGTTCGGCACAGGCGGCGCCCGGCTGCAGGATGAGACTGGATGCACTTATCCATTCGGCGGTGTTCTTGTAAGCGGAGGTATCGCACACCTGAGATTTGATCTTTTTGACCTGCTCTTCCGAATCGCAGCTGCCGCCGAGGCGCTTGCCGCTGAATTCGGAGCTCATGTTCATGTCCCGGCCGTCCGATTTGCCGGAGAATTTCATCTTGCCTTTGTAGCCGCCGGCACTGGTGGTCTGTTCGCCGCTGCCGGTCATCACCTCGCCGTCGCGGTCGCAACGCATCTTCCAGGTGGTCTTGTTGCCCACCGTCTTGACGTCGCTCATCTTGCAGCTCTTGTCGCCGGAGGTCTTTTCGGGATCGTTTTCGCCGCCTTTGGGGATGCACACCTTTTGCGTGGTGGGCGGCATCGCGAAGGGCATGCCGGGCATCTCCATCCTGGTGGTCACTTCCCAGTATTCGCCGGGTGCGGCGATGGCTGCTGCACTTGCTAGGCCGGCCAGCATAGCCAGAATGGCTGCGAGACGTGTGTTCATGGTCGCTCCCTGTAGTTGATCGACATCGACATGTTTCTGCTGCGCGGGATTCTTTGCTTTCCGTGTCGGCGCGTCAAGCTAAGGTTCCGCGGGGGAATAATGGTTGACAGCAGAACGCCCGTTCTTTAGGATGCAAGAACGTTCGTTCTGTTCGAGGTGACACCATGACTGATTCCGATCCAAGCGCCAGAGATGCCGAGTATCTGGCCAAGCTGCAGGACTACTACGCCGACTGGAAGAGCATCCCTTCCTATGCCGCCTTGTGCGATGTGTTCGGCATCGCCTCCAAGTCCTGGGTCAAGGCGATCCTGGACCGCCTGGTGAAAGCGGGTTTCATCGAGAAAACGCCGGACGGGATGCTGATCCCCACGCGCGATTTCTTTGCGCGGCCGCTGGCCGAGTCTTCGGTGCAGGCCGGCATGCCGGTCGCGGTGACGGCCACGCAGGGCGATTACTACGTCATCGACGAGATGCTGATCGACAAGCCTTCCACCACCACGCTGATCCCGGTGAAGGGCGATTCCATGATCGATGCGGGCATCCACGACGGCGATGTCGCTGTGGTGGAGAAGCGCAACATCGCCAATATCGGCGACATCGTGGTGGCCATCGTGGACAACGAGTTCACGCTAAAGACGCTGGACAAGGAGCGCGGCCAGTACATCCTGCGTCCGGCCAATCAGGCCTATCCGGTGATACGGCCGCAGGGCACGCTGGAGATATTCGGCGTGCTGGTGGGGTTGATCCGCAAATACCGCTAAAGAAATCCGGAACCAACAGGCCGTTCGCCCTGACCCTTCGACTTTGCTCAGGACTAAAGGCTTTGTCGAAGGGTGTTTATTCCGATCATGGTTCGACAAGCTCACCACGAACGGAATAAACGTATTTCTGTTTTCGGGTAATTCATGGGCGGATAGCGGCAAGGGTTGCTAAAATCGCGCCTTGAACGCAATCGACCAACCACTATGAACCCGACCCTCGTATTCGACATCGAAACCATCCCCGACATCGCCGGGCTGCGCGCGCTGCATGAGCTCGACAGCGCGGTGAGCGACCGCGACGTGGCGGAGATGGCTTTCCAGATGCGCCGCCAGAAGACCGGCAGCGATTTCCTGCCGCATCATCTGCAACGTGTCGCCGCCATCTCCTGCGTGCTGCGCGAGGGCGACAACTTCAAGGTATGGACGCTGGGTGAGATCGATGAAGATGAAGGCAGCATCATCAAGCGCTTCTTCGACGGCATCGAGAAATACACACCGCAGATCATTTCCTGGAACGGCGGAGGTTTCGATCTGCCGGTGCTGCATTACCGCGGCCTCATCCACGGCATCCAGTGCCCGCGTTACTGGGACCAGGGCGAGGACGACAAGGACTTCAAGTGGAACAACTACATCAGCCGTTACCACTCGCGCCATCTCGATCTGATGGACCTGCTGGCGATGTACACCGGCCGCGCCAATGCGCCGCTGGATGAACTGGCCAAGCTGATCGGTTTCCCCGGCAAGCTGGGCATGGACGGCAGCAAGGTGTGGGACGCCTGGCAGCAGGGCCAGTTGGCCGAGATCCGCAACTACTGCGAGACCGATGTGGTGAACACGTATCTGGTGTTTGCGCGCTTCCAGCTGATGCGCGGGCAGTTCAGCAAGGCGCGCTACGAGCAGGAGCTTGAATTGGTCCGCAGCACTTTGAAAAAATCCGACGAGAAACACTGGCAGGAATTCCTTGCCCAGTGGCCCGAGACGAAATCCGCATGAACCCAGTCCTCATCGAATCACTCGACCACGAAGGTCGCGGCATCGCGCATGCCGACGGCAAGGTCATCTTCATCGAGGGCGCGCTCACCGGCGAACTCGTGACGTATTCCTCCTACCGCAAGAAGAACAATTACGAGCAGGCCAAGGTCGAGCAGATACTGCAGCAGTCGTTCATGCGCGTGCAGCCGAAATGCCCGGTCTTCGGCGTATGCGGCGGCTGTTCCATGCAGCACCTCGATTCGCGCGCGCAGGTCGCGGTCAAGCAGCGCGTGCTGGAAGACAATCTGCAGCGCATCGGCAAAGTAAAGCCCGAAGTCGTGTTGCCGCCGATCTACGGTATGCCATGGGCGTATCGCCAGCGTGCGCGCCTTTCGGTACGCCATGTGCTGAAGAAGGAAAAGACGCTGGTCGGTTTCCGCGAGCAGAACGGCAAGTATGTGGCCGACATGCAGCACTGCGAGATACTCACGCCCAAGATCGCCGCGCTGCTGCCGCTGCTGGGCGAGCTGAATGAAAAATTCACCGTGCGCGACATCATCCCGCAGATCGAAGTGGCGGTCGGCGAGCATGTGGACGTGCTGGTGCTGCGCATCCTCGCCGCTCTGACGCCCTCGGACGAGGCGTTGATCAGGGCATTCGCCGACGAGCATCAGGTGCAGTTCTGGACGCAGACCAAGGGGCCGGAGACCGTCAAGCCGTTCTATCCGCTGGATGCACCGCCACTGAGCTACAGCCTGCCGGAATTCGGCATCACCATGCCGTTCGCGCCGACCGAATTCACCCAGGTGAACAGCGACATGAACCGTCTGATGGTGAGCCGCGCCATGCGCCTGCTGGATCCGCAGCCGCACGAGCGCATCGCCGATTTCTTCTGCGGGCTGGGCAATTTCACCCTGCCGATCGCGCGCAGCGGTGCGCAGGTGCTGGGAGTGGAGGGCAGCGAGGCGCTGGTGCGACGCGCCAGGCAGAATGCCGAATACAACGGCCTCTCCGCCAACACGACATTCCAGATGATGAATCTGTTCGAGATGGATGAGGCCGCCCTGGCCAAGTCGGGCCGTTTCGACAAATGGCTGGTCGACCCGCCGCGCGACGGTGCGATCGAGCTGATGAAGTCCATCGGCGATGCAACCGCGCCGCGCCGCATCGTCTATGTCTCGTGCAGTCCTTCCACGCTGGCGCGCGATGCCGAGGTGCTGGTGCATGTGAAGGGCTACACGCTCAAGGCGGCCGGAGTGATGAACATGTTCCCGCAGACCTCGCATGTCGAGTCGATCGCGTTGTTCGAACGAGAGAATTAAGGAAGAGGATACGTATGGCACGTTTCGATGATCTGATCGATGAGGCACTCACCCGCGTGAGGGAGATCATGCCCTGGGACTTGAGCCGGGCTCTGGCGGCGGGGGGTAAGCCGCTGCTGCTGGATGTGCGCGAGCCGGCGGAGTTCGAGCTGCTGCACATCCCCGGCTCGATCAATGTGCCGCGCGGTGTGCTGGAACAATCCTGCGAGTGGGACTACGACGAGACGGTGCCGGAGCTGGCAGGCGGGCGCGATCAGGAGATCGTGGTCATTTGCCGCTCAGGCAAGCGATCGGTACTGGCGGCGGACATGCTGTTGAAGATGGGTTTCGCCAACGTGGTCTCGCTCAAGACCGGCGTGCGCGGCTGGAGTGATTACGAACAGCCGATGACTAACGCGTCCGGGGAGCATCTGGATGCGGACGACGGCGATGTGCTGCTGGCGCCGCGCCTCCGTCCGCATCAGCGAAAACCGAAGTGATCAGGCTTTTGCCTTGATCGCTTCGCCTTCGAACACGATTCCTTCCCAGCCGCTCCGCATGAAATTGCGGATGTTCTGGTGATCTGTCCCCTGCGGGTGTTTGAGCACGTCGTTGCGGTAATAGGCGCCGAAGCAATTCAGGGTCTCCTGTTGCGACAGCCCATGCAGGCGGGCGAACGAGAACAGTTTGCATGAGCCGTTGTTCTTGCCGGCTTCGTTATGCAGGTCGCCGTTCCTGAACGAGGTCGGGGTGAACTCGTATAGCGATTCGATCACGGCCATCGTGTCGTCGAAGCTCACGCTCTCGGGAGAGTCGTGCAACAAGTGCAGAAAGTTATCCAGTTCCATGGGTGTATTTCCGGTGGGGATGTAAAAAGGCGGCCGTGGCCGCCTTTTTTTGTTGTCATGCGAGGCGACTATTCGCGTTCGCCGCTGAATGCCATCAACAGGTTCAACAGGTGGATGAACAGGTTGTAGATGTCCAGATACAGGCCCAGCGTCGCCATCACATAGTTGGTCTCGCCGCCATGCACGATCTGGCTGACGTCGTAGAGGATGTAGGCGGAGAAGATCATCACGGCGATCGCGGAGATGGTCAGCGACAGCGCGGGGATCTGGAAGAAGATATTGGCCAGAGAGGCGACGATCAGCAGGACCAGGCCGATGAACAGGAACTTGCCCATGAAGCTGAAATCCTTCTTGGTCACAGTGGCAATAGTGGCCAGCGTGAAGAAGATGACGCCGGTGCCGCCTGCGGCCAGGCCGATCAGTTCGGCGCCGTTCTTCAGGTGCAGGGCGACTTGCAGGATGGGGCCGAGAAACACGCCGGCGACGAAAGTGAAACCGAGCAGGGCGACGATGCCCCACACGCTGTTGCGCAGGGCGGCGACGGCGAACAGCATGCCCATCATCACGCCGAACATCAGCAGCGACGACATGATCGGATGTTCAGCCATGAATGAAAGGTTCAGCGATGTACCGATGAGCGCGCCGATGACGGTCGGGATCATGGTCAGTGCCAGCATCATGTAGGTGTTGCGCAGGACTTTGTTCTGTTCGGCGGCCAGTGCCGGGGTCTGTGTTGCAGTTTGGGTCTGGTATTGCATGGTTTCCTCCGGAGAAAACGGGTCTTTTCAAGTGACGGGCGTGAGACTACAGAAGCAGTGTAAAAGTTGCAACCTTGCCCGTTGGGGGCATGGGGTATTTCAGGTATCATGCGCGGCGTTGGGAAGTGCCTGGGGGAACTATTCGGCGGTATCAGCGCCATATGTTCGCGCCTCATGGCCTGTTGGGAGGTGTGGCCGAGTGGTTGAAGGCACTAGTCTTGAAAACTAGCGAGGATGAGAGTCCTTCGTGAGTTCGAATCTCACCGCCTCCGCCAAGATCGAATCAATTTGCAATCGTTCAGGAGTGAATAATGTTGCGTAAAATCCTTGCAATCTCTTTGATGTCTGTGACTACAGTTGCTGCGGCGGATACGCTGGATGTGGGTTTGAGCGACACGACCGCCCAGTTCAAGTACGGTGTGGCCAGCGGCCTCGCCGGAAAGTCGGAGGTCTATGCCGAATTGATGTACAACGATGTGAACAGCATCGTTGGCGGTGTCGGACTGCTGGTGGCGAACGACGAGATGAACGTTCCCGGACTGACCATCGGCGTCGGCGGCAAAGTGGTTGCAGCGACCATCAAGGAGACGCCGGCCCGGCAGAATGCCTCCGCAGTCGCGCTTGGCGTCCAGGTTCGTTATGAGTTGCCGGCAGAGCGCCGCGTGGCCTTCGCCGGCGAGGTCTATCTGGCTCCCAAGATCATCACTTTTGGCGATGCCAACCGTTACCAGCAGTACGGCGCACGCGCGGAATTCTCGGTTTCCCCGCAAGTGCAGGTCTATGCCGGATATCGCAAGACCCTGTTCAACATGAAGAGCACCGGCGCCGATGCGGTGCTGATCAATGGTCCGCATATCGGTGTGCAGCTCTCCTTCTGAAGCGCGGAACAACGCCATGCTGAAGACAGGGTTGATTCTCGTGCTGTTCGCTTCGCTGACGTCCCTGGCGCAGGCCAAAGACGTCTCGGCGCAGCAGGTCGGCGTGGAATATGCGCGTGAGAATCAGGAGAAAGCCGACAAGGAACACAAAGCCAACCTGGAGCAGGTGGCCGATTCCGAGAAGCGCCTGGCAGATGCACAGAAGCGCCTGAGTGAAGACCGGCAGAAGACGGAAGCCTCAAAGAAGAAGCTGGACGAGGCCAACGCAAAACTCCTCAGGGCTCAGGAACTGCTCGACAAGGCCTGGAAAGAATAATCTGTTTGCCGGCCCCTCGCCCGAGGGGCCGATCCTCAATACCCCAAAGCCCGTGCCCCCTGATAGAACACGAAACTGACCCCCCAGGCCAACACCAGCGACCACGAGAGAGCGAACAGCGTGTAGCGCAGGTTCTTTGCTTCACTGCGCAAGGTGGCGATGGCGGAGAGGCAGGGGGTGTAGATCAGGGTGAACAGCATGAAGCTGTAAGCCTGCACCCAATCCAGCTGTTGTCCCAGCGCAGTTCCCAGCGCATCCCCGCTCAGCCCGTAGATGACGGCGAGCGAGCCGATGACGATCTCCTTGGCGACGAAGCCGAAGATCAGCGCGATGGTGAGCTGTTCGTTGATGCCGATCGGGGCGAAGACCGGATGCAATGCGCTGCCGATCATCCCCGCAAGGGTATCGGCGCTGGCCGGAATCGCGGATGCGGGCAGGTGTGTCAGTAGCCATACTAGGATGACGCCGGCGACGATGAACTGGGTCGCGCGACGCAGGAAATGCTTCACTTCGAGCCAGCCGCGCAGCAGCATCTGGCGGACGGTGGGGAAGCGATACGGCGGCAGTTCCAGCACGAAGGGTTCGTTGTTCTGGAAGCTCTTCCTGAACAGCAGGGCGGTGACGATGGCGGCAGCGAAGCTGAACAGATACAGGCTGAACAGTACCAGCGGGGCAGCTTTTGGCGAGAACAGTGCGGCAGTGATGAATACGAACACCTGCAGGCGTGCCGAGCACAGCGAGAACGGGATCACCAGCATGGTGAGCAGGCGCAAGGAACGCGAACGCATCACCCGCGTGCCCATCAGCGCCGGCACGTTGCAGCCGAAGCCCATCAGCAGCATCACGAAACCGCGGCCGTCCAGTCCCATCTTTGCCATCAGCGCATCCATCAGGAATGCGGCGCGCGAGAGATAGCCGCTGTCCTCCACCATGGCCATGAACAGGAAGAACAGGATGATGATGGGTACGAAAGCGGCGACGGTCGCCACGCCGTTGTATGCGCCATCCAGCAGCAGTCCGGAAAGCCAGGCAGGAGCCCCGGCAAACGCCGGATCGAGCGCTGTTTCGCGCAGCCAGCCCAGAGAGTCGCCCACCCAGCCTTGCAGCGGTTGTCCGAGCAGGAAGATGGCCTGGAACAGCAGATACATGATGCCGAAGAACAGGGGCAGTCCCAGCCACGGGTGCAGCATCACCCGGTCCAGTTTGTCGGTGAGGTTCTCCGGCAATTGCGCGGGCACCTGTACGGCATGTTTCAGCACGCGCGCCATCTCGGATTCGATATGTTCGTCCTCTTCCAGCTGACTGCGCAACTGTTCCGCCATGCCGGGGGTGGGATAGCGCAGGGCCTTGGTGATGGCCTGCAGCGCTTCCTGATAGCCGGTGCCGTATTTGCCGCTGAGCAGGAAGATCGGCATGTCCAGCAGTTCCGTCATCTTCCTGCTGTCGATGGTGATGCCGTACTTCTTCGCTTCGTCGGCCATGTTGAGCAGTACCACGACGTTCATGTTGAGCCGCTTGAGTTGCAGCAGCAGGCTCATCTGGCGTTCGATCTGGGTGGCGTTGAGGATGACCAATGCCAGATCGGGCACGTTGTCGTGCAGGAAGTGGCGCACCACCTGTTCGTCGTCGGAGAAGCCGTGCAGGTCGTAGATGCCGGGCAGGTCGATGATTTCCACCATGTCGGAGCCGAGCAGGATCCTGCCACTGAGCAGTTCGACGGTGATGCCCGGCCAGTTGCCCACGCGTGCGGCGCCCCCGGTCATGCGGTTGAACAGGGTGGACTTGCCGGTGTTGGGCATGCCCAATAAGGCGATTCGTTTCATGCTTTGCACACCGTGATCTTTGCGGCTTCGTTGCGCCGCAGCAGGATGTCAGTGGTTCCGATGCGGACCTGTAGCGGGCCGGAGAAACTGGCCTTGCGGATCAGCTCGATCTGTTTGCCGCTGCGGAACCCGAGCGCCAGCAGTCGCTGATGCAACGCTTCTTCGGCGTGGATGGCGACGATGGTGGCGGTGTCGCCGGGATGCAGTTGGGCCAGGGTGATTGAGGGCATGTTCGCGAAGATTCCAGTTGCCGGCATTATTTCACAGCGCCGGCGCTCTTGTCGCGTAACCGCATGCGAATGGGGTAGAATGCGGCCTTTATTTTTGTGGCAGCGAACATGATCAAGGGAAGTATCGTAGCGATCGTCACGCCGATGCATGAGGATGGCAGCTTGGACCTGGCGGCCTTCCGCGCGCTGATCGATTTCCATATTGCCGAAGGCACCGATGCCATCGTGGTGGTCGGCACGACCGGCGAATCCCCTACTGTGAACGTGGAAGAGCATGAGTTGCTTATCGCCGAGGCGGTGAAGCATGCGGCCAGGCGTATTCCCATCATCGCCGGCACGGGCGCGAATTCGACCCGGGAAGCCATCGAGCTGGCTTCGTTCTCGAAGAAGGCCGGTGCTGACGCCTCGCTGACGGTGGTGCCTTATTACAACAAGCCCACGCAGGAAGGCCTGTACCTGCACTTCAAGGCGATCGCCGAGGCGGTGGACATGCCGCACATCCTGTACAACGTACCGGGTCGTACCGGTACCGACATGAGCAACGATACCGTGCTGCGACTGGCGCAGATCAGGAACATCGTCGGCATCAAGGATGCGACCGGCGGTATCGACCGCGGCAGTGACCTGTTGCAGCGCGCGCCCAAGGATTTCGCCGTGTACAGCGGCGACGATGCCAGCACGCTGGCGTTGATGTTGCTCGGCGCGGTGGGTACGATCTCGGTGACGGCCAACGTCGCGCCGAAGCTGATGCACGAGATGTGCGCGGCAGCCCTGAACGGCGAAGTGGCCAAAGCGCGCGAGATCAACTACCGTCTGCTCGGGCTGCATCGCAATCTGTTCGTCGAAGCCAATCCTATCCCGGTGAAATGGGCGGTGGCGCGCATGGGCAAGATCAAGAACAACATACGTCTGCCGCTGACGCCGCTTACGCCAGGTGCGCAGCCGGTGGTGGAAGCAGCAATGCGTCAGGCAGGAGTCATTTGATGGGAGCAGTCATGCAAGTCAGGAACATCGCAGTGGGATTGGTTGCCGTTTCGCTGTTGGCCGGGTGCAGCATCTTCGAGCGCAAGCAGGTGGATTACAAGGCCGGTGCGATACAGGCTCCTGCATTGGAGGTCCCTCCCGACCTGACGGTGCCCGAGACCGAGCAACGCTACACCATCCCCGGCACTGACGGCGAGAAGGTCGCAAACTATTCGGATTATGCGAGGAAGGCTCCTGAGCAACCGTGCGTGGCGCCGGCGAGCGCTCCCGCGGCGACCAATCCCGTGCCGGCGTCTGCTGCCAGGCTGCAGGACCGCAATGGCGTCAAGATCATTCTGCTGGGGGAGCCGTTCGACCGCAGCTGGCGCAAGATCGGCCTTGCACTGGAGAACGCGCGCATCGCGGCGACAGACAAGGACAGAAGCAAAGGCATCTACTTCATCGCTGCAGCACCGGACAAGGACAAGAAAAAACAGCCGGATCTGCAGGTCGTGATCCGCGAGAGCTCCGAAGGCAGTGAGGTCTCTGTCGTGGATGCGGACGGCAAGAGCAGCGCCGAGACCGCGCGCCTGGTCGAAACCATCTATCAGAATCTGGATAAATAATCGCGGCGATGCGTTTTGCCCTGCTCGGTAGCGGCAGCGAGGGGAACGCCCTTGTTGTCCAGGCGGGCCGAACCTCTGTCTTGCTGGATTGCGGATTTTCCCTGAGCGAGACGCTTGCACGGCTGACTCGCATCGGTCTCCCCCCTGAATCATTGCATGGCATCGTCGTGACGCACGAGCACGGCGACCATATCTCCGGTGTCGCGAAACTGGCACGCAGATTCTCCATCCCTGTCTGGCTTTCGCACGGAACCCTGCGGGCGCAAAGTGCCGCGTTCGCCGAACTGTCTGTCACCGAGATCGACATCCACGATGTCTTCGCTATCGGTGATGTGCAGTTGCAACCGTACCCGGTTCCGCATGATGCGGCCGAGCCTGTGCAGTTCGTATTTACAGACGGCGCGAAACGCCTGGGTGTGCTGACCGATGCCGGGCATGTCACGCCGCATATCGAAACGACCCTGAGCGGCTGCGATGCTCTGGTGCTGGAATGCAACCATGATGCCGGCATGCTGGCGGATGGTGATTACCCGTGGCGTTTGAAGCAAAGGGTCGGCGGGCGCTTCGGGCACTTGAACAATGAGGATGCGGCGGGCTTGCTTGGACGTCTGGATAGCTCGCGTTTGCAACACATCGTCGCGGCACACTTGAGTAGCAGGAACAATCTGCCCGAGCTGGCTGTGCGTGCGTTGAGCGTGGCGCTGGGTTGTGAAGAGAGTTGGGTCGCGGTGGCCACTCAGGCTGAAGGGCTGGACTGGCGCGAGATCGGCTGATGAGAAAATTGTTGGGCAATAAAAAAGCCGACTTGCGTCGGCTTTTTCAATTGCAAGCCGGTTGGCTTACTTGGTTGCCGGCTCGGTAGCAGCAGGAGCGGAAGCGGCAGCAGCAGCCGGTGCGGAAGCAGCAGCGTCAGCGGCAGGAGCAGCAGGAGCGGCAGCCTTTTCACCACAAGCAGACAGGGACAGGGCCAACAGGGCAGCGATCAGAGCAGAGCTTTTCATTTTATTTCCTTAAGTGTTTAGTGAAGTTACGGGAGCGTTTGAGTTAATCCATATCCATTCGCCACAGCCTCCCCCGTTGCGAAAGACGCGGCATTCTAGCAAGTCCTTCGAAAAATACCATACCCCTCTTCTGGGTTACAGGCCGAGCGTCGTGCCTGAGGCGCAGGGATGCGAGGAAGCCCACATTTCCAGAAAACGTGAATTTAGCCGGCGAGCCTCCTCGGGATCGTTCTTGCCCAGCAGGCCACGGGTGTCGTCGAAGTGGTAGCGGCGGACATAATGATCGTGATCGGCGACAGCAAAGGGATCGGAGATGTGCTGCAGACTCTGCGGCGTCTGATGTATCGCCATGCTGTGTCCGAACTGGCGTAACAATTCCATCATGCGCGGGCAACGGCGGGTCAGGTATTGCGGGTCATGTACCAATAGATTCAACCGGTTGGCGCTGTTGGCAAGCAGGAAGTGACGCAGGCTATCGAACCGCGCTTCCGAGTTGAAGCCGATGTCCTCGAAATTCTTCTCGAAGATATTGAGGGTGTGCCGGGCTGCGGAACAGACTGTATCCAGTGCGGTGATGTAATCCGCCACACCGTCGAACTGCGTATGTTGCAGGGTGTCGTCATTCATGTGCGTCTCCCGATATTTGTCGTCGGACTCAGATAACCATCCCGATACCATTGGTATAGCAGTTCGGCGGCTTCGCGCGGCAGCTTGTCCGCCCCGGCGATCTTGCGTGCATCGGCCAGTTCGCGCAGCACGCGGAAAGCGGACTTGCTGACCGGGTATGCATCGCCGTTGATGAATATCGTGCTGTCCTTGCATAGCATCTGCGTCTTGAGGTCTAGCGTCACGCCGCGCGCCTGCAGCGCTTGCGCGAAACGCGTCTCGGATAGCGCTCTGGCTGGTGCATCGAAGTAGATATGGGGCTTCGGTTCGGAAAGGTAGCAGCCGAGGAAGTTGGCGATATCCTCGTCGTCCCAGCGCACCTTGCTGATCGCATGCGCCACCTGATGCAGCATGTCAGTGCTGATCTCGGAGGGATGCTTCTGGGTCTTCAGGTCGGGATCGGCATAGGTGCCGTCGATCTCGATGCGGTCCTGCAGGTAGACGAGGAACTGTTCCGCCAGCTCCTGATACCACGGCGTGCGGAAGCCGATGGAGTAGGTCATGCAGTCGTCTTCGGCGATACCGTTGTGGGCACAATGCGGCGGCAGGTAGAGCATGTCGCCAGCTTCCAGCACCCACTCCTGTTCGACGCGAAAATCCTTGAGCAGGCGCAGAGGGGCGCCTTCGATCAGGGTCTGGTCCTTCTGGGTAGAGATCTGCCAGCGCCGGTGACCGAGCCCTTGCACCAGGAAAACGTCATAGGCATCGAAGTGCGGCCCCACACCGCCGCCTTTGGGGGCGTAGCTCACCATCAGGTCATCCAGCCGCGTGTGCGGGATGAAGTTGAACTGCTTGACCAGCTCCGCTGCCGCGGGCAGGAAATGGTTGACGCCCTGCACCAGCACCGACCATTTTCCCTTCTTCGAGAGCCCCCGGAAATCTGCGGGTTCGAACGGTTCGTTGCGCAATGCCCAGCGGCTGCGCTGGTTCGTTACCAGACGCGCTTGCACATCGTCGCGACAGGCCAGTTCGATCAATTGCTGCGGATCGAGCAGCCCTTTGAAGCCGGGGATGGCCTGGCGGATCAGCAGCGGTTTCTTCTGCCAGTAATCGCGCAGAAATTCGTTGACAGACAGGCCGCCAAGCAGGGTCGATTTGGTTTTCATTGGATGATTATAATCTCCGCAAAATCATTTGGTGCAAAATGAAACTCGGTTAGAATGGTCCGGCAGGAGGGCGCTATGCCATTACAAGTTGTGCAGTTGCAGGTCGGAACGGATGCGCCGCAATTCGAGCTGGCGGACGCGGACATGCATATGTTCAGCTTGAGTGCGCAACTCGGCAAGCAGATGGTGCTGTATTTCTACCCCAAGGACGACACGCCGGGCTGCACGATGGAGGCGAACGAATTCAGCGACCATGAGGCGGAATTCGCCAAATACGACACCATCGTGGTCGGAATCAGTCGTGACGACTGCATCAGTCATGCCACTTTCCGCGACAAATATGGACTTTCGGTGCAGCTGCTATCCGATACCGAAGGGCGTGTCTGCAAGAAATACGGCGTGTTGTATGAAAAGGAAGTGGATGGGCACAAGAAACTCGCCATCCAGCGTTCCACTTTCATCATCGACAAAAAAGGCAAGCTGCGCCATGTCCTGTACGGCGTCCACGCACACGGACACGCCCAGGAGATTATTAAATTGATAAAGGAAATGAAATGAAGATCGAAAAGAACGCTGTCGTCTCGCTGACCTATGAACTGACCGATGCCGGCGGCGCGCTGCTGGAAAAGAACAACGAGCCCATCAGCTACCTGCATGGCGGATATGACGGCATCTTCCCGATCGTTGAAGAAGCCTTGCACGGCAAGGCGGTCGGCGACAAGTTCACCGTCAGCATGGCACCGGATGATGCTTTTGGTGAATATGAACATGATCTCGTGCGCGTCGAACCGCGCGCCATGTTCCCCAAGGATGTCGCGGTCGGCATGCAGTTCGAGGGCGGAGCTGAGGGCGATGATGACGAAGACTTCATGCTCTACACCGTCACCGAAGTCACCGACGACGAAGTCACCGTGGATGGCAACCATCCGCTGGCTGGCAAAACACTCAATTTCTCCGGCGTGGTCACCGCGGTGCGCGCAGCTTCGGCCGAAGAGCTGGCGCACGGGCATGTGCATGGCGACGGCGGACATCACCACTGATTCGCTGCACCACAAATAAAAAAGCCCGCATCAGCGGGCTTTTTTATTCGCCGGAGGCGGGGCTCAGTCTTTCTTTTCCTGCGCTGCGAGGATGTGGCACAGCTGTTCGTCGTTCGGGTCCAGCGTGCAGCGCGCCACGTTCTCGAACAGGGCCTGGATCTCGGCCAGGGTGAAATGCACCAGCAGGCGGTTGGCCACCTCGGTCTGCAGCGGCAGCATGCGCGATTCCCCGTTCGGCAGGTTGAAGCGGAAGCCGGCAAGGCGCTTCAGGTCTCCCTCGGCTTTGCTCAGGCTGGTCTGCTCGTCTTCCAGCGCTTCGTAATATTCTTCCAGCTTGTCCGAAATCTCTTCCGGGATGTCCTCGGAGACCTCCACGACCAGTCCGAGATTGTCTTCGACAGCATTGCACGGAACGTCATGCTGCCTGGCATAGCTGACGAACTTGTCGCGCAGGGCGGCATCGAAGAAGATGTATTCGATCATGTTGTGGGCTTTGTGAATTTGTACAGCCTGCATCCTGCCGTTTGGGGCGGACGAAATCAATCACCCGGATGGCGACAGCCTGTCCAGCAGCCACTCTGCGGCCTGGACTGTGCCGTTTGGAAGTGGCGGGGTGGGCAAGCATGTCTCCAGCAGTTCGAACAAGGGGTGCTGGATCTCGCCGCGTTCCAGCTGCACGCGCGATACTTCGCAGCATGCGCCGCGTCGTTGCAGCCATTCCACCAGTGCCGGCGTTTCCGGCCAGTCCGGGCGGTCGACATACAACACCGGCACGCCGCTGCATGCCGCCTCGACGAAGCTGCCATAGCCGGGTTTGCTGAGCAGTGCGTCGCTGCTGGCGAGCAGGTCGCTGAAATCCATGGGCAGCGACTCGAGCACAATAGCGTCTGGATGAACCACCTGCCAACTGTCCTGCACCAGCCAGCGCACGCCGTCGATGCGCGGCCAGTTTTCCATCGGCAGGCGGCTGGCGATACCGCCCATGCTCACCAGCACCAGCTTCTCGTCCTTCGATAGGCCCAGGTGGCGGACCAGTTCGTCGCGCCGGTTTTCGCCTATTGCCGCGATGGGGGCGACCGGGATCAGGTTCGGCAGTGTGTCCATCGCCATACCGGGGGTGGTGCGCAGAAAGGCGTCGCTGGCGGCGTAGCAGGTGTGTATCTGGGCGGCGATATCGTCGTCGCGGATGTAGTGGTGATAGATATCGAACCAGTTCAACGAGCACAGTGCCGCATTGGCGATCCCCGCCAGCTGTGCTCCTGCCAGCGGCAGATAACCCACGTTGGAAAACGCGACATCCGCGCCGAGTTCGCGCAACAGACGGGCTTCACTCTGCACGCGTGCGTCCCAGCCGGTATGGAAGGCACGGTAGGCTGCACGGCTCTCTTCGACGCGCACGTCCAGCGCCGAGGACATCACCATGCCGATGTCGCCTTCACTCGGCAGGTGTGTGAACGGTGCGCGGATGCGGGAACGCAGATGTGCGACCGGAACGTTTGAACGCACCGTCAGTTGCAATTGCGGCATGCGTTCGTGCAACAGGTTCAGGATGGGCGCCGTTTGCGCTACATGGCCGAAACCGTGGCCGGAGATGGAAACGGCGAGATGTGGGTGGCGCATCGCGTGTCGTGGCTGCTTGTTGCCGGGATGCGGCATTCTACAGCGTATGCCCGATTCCGGTTCCTGGGGCGAAGGGGCAGAGGCTGAATCATCGCGCGCGATCCCGTCACCGGCTGATAAACTGTCGGCGATTGGCAAACGGATTCGGGAAAGATTCTCATGGCGTCGATAGTGCAAGCAGCGGGGCTGACCAAGCAGGTGATGAGCGGCGACAGCCCGCTCACCATCCTGCACGATGTCTCCTTCGCGGTGGAAGCGGGCGAGAGCATGGCCATCGTCGGTGCGTCCGGCTCCGGCAAATCCACTCTGTTGGGATTGCTGGCCGGGCTGGATGTGCCGAGCAGCGGCAGTGTGCTGCTGCACGGTGCGGATCTGTTCAAGCTGGATGAGGATGGACGTGCAAGATTGCGCGGCGAACTGGCGGGCTTCGTGTTCCAGTCATTTCAATTGCTGCCGGCGCTGAATGCGCTGGAAAACGTAATGCTGCCGCTGGAGCTGGCCGGTGCCGCTGACGCCCGTCAGCGTGCCGAGCTGTCGCTGCGGCAGGTCGGTCTGAGCGCACGCGCACATCACCTTCCCAAGCACCTTTCCGGAGGCGAGCAGCAGCGCGTGGCACTGGCGCGCGCCTTCGTCACCCAGCCGCGGATACTTTTTGCCGATGAGCCGACCGGCAATCTGGATGCCGCCACCGGTGCGCAAGTCATCGAACTCATGCTTGAGCTCAATCGTGCGCAGGGCACGACCTTGATCCTGGTGACGCACGATGAGGCGTTGGCGCGTCGCTGCGGCAAGCAGTTGCGGCTGGCCGCCGGCAGGGTGGTCCAGGCCTGATCCTGATGCGCGAATCACACACCCTGCCCGTGTCGCGTTTGCGGCGCTGTCCGGGGATGCGGCATAATGCCCCGCATCGAAAGAATGTAATGTTGACGCAAGAAAATCAGCCTGTCCCCTTGCCAGAGATGCACTCCGGTTTTGCTGTTCGAACCTTTTTTGGATAAGAAGCCATCATGAAAATCGCTATCGCCGGAACCGGCTACGTCGGTCTCTCCAACGCCATGCTGCTGGCGCAGCACAACGAGGTCGTGGCCATCGACATCGTTCCGGAAAAGGTGGAAATGCTCAACCGCAAGCAGTCGCCCATCGAGGATGTGGAGATCGAGGATTACCTGGCGCACAAGAAACTGAACTTCAAGGCCACGGTGGACAAGCGCGAAGCCTACACCGGTGCGGAATACGTCATCATCGCCACACCGACCGATTACGATCCCGAGACCAACTATTTCAACACCAGGTCCATCGAGGCGGTGATACAGGACGTGCTCAGCATCAATCCGCAGGCGGTGATGATCATCAAGTCCACCATCCCGGTCGGCTATACCGCCAAGCTCAGGCAACAACTCAAGTGCGAGAACCTAATCTTCTCGCCCGAGTTCCTGCGCGAAGGGCGCGCACTGTACGACAATCTGCATCCCTCGCGCATCGTGGTCGGTGAGCGTTCCTGGCGCGCAGAGATCTTTGCCAACCTGCTCAAGCAGGGCGCCCTCAAGCAGGACATCGCGGTGCTGTTCACCGACTCGACCGAAGCCGAAGCCATCAAGCTGTTCGCCAACACCTACCTGGCCATGCGCGTCGCCTACTTCAACGAGCTGGACACCTATGCTGCCACCCACGGTCTGGATACCAAGCAGATCATCCAGGGCGTTTGCCTCGATCCGCGCATCGGCGATCACTACAACAATCCCTCCTTCGGTTACGGTGGTTATTGCCTGCCGAAGGACACCAAACAACTGCTGGCGAACTACCAGGACGTGCCGCAGAACCTCATTCACGCCATCGTCGAATCCAACACCACGCGCAAGGATTTCGTGGCGGACAGCATCCTCAAGCGCAATCCGAAAGTGGTCGGCATCCACCGCCTGGTGATGAAGAGCGGTTCGGACAATTTCAGATCAAGCAGCATCCAGGGCATCATGAAGCGCATCAAGGCCAGGGGTATCGAGGTCATCGTTTACGAGCCGGCGCTGAAAGAGGCGGAGTTCTTCCACTCCAGGGTGGTGAATGACCTGGCGCAGTTCAAGCAGCAGGCCGATATCATCGTCGCCAACCGCATCACCGACGATATCCGCGACGTGGCGGACAAGGTGTACAGCCGCGATCTGTTCGGCAAGGACTGAGCATGCGTGCCGCGCCGCATCCGACGGATCCGGGCGTGGCGCAAGCCGCCTCACCCAGCAACCGGGCGCGCGGCAGATGAATCTCCTGCGTTTATCCCTCAACCTCCTGCGCCGCGACTGGCGCGCCGGGGAGTGGCGCGTGCTGCTGCTGGCGCTGGTGCTGGCGGTGGGCAGTCTTGCCACGGTCGGCCTGTTCGCCGACCGCGTGCGGCAGGCCTTGCAGCAACAGGCGCAAAGCCTGATCGGTGCCGATCTGCGCATCACTTCCACGCGACCGTTCCCGCCTGATTACCGCATGCTGGCAAACAGGCGAAGCCTGCAGGTGGTGCAGAGCCGCAGTTTTCCCAGCATGGTGTTATATCGCGAGCAGGTGTTGCTGAGCGAGATACAGGCGGTGGAGGCGGGCTATCCCCTGCGCGGCAAGATCGAGATCGACGACGGCAGCGTGCATGCGGCCAAGGCCATTCCGGCGCGCGGTACGGTGTGGGCGGATGAGCGCCTGCTGCGCCGCTTCGACATGCAGATCGGTGACGAGGTGGGCATAGGCGCCCGGCGGTTCCGTGTCGCGGCGCGCATCGTGAAGGATATCGACCAGTCCGTCGGTTTCTCCAGTTTTGCCCCGCGTGTGCTGATGAACGATGCCGACCTGGCTTCCACCCGCCTGTTGCAGGAAGGCAGCCGCCTCTCCTATCGCCTGCTGGTCGCGGGTGAGGCGCTGCAGGTGAAGGCACTGCGCGCCGAACTGGAGGGGAAACTCTCCGGCAACGAAAAGATGGAAGACGTGCGCGACGCGCGTCCCGAGATACGCACGGCGCTGGAACGCGCCGAACATTTCCTCGGTCTGGCGGCGCTCACTGCCGCGATCCTGGCGGGCGCCGCGATGGCGCTTGCCGCGCGCCGCTTCGTGTTGCGCCACCTGGATGGCTGTGCGGTGATGCGTTGTCTGGGGGCGCAGCAAGCGCAGGTACTGTGGCTGTTCCTGTACCAGTTCATCCTGCTCGGCGTGGTCGCGGTGCTGCTCGGCGGGCTGCTGGGTTATGTCACGCAGGCACTTCTGGTCGAGAGCATCGCTTCCATGCGCGATGCGAGTTTGCCGCAGCCGGGCGTGGTGCCGTTGCTAAAAGCGGCGGCCAGCGGCTTCGCCCTGCTGCTCGGCTTCGCCTTCCTGCCTTTGCTGCAGTTGCGCAAGGTGTCGCCGTTGCGTGTGCTGCGTCGCGAGATGGGCATGCCCGAGGCGAGCGGCTGGCTGATCTATGGCCTGGCGATCGGCGCGCTGGCGCTGTTGTTCCTGTGGCATGCGGGCTCGCTGAAGCTGGGGCTGGCGGTGCTGGGCGGATTACTGGCGGGGCTGCTGGTGTTCGGCTGGCTGGCGTGGCTGCTGTTGCATGGGCTGGCGCGCAATTCTTTCTATTTCCGGTCGCAATGGCGGCATGCGTTCAACAACCTCGCACGCCACGGCCGCAGTGCCGCGGTACAAGTGGTGGCACTGAGTCTTGGAGGGATGGCCTTGCTGGTGCTGACTCTGGTGCGCGCCGATCTGCTGGAAGCATGGCAGGGCAAGCTGCCGCCGGATACCCCGAACCGTTTTCTGGTGAACATCCAGCCCGACCAATATCAGCCGCTGCGTGATTTCTTCATGCGGCAGTCTTTGCCGTCGCCGGAGTTGCAACCGATGGTGCGCGGCAGGCTGGTCGCCATCAACGAACGCGCCATCAACGGGGGCAGCTATCCCGATCCGCGCGCGCGCGGGCTGGTGGAGCGGGAGTTCAACCTTTCCTATATGGAGCAGATGCCGGTATGGAACGAGTTGTCATCCGGTAGATGGTGGGGCAGGGATGCCAGGGGCGAGCTTTCGGTGGAGGAGGGCATCGCCAGGACGCTGGGCATCCATCCTGGCGATACACTCACCTACGATGTGGCGGGCAGCCGTTTCACCGGGCGGGTCACCAGCTTGCGCAAGGTGCAGTGGGATTCGATGCGGGTGAATTTCTTCGTCATCACCACACCGGAACTGCTGCGGGAGTTTCCGGCCAGTTACCTTTCCAGCTTCTATCTGCCGCCGGACAAGGTGCGTGCGGGAGATGAGCTGGCGCGTGCCTTCCCCAATATCCTGCTCATCGATACCGGCGCCGTGATCGCCCAGGTGCGTAACATCATGGACCAGATCGCGCAGACGGTCAGCGCGGTGTTCCTGTTCACGCTGCTCTCCGGTCTGGCGGTGCTGTACGCCGCCTTGCTGGCGACGCAGGACGAGCGCAGCCACGAGGCGGCGATCCTGCGCACACTGGGGGCGGACAGCCGTTATCTGCGCAGCCTGCATTTGTCCGAGTTCGCCGTGCTGGGGGGGCTGAGCGGGCTGTTTGCGGCGGCTGGGGCGGTGTTGCTGGGCTGGGTGCTGGCCAGATTCGTGCTGGAGATCCCCTGGCAGGCCAATCCTGCCGTGTGGCTCATCGGCGTGGGCGGCGGCATGGGGGTGGTGATGCTGGCCGGATGGTTGGCGACCCGCAAATTAACATTGCGTTCGCCGCTGCGTATTCTTGCGGCGGATTAATGGCTTAGGCTTGACGCGGCGCCGAATATCCCTATAATGCGCCCCTCCCTGAAAAAGGGAGTTTTTCACCTTGCTCCACCGTCCATCAATGTCGGGGGGCTTTAATCCACAAGGAGATGTAATGCGACACTACGAAATCGTATTTATCGTGCATCCCGATCAGAGCGAGCAAGTGCCCGCGATGGTTGAGCGTTATCGCACGTTGGTGACCAGCAAGAACGGTCACATCCACCGTCTGGAAGACTGGGGCCGCCGCCAGCTGGCATACCCGATCCAGAAGATCCACAAGGCACACTATGTGCTGATGAACATCGAAGTCGACCAGCCCACGCTGGACGAGCTCGAGCACGCATTCAAGTTCAACGACGCCGTGTTGCGCCACCTGACCATCAAGACCAAGGCTGCAGTCGTTACGCCTTCCGCCATGATGAAGGAAGAGAAGTCGCGTTCGTTCGGCAGCGATGCCGCAGCGCCGGCTCCGGCAGCAGAAGCTCCGGCAGCGGCAGCGTAAGCAAGGATTGAGCAGCAACCGTTGTGTGATCGAAGGGGAAGTGGTCGAGCTGGAAGGCTTGCGCTACACCCCGGCAGGATTGGCGAGAGTGGCGTTCAAATTGCGCCACACCTCGATGCAGCAGGAAGCAGGGATGCAACGCCAGGTTCAGTGTGTGGTACCGGCACTGGCACTGGGCGAAGCGGCACAGCAGGTCAGCCGTTTGCAACCCGGACAGCAGGTGAAAGCCGAAGGTTTCCTGGCGCAGCGCAGCCTCAAGATCGCGCAGCTGGTATTGCACATTGATAACGTCACATTGAGATAGGGGCACAACATGGCTCGTGTATTTAAGAAAAAAGACGACAAGAAGAACAACGCTTCGCGTCAATTGTTCAAGCGCCGCAAGTTCTGCCGCTTCACCGCCGAGAAGATCGCGGAAGTGGATTACAAGGACCTGAACATCCTGAAGGAAATGATCACCGAGAACGGCAAGCTGATCCCGGCCCGTATCACCGGTACCAAGACGCGCTTCCAGCGTCAGTTGAGCGTCGCCGTGAAGCGTGCACGCTTCCTGGCTTTGCTGCCTTACACCGATTTGCACTAAGGAGTAGATCATGCAAGTTATTCTGATGGAAAAAGTCATCAACCTCGGCCAGCTGGGCGATGTGGTCAAAGTGAAGAACGGTTTCGCGCGCAACTTCCTCATCCCGCAAGGCAAGGCCAAGCGTGCGACAGAGCACAACGTGGCGGACTTCGCTGCGCGCCGTGCCGAGCTGGAAGCGGCTGAAGCTGCCAAGCTGGCCGATGCCCAGGCGCGCGGCGGCAAGCTGGACGGCCTGACCGTGCAGATCGTGCAAAAGGCGGGTGTGGACGGCAAGCTGTTCGGTTCCGTGACCAATGCCGACATCGCGACCGCACTGGTGGCCCAGGGCCATCAGGTCGAGAAGAGCCAGGTCCGCATGCCAACCGGGCATCTGAAGCAGATCGGCGATCATCCGGTCAGCATCGCGCTGCATCCGGACGTGGTCGTGAACGTGACGATCTCGGTGCTGGGCGAGTAGTAAGCCAGCATTGTCAGGTAGTTAAGAAAAAGGGCTGGCAACAGCCCTTTTTTGTTGCCTGAACGATCAAGGTGCCGACCCCTCCAAATCAGGGGATGTCTGCGCCTTGATCGTTCCCTCACCCCCGTACCCCTCTCCCAAGGGGCGAGGGGTACGGTCGGTCGCTGCGCGAAATTCACGTTATACGTGTAGAATCTCCCTCCCGAAATTTGCGGTCACTCCATGCAAAATTTTTCCGCTCCCGTTGCCGATTCCCAGCTCGAATCACTGAAGCTCCCGCCGCACTCGGTCGAGGCGGAGCAATCGGTGCTGGGCGGTATCCTGCTGGACACCAGCGCATGGGACAAGGTCGCCGACCTGCTGAGCGAGAGCGATTTCTACCGTCACGAACATCGCCTGATCTGGCGTCACATCGGACGCCTGACCGAACATGCGCAGCCGGTGGATGTCATCACGCTGGCCGAATCGCTGGAAAGCAATGCCGAGCTGGAGAAGGCGGGCGGCCTGGTCTATCTGGGCACGCTGGCGCAGAACGTACCTTCCGCCGCCAACATCCGCCGCTACGCGGAGATCGTGCGCGAGCGCGCCATCATGCGCAAGCTGGTCGAGGTGGGCAGCGAGATTGCGACCAGCGCCTACAATCCGGGCGGGCGCTCGGCGGGACAGTTGCTGGATGAGGCGGAAAGCCGCGTACTCGAGATCAACGAGGAAGGCGAACGCGGCAGTCAGGGTTTCGTTGCCATGCCGCCCCTGTTGACGCAGGTGGTGGAACGCATCGAGACTTTGTACGGTCGCGACGACGCCAGCGATGTGACCGGTACGGCGACGGGTTTTGCCGATCTGGACCGCATGACTTCGGGCCTGCAACCCGGCGATCTGGTCATCGTGGCCGGTCGCCCCAGTATGGGCAAGACCGCCTTCTCCATCAACATCGCCGAGAATGTGGCGCTGGAAGGCAAGCCGGTGGCGATCTTCAGTATGGAAATGGGCGGCGCGCAACTGGCGATGCGTATGATCGGTTCGGTGGGGCGCCTCAACCAGCACACTTTGCGCACCGGCAAACTGGAAGACGAAGACTGGTCGCGCATGACCCATGCCCTAGGTCTGCTCAACGATGCCCCCATCTTCATCGACGAGACGCCGGGCCTGAACGCCCTGGAATTGCGTTCGCGCACGCGCCGCTTGCACCGGCAGAACAACGGCCTCGGCCTGGTGGTCATCGACTATATCCAGCTCATGTCTTCACCGGCAGGCAAGGCGAGCGAGAACCGCGCCACCGAGATCTCCGAAATTTCCCGTTCACTTAAATCGCTGGCCAAGGAATTGCACGTGCCGGTGATTGCGCTGTCGCAGCTCAACCGCAGCCTGGAGCAGCGTCCGAACAAGCGCCCGGTCATGTCCGACCTGCGCGAATCCGGCGCTATCGAGCAGGATGCCGACCTGATCCTGTTCATTTACCGTGACGAGGTCTACAACCCGGATTCGCCGGACAAGGGTGCGGCCGAGATCATCGTCGGCAAACAGCGTAACGGCCCCATCGGCACGGTAAGGCTCACCTTCCGCGGCGAGTACACGAGATTTGAAAACCATGCATCAGCTCAGTATTGAGCTGATGCATGGTTTCGGTGAAGGCTTGCCTGCGAAGCAGGTTATGCCGTAACCAAAACTTCCTTAAAGCAGTATTGAGCTGAGGTGCCGTAACCAAAATTACGTTTCCCCCGGCATTAAACTAATCTGCATTAATTTCTTGGCGCTCCCGACCTGTTCGGTTACAATGCGCGTCCTTTTACAGGCGCGTAGCTCAGCTGGTTAGAGCACCACCTTGACATGGTGGGGGTCGTTGGTTCGAGTCCAATCGCGCCTACCAATTTCCCGAATCTCCCGACAGTTCTTCAGAGAAGTGCCATGTTCACATTGAGCTTGCATGGAGAAGAAGGCACCCAGGCCCTGCTGCAATCGGGCTATTCCTATTGTCTCGTCGTCCGTTCCGAATCCCAGCGTGCTGCCTTGCTCAAGAATCTGGGCGAGCAGGTTGGGGTGGTCATCGTGCCGCACAACGGCGGTCTGATCAGCAACCTGCGGGTGTGGGAGAACATCGTCCTGCCGGTGCAGTATCATGGCATCGAGGTCGCCGGGAAGCTCGAAGACAACGTGGCGCAACTGCTGTTTCAGTGCGGTCTGGAAGACGAGGATGCCGTGTCCACACTGCTGCTCAAGTTGCCCGACCAGTTGTCGCTGTACGAGAAGCGTCTGGTCGGCTTCGTGCGTGCCATGCTGGTGGGGCCGGAACTGATCATTTACGATTCCATGCTGGAAGGTCTGTCGCGCAAGGAACTGGCGCGGGCAGTCAGATTCGACAAGGTATTCCGTTTATACTTCCCGTTCAGGACCTCGGTACTGGTGAGTTTCGAGGAATACCGCGACAAGGACGATCCGAAGCAGCTCGTGATTCAGTTGTGAAGCCATAGCCAGAATGAAACTGCCCAATTACAACCAGAGATTGCTGAGCATCGAGAAACGCACGCAGCGTTTCATGCTCGGAGCCATCGGTGTCATGCTGCTGGTGTTGGCGATGATCGCCGCCAGGCAGGATTATTTCAGCCGCAGCACCGCGATCTACTTCATCACCCCGAACGCGCAGGGATTGAGCAAAGGCATGGCGGTGAAGTTCATCGGTTTCAAGGTGGGCAGCGTGCAGGAAGTCAGCATGCAACCGAACGCGACCGTGCGGGTGAAAGTCTCGCTGGATGACGAATACGTCCACCTGATCGGGCAGGATGCCAAGGCCAGACTGGTCAAGGAGGCGCTGGTCGGCGAGAGCGTGGTCGAGATCATCCCGGGGTCGCAGCAGGTCAAACAGGTGACGCAGAACAGCGTGCTGGAATTCGAGCGCGGACAGGATGCCGGAGCCGTGGTCGAAAACCTGGCTGCGCAACTGCAGCCCATCCTCGGCGACATCCACCAGATCACTTCCAGCATCAACAATCCCGGCGGTGATGTGCAGCAAACCCTCAAGAATCTGAATCTGGCCACGGGCGGTTTCCGCGAGACAGTGAATCAGTTCACCCAACTCGGCGTCAGCAGCAATCAGGCGATGGGGCGCATCAATTCAAGCCTGGAGACGCTGGATAAGGCCATCCCCAAGCTGGTCGACAAGGCTGATACCACACTGGACAACGTCCAGTCGGCGACTGCGGATATCAGGAAGATCACCAACGATTCGGCCGGCGAGATTCCCTCGCTGGTACGCAATGCCAATGCCCTGGTGCAGGATGGTCAGGAGACGCTGGGCGGCGTGAAGAAATCCTGGCTGCTCAACAGCCTGTTCACCGAGCCGGAAGAGCAGATTCTGCCGGTTGACGGTTACGTCGCACCCACTCAGCCGTGACGGGAGGATAGCTTGGGCATGCGTTCAGTCGTTTCGATCTTGTGCGGCCTGGTGTTGCTGGCCGGCTGTGGCGAGGTGGAAGTGCTGCGCAGCGCGCGCCTGGAACAGGCTACCGAATTCAACCAGCGCGCCCAACGCGCATTCCAGCGCGGCGAATATCAGGCTGCCGCGACCCTGTATGAACAAGCCCTGCAGATCGACGTCGCCATCGAGAACGTGAACGGCATCGCCATCAATACCCTCAATCTTGCCAGAGTGAACAATGTACTGGGCAGGTCTGCGCTGGCGCAACGCCTCCTCGATCAGTTGCTGGAGGATAAGGCGCTGCACCATGCGCCGGCGCATCTGGCGGAAGCGGCGCTGCAGAAAGCCCTGTTGCGCTTGCAAGCGAACGATGCGGCGGATGCCGCACTCTGGGTGGACAGGGCCGCGGTTTATTGCGAATCGGATTGCAGGATGTCCGGTGTGATCGACAACGTGCGTGCCGGTATCGCCCTGCGGGCGAACGATGCGGACAAGGCGTTGCAGTTGAGCGAACGCGCAGTATCGGCGAACAGCGGCGTGCCGATCGAGCATGCCAATGCATTGCGGCTGATGGCATCGGCCCGGCTGATGAAGAAGGAGGCCGAGGTTGCGTTGCGCCTGCTGGAAGAGGCGCTGGTCATCGACAAGTCACTCGGGCTGCCGGAGAAGATACGCCAGGATTTGCTGCTTTCGGCACAGGCATACGAGATGCTGGGCAAGAACGAACAGGCGGCGCAGTACCGTGACCGCGCCGCCCGCATCGCTGCGACCGCACTGAAGTGAGGAAGCGATGGAAACGCTGAAACGGCTGAACGATCCCAAAGTCAGGATGCTGCTGGGCTTGTTCATGTGTTTGCTGGCGGCGGTCCTCCTGCATGTCTCGGAAACGGGGGAGTGGCTGAACCGCAAGATCCTTGATGATCAGTTCGCCCTCTTGCACAAGTATGATGCCCGGCCGGTGCCGAACGATGTGGTGATCGTTGGTATCGACGATGCCTCCTACAAGGCATTCAAGGAGCCATTTGCCTTGTGGCATCCGCACCTGGGCAAGTTCCTGCAAGCGATGGCGGTCGCCAAGCCGGCCGTGCTCGGGCTGGATATCGTACTGCCGGCACGCTCCTATCAATTCCTGATCCCTCAGTACGACCAGAGTCTGCTGCAGGGGCTGCAAACGGCAAAAGCGCAGACGCCTTTGGTGCTGGCGCAGACGGTGGAGGTCAACGGCAGTTTCCGCTCGGTGTACGAACCGCTCGTTGCCGCTTCCGGCGGGGATACCTTGGGTTCGGTACTGGTCTGCCCGGATAACGATGGATTCGTGCGTCGTTTCGATCCCAATATGTGCACGGTGAATGCGCAAGGTACGATGTTCGTCGACAAGATGGCTGCGCATCTGGGGAATGCGCGCAGCGGGCCGGGGATGGTGGATTTCGCGGCGGGCGAGAAGTTCGAATACATATCTTTCAACAAAGTGCTGGAGTGGCAGGCGCAGTCGGATTCCGGGCAATTGATCCGCACTTTCGGCGGCCGGCCGGTGATACTGGGGGTGGTATCGTCGCTGGCCGAGCGGGTGAATTCTCCGGTGCCCCTGGCGGCCTGGGATCCGTTCAGAAATCGTGTTCCCGGGGTGTTGATGCAGGCGCAGATGCTGCGCTCAATGATGGCAGGAGGTCTGGTCCGTGATGCGGATCCCCGGGTCATGCTGGCGCTGACGATGATTGCTGCCCTGTTCTGGCTGGGGCGTATCGGCTGGCTCAAGCTGGCTGCTCTGCTCGTGTTCCCCGTGTTGCTGCTGTTTTCCTCCACCTGGCTGTTGGGGCGCGGGCTGTATCTTCCGCCGGGCACGATATTGTTCGCCGGTCTGTTCGCTTTTGTGGCCCGGCTGATCTATGAGGGCGTGCAGTTGGTGCAGCAACGCAACTGGTTGCGCGGTACCTTTGGTAGTTACGTCAGCCAGGAAGTGCTGCAGGAGATCATGGCGGGCAACATCCATTCCGGACTGGACGGTGCGCGTATCCGCCTGTGCATCCTGTTCGCCGATATCCACGGCTTCGGCGCGCGCAGCGAGAGCCGCCCGCCGCAGGAAGTGGTCGCCCTGCTCAACGATTACTTCTCCGAAATGACCGTTGCCATCCACCAGCACAAGGGCACGGTGGACAAGTTCATCGGCGACGGCATCATGGCGTTCTTCGGCGCGCCGCAGGTGCTGGAATGTCCGGAGAAGAATGCGCTGGAAGCGGCACAGGAGATGTTGCTGCGCCTGCGTCACGTCAATGCGCGCTTGCAGGAGAAGGGGATCGCGCCGATCGAGATCGGCATTGCGCTGCATGTGGGCGAGGTGGTTATCGGCCATATCGGTTCAGCCTTGCGGCACGAATATACTGCCATCGGTGATGCGGTCAGTCTCACTGCCAAGCTGGAAGACCTGACCAAGACTCTGAACTTTCCCGTGGTATGTACGGCTGCCGTGGCCAAGGCGGTGGAGAACTCGGGCGGACTGGCCGATTGCGGCGAACAGAGCGTGAAAGGCGGCGTGTTCCAGGTATACGGCTGGAAGCCGCCCTTGTTGGCGGAGCGCTGATGTCCTCGCTCTGGTCCAGATTCGTGGCATGGCTGAAACTGACGCAGATGCGCCAGTCGGTTTCCGGCCCGCTGCAATTGCTGTGGTATGCCTTCACCCATCTGCGCGTGCTGCGCATCGCCCCCGTCAATGCCGTGTTCCATCGCCAGATATTCTTCACCGGCGTCGAAGCCCTGGGTATCGTCGCCGTGTTCGGTCTGTTGAGCGGGGCACTGGTCATCACCCAGATCACCTCGCTGGTCGGCGGCGACAGCGAGCTGACGGTGAAGATCCTGATCTGGACCGTGGTGCGCGAAGTCGGCCCGCTGTTCGCCGCCATCATCATCATTGCGCGCAGCAGCGCCGCCATCGCCTCCGAACTGGCACTGATGAAGACTCGCAACGAAATGACCAGCCTGAGCCGCATGGGCATCCCGCCGCAGGATTACCTGCTGGTGCCGCGCATCGCCGGGGTGACGCTGGCGGTGCTGGCGCTCACCATCTACTTTCAGGTCGTCGCCATCGGCGGCGGACTGGCGATCAGTGCCATGTTCCAGAACGTCTCCTGGCTCGACCAGGTCGGCCGCTTCCTGCAGACCGTCAAGCTGACCGAATTCGCCGTGGTCGCCTTCAAGGGCTGCCTGTTCGGCCTCGCCATCTCCACCATCTCCTGCTACAACGGCATGCAGGCGCAGCCCTCGGTGACCGAGGTGCCCAAGGTCGCCATCAAGGCCGTGCTGCAAAGCCTGCTGTTCGTGTTCACCCTGGACGCGCTCATCGCCTACCTCGGCATGGCGGAGTGACTTGCGCTATACTGCGCGCCCGTTTGGCGCAGGCTGCGCCTTTGAAATATGAAGTGCGACGATCGTCGCATTTGTTTTTAGCAGAGTGGACGAAATGCCTGTCATTACCCTACCGGATGGTTCGCAACGCAGTTATCCCAACCCCGTGACCGTGGCCGAGGTCGCGCAGAGCATCGGCGCCGGTCTGGCGCGTGCGGCACTGGCCGGCAAAGTGGACGGCGTGCTGGTGGATACCTCGCACCTGATCTCTGCCGATGCCAAGCTGGCCATCATCACCGACAAGGATGCCGACGGCGTCGACCTGATCCGTCACTCCACTGCCCACTTGCTGGCCTATGCGGTGAAGGAGCTGTTCCCCGAGGCGCAGGTGACCATCGGTCCGGTGATCGAGAACGGTTTCTATTACGACTTCGCCTATTCGCGCCCGTTTACCCCGGAAGACCTGGCCGCCATCGAGAAGCGCATGGCGGAGCTGGCCAAGAAAGACCTGCCGGTGACGCGCAAGGTGGTGACGCGCGACGAAGCGGTGGCTTACTTCACGTCGCTGGGCGAGAAATACAAGGCCGAGCTCATCGCGGCCATTCCGGCCGATCAGGATGTTTCGTTGTACAGCGAGGGCGAGTTCACCGACCTGTGCCGTGGCCCGCACGTGCCGTCTACCGGCAAGCTCAAGGCGTTCAAGCTGATGAAGGTGGCCGGGGCCTACTGGCGTGGCGATTCCAAGAACGAGATGCTGCAGCGCATCTACGGCACGGCCTGGGCGAAGAAGGAAGACCTCGATGCCTATCTGGTACGTCTGGAAGAGGCGGAGAAGCGCGACCACCGCAAGCTGGGCAAGCTGCTCGACCTGTTCCACATGCAGGACGAGGCACCGGGCATGGTGTTCTGGCATCCCAAGGGCTGGGCGATGTGGCAGGTGATCGAACAGTACATGCGCCGTGTCTACCGTGACAACGGCTACCAGGAGATCCGCTGCCCGCAGATCATCGACCGCGTGCTGTGGGAGAAATCCGGCCACTGGGAACACTACAAGGCCAACATGTTCACCACCGAGTCGGAGAAACACGACTACGCCATTAAGCCGATGAACTGCCCCGGCCACGTGCAGGTGTTCAATGCCGACCTGCGCTCCTACCGCGAGCTGCCGTTGCGCTACGGCGAATTCGGTTCCTGCCACCGCAACGAGCCGTCCGGCGGCTTGCATGGCCTGATGCGCGTGCGTGGTTTCGTGCAGGACGACGGTCACATCTTCTGTACCGAAGGCCAGATCGAATCCGAGGTGACTGCATTCAACGCGCTGGTGCTCAAGGTCTACAAGGATTTCGGCTTCAGCGACGTGGTGGTGAAGCTGGCGCTGCGCCCGGAAAGCCGGGTCGGTTCCGACGATATCTGGGACAAGTCCGAGGATGCCCTGCGTGCCGCTTTGCGTGCTTCCGGCCTGAGCTGGGAAGAATTGCCGGGCGAGGGTGCCTTCTACGGCCCGAAGATCGAGTTCCACATCAAGGACGCCATCGGCCGTTCCTGGCAGTGCGGCACCATCCAGGTGGACTTTTCCATGCCGGGTCGTTTGGGCGCGGAGTTCGTGGACGAAGACAACAGCCGCAAGGTGCCGGTGATGCTGCACCGTGCCATTCTGGGCTCTTTGGAGCGTTTCATCGGCATTCTGGTGGAAAACCATGCTGGTGCCCTGCCTTTATGGCTGGCGCCAGTGCAGATGGTGGTGATGAATATCTCGCAGGCGCAGGAGGAATATGCCGGAAAAGTGGCGGAAACACTGCGTGCTTCCGGATTCAGGGTGCAATCTGATTTGCGCAATGAGAAGATTACCTATAAAATCCGCGAACATAGCTTGCAGAAGTTGCCTTACCAGCTGATCATTGGCGACAAGGAAGTCGCTGCAAGCCTCGTTGCCGTGCGATCCCGAACAGGTGAAGACCTTGGGCAGATGTCGGTGGAAGCGCTGATTCAGCGCTTGAATGCCGAACTGCACGCGGATGGCGCGGTTTAATTTTTTAATGGAGAAATTGCAATAGCACAGGATAAGTCGCAGCGTATCAATGAGCAGATAACAGCACCGCAGGTGCGGCTCATCGGCGCGGAGGGAGAACAGGTTGGCATTGTGGCGGTCGCGGAAGCACTGCGCATGGCGGACGAAGCGGAACTGGATCTGGTGGAGATCGCGCCTTTGGCCGAACCGCCTGTTTGCCGGATCATGGATATCGGCAAATTCAAATACGCGGAAGCCAAGAAACAGCACGAAGCCAAACTCAAGCAGAAGCAGGTCCAGATCAAAGAGATCAAGTTCCGTCCGGGTACGGACGAAGGCGACTACAACATCAAGTTGCGCAACCTGATCAAATTCCTGACCGACGGCGACAAGACCAAGATCACATTGCGTTTCCGCGGCCGCGAGATGGCGCACCAGGAGATCGGCATGAAGCTGATCGAGCGCATCAAGGAAGACCTGGTCGAGCACGGGACGGTGGAACAGTTCCCCAAGATGGAAGGCCGTCAGATGGTGATGGTGCTGGGGCCGAAGAAGAAGTAAAGGATTTTTGGGGAAGAGGGAAGGGTTAAGGGGAAGGGTAAAACCGGCGCTCTTAGATTCGGAGAGGTGGGGTAACCCTTCTTCTCCCTTCCCAAGATTTTTACGTCGCAGCGGAGCAAGGGACTCGCCGCAGCGGTGGCAGTAAAAAGAGTCCCGTACAAGTGGTTCCGGGTTTTCAAGTGTTCCTGTCAGGGACCTCCCGGCGTCATCAAATAAATGGAGTCGTTATGCCAAAGATGAAAACCAAAAGCGGTGCGAAGAAGCGCTTCAGCGTCCGCGCCGGTGGCAGCATCAAGCGCGGTCAAGCGTTCAAGCGCCACATCCTTACCAAGAAAACCACCAAGAACAAGCGTCAGCTGCGTGGCTCTACCGGTGTCCATGAAACCAACACGGCGTCCGTTCGCGCCATGATGCCCTACGCATAAGGAGTAGAAAATGCCAAGAGTCAAACGTGGTGTAACGGCGCGTGCGCGCCATAAGAAAGTCCTGAACCAGGCCAAGGGTTACCGTGGTCGTCGCAACAGCGTCTACCGCATCGCCAAAGAAGCGGTGATGAAGGCCGGTCAATATGCTTATCGTGACCGTCGTCAAAGGAAACGCCAGTTCCGCACTTTGTGGATCGCCCGTATCAATGCGGCTGCGCGCGAGCAGGGCATGGCATACAGCGTGTTCATGAACGGTCTGAAGAAGGCCGCGATCGAGATCGACCGCAAGGTGCTGGCCGATTTGGCCGTGTTCGACAAGGCTGCGTTCTCGCAGATCGTCGCACAAGCCAAAGCCAGCCTCGGCGCGTAATTTCGGCGCAATATAAAAAAGGAGGCTTCATGCCTCCTTTTTTGTTTCAAGATTCGGACAATGCAAGAACTACAGAAAATCCTCGATGATGCACTGCAAAGCTTCGCTGCGATAGAAGACGCGGCTGAGCTGGAGAATGCCAAAGCACGTTATCTCGGCAAGGAAGGTAGTCTGACCGGCCTGTTGAAAGGCTTGGGCAAGCTCTCCGCCGAAGAACGCCCTGCAGCCGGTGCGCGCATCAACCAGGTCAAGCAGCAGATCGAAGCGGCACTGAATGCACAGCGCGAAGCCATTCAGCAACGCGCATTGAATGCCAAGCTGGCAGCAGAATCGCTGGATGTGACGCTGCCGGGGCGCGGTGTCGGCGTGGGCGGGTTGCACCCGGTCACGCGCACACTGGAGCGCATCGAGACCCTGTTCCACTCCATCGGTTACGACGTGGCGGAAGGCCCGGAGATCGAGAACGATTTCTATAACTTCACCGCGCTGAACATCCCGGCCGATCACCCGGCGCGCGCCATGCACGACACCTTCTACATCGACGAGCAGCATGTGCTGCGCACGCACACCTCGCCGATCCAGATACGCTACATGCAGGTGCATATGGAGAAGTACAAGCATCTGGCGACGATGCCGGACATCCGCATCATCGCGCCGGGGCGTGTCTATCGTGTGGATTCGGATGCAACCCATTCGCCGATGTTCCACCAGGTGGAAGGTCTGTGGATAGGCGAGCGCGTCAGCTTCGCTGACCTGAAGGGCGTGATTGCCGATTTCCTCAAGAACTATTTCGAGACCGAAGACATGCAGGTGCGCTTCCGTCCCTCGTTCTTCCCGTTCACAGAGCCGTCGGCCGAGATGGACATGAGTTGGAAGGGCGGCTGGCTGGAGATCGGCGGCTGCGGCATGGTGCATCCGAATGTGCTCAAGCATGTCGGCATCGACAGCGAGAAATACATCGGCTTCGCCTTCGGCATGGGTGTCGAGCGTCTGGCCATGCTGCGCTACGGCGTGAACGATTTGCGTCTATTTTTTGAGAACGACCTGCAATTCCTCAAACAGTTTAATTAACTATGCAATTCTCTGAATCCTGGTTGCGTACCTTCGTGAACCCTTCGCTCTCCAGCGGGGAGTTGTCGCATCTGCTGACCATGGCCGGGCTGGAAGTGGAAGAGATGACTCCGGTTGCGCCCGCTTTCGACAAGGTCGTGGTGGCGCAGGTGCTGAGCAAAGACAAACATCCCGATGCCGACCGTTTGAACGTGCTGACTGTGGACGTCGGGCAAGTCGAGCCGCTGACCATCGTGTGCGGCGCGGGAAATGTGACCGTTGGCATGAAAGCGCCCTGTGCGCTGGTCGGCGCGAAGCTGCCCGGTATCGAGATCAAGCAGGCCAAGGTGCGCGGCGTCGCCTCCTTCGGCATGATGTGTTCGGAAAAGGAACTCGGCCTGGCGGAAGAAAGTGCCGGACTGATGGAATTGAAAGAGGCCGCGGTCGTCGGGCAGAGCATCCGCGAACATCTCGATCTCGACGATCACCTGATCACCCTCAAACTCACACCGAACCGCAGCGATTGCCTGTCGCTGAACGGCATCGCGCGCGAAGTGGCGGCGCTGACCGGCGCTGCGTTGCAGGCGCTTCCGCAAACCGCCTTCAAGCAAGCAGGCAAGGAAAGCCGCAAGGCCAAGCTGTCTGCGGCGGCTGCCTGCCCGCGCTACACGGGACGCGTGATCTCCGGTGTGAACGCCAAGGCGACGACTCCGGCCTGGATGGTGCAGCGTCTGCAGCGTTGCGGCCTGCGCAGCATCAGTGCGCTGGTGGATGTGACCAACTACGTGCTGCTGGAACTAGGGCAGCCGCTGCATGCCTTCGATCTGAACAAACTGAACGGCGACATCGAGGTGCGTTTCGCACGCAACGGTGAAAGCCTGAAGCTGTTGAACGAACAGACAGTGGAGTTGCAGGACGACATGCTGGTGATCGCCGATGGCAATGGGCCGGTCGCCTTGGCAGGGGTGATGGGTGGCGCTGGCAGCGCAGTCGATGAAGCGACCACCGATGTGTTCTTGGAGAGCGCGTTCTTTGCCCCGAGCGTGATTGTCGGCAAGTCGCGCCGTCTCGGCTTTGCTTCCGATTCTTCCTATCGCTTCGAGCGCGGCGTGGATTTTGCCGCAACTCAGCTTGCATTGGACCGCGCCACCCAATTGATTCTCGACATCTGCGGCGGACACGCCGGCGCAGTGACGGAAGCAACGGGCGAAATGCCGGTGCGACATCCGGTCAGACTGCGTACTTCGCGCGTGCTGCGAGTACTGGGCGTGGCGCTGGAAACAGAAGAAATCGCACAGATCCTGACGCGGCTCGGTATGGCGTTCCAGCAAAGGGGGGGGGAGTTCACAGTGACGCCTCCCAGCTACCGTTTCGATATCGCCATCGAAGAAGATCTGGTTGAAGAAATCGCGCGCGTGCACGGCTACGAGAACATCCAGCCTGCCGCCATCCAGGCGCGCATGAACATATTGCCTAATATCGAAGCAGAGCGCCCGCTGGCGAAGATACGCCAGGCCATGGTGCTGCGCGACTATCAGGAAGCGATCACTTACTCGTTCGTCGAAGCAGAGTGGGAAAACACCCTGTGCAGCAACGAGGCGCCGATTCCGCTGAAGAATCCAATCGCCAGCCAGATGAGCGTGATGCGCAGCAGTTTGCTGGGCGGGTTGGTCAATGCCTTGCGCACCAACCTGGCACGCAAGCAGCCGCGCGTGCGACTGTTCGAGATCGGCGCTTGTTTCAAGGTTGAGGCTGGAAGCTATGCACAGGAAGAGCGCCTGGCTGGCCTGGCCTACGGCGGTACGGTATCCGAGCAATGGGGTGTCACTGCGCGCAACGTGGATTTCTACGATGTGAAGGGAGATATCGAGGCTCTGTTCGCCCCGCGCAACCTGACTTTTCAGGCCGCAGCACATCCGGCCTCGCATCCCGGTCGTTCGGCGCGCATCCTGCTGGACGGGCGAGCCATCGGCTGGGTGGGCGAACTGCATCCGCAATGGCAGCAGAAGAACGATCTGCCGCAGGCACTGGTCTGGTTCGAAGTCGAACTGGCTGCCCTGACGCAAAGCGCGGTTCCGAAGCTGCAGGATATCTCGCGTTTCCCGCCGGTACGCCGCGATCTGGCGGTTGTGGTGGATGAGAGTATGGCAGCTCAATCGCTACTGGACGCGATGCGGGCAGAAAAAGCGGCAAATGTGAGCGAACTGGCATTGTTCGACGTGTATCGCGGAAAAGGTGTGGAGCAAGGCAAAAAAAGCCTTGCATTCCGTGTGTTATTGCAAGATACTCAAAAAACTTTGACCGAGAACGAGATTGAAGAAAATATGTCGCGTCTGGTTGCAGCGTTGCAACGACAAGGCGCGCAGTTGCGAATGTAAGAGGGGAATATGACGACACTCACCAAGGCGGAACTGGCCGATCTGCTGTTTGAAAAAGTGGGCCTGAACAAGCGTGAAGCGAAAGACATGGTGGAAGCGTTCTTCGAGGAGATACGCATGCAGCTGGAGCAAGGCGAAAGCGTCAAACTGTCCGGCTTCGGCAACTTCCAGTTGCGCGACAAGCCGCAACGTCCCGGGCGCAATCCCAAGACCGGCGAAGAGATCCCGATCACGGCACGCCGCGTGGTGACTTTCCACCCCAGCCAGAAACTCAAGAGCATGGTAGAAAAGACCTATCATGGAACACCACGTAGCTAACTCCGAGCTGCCGCCTATCCCGGCAAAGCGCTATTTCACCATCGGTGAGGTCAGCGAGTTGTGCGGGGTGAAGGCGCATGTGCTGCGCTACTGGGAGCAGGAGTTCACCCAGCTCAAACCGGTCAAGCGCGGCGGCAATCGCCGTTATTACCAGCACCATGAAGTTCTGCTCATCCGCCGCATCCGCCAGTTGCTCTATGAGGAGGGCTTCACCATCAGTGGAGCGCGTAGCCGACTCGACCAACATGCTGTCCGGGATGAAGAAACGATATCGCATGATACCGGCGGGATGGATGTTGTTTCCATCAAGCGCGAGTTGCGCGACATCGTTACTTTTCTGCGTGCGTGAAAGAGCAAAACCGCTTCAAGGAAAGCGCAGTGCTCTGCTATAATCCGCGCCCTCGGGGCGTAGCGCAGCCTGGTAGCGTACTTGCATGGGGTGCAAGTGGTCGGAGGTTCAAATCCTCTCGCCCCGACCAGACCAACAGGAAACAGGCCGACGTCATGTCGGCCTGTTTTGTTTTGTAAGTTCACGGGGAACGCAGGAAGGCCATGCAAGACCGCTTCGGACGCTCCATCGATTATCTGCGGCTTTCGGTCACCGACCGCTGCGACATGCGCTGTACCTATTGCATGCCGGAGGGTTTTCGCGACTACGAGGAGCCGAAAGACTGGCTGGATTTCGACGAGATCGAACGCGTCGTCGCAGCCTTTGCGCGGCTGGGGACAACGAAGATACGTATCACCGGCGGCGAACCCTTGCTGCGCAGGAATCTGGCCGGACTGTCCGCCCGCCTTGCGCGCATCGACGGTGTCAGGGATCTGGCGCTGAGCACCAATGCCACACAATTGGCGCAACAAGCCCATGCGCTCAAAGCGGCCGGAGTCACGCGCCTCAATGTCAGTCTCGATTCGCTCTGCGCCGAACGTATCCACAACATCACCCGGCGCGATGCGCTGCAATCCATCCTCGACGGTTTGCTGGTCGCCAAAGCAGCCGGGTTTCAGCCGATCAAGATCAACATGGTGGTGATGTCCGGGGTGAACGAGGACGAAGTGGTGGACATGGCGACGTTCTGTCTGCGCCACGGTTTTGTACTGCGACTCATCGAGACCATGCCGATGGGGGAGACAGGCAGGAATGCCGGTTATGTCGACCTGCAACCGATACGCCTGCGCCTGCAGCAACGGTTTGCCCTGATCGATGGGGCAGTGCCGGGAGCAGGGCCGGCACGCTATCTGGTTTCGCCGGATGGCAAGCTCGGTATCGGGTTCATCACGCCCATGTCGCAGCATTTCTGCGAGACCTGCAACCGTGTGCGGCTCTCGGTTGATGGTACGCTCTACCTTTGCTTGGGACAGGAGCACAAATTCGAGTTACGGCCATTGCTGAGAAATGGTATCGGCGATGCGGAACTGGAAGCGGCGATCCGCGCTGCGATCGAGATCAAGCCGGAGCGGCATGAGTTCCGCGAGAATCCCGGCAAAATGATCCGCGTCATGTCCTCCACCGGAGGATAAAAAAAGCCCCGGCTTGCCGGGGCTTTTTGTTGCTGCGCAGCGAAGGCTTATTTCAGCTTTTCGATACCCAGCATCTTCATGATGCTGCCTTCATAGAACGGCTCGGACGTACCTTTCTTCATCTTGCGGATGAAGTACTTCTCGAACGCGACCTTGGCCAGGTGCACCCACTTGCCTTCAGAGAACCAGTTCACATTGCGCGGCGGAATCTGAGGAATGGCCACGAAGGCCACGCCGCTCTCGCCGAAATCGGCCAAACACACAGCGTTCCAGGTCGCTTCATGGTCGGCAGGTTCGCCCACCAGGTCGGCATGGATGTTGTACACGGTAGCGGTCACCATGGACTCGATCATGTAACCGGTCTTTGGGGTGCCGACCGGGATCGGGGTGGGTTCGACCGGCGGGATGGCCACGCAGACGCCGACGGCGAAGATGTTCTTGTACTTCGCATTGCGCTGGTGCTTGTCCACTGTGATGAATCCGCGCGGGTTGGTCAGCCCTTCGAGACCGAACACGGCATCGACGCCCTTGAATGCTGGCAGCATCATGCTGTAGCTGAACGGCAGTTCGTGCTTCTTCTTCTCCACGCCCATATCGTCATGCTCGGTGACGTACATCTTGCCGGCTTCGACCTTGGTGACCTTGGCATTGCAGATCCACTTGATGTGCTTGTCGCGCATGCCGGACTCGAGGATGCCCTTGGAGTCGCCCACGCCGCCCAGACCGAGGTGGCCGATATAGGGTTCCGAGGTGACGAAGGTCATCGGCACCTTGCTGCGCAGTTTGCGCTTGCGCAGATCGGTATCCATGATGAAGGCGTACTCGTAGGCGGGCCCGAAACAGGAGGCGCCCTGGACTGCGCCGACCACGATGGGGCCGGGGTTCTTGCAGAAATGCTCCCATTCATCGTGCGATTTCATCGCATGGTCTACGTGGCAGACGGAATAGGTATGGCCGCCGTGCGGGCCCAGGCCTTCGACCTCTTCAAAGGCCAGCTTCGGACCGGTGGCGATGACCAGATAGTCATAATCGATATGTTTGCCGTCGTTCAGTTCAAGCTTGTTCTGGTCCGGATGCACGCGTTTCACGCCGGTGGAGATGAACTCGATCCCCTTGCGCTCCAGGTAGGTGCGCACCGGGAATTCGATCTGCTTGCGCTCGCGCCATTTCACACCAACCCACGGGTTGGAAGGGACGAAATGGAAGTTCTCGCTGTTCGAGACGACTGTGACCTTGTGCTTCTTGTCCAGTTTTTCCCGCATTTCGTACGCTGCCGGCATGCCGCCGACCCCCGCTCCCATGATGACGATGTGCGCCATGTTTTCTCCTCTATATTTTCAATTAAAAGACGATGCCCTGATTCATTTGCTGCTCTGCTGCTTTGATTCGATATGCTTGTTCGATAACGACTCGCTGTCTTCAGGCATGCCCTGTTCCTTGGCGAACAGCACGGCAGCCTTCACGCGCGATGACAGGTTGAGCTTGTTCAGGATGTGGCGAACGTGCTGCTTCACCGTGTCGTAGCTGATCTTCAGGGTCTGAGCGATCGCTTTGTTGCTTTCTCCGCGTGACAAAAGCTGCAGAATCTCACGCTCTCGCTCGGTCAGCAGTTTGAGCGAATTTTTCGGCTCCTGCCCGGGCTGGTCGCCTCGCAGCATGTCGATCATCTTGACGGTCATGGTGGGGGCGACCACCAGTTCGCCCGCGGCCACGCGGCGGATGGCATCCACCACCTCTTCCGGGGCCATGTCCTTCAGCAGGTAACCGCGCGCACCGGCGCGGATCGCATTGCCAAGATCGGTTTCCGAGTCGCTCATGGTCAGCACCACAGCAGGGATGGTGCAGCCTTCTTTGCGTAACTGTTCCAGCATCGCCAGGCCATCCATCGGCTTCATGCGCAGGTCCATGACCAGCAGATCCGGCTGCTCCTTGATCAGGGCGCGCAGATCCTCGATGGTGCCGACTGCGCCAAGTACGTTGAAACCGTAACAGCGGGTCAGCAGTTCGCTCAATCCGCGTCGACACAGGCTCTGGTCATCTACCAGTGCGATCTTCAATTCCTCAGGCATGCGCGGTTCTCCAGTTCGTCCCCGGTTCAGGGAAGAATAATTGTACGCATGTTCCCAGTCCTTTGGTGCTTTCTACCTTGATTTCGCCGCCGATACGTTGCGCCCGCTCGCGCATGATGATGATCCCGTAATGGCCTTCTACAGGCGAGAAGGTGCCTACACCGTTATCCTCCACGGTGAACACATAGTAGCCGCAGAGATGGTCCACGATCAGGCGGGCATGGCTGGCGTTGGAATGTTTGATGATGTTGGAAAGCGCCTCGCGCACGATGTGATAGGCCTGGATCTCGTGTTCCAGCGGCAGATCGAGGTCGGCGACGCGGATGGAGCAATCGAGCGAGATCTCGTGTTGCTGGCCGAACTTTTCGGCCAGCGTCTGTAGTGCATGGAGCAGGCCGGCCGGATCCATTTCGCTGCGGAAATCGGTGATCAGTGTGCGCACCGCTTTTTGGCCGATCTCCAGGGCTTCGTCGATGTCGCGGGCATACTTGGTCGCCATCACCTCGTTGTTGTTGCGTACTGCGTCGCTCAGCAGGGTGGTGTTCATGCGCGCATAGTTAAGCGTCTGAGCCAGCGAATCGTGGATCTCGTTGGCGATGGACTGGCGTTCCCGCAGCAGCTCTTCGCGTTTTGCTTCGCGTGTCGACTTGATATGCTCGAGCAGGGTTCCCAGCAGGTCGGCGAAACTGATTGCCATGGTCGCTGCGTTGCCGGAGGAGGATTGCGGAGTGTCGAAGAAGAGGGTGAAGACGCCAAGCATTGTTTCGGGGGAGTTGCGGCTTTCCAGCGGGATGGAGATCACCGACTGGAACTGGCCATGCGGTTGATCGCTGTGCCGGGTCTCGCAGGTGGTCACATCGGTGGTGCAAAGGCCGTGCCTGAAGGCATCCTTGCCACAATCTTCGCACGCCAATTCGACAATGCGCTCTGCTTCCAGTTCTTCTCCGCTCAGCCCTACCGCGCTGATGACCTGCAGGGTCTGTTCGTCGGGAAGCAGCACTCGTACCACGCCGGCACGCGCCTTGATGAAACCGATGGCGGTCTCGAGAAAGGAGTTCAGCAAAGTGCCCAGGTCGCTGGAACGGGATGCGGCGAACGCCTGTTCCACACAGTTGTCCAGTCCGCCGTTCTTGCCGGGAAGCACGAAATCGGGATCGCGCGTCCAGAAGAACGCCGCGGTGTCCGGTTCGTCTGCTGACTTCATCTTTCTGCCCATAGCATTCAGCTGAATAATGTCTGAAAATTACAACGAGTTCGCAAATTGTTTGAGTGAAATAAATTTCCGGCAGTCGAATGCCGACCGCAAGGTTAAGCCGCTTTCCCTTAAATATCAATCCGCGGCGAAGGGAATTTTTTCTATTACCCCATCAGGATTATGGTCGATATTACCCGATGTGGTTATAGACACTGCATGCGCCGATTCTGCCTAATGCATCGAACCCAGCAACATGAAAACAGTATGAAGATTTGTATCGTTTCAGACAGTCATGACCGCTCCGATCCTCTCGTGCAGGCTATCGTTGAAGCCCAGGCCGCAGGTGCGCAGGCAGTCATTCATTGCGGCGACCTGATCGGTGTCAATACCTTGCGCGCCTCCCTCAAACTGGGCATCCCCATCCACGCCGTACATGGCAACAACATCGGTGATGTCGCCTCTTTATATCGCATGATGGCAAAATCCGAGGGCATCTTCACATACTACGGTGAGGAGGCGATGCTGGAACTCGGCGGACGCAGGATCTTCGTGACTCATATGCCGCACCACGGCCACGCTTTCGCCTGTACTGGCGACTACGATCTGGTCTGCCACGGCCACAGCCACACGGCGCATATCGGCAAACAGTCCCATGTCAAAGGTGGCGAGTGCTGGCTGGTGAATCCCGGTTCGGTCGCGGGCATAGACGCGCCCGGCGTGAAAGCCATCCCGACCTGGATACTTGGCGATCTGGCTACCATGACTTTCGAGATCCGCAAACTACCGCAGGGTTGATGGGCGCTCCCGTCGCAACCAACCACCCTCGGCGGCGGCATCAGCGGCATGACAGTATTGTTGGAGGCAGTCGAGTGCGGCAAGCAGGCGAAATGCGGTGGCCTACGTCAGCAGGCTCAAAACCGCCAATCTGGACGGGCATATCCTCCAGCCGAAGAAATTGCAGGAACTAGCCGGTAAGTGACAGGGCTATAATCTCCGCCATCGAGACGACAAGGAGGAGCCATGCAACATCTCAAACCCAAAGAGGCATACGATTTCCTGCAAGCCAACCCCGAGGCTGTCTTCGTCGACGTGCGCAGCGAGATGGAGCATATGTTCGTCGGTCATCCACGCGGATCCATACTGATTCCTTGGGTGGACGGGCCGGACTGGGAGATCGACCCGCATTTTGTTGCGAAGGTGCGCAAAGCCTCCAGCGTCAATCGCCCCGTGGTGCTCATCTGCCGTTCCGGTCGCCGCTCAGCTGATGCCGGCGAGGCGCTGGAGAAGGCCGGCATGAAGGACATCTACAATGTGGCGCACGGTTTCGAGGGGGATCTCGACGACAACCATCACCGCAATTCCCACAATGGCTGGCGTTTCGACGGTTTGCCCTGGGCTCAGACGTGACATTGAATCGAACAGACCTCATGACTGTCATTCCGATTTCGGCGAAACCGGACGCAAGCGTGCTTCCGCCATCCTGGATGACTACCATGAACCTCTGAGGGGGCAGCAGCCAGGCGGGCGGAATTACATCACACTGCCGAAAGACAGGTCGTGACAGTGTGGTGGTAGCGGCAAACCGGCCAGTTGGCTGGCTTGACTCACCGGACCAAGCGGGAACAGCTCATACAGGTAAGCGCGCCCGCGTTCGTCGCCGAACCGCTTTTCCAGATCGCGCAACACATCCCGCGCATTATCTTCGTTGCCGTGCTCGCGAAAGCGTTCGCGCAGATAGTAGATGACTTCCCAATGTTCGTCTGTGAGCACTAGCCCCTTGGCATCTGCCAGCTGGTTCGCGTGGTTGGGAGACCATTGAGCCAGATCGGACAGATTGCCTTCCGGATCACTTTCATAACGTAGGGGATTGCTGATGGCTTTGTTGATGTCGAGCATGATAGCGTCCTCCTGCTGACGAGGGTGATCTGGAAAAAGATCAACCCGAGAGCACATCTTCAAACTACTGAGTGCCATTGTCAACTATTAATACGGGCAAATTCCCGCTTATGCAATAAGCCTCATATTTTCAGCGAGTCAGCCCTGATCAGGCCTGCCAGACCCCGAACCCCGCTCCGCGCAGATCGATTCCCACTTCTACCTCTTTCTCGCACGCCTCGTCATAAGACATCGGGTTGAACCCCTCGTAGAGGTCGGGCAGCAATCGCAAGCCGTATTCCCTGACATAGCGGTTCGCCTGGATGCCGGCCTTGTGCTTGTCGAAACGCACGTCGGGGTCTAGTCCGGTCATGCCGACGTAGACGCAGGGCTTGCCGGGAAGGTAGTCGGGATTGCAGCGTTTGAAGCGACCTTCATGCAGCACGTCTTTCGACAGTTCGATGACGTAGACGTGGTAGTGATTTCTGCGTGCCATGGTTTAATTTGGCGAGAACAGTTCGTCCGGCTACCAGGGGTCGCCGGCCAATGGTCTCAGGTCCAGAATTTGAGCTCGGCTCTTTCCAGTGCGCGGATGCAGCAGTCCACGACCCTGGGATCGTAGATGGTGCTGCGGCCTTTGCGGATCTCGGCAATCGCTGCCTCGATTCCCAGCGCTGGGCGATAAGGACGGAAGGAGGTCATCGCCTCGACGACGTCGGCAACGGCGATGATGCGCGCTTCGATGCATATCTCTTCGCCTTTGAGGCCCTTGGGATAGCCTGTGCCATCCAGCCGTTCGTGGTGTTCGATCACCATGCGCGCCACCGGCCAGGGAAATGTGGCGTCCTTGAGTATCTCGTAACCTGAATCGGGGTGGGTCTTGATGAAATCCATCTCGGTCCTGGTCAGTTTCCTCGGGCAACTCAGCACCTCCGATGGCACCCGTATCTTGCCGACGTCGTGCACCATGCTGCCGAGGCGGATGCCGTTGATGGTGCCGTCCGGCAAACCCATCTCTTTGGCAACGGCCGTTGCCAGCAGGGCAACGCGCTTCTGGTGACCGTCGGTGTAGGGGTCGCGCATCTCGATGGCGCGCGATAGCACGACGATGGTTTGCTCCAGCGAATCGATGAGTAGCTTCTCGGCCTTTTCCAGCTCTTGCTGGTGCAGGCGGTGACTTGCGCTCTTGTAGATCGCATGGAGCAGGATGTCGGTATTGACCGGCTTGGTCACGTACTGATCGACGCCGATCTCGATTGCGCGGATGAAGTAGTCGCGCTCGCTGTAGGCGGTGATCACGATGATGGGTACTTCATGCGCTGACGATTTGATGGCGGCAGCCATTTCCAGACCATCCATCACCGGCATCTTGATGTCGGTCACCACGACATCGGGTTTGTGTTCAAGGAAGGCCGCGCTGCCTTCCTGTCCGTTGGTGGCGGTATGCAGCGTGCCGATCCAGCGGCGCAAAAAGCGCGACAGCAATTCGCGAATTTCATCGTCGTCCTCGACATAGAGTACGGCCAAGGTCTTCAGGAATCCGGAATCGATCTGTGTGGTGGTGTTATCTGCGCTCATGACGGCCGATTCGATCAGGCATTTCTTTCCAGCGGGATCCGCAATGTGAAACGGGCGCCGTTTTCGATATTGGCAGCGCTGATCCCGCCTTCCATATTACGCTCAATTATCATTTTCGCCATGTACAAACCGATGCCGCTACCCTGGTCCTTGGTGGTGAAATAGGGGTCGAACAAGCGCGGCAGAATGTCTTCCGGGATGCCGCCGCCGTTGTCTTCCACACTCAGCACGGCATCGCCGCCTTCCTGTCTGAGCGCCACGCGGATGCGGCCGTCGGAGTCCCTGTTTTCCTGGATCGCTTCCTTGGCATTGACCAGCAGGTTGAGTACTGCCTGGCCGTACTGGCTGGGGAAGCCGCTGGAGGTCAGACCCGGCGGCGCATCCACCGCGAGATCGATATGGTTGCTTTTCAGCGCAGCTTCAATGATGAAGACGGCATCGCGCACGGCTGTGGCGACGTCGAAACTCGACTTCTCCCTGTCCGGGCGGAAGAAGTCGCGGAAATCGTCGATGGTGGCGGACATCTTTTCGAGCAGCCGCCGTGCGCTGGCCGCGTCGCGTTCCAGCGTCTCTTCGGTCAGGGTCTTGAAACGGAAGTCGTCCACGATGTTGCTGATGATGAGTCCCAGCGTATTCAGCGGTTGTCGCCACTGGTGCGCGATGTTGTGCACCATCTCGCCCATGGCGGCGAGACGCGACTGCTGGATGAGAAGGTGATCCTTGTCGCGGTTCGCCGCGACTTCGGCTCTGACGCGCTGCTCAAGCGTTTCGTTCAGCTGCTTGAGCGCTTCCTCCGCTTCCTTGCGATCGGCGATCTCCTGTACCAGGCTGGCATGGTTGCTTTGCAGATCGTCACGCATGGACGAGAAGCTGTTGACCAGCGCGCCGATCTCGTCCGTTCCGACATTCGGCAGCGGCGTTCCGAAATCCATCCGGGCCAGGCGCGAAGCGGCATCTGACAGTTGGCGAACCGGTCTGCCGACCATGATCTCCGCCGTGGTGACGATGGTGAGCATCAGCACGGCCAGCACGCCAAGCAGGACCAAGGTCAGTTCGGTGATTTCATTGCGTGTGTTTGCCAGCGAAGGCGCCAGGTCGACCTGGATGGTGAGTGTGCCGAGGTGTTCGCCCAGATAGTGGATGGGTTTTTCCACTTTGCGCAAATCGGGAAGAGCGGGCGGTTCCTGTGATACCACCCCGGTTGCCAGTGGATACAGTTGTTTGCCTTCGGCGTTGACCAGTCGGATACTGAGCCAGTCTGTATTGGCCTGTTTCAGCGAATCGAGGTTGCCGTGCAGGATGTCGAGCTGGTTCCCCAGCAGGAGCGGAACGAGACTGTCCGCCACGCTGCTCAAATGCCGGTCAACAGCCCTGAGATGCGCGACTTCGTCCGCGGCCAGCGTGCGCGGGACCCAGAAGGCGGACAGGTAGCCGGAGATCAGGATGCCGATAAGGACGAGCGGCAGCAGCAGTTTTGCGCGCAGTGACATGGACTCAGTATTTGTCTACCCAGAAAGACTCCAGCCCCCAGGCGCGCATCGGCGCATAGTCTTCCAGCGAGGTCGCCACCGGCTCTTGCATCGGCACGCGCGCAAACATCTCTCTGCCTTCCTTGGTCATGCTCAGATCGAGCAATGCCTTGCGCACCTTGTCGCGGTCCGATTTCGGCACGCGAGGATTGGCGGCGACAGGTAGCGAGGGGAACTCGCGTGTGGTGTAGAGGATACGCAGTGCATCACGGACGGCGGGTTCCTGCTCCTGCAGGGTCGTCTCGACCCCGCCGCCGGCATCCGCCAAGCCGTTGACCACATGCAGATAGACCGAGCTGTGCGTCTTCACATACATCGGGTTGATGGTCACACGGTGCAGCCGTGCCAGATCGGCGCGCACCAGCAGACTGGCGCCGATCGCGTTGGGTGAGGGGAAGGCGACGGTCTTCTTTTCGAGATCGGAGAGCTTGGTATAGAGACTGTCCTTGCGCACCAGTACGATGCCGCGCATGGGCGAGCGATCCCGCACCAGCGGGATATAACCGGGATCGGGTACCGACTTGATGATGTTGTAGGGGTTGCAGTAGACGAAGTCGAAGGTGGATCTTGCGAGTTCTTTTTCGAATTCCTGCACCGACAGCATCGAGGTCAGTTTGATGGAAAGGCCGGTGCGCTTCTCTACTTCTTCCACGATGGGCATCCAGATGGCGATGAGCTTGCGCTGCTCGAATTGCGGGGTGACTGCGAAGGTGTAGGTCTGGGTCGCCGCCATGGCGCAGGTGCTGAGCAGGAGACCCAGCAGCATGGTCAGCCATGGCGACATGCGGTGCGATAGCGCGTGCCGGCCGCTGCCCCGGTGGATTTGCGACAGAGATGTGGTGTTCATTATTCCTCCCGATCCGGCTATTTTCATTGGGTCCGATTGATGGAGTGCTTCGGGTACATTCTAGCCCCTTCCACTGTATTGTGCGGGCCTGGGTGCGGCGGCACTGCTGCAACATCCTGCGCAAATCAAAGCAAGAACCCGAGCGCCCGCGGCGCGTGTTGTTTATAGTAGCGGCCTGTTGCGCGTATTGAATACATGACCTATCCGCTATGACTACCGCCAATCTTTCTCCCACCTATATCGATCCCTTCCACCTTGCCGATGCCGTGAAGAGCCAGGGTTTCGGAGTGTTGAGCCCGTCCGGAGTGGCGACCTTTCTGGATATGCCGCTTTCTGCGCTGGACGCGCTGAAGGCGGACTGGAACGATCTGCCGCCGGACAACTTCCTCAAGGACGGCGGACGCTATCGCCGCCGCCGCCATGCCAGTTTCATTGTCGACGGCAAGGACATAAAACAGGCGGCGCATCGCGCACATTACCAGCCGCTGGAATACAACGCCCTGCACGGCGGCATGCTGCGCATGTTCGAGCCGTTGAAGCCGGAGTTCGTGGCGCAACCGGTGATCACCAGGCTGTTGCAGTCCATCGCACAGGTCTGTTCAGAGGTCAAAGGGGTGCAGCCCTGGTATGTGGAAGCGCATCAATTCCGCATCGACACCAGCAGCGGCATCGGGCGCCCGACGCCGGAAGGGGCACACCGCGACGGCACCGATTTCGTCGCCATCCTGTTCGCCGGGCGCGAGAACATCCGTGGCGGGGAGAGTCGCATCTTCGAATTCAACGGCAGGCACGGTCAGCGCTTCACCTTGACCGAGAAATGGACGTTGCTGCTGCTCGATGACCAGCGTGTCATCCATGAATCCACCCCGATCCAGCCGGCGGGAGAGAACGGTCATCGTGACACGCTGGTACTGACTTTCCGTGCGGGTGGATTTCTGGAGCCGCAGCGCGCGGCAGAAGTGACGCAGTAAGGTTCTGCGGCGGGCTGGTCGCTACACTGCCCGTCGTTCTCATACTTGTCGCTGGCTTGAGAGACGCGCTTGGGGACAATCCTGGGCACCACAAAGCAACTCGAAAAAATAAAACCGCGCGACCATACAGGCTCGCGCGGCAGATTGTTCCTTGCTGATTACTTCAGGGCTTCTTGGGAGTGCTGTAGGGCACTTCTTTCTGGGCCGGTTCCCAAATGGTTTCATAGCCTACAAAAAACTGTCCCGGGACGATTTCTTTCTGACGGGTAGTAACGCGGAATGCGTGGCCATCTGAAATTTTGGGGCGGCAGAAAGGCTTCTTGTCATCACTCATGCTGCTATCTCCTTCGGTTAAAAAAAACGGTGGTTGAAAACGGGAAGTATGTAAACAGGCATATCGACCTCTCCCATCTTGCTGGTGAAATTATACTATTTACGCGTGTAATGTGCCTTCTTTGGAATCACATGCCGCACGCCCCCCTGTGGGTTCTCAACGTCTCCTTTGTAGCGGGGGATGATGTGGATATGGACATGGAAAATGCTTTGCCCCGCCGCCTGTCCGACATTGACGCCGATATTGTAGCCATCCGGATTGAATTCCTCGTCAATGAGTTTTTTTTCCTCTTTAATGAGATCCATACAGGCAGCCACTTCTTCCGGCGTCAGGTCGAAAAAACTGGATACATGCCGACGCGGGATGATTACGGCGTGCCCCGGACTCGCCGGGTATGAGTCACGAGCGCTGTAAGCAAGTTCATGCTGTATCGATACCCCGTGCGGATCCGAGCAAAACAGGCATGGATCATTGGGATTTCTTTTCTTTTCTTGTGTTGTTTCAGATGTCAACAGAACACCTCTTTCTGTACGTTATACTCTGCCCGGTAATTAACCAACGAGGAAACTATCGTGGCATCGAATAAAGGACGGGCTTACTTTGCATTGCTGGGTTATCACTTCAACCCCGACGACATCACGCGCCTGCTTGGGATAGAGCCCACCTCAGTCAATGCTGCTGGTGCATACAGCGGTCTGGATAAGCCGGTTATCAGTTCCTGGGAGTTATCCACGGAGACAATATCGGGAGAGGTGGATGTATTTGCCTTGACGGATATCATCGTAAAACAGCTGGAACCCATTAAAGAAAAAATCGTTGAAGTCTGTAAAAGCCACAATCTGTCTCCAAGGTTGGGCGTGGCGCTGACTTTATCTATCGATAAGACAGAATCCAGCCCGGAAGTCGGTTTTGGCGCCAGAACGATTCGTTTTCTGGCGGATACCGGCTCATTCATTGAGGTGGAACATAAACTTTCCGAGCGGATCTGATCTCAACTCCCTTTCAGCCCACCTTGCTGCTCAGCGCTTTTAGCTGAGCCTGCGCCTTTTCCCGCTGTTCCTCGCAATGCTTCGAACAAAGTGGCTGTAGCGCGTGTGGAAAACATTCCAGGATCACTTCAAATTCATCGGCTACTTCTTCTGCAAGCACAGCGTCATTGGTCAATTGAGCCAGTACATTTTGTGCTGTCGCCTTGTTCACCCGGCAGATGACTGCCAAATGGATTGGCAACTGCTGCTCCATGCTGACCGTCAATGCCAATTCGTAGGAACTGATCGCTTCTTTTAAGCGGCCGGGGTTTTCTTCCGACTCGCCCTGATGATGCAAAGTGACGGCCCGATTGTTATGGGTGGCAGTCAACTCCAATGCGTAATTATCGGCGTCGAGTACGGCAAGGGCATTCTTGTAGGCAACAACGGACTTTTGAAACTGACGGTTGCCTTTAAGCAGTTTGCCGAACGCATGCAAGGTGCCCCCCAGCTGATGCATGGTGTACATCCAGTCCTGCGGCGACTTTTCTCGCGTCCAGACCAGCAAAGCATTGGTGTAGGCATCTACCGCGATCTTCAACGGCTGCGTGGTTTCAAGTAGCCGGCCAAGCGCCTGATTGGCTGTGCCAAGGTTATATTGCGTGGCCGCCCATTCCTGCGGAGAGCCTTCCTGAGTGAACTCCTCCAATGCATTGCCAAAACACAGGATGGCCCGTTCAAACAATGTTGCATCTCTGCGCTGCTGCCCCAGTGCGGCAAGGATGTTGCCGAGATTGTTCTGCGTCTCCGCCCAGACCAATGGCTCTCGGGCGCGACTGATCTTTGCAGCAGGATCGCCTGCATCGGCAATGTCTGCCAGCGCTGCTTCAAGGGACTCGCGTAAGCTCTCAAAAATCCTGGAACTGAAACGGTGCTGCTCATAATTTCCCCGTGCGTAACGAAAATTATCCGCCACTGCAACCTTGGTATCCGGAGCAGCCGCTGCTGCCACCTCTGCACTCAGCATGCCGATCGAATTCGCTATGGCACGTTCCAGCGCCTTGTTAGGCGGGAAAATGATGTAATTGGTCGAGAAATTCATTTTGCCCGGTCGAGTATCTCATTCAGGTCGGGATCGGCGCCGACCGCTCCGCCAAGGTCGATCTCTTCATCGGTAGCGTCACGGATGGACAGGACTTCCAGCATGAAGGTGACTTCTCTTCCACACAATGGATTATTCCCATCGATAGTCAATGTCTTGTCGTCGAATCGGGTGACGATAAAGTCTCTGGGTTCACCCTTTTCATTTTCCATGGTGATGGTCATGCCGATCTCCCGATATTCTTCCGGGACATTTTCTATGCGATCGGTAAAAACCAGTGATTCATCCCGCTCGCCGTATAACTTGGTAGTGTCTACCGGCACTTCGATGATATCGCCGACTTTCTTCCCATACAGCTCCCTGGTCACTTCATCGGACATCACATCATTCACGCCGTGAACATAGCCCAGCGGATAATCCACAGTAACCAATACGTCACCGGTTTTGTTATCGATGACCTTGTAACTCAGTTCAACGAATTTTTCGTCTTCAATCGTATCTGACATGACTAGAGCGCCCTGATATTGATAATTCTTTTCTAGAACAGCGTAGCGCCGAAGATTCTGACCTTGTCTTTTTCATAACCCAGCACCAGTCTTCCCAGCCATTCGCTGTTATTTTTCTTGTTGATCACTTTGTACAGAACAGTGACATATTCTCCGCGGCGGATGATGCCGAGATAGGAATAATCTTCCGACAGGTTTTTCGCAAGGTCGCTTCTGGCAAACTGCTTGCCCATTTCAACCTCATTGGCGCCCGCAATGAAAGAGCTCGAAAAATTACGCGTGAAAGCACCGTAGTTTCCTTCATTGGAGTACTTGATCAGATCGGCCCACATCGGGTTGGCCAATTCCAGGATTTCTTCATCTGTTTTTTCAAGAATATTCATGGATATCTCACCTACGCATTGTTTCAAGATTCTATCTATAGCGATGTCACGCTACCAGCCTGATAGATAAAAAGAGGACCAACAAAAAATATGCTGGTCCTCAATTGATAAAAGAACATTTGTCGCAGCAAATATATTTCGCCGGCCGGATTTTCCAAAACCGGAAAATCCGGCCGATATTTGCTTAGTGGTGGTCTACTGGCGCCGCTTTCTCTACATCACCTACCAGGTGGTAGAGCGGTGCTTTTTCCATCGTGTACTCGCCCGTCTTGGGATCGCGACGGGAAACTGTCAGTACGTGCCAGTTCTGGTCGTCCAGCTTCATCACATCGCCACGGTAGTAGTAACCCGGCCAACGAGTCTCTTTGCGGAACAACGTATGGTGGAACACGCTTTCAGAAGTCAGGAAGCGATGCTTCAGTTCCCATGCGCGCAGCAGCTCATGGATATCAGACGCGGCAACCTTTTCCAGGTCTTCACCCAGAATCGACATCTTCTTCAGGCCGATGTTCAGCAGTTTGTCGTTGGTCATGTAGTTGACGCCAAAACCACCGCAGTACTCATCCATCATCTTCTGCAGACGATCCAGACCCTGTCTCGGATTGATGAAGTTTGGATTGACGGTACCGGCAACCACTTCATTGCTGAACACACGGTAGGTTTCCAGAGGCTTGTAGATTTGCTCCCTGCGACGGTCGATCTGGGCGTCAGAGACACGGATGCCTTCTGCTTTGCCGTCATCGATGTATTTGCAGGCAGCCTTGGCAGCCAGGCGACCCTCGGTGAAAGAACCCGACGAGAAAGCGTGTGGCGTACCGCCTACTGCGTCACCGGCACCGAACAGACCTTCAACAGTCGTCATGCGGTTATAGCCCCAGAAGTACTCGGGCGGAGACAGATCTTCCGGACCGGAACACCAGGCGCCGCAACCGGTCGCATGCGAACCCATCACATAAGGCTCGGAGGTGGTCAGCTCGGGGTTTTCGTACTTGGGATCCACGTCGGTGGCAGCCCACAGCACGGCCTGACCGACGGTCATGCCCAGGAAGTTGTGCCAGCCGATCTCTTCGAGGTGCGGATCCTGGAAGGCTTCCATGGTGACCATGTGGATCGGGCCGCGACCGGCATTCACCTCGTTGATGATCGCGTGGTTACGCAGGCAGGTCGGGATGGGGCGGTGAGTCCGGTGCGAAACTTCCGGATCCAGATATTCCTTGCCCACCATTTGCTGCAGTGCCGGGAACCACTTGGACTCGTACTCTTCGCCGTAGCCATTCTGGGTATAGGTCTTGAGGTGCAGGAAGTAGGCGCCGACAGGGCCGTAACCATCCTTGAAGCGGGCCAGTACGATGCGGTTTTCCATCTGGGTCATCTTGGCACCGGCTTCGATCATCAGACCATATGCAGAACCGGAAGACCACGGAGCGTACCAGACGCGGCCTGCACCTTCGCCGACGGAACGCGGCTTGAAGATGTTGGAAGCGCCACCGGCACCGCAGATCACGGTCTTGGACTTGAACACGTGGTAGTTACCAGTGCGGACATTGAAGCCTACGGCACCGGCGACACGGTTCTCCTTGGACTCGTCCATCAGCAGGTGAGTCACGCAGATACGGTTGAACACCTTGTCTGCGGACTTTTTGGCGGCTTCGGCAACGATGGGCTTGTAGGATTCGCCGTGGATCATGATCTGCCAACGGCCTTCACGCAGGAAGGAACCCTTCTTCTCGTTGCGCATGATGGGCAGACCCCACTCTTCGAAGTTATGCACAGCGGAGTCCACGTGGCGCGCCATGTCGAACAGCAGGTCTTCACGCACCATGCCCATCAGGTCGATACGCGCGTAGCGCACATGATCTTCCGGGTTGTTCTCGCCGAAGCGGGTACCCATGTAGCAGTTGATCGCGTACAGACCCTGCGCCACCGCGCCGGAGCGCATGATGTTCGCCTTTTCGGCGATCACGATCTTCTTGTCCTGTCCCCAATATCTTGCCTCGAATGCCGCGCCGGTACCGCCCAGGCCAGCACCCACCACCAGGATGTCGATATTGTCTTCGATGATTGTCGAGTAGCTCATCAGTACTGCACTCCCTTCTTGATTTCCAGACCATTGGATTGCAGTGTGTGCAATCCACCGTCATCCATACGGATATATTTCGGTTCATTGAACAGCAGTTGGCTGTCGCGCATTTCCTTGCTGGGGGCGGGCACTTTGGACAGGTCCGGTGTTGCAGAGCCCCAGGGCTTGGTCGTGATCGGAGCCAGCAGTTCCATGTCTTTCTTGCCGTTGCGGAACTTGATGCGCCACGCGATGGTGCCTTTCTCTTCGTCACGGATCACGCGCACGCTGTGTCCGAGCGGTGCAAAGTCGGCATAGCCGCGCACATCGATGGCGTGATGCGGACAGGCCTTCACGCAGGAATAGCACTCCCAGCACATGCTGGGCTCGATGTTGTAGGCGCGACGCAGTTTCTTGTCGATGTGCATGATGTCGGACGGGCAGATGTCAACGCACTCTCCGCAACCGTCACAACGCGTCATATATACAAAGGTTGGCATACGATACTCCTCTATTTCTTATCGAAAATTGGTCAGGACAGCATTAGTAATGGTTGGCTCGTTCAGCCTTGATGCACAGGCCCATGTTGGGCGGATTCTTGCCCATGTACTGGGGCACATCCGGGAACTTGCGCTGCACTTCGGGATCGGTCAGGTCATAGTCGGGCGGCAGATTCTCGCGGCCACCATCGGCCATGATGACGCGCTTCTGGAAGGCGGCAGCCGGCTTGAAGAACATGTGGGCGAACTTGGACCAGTACACACCACCGAACAGCACGGTGCTGGACAGGATGAACAGGGCAAAGAACACGGTCACACCACCGCCGGTGAACGACCAGATCAATGCGAAGGTCGAGGTGGCCAGCAGCGAGAGGATGAACAGGTCAGCGCGCTCGAGACGGAAGCTGGAAAGGCCTTCCGCAGCGACATCGGCACGGATAAAGAACCAGAACCAGTATCCACCCACGGCCAGCATCAGCGCGCCGATGTGCCACAGCTGCGGCAGCAGGGTAGAGGTGGACTCCGGCGAGAAGATCATGATCGCGGTAGTCACGATGAAGATGATGGTTCCCCACATGGTCAGCAGATGGGAGATGCGGCGGCGCGGATTGTCGAATTCGCCGGAGGTCAGAACTTCGTTGACCAGCACGGAAGCGGCCATCGCCACCTTTTCACCGCCGCTGACTTCGCGTTTTGCGCTCTTCTGTGCCTTTTTCGCATTCTCGAAAAAGTACTTCGCGCTTTTCTTGTGCAGCATGTCAAGTATCGTGCCGCCCATGACCAGCAGGATCATCACGACGATATACGCCTGCATGTAGTCGGTTGGGATCGATGCCGAAAGTGCGGCAAAGGGATTGCTCGTGAACATTAGTTTCTCCTCAATAATTGCTGACGAATGACCATCCTGAAACCGGTTGGCTGTCGAGTGTGGAAAAAGAAGTCACTTCCAATACTCGACGAACCTACCGCCATTACTTTTCACCTTCTAAACTCGCGTAATAAGCACGCAAAATCTCCAACACCTCGGGGCGGCTGAACTCTGCGGGTACATTCTCACCTTTGGAGAGTGAGTTGCGCAACTGCGTCCCGGAGACTTGCAGGCGGTCGGCATCGTCGTGCGGGCAGGTCTTGGCCGAGGCCATGCCGCCGCATTTATAACACCAAAACGAGATATCGATCTTCAGAGCTTCGGTTTCCAGCGCGCCCTTGGGCACCTGGTCGAAGATGTGATGCGCGTCGAACGGACCGTAGTAGCTGCCGACACCGGCGTGGTCGCGGCCGACGATCTGGTGCGAGCAGCCGTAGTTCTGACGGAACACCGCATGCAACAGCGCTTCGCGCGGACCGGCATAACGCATGTCGAGCGGATAACCGGCCTGGACCACGGTCTTTTTGACGAAATACTTCTCGGTCAGGGTGCCGATGGCCTTGGCGCGCACCTCGGCGGGGATGTCGCCCGGCTTGAGGTTGCCCAGCAGCGAGTGGATCAGTACGCCGTCGCACACTTCGATGGCGATCTTGGCCAAGTACTCGTGTGAACGGTGCATCGGGTTGCGCGTCTGGAAGCAGGCGATCTTGGACCAGCCCATCTGGCTGAAGATCTCGCGCGTCTGTTTGGGTGTCTTGAACAGTTCGGGATACTTCTCCGGGAATCCGCCCTGTGACAGCACCTTGATGGTACCGGCCAGGTTGACTTCGCCCTGTTCCATGACCATCTTGACGCCGGGGTGTTTCGGGTCGGTGGTCTTGAACACCATGGCGCACTCGTGCGCCTTGTCGATGGTGTATTTCTCGGTGATCGACATGGTGGCCAGCGTTTCGCCGTTCTCCGGATCGGTCAGCGCGATCTCCTGGCCGGTCTTGATCGAGTCGGCCACTGCCTGGCTGACGGACAGTGTGATGGGGATGGGCCAGAACAGGCCGTTCGCCATCTTCATGCCGTCGCATACGCCTTGCCAATCGGCATGGGTCATGAAGCCATCCAGCGGGGTGAAGCCGCCGATGCCGAACATGATGATGTCGCCTTTCTCGCGCGAGCTGACTTTGACCTGTGGAAGTTTTTTTGCTTTTTCGAGTTCGGACTTGAGTGCGGAACCTTCGAGCAACAACGGATTGAGACTGCCCCCGCCATGCGGGTTGACCAACGCCATACATGCCTCCCTTTATTGTAGTAATCTAGTCAAGTACTTATGAATCTTCAGGTGTCGCACACTAGAACAACAACTTCAAGTCGGCGATAGCCCTCATGGGTTGAGGTGTGCACCCCCCTTACGGGTTATGCTTCAATCCCTCATCACGGCTATGGCAGTGCTGGCGTGCGATACGCATACTTGCAGACCTATAAAATCTGAGTAATTTGCTAAGGCTGCCGCGCTTTAGCACTATATATAAATATAAATTCCAGCACATGAAATCAAACCCATTGCATGACCCGTTCGCCCCGCCGGTCGCGGATGCCAAGACCGAGATCAAGAACACTACTTGTTACATGTGTGCCTGCCGTTGCGGCATCCGCGTGCATATGCGCAACGGAGAGGTGCGCTACATCGACGGCAACCCGAATCATCCGCTGAACAATGGCGTGATCTGCGCCAAGGGTTCGTCCGGCATCATGAAACAGTACTCGCCCGCACGCCTGACCAAGCCGCTGCGCCGCAAGCCCGGGGCCGAGCGCGGCACAAGCGAGTTCGAGGAGATCAGCTGGGAAGAAACCTTCTCCATCCTTGGCGAGCGCCTGGGCAAGATCCGCGCGACCGATCCGAAGAAGTTCGCGCTGTTCACCGGCCGTGACCAGATGCAGGCTCTGACCGGCCTGTTCGCGCGCCAGTTCGGCACACCCAACTACGCGGCGCACGGCGGTTTTTGCTCGGTCAACATGGCCGCAGGCATGATCTACACCATCGGCGGTTCGTTCTGGGAGTTCGGCGGCCCCGACCTCGAGCGTTCCAAGCTGTTCATCATGATCGGCACGGCGGAAGACCACCACTCCAATCCGATGAAGATCGCCATCTCCAAATTCAAGCGCGAGGGCGGCCGCTTCATCTCCATCAACCCGGTGCGTACCGGCTATTCCGCCATCGCCGACGAGTGGGTGCCGATCCGTCCGGGCACGGACGGCGCGCTGTTCCTGGCGCTGATCCACGAGATCATCGCGCTCGGCCTGTTCGATCGCGACTTTCTGGTGCGCTACACCAACTCCGGCCAACTGGTGAACCTTGATGCCGAGCACGACGAGTTCGGCATGTTCGTGCGCACCGAGGTCGCCAAGGAAGAGGGCTGTTACGATCCGCAGAACAAATTGTGGTGGGACCGCAATACCAACAAGCCGGTGATCACTCATACCGAAGGCGCGGACCCTTTTCTGCTCGGTGAATTCAAACTGTCGGACGGTACGCCGGTCAAGCCGGCGTTCCAGATGCTGCAGGACCGCGTCAAGGATTACACGCCGGAATGGGCGGAGCAGATCACCGGCATCCCGGCCGACACCATCCGCCGCCTCGCGCACGAGATGGGCATTACCGCGCGCGACCAGAAGATCGAACTGCCGATCGCGTGGACCGATTCCTGGGGCAAGGAGCACGACACCGTCACCGGCAATCCGGTCTCCTTCCACGCCATGCGCGGTCTGGCTGCGCACTCCAACGGTTTCCAGACCATACGCGCGCTGTCGATACTGATGACGCTGCTGGGCACCATCGATCGCCCCGGCGGTTTCCGTCACAAGCCGCCGTTCCCGCGCCCGATCCCGCCCTGCGCGCGCACGCCGAATCATCCCAAGGCGGTGCAGCCGAACACCCCGCTGGATGGCATGGCGCTCGGCTGGCCTTCCGATCCGGACGACCTGTTCGTCAACGAGGACGGCAGCCCGGTGCGCATCGACAAGGCGTTCTCGTGGGAGTACCCGCTGTCGGTGCACGGCCTGATGCACAACGCCATCACCAACGCCTGGCGCGGCGATCCCTACAAGATCGACACGCTGCTGCTGTTCATGGCCAACATGGCCTGGAACTCGACCATGAACACCAGCGAAGTGCGCAAGATGCTGGTCGACAAGGACGAGAACGGCGAATACAAGATCCCGTTTCTGGTGGTATGCGATGCATTCCATTCCGAGACTACCGCCTTTGCCGATCTGATCCTGCCGGACACGACCTACCTGGAGCGGCATGACGTGATGTCCATGCTGGACCGTCCGATCTCCGAGTTCGACGGCCCGGTGGATTCGGTGCGCATCCCGGTGGTGCCGCCGACCGGCGAATGCAAGCCCTTCCAGGAAGTACTGATCGAACTGGGAAGCAGATTGAAACTGCCGGCCTTCGTCGACAAGGACGGCAAGCGCAAATACCGCGACTATCCCGACTTCATCGTCAACTGGGAGACCGCGCCGGGTTCCGGCATCGGCTTCCTCTCCGGCTGGCGCGGCAAGGGCGGCGAGAAGACGCTGCGCGGCGAGCCTAACCCGAACCAGTGGGAGATGTATGCCAAGAACGACTGTGTGCACCACCATGTGCTGCCGCGTTCCTACCAGTTCATGCGCAACTGGAACCAGGGTTATCTCGAATGGTCCCAGAACGCTGGTATCACGCGCTATGCCGAACCCATCCTGATCCACCTGTATTCCGAGGTGCTGCAGAAGTTCCGCCTGGCCGCGCAGGGCAAGAGCATCACACGCCAGCCGCCCAAGCATCTGGCCAAGCGCATCGAGACCTTCTTCGATCCGCTGCCGTTCTACTACGAACCGCTGGAGACGCAGACCAGCGACAAGCTCAAGTTCCCGCTGACCGCACTGACCCAGCGTCCGATGGCGATGTACCACTCGTGGGACTCGCAGAACGCCTGGTTGCGCCAGATCCACGCGCACAACTATCTCTACGTCAACGCGCTGACCGCGAAGAACGCCGGCATCGCCGACGGCGACTGGATATGGTGCGAATCGCAGTGGGGCAAGGTGCGCTGCATGGCGCGCTACAGCGAGTCGGTCGAACCCGGCACGGTGTGGACCTGGAACGCCGTCGGCAAGGCTGCCGGCGCGTGGAGCCTGGAGCCGAACGCCAACGAGTCGCAGCTGGGCTTCCTGCTCAACCATGTGATCTCGGAAGAGCTGCCGGCGCAGGCCGACGGCAAGCGTTTCTCCAACTCCGACCCGATCACCGGACAGGCGGCCTGGTATGACGTGCGCGTGCGCATCTACAAGGCGGAAGAGGGCGAGCCCGAACAGACCTCCCCGCAATTCGAACCCATGAAGAAATATCCCGGCATGAAAGAACATCCGAGCTGGCTGGCCTACTTCGGCGGCGGCAAGAAGAAAGGCGGTGCGAAATGACCCAACTCGCGCTCGTTATCGACCTCAACGTCTGCGTCGGCTGCAGCGCCTGCGTGACCAGCTGCAAGGAGTGGAATACCTCCGGTTCCGCCGGTCCCCTGTGCGACGAAAACCCGTATGGCCTGAATCCGACCGGCACGTTCTTCAACCGCGTGCAGACCTTCGAGATCGGCCAGTTCCCGCACAGCGAGACGCTGCATTTCCCCAAATCCTGCCTGCACTGCGAAGACCCGCCCTGCGTGCCGGTGTGCCCGACCGGCGCATCGTACAAGCGCAAGGAAGACGGCATCGTGCTGGTGGACTACGACAAGTGCATCGGCTGCAAGTACTGCACCTGGGCTTGCCCGTACGGCGCACGCGAGATCGACGAGAAATCCAAGGTGATGAAGAAGTGCACCCTGTGCGTGGACCGCATCTACGATATGTCCATGCCGGAAGCCGACCGCAAACCGTCCTGCGTGAAAGCCTGTCCGACGAGCGCGCGTCTGTTCGGCGACATCCACGATCCCGAATCTGCCGTGTCGCTGGCGATCCGCGAGGAGGGCGGCTACGCGCTGATGCCGGAGTGGGGCACGCATCCCGCCAACCACTATCTGCCGCGGCGCAAGACCAAGCTCAAGATCCACATGGACGAGCTGGAGCGCGCCGACAATCCGCTCAAAGTGGACGGTCACCTGCCCAAGCCGGCCAAGGACGCCTCGTCGATGGACGATGCCTCGGCATGGTAATGAAGCAAACTGTTAGGAACGGTACATTATGAAACCAGCTTTTTCCGTCATTTTTCTGACCACGCTCATCGGGGCGGCACAGGGCCTGTTCCTTGCCCTGTTCACGCATCAATCCTATGCGCTGTTCGGCCTGCTGCCGATGCAGTCCGACGAGTTCTACGGCAACGGCAGCGCCATCGCGATGCTGTTGCTCGGCGGCGGGTTGTTTGCCGCAATCTTCCACCTCGGCAAGCCCATCTACATGATCACTCGCGCGTGGCGCGGCATACTGCAATGGCGCACCTCCTGGCTGTCGCGCGAACTGATCGCGTTGCCGGCATTCATGGGCGTGGTGTTCCTGTTCGGCGTGTCGCACCTGGCCGGGTTCCGTCCGGTGCTGCTGACGCTGCCCAGTGGCCAGCCCATCGATCTGTCTTTCGTGCTCGGTGTCGTCGGCACTTTGCTGGCGTTCACACTGTTCGTCTGCACCGCGATGATCTACGCCTGCCTGCGCTTCCTGCGCGAATGGAATTCGCCGCTGACGGTGATCAACTATATCCTGATGGGCGGCTCTTCCGGCTTCATCCTGGCCGCGTTCTACGCAGCTTCGGCCGCACCCGACCAGGCCGACTTCTTCGTCGGGTGGGCGATCATCATCACCGTACTGGCTTTTGCCGGACGCGCCGCCTCGCTGGTGCGTAACGCGCGCCTGAAACCGAAATCGACCATGCAGACCGCCATCGGCGTGAAGCACCCCTACATCGTGCAGCGCTCGATGGGCGCCATGGGCGGCACGTTCAATACGCGCGAATACTTCCACGGCAAGAGCATCGCCTTCATGCGCGCGATCAAGCCGGCGTTCCTGATCATGGCTTTCGTGGTCCCGCTGGCGCTGCTGGCCTTCGGTCTGTTCACGCCGAGCCTGCTTGGTGTCGCGTTCGTGTTGCAGTACATCGGTCTGCTGGCGGAGCGCTGGTTCTTCTTTGCGCAGGCCAACCATCCGCAGAATCTTTACTATCAGACCATAGGCTGATCGCGACATTTTGAAGACTTCCCATACGCGCAATTACTGGCTGCATCGCTTCTTCCCGTTCCTGCAGTGGAAGCACATGGTGGACAAACAGTCCACCCGGGCCGATCTGGTCGCGGGTATCACCGGCGCACTGATCGTGTTGCCGCAGGGGGTGGCCTTCGCCACCATCGCCGGGATGCCGCCGGAATACGGCCTGTACGCGGCCATGGTGCCGGCCATCATCGCCGCACTGTTCGGTTCGAGCTGGCACCTGGTCTCAGGACCCACCACCGCCATCTCGATCGCCGTCTTCGCCGCCATGAGCCCGCTGGCCGATCCCGGTTCGCCGCAGTTCATCAGTATGGTACTCACGCTGACATTCCTGGTGGGCCTGTTTCAGCTCATCCTCGGTCTCGCGCGCATGGGGGTGCTGGTCAATTTCATCTCGCACACCGTGGTCATCGGCTTCACTGCGGGCGCTGCATTGCTCATCGCCGCCAGCCAGGTGAAGAACTTTTTTGGCATCCCGATCCCGCGCGGCTCGCATTTCCATGTGGTGATCGAACAACTGATCGCGCAGGCCGGCAACATAAACCCCTGGGTCTTGCTGGTCGGCACAGTCACGCTGGCGGTCGGTATCCTCTCCAAGCGCTACATCCCCAAGCTGCCCTACATGATCGTGGCGATGGTGGTGGGCAGCGTGGTGGCATGGCTGCTCAACCTTGAGCTCGGCGTGGAGAACACGATGATCAAGACCGTGGGCGCGTTGCCCTCGCATCTGCCGCCGCTGTCATTGCCGGATTTCTCCTACGCCACCATCCACAAGGTGCTGTTCCCCGCGCTGGTGGTGACCATGCTGGCGTTGACCGAGGCCGTCTCCATCTCGCGTTCCATCGCGGTGAAATCGGAACAGCGCATCGACAGCAATCAGGAATTCATCGGCCAAGGGCTGTCCAACCTGGTCGGCAGCTTCTTCTCCAGCTTCGCTTCCTGCGGATCGTTCAACCGCAGCGGCGTGAACTACGCAGCTGGCGCGAAGACGCCGCTGGCGACGGTGTATGCCTCGGTCTTCCTGATGCTGGTGCTGCTGCTGGTAGCGCCGCTGGCTTCCTACCTGCCGACGGCGGCGATGGCGGGGATTCTGTTCCTGGTCGCGTGGGGGCTCATCGATTTCCACCACATTGCGTCCATCATCCGCAGCGACCGCTCCGAGACGGTCATCCTGTTCGTGACACTGATCGGCACGCTGATCGACCTGGAAAAAGGGATCTTCTTCGGCATCCTGCTCTCGCTCGCCATCTACCTGTTCCGCGTCTCGCGCCCGAACCTGGTGCAAGTGGTGCCGGCGAAGGAAGAAGGGGCCTATCACTTCGTGACCGCCGAGGACCAGCCGCAGTGTCCGCAGCTGGCCATGGTGCGACTCAACGGCGCGATCTTCTTCGGTGCTGTTGACCATGTGCAGAGCAGTCTTCAGAAGATAGACGAGATCGAACCGCAGAAAAAATCCGTGATGATCGTCGCGCGCGGTATCAGTTTCGTCGATGTGGCGGGCGCGGAGATGCTGGCGCAGGAAGCGCGCCGCAGGCACAAGCTGGGCGGCGGGCTGTATTTCTACCGTTGCAAGGACGACATCTACAAGTACTTGCGCAAAGCCGACAAGCTCGACGACATCGGTCCGGGCGGCTTCTTTCCGACCATGTCGAACTGGGTCAAGCCGATCTATGCCACGCTCGATACCGAAATCTGCCGCAACTGCACGGCGCGTATCTTTTCCGAATGTCATATCAACCTGCCTGATGGCGAACCGAGGACGAATTGAATAATCAACTCAAACGCTTCTTTCCCTTCCTGTCCTGGTGGCCGCTGAACGGCGCAAATGTCAGGACCGACTTCATCGCCGGCATCACTGTCGCGCTGGTGCTCATCCCGCAGTCCATGGCCTATGCGCAACTGGCGGGTCTGCCCGCCTATTACGGCCTGTATGCCGCGTTCCTGCCGGGCATCATTGCCGCGATGTGGGGCTCCTCTGCACAACTCGCCACCGGCCCGGTTGCGGTTGCTTCGCTGCTGACCGCATCCGCGCTGGCGCCGCTGGCCGCCACAGGTTCCGAACAGTTCGTCGCGCTGGCCATCCTGCTGGCGCTGATGGTCGGCCTGATCCAGCTCGGATTGGGTATCTTCAAGCTCGGCGTGGTGGTCAACTTCCTGTCGCATCCGGTGATCGTAGGTTTCACCAATGCCGCGGCGATCATCATCGGCCTGTCCCAGCTCAACAAGCTGTTCGGCGTCTCCATGGGGCGCAGCGAGCACTTCATCAACGATATCTGGGGCGTGCTGCTGCAGATCGGCGAGACGCATATGCCCACCCTGGTGATGGGGGTCTCGGCTTTCGCCATCATGTGGGCGCTGAAGAAATATGCTCCCAAACTGCCCGGCGTGCTGATCGCGGTGACCATCACCACGGTCGCCAGCTTCATGATCGGTTTCGAGCACAACAGCAAGGGCATGATCGAGGAGATCGCGGATGCGGAGGTCAAGAACCTGGCCAACGATTTTTCCCGCGGCGAGATCAAGATCGAGGAATTGAATGGTGTGCTCACTGCCAAATCGGCAGAACTCAAGCAGCTGCAAAATGCGCAGGACAGCAGCAGGCAGCATATCGCGGCGCTGAAATACGAACTTGAGCTGCTCGGTCTGGAGATACAGCATCTGGAAGGAGAGAACCGCAAGGCCGCACGCTCGCTGCGCAAGTTCATCTTCGAGCAGGTTCCGGCTACCGACACGCAGCCGGCCAGACTTTATCTGAGCGGACAGGTGCCACAGGGAGAGACAGCGGACGGTTATCGCTGGCGCATCAAGAAGGTGAGCAAGGGCGAACTGAAGCTGGTGGGTGGCGGTGAAGTGGTGGGCAGCATCCCGTCAGGGTTGCCCGAGATCGGTTTGCCGAAGGTGAGCTGGGAGACCATGATGGCGCTGCTTTCCAGCGCGCTGGTGATCTCGTTGGTGGGTTTCATGGAAGCGATCTCCATCGCCAAGGCGATGGCAGCCAAGACCAAGCAGCGCATCGATCCCAACCAGGAGCTGCTCGGGCAGGGCATCTCCAACGTCGTCGGCAGCCTGAGTCAGTCGTTCCCGGTCAGCGGTTCCTTCTCGCGCTCGGCGGTCAACCTCAATGCGGGTGCCGTCACCGGCTTGTCCAACGTGTTCGCGGGACTGATCGTGCTGGTCACTTTGCTGTTCCTCACCCCGTTGTTGTATCACCTGCCGCAGGCGGTGCTGGCCGCGGTGATCATGATGGCCGTGATCGGTCTGGTCAATTTCAAAGCCATCGCCCATGCATGGCACACGCACAAGCATGACGGCATCGCCGCCATCGTGACTTTTGTCGCCACACTCGCGTTCGCGCCGCATCTGGATAACGGAATCATGGTCGGCGCCGGGCTGGCGATCATCCTCTATCTGTATCGCACCATGAAACCGCGCGTCGCCATCCTCGGTCGCCACCCGGATGGCACCCTGCGCGACGTCAGGGTGCACAACCTGCCGGTGAGCGAGAATATCATCGCCATGCGCTACGACGGCTCGCTGTATTTTGCCAACGTGCCATATTTTGAAGACACCATACTCGAAGCGGTCGCCAGCAATCCGCAGGCCAAGCATCTGCTGATCGTGGCTGACGGTATCAACCAGCTCGATGCCTCCGGCGATGAGGTGATCCATCATGTGGTGGAGCGGCTGCGCTCGGGTGGTATCCGCGTGGTGTTCAGCGGACTGAAGAATCAGGTGCTCGATATCATGCGTCATTCCGGCCTGCTGAACTACATCGGCGAGCAGAACATCTTTTCCGATGAGGACAAGGCGCTGGAATCGATCTACGCGGAAGTGATCAAGGTCAAGCCGGATGCGAAACGCCGTTTGCTCAAGCAACACATCGGCGGCGACGACGGGGTCAAGACCTGGTTGTAAGGACGAATTCAAAATAAGGCTTTCGGCATGATGCACGCGATACAGGGCAGCAAGGTGTTACAGGGCTTTCGGGCGACGATAGGCAAGGATGTGCTGGCATCGGTGGTCGTGTTTCTGGTGGCTCTGCCGCTATGCATGGGGGTGGCGATCGCTTCCGGCGTTTCGCCGATGGCTGGCTTGGTCACCGGCATCGTCGGCGGTCTGGTGGTCGGTCTCATTGCGGGTTCGCCCTTGCAGGTCAGCGGCCCGGCGGCGGGCCTGACCGTGCTGGTGTGGCAACTGGTACAGCATCACGGCATCGCCATGCTGGGCGTGATCGTGCTGCTGGCCGGTTTGATGCAGTTGGCGGCTGGTCTTCTGAAACTGGGGCAATGGTTCCGCGCGGTGTCGCCCGCCGTCATCCATGGCATGCTGGCCGGCATCGGCGTGCTGATCCTGGCCTCGCAATTCCACGTCATGCTCGACAACAAGCCGATCGGTTCCGGCATGGCCAACTTCGCCGGCATCGTGCCGGCGCTGATGGATACGTTCTCGACGGGCGGCACTTCGCTGCAAGCCTTCTTCATCGGCTTGCTGACCATCGCGATCATCGTGCTGTGGAATCTGTTCGCACCGAAACGCGTGAAGGTGCTGCCGGGGCCGCTGGTGGCCGTGGTGGTGGCGGTGATCGTCTCTTCCGTCATGCAACTCAAGATCAAGTACATTCCCGATCTGCTCGCCAATCCGGAAGATATCAACAACTTCTGGGCGGCGATCCAGTACCCCACGCTGGAGAGCCTGAAGCATGCACTCGACAAGGACATCCTCATCGCCGCGGTGTCGGTCGCTTTTATCGCCAGCGCGGAGACGCTATTGAGCGCGAGTGCGGTGGATCAGTTGCACCAGGGGCCGCGCACTAAATATGATAAGGAGCTGGCCGCGCAGGGTGTGGGCAATTCCATCTGCGGCGTGCTCGGCGCGCTGCCGATGACCGGCGTGATCGTGCGTTCAACCGCCAACGTCGAGGCGGGTGGCAAGACGCGCGCTTCCACTTTCCTGCACGGCGTCTGGTTGCTGATGTTCGCGGCGGTGCTGCCGTTCACGCTGAGCTACATCCCGGTCGCCAGCCTGGCGGCGGTGCTGGTGTTCACCGGCTACAAACTGGCCTACCCCAAGGCGCTCCCCGGTCTGCTCAAGTTCGGCAAGAGCGAAGTGGCGATCTATCTCATCACCATCGTCATGATCGTGGCCACCAATCTGCTGGAAGGCGTGCTGGTCGGCCTCGGCTTGTCGATACTCAAGTTGCTGCAGGCCTTCTCGCATCTGGAGATCAAGTGGGATGAGGATATCGTGCGCAACCGCGTCGAGCTGCACCTGAAGGGCGCTGCCACATTGATCCGTCTGCCGCAGCTGGCTGCCGCACTGGAAGAGGTAAGGCCGGGCTCCGAGGTGCATGTCCACTTCGAGCATCTGGATTACATCGACCACGCCTGCCTCGATCTGCTGTCCAACTGGGAGAAGCAGCATGAGATCACCGGCGGCACCTTGGTCATCGAGTGGGAAGAGTTGTCCACGAAATATCACCAGCGCCGCGCCGGCGCGCGCAAGAGCTTTGAGCGAGTTGCAACCTAGCAACAGCAGCTACTGGATCTGATTGGCGCTGTTACGCGCAGTATCTTGCCCCATCTCCATTTCATGGAGAATGCATGACTGTTTTTGTCAAATATCCTTATAACTCCTAAGGGCTATCTCAAGTCCCCCCGTGCTAGCTATGGACGCTGATGCAAGGGTGTTATCAAATCCGCTACCTGCTGATTCTATTAACTATATTAGGATATGTTAATGCACGAACCCGATTGCAACACGATAGATCTCAGTCGTCGCCATGCCCTCAAGGCTGGCGTGGGACTGGGTCTTTTTGGCATGTTTGTCACGCTGGGCTTGCTGCCCAAGTCGGCCTTGGCGGCAGTGGACCGCAAAGTCTTTGAAGCCAAGACTCTGAAAGAGGCATTCCAGGCGATGGGCGGGCTGGCACCCGCTGACAGCAACCTCATCAACCTCGATGTGCCCGAGACTGCCGAGAACGGTGCGACCGTCCCGGTGATCGTGGAGAGCAAACTGCCGCAGACCGAACAGATATCCATTCTGGTCGACAAGAATCCGACGGCGCTGGCCGAGCACTATACGTTCCCGGAAGGAACGGAGGGTTATATCTCCACCCGCATCAAGATGGCGCAGACCGGCACCGTTGTCGCGCTGGTCAAGGCAGGAGGCAAGTTCTACAAGATCTCCAGAGAAGTCAAAGTCACTGCGGGGGGCTGCTGATGTCCAATCCGACCAAGATGAAAGCCACCGCGACCAATGGTGTGACCGAGGTGCGCGCGCTGATGCAGCACGAGATGGAGACCGGGCGCCGCAAGGACGAATCGGGCAACCTCGTACCGGCCTGGTACATCACCGACATCAAGGTGCAGCATAACGGCAGGACCGTGCTGGAAGGCCAATACGGTACTTCCGTCTCCAAGAATCCATTCCTGATGTTCCGTTTCAAGGGCGGCAAGGCGGGAGACAAGCTCACCCTCTCGTGGACGGATAACCGTGGCGAAAAGCGTACGGACGAGGCGGCGATCGGCTGATAGCAAAATTAATACACTATCCGGCCAGCCCATTGTGCTGATGGAAGGGCCATTGCATCATTGCTAAAACCAAAAATAACTCGATAGAGGAAAGGGAGAAGATGGGCGAAGAAGCGCAGAAGGAGAAACAGGCAGCACCCAAGGAAAGCATCTGGGCGAAGATGAAACGCCCGCCAAAATGTTCGTTCGGATTCCTGCTCGGCGCGGGGGTGATCCTTGGCATCATCATCTGGGGTGGCTTGAACATGGGTATGGAGTGGACCAACCGCTCCGAGTTCTGCACCTCCTGTCATGAGATGACCATTCCCTACGAGGAACTCAAGCAGACGGTCCACTACAAGAACCGCAGCGGCACCACCGTCAACTGCTCCGACTGTCACGTCGCCAGCAGCAAAACTCCCACTGACTACATGTTCAAGTCGTTCCAGAAGCTGATGGCCGCGCGCGATGTGATCGGCAAGATCACCGGCATCGTGGATACGCCGGAAAAATTCGAGGCGCACCGCCTGGAGATGGCCAAGCGTGTTTGGGAGCGGATGGAAAGTCGCGATTCCAAGGAGTGCCGCAACTGCCACAGCTTCGCCACCATGGATCCGGACAAACAGAAGGCGCGTTCGCAGATCAAGCATGAGGAAGCGCAGGAAGACAACATCACCTGCATAGAATGCCACAAGGGCATCGCGCACAAGCCTGTCCATTCCCAGCTGGAACAAAAGGAAGAAGAAGCACCGGCCGCAATCTGAAACTGCATGGCGGGGCGGCTGCCATGCAGCTCCGCAGTCATTACAACGTACCTGGAGTCGATGAAGATGAAGAAAATCGCTGTTACCCTGATGAGCGCCCTGATCGCCGGCCCTGTGCTGGCGGCCCCCGACTGGAGCAAGGTGCCTGCCGTCAAAGTGCCGCTGTTCTATCCCGGCCAGTCCGGCCTGGAATGGGTACTGATCAAGAAAGACCATTCCGCTGCCAACCAGATCCTGGAAAAGAAGCGCGCCTGCGTGAAATGCCACGACACCGATGCGGTGGAGATTGGCGACAAGATCGCGGCCGGCAAGCCGGTCGGCAACGAGCGCCAGCCGCTGGACAACGCCGTGCCCAAAGGCAAAGCCGGTTCCATTCCGGTCTCGGTGCAGGCCGCGCATGACGGCAACAAGATCTATCTGCGTTTCGAGTGGGATACGCCCAAGGCCGGCGGCGGCAAGAAGATGGACCCCAAGAACGACACGAAGCTGACCGTGATGTTCGATGACAACAAGGTCGAATATGCCGATCGCGGCGGTTGCTGGGCGACTTGCCACCAGGACTTGCGCGGCATGTCGGATGCGAACGATGCGGGTGCCAAGGGGCACGCCAAGGCCAAGGAACTGGGCTGGGGCGAGGGCGCGACCAAGTACATCAAGGAATCGCGCACCGGGCTCAGCGTGACCGGCAATACCCGTGGCGGCTGGGACAAGCTGAAGTCGGATGCCGAGATCGAGGCGGCGCTGAAGGAGGGCAAGTTCATGGACGTGATCCAGTTCCGCAGCAACGAGAAGGCGCGCGACGGCTACATTCTGGAAGCGCGCCACATGGACGGCGGCAAAAGCCTGATCAAGGCCGAAGGCAAGAAGAGCGGCAGGCACTGGACGGTGATATTCGAGCGCACCCTGGCAGCGGGGGGCAAGGGTGACCACGCCATCGCGGCAGGCAAGCTCTATAACATGGGCTTCGCTATCCATGACGACAGCGCGGATGGTCGTTTCCATCACGTCTCGCTGGGTTACACGCTCGGCCTCGATAATGCGGCGGCAGATTTCAATGCAGTGAAGCAGTAACGAAGCATCGCCACGACGAATATAAAGCAGCACGGCAATAAGGCAGTACGGTAACAAGGCAGCAGAGCAGTACAGGCAGCGTGGTATCAAAACCCGCTACAGGGAGCTTCATACACAGAAAGAGGAGCAAGTTATGAGAAGAAAATGGAGTGGATTGGCTTTGGCGATCAGTGCCTTCGCCTTTTCGGCTGCGGCCAATGCAATCGAGCCGACCGCAGAGATACTGTCTTACGCTTGTGCCGGCTGTCACGGCACCCAGGGGGCCAGCGCCGGCCCCAGCATGCCCAGCCTGGCCGGTCAGTCAAAGGTGTTTTTCATCGATGCGATGAAGAAGTTCAAGAGCGGCGAGCGCACAGGCACTGTCATGGCACGCCTGGCCAAAGGTTACAGCGACGAGCAGATCGTGCTGATGGCCGACTTCTTCGCCAAGCAGAAACGCACGACACAGACAACGGCAGTCGATCCCGCACTGGTTGCGCAAGGCAAGGTCGTCTATGACAACGCCTGCAAGCGCTGCCACCTGGAGAACGGCAAGGAGTTCGAGGAAGACACTCCCGTCGTCGCCGGCCAATGGCTGAAGTATCTGCAGATCCAGATGGGCGAGTTCCGTGACGGCAAGCGCAAGATCTCGGAAAAGAAAGCGGAGAAGGTGAAATCCCTGACCGCTGCCGACTGGGAAGCTGTGGCGCATTTCTACGCCAGCCAGAAATAACAAGGAGAAAAACAACATGACTATGGAACGCAGAAATTTCCTCAAGCTCCTCGGCGCTGGCGCTGGTGTCGCGACACTGGGTCTGGCCGGTTGCGCCACGACCAACAAGGCGGGTGCGCGCAAAGTGGTGGTGATCGGTGGCGGCTACGGCGGCACTATCGCGGCGAAATACATCCGCATGCAGGATCCCACCATCGAGGTGACCCTGATCGAGCGCAACGACCATTACATCTCCTGCCCGTTCAGCAACCTGTACATCGGCGGCCTGATGCCGGACCTGTCCTCGCTGACCATCAAGTACGACCAGCTGGCAGCCAACCACGGCATCAAGGTGGTCCAGGCCGAAGTCACCGGCATCGATGCCAAGGCGCAAGTCGTCAAGACCAGCGCCGGCGATTTCCCGTATGAGAAGTGCGTGGTATCTCCCGGTGTCGACTTCCGCACCAACGAGATCAAGGGCTATGACGACCAGGTCATGCCGCACGCATGGAAGGCCGGTCCTCAGACCGTGCTGCTGCGCAAGCAACTGGAGGCCATGAAGCCTGGCGGTACCGTCATCCTGTCCATCCCGCTGGCCCCGTACCGTTGCCCGCCCGGACCGTACGAGCGTACCAGCATGATCGCCATGTACCTCAAGCAGAACAAGCCCGGCTCCAAGATCATCGTGCTGGATGCCAATCCGGATATCGTCTCCAAGAAGGGCCTGTTCCTGAAGGGCTGGAAGAAGCACTACGAGGGCATCATCGACTACCGTCCCGCCAAAAAGGTCACCGAAGTGGACAACAAGAACATGACGGTGCTGATCGAGGGCATCGAAGAGGTCAAGGGCGATGTCATCAACATCATCCCGCCGCAGAAGGCAGGTCATATCGCCCATGTCGCCGGTCTGGTGGGTGACGACGGCAAGTGGTGTCCGGTGCGTTCGTTCGACTTCGAGTCGCGCAAGCAGCCGAACATCCACGTCATCGGCGATTCCTCCATCGCGGGTGCGATGCCCAAGTCCGGATACTCCGCCAACTCGGAAGCCAAAGTCTGTGCCACCAACATCGTGGCGATGATGAACGGCCGCAAGATGACCGAGATGTCCGCGATCAACACCTGCTACAGCTATCTGTCGGCCAAAGAGGCAGTCAGCGTGACCGGCGTGTATCGCGTGAACGCAAGCTCCCAGGCGATCGAGGCGGTGCCGGGTTCCGTCGGCGTCTCTGCGGATCTCTCCGAGACCGAAGCGATGTACGCGGAAAGCTGGATCAGGAACATCCTCGTCGAGATGTCGTCCTGATCAGGGCAACGCAGTCTTGAGAAAAACCCTCCTGGCAGACATTGCCAGGCAGGGTTTTTTTATTTGTGGAGACGATCTTCGTTTTTGCTTGCAAGGAACGAATCGAGCAACAGAAGCAACTTTAGGGGAGTGAAGATATGGAGGCATCAAGTTTAACCACGGTCATCGTCGGGAGCGGATTCGCGCTGGGCGCCGTGTTCGGGTTCGTCGCGAACAAGACCAACTTCTGCACCATGGGCGCCATCTCGGATGTGGTGAACATGGAACACTGGGGGCGCATGCGCGCATGGCTGCTCGCCATGGCGGTTGCCATGATCGGCGTCAATGCACTCGGCTATGCGGGTTCCGTCAACTTCTCGGAGACCCTGTATGCCAGCAAGAACTTCTACTGGTTGAGCTACATCGTGGGCGGTCTGTGCTTCGGCGTCGGCATGACGCTGGCCGGTGGCTGTGCCAACAAGAACCTGGTGCGGCTCGGCGGCGGCAACCTGCGCTCGCTGGTCGTACTTTTCATCATGGGTTTCGCTGCCATCGTCACCATGAAAGGGATGCTGGGCACCTTCCGCATCAATGTGCTGCAGTCGCCTTTTGGCACGGTCCATTTCGAGAACGGGCAGCTGCTGCCTGCACTGTTTGCCGGGGCGGATGCCGCGGGCGCGCAGACCATGCAGCTGGCGCTCACCGGCGCGCTGGCACTGGCCATTGTGATCTTCGTGTACAAGGACGGGCGTTTCCGCAAGAGTCTGGATAACAATCTGGCGGCACTCATCGTCGGCGCGATCGTGGTGGGCGGCTGGTATGTCACCGGGCATCTCGGTCTGGCCGAGAATCCGGAGACGCTGGAGATGACCTATTTCGGCACCAACTCCAACCGCCCGGAATCGATGTCCTTCGTCGCGCCGTCCGCCTACAGTCTGGAATACTTCGCCTATTCGACCGACGTCTCCAAGATCATCACCTTCGGCATCGCCACCGTGTTCGGTGTGGCGCTCGGATCCCTGGTCTATGCGCTGGCATCGAAATCCTTCCGCTGGGAGGCTTTCTCCTCCGTGCAGGATATGTCCTATCACATCATCGGTGCCGTATTGATGGGGTTCGGTGCAGTTACGGCGGCAGGATGCACCATAGGTCAGGGCGTCACAGGCATCTCGACGCTCTCTCTTGGTTCACTATTGGCCCTCGTATCCATCATCGCGGGTTCGGCCATCACCATGAAAATTCAGCTGGCCATGATGGAGTGAGTCTGAGCCGATGTTGCGCATGACGAATTAAGTTGATGATTATGCGGCAGTCTCTTGAGTGACGAGACTGCCGTGTCGGCGCAGTTGGAGCGTTGTGCCGAAAGGGAAAAAACCGCTAACCCTAAAGAGCTATTGAAACCACCCCCTTCGTGGTTATGGACGCTGAATGGCGGAATATCCCTATAATGGCGCTCAGGTTTTGTGTGGAAACGCACTTTTTTCTAAAAAATATTTTGAATGAACGTAGGAGAGAAACAAATGAATTTCGATAAAGAGCTGAATGCCCGCGGCCTGTCTTGCCCGTTGCCTATCGTGAAGACCAAGAAGTCGCTGGCCGACATGACAACCGGTCAGGTGCTGAAGGTCATTTCGACCGACTGCGGTTCCTTGAAAGATATGGCCGCATTCTCCGAGCAGACCGGCAATCCGCTGCTGTCTACCGTAGAAGAGAACGGCGAATACGTTTTCTACGTCAAGAAGAAGTAATCGCTTCACTATCCAAAAAATACAAAAGGGGAAATCATGGCTAAGAAAATGGCGATCATCGCCACCAAGGGCACACTGGACATGGCGTATCCGCCGTTCATCCTGGGTTCCACCGCTGCAGCGCTCGGTTACGACGTGCAGATCTTCTTCACCTTCTACGGTCTGCAGTTGCTGCGCAAGGATCTGTCCAGCGTGATGATCAGCCCGCTGGCCAATCCCGCGATGCCGATGCCCGTGCCGATGCCCGTGATGGTGCAGATGCTGCCCGGCATGGAATCCATGGCGACCATGATGATGAAGCAGAAGCTGAAGAAGCACGGTGTCGCCTCGCTGGAAGAGCTGCGTGACCTGTGCCTGGAAGCTGACGTGAAATTCGTCGCCTGCCAGATGACCGTCGACCTGTTCGAATTCGACAAGAGCGAATTCATCGACAACGTCGAATACGGCGGTGCAGCGACCTTCATGAGTTTTGCAGGTGACACGGACATCTGTCTGTTCGTTTGATAATAAGTTGTCGGGAGTTGTTTCAATTTGAGACGCCATTGGGGCGTCTCACTACAATCAGGGAGATAGAAGCAATGAGAATCACAAAGATCGCAGCTTCAATAATGACACTGGGCATGGCGGTTTCTCCGTTTGCCTACGCAACCAACGGCATGAACATGGAAGGCTACGGCCCAGTCTCGTCCAGCATGGGCGGCGCATCCATGGCCTACGACAACGGCACTGCAGCCGTCATGAACAATCCGGCCACACTCGGCCTGATGCAGGAAGGCAGCCGCATCGATGTGGCGCTGGGCTTGTTGGCACCCGATATCACCTCCAGCATGACCGGTATGCCGTCGGCAAAATCCGAAGCAACCGCTTTCTACATGCCGGCGATGGGATATGTGAAGAAATCCGGCAAGTTCACCTACGGCGCTGGCGTGTTCTCCCAGGGCGGTATGGGTACCGAATACTCGGCGACATCTTTCCTCGCTGCAGGAACGAGTGAAAAGGTGCGTTCCGAAGTCGGCGTTGGCCGCTTCATCATTCCTCTGGCCTACCAGATGGATGACAAGATCACCGTTGCAGGCAGCGTGGACTTCGTCTGGGCGGGCATGGACCTGAAGATGGCCCTTTCTGGTGGCCAATTCATGGATATGGTCTCCAGCTTCGGCGGCACCCAGACCTATGGCAGCGCGAGCGGCAGCATGGTCAACACGCTGGCTGGCGCATTCGGAGCCGGTCAACTGACGGGTCTCAATTGGGCGCGTATCGACTTCTCCAATGACAGTGCGTTTACCGGCCAAGCCAAGGGTGACGGTTTTGCCTTCAAGCTGGGCGGCACTTACAAGATCAGCAGCCAGTTGACCTTGGGCGCGACCTACCACAGCAAGACCGCAATCGGCGATCTCACCACCACTGGTGCGACGATGTCGATGAACGTCTCCGGCCCCGCTGTAGGTGGCGGTCCAGTCACAGTCCCGGTAAAAGGCAGCGTCGCGGTGCACAACTTCCAGTGGCCGCAGACCATCGCTCTCGGCATGGCTTATCAGGCCAGCGATAAATTGTTGGTGGTCGCCGATTACAAGAACATCGGCTGGAAAGATGTCATGAAGAATTTCAGCATGACTTTTACTGCTGATGGTGGCGCACCTATGGGCATGGCCGGACAGTCCGTCGATATGACCCTGAACCAGAACTGGGCCGACCAGAACGTGTTCCAGCTGGGTGCCGCATACAAGACCAGCGATGTGCTGACCGTGCGCGGTGGTGTGAATATCGCCAACAATCCGGTGCCGGATAAGTATATGCATCCGTTGTTCCCCGCTATCGCCAAGAACCACCTGACTCTGGGTATGGGCTACGCCGTGAGCAAACAGTCGAACGTGGACTTCGCCTACGTCTATGTGCCCAAGGTCTCCGCGACCAACGGTTCCGGCGTGACAGTCGACTTCGGTGGATACAGCGCGCAACTGCTGTATAGCTACCTGTACTAAGCATTAATCCGGTTTCGGCAAGTCCGCGCCTGGCGCGGGTTTGTCGGGGCTGGTCGATGATGAAAATGGCTGATGAATGAAGATTCATCAGCCATTTTTCTTTGAGTTGATTCGGCGGCTATAAAGGGACGCCGGTTTTTTTATTGCCGGATCACGTTCCCTTGTTGTCGTTGAACTGCAGCAACAGCTGGGTCAGTTCCGCAGAAGAATTGATGCCCAGCTTCGATTTGAGATTCTGGCAATGCACCTGAACGGTCCGTTCGGAGATATACAACCGCATGCCGATCGCCTTGTAAGGCAGACCTTCCACCACCAGCCGCGCAACTTCCATTTCACGCAGCGTCAGCTTGCTCAGGCGTTCCGACAGCATCGACCTGGTCTCGTTCTCCTTGTGCCGCATGAGGTCGCGCCTGACGGCATGACTGACGGCGTCGAGCAGCGTCTGGTCCTTGAACGGTTTCTCGATGAAGTCGCTGGCGCCGAACTTCATGGCCTGCACGGCGATGGTGACGTCGGCATGCCCGGTGAGGAAGATGACCGGCAACTGTACGCCGCGCTCATTGAGGGTGCGCTGCAGCTCCAGACCGCTCATCAGCGGCATGCGCACGTCCAGGATCAGGCATCCCGGTTGGGTGAGGTCATCCAGTGCAGCCAGGAATGCTTCCGCCGATTCATACGCTGCGACTCGCCAGCCGACCGATTCGAGCAGGAACACGAGGGCTTTGCGCAGCGATGCGTCATCATCGACGACGATGACGAGTGGGGCTATGCATTCATTCATTGGAGGTGCCCATTTCGGTATTCCGGCAGGTTGAGTTGGAAAACGAGTCCGGGTTGCGGCTCGCGGGGATGGACGCTCAACTTGCCACTGTGTGCTTCGGCGATACTTTTGCAAATGGCAAGTCCGAGTCCGAGCCCGTCGGGTTTGGTGGTGAAGAATGGCTCGAAAAACTGTGCGAGTGTTTCCGGCGAGATCAGGGGGCCGCGATCGGAAACGGCGATGGTCAAGTCGTTGCCGCTCTGGTCAAGGACGATATCGATCAAGCGGTTTTCCGCGGGCAGGGAGATCATGGCATCGGCGGCGTTCTTCATCAGGTTGATCAGCACTTGTTGTATCTGTTGATGATCGGCCTTGAGCATTTTACCCGCCGGCAGGCGGTTGTCTAAATTGACCGGAGGCAAGGCCGGCAGCATGGTGGAGAAGTTGGCTATCGCTTCACCGACCGTTTCCGCGATCGGGCGCAGTTCGCTGGCCGCCATGCGCTTGCGGGCGAAAGTGCGCACCTGGCGTATGACTTTGTCGGCGCGCTCGGTCTGGGCGACGATCTCCCTGTTCACTTTGGTGACCATGTCCACGTTGACCTGCCCGGAAGCGCAGTTCCGTTCCAGTCCCTGGGCATAGGCGGCGATGGTCGCCAGAGGCTGATTGAGTTCGTGCGCCAGTGTGCTCGCCATCTCTCCCAGAATGGAGAGCCGCGCCATATGTTCGGTCTTGATCTGCAGTTTGTAGGCATTCGCCCTGGATTCCCGCAGTTCTCTAGTGCGCCGCTTGACCAGGATCTGGACGCGGATGAAATAGATCGCGACACCGACAAGGATGAGCAGCGCGACCAGCAGGTAAGGGCGATAGTTTTTTATGATTCCGCGAATGCTGTTCGTCCTCAGCTCGGCGTAGGGGCCGATCATGAGGTCGCGGTCAAGCTCCAGGATAGGCTGATAGTCGGCAGGGATGCTCCAGGACAAACCTCTGACAGAAGGAGGCATGGAGAGCAGGGTCACGGCGACCTTCTTGGCCAGTTCCAGGTCCATGTCGCGCGCGGCGGCCAGCGGCCAGTCCGGATAGAGCTGCGTTGACGGGATGCATTTGAAACCGGGTTCCGGGCGCGGCGACACCACCTTGAAATCGGCCAGCCGCAGCTTGCCCTGTTTGGCCAGGTGTTCGATCAGGCAGGTGCGGACGATGGCCACATCTGCTTCGTTGCTGCGCAGGGCGTCGATCGCCTGGGTCATGGGAAATCCCACATAGACCAGGTTGGCATCACCGGCTTCCAGATCGACTCCGGCGCCGAGCAATTCCCGTGCGGCGGCGAGATAGCCGCCGAAGGCATCGTTGGCGACCACCGCGACACGCTTGCCGCGCAGATCGGAAAGTTTGTTCACGTCCTTGCGATCGGACAAAGTCAGCACTGTCGATCCCAGCGCCTTCTGCGGCGATGCCGCTTCGGGCAGGATGATGGTGGCGATGCGCTGGATGCCGAACTCCGAGGCGAGCGCAACATACTGGGAGCTATTGGTGAGGACGAAGCCCAGTTCACCTCTGCTCACGGCTTCGTGCAATTGCTTGCCATCCATGGGCGAGAGTTCGAACTTGTAGCCGGGGATGGCGGCTGCAAGCCTGGTCTGGATCTCCGCCCAGTTGAAAAGCACTCCGTCCATTTCCCGGTATGACAACACGCCGATACGCACGGAGGTTTCCGCTGCGAGTGCGCAGGCAGGCTGGGCGATCATCAAAGCCGCAAGGACAAAGCGGGTAAAGACGGTGCGGAATATGAACAAAAAAACCTCTTCTCTCCAAGGGCGATGAAGCTGCCGGATTATACCCGCCTGATCTCTGCGCACCCCACTACGCACAAGTGCGTAGTCGGTTACTCGAACGTGCCAATTTTCTTCTTTGCCACGCCCCCTTATCGTGCCAACATCGCTTTTGGCAGATGCTTGCCGCAGCGGCGATTTGCTCTCCGGCGGAACAGGGGAGAAAAGTGGCATTTCTTTACTAACGGTATTTATCCAGTGGGGGAAAAGAATGACGAATAGAGCAGAGCTGGAAACAATCAACATGGAGCGCCGCAATGCGCTCAAGACGGGGGGCGGACTCGGTCTGCTGACGATGTTCGGCCTGTTCGGTCTGCTGCACTCGCGCGCTGCCCTGGCCGAATGGAACAAGACTGCATTCTCGTCCAAGAGCATGGATGAGGCGCTCACTGCGCTGAATGCGGCATCGCCGGAAAACAGTGCGGATGCGATCAAACTGACCGTGCCCGAGATCGCCGAGAACGGCTCCGTCGTACCGGTGACCGTCGTCTGCAACTTGCCGAAGGTCGAGCAGATCTCCATCTTCGTGGACAAGAACCCCAACGTACTGGCAGCGACCTTCACCATCCCGCAGGGAACCGAAGGCTTGGTCACGACGCGCGTCAAGATGGGCCAGACCGCGAACGTCGTGGCGCTGGTCAAGGCGGATGGCAAGTTCTACCGCACGGCCAGGGAAGTCAAGGTGACTGCCGGCGGCTGCGGCGGCTAACGGTTTCCGATTGTAATCAGACGATAAAGGATGAAGAGCTATGGGTAATCCGATGAAAATCCGCGCCTCTGTCAAAGACGGCGTAACCGAAGTCAAGGTCCTCATGCAGCACGAGATGGAGACCGGTCTGCGCAAGGAAGCAGACGGCACGCTGGTGCCGGCATGGTTCATCACGGAGGTGAAAGTGCAACATCAGGGACGTACCGTGCTGGAAGCCCAGTTCGGCCAGTCCATCTCCAAGAACCCGTACCTGTTGTTCCATTTCAAGGGCGGTGCCGCGGGCGAGAAGGTCGCGGTCACATGGGTGGACAACAAGGGTGACACGCGCACCGACGAGGCAACCATCGCCGCGTAAGGCGTAATGACGATCCATGCTGGCCACACAACTTGCGTGGCCGGACATTCCAGGGAGGCATTGATGAATACCGATAAATTGGCAAGCATGCTTTTAGTATTGGCATTTGCAGCAAGCGGTGCAGTGCAGGCAGAGGAGAAGGCGGTTTCCGACTCCGAAAAGATCGAGCAGTACCGCGAGATGATCAGCGACGGCAATCCGGCCGACTTCGATGAGATGCGCGGCGAAGAGTTGTGGAAGAAACCCGGCGGTCCCAAGCAGGCCAGCCTGGAGAAATGCGATCTGGGCAAGGGGGCAGGTGTGGTGAAGGGTGCCTACGCCGAACTGCCGCGCTACTTCAAGGACACCAGGATGGTGCAGGATCTGGAGTCGCGTCTGCTGACCTGCATGACCACCTTGCAGGGCATACCCGAGGAAGAGATCACCGCCAAGCCTTTCGCCAGCGACAAGAAGCCTTCCGATATCTCCTCGCTGGCTTCCTATGTGGTGGGGCAGTCCAAGGGCATCAAGATGGCGGTCTCGACCAAGCATCCCAAGGAAAAAGAGGCCTACCAGATCGGCAAACTCATCTTCAATTACCGCGCCGGTCCGTATGACTTCGCCTGTTCGACCTGTCACGGCACCAGCGGTTCGCGTATCCGCATGCAGGACCTGCCCAACCTGAACACCAAGGAAGATGCGCAGACCGCCTATACCAGCTGGCCGGCGTATCGCGTCTCGCAGGGCCTGACACGTTCGTTCCAGTGGCGCCTGAACGATTGCTTCCGCCAGCAGCGTTTCCCCGAACCGAAGTTCGCTTCCGAAGCGACGGTCGCGCTGACCATGTTCCTTGCGGTCAATGCGAATGGTGCAGAGTATGCAGGTCCCGGACTGAAACGATAATCAAATACTCGTGTAGCGATTCGTTCGCCTCCTCGCCCGCTTGCGGGAGAGGATTGAGGAGAGGGGACGGGTATGGCGACTATTAATTGGGTGTGGCGATTGCCATGCCCGTAAGGAGACGACGATCATGAACGCAAAACACATCATCGGAATGGTAATGACTGTAAGCCTCGCAACCGCATCGGCATCCGTGCTGGCCGGGTCTCATGACTCCAAGCTGGAAGCCAAGGCGACTGCGATCATCAAGCGTGACTTCCGCGACAAGGGTATCGCCAAGGCGGACCGCGTGAACCAGGACGCCCTGCAGGCAGCCTGCAGCAAGTACGAGGACGACGTGCCCGACAAGCTCAAGGCCAAGCTGGAAGCGGCCCAGGCCAAGGAGATCAAGTGGCCCGCCGACGGCAAATACATGGGCGACTGGAAGGCCGGCGAGAAGCTGGCGCAGAGCGGACGCGGCATGACCTGGAGCGACAAGCCGGAAGATCCGGCCGGCGGCAACTGCTACAACTGCCACCAGCTCTCCGCCAAGGAGATATCCTACGGCACCATCGGCCCCAGCCTGCGCAACTACGGCAACAAGAAGGGCATGAAGGAAGAAGTGCAGCGTAGCGTCTACGGGCATATCTACAATGCCAAGGCCTACAATGCCTGCGCCAACATGCCGCGTTTCGGGCACATGGGCATCCTCAGCGAGGCCCAGATGAAGGACCTGGTGGCGTTGCTGCTGGATCCGGAATCGCCGGTCAACGCCAAGTAACACGATGCCGCCGCCCCTCCCGTTGCGGAGGGGCGGGCTTCCAACCCAAGCACTGGATCGCAAGGATCCGGCTGATACTGTCGCTTACCGTCGCTGCATGGACGACGGTGCCGCGTTCAGCCATCAGTCAAGTACGGAGGTTTTCCATGGATATGAATCGTCGCGAATTTCTGCAGATACTGGCCATCGCTTCGGCGGGCGGTTTTATGCTGCACAACAATGAGAGTCATGCCGCGGGCAATGCCGCGCGCATGTACGACTTGCCGCGCCATGGCAATGTCAGCCTGCTGCATATCACCGACAGTCATGCGCAACTGAACCCGATGTATTTCCGCGAGCCCGAGATCAACCTCGGCGTGGGCGCGATGAGCGGCAAGCCGCCGCATCTGGTCGGCAATGCCCTGCTCAAACATTTCGGCGTGAAGCCCGGCTCGCCCGAGGCGCACGCATACACCAGCCTCAATTACATCGATGCCGCGCGCACCTACGGCAAGGTCGGCGGCTTCGCCCACCTCGCCACACTGGTCAAACAGATACGCGCCTCGCGCCCCGGCGCTTTGCTGCTGGACGGCGGCGACACCTGGCAGGGCAGCGGGCAGGCGCTGTGGAGCAAGGGCCAGGACATGATAGACGCCTGTCTCGAACTGGGCGTGGATGTGATGACCATGCACTTCGAGTGCATGTACGGCGCGCAGCGCATCAAGGAGGTCGAGGAAGGCCAGTTGTCCGGCAAGATGGACGTGGTCGCACAGAACGTGAAGACCGCCGACTTCGGCGATGCGGTGTTCAAGCCCTATGTCATCCGCGAGATCAACAAGGTGCCGGTGGCGATCATCGGCCAGGCCTTCCCCTACAGCACCATCGCCAACCCGCGTTACTTCGTACCGGACTGGTCGTACGGCATCCAGGAAGAGAACCTGCAACTCGTCATCGACGAGGCGCGCAAGAAGGGCGCGCAGGTCGTGGTGCTGCTGTCGCACAACGGCATGGACGTCGACCTCAAGCTCGCCTCGCGCGTCAGCGGGCTGGATGCCATCCTCGGCGGCCACACCCACGACGGCATCCCCGCGCCCATCCCGGTGAAGAATCGCGGCGGCACCACGCTGGTGACCAACGCGGGATCGAACGGCAAGTTCCTCGGCGTGCTGGATTTCGAGGTCAAGGCGGGCAAGGTGGCAAGCTTCCGCTACAAGCTGCTGCCGGTGTTCGCCAATCTGCTGACGGCAGACGCGAACATGACGGCGCTGATGCAGAGACACCGTGCGCCGTACGAAAGCAAACTCTCCGAAAAACTGGCGACCACCGACGGTCTGCTCTATCGCCGCGGCAATTTCAACGGCAGCTTCGACCAGCTGATACTCGATGCGATGATGAAGGAGAAGGATGCGCCCATCGCCTTCTCGCCGGGTTTCCGCTGGGGCACCTCGCTGCTGCCGGGTTCGACCATCACCATGGACGATGTACTCAACCAGACCGCCATCACCTATCCGTACTCCACCGTCACCGAGATGAGCGGCGAGCAGATCAAGACGGTGCTGGAGGATGTGTGCGACAACCTGTTCAATCCCGATCCCTATTACCAGCAGGGCGGTGACATGGTGCGCGTGGGCGGTCTGGAATACACCTGCGAGCCGGGGGCGGCGATGGGTAAGCGCATCCAGGACATGCGCCTGAACGGCAAGCCGCTGGATGCGAGCAAGACCTACAAGGTGGCCGGCTGGGCGCCGGTGACGGAAGCCGCGCGTGACAGGGGCGGCGAGCCGATCTGGGACGTGGTCGCGCGCCATCTGCGCAACGAGAAGGTCGTCAAGGTGACCGCGCCCAATGTGCCGAAGTTGAAGGGTGTCGCCGGCAACCCCGGCATGATCTGAGACCGATAGAAAGGAATCGCCATGAGCAAACTCCGTTTCATCTTCGCTCTGCTGGCTGTGCTGACCGTGCAAACGGCAGTGGCCGCCGACGAGCCCAAGGGCATCACTTACCAGGATGTGAAACTGCAGATCGCGCGCATCCAGGTGCAGGACAGTGTCAGTTTCGACGACGCGGTGGAGTCGCTCAAGCTGCGCGCCAACCAGCACAACCTCAAGTTCGTCGGGGTGAATGCGATCTACAAGGAGATCGAGGCGCTCACCGGCAAGCCGGCCAGACGCATGGAGATATTCAACTTCTGCGACGGTTTGACCGCCAACAAGATGCTTCAGGCCGATCCCGTGATGATCGCCTACATGCCGTGCCGCATCGCGGTGCTGGAAGATGCGCAGGGAAAGCGCTGGCTCATCTCGATGATGATGGACCTCGCCAAGGTCAAGAAATTGCCCGCCGATGCGCGCAGCAGCGCCGAGCGTGTGATGGCGGCGATGAAAGACATGATGGTGGCCGCCAGCCGCGGCGATCTGTAGGGTGGGCAGGCTTCATCTGCCCACGCGGTTGCGAATGATATTTCCGCGCACCCTTCAACTTCATTCTGAAATTCAAAACCTGTTTGCCACAGAGATCACAGAGAAAGCCGATTGAAACCACCGAAGCTGTGCTTACTGCCTTGCTCTCTGTGGCTAATTGTTTTTGTGTTTTCGCGTAGGCGCGACGTGCCACCCTACATATTCATTCCCATTCCAGCTGCGGGTAGAGCAACGCGACGTTGCGGCGGTTGACCGCGTCGAACAGCAACCACTTGCCCTGTTCGGAGCGGGCCGCGGTCGGGATGGTCTGCTCCATGCTCAAGCCTTGTTTGATGGCGGCACGCACGTCGTTCAGCAGGGTGCCCAGATAGCGTTTCTCGTCGTCGAGGGCGGCACTCAGCCCTTTGCCGGTCGAGCCGTGTCCCGCAACGAAGTGCGCCGCGGGCGTGGTGCGCAACTGTTCGATCACTTCCAGCCAGTTCGGGATGTTGCCGTCGATGGATGGCGTGCGCTCGACGAACAGCAGGTCGCCGGTCCACAGCGTCTTGCTCGCCGTATCGAACACGGTCAGATCGGTCGGGCTGTGCGCGAGCGGGTGCGCCTGCAGACGCAGCGTGCGCCCGCCCAGATCGATCTCGTGCGTGTCGGCGACAGACAGCGTGGGGGCGATCATCTCCGTACCAGCCGCGTCAGCCCCGACCCATACGACCTGGTTGCGCAGATAGGTCTCCTTGCGCAATGCCATCGCTTCGGCCAGTTTGCCATGCCCGACGAACACCGGCTTGTCCTGCTTGAAAGCGGCATTGCCGAGCGAGTGGTCGGGATGCACATGGGTGTTGATGACATAAAGGATGGGCAATCGGGAGACCTTGCGGATCGCCTCGCGCAAACCGGAACCGACCCTGGGCGAGCCGCCGGTGTCGATCACTGCGATGCCCTTGTCGCCGACGACGAAGCTGATGTTGCAGATGTCGCCGCCGTAACCGGCTTCGAGGTCCTTGTGTTCGCCGCGATGCACATACACACCGGCGGCGATCTGCTCGACCGGCAGTGCTGCCGCAAGCGCGAGCGTCGGGAAGAGCAGGGAAAGCAGGAAGAGCAGTTTCGGCATGATCACCTCTCGGCTGTCTGTTCGGGTTGCGAGTGTGATCGATTATGCCAGAAGTGATCCTGCGTCATGCCCGCCCGATGCCGCAGTCGCCACACTGCGATCAGGCCTTAGTCAGGCCAGTTGCTGGCGCAGCGCTTCGCGAAGTTCGTCCACTTGCTGCGGATTTTGCAGTTCTTCCCCGCCGATCCAGAAAGTGTCCTCCGCGCGCGCGCCCAGCGTGTTGATCTTGGCGCTGTGCAATTCGATGCGGTGCTGCGCCAGCACCCAGGCGATGCGCGCCAGCAGGCCGGGGCGGTCGCCCGCCACCACCGAGAGGATGTGCCGTCCCTTCTCGTCGCGGGTGATGTCGACCTGCGGCGCGATGGGGAAATGCTTGAGCTGGCGGCTGACGCGGCCGGTGTGCGGCGCGCCCGGCGGTGCCTCGCTGGCGAGCAGCTGCGCCAGCTCGTACTCGATGTAGTTCATCACGTCGCGATAGACGGTGCCGCTGTTGTTTGTGTCCATCACCTGGAAACTGTCCAGCGCATAGCCGTGCTGGGTGGTGTGCACCTTGGCTTCCATGATGTTGTAGCTCATGCGCGCGAAGAAATTGCAGATGTTGGCGAACAGCCAGGGTTTGTCCTGCGCGTACACCAGCACCTGGATGCCTTCGCCGATGCGGCTGAGTCGCGTCTTGACGATGGGGGTGTCGGTGTTCACGCGGTGCGCCAGCAGGCGCGTATGCCAGGCGATCTCGTGCGGTTCGTGGCGCAGGAAGTAATCGGCATCGAGCTGCGCCCACAGCAGTTCGTACACCTCGGTCGAGATGGCGTACAGACTCAGTGTCTCGGCCGCGACGCGGCGCACCTCGCCGACCTGGTCGGCGATCTTGCCGCTGCTCATGTAACGGCGTACGGCGGTATACAGATCCTCCAGCAGTTTCCCCTTCCAGGCGTTCCATACCTTGGCGCTGGTGCCGCGGATGTCGGCGACAGTGAGCAGATAGAGTGCGGCGAGATAGCGTTCGTTCTTGATCTTCGAGGCGAAGGCGGCGATCACGTCCTGGTCGGAGAGGTCCTGCTTCTGCGCGGTGGCGGACATGCTCAGGTGCTGCTCGACCAGCCACACCACCAGCTCGGTATCCTCGCGCATCAGGCCGTGTTGCCTGCAGAAGCGTCGCGCATCGGCGCGCCCGAGTTTCGAGTGGTCGCCGCCGCGGCCCTTGGCGATGTCGTGGAACAGGCCGGCGATATAGAGCACTTCCGGACGGGCGAAGTCCCTGATGAGTCTGCTGCACAGCGGATATTCGTGCGCGTATTGCTCCAGGGTGAAGCGGCGCAGGTTGCGCACCACCATCAGGATATGTTCGTCCACGGTGTAGACATGGAACAGGTCATGCTGCATCTGCCCGACGATGCGGCCGAAGGCTGGCAGGTAGCGCCCGAGGATGTCCTGCTGGTTCATGCGCCGCAAGGCGTGGGTGAGCCCCTGCGGCTGGCGCACGATCTCCATGAACAGGGCGCGGTTGCGCGGGTCGTTGCGGAACTCCGAGCCGATGGAGCGGCGTGCGCGCCAGAGTGCGCGCAGGGTCGGTGCGGAGAATCCGCTCAGGCGCGGATGTTGTTCCAGCAGCAGGAAGCTCTCCAGTATGGCGGAAGGTTCGCGCTCGAACAGAGCCTCGTCGCGCGCCTCCAGTTTGTCGTCGCGCGCGACGAAGCGTTCGTTGATCGGCCAGGTCTCGGCAGCGGGGAAGATGCGCGCGCGTATGGTCTGCAGCAGCACCGCGTTGAGTTGCAGCACGGCGCGGCGCGTGCGGTAGTAATGCTGCATCAGGTGTTCGCTGGCGCGGCGCTGCGAGCTGGCCTTGATGCCGAGCTGCTCGGCGAGCGCGGTCTGGTATTCGAACACCAGCCGGTCGTCATGGCGGCCGGAAAGATAATGCAGGCGGATGCGCAGATCCTGCAGCAGGTGCTCGTGATGGGCGACCTGGCGCGCTTCGGTGGCGGTGATCAGGTCGGCCTGTGCCAGCGCCTGCCAGGTGTGGCCGAAACCGCAGGCGCGCGAGATCCACAGCACCGATTGCAGGTCGCGCAGGCCGCCCGGACTCTCTTTCAGGTTAGGTTCGAGGTTGTGGTCGGTGTCGATGTAGCGGGTGTGGCGCTGTTCCTGTTCCTGCGCCTTGGCAAGGTAGAACGCACGGCGGCTCAGGTGCTCGGCCAGCGCTTCGCGCATCTCCTCGAACAGCGCGCAATCGCCGGTGATATGACGCGCCTCCAGCAGGTTGGTCTGCACGGTCACGTCGGACGACTCGGCCATGCAGTCGCCCACGGTGCGCACGCTGTGGCCGACCTCCAGGCCGATGTCCCACAACTTGCCGACCAGATCCTGCAGCTGCTGTTGCAAGGGTTCGTCGGGTTGCCGGGGCAGCAGGATGAGCAGGTCGATGTCGGATTTCGGATAGAGTTCGGCGCGGCCGTAACCGCCCACGGCCACCAGCGCCAGATCGCGCGGTATGGCGAGCATCGTCCAGATCGCGCGCAGGTGCGCATCCATCAGTTTGGCGTGGACGCGCAGATAGCGTGCGGGATTCGGGTGGGCCAGATATTCCTGCTGCAGGGCGTGCCGGGCGGCGCGCAGACTGTCCCGGATCTCCGCGATGGTCTTCATGGGAGGGGATCAGGCGGGGATGGGAGGCGCCCCGGCGGAGAGCGTCAGCACCTCGTAGCCGCTCTCGGTGACCAGTATGGTGTGCTCCCACTGTGCCGACAGGCTGTGGTCCTTGGTTACCACGGTCCAGCCGTCGCCCAGTTGTTTGATCTCTTTCCTGCCGGCATTCACCATCGGTTCGATGGTGAAGATCATGCCTGCTTCCAGACGCGGGCCGCTACCGGCCTTGCCGTAGTGCAGCACCTGCGGCTCCTCGTGGAACTTGCTGCCGATGCCGTGGCCGCAGAACTCGCGCACCACGCTGTAGCCCATGCCTTCGACGAAGGTCTGGATGGCATGGCCGATGTCGCCCAGGTGGGAACCGGCCCGCACGGTGCGGATGCCGCGCCACATCGATTCGTAGGCGACTTCACACAGACGCCGGGCCTGGATGGAAGGTTCGCCGACGTAGTACATGCGGCTGGTGTCGCCGTGATAACCGTCCTTGATCGTGGTGATGTCGAGATTGACGATGTCGCCGTTCTTCAGCTTCTTGTCGCTGGGCACGCCGTGGCACACCTGGTGGTTGAGCGAGGTGCAGATGGATTTCGGGTAGGGCGTATGTCCGTGCGGCGCGTAGTTGAGCGGCGCGGGGATGCAACCCTGCACGTTCACCATGTAATCGTGGCAGAGCTTGTCGAGTTCGTCGGTGGTGACACCGGCTTTGACGAAAGGCGCGATGTAGTCGAGCACTTCTCCGGCCAGACGACCGGCGATGCGCATCTTTTCGATCTCCTGCTGGGTCTTGATGCTGATGGACATGTCGATTATCGATATTGCGAACAGACGCGAGGATAGTGGATAGCGCTTGGCGGCACAACCTCGAATGCAGAGTGGCTAACGCAAAAAGGCACGCCCTGAGCGTGCCTTTCCGTTGCGGCGAAGCGCGGTGATTAACGCTTGTTGCCGCTGTTGTGGCCGCGGCCCAGCGAGAAGCTGGTGCCCTGCGGACGGCGTGCACCGGTATGGGGTGCCGGTGCGCGGTTGCCGCCGACATTGCCGTTCACGTTGCCGTTCGGATTGTGAGCGCGCGCGGGGCGGGCATCGTTGCCGAAGCGGTTGTGCGAATGGCCTTCGCGGCGCTGGTCGGAATGGTCGTGGCGGCTGTCCGGTGCGGCGTGACGATTGAAGCCGGTATGAGCCTGTCCTGAGCCTGTCGAAGGATTGTTGCCGCGGCTGAAACCGCCGCCGTTGCCGCGATTGAAACCGCCGCCATTGTTGTTGTTGCGACCGCCGTAGCCGCCGCCGTTGCCGCGACCGGCGCCGCTGCGCGGTTGCGAGGAGGCGGGACGCGGCTTGAACTTCGGCTCCAGACCTTCGATGGTGTGCGGCTTGATGGTCTGACCGGTGAAGCGTTCGATGTTGCGCAATGTACCGGCGTCGCGGTTGGAGGCGAAAGACACGGCGATACCGTTGGCGCCTGCACGGCCGGTACGGCCGATGCGGTGCACGTAGTCTTCGGCAAACTTGGGCAAGTCGAAGTTGATGACGTGGGTGATGCCGGGAACGTCGATGCCGCGCGCGGCGACGTCGGTGGCGACCAGCACGCGCACATTGCCTTTGCGCAGATTGAGCAGGGTGCGGTTGCGTTCGCGCTGGTTCATGTCGCCGTGCAAAGCTGCGGCGGCATGGCCTTGTGCGGACAGGCTGTCGGCCAGCGCATCGGCATCACGCTTGGTGGCGGTGAACACCACGGCCTGGTTCAGCTCGATATCGCGCAGGATGTGGTCGAGCAGGCGGTTCTTGTGCGCCATGTCGTCGGCATACATCAGCTTCTGTTCGATGTTTTCGTGGCGTGCCTGGGTGGCGGCGACACTGATGCGTTTCGGCGATTTCAGCAGGCGCAGCGCCAGATTGCCGATCGCGCCGTCCAGTGTGGCGGAGAACAGCAGGGTCTGGCGTGTCGCCGGGGTGGCGGCGGCGATGCGCTCCACGTCGTCGATGAAGCCCATGTCCAGCATGCGGTCGGCTTCGTCCAGCACCAGCATCTCCAGACGCGAGAAGTCGATGCGGCCGCGCTCGATGTGGTCGATCAGGCGGCCCGGTGTCGCCACCAGGATGTCGACGAAACCGGACAGCAGCTTGTTCTGCAGCGGGTAGGGCATGCCGCCCAGGATGCTGACGGTCTTGACGCGCATGAACTTGCCGTATTTGTTGGCGGCGTCCGAGACCTGCTGCGCCAGTTCGCGCGTCGGGGTCAGCACCAGCACGCGCGGGCCTTTGCTGCGCACGGTCGATTCGACCGACAGCTTTTGCAGGGCGGGCAGGATGAAAGCGGCGGTCTTGCCGGTGCCGGTCTGGGCGGAGGCCATCAGGTCGCGGCCGGCCAGTGCATCGGGGATGGCTTGCGCCTGGATCGGCGAAGGTACGGTGTAACCCGCGTCCTGCACGGCTTTCAGAATGGCGGGAGCCAGACCAAGCGTGTCGAAGGTGGCGGCGGTTTCGGCAGCGGCAGGCGCTGTAGTTGCAATGATATTTTCAGACACAGTGATTCCTTAAAATGAATAAGACACAGCGCATGCGTGGCGCTTGGCCACACAATGAAATTCAGTAGGGGAGATTACGTACCTCTACCGGCGCAAACAAAACATCGTCGCTAACCGGTGAAGCAGGGCGCACTTTAGAAGTACAGGTGCAAGGGGTCAGAAAACGATGGACTCAATGCCGTCCTGAAACGGCAAGGCGCGCATTATACCCAGCGAAGGAATAAAAGCCAGCGATATGTTTGGTGCGGCAGAAGACATAGGCTGATGCCCCGATTGCAGGTATATTTCCGGGCATAAATACAAGAAACACACACGGGAGGCGGGGCTACTGACAGGGAGATGTCATGTATTGGCGTGTCGTCGTGCTTTTTGTTCTGTTGCTCGCCGGTTGCGGCAAGCAGGAAGAGAGCTATCAGCCTGCATTCTCGCCGCGCGGCGTGGGCGACGTCAGGGAATACGTGGTCGGCATCCATCCCCTGCACAATCCCAAGCGCCTGCTGGAGATGTACGGCCCCGTCGTGGACCGGCTGAACGCGGCGATCCCGCAGGCGCGTTTCCGGCTGGAGGCCTCGCGCAACTACGAGGAGTTCGACAAGAAGTTGTACGGCAGACGTTTCGACTTCGCCATGCCCAATCCCTACCAGACCCTGCGTTCGCTCAAGCACGGTTATCACGTGTTCGCCAAGATGGGCAACGACGAGCAGTTCCGCGGCATCATCCTGGTGCGCAAGGACAGCGGCATCCGCCAGGTGGCGGATCTCAAGGGCAGGAAGGTCGCTTATCCCGCACCGACTGCGCTGGCGGCGACCATGATGCCGCAATACTATCTGCATACCCACGGCCTCGATGTGAATCGCGACATCACCAATGTCTATGTCGGCTCGCAGGAGTCATCGATCATGAATGTGCTGCGCGGACATGTGGCGGCGGGCGCGACCTGGCCGGTGCCGTGGAAGATTTTTCAGCAGGAGAATCCGAAGCAGGCGGCAGAACTGGAAGTGAGGTGGCAGACCGAGACCCTGCCGAACAACGGCTGGGTGGTGCGTGACGATGTGCAGCCGATCCTGGCGGAGAAGGTCAGCAAGGTGCTGGTCGGTCTGCGCGATACGCCCGAAGGGAAAGAGATCCTGAAGAAATTGGGGGTAGAACGCTTCGAGTATGCGACCAGCGAGACATACCGGCCCGTGCGGCAATATCTGCAGGTCTTTTCCGCCGCTGTGCGGCATGTCGAGTACTGAATGCGATGAAATTTGCCACCTACATAAGCGCATACTGGCGCGGCTCGATAAGGCGGCAGCTGATCCTGGGTTTCGCACTGGCGTCGTTCGGACTGATGCTGGGCTTCGGTTATCTGGTGCTCAAGCAGCAGCGCGAGGAGTTGCACCGTTTCTCCAACGAACGGGCGACAGAGATGTCGCATACGCTTTCCATCAGCGGCACTTCCTGGGCACTCGCCAACGATCTGGTCGGCCTGCAGGAGGTGGTGCAGGGTGTTGCCAGGACTCCCGATCTGCGGCGCGCCTATTTCCTGGACAAGCACGGCGAGGTGCTGGCCTCGACCAATCCGGACGAGGTCGGCTTCTTCGTGACCGACGAGATCAGCCGCAAGATGATGGCTGCCAACACCAGGGATCAGCTCGTGTTGCTCGACAATGCCGAGGTGATCGTCGTGGCGCATCCGGTCATGGCCGAAGGACGGCAGCTCGGCTGGTCCAGGGTGGAGATGTCGCGCAACATGGTGAATGCCAGCCTGGAAGCATTGACCCGGATGTGGCTGCTGTTCCTGCTGTTCGCGGTGCTGGCGGTATCGCTGGTGGCGCTGGTGCTGGCGCGGCGGTTGACCGCCGGCCTTGATCATCTGATGCAGGTCGCTTCTGCCGTGGAACGCGGCTGGGGCAAACGACGTGCCGATGTCGGGCGGCAGGACGAGATCGGTGTGCTGGCGCGACATCTCGACCGCATGCTGAATGCGATCGAAGAGCAGAAGAAACAGATCAGCGAGAGCGAAGCCAAGTATCGCTTCCTTGCCGACAACATCTCCGACGTGATCTGGATCGCGAACCTGAGGACGCACCGCTGGGAGTACATGAGTCCCTCGGTCAAGAAGCTGCTCGGTTACAGCGTGGACGAGATACTGGAACAACCGATGCGCTACACGCTGTCGCCCAGGTCTTATGAGGATATCCAGGGCTGGATAGAGGAACGCAGCAAACTGTTCCTGGAAGGCAAGGACGGAAGCCATGTCTATACCGACGAGGTGGAGCAGTTCTGCAGCAACGGTTTGCCGGTATGGACCGAGGTGACGACACACTTCGCCCGCAACGAACATGGCGACCTGATCCTGCTCGGCGTGACGCGCGACATCGGCGAGCGCAAGAAGGCCGAGGAGCAGATCCGCAATCTGGCGTTCTATGACACGCTGACGCAGCTGCCCAACCGGCGCCTGCTGCTGGACCGTTTCAACCAGGTCATCTCGGCCTGCAAGCGCAGCAACCGCTATGCCGCACTGATGTTCATGGACCTGGACAATTTCAAGCCGCTCAACGACGAGCACGGCCACGACGTGGGTGACCTGTTGCTGATCGAGGTGGCGCGCCGCATCACCAGCTGCGTGCGCGAGGTCGATACCGTGGCGCGTTTCGGCGGCGACGAGTTCGTGGTGATGCTGAGCGAACTGGATACCGACCGGGAGAGATCGCTGGCTCAGGCCGGCGTGGTGGCGGAAAAGATACGCCAGATCCTGGGCGAGCCTTACCGTTTGACGGTATTGCAGGAAGGCGGGATCGAGCCGCGCATCGTCGAGCACCGCTGCACCGCCAGCATGGGCGTGGCCTTGTTCAACAATCACGGGGTCACCCAGGAAGACCTGCTCAAGCTGGCAGATGCGGCGATGTATCAGGCCAAGGCGGCCGGTCGCAACCAGGTGCGTTTCGCCGAAGCCTGAGCCCCGCCGGTCTGCTAACATCCGCCAGCAGGAACGGGGATCCCCCCGTTCCGGACAACCAGCGAGTGAACCGCCATGAATAGATCACGCCGCCGCCTGCTGAAACAACTGACCGCCCTGGGGCTGCTGTCCGGCATGGGCATCCCCGGCCTGATCCGCGATGCGCTCGCCGCCGGCAATTACCCTTCCGTGCAGGGCATGCACAAGATCAAAGGCGATGTCCGCATCAACGGCAAGCGCGCGCGCGAGGGGCAAGCCGTGCTGCCGGGCGACAAGGTCACCACCGGCGCGGACGGCGAGGCCATCTATGTCATCGACCGCAATGCTTTCCTGCAGCGCAGCAACAGCGAGGTGCAGTTCGGTCGCGAGGCGGCGAAGGAGTTCTTTCGTGTCGTCAGCGGCCGCATCCTGTCGGTGTTCGAACCCGGCGCGAAACGTCTGGCGGTGCCCACCGCCGTCATCGGTATCCGCGGCACCGCCTGCTACATCGAGGCCGAGCCGAAAAAAGTGTACTTCTGCCTCTGTTACGGCGCGGCCGAGATCGAGCCAACGGCGGAACCCGGGCGGGTGGATCGCATCGAGACCCGCCACCACGACCATCCTGTCCTCATCCATCACGACAAGGGCATGCCGTCCATGGCGGACGCCAAGGTCGTCAACCACACCGATGATGAGCTCATCATGCTGGAATGGCTGAACCGGCGCAGGCCGCCGTTCTACGGCCAGGGGCTGAGCGCTTACTGACCCGGCGGGGCTCCCGCCCCGCATTTTCCCGCAGGCCGGATCGGCTGCCTTTCACCGACATATAGATGTCATAACTGTCTGAAAGCTCTGTGCTAGAATGCGCCCCCTTTGAATCCAGCACAGGTAGTACATCATGTCCCGCGCCCTCCGCAACATCGCCATCATTGCCCACGTTGACCACGGCAAGACCACACTGGTTGACCAACTGCTGCGCCAGTCCGGAACCTTCGCTGCACATCAGAAAGTGGATGTGCGCGTGATGGACAGCAACGATCTGGAAAAAGAGCGCGGCATCACCATCCTGGCGAAGAACACTGCCATCGAATACAACGGCACCCACATCAACATCGTGGATACGCCCGGACACGCCGACTTCGGCGGCGAGGTGGAGCGCGTGCTGGGCATGGTCAACGGCGTGCTGCTGCTGGTGGATGCGGTCGAAGGCCCGATGCCGCAGACCCGCTTCGTGACCAAGAAGGCGCTGGCGCTGGGCCTCAAGCCCATCGTCGTGATCAACAAGGTCGACCGCCCCGGTTCGCGTCCGGACTGGGTGCTGGATCAGACCTTCGACCTGTTCGACAAGCTGGGCGCCAGCGACGAACAACTCGATTTCCCCGTGATCTACGCCTCCGGCCTGAACGGCTGGGCCTGCCTCGATCTGAACGACGCACCGTCCAAGGGTGGTTCCGCTGCCGACATGAAGCCGCTGTTCGACACCGTGCTGAAACACGTGCCGACACCGCCGGGCGATCCCGAAGCGCCGCTGCAGCTGCAATTGGCCGCGCTGGACTACTCCACCTTCACCGGCCGTCTCGGCGTCGGTCGCGTGCTGAACGGCCGTATCAAACCGGGCCAGTCGGTCGTGGTGATGAACCATGAGAAACAGGTCGGTTCCGGCCGCATCAACCAGGTGCTGGGCTTCCAGGGTCTGGATCGCGTGCCGGTGGACAGCGCCGAAGCCGGCGACATCATCATCATCTCCGGTCTGGAAGACATCGGTATCGGCGTCACCATCTGCGACAAGGATCAACCTGTCGGTCTGCCCATGCTGATGGTGGACGAACCCACGCTGAACATGGACTTCATGGTGAACACCTCGCCGCTGGCGGGCACCGAAGGCAAGTTCGTCACCAGCCGCCAGATCCGTGATCGCCTGACCAAGGAATTGCTGACCAACGTGGCTTTGAAAGTGGAAGACACGCAGGACGCCGATGTGTTCCGCGTCTCCGGCCGCGGCGAACTGCACCTCACCATCCTGCTGGAGAACATGCGCCGCGAAGGCTTCGAGATGGCCGTGGGCAAACCGCGCGTGGTGGTCAAGGAGATCAACGGCGAGAAATGCGAGCCGTACGAGAACCTGACCATCGACCTGGAAGACGAACATCAGGGCGGCATCATGGAAGAGATCGGTCGCCGCCGCGGCGAACTGACCAATATGGAATCCGACGGCCAGGGCCGTACCCGCCTGGAATACCACATCCCGGCGCGAGGTCTGATCGGCTTCCAGTCCGACTTCATGACCATGACGCGCGGCACCGGCCTGATGAGCCACGTGTTCGACGACTACGGTCCGGTCAAGGCCGACCTGCCGGGACGCCACAACGGCGTGCTCATCTCGGCGGAAGACGGCGAGGCCGTGGCCTACGCGCTGTGGAACCTGGAAGACCGCGGCCGCATGTTCGTGTCGCCCGGCGACAAGCTGTACGAAGGCATGGTCATCGGCATCCACAGCCGCGACAACGACCTCATCGTCAACCCGATCAAGGGCAAGAAGCTCACCAACGTGCGCGCCTCCGGCACCGACGAAGCGGTGCGCCTGACCACGCCGATCAAGCTGACGCTGGAATCCGCCGTCGAGTTCATCGACGACGACGAACTGGTCGAGCTGACGCCGAAGACCATCCGCATCCGCAAGCGTTACCTCAAGGAGCACGAGCGCAAGCGCGCCTCCAAGTCGGAGTAAGGACAGGCATGATGCAGTAGACAAGGGGCGCGCAAGCGCCCTTTGTCATTTCAGCTGATCTATACTGCCCGTCCACCCACAACCGGAGCAGATGCCATGAAAAAGACATTGTGGTTCATTGGACTCATGTTTGTTGCCGCCGCCGCCCAGGCTGCGGTGCAGGGCAAGGAAGTCAGCTATAGCGCCAACGGCACCACGCTGAAAGGTTACATCGCCTGGGACGATGCGCAGCAAGGCAAGCGCCCCGGCATCCTGGTGGTGCACGAATGGTGGGGTCACAACGAATATGCGCGCATGCGCGCCCGCATGCTGGCGCAACAGGGCTACACCGCGCTGGCGGTGGACATGTACGGCGACGGCAAGCAGGCGCACCATCCGGACGACGCCGGCAAGTTCGCCAGCGAAGTGTCGAAGAACGCGGCGCTGGCCAAATCCCGGTTCGATGCCGCCTACAAACTGCTCGGCAAGGAACGCACGGTGGACGCCGGCAACATCGCCGCCATCGGTTACTGCTTCGGCGGCTCGGTGGTGCTCAACATGGCGCGCATCGGCGAGCCGCTGAAAGCGGTGGTGAGCTTCCACGGCGGCCTCGGCACTGCCGCTCCGGCCGAGGCGGGCAAGGTCCAGGCACGCGTGGCATCCTTCACCGGCGAGGCCGACCCGATGATCCCGGCCGCGCAGGTCGACGCCTTCCGCCAGGAGATGGACAAGGCCGGCGTGACCTACAAGGCGGTGACCTATCCCGGCGCCAAGCATGCCTTCACCAATCCGGACGCGGACAAGTTCGGGCAGCAGTTCAAGCTGCCGCTGGCCTACGATGCGGCGGCCGACAAGGCTTCCTGGGACGCAGGCATGGCGTTCCTGGCAGAGGCGTTCAAGGCGAAGTAGGGACGGGATCCGCATCGGACGAGGGGCGCGCAAGCGCCCTTTGTCATTTATACTTCCGCCATGACCGAGACCATCCTCATCCTGCTGTCCGCTCTTGCCCTGCTGGGTGTCATCGCCTTACTGCTCATGCTGCGCAGCCAGCCCGCCCGCACGGCGAGCGTGCTGGAGCAGCAGCACCGCGCCATGCTCACCGACCTGCACGACGGCCTGAGCAAACAGGGCGACCGCCTGATCGCCGCACAGGCGGCCGAATCGGAACGCCTGCGTTCCGCCGTGAGCGAGGAGCTGCGCGCCACGCGCGATGCCATCGCCGCACTGCGCACCGAGATGCTGGGGCAGATGCTGGAGAAGATGGCGGAGCAGGGACGCGCCGACCAGAAGCTGATCCAGGAATCGTTCAACAACGCCTCGCAACACCTGCGCAACAGCATCGAGACCTTGAGCAAGACGGTGGACGGCCGGCTGGAGCAGATCGGCGGCAAGGTCAACGAGCGTCTGGACGAGGGCTTCAAGAAGACCAACGAGACTTTCGTCAGCGTGATGGCGCGACTGGCGACCATCGACGAGGCACAGAAGAAGATCGACGGCCTCACCACGAATGTCGTCAGTCTGCAGGAACTGCTCGGCGACAAACGTTCGCGCGGCGCATTCGGCGAAGTGCAGCTGGAAGGGCTGGTGCGCAACATCCTGTCGCCGCAGGCCTACGAGATGCAATACACCCTGCCCAACGGCAGCCGCGCCGACTGCGTGCTGAAATTGCCCGAGCCGACCGGCATGGTCGCGGTCGATTCCAAATTCCCGCTGGAAAACTATCACCGCATGTTCGATGCGGCGAGCCCGGCCGAGAAACTGGTGGCGGAGCGGCAGTTCAAGGCCGACATCAAGAAGCATGTGGACGACATCAGCAGCAAGTACATCATCCCCGAGGTCACGTCGGACGGCGCGGTGATGTTCGTGCCGGCCGAGGCGGTGTTCGCCGAGATCCATGCGCATCATCCCGAGGTGGTCGATTACGCCATGCAGCGCCGCGTGTGGATCGTGTCGCCGACCACGCTGATGGCTGTGCTCAACACCGCACGCGCGGTGATGAAGGACGTGGAGACACGCAAGCAGGTACACATCATCAAGGACGAGCTGGGCAAACTTGGAAAAGAGTTTGGCCGCTTTGACGAGCGCATGAAAAAACTGGCCGACCACATCCGTCAGGCGCATGAGGACGCGAAAGATGTGCAGATCACCAGCGAGAAGATCTCGAAGCGCTTCACCAGCATCGAAAAGGTGGAGCTGGACCATCCGGCAGCATTGCCGGAGATTGATTAGGATTTGATAGAGGGTCTATGAAGATCGCCATCGCCCAGATCAACTGCACCGTCGGCGACCTCGCCGGCAACGCCGCCAGGATCGCCGACTACGCAGCGCGCGCAAAGGCGCAAGGTGCGGATATCCTGCTGACGCCCGAACTCAGCCTGTGCGGTTACCCGCCCGAGGATCTGCTGCTGCGTGAAGGGTTCTACCGTTCCTGCGATGCCGTGCTGCGCGATCTCGCACAGCAGGTGCCGGGCATCACAATGATCGTCGGGCATCCGCACGCGGTCGGCAAGCGCCGCTTCAATGCGGCCTCCATCCTGCGCGACGGCAGGATCGTCGCCACCTATCACAAGCATGCGCTGCCCAACCACAGCGTGTTCGACGAAGAGCGCTATTTCGAGCACGGCAGCGAACCGTGCCTGCTGCAGATGGACGGCATCAAGTTCGGTATCAACATCTGTGCCGATGTGTGGCACGAGCATGCGGCGATACGGGCCAAGGAAGCCGGCGCGCAAGTGCTGCTGGTGCTGAACGCATCGCCCTATCACTTCAACAAACAGGTCACCCGCTACGACACCATCCGCCAGCGCATCGGCGACACCGGTCTGGCGGTGGTGTATGCCAACATGGTGGGCGGCCAGGACGAACTGGTGTTCGACGGCTCTTCCTTCGTCATGGATCAGATGGGCGAACTGACGCACCAGTTTCCGGCGTTCGAAGAGGTGTTGGGATACGTCGAGATCAGGGATGGCAAGCTGGTCAAAGGCGAGCAGGCGAAAGTGGAGAAGGACGAGGCCAGCATCTACCGCGCGCTGTGCCTGGGCGTGCGCGACTACATTCAGAAGAACCGTTTCCCCGGCGTGCTGCTGGGCCTGTCCGGCGGCATCGATTCCGCGCTGACACTGGCGGTCGCCGTGGATGCACTGGGCGCGGACAAGGTGCGCGCAGTGATGATGCCGTCGCCCTACACCGCGCAGATCAGCATAGACGACTCGCGCGAGATGGTGAAACTGCTCGGCGTGCAATATGAAGAGCTGGATATCGTGCCGACCTTCAACGCGCTGCAGGACACTTTGGCGCCGCTGTTCAAGGGGCTGCCCGCTGACACCACCGAAGAGAACCTGCAGGCGCGCATCCGCGGCGTGCTGCTGATGGCGATCTCCAACAAGACCGGCTCGCTGGTGCTGACCACCGGCAACAAGTCCGAGATGACCGTCGGCTACGCCACACTGTACGGCGACATGGCGGGCGGTTTTGCCGTGCTCAAGGACGTGAGCAAGACCTGGGTGTATCGCCTGGCCAATTGGCGCAACACGCTGGGGCGTGCCATCCCCGAACGCATCATCACGCGCCCGCCCAGCGCCGAACTGAAGCCGGACCAGACCGACCAGGACAGCCTGCCGCCATACGACGTGCTGGACGCCATCATGGCCTGCTATGTCGAGAAGAACATGAACATCGGCGAGATCATTGCCAAGGGCTATGCCGAGGCCGATGTGCAGCGCGTGGTGAAACTGGTGCGCATCGCCGAATACAAGCGCCGCCAGGCGCCGGTCGGCGTGCGTATCACCGACCGCGGCTTCGGCAAGGACTGGCGTTATCCGATCACCGTACGTTATCAGGACGAATTTTGAGCCCGGCTGATTTTCCCACTCGTCATTCCGGCGAAGGCCGGAATCCAGTTGATCATTATCCCCGCGCAAGCGGATCAGCATGGTTGTTTTGTCCGCTTCGCGGAGTGTTGTTTTTGCTGGATTCCGGCCTTCGCCGGAATGACGTTTTTTGACCTGATGGATTAATTGAGTTGAATATGGAACGTACAGAAGCAGAAGCATTCCACGCGCGCCTGACCGGAAAGTTCTACGGCATGCTGCAGTGGCAGGACCTCGATGCGCTGTGGGCGCGCGTCAAGACGGGGCAGTGGTATTTGTACCAGATCGGCGAGGACTTGCCGGCCACTCCGTTCGCCGGCGACGATCTGGCCACGCGTATCGATGCGCTGGACAAGCTGCTGCGGCAGGATCACGACTACCACCTGTGCGGCATCGTCTATGCCGACCATATCGAGCACCCCACCTTGATCAAGGTCTACGATCCCAACTCACTCGGCTCTTCTTGCAGCAAGACATCCACGCCGCCGCGCTGGATACTCAGCACCGCGCAGCCCGCACTCATCGAGAACCACGCGCCCACCCCCGAGAGCCGCAGGCGCTGGTGGCAGATGTTCCAGTCCGCATAGCTTCGTCTACTGCCCTGCACGCCGTCGTTGGCGATCCTTGCGCGCCAGCACGACATGCAGCGGCACCAGCAGCACCAACGCCACCCCCAGCACCTGATGCAGCATGCTGAACGCATCGCGCCAGTCCTCGTGCGGCGGGTAATACAGCGTCAGTCCGCTGCCCGCGAGCAGCAGCAGTGCCAGCGATAACGCCAATCCGCTCGCACGGTTGCGTTGTGCGCGCCAGTTGCCCTGCTGGTGCAGGGCGAACAGACGGCCGATGACCCACAGCAGCACATAGGCCGCGATGCCGTGCAGCACCAGCACGCGATGGCGCCATGCGCGTAACGGGTCGGTGTAGTCGTCGGCATCGAGATAGAAGCCGAGCGCAATCCACAGCACCCCGCTCAACACGACCAGCCAGATCGCGCCCAGCACCTGCCGGCGCGCCGAAGGAGTCAGATGCATGCCCCATGCGCTCACAGTTTGCCTCCTTTGTTGATGTGCTGGTCGAACAGCAGCGCGAGCCGCGTCAAGCGGCTCAGCGCGCGCACCGACAGCGTCGCGCCGGAGATGCCGTCGATCTGCTTGTCCAGTTTTTTCGCGTTGTCCAGCTTCGCGCCGAAGTACTGCGCGACGAACGACGGGCTCTTCACTTCCCAGCCGCGACTCTCGCGATACACCAGCACCTTCACGCGTTCAACCGCACCCTTGTCGATGGCGATACCAACGGTGATCGGCATCTCCTTGCCGATCTCGTCCAGCACCCATACCGTGCGCGTGCCGGCGCGCCAGTAGCGCACACGCGCGGCAGGGTAGTCATGTTCGAGGATGGCGCGTGCGGCGGGCTGCAAGTCGCCGACGATCCACAGCATCTCCGCTGCCGGCGGTTTGCCCAGCGTCTCGCCGAGGAAGCGCTCGATCTCCGTTTCCTGATCGGCTGCCAGGGCTGAGAACGAAAGAAGGAGCAATAAAAGATATCTGAATAGCATCATGTCAAATCCGGAAGAAATGAACCGCAGTTCGTCACAGACGCCTGCCCGAAACTCCCAATTGCGTTAGCAGCCAAACATGGCGACAGGAATCGTCGCGAGCGACTGGAGGGCAAGGCGCACGGAGCGCAGGAACCGGAATGTACACAAAGTACATGAGGATTCCGAGCACCGCGCAACGCGGCCATCCAGTCGCGCAGTAGATTCATTCGCCATGTTCAGAACTGGTAACCGAGGCCGAGGTTAAATCCATCGAACTCATCCTGCCCGCCCGGTACCTGCTGGTTCTGGTAATCCAGCTTCACCACCACATCGGCATGCGGCCAGTAGTTCACGCCGAAGTCGGTCTGCTTGTAGCGGCTGTCCGCCACGTCACCCGCGCGGTTGTCCCAGGTGCTGCGGCGCACGAACACGCCCCATTGCTCGGTGAACTTCCACGAGGGTTCCACATACCAGCCGTTCTGCTTGTCCGCACCGACCGCTTTGGGGCCGCTGCCGTCCAGGTTCCATCCGGCATACAGCGTACGCAATCCGAACCTGCCGTGGTTCACCACCGCATGCGCTTCATACAGTGTGGCTGCACCTGCCGTGGCATCGGCACTCTGGGTGATGTCTGCCTGGTGTTGCACCGTGGTGGCCAACTCGATGCCGGGAATGCCGGTCCACTTCAGGCGCGCGGTGTAGGCGGGGTCTTTGGCTTTGGCGCTGGCAACGCTCAGGCGTCCGTCGCGCACCGCATAGTTCTTGGCGGCAGTCGTCGCCAGACCGCTGCTGATCATGCCGTCGATCGAGATGTTGTTCGCCATCCGCGCCGTGACAGCGACGCCGCCCTCGCGCCAGGTTGTCGGGATGATGCTGGTCTCCACCGGGTTGCGCTCCACGCCGTAGAAGGTCGGCGGTTCATGCGTCTCGCTGATGATGCCGACCGGCATCACCATCATGCCCGCCTTCACCGACAGTGCATCGCTCACGGTGAAATCGAGATAAGCCTGTTCCACCGCCACCACGCCCGAACTGCCGGCAGCAGTATCCTTGGCCATGGCGTGCTCCACTTCCAGTTCGGAGAAGAAGCGGATCTGCTCGCTGAACTCATGCCCCATGAAGATCACGAAGCGGTGCAGGTCCAGCTCATCCTTGTTGCTGCCGCCCGCTTTGCGGTTCTTCAATTTGTTGAGGTGCAACTCGCCGTAGCCGCCGAACTTGGTGGCTGTGCTGGATGCACCGCCCTGGCTGGCGATCCTTTCCATCTGCGTGCCGGTCGCGTCCACTTTCTGTTCGGTCTGGCGAACCTGATCCTTCAGGGAGCGGTTCTCGTTCTCCAGCGTGTTCAGGCGCAGCTCCAGCGCGCGCAGGCGGTCTTCGGTATTGGTTTCGGCGTGGGCGGGAGCGCTCAGGATGCCGGTGATGGCCAAGGCGAGGGCGAGGTGTCTGGGTTGTTTCATGAGGTAATCTCCTATTCAAGTGATTGATATCTATTAACTTGCTATCTATAAACTGGTTGGTGAGAATGAATCTCAAGTGAGAATGGTTCTCACTGTACATGAGAATAATTCTCATGCGCAAGTATTTTTGTTAAAGTCGCAACCGGGATACAGATAAAGAGGAATACCAGATGGAAAGCGAAGAACTGCGCAACGTCGGCCTGAAGGTCACCACGCCGCGCCTCAAGATCCTGGGCTTGCTCGAGAACGCCAAGTCCAAGCACATGACCGCCGAAACCATCTACCGCCAGTTGAGCGAGAGCGGGGAAGTGATCGGGCTGGCCACCGTCTACCGCGCCTTGGCCCAGTTCGAGGCGGCAGGGCTCATCACGCGCCACCAATTCGAAGGCGGCCAGACCGTATTCGAACTCGAACGCGGCCCGCACCACGACCACATCGTCTGTGTGCGCTGCGGCCGGGTGGAAGAGTTCTACGACAAGGTCATCGAAGACCGCCAGCGCGAGATCGCCGAAAAACTCGGCTTCACCCTGAGCGACCACGCGCTCACGCTATACGGCGAATGCAGCGGCGGGACCTGCACGGCGAAGAACGGATAGGGGAAACGCAGAATCCTTCCGTTCGCCCTGAGCCTGTCGAAGGGTGAGCTCGTCGAAGGGCAGGGCGTGTTCAGCGTTTCCACGGGGATGCCGGACACATTCCGATTCAGCTATACTTGCCGCAAACATCGCAAAGGGAACCCACCATGAAGAAGATCGAAGCCATCATCAAACCGTTCAAACTCGACGAAGTGCGCGAAGCGCTCAACGACCTCGGCGTCAGCGGCCTCACCGTCACCGAAGTCAAAGGCTTCGGCCGCCAGAAGGGTCACACCGAGTTGTATCGCGGCGCCGAATACGTGGTCGACTTCCTGCCCAAGATCAAAGTCGAAGTGGTGATCAGCGCCGCCATGCTCGACACCGCCGTCGAAGCCATCGTCAAGGCCGCCAACACCGGCAAGATCGGCGACGGCAAGATCTTCGTCACCTCGGTGGAACAAGTCATCCGCATCCGCACCGGCGAGACGAACGAGACGGCGCTTTAAGCTTCCGGTTTCGGCAATACAGAACGCCACGGCAATTGCTGTGGCGTTTTGTTTTTGTGGTGTTGTTCCAGTCGAATGTTTGCTAATCGGTGCGGATTCAACCCGTCGATGCAACACACTAGAATCTGCGTAAGCAGAAGGAGTGTTGCAGATGAAACGAAGACCTCGCATCTATTACACGGAATCTCAGAAGGCGCTTATGTGGGATCGCTGGCAGAAAGGCGACTCACTCCAGCAAATAGCGCAGCTGTTTGATCGGAACCATCCATCAATCGAGCGCATCCTGGCTGAGTCCGGCGGGATACGGCCGGTTCCACGACGGCGTTCTAGGCTGGCCCTGACCTTGTCTGAACGCGAAGAGATCTCTCGGTCAGTCGTTGCCGGGGATTCAATCTGCTCTATCGCCAAGAAGCTTGGCCGTGCCTCTTCGACAATTAGTCGAGAACTCGAACGTAACGGTGATCGAGAGAGCTATCGAGCAAGCCAAGCTGACCAAGCTGCGTGGGATCGTGCACATCGCCCCCAACCTTGTAAACTGGTGAAGAACCGCGCAACGGCACAGATTGTGGCGGCCAAACTGAAAATGGCATGGTCACCGGAGCAGATTGCCGGGTGGCTAAAATGCACCTATCCAGATGACGAGGACTATCAGGTGTCGCACGAGACCATCTATCGCAGCCTCTACATTCAGGCCAGAGGCGCATTGAAGAAGGAGCTTCTGGCCCACCTGCGGCGCACGCGAGTCATGCGCCGTTCGCGGCATCATACGCAGAAGACAGACAATCATGGCCGAATCACTGATGCGGTATCGATTAGCGAGCGTCCGGCCACAGCAGAAGACCGGGCAGTGCCAGGCCACTGGGAGGGCGACCTGTTGTGTGGGACTTTAAGTAGCCAGATTGCGACACTTGTTGAGCGCCAGACACGCTATGTGATGTTGGTGAAGGTAGCAGGGAAAGATACCGAGACCGTCATAAATGCATTGATCAAACATGCACACAAGCTACCGCAGGAGCTCTACAAATCGTTGACGTGGGATCGGGGTAAGGAGATGGCAGACCACAAGCGTTTTACCTTGGCGACCGACATCAATGTCTATTTCTGCGACCCTCAGAATCCTTGGCAGCGCGGGACGAATGAAAATACCAATGGGTTGTTGAGACAGTACTTCCCAAAAGGTATGGACATCTCCGGATACACGCAAGCACAGCTAAATGGGGTGGCGAGAAAGCTAAATGAGCGCCCAAGGAAGACGCTAAACTATGAAACACCGGCTGAACGATTTAACCAGCTAGTTGCATCGACGGGTTGAATCCGCACCGAATAGCAGCCATGCATGGCACGCAGCGCGACTGCCTCGTATGAAACGATATGGGGTCTGGTTCGGAATAAATTCGCAAGCCTTGTCGCAGCGACATAGCTTCTTGCATGGAGACGTCACGCAGCCAGCGAATCCCCTGTCAATGAAACATTCAGCACCACGTCTTGCCACGGCACATAAACTTTCCCGTTTTTATCGCGCGCCAGGAGTTCAAGCTCCAGCAGTTTGTTCACGTCGCGATGCACGTTCGAGTAATTTCGCCCCATTGCCTTGGCCAAGGCATACACGCTAAGCGCACCGAGTTGCTTGGAGGTTTCGATCACTTGCATTCGCGCGGGGGTGATGTCCGAGAAAAGACTCGCCATCGAATCAAAATCGAGGTGGTAATCGGCCGAGACAGGCTTGCCTGCGTCGGCTCTTTTGGCTGCGCGCACGGCACGTGCCTGGGAAGTCTTCCAACTGGTCAGCTCAATGATCGCTTTCATCTTTTCCTCCTAACAGGCCGATGACATCCGCCTCGAAATCCAATATCAGTTGTTCCAGTGTGGTGAACTGGTAGGTTTGCTGACGTTCGTTCTTGCCCACATGCCGATGATCGCCTTTGCCGGATTCATTGTCATAGCGCACCACGGTTGCGCCATTCTGTCCGCAGTACAGCCGATACTTGAAGCGGTGCGAACAGCCCTTCACGGGAGCGGGAACCACCCAGACAACCCGCTCGATGAGCGCATTGCCTTTGCGTACTCTGTCCTTGATGACGAGTTGCGTTTCCATATGTGGCATTCTAGCAATATATTGCCTTGAGGCAATAGTCTGAATAGTCATGTCGGGGTTAATTAAGGAGCCTGGCATGCCAGCGATATGCGGTATGGAGGTCGGGCGAGCTGGCTGCGAGCTTGCGACTCGCAAAATGCGAGCACGGCCGCACCAACCCCTCGCACTACGCACCGTTCTTGTGCACAATCCAATCGCCCTCCCCTTGGATGCCCATATATCAAGGCAATCCGGCCTTGGCTCGCTTATTGCTGACCTGTACAGGAAATACGGGGAGCCAAGTTGAAACGAATTCTGATCATCGATGATGTAAGAGACAGGGCGGCATGGTTGAAGGCCAGTCTTGAGCTGGCCGAGTTCGACGTTGTCGGCATTTTGGCCTGGGAGCAGGTGGACGAGCGTTCGATACAGGCGGCTTCGGCCGATGTGATCATCGTCGATGCCAATGCGCCGGGTCGCGACACGTTGGAACAGATCAGCCTGATGTCGACCACGCTGGAGAAACCGGTGGTGGTGCTGGGGGCGCAGAAGGACCAGCAAAGCATCCAGGAGGCGATGCGGGCCGGGGTGAGTGCGTATGTATCCCATGCGGTGCAGAGCGAGGATCTGAGCGGCATCATTAATGTGGCTGCGGCGCGCTTCCTGGAACACAAGCGCTTGCGCGATGAGTTGAAGGAAGCGAAGAGTCAGTTGGTTGAGCGCAAGCTGGTGGATAGAGCCAAGGGCATATTGATGGCCGACCACGGCTATAGCGAGCCGGAGGCTTATAAACGTATGCGCAACATGGCCATGAGCAAGGGCAAACGTTTGTCGGAGATCGCCGAGGCGATCATCTTCGCGAAAGAATTGAGTGCGTGATGCACCGCGACGCACCAAAGCGGTTCGTCGTTGGCTGCGAGCGGATCGCGCGGATGTTCGTTTGGAAATGGGCATCCGGCTGAATCTAATAGAGATAGTTGCATGATGTGATCACTGGCACGACTGTTGCATAGTACTGGGCATCAACGAATCAACGGCGGTTCGGAGAATTAAGCAACAAAGGACAAAGGCGTCCCACTGCGTTTAGCGCAGTCGGACGCCTTTTTTATTTTCGAGCCACAGGATTTTTCTAAAAGGAGATTTGAAGATGGACAAGCCAAAACAGGAAATAGTCATTGCGAGCGCCAACGCTCCCGAACTGAACAGCCGGAGGGATTTTATGAAGAAGACAGGTGCGATCCTGGGTGCAGCGGGGATCATGTCCATGGTGCCGATGGGTACGCGTTCGGCGGCCTGGGCGGCCGGTTCCGATGCGCCGGAACTGAAGGAAGTGAATGTGGGTTTCATCCCGCTGACCGATTGCGCCTCGGTGGTGCTCGCCTCGGTGATGAAGTTCGACGAGAAATACGGCATCAAGATCAATGTGTCCAAGGAAGCCTCCTGGGCGGCGGTGCGCGACAAGATGGTGAACGGCGAGCTGCATGCGGCGCATGTGCTGTACGGTCTGGTCTACGGCGTGCACCTCGGCATCGGCGGACAGAAGAAGGACATGTCGGTGCTGATGACGCTGAACAACAACGGCCAGGCCATCACGCTTTCCAACCAGCTCAAGGACAAAGGCGCGACCACCGGTGCAACGCTGAAGAAGCTGGTGGACAGCGAGAAGCGCGACTACACCTTCGCGCAGACCTTCCCCACCGGCACGCACGCGATGTGGCTGTATTACTGGCTGGCCAGCTATGACATCAACCCGCTCAGCGATGTGAAGACCATCACCGTTCCGCCCCCGCAGATGGTGGCCAACATGCGCATCGGCAACATGGACGGTTTCTGCGTCGGCGAACCCTGGAACAACCGCGCCATCTACGACAAGATCGGCTTCACCGCCGCCACGACGCAAGACATCTGGAAAGACCATCCGGAGAAGGTGCTGGGCTGCACCGCCGAGTTCGCGCAGAAATATCCCAACACCGCACGCGCGCTGATCATGGCTGTGCTGGAAGCCTCCAAGTACATCGACGACATGGCCAACCGCCGCAAGGTGGCCGAGATCATCGCCGACAAGTCGTATGTGAACTGCCCGGTCGACGTGATCGACCAGCGCCTGGCGGGTAAATACGAAGACGGTCTAGGCAAGAAGTGGAACGACCCCAACTACATGAAGTTCTGCAACGACGGCGCGGTGAACTTCCCCTACCTGTCGGACGGCATGTGGTTCCTCACGCAGCACAAACGCTGGGGCCTGCTCAAGGAAGATCCGGACTATCTGGCCGTGGCGAAGCAGATCAATCGCATTGATCTCTACAAGCAGGCGGCGTCGCAGGTCAAGGTGGCGGTGCCCAAGGATGTGATGCGCACTTCCAAGCTGATCGACGGCACCGTATGGGACGGCAAGGATCCGAAGAAGTACGCGGCCAGCTTCAAGGTGCGGGCATGATCAAGCTCAGAAAACATCTGGCGGAGCATTGGGTGCCGCCCCTCATCGGCATCGCCCTGTTCCTGTTCATTTGGTCGATGCTGGCGCAGGGCAGCGAGACGCTGCCGGGGCCGGCCAAGACCTGGGACTCGGCGGTGGTGCTGTTCAGCGATCCGTTCTACCAGAAGACGCCGAACGACCAGGGCATAGGCTGGAACATCCTGAATTCGCTGGGACGTGTCGGCATCGGTTTCGGGTTGGCGGCGCTGATCGGCATCCCGCTCGGATTCATGATCGGTCGCTTCGGTTTCCTCGACAAGATGACCTCGCCCATCGTCAGCATGCTGCGACCGGTGTCGCCACTGGCCTGGCTGCCCATCGGTCTGCTGGTGTTCCAGGCGGCCAACCCGGCGGCCATCTGGGTGATCTTCATCTCCAGCATCTGGCCGATGATCATCAACACCGCGATGGGCGTGCGCCAGTTGCCGCAGGATTACCTGAACGTGGCGCGCGTGCTCAACCTGTCGGAATGGAAGGTGTTCACCAAGATCTTGTTCCCGGCGACCCTGCCTTACATGCTCACCGGCATCCGCCTGGCCATCGGCACGGCCTGGCTGGTGATCGTGGCGGCGGAGATGCTGACCGGCGGCGTGGGCATCGGCTTCTGGGTGTGGGATGAGTGGAACAACCTCAACGTCGAGCACATCATCATCGCCATCTTCGTGGTCGGCATCATCGGCCTGTTGCTGGAATTGATGCTGGTGCAGGTCGCCAAACGCTTCAGTTACTGATCGGAAACACCATGAAGAAATATGTACAGATAGAGAATGTGCAGATGTCGTTCGAGACCAAGCAGGGCACGTTCGTCGCGCTCAAGGACATCGACCTGAAGATCGATCCGGGCGAGTTCATCACCCTGATCGGGCACTCGGGCTGCGGCAAATCCACCCTGCTCAACCTGATCGCGGGACTGCTGATGCCGACCGACGGCGTCATGCTCTGCGCGGATCGCGAGATCGCCGGCCCCGGCCCGGACCGCGGCGTGGTGTTCCAGAACCATTCGCTGCTGCCCTGGCTGACCTGTTTCGAGAACGTCCACCTCGCGGTCGAGCGTGTGTTCGGTGCCAGCGAGAGCAAGGCGCAACTCGCGCAGCGCGCAAACGATGCGCTCGAACTGGTGCATCTGTCCCATGCGGCGCAGAAATTGCCGCACGAGATCTCCGGCGGCATGAAGCAGCGCGTCGGCATCGCCCGCGCGCTGTCGATGCAACCCAAGGTGCTGCTGATGGACGAGCCGTTCGGCGCGCTGGATGCCTTGACGCGTGCGCACCTGCAGGACGAACTGATGAAGATCGTGGCGGCCACCAAAAGCACGGTGGTGATGGTCACCCACGATGTGGACGAGGCGGTGCTGCTGTCCGACCGCATCGTGATGATGACCAACGGCCCGGCGGCGACCATCGGCGAGATATTGACTGTCGACCTGCCCAAGCCGCGCAACCGCCTGGCGCTGGCGAACGATGCGCATTACCACAGCCTGCGCGGTGCGGTGCTGGAGTTCCTGTACCAGAAGCAGGCGAAGAAGGCGGCGTAGCCAAATGAGAAAACTCCTGCGATCACTGTACTGGTCCGCACATGCAAACAGGCATGAGGTCGAGATCATGTATTTCGGCTACGCCAGCGAGGCGCTGATGATGACTTCGGAGCGTATGGATGTGCAGGAAGACATCTCTTCCATCGCACAGGTACTGGACAGGTTGCGGGGGCGCGGCAGCAGATGGACCCATGTGCTGGATGAGCACAATGTGGTTTGCACCGTGAACGGGCAACTCGCCCGGTTCTCGGACGGCATCGCAGCAGGAGACGAGATCGGCATCTTCTGCGCAAAGTCTCCGTATGCGGTGAGTGCAGTTTCGTAGCGGCAGCAAAGACAGTAACGACAAACACCGGAAGTGACCCAACGGCGGGTTCCGGGTTTGAGACATGGAATGTGGCAACGACAAAGGCGTCGTTTCGGCTTGCAGCCGGACGGCGCTTTTTATTGAGAGGAGTACATGATGACGAAAACAAAGATGAGACTGGTGGTGATCGGCAACGGCATGGCGGGCATACGCACTATCGAGGAGCTGCTCAAGATGTCGGCGGACGAATTCGATATCACCGTGTTCGGCGCCGAGCCGCAACCCAACTACAACCGCATCCTGCTTTCTCCCGTTCTGTCGGGCGAGATGCCGTTCCAGGACACGGTGCTGAACGACTGGAGCTGGTATGAGGAGAACCATATCACTTTGCACACGGGCAAGACGGTGACGAAGATCGACCGCGTGCGCTGCACGGTCGAGACGGAAGACGGCATCGTCGCGCCTTACGACCGCTTGCTGATCGCCACCGGCTCCAATCCCATCATGCTGCCGGTCCCCGGCATCGATCTGCCCGGCGTGTTGGGCTATCGCAGCATCGCCGATGTGGAGAAGATGCTGGCCGCGGCGCAGCCGGGCAAGCGCGCGGTGGTGATCGGTGGCGGCCTGCTCGGGCTGGAAGCGGCCAACGGCCTGTCGCTGCGCGGCATGGATGTATCGGTGGTGCACCTGTGCGAGTGGCCGATGGAGCGCCAGCTGGACAAGGTCGGCGGCGGACTGCTGAAGGAAGCGTTGGAGAAGCGCGGGCTGAAGTTCTATCTGTCGCGCCAGACCGACGCCATCCTCGGCGAGACTGCGGTCACCGGATTGCGTTTCAAGGACGGCGAAGAGATCGCTGCCGATCTGGTGGTGATGTCGGCGGGCATACGTCCCAACATCGCGCTGGCCAAGTCGGCCGGCATCCACTGCGAGCGCGGCATCGTGGTGAGCGACACCATGCAGACCTACGATCCGAAGATCTACTCGGTGGGCGAATGCGTGCAGCATCGCGGCCAGACTTACGGCCTGGTGGCGCCGCTGTTCGAGCAGGCCAAGGTGGCGGCGAACCATCTCGCCCGATACGGCAGGATGCGCTACGAAGGCTCGTCCGTCTCGACCAAGCTCAAGGTGACCGGCATCGACCTGTTCTCGGCCGGCGATTTCAATCCGGTGGCGGGGGATGACGAATTACTGCTGCAGGATGCGGCACGCGGCGTGTACAAGAAACTGGTGCTGCGCGACAACAAGCTGCGCGGTGCGGTGATGTACGGCGACACCGTGGACGGCCCCTGGTATTTCCAGATGATGCGCGACGGCACCGATGTATCGGAGATGCGCGAGCACCTGCTGTTCGGCCAGATGCACCTCGGCGATTCCGGCCACGGCGCCAAGGCAGGCGTGATGGACATGCCGGACTCGACCGAGATCTGCGGCTGCAACGGCGTGTGCAAGGGCACCATCGTCAATACCATCATCGACAAGAAACTGTTCACGCTGGACGAGGTGCGCGCCCATACCAAGGCTTCCGCCTCGTGCGGCTCGTGCACCGGGCTGGTGGAGGCGATCCTGGCGAACACCGTGGGCGGCGACTATTCCGCCAAGCCGAGCAAGAAGCCGATCTGCGGTTGCACCGAATACGCGCATCAGGATATGTACAAGACGATACAAGAGCGCGGATTGAAGAGCATTCCGGAGTTGATGAAGGCGCTGGAGTGGAAGACGGCGGACGGCTGCCATGTCTGCCGCCCCGCGCTCAACTATTATCTGCTGGCCGCCTGGCCGGGCGAATATGTGGACGACAGCCGCTCGCGTTTCGTCAACGAGCGCGTGCATGCCAACATCCAGAAAGACGGCACCTATTCGGTGATCCCGCGCATCTGGGGCGGCGTCACTTCGCCTTCACAGTTGCGCGCCATCGCCGAGATCGCCGAACGCCATGAAGTGCCCACCGTGCACATCACCGGCGGACAGCGCATCGGCCTGTACGGCATCACCAAGGAGAATCTGCCGAAGATGTGGGCCGAGCTGGTCGAGGCGGGCTTCGTCTCCGGCCATGCCTACGGCAAATCGCTGCGCACGGTGAAGACCTGCGTCGGTTCGGAGTGGTGCCGTTTCGGCACGCAGGATTCCACCGGCCTGGGCATCAAGGTGGAGCAGATGACCTGGGGTTCGTGGACGCCGCACAAGTTCAAGATCGCGGTGTCCGGCTGCCCGCGCAACTGCGCCGAAGCCACCATCAAGGATTTCGGCATTGTCTGCGTGGACTCGGGCTACGAGATCCATGTTGGCGGCAACGGCGGCGTCAAGGTGCGCGTCACCGATTTCCTGTGCAAGGTCTCAAGCGAAGCCGAGGTGCTGGAATATTGCGGCGCCTTCATGCAGCTGTACCGCGAGGACGCCCATTACCTGGACCGTACCGCGCCGTGGATAGAACGCGTCGGCCTGCCTTACGTCAAGCGCCACATCGTCGATGATGCGCAGGGCCGTGCCGAGTTGTACGCGCGCTTCCTCAAGTCGCAGCAGTATTCGCAGGACGATCCGTGGAGAGAGCGTGCCGAAGGCAAAGAAGCGCATGAGTTCACCGCATTGGCAACGATTGCATAAATGCAAAAATAGCCACAGAGGGCACAGAGAACACAGAGAGAGTTGCAGGTGATCAGACACGGGGTGGAAAAGGTTTTCTCTGTGAACTCTGTGTTCTCTGTGGCAAAAGATGTTTTGGCTTTGAAGTGATATGCATAGGCACTGAAAGTGCCACCCACATAACAGATGAGGTGAATAAATGAACTGGATACAAGTCGGCAAGCTGGAAGACATCCCGCGTCAGGGTTCGCGGGTGGTCAAGACCGCAACGGGCGAGATCGCGCTGTTCCGCAGCGTGGACGATCAGGTGTTCGCGCTCAACAACCGCTGCCCGCACAAGGGCGGGCCGCTGTCGCAAGGCATCGTGCACGGCAAGCGCGTCACCTGTCCACTGCACAGCTGGGTGATCGATCTGGAGAGTGGCGAGGCCATCGCACCGGACAGCGGATGCGCACATCGGCTTGAAGTGCGCGTCGCCCACGGCGAACTGTTTCTCGAAGCCGAGGCGGGAGTATGCAAAGCATGACTGCGCCGCAGGCCATACGCACCACCTGCCCGTACTGCGGCGTGGGTTGCGGCGTGCTGGCCACGGTGGCGGAGAACGGCGAAGTGCGGGTATCCGGCGATCCGCAGCATCCGGCCAATCTCGGGCGCTTGTGCTCCAAGGGCGCCGTGCTGGCCGAGACGCTGGGCAGCGAAGGGCGTCTGCTGCATCCCGTTGTGGACGGCGCGCAAACCTCCTGGGAGGCGGCGCTGGATCGCGTGGCGGAAGGTTTCGGCAAAGTCATCCGGCAGCACGGGCCGGATGCGGTGGCGTTCTATGTCTCGGGGCAGCTGCTGACCGAGGATTACTACGTCGCCAACAAACTGATGAAGGGTTTCATCGGCAGCGCGAACATCGACACCAATTCGCGCCTGTGCATGTCCACGGCGGTGGCTGCGCACAAGCGCGCCTTCGGCGCTGATGCGGTGCCGGTCTGTTATGAGGATGTCGAGGCCGCGGACCTGGTGGTCATCGTCGGTTCCAATTATGCGTGGGCGCATCCGGTGCTGTACCAGCGTCTGGCCGCGGCGAAAAAATCCCGCCCGCACATGCGGGTGGTGGTGGTCGATCCGCGGCGCACGGCGACCTGCGATATCGCCGACCTGCATCTGGCCATCGCGCCAGGAAGCGATGCCTACCTGTTCAACGGCCTGCTGCATCACCTGCGGCGCGAGGACGCACTCGACCTGGCCTACGTCGAGCAACATGTGGAAGGATTCGCCGCGGCTTTCGAGGCGGCGCGTGCCGTCGCTTCGATCCCCGCGGTGGCGCAGGCGTGCGGCGTGGCCGAAACCGATGTCGGCGAGTTCTTCCACCTGTTCGCGCGCACCGAGCGTTGCGTGACTATTTTTTCGCAAGGCGTCAACCAATCCTCCAGCGGTGTGGACAAGGCCAACGCGATCATCAACGTGCATCTGGCTACCGGGCGCATCGGCCGCCCCGGCATGGGGCCGTTCTCGGTCACCGGCCAGCCGAATGCGATGGGCGGGCGCGAGGTGGGCGGGCTGGCGAATCAACTCGCGGCGCATCTGGATTTTTCCGATGCGGCGAGTGTGGAACTCGTCGAGCGATTCTGGCAGGCGACAAACATGGCGCGTGCGCCGGGACTGAAAGCGGTGGACATGTTCCAGGCCATCGCCGACGGCAAGATCAAGGCGGTGTGGATCATGGGCACGAATCCCGCGGTGAGTATGCCGGATGCGGATCGCGTGCGCGCCGCGCTGATGGGATGCGAGCTGGTGGTGGTGTCCGATTGCGTGCAGCATACCGACACCACGGCCTGTGCCGATATCCTGCTGCCGGCCGCGGGCTGGGGCGAGAAAGACGGTGCGGTGACCAATTCCGAGCGGCGCATCTCGCGCCAACGCTCCTTCCTGCCGGCGGCGGGGGAAGCGCGACCGGACTGGTGGATCATCACCCAGGTGGCGCAGCGCATGGGTTTCGCCGCAGCGTTCGCGTACACAAAACCGGCGCAGATATTCAACGAGCATGCCCGGCTGTCCGGGTTTGAGAACAAAGGGGCACGAGCATTCGACATCAGCGCGCTGGCAGAGATGAACGATGCCGGATACGACACGATGCAACCCGAGCAATGGCCGGTGACTCAAGAACCCCCCTTTGAAAAAGGGGGGCAGGGGGGATTTAAAGGCACGCAGCGATTGTTCGCCGACGGAAAGTTCTTCACCCCGGGCGGCAAGGCACGCATGGTCGCAGTCGCGCCGCGCCTGCCTGCCGTCGCGACCGATGCGGATTTTCCGCTGCGGCTGAACACCGGCCGCATCCGCGACCAGTGGCACACCATGACGCGCACCGGCAAAGTGCCGCGCCTGAATGCGCATGTGTTCGAACCCTTTGTGCAGATACACGCCGACGATGCGCAGACGCATCGATTGCAGGACGGCGGCCTGGCGCGCCTGCGCAGCCGCCAGGGCAACATGCTGGCACGCGTGCAGGTCAGCGAGGATCAGCGTATCGGCTCGGTGTTCGTGCCGATGCACTGGAATGATGCCTTTGCCAGATCGGCGCGCGTGGATGCGCTGGTCGCGCCGATCACCGATCCGATCTCCGGCCAGCCGGAATCCAAGCACACGCCGGTGCGGGTCGAGCCTTATCAGACTGCCTGGCAGGGGTTCGTGCTGAGCCGCACAAGACTGGATTTCAAGGATGCCGCTTACTGCGCCTGCTCGCAGGGCGCGGGCCACTGGCGCCATGAGATCGGCGGCGAGCAGTTGCCGGAGGACTGGCGCGCCTGGGTGCAGGCTGCTCTGCCTGTTGCCGCAGAGTGGATCGAATATCGTGATGCGGCGATGGGACGTTATCGCGCGGCCTGTCTGCAGGACGGCCGCCTGCAAGCGGTGTTCTTCATCGCGCCCGATCAGCGCCTGCCGGACCGCGAATGGCTGGCCAGCTTGTTCAATCAGCCCCGGCTGGCTCCCGCCGACCTGGCCGGCTTGCTGTCCGCGCGTCCCCCGCTGGGCACGGTTTCCGATACCGGACACATCGTGTGTGCTTGCCATAGCGTGGGAGAAAAGACCATCCTGAATGCCATCCACTCACAAGGCCTGAACAGCGTCGAGGCGGTGGGGCAGTGCCTGAAAGCGGGAACGGGTTGCGGCTCTTGTGTGCCGGAGATACGGCGTTTGCTTGAGCGGCGTTGAAGTGTCGATCCTTGTTCCCGATCGCGCTAACTCATTGCCTTCAGCAACACCCGCACCGCACCGCCACCGCCTGCATTTACCGGCGCTTCGCAGAACGCGAGTACGCCGGGATGCTGTGTGAGCCAGTGGCGGGTGTTCACCTTCAATATTCCGTCGCGCCCTTCGCTGCGCCAGCCTTTGCCGTGGATGATGTTGACGCAGCGCAGCCCGCGTTGCGTGGCCTGATGCAAAAACTCTACCAGCAACTTTCTCGCATCGTCGTTGGTGAGGCCGTGCAGGTCGAGTTCGTCCTCGATCTTCCAGCGCCCACGGCGCAGGTCGCGCAGGGTCATGCGGTTGAGTCCGTTGTGCAGGAATTCGGTGATTGCGACATCACCCGCGCCGTGGTCGGAGAGGGTATCGGGGATGGCAGGGGAGGGCGCTGCGGAGGCAGTGAACTTGCGCGGTTTCGGGTTGGGAGTGATGCGGTCGGGAGGCGGGAGCGGGGTCACGCCTTCCAGTGCTTGCCGGAACAAGTCTGTGTCCTGCTCCGGCTTTTCCTTCACGCGCCGCCTTTATCCGGCGAGATACTTGTCCGCATCCAGCGCGGCCATACAGCCGGTCGCAGCGCTGGTACAGGCCTGACGGTAGATCTGGTCCTGCACGTCGCCTGCCGCGAACACGCCTTCGATGCTGGTGGCAGTGGCGAAGCCTTTTTGTCCGCCGCGCGTGACGATGTAGCCGTTGTCCATCTCCAGTTGTCCGGCGAAGATGTCGGTGTTGGGCTTGTGGCCGATGGCGATGAACACGCCGGCGACCTGGATATCCTGGGTCGTGCCGTCCTTCACCTGCTTGAGGCGCATGCCGGTGACGCCGCTGTCGTCGCCCAGCACTTCGTCCAGCACTTGATGCAACTGCAGAGTGATCTTGCCTTCCTTCACTTTTTCCATCAGGTGGTCGACCATGATCTTCTCGGCGCGGAAGCTGTCGCGGCGGTGTACCAGCGTGACATGGCGCGCGATGTTGGCGAGATACAGCGCTTCTTCGACGGCGGTGTTGCCGCCGCCGATGACGGCGACATCCTGATTGCGGTAGAAGAAGCCGTCGCAGGTCGCGCAGCCGGACACGCCTTTGCCCATGAACGCCTGTTCCGAGGGCAGACCGAGATACTGTGCGGAGGCGCCGGTGCAGATGATGAGCGCGTCGCAGGTATAGGTGCCGCTATCGCCGATGAGGGTGAACGGTTTCTGTTGCAGCTTGGCGGTGTGAATGTGGTCGAAGATGATCTCAGTGTTGAAGCGCTCGGCATGCTGCTGGAAGCGTTGCATCAGTTCCGGGCCCTGTACGCCGTTGGGATCGGCTGGCCAGTTGTCCACTTCGGTGGTGGTCATCAGTTGGCCGCCCTGGGCGAGGCCGGTGATGAGCACGGGCTTGAGGTTGGCACGCGCGGCGTAGACGGCGGCGGTGTAACCGGCAGGGCCGGAGCCGAGGATGATCAGGGGGTGGTGCTGGGTGGTTTTTTCCATATCGTTCAAGGGGCCAATAGTCGTTGGGATCAAAGCCAAATTTAACAGTGACGCGGCGTACTGTCGAGTAAAATGCAGCAACCAGTTCATTCGATAGCTCATGACGAAACGACTGTTCCTCATGCTGTGGCTACTCCACAGCGCCGCGCAGGCAGCCGAGCTGCCGGGCATCCCGGCCTTCATCGACGAGATGGTGGCCAAGCACCAGTTCAAGCGCGAAGAGTTGCAGCTGGCCTTCAACAGCGCCGAGTATCGCGCCGATGTGATCGAATCGATCTCCAAGCCGGCCATCCTCAGGCCGTGGGTGGACTACCGTCCCAACTTCATCAATCCGCAGCGCATCGAGGGCGGTGTGAAGTTCTGGGAGAAATATGCGGATGTGTTGCAGCGCGCCGAACAGCATTACGGCGTGCCACAGGAGATCATCCTCGGGATCATCGGGGTGGAGACCCTGTACGGGCGCAATGCCGGAAGGTATCGCGCGCTGGATGCGCTGACCACGCTGGCGTTCGATTATCCGCGCCGCGCCGATTTCTTCCGCGACGAGCTGGCGCAATATCTGTTGCTGGCGCGCGAACAGGGCTTCGACCTGTTCGGTATCCAGGCCTCCTATGCCGGCGCCATGGGCATCCCGCAGTTCATGCCCAGCAGCTATCGCCGCTATGCGGTGGATTTCAACGGCAACGGCAAGATCGATCTGCTGGGCGAGCCGGAAGACGCCATCGGCAGTGTGGCCAACTACCTCATGCAGTTCGGCTGGCAGACCGGCAAACCGGTGGCCTTGCTCAGCAAGGTGGAGGATGAGAGCCGTCTGGGAACCATCGGCGACGCGCGACCATATGCCGCCTGGCGCGATGCCGGCGTGATGCCGCTGAAGAAACCGGATGGCGAGCTGCCGCCCGCCTGGCTGCTGGATTTCACGGTGGAGTCGGGCAAGGAATACTGGCTGGTGTTCGGCAACTTCAACGTGATCATGCGTTACAACAACAGCAACTATTACGCGATGTCGGTGTTCCAGTTGGGCGAGGCGATACGCAACGCGCGGTATTGATCGGGGAATTGTTAAACTGCTGAACGTTCACACCTTCCCCCTTGCAGGGGGAAGGCTGGGATGGGGGTAGAAACTCACATCTCGTGCCTGTTGGATTTCTACCCCCACCCTAACCCTCCCCCTGCAAGGGGGAGGGAATGACTCACTTGATCAGCGGCGTATCCTCCGCGCACCGTCGAAGCGCGCCACCCAATACTTCATCTGCATATCTTCAGTTCTGACTGTCTCGCCGGTTCGCGGCGAATGCACGAACTTCCCTTCGCCGATATAGATCCCCACATGCGAGAACGAGGCATTCTGCGTGTTGTAGAACACCAGATCGCCGGGGCGCAGCTCGTGCTGCCCGATCGCCCGGCCGACACGGCTGATCTCGCGGCTGGTGCGCGGCAGCGAGAGTCCCAGCGTCTGGCGATAGACATGGCCGACGAAGCCGCTGCAGTCGAAGCCGCTACCGGAAGAATTGCCGCCGTAGCGGTAGGGGGTGTCGGCCAGACTCACGGCATACATCACCAGTTCGTTCATCTGCTCGTCGCTTGCGGCATCTTGTCTTGTGGGCGCCGAGCTGCAGGCAGCCAACAGCGCGAGCGAGAGAAGCAGGAGTCTTTTCATGGGGGCAATGTAAGGCAGGGCGCTGCCTCCTGTAAAGCGGCGGTCAGAGCGCGATGCGGTCGAGATAGCGGGCGCGGTAGAGCAGGCGCGGGTGTCTGGCGTCGTCGGTGAAGGCGCCGCGGTCGTGCAGCACGTTGTTGCATAGCAGTCCCATGCCGGGTTCTAGGCGCGCCTGGAACACCAGCGGGGTATCCGCAGCCAGCAGGCGCTCCAGTGCGGAGACCGCTGCCCGAGTCGCCGCATCCTGTTTCCATTCGATGCTGCGGGTGCGCGCGGTGTAGCGCATGTGCAGATAGCCGTTGGCATCCAGCGAGAACACCGGTCCGCTCTGCGCGGCGCGCACGCCGTCGGCTTCGTCTACCCGTTCCGGGATGGTCATCGCGTCCGCTTGCATCAGCGCCGCGATGTGCCGCGGGTCTTCGTCGCGCAGCATCAGATAGGCCATCTCGTGGTCCATCAGGCGGTTCTCGCCGCCGCTGGCGGCCGAGCGCACACAATGCAGCACCATGGCCCGTATCTGCCGCTCCGGCGGATTGTAATAGCCGTCGGTGTGCCACTTGATGGGTTTGTCGGTGTAGGGGATGTAGTTCTGGCGGGTGCCGCCGTCGAACACCTTGATCTCGGAGACGCCGTCTTCGCCCGCCAGCCAGTTGGCATCGAGCTGACGCAGTCCGAACTGCGCTCCCAACAGGCGCAGGATGTCGGTGTCTTCCTCGTGCATGGGGCTGGCGTAGATGGCCATGTTGCAGTTGCGCACGCGTTCGGCCAGCGCGGCGTGTTCGGACGGCTGCAGCGCGCGCGGGTCGCGTACTTCGACGATCAGGTCGCTTGCCGATTGCGGGGCGCAGGCGAGCTTCTGCTCGCGCCAGCGCATATAGGCTGCGGTATCGTCGAGAACGAAAGGGTTGCTCATTCAGTCCCCGCCGGCGGAAGCGCGGCGGCGCGGCTTGCGCGGTTCGGCCTCGTTCAGGCCGCGCAGGGTCTTCTCTACCATCTGCACCGCTTCCGGCGCCTCGAAGCTGATCATCGGGTCGATGACCCAGTTGGCGTCCGCTTCGCTGAGCACGTTGCCGATACAGTAGGCCAGGTAGCGGTAGAAGCCGTAATCCGGGCCTTTTTCGTCATAGCCGAAATCGGCATATTCGCCGGCGCGCTGGTTGATCAGGTCGATGAAGCGCTGTTTGCACTCCTTGTAGTCCTGTTCGAGCAGGCGGCTGCGGTTCTCGGCATAGGTCTCGCCGACGCGGTTGGCCAGGTTGCCGGTGAAGACGGCACGATCCTCGGCCGGCAGGTCGCGGTAGGCGATGCGGTCGGCGACGAGGATGAGGAAAGCCAGAAATTCACCGAGGAAGTCGAGATACTGCGGGCCTACCTCAATCTCGAACTTCGCCTTGCGCGTGTTCTTCAGTGCGTTGTCGGCGATGCGCGAGATCGTGAACGACAGGGCATCCGAAATCTCCTGCGGTGTGCGTTCGCGGCCTTCCTTGAACCAGGTGCTCTTGATGCGCAACGGTCAGCCTTTGCGGATGTAGAACTCGTGCACGCCGGGTTCGGGTTCGATGCCTTCCACCAGGGTCATGCCGGTTGCGGAAGCCCAGCCGCCGATGTCGGATTCCACACCGGGACAGTCGCTGACCAGGCGCAGGATTTCGCCGTTCTGCATGCCGTTCAGCAGCTTCTTGGCTTCAACGATGGGGCCTGGGCAGACCGCGCCACGGATGTCCAGGGTGACGTTGGCCTTGTGGATGGCCTGGCCCTTCTGGATGTGGTAACCGGTGCCGCCCTCGGGCATCTTCTCGGTCTTCAGGATCTGGTTGCCGGTCTGCTTGGCCCAGACGAACAGGTCGTCCGGCGTGCCGGGGCAATCGGATACCAGCAGCAATACCTGACCGGGGGAAAGCTCGTCGACCATGCGTTTCGCACCGATGAGCGGCCTCGGGCAGGAAAGCCCCTTCATGTCGAGTACTACGTTGACCATATCCATGTGTTTCTCCTTATGATCATCCGGCAGAGCGAAGTCTGGCCGGATGGTCGGTGGTTTCTCTTAGTAGCCGCCCTTACCCAGGGGTTGCGGCAGGCCGGCGATCTTGGCTGCCTGTTTGGCCGGGCCGATCGGGAACAGATCGTACAGCGCTTTGCTGTCCGCCTCCGGCCAGAATTCGTTGACGCCCTTCAGCATGTTGCGGAAATTCGGGGTGTGGCCGTTCTCTTTGTACTCTTCGCGCATGTAATTGATGACTTCCCAGTGCTTCGGGGTCAGCGTGATGCCTTCGGCCGCCGCGATCACGTTGACGACCTCTTCGCTGTAATCCGGCTCCAGCAGGTAGCCTTCGTCATTGGTTTCCAGTTCGTTTCCGGCAACTACGTATCCCATCGTTGATTCTCCTTTTCGTGTTTAAAAACAGTCACTCCAGATCGGAGATGACCTTGTAAGGCATGAAGATGCCGCAACCGAACCGCCTTCCTTCTCCCATGCCCACGCTTTGCAGCAGTATGGAAGCTTCCGGCTTGAGGTCGTGCACCACCAGGCTGTAACCGCTGATCGACTGCCTCCCATCGCTCAACGTACGGCGTCTGCCGCAGATCGTATTGGCACTGATCTCCAGTGCGCTGAAGTGAGCTTGTACTGACTCCATGAATTCAAGTTCGTCCGCGCCCCCCGCTGCCAGTTGCGCATGCAGGGTGGGGTGGGCCTGTATCTCCCGTCTTTTTACCTCGCCCAGCGACAGGACGCTGGCCGAGATGTCCAGTTGTGCGCCGCTCAGGTTCGCCGCGACCCCGGACAGGCTGGCCGGCAGACGCAGGACCAGCTTGGTACGCTTGGGCAACAACGCGAATTCCTTGTTTTCCGCGACCTTCAGTGGCAACACGCCGACATCTTCGCTTTCCGCCAATCCGGGCGCAAGCCGCGCCAATTCTTCCCACAGGGCGAATGGGTAATCCAGCGGCAGGGTCTCCCCGCGCAGGTCGAACACCAGGTCTATCATCTCAACCTTCAGCGTGCTCACTTGCGCTCCTGTGTCTGTGCCCATTGCTGCATGGTGGTCGCCCATTCAGCGGCTGTGGCCGGGTCGATATCGAAGATCGTGAAACGTTTGCCTTCCCGGATGCGAACGCGCAACATACTCATCCCGTCCTCGGCGTGGTCGATCTGTTGCAGCTCGATCTGTTGTCCGCCTAACGGAACCTGGATTTTGCTAAGTTCGGTGATTTGTGCCATGTTTACCTTTCCGTTCGTCGGACCAGAACGGGACGATAACGGGCAATGTATAGATGGTGCAAGTCTAGCGCCAATATGTTCAGTATTGAAATACTACCGGGGAAGGGAAAACTACCACCCTTTAGGGTTACCTTGGATACCCGCTCTGGGTGATGGTTAGGCTTGTTGCGGAACCGTAACATGCGGGACCATTAAGAAACCGGGTCGGCAGCAGCAAGCCAGAACCCGTACGAGAGACCGGAATTCCAGCCCCCGCCGGGCAACCTAGCGCAACGCGACTGAAAGGATAATTATTATGGCGAAAAAGATGCATAACACCCCGAATCTGGATGAGCTCGAAAAGGGCGAATGGCCAAGTTTTGTCACCGGCCTGAAACGTCTGGCCAAGGACAAGGACATCGCAGTTGACCTGCTGGGTCAGCTCGAGGCTTCTTACAAGACCCGCAAGGGCTTCTGGAAGGGCGGCACGGTCGGCGTGTTCGGTTATGGCGGTGGCGTCATCCCGCGTTTCACCGAACTGAAGAACGCAGACGGCACTCCCCAGTTCAAGGACGCAGCCGAGTTCCATACCCTGCGCGTCATGCCTCCTCCCGGTATGCACTACGATACCGCCACCCTGCGCCAGTTCTGCGACATCTGGGAGAGACATGGTTCCGGCCTGATCGCCTTCCACGGCCAATCCGGCGACATCATGTTCCAGGGTTGCACTACCGAGAACGTGCAGAAAGCCTTCGACGAGTTCAATGAGATGGGTTTCGACCTCGGCGGCGCGGGCCCCGCAGTGCGTACTTCCATGTCTTGCGTCGGCGCTGCCCGTTGCGAGCAGTCCTGCTACAACGAAGCCCAGGCACACCGTGCCGTGCTGAACACCTTCCTCGACGATCTGCATCGTCCTTCCCTGCCGTACAAGTTCAAGTTCAAGTTCTCGGGCTGCCCGAACGACTGCATGAACGCGATCCAGCGCGCCGACATGGCCGTGATCGGCACATGGCGCGACAACATCCGTACCGACGAAGCGCTGGCCAAGACATGGTTCGCCAAGCACGGCATGGATGAGCTGGTGAACGACGTGGTCGCTCGCTGCCCGACCAAGACCTTCCAGGTCAAGGAGATCGGCAAGATCAAGAAGGGCGAGCACATCTCCAGCGTCAAGGTGAGTGACACTCATGCGGTCGAGATCGACAACCAGGATTGCGTACGCTGCATGCACTGCATCAACGTGATGACCGGTGCACTGGCTCCCGGCAAAGACAAGGGCGCAAGCGTTCTGGTCGGCGGCAAGAGCCACCTGAAGATCGGCGGCCTGATGGGTACAGTGGTGATCCCGTTCATGAAGCTGGATACCGAAGAAGAAGTCGAGGTGCTGGTCGATTTCGCACAGCGCACCATCGACTTCTTTGCCGAGAACGCACTGGAGCATGAGCGTACCGGCGAGATGATCGAGCGTATCGGCTTGTCCAACTTCCTCGATGCGATGGAGATCGAAGTGGATCCGGCGATGATCAATTCGCCGCGCATGAACCCCTACGTCCGTACCGACGGCTGGGACGATGAAGTCGCCAAGATCAAAGCCAAGAAGCAAGCTTAAGGAGATAAGAAGATGAATGCACCCGTACAGATGCGCAAGCCGAAAGAGACTGGCGTACCGGATAACAAGAAGTTCCTGCACCCAGTCTTGGCCAAGAACTTCGGCGACTGGAAATACCATGACCGTCCCCGTCCCGGCGTGCTGCACCATGTCGCCCACAGCGGTGACCAGGTGTGGTCCGTTCGTGCCGGTACCCAGCGTCAGATGGATGTTTACACCATCCGCACGCTGTGTGATATCGCCGACAAGTTCGCCGAAGGTCGCGTCCGCTTCACCATCCGTTCCAACATCGAGTACATCGTGTCGGACGAGAAGAAGGTCGCTCCGCTGATCGCCGAACTGGAGAAGCATGGCTTCCCCGTGGGCGGTACCGGCAACTCGATCACCATGATCGCGCACACCCAGGGCTGGCTGCACTGCGACATCCCCGGCACCGACGCTTCCGGCGTGGTGAAGGCGCTGATGGACGAACTGATTGACGAGTTCAAGCGCGAAGAGATGCCCAACCGTGTGCACCTGTCCACCTCCTGCTGCGAGATCAACTGCGGCGGCCAGGCTGACCTCGCCATCATCGTGCAGCACACCAAGCCGCCGGTCATCAACCATGACCTGGTCGCCAACGTGTGCGAACGTCCGGCAGTGGTTGCCCGTTGCCCGGTCGCGGCGATCCGTCCCGCGATGGTCAACGGCAAGCCTTCGCTGGAGATCGACGAGACCAAGTGTATGTGCTGCGGCGCTTGCTATCCTCCCTGCCCCCCGATGCAGATCAACGATCCGGAGAACTCCAAGCTGGCCATCTGGGTCGGTGGCAAGAACTCCAATGCACGCGGCAAGCCCACCTTCATGAAGATGGTCGCTGCCGGTCTGCCCAACAATCCTCCGCGCTGGCCCGAAGTCGGCGCCGTGGTCAAGAACATCCTGACCGTATACAAGGAAGATGCCCGTCCCTGGGAGCGTCTGGCTGACTGGATCGACCGTATCGGCTGGCCCCGTTTCTTCGAGAAGACTGGTCTGCCGTTCACCAAGTACCTGATCGACGACTGGCGCGGTTCCCGTTACAACCTGAATGCTTCGACGCATATCCGTTTCTAAGCGAGGGCATGGTATGAAATTGGGAATCGTCGTTAACGAAGGTCCGTATCAGCATCAAGCCAGCGACTCGGCCTACTTGTTCGCCAAGGCCGCCATCGAGAAGGGGCACGAAGTATGGCGCGTGTTCTTCTACCACGATGGCGTCAACAATGCGTCCAAGCTGACCGAGCCGCCGCAGGATGACCGTCACATCGTGAACCGCTGGACCAAACTGGCGGAAGATCACAAGGTCGACCTCGTGGTGTGCGTTGCGGCTGCCTTGCGTCGCGGTATCAAGGAAGAGAATCTGGCGCAGGGTTTCCGTATCTCCGGTCTCGGCCAGCTGGTGGAAGCCGGTATCAAGTGTGACCGCGTGGTCACCTTCGGCGATTAATGGAGAGACGAGATGAGTGACGCAAAAAAATTCATGTTCGTCAACCGCAAGGCGCCTTACGGCACGATCTACGCGCTGGAGTCGCTGGAAGTGGTGTTGATCACCGCAGCCTTCGATCAGGACGTGTCGCTGGCCTTCCTGGATGACGGCGTATATCAGTTGAAGAAGGGTCAGCAGACCAAGGGCATCGAGACCAAGAACTTCTCGCCCGCCTACCGTGCATTGGAAGACTACGACATCGAGAAGCTGTATGTCGAAAAGGAAGCCATGGATGCACGCGGTCTGACCGAGGACGATTTCCTGGTGCCCGTCACTGTGCTCAGCCGTGCCGAAATGGGCAAGCTGATGGATGAGCAAGACGTGGTCTTGAGTTTCTAAGGGGGATACATGTTACATATCATCAATCAATCGCCCCTGAACAGCAGCACGCTGGACAGTTGTCTGAACACTGCGACGGGCGGGGAAATCCTGCTCATCGAAGATGCAGTCTATGCGGCGACGCGCGGCAATGCAGCGGAAGCCAAGTTGCGCGCAGCGATGGGCAAGTTCAAAGTATATGTCCTGACACCCGATCTGGACGCACGCGGTCTTGGCGACCGGGTCGTGGAAGGCGTTTCGTCGGTTGATTACGGCGGTTTCGTCGACCTCGTGTCGAACAGCAAGAATTGCCAATCCTGGCTTTAATCAGAATCATCAATTGCAACGCATAGAAGGAGAATCAACATGGCAAGCATCGAAGTCGCAGGCAAAACCTACGAAACAGACGAAGAAGGTTATCTGATCAATCTGGCCGATTGGAATACCGACGTTGCGAACTACATGGCGCAAACTGAAAGCATCACCATGACCGAACAGCACTGGGAAGTGGTCAACTTCCTGCGCGAGTACTTCGAGGAATATCAGATCGCTCCGGCTGTGCGCGTGCTGACCAAGGCTATCGGCAAGAAGCTGGGCGCCGAGAAGGGCACCAGCGAGTATCTGTACGGTCTGTTCCCGTACGGCCCGGGTAAGCAGGCGTGCAAGATCGCCGGTCTGCCGAAGCCGACTGGCTGTATTTAATCCAGGCACAGCGATAGGGAATCCCTCATGGCGAGCACCGTCTTTGCGATCCTGTTCTACCTCGCTACGCTGTTGTTTGTCGTAGGGTTGCTCTATCGCATCAATACCTACGCCAGAACACCGGCTCCGCTGAAGATACCGACCACACCCGCGCCGACCACAACCGGCGGCGTGGTTTTGCGCATGACGCGCGAGGTCGTGTTCTTCGAGAGCCTGTTCAAATCCAATCTGTGGATTTGGGTCTTTGGCATGCTGTTCCATGCCAGCCTGGCACTGGTGACCTTGCGTCACCTGCGGTATTTCACCGAACCGGTCTGGGGGTGGGTCGAATTCCTCCAGCCGTTCGGTATCTATGCCGGCATCACCATGCTGCTGGGATTGCTCGGACTGTGGGGGCGCCGCTTGTTCGTCGAGCGCATCCGTTACATCTCCACACCGTCCGATCACCTGATGCTGGTGCTGCTCATCGGCATCGCAGGCTCCGGCCTGATGATGAAGTTCGTCGCGCACACCGATGTGATCGCGGTGAAAACTTATTTCCTCGGCTTGATGCATCTGGACATCCAGGCGCTTCCGGCCGACCTGTTGCTGATCGTGCATCTGTCACTGGTTGTAGCGCTCCTGGTTGTGTTCCCCTTCAGCAAATTGCTGCACGCGCCAGGAGTCTTTTTCTCACCCACCCGCAATCAGAAAGACGATCCGCGCGAGAAGCGTCATCTGAGTGCCTGGGCTGCCAAACTGGAATCGGAGAAGAACTGAAATGGCAGATATCGTAGCGCCAGCCTACCGTACCATCCCCATCGTCCCCGCGCTGAAGCCCGGATCGATGGAGGGCAAAGGCCCCTTTGTCGCCAGCGAGAAGATCAATGAGGCACTCGGCTTCCCCGGTCAACTTGTGGAAGACTGGCATGACAAGGTCATCGCCAAGATGGGCGACCTGCTGTCGAAATACCGCTCTTTCCGCGTGTTCATGGACGCCTGTGTGCATTGCGGCGCCTGTTCCGACAAGTGCCACTACTTCATCGGCACGCAGGACCCGAAGAACATGCCGGTGGCGCGCCAGGACCTGATGCGCAGCGTCTACCGCCGCTACTTCACCCTGCCGGGCAAACTGTTCCCCAAACTCGTCGGTGCGCGCGATCTGACGCGCGAAGTGCTGGACGAGTGGTACAACTATTACAACCAGTGCTCCGAATGCCGGCGTTGCTCGGTGTTCTGCCCCTACGGCATCGACACTGCCGAGATCACCATGGCGGCGCGCGAGATACTGGATTCCGTCGGTTACGGCCAGAAGTACTCCAACGAGATCATCGGCAAGGTGCACAAGATCGGCAACAATCTCGGCCTGCCAGGCCCGGCGCTGGAAGACACGCTGGCCGGCCTGGAAGAGGACGTCAAGGATGCCACCGGCATCGACGTGAAGTTCCCGATCGACGTGAAGGGCGCAGAAGTGCTGCTGATCACGCCGTCCGCCGACTTCTTCGCCGAACCGCATATCGACAGTCTGATCGGCTACGCCAAGGTGTTCCATGCCACCGGGACCAGCTGGACGCTGTCGTCCATGTCGTCCGAGGCGGGCAACTTCGGCATGTTCATCGGCAACTACGACCAGTTGCGCACCATCGCCATGCGTATCCGCCAGGCCGCGCTGGAACTGGGCGTCAAACGCATCGTCGTGGGCGAGTGCGGCCATGCCTGGCGCGTCGCCTACAGCTTCTGGAACACCCTGACCGGCGTTGGCGACGGTGCGGATGCCGACGATCGTTTCGCACAGATGTTGCAGAAACAGCTGGATCACCGCTACAAGCAGCCGATGCACATCTGCGAGTTCACCTGGGACATGATCCAGGACGAGCGCCTGACCTTCGACAAGTCGAAGAACGACAAGCACATCATCACGTTCCACGATTCGTGCAACGTGGCGCGCGGATCGCGCATGGGCGACATGCCCGGCGGCCAGTTCGAGATCCCGCGCAACATCATCAAGGCAGTAGCGAATAATTTCGTCGAGATGGCGCCCAATACCACACGCGAACAGACCTTCTGTTGCGGCGGCGGTGGCGGGTTGCTGACCGACGACCTGATCGACCTGCGCGTCAAGGGAGCCCTGCCGCGCATGGAAGTATTGAAGCAATCGGTGGACGAACACGGCGTCAACTTCATGGCGACCATCTGTGCCATCTGCAAGGCGCAGTTCACCAAGGTCCTGCCCATCTACGGTTTCGAAAGAAAGATGGTGGGCGGAGTACATCAACTGGTCAGCAATGCGATCCAGCTGGGTCCGAAATAACGAGGAGAAGCAAACATGTCAGCAGTCAGCGAAACCCCGCAAAAGATCACTTTCCGCCGTTACAAGGATGGCGACAACAAAGTCCGCCGGATGAACGAAAAGATCTTCCAGGCCGGCTATTCCTACAAGTGCCCGACCTACATCCAGTCGACGCCGCCCTGCCAGGGCAGCTGCCCGGCAGGTGAGGACATCCGTGGCTATCTGGGTATCGTGCGCGGTACAGAAAAGGTGCCGAACGGCGCCGATGGCAAGCCGATCATGCCGTGGCAGGAATATGCATGGCGCCGTCTCACAGAAGCAAACCCGTTCCCGTCGGTGATGGGTCGTGTCTGCCCGGCTCCGTGCGAAAGCGGCTGCAACCGCAACGAGGTGGAAGACCACGTCGGTATCAACTCGGTCGAGCACTTCCTCGGTGAGTACGCGGTCGCCAACAAGCTCAAGTTCAACAAGCCGAACGTCAAGTCTTCCGGCAAGAAGGTCGCGATCCTGGGCGGCGGTCCTGCCGGCCTGTCCTGCGCCTATCAGCTGGTGTTGAAGGGTCACGACGTCACCATCTTCGACGAGCATGAACACCTCGGCGGCATGATGCGTTACGGCATCCCCGGTTTCCGTACCCCGCGCGATGTACTCGATGCGGAGATCCAGCGCATCATCGAACTGGGCGTGAAGACCCGCATGAAGACACGCGTCGGCACCGACATCACCATGGAACAGATCCGCAAGGACTTCGATGCGGTGTTCCTGGGCATGGGCGCACAGGCTGGCCGTGCGCTGCCTACCCCCGACAGCGCAGCTCCCAACGTGGTTACTGCTACCGCATTCCTGCAGGCCTTCAACGAAGGCCGTCTGCAGCACGTCGGCAAGCGCGTGGTCGTGGTCGGCGGCGGTGACACCTCCATCGACGTGGCGACCGTCGCCCGCCGTCTGGGGCACATCACCAACGCCAAGCCGACCGATGCCGAGATGGCCATCGCCGGACGCATGGCGCACGACGTCGCCGATATCTCCGCCAAGCAGGGCGCGGAAGTCGCGCTGACATCGGTGTTCGACATCGACAAGATGCAGGCCAACAAGCACGAGATCGAGCAGGCGCTGGCTGAAGGCATCCACATCCTCGGCGGTATGGTGCCTCTCGGCATCGTGCGAGGTGCGGATGGCCGTGCCACGGCACTGCGCGTCTCCAAGTGCGAGGCGAAGTTCGTCGGCGGCAAGCTGGAGATCAAGAACATCGAAGGCAGCGAATACGACATCGAAGCCGACCTGATCGTTTCGGCGATCGGCCAGGCCGTCGACTTCACCGGTCTGGAAGTGTTCAACAATGGTAAGGGCGCTGTTTCCACCGACCGCAACTATGTGGTGAACGGCCAGCAAGGCGTGTTCGCCGGCGGCGACGTGATCCGCCCGCACCTGCTGACCACTGCGATCGGCCACGGTTCGATCGCAGCCGACGGTATCGACAACTTCCTGCAGGGCAAAGATCTGGAGAAGCGTCCGAAGATCGACGCGCACCAGTTCGACCTGATGCGCAAGCTGGTCGAGAAGGGCATCAAGATCGAGGAATCGCACGAGCCGCTGCGCGGCACATGCAACTCCAATGTCGCGGTGCACAACTTCGACAACCGCTCCGACCGTTACATCATCCCGCACGACAAGCTGTTCCTCGGCCACTTCGGTTATGTGCCGCGCAACATCCGCAATGTCGTCACGCTGGACAAGCAGACCGCGCTGGGCAACTTCCAGGATCGTCTGGGCGTGCTGGGTGAGAAAGAGGCAGTGGCCGAAGCCAAGCGTTGCATGAGCTGCGGCATGTGCTTCGAGTGCGACAACTGCGTGGTCTATTGCCCGCAGACCGCCGTGTATCGCGTCAAGAAGACAGAGGCGACGACCGGTCGTTACGTTGCTACCGACTATGACAAGTGCATCGGTTGCCACATCTGTTCCGACGTGTGTCCGACCGGCTACATTCAAATGGGTCTGGGTGAGTGATGAGACTGCTCGTATCTTTGCTGTTGTGCCTGTGCATCCCGGCAGCCTTGGCTGCCGAGGCGAACGCTCCCAAGCTGGACATCGGCAAGGGCGGGCAGTGCGTGAAGGATACGCAGTGGATGCGCAAGAACCACATGCACATGCTCAAGCACCAGCGCAACGAAACGGTGCGCAAGGGCGTGCGCGTCGAGGCCGAAGCATTGAAGGCCTGCGTGGAGTGCCACGCCAGCACCAGCGACAACAGCGTGACGGCGCGCGAAGACAGCTTCTGTGTCGGCTGCCACCGTTATGCTGCAGTCAAGATCGACTGTTTTGAATGTCACGCCAGCAAACGCAAGGCAGAAGTCGCGAGCAAGGAAGTCAAATGAGCGATATCGATACTCAACGCCGGCAATTCCTCAAGACCTCGGCGGGTGCCGCGGCCATCGCCATCGCGCCGGGGATGATGTTGTACCAGACTGCGCAAGGCGATACGCAAGCTGCCAGCTCGACAGTGCGCTGGGGCATGCTTGTCGACACCGCCCAGTGCAAGGAAGGCTGCAACGACTGCGTGAACGCCTGCAACAAGGAGAACGGCTTGTCCGGCAAGACCGGCACGACCGACTCGCAATGGATACGCAAGATCGAGATCAAGGATGTCAGCAGCGGCCGTGCGCTGTCGTTGCCGATGATGTGCCAGCATTGCGAGCATCCGCCCTGTGTGGATGTCTGTCCCACCCAGGCATCGTTCAAGCGCGCCGACGGTATCGTGCTGGTGGATCGCCACCTGTGCATCGGTTGCCGCTATTGCATGATGGCCTGCCCGTACAAGGCGCGTTCCTTCGTGCATGAGACGCTTACCGACCAGAACCCCGACGTGCCGCGCGGCAAGGGCACGGTGGAAGCCTGTTCCCTGTGCGTGCACCGCATCGACAAGGGCCAGATCCCGGCCTGCGCCGAAGCCTGCCAGAACAAGGCCATTCTGTTCGGCGACCTCAACGACGCCAACAGCGAGATCTACAAGAAGGTGCGCAGCGTCGCATCCGTGCAGATTCGCGCCGACCTGCAACTGAACCCCGGCGTTCGTTACCAAGGGCTTTAAATCATGGCTGACCTTTCCAAACTGTACTCCATGAACCGTCTGTATTACGTGCTGCTGGCCATCGGTGGCCTGGTTGTGCTGGGCGGTGCCTATGCCGTGCACATGATGGAGCATCACGGCCACATCATCTCCGGCATGAACAACCAGATCGTTTGGGGCATGCCGCACGTGTTCGCCATCTTCCTGATCGTCGCTGCATCCGGCGTATTGAACGTCGCTTCCATCGGTTCCGTGTTCGGCAAGGCCGTGTACAAGGCGCGTGCGCCGCTGGCCAGCCTGCTGTCCATCGCCATGCTGGCAGGCGGACTTGCCGTGCTGATGCTGGATCTGGGCCGTCCCGACCGCATCATCGTCGCCGCCACCAACTACAACGTCACTTCGGTGTTCGCCTGGAACGTGGTGCTGTATTCCGGCATGTTCTCGCTGGTCATCGTCTACCTGTGGACGATGATGGAGCGGCGCATGAATCCGTTCAACAAGGCGGCCGGTCTGGCCGTGTTTGTGTGGCGTTTCGTGCTGACCACCGGTACCGGCCTGATCTTCGCATTCCTCACCGCGCGCCAGGCCTACGGTTCGGCATTGCTGCCGCCGATGTTCATCGTGCTGTCCTTTGCTTGGGGACTGGCGGTGTTCCATGTGGTTCAGAAAGTCATCTACGCCTGGAATGACAAGACGCTCGACCCGGCCATCCTGCAGCGTACCAAGAACCTGCTCGGCGTGTTCGTGGTCGGCTCGCTGTACATGGTCGCGACCTACCATTTCACCAATATGTACTTCGCGCACCAGACCGGCTTCGAGCTGTTCATCCTGCGCGATGGCGGCGTCTACCCGAACCTGTTCTGGTGGGGCTATGTCGTGCTGGGCAACGTGCTGCCTTTGCTGCTGATCTACTTCCCCGGTCTGGGCAAGACCAAGTGCGTCATGGTGGCATCGCTGCTAGTGGTGCTCGGCGCTTTCGCGCTGCTGTATGTGTTCATCATCGGCGGTCAGGCTTATCCGTTGAGCATCTTCCCGGGTTATGAAGTCAGCAGCAGCTTCGCCGACGGACAGGTCGCCAGCTACGCACCTTCCATCTACGAGTTCCTGCTCGGACTCGGCGGCTTGGGCATCGCCTTCCTGATCACCACCGTCAGCGTGCGTGTGCTGAACTTCATGCCGCAGGACAAGCCCTACATCTCGGATTGAACAAGTACAGGACCGGCATCGCGTCGCGGTGCCGGTTCTGCGCTTAATCCCACCAGGCTGATCGAGGTCCCAGATGAACCGTTTCCTAATCTCGGCGGCACATAAATCTTCCGGCAAAACCATGGTCAGCATCGGCCTGTGTGCGGCACTCGCCGCGCGCGGACATGCCGTGCAGCCATTCAAGAAAGGTCCCGACTACATCGACCCGATGTGGCTGGGTCAGGCTGCCGGCCGCTCCTGCTTCAATCTCGATCTCTATCTGATGGAGCGCGACGATATCGTCGCCACCTTCGCCCAACACAGCGCCGAGGTGAATCTGGTCGAGGGCAACAAGGGGCTGTATGACGGCCTCGCCCTGGACGGCAGCAACAGTAACGCCGCATTGGCCAAACTGCTCGACCTGCCGGTGGTCCTGGTGATCGACGCGCGCGGCATGACGCGCGGCATCGCGCCGCTGATCCTCGGCTATCAGGCCTTCGATCGCGACATCAACATCGCCGGCGTCATCCTCAACAACCTCGGCGGTCGCCGCCATGAATCCAAGCTGCGCGAGGTCATTGAGCATTACACCGACGTGCCGGTGATCGGCGCGATCCAGTATGACGAGCGCCTCAGCATCGAAGAGCGCCACCTCGGCCTGATGCCCAGCAACGAGTCGCATGTCGCCACTTCCAAGATCAAACAGATCGGCGAAGCCATCGCCGAGCAGGTCGATCTGGACAAACTGCTCGCTTTGTCGAAGAAAGAACCGCTGGCCGTGCCGCACAAGGCCGAGGTCAGTCCGCTGCCCTGCGGCGACAAGGTGAAGATAGGCATCGCGCGCGACCGCTCTTTCGGTTTCTACTACGCCGACGATCTCGAGGCACTGGAAGCGGCGGGCGCGCAACTGGTGCCGTTCGACGCGCTGCGCGACGCGCAACTGCCCGAAGTGGACGGGCTGTACATCGGCGGAGGTTTCCCCGAGACCTGTGCCACCGAACTGGAAGCCAACGTCAGTCTGCGCTCACAGATCAAACAGGCCATCGAAAACGGCATGCCGGCCTATGCCGAATGCGGCGGCCTGATGTACCTGTCGCGCGGCATCGAATATGAAGGTCGCACTTACGAGATGGTCGGCGCTATCCCCGGCGACGTGAAGATGCACGCCAAGCCCATCGGCCGCGGCTATGTGCACCTGCGCGAAGATGATGCTCATCCGTGGCCGCGCCCGGGCAAACCAGTGGAATTGCCCCCACCTCAATCCTCCCCCGCAAGCGGGAGAGGAGGCGACCGTGAAAATCAACCTTTGATCCGTGCCCACGAATTCCATTACTCCAGCCTGGAGAACCTTCCACCGGACTTGCGCTTCGCTTACCATGTCGAGCGCGGTTACGGCATCGACGGCGACCGCGACGGGCTCATCCTGCATAACCTGCTGGCTTCCTATACCCATCTGCGCACCATCGGCAGTTGCTACTGGGCGACGCGCTTCGTCGCCTTCGTGCGCCGGTGCAAGGAGCAGCAATGCAAACCAATTTCAACTATCGGGAAGACATCATGACCAGCAAGCTGTACCAGGCCGCCGTCGCGGCATTCGACAAGGCCAACGCCGAAGACCCCAACAAGGAAACGGCCGACGGCAAGGAATATCCCAAGGAGCTGCTCTATGCGCAGCGCATGACCGAGATGCAGGAACGCTATGCACCGGAAGCATCCGAAGCGGTCAAGCTGGCCTGCCGTGCCCAGCACATCCAGCGCTGGAAGACGCCGCGCAGCAATTATCCGATGGACCGCAACGGCTACCTGCAATGGCGCACCGGGCTGTACAAGTTCCACGCCGAGACGGCGGGCAGGCTGATGAAAGAGGTCGGTTACGACGACGAGATGATAGGCCGTGTGCAGACCATCGTCGGCAAGAAAGCGCTTAAGGTCAATCCGGAGACGCAGCTGATGGAAGACGTGGTGGACCTGGTGTTCATCGAACACTACATGCTGCACTTCGCCCAGCAGAAGCCGGACTATACCGAGGACAAGTGGATCCCCATCATCAAGAAGACCTGGGACAAGATGTCCGAGCGTGCACACGAGTTCGCGCTGGCGGGCAAGATCAAGTTGCCGGAAGCCCTGGTTCCCCTGATCCTGAAAGCAGTGAAGGGTTAACGTGGATTTCCTGCCGATATTCGCGAACGTCAAAGACAAGCCATGCCTGGTGGTGGGCGGGGGTGAAGTCGCCAAGCGCAAGACAGCCGTGTTGCTGGAAGCAGGTGCCAAGGTGCGCGTGGTCGCCCCCGAGATCGATGCCGAACTGGCGAAGCAGGGTGGGGTCGAGGCGATCGTCGCCCGCTTCGATGCCAGACACCTCGACGGCATGACGCTGGTCATCGCCGCCACCAACGACCGCGAAGTGAACAAGCAGGTCTCCGCGTTGGCGCAGAATCGCAGCATCCCGGTGAACGTGGTGGACGATCCTGAGCTGTGCAGCTTCATCATGCCTGCGATCCTCGACCGTTCGCCCTTGATGGTCGCCTTCTCCAGCGGCGGCGCCTCGCCGGTGCTGACGCGCATGATGCGCGGCAAACTGGAGACCGTGATCCCGCAGAACTTCAACCGGCTGGCTGCTTTCGCCGAGCGCTTCCGCGAACTGGTCAAGACGCGCGTCACCAATCCGCCCAAGCGCCGCATCTTCTGGGAGAGCGTGTTCGAGGGAGTGGTCGCCGAGAAGGTGCTGACCGGCGACGAGAGCGGTGCCGAGGCGATGCTGCAGGAGATGCTCAAGGACGAGGACAACATCCAGCGCGGCGAGGTGTATCTGGTAGGTGCCGGTCCCGGCGATCCCGATCTGCTCACTTTCCGCGCGCTGCGCCTGATGCAGAAGGCCGACGTGGTGGTGTACGACGCGCTGGTGACCAAGCCCATCGTCGAAATGACGCGACGCGACGCCGAACGCATCTATGTTGGCAAACGCCGTGCCGACCACGCGCTGCCGCAGGAAGAGATCAACGAGCTGCTGGTGCGCCTGGCCAAGCAAGGCAAGCGCGTGCTGCGGCTCAAGGGCGGCGATCCCTTCATCTTCGGCCGCGGCGGCGAGGAGATCGAAACGCTGGCGGCGGAGAACATCCCCTTCCAGGTGGTGCCCGGTATCACTGCGGCCTCCGGTGTCGCCTCCTATGCGGGTATCCCGCTGACGCACCGCGACTATGCGCAGTCGTGCATGTTCGTCACCGGCCATCTGAAGGATGGCACGATGAATCTGGATTGGGCAGCGCTGGCGCGGCCCAAGCAGACGGTGGTGGTGTACATGGGGCTGCACGGGCTGGATTACCTGTGTGAGCAGCTGATCGCGCACGGCATGCCGGACAGCACGCCCATCGCCATCGTGCAACATGGTACGCAGCCTACACAGCGCGTCATCACCGGCACTTTGAAGACATTGCCCGCCATCGCCGAGCGCGAGAAACCGCAGGCGCCGACGCTCATCATCGTCGGCGGCGTGGTCACGCTGCGCGCCAAGCTGGCATGGTTCCATCCGCACAAGACATAAGCTGTAACCGTAGTCCAACACAACCAGGGAGAGAAATAATGGTACGTATGACGATCAAGAGGATGCTGCTTTCTGCTTTGCTGCTTTGTGTCGGTGTCGCACAGGCCGACGATGTGAAACTCAAGCCGTTCGTGCTGGCTTCCAAGGGGGCCGGAACCGTCGCCGAGAAGTCTGCACAGGTGAAGACTGCGCTGACCACAGCCGGCTTCAGCGTAGTGGGCGAATACGCGCCCTATGCCGGCGCCAATATCATCATCGTCACCAACGATGAGCTGAAGAAGAACGCAGCAGCCTCCGAGGCTGGCGGCTACGGTGCGGTGCAGCGCGTGTCGGTCACCGAGGCCGGCAAGGAAGTGCAGGTGAGCTACACCAACCCGGTCTACATGTCGCATGTGTACCGCATGAACGGCGACCTGTCCGGTGTGTCGGCGGCACTGGAGAAGGCGCTGGGCAGGGTGGAGGAGTTCGGTGCCAAGGGTCTGACTGCAAAGCAGGCGCGCAAGTACCACTACACCATCGGCATGGAGTACTTCGACGAGCCGAGCGAGCTGGCCGAATACGGCAGCTATGAGGAAGCGGTGCAGGCAGTGGATGCCAAGCTGGCGAACAACCAGAACGGCGTGTCCAAGGTCTACCGTGTCGACATCCCCGGCAAGCAGGAGAGCGTGTTCGGCGTGGGCCTCAAGGGCAGCGGCGACAGCAAGGCGATGGACGACAGTTTCATGATGAACGAGATCGATTTCCGCGACGTGAAATCCACTGCGCACCTGCCGTACGAGGTGCTGGTCTCGGGCAACAAGGTGTATGCGCTGTACGCGCGTTTCCGTATCGCCATCAACTTCCCCGATCTCAGCATGATGGGCAAGAACAGCTTCATGAACATCATGAAATCGCCGGAAGCGATCCGCAAGGCGCTTCAGAACACCGTCAAGAAATAGTCACAACGGAGGTCGCATGTCTACAGAGTCGATAGCAGCAGTGAAGATCGGTGATACCGCTGCGGTGCAGCGCATGCTGGTTGCAGGAGCGGATGTGAATGCACGCGACGAGTCGGGTGCCACTCTGCTCATGCTGGCCGCCCATGCGGGCGACCTCGACATGGTAGGCATGCTGCTCGGCCGCGGTGCGGACGTCAATGCGACCGACAACGCCGGCTGGGGAGCACTGATGAAGGCCTGCTACAACCCCGAGCTGAAGCGCGGCTTCGCCGAGGTGGTGCAGGCGCTCATCGCTGCCGGTGCCAATATCGAGGCTGCCATCGGGTATGGTGTGCGCCCGCTCATGCTGGCCGCAGGTTATGGCGAGACGGCAGTGGTCGAGGCATTGTTGCAGGCCGGTGCCGAAGTGCTGGCGAAGAACGAGGGCGGCTATACCGCCCTGATGATGGTGAAGCAGAAGAATTATGTCGACGTCATCAATCTGTTGCACGAAGCCGAACAACTCGCCGGACTGGGCGAGGGCAGTTGCGCCAGCAAGAACGCACCCGGCGCGAATGTCATCACCTTCCTGAAACGTCCAGGCACGAAATAACGAACGAGGTGACACCATGCCCTACTTTATCTACCGTGTGACCGAATTCCCCATCAAACAGCTGCAGAAGCTGGAACAGTTCGATGCCTATCGCGAGGCGTCGGCGCGTGCCAAGCAGTTGCGCGCCGAGCAGGCGGAAGATTCGCGCTCGCTCATCAAGATGATCCACGCCGAGTCGGAACTGCACGCCGAGGATCTGCTCAACGAAGTGCGCGAGCCGGCCCCGCAGCTGGGGGACGACTAAGTCCCATGGACGAAGCCGCCTACCGGCAGAAGTTCGCCGAGGTGGTGGCACGCCCCTGTGTGTTCGAGAAGGCACTGCTGACACGTTGCGTCGCCTGCGAGCGCGCGCAACGGAAGCAGATCGCCGAGCGCGAAGCGGTGACCTGCCACACTGCGGCGAGCCATTCCCGTTGCGGTGAATTGCACGGTCAGTTGCGGCATGCTTTCTCCTTCGCGCTGGGCACCTTGCACGACGATACGGTGCTGCCGCATGCCAAGGAGATGCGTGTGCAGTGCGGCGGCCTCAAGGGATTGCAGCAGGAGATGCGCGGCGACGCCGAGGTGGCGAACGTGGATGGATTGGCGGAGAACGCCTTGCGCCAGTGGGGTGATTGGGCCGAGATCCCGTGGTCGCAGGTCGTCCATGCGGCTGCGCAGTGTTACAAGGGCAGGCACGGTTAAAGGTAGTCACTCACAGACCCTGCCACCCGCTACAATGTCGAGTGTCTTAGTCGGGATGCGATCCCGGACGAATATCAACCAGGAGTGAATGATGAGTTTTACCGAAGCAGATGTGCAGAACGCGTTGAAGAACCTGATCGACCCGAACACGAAGAAGGATTTCGTCAGCGGCAAATCCATCAAGAACGTCAAGGTCAGCGGCAATGACGTGACCCTGGACGTGCTGCTGGGCTATCCGGCCAAAAGCGTGTGGGGCGAGATCAAGGCGGCCATCGAGGTTCACCTCAAATCCGCATTGCCGGGCGCCGGCAAGATCGAAGCGAGCGTCAGCAGCAAGGTCGTGCCGCATGCGGTGCAGCGCGGTGTGAAGCTGGTGGACGGGGTGAAGAACATCATCGCGGTAGCGAGCGGCAAGGGTGGCGTGGGCAAGAGCACCACCGCCGTCAACCTGGCGCTGGCGCTGGCCGCCGAAGGCGCGCGCGTCGGCATGCTCGATGCCGATATCTACGGCCCTTCGCAACCCACCATGCTCGGCATTTCCGGCAACCCCGATTCCGAAGACGGCAAGACCATGCTGCCGATGACCAACCACGGCCTGCAAGCCATGTCGGTCGGCTTCCTCATCGATGCCAACGACACGCCCATGATCTGGCGCGGCCCGATGGTCACCCAGGCGCTGGAACAACTGTTGCACCAGACCAAATGGGACAACCTCGATTACCTGGTGGTGGACCTGCCGCCGGGCACCGGCGACGTCCAGCTCACCTTGGCGCAGAAGGTGCCGGTCACCGGCGCGGTCATCGTCACCACACCGCAGGACATCGCGCTGCTGGATGCGCGCAAGGGCCTCAAGATGTTCGAGAAGGTCGGCATCAAGATCGTCGGCATCGTCGAGAACATGAGTACCCACATCTGCTCCAAGTGCGGGCATGAGGAGCATATCTTCGGCGCCGGCGGCGGCGAGAAGATGTGCGCCGAGTACAACACCGAGTTCCTCGGCGGCCTGCCGCTCGACATCCGCATCCGCGAACAGGCCGACTCCGGCAAACCCACCGTGGTCGCGGATCCGGACGGCAACATCTCCAGGGTCTACAAGCAGATCGCGCGCCGCATCGCGGTGAAGATCGCCGACATGGCGCAGGACCACAGTGCGGCATTTCCGAAAATCGTGGTGCAGAACACCTGAGCGATGTCTGATCTGACGCATTTCTCCGATTCCGGCCGCGCCCGCATGGTGGATGTGTCGGAGAAGTCCAGCACCCAGCGCGTCGCTGTCGCCAGCGGCGTGTTGCGCATGCAACCGGAGACCCTGGCGCGCATACGCGAGGGCAAGATAGCCAAGGGCGACGTGCTGACCGTGGCCGATGTTGGTGCGGTGATGGCGGCCAAACGCACGCCGGACATCATCCCGATGTGCCATGCCATCGCGCTCAGCGGCGTGCAGGTCGAATTCAGCGAGATCACCGACAGGGATGGACAGGGCTGCGTCGGCATCAGGGTCGTCACTACCGCATCCTGTGTAGGCCAGACCGGCGTCGAGATGGAGGCGCTGACCGCCGCCAACGTCGCATTGCTCACCATCTACGACATGTGCAAGGCCATAGACCGCGGCATGCGCATCGAGTGCGTGCAGCTGGAAGAGAAGCGCGGAGGGAAGAGCGGCCTGTGGAAACGCGAGGGGGCAAAATGATCAAGGTACTGTTCTTCGGGCCGGTGGCTGATCGCGTGCAGATGCGCGAGACGCAAGTCGAGTTCACTCCCGGCATGACGCTGCATGACATCATCGCCCACCTCGGCATGCAATATCCGGGGGTCTTCAGCATCGTCAGCTTCTTTGCCGTCAACCAAAACCAGGTCCACGACAAGCAGATGGCGTTGCAGGATAATGACGAGGTCGCCTTCATGGCAAAGTTCAGCGGTGGTTGAGATGCTCGCAGCGGTCCGTATCCAGGCAGAAGATTTTTCCCAGAACGAAGAAGTTGACGCGCTCAAGGCCGGTTCGAAGTGCATGGGTGGCATCGCCACCTTCATCGGTTGCGCACGCGACTTCTCCGAAGGCCGCGAAGTGTCGCAGATCGGCTTCGAGGCCTACGGCAGCATGGCGCTGGCCGAGATGAAGAAACTGCGCAGCGAGGCGATTGAAAGATTCGGACTGCTGGATGCGCGCATCGTGCACCGCGTCACCACTGTCCAGGCGGGCGACAACATCGTGTTCATCGCGGCCGGGGCCGAGCACCGCGCCGCCGCCTTCGATGCCTGCCGCTGGATGATAGACGAGCTCAAGCAGCGCGTGCCGATCTGGAAGAAAGAGATCACGCCGCAGGGGGAAGCATGGGTCACTCCCCATCCGTGATCACCTTCGTCGGCCACTCCGGTTCCGGCAAAACCACATTCATCGAGAAACTGGTGCGCGAGCTCACGCAGCGCGGGCTGCGCGTCGCCACCATCAAGCACGCACACCACAAGGTGGAGCTGGATACGCCGGGCAAGGACAGCTGGCGCTACAAACAGGCCGGGGCGGCGATGAGCATGCTGGTGAGCGGCGATGTCTTGCAACTGATCGCGGATACTGGCGATGCGCGCGAGCCGCAGCAACTGGCACAGCGCTACATGAGCGATGCCGACCTGGTGCTGGTGGAGGGATACTCGCTCGCGCCGGGTGTGAAGATCGAAGTGTTGCGGCGCGAATGTTCGGCGACGCCGCGCTGCCAGATCGGGGACGGCCTGATCGCGCTGGTCACCGATGTCGCCGAGGTGCATGCGCAACTGCCGCATTTTGCGCTGGATGATGTGAACGGCGTCGTTGAGTTTATTATGAATCAAGCCCCCTCTCCCTATGGGAGAGGGCAGGGGTGAGGGTGCTGTGAAATGAATGATTCCCTCACCCTAACCCTCTCCCATAGGGAGAGGGGACTGGAATGGTTGCTATGATCGACGATTGCACCGCGCTCATCCTCGCGGGCGGTGATTCGCGCCGCATGGGACAGGACAAGGCGGGCTTGGTGTTGGACGGCAAGACCTTGCTGGGCCATGTCACCGGCATCATGCAACAGGTGTTCCCCAGAGTGGTCGTCAGCGTGCGCCAACTGCGCGGCGAGGTCGAGCTGCCGCAGGTCTGCGACGAGCAGCCGGCCAGCGGCCCGCTGGCCGGATTGATCGCGGGGCTGGCCCGGGCCGACACGCCGTGGGTGTTCGCGGTGGCTTGCGACATGCCTTTCGTGACGCCGGCTGTCGTGCGGCATCTGGCGAGCCTGCGTGACAAACATCAGGCAGTCGTGCCGATGGTGGGTGAGCATCCGCAGCCGCTCGCCGCTTTCTATGCGGCGAGTGCGCTGGAGGCGATGCGCGCAAGTCTGGAATCGGGCGACAAGAGCTTGCGCGGCATGCTGCAAAAACTGGATGTGCGTTATGTGAGCGAGGCGGAGTTGCGCGAATGCGATCCGCAATTGCGCAGTTTTGTGGATCTGGATACACCGCAGGATTATCAGGCTGCGAAAAAATAATTCGGGAAGGGTGGGCATGCCGTTGTGCCCACGCGGCAGATACCCGAAACAGCGTGGGCGCAAGTGCGTGCCCACCCTACATTTGGAAAATGGAAATATGGAACATCTGACAGTGACGGCAGCACAGCAGTGCGTGCTGGGATCGATCAAGCTGCTCGGCGCGGAGAGCGTCGGGCTGGAACAGTCTCTCGGGCGCGTGCTTGCCGAAGACATCCGCGCCAACCGCGACCAGCCGCCCTACGATGTGTCGGCGATGGACGGTTTCGCCCTGCGCAGTGCGGACGTGGCGAGCGCGCCAGCGCAGCTCGACATCATCGAGGACATCAAGGCCGGCGATATGCCGCGCAAGACCGTGCAGGCCGGACAGTGCGTGCGCATCATGACCGGCGCGCCGGTACCGCAGGGCGCGGACACGGTGATTCGCGTCGAGGACACGCAAATGCTTTCCGACACGCGGGTGCAGATCAACGTGCCGGTGAAGGCGAACAACGACATTCGCCCGCGCGGCGAAGGCATGCGCACCGGCGAGGTGGTGCTGGCGCGCGGTACCGAGCTCACGCCCGGTGCGGTCGGCATGCTGGCGATGGTGAAGCGCGCCAGTGCGGAGGTGTACCGCCAGCCGCGCGTGGCCATCCTTTCCACCGGCGACGAACTGGAAGGTCTGCACGATCCCTTCGATGCCGACAAGATCCCCGATGCCAACAGCTATGCCCTGATGGCGCAGGTGCAGGCGCTGGGCATCACGCCCGATCTGCTCGGCATCGCGCGCGACGAACCAAGCCACCTGAAGGAGATGCTGCAGCGCGGCCTGCAATACGATGTGCTGCTGGTTTCCGGCGGCACATCGGTCGGCGTGCACGACTATGTGCGTCCCACGCTGGAAGCGCTGGGCGTGCAGATGAAGTTCTGGCGCGTGGAGATGAAGCCGGGTCATCCGATGGCGTTCGGTGTCGCGCCGCTGACCTGGGTGTTCGGTCTGCCGGGTAATCCGGTGTCGAGCATGGTGTGCTTCGAGGAATTCGTTGTGCCTGCGCTGCGCCGCATGAACGGGCACACGCGCATCCACCGCCGCACCATCACGGCAAGACTGACGCATGATGTGAAGCACAAGCACAGCCGCGCAGAGTTCGTGCGCGTGATGCTGAGCCGGGAAGAAGGCGGCTATGCCGCGACCTCGACAGGCGCGCAAGGCAGCGGCATATTGGCCTCCATGTCGAAGGCGGAAGGATTGATGGTCGTGCCCGCCGATTGCACGGGTATGAAGGCCGGCGAACCGGTGACGGTGCAGTTGCTGGATGGTGCCGAATATCAGAACGAAGCAGGCGGAGAGTGGTAAGTGCGGTTTAGTTCCCTCTCCCGCTTGCGGGAGAAGGGGGCAGATGGATTGTTTTTGAGGAATTGATATGAAAGCACGCATCGGTTTTGTGACGGTCTCCGACCGCGCCAGTCGCGGCGAATACGAGGATAAGGGCGGCCCGGCGATGCAGGCCTGGTTTGCGCGCGTGCTGACCAGCGCGTGGGAGCCGGTGGTGCGCGTCATCCCCGATGAACAACCCTTGATCGAGCAGACACTGATCGAACTGGCCGACAGGGAAGGTTGTTGCCTCATCGTCACCACCGGCGGCACCGGACCGGCTCTGCGCGACGTCACGCCGGAGGCGACCGAAGCCGTGTGCGAGAAGATGATGCCGGGTTTCGGCGAACTGATGCGCACCGCTTCGCTCAAGTTCGTGCCCACGGCGATCCTGTCGCGCCAGACCGCGGGCATACGCGGCAAGAGCCTCATCGTGAACCTGCCCGGCAAGCCTTCCGCGATCGACGACTGCCTGAACGCCGTGTTCCCCGCCATCCCTTACTGCATCGACCTCATCGAAGGCGCGTATCTGGAATCCGATCCGGCGCAGTGCAAGGCCTTCCGTCCGGCGCATGCGAAGCCGCCGAAGTAAGCAGACAGGGAAAGAGACTTCGCAAGAAAGCAAGTTGTAAAACCAGCTACAATTCCCCGCTGATCCCATCATTAAGCAAAGAAGAAGGAGAGTATTTTGGTAAACATTCGGACCTGGCTGTTGGCTGCTCTGTTCATGACCTCTGCTCAGGCGTTCGCTGCCGAAGTTGCCGACCCCTTCCTCGATGTCGTCGCCCAGTACAAGGCCGCCAAACCCAAACCGGAATTGTCCGAAGAAGCGCGCAAGTACAAGGTGCAGGCCGAATTCATGGTGCAGGAGAAGCAGGCCGACAAGGCCATCGCCCTGTACGGCAAGGCCTTGGCGATCGCCCCCTGGTGGCCGGAAGGTCACTACAAGCTGGCGCTGCTGCTCGGCGAGAAGAAGAAATACCGCGATGCGATGAGCGAGATGCAGCGCTATCTGCTGCTCGCTCCCGAAGGCGCCGATGCGCGCGCCGCGCAGGACAAAATCTATCAGTGGGAAGTAGTCGCCGAACCGGTCGCGATCAAGGTGTTCAACGACTGCCCGGAATGTCCCGAGATGGTTGAACTTCCCGCCGGCAGTTTCGACATGGGTTCGACCAAAGGCAAAGCGGATGAGCAACCCGTGCATCGCGTCACCGTCAAATCCTTCGCCATCGGCAAGACCGAAGTCACCCAGGCGCAATGGCAAGCCGTGATGGGCAGCAACCCGAGCAACTTCACCGGCTGCGGCGACACCTGCCCGGTGGAGCAAGTCAGCTGGGATGACGCACAGGCCTACATCAAGAAGCTCAATGCCAAGACCGGCAAGCAATACCGCCTGCCGACCGAAGCCGAATGGGAATACGCCTGCCGCGCCGGAACCGAATTCGAATACTGCGGCAGCGACACCGTGGACAGCGTGTCGTGGAACGACATCAACAGCGGCAGCTTCTTCTTCAACACCCCGCACCCGGTCGCCACCAAACAGGCCAACGCCTTCGGTCTCTACGACATGAGCGGCAACGTGTGGGAGTGGGTGGAAGATACCTATCACCCGAGCTACGAAGGTGCGCCGGCAGACGGCAGCGCGCGGACGGACGGCTCCATGCGCGTGCTGCGCGGCGGCTCCTGGGGCTATGAGCCCAAATTCGGCCGCGCTTCAGCGCGCATCCGTTTCAGCACATCATTCCGTTACTACAGCCACGGCTTCAGGCTGGCGAGGTCGGTGCAGTAACATCGTCCAAGGTGTCGGGCTGGCACCTCCTTTCGTTAGCGATCCTGGCTGAGCAAACGTCTGCTAGCGGCCAACAACGCAACTTCAAAGGGCGCGGCGACTTTCCGCTCCACAGGCTAAAGTGGGGATTCAGGATAGAAGTGTTCGTCCTTGGCTATTTAACCGTTCCGACCATCGGACTTATAGGCTCGATATTGCTCTTGCTGCAATGGAAGGGTGCAGTTATGTAGCACCAGGCCAATACCTTGCCGATCTTGCTTCTTCGCACAAATTCCGACAAGTTTTATAGTGGTCGCTATAAGGCGTAAAATACTCAGGCAATAAAAATAATGTCGAAAAGCGGCGATCAGCATGGAAGCTGCCGCGAAGGTTGGAGGAGTGAATGATGAAGAAGATCCTGTGGAGTGCGGCCCTGACCGCGCTCCTGTTGCTTGTCTATGCCTACCACTCGCATGGCAAATTGGCCGGCGACCCTCATTACATCTCGTCACAGCAATGCGCCGGATGCCACCAGCTTCAGCACGCCTCCTGGCAACAGACGTTGCACCCGAAGATATTCCGCCCGGTCACCCGGGAGAGCGACATCCTTGGCGATTTTTCCAAACCCGACCCAGCTGTGACGTTCAAGAAGGAAGATATCAAGTTTGTCGTCGGCAGCAAGTGGGAACAGGTCTATGTGCACATGGTGGATGGAGAGTACTACCCGCTCACCGCGAAGTGGATGGTGATGCAGCAGAAGTGGGTGCCCTACAAGGTCAAGGACTGGCATGAGACCCCGATGACCAAGAAGTGCAACGGCTGCCATACCACCGGTTTCGATCCGGCGACCGGAAAGTTCCGCGAATTCGGGGTGGGCTGCGAATCCTGCCACGGCCCCGGCAGTCGTCATGCCGCGCATCAGCAAATGAAGATCTCGGCATGGTGCTCGGTCTGTCACGATGACACTCAGCCGAAAACACAGGACATCGTTCGCACCGTCGCACCCTCGGTCTGCGGTCAGTGTCACACACGCGGCAAGAACAACGAGAGCGGCGACTTCGCGGCGGGCGCTTTCGACTTTCCGGTGAACACCAAGCCGGGCGATGACATCAGCAAAAACTTCAAGGAGAAAGTGGCAAAAAACGATACCGAGCAGAAATACTGGTGGGGGTTCGGCATCTCCAAGGACAGGCATCAGGAATATGCCGACTGGAACAATTCCAAACATGCCAAGGCGCTGAGTAACCTGCAGGAGATGACCGGGGCGCGCGGGCCGAGCTGCAGCAAGGGAGAGCGCAACGACCAGTGCATGGAGTGCCATTCCGCCGACTTCCACCTGGCGCGCGGCGACAAGCCGACGCTGGAGACGGCGCGCTACGGCGTGACCTGCGTCTCCTGTCACGAACCGCACGGACTGGACAGGCACGCCCACGACGAGTTCGACAACAAGTGCGGCAACTGCCACCTCTCCAACTTTGCCAGCCGCGCTGGGGGCGCTGCCGCCAAGCCGCATTCCCCCTGCCCGTCCGGCAAGGTGGGCTGCGCCGACTGCCACATGCCGCGTACCGTCAAGACCGGCGGATTCTACAGCCTGCGCAACCATGCCTTCCGCATCGTGCCGCCACAGGCGAGCCAGCAGGAGCAGATCCCCAATTCCTGCCAGAATTCCGGTTGCCACAAGGACAAACCCCTGAGCTGGGCGATGCGCGAATTCGACCGGCACTATCCCGGGGTTGCGGCAAGGCTGGCAAAATCGGATAAACCGAATTGAGCGACAAGCTGCCCTTCCACCGGCGTATCACGGTCCGCCTGATCGCGCTGTTCGGCTCGCTGGTACTGGGCGGTGCGCTGGTCGGCGCCTACACCTCCATCCAGCTGGCACGCGACGAGTTCTTTAACGTGATGGAACGGCAGTTCGATTCCACCTTTTCGTTCGCCGAAAACTCGCTCGACATCATCGGTCAGATGGCCCGCACCTGGTCCTTCCATTTCGCCGAATATGCCGGCCTGTCTCAAAGCATGCGACGGTCCCGGGCAGAGATATCAAAAGAGGTCGAACGCATGCGCAACGATGCGCATAGCGACACCATGATCGTACTCGACCAGCGCGGGCGCATCATCCATCACAGCGCCTTTCACGAGAAGGACGGTGAATCATTGATGTCCTGGCAGATCGTGCGCCGGGCAGTGACGGAGGGGAAACCTTCGTATGGCATCGTCGAGGAATCGGGCAACTTCATCATCTACGGTAGCGGCATCACCCTCGCGAATCGCCACGGCGCCCCCGCCTACATCGTTCTGACCGGCTATCGCATCTCCGACGAACTGGTCAGGAGTCTCAGCCAAGACAGTGCCATCGGCCTGACCTTTGTGCGGCGCACTGCGGTGATGGCTTCCAGTTTTAGCACGCCGGAACGCCGACTGGTCGATTCGCCCGTTCCCTTTCTGGACTATCAGTTGCTGTACAACGAACCCTCACTGACCCGGGAGGTCCAGATCGACGGGCAGGGCTACTTCGCTTCGGTGCGCACCCTGCGCCTGCTCGATCAAGGCATGGACGGCTCGTTGCTGCTGACCTACCCCAGCAGCACTCTCAGCGCCATCATCGAACGGTTGCAACAGAAATACCTGTGGCTGTATGCGTTCGGCCTGGTGGTATTCTCGCTGTTCATCTGGCGCATCTCGGCGCGCATCATGGCTCCCCTCAATCTGCTGATCGAGCGTACGCGGCGAATCGCCAAGGGCGAGCAGGTACCCGCCACAATCGAGAAGCACGACGAGATAGCCATCATCGCCTCCACGATCAACGACCTGCTGCATGAACTGGCAACGAGCAAACACAATATCGAACAGCACGCGCAGGAGCTGGAGAAGGTAGTTGATCAACGCACGCATGAATTGCGTCTGGCCAACGAGGAACTGACCCGGCAGGCCACGCATGACCCGCTGACCGGGCTGCCGAACCGCAAGCTGTTCAACGACCGCCTGCATCAGGCGGTGATGCTGGCGCATCGCGGCAAGATCGGCATGGCACTTATGTTCGTCGATCTGGACCGTTTCAAATGGGCGAACGACACCTTTGGTCATGCGGTCGGCGACGCGCTGCTGAAGGAAGTGAGCAGGCGCATACAGGGACTGCTGCGCGAGGGAGATACGATCGCCCGTCTGGGCGGCGACGAGTTCACCGTGATTTTGCCGAATACTGTCACTCCGGACGATATCGAGAATGTGGCCAGGCGTATCCTCGCGGAGCTCTCGACCCCCTTCTGCCTCGATGGCGCGCCCTCGCCTGTCGAGATCAGTGGCAGCATCGGCATCGCGCGTTTCCCTGAGGATGGCGACAATCCGCAAAGCCTGCTGCAGCATGCCGACGAGGCGATGTACCGCGCCAAACAGGCCGGGCGAGCCACCTACCGCTTCTGAGGCTGCTGCAGCATTCTTGAACCATAGCGCTACATGCCATCGTATTCGTGTGCAAAAGCTGTCATGGAAACTCCGCCAAGTCTGCATCGGCCGAGAAGCGGGTCTTCGAAGCTGTCCAGCTTATAGATCACGGTTAACAGCGGTCCATCGCCAACCACCTCAGGTAGAACGAATTGTCAGACTGCTGTTCACCTTCCGCCACCCACCCGAAAAAACACCGTTGTCCGCGCAACGGCATGGAGTATGCCGAGGTCTCCGCGCATACCATCCTGCATCACCTCAAACAGCCGGAGTTGTGGCAGGAGCGCGGGCGGCGATATTTTTTTTGCGACGATCCCGGCTGTGATGTCGTCTATTTCGGGGACGATGGTTCCGTCATCCTCAAGTCGCAACTGCGAACCACGGTGGGGGTGAAGGAGGCGGGTGACGACTCGCCGCTTTGCTATTGCTTCGATATCACGCGGGCTGCTGCGCTGGCCGATCCGGCCCTCAAGGATTCCGTGGTGGAGAAGACCCGCCAGGGTTTATGCTCCTGCGAGACCAGCAACCCCTCCGGTCGTTGTTGCCTGAAAGACTTTCCCAAGGCTTAATTGCTCCTTGTTTCAAACAGTTAATTCCCTGCGTGCTGATCGAGGTATTTAATTATTAAACATCAGGTTGTGTAATTCACAGGCGCCCATTAAGATAGTCACCAATTACTAACTTGGTGGCTGCAGATGACCGGACAGAAAATCAGATTGCTGGCGATAGGCGCGGGTGTGATCGGGGTGTTCGCGTGGGTGGTGATGACACAGGGGCCCTTGGCGCCGGTCAAGGTCACCGTCGAAAAAGTGCAGGTCGGGAATCTTTCCAACAGCGTGTTCGGCGTCGGCATCCTGAAAGCCAGACGCAGCTACAACCTGGCGCCCACGATGACGAGCCGGGTGCGAAGCGTTCTGGTCGACCAAGGCGACAGCGTCGTTGCCGGACAGGTGCTGGCCGAGATGGATCCGGTCGATCTGGATGAGAAGCTGACGGGCAGCCAGCGCGTGGTCGAGAAGACGGCCAACGCGATCCTCGCGGCGGAGGCGCAAATGAGCGAGGCGGAGAGCCGCCTGAAGACGATCTCGGCGACGCTCGCCCGCTATGAGGATCTGCGCACGCGCGGCTTCGTCAGCCAGGAGATGCTGGATGCGAAGTTGCACGAGAAGAACGCCGCCGCTTCGGCGTTGACGGCAGCTGCGGCGAATCTGTCATCGGCCCGCGAAGAGCACGCCAGAGCACAGGCTGATATGCGCGGCATCGGCAAGGCGCGCGCGCAGACGCAGCTGCTCAGTCCGATCGATGGCGTGGTGGTCGCCAGGAATGTCGAGCCGGGCAGCACGCTGGTGGGCGGGCAGGTCGCGTTGCAGGTCATCGACCCCAGGAGCCTGTGGGTGGAGACCAGGATCGCGCAGCAGCAGGCCGGGCAAGTCCGGGTCGGACAGGCGGCGGAGATCGTGCTGCGCTCGCAGCCGCAGATGCCGCTGCCCGGCAAGGTCGCGCGCGTGGACATGGTGAGTGATGCGGTGACCGAGGAGCGCATCGTCAATGTCTCGATCGGCAAGGCCGATACCAGTATCGGCGAATTCGCCGAGGTCACGATCAAGCTGCCCGAGTTGAACAACAGCAGAAGCATCCCGACTGCCGCGGTCAAGCGCGTCGACAGGCAGACTGGCGTGTGGGTGCTGCGGGACGGCAAGGTCGAGTTCAAGGCGGTCAGGACCGGCCTGTCCACCATGGAAGGGCATACCCAGATACTGGACGGCCTCGGTGACGACGATATGGTCATCGTGTACAGCCAGCAGCCCTTGCGTGCGGGGCTGAAGGTGAAGGTCGTGTCCGCGCTGGTGCGAGGCTAGCGTGATCAATCTGGCGAGCCGCGACATCCTGCACGGCTGGGGCAAGTTCGTCTTCACCGGCATCGGCCTGGGACTGCTGATCGGCGTGACGCTGACGATGGCGGGCGTCTACCGCGGCATGGTGGATGATGCGCGCGTGCTGATCGAGAATGCGGGGGCCGACCTGTGGGTGGTGCAGCAGGACACGCTGGGCCCCTATGCCGAACCTTCCAGCGTGCATGACGATGTGGCCCGTGACCTGCTCGGGATGCCGGGCATCCGCGAGGCGGGCAACGTGACCTATCTGACCATGCAGATCCGCCACGAGCGCAAAGAGATCCGCGTGATGCTGGTCGGCTATGAGGCGGGCAAACCGGGCGAGCCGGCCTATCTGGTTGCGGGACGCCCGATCACGCAGCCGCACTACGAAGCGCTGGCCGACATCAAGACCGGCCTTGCCCTGGGCGATCGCATCGATGTCCGGCGCCACGAATACACGGTGGTGGGACTGACGCGGCGCATGGTCTCTTCCAGCGGCGACCCGATGATCTTCATCCCGCTCCGGGACGCGCAGGAAGTGCAGTTCCTCAAGGACAACGATGCGCTGGTCAACGAGCGCGCACGCACCGCCGCCAATCCCGCGTTCAACCGCCCCGGCGTTCCCGGTCTGCTGGAAGCGGTGCAGGCCAGCCAGACATCGAGCCGTTTCGTGAATGCGGTGCTGGTGCGCACCGCGCCGGGAGCGGAAGAGGCGGTGGCCGCACAGATCGAGCGCTGGAAACATCTGCAGGCGTACAGCAAACCCGAGATGGACGAGATACTGGTGGCGCGCCTGATCGCCACCTCGTCCAAACAGATCTTCATGTTCCTGGTGATACTTGCCATCGTCAGCGCCGCTATCGTCGCTTTCATCATCTATACCATGACCCTGAACAAGGTGCGCGAGATCGCCGTGCTCAAGCTGATTGGCGCGACCAATCGCACCATCAGCGCGATGATCCTGCAGCAGGCGCTGGGACTGGGGCTGATCGGTTTCCTGGTGGGCAAGTTGTCCGCGACCCTGTGGGCGCCGCTGTTCCCGAAATATGTGCTGCTGTTGCCGGGCGATGCGGTGCAGGGATTCGTGCTGGTCATGCTGATGTGTTCCGTCGCCAGCATCTTCGCCATCCGCGCCGCGTTGCGTATCGATCCGGCCACGGCCATCGGGGGATAGCCATATGCGCGAACCGGCCATCCATATCGAGAACCTGAAGAAGCGCTACGGCGAGGGCGAGACCGCGGTGGACGCGCTCAAGGGCGTGGACATGACCATCTGGCCGGGCGAGGTAGTCGGCCTGGTCGGTCCCAGCGGTTCGGGCAAGAGCACGCTGCTCAAATGTCTCGGTGCCGTGATCGAACCCACCGCTGGGCGGATGACGCTGGGCGGGCAGACCATCTTCGACGAGCAGTGGAAGATAGACGACCTGCGCACACTGCGCCGCGACCGCATCGGTTTCGTGTTTCAGGCGCCTTATCTGATCCCCTTCCTCGATGTCACCGACAACGTCGCCCTGCTGCCGATGCTGGCCGGCGTGTCGAACGCGGACTCGCGCAGCCGCGCGCAGGAATTGCTGGCTGCGCTGGATGTGGGGCACCGCTCCAGGGCCAACGTCGCGCAACTGTCGGGCGGCGAGCAGCAGCGCGTCTCCATCGCGCGCGCTCTGGCCAACCATCCGCCGGTCATCCTGGCCGATGAGCCGACCGCACCGCTGGACAGCGAGCGGGCGCTGAACGTGATGCGCATCCTCAACCGGATGGCGGAGCAGTATCAGACCGCCATCATCGTCGTCACGCATGACGAAAAGATCATTCCGACCTTCAAGCGCATCTATCACATACGCGATGGGCGCACCTATGAAGAAGCCGGCGAAGGCCGGCAAGTTTAGTTCTCAGGAGGAGAAACAGCATGAATCAGGAAGTCGTGAAAAGAAGACTCAGTTCGGAAGAACGGCAGAGCGAGATCATCCGCGTGTCGATCGAGTTGGCGGCCGAGAAGGGCGTCGACAGCGTCACCACGCAGGACATGGCCGATGCGATGCAACTCACGCAAGGCTCGATCTTCCGTCACTTCGCAACCAAGGACGACATCTGGGTCGCGGTGGTGGTGTGGATACGCGACCGCATGATGAAAGTGGTGGGCAAGGCCGCAGCCGAAGCCAGCGATCCGCTGGATGCCATCGAGCGCATGTTCAACGCGCACATCGCTTTCATCGGCAAGCACCCGGCCATTCCGCGCCTGCTGTTCTCCGAGTTGCTGCACAAGAAGAACAGCAAATTGCGCCAGCTCATCGAGGGCATCATCTCCGGCTACGAGGCCAAGATCGCCGGTCTGCTGGATGAGGCCAAGGCGCAGTCGCTGGTGTCCGCCGACCTCGACAGCCAGAGCGCCGCGGTGCTCTACATCGGCATGATCCAGGGGCTGGTGATGCAGTCCACCATCTTCGGCGGAAAACGCGCCCTGCAGCAACAGGCAGAGAAGACCTTCCCCATCTTCCTGCATGGCATCAAGACCCGCAGTAGCTCCATTTGATCTGCTAACCCGTGAAAGGATGAAGATGACAACGCCCAATCAAAAACGCGAATTAACGACCTGGGTCATTTCCCTGGTCGCAGCCGGTTTCGGTCTGCTGACTATCAAAGAAGGCGGCACAGTCCTGTTCGGCGACGAGACGGCACGTGCCGCTGCCGGAAACTATGTGCCGTTCGTCCTGTGGTTCAACTTCCTGGCCGGTTTCGCCTATGTCGCTGCCGCTGCCGGATTGTGGCTGCAGAAACGCTGGGCGGTCTGGCTGGCGGGCTATATCGCCCTGGCGACTGTGGTGACGTTCGCATCGCTTGGCATATACATCTACTCCGGTGGGCTCTATGAGCTGCGCACGGTGATTGCCATGAGTCTGCGCAGTGTGGTCTGGATCGTGATCGCGGTCGTGGCGAGCAAGGTCTTGCGGCGCAGATGAGGCGCCTCGTCATCCGTGCGCACCTGTACATAACCCGAATTTGATTCTTCACCCACGAAAGGATTTACCATGAGCAAACAGTTGGCCCTAGTCGCACTCCTTGCCGGTACAACATTGGCAACCCTGCCTGTGCAGGCCGCCGAGCCGATGGAATTTCAGAAGGTGATGAAAGAGCTGGGCAGGAACATGCAGGTCGTTGCCGACGCCATTTCGCGCGAGGACTGGGAACTGGTGGCGAAGACCGCGCCGCTGATCGCGCAGCATCCGCAGCCGCCGGCAGAGGAGAAACAGCGCATCGTCAGCTTCATGGGCGCGCGCATGCCGAAGTTCAAATCTTTCGACATGCAGACACATGAGGCGGCACATGAGCTGGAACATGCGGCACACGAGAAGAACGGGCAGGGTGTCATCGATGCCTTCCACAAAGTGCAGACATCCTGTCTGGGTTGCCATCAGGCGTTCCGTGCACCGTTCGTAAAACATTTCTACGGCAAAGCCGGCGAGTGAACAGACTGATTTCGATAAGACAGAGAGGAAAAGGGATGAAGAATTGCAGATTGAGTTGGGTGCTGGTGGCGGTGTTGACGATCATCGTCGCCGTGTTCGCATACAAGTTCACGGTGGGCAATGTGGCGCCGTCCGATGACGGCCGCCAGGCCGTGCTGCTGACCAAGGACGAGCGTAATGCCCTGTTGCTGGAGATGCGCACGTGGCTGCAAAGTTCGCAATCCGTATTGGCGGCGGCATCGGCCAAGGATTTTGATGCGGTGGTGATGGCGGCCACGACATCGGGCATGGCGGCGGAAGCGGATACGCCCGGCTCGCTGTTCCGCAAGATACCGGTCGAGATGAAGGCGCTCGGTTTCGATACGCGCAGGAAGTTCGACGAGATCGCCGCCGAGGCCGCGAAGAACAAGGATAGCGAGCGTGTCGTGGCGAAATTGAGTGCGACCATGAACAATTGCATCGCCTGCCATGCGATGTACCGCTTCGTCGAAACAAAATGAGTGGCGTTAATAATCGCTGGAGCAGTTTCACCGCCGCACCGCACCGCGTGATGTTCTTCGGCGGCGCGCTGCAGGTGCTGGCGGTGATGCTGTGGTGGCTGGTCGAACTGGTCACGCGCTCGGGCATGTTCGGCCAGGCGCTGACATGGAGTATCGCGCCAGCCGCTGCGCATGCCTGGCTGATGATCTACGGCCTGTTCCCGTTCTTCATGTTCGGTTTCCTGATGACCACCTTCCCGCGCTGGATGGCCGGCACGGAGATCCCGGCACGGCATTATGTGCCGGCGTTCCTGCTGATGCTGTCGGGAGCGGGCGCTTTCTATATCGGCCTGTTCACCGATGCCGGGATGCTGCCGGTTGCGGTGCTCGGCATGCTGGCAGGCTGGGCGATGGCGCTGTATGCATTGTTGCGCGTGTTGCTCGACACCACACATTCCGACAAGCGCCATCCCGTCGTCCTGTTCATCGCGCTCTTCATGGGTTGGTGCGGCCTCGCCAGTTATGCCGGCTGGCTGTTCACCGATGAGGCGCGCTATCTGGATATCTCCATCCAAACCGGACTGTGGTTCTTCCTGTTGCCGGTGTTCGCCACGGTCGGCCACCGCATGATCCCCTTCTTCACCAGCAGCGCGCTGCCGCAGAGCGTGCTGCCGCGCTCTTACTGGCCATGGTGGACCATGCTTGCGGGAAGCATGGCGCATGGCCTGCTCAAGCTGGCCGGTGCGGGTGCATGGTTGTGGCTGGGCGACTTGCCGTTGGCGGTCGCGGCGCTCTATCTGAGCCATGTCTGGGGATTCCGCCGCAGCTTCGCTGTCCCCCTGCTGGCGGTGCTGCATGTGGGGTTCGCCTGGCTGGGCATCGCGATGTCGCTGTTCGCGGTGCAGAGCATGCTGTTCGCATACAGTGGGGGCGTTTCATTCGTGTGGGGATTGGCGCCGCTGCATGCCTTGACCATCGGCTGCTTCGCGACACTGATCATCGGCATGGGCACGCGCGTCACGCTGGGACACTCCGGTTTGCCGATGAAGGTGGATGGCCCGATCAAGCTGATGTTTGCGGGGATGCAGATCGTTGCGCTGTTGCGTGTGCTGGCGGATATGCTGCCAGCGCAATTCAGCTACTGGTTCTATGTTGCGGCAGCGGCGATGTGGCTGGTCTGTTTCTTTCCGTGGGTGTGGCGTTATCTGCCGGCGTACTGGCGACCGCGTGCGGACGGGCAAGCGGGTTGAACTGACGATGCCTCATCCAAAATGAACAATGGCGCCAAGGGCGCCATTGTTTTGTGCGGCAAAGAGCTGTGCGGAAGTTATTCTTTCTTGCGCATCACGAACACGATCCCGACGGCTGCGATGATGATGCCGAGCAGCCACATCCAGTACTTGGCGAAGAAGCCTTCCTCTGCCGGCGGGAGAGGAGTCTCGACGATCGCGGGTGCCGGAGCGGGTTCCTGTACCGGAGCGGCGACCGGGGCAGGCGCAGGGGCGGGTGCCGGCTCAGCTACGGGTTCCGGCGCAACGGGTTTGGGCGGGGCGGCTTTGACTACTTTTTTCTTTCTCGGCTTCTTGACTACCGGCTTGGGTGCTTCTTTCATGCTGCTGGCTGCCGGGGCAGGTGCCGGTTCGGCCACAGCGACGGGTTCCGGAGCGGGAGTCGGTGCAGGCACGGCTACGGCAGCGGGTTGCTCGACGACAGCGGTCGTTGCGGGTGCGGCGGCCTCTTCCTTGGGCTTGCTCGCACAAGCAGACAAGGCCAGTGCAGCAAAAATCAGTGCGGCAGGTAGGGCTAATCTGTTGTATTTGGTCATGGTGTTCTCCAGTGAGACGGTTGAAAAGTGACAGGCGGGGACAATCCTCCCATAGTTGGCCGTGCCAGGCAAACATTCGCTGCGACCTCCTTGCAGTGCCGCAGGCAGCATACCTGAATATAATGCTGCCACTTAGTGTGATGGACGAAAGCGCAGACCATGTTCAATCTGTTTGAAGGCAAGCCGGATCACCCCCTGTTCGATCTCGATGAAACGAAGCGGCTGATCGCCGAATTGCCGGAAGACGACAGTCGCAAGGCGCTGGAGGACATCACCTTCTGGCTCGATTCGATCAAGACCACGAAAGGTTTCCACCCCGAGGTGCGCAGCGCCATCGTGCTGTTGCTGGATGAGACCGCGCTGGCCATCTACACCGAGTTCCTGCACCAGTATCTGAGTGCGCCGCATCTGCAGGACTTCAAAGGTGTGCATCTGTGGCAGGGCATGCATGCCTACGCCAAGGCGCTGGCCGAGGCCTATGCCGCCATCGCCGAAGGATATCGCGTCTCGGACAAGAGGACGTTCGAGATGCGGCAGCAGATGCCGCTGGTCTGCGTGCGCTGGGCGCGCGCCATCGGCGAGCAGTTGAAGCTGGAGCTGATGCGTTATCTGGATATCGAGCCAGCGGTGTGGCAGCAGATCGCCGCGTGCCAGCGTTTCATCGAAGGTGAACAGATCGCCGAGAGCATGGTGCTGGCCTATCCCGGCCACGTCATTCACGCCAGCCCGCAGCGCGAACTGCTGCGCGCGCTGATGCTGTATCTCTCTGCACCGGACGAGTTGGCGCCGGACCAGATCGAGGTGAGCTACCGCATCGCCGGGCGCATGTGCAGTTTCTTCGATCTCAAGACGGCGGCAGATGCCGATTGCCCCTACCAGTTCGACTTGGCTGCCGGCACCGCGCCGCAGCGCGTGCAAGGTGCGGCCACACCGGATACGCGCTATTTCGGCGCAGTACGCGCACTGGCGGCGGTGGAGAAGATCGAGAAGCAGAACGAGGACGATCCGGTCTGGCAGGAGCGCCGCTTCGGCAGCGAATTCACCCCCGGCGGCAAGCTCACCGTGCTCAAGCACCTGCTGGCCTGGTGGGTGGCGCAGCCGCCGTTGCGCCACCAGGACCATCGCGGCATCGACACCACGGTCGATGTGATCCACGGTTTCCGCCTGATCAGCCAGATGGTGACGCGCATCGAGCTGGTTGCGGCCGATGCCGAGAAGCAGAAAGCGAACAGGATCAACCTGGCCGCGGAAGAGGAGGTCGATTTCACCTCCGAGCTGTGGACCGTCAGTGACATCAGCCTTGACGAGATCGGCATCAAGCTGACGAAGAGCGCGGGCGCCTGGGTCAAGGTGGGCGACCTGTGCGGCATCAAGACGCAGAACAATCCGCTGTGGTGGGTGGGCACCATCCGGCGCATCCACACCGACGCCGACAACAACGTGCACCTGGTCGTCGCCATCGTCGCCAAGAAGCCGCTCTCCATCTGGCTGCGCGCGCTGGGCAAGGGGGCGGAGAAGGCGTCCAACTGGGAGACCAGTTCCGGCTCGTTCCAGTACACCTACCTGCCGGCCATCATGCTGCCGGATGCGCAGAACAGTTTCCGCAATGCCACCCTGCTGATGGAGCCGGGTGCGTTCGTACCCGGAAACTACTATCAGGCGCTGATGGGCGAGCACAGCCGCGACATCAAGCTGACGCGGCTCATCGCCGAGGGCGAAGACTACGAACAGATCGGTTTCGAGTGGGCCGGGCAGGCCTGAAATCAGGCTGGAAGCAAACGGAAAAGGCGGCTAACATTCGTCCCTGCGATCCGCATCCATGCAATTACCCGATCGCCCATGACCATGACACCGAACCAGTTCTCCCATTTTTTCGACCCGGCCTTATCCCATGCGCATCCTGATCAGTAACGACGACGGCTATTTCGCGCCGGGTCTGGCCTGTCTGGCCAAACATCTTTCCGCCATCGCCGAGGTGACGGTGGTCGCGCCGGAACGCGACCGCAGCGGCGCCAGCAACTCGCTCACGCTGAACCGTCCGCTCAACCTCAAGCGTGCACAGAGCGGTTTTTATTATGTGGACGGCACGCCCACCGACTGCGTGCACATGGCCGTCACCGGCATGCTGGATACGCAGCCCGACATCGTGGTCTCCGGCATCAACTCCGGCGCCAACATGGGCGACGACACCATCTACTCCGGCACCGTGGCCGCGGCGACCGAGGGCTTCCTGCTCGGCATCCCCGCCATCGCCATCTCGATGGCGAAGCACGATCCCACCCATTACGACACCGCGGGCAAGGTGGCAGTGGAACTGGTGCAGCGTTTCATGAAGGAAACGCCGCATCCCTGGCTGCTCAACGTGAACGTGCCGGATGTGCCATACGAGCAACTCACCGGCATGGAGGTCACCCGCCTGGGCAAACGCCACAAGGCCGAGCCGGTCATCAAGACTCTCAACCCGCACGGCCAGCCGGTGTACTGGGTCGGCCCGGCGGGCAAGGCGCAGGACGCGGGCGAGGGCACCGATTTCCACGCCACGTCGCAGGGCCGCGTTTCCATCACCCCGCTGCAGATCGACCTCACCCAGTACAGCCAGCTCGATGCGGTAAAAGCATGGCTGACTGCGGAAGGGTCGCTGCGAAGCAGCGGGGTACCCACCGGCGTACCCCTTGCGGGTGACTGACACATATGAATATTAGTATCCGCCACGCTGGCATAGGCATGACCTCGGCGCGCACGCGCGGCCGGCTCATCGAGCGCTTGCGCGGCGAAGGCATCGCCGACGAGACGGTGCTGGCGGCGATGAACGAGATACCGCGCCACATCTTTATCGACGAGGCGCTGGCCACGCGCGCCTACGACGATGTTTCCCTGCCCATCGGCCACGGCCAGACCATCTCGCAACCTTATATCGTGGCGCGCATGACCGAGGTGTTGCGCAACGGCAAGCGGCTCAACCGCGTGCTGGAGATCGGCACCGGCTGCGGCTACCAGGCGGCGGTGCTGTCCAGGGTGGCGAAGGAAGTGTATTCGGTCGAGCGCATCCAGCCGCTGTACGAGCGCGCGCGCAAGACGCTGCGCGAACTGAAGATCAACAACGTCAACCTGCGTCATGTGGACGGTTCGGCCGGCCTGCCGGATGTCGCGCCGTTCGATGGCATCATCATGGCCTGTGCCGCGCCCGCGCTCTCCGCCGTGCTGCGGGAGCAACTCGCGGTCGGTGGTAGAATGGTGCTGCCGATGGGGACGCAGGAACAATACCTGTACCTGATCGAGCGCGACGAGAACGGCTTCCGCGAAAGCCGTCTGGAGGCAGTCAAATTCGTACCGTTGGTGATGGGGAAGGCATGAGCATGAGGATCTCGCAGTGGGGAACGTTGGCGCTGGCCGCAATCGTGCTGGCCGGTTGTGCCGTTCCCGCAGCGAGCGGCCGGCGTGCACCCGTCATGGAATACGGCGCAGACAAGCGTGCGCCGGTCCCGGCAGCGCAGATCCCCGACAACAGGAAGCCGGTGATGGACTCCGACTACGAGACCGTCACGCGTATCCATATCGTGCAAAAGGGCGACACGCTGTACAGCATCGCCTTCCTCAACGGTGTCGACTACCGCGACGTGGCGGACTGGAACGACATCGACAATCCTGCCGAGATCAAGATCGGCCAGACTTTGCAGTTGCGCATCCCGGTGGCGGGCACATCGACACAGGCGGGCGCGCCCAGGCCGGTCATGGATTCGCAGGTGGCGGAGCAACCTGCCGAAGTGAAGAGCTATCCCAAGGTGGGCAAGCTGGCCTACACCGAGAGCGCGCTGGCCCAGGCGGAGCGTTTGCAGGAAGGACAGCCGGCTGTCGCGGCGGGCAAACCGGTAGCCGCGGCAGTGACGCCGCGCAAGCCGCTGGCCCCGCCGGCGCCCAAAGTGGATGACGAGGATCCGCTGGAGTGGGGTATGCCGACCAGCGGCAAGCTGGTCGCCGGTTTCTCCGAGAGCGACAACCGCAAAGGTGTGGACATCGTCGGCCAGCGCGGCCAGGCGGTGGTGGCCAGCGCCGCGGGCAAGGTGGTGTACAGCGGCAGCGGCCTGCGCGGCTACGGCAAGCTCATCATCATCAAGCACAACAAGACCTACCTGAGCGCCTACGCGCACAACGAGCAGATCATGGTGAAAGAAGGCCAGAACGTCGGCAAGGGCCAGAAGATCGCCGAGATGGGCAGCAGCGATGCCGACCAGGTGAAACTGCACTTCGAGATCCGCAAGTTCGGCAAGCCGGTCGATCCGGCGAAATATCTGCCGCTGGTAAAATCTTGAGCGATCACTCGCTAAGCGTCACCGACCACAGCCGCGACAGCGCCGGATTGCACTACGTCTACCCTGTCGTTTCGCGCCGCGCCGGCGGCGTCTCCATCGGCATCAACCTCAATCCCAACAATGCCTGCAACTGGCGCTGCCTCTACTGCCAAGTGCCGGATCTCACGCGCGGCACCGCACCGCCTGTCGATCTGGTCCTGCTGGAAAAGGAACTGTCCGGCTTCCTGCATGAGCTGCAGCACGGCGATTTCATGCAGCGCGTACCGCCCGAGGCGCGTCGTATCAACGATATCGCCATCTCCGGCAACGGCGAGCCGACCAGCGCGCAGGAGTTCGGCGAGGTCATCGAACTCATCGGCAGGCACAAACCGGCCGAACTGAAACTGGTGCTCATCACCAACGGCAGCCTGATGCAGCGCGACAATGTGCAGCAGGGATTGCGCCGCATGGCACAACTCAACGGCGAGGTCTGGTTCAAACTGGATCGCGCCAGCGAGGCGGCGATAGCGCGCATCAACGATGCGAAGATGACGATGGACAAGGTGCGGCAGAACCTGTCCATCGCTGTCGCGTGCTGCCCGAACACCTGGTTGCAGACCTGCTGGTTCGCACTGGACGGACGCGCTCCGGATGCGCAGGACGAAGACGATTATCTGGCCTTTCTTGAAGGCATGGTGCGCGCAGGCATCAGGCCGCGCGGAGTATTGCTGTATGGACTTGCGCGGGTCTCCTGGCAGGAGGAAGCGCCGCGTCTGTCGACGTTGCCCGAGACTGTGCTGGAGCGCTTCGCCGCGCGTATCCGTCTCCTGGGGCTGGATGTGCGGGTGACTGCATGAACGGCCTGCATAACTGCCTTACATCAGGCTTACAGCGCTCAAAATAATCTCCAAACCTGCTTTTGAGGCAGGGTCAAATGTTACAATTTCCCGGTTGCGTGCCGAACCGAATTGGAAATTCCCCGTGATTAAAAAAATACTCGTCGCCAACCGAGGAGAGATCGCAGTTCGCATCGTGCGTGCGTGCTCGGAGATGGGCATCAAGTCGGTCGCCATCTACACCGACGCCGATCGCCAGGCCTTGCACGTCAAGAAGGCGGATGAAGCCTACCACCTCGGTGCAGAGCCGGTCACCGGCTATCTGAATGCGCATAACATCGTCAACGTCGCCGTGACCTCGGGTTGCGATGCACTGCATCCCGGCTACGGATTCCTGTCCGAGAATCCCGAGCTGGCCGAGATCTGCGAACGCCGCGGCATCAAGTTCATCGGCCCGAGCGCGGATGTGATCCGCCAGATGGGCGACAAGATCCAGGCGCGCAATGCCATGATCGCTGCGGGCATCCCCTGCGTGCCGGGCAGCGACGGCAACCTCGCCGATGTCGAAGAGGCGCGCACGCTGGCCAAACAGATCGGCTACCCCGTCATGCTCAAGGCCACCAACGGCGGTGGCGGGCGCGGTATCCGCCGCTGCGACAACGAGAAGGACCTGCTCGCCAACTACGAGCGCGTGATCTCCGAAGCGAGCAAGGCGTTCGGCAAGCCGGAGGTGTTCCTGGAAAAATGCGTGGTCAATCCCAAGCACATCGAAGTGCAGGTGCTGGGCGACAGTCACGGCAGCGCCATCCACCTGTTCGAGCGCGACTGTTCCATCCAGCGCCGCAACCAGAAACTCATCGAGATCGCCCCGTCGCCGCAGATCACGCAGCAGCAGCGCGAACACATAGGCGCACTGGCGGTGAAGGCCTGCCATGCGGTGGGTTACGAGAATGCCGGTACCGTCGAGTTCCTGCTCGACCAGGACGACAATTTCTACTTCATGGAGATGAACACGCGCGTGCAGGTCGAGCACACCGTGACCGAATCCATCACCGGCATCGACATTGTGCAGGAGCAGATCCGTATCGCCGACGGCCTGCCGCTGCAATACAAACAGGAAGACGTGCAGTACCGCGGTTACGCGATGGAGTTCCGCATCAATGCGGAAGACCCCAAGAACGGTTTCCTGCCCAGCTTCGGCAAGATCACGCGCTACTACGCACCCGGCGGTCCCGGCGTGCGCATCGACGCCGCCATGTACAGCGGCTATGTCATTCCCCCGTATTTCGATTCGATGTGCGCCAAGCTCACCGTGTGGGCGCTCACCTGGGAAGGCGTGGTCGAGCGCGGCCGCCGCGCGCTGGACGACATGGTGGTGTACGGCGTGAAGACCACCATCCCGTATTACCAGGAGATCCTGCAGCATCCCGATTTCAGGAATGCGGATTTCAACACCGGATTCGTGGAGGCGCATCCGGAGCTGGTCGACTATGTCACCAAGGTTCCGCCGGAACTGAGGGCGGCGGCCATTGCGGCAGTGATCGCGGCACACGAAGGGATTTGAACGGAACTCCGGCGGAATTGTAGTAGCGGGATTTCGCTTCTACCCCCACCCCGGCCCTCCCCCTGCAAGGGGGAGGGGACTGGCTCTTTCCCCCTTGCAGGGGGAAGGTTGGGATGGGGGTAGAGACGACGAGGGGCAATCTGCTTTTAATTTATTTATCAGTTTTTTTTGAGTCAACACCATGGCAAAGACACAAATCTCCGAACTGGTCCTGCGTGACGGACACCAATCCATGATCGCCACGCGCATGCGCACCGACGACATGCTGCCCATCTGTTCCAGGCTGGACAGCATCGGCTTCTGGTCGCTGGAAGCCTGGGGCGGGGCGACCTTCGATTCCTGCGTGCGCTTCCTGAAAGAAGACCCGTGGGAGCGTCTGACGCGTCTGCGCAAGGCGCTGCCGAACAGCCGCATCCAGATGCTGCTGCGCGGCCAGAACCTGCTCGGCTACCGTCACTATTCCGACGACGTGGTGCGCGCCTTCGTGAAGAAATCCGCCGACAACGGCGTGGACGTGTTCCGCATCTTTGACGCGATGAACGACATGCGCAATCTGCGCGTCTCCATCGAGGCGGTGAAAAAATCCGGCAAGCATGCCGAAGGCTGCATCAGCTATACCACCAGCCCGGTGCACGACATCCCCACCTTCGTCACCATGGCCGCCGAACTGGAAGCGCTGGGTTGCGATTCCATCGCCATCAAGGACATGGCCGGCCTGCTCACGCCCTATGCCACCTTCGAGCTGGTCAAGGCCTTGCGCGCCGCCGTCAACGTGCCCATCCACCTGCACAGCCATTCCACCTCCGGTCTGTCCGCGATGTGCATCCTCAAGGCGGTGGAGGCGGGCGCCACCATGCTCGACACCTGCAACTCCTCGTTCGGCGAAGGCGCCAGCCACTCCTCCACCGAGAGCGTGGTCGCTGCGCTGCAGGGCACGCCCTACGACACCGGCCTCGACCTCGCCGCACTGCAGGAGATCACCGCCTACTTCGTCGAAGTGCGCAAGAAATACTGGCAGTTCGAGAGCGCTTTCACCGGCGTGGATACACGCGTGCTGGTGAACCATGTGCCCGGCGGCATGATCTCCAACCTGTCCAACCAGCTCAAGGAGCTGGATGCGCTGAGCCGCATGAACGAGGTGCTGGCCGAGATCCCGCGCGTGCGCGAAGACATGGGCTATCCGCCGCTGGTCACGCCGACCTCGCAGATCGTCGGCACCCAGGCGGTGCTGAACGTGCTGACCGGCGAGCGTTACAAATCGGTCACCAACGAAGTGAAGAACTACCTGCTCGGCCAGTACGGCAAGGCGCCGGGCAAGATCAACGAGAAGGTGCGCAAGCTCGCCGTCGGCGATGCCGAAGTGATGACCTGCCGTCCCGCCGACCTGCTGGAAGACGAGATGAACCGCCTCAAGGCCGAGAGCGAAACCTTCGCACAGAGCGATGAAGACGTGCTCACCTACGCCATGTTCCCCGACATCGGCAAGACCTTCCTGCAGGAACGCAACGCTGACACGCTCAAGCCTGAGGTGCTGCAGCCGAAGGAGGCGGCCAGCCACGCCGCGGAACGTTACGCACCCAACGAGTTCAAGGTCACGCTGCACGGCGAGACCTTCCACATCAAGCTCACCGGCAGCGGCCACCACGGCGAGGCGCAGCGCCCGTTCTATGTTTCGGTGGACGGTATCTCGGAAGAGGTCAGCGTCGAGACGCTGAACGAGATCGAGGTCAGCGGCCGCCGCAGCGGCGATGGGCGGAGCAAGAAGAAGTCCGTCACCACCTCGGCGGCGAACACCAGCCGTCCGCGTCCTTCCCATCAGGGCTGTGTCACCACCGCCATGCCCGGCACCATCGTCGATGTGAAGGCCAGGATCGGCGACAAGGTCGAAGCGGGCGACGGTCTGCTGGTGATCGAGGCCATGAAGATGGAGAACGAGATCCAGGCTCCGCAGAGCGGCGTCGTCGTCAGCATCCATGTCAAGAAAGGCGACAGTGTCGCGCCGGACGAGACGCTGGTGGAGATCCAGTCTGCAGAGTAGGGTGGATCGGGGTGTCAAACGAAAAGGGGTGCGATCTCGCACCCCTTTTCCGTTCTTGCAGCGGTAACCCGCTCCGGACTATTGGATCGTCTTCACCAGGCGGAACCCGATGTTGTTGCTGCGCTCGGCCTGGTTGAAGCCGAAGCGTCTTGCCCCGTGCATGGATGGCGCGTCGCTGAACCACGAACCCCCGCGCACCACGCGATTGGGGCCTTCGCCCGTCCAGGGTCTGCCATCCGTGGGGGCGCCATTGAAGTCTTCGTGCCATCCGTCTTCGACCCACTCCCACACATTGCCGCTCATGTCGTAGATGCCCCATGCATTGGAGTGTTTTCTGGCGACCGGGTGTGTGGTGTTTTCGGCATTGCGCTGATACCAGGCGACCGTGTCGAGCTCATTGCCCCCGCAGAATTCGCTTTTCAGGCCGGCCTGGCAGGCATAGGCCCACTCCTGTTCGCTCGGTAAACGGTACTGTTTTCCGGTTCTGGCATTGAGTCGTTTGATGAATTCCTTGGCCTCGTTCCAGCTGACGCTCTCTACCGGGCAGTCGTCCCCGCATCTGTAGAACTCGCTCGGATTGCTGCCCATGACGGAGCGCCATTGGCCCTGGGTCACTTCCGTCGTGCATATGGCGAAGGGTTTGGGGATCTTCACCTGCAGGGTCTCCTTGCTGCCCAGTTTGGGTTGCGGGACTATCGAGAACAGCATCGAGGTGCCGCCGAGCATGGTACCGCCGGGGATCTCGACCGGCTTGCGTCCGGCATTGGCTTTGGGCGCTCCCATCTCGAAACTGCCCGCATGGATCACGACCATCTCGGGGCAGTCGGTTTCCGCCCGTGATTGCAGCGGCGCTGCGAGCAGGCAAAGTGTGGGGAGGGTGATCGCGAACAGGTTTTGCAGTTTGGATTTGATCATTTTCAATGATTGAGTGATGTTTGCACGTCTCACAGCCTGAACAGGGGCGGAATCATTCTAGCCGAAACAGTACGGGATGCGTGAACACGAACGCAGTATCGTAGTCTTTCCCTCTGATTTATCGATCAGCCCGGATCGCGGCTGGAGCAAGCCCGGAACCCGTTCCCGGAAGATCAAAGCCGTACCGGACGCTTGCGCATCCGGTACGAGCCGGATCAGTTCGGTTCCCTGTATTGCTCCTCCAGCAGCTTCGCTTGCGCCGCCGCCAGCCGTGCGATGGGCACGCGCGGGCCGGAACAGGAGACGTAGTTGAGGCCGATGTGGTGGCAGAAGCGGATGGAGCCGGGGTGGCCGCCGTGTTCGCCGCAGATGCCGACCTTGAGGTTGGGGTTGGTCTCGCGTCCCTTGCCCACCGCCAGTTTCATCAGCTGTCCCACGCCCTTGATGTCGAGCACCTCGAACGGGTTGTCCTGCAGGATGCCGGTCTCGGTGTAGGCGGGCAGGAACTTGTTCTCGGCGTCCTCGCGGCTGAACGAGAAGGTGGCCTGGGTGAGGTCGTTGGTGCCGAAGGAGAAGAACTCGGCGGTCTCGGCCATGCGCCCGGCGCGCACGCAGGCGCGCACCACTTCCAGCATCGAGCCGAACTTGAACTGCACGTCGATGCCGTGGGTCGCGTTCACTTCCGCATGGATGCGCTGCACGTAGCTGTGGATGCGCTTGAGCTCTTCCACGGTCGCCACCTGCGGCACCATGATCTCGGGGTAGATCTCCAGCCCTTCCTTGGCGCACAGCGCAGCGGCTTCCAGGATGGCGCGTATCTGCATCGAATAGATCTCGGGATAGGTGATGCCGAGGCGCACGCCGCGGTGGCCCAGCATCGGGTTCACTTCGGCCAGCGCGCGCACTTTTTTCAGCACCACTTCCTTGCGGCCGATCACATCCTCTTCCAGATGCGATTCCTTGAAGTCACCCAGCCCGCCCATCAGTTTGGTCAGGCCGTCGGCATATTGCTGGTACAGCTTGGGGTTGAGCAGTTTGAGCGTGTCCGGCAGTTCTTCCAGTCCCTTGATGGTGTCGCGCAGCTGGTGCAGGTGGGCGATCTCCAGTTCGAGCTGTGCGGCGGTGGGCAGGAACTCGTGCATCGGCGGGTCGAGCAGGCGCACGGTGACGGGCAGGCCCTTCATCGCCTTGAAGATGCCCTTGAAGTCGGCGCGCTGGATCGGCAGCAGACGGTCGAGTGCGGACTGGCGCGCTTCCGGCGTCTCGGCGAGGATCATCTCTTGCACGATGGGCAGGCGGTCGGTGCTGTTGAACATGCGCTCGGTGCGGCACAGGCCGATGCCCATGGCACCGAATTCGCGCGCGCGCGCGGCATCGTTCGGGGTGTCGGCGTTCGCCATCACTTTCAGGCGCGACACTTCGTCGGCCCAGGCCAGCAGGGTGTTCAGTTCTTCGGAGAATTCCGGTTCCACGGTCGGCACCTCGCCCGCATAGACATGGCCGGTGCCGCCGTCTATGGTGACCACGTCGCCCTCATGCAGCACAGTGTCGCCGATCTGCGCGCTGCGCAGCACGTCGTTGATGACGATGGCCTCGCAACCGGAGACACAGGGCTTGCCCATGCCGCGCGCCACCACGGCCGCGTGCGAGGTCTTGCCGCCGCGGCTGGTGAGGATGCCCTGCGCCTGGAAGAAGCCGTGGATGTCTTCGGGCTTGGTCTCCTCGCGCACCAGGATGATCTTCTCGCCCGCGCGGCCGCGCGCCTCGGCGGTGTCGGCATCGAACACGATCTTGCCGGAAGCGGCGCCGGGTGAGGCAGGCAGGCCCTGCGCCAGCGACTTGCCGCGGAAGTTGGGCGCCAGTTGCGGTACCAGCAATTGCTCAAGGATCGCCGGCTCGATGCGCAGCAGCGCGCGCTCCTTGCCGATCAGTCCGTCGTTGAACATCTCCACCGAGCTGCGCACCATGGCGCGCGCGTTCATCTTGCCGTTGCGCGTCTGCAGGCAATACAGGATGCCCTTCTCGATGGTGAACTCGAAGTCCTGCACCTCGTGGTAATGCGATTCCAGGCGATTGTGCAGGGTGATGAGCTGGCGGTAGATCTCCGGCATCTCCTTTTCCATCTCGGCGATGGCCTTGGGCGTGCGTATGCCCGCCACCACGTCCTCGCCCTGCGCGTTGGTGAGGTATTCGCCGTAGATCAGGTTCTCACCGGTGCCGGGGTTGCGCGTGAAGCCGACGCCGGTGCCGGAGTCGTTGCCCATGTTGCCGAACACCATGGTGCAGATGTTGACCGCGGTGCCGTTGGCCTGGTCTTTGGTGATCTTGAACTGCTTGCGGTAATCGACCGCGCGTTTGCCCATCCAGGAGCGGAACACCGCGCCGACGGAGATCTCCAGTTGCTGCAGGGGGTCCTGCGGGAAGGGTTTGCCGCTGTGCTTCTGCACGATGTCGAGGAAGCCGTGGGCCAGCTCTTTCAGGTGCTCGGTCTTCAGGTCCACGTCCTGCGGCGCACCGTACTTGCGCTTGATCTCGCCCATCAGTTCGTCGAAATGCTCGTCGCCGATGTTGAGCGCGATCTTGCCGAACAGCTGCACGAAGCGGCGGTAGGCGTCCCAGGCGAAACGCTCGTTGCCGGTCTGTTTGATGAGCCCCTTGAGCGAGGTCTCGTTGAGGCCGAGGTTGAGGATGGTGTCCATCATGCCGGGCATCGACATCGCCGAGCCGGAGCGTACCGACACCAGCAGCGGATTGTCCGCGGAGCCGAAGCCCTTGCCGGTCTTCTTTTCCAGCGCCTTCATGTGCGCCTTGATGTCGTCCATCAGGCCGTCGGGCAGCTGGTTCTTCTCCAGATAGGCAAGACAGGCTTCGGTGGTGATGGTGAAGCCGGGCGGGACGTTGAGGCCGATCTGCGTCATCTCGCACAGGTTGGCGCCCTTGCCGCCGAGCAGCATCTTGTTCTTGCCGTCGCCTTTTTCGAAATCGTAGATGAATTGCCTGGTGCCGGTCATTGCGTTTCTCCCTCTCTGAACTTGCTGAATGGAAACCAAAGAATCCTGTGAAATGCCGTGTCTGCGCTGAAGTCTCCGGCGCCGGAAGACACCTCCTGCCGCGCCTGCCGGCGCGCTGGACATGGGGCGTTTCATCCACCTTCCTGTCTCGAACCATTCTACGCGCCCGGTCAGTGCGGCTTCAAGCATCTTGTCGGTCGTGTTGCGGGAAAGGGATGGCGGCCGGGTGTGTCACCCCCGGATTTGCGTTGTGGCAGCGGTTCAACTGTCCGGTCTTGCTGCTAGAATGTGCAGAGCATTCCTGTCAGACAACCATTGCGAGGGATTTCGATGTCATCCGGCCTTACCGACCAGCAAGCATACGAATACATCATCAAACTGCTCACCGCCATGAGCAAGGCAGGCGGTTCCGACCTGTTCATCTCCAACGATTTCCCGCCCAGCATGAAGGCGCACGGCGAGATGACGCCGATGACCGCGCAGAAACTCAACGGCGCGATCACGCGCCAGCTTGCATACGCCCTGATGAACGAGGATCAGCGTGCCGAGTTCGACAAGGAGATGGAGTGCAACTTCGCCATCTCCGTGCCGGGCGTATCGCGTTTCCGCGTCAACGTGTTCGTGCAGCAGCAGAACGTCGGCATGGTCATCCGCACCATCGCCGCCGAGATCCCCAACTTCGAGAAGCTCGGCCTGCCCGAGGTGCTCAAGGAGATCATCATGAACAAGCGCGGCCTCGTGCTGGTGGTCGGCGGCACCGGCTCCGGCAAATCCACCTCGCTGGCCGCGATGATCGACCACCGCAACCGCACCTCCAAGGGGCACATCATCACCGTCGAAGACCCGGTGGAATATGTGCACCAGTCCAAGCAGTCGCTGATCACCCATCGCGAAGTGGGTGTGGACACGCACAGCTGGCACCACGCGTTGAAGAACACCCTGCGCCAGGCGCCCGACGTCATCCTGATCGGCGAGATCCGCGACGCCGAGACCATGGAGCACGCCATCGCTTTCGCCGAGACCGGCCACCTGTGCCTGGGTACGCTGCACGCCAACAGTGCCAACCAGACCATAGACCGCATCATCAATTTTTTCCCCGAGGAGCGGCGCAACCAGCTGCTGATGGACCTTTCCGCCAACATGCGCGCGCTGATCTCGCAGCGTTTGATCCGTACGCCGGACGGCAAGGGGCGCAAGGCCGCCATCGAGATCCTGCTCAATACGCCCATCGTGGCCGACAAGATCTTCAAGGGTGAATTCAACGAGATCAAAGGCATCATGGAAAAGTCGCGCGAGCTTGGCATGCGCACCTTCGACTGGTCGCTGTTCGAGTTGTACAACGACGGTTTCATCTCCTACGAGGAGGCCATCCGCAACGCCGACTCGGCCAACGAGCTGCGCCTGAACATCAAGCTCAAGAGCAAGCGCGGCGAGCCGGCCTCTGCCACTGCCGGCATGGATCTTTCGCTGCACGAGTACAAGAGCCCGGAACAGCTGGAAGCCGAACGCCAGGCGGAACTTGCCGCACAGGAAGAGCACAAGCGCCAGTTCGAGGCCGAGCAACTCGCCAGGCAGCAGGAAAAGCAGCAGCAGGAGGCGGCATCGGCCGCGAAACCGCCGGCCCCGCCCATCCAGCTGGACAAGCTGCAGCTGTCGCTGGAGTAGCCACGGTCTGGGCAGTCTGTTGTGAACGATGGCGCCGGCTTGGGTACAATGGACGCTGTGTACCCGGTAATGCCGTACTAACGGAGCAGACATCATGGAAAAAACAGTAAAACTTCGCGCCTATACCGATGCGGGGATCGCAGCCGAGGCGCAAAACAAACCTGCGGAAGACAGGAGCAAGTCGCAGGAGTATGCAAAGCTCAACTCCTTGCTGGAAGAAGAGCGCAGCAAGTCGCTCGAGAACCTGAAAACCATCGTGCAGCTGCGCGAGAGCCTCAAGCAGGAACAGGCCAGGGCCGTTGAGGCGGGCAGGAAGGCGGCCGAGCTGGAGGCCAAGCTCAGGGAGCATGCGCTGCTTGAGGCGAACGAACTGGCCAGGAAGAACGCGCAGATCGAGGAAGAGAAGAAGAAGACCCTCGAACACCAGAAGACGATCGATCAGCTGCGCGAGATGCTGAAGCAGGAGCAGGCCAAATCAGCCGGGGCGACCGACAAGACCGCCGAACTGGAAGCCATGAGCAAGGAACTGGCCATGCTGGAAGCCAAGGTGAAGGACATGAGCGGCGTGCTCAACAAGATCGCCAGCATCGCCGAAGCCGGCAAGCTGCTCGGCAACGCCTGAGCAGCCGTTTCAGATCGGGCAGCTCTCCATCCCGCGCAACATCTTCAGATATTCTTCCACCCGTTCGTGCAATGTCGCCGGCTCGGTGACCACGTCATGCGCCAGCGCGAACAGCGGAAAGGCGCGCCAGTCGAACACGCTGTATCTCTCCACCATCTGCAGGGTATGCACCCCTTCGCCCGAGATGTCATCCCACTCGCCGCGCGCCAGCTGGCGCCCCAGTGTGTGGTGATGCGAATCCTCGCTGGTGCCGGTGGTCATCAGGTCGCCCAGTCCGGCATAGCTGTAAGGTGTGTGCGCCTGTCCGCCGAAGGCCTGCACGATGCCGGACAGTTCGGCGATGGCCGCCACCATCAGGTGGCCGCGCATGTTCTTGCCCAGCTCCAGTTCATCGGCCACGCCGAACATGATGGCGTACACGTTCTTCAGGATCACCGACCAGCTGCGCCCGTGCATGTCGCTCGCCTGCTGGCATACCAGCGTGCTGCCGCGGAACAGCTCGTGCATCACGTCGAAATCCGCCGCATCGGATAACACCACATCGGCAAAGGCATGGCGCCCAGCGCGGATCTCTTCCGAGATCATCGGGCCGTACACCACGCCGTAGTGATGCTTGCCGTTGAACACGCGCTCGAACACCTGTGCCGCAGTGCGTCCCGACTCGTCCAGCCCCTTGGCGATGGAAAGGCACACGCTGCCCGCCGCCAGATGGGGCTCGATGCGGCTGGCGATCTCGAAGTGCGGATTCACCGGCAGGCAGAACAGCACCACCTGTGCCTCGGCGACTTCCTCTTCCAGCGTCGCATGATCGCCTTTCACCACAGTGCCGATGTTCCAGATGCGCACATCGTGCCGCTCCGCCAACAGATACTCCATCGCATGGCCCATCTCGCCATAGCCCAGGATCAAAACGCGCAGTCTCATATCTACTCCCCGACAGGATAGGCGGAAGATAACCCAAATCCGCAAAACCTGCGTGCGGTGCGCGTTCCCGCCCGGGCTGGACGGGGGATATCCGGTCGGCGGTTGTCGCGGGCCGATTACTTGTTATCATGCGCGCGTTGAGCTGCAAAATTCAGGGGCAGGAACCGATGTCTGACGAGAACAACCAACCAGATCTGCAAGACCGCGAGCTGTTGCCCGCGCGGTCGAAGGTGAGCCTGTCCCGCGAGATCGGCGAGGCGGTCGTCACCGAGACGATCTTCGGCAGGGCCAGGGTTCGCATCATCCGCAAGCACGACGGTATCCGCCGCGCCTTGTGGCAGCTGGCGTTGGCGGCTGCGGGGGCTGTCGCACTCTGGCAGGGGTGGCTCGCCCTGCAGCCAGTCGAATCGCCGACTGCTGCTCCGGAGGCCGGCTTGAGCGCGACTGTGCCTGAAAGCGAGCCGGCATCCCAACCCGCAGTAACGCACGCCCTGGCTGCTCCGTCGCAACCCGCTTCCGCGGCAGTCATGCCGCATAGCGCAGTGCAACCGCTGCAAACTGCCGCTCCCGTGCCGGCAAAACCGCTGCTCACGCCGCTCGCGGCCAGTGCACCGGCGGTGGCTGCGGCTTACAAACCGTTGCCGTCCAGATTGCCGGCAAGCAGAACTTTGCCGGCCAGTGCGCCTGCGGCGGCAGTCGCGCCGGCTGGCAGACCCGTGCTTCCATCCGCAGCCAGCAGTCCGATCCCTGTCATTCCGCTCGCTTCACCGCTGGCGGCCCCACCCGAGCAGGCCTCCACGGCAGAAAAACCGGCAATGCCACCGACCCTCACGCCGGGCCAATAACGGATATAGGACGCCGCGTCACTGCACGCAGCCGTTCCTGGCGTATTGCGCATAATCCTTGAGGCGCGGCGAGACGTACACGTTGCGCCGCTGATAGGCGGCGATCACCTCGACGACCCTTGCGCTGAAGTAAGGTTGGGCATGACCCAGACCATGCAGCGCGCTCTCGACGCAGGCAGGATTGGACGAAGCCAGCGCTTCTTCCATCACCCCCACCACCGCGCTGTAAAAGACCTCCTTGTTCGGCCGGCCTTCCCAGTGTCCGAGCGGTGACATATCCCACAGCATGTAGCAGATCGAGTTCAGCCGATTGCCGCCCGGCTCGTCCAGACAGCCCAGCACGGGCGCACACCGCGGTGCGAAACAGTCGCGGTAGAGCAGCTTGATCGCGGCGATGGCGCGCAGGCGCAAGGCGACGGGAACGATGTCGTCCATCAGCGCGAACACGGTATTGGAACAGGCGTTGCTGAAGATATAGTTCAGGCCGTGGTAGACCTGCTCCTCGCTATAGCCGGCCAGGTCGCGCCCGCAGTTCTCCAGCGTGTATGCGACCAATTCGGCGATCTCGGCCTCGCTGCCTTCGAAGTCCGGCTCATCGAGATCGAAGTACCAGCCGTTCGGCGTGACAGGGCGCTCGAACACATATCGCAGCCATGCGGCGTAGCGGGGCGGCATTTGCGGGTGCCCGGGTTTCTTTCCGGCCCTCGGGGTTGCGCTTGTCGAACTGTTTATCATGTGTTTAGAATGGCTTGCGTAAGGTTGGCTGCAGCACAGGAATCACGCATCGATTGTCGGTTGTATCGCACAAACTTGATGGATTGCGGGAGAGATCATGGCTCAGAGCATCGAAAAAAAACCGAACGAAAAGCAGCATGACGTCAGCAACTGCCGCGTGCGCAGACTGGAGAACGGCATGGGCGTGTGCCTGATGAAGCCGCAATGTTCCTATGCGCTTCCCTTCGGCAACGTCTGTTCGCATCCCCTGGTCAGTCAGATCGCCGCCAGCGAATATCCACCCCAGTAGCACGATAGCGTTTCCCTTTGGCCTGCCGTCGCGGGCCTGATTCAGAAGCGCAACTCCAGCGCAGTGCACAGGAAGCGCATATAAGGCGCGGCCTGGCGGAAGCGCTCCACCACCTGCATGCGCAGCTTGCTCGAAGTCACCGTCGCCTCGCTCAGCGGCGCCAGGCAGATGAAATCCTTGCGCTTCAGGTCTTCCGCCAGCGGATGGTCCTTGGCGAAACCGCGCGGCGCATTGGCGAGCGAATCGCCCTCCAGTGTGAAATGCATGCGGAAGGTCTTGTCGTCGCGTGCCGCGAGCCAGACTTCCGGTTTCTCCACGATGGCTTGTCGTATCTTGAACAGCGCATCCGCCTCCGGATGCCACAATCCGATGCCGACGAAGCACCCGCCCGGTTCGATGTGCAGGTAATAGCCGGGCGCGTGGATATCCTTGCCCACCTCGTGGCGGAACTGGATGCCGATGTTGGTCTTGTACGGCGTCTTGTCGCGGCTGAAACGCGTGTCGCGGTAGATGCGCATCAGCGAACCGCCCACCTTCTTCGGCTGCGCGAGGAAATGGCGCGAGATGGCGGGCATCTCGTCCGACATGTCGCCGATGAGGTCCAGCGCGGGCGTGCGCACGAAGTCTTCGTATTCCTGCTGGTGCTGCTCGAACCACGCGCGTTCATTGTTCTCGGCCAGTGTCGAGAGGAAGGCGAAGGTCTGTTTGGAAAAATATCGCTCAGCCACGTGTCTGCTCCTTGAGAAAGTTCTCCACCGCCTCGCCGAGTTGCTCCGGCGCCTCTTCCGCCACGAAATGTCCAACGCTGCCCAGGCGCAGCGTGATGGAATTCGGCAGCGCCTGCTGCCAGCGTTTCAGTTCCTGTTCGCGGAACGCCACATCTTTCATGCCCCACACGAACAAAGTCGGCTTGTCCTTCAACGCGCTCATCTTCTCCCATATCTGACGCAGCCACGGGGTGGAGCCTATGATCTGCCCGGGAAACACATAACAGCCCTTGCGCGAAGCCGCCGTGGGTAGCGCGGCCCTGTAATGCCGGTGCGCATGTGCGCCGAGCTTGCTCTTGTCGCCGAACGCCACGCGCATGAAGGAAGTGACGAAGAAGTTGAAGTGGCGGATCAGGAAACGGCCGATGGGTCCACCCATGAAGGCGCTGAACGCCACATAGTGGAAATCGTCATCCACCGGCCACGCCCAGGTGTTCAGCACCACCAGCCGCTTCACGTTGTGCGGATGATTCACCGCATAGTGCATGCCGATGGGGCCGCCCCAGTCGTTCACCACCAGCGTGATGTCTTTCAGCCCCAGATGCCCGATGAGCGCTGCCAGGTTCTTCGCGTGCTGCTCCGGCAGGTAGCTCCAGTCCGTCGGCTTGTCGGACAGGCCGAAGCCGATATGGTCGGGCGCGATGCAGCGGTAAGACGGGCTGAGCCGCTTGATGAGCTTGCGGTACAGGAACGACCAGGCCGGGTTGCCGTGCAGCATCACCACCGTTTCGCCGCTGCCTTCGTCCACGTAATGCAGTTTGCCGGCCGCGGTCTGAAGATGATGTGACGCGAACGGATATTCGTCGCGGTCGATCCAGTCGGTATTGTCCATGCCTTCCCCTATGCGACGCTTCCCCGAAGGGATATCAATCGTGTATCCGTCCGAGCAGAGACTCGCGCGTATGCCGCGCCCTCTCCGCGATCAGCTGTGTGGCGGCGGCGACCTGGCCCCAGGTGTTCCAGAGCAGCACGCCGCGCACGCGGCCGTCGCGCAGATAATAGATCACTCCCTTGCGGAATGTCTCCTGCCAGTCCTCGACGATATCGAGACTGCTGTCCAGTTCGCCCACAGCCTCGTAACCAAGATCGAACAGGTCGGAATAGAAGTAGGGCTGGTGGCTGTAGATGTCGCTCGCCCCGGCCATGTTCCTGCCCGCCAGCTCGCCCATCACGTTGGCGTTGTCCTCGTGTTCCACGCGCATGCGCCGGTCCAGCGCCGCGCTGTGGAAGTTCGCCACGTCGCCCGCCGCGTAGATGTCCGGGGCGCTGGTGCGCAGCAGCTCGTCCACCACGATGCCGTTGTCCACCTTGAGTCCGGCTTGTTCCGCCAGCGCGGTGTTGGGCAGGATGCCCAGCCCGGCCACGACACCGTTGGCGGCGAGTTCGCGGCCACTGCCGGTGGTGACGATCATCTTGCCATTCACCCTGTGCACGGACTTGACCGTCTCCGATGCGAGCAGCGTCACGCCTTTCTCCTCGTAATAGGAATTCAGGAACGCCGCCAGCGTTTGCGGATAGACGCGCGACCCGATCGCGTTCGACGGAAACACCAGCGTCACCCGTTTGCCGTTCATGGCCAGCGCTGCCGCCACTTCCGAACCGATGAAGCCGCCGCCTATCACCACGAAATCCGCGCCGTGTTCGCTCAGCTTGTGCAGCCTGCGGTAATCGGCCGCCGTCCGGAAATAGATCACATGCTCGTCGGCATCCGGCAGGCGCCGCACCGAGCCGCCGGTCGCGAGCAGCAGTTTCGCATAGCTGTAGACGTCGCCGGCATCGTCGGTCACCGCGTTGCCTGCGGGATCGAGCGCGACGACCTTCCTGCCCAGATGCAGGTCGACGTTCAGGTCGCCGATGTGACGCCAGATGGATTCGATCGACTTGCCCTTCCACAGCGATTTCGACAGGGGTGGGCGGTCATACGGGGGATCGTGCTCGTCACTGATCATGCCGATGGTGCCGTTGCGATCCAACTTGCGGATGCCGTGGACAGCGGCGTCGGCAGCCATGCCGCCGCCGATGATGAGATATCTGAAATGCTTCATGGCAGCTCCTTTCGATCTTCGGGCACGCTGCGGTTGTTGCCGAAGCAAAACCATGGCGTGCCGCATCAAGGAAACCAGAGGGTGAAGCGCCGATATGGGAATGTACATCTTACGCCGTTGATGCGGGGGTGGCGCAAGTCCGTGCACGGCCGGCTGCCGAATATTGCTATCGCGAGTGCGGTTATGCGGGGATGCAGGGCACGCTAATCCCTGACCCAGAAATCGTAGCCCGCCTTCAGGAACTCGTCGTGCGGGATGTAGTGCGTACCGTCGCAAGAGAAGGTGAGGCCGACGATGCCGTTGAACACGTTCAGCGTGCCCGAGCGCAGGTAGAACATCTCGTCCATCAGTCGCAGTCCGCGGAAGGCATCCAGCACGTCGCGTATTTGCTCGCGCGGCACCAGCGCACTGGCAGGGTAGGGTGTTTTGGGGAAGGCGAGGCAGATGTCCGGGTCGACCAGCGCGTCGATGTCGAGCAGGCGATAGCGGTAGGGATCTTCCATCACCCAGATCACCGCGCGGCTGCTGGAGAAATGCAGGATCACGTGGTACACGCCGTGATACAGCATCAGCTCCTCGAACACTCCCAGCACGGTATCGATCTGCTGGTCCATCACGCTCTCCACCCGGTTCTGGTGGAACACCGTGTCGCGGATGGAAGGATCGCCCTTGAGCTGGCGCCAGACCGCCGGCTCGTCGTACAACTTGTGCGTGAGCGGCAGGTCGCGCAGGTCGAAATCGGTGCCGATGAAGCCGAGCACGGTGCCGGAAGGATCGCGCACGATCTGCACGGCAGTCAGCGACGGACGCCGTCCGAGCAGGCTGATGTAGGCCTGCGAAAGCAGCGCGCCGCTGATCGGCAACACATCGTTCATGTAAGGCCGCCGGGAGCGGTCGCGGCCAAAGGAGGTCGGCGTCAATCCATCGGCGCTGACATTGCTGCTGACCTGAATGCCGCGGGTGTCCAGCGCATACAGCGAACTGCCGAACGGCAGTTTCGGCAAAGCGCTGCTCAGTGCCTGGTCGAGTTGCGCGCGGTCGCCCCACACCGGCTGGCACAGCTGTGCCAGCTCCCGCAGCGGCTCACGCATGATCTCCAGCAGCACACGGCGCTGCTGTGCGATGCTTTCCTGCAAGGTCTCTTTCTGCTGATCCATCGCTACGCTGCCATTCATCTTTTCATCGTACCGTTCGTGTATGGGAGATGCTACGGCGTGTCGATGAAGGGAATATTTCGGCCAGAGCGGTTCAGAAAGTACAACGTTGCTGGCAAAACTCTTTGCTGTATCCCGCGCTGTCGCACTCGGCGAGACAGCTGGCATCGGTATGGGGGGTGATCACTGTCGGACTCGGAGCCCGGGCCTCGGCTTCAGTCCCGGTCTCTGACGGAGCCGATTGCTGAACGATGGGGAAATCGTTGATCGTGCATTTCGTTGTGCAGTACTGGAAGGTGCTCCCTTCCTCGGAGCAGTCTTGCAGACAGGTGTAATCGAAACCGGCATTCGAGATGCTCGAAAAAGTCGCGAGGACGAGAGCGAGAATGATGCGTTTCATGTTTTCTCCGATTTGTTCTTCAGCAAGATGCCAGATCAAGGCGCTGCACTGCCAACTTTACCATATCACCCGCATTCGACATGCGGATGTGGTGAGCCGCAGGCTGTAGAATCCACTCGTGGCTGATTCGTCAGGGGTGAACAATGAAATACCGGCACTACAAGGGTGGCATCTACGAGATCGTCTGCGAGGCGAAGCTGGAAGCCGATCCCGACATCATCATAATGGTCTACAGATCCGAGCAGGGGCAGATATGGACGCGCCCCAAGTCCGCCTTCCACGAGCCGGTGCAGCACGAAGGTAAAACCGTGCCACGCTTCGCCCCCTTGGGCTAGGAAACTTCAGAAACGGGAATCTTCATGGACTTCGCAAGTGTATCGGTACTGGCCGTATTGGGTTTGGGAGGGTGGTTCTGGCTGCACAGCATCCGCATCCTTGAGATCGCGCGCAATGCCGGCAAGCAAGCCTGCATGAGGATGGATGTCCAGTTCCTGGACGACACCGTCGCCGGCACCAAGCTGGCATTGGCGCGCGACAGCAGCGGACGCCGGGTACTGCGCCGCACCTATCGCTTCGAATTCAGCGAAACGGGCGACAGCAGGCGAGAAGGGGAGGTGGTCATGCTCGGTGAACGGGTCGAAAGGGTCGCGATGGAGCCGTATCGGATTTTGGAGTGAGGCGAAAACAGCGGTTTCAGCCGACCATCTCCGCCAGCTTGCATATCGTGTTCCAGTTGCGCGCGGTGGCGGCCACGCCCAGCAGCTTTTCCACCCGCGCGGCGAGCTTGCAAGAACCGAAACCTTCCGGCGTATGCAAGTAGAACACCTTGCCCGCCAGCTTGAAGTCCTCGCTGTCTGTTTTGATGGCTTCCAGCGATTTCAGGTCTGGATGCTGCGGAACCTCATCCAGAAAATACAGGTGCAAGGATTTGGGCTCGGCCGCGGCTTGCGGGTAAGGGTTGCCCGCCAACGCCGCATGCAATTCCGCTGCGTCGAGCAGCAGCACATGCGGCGCGAAGCCATGCTGTGTCTTGATCGCCGTGCTGATCTGCGCGGCCAGCACCGTCTTGTTTTTCGCATCGCAGCGGAACGCCACATTCCCGCTCTGGATATAAGTCCGAACCTCGCGCAGCCCCATTCCCGTCAACAAAACGGCCAGCTCCTTCATCGGCAATGGGTTGCTGCCGCCGACATTGATGCCGCGCAGCAGGGCGATAAGCGTGGTCACGGATTGTCAGATGAAAATATAAGTTAGTCTGTCGGAATCGATCCGCCCCCGCTGGGCTGCGCTTTCGGCGGATGGGACTGCCTACATGAACTTGGCCAGCTCATGCAGATCCCGGATCAGGCCGCGAGAGATGCGATTGAACTCGTCTATCGACTGATCCAGACTTTCCTTTGAACCGCTTTGGATCTTGATCGTGATGTCCCCGGCGAGTTTGTGGAACTCGAGGTGGGTCTTCTTGAGATTTTCAAAATGGGGCTGGTCGTGGAAGATCTCCGAAAAAGGGCTGTGGATCCATTTCCCCAGTTCGCATGCCGTATCGGTATAGGCCTCCGCGGGACTGAAGGTCTCCTTCGATACGCCATCGATGACACTCTGGAAACGCGTTTTCCATTTGAGATGAGCCTGGATCGCTTCCATCAGGTCCAATCCGGAGCGCTGCCCGGAAGTGTCCGCTTCGATGACGCCCTTCTTCTTTTTCAGTCCCAGACGGTACAGGAGTCCCGAGTTGGTCTGATAGGTCTGGATGTTCTCGAACAGTTCAAAGTGCCTGACGAAGGGCCGGCTCAGCAGCGGGTTCTTCAGCATCTGGGCGTAATCGCCTTTCTGGAACTGCAGCTGGTGGGAGGCGAATGCGATGCCCAGGTTGTAAAGGGAGAACCCATTCTCGATCCAGCCCTTCCAGTTGTCTTCCGTGGCGCGCAGATCCCAATCGACATCGCCGATGTCGGTTCCGGAAAGCGTCGAAGCCGCCATCCCGTTTTCAATGACCAGTACGCCCCGCGGCTGGGGTTCCCCGACGAAACCGTAACCGACGCGTGAAGAGAACGAAGCCTTTTGCAAGGGCTCGTAGACCTGGGGCGCCGCATTCCACGCATCCTTCAGGTCGGACATCCATTGTTCAGAGAATAACGGGATCATGACTGTGGGCCTTTTCAGTGGCGAGGGAAAAAGCATAACCGGAATGCAGGCCATAACGGTAATACTTTTTCCGCAAAGCACGGACCTTGCGGCAATTACCAATAATTATCATATGGTTTTTGCGACGGGGCTAGCAATCGGTGCCGCGATTCGCCCCTGTTGGCTGAACCTGCGGCAGGCATGCGAAGCCGAGCCCTTCAGCTGTTCCCGCCCAACGCGATCATCGCACCGACGCCCAACCCGTAAGGGAGGTGAGACAGCGTACTCGCCAGCAAGGCATTCGAGCCGCGCGGACCGTGCCGCCCGAATATCCCCCAGCCGAACGAAGGCAGCAGAATGAACCAGGGCAGCGCTGAAGTGGCAAAGCCAAACAGCGCACCGCCCAGCAGATGATCGCCGGGAAAAGGCAAACCGGTGATTTGGAAAAAGAGCGGATACAGCAACGCCACCCCGCCGCCACCGATCAGAAAATGAAACGCCCAACCGGCTTTCACTTCATTGGGCAGCGGGGCGGAATTGAGGATGTTGGAATAAGCGAAGCGCCCGCGCAGCAAACCCAGGAACCAGCGCCCCACCAGCGCGATGTTGACGCCGCTGGTGATGCCGAACCCGGCGGCGAAAGTCTCGGTGACATCCATCAGCACGGCACCGACGATGCCGCCGATGAAAGCCCAGACCAGGATCTCCATTGCTTACCTTTGTGGTGTGAGGGATAGTCCGAAGGCTATCAGTTGAGACAGGAGTTTGTCTAAAGGCAATTCGTGCCAAGGCCCTTAAATTCCCTCAGGTTCCGCAGAAAGTGCGGTAGCCAGCAGTCTCTTCGCGTGTCGCGGGCTGGATGTAAGGGCTGTCTTCATCGCGCGGCCCGAACGGTCGGCGCACCTCGTCCAGCAGCCGCTCGAAGGGGTCAAGGTCGTCGTAGTCGGCGGCCGCCTCCAGCGCCAGCTCGACCAGATGGTTGCGCGGAATGACCATGGGGTTCACCTTCGCCATCGCACGTGCGCGCTCTGCTCCCGGTGTGGCACCGAACATCGCGCGCCAACGCGCGAGCCAATCATCCAGCGCGGCAGCATGCTTGCCGAACAAGGCGCGCAGCGGTGCTTCGTTTCCCGCGGCAGCATCGCCCAGCCGACGCCAGCCCAGCGTGAAGTCCACTTCGTGGCGTTGCAGCAGATGCAAAAATTCGGTGGCGACGCGATCTGCCACATCGGCACCGTCCGGGAGCCCCACCTTGCTGCGCAGCAAGGCCAGCCAGTGTGTCGACAATTGCGTCTCGAATCTTTGAATGGCAGTTGTCGCCAGTTCACCCGCGCGATCCGCATTGTCGTCGAGCAGCGGCAACAACGTCTCGGCCAGACGTGAAAGATTCCAGTGTGCGATGGCGGGCTGGTTGGCCCAGGCATAACGTCCATCACGGTCGATCGAACTGAACACCTCCTCGGGATCGAAATGCTCCATGAACGCGCAAGGCCCATAGTCGATGGTCTGGCCGGAGATGGTCATGTTGTCGGTGTTCATCACCCCGTGGATGAAACCCAACCCCATCCACTGTGCGATCAAACTTGCCTGACGTTCCACCACCTGCTCCAGCAAACCGAGATGGCGCTGCGGCTGGCCCTGCAAGTGCGGCGCGTGGCGCGCGATGGCATGCTCGGCGAGGCGGCCCAGCAAGGCGGCATCATCGGCGCGCGCCGCATATTCAAAACTGCCCACGCGCAGATGGCTCGCAGCCACACGGGCGAGCATCGCACCGGGCAAGGCTCTCTCACGGCGCACCGCTTCGCCCGTCGCCACTGCCGCCAGCACCCGCGTCGTCGGCACACCCAGCGCATGCATCGCCTCACCGGTCAGGAATTCGCGCAGCACCGGCCCGACCGCCGCCTTGCCGTCACCGTTGCGCGCAAACGGCGTGGGGCCGGAACCCTTCAGCGCAAGATCGAAACGCTGCCCCGCCGCATCGACGAGCTCACCCAGCAACAACGCGCGCCCATCACCCAGTTGCGGCGAGTAATAGCCGAACTGGTGACCGGCATAAGCCTGCGCCACCGGCTCTGCCCCCTCGGGGATCCGTTGACCGGAGAACACCGCAAGTCCGGCATCGCTGCGCAATGCCTGTGCGTCCAGCCCCAGTTCTAGTGCCAGTGCATCGTTGAAGTGCAGCCAGCGCGGTGCAGGTGCCGGCTCGGGTTGCCAGCGCACAGACATGCCTTGCACCTCGCGGGCGAACTGGTTATCCAGACGCAGGCCGGTGGTGGGGTCTTGGGTGGGCATAGTGTTCGCCTGAATTGGAATGGTGATGCGGCTACCTTACATCGCTGGGGGAGGGAGGGCAATGCGGGAGGGGTGGCAAACCCCTTTGCTGGTGGGGTTTGCGGGGGGCTTTAGCTCATTAAAGATTCACCTATGGATGCCAAGCGGCAGGATGAGGCCGTCACCTTGCGGCTAGTCAGGTGCGATCTTTGCGGTCTCGATACTTCGCTGGGTTAGCGCCGCGGGCCACCCCGCGCAAATTCTTAACTGTGGCGAGCTTGCGGTACTTTGCTTCCAAACGATCAAAGACCTCGTCGGCGGGCGTGCATGATTCGCTGATGCCTTGCGCGACAGCGGTCTTCAACTGCTCGACGGTAAGCTTGGTGCTTATCTGCATGCCTTGTTTATTTGTGGGCTCAGTCATCACAGAAACACAGCAGGCGAAACATCGAAACGCGCTGCCAGGGCTTTCACCTGTCGCGTATTGAGTTCGCGCTTGCCATTCAGAATGGACGACACGATGCTTTGGCCGCCCAGCTCTTCGGCCAGATCGGCCTGCTTGAGACCGTGCTCGGCCATCAGAAAGCCCAACACCTGTGCGGGAGTCGCTTCGGGCACCTTCTCGTGTTTGGTTTCGTAGGCTTCAACTTCTTTGGTGATCAGGTCGAGCAGCGGCATCAAGCGGTGCGATTCGTTCGTCCCAATGCGGTCGAGCAGTTCATCCATCACAAGCACGCGGCGTTCATAATCTTTTTTGTTGGTGATCGGCCCCAGCGGCACGAGCCTGTTCAAGTCCTGCCATGCGGACTGAACCGAGGCGAGATCGAGATGGCGTTCGGAGACAGTATTCATTTGCGTTTACTCCTTTTGCGATCCTTGTTCCACTGGTCGTACTCGGCGTGAGTGAAAAACTCCTTGATATAAACCCGCTGAAACCGGTAGTGGATGATCGAGATCAGTCGATAGTTGTTACCCTTGATATTGAAGATCGTGTACGGATCGGCGAAGTCCGCCGTCGGCAACGCCGCGCGCACGGCATGAATATCGGCAAAATCCGTCTTCTCAAAGACCTTGCGCCAGCTTGCCAGTTGCTCGGCTGCATCGGCATGGCGGGCGGCGTAGCCATCCAACGTTTTCTTCTTGATGACGTTCATTGGGGATGAATATAGCGAAATGCTATAAAATCGTCAATCGGATTGTTTTTGATGGGGCTGTCAGGCGGGTCAAGCTGGCTGCGATGTGATATTCGAGCCTGGCCCCTTTAGCTGATGAATACCGCAGACGCAGCGGCATGAGCCGGGCGATGAAGAACGCCCCCTTCCTCTTCGAGCCGAAAGATTATTTCGGCTTCTTCGCCGCAGCCGGGTGGCAGCCGAAAGAGATCAAATATTTTGCGGAAGAAGCACAACGCCTGCGTCGACCTGCACCCTTCCCGTGGCACGTCAGGCTCATCACATCCGTGTTGGGTATGCTGATGCCGCCGGAGAAAAGACGGGCGATGGAACAGTATGCGGGATTCGTCTTGTTTGAGCCTGCAACAGGGCATGGCTGAGCAGGTCTTGGTGAATAAGAGGAGTTTATTAAGTCAGGGAATAGTGTCCCTGATTATCGTTTTGGCCTTTTAGCCTGGTTGTCCTTCAGCACTGATTTTCTTTCCAAATAACCGTTCATCCTTGCCCAAGCTAAATCCAGCGTTTGTTTTGCATTCTGTAGCCGTTAAGGGAGAGGAATTACAATTCAACCGATATATACGTTCTAGGTTATGTGGGCTTCCGTTTTTTCCTCTGGAGATTTCCACCGTTATTGACTGAACCGTCCAAGTGGAGCCATTGTAGAGTTTGATAAATAGCCATTCATTTTCTATGTAGGCCTCTTCAGAAAGTTTTGCCAATTCATCTGCTGGAAGTATTATTTGTTGATTTCCAAGAGTCAGGAGTTTGGTAAGGATGGTTAGAGCAAACATTGCAATTAATGTTGCAGGCAATACCCTTTGAAGTAATAACTTTCGCACGATGATGCGGCTAGAGTAGGGCTGCTCAATGATCTGCCATGACTGCTTTTCCTTTTCGTTTCGCCTGATGTTCAGGTGCTTGCTGCATAACTCCTCTATTCGATTTTCTGTAATTTTGGTCCTTGCTGAAATTGCTTGTGTGCTGCGAAAGACAAAGTTCGTGTCGGATGCCGATTGACTCAGAAATTCGTAAATCCTATTACTGTCGCGATAATTTCTGAAAGATGTCCAACAGTAACCAATTGTACTAATTATTGTGGCTGCGAATAGTGAAGATATTAGTTGATTGTTGCTGATGATTTCAAATATAGACATGTCCCCCCCCCCCCCCCCACTGATGTTTGTTACAACATTTTTTTCAACTGATAAATCCTCTCCAGCGCTTCCTTCGGACTCATCTCATCCGGTTGCAAATCGCGTAGCGCCGTCAGCAGCGGATGTTCTTCCGGCTCCGGCGCGTCGGGCGCGGCGGTGAAGAGGTCGCCCTGCGGGTTCTGCGCGGCGCTGTTCTGTTCCAGTCGCACCAGTTGTTTCTTGGCGTTGCGGATGACGCTGTTCGGCACGCCCGCCAGCGCGGCGACTTGCAGGCCGTAGCTCTGGCTGGCGGCGCCTTCGTTCACACTGTGCAGGAAGACGATGCTGTGCTGGTGTTCGATGGCGGCGAGGTGGATGTTGGCGAGTTGCTTGAATTCTTCGGCCAGCCGCGTGACTTCGAAGTAGTGCGTGGCGAACAGGGTGTAGCTGCGGTTGAGTTCCAGCAGGTGACGCGCGATGGCCCAGGCGAGGGCGAGGCCGTCGAAGGTGCTGGTGCCGCGCCCGATCTCGTCCACCAGCACCAGGCTCTTGTCGGTGGCGTTGTGCAGGATGTTGGCGGCCTCGGTCATCTCGACCATGAAGGTGGAGCGTCCGCTGGCGAGGTCATCCGATGCGCCGATGCGAGTGAAGATCTGGTCGATCTCGCCCAGCACGGCTTCCTGCGCGGGGACGAAGCAGCCGACATGCGCGAGCAGCGCGATGATGGCGACCTGGCGCATGTAGGTCGATTTACCGCCCATATTGGGGCCGGTGATGAGCAGCGTGCGGCGCGAATCGTTGAGCGTGGCGTCGTTGGGGGTGAACTGTTCCACTTGCGCTTCGACCACCGGATGGCGGCCTTGCTTGATGACGAGTTGCGCATCGTCGCTGAAACGCGGTGCGCTGAAGTTGAGCGTGGTGGCGCGTTCCGCAAAGGTGGCGAGCACGTCCAGTTCGGCGATGGCGGCGGCGATGCGTTGCAGTTGCGGGATGTGCGGGGCGAGCTGGTCCAGCAGTTGCTCGTAGAGCAATTTCTCGCGCGCCAGTGCGCGGTCGTTGGCGGAGAGCGCCTTGTCCTCGAAGGCTTTCAGTTCCGGCGTGATGTAGCGCTCGACGTTCTTCAATGTCTGGCGGCGGCGGTAGTCGTCCGGCACCTTGTCGGCATTGGCGAAGCTCACCTCGATGTAGAAGCCGTGCACGCGGTTGTATTCGACCTTGAGTTTGTCGATGCCGGTGCGCGCGCGTTCGCGCAGTTCCAGCTCCATCAGGAAGTCGCCGCAGTTGGTCTGGATGCCGCGCAGTTCGTCCAGCTCGAAGTCGAAGCCGTCGGCGATTACGCTGCCTTCTCTCAATACGCTGGAAGGTTCTGCTTTGATGGTTTTCTGAAGCAACTCGACCAACTCTATCCCCGTTCGCCCTGATCCTTCGACAAGCTCAGGACTAAAGGCGGTCGAAGGGTTGACGGGCGCGCGGGTCTGGCGTGTGTCTTGGGGGCTGCCGGCGCTTTGCGCCGATCCTTCGACAGGCTCAGGACGAACGGATTGGTTAAGTTCTTGGGCTAAATGTTGAATTCGCGGGGCATCCACGTTAGCCAGCAATGCGTGCAGCTGTGGCAAGGTCAGCAGTGTGTCGCGCAAGCCAGAGAGGTCGCGCGGTCTTGCGCTGCGCAGGGCGATGCGGGCGGTGATGCGTTCCACGTCCACGCTGGGTTTGAGGTGTTCGTGGACTGTTTGGTAACCCTCACCCCCAGCCCCTCTCCCGCTTGCGGGCGAGGGGAGCAGGGCGGAGACGGCATCCAGCCGCGCACGCAGCACGTCACGGTCGCGCAGCGGATGATGCAGCCATTGCGCCAGCAAGCGGCTGCCCATGTTGGTGGCGCAGGTGTCGAGCAGCGAGAGCAACGTCGGCGCGGGTTCGCCGCGCAGGGTCTGGGTGATCTCCAAGTTGCGTCTTGTCGCAGCGTCCATGCGCACGTATTCGTCGGCGTGATAGACCTGCGCGCTGCGGATGTGGGCGATGCTCTGGCCCTGGGTGAGTTTGGCGTAGCCGAGCAGTGCGCCGGCGGCACTCAGGCCATGCGTGAAATCTTCGCAGCCGAATCCGGCGAGGTCGCGGGTGCCGAACTGTTGGCACAGCGCGCGGTGCGCGGTGTCGCGGTCGAAGTGCCAGTCGGGCAAAGATTTGTTCGCGGCGTTCTTGAACTGCGGTGCAGTCGTGCTTTCAGCGAACAGTATCTCGGAAGGTTGCAGGCGTTCCAATTCGGCGGGTAACTGGCTGGCGCTGACTTCGGCGAGGGTGAATTGTCCCGAGGCGAGGTTGAGCCAGGCTAGGCCGATCTCGTTGCGGTTCTGGTGCAGCGCGAGCAGCAGGTTGTCGCGCTTCTCTTCCAGCAGGGCGGAGTCGGTGACGGTGCCGGGGGTGACGATGCGCACCACTTTGCGTTCGACCGGGCCTTTGCTGGTGGCGGGGTCGCCGATCTGCTCGCAGATCGCCACGGACTCGCCCATCTTCACCAGCCTTGCGAGGTATTGCTCCACGGCATGGTAGGGCACGCCGGCCATCTTGATCGGGTTACCGTTGGAGGCGCCGCGCTGGGTGAGGGTGATGTCGAGCAGCTTGGCGACGCGCACGGCATCGTCATGGAACAGTTCGTAGAAATCGCCCATGCGGTAGAACAGCAGCTTGTCCTGATGGTCGGCCTTGAGCCGCAGGTACTGCTGCATCATGGGTGTGTGTTTTTCAATGGCGTCGCTCATGCCGGCCCTGTATTGCGCAAGCGCCAGTTGACCAGGCCGATGGCGATGGCGGTGTGGACGGTCATCACGAGCACGCTGTTCCACGGGTCGGCGGTGGCTTCGAAGGGGAGGAAGAAGTAGCGCAGCGCATCCAGCCCGGTGACGCCGGCGAGGAAGGGCAGCAGCATGTTGAGTACCAGCAGGTAGAGCATGGCTGCGCCGAGTGTGCGTTTGCTGTTGGGGGCCAGTGCGAAGAACAGCAGCACGCAGGCGTCGCGCAGCAGCATCAGCGCCAGGGTGATTGCGTGCTGCGGTTGCAGCATGCCCATGCGGTCGTAGCCGGTGTGCAGATCGGGCGCGGTGAGCAGGGTCATGAAGGCGAACAGGAAGCTCAGCGCCAGCGTGGTCGGCCACATCGGCAAATATTCCAGCCAGCCGCGCAGGTCGCCGCGCTCCTGCAGCAGGCGCAGTTTGCGCCAGCGCAGCAGGTTGTTGGATTCGGTGAACAGCGCGGCATAGGTCATGGCGACCGCGACGAACAGGCCGGCCAGCCACAGCGAAGGCGGGCGGCTCTCGTCGTGTATGAAGCCGGCGAGGTAGAGCGAGAGCAGGCAAGCGAATGCAGGCCACGCCCAGGGCAGGGTGCGCACCTGCAGGGCGTTGCTGACCACACGCCAGGCGGCGAAGGTGGCGCTGGCGGCGAACAGCAGCGCGGTGTCCATCCAGAAAAGCGCCCGCCCGATCTCCATGCCCCACCAGTGGATCGGTTTGTCGGTGCCGTAGGTGAACGCGGGCATGAACATGAAAACCAGAATGATCGCCAGCCAGCCCATGCCGCCGCGCTGGATGAGGCGCGACTCGAACTGGCCGATGTGCAGGTTGAGCGCGATCAGCGCTGCGTGCAGCATGACGCCGGCGGCGCACAACGTGATCAGGTTGGCGAGCACGTCCGGCTTGCCGGCGGCAAAGCCGGAGGCCGCGATGACCGCGAGGCACATCGCGCCGCCGTACCAGTTGAACGATGTCGCGCCGAACAGCTTGCCCCAGGTCATGGTCCAGGGATCGAGCGCGCTCATGCGCTGCTGGTCCCAGGTCTTGTCGCGGAACTCGTCGATGATGGCGGCGTTGGCGTTGCGCGCGCCCCACAGCCAGACGATGAAGACGAACATCGAGACGGCGGCGACATACAGGTTCGCCGCGGCTTTCTCGCCCTGGTCCATGAAGGCGGTGGCGAGGAAGACGAGGCCGAGCAGCGCTGGCATGGCGATCAGCCGGTGCGTGGAGAAGGACAGCCAGAGATTGCGCCTGAGCTCGGGATTCATCATTGCTGTTTCTCCAGATGGGCTGCGACCGAGCGCAGGTAGGACTGCTGCAGGTTCTCGCGGTATTCGCCGAGGCTGCTCACAGCGAAGCCCTCATGCACCAGCGCCTTGAGCAGGGCGGCCTGGGCGGGCAGGTCGCCTTCGAAGTCGAATTCCGCATGCGCGGCATCGGCCCGCTGCAGGGCCACCTGTGCGTATCCCTGCAGCCATTGCGGTAGCCGCGCGTCCGCATGCGCCAGATCGAGGTGCAGGGTGCGCTGCGTCTCGGTGAGGTGGGCGGGCTTGAGTTCGCGGTTCTCGAGGATGCGGCCGTCGCGCAGCGCCAGCATGTGGGTGGAGTATTCGTCGAGTTCGGCCAGGATGTGCGAGGACACCAGCAGCGTCATGCCGTCAGCCTGCAATTGGCGGAACAGGGCAGCGAGGCCGGAGCGCGCCTCGGGGTCGAGGCCTGAGGCGGGTTCGTCCAGCAGCAGCACGCGCGGCTGGTGGATGATTGCCTGGCCGATGGCGACGCGCTGGCGCAGGCCGCGCGACAGGCTGCCGGCAGGCTGGCGCAGCCGGTCGTCCAGGTCGAGACGTTGCGCCGTGCGTTCGATGGCGGCGGGAATGTCGGCTTCGGGCAGGCCCTGTGCGGCGGCGGCATATTCGAGGCAGCGCGCGACGCTGAGCTCCTGGTAGAGGCCGAAGAAATCGGACAGGTAGCCCATGATGCGGTGCACTTCGCGCGGCTGTTCGATGACGTCCATGCCGGCCACGGCGATGCGGCCTTCAAGCGGCGTCTCCAGTCCGGCGATGCAGCGCATCAGCGTGGTTTTGCCTGCGCCGTTGGGGCCAACCAGCGCTGTGACGCTGCCGGTCGGCACAGTGAGGGTGACACCGTCGAGGGCGCGATGTCCGGGGTAGTCGAAGGTGAGGCTGGATATTTCAATCATGTTGATTTTTCCGGAAACAACATTTAACCACGGCTGACTCCGGGGTTCCTCAGGAGATCTTCACCACGATGTCGTGCAGTGTGTTGGCGCCCTGCGCCATGTGGTGGGCGGCGTTGGTGAGGTGGCGGTAGATCTCGCGGCGCTTGAACATGTTGACGTAGTCGCCGCCCTCGAACAGGGTGGACAGCGCGATGCGGTATTGTTTTTCGGCGCGGCGCTCGGCCTTGCGTGCGGCATCGGCGTATTGCGCGGCATCGGCGGGCTTGCTGCCCAGCAGGGCGAAGCCCTTGGCCAGCGCTTCGACGCCGTCCTTGATGCCTTGCGATATCTCGCGCATGAAGGGGTCGGGTTTGACGCCCAGCACATCCATCTCGTGCACGGTGGTCTTGCAGTACACCACGATGTCGTCCAGCGCCATGATGGCGCGGTAGATGTCCTCGCGGTCGATGGGGGTGGAGAAGGCGTCGTTGAGTTCGTGCAGGTTGCGCGCCTTGATGAGGTCGGCCTCGTGCACGTCCAGTTTCAGTGCATCGGCTACTTCAGGGCCGTCGTGCTCCATGTATTCGACCAGCAGGTCGACGGTGTGCGCGACCTTGCGGTTCTGCTCGGAGAGCATGGAGAAAAAATCGGGGATCTTGGGGAAGACGCGGTCCAGGATGCGGGCCAGCATGGTCTGGGATGCTTTGAGTGCGGCATTCATGGGGTGGCCTCTAGACGAAGAAGTTGACGAGAAGATAGCAGCAAATCGACATCAGTGCTGCGCCGGGGATGGTGATGAGCCAGGTGGTGATGATCTCGAAAGCCTTACCCCAGCGCACGGCTTTCGGGCGCTCGGAAGCGCCTATGCCCATGATGGAGGAGGCAACCACGTGAGTGGTGGAGACGGGCGCGCCGAACATCGACGAGCTGAAGATGACGCCGGCGGCGGTCATCTGCGAATCGAGCGCGTGCACCGGGCGGATCTTGTAGATGGAGAAGCCCAGCGTGCGCACGATCTGCCAGCCGCCGGAGAGGATGCCCAGCGTGATGGTCATCGAGCAGGCCAGCATCACCCAGAACGGCACTTCGAAGGTGGGGATGAATCCGCCCAGCAGCAGCACCAGTGTGAGGATACCCATGCTCTTCTGCGCGTCGTTGGCGCCGTGCGAGAAGGCCAGTCCGGCCGAGGTGACGTATTGCAGGTGGCGCAGGTCGCGGTTGATGGAAGGGTGCGCGCCGCGCAGCAGCGTCAGCATGATGCGGTGCAGGATATAGCCGACCCAGAAGCCGATGATGGGCGACAGGATGAGCGCGACGATCACCTTGGCGACGCCGTTGAGTTCGCCGTGCAGCAGATCGCCGAATCCCCAGACGACATGGCCGCTGCCTGCGGCGACCATGACCACGCCGGCCAGGCCGCCGACCAGTGCATGCGAGGAAGAAGAGGGGATGCCGAACCACCAGGTCAGCAGGTTCCAGGCGATGGCACCGGACAGCCCGCACAGCACGATGGTGAGCGCGAGCGTGCGGTCGAGGTCGTCCAGCGTGATGAACTTGCCGATGGTGTTGGCCACCGCCGTGCCGCCCAGCAGCGGGCCGAGGAATTCGAAGAAGGCGACCAGCAGCACCGCCTGCACCGGCGTCATCGCGCGCGAGGCGATGACGGTGGCGATGATGTTGGCCGCGTCATGGAAGCCGTTGGTGTACTCGAAGGCGAGCACGACGAGGATCGTCGCGATGACGAGGACGAGCAGGGTGGGGTCCATGTAGGCGCTTCAGGCTGTCGTCAGGCTTTGAGTCCCGCGGTGAGGTGCGGCGCGATGACCTGCAGCAGCTGTTCCTGGATGAACGGGTTACCCGCGCACAGGTGGCCGCTGGCGAGGAAGTTCTGGTTGCCCGCCAGATCGGTGACGATGCCGCCCGCCTCGGTGATGAGCAGGCATCCGGCGGCGATGTCCCAGGGCTTGAGCGCGGTCTCGAAGAAACCGTCGAAACGGCCGGCCGCGGTCCAGGCCAGGTCGAGCGAGGCCGCGCCGGGGCGGCGCAGGCCGGCGCTCTTCTGCATGACGTCCATGAAGATCGCCATGTAGGCGTCCTTGTGTTCGAAGCGGGTGTAGGGGAAGCCGGTGCCGATGAGGGCGTCGCTCATCTCCTTGCGCTTGCTGACGCGGATGCGCTTGTCGTTGAGGAAGGCGCCGCGGCCGCGGGTGGCGGTGAAGAGGTCGTTCTTGGTCGGGTCGTACACCACGGACTGGGTGAGCACGCCGTTGTGCTGCAGTCCGATGGAGACGGCGTACTGCGGCACGCCGTGCAGGAAATTGGTGGTGCCGTCGAGCGGGTCGATGATCCAGACGTACTCCGACTGGCCTTGGGCGCCACCCTCTTCTGCTAGAATCGCATGGCCGGGATAGGCTTCCAGCAAGGTCTCCACGATGATGCGCTCGGCGGCGCGATCCACTTCGCTGACGTAGTCCGCATGGGACTTCTTGGTCACGGTGAGGTGGTCGAGGTTGTCGGCGGCACGGTGGATCAGGTTTCCGGCGCGACGCGCGGCCTTCACCGCGATGTTGAGCATGGGGTGCATATGAGTACGACCTTTTTAATGAGCGCGAAACTTTGATTAACCTACTGCGCGGCCCGATTGCTGCGTTGCGCGGTGCTCGGAATCCTCATGTACTTGTGAGTACACTCCGGTTCCTGCGCGCCGTGCGCCTTGCACTCAAGCCGCTCGCTACGGTTACTCAAAGTTCCGAATTGATGTAACCGCCCCGCATTTTAGTTGGTATTGCGTTTTGAATAAACCTAATCCTTTAAGTAATGTCCGCGTGGTGCTCAGCCACACCACCCATCCGGGCAACATCGGCGCGGCGGCGCGGGCGATGAAGACCATGGGATTGGGCCGGCTGTACCTGATCAATCCGCGTCACTTCCCCGACCCGCAGGCCACGGCGATGGCCGCCGGTGCGGACGACATCCTGCAGGATGCGGTGGTCTGTTCTTCCATTGACGAGGCCTTGCAGGGCGTGACCTTCACCGTGGCGATGACGGCGCGGCTGCGCGACATCTCCATCGCGGTGCAGACGCCGCGCGAGGCGATGCCGCAGGTGCTGCAGCAGGCGCAGACCGCTGCGGTGGCGCTGCTGTTCGGCACCGAGATGTCGGGGCTCACCAACGAGGAGATGGGCAAGGCACAACTGGGCGTGAACATCCCGGCGAACCCGGAGTTCTCCTCGCTCAATATCGCGGCTGCGGTGCAGGTGATGGCTTATGAGTTGAGCGCGGCGGCACAAAGCTTCGTATCAGCCCTGCCGGAACTGCAGCCGGCGCCGCACGAGCGCGTGGAAGGACTGTATGCGCACCTGGAGAAGACCTTGTTCGAGATCGGTTTCTTCACCACGCAGAACCCGGCGCGGCTGATGCAGCGTCTGCGCCGCCTGTTCGCGCGCACCCGCCTGGAAGACGAGGAGATCAACATCCTGCGCGGTATCCTGACTGTCGCAACCGAGTACAATGCCCGCTTGAAGAGGCGTTACCAGGAAGAGCACAAAGATGTTTAAGAATATCCGCGAAGACATTGCCAGTGTATTTGCCCGTGACCCTGCAGCGCGCACCACGTTCGAGGTGCTGACCTGCTATCCCGGGCTGCACGCGCGCATCCTGCACCGCCTGTCCAACACGCTATGGCATGCCGGGCTGAAGTGGATGGCGCGCTTCACTTCGCACGTTGCGCGCTGGCTGACCGGCATCGAGATCCATCCGGGGGCGACCATAGGCCGGCGTTTCTTCATCGATCATGGCATGGGTGTGGTGATCGGCGAGACCGCCGAGATCGGCGACGACGTCACGCTGTATCACGGCGTGACGCTGGGCGGCACCTCATGGAAGGAGGGCAAGCGCCATCCGACGCTGGGCAACGGCGTGGTGGTGGGGGCCGGCGCCAAGATACTGGGTCCTATACATATAGGTGCCAACGCCAAGATCGGCTCCAACGCGGTGGTGGTGAAGGACGTTCCGGCCGGGGCGACGGCAGCGGGCATCCCGGCGCGCATCCTCGATGATGCCAAAAAAACCACTGGATTCAATGCCTACGGCATCAGCAACGACCAGAACGACCCGGTCGCCAAGGCACTGCACGGCCTGATCGGGCACAGCGTCACCGTGGACCAGCGCATAGAACATATCCTGCAACAACTCGAGAAGCTGGGTGTGCGTGTAGAAGACGAGCAGGCCACCGCCGACAAGTTCGATCCGAACTATCTGAACAAGATTGTTGATTAAAAGCATCAGGTATTCTATTATATCCTCAGAAGTGGCAGGGATAAGAGTACGGCTATTGCCGGACCTGGTTAAATATTTACGAGGGAAACAACATGAGACTTACTACCAAAGGACGATTTGCAGTGACGGCGATGGTCGATCTGGCGATGCGCGGCGGCAAGGGCCCCGTGACATTGGCGGGCATCAGCGAACGCCAGAAGATCTCGTTGTCATATCTGGAACAATTGTTCGGCAAGTTGCGCCGCAACAACGTGGTTGCCAGCGTGCGCGGTCCGGGTGGTGGTTATTGCCTGGCGCGTCCGGCCAACAAGATCTCCGTGGTCGACATCATCGTCGCCGTGGATGAGGCGCTGGATGCCACCAATTGCGAAACCCGCGGTACTTGCCAGGATGGCAAGCCCTGCCTGACGCACGATCTGTGGTACGGCCTCAACGAGACCATCCACGAGTATCTGGGCAAGATCAATCTGCAGCAACTGGTGGACGGGCAGATACGCTCCGAGTCGTCCGAATCGATCGTGAAAGTGAGCAAGTCGGCGCAACAGGCTATCGCCTGAACTTTGGGGTAATCCATGGCACTGCATCTTCCCATCTATCTGGACTATTCGGCGACCACCCCTGTCGATCCGCGCGTGGCCGAAGCGATGATTCCCTACCTGACCGAGAAGTTCGGCAACCCGGCTTCGCGTTCGCACTCGTTCGGCTGGACGGCGGACGAGGCTGTGGAGCATGCGCGCGGTCAGGTTGCGGCATTGGTGAACGCTGATCCGAAAGAGATCGTGTGGACCTCCGGCGCGACCGAGTCGAACAACCTCGCCCTGAAAGGCGCGGCGCATTTCTATGCCGACAAGGGCAAGCACATCATCACCGTGCAGACCGAGCACAAGGCGGTGCTGGATACCGTGCGCGAGCTGGAGCGCCAGGGTTTCTCGGCGACCTACCTCGATCCGGAACCCAACGGCCTGATCGATCTGGAGAAGCTGAAAGCGGCGCTGCGCCCGGATACCACCATCGTGTCGGTGATGCTGGTGAACAACGAGATCGGGGTCATCCAGGACATCGCCGCCATCGGCGAACTCTGCCGTGCCAAAGGCGTCCTGCTCCACGTCGATGCGGCGCAGGCGACCGGCAAGGTGGCCATCGATCTGCAGAAGCTCAAGGTCGACCTGATGTCGTTCTCCGCGCACAAGACCTACGGCCCCAAAGGCATCGGCGCACTGTATGTGCGCCGTAAACCGCGCGTGCGCCTGGAAGCGCAGATGCACGGCGGCGGCCACGAGCGCGGTTTCCGCTCCGGCACGCTGGCAACGCACCAGATCGTCGGCATGGGCGAGGCCTTCCGTATCGCGAAAGAAGAGATGGCGAGCGAGAACGAGCGCATCCGCATGCTGCGCGACCGCCTGTGGAAAGGCCTGTCCGGCATGGAAGAGGTCTATCTCAACGGCGACATGGAAAGCCGTGTACCGCACAACCTGAACGTGAGCTTCAACTTCGTCGAAGGCGAATCGCTGATCATGGCGGTGAAGGACATCGCGGTGTCCAGCGGCTCGGCCTGCACTTCGGCCAGCCTGGAGCCTTCCTATGTACTGCGTGCGTTGGGGCGCAACGACGAGTTGGCGCACAGCTCGATCCGTTTCACCATCGGCCGTTTCACCACAGTCGAAGAAGTGGATTACACAGTGAAACTGTTGCAGGAAAAGATTGCCAAACTTCGTGAGTTATCCCCCTTATGGGATATGTACAAGGATGGCGTGGATATGAATACTGTGCAGTGGGCGGCACATTAAAAACAGGATTCGGGCAGAGCAGTTCATCTTGAATCCATAGGAGGCAGATATGGCTTACAGCGAAAAAGTACTGGATCACTACGAGAATCCGCGCAACGTCGGTTCGATGGACAAGGACGATGCCTTCGTCGGTACCGGCATGGTCGGTGCGCCGGCTTGCGGCGACGTGATGAAGCTGCAGATCAAGGTCGGCAAGGACGGCGTGATCGAGGATGCGAAATTCAAGACCTACGGTTGCGGCTCCGCCATCGCGTCGAGTTCCCTGGTGACCGAATGGGTCAAGGGCAAGACCGTCGATCAGGCGCTGGCGATCAAGAACACGCAGATCGCCGAAGAACTGGCGCTGCCGCCGGTGAAGATCCACTGCTCCATCCTGGCGGAAGATGCCATCAAGGCAGCCGTGGCGGACTACAAGGCGAAGAGCGGTGCGATGGTCGAGACCGCCGCCTGCAACGGAAACAAGTAGGAGAGAGAGATGGCGATCACGCTGACCGAGAATGCGGCTAAACATGTGCAGAACTTCCTGACCAAACGCGGCAAAGGGGTGGGGCTGCGTTTGGGCGTGCGCACCAGCGGTTGTTCCGGCATGGCTTATAAACTCGAATTCGCCGATGCGGTGGACAGCGAGGATCTGCAGTTCGTCAGCAACGGCGTCACCGTGCTGGTCGACCAGCACAGCCTGCCCTATATCGACGGCATGGAGCTGGATTACACGCGCGAGGGTCTGAACGAGGGTTTCAAGTTCAACAACCCCAACGTGAAGGATTCCTGCGGCTGCGGAGAGAGCTTTAAAGTGTGATGAACATGCTCTCTGCGGATTTTCAGCAGGATTTCTTCCGCCTCTTCGATCTTCCTTCCCGTTTTCGACTGGATAGCGCTTCCCTCGAGAAGAGCTATCTTGCCCTGCAAGCGCAGGTCCATCCCGATAAATTCGCCCATCTTCCCGAAGCCGACCGCCGCCTCTCCATGCAATGGACGACGCGGGTCAACGAGGGCTACCAGACTTTGCGCGATCCGCTGAACCGTGCGCGTTATCTGCTGACACTGCAGGGCGTGGATACCCAGGAAGAAAGCAACACGGCGATGCCGCATGAGTTCCTGATGCAGCAGATGGAATGGCGCGAGGCGCTGGAAGAGGCCGTGCAGGCCAAGGACATCGATGCACTCGAAAAGCTGGAACAGCGCGTGCAGCACGAGGTGCGTTTTTTGCAACAGCAACTGGCCGTCGACCTCGACGACTCGCACGATTATGCAGCCGCTTCCGGTATAGTGCGCAAGCTCAAATTCCTTGAGAAACTGGCGGAAGAGATCGGCTCCGCATTCGACGAGTTAGATTCGTAAATGGCACTGCTTCAGATATCAGAACCCGGCCTCAGCGCCGCGCCGCACCAGCACCGCCTGGCCGTCGGCATCGACCTCGGCACCACCAATTCACTTGTAGCCACCGTGCGCAGCGGCATCAGCACGGTGCTGAACGACGAACAGGGCTGCGCATTGCTGCCTTCCGTGGTGCACTACGCCGCGGATGGCGAGGTGCTGGTCGGCCAGGCCGCGCAGGAAGAGCAGAGCGCCTACCCGCACAACACCATCGTCTCGGTGAAGCGTTTCATGGGCCGCGGCCTCAAGGATGTCGGCGACGTCAGCAACCTGCCCTACCGCTTCGTCGAGACTTCTTCGTCAGGCTCGGGACAGGCACCCGGCATGCTGCAGTTGCGCACGGCGGCGGGCGTGAAGAGCCCGGTCGAAGTCTCCGCCGAGATACTGCGGGTATTGCGTGTCCGCGCCGAGCAGGCGCTGGGCGGCGAGCTGGTCGGTGCGGTCATCACCGTGCCGGCCTATTTCGACGATGCGCAGCGTCAGGCGACCAAAGATGCGGCCAAACTGGCCGGATTGAATGTGTTGCGTCTGCTCAACGAGCCGACTGCGGCCGCCATCGCCTACGGTCTGGATAACGCATCCGAAGGCGTCTACGCGGTGTACGACCTGGGCGGCGGTACCTTCGACATCTCCATCCTGCGCCTTTCCAAAGGCGTGTTCGAAGTGCTGGCCACCAACGGCGACTCGGCGCTGGGTGGAGACGATTTCGACCATCGCATCTATTGCTGGCTGCTGGAGAAGAACGGTCTTTCCGCGCTGCCGGCGCCGGACATCCGCTCCCTGCTGACCCATGCACGCGCCGCCAAGGAGCAGCTGACCGATCATCTGGAGACGCGCGCCACTGCCGTACTGTCCAGCGGCGAGGTGATCGACAACGTGCTGACGCGCGCCGAATTCCACGAGATGTCGCAGAATCTGGTGCAGCGCACCCTGCAGGCGCTGCGCCGTGCTTTGCGCGATGCCAAGCTCACCGCGCAGGACGTCAAGGGCGTGGTGATGGTGGGCGGCGCGACGCGCATGCCGCATATCCAGCAGGCGGTCGGCGACTTCTTCGGGCAGGCGCCGCTGAACAATCTGGATCCGGACAAGGTGGTCGCGCTGGGTGCGGCCATCCAGGCCAACGTGCTGGCAGGCAACCGTGGCGGCGACGACTGGTTGCTGCTCGACGTCATCCCGCTGTCGCTCGGCATCGAGACCATGGGCGGGCTGGTCGAAAAGATCGTTCCGCGCAACAGCACCATCCCCAGCGCACGCGCGCAGGAGTTCACCACCTACAAGGACGGCCAGACCGCGATGAGCATCCATGTGGTGCAGGGCGAACGCGAGCTGGTGAGCGATTGCCGCTCGCTGGCCAAGTTCGAGCTGCGCGGCATCCCGCCCATGGTGGCCGGTGCGGCGCGCATCCGCGTCACTTTCCAGGTCGATGCGGACGGTCTGCTCAGCGTCTCCGCGCGCGAGATGAGCAGCGGCACGGAAGCCAGCATCGTGGTGAAACCTTCCTACGGCCTGAGCGACGACGAGATCGCGCGCATGCTGCAAGATTCCGCGCAATATGCGCGCGACGACATGCAGGCACGCGCCCTGCGCGAACAACAGACAGAAGCGGCGCAGCTGCTCGAAGCGGTGGACAACGCCCTGCAGCAGGACGGCGAGGCATTGCTGGATGCCGCAGCGCAGGCACGCATCCGCACCAGCATGGAGGCCCTGCGCGCCGTGATCGGCGGCAGCGACCACCAGGCCATCAAGCGCGCGGTCGAGGCGCTGAATCAGGCCACCACCGAATTCGCCCAGAAACGCATGGACCAGAGCGTGAAGCACGCGCTGACCGGGCACAAACTATCCGACCTGGAAAGCTGATATGACGCAGATCATCGTCCTGCCGCATGAGGAACTTTGTCCCAAGGGCGCACTGTTCGACGCCGCTCCCGGCACTTCCGTCTGCGACGCTTTGCTGGAAAACGGCATCGAGATCGAACATGCCTGCGAGAAATCCTGCGCCTGCACCACCTGCCACGTCATCGTGCGCGAAGGCTTCGACAGTCTGGCCGAAGCGACCGAACTGGAGGAGGATATGCTGGACAAGGCGTGGGGGCTGGAAGGCAATTCGCGCCTGAGCTGCCAGGCCATCGTCGCCGACAGGGAACTGGTGATCGAGATACCCAAGTACACCATTAACATGGCGAAGGAGGGACATTCGAAATGAAATGGACCGATGTGCGCGACATCGCGATCGCGCTGAGCGAGAAGCATCCCGATATCGACCCGAAGACCGTGCGCTTCGTCGACCTGCACAACTACGTGGTCGACCTGCCGGACTTCGATGACGATCACCAGCGCGGCGGCGAGAAAGTGCTGGAAGCCATCCAGGCCGCGTGGATCGATGAAGCCTGATCCGTTGAAGGTCTGGGACGGCATGTCCCGGCGCTGGCTGTACCTGCTTGGCGCGCTCACCGTGGCGGCACTGTACGGCTCGGCGCTTTATCTGCAATACGTGCTGCGTCAGGATCCGTGCCCGCTGTGCATGGTACAGCGCGTCATCTTCATCGCCATCGGCATCGCCTTCTTCATCGCCGGCCTGCACAACGCCGGACGCATCGGCAGCCGCATCTACTCTGTCCTGATCGCGCTCTTTGCCGTTGGCGGGGTGGCGGTCGCCGCGCGCCACATCTGGATACAGCATCTGCCCAAAGACGAGGTGCCCGGTTGCGGCCCCGGTCTGGAATACATGCTGCAGAATTTCCCGATGGCCGAGGTGTGGCAGGAACTGCTGCACGGCTCCGGCGAATGCGCAGCGAAGGGCTGGACTTTCCTCACGCTCGGGATCCCAGAGTGGTCGCTGGTCTGGTATGTGTTGCTGGGCGTGTTCGCCGTGCTGGTCGGCTGGAAAAAGCGCTGACCCTGCTGCGTCAGATATTCAAGGATAGCCCCGGTTCCGGCGGCTGCCATATCGTTCCGGACTGTGCTAGATTTGCGCCATTGCCAAGTCCGCCGACCCCCCGTACGAGATGAGACCATCGCCAGACGTCATGCCCGAGAGTGACCGCGGGCAGAGCACTATTGCCGGTGCTGCCAGCTACAAGTTCCGCCTGATCAGATACACCCTGATGGCCATCATCATGGTGCTGTGCATCTTCATCCCGCTCAACCTCTTTGCCTTCAAACTTTACACGGTCGCGGCGATCGATACCGCCGCCCTGGTGCTGACGCTGGCCGTGCTGCTGGATTGCCTCTACGCCCGGAACCTGAAGCGATCCGCCGTGCTCGCCGTCACGCTGATCACGCTGGTCGCAGTGGCGGTGTTCATCGTGATGAAGGGGCAGTTCTCCACCGGCACCTGGCTGTTGTTCCCGCCGCTGTATTACTTCTTCCTGTTCGGCAAAAGGCCGGGATTCAGGCTCACAGCGCTGTATGCAGCGGCGCTCGGTGCATTCGTCTATTTCCATGCGCGTGACTGGCCGGCCCTGGCCGAGCATGACGGTGCGACGATCTCCACATTGTTCGTCACCGGCCTCAGCTTCTGGTGGCTGACGTATTTCTACGAGGAAGTGCGCGAGTCGGCCCTGAACGAGGTGGGCGATGCCAAAACGGCTGCCGAGATGGCGGATCGGGCCAAAAGCGAATTCCTGGCCAACATGAGCCATGAGATACGCACCCCGCTGAACAGCATCATCGGCATGACATATCTGTCCCTGCAGCATACCGCCGACGAGAAGATGCGCGACTATCTGGGCAAGATCGAGCAATCGGGCGAGCATCTGCTCGGGGTGATCGATGACATTCTGGATTACTCCAAGATCGAGGCCGGCAAGGTACAGCTCGAACAGGTTGATTTCGACATCCGGCAGATCAATGCCGCTCTGTCCCATCTGGTGTCATGGAAAGCGGCGGAAAAAGGGTTGTCGCTGCGTTTCGAGATCGCCGCCGGGATGCCGCATTGGCTGCGCGGCGATCCGTTGCGGCTGAAGCAGATATTGCTCAATTACCTCAATAACGCGATCAAATTCACCGAGCAGGGGGAGATCGTGATGAGAGGGCGTGTCCTGCGCCAGGATGCGGACAGCGTGCTGTTGCGTTTCGAGGTCAGCGATACGGGGATCGGTATCCCGCACGAAAGCCAGCGGACCCTGTTCCAGCCATTCTGGCAGGCCGACAGCTCCATCAGCAGGAAATACGGGGGCTCCGGGCTGGGGCTGGTGATCTGCCACCGCCTCGCCGGGCTGATGGCGGGAGAGGTGGGGGTCGAGAGCGAAGCGGGCAAGGGCAGTACGTTCTGGCTCAACGTCAGCTTCGAGAAAGGCGATGGCGCACTTTCCGCTGCTGCGGACTTGCAGCGGGCTTCCCTGCTTCCGCCGGACTGGGCTTCGTTCAAGGGAGTGCGCGTGCTGGTGGCCGAGGATCATTCGTTCAACACGCAAGTGGTGAGGGAGTTGCTGGAGAATGCCGGCGTGTTCGTGTGCGTCGCCAATAACGGCGAAGAGGCGATCGATCTGTTGCACAAGGAGTTCTTTGACGCTGTCTTGATGGACTTGCAGATGCCGGTGATGGATGGCCTGGAGGCGACGCGCCGGATCAGGAACGATCTGGGTTTGAAATACCTGCCCATCATAGCCATGACTGCCAACGCATCGAGTGCGGACCGCGAACTGTGCATGGCAGCAGGCATGAACGACCATATCGGCAAACCTTTCCGGCCGGAGGCGCTGTTCTCGACGCTGGGTAAATGGTTGCGCTCTGCTGCGCCGACGGCACGGGGAGCGGAAGAAGCAAAGCCATTCCCGGTACAGGCCTTGTGGCGCAGGTTCCTGGCTGCCGCCGAAGACGACATCGCCCGGATAGAGCACGCGCTGCACAGGGGAGACATTGCCGAGGTCGGTCGTCTCGGGCATTACGCCAAGTCTCCGGCCGGCCTGATGGGAGCGACGGAGTATTACGCGCTATGCGAGCAGCTGGAGCTGCTTGGCGGAGAGGGACATCAGGCGCAGGCGGCCGCCATCGTATCGGAGCTGCGCGGGTGTCTGCAGCGCTTTGACCGGCAGGCGTTCAGCGGAGAATCCGGCACAGCTTAAGCGGTGATCTTCGCCACCACTTTGCGCACGAACGGCGCGACGAACAGCACGGTGGGGAAGGCGATAGGCCAGGCGGTGGCGAAGCCCTTGAACCAGCGCGCAAGGAAATCCGCGTCGTATCCCTGATTGATCAGCACAACAGCGCCGGAGATGACGGTGACCATGATGGCGGAAAGCATGCCGCCGAACAGCAGGTTGCTATAACGTGCCGGTATCTTCATTTTCTTCTTCCTAAAGGGTTTGCCAGGGCGCGGCATCGTGCGTCATCGCCACGCTCACCATGTAAAAGAACACCGCCTGCGCCGCCAGCCAGGCCGCGAGGCGGATACGTTTCGTCTTGCCGCGTTTCAGCGCGACCGAGCCGATGACGATGTAGCACAGCAATGCGACGATCTTGGCAGCCAGCCAGGACTGTTCCAGCGGCGAGATGCCGAGTTGCCAGGCCAGCGCGATCGCGCTCGCCAGCAGGACGCTATCCACGGTATGCGGCGCATACCTCACCCAGCGCTGTCGCAATGAAGGCGAGTCGCGCAGCATCCATATCCCGCGCAGGAGGAACAGCGCATAGCTCAACGCTACGCTGCCGACATGGATGGATTTGATGAGAGAGGTATCCAGAATAAAAGGGCGGCACGCAGGCCGCCCGCTTCTGCGTGATCCGGATCAGTCCGGGAAACGCTTGATCATGATGCGGCGCATCAGGCTGTCCCTGACGATGAACTGGTGATAAAGCGCGGCCACGACATGGAAGGCGACCAGCAGGAACAGCACGCCGATGAACAGCTCATGGAATCCCTTGGCCGCGACGGTATGGAAGTCGGGGATCAGACTCGGGTCGTTCGCCTTCAGGGCAGTCACCACACCGGAAGTCGCCGCCGTGGCCATGCCGGAGATCACCACGGCGATGACGGTGAGGTTGGTCAGCACATGGGTCGCTGCAGCGACCTTGTTCAGCAGCGGATTGGCGTTGGCCGGGGCGGGTTCGCCGTCCTTCTTGCGGAAATAGAGACGTACCAGCGTGAGCAGCAGGATCAGGTCGCCGATCAGGAAGTGCAAGGGATACAGCGAGAGCTTTTGCGCGCCGTCCTTGCTTTCTTCAAGCTGGTGGCCGAAGTAGAAAGCGGCGACGACCAGCAGGAAGATCAGCCAATGGAGGATCGCGGTGCGTTTGCTGTATTGCTTCATGTGTCTATCCTTATCGGGTTGGAAAAGTGCCGCGCATTGTAACGCATGGATATCGCTTGCCAACCGGGAGCGGTGCCAAAGTCCCCGGTCTAACGGGGTTGTTTCAGCCAGTTCGCTGCGCCGTTTCCGGCCGCGAAGCCGCTGGCGAAACAGGCGGAGAGCAGGTAGCCGCCGGTGGGGGCTTCCCAGTCCAGCATCTCGCCGGCGCAGAACACGCCGGGCACGCGCTGCAACATCAGTTGCGTATCCAGTGCTTCGAAGGGGATGCCGCCTGCCGTGCTGATCGCTTCGGCGAGCGGGCGCGGAGCGACCAGGCGCAGCGGCAGCGCCTTGATGGTCTGTGCCAGCAGGGCGGGATCGTGCATCTGTTCCGCGCTCAGCACCTCGCGCAGCAGGTTGGCCTTCACGCCTTTCAATCCGAGACGGCTCTGCAGGTGGCTGGAGAGCGAGCGCGCACCGCGCGGATGGGCGACCTCGTCCTGTACCCGCCGGGCTGGCAGGTCGGGCAGCAGGTCGAGGTGCAGTATCGCTGCTCCGCTACGCTCGATCTCGTCACGCAGCGCGGCGGAGTGTGCATAGATCAGCCCGCCCTCGATGCCGTGTTCCGTGATCACGCACTCGCCCTGTTTGTGTACGCCGCCGAAAGTGGCGGCGACCGATTTGAGCGGCTCGCCGGCGAAGCGTTCGCGCAAGTGAGCGCTCCATCGCACATCGAAGCCGCAGTTGGCGGGGCGCAGCGGTGCGGCGTCGATGCCGCGCTGCGCCAGCAGCGTTACCCAGGCGCCGTCCGAGCCGAGTTGCGGCCAGCTGCCGCCGCCGAGTGCCAGTACCGTCGCATCTGTTTTTATGATTTTTACGTTTGCCCCCTCTCCCGCAGGCGGGAGAGGGTTGGGGTGAGGGGAGGTGCTAGACGATTGCTCGTTATCGAAGCGCAACGAGCCTTGCTCGTCCCAGCCCAGCCAGCGATGGCGCACATGGAAATGCACGCCCAGTTCGCGCAGACGATGCAGCCAGGCGCGCAGCAGCGGGGCCGCTTTCATGCCGGCAGGGAAGACGCGGCCGGAGGTGCCGACGAAAGTCTCGATGCCGAGCCCGTGTATCCATTCGCGCAAGGCAGCGGGAGGGAAGGCGCGCAGCAGCGGTTCGATATCGCGGCTGCGTGCACCGTAACGGCTGAGGAAGAGGTCGAAGGGTTCCGCATGGGTGATGTTCATGCCGCCCTTGCCGGCCATCAGGAATTTGCGCCCCACGCTGGGCATCGCGTCGTATACGTCCACGCTTATGCCGCCCCGTGCCAGTACCTCGGCGGCCATCAATCCCGTCGGTCCGCCGCCGATGACGGCAGCATGACGAACAATCCCGCGTAGCGGTTCGTTTGCCCCTTCCCCCTTCGGGGGAAGGCTGGGATGAGGGCGCGCTTGCGGAGAACCGCTTGGGGTATTGCTGTAACGTATTGTCATATCAGAAAATTATAGCGCCCCTCGCTTGCGCGGAGCGCTAACGACTCGGGCGCGTATAATGCAGCCAATCAGACCACGACTATAACGAAGAGAACGATATTGAACACCGTTAGTTTTGCCGATCTTAAGCTGGCACCCGAAATCCTCAAGGCTCTCACCGAATCCGGTTACGCCACTCCCACACCGATCCAGGCCCAGGCCATCCCTGTCGCGCTCGAAGGCCACGACCTGATGGCGGGGGCGCAGACCGGCACCGGCAAGACCGCCGCGTTCGCGCTGCCGATGCTGCAGAAACTGTTGCCGCATGCGAGTTCCAGCACTTCGCCGGCACGCCATCCGGTGCGCGCCCTGATCCTGGTGCCGACACGCGAACTGGCGGTGCAGGTGGAAGAGAGTGTGAAGGCCTACGCCAGGCACACCCACTTGCGTTCGCTGGTGGTGTACGGCGGCGTGGACATCAAGACGCAGACGCCGCATCTGAAGACCGGTGTCGAGATCCTGGTGGCGACGCCGGGACGCCTGCTGGACCACATCGAGCAGAAGACGGTGCTGCTGAACCAGGTGCAGATGCTGGTGCTGGACGAGGCGGACCGCATGCTCGACATGGGCTTCATGCCCGCGTTGAAACGCATCCTCGCCTTGCTGCCCAGACAGCGCCAGAGCCTGATGTTCTCCGCCACCTTCTCCAACGAGATCAAGAAGCTGTCGGAAGACTTCATGAACTACCCGACGCTGATCGAGGTTGCGCGCAGCAACGCCACCTCGGACAACATCACCCAGAAGGTCTATCTGGTCGCCTCCGAAGACAAGCATCAGTTGTTGACGCAGTTGTTGCGCGGCGACGACGCCAAGCAGGTGATCGTATTCACCAAGACCAAGCTCACCGCCAGCCGTCTGGCCAAACAGTTGCAGCGCGACGGCGTGTCCGCCGATGCCATCCACGGCGACAAGAGCCAGCTGGAGCGCATGCAGGCGCTGGATGCCTTCAAGAACGGCAGGGTGGCCGTGCTCATCGCCACCGACGTGGCCGCACGCGGACTGGATATCGACAGCCTGCCCATGGTCATCAACTACGAGATACCGCATGCGGCGGAAGACTACGTGCACCGCATCGGCCGCACCGGCCGCGCCGGCGCATCGGGCACGGCGATCTCGCTGGTCGCGCCGGAAGAAGAGAGATATCTGGTGGATATCGAGAAGCTGATCAAGACCGAGATCAGGAAAGAGCGGGCGGATCTGCCGCAGCATAACGCGCGCGCGGCGCGCGCCCCTCGCGGCGAGAAGCCGGAACACGGTCATGCCTACCATACCCCCGCTCCGAAGAAGCCCAGCCACGATCCGTGGTTCGACAAGCCCTATGTGCCGAGCATCAGCGCGCCGGCCGTGCCGGTGAAGAAGACGGAAGAAGCGCCGAGCAAACGCAAATCGCCAATTCCCGCGTTGTTCGTGAAGCGTCAGGGCTGAGCAGCCGTTTCGTGTCCTGCTGCCGTCCGCTGTAGCAGGCTGCCCGCTCCGGGCGATCAATCCGTTTTTTTGTTGAGCAACGCTTTCAGGTCGGCGAATGGGTTGTGCGTCGCCGCCGCCGGGGCGCCTTCCTTCCTGTCCCGCACCACCTCGTCCATCACGCGCGAATGCTCGTTATCGTGGCAGTACAGGCACAGCAGTTCCCAGTTGCTGCCGTCCGGCGGATTGTTGTCGTGGTTGTGGTCGCGGTGATGCACCGTCAACTCGCGCAGACGCGCACCGGAGAATTCGCGCCCGCAACGTCCGCAAATGTGCGGATAGATCTTGAGTGCACGTTCGCGGTAACCCGCCTCGCGCAGCTCGCGTTGCCTGCGCGCTTCGGCAACGATGCGGTCGAGTCGTGCGTGATCGGGAGTCGTGTGTTTGCTCATGTCGGCGAATCTCGGTTGATGTCGGGATAACTATAGCAGCACGCATGCCGGAGTCTAAGCCATCTTTGCCGGCATGGATGATTCCGTGCGCTAGGCATCATTTGATGCACCTGCCTGCCATGCTACACTCGGGCTGCCTTGATGTCGGATCACATCGCGCGTCGGCAAGTCCGCGCAGCAATGAAAACGGATTATGCGATAGTGGTCTGCATGATGACCGTTGCAGCCGAAGCCGGGCTGCAGACGCTTTTTGTTGTCAGATAACTATAAAGGGGAGCTCAAGATGAAAAAGAATTTCGCCACACACATTCTGCTGGCCTGCGGCACACTGCTGGGGATGTCTCTATCCGTCGCAGCATCGGCAGCCGATGCGCCAAAGGCGGCCGAGTCGTGCATCGCCTGTCACGGCAAGGACGGCAACAGCACCGATGCACATGTGCCCAACATCGCCAGCTATTCCGAGGAATATCTGGGCAACACGATGAAGAAGTACAAGAACAAGGAAAGGCCCTGCGTCGAGGCGGAATATCTGAGCGGCAGCAAGAAGGGCACGAAGTCGGACATGTGCAAGGCCGCCGCCGAGTTGAGCGATGATGACATCGCCAGGATCGGCGAATACTTCTCCGCGCAGACCTTCGTGCGCGCCGCGCAAACCACCGACCCGGAGCTGGTGAAGAAGGGCAAGTCGGTCTACAAGCTGAAGTGCTACACCTGCCATAGCGAAGAAGGCAGCTTCCCCGGCGACCATGCCGGTATCCTGGCCGGCCAGAAGATGGCTTACGTCAGACAGCAGACCAAGTTCTTCAAGGAAGGCAAACGCCCCATGCCGAAGAAGATGAAACCGAAGATGGAGAATCTGGACGATGGCGAGATCGAAGCGCTCGTCCATTATTTCGGCAGTATCAAGTAACTGACAGGAAGGCGGTTCGAGCCACGAGTCCGGGAAGCGGTTGTGTCCCGGACTTTGTCTTGGTGACTGTCGCAAGCAGCGGCTGTCGGTGAGCCGCATCAAAGGGGAAGGGCTTCAAATGAAGATCAAACAGACAATGCAGCAATGGTGGCAGGTGTTACGCAGCCCGACGGTGAAGTATTCGATGCTCGCCCTGCTGGGCGGCGGCTTCGTGGCCGGCATCATCTTCTGGGGCGGTTTCAACACCGGCATGGAAGCGACCAACAAAATGGAATTCTGCATCTCGTGCCACGAGATGCGCGATACCGTCTACGAGGAATACAAGACCTCCGTGCATTACTCCAACCGCACCGGCGTGCGTGCGATCTGCTCCGACTGTCATGTGCCGAAAGACTGGGTGCACAAGATGAAGCGCAAGATCGAGGCGAGCGGAGAACTGTGGGGCAAGCTCACCGGCTCCATCGATACCAAGGAGAAGTTCGAGGCGCGACGTCTGGAACTGGCCAAGCACGAATGGGCGCGCATGAAGGCGTCGGATTCGCGCGAATGCCGCAACTGCCACAGCTTCGAGGGAATGGACACCGAAGTGCAGGACCCGAGCGCCAAGACCAAGCATGCGCAGGCGGCCAAGCCCGGTTCCGGCAAGACCTGTATCGATTGCCACAAGGGCATCACGCATGAACTGCCCGCAGGGGCGGAAGATTTCATGTGACAGCATGGAAATGCAGGAAATAAAAACCGCCCTCGGGCGGTTTTTTATTGTGTGTCACTCCGGTCGGGAGTGGGCATATCTACCAGTAATAGGTGATAGCGGTTCCAACTGCAGGGAAGGAGAAGGATTTCCCACTGCTACTGGATTGAACTGAACCATTCGAGTCGGAGTTGCCGGTCGAATAGGTATAGCTCAGTCCCATCACACCTTCGATGCTGAGATCGGGGGCAAGGAAATATTCCACGCCATAGACCGGCGTGATGCTTGTTGACTTGGATGTTGAAGAATATCCACTGCCGCTACTTGTATATTTACCACTGCTAATCGATAGCTGGACGAACTTCGACAATTTTTCTTTTTCGAGAAAATGCCGAACTCCGGCAAAGATCGAGTAACCACGCGAACTGCTGTCGGAATTGGTTGTGATTCCGGAAGAAGTGGTCTGGCTCTGGTAGTTCCCGCGTGCGATGTTGAATCCGGCAAAAATCTGATCGGTATCGCTCAATGCCTTCCTGATCGAGAGTCCGCCACCGCTGCCGACGCCAAAAGAGACAGCATAGCTGCTTTGGTTCGAGTCGCCGGCAAGTGCCGGAAGTGTGTGCGCCAATAAAACGATTCCCAAACCAAAATACAAACGCTGCATCCCATCTCCCTTTCGTTTATCTGACTGAAAAAACCTAAATTGCTCAGCCGCACGCCCCGATCGCGCCGCAACTGGTGCAGAACTCGCAACCGTCCTTCTTGATCAGCGTGGCGTTGCCGCATTCCTTGCATACCTTGCCTACGATGGGTTTGATGGCGGTGGGTTTGATCTGGCCTTCGGGGATCTCGAGCACGCCCATCTGTTGCACCGGGTAGCCGTGTTCGTCGAGGATGCCGAGCATGGCGTAGCGGTGGATGATGAGCTTGGCGACGTAGGAAACCGTCGATGGGTAGCTCTCCATCTTGTTGCCGCCGGGCACGCGTGCCATGAAATCGCCCAGCGGTTCGCCGAAGTTGAGCAGCTTGCGCAGCTTCATGCCGATCCAGGCCGGATCGATCACGCGCATGTCCAGACTCAGAACCTTGCACAGGCCGTCGAGCGAGCGCGGATACACGCCGGACAGCCACATCGAATAGGGGCGGCGCTGTCCATCCGGCAGCATCAGTTCCTTCAGGCCCAGCACGAAGTCGTCGCCGGCCCCGGCATTGGAGATATCCACTGTCCAGCTCATGGTGCCGTCGGTGCCGGTCTTGGGCTCCTTCTTCGCGAACAGCGCATCCATCATCGGCGTAGTCACGCCTTCGCAGACTTCCAGCGCGCCCAGTTCCTCGATGCGGTATTTGAGCAGGTGCGCGAACGCGGCGACCAGGCTGGGCATGCGTTTTACTTCGCCGTCTGGAGGCATCGGCATGTCGAAGGCGTCGTCGCCTGCCGACTTCATCAGCATCTCCAGTTTCATGCGTATCCACACCGGGTCGCGCGTGCGCATGTCCATCGACAGCGATTTCGCCAGTGCGCCCAGTCCGCGCGGCTGCTCCGAACCGTTCACCCATACCTCGAACGGATGGTTGCAGCCGTTCCTGGTATGCGACACGAAGGCCACGAAACTGCCGAGCGGGTGTTTGACCACCGGCGAGGTCCAGCCCTCGCTGCCCGCTGGCAGGGAAGGGCGGCCGGGCCAGCGCAGCGAGGCGAGCGCCGGTTTGGGCGCGGTCTCCAGCACGATGCGCCTATCCTGGTCGAACACGAAGTCCTGCGGCTGTTCTTCCTCCTTCTTCTCCGACGTGACCGACAGCACCGAGCCCAGCACGCTGTTCGGACGGTAGGTCGCCAGGCCTTTCAGTCCTGCCCTCCATGCCTCGGTGTAAAGGTCCTTGAAGTCCTCGTAGGGGTAGTCGGCCGGCACGTTCACCGTTTTGCTGATTGAGGTGTCGATGAACGGTGCCACGGCGGCGACCATCTTCATGTGGTCGATGGCGGAGATCTCCAACGCGGTGACGAAAGCGGGCGGCAGCTTGTCCGTGTCGCCACCCTGTTGCTTGTAGACGCGCCAGGCATGGTCTTCCACCGGGTAGTCCTTGGTCGTCCCGTCCATCATGCGTTTCTTGCGTGTGTAGAACCAGGAGAACGCGGGCTCGATACCGTTGGAAGCGTTGTCGGCGAAGGCCAGCGAGATGGTGCCGGTGGGTGCGATGGAAAGCAGGTGGCTGTTGCGGATGCCGTGCTTGCGGATCTTGTCCTTGAGCTCATCCGGCAGACGCGAGGCGAAACGCGGGGCAGACAGATAATGACCGGCGTCCAGCAGCGGGAATGCGCCGCGTTCCTGCGCCAGATCGACCGAGGCGAGATAGGCCTCGTCGCGCATGATGCGCGTGATGTCGGCGGCGAAGGCGCGTGCCGCGTCGGTGTCGTAGCGCAGCCCCAGCATCACCAGCGCATCGCCGAGACCGGTGAAGCCCAGACCGACGCGGCGCTTGTTCTGCGCTTCCTGCTGTTGCTCGGGAAGCGGCCAGGCGGTCACGTCAAGCACGTTGTCGAGCATGCGCACCGAGACGCGTACCAGTTGCTTGAACGGTTCGTAGTCGAAGCCCGCATGCTTGGAGAACGGGTTCTTCACCATGCGTGACAGGTCGATGGAGCCGAGGCAGCAGCAGCCGTACGGCGGGAGCGGTTGCTCGGCGCAGGGATTGGTCGCCTCGATCACTTCGCAATACGACAGGTTGTTGTCGCGGTTCATCAGGTCGATGAACAGCACGCCCGGCTCGGCGTGGTCGTAGGTGCTGGCGATGATCTGCTTCCACAGGTCGGTGGCGCGCACCTTGCGATACACCCACTTGCCGTCGGCGCGTTGCGTGGCGCCCGCCGCCTTGATCGCGGCGGAAGGCTCGGCGGCATGCACCAGTTCGAACTCTTCATCTTTTTCCACCGCCTGCATCAGCGCATCGGTCACACCGACCGAGATGTTGAAGTTGCGCAGGTCGCCCTGGTCCTTGGCGCTGATGAATTTCTCGATGTCGGGGTGGTCGCAGCGCAGCACGCCCATCTGCGCACCGCGCCGAGCACCGGCCGATTCCACCGTCTCGCAGGAACGGTCGAACACGCGCATATAAGAGATGGGGCCGCTGGCGCGCGAGTTGGTACCTTTGACATGCGCGCCTTCGGGGCGGATGGAAGAGAAGTCATAACCCACGCCGCCGCCGCGGCGCATGGTCTCGGCCGCTTGCTGCAAAGCATCGTAGATGCCTGGCTTGCCGTCGCTGATGCCGGAGATGGCATCGCCCACCGGCTGCACGAAGCAGTTGATGAGCGTGGCCTGGATCTTCAACCCGGCGGCGGAATTGATGCGCCCCGCGGGCACGAAGCCGTTCTCCTGCGCGTCGAAGAAGGCCTGCTCCCACTTGGCGCGTTCCTCTGGCTTCTCGGCCTGTGCCAAGCCGCGCGCCACGCGGCGGCGCACATCCTGTACCGACTTCTCGTCCGCTTCCGCGTATTTTTCCAGAAGCACCTCGGTGCTGATCTCTTGCGTCATTATCTTGTTCCCTTTGCGCGCTGTTTTGTCTTCCGGGCTTCTTGCGCGGTCGCCCGGGATATGTTCTTTTGATTCGTAGGCTCCGGAAACGCCCGCGTTCCCGGAGCGTTTTACCTGAGCCTTGGAGTTGGGTACTGGGTGTCGGTCAGCGGAATCTCTTTGGGCAACGGTGGACTCGGAATCATTGTGACCGGATGAGGAACCGTTCCCTGAATCGAACATTTCGCTACCCCCTTGATTGCACTGACGACTTCAGTTCGAAAAGCAAAAACCACTATATCTAGTGGTTGATTGCCTGAATCAGACTAATTGTAGGGGGGTGGAAGTTATTTTCAAGTGAAATAATTGGCGCCAAAAATTGACTTGGCCGGCATGAAACGCTAGCGGTCGTGGCACTGAAAAGAGAATGGTCCGGCGCTTCGCGGCGGAAGCGCCGGGAGGTCAGTTGGCGCAGCTCAGGCGCAGCCTGTCGTTCTTGCCGCTGAGAGCGGACAGGGCGGCGGAATAGACCGCGTTGCCGTCACCGCATTTCCATTCGGCGGCGAAATCCTTGCTGCAGGTCGGTGCCGGGTCTTCCAGCGTGGCCGGATCGATCAGGAAATCGCAACTGCCCTGGCCGTCGCAGGCCTTGGCCAGTTGCGCTGTCGCATTGCCGGCCTTGGCGTTGCAGTTGCGTCCATAGGTACCTGAGACGACCTTGATGGGAATCACCGGGGCAGCAGGAACGGCGCTGACCGGGGCGACGGCGACCATGCCGGCGGGCAGGGACGCGACCAGGTTGGGCGGCAGCTTGGCGTACACGTTCTGGTTCTCGGTGTACTGCATGGCCATGCCGACCAGGATCAGCAATACGCCGACCACGACAGCGCCGATACGGCCGAGGCGGCCCGGCTCGATCTTGCCTTCGACCTTGCCCAGCACGGCGACCATCAGGAAGATGAGGCCCGCCAGCACGAACATACGCACGATGGGGACATCGACCAGTCCCAGCATGACATCTTTCATGACTATCCTTTCAAGCGATCAGGGAAGAAAAGTGCCTGCACTCTATCACAGGCGTTCGCGCTTGAAATCGTGCGGCGGACGCTTCAGTTCCCCAGCAGGTTCACCAGCCCGTCCAGCCCCACGAAGTTCAGCGCATAGCTGGCCTGCGCGCGCACCACCGGCTTGGCGTGATAGGCGATGCTCACGCCCGCCTGCGCCATCATCTTCAGGTCGTTGGCGCCGTCGCCCATGGCGATGACCTGTTCCGGCTGCAGTCCCAGTTCGGTGCGCACATGGTTCAGCCAGTCCGCCTTGCCTTGCGCATCCACGATCTTGCCTGCGACATTGCCGGTGAGCTTGCCGTCCACGATCTCCAGCGTGTTGGCATGGGCGAAATCGAGACCGACGCGCTGCTTCAGCCGCTCGGTGAAGAACACGAAGCCGCCCGAGACCAGCAGCGTCCTGATGCCGTGCTTCTTCAGCTCCGCCAGCATGGTTTCCGCGCCGGGATTGAGTTTCAGCCGCTCGTCGTAGACGCGCAGCAAGGCGCTCTCGTCCAGCCCCTTCAGCAGGGCCACGCGGCGGCGCAGGCTCTCGGCGAAATCGATCTCGCCGCGCATCGCCGATTCGGTGATCTCGGCCACCTGCGGCTTGATACCCTGCATGTCGGCGATCTCGTCGATGCACTCGATGTTGATGAGCGTGGAATCCATGTCCATCACCACCAGGCCGAAATCGCCAAGATGCTTGCCCTGCGGCACGAAACCGTAATCGATCCGGTGCTCGAAACAATAGGCGGCGATGTCGGCATGCGGCTTCGCCTCGCGCAGGCGGTAGAGATGCGCGGCGATCTGTTCGATGCGGGCTGCGCCGGAAAGCCCGGCGAGGTGCTCGACCTGCGCGGATGGGATGTCGTGTAATGCCTGGAGGATGAGGTTCATGTTCTGTTGTTCGTTTCTGCCGCAGCGGGGATTCAAATCGAAAGCGCAGCATTTTAATTCAACGGCGGCGGATGACGGCAATAAGTTGCAGGGCAGGGTGGTGCGCCCTGCACGGTTCGCCTATCATGCCCTCGCGCTATCGTTTCCGAACGGCCCGATCATTAAGGAGGCAAGATGAACACCGCTCATTCCCAACGCATCGCTATCCGCATCCGCCTGCTCGCCGGGTTGTTCGCCGCGCTGGCCCTGGCAGGCTGCCAGACCACCTCCCAGATCATCGCAGACGACAAGCGCGTCTCATTGCCATCGCTCAGGGTCGCCGTCAGTCTCGACGAACCGAAGCAGACCCCCGCGGAACCGCAGACAGGCAAAGCCATCGAGTTCGGGCTGGTGCGGGCAAAAGGCAGCGGCGAACAGGCGCTTGCGGCCGGACGCCCGCCCATCGTCTACAACAACACCACGTTCCTGGCGCCGGAGCAGCTCAAAAACGATTTCGACATCAACTATGCCGACATCTCGTTCCGCTGGCGCAAGTTCTTCCGCGAGAAAGCGCTGGGCCTGGAACTGTCCGGCGGCATCGGCCATACCTCCATGGGCCTGACTGTGTCCTCAACCACGCAGAACACTTCCGCCCGCTTCAACAATTACGGTGCACAAGGCGGAGTCGGCCTCATCTGGCGCATGCGCCCCGCCACCAGCCTGCATGCGCATGTGTCCGGTTTCGCCGGGCGCGATGAGGTCGGTCTCAGGGACATGGGGCGCTACCAGTTGTTCCTGGCGCAGGCGCTCGGCGACAACCTCGCCCTGCGCGCGGGCTATGCCAAATGGGAAGTGAACGGGAAGAGCGGATTGGGAGCGTCGGATTTCCGCATGACGTTCAGCGGGCCGACGCTTGATGTGGGGTTGAATTTCTAAGTGCCGGAAAGTTTAGGCAGGCGAGCGGATTCTGAAATGATTCTAACCAGCCGGGTAGGGTGGGCACATCGTGCCCACGCGGATGCGGTGCATGAATGTGGGCAACGCTTCGCTTTTGCCCACCCTGCCAAGTTGTTCTAGCTCAACTCCTTAAAGAAATTCACCACCGCCAACACCCGCTGCTGCAGATCCCCATATTTCAATTCGATCCTCAGCCTGTCCTGTCCCGCCATTTTAATGTGACGTTTGCTCTGGATCATGGTGATGACCTTCATCGGGTCGATGGGCGGATTGGGTACGAACTGGATCACGATGGCTTCGCTTGAGGCGTCCACCTTGCTGACGCCGAGCGGTTTGGCTGCGATGCGCAGGCGGTGGCTGTCGAGCAGGGTCTGGGCGGGTTCGGGCAGCAGGCCGAAGCGGTCGATGAGTTCCTGCTGCATGTCGTCCAGGTCTTGTTGCGTGTCGCAGTGCGCGAGGCGTTTGTAGATGACGAGACGCTGGTGGATGTCGCCGCAGTAGCTGGTAGGCAAGAGTGCGGGCGTGTGCAGGTTGATCTCGGTGGTCACCCCCAGCGGGTGTGCCATGTCCGGCTCGTGGCCCTGCTTGAGCGATTTGATCGCGGCAGCGAGCATGTCGTTGTAGAGCGAAAATCCGATCTCCTGCATCTCGCCGCTCTGCGATTCGCCCAGCACTTCACCCGCGCCGCGTATTTCCAGATCGTGCATGGCGAGGAAGAAACCGGAGCCCAGTTGTTCCATGGCCTGGATCGCTTCCAGTCGTTTCTTCGCCTGCGCGGTGAGACCTTCCATGCTGTCCACCAGCAGGTAAGCGTAAGCTTGATGGTGCGAACGGCCGACGCGGCCGCGCAACTGGTGCAGCTGCGCCAGGCCGAAGCGGTCGGCGCGGTTCATGATGATGGTGTTGGCGGTCGGAACGTCGATACCCGTTTCAATGATCGTGGAGCAGAGCAGCACGTTGAAGCGCTGGTGGTGAAAGTCGCGCATCACCGCTTCCAGTTCGCGCTCGTTCATCTGGCCGTGCGCCATGCGGATGCGCGCCTCGGGCAGCAGCGTCTCCAGCTTCTCCAGCATGTTGGGCATGGTGTCCACTTCGTTATGCAGGAAGTACACCTGGCCGCCGCGCTTGAGTTCGCGCAGCACGGCTTCGCGGATCACGCCCTGGCTGAAACCGCTGACGAAGGTCTTGATGGAAAGGCGGCGCTGCGGTGCGGTGGCGATCACCGAGAAATCGCGCAGGCCTTCCAGCGACATCGCCAGCGTGCGCGGGATGGGCGTGGCGGTAAGGGTAAGCACATCCACCTCGGCGCGCAATGCCTTGAGGCGTTCCTTCTGCTGCACACCGAAGCGGTGTTCCTCATCGAGGATGACCAAGCCGAGGTTGTGGAACTTCACATCCTTCTGGATCAGCTTGTGCGTGCCGATGATGATGTCGATCTTGCCCTCGGCCAGTTCCTTCAGCGCCTGCGTCGTTTCCTTGGTCGAGCGGAAGCGCGACAGCTCGGCGAGCTTGATCGGCCAGTCGGCGAAACGGTCGCTGAAGGTCTGGAAGTGCTGTTCGGCCAGCAGCGTGGTGGGCACCAGCACCGCCACCTGCTTGCCTTCGCTGGCGGCGACGAAGGCGGCGCGCAGGGCGACCTCGGTCTTGCCGAAACCGACATCGCCGCAGATCAGGCGGTCCATCGGCTTGCCCGACTGCAGGTCGAGCAGCACCGCCTCGATGGCGGCGGCCTGGTCGGCCGTCTCCTCGAAGCCGAAGCCGGCGGCGAAGGCCTCGTAGTCGTGATAAGTGAGCTTGAATGCGTGGCCCTTGCGCGTGGCGCGCTGGGCGTAGATGTTCAACAGTTCGGCAGCGGTATCGCGCACCTGCTGCATGGCGCGGCGCTTGGCCTTGTCCCACGCGCCGCTGCCCAGCTTGTGCAGGGGGGCGGCTTCCGGCGCGCCGCCGCTGTAGCGGCTGATGACGTGCAGTTGCGAGACGGGCACATACAGCTTGTCCTCGCCTGCGTACACCAGCAGCAGGAATTCGTTCTCGCCTTCGCCGAGGTCGAGGTTCACCAGTCCCTGATAGCGCGCGATGCCGTGCTGCTCATGCACCACCGGATCGCCCGGCTTGAGCTCGGACAGGTCGCGCAGCATGCCTTCCACGTTGCTCTTCTTCGCGGCGCGATTGGCACGGCTTCGCGGCTGGGCGGCATACAGTTCGGTCTCGGTGACGATGGCAAATTTCTCGTCCGGCAGCGCGAAACCGATCTGGACGGGGCCGACGCCGAGCATGAACTTGTCTTTGGCGGCGAGGAAGGATGCGTAGTCTTCGCACACGGCGGGGGCGAGGCCGTATTCCTTGAGGTAGCCGGACATGATCTCGCGGCGGCCGAGGCTGTCGGCAAGCAGCAGCACGCGCCCGGTGTAGATCTCCAGGAAGTTCTGGAAGGCGTGGGTGGGGACTTCGGCGCGGCGGTCAACGGCGATGGGGGGGATGGGGGATGTCGAACACAGTGTTAGTGTCTTTGAATCGCCCTCACCCCCAGCCCCTCTCCCGCTTGCGGGCGAGGGGAGTATATCGAGGCGCGCAAACTCCTTCGCGCGGATGAAGAACAGCTCCCCGTCCAGAAACAATTCCTTCGTTTCCAGCAACGGCCGTTGCGGGTCGCCGCGCAACAGGTTGTAGCGCGAAGCGGCATCCTGCGTGAATTGCTGTATCGCGGCGTCCACGTCGTGGTGCAGGCATAGCGTGGCGTTTTTGGGCAGGTAGTCGAACAGCGTGGCGGTCTGCTCGAAGAACAGCGGCAGGTAATACTCGATGCCGGAGGGGGCGATGCCCTTGCTTACGTCTTTATAGATGCGCGACTTCGACGGATCGCCCTCGAAACGGTCGCGGAAGTGCTGGCGGAAGGTGGCCTGGCCCTTCTCGTCCATGGGGAATTCGCGCGCGGGCAGCAGGCGGATCTCCGGCACCGGGTACAGGGTGCGCTGGCTGTCCACGTCGAAGGTGGCGATGGACTCGATCTCGTCGTCGAACAGGTCGAGGCGGTAGGGCAGCACGCTGCCCATGGCGAACAGGTCGATGATGCCGCCGCGCACGCAGTATTCGCCGGGGGTGAGCACCTGCTGCACGTGGTTGTAGCCGGCCAGCGTCATCTGCTGGCGGAAGGCGGCGAGATCGAGGCGTTCGCCTTTTTTCAGGAAAAAGGTATAGGCCGCCAGATAGGACACCGGCGGCAGCGGGTACAGCGCGGTGGTGATCGGCACGATGACGACATCGGAAGCGTTCGAGCGGATGTGATGCAGCGTGGCGAGACGTTCCGAGATCAGGTCCTGGTGCGGCGAGAAATGGTCGTAGGGCAGGGTCTCCCAGTCCGGCAGCAGGTGCACGCGCAGTTTCGGATCGAAGAACGGGATCTCCTCCACCAGCCGCTGCGCTTCCAGCGCATTCGCGGCGATGACCACCAGCGGCGAGTGCTGCGGCGCGTATTGCGCGAGTGCGAGCGCATCGGATGAACCGGTCAGGTTCGTATAGCGCGGACGGGAGTGGGATGACTGGAAAAGCATGGGAAACGATCGGTGCAAAGGCGCGCATTATACCCCCGCTGTGCCGCCGGTCCGGCGGATGACATTTGTATTATGATGATCGGCCAACAATAAGAACCTGAGACGTCCTGCATGCCACGACACCGCAACCTTTCCCGCATCGGTTTGCTGAAACGCAACACCCGTTTCCTCATGCTGAGCTGGAGCGCAGTCGTGGCCGTCTCGCTGGGCTGGTCGCTGTATTTGAAGAACCACGCTTTCGAGGCGAGCTTGCATGCAGAGGCCAAAGCCATCCATGCCCTGGACATGGAATACCGCAACTGGGTCATCCATAGCGGTGGCGTGTACGTGCCGGTCACCGAAAAGATCGTCCCCAGCCCGTGGTTGAGCCATGTGCCCGAGCGCGACATCAGGACTCCTTCCGGCAAACAACTCACCCTGTTGAACTCATCGTATGTGGTCAGATTGGTACATGATGGCATGACCAGCAGCGGCGGCGAGTTGCGCGGACATATCGCCAGTCTGAAACCGATCAATCCGGCCAACGCGGCGGATACATGGGAACGGCAGGCGCTGGAATCCTTCCAGCGCGGCGGCAGGGAGTCGGGCTCGATCGATGTGTTGCCTGACGGCAAGACCTATTATCGCTACATGAAGCCGATGGTGACGGAGGCGAATTGCCTCAAGTGTCATGCCAGGTACGGCGACAAGTTGGGCGACATCCGCGGTGGAGTCAGCATCGCCATCCCCATCGACGCGGCATTGCAGGACGAACGGGGCGAACGCAACGCGATGATCGGCGGCCACGCCCTGATCTGGGGAGTGGGGCTGCTCGGTCTGTTCGTCAGCGGCAGGCGGCAACGCCGCGCGACACAGGCGATCGAGCAGAGCGAAGCGCAGATCACCCTGCTGACCAACTCGATCGCGCACGCCATCTACGGGCAGGATCTGGACGGGAACTGTACCTTCATCAACGCGGCCGGAGTGAAGGCGCTCGGCTATGACGACGCCTCCGAGTTGCTGGGCCGGGATATGCATGCGCTGGTGCATCACACCAGGGCCGACGGTTCGCACTATCGACACGCCGATTGCCCCACTTTCCACTCCATGCGCGAGGGTCGATCGTTCCATATCGACGACGAGGTGTTCTGGCGCAAGGACGGCAGTTCCTTCCCTGCTTCCTACTGGTCATACCCGGTGATGCAGGACGGCCGTACGCACGGTGCCGTGGTGACCTTCCTGGATATCAGCGAACAGTTGCGCGTCAAGGATGAGCTGAAGAGTTCGCGAATGTTGCTCAATTCCATCGTCGAGAACATCCCGGCGATGGTGTTCCTCAAGCGCGCCAGCGACCTGCGCTTCGAACTGTTCAATCGTGCGGGCGAGCAGCTGCTGGGCTACAAGCGCGCTGACTTGCTCGGCAAGAACGATCACGACTTTTTCCCCAGGGAGCAGGCCGATTTCTTTACGCAGAAGGACCGGGCAGTGCTGGACAGCCGCCGCCTGCTGGAGATCCCCGAGGAGCCGATCAAGACCGCCGACGGCAAGGAGAAATGGCTGCACACCTTCAAGATCGGCATGTACGACGAAGCCGGCCGGGCGACCCACCTGCTCGGCATCTCGGTTGACATCACTGCGCGCAAGCAGGTGGAGGATGCACTGCGCGAGAACGAGGTCAAACTGGCAGAAGCGCAGCGCATGGCCCATCTGGGTTCCTGGCAACTCGATCTGGAGAAGGATGAGCTGAAATGGTCGGATGAGATCTACCGCATCTTCGAGATCGACCCGCAGCAGTTCGGCGCGACCTATGAGGCACTGCTCGAGCGTATCCATCCCGAAGACCGCGAGATGGTGAACAAGGCCTACACTGATTCGCTCAAGGATCGCTCGTCGTACCAGATCGAGCATCGCCTGCTGATGAAGGATGGCCGGGTCAAATATGTGCAGGAGAAGTGCGAGACGACGTTCGCGCCGGACGGCAAGCCGCTGCGTTCGCTGGGCACGGTGCAGGACGTGACCGTGACCCGGTTCGCCGAACGCGCCTTGCGCGAACAGCAACAGGTGCTGGAACAGGCGCTGGAAGGCACCATCCATACCGTATCGATGGCGGTCGAACTGCGCGACCCCTATACCGCGGGCCATCAGCGGCGCGTGGCCGAGCTGGCCAGCGCGATCGCAGCGGTGATGGGGCTGGACGACGAATGCATCAAGGGCATCCGCCTCGGCGCCACCATCCACGATATCGGCAAGATCGGCATCCCCGCCGAAGTGCTGAGCAAGCCGTCGCGGCTGACCGCCATCGAGTTGCAGATCGTGCGCGAGCATGCGGCGATGGGGTTCGAGATATTGAAGGACGTCAGATTCCCGTGGCCGGTCGCCGAGATCGCCCACCAGCACCATGAGCGCATGGACGGCTCCGGTTACCCGCGCGGACTGAAGGGGGATGCGATCTGCCTGGAGGCGAGGATAGTCGCCGTCGCCGATGTGGTGGAATCGATGGCGACCCACAGACCATACCGCGCGGCACTGGGGGTGCAGGCCGCGATGGACGAGATCTCTGCCCATCGCGGTACGCTTTATGACGCGCAGGTGGTCGATGCCTGCCGGCAGGTGCTGGACGCCGGATTCAGGTTCACCTGAGTCTTGCATCCATGCGTCGCGAACGCCGGAGTTTGGTAAACTCGCGCCCATGTCCGAATTCCATGCCTTAGTCCCTGCTGCCGGTTTCGGCGCCCGCATGGGCAACGAATTGCCCAAGCAATATCTCGATCTGGCCGGTCGGCCGATGATCTGGCACGCGCTTTCCACCTTGTGCGCCAATTCCAACATCAGGACCGTGTTCGTCGTGCTGGCCCCGGGCGACGAATATTTCGCGCGTTACGACTGGTCGCACTGCGGGAACAAGCTGGCGCCGCTGTATTGCGGCGGGGCGACCCGCGCCGAGAGCGTCGCCAACGGCCTGCTGGCTTCCGAACTGGAACCGGACGACTGGGTGCTGGTGCATGACGCAGCCCGTCCCTGCCTGAGCGCTCATCTGCTGTCGCGCATGATCAGCGAATTGCGCAACGATCCGGTCGGCGGCATCCTCGCCGTGCCGGTGGCGGACACGCTCAAGCGTGCCGACCCGCAGCAGCGTATCGCCCACACCGAGCCGCGCGAAGGCCTGTGGCAGGCGCAGACGCCGCAGATGTTCCGTGCCGGGCTGTTGGCGGAAGCGCTGGCGCGCTGCAACAACGTCACCGACGAAGCCTCGGCCATCGAGGCGCTGGGCCTGCAGCCGAAGCTGGTGGGCAGCGACAGCAGCAATTTCAAGGTCACCTATCCGCAGGACATCGAACTGGCGGAATTGTTGTTAAACAAGAACAGGTAGGGTGGGCACGTTGTGCCCACGCGGTTAATGGTTTGAGCTCAACGCGCGGGCACAAGGACGTGCCCACCCTAGGGGAGATAATCAAAATGCGTATCGGACAAGGTTTCGACGTTCACCAGCTGGTCGCCGGCCGCAAACTCATCATCGGCGGTGTCGATATCCCGCATGAGAAGGGGCTGCTCGGGCATTCCGACGCCGACGTGCTGCTGCACGCCATCTGCGACGCGCTGCTCGGTGCGGCGGCGCTGGGCGATATCGGCCGGCATTTCGCCGACACCGATGCAAAATTCAAGGACATCGACAGCCGCATCCTGCTGCGCGACGTGGCGGACAAGATCAGGGCCGCCGGCTACCGCATCGGCAACGTGGATGCCACCATCATCGCGCAGGCGCCGAAGATGGCACCGCATATCCCGCAGATGGTGGCCAACATCGCCGCCGATCTCGGCATCGCGGCGAATGCGGTCAACGTGAAAGCAACCACCACCGAACAGCTCGGCTATACCGGCCGCCGCGAAGGTATCGCGGCGCAGGCTGTGGCGCTGCTGCTGGTCTGATGAAGTTGCTCGCGGTCGAGACCTCCACCGAGTACTGCTCGGTCGCCCTGTGGCAGGACGGCACGGTGAGCGAGCGTTGCGAGCTGGTCGGGCAGAAACATTCCGAAGTGCTGATGGCGATGCTGGATGCACTGCTCAAGGAAGCGGGCGTCGCGGTCAGGCAGGTCGATGGCATCGCCTTCGGCAAAGGCCCCGGTTCCTTCACCGGCGTGCGTATCGCCTGCGGAGTGGCTCAAGGTCTGGCGCTGGGTGCCGATGTGAAGGTGGTCGGCATCTGCACGCTGCAGGCACTGGCGGAGGCGTGCGGCAGGGACAGGGTCATCGCGGCGCTGGATGCGCGCATGGGCGAGCTGTATCTGGCGGCCTATGAGAAATGCGACGGTGTCTGGACGGAAGTGGTCGCTCCCTGCCTGTGCAAGGCGGGCGATGCGCCTGCGGTGGCGGGAGAGAACTGGTTCGGCGCAGGCAGCGGGTTCGCCGTGAATGATGCAGCGCTGTCCGCGCGCTATGCCGAACAGCTGGCCGGAGTGGATGCGCAGGCGGTACCGCAGGCGGGCGCGGTGGCCAGGCTGGCTGCCGCGGAGTTCGCCCAAGGCAATGCCGTGGATGCCGCGCAGGCGCTGCCGCTCTACCTGCGCGACAAGGTCGCGCTGAAGACCAGCGAACGGGCAGCATGATCCTGCGCGACATGACCGAGGCCGACCTGGACACTGTCCTGGACATCGAGCGCGAGGTGCATGGCCATCCGTGGACGCTGGGGAACTTCAGCGATGCATTGCGCAGCAAATATCAATGCAAGGTCTACCAGTCGGGGGCGGAGATATTCGGCTACGCCGTGCTGATGCTGGCGGTGGACGAGGCGGAGCTGCTCGACATCGCCATTGCCGCACGGCATCAGCGGCAAGGCTGGGGGCGCAAATTGCTGGAGGAGATGCTGGTGCTGGCGCGCCGCCACAACATGCGGCGCGTGGTGCTGGAGGTGCGTGCATCCAATCAGGCGGCGATAGACCTCTATCGCAAGGCCGGTTTTGCGAATATCGGATTGCGCCGTGAATATTATCCTGCAGCACCCGCAAGGGGTACGCCGAAGGGTGCCCGGCAGACAAGCTGTCACCCTTTCGCAGAGAATGGACGCGAGGATGCGATCCTGATGGGACGGGAACTGTGAATATCCGGGACGAGAACGTACTGCGCGAACTGAACCTCCACCCGCTGTGGGTGCGGAAAAATATGCCTGCGGTGGATGAAGCTGTGCCCGTCGTTGCGGCGGCGGAAGCGCCGGTCGCAGAATCGTTTCAGGCCGCACCGGTAGCGGTCATTCCAACAGCTCAACCGGAACAGGCTGCCGTCGCGACAGATTGGCCCGCCCTCAAGCAGCAGGTGCGGGACTGCACCGCCTGCAAACTGCGCGCGGGCTGCACGCAGACGGTGTTCGGCGTGGGCGACGAAAAGGCCGAGTGGCTGTTCGTCGGCGAAGGTCCCGGTGCGGACGAGGATGCGCAAGGCGAGCCCTTCGTGGGACAGGCAGGCAAGCTGCTCGACAACATGCTGGCTGCCATCAGGCTCAAGCGCGGCAGCAACGTGTATATCGCCAACATCGTCAAATGCCGTCCGCCCGGCAACCGCACCCCGGAGGCGGACGAGATCGCGACCTGCCTGCCTTACTTGCAACAACAGATCGCCCTGATCAAACCCAGGATCATCATCGCGCTGGGCAAGACTGCCGCGACTTCCTTGCTGGGGCGCGATGCGCCGATCGGTTCGCTGCGCGGCACGGTGCATGATTTCAATGGCACGCAGCTCATCGTCACCTACCACCCCGCCTACCTGTTGCGCAGTCCGGCCGAGAAAGCCAAGGCGTGGCAGGACCTGTGTTTCGCCGTGCAGAGGATGACCCCGTGAGACTCGGCATCAGCCTGTCGACACGCATCACCCTGGCAGCGTTGCTGCTCGTGCTGGCCGGCGGACTGCTGTGGATCAACAAGGAGAACGACCAGCAGCAGCGCATCTACCTGAGCGACCGCAGCGCCGATCTGGAGACCGCGCTGCATGTCGAGAAGGTGCGGCTGGGACAATCCATCGAGACCCTGCGCCAGGATGTGGTGTTCCTGGCCAATACCCCGCCCATCTCCGGCATCGTGCGCGCCAGCGCGAACTACGGCCTCGACCCGCGCGACAAGAACAGCTATGCCACCTGGGAGGCGCGCCTGCAGGAGATATTCGCCGCGTTCCTGCGCGCGCATCCGGAGTACTACCAGGTGCGCTATATCGGCGCCGCTGGCGAAGGCATGGAGCTGGTGCGGGTGGAGCGGCGCGACGGCCGCGTCGAGGTGATACCGCACGACGCCTTGCAGTCCCGCGGCGGCCGCGATTACTTCCGCGCCGGCCTGATGCTCACCGCGGGACGCGTGCATCTGTCCGAATTCGATCTCGACAAGGAAATGAGCAAGGGCGACGCTCCCGCTGTTCCGACCCTGCGCGCCGTGACCACGGTGTTCGATGCCAGCGGGCGCGTGTTCGGCATGGTGGTCATCAACAAGGACATGCGCACACTGTTCGATTCTTCCTCGAGCGGTCTGCCGCCCGCCGTGAAGGGTTACGTCACCGACCAGAAGGGGCGTTATCTGCTGCATCACGACGCCAAACGCGCGTTCGCGTTCGAAGCCGGCCCCGGTGAAAGGATCACCGACGATTTCCCCACGCTCGCGCCGTTGTTTGAAGAACAGACCAAGCTGAACAAGCTCCCGTTCCATGCGGTGAACGCTATCGACGCCGGTTATCTGGCGGCGGAGCGGGTGTTCTTCGATGCCGGCGACCCCTCGCGTTTCCTGTTGCTGGCCTATCACGTGCCCGCGCAAATGATCTCCAAACAGGTGAGCGGGATACCGTTGCCGAACATCCTCGACGCGGTGGCGGTGATGCTGGCCCTGGGCGCCGTGTTCATGCTGATGCTGAGATACACATTCGCGCCGTTGCGGCGCATCACGGCCGCCGCACGGGAGATCGCCGCCGGCAACCGCGACATCCGTCTGCCGAAGAATGGCGGCGGAGAAGTGCGCGAACTCAGCGAGGCGCTGAACATCATGCTCGACAAGTTGCTGGAGAGCGACCTGATCGAGCGCGAGAACGCTTTCCGCAAGGAGCTGATCGAGTCGCTGCCGGGCGCCTTCTACATGCTCAATGCGGACGGCAGATTCCTGCTGTGGAACCACAATCTCGAGCAGGTGCTGCAGCGCAGCCGCGAGGAGATCGCCTCCAGTCACCCGCTGGACTTCTTCGCGGGAGCGGACAAGACCGCCATCGGGAACGCCATCCGTCAGGCATTCGAGCAGGGCGAGGTCTCGGTGGAGGCGGTGCTGCTGGCGAAGGACGGCAGCGGTACGCCGTTCCATTTCACCGGACGGCGCGTGATGCGGCTCGGTGCGCCGGTGCTGATCGGCCTCGGGCTCGACATCGCCGCGCAGCGCGAGAGTGTGCGCACAGCCGAGGCCTTGCTGCGCCGCAACGAATCGCTGATGCAGAACTCGATGGAAGGTATCCATGTGCTGGACATCGACGGCAACGTGCTCGATGTCAACGAGGGTTTCTGCCGCATGCTGGGGTACACCAGGGAAGAGGCCATGCAGCTCAATGTGAGCGACTGGGACGGCCAGTTCTCGGCGGAGGAACTGCGCGCCCGGATCCGCGCGTTCATCGGCAAGAGCGACACCTTCGAGACCGTGCACCGGCGCAAGGACGGCAGCCAGATCGACGTCGAGATCTGCGCCACCGGCGCCGAGATCGGCGGGGTCGGCTATCTGTTCGCCTCCAGCCGTGACGTCACCGAGCGCAAGAAGGCTCAGTCCTTGCTGCTGCGCTATCAGCGGGTGATCGAGACGGCGATGGACGGTTACTGGGTGACCGGTGCGAGTGGCGTGCTGGAGGAGGTCAACGAGGCCTACGCCAGGATATCCGGCTACAGCATGCAGGAACTGGTGGGTATGCACATCAGCCAGCTGGAAGCGAGCGAACGGCCCGAAGATGTCGCCGCGCATATCGAAAAGATCATCGCGCAGGGCTACGACCGTTTCGAGACCAGGCACCGTCGCAAGGACGGCCGCATCGTCGATATCGAGGTGGCGGCCACCTTCATGCAGGGGAGCGAGAAGTTCTTCGTGTTCTGCCACAACATCACCCACCGCAAGCAGGCCGAGATCGAATTGAAGCACAGCCAGACCCTGCTCAACGAGGCGCAGCATCTGGGCAAGTTCGGCAGCTGGGAGCTGGACCTGCTCAATGGAGTGCTGTACTGGTCGGACGAGACTTACCGTATCTTCGAGGTCGCCCCGGCGCTGGGGGCGTTGTCCTACGAGATGTTCCTGAACATGGTGCATCCGGACGATCGCGACATGGTGAACCAGGCCTATCTGGGCTCGTTGCGCAACCGCGAGCAATACGACATGGTGCATCGGCTGCAGTTCGCGGACGGACGCATCAAGTGGCTGCGCGAGCACTGCAATACCGAGTTCGACGGGGCGTCCCGGCCCCTGCGTTCGGTCGGCATGGTGCAGGACATCACCGAACAGAGGCTCGCGGAAGAGGCGATGCGCGTGGCCGCCGCGGCCTTCGAGACGCAGGACGCCATCGTCATCACCGATGCCCAGTCCAACATCGTGCGTGTCAATCGCGCTTTCACCGCGATCACCGGCTACAGCGCCGCCGAGGTGATCGGCCGCAATCCCAGGCTCATGAGTTCGGGGCGGCATGACAAGGAGTTCTATGCCGCGATGTGGCAGCAGCTGCTGGAGAGCGGATCCTGGGCCGGCGAGATATGGGACCGGCGCAAGAACGGCGAGGTCTATCCGAAATGGCTGACCATCACCGCGGTGAAGGACGAGTACGGCGAGACCACCCAGTACGTGGCAATCTTCAGCGACATCACCGCGCGCAAGCAGGCGGAAGAGGAGATCCGCAATCTGGCGTTCTACGATGCGCTGACGCAGCTGCCCAACCGCCGCCTGTTCCAGGAGCGCTTCCATTCGGCACTGTTGGCCTCGGCGCGCTACGAGGATTACGGCGCCATCCTGTTCATCGACCTCGACCGCTTCAAGATGCTGAACGACACGCTGGGCCACGACTACGGCGACATGCTGCTGGTCGAAGTGGCGGCGCGCATCCAGGCCTGCGTGCGCGAGATGGATACCGTGGCGCGCATGGGCGGCGACGAGTTCGTGGTGCTGCTGGAGGGCGTCAGCGACGAGCGCGAGGATGCCTCGCACAAGGCCGGCATGGTGGCGGAAAAGATCCGCGAAGCGCTGGACCGTCCCTACCAGCTCAAGGAACACGAGCACTACAGTTCACCCAGCATCGGCATCAGCCTGTACCACGGCGCCGACGAGAGCATGGACGCGCTGCTCAAGCATGCGGATGCCGCGATGTACCAGGCCAAGAACGCGGGGCGCAACGCGGTGCGCTTCTACGACCCGAATCTGCAGCAGGATCTGGAGACGCGCGCCACGCTGGAGAACGATCTGCGCCGCGCCATCGAGAACAGGGAACTGCATCTGTACTATCAGGTGCAGGTGGACAACGACCATCACCCGGTCGGGGTCGAGGCGCTGATACGCTGGATCCATCCGCAGCGCGGCTTGGTCTCCCCCGCCCGCTTCATACCCATCGCCGAGGACAGCTCGCTCATCCTGGAGATCGGCAACTGGGTGCTGGAGACGGCCTGCGCACAGCTGGCCGAGTGGGGCAAGGACGAACGCATGGCCAAGCTGACCCTGGCGATCAACGTCAGCGCGCACCAGTTCCACCTGCATGATTTCGTCGAACAGGTCGCGGCGGCGCTGCACCGGCACCATGTCGAGCCATCGCGCCTGAAGCTGGAGCTGACCGAGGGCGTGGTGCTGAACGACCTGAGCGACGTGGTGACCAAGATGCTGGCCTTGAAGGGACTGGGCGTGCAACTGTCGCTGGACGATTTCGGCACCGGCTATTCCTCGCTGTCCTATCTCAAGCGCCTGCCGCTGGACCAGCTCAAGATCGACCGGAGTTTCATCCGCGACATCACCGTCGATCCCGGCGATGCCGGCATGGTGCAGAGCATCATCGACATGGCGAAGAACTTCAAGCAGGATGTGATCGCCGAGGGGGTGGAGACCGAAGCGCAACTCGCCTTTCTCAAGCATCACGACTGCCAGGCATACCAGGGCTTCTTCTTCAGCAAGCCGTTGCCGGAGGAGGAGCTGCGGGCGATGATGGACAAGTTGTCCTAGCGCCGCAGGCATTGCTTAACTCGCGTCGGGAGCAGGGATATTGGGCAGAGAAGGACGAGCGCGGGCGATGGCGGATGCTAGAATCCTCCGGAAAAGTAGGAAATAACAGGTTGGGCGAGGAGGCGGGTATGGGTGTGTCTGCGACGGTCGGCAAGAACTGGGTGCGTTCGTGCGTACTCTTGTTGCTCGTCGGTCTGTCCGGCCTGCTGTTGACTGCGTGCAGCAAGGAACCCGCGCAACCGCTGCGCATCGCCAGCAGCCCCTGGCCCGGCTATGAACCGCTCTATCTGGCGAACGAGATCGGCTATCTGACGGCCGACAAGGCGGTCATCCACGAGCTGCCCTCTTCCGATATCACCCTGGAATCCTTTCGCAACCGCTCCGTCGATATCGCAAGCCTGACCCTGGACGAGACGCTGGAGTTGCTGCAGGGCGGCGTCAGGCTGCGCGTGCTGGCGGTGATGGATATGTCGCACGGAGCGGATGCGGTGATGGCGACGCCGAAGGTGAAGTCGCTGGCCGATCTGAAGGGTAAACGCATCGCCATCACCAACATCCCGCTCGGCGTATATATGTTGAGCCGCTTGCTGGATGCCGCCAATCTGACCCGCGCCGATGTCACCGTCATCCCGAGTGCGGAGAGCCGGCACGAAGAGATGTACCGGCAGGGCAAAGCCGATGTCTTCATCACTTTCGAGCCTTTCAAGTCGAAGCTGGCTGCCCTGGGCGCGCGCGAGATATTCAACAGCAGCCATATCCCGAACGAGATATTCGACCTGTTGCTGGTGCAGGAGGATGTCTACCGACAGCAGTACGCCGAGGTCTGCGATGTCGCGCGCCAATGGTTCCGCACGATTGAATATATCGAGCGCTCGCCGCAGGAGGCTGCCGGGAAGATGGGCAAGCGCCTCGGGGTGTCAGCCGCGGAGTACCGGCACATGGCCGCCGGCATCAAGGTTCCCGGGCTGCAAGAGAACCTGCGGCTGATCGGGGGCGACGAGCCCGCCATCCTGAGTGCCGCCAAGCGGCTCAACGAGGTGATGCTGCGCGAAGGGCAGCTCAACGCGCGCGTCGACATGAGAGCTGCGCTGGATGCCAAACTGGAGGCGTGTATCGTCAGGTAAGTCGCGCAATGATGAAGAATCGCCTTTCCATCCTTATTCCCCTGTTGCTGGTGATCGTCTCGGTCTTCAGTGCCTTTCTCGTTTTCCTGGAGTCGGACAGCGACAGCAAGCGGCGTATCAAGCAGGAGACACTGAGCGAGATCGGCATGGAGATGTCGCGCCTGCAGAACCTGCTCTACAACCGGCTTACGATGGGTAATGAGGCCGATGCGTTGCTCGATATCTCGCTGGCGGCCATGCATCCGGGTGTGCACACCCTGATGCTGACCGATGGCGAGGGCAAGGTGATGCTGGCAAATCGTTTCAGCTGGAGGGGCGAACCCGCTGCTGCCCATTCCGCCTATTCCAATGCGGAGGCGTCCCTGGCGGTGCGGAGCGGCGTGAGCAAACTGGCCTTTAGCCAGCAGGATCCGTCATTGCTGCAAGGTTATTATCCTTTGGTCGTGTCCTATCAGCAGGGGGGACTGAAGAAGCAGATGGGCCTGATGTATGTCGAAAGCGATATCCGTGGAAAATTGAAGGAGGCCCGTCAGGCTGCGCTGGAACAGTCGCTGATCTTCGGTGGGATCATCCTGGCGGCGGCGCTGCTGATCGCGTTTATCCTGCATAGACTGGTCAGCCGGCGCGTGAATGTGCTGCTCGCCGCCGCCAGGCGCCTGGCGATCGGCGACTATGCGGTCAAGACACGCATGGGCGGTAACGACGAGCTCTCCGAGCTGGGCAAGGCCTTTGACGGCATGGCAGAGAGCGTGAGCGGGAACATCGCCCTGCGCGAGCAGGCGGCGCTCGACCAGAAGCGCGTACTCGACACGGCCATCGACGGCTACTGGATGGTGGACAGCGGGGCAAGACTGCTCGAGGTGAACGAGGCCTATTGCCGCATGACCGGCTACAGCCGCGAAGAATTGCTGAGCATGCATATCAGCGATCTGGAGGCGAAGGAGGTGACACTGGAGCAGGTGCGCGGCCATATCGCACGCATCATCGAGCAGGGGAATGACCGCTTCGAGACCGTCCATCGCTGCAAGGACGGCAGCCTGCTCGATGTGGAGGTCGCCGTGACCTACTGGAAGGACCGCGACCTGTTCTTTGTGTTCATACGCGACATCAGCGAACGTTCGTATATCCAGAAAGCGCTGAGTGCGAGCAAGGGGCAGTACGATCGTCTGGCCGCGAACATCCCTATCGGCGTCTACCTGTTGCATACCACTGCAACGGGGGAATTCCGTTTCAAGTACGTCAGTCCGCGTTTCTGCAGCATCCTTGGCGTGACGGCTGCATCCATCTATACCGATGCGCAGGCAGCTTTCGACCCCATCCATCCGGATGATCTGGACGGGTTCGTCGCGCTGAACCAGGAGGCGGTGCGTACGCGTCAGCCCTTCCTGTGGGAAGGGCGGATAGTGCGCGACGGGGTGGTGCGCTGGCTGCGCATCGAATCAAAACCGGAAATGCTGGAGAACGGCGATTGCATCTGGGACGGGATGATGCAGGATATCACCGAGCAGCAGCAGGCCAGATTGGCGCTCGATCTGGAACAGGCAAGGCTCGCCGAAGCGCAAAAGGTCGGCCATTTCGGCAGCTGGGAACTCAGTCTGTCCAGCGGCGAACTGGTCTGGTCGGACGAGATCTTCAAGATCTTCGAGATCGACAAGGCCAGGTTCGCCGCCTCCTATGAGGCCTTCCTGAATGCGATCCACCCCGATGACCGCGAGAAGGTCAACCTGGCGTATACCGACTCGCTGGTAGACCGGCAGCCCTACCAGATCGTCCACCGCCTGCAGATGCCGGACGGCCGCATCAAGTGGGTGGAGGAACGCTGCAGCTCGACCTTCGATGCGGCCGGCAATCCCCTGCGTTCCATCGGCACGGTGCAGGATGTGACCGAACGCGAGCGTCTGTCGGAACAGGCGCGCATCGCGGCGGTGGCGTTCGAGACGCAGGAGGCGATCATCGTGACCGACCGCGATGCCAACATCATCAAGGTCAACCGCGCCTTCGAGGAGATCACCGGATACTCGCAGGAAGAGGTGCTGGGCAAGAATCCGCGCTTCCTCAGCTCGGGCCGGCACGACCGTGCGTTCTACCAGCAGATGTGGGATGTCATCAACGAGCAGGGGCGCTGGTCGGGGGAGATGTGGGACCGGCGCAAGGATGGCGGCATCTACCCGAAATGGCTGACCATCACCTCGGTGAAGTACCGCGGCGAAGTGACCCACTATGTTGCGGTCTTCGTCGATATCACCGAGCGCAAGAAGGCGGAGGAAGAGATCAAGAACCTGGCTTTCTTCGATCCGCTGACCGGGCTGCCGAACCGGCGCCTGCTGCTGGACCGTCTGCACCTCGCTCTCGGCCAGAGTGCGCGCAGCGAGAATTTCGGCGCCCTGATGTTCCTCGATCTCGATCACTTCAAGGTGCTGAACGACACCAAGGGGCATGAATACGGCGACAAACTGCTGGTGGAAGTGGCACGGCGCCTGAACACCTGTGTGCGCGAGACGGATACCGTGGCCCGCTTCGGCGGCGACGAGTTCATCGTGCTGCTGGAGGGGCTGAGCCTGGACCAGAACGATGCGGTGGGACAGGCGGGACGCATCGCCGAGAAGATGCGCGATGCCCTGTCGCAGCCCTATCAGCTTGGGGAAGAGCAGTACCAGACCTCGCCGAGTATCGGCGTGGTGCTGTTCAGGGGCGACCTCGTCACCACCGAGGAGTTGCTGAAACAGGCCGACCTGGCGATGTACAAGGCCAAGGAACGCGGCCGCAACATGGTGTGTTTCTTCGAGGCTTCGATGCAGGCCCTGCTGGAATCGCGCACCCTGCTGGAGAACGCGTTGCGCCAGGCTTTGCCGAATGGAGAGTTGGAGCTCTTCTACCAGCTGCAGACCAACGAGGCGAAGGAACTGCTGGGAGCCGAGGTGCTGCTGCGCTGGCGCAGCGCCGTCCTCGGCATCGTGTCCCCGGCCGAGTTCATCCCCATGGCCGAAAAGACCAAGCTGATCCTGCCGATCGGGCATTGGGTGCTGGAAACGGCATGCCGGCAGTTGAAGGCCTGGGAAAAGCATCCAGTGCTGGCCAGCAAACATCTGGCGGTGAACATCAGTCCCGTGCAGTTCCATCAGCCCGATTTCGTGCGCCGGGTGATGGATGTGCTGGATGTGAGCGGCGCCGATCCACGATTGCTGGAACTCGAGCTGACCGAGAATCTGGTGCTGGAGGATGTGCAGGAAGCGACGCGCAAGATGGATGCGCTGAAGGCCATCGGGGTGCGCTTCTCCATGGACGATTTCGGCACCGGCTATTCGTCGCTGCAATACATCAAGCGCCTGCCCATCGACCAGCTGAAGATCGACCAGTCGTTCGTGCGCGACATCCTCACCGACCCGGGCGACGCGATGATGGTGCAGACCATCGCCGGCATGGCGCACAACTTCGGTTTCGACGTCATTGCGGAAGGGGTGGAGACCCAGGAACAGCTGGCGCCGCTCATCCTGCGCGGATGCGTGTCGTTCCAGGGTTACCTGTTCAGCAAGCCGCTGCCTCTGGCGGCGTTCGAGGCGCTGGTCGCGCAATGGCCGCCGCAGGACAAGCCGAAATGAGCCGCTTCCGCCCGGGCGATGACAGGCCTGGCGAACGGCGTATCCTCATATGTGCGCCCCTTTCCCTTCAAGCAGGGGAACCGGCCATGGTGTTACGACTTATAATGCCGCAAAACCCCAATACGTCCGGACATGAAAAACAGAACTGACGCACTCAAAGTGCTGGTGGTGGAAGACAGCAAGGTCACGCTGAAAGTCTTGTGCAACTTCCTTGAACGCATGGGGATCAGCTCGCCGCTGAAGGCGGAGACGGGCAACGATGCCATCGCCATCTACCGCAAGGAAAGGCCGGACATCATCCTGCTGGATGCGCAGTTGCCCGACATCGACGGTTTCGACATCGCCAAACAGATCCGCGCGAGCGAGCAGAAGGACGACTGGACCGCCATCATCTTCCTGACCAGCATGTCCAAGGATGCGGACCTGGCGCGCGGCATCGAGGTCGGCGGAGACGACTATCTGATGAAGCCGGTGAGCGAGGTGGTGTTGCATGCCAAGGTGCGCGCGATGCGCCGCCTGGTCGAGATGCAGCGCGACCTGGTCGATGTGACGCACCAGCTGAACGCCGCCAACAAGGAGCTGCAGCGCCTCTCCACCACCGACGGTCTGACCGGGATCTCCAACCGGCGCATGTTCGACGAACTGTCGGTGCGCGAATGGCGGCGTTGCGAGCGCATGAAGAAGCCGGTCGCGCTGGTGATGATGGATGTGGACAACTTCAAGATGTTCAACGACCAGTTCGGGCACCAGGCCGGCGACGATTGTCTGCGCGCCGTGGCCGCTCAGGTGGCGCGTGCCGCGCCGCGTGCCACCGACCTGGCGGCGCGCTATGGCGGCGAGGAGTTCGTGCTGGTGCTGGGCGAGACCGACGCCGACGGTGCGCGCTGGGTGGCGGAGAACATCCGCCAGCACGTGGCCGAACTGGGCATCCCGCACGTCACGCCGCAGCGTCGCGTGACCATCAGCTGCGGCGTCGCCTCGGTCCTGCCCGGCACGGGGCTTGCCCTCGATGTGTTGTTGCGGTCTGCCGACCATGCCTTGTATCAGGCCAAGGATGGTGGACGCGACCGCGTGGTAGTGGGGGCTTACGGCAAGGTGTAGCCGGCCATGCTGTCCGGTATCTCGAACTGACGCTTCTTCTCCGGCAGGAAATTCTTCCTGGCACATGTATCTCCCTGATTTTCAGGAAGTCACACAGGGTGTATTGGGCTTTGGTCCAATATCCCGATGCGGCATATTTGGCTAATATTCCCAAGCTGTTAGACAGTCACAGTCTTTGCGCCGAAACCCTGTTTTCAGGTCTTGCAGCAGTCCGCGAAAGGGATCGGCGGCGGCACGATCCTGGCTTGAATGCAGCAACATCCTTATCACGATTAGAGGTGAACGATGATCCATGAAATGACCGGAGATATCCTGCTCAGTGACGCGCATGTCATTGCGCATGGCGTCTCTCCGAATGACGACTTCCACCAGGGGCTGGCCCTGCAATTGCGGGAATCGCTGCCCGAGATGTACAAGGCTTTCCGCCATTATTGCCAGACCATGCATCCCAAGCCCGGCACCCTCATGGCCTGGAGATCGGGGCAGGAGCGCGTGCTGGCCCACTTGTTCACGCAAGCGCCTGCTTACGATCATGGCAGCAAGCCCGGGCGCGCCTCGGTCAGCGATGTCAACCATGCGCTGCATGCCCTGCGGAACTTCGTCCAGAAAGAAAGTGTCGCCAGTGTCGCTTTGCCCAGGCTGGCATGCGGTGTGGGCGGACTGGAATGGCAGGAAGTCCGGCCGCTGATCTCCAGGCATCTCGGCGATCTTGGCGTCCCGGTGTATGTGTATGTGAACTACAATAAAAACATGAAGGCCCAAGAGCCCAAGTGAACGCAGTCTGAAGGTGGAGGAGGGAAGTGGTGAATGCCGAACCGGCAAGGACGGTCGTCGTTATCGATGGGGACGTCGCGACCTTCAAGGGGATTGCGCGCATCGCCAGGCGGGCGGGTTTCGACGCGCTGGCTTTCCCGGATTGCCGCAGTCTTGCCGGGTGGCTCGGCGCACGAGCCGCGGGGGATCCGGTCGCGTTCGGCGCATTCTGTCTGGTGATCGATGTCAGGTCGTTGCCGCCGGACGCTGAGTGGTATGCGGATGAGCATATCCGCCCGATACCCAGGATATGTATCGGCACGCCCGCGGCGAATTCCGCCATGGGGCAGCTGATGGATTCCTTTCAGGGTGAATTCGTCAGGAAGCCGTTCACGCTGGAATCGATCCGGGTCCAGATCGAGGATGCGTTCGCCCGTCATGCGAGCAGGGTGAGCGAGGAGTCCGAGAACCGGAGTGCGATCGGGACCTTCGCGCTATTGACCAATCGCGAGCACGAAGTGGCCGCATTGGTCGGCAAGGGATGCTCCAATCTGGAGATCGCCGGAATGCTCGGCATCACGCTGAAGACAGTCAAGGCGCATCGCGCGAAAGTGATGGAGAAGACGCAATCCGGCACGATCGCCGATTTCGTGCGCCGCTACGAACGCTACAGGCAGGCCGCCCTCAGGAGCGCGGAAACTTCGCCCGTGCGTGCGGACAGGAAGAGGGCGGGCGCATGAAGCATGCCGCCTTTCCGAGCATCGGGTCGATCGCCCAGAAGACGATCCTGCGCTGCGATGCGGACGCCAGTGTGCGCGATGCCGCTATCCTGATGGACAGGAACAAGGTCAGCAGCGTCATCATCGAGATCGCCGGAGAACGCCATATCTTCACGGTGGAAGACCTGCTCGATTTCATACATGGAGGCGGTGCATACGACACCCTGCTCTCCGACTTTCCGGTCAGACGCTTGAATTGCATCCCGGACAAGGAGAAATTGCTGGTGGTGCTGGAGCATCTGGAGAGCACGGCAGCATCCCATCTGGGCGTTGTTGATTCCCATGACCGCCTGGTCGGGATCGTGACGCGCACCGATATCCTGTCTTCGATCGATCCCGCCATATTGCTGGAGAGGAAGAAGATCGGGGACATGATCATCCGGAACGAGCCGGTCATGTTCACCTCGGACTGGATACTCGAAGATGTCATGCATCATTTCCGCAAGGCGGAGGACGCCATCATCGTGGTCGACGAGGGCAGGCCCATCGGCATCGTGACCACCAAGGACGTGTTCGGGATCATCTCTTCCGGGGAGGACGTGAGCAAGCCGCTGGCGGCATACATGGCCACCCCCGTCATCACCACGCCGCGTTTCGCCTCGATCAACGAAGCCATGCTGCAGCTCAAGCAGCACCGCATCAAGCGGGCGATCGTGGTGGACGAGGCCGGCCAGCTGGTCGGGGTCATATCGCAGAGCGAACTCATCAGCTATGCCTACGGCGCATGGATCAACATCCTGAAGAACCACTCCTCGGAACTGCACGAGCTGGTGGACATGCTTGAAGAAAAGGCGCGCAGCCTGGAACACCTTTCCGTCACCGACGTGCTGACGGGGCTGGGCAACAGGAGACTGCTGCAGCTCAGGATGGATGAGGAGCGCGAGCGCGTCAGACGGTATGGCGCAGCGCCGTTCTCGCTGGTGATACTGGACATCGACTTCTTCAAGCAGATCAACGACACGCACGGGCATATGGTCGGCGATGCGGTGCTGAAACTGCTCAGTGCGGAGATAAACAGGTCGATCCGCAAGGTGGATACCGCAGTGCGCTGGGGAGGCGAGGAGTTCGCCATCCTGCTGAGCAATACGCCAACTGCGGCAGCGGTGGGGTTCTGCAACCGGCTGCGAGACTCCGTCGAACATATGGAGCTGCTGAACGGCATCCGGCTCACGATCAGCCTGGGGCTGTCCGAGTATGTGCCGGAGGAGGATGATTCCACACTGCTGGAGCGTGCCGACCGCGCCTTGTACCGCGCAAAGAGGAAAGGACGCAACCGGGTGGAGGTCGAGCAGGCTCTCAAACTTCCGGCGTAGCGCTGTGCTGTCCTGCAGATCCGGGGCGGCTCTGTTCCTCGCGGCAATCCAGTTCGGCTTCGTCCCGGAATCGAGCCTGGATCTCCGCGATCGCAGTCCGATTGTCGAGCAGGATCTCCACGCATCTCCTGTCCAGCTTCCATTTCGATAATGCATCGATCTCCGCAAATGCGGAGGCATTGTCCCACGCGGGTTTGTAGCAGCGCCTGGATGTCAGGGCATCGAACACATCTGCCGTTGCGATGATGCGCGCCTCGATCGGGATGGCCTCGGCTTTCAGGCCGCGGGGGTATCCGCTGCCATCGACGTTCTCATGGTGATACTCGGCGATGTTGGCCATCACCGGGGCGAGACTGGCATTGCCCAGATTGAAATTGCGCAGCATGGTGTCGATGATCTCCCGCCCCTTGGTCGTATGCGTCTTCATCGATTCGAATTCATCCGGGGTAAGCTTCCCCGGCTTGAGGAGGATGTGGTCCGGGATGGCTATCTTGCCGATATCGTGCATGGGCGCGGCCCACAGGATGGCTTCGGCAAATTCATCGTTCAGGCCGCGGTCCCTGGCAATCTCGCTGGCGATCAGCCTCGAGAAGTGCGACATGCGGTCCAGGTGTGCCCCGGTTTCCGGATCCCTGTAGCTGGAAAAACTCGCCGCCGTCCTGAGCGCGCCATGCATCGTCTTCACCAGGTTGAGTTCCATGCCGACCAGCAGGGAGATGAGTCTGGCCATCATATCCAGCTGGGTGAGGGCGGCCTCGTTCATTACATTGGGCAGGCGCGAGTTGAAAAAGATGAACCCTGTGAGCTGCTCGTTCGCATACATGGGGATGGTGTAACTGGAGCGGAAGCCGTGTTCGACGATCCGCCGGGTATGCGCTCGTTCTCCGCCCGCGAATGCGGCAAGGTCATGGACGACGCGCGGCTTGCCGCTCAGGAATATCCTGTGCAGCGAGGGGGTGTCGGCCAGTCTGGCCTGATAGCCCGCGAGGGGATTCCCGTCGTCGGTGCTGTGAACCAGCGTCTTGAGCAGATCGAACTTGGGGTCATAGATAGTGACCGAGATGCGGTGAATGAATTCGCAGCAAATGCGGGCTGCATCATGGATGGCAAGGATCTTCTCCGATAGTGACCCGCTGTCGTTCAGTCGGGCCAGTATGTCGGTTCGATTGAATTCGATCTCTGAGTCCATACAATCCTTTGCAATTGAGCGTGCAGCCTTGGCGAATTTCCGCAGTACTTTTATCGGGAATGAACGGCGTCGTCTATTGGGCCAAAGGCCAATGTGATTGGGGACGATGTTCCGCTAGCATGAGCCTCGGAATTTTCGCGGTGGCAGCGGATGGCGCGCCCCGCAATGCATGTGAATGGAATATCAAGCGAGAGAATGTGAATGGAAAAATCGAACGGGACTTCGGCTGCAGCAACGCAAAGTACATCCGCCGCGGCGTCACGCCGCAGAACGGCCGCACGGGAGGTCTCGGCGGGAGATGTCCCGCCGACGCTGACCCGTGAAGCGATAGAGCGTTTTACGGTGGAGCAGGCGGTCAGCGCCGCCCACGGCGCACAGGCTGCCGCGATGCATGGCATCCTCTCCGCAATCGATCCGGGCGATACGGATGCCTTGAGCAAGGCGCTCACGGTGATTCTTGAGGAAGCATCTCCCGACGAAGCGGCAAGGCTTCGTGCCGAGTTGATGCGGCATCCGGCGCTGACCAGGAAGAGCGCGGACCATCCGGACGAGGAATTGGCCGATGACTGGCGCAGCGGCGGCTATCCCTATCGCAATCTGCTTTCGCGCAAGAGTTACGAGAGGCAGAAGTTCCAGCTCCAGGTGGAACTGCTGAAGTTGCAGGCCTGGGTGAAGGAGACCGGGCAAAAGGTGGTGATCCTGTTCGAGGGGCGCGACGCGGCAGGCAAGGGCGGGACGATCAAGCGCTTCATGGAACATCTCAATCCGCGCGGTGCGCGTGTCGTCGCCCTGGAAAAACCCTCCGATGTGGAGCGCGGGCAATGGTATTTCCAGCGCTATGTGCAGGAGCTGCCGACCGCCGGCGAGATCGTTTTGTTCGACCGCTCCTGGTACAACCGCGCCGGGGTCGAGCAGGTCATGGGTTTCTGCACGCCCGACGAATACAGCGAATTCATGCGCCAGGCACCCGAGTTCGAGCGCAATCTGGTGCGCAGCGGGATACATCTGATCAAGTTCTGGTTCTCTGTCAGTCGCGAAGAGCAACGGCGCCGCTTCAAGGAGCGCAAGGTGCATCCGCTCAAGCACTGGAAGCTGTCGCCGATCGATCTTGCCTCACTGGACAAGTGGGACAGTTACACCAAGGCGAAGGAGGCGATGTTCTTCCACACCGACACTGCCGACACGCCCTGGACCGTGATCAAATCGGACTGCAAGAAGCGGGCGCGTCTGAATGCGATGCGCTATGTACTGCACAAGCTGCTGTATTCGAGCAAGGATCTGGCCCGTATCGGTCCGGTCGATCCCCTGCTGGTCGGTCGTGCGCATGTCGTGTACGAACGCGGCGAAAAAGATGCGGCCATACTCTGACGACGATGCCGGCCCTGCGCTGGCGCGCGAGATCCGCCAGCATGCGCACGATGAGGGGGCGGCAGGCAGGAATCTGTGTGCCGCGCTCGTCATAGCCAGCAGTTCGATATTGCCGGAGGATGGGGCCTTGCTGGCACTTCTGAACGCTGCCGAAGATAGCGGCAGCGAGTACTGAAAACGGCTTAGAGCGTGTAGTCGGCCCAGTTGTTCGGCGTCTCGAACAAGCGTATGCGTTCCAGCTTCAGATGGTTGCCGAAGGTGTCGCGGTAGGCATCGTGCAGCAGGTCGAACGCGACCTTCGCCAGATTCTCCGCCGTGGGGATGACGTCCAGCATCACCGTCTTGTGGTTCGGCAGCGTGTTCAGGAAATCCAGCACCGCCTTGTCGCCGCGGTAAACCAGGAAAGCATGGTCCCACACGTCGACCACGCGCTCCTTGGCGATATGTTTCACGTCCGAGAAATCCATCACCATCCCTTCTTCCGAAACACCCGCGGCGGTGATGATGTCGCCCGACAAAGTGATCTCGATGGCATAGCGGTGGCCGTGCAGATGCTTGCACTGGCTGTTGTGGTTGGGGATGCGGTGACCGGCATCGAATTCAAGTCTTCGGGTGATCTGCATTTTTATGGTCTATAAAGTGGCGCGAAATATTCTGGAAAAACGTTTAGCCACAGAGAACACAGAGGTCACAGAGAAAGCGGGTGATTGAATCGAAAGGTGGGCACTTTGAATTTGAAACATCAAAACGATGTGACTACGCCAGTCTCTCTGTGTTCTCTGTGTGCTCTGTGGCTTGAATTAAGGTTTTCAGGATTATAGCTTGAACGTCCGCACCGCATCCTTGAAAGCAGCCAAACCTTCCTGTTCGGTCTCGCCGCCGTAGCGCAGCGAGGCGTAACGCGCGGCGATGTCGTAGATGTCTGCCGCCAGATCGGGATGGGCGGCGGCGATGCGCGCGGCATAGTCCATCGGGCCTTCATGCGGCGCGCGCGGCAGTCCGGCCTTCGCCAGCTTGCGGCAGACCTTGAGCCAGGCGGCCTGCACCGCGTCGGTCTTGCGCGTGGCGAGGCGGCGCAGCATGAGCAGCGTGAAGACGCCGACCAGCACTGCGACTCCCGCCAGCATGTTGAGCGCCATCTTCTGCCAGGTGATGTCCTCCATGCCCATGCGTGTGAGGAAGGCGAACTGGCGTTCGGTGTTGTAACCCAGCACCCACTGGTTCCACTGGTTGGCCAGGGTATCCCAGTTCAGGCGCAGGCCGCGCAACCATTGCGGCGGATTGCGCGCCATGAACGGAAGCGCGGAATTGTCCGGCAGGGCGGAGGACAGCCCGCTCTGGATGCGCGCGGGCGAGATGGCGGCGGTGGGGTCGACGCGCACCCAGCCGCGCTCGCGCAGCCATACCTCGGCCCAGGCGTGCGCGTCCGCCTGGCGGATGATGTGATAGCCGCCGAGATCGTTGTATTCGCCGCCCTGGTAGCCCGTCACCACACGCGCCGGTATGCCGGCCGCGCGCATCAGCACCACGAAGCTGCCCGCATAGTGTTCACAGAATCCCTGTTTCGTTCCGAACATGAATTCGTCCACCCCGTTGAGGCCGAGCAGCGGCGGTTCCAGCGTGTATACGAAACCCTGCTGGTTGAAATAGGCGAGCGCGGTACGCACCACGGCTTCGGGGCTGTCGCTCTGTGCGCGCCACTCTGCGGCCAACTGTCGGCTCTGCGGGTTGTAGCCCGGCGGCAATGCGAGCGCACGCTGCAATTGCTGCGGTTGTTCTTCCGGATTGGCGCGGTAGGAAAGGAAGGAGTTGGCGGTGTAGCGCGTGCGCGCATTCACCGGCGCCCTGCTGAGCAACTGGAAATCCGGCGCCAGCTCGGCGGGGATGGAGAGTTTCGCCGGCATATCCAGCGCGAACAGCCAGCGCTTGTTGTGCGGCTCCAGCGTGACCGTGTACTCGACCGGCATGGAGGTGTCGGTCAGGGTCGGGCCGCGCAAGGTGGCATTGCGGCCGCGTGTCCAGGTCATGCCGTCGTAGTCCCACAGCACCGGTCCGCGCCAGTACATCTGCTCGCGCGCCGGCGCCTGGTCGGCGAAGGTGACGCGGAAGGCCACCGCATCCGAGAGTGACAGCTTGCTCATGCTGCCCGGCGCCATGTTGTCGGACAGTCCGCTGGTGGCGTAGGCATCCTGCGGCATGCCCCACAGCGGCCCCTGCACGCGCGGGAACAGCACGAAGATGATGAGCGACAGCGGGATGGCCTGCAGCAGCAGCACGACCGCGATGCGCAGGCGCGGCCTGAGTGCAAGCGCGCCGGTCTGCATGTGTACCCAGGTCGCCATGATGACCAGCAGGGTGAACAGCATGAACAGCGCGGTGGGGATACTCTGCGAGTAGAAGAAATTGGTGATGATGATGAAGCAGGACAGGTAGACCAGCACCGTGGCATCGCGCACTGCTTTCAGTTCAAGCAGTTTGAGCGTGGCGAGCAGGATCAGCAGCGCGACGCCGGCCTCGCGCCCGAACAGCGTGCGGAAGGTGATGGCGATGGCCAGCACGCAGGCGATGGTGATGCCCAGCAACAGCCAGCGTGCGGGCAAGGGATAGCCGCCCCAGGTCAGATAGGCGCGCCATGCCAGCAAGGCCGCGCACACCGCGCTGACCCACAAGGGCAGGTGTTCGGCATGCGGTGCGCTCACCAGCAGGATGCAGGCGATGAGGCCGAAGGTGAGCGGGGCGGAGAGCTTCATGGCTCGTTCGCTCCGAACAACGCCAGTCTGCGCAGGCACTCGGCGCGATGGGGTGCACTATGCAGCGGTGCAACCTCGCCATCCGGCAGGCGCAGGCCATAGACGAGACCTTGCACATCGGCATCCAGCACCCAGCGCGTGAGCAGCTCCAGTTTCCGTTCCGTTGCGATGTCCGGCAACTGCGACCAGTCCAGCCACAACTCCTGCCCCTGGAAAGCTGCGAACTGCTTCACCTGCAGTCCCTGTTCGCGCGCCAGTGCCTTCCATGCGATGCGCGGCATCGCGTCGCCGGCCACGTAGTTGCGCAGGCCGGCGAAATCCTCGTCGCCCGCGGCCGGCGATTTTCCGCTGCCGTCCTGCGCTGCGGCGGCTGGCAGCGGCTGCGGTGCGGCCGGCTTGGGATAGACCAGGCAGCGTACGTCGAAATGGATGTAGGACCAGGCATGGAAGAGGCCGAGCGGGAACTCGGTGTGCAGCGTCAGCCGTCCGCTGTCTAGCCAGCCGCGTGCGGCGGCGGGGATGTCGAACTGTACCGGCGTGGAAGTCTGCGCGGGCAGATCGAACACGATATGGTGTCCATCGTCGTCCTGCAGATGGATCTGGTGCCGTTCCAGATTGCCGGGATTGTGGAAATGGAACACGAAGCGTGCCGTCTCCCCGGCGAACACCGGCTCGATCTGTCCGGCATGGATCTCGAGCTGCGCCATGTTGCGGAAAGCATGCAGCATGCTGATGCCGCCGGTGGTGGCGAGCAGGAAGGTGAGCACATAGCCCAGGCTCAGGTTGTAGTTGATGTCGCCCAGCAGCATCAGTACCAGCACGAAGGCAAAAGCAAAACCCTGGCGCGTGGGAAGGATGTAGATGCGGCGCTGGTTGAGCACCACCGTACCGCTCTCGACGGTGCGGCGGAACGCCCAGTTGCGGAACTTCTGTTTGAACGCGGCGAACACGGCTGTGGAAAAAGTTACGCGCAGCGGTTACGGGATCGCGACCGCCTCGATCAGCTCGCGCGCGAGCTTGTCGCCGTCGGAGGTGTGTACATCCTGCACGCTCTGCAGGCGGTGGCTGGCGACACCGGGCAGCACGGCCTGGATGTCTTCCGGGATGGCGGCGTTGCGGCCGTCGAGCAGCGCCCAGGCGCGCGCGGCGGCGAGCAGAGACAGCCCGGCGCGGGGGCTGAGACCGTGCACATAGCGCGCCGATTCGCGTGTGTGGCGCAGGATGGCCTGCACATAGTCGAGCAATGCCGGCGAGACGAGTACCTGCCGTACTTGCTGCTGTAGCGCCATCAGCTCGGCGGTCTCCATCTGCGGCTTGAGGTTCGCGATCAGGTCGCGCCGCTCGATGCCCGCGAGCAGGCCGCGCTCGGCCTGGGCATCGGGATAACCCAGCTGTATGCGCATCAGGAAGCGGTCGAGTTGCGATTCCGGCAGCGGGAAGGTGCCGATCTGGTTGGTCGGGTTCTGCGTGGCGATGACAAAGAACGGCACCGGCAGCGGGCGCGTCTCGCCCTCGCTGGTGACCTGGTGTTCCTCCATTGCTTCCAGCAGCGCGCTCTGCGTCTTGGGCGTGGCGCGGTTCACCTCGTCGGCGAGGATCATCTGCGCGAAGATCGGCCCGGCGTGGAACTTGAATTCGCCGCTGTCGCGCTGATAGATGGAGACGCCGAGGATGTCGGACGGCAGCATGTCGCTGGTGAACTGGATGCGCTGGAACTGCAGGCCCAGCGTCTTCGCCAGCACATGCGCCAGCGTGGTCTTGCCGACGCCGGGCAGGTCTTCGATGAGCAGATGGCCGCGCGCCAGCAGGCAGGTGAGCGCCAGCCTGATCTGGCGGGGTTTGCCGAGGATGACCTGTTCGGTCTGGGCGATCACTTTATTCAGGGTCGGGTTCATTTTGCTTTCCGTTCGTTATAGTGCTGAGTCGCGAGTGCTGAGTACTGAGTTTCGAGTGCTGAGTGGGGGCTGCTGTTACTCAGCACTCAGCACTCAGCACTGTCATATAAGTACCGCCGCAACCACTTTCCGGTCTTCCGCGACCAGGATGTTGTAGGTGCGGCAGGCGGCGGGGGTGTCCATGAATTCGACGCTGATGCCCGCACGGACCAGTTCGCGGAACAGCTCGGGGCGGGCGAACTGTTGTCTGGCACCGGTGCCGAGCAGGAGGACGTCCGGCTTGAGGGGCAGGAAATAGTCGAAATGCGACTGGTCGAGACTGGCGAAATCGGTGGCGGGCCAGTCGGTGCGCACCTCGCCGGCCATCACCGCCACGGCTTGCCGGAAGCTTCGGCCATTGATCGCGACATAACCCTCCCCGTGTCCGGTGAACAGGTACTGGCCGGTATTCGTTTGCAGGTGTAATGACAAAGCACGGTCTCCATTTGCGGCAGTCGGCGGCGGCGCGGTAGAATCGCGACCTTTGCAACGCCTTGTCTGTATGCCGCGGATTCTACCATCGGCATCGGTCCGGCAAATCAGGAAGCCCTCAAGTGAAACACGAAAAAGATACCTCCAGGCCCGTGCTGAAATCCGCCAAGCTGGCCAATGTCTGCTACGACATCCGCGGCCCGGTGATGGCGCGAGCGAAGCAGATGGAGGAAGAGGGGCAGCGCATCATCAAGCTGAACATCGGCAATCTGGCCCCGTTCGGTTTTGACGCGCCGGAAGAGGTGCAGCAGGACGTGATCCTGAACCTGCCCAATTCGTCCGGCTATTCCGATTCCAAGGGTCTGTTCGCCGCGCGCAAGGCGATCATGCACTACACCCAGCTGAAGAAGATCCCCGGCGTCACCATCGACGACATCTTCATCGGCAACGGTGCCTCCGAGCTTATCGTGATGGGCATGCAGGGCCTGCTCAATCCCGGCGACGAAGTGCTGGTGCCCGCGCCCGACTATCCGCTGTGGACCGCGGCGGTCACGCTGGCCGGCGGCACGCCGCGCCACTACATCTGCGACGAGGCCAACGAGTGGAATCCCGACCTCAAGGATATGCGCAGCAAGATCACGCCGAACACCAGGGCGATCGTCGTCATCAACCCCAACAATCCGACCGGGGCGGTGTATTCCGACGAGATCCTGAAAGAGATCATCCAGCTCGCGCGCGAACACAACCTCATCATCTTCGCCGACGAGATCTACGACAAGGTGTTGTACGACGGCGCCACGCACACATCCATGGCTTCGCTGGCCGACGACGTGCTGTTCGTCACCCTCAACGGCCTGTCCAAGAACTACCGCGCCTGCGGCTACCGTTCCGGCTGGATGGTCATCTCCGGGGCGAAGAAGAGTGCGCAGGACTATCTGGACGGATTGAACATCCTCGCCTCCATGCGCCTGTGCTCCAATGTGCCGGGACAATATGCCATCCAGACCGCGCTCGGCGGCTACCAGAGCATCAACGACCTGGTCGCGCCCGGCGGACGCCTGCACAAGCAACGCGAACTGGCTTACAACCTGCTCACCGCCATCCCCGGCGTGAGCTGCGTCAAGCCCAAGGCGGCGCTGTACATGTTCCCCAGGCTCGATCCCAAGATGTATCCGATCGAGAACGACCAGAAGTTCATCCTCGAACTGCTGGAGGCGGAGAAGGTGCTGATCGTGCAGGGCAGCGGCTTCAACTGGCCGAAGCCCGACCACTTCCGTATCGTGTTCCTGCCCAACTCCGATGATCTCACCGAGGCCATCCATCGCATCGCGCGTTTCCTCGAACACTATCGCAAGCAGCACGGCACCAACTAACCCAGGTAAACGAACAATGAGCATCAAGCCAATCAATGTAGGCCTTCTCGGCATCGGCACCGTCGGCGGCGGCACCTTCACCGTATTGCAGCGCAACGCGGAAGAGATCACGCGCCGCGCCGGCCGCCCCATCCGTATCGTGGTGGTGGCGGACAAGAACCTGGCGCTGGCCAGGAACGTCACCGGTGGCAAATGCCGCGTCACCGACGATGCGTTCTCGGTGGTGTCCGATCCCGAAGTCGATATCGTCATCGAACTCATCGGCGGCTACGGCGTGGCCAAAGAGTTGGTGCTCAAGGCGATCGCCAACGGCAAGCACGTCGTCACCGCCAACAAGGCGCTGCTGGCCGTGCACGGCAACGAGATATTCAAGGCTGCGCAGGACAAGGGCGTGATGGTCGCGTTCGAGGCGGCGGTCGCCGGCGGCATCCCCATCATCAAGGCACTGCGCGAAGGTCTTTCCGCCAACCGCATCGAATGGATCGCCGGCATCATCAACGGCACCACCAACTTCATCCTGTCGGAGATGCGCGACAAGGGGCTGAGCTTCGACACCGTGCTGAAGGAAGCGCAGCGTCTGGGCTACGCCGAAGCCGATCCGACCTTCGATATCGAGGGCGTGGATGCGGCGCACAAGATCACCATCCTGTCCTCGCTCGCGTTCGGCATCCCCATGCAGTTCGACAAGGCGCATGTGGAAGGCATCTCCAAGCTGGACGCCGCCGATATCAAATACGCCGAGCAGCTCGGCTATCGCATCAAGCTGCTGGGCATCACCAAGCGCACCGAAGAGGGGGTCGAACTGCGCGTGCATCCGACGCTGATCCCGGCCAGGCGCCTGATCGCCAACGTCGAAGGCGCGATGAACGCCGTGCTGGTGCAGGGCGACGCCGTCGGCGCCACGCTGTATTACGGCAAGGGCGCCGGTGCCGAACCGACTGCCAGCGCGGTGATCGCCGACCTGGTGGATGTCACACGCATGGCGACTTCCGACCCGCAGAACCGCGTGCCGCACCTGGCCTTCCAGCCGAACGCGATGGCCGACATCAGGATCCTGCCGATGGACGATGTCATCACCAGCTACTACCTGCGCCTGCGTGTGCAGGACAAGCCGGGCGTGCTGGCCGACATCACCCGTATCCTCGCCGACGAGCAGATCTCCATCGACGCCGTGATCCAGAAAGAGCCGGGCGAAGGCGAAGACCAGACCGACCTCATCATGCTCACGCACCAGACGCGCGAGAAGCGCATCAATGCCGCGATCGCCAAGATCGAGAAACTGGGCGTGGTGGCGGGCAAGGTGACCAAGCTGCGTCTGGAAGAGTTGGGCAAGTAAGAATCTAACTCCCCTCTCCCGCTGGCGGGAGAGGGGCTGGGGGTGAGGGGCGTGGAACTTCTACCCTCTCCTTAGATGAAACAACTAGCCATTCGACTAGGCTGTCAAAAGACGCCAGCCAAGTCGCTGGTTATACCCCTCTCCCAACAAGCGAGAGGGAACTGACGAGGTTGAATTAAAATGAAATACATCTCCACCCGCGGCAACGCGCCCGCCAAGACCTTCACCGAGATCCTGCTGGGCGGCCTCGCGCCGGACGGCGGCTTGTACCTGCCGGAACAATATCCGCAGGTGACGCGCGCCGAGCTGGATGCCTGGCGCAAGCTGTCGTATGCCGATCTCGCCTATGCCGTGCTGTCCAAGTTCGCCACCGACATTCCGGCCGCGGACCTCAAAGCCATCGTCAGCAAAACCTACACCGCGCAGGTCTACAGCAACGGTCGCGCTGATTCCGATGCCAGCCAGATCACACCCTTGCGCAAGCTGAGTGAAGGCGTGTTCATCCAGGAACTCTCCAACGGCCCGACGCTGGCATTCAAGGATATGGCGATGCAGTTGCTCGGCAACCTGTTTGAATACGCGTTGGCAAAACAGAAGGATGAATTGAACATCCTCGGTGCGACCTCGGGCGACACCGGTTCCGCCGCCGAATACGCGATGCGCGGCAAGAAGGGCATCCGCGTGTTCATGCTGTCGCCGAACGGCAAGATGTCGGGCTTCCAGCGCGCGCAGATGTATTCGCTGCAGGATCCCAACATCCACAACATCGCCATCAACGGTTTCTTCGACGACGCGCAGGATATGGTGAAGGCGGTGTCCAACGACCACGCCTTCAAGGCCAGGTACAAGATCGGCACGGTCAACTCGATCAACTGGGCGCGCGTGTCGGCGCAGGTGGTGTACTACTTCAAGGGTTACTTCGCCGCGACCAAATCGAACGACGAGCAGGTCGCGTTCTCGGTGCCGTCCGGCAACTTCGGCAACATCTGCGCCGGCCACATCGCGCGCATGATGGGCCTGCCGATAGGCCAGCTGATCCTCGCCACCAACGAGAATGATGTGCTGGACGAGTTCTTCCGCACCGGCGTCTATCGTCCGCGCGGCACCGATCACACCTACGAGACCAGCAGCCCGTCGATGGACATCAGCAAAGCCTCCAACTTCGAGCGTTTCGTGTTCGACCTGGTCGGCCGCGATGCCGCCAAGGTGCGCGAGTTCTGGAGCAAGGTGGACGCGGGCGGTTCCTTTGATATCAAGGGCACCGACTACTGGCACGCGCTGCCGAAGTTCGATTTCGCCTCCGGCAAGAGCACGCACCAGGACCGCCTCAAGACCATCCGCGAAGTGTGGGAGGAATACGGAGTGATGATAGACACGCACACCGCCGACGGTCTCAAGGTCGGTCTGGAGCAGCGCCGCCCCAGCCTGCCGCTGATCTGCCTGGAGACCGCACTGCCGGCCAAGTTCGCCGAGACCATCCAGGAAGCACTGGGTCGTCAGCCCGAGCGTCCTGCTGCGATGGAAGGCATCGAGGATCTGCCGCAACGCTGCGAAGTGATGGATGCGGATGTGGCGAAGCTGAAGGCCTTCATCACGGCGAACGTACCGCAGTGACCGGCATCTGCGCGCAAGGCGCAGGTGCTCACTTCACCAGCGAGATGAATTCCTCGAACTTCCCGCCTTTGGTCCTGGGAAGTTCATCCTTCGAATAACTGAAGCGCAGCGGGAAAGGATGGCCCAGTGCCTGCCGGGCGAGTTCGGTCAGTCTCGCTTCCTGCTGCTGCGAGAGCGGGGCGTCCACCACCAGCCTGATCTCGATATCCTCCAGTGAATGTTGTATGGCCTGATATTGGCGGATGTCGGCCACCTCGCGGTAGCGGTGCGCACCGATCAGCGGCCAGTGCCGCCGGCCATCGGGGAACACCACCATGTTGCGCCGCCGGCCCAGGATGCGCGCCAGTGTCGGCAATCCGCGTCCGCACGGACAGGACGGCCCGACCTCGGCATAGTCGCGTATTTCGTAGCGGATGACGGGGGTGGCGAAGTTGTGCAGGTCGGTGAGCACCACGCGTCCGGTCTCGCCGGGCCGGCATTGCCTGCCGTCATCATCCAGCACCTCCACGATCAGGCTCTCGCTCTGGATGTGGTACAGGCCGCTGACGGGACATTGCAGCGCGATGAGGCCGACCTCCTGCGAGCTGTACATGTCCACGATCTCTATCCCGCCCAGTTCCCGGCAGCGCCCGCGCAACCCTTCATGCAGCGTCTCGCCGACGGTGCGCACCTGGCGCAGTGATGGCGGCACGGTATCGCCATGCTCGTAGCGATCCAGCAGCGCGCCGAGATTGGATGGATAGGTCAGCAGATATTTCGGGTCTATGCGCGCCAGCCAGGCGGCCTGTTGCGCGACATCCATCGCCAGCGGTTGTGCATAGGATGGGCCGGTTTGCAGCAGCAATGTCGCGGGATGGCCCCAGCCGATACGCGCGGCTTCGGCCGGGTCGTCCAGCGTAGGCGTCATCGCCTTGATCACCGCCAGCGTGGCTGAGAAGTCGCGCTCGTGCCACAGGTGTTCGCGCATCGCCAGCGCCAGCCACAGCAGCTGGTTGAATTCGGTCTTCGCCACCGTGACCGTTTGCCCGGTCGAGCCCGAGGTCTGCACCTTGTGCACAGTGCCGTGCTGGCGCGGCACCGCGCGACAGTAGATGTCGTCCGCCTGCTGCATCAGTTCGGCGCGGGTCAGCAGCGGGATGGAGGAGAAGGAATGGTCTGTCCATGCCTGGGATGGGTCGAGGCCGGCCTCGTCGAAACGGCTGCGGAAGAACGGCGAATGCTTGTATGCATGCGCCGCGAGCAACGCGAATTGCGCCAGCTGTTTCTGTCGCATCTCCTGCGGCGACCACCACTGGCTGTCCTCGAACTGCGTCAGCAGGGTGAGCAGGTTCGCGGCGACCGGATCGGTGCTGGCACTGCGGCCCGTCGCTGCCATGCGCTCCCTGATATCGTGCAACAGCGTCATGCGCGCGGTTCCAGTACCAGGATGGGGCAACGCCCGGCCAGCTCGTAACTGCCGTAGATCACGGATGTTTCCTTGAGCGAGGCGGGAATGGAGTTGCGCACCTGCGACAGCGTCGGGTAGCAATAACGCGCGTCCGAGCCGCGGTAGAAATCGATGGTCTCGATCTCGTCGGCGCGCCAGCCGGTCGCGGCGGCGAGTTGCTTGCGGTCGGGGATCAAGCGGTCGAAGGTCGCCGCTGTCTCGGCGACGGCCAGCGTGCGGTCCGGTGCTTCGGAGGCGACCGCCATCGACAAGCGCCATTTGAAGGCATGCACGCTCCTCATCTTGCCGGCCAGAGCATCGCGGCAGACCTCTTCGCGCGTCTCCGGCTGTTCCGGACCGACGAACACGCGCAGCAATATCCTGCCGCCGGGCGCAACGATCTTTGCGAGCCGCTCGAAGAAGCGCTGGTGCTGCATGGGTTGCGCCAGCAACACCAGACAGCCGTCGCCGATGACCGTGTCGAACGAGGCGGGTGCGAAAGGCATCTCCAACCAGTCGCCGAGGATCGCGCGCTGCCGGCCATGCCAGAGCGCGGCGATCATGGCCGCACTGTTGTCGATGGCGGTGAGTGTGGGCGACAGATCGGCCAGCTCGGGGGTGACACCCAGCAGCAGGCAACGGCCGGGATCGTCGCCCATCGCCTTGCGGAAGTTCGCCACATCCTCGGCGCAGGGCCGCAGCGGCGAGCCCAGCCGGTTCCAGCGCTGCGCGAAGCCCTGCCAATAATTGTCCGGTGTGGTGTCCGTCATGCTGCTCAGTACAGGTCCTTCGCTTCGAGTGCGCGGAACAGGCCTTCCACGTTCTTCTCCGAGAACGGCGCGCCCGAGCGCTCGATCAGTTCGATGCGCACACCGCTTGCTGTATCGCGTTGCAGGAAGGCCTGGCGTATGCCGTCGTCGCTGATGACCGGCGTGTCTGCCTTGCCTCCGGCCTGGTGCACTTTGTCCAGCGCCGCCTCCAGATCGCTCACGGCGAAGGCGATGTGATGCATGCCTGTACCGAAGGCGGCGATGAACTTCGAGACTTGCGATTCCGGTGAGGTGCCTTGCACCAGCACCACGGTCGCGCTGCCCGACTTCAATACCGCATACACCATGCCGCTGTGGTCGCCGCTCACCCGGCTGCACTCCAGCAGGGTGAAACCCAGCGCGGTGGAGTAGTGCGCGATGGCGGCATCGATATCGGCGACGGCGATGGCGACATGGTCGATGCCGAGGACCATGTCACCCAGTTGTGCCGTCAGCGAATTATTGATCATCGGTCCGGCACCAGATCGCCCAGTTCATCGAGCAGCGGCCCGAGGAACTTCTCATACTTGCGCCAGCGCTCGATCGAGGTGGTGTAGATCGGCTGGCGCACCTGCGTCACGCTGGCGGTGCGCACCTGGCGTTTGGTCTTGTGGAAATCGAGGCAGGCGTCGTTCCATTCCAGCCCGCAGAATTCCAGCAGCCTGCGCGCCTGGTCTTCCTGGTCGGCGACGATGTCCTCGTACTGGATGTCGAGGAAGGCCCCGGCCGGCAACACCTTGCGCCAGTGATCCATCAGGCGTGCGTAGTCTGCATAGTAGCGGCCCAGCTCGGCGAGGTCATAGGTGTGTTCCTGCTTGCGGTGGAACAGGCGCGTGAAGCACGACAGGCAGGTGTCCACCGCGTTGCGGTTGACGTGGACGATCTTCGCGTTCGGCAGCATCAGGTGGATGAGCGGCACGGCGAAGAAGTTCGCCGGCATCTTGTCGGTGATGCGTTGCGAACCCGGTGCGCGCGCCTGCACGGCGGCGATGTATTCCTTGCCCCAGGCGCTGAGGATGGACTGGTCCAGATAGCGCAGGTTGTCGGGGAAGGTCGTCGTCTTCGGATCGGTCTTGCGGTGCGCGATGCGCAGCAGGTCGGGCAGTTCGCCCGCGCCGTACACATCGGGATGGCTGGCGATGATCTGCTCGGTCAGCGTGGTGCCTGAGCGCGGCATGCCGAGCACGAAGATCGGCATCGTCGAAGGATCGCCGCTGCCGCGCAGGCGATCGATGTTCTCTTTGCTGAATACCTCGGCCAGTTCAGTGAACTGGTGTGCCGTTGCTTCCGGGTCGTAGTTGAATCGAGCGCGCTTCAGCTTGCAGCCGGCGAGGTAATGCGGGAAGGCTTTGTCGTACTCCTTGGTGTCGTCGTAGCACTTGCCCAGCGCGAAGTGCAGCGACATCTTGCGGTTGTCGGAATGGTTTTCCGCATCCTTCTGCAGTTCCAGCAATGCAGCGAAGTGCTCGTCATCCGCTGCCACCTTCTTCGCCTGGATGAGCTGGATGCGCGCCGCCGTATTGTCGGGTTTCAGCGCCAGTGCCTTCTGGAACAAGCCCTCGGCGCGTTCGACATCGCCATTCTCCACGCACAGCTGCCCCAGGCCGAGCAGCGCCTCATCGCAGCCGGGATCGATCTGCAGCGCACGCAGATATTCCGCTTCGGCCTGTTCGGGACGCGAGGCCTCGGTATGGATGCTGCCCATCAGTGCATGCGCCTTGGGATTGCTGTCATCGATCTGCAGCGCGCGCTGCGCGGCCTTCTCGGCTTCCTCAAGAGATTCGGAAGCCTGCAGTGTCTTGGCCAGGCCCATCTGCGCTTCCAGGTAGGCCGGGCGCAGTTCCAGCGCGCGCCTGAATCTGGCCAGTGCGGCCTCGTGCTCTTCCTGCGCCAGATGCACGCCGCCCATGTTGCAGATCGCCTCGGCATAGTTCGGGTTGAGGGAAAGTGCCTTTTCCAGCGCGGCGACGGCTTCCGGGATGCGGTCCTCTTCCAGCAGCAGGGCACCCAGATTGTTCAGCGGTTCAAGATAGTTTGGGTTGGCGGCAGCGGCCTTGCGGTAGCAGTCCAGCGCTGCTGTGTTGTCTTTGCGTTCGCGCCAGATGCTGCCCAGGTTATTGAGGGAAGGTGCGAAGTTCGGGTCCAGCGCCAGTGCGCGCTGCTGGCAAGCTTCTGCCTTGTCGTAATTCTTGCGGTCGAAATAAGCGATGCCGAGGTTGCTGTGTGCCATCGCCAGGCGCGGTTCCAGCGTGACCGCTCGTTCGCCGTGGGCGATGGCCTGATCCAGTTGCTTGAGTTGGCGGCTGATCTCGCTCAGGTTGGCATGGAACAGTGCCAGAGACGAATCGGGTACGCGAAGCGTTGATTGCCCCCTCTCCTTGCCCTCTCCCCATGCCCTCTCCCCGGGGGCGAGGGAGTTTTCACGGGTTGGGGTGAGGGCGCTCTTGATGGCTCTCTGTATCAGTTCCGCTGCCAGTCCCTGTTTGCCGCACTGGTGGGCGATCACACCCAGCAGATGCAGGGCGAACGGGTGTTGCGGCTGCTGTTGCAGTATCTGGCGCAGCAGATGTTCGGCATCCTGCAGGCGACCGCTGCCCTGCAATTGACCCGCCAGTGCCATCGCCTGTTCGACAGTAAGGGTTTGGACTGGTGGGGGTATCCGACTGCCTGAATCGGGCTTGCTCGGTTCGTTCATAAGGGTTCGGCGATATTTCACTAAGATCTTCGATAATCCTGCCATGCCTGTGGATTCAATGCCATGCCTTTATGCAGAGGCAGCGTTCAGGGGCTGGCGGGACATCAAGCCTGTCACGCTTGTGCAACCTGCCGCACGAATAATCCCCGTAAATTCAGCATAGGCTCCTGGAAATCTTCGTGAACAGGCCTTTTGGACTATGGCATTAACGCAAGTATGCGTGTAGGATTTTCCCGAAAGATGGGTAGGGATTTCCTGACTCGAAAAAGAATGAGGCGGCCAGCGCATCGTGTCGCGCATCGCTGGTCCAGGGAGAATCAAGATGAATTCATTGAACCGTATCTACCGCACCATATGGTCCGAGGCGCTGGGCGCCTGGATCGCGGTATCCGAGATCACCAAGGCTAAAGGTAAACGCTCCGGATCCGCCCTGCTCAGGGCATTGCGCATCGGCGGCGTCAGCGATGAGACGGATGATATCCATAGCCACCGCTTCAAGCCCATCATCATCGCCCTGGCTTGCTGCTTCGCGCTCAATGCCCAAGCCAACCCGAATGGCGGCACCGTGGTCAACGGCAATGCCAGCTTCAACAATTCCGGCAACACCCTAACCGTCACCAACACGCCGGGCACCATCATCAACTGGCAAGGATTCTCCATCGGCTCGAACGAAGTCACCCGCTTCGTGCAGCAGAATGCATCCTCCACTGTTCTCAATCGCGTCGTCACCAACAATCCGTCCGTCATCCTCGGCACCCTGCAGTCCAACGGTCAGGTCTACCTGGTCAACGCCAACGGCATCATGTTCGGCGCCGGTTCCACCGTCGATGTCGCGGGACTGGTGGCCACCTCGCTCAATCTGAGCGATGCCGATTTCCTTGCCGGGCGCCACAACTACACCGCCGTCGCCGGTGCGCAGAACGTCAGCAACGCGGGCAACATCAACGCACAGCAGGGTGGGCAGATCTACCTGATCGCGCCCAATGTCGAGAACAACGGCGTCATCACCGCCCCGAACGGCGAGGTATTGCTGGCGGCGGGGCACAGCGTCGAACTGGTCAACAGCAACGATCCCAACCTGCGCGTACAGATCACCGCACCGGCCGGCGAGGCCACCAACCTCGGACAGATCATCGTCGAATCGGGCAACCTCGGTCTGTTCGGTGCTGTGGTGAGGAACAGCGGCACGGCGAGCGCGGACAGTGTCACCATGCAGGGCGGCAGGATCGTGTTCAAGTCCAGCCAGCGCACCGAGGTGAGCGGTACGGTGAGTGCCAGCGGGACGGGTGGCGGCGAGATCCATGTTCTCTCCGATATGCAGGACGGTACCGTGCAAGTCAGCGGTACGCTGGATGCCTCGGCGCCGGTGAGCGGTGACGGCGGCTTTGTCGATACATCGGCGGCACATGTGCAGGTGGCCGACTCGGCCCGTGTCAGCACCTTCGCGGCCAGTGGGAAATACGGCACCTGGCTGATCGACCCGACCGATTACTACATCTCGGCAGTTGATCCGATGAACGGTAGCAGTTGGATGTCGAACACCACGCTGTCGACCAATCTGGGGCTGGGCAATGTCACTATCCAGACCCTCGCAAGCGGTGCGGGTAACGGTGACATATTCATCAACGATGCTGTGAGCTGGGCCGGGGCCACCAACCTGACGTTGAATGCACACCGCAATGTGGCAATAAATGCTGCCATCAGTGGAAATAATAGCGGCTTTGGGGCGCCGGGTAGTGTGACCGTCCATGCCGACATCAACGGAACTGGGGTCGGCACGATCGTCTTTGGTGCGGGCGGTTCCGTATCGGTGGTGGGCGGCACACTGGCTGCGATACCTGGGCAAGTCAGTTTTTACTACAACCCGACCGTTTTCGGCACGCCGAACAACTACGCTGCCAATGTTCCGGTGGGTACCCTGACGGAATTGATGCTGGTCAATAATGTCACCAATCTTCAGAACATCAATAACAACCTGACGGTCAATTACGCGCTGGGCAGGAATATCGACGCTGCGGGCGGCTTCACCTCGCTGGGTACCTTTACCGGCATTCTTGATGGACAGAACCATACCATCAGCAACCTGAACATCTCCGGTGCTGGACTGTTCAGCGCAATTGGGGCCGGGGGGGTGGTGGCTAATGTTGGCCTGGTCAACAGCATTGTGGTGGCAAACATCAGCTCGGTTGGTGCTCTGGCCGGGAGCAACGCCGGAACAATCAGTAACAGTTATGTCAGCAACGGTACCGTGACCGTGACGGGGGCCAGCTGGAACGTGGGCGGGCTGGTCGGCTCCAACTCGGGTTCCATCATCGATAGTCATGTCAGCGGCAGCAGTGTGTCCGGGCAATATGGTCAGATCGGCGGTTTGGCTGGGCAAAACACACTGGGCGGCAGCATCGACAAATGCTATGTCGACAACGTCAGCGTGTTGGATTCTGCCACCTGGGCCGCCAGTGCCGGTGGTCTGGTCGGCAACAACGCAGGCGCCATCAGCAACAGCTATGTCAACGGCGGCAGCGTGACCAGTCTGACAGGTGCGGTTGGTGGCCTGGCCGGGCAAAGCCCCGGCACCATCAGTAACAGCTATGCCAGCAACGCTGGTCTGACCAGCGCAGGTTTGAGAGGTGGGTTGGTCGGCCGGCTGTGGGGGGGCACCATCAGCAACAGCTTCTGGGATACCGACACCACCGGGGTGCTTGTTGCGGCTGGGACTACCAGCGGTTTAATGGTCAACGTGATGGGACTGACAACGGTCAGCACCATGACCTCCGGAACTGTCATGGGGTATCTGGATACGACGAACGTCTGGTGGATGTCCGCTACCAACACCCGCCCGTTCCTGCGCAGCGAGTGGAGCACGATCATCACCAACTCACATGAGCTGCAACTGATGGCGATGGACCTGACCGCCAATTACACGATGGTGAACAACATCGACATGACTGCCTCCATGGCGGCAGGCGGGATGTGGAGCAACGCTGGCTTCGTGTCGATCGGTGATCCCATGATATTCCCGTACGGCTATACCGGGAAGTTCGACGGTTTGGGGAATACCATCACCGGCCTCTACATCAACCGTCCGGTGACGAATTATGTCGGTTTGTTCGGAGCCCTCAGTACCGGCGGCGGGGTCAGCAACGTCAGTCTGGTGAATGCGAATGTGACCGGTCAGCTCTATGTGGGCGGACTGGTGGGCTATAGCAGCAGCGGCAATGTCAGCAACAGCCATGTCATCGGTGGTTCGGTCAGCGGCACATCGTTTGTCGGGGCTTTGGCGGGAACCGCCTATAACACCTTATTCGACAACGATCACGCCAGCAGCAACGTATCAGGTACAGACAATATCGGCGGCCTGGTAGGCGGCGTTTCCATCGGTACCGTCAGTAACAGCTACGTTGACGGTGGTAGTCTGGTCGGTACATCTTCAGTCGGCGGTCTGGTCGGCTCGATCGTTGGCGCAGCCGTGATCACCAACTCCCATTACAACATCAACGCAGTGAACATCAACGGAGCGAACGCCGTCACGCTGGGCGGTCTGTTCAATGACAACACAGCCAATGCCAATGGTGTCGGGCAGTTTACTGACTGGCTGGTCAACGGCAACAAGTCGCTGAACATCGCCAATTACACGGTCGCAAACGGTGGTTCACTGGGGACTGCAGGTGCGAACAACTACACCGTCGGGACAGCGCAGGGCATGAAGGATATGCTCGGCTTTGCCGACAACGCGGTCTATACCTTTACCCAAACGGGCAATATCACGCTGACTGCCGGTGTATACGTTCCTTATCTGGCGGCGGATTTCAACGGTGGCACCTTCACCATCTCCGGTCTTAATCTGAACCAGTTCTATGGCTCCAATCTGGGGTTGTTCGGCACCATCGCTGCGGGGACTACAGTGAGCAATGTCTCCCTGTTGAATGCGATCGTGATCGGCAACACAGGGGTCGGTGCGCTGGCCGGTTTGAACCAAGGCATCGTCATCGGCAGTGATTCGACCAATGGGGCGGTCGGCGGGGTGAACAATATCGGCGGGCTGGTCGGCCAGAGTTTGCTCGGGAGCATCGACGGCAGCCATGTCACGGGCGGGGCGGTATCCGGCGGCAGCAATGTCGGCGGGCTGGTCGGCCGCAACGATGGCAATACCAGTCTGGGTGCGGTCTTCACAGGATTCATCACCAACAGCTATGTGAGTGGCGGCACGATCGTGAGCGGCTCCGGCAGCAACGCCGGCGGCTTGGTCGGCCTGAATGCGGCAGGCAGCATCGATTTCAGTTATGTGAGTGCCGGTGTCGTGAGCGGCAACCTGAATGTCGGCGGCCTGGTGGGCTTGAACGGCAATTCAATGGATACGCGCGTCAGTGCTATCAGCAACAGCAGCGTCGATACCGGAACGACGGTCGACGGGTTCAATTACATCGGCGGTCTGGTGGGGCATGACAGCGGTGAGGGCGCGATCCAGGGCAATACGGTCAGTGCGACCACTGTGACTGGAAACAGCTGGGTCGGCGGTCTGGTGGGATCGGTGCAGCAGGCGAGCTTTGCGAATACCGGCCACTTGCTCGGCAACCAGGTCATGAACAGCTTCGTGACCGGTGGCGCCGTGACGGGGAGCGTATCAGGGATAGTGGGCGGCTATATCGGCGGGCTGGTCGGCTGGAGCGGCAACACGATCACCAACGGATCGGTCCTCGGCACTGTCGTGACAGGGGCCACCGAGGTTGGCGGCCTTGTCGGGCACAACCAGAGTCTCACCTTCTCCGGTCTGACCGGCGGCATCATCAGCAGCAGTTATGTGAGTGGCGGTAGCGTGAGCGGCACGAGCAGCGTGGGCGGATTGGTCGGCAACAATCTGGGCGACATATCGAACAGCTTCGTGATCGGCAGCGCGATCAGCGGCGCGACCGCTATCGGGAATGACGTCGGCGGCCTGGTCGGCAGCAACAATGGCGGCATCACCAACAGCTACGCCAGCGGCGGTTCGGTGAGCGGCGGCAATAACGTCGGCGGATTGGTCGGTTACAACAACATGTCCGGCACCGTCAGCTTCGGCTATGCGAACCTCGGCTCGGTCACAGGGGTGACGAACGTCGGTGGCGTGGCGGGTAACAGCTACACTCCCGGCAGCGTCACGAACACATACTGGAACACTGCACTGCTGGGCGGCAACCTGACTAATGGTATCGGTTATGACTTTATGGGTAACGGTCCGACCGATGTTGGCGCAGCCGGCCTGACCGCGCTCCAGTTGACGACCATGTCCAGCTTCACCGGCTGGAGCATCGCCAATACGGGCGCGGCCGGGATGGTCTGGCGCATCTACGAAGGCCAGACCGGCCCCATGCTGACCAGCTTCCTTACGCAGACCAGCGTGTCAGCAAATGGAGTAGCCAAGACCTATGATGGCCTAGTCTTCAGCGGAGGCACATATACCACTTCGGTCGCCGGTGCGACCTTGCTCGGCGCGCTTGGCGGAACCGCACAAGGTGCCCGCAATGTAGGCAGCTACACGATCGATGCGACCGGGCTGTATTCCGATCAACTCGGCTACGACATCACTTCCTACACCAATGCGACGCTGACCGTGACACCGGCGACGTTGACCGTAACGGCGGATTTTCTGAGCAAGTACGAGGGCATGCCGGATCCGACGTTGACCTATACAGTCGGCGGATTGCAGGCTGGAGATCTGCTGGCCTCGACCCTGACCGGTGCTCTTGATCGGGCACTCGGCGAGGCGTTGGGGAGTTACCTCATCGGCCAGGGTAGCTTGAGTCTGTTGACAGCCAATTACACCCTCAATTTTGTGCCGGCTACGCTTACCATCGTCGGCGTTCCGCCGATCACGCCGCCCATCCTGTACAACCTGGTCGATTCGATACAGGGGGGCGATCTCTTCGATAACGACGAGAAGAAACGCAACGACCTGCTGGCGGATGCCGGTGATCAATCCAGTGATCTGCCGCTGCCGGCCGATCTGCCGAAGATGGTGTGCAAATGATGAACAAGAGCCTGGTAACGAATATGTGTGATGCTCGGCGTGTGTTGCAGTTGCTGTTGTCCTCGCTGTTGTTGCTGTCTGCGGCGGAGGTGTCGGCGGAGAACGCCGCCGCTGTCGTGGCAGAGCCTGTTGAGCTGCGTTTCGATATCGGCAGCGTCGAGGTGGAAGGCGCTACCCTGCTGGCGCGGGAAGAGATCGATGCCGCCGTCGCCCCGTTCATCGGCAAGAGCAAGGACTTCTCCGACGTGCAGCGTGCGCTGGAAGCGGTCGAGGACGCCTACGCCAAGCGCGGCTACACGGCGGTGCGGGTGATGCTGCCGGAGCAGGAGCTGGAGAACGGCAGGGTGCGTTTCCGTGCAGTGGAAAGCCACTTCGGGCAGATCGTCGTGACAGGGCAGAAGTTCTTCAGTGAGGAGAGCGTGCGCAATGCGTTGCCTTCTGTGCGTCAGGGTGTCGCACCGCGTTCCAGGCAGATCGCGCGTGAACTCAAGCTGGCTAACGAAAATCCCTCCCGCCAGCTGAACGTGGTGATGAAGGCATCGCCGAAAGAGGATGTGATGGATGCCGAGGTGAAGGTCGTCGACAAGGACCCGGCCGCTTGGGGCGTGAGCTTCGACAACACCGGTTCGGGCGAGACGGGGCGCACGCGGCTGGGCCTGTTCTATCGTCATGCCAGCCTGATGGATTCCGATCATCAGGGGACGGTGCAGATGCAGGTGTCACCGCAACACATGAACCGGGTGCGCGTGTTCGGCGGCAGCTACAAGATCCCGCTGTACGAGTCCGGCGACAGTGTGGAGTTCTTCGGCGGTTATTCCAACGTCAACTCGGTCGTCGGCGGCCTGTCCAACTTCCAGGGTGGCGGCATTCTGCTCAATGCCCACTACAACCAGGCGCTGGAAAAGATCGCCGGATTCGATCCGCGCATCCTCTATGGTTTCGACTGGCGCGATTTCAAGCGCATCGAACAGACCGAGCCGAAGTCGGTGGTGTTGTACAACGAAATCGTGGTGACGCCGCTGAGCCTCGGTGTGGTCGCGCAGGGCAGGCATGAAAAGGCTGAGACGAATCTTGATCTGACTTTTGCCGCCAACGTGCCGATGTCGGGCAAGGGCAAGAAAGAGCAGTTCGCCGCTTACGACCCGCTCGGGATACTTAAGCCCGACGTGAAATACCGCATCGTGCGTTATGGCTTGAGCCATATGAGTGCGTTCGGGGACGACTGGCAGGCAAGAGCCGCGCTGACCGGACAATGGACGCGCAACATCCTGGTCCTCGGCGAGCAGATGCGTCTGGGCGGGATGAATGCGGTGCGCGGCTTCACCGAGGGCAGTGAAGCGGGCGAGAGCGGCGCGCGCTGGACCCTGGAAGGCTACAGTCCGGCAATGTCCCTGGCGGGAACTTCCAATCGTGTGCTGGCCTTCTTCGACGGCGGCAGCGTGCGCGCGAAGAGCGGGGTGAGCGCCTCCATCGGCAGTTATGGCCTGGGACTGCGCACCTCCTGGCAGGAGGTCTCTTTCCGCATGGATGCGGCCCGCATCCGCAAAGAAGGGACCGACCCGCTACAGAAGAAAGGCGACTGGCGCATCCATGCCGCCGTCTCGGCGACGTTTTGATTGAGCAGGTGACGATATGAAAAAGATACTTGGACTGCTTCTCCTTTCGCTCAGTGCCTCGCCGATGGCCGCGGAGGTCGCCGGCCAGATCGGTTACATGAGCGGCAGCATGATCGCGCAGCGGGCCGACGGCACCGTCAAGGTGATGGCGCCCAATGCCCAGGTGCTGGAAGGCGATGTGCTGGCCACTTCGGACAACGGTTATGCCCAGGTGAAGATGAACGATGGCACCACCATGACCATGCGTCCCGATTCCAATCTGAAGATCGAGGCCTACAAGTTCAAGCAGGATGAGCCGAAGGCGGACAGCGCGATCTTCCGTCTGCTCAAAGGCGGTTTCCGCACCGTCACCGGACTGATCGGCAAGCGTGGCGATCCGGATGCCTACAAGCTGCGCGCCGCGACCGCGACCATCGGCATACGCGGGACCGATTTCAGCACCCGCCTGTGCGGCGAGAAGGATTGCCAGGCCGATGCAACCAAGGCGCCCGCGGCGCCGCAGCAACCCGCAGGACAGGTGGTCGGCCGGGTGATGCTGCTGCAGGGCAGCATGAGTGCGAAAGACATACTCGGCAACGTCCGCAAGCTGCTGCTGGGTTCCTCGGTCTATGAAGGCGATGTGCTGAACACCGAAGCCAAGTCGCAATCGGTGGTGGCCTTCCGCGATCAGAGCCGCATCACCCTGCAGGAAAGCAGTTCCTTCTACGTCGAGAAGTTCAAGTACGACAAGGCCGGTACCGTTCAGGAGAGCGCCGTGCTGCGCCTGCTCAAGGGCGGCGTGCGCGTGGTCACCGGCCTGATCGGCCGCGTGAAGCGTGATGACTACAAGTTTGGCGTGGCGGGAGCCACCATCGGCATCCGCGGCACCGGTTTCGATGCCTGGTGTAACGGCGCCTGTGCGACCGGCGGCAATCCCGGCGCGAGCCAGGACAACCCGCTGGAAGGTGCCGGCGTCTACGTGTGGTCCGGCGAGGTGGTGTTCATCACACCCGACGGCTCGTTCGAAGTCGCGCTGCAGCAGGCTGCCATCATCGCCAGGAACACCGGCAAGCCGGTGCCCATCATGCTGATCCCCAAGAGCATCATCGAGAACGGTGCTCCGCGTCCCGACAGTATCCCGGTCGATTTCGACAAGGAGTTCAACGGGGCTGATGCGGGCGGCGCCGGCCTGTACGTGACGGTCCACGACGGTCAGATCGTGCTCACCCAGGGCGACAAGAGCCTGACCATAGGCGGCGGCGAGAGCGGCCTGGCCACCGGCACCGATGTGTTGCGACTGTCATATATGCCGGGCTTCTTCGGCGGCGACAGCAATGTCGAGTTCAACGACTCCGATCCCAAGGAGTGCGTGATCGTTCCATAAGCCATGCCATGCCGGAGGAGATGACACCTCCGGCTTCTTAGGCAGGGCCTTGCTGTGTCACAATGGCGCAGTCATGAACAATCTCATCCTGCTCATCCTCTGCTTCATCGCCGGCATGCTGCTGCGCCGCTACAAGCGTATGCCCGACAACGCGCCGGCCACGCTCAACAGCTTCATCATCCATGTCTCGCTGCCCGCGCTGACGCTGCTGTACATCCACGAACTGCATATCTCCGGCGATGTGATCCTCGTTGCGGCGATGGCGTGGATCGTGTTCGGCCTGTCGGCAGGGTTCTTCTGGCTGATGGGGCGCTGGCTGCAGTTGCCGCGCGCCACGGTCGGTGCCCTGATGCTGGTCGGCGGTCTCGGCAACACCTCGTTCTTCGGCCTGCCCATGGTCGATGCCTATTTCGGCAGCGCGGGGCTGGCCACCGCCATCGTTGCCGACCAGCTCGGCTCCTTCTTCGCGCTCTCCGTGCTGGGCATCACCGTGGCGGGCATCTATTCTTCCGGCAGGCCGACTGCGGCGGAGATCGTCAAACGCATCGCGCTGTTCCCGCCGTTCATCTCGCTCGCCATCGCATTGCTGCTGATACCGGTCGAATATGCCGACTGGTTCAGCGTGCTGCTGAAGCGTCTGGGCGACACGCTGGCACCGCTGGCGCTGCTATCGGTCGGCATGCAGTTGCGTCTGGGGCACATCGCCGAACACAGGCGTAACCTGGCGCTGGGTCTGTCCTACAAGCTCGTGCTGGCACCGCTGGCGATCTACCTGCTGTATGTGCAGCTGCTCGGTGCGCAGGGGCTGCCCATCCAGGTCACCATCTTCGAAGCGGCCATGCCATCGATGATCACCGCCTCCATCGTCGCCTCCGAGCACGATCTCGATCCCGAACTCGCCAATCTGATGGTGGCGGTCGGCTTGATACTTTCTTTCATCACACTGAGCGTGTGGTGGCTGCTGTTGAGGACGATATGAGCATCTGGAACGAGAGATATGCTGGCGAGGACTTCTTCTACGGCACCGAGCCGAACGCCTTCCTGGTTGCGCAAAAGGCATTGCTCAAGCCGGGCATGAGATGTCTGGCGGTGGCCGACGGCGAAGGCCGCAACGGCGTGTGGCTGGCGGAACAGGGGCTGGAAGTGCTGTCGGTGGATTCTTCGCATGTCGCGCAGAGCAAGGCGAAACAACTCGCACAGCAGCGCGGTGTGGCGATGACATTCGAGCAGGTGGACCTGCTGCAATGGGATTGGGGTGTCGATAACTACGACTTGGTCGTGGCCATCTTCATCCAGTTCGTCACCTCGCCCGAGCGCGAGCAGATGTTCGCAGCCATCAAACGCTGTCTCAAACCGGGCGGATTGCTGTTGCTGCAGGGCTATACACCGCGCCAGCTGGAATACAAGACCGGCGGTCCCTCGCAGGCCGAGAACCTCTATACCGAAGCCATGCTGGCCAGAGCCTTCGCCGATATGGACATCCTGCAACTGCACGAGCATGACAGCGTCATCCGCGAGGGTGCCGGCCACAGCGGCATGTCGGCGCTGATCGACATGGTAGCGCGCAAACGATAAGGGATGGGTTGTTTTCTCTGAACTCTTCTATCCCGTTCGTCCTGAGCCTGTCGAAGGAACGGACGGCGCACCAGACTGAAGACCTTCGCCAGCCTTTAGTCCTGAGCTTGTCGAAAGGGCAGGACTAAAGGCAGTCGAAGGGGCAGGACGAACGGGGGGCAGCTAGCCGACCCGGCCCGCATGCATGAACAGCGGCCACTCCACCTTCATCGTCAGACCCTCCGGCCAGTACGGCGCGATCTCCTCCGCCAGCGCATCGACCGGATCGCCACCGTTCGCCGCCTTGAACCTTGCCACCGCCGACCAGCTGCGCAGGTAGCCCAGCAGTTGCTCGCGCGACCAGTTCTTGTGCAGTGAGAACTGCGGCGCAGCGATGCGCGCGAAAGGAAAGGGCAGGTCGCGGTAGCCGTTCTCCACATGCACGCGTTCGGCCGGCCACCAGGCGCCTATCTTTTCCTCGTAGAAATAGTCCACCAGCTTCTGCACTTCCGGCTGCGCGATGAGCAGGCGGTTGTAGCCCCATGCCGCCAGCACGCCGCGCGGTCTCAACACGCGCCTGACTTCAGCATAGAACTTCGGCAGGTCGAACCAGTGCATGGCCTGTGCGACGGTGACGAGATCGACCGAACCGTCGGCCAGGCCGCTCGATTCGGCGGAAGCAGTGCAGTATTCCACGTTGGGCAGGGCGGGGGCGGCAGCTAGTTGTGCGCCGCTGAGGTCGGTGCCGATCACTTGGGCGAATCGCTGCGCCAGCGCAACGGTCGCCTGACCGCTGCCCGCACCGCAATCCCATGCCATCCCGCGCTGCGGCGCAACGTCGGCCAGCCAGTCGAACAGTTCATCGGGATAGGAAGGCCGGAACGTCGCGTACTGAGTGGCGACCGGGGTGAAATGGTCAGCGCCCTTCGCCGTCATTTGGCCGACTCGGCGTCGCGTTCTTTCTTGTACTGGTCGTAGCTCGGCGCCGGTGTCATGGCGCGCTCACTGGGCGAGCGTCCGGCGTCGTTGTTGGCCTTGATGCCTTCGTACAGATTGCGTTCCGGATCGGCGCATGCCGACAGAACCAGAGTTGCCAGGATTGCGAACAGGTATCTCATCATCACTCCCGTCAGGATTTGGCTTTGACCCACGCTTCAAGATAGACGGCGTCTATCGCGCCTGCTCTGCGAGCCACTTCCCGGCCGGCTTTGAACAGAACCTGGGTTGGAGAGTATTGGATATTGTATTGCGCGGCAATCTGCTGCGCTTCGTCCATGTTCAGTTTGGTAACGCGCAACCCGGGTTCCAGGCGTTGCGCGATCTTTTCGTAGGCGGGCGCCATCATTCGGCATGGGCCGCACGAAGGCGACCAGAAATCCACCAGTACCGGTATATCGTTGCGCGAGATATGCAGCACGAAATTGTTTTCGTTGAGTTCGACCGAGTGGGCGGTAAAAAGCGGCTGCCTGCACTCGTCGCAGACGGGTTGCTCGGCGATCGCGCCGGTCGAAACATGGTTCACACCATCGCAATGGGGACAGACGATATGTGTCGAATCGTTCATGCTGGCTCCCGCGGATCAGAGACCCCATTATTGGGAGTGTCTTGAATAATATCAAGCGCGCGATCGGCCGCAGCTCCGGATGCTGTCGATCAGGCTTTTGAAGTCGCCCAGGCCACGATGCTGGCGGCGTCCATCGCACCGGCCTGTCGTGCCACTTCGCGTCCGCCCTTGAACAGCGCCAGCGTCGGGATGCTGCGGATGTTGAATTGCGCGCCGAGCTGCTGCGCCTGTTCGGTGTCGAGCTTGACCACGCGCATCCCCGGTTCCAGGCGTTGCGCGGCCTGCTCGTAGGCGGGCGCCATCGAGCGGCACGGACCGCACCAGGGCGCCCAGAAATCCACCAGCACCGGGATGTCGCTGTTGCCGATGTGGCGCATGAAATTGCCCTCGTTCAATTCCACCGGGTGCGCCGTGAACAGCGGCTGCTTGCACTTGCCGCAGGCAGGGTGTTCGCCGAGTTTGTCGGCAGGGACGCGGTTCACCGCATCGCAATGCGGGCAGACGATATGTTTGGGGTCGCTCATGATGATCTCAGCAAATTAGGAGATTCTAATATATGGATATTGTGCGCAGAATTCAAGCCCGGGATCTACAAGCCTTCGAACACCGTCATTTCGGCTTTCACCGGAATGACGGGATACTTCAAGGGAGCAGGATACGCATCGACAGGTCGATGGCATCCACATCCTTGGTGAGAGCGCCGACGGAGATGCGGTCCACGCCCGTCTCGGCAACGCGGCGCACGTTCTCCAGCGTGATGCCGCCGGAAGCTTCCAGCTCGGCGCGCCCGGCAGCGTGCCCCACGGCAAGGCGCATATCCGCCAGCGAGAAGTTGTCGAGCAGGATGAGTTTGGCCCCGGCCCGCAGCGCTTCCTCCAGCTCCGTCAGCGATTCCACCTCGATCTGCACGGGGATGTGCGGCGGCGTGATCTGGAAGGCATGCTCCATCACCTCGCTGATGCCGCCTGCCGCCGCGATGTGGTTCTCCTTGATCAGCACGCCGTCGAACAGGCCGATGCGCTGGTTGTGCCCGCCGCCCACCGTCACCGCATACTTCTGCGCCATGCGCAGGCCGGGCAGCGTCTTGCGCGTGTCCATGACCTTCGCTTTCAGCCCCCGCGTGGCATCCGCATAGCGCCGTGTCTTGGTGGCCACCGCCGAGAGCGTCTGCAGGAAGTTCAGCGCCGGACGTTCGGCCGAGAGCATCGCGCGCGCATCGCCGTGGATGTCGCACAGCGTCTCGTTGGCCCCGACGCTATCGCCTTCCCTGAATTTCCAGCTGATCTTGCAGTCCGGGTCGAGTGTGAGGAAGCACTCCTCGAACCACAGCGTGCCGCACAGCACGGCCGGCTCGCGCGTGATTACGGTGGCATGCGCCCTGGTGTGCTCGGCGATCAGTTGCGCGGTGAGGTCGCCGCTGCCGATGTCCTCATCGAGGGCGGCGCGGACATTGGCACGGATATGGTGGACGAGATTGGCGTGTGGCATGGGCGTTCCCTTGTTTGTGGGCGTAGTATAAAGGATGGGACTTGAAATCGCCGAAGCCTCCCCCACTTACCCGCTAGACCGAATTCCTTTGGGAGTAACAAGCCATGCGTTTCGACAAATTCACCACCAAACTGCAACAAGCCCTGTCCGATGCCCAGAGCCTGGCCGTCGGCGCCGACAACCAGTTCATCGAGCCGCAGCACCTGCTGCTGGCCCTGCTCAACGATGCCGACAGCGGGGCAGGCTCGCTGCTGGCGCGCGCCGGAGGCAACGTCAACGCGCTCAAGACCGCGCTCAACGATGCCGTGAACCGTCTGCCCAAGATCGAAGGCCACGGCGGCGAAGTGCAGGTCGGCCGCGATCTTTCCAACCTGTTCAACCTCACCGACAAGGAAGCGCAGAAACGCGGCGACCAGTTCATCGCCAGCGAGATGTTCCTGCTGGCGCTCACCAACGACAAGGGCGAATGTGGTCGTCTGCTCAAGCAGCATGGCGTCACCCGTGTGCCGCTGGAGACCGCCATCAATGCCGTGCGCGGCGGCGAGTCGGTCGGTTCGCAAGAAGCCGAAGGCCAGCGCGAAGCACTGAAGAAATTCACCCTCGACCTCACCGAGCGCGCCCGCCAGGGCAAGCTCGACCCGGTCATCGGCCGCGACGACGAGATCCGCCGCGCCATCCAGGTGCTGCAACGCCGCACCAAGAACAACCCGGTGCTGATCGGTGAACCCGGCGTCGGCAAGACCGCGATCGTCGAAGGTCTGGCGCAGCGCATCATCAACGGCGAAGTGCCGGAATCGCTCAAAGGCAAGAAGGTGCTGTCGCTGGACATGGCCGCACTGCTGGCCGGTGCCAAGTATCGCGGCGAATTCGAAGAACGCCTGAAGAACGTGCTCAAGGAGCTGTCGCAGGATGAAGGCAAGACCATCGTCTTCATCGACGAGTTGCACACCATGGTCGGTGCGGGCAAGGCCGAGGGCGCGATGGACGCGGGCAACATGCTCAAGCCCGCGCTGGCGCGCGGCGAGTTGCACTGCATCGGCGCGACCACGCTGGACGAATACCGCAAATACATCGAAAAAGATGCCGCGCTGGAGCGCCGCTTCCAGAAGGTGCTGGTGGATGAGCCCAGTGTCGAATCCACCATCGCCATCCTGCGCGGTCTGCAGGAAAAGTATGAGCTGCACCACGGCGTCGAGATCACCGACCCCGCCATCGTCGCGGCGGCGGAACTCTCGCACCGCTACATCACCGACCGCTTCCTGCCGGACAAGGCCATCGACCTCATCGACGAGGCTGCCGCGCGCGTGAAGATGGAGATCGACTCCAAGCCGGAGGTGATGGACAAGCTCGAACGCCGCCTGATCCAGTTGAAGATCGAACGCGAAGCCGTGAAGAAAGAGAAGGACGAAGCATCGAAGAAACGCTTCGAGCTCATCGAAGGCGAGATCAAGAAGCTGGAGCGCGAATACGCCGACCTCGAAGAGATCTGGAAAGCGGAGAAGGGCGCAGCGCAGGGCGCGGCCAACGTGAAGGAAGAGATCGACCATGTGAAGGCCGAGATCGTGCGCCTGCAACGCGAAGGCAAGCTGGAGAAAGTGGCCGAGCTGCAATACGGCAAGCTGCCGCAACTCGAAGCGAAATTGAAGGAAGCCGCCCAGCGCGAGGCCGAAGGTGCCGGCACCAAGAACAAATTGCTGCGTACGCAAGTGGGCGCCGAAGAGATCGCCGAAGTGGTGAGCCGTGCCACCGGCATCCCGGTGAGCAAGATGATGCAGGGCGAGCGCGACAAGCTGCTCAAGATGGAAGACAAACTGCACGAGCGCGTGGTGGGTCAGGACGAGGCGGTGCGTCTCGTATCGGACGCCATCCGCCGTTCGCGTTCCGGCCTCTCCGACCCCAACCGCCCCTACGGTTCCTTCCTGTTCCTCGGCCCCACCGGCGTGGGCAAGACCGAGCTGTGCAAGGCCCTGGCCGGCTTCATGTTCGACTCCGAAGACCATCTCATCCGTATCGACATGAGCGAATACATGGAGAAGCATTCCGTCGCGCGCCTGATCGGCGCACCGCCCGGCTATGTCGGCTACGAGGAAGGCGGCGGGCTTACGGAGGCTGTGCGCCGCAAACCTTATTCCGTCATCCTGCTCGACGAAGTCGAGAAGGCGCACCCCGACGTGTTCAACGTGCTGTTGCAGGCGCTCGACGACGGTCGCATGACCGACGGTCAGGGCCGCACCGTGGACTTCAAGAATACCGTCATCGTGATGACCTCCAACCTCGGCAGCCAGATGATCCAGCAGATGTCCGGCGACGACTACCAGGTGGTGAAGCTCGCGGTGATGGGCGAAGTGAAGAGCTATTTCCGTCCCGAGTTCATCAACCGCATCGACGAGGTGGTGGTGTTCCACTCGCTGGACGAGAAGAACATCAAGTCCATCGCACGCATCCAGATGCAGAATCTGGAGAAGCGCCTGGCCGCGATGGAGATGAAGCTGGAAATGACCGACGCCGCCCTGTCCGAGATCGCCAACGCGGGCTTCGATCCGGTGTATGGCGCCCGTCCGCTGAAACGCGCCATCCAGGCACAACTGGAGAACCCGCTGGCCAAGCACATCCTCGAAGGACATTTCGCCGCGAAAGACACCATCAAGGTCGATTGCAAGGGCGGGGTGATGAAGTTCGACAAGGGGTAAGCGGTGTAAAACTTTACTCCCTTCTCCCGCAGGCGGGAGAAGGGCTGGGGATGAGGGCCTGTGTGAGTCACGAAGAATATTTTCAGGTTTGACACCCTCACCCCAACCCCTCTCCCGCTTGCGGGAGAGGGGCTCAGGCATTGATCCACTTTCGAAGTATCGGACACACTAAATGCAGATCAGATTCATATCGAACTCCCCGGAGAAACCTCCCAGCCCGCTGCGCAAGCTGGCGGGGCTGGTCGTCACAGTGGCGGTCGTTGTGCTGGTATTGATGTTCTCGGCGGTGCTGCTGGTGGTCCTGGCCATCGTCGGCACGCTCGCCTGGGCATACCTGTGGTGGAAGACGCGCGAACTGCGCAAGCGCATGCGCGATTTCACGCCGCAGGAAATGGCGCGCGAGGCACAGGCGAGCAATGACGGCGTGTTCGAGGGTGAAGTGATCCGGGTGGTCGAGCCGCGTGATGTGAAGTGAGCGTGTAGCGATAAAACAAAAAAGCCCGGTGCGACCGGGCTTTTTTCTGGCCGCCTTGCAGGGGCGGCTCAGTTGCTGGCTTCGGCTAACTGCAGGTCCTGCTCGGTACCGGACGGTTCCTCATCATTTGCCTTCAGTCTGCGTAGTGTCGCATCGCCGATCCGTTTCGACAGCGAATCATTGGGTTCCCACAGAAGCTGGAACACGACCTGCGCATCCTGCTTGCCGCGGAACGATGCGCGGGTGACCGGCTCTACCATGTTCGCGTATTCCTCGGGCAGGGCATCGATGACATCCTGCGTGGTCAAGATCTGCCGTGCCCGTGTGATCGCGGCGATGCGGGCGGCGACGTTCACGGTATCGCCGAACACATCGTTGGCCTTGAGGATGACATCGCCGAAATGCAGGCCGATGCGCACCGCGATGGGATACTCGCCGCCGGGTTTTTCGGCATCGATCACAAGATGCATGGCGCGTGCAGCCTGTGCCGCCCGCAGTGCATTGGGGAAGGTGCACATGATCTCGTCGCCGATCGTCTTGATCAGGGTGCCCTTGTGCCTGGCGACCTCCTGCTTCAGCAGGTTCAGCGTGCGCGTGACCATGTTCAGCGCGGTCTCGTTGCCCAGCTGCTCGTACAAGGCGGTGCTGCCGCTGATGTCGGCGAACAGCACCGCCATCTTCCGCGTCTGCTGGGAAGAGTAGACCGCCCGGTTCTGGATCGACATGTTCTGCGCTTCGGCGTAGTGGAGGATCTTGGCGATGCGCGCGAAGCGCAGCTTCAGCGCAAGGTCGGTGGGGGTCAGTCCGTGCTGGTTCTTGATCCTGAGTTTCGCCCCGTGGGTCAGCAGCAGCAGCACGATATCGACATTGCCCTTCTCGATGGCGAGGAACAGCGGGATCTGCCCATCCTGGCTGAAATTGACCTCCACATCCGAGATCAGCAACTGATGCAATGCGGCAAAGTCGCCGTGGGTGATCGCGGAGATGATCGAGAGCCGGGAATCGATGGTGTCGCGCAAATGGCTGACTGCCGCGGGCACTTCCGCTGTCGTATCAAGCCCGTTCTCTTCCGCTGCCTTGTTGCGCGCTTGATGCCGGTAGTAATACTTGTACAGCAGCGACATGATCACCAGCACACCGGAGGCCACGATCATCGCGGTCTGGCTGATGCCGAGCTGGCTCGCCAGCTGATCCGGCAGGTTCGCACCGATGGCCAGCACCGCGACCGTGAGGAACAGCATCAGTTTGAGGTAGCGGAACAGCGCGATGAATACGGTCGCCGACAATGCGACCAGCAACAGATTGGGATCGACCACGTTGCCGACGACCTCGGCAGGAAGATTGGCGCCGAGTGCCAATAGCGCGACGATGAGCAGAAGCCAGACTTCGCTGTTCTTGATATGGAAATGCATGACGCCCTCCTTACTTCCGCACACACTATCTGGCAGGAGGGACACAAGGTACGGCTGGACGAAGCTTTGGGCTAACGGGAACCACTCAGGTGCGACGTGGCTGCCGGCAGTCCCGCTGTCGTAGAGCCTTGGGGCTCCTTAGACCGGAAACTTTGCGTCCCTACTTTTCAATAGGTTTGCTCTTGGTTAACTGCTCAACTACTGGGCGGCATTATCAACCCAATAATCCTGAAACGGCAAGGGGATTTTGCCTGGCCTCCGACCACACTCTCGAAATGGGAAAAGAAGCCGGGGCATTGATGAGATCGGACACCCCGGGTGAGCGCTTGTCATCATCGTGCCAACAGGAATTCAAGTGACTGAAATATCGGGTAAAGCGGGATGGATTGCGTCAGGGTGAGCGCCGGCAAACCCCTGGTCTTGCCTTGGGGAAGGTGATGACTACCGTGCCTTCTCCGCCCGCGCCCGCAACTGCCCGCACGCACCTTCCACCTCCTGCCCGGCCGAATCGCGGATGCGCGTATAGATGCCGCGCCGGTTGAGCGTGTGCATGATGGCGGCGATGCGCTCTGTTGAAGGGCGGCGGTATGGCAGACCCTCCACCGCATTGAACGGGATGAAATTCATCACCGCATACTTGCCGGCAAGCAAAGCGACGATGCGCTCCAGCTCGGCATCGCTGTCGTTCACCCCCTCGATCAGCGTCCATTGATATTGTGTGGGGTAGTGCGTGGCGCGTGCATATTCTTGGCAGCGCGCCACCAGTTCCTCCACCGCGATGCGCGGCGCATGTGGCAACAACTTCGCGCGTAACGCATCGTCGGTGCTGTGCAGCGAGAGCGCGAGTGCGGGTTTCACCGATCCGCATTCCGTTCGTGCTGAGCCTGCGGAGGGGGCTCCCACCGGCGTACTCCTTGCGGGTGCTGTCGAAGCATGAACGGCCCCGCCATCTGTCCCGTTCGTTCCTTCGACAAGCTCAGGGCGAACGGAATTGGTGGTTTCAGCTGGATGAACGGAGTTTGAGACACTGGCCATCAACCTCTCAAACACCCGCACATCCCCCACCGTCGAAAGCACCAGTTCCTTGTGCCCGATGTTACCCAGCGTACCCAGCAGCTCGATCGCCTCCAGCACGTTGTCCAGATTGTGCGCCGGCTCGCCCATGCCCATGAACACCACCTTGCTCACCGCACGGCGACGGCGCGCCAGCACCACCTGCGCCACGATCTCGGCGCTGCCGAGCTGGCGGATCAGGCCATCGCGGCCGCTCATGCAGAACACGCAGCCCACCGCACAACCCACCTGTGTCGAAACGCACAGCCCGCCGCGCGGCAGCAGCACGCTCTCCACCATCTGGCCGTCGTGCAGTTGCACCAGCAAGCGCGCGACCTCGGCTGTATTTGAGATTGCGCGTAGCGCTGCGTTTGTCCCCTCTCCCGCAGGGATTGAAGATTGCCTTTCTCGTTGGTCTCCTCTCCCGCTTGCGGGAGAGGATTGAGGAGAGGGCGGACGGGAGAGGGTTGGGGAGAGGGTAGCGGGATACTCGCCATGCAGTCGCGCCAGCCCGTCCAGCTCCACCTCGATGGCCGGCAACTCCTTGCGCAATGCCGCGGGAAAGAACGTTGCGGCCGGGCTGCCTTTCTTGTCGTACGAACACACCCGGCTCCAGCCGCGCAGCAGGCGGTCTGCGTGGCAGGGCTTGCAGCCGAGGTCGTGCAGGCGTTGGCGGAGTTGGGAGAGGCGCATGGCGGAGGTGGGGAGCAGATCGAGATGCGGATATTCGCGCGAGATTCTAACATCTCCAAATCCCCTTAACTGAGCCTGTAACGAGGTCTTTAAGTTGTTGACCTGCCGTGCGGTGCAGGTTAGGGTGCGCCAGTGCCTTTCTTCATCGAAGCGATCCCAAGATCCATGTTCCGACCTGCCCTGAAGCGACCGGCCGCAATCAGAAAACTGTTGTTGCTCATGACTGCGCTGCTGCCGACTTTCATCGTCATGCCTGTCCGTGCGGAGACGCCCGTGTTGCGGGTGCTGGCCTGGCCGGGATATGCGGAAAGCGAAGTGGTGCAGAGTTTCGAGCGGCAGCACGGCGTGCGCGTCGAAGTGACCATCGTCACTTCGGATGTCTCGTTGTGGCAGAAAGTCAGCAGCCGCAACATGGATCACGATGTGTTCGCGGTCAATGCCGCCGAACTGCAACGCTACATCGCATCGGGTCTGGTATCGCCGCTGAAACCCGAGCAGATACCCAACACCAGTCGCCAGCTCGCGCGCTTCCGCGATCTGGCCGCCATCCCCGGCCTGATGAGCGGCGGCAAGACCTTCGGCATCCCCTTCACCTACTCCGAGATGGGCCTGATCTACGACCGCAAGCAGATCGGCACAGCGCCCACCACCATCGCCGCGCTGTGGGACCCGCGCTATCGCGGCAAGGTGATCGCCTATGACGGCGGCACGCACAACTTCTCGCTGGCGGCGCAAAGACTCAAACTGAAATCGCCCTTCCGCATCTCCCCTGCTGAATGGCCGCACGCCGCGGAACAGCTGATCGCGCTGCGCCGCAACGTGCTCGGTTTCTACACGCAGCCGGAAGAGTCGGTACAACTCTTCCAGCGCCACAAGGCGGCCCTGATGTTCGCCAACTACGGCATGCAGCAGGTGCATCTGCTCGAAGACGCCGGGGCGGACATCGGATATGTGATCCCGCAAGAGGGCGCGCTCACCTGGCTCGATTGCTGGGTCATCACCCGCGCGGCCCGCGATCCCGCGCTCGCGCACAAATGGATAGACCACCTGCTCGGCGAACAGGCCAGCCGCCTGCTGACCGAACGCCAGGGATTGGCCAGCACGATGGCCGAACCGGCCGCCACCCGGCCCGAGCGCCGGCTGATATGGCTGCAGCCGCCGGAAGACACCGGCCGCCGCGAAAAACTCTGGGGCCGCATCCGTTCCGGCGACAATATCGCGCGGGTGCTGGCGCCATGAAGTTCCCCATCGCCTGGCGACTCGGATTGGCGCTGATGCTGGTCGGCGTGCTGGGCAGCGGGCTGACCGGCTACTTCGCCTATCAGGCCAGCCGCGACCAGCTGGTGAAAGCCTCCGAAGAACGCCTGCTCACCGCGACCCGCGTGCTGATGCGCCAGGTGACTGTGGCGCTGAAAGGCATCTCCGCCGATGTCCTCCTCGTGGCGCAGCACCCGCAGATGGTGCGCATCCTGCGGCGCAGTCACCCGGCCTTCCAGGAATTGACCGAAAACAACGTCGCGCTCATCTTCGATCGCATGATGAGAGTGCATCCGGAATACTTCCAGATCCGCCTCATCGAATCCGCCAACCACGGGCTGGAGCGCATCCGCGTCGACCGCGGCCTCGGCAGCATATTCCGCGTCGATGACGCCGAGCTGCAGGAGAAAGGCCACTATCCCTATGTCTTCGACACGCTGCATCTGTCACCCGGCGCAGTGTATGTGTCGCGCGCCACGATCAACCACGAAGTCGGCGCCCATGCCGGCGAAGAGCGGCCCGCGCTGCAGGTCGCCGCGCCCGTGCATGACGCCGACAACAAGGCGATCGGAGTCGTCGTCATCAACGTCGACCTGCAGGGCCTGTTCGCACAGCTCGCGGGCGACCTGCCGCCCGAGCTCAAACTCTATCTGACCAACGGCCAGGGCGACTTCCTCATCCATCCCGATCCCGCCCGCAGCTTCGCTTTCGACCGCGGCCAGAACGCACGCGTGCAGGAAGAATTTCCCGCCGCCGCCGCGTTGCTCAGCAGCGGCCAGCGGCACGAGGACTACGTCGTCACCTCCGGCACGCACACGGCCGACACCTCCGAAGCGCTCGTCGCCGCCTTCGTCTACCAATCTCTGCGCGGGCTCGAATCCGAGGACGAATACATCCTCGGCCTCTCGCAGCCGCTCGCCAGCGTGCTGGCCGAAAGCAACCGGCTTGCCGCGGAGACGCTCAGCATCGTGCTGATCTTCAGCGCGCTGGCGGTCCTGCTGGCCATCTTCTTGGCGCGCGCGCTGGTGCGGCCATTGAGCCAGATGGTGGCGGAAGTGCGGCGTTTTTCCTCGGATGGCTCGACCGGAGCGTTGCCGATCGCGCGCAACGACGAGATCGGCGAACTGGCGCACAGCATCGAACAGATGGAAGCGCAGATACACAAACAGATCCAGGATCTGCACGAACAACAAGACAAACTCGACCACCTCGCCAGCCACGACAGCCTCACCGGCCTGCCCAACCGCCGCCTGTTCCTGGACCGGCTCGATCAGGCCCTGGCCCGCGCCAAACGCCATGAGACGCAAGTGGCCCTGCTGTTCATCGATCTGGACAACTTCAAGACCATCAACGACACCCACGGGCATCACGCCGGCGATGCCGTGCTGCAGACCGTGGCGCAACGCCTGCGCACGCTGCTGCGCGAGACCGATATGGCAGCCCGCATCGGCGGCGACGAATTCATCGTCCTGATCGAAGGCCCCTGCGATGACGCATCGATGGAAAGCATCGTGCGCAAGGTGCAGGCATCCCTGTCACTGCCGGTCCCGTATCAGGATATCGAGCTCGAATCCGGCGGCAGCATCGGCATCGGCCGCTATCCGGAAAACGGCACCACCGCTTCCACCCTCATCGCCGCCGCCGACCAGGCGATGTATATTTGCAAGACGAAAAAGGGCAGGTGAGCGGGCAAGCGAAGCAGCGGCGCCTGATCCTTGCCCACCCACTTCGATCGACTGACAACACAACCACCAGGAGGCCAACATGAAGAAACACTCTGCATTACTCATGTCATCGCTGTTCTGTCTGCTGTCATCCAATCTCCACGCTGCGGTACAAGACGCCCCCGGCTGCAAGGACCATCCGCTGCTGCCCAGGATGCCAGGCTCCTACATCGCCCTCTGCGCCGAAAGCGAGGCCAGCTTCGACATGGCGAAATCGACGGGCAAGACCGCCGAGTCCGTCCACATCGAAGGCAGATCGAAAGTGCTGGTCTACAGCGCGCAGCCCGAACTCAAAACCAAACCCGACAGGAAACAGATCATCGCCAGTTTCGAAAAAGCCATCCGCCCGCATGGCGGCGCACTGGCCGGCATGAGCAACGACATCCCCGTCTACAAACTGGTCGATGGCGGCAAAGAGATACTGGTCGCCGTACTGGCCGACCCCGTCGGCGGCGGATACGCCTACCGCATCATCGAGAAAGCCGACATGGTCAAGAAGTGAACTGCTAATGCCGAGCGGCCAGTCCCGGCTGCTCGCCGGGCGATTTGGCGCTATCATCCTGCCCCCTCAACAAGGAATCACCCCATGCAAACCCGCAAGCCCATCAACATCCCCGTCGTCTCCGCCAGCGCAGAAGAAAGCGCCGCAACCGAAAGCAACTGCTCCGGCAATGAACTGGTCGCACTCATGGTGCTGGGCGACAGCATGCAGCCGGAATTCAACGAGGGCGAGATACTGGTCATCGAACTGGGCAGACCGGCAACGGATGGATCGTTCGTGATCGCCGAAGTGGCAAAGGAAGACTTCATCTTCCGCCAGCTCAAGCGCGACGAGAAAGGCGGCTGGAAGCTCGTCGCACTCAACCCCGCTTATCCCGATACCGCCATCGCAGGGCTGGAGATCCTCAAGGGCGTGGTCACCCACAAGCGGCATCCGCGTTCGCGCAAGACGGTGAAGTTTTACGTGCCGCAGGCGGCGAGTTGAATCGCGTCGGCTGACTGCGCCAAGCCCCCGTTTGTTGTAGTAATTGACAACACCCTGTCGTGTTGTTATCGTCTCCAACATGAAAGCCCGCGAACTATTCAACCGTCGCGTCCCGGTCACCGAACAGGCTTTTGCGGAGCTGGTGTTGTGGGAGTTGCCGGAACCCTTGCCCGGTAGCGGGCACCCCTACAAATACCGGCTGCATTCGTGGTTGCGGGGGAATGTGTGCTGCGCTACGACAACGAAGCCGGCAAGGGCGATCACAGACACAGATACGGCAAGGAAGTGAAATATCGCTTCGTCAGTGTCGACAAACTGGTGGCGGATTTTTTCGAGGATGTGAAGAGGTGGCGCGATGAAAACAGTGACGATTGATGTACGACCTTTGGCCGACACGCTGGGAGATTTCACCCGGTCCTGGAAGGCCGGCAAAGCCTCCGCACCGCGCATCAGCTTTGAATCTCCGGAACTGCTATTCAAGACTCTGTCCGGCAAGCGCTGGGAGCTGCTGAACGCCATGACCGGCGCAGGCCCCATGTCTATCCGCGAAGCAGCAAGGCGAGTGGAACGAGACGTCAAGGCCGTGCACGGCGACGTGACCGCGCTGATCAATGCGGGGATGTTGTCGAAGACCGACGACGGGATGATCGTTTTTCCCTACGACGCAATTCATGTGGACTTCATGCTCAAGGCGGCGTGAAACCTGGACAGGTTCTTTGCTTGGTCAGAAAATCGAAAGCCCGGCGCTGCCGGGCTTTTTGTTGGGCGGTATTGCGAAGCTGAATTGACCTTATATCACTCATTCGTCGTTCCGGCGAAGGCCGGAATCCAGTGCTTTGCGAGCATCCGCTTCGCGGATTGCCTGCTTACCCTTCTTCAATGAACTGGACACCGGCCTTCGCCGGTGTGACGGACTTAAACAGAGGCTCCTTAGTCTCTCTCGCAGACTTACGGTTTGCGGCGTTTGGAGGACAGGTGCTGTTTGCCCTGCACCAGATCCTTGGTCGGAATCCAGCTGTTCTTCGACTTGGGCCTGTCGGTCTGTATGTTCTGGCCCTGGTGGCTGTGTTGAGCCGCCTTGTAGCTCTGAATCGCCGCCAGCAACTGCTCCTGGGTGACCTGAATGCTTGGGTGCTTGTCCTTGGGATCAAAGTCGGTGAGTTGTTGCTTGAGGCGGGCCAGCCGGGTGGCGCTGTCGTCCTTGGCGCGCTGGCCCGTCATCATTGCCTGCGCCGCAGCAGAGAGGGTATAGCCACCCTCTGCCTCGGCGATCAGGCCACAAGCGCCCATGCGCGCAAACGCGTCCACCAGTTTGGACTTGGCCGGAATCTCGCCGTGCTGCGCCATGGCCAGCGCAGTGATGATCTCGTCCAGCGCGGCCGGGCGACGCTTGGCCGCAACGGTGAGTGACAACAGCAGGGCGGCATCGTCGTCGTGAACGGGGTACATGGTGAACCTTTGCAGAGTTAGCGTGCGTCCGAGACGGACTTGAGGGCGAGAGTTTAATGGATGCGGGCCGGTTAAGGCGGGAAACCGGTAGGCTTTGCCTCAGTTTCTATGACCTGACGCGGGTGATGGCAAATGCGGCGCAGGGCTTTCAGGCGTACTTCGACGTTCTGGTATCTCCAAAAATAAATCGGTCCCCTTTTCTGGTCTCTGGGAGGGGGCTAATTCAATGCTTGTAGATGTGCGTCGAAGACTAACAATCCACTTTCAATTCTGTGATCAGATTGCATATTTGATCTTCAGTTAGTAAATGGGCGCGCTCGCCAATGTGCGACTGAATGAGTTTGTTTGCGTCATTCTCCGTGTTGCTGATGAAGTATTCTAAAGAACACTGGGCAATCGCCATTGAAATTGAGGACATATCTAGGATTGTCTTGTTCTTGCTGCCGACGAGAATAAGGTCTGAGGATAAAGGGAGATAGAGTGCACTAATTGGGTCATCTTTCTCACAGAGTGGTTTGAATCGTCTCTCCCCTTCAATTTGAATTACGACTGCTGAGTCACCTAAAGGTAGAGCTACCTCTTTGCTTTGCAGTAAGCAATACTCCAAATCTTGATACCGCTCTACCATTGCTTCTGGGGTTGGTGTTTCTTTAAGTGCCTTTATGTGACCAGACTTGCCTCCACCCTTAGCGATCTTCGGAATTTCCGCGCGAAAACGTTCTGCCATTAAGGGCAAATCAGCAAGTAATGCAGGTAGCATTTGTTCCCAATGTGTTTGGCTGACTTCTACTAGATAAGGCAACAACGACTCTGGCAAATTGCGTTTCCGTAATTCATCAGCAATAACACCACGCATGAACGAAGGATCACTCTTTATCCTTCTTGTCATATAGCTGCCAAAGGCTTGTTCATCCGCCATGAATTGCGCCAATTCTTCCATTACGAGGCTTGCGGTATTTGAAAAACTCTGGCGAAAATGACGAGTGCGAAGCTCAAGATGCGTGACAAGTCTTGAGAGTGAGAGGGAATCGTTGACTGCATCTTTGGAGCCGTGACGAAGCGCCTCTACCAGCAAGGAATATGCATTTTCAGCTTCGGTAATCCTGTCGTCTGCTTCGCAATCGCCATCTTGAGAATAAAAATGCCCTTCAACTCCAGTGTTGGCAATATTGGCATTGAACGGTAGCGTGTTTTTTCGATATACCCATGTATAAAACTCATCTCTGCAAGAGTGGCTAGCGAAGCCTCTCTGCAGAAATTGAGGAATGTAGTGGTGGCGCTTACCGGACATTGATTAGCTTTGAGTTGCGCGGGCTGGTTTCGTATGTTTGCTTTTCTATCGCATAGTGATTTGCATTTCGTTTCAACCTTGTTGGAATCTAATTCGAGCCAGGCCCCTTTTTTTCTTTACATAATGCACTGTGCTGCTGTAACAGTACGTTTAGCATCGTCACATTCCAAGAACTGAATAGTATTTCCCTGATCTTGAAAATACAGTAGACCTTTTATGGTGCGTGATTGATCGCCCAAGAGGGTTTGGGGCTTTTCGCAGGGAGCAATATTTAACTCAAATGTACCTGCTTGGCCGTGTATCTGAGCTGAAAAAAACAATGTGTATGTTGTTGCTTCAGGTTCTTGGGTGTCCTTCTTTGCAACTCCAGAAAGTGCGTACAACAATCCACGCGGCGCGACTTTTGTAAAAGTACCTTCCCCCTTGAGTTTGCCCAGCTCGCGAGTTATTGCAATTTCACCATGGGGTGTGGCGTAAACACCGCTAGAGTTGTTCAGTGGCATTTGGCAGTAGGCTTCTGCATAAGCACACATAAATTCACGTTCGGCCTTTGTGTCATCTGCCAATTGTTCAATAGCTTCCTTTTCTGTTTTTTCGGAGTTCGCGATTTCTTTCAGGACATAGTGTGCTCGGTCAGTTATAAGCTGCTCGTCATTGTGATCATTTGCAGCCAACAACGCTGAATTGGCTAATTCTTTTGCGTCGGAATTAAATCCGGCGCTTGCATATAACGAAGCCAAGTTGGCCTTTGCTAAAGGATATTTCTCAGCAGTATTTTTATACAACTGACATTCCTCCGATTTGAATCCAAGTCCGCCATAGGCAACACCAAGGTTGTTGGAGGCTCCTGGCCAGTTTGTGTGTTGGACTACCAACTTATAGTGATATGCCGCAATCTTTTCCAACTTGCTTTCGCTGGACACATAGGCAAGGCGAAATCTCGCGGTATTGTCGGTTGGCGTAGTCTTAAGTACTCTCTCAAGAAATGCCATTTCAAGATTGGTGTTCTTCGTTCTTTCTGCAACCTTTGCAATTTCCAAATACAGCATAGTACGACTGGCTTCATCCTCTTCCTGTTGGAGACTTTCTAGGAGCAGAGGGATTGAATCGGCTGAATTGCCATCGTCGCATAATGCTTGCGCGGCTCTAATGGTGAGATTGCTGCGTTGATCTTGAGGCACGTTTTTCAAGTTGGAAATAAGCAGTTTCGCTGCTTGTTTGAAATCATTGAAGCTGGAAAATGCATCGGCTAGTGACATTAATGCAAAATAATCACTCGGGTCGTCTGCGCAACGTTTCTTAAGGCGATCTAATGCATTGGCATCGCTATTTCGTGCGCGAAAATATAGAAGAAAGGCTTCTATCGAACTGCGCTGTATTGGGTCGGTTTCGGATTCTGTAATCTCACCCTGTATTCTCTCTGCTTCTGTAAACCTACTGGCAAGTACATGCTCCTTTATGGTTTTTAGTTGCTCAGAAAAGGACGGTGTTTTCTGAGCAACGACGGGTTCTGTGCCGCTTGAGGCTGAGGTAGACGCAGATGCTGGTTCCGGTATGGTCGTCACTCTTTGTGAAATTAAGTGTAAAACCATCTGGCTTATTTCAGTTTGACTTGCAGATAGGTTATCTCGGTTGAACAATATCCACTGTGTATCTCCATCCAAATCAGACGTAGGGAAATTAACGCCATTTTCTATAAGAAGGAGCACTTTTCGATCTTTGCCAATTGCAAATCCAACTTCTTCAATTACCCATTCAGACGTGGTCCATTTTTGCGGAGTATATGATCCGAGGGGCCGCAGCCAGCGAGCTGACCAGGTAGATGGTGCATGCCAAATTGGATAGCGTTTAGTTAGAATTCCAATATAGATTTCATGGCGCATGATTAGTTCTTGCACCTTTTCTGAGATTGGACGTATTTGGCCTTCCTTTCCGTCCTCGTATTCAAAACCCATAGTCTTAAGGCTGTCGAGGATATCGCGTAGGTCATGCCAGATTTTTTTGTCATCATCAAGGAAGCTACGCCCAACAAATGCACTTAGTCGCATGGTCTACTTTCAATATATCAATAGTAATCGGGGGTAGGCTACGGCTTCTTTCATCACTTCACCCCCACCCCCAACCAAGCATCCGAAGTCAGCGGCCCCTTCAGCGTAGGCAGTGTCTCTTCCAGCCAGGCCAGCGCAAGCTTTTCCTTCTCGCGCCACAACACTTCGCCCAATCCCTTCTTCATCATCTGAATCGGCGCGCTGCCCTTGACCATGCTGTCCCAGAATTCGGCGGTGCTGCCGACGGGGAAGGCTTTGGTGACGCTGCGTATCTCGATGTTGCGGAATCCGGCTTCTTCCATCTCTTGTTTGAAGCGTTCGGGGTTTTCCAGTGTGGTGACGGAGCGTTGCGGTTGCGGCAGGTCGGGCTTGATGGCGCGCAGTGCGCCGAACATGGTCATCATCGCGGGCGATTGGTCCACGGGCGCCCAACTGGTGATGGCGACGCTGCCGCCGGGTTTGAGGGTGCGGTGGATTTCGGCGAAACCGCGTTGCCTGTCGGGGAAGAACATGAGGCCGAACAGCGAGAAGGCGGCGTCGAAGGTGGCGTCGGCATAGGGCAGGGTCTGCGCGTCGCCGCAGTGCAGGGCGATGTTGCGGTGTCCGGCTTGTTCGATCTTTTTGTTGAAGATGGCGAGCATGGCTTCGGAGAAGTCGATGCCGTGTATTTGTTCGGCATGCTGCGCGAGCCTGAGCGCGAGCGTGCCGGGGCCGCAGGCGACATCGAGCACGGTGGAGTTGGGTTTGAGCTTGCTGGCGGCGATGGCCTCGTCGGCGAATTGCTCGAACACGAGCATGGTGGTCTCGGCGTAGCCGTCGGCGACGAGGTTCCAGGGTTCGCTGGCGGAGAGGGGGTTCTGGTTGTTGGCTGGCTGGGTCATTTCTTTTCCCAGGGTGCGAAGCCGATGGGGCGTTTCTTTTTGGATTCTGCCGGGGCCATCAAGTCGTGGATGGCTTCAAAGACGGCTTTGAAGCGGATGTCGTATTTCTTTTCAAGGGCGGTGAGTTTGCGGGAAAGCTCGGCATTGGTGGACAGCATTTGCCGCAGGCGTACAAAGGCGCGCATGATTTCGATGTTGACTTGGATGGCGCGTTCGCTGTTGAGGACGCTGGAGAGCATGGCGACGCCTTGTTCGGTGAAGGCGTAGGGCAGGTATTTGGAGTGTTGTCCGCGCCCTGTCTTTAAGGTCACAATTTGTGACCTTAAAAGTGCATCCTCTTCTTCCGTCAGTTGGAACATAAAATCTTCCGGGAAGCGTTCGAGGTTGCGCTTGACTGCCTGATTCAATACTTTTGGTTCTACTTCGTACAGTTCCGCCAAGTGCTGGCTGAGCATGACCCTCTGCCCACGAATCAGATACATCTTCGATTCGATCTGCGACACTGTTGCGTTCATGTTCAATGCTTCCCCTTTTGCGAACAGTCGTGATGCCGGCATACCCCTCGTTGCGGGTTTGTACCTTGCGCCAGCCTCACTGTCCTGGGGATTCTGCTGTGTACCTCGCGCCGTGCGTGCGGTGCGATGTGTGTCTAGCAGATCTGCAAGTGGGACGAACTGTATGGGAGTTGGCTGGGTAGTGTCAATGCCGAAAGAAGGGGATTGGGAGCAATCAGGCAATTGCATGATTGGCCCCCTTCGTCATTTTTAGTGCTGCGCGCCGTTCGTTCCTTCGACATGCCTTTGGTCCTGAGCGCCGTTCATTCCTTCGACAGGCTCAGGACGAACGGAATTGAAGGTGGGCTCAGGACGAACGGGGTTGAGGGTTGGCTCAGGACGAACGGGGGTGAGGGCGGGCTCGGACGAACGGGGTTGAAGGCTCAGAACGAATGGGGGGATTGTTGAGTTACTCCTTGGTTGGTTTGACGAAGTTGAGGACGTTCGAGTTCGGTTGCTGGCCGTCGGTGTAATAGGGCTTGGATTGGTCGAAGCCGAGCAGGTCGGCCAGTTCCTTCTCCCGCTCCGAGATCAGTGCGAAGCAATCCTTGATGTCCTGGATGGTGCTGGCGGTCAGCGGGTTGGGGCGTCCGCCGAGTGGTGTGGCGTCTCTAACGACGTTGCCCAATGTTTTGCGCATCAGGCGCAGGATCTGTTGTTCCTTGCTTAACTCTTCTGTGTTCATGGATATGGTCCGGTGTGGAATGCAGGAGGGGACTTTACTGGAATTAACTTGAATAATCCATTTGCAGTGATCGCGTCATACCGGCGAAGGCCGGTATGACGATTTGGTCGATGCTTACTGCGCATTGGAAGCCGGATGCTCATGAAGCGATTGCGGGATTACACATTGATCCTGGTGCTCCGTTCGACATCTTCGATCACGGCATCCAAGCCTGTGTAAAGCACGTTCATCACTTCGTGGGCATGAAAAACGCGGTGGCGTCTTTGCTGGGTGGCGGGGCGCAAAATGCCCAGCGCAACCAGTTCGGACACGGCGTCGTTCGCTGCCGGGAAGGTGACGCCAAGGCGTTGGGAGATCGAGTTGATCGTCACCACGGGTTGCCCCAGCAGCAGACCGCCGACCTTCCAGATGGTGGCGTGCCGGCGTTTGCCTTGTTGGGTCAGCAGGCTTTGCCAGCGCTGGTGTATGGCGCGCATGTCATCGAACAGTCGCGTGGTATGCCGGCAAGAGGCGACCACGCTTTCCAGGAAAAGGCGAATCCAGGGTTCCCATTCCAGCCTGGTCTGCACTTGTAATAGTGCGTCGTAGTATTCCTGCTGGCGCAGTTTCAGGAACGAAGCGAGATGGATGGGGGGCTTACCCTCGGCCTTGAGCATCAGCGGCAGCAGCAGGCGGCCGGTGCGTCCGTTACCGTCGAGGAAGGGGTGGATCGCTTCGAATTGCACATGGGCGATCGCGGCGCGTAGCATTATGGATGTCACCGCGACTCCATTCGCTTCGTATTGCAGCAGGCCAAGCAGATCATCCATCAGGCGCGGCACTTCGCCAGGCGGTGGCGGTATGTAGCGCGCCGTTTCCATGCGCAGGCCGATGTAGTTTTGCCGGTCGCGCCATCGTCCGGGCGCAGATTGGCTTTGCCCCGCCATCAATTGCGCATGGAGGTTGCGAACGAGGCCCAGATCCAGTGCTGCCTGGCCGCGGGCTTCGACTTCGCGCGCGCCCATCATGAAGGCGCGCACATAGTTCAGCGTTGCGCTGGCGTCGCTATCGGAAATCTCGTCTTCCGTTCCTGCTTCGATCTCGTGTATCAGCAGGCCATCGAAGCCGGTGTGCGTGCCTTCGATCTGGCTGCTGTCGACCGCTTCGCGACGGTTCAGCATGTATATCAGCAGCTCCGCTTCTTGCGGGTTTCTGCGGATCATGTCGGTCAGCAGTTCCAGTTCCCTTTGGGCAAGCACCAGCAGACCATGACAAGCGGGCACGTTGACAGAGGAGGGCGTTGCGGGCGGGATAACTGCAAAGCATCCCGAGCGTTCCGGTACTGGCACGCAGCTTTGTTGCAGGTCGGGATGAAGATCGGTTTTGCGCATTCGAAAGTATTAATTGCGGCAGTCTTATTAATGGTTTCTATGCTATATGCTTAATAGTGCGGCCGCAATTAAATCTTTCAGGGGGATGCCGGGAGCTTGCAACCAGCGAAATCTCAAAGCCCGCGCATGAACAACGGCCGCAGTGGCCGCTGCCCGGCCATCGCTTCGTGCAGTTGTTGCAGCAGCTTGTCTTTGTCTCTCGGCAGATTCCCGGCGAGTGCCAGCGCGTTGGAAGCATGGTTGGAGCGGAAGATGACGGGCTGCGGCGGGTTGAGGCCGCTGATGAGTCTGTGCTGTTCCTGCAATATCGCCAGGTCGTCCGGCATCTCGAAAGGTTCGCCGAACTTGCGCTGGAATTCTTCCGCGATGCTGTCGTCCAGATACAGCTGCAGCGTGGAGAGGTAGGTGACGGGTGCGCTGTTGAGCAGGTCTATGGTGCCGTCTATGTGTTCGTTGCTGTGCGTGGTGCCGCCCAGACCGAGGATGACGGTGGCGGAGATTTTCATGCCGCTGGCGTGCGCCTTGGTCAGCACTTCGGCCATGCGCCGCTGCGTGGCGCCCTTGGTGATCTTTTTCAGGATGAGGTCGGAGCCGCTTTCGATGCCGAAGTAGAGCAGGCCGAGTTTGTGTTCGCGCAGCTGCGCGAGTTCTTCAGCGCTCTTGCGCTGGATGTTGCCGGGTGTGGCATAGCAGGAGACGCGCGTGAGGCGCGGGAAGGTTGCGGCCAGTTCGCGCAGGATGGCGAGCAGGTGTTCCGTCGGCAGTGCCAGCGCATCGCCGTCGGCCAGGAACACGCGCTGTGCATCCGGCCAGTCGGCGGCGGCCTGGTGGATGTCGGCGATCACTTCGGCCAGCGGACGCTCGACATACTGCTTGCTGCGATACATGGCGCAGAAGCTGCACTGGTTGAAGCTGCAGCCCAGCGTGGCCTGGATGATCAGGTTGTCGCCTTCGGAGGGTGGGCGGAAGAGGGGTTGGTCGTAAATCAGGGGCATGTCGTTCAACGCCGCGCACTGATCCCGCGCAGCGTCTCCACCAGCACATCCACTTCCTCGCGCGTGTTGTAGAAGGCGAACGAGGGACGCAAGGTGGACTGCAGGCCGAAGCGCGCGAGGATGGGTTGCGCGCAGTGAGTGCCGGCGCGCACTGCGATGCCTTGTGCATCCAGCAGTTTGGCGACCTGCAGATCGGGGAGGCCGTCCATCACGAAGGAGATGACGCCGCCGCGTTCTTTGGGCATGCCGATCACGCGCAGACCGTTGACCTTGCGGATCTCTTCCAGCGCGTAGGCTAGCAGCTCGGTCTCGTAGTGCTCTATCGCTTCCAGGCCGATGCTGTTGAGGTAGTCGATGGCCGCACCCAGCCCGGCAGCTGAAGCCACCGCCGGGGTGCCTGCCTCGAAACGCTTGGGCGGGGTGGCGTAGGTGCTGTGCTCGAAGGTGACCTGCTGCACCATGCTGCCGCCGCCCTGCCACGGCGGCAGTTGTTGCCACAGTTCGTGGCGGCCGTAGACGGCGCCGATGCCGCAGGGGGCGAACAGTTTGTGGCCGGAGAATACATAGAAGTCGCAGCCGATATCCTGCACGTCGACGCGGCGGTGCGGGATGCCCTGCGCGCCGTCGATCACCACGGTGGCGCCGACGCGCTTGGCCATCTGCGTCATCTCGCGGATGGGCATGACGGTGCCGAGTGCGTTGGAGATGTGGGTGATGGAGACGACCTTGGTGCGCGGGCCGAGCAGGCGTTCGTAGGCGGCGAGGATAAGGTCGCCGTTGTCGTCCACCGGGGCGACGCGGATGACGGCGCCGCTCTTCTTCGCGGCGAACTGCCAGGGCACGATGTTGGCGTGATGCTCGGCTTGGGTTAACAGTATCTCGTCGCCGGGCTTGAGCAGGCTGTCGCTGAACAGGGCGGCGAGCAGGTTGAGGCCTTCGGTGGTGCCGCGCACGAACACGATCTCGTCCTGCGTTGCCGCGTTGAGGAAGACGGCGACGCTGTCGCGCGCATCGTCATAGGCATCGCAGGCCACCTCGGCCAGGGTGTGGGTGCCGCGGTGGATGTTGGAGTTCTCCTGCTCGTAGTAGCGCACCACGCGGTCGATCACGACTTGCGGTTTCTGCGCCGTGGCGGCGCTGTCGAGCCAGACCAGCGGCTTGCCGTGCATCTGCCGCTGCAGGATGGGGAAGTCGCGGCGGATGGCTGCGACATCGAAGGTCGGCGCGGCGGTGGCCGGGTGGTCGTTCTGGCTCATGGTCGTGGCTGGATGGGGACGGTGCCATCTTACGCGATATCGCCGTCGCATCCCAAGCCGGAAGCCGTTTTGCCGGGCAGTCGCCGTGAAGTACAGCAGGAGCCATACCCGACCGGCGGCAGCGGGATTTAAATCAGTTGATGATTAGAACATGCTTATATTATGATGTTTGCGCAAGGCGAGTGCATGGATCAACGCGGTGGGTCTCTGGATGGGTCGGTTCCGACCGTCCTCCGGCAAAATCAATCACGCTTGGAACTGTTACAAAAAAAGCCAGGATAGAGGGGTAGGCAGTGGATCGCTCAGAACGGTCCGCTTCAGGGTTCATTTTTGGAATTTCAGTAGGAGAGAAAATGTCGCGAATCGTCATCCTGGGTGCGGGTATATCCGGCCACACCGCCGCCAGATATCTGAACAAGTGGGTGGGCAAAGAGCACGAGATCATCGTGGTGGCGCCCAATTCGAAATGGAACTGGATCCCTTCCAACATCTGGGTCGGCGTCGGCCAGATGACCGAGAAGGATGTGACCTTCGATCTCGCCGAGCTCTACGGCAAGACCAATGTGGATTTCCGCCAGGCCAAGGCCGTGTCCATCCATCCCGATGGCAATGCCGATAGCCCGGTGCCTTTCGTGACAGTCGAATACACCCGCGCCGACAAGGCCGGTGTGGTGGAGAACATCGGCTACGATTACCTCATCAACGCCACCGGGCCGAAGCTGAACTTCGGCGCGACCGAAGGCCTCGGCCCCGATCATGGCCACACCGTTTCCGTCTGCACCTACGGCCACGCCAAGGAAGCCAACGAGAAGCTGCAGCAAAGCATCGAAAAGATGCGCAAGGGCGAGCGCCAGACCGTCGTCATCGGCACCGGCCACGGCATGTGCACCTGCCAGGGCGCGGCGTTCGAATACATCTACAACGTGGACCACGTGCTGCGCGAAGCGGGCGTGCGCGACATGGCGCGCATCGTCTGGATCAGCAACGAATACGAGCTGGGCGACTTCGGCATGGGCGGCGTGCACATCAAGCGCGGCGGCTACATCACCAACGGCAAGACCTTCGCCGAATCGCTGATGGTCGAGCGCGGCATCGAGTGGATCACGCGCGCGCACGTCAAGAAGGTGGAAGCCGGCAAGATCCATTACGAGATACTGGACGGCACCTTCCACGAACTGGAATTCGATTTCTCCATGCTGATCCCGCCGTTCGCCGGTGTGGGCCTCAAGGCCTACAGCAAGACCGAAGAAGACATCACCGCACAGATGTTCCTGCCCAACGGTTTCATGAAGGTGGATGCCGATTACACCGCGCGTCCCTTCATGGAGTGGAGTGCAAAGGATTGGCCGCGCACCTACCAGACGCCGACGCATCGCAACATCTTCGCCGTCGGTATCGCCTTCGCCGTGCCGCACCTGATCAGCAAGCCGATGCAAAGCGCCAACGGCACGCCGATCAACCCGACCGCACCGCGCACCGGCATGCCTTCCGCCGCGATGGCCAAGGCCGTGGCGATGAGCATCCGCGACATGCTGAACGGCGCCGAGAAGCCCACCCACACCGCCTCGATGGCCGAGATGGGCGCAGCCTGCGTGGCCTCCACCGGCTCGCACATCCTCAAGGGCACGGCGGCGACGATGACCGTGTTCCCGGTGGTGCCCGATTACGAGAAGTATCCGGAGTTCGGCCGCGACATCGACCTGACCTTCGGCGAGATCGGCCTGGCCGGTCACTGGATGAAGTACCTGCTGCACCACACCTTCATCTATCAGGCGAAACTGCGTCCGGGCTGGTCTCTGCTGCCGGACTGACGGGCAAGCCCGATCATGAAACTTGCGATGCCCGTTTCCCTCTATCCAACTTTCCCCCGGAGGGGGAAAGGGCAAACGAATCGCTACGCGAGTTTCAGATTTACTGACAACGAAATTACGAGGAACTGAACATGGGAAACATCACCAACCGCGAGCCCTACCAGCAGGCCTACTACCCGCCCGCACCGACCGGCTTCACCCGCTTCATGCGCACTTGCGTGCTGTGGCAACTCTGGCGTTTCGTGAGCATCAACATCAAGATGATCAAGCTGCTGGCGAAGTCGCATCACTAAGCAAGCGGTGCTAAATTCCTGACGTACATCAAATCCATTGCGCTCAACTCCCTTCCCCCGCAGGCGGGGGAAGGGCTGGGGATGAGGGGCGTTCAGCATATGCGACAGGCGGTTTCTGCTCGCCACCCCTCACCCCAACCCCTCTCCCGCTTGCGGGAGAGGGGCTTGTGACACAGTAAGGCTATGGACTGACAGGAGAGTATGCATAAGGAGAAGCCCGGCACCGCCGGGCTTTTTCTTTGCTAAAGTACCGCACAGGTAATAACGGACGCTGACTGCCATGTGGCTACAAAAAGAGATCACTCTCAAACCCCGCCCGCGCGGTTTCCACCTCGTCACCGACGAGCTGCTGCGCGAACTGCCCGAGCTGCGTAATTTCAAGGTCGGCATGATGAATGTGTTCATCCTGCACACTTCCGCTTCGCTCACCCTCAACGAGAATGCCGACCCCACCGTGCGGCAGGATTTCGAGAGCTTCTTCAACCGCGCCGTGCGCGAGGACGAGCCCTATTACCAGCATCAGGACGAGGGCCCCGACGATCTGCCCGCGCATATCAAGTCCAGTTTGCTCGGCGCGAGCCTCAACATCCCGATCACGGACGGGCGGCCAAAGTTGGGAACCTGGCAGGGGATTTACCTGTGCGAGCATCGCAACCACGGCGGTAGTCGGCGTATCATGGTCACCGTACAAGGCGAATGAATTCCCTGCGCACCCTGAGCCCTTTACCCCGTTCGTTCTGAGCCTGTCGAAGGAACGAGCGGCGCTCAGGCCGGGATTGTCGGAGAGCCATTTACTCTTCGACTACGCTCAGGACTAAAGGTCGCCGCAGGCTCAGCCCGAACGGATTTATTGAGAGGGATATCAATGTCTCCAACCCCACCCGACGCACTGCTTTTTATCACGCCCGTCTGCCGGCATTGTCCTGCCGTGCTGCAGTCGCTGAGCGAGATGCTGAAGCAGTCGCAGATCGGCAAACTGACGGTCGTGAACATCGCGGCGCATCCCGAGCAGGCCGCGGAGTATGAGGTGCGCAGCGCGCCCTGGCTGCGCCTCGGTTCCTTTACGCTCACCGGCGCGCAGAGCGCCAGCGAGTTGAAGCAGTGGGCGGAGTGGGCCAGCGGGGAAGAAGGAACCGCGCATTACGTCGAGCATCTGCTGAAGGAGGGCGGCTACAAGCAGGCCGTGGCCTTCATCGCGGCGGACACGCAGCGGCTCAAGTCGCTGCTCACCATCGTGGCCAATCCCGAAGCCAACATCTCGGTGCGCCTGGGTGTGAGCGCGCTGCTGGAAGCCTATTCCCATACCCCCGAGCTGCAGGCGCTGCTGCCGAGGTTGGGCGAACTCACTTTCCATCCCGACCACCGCGTGCGCGCCGATGCCTGCCATCTGCTCGGACTCACCGGCAGTGCGGCGGCACGTTCCTATGTGGAAACCTGTCTGGACGATGCCAACGAGGAAGTGCGCGAGATCGCGGCCGAGGCGCTGCAATCCATTAAACCCGCAAAACATTAGGCCACCTCTAAAAATCCAAATTTCGTCGCAATACTGCGTTGCTCACAAAAAATCACTCCTTACATATTGCATATATGCTGCGTCGTGATTTTTTGTTCGCGCCTTGTCTTGCTTAGAACTTTGAATTTTTAGAGGTGGCCGATAGCTATACTCGCCGCAAGCGAGGATAATCACGCATGACCAAATCCGACACCCCCGCTTCCGCGCCCGCAACCGACGTTGCCGGACGCTCCTTCAACGAACTCCCGCTGTCGCCGGCCATGCTGGCGAACTTGCAGCAGCTCGAATACCGCACCATGACGCCCATCCAGGCGGCCAGCCTGCCGATCACTTTGGCCGGGCACGATCTCATCGCGCAGGCCAAGACCGGCAGCGGCAAGACCGCGGCGTTCGCCTTGCCGCTGCTCACCAAACTCAACCCGCGCCACTTCGGCGTGCAGGCCATGGTGCTGTGCCCCACGCGCGAGCTGGCTGACCAGGTGACGACGGAGATGCGCCGGCTGGCGCGCTTCGCCGAGAACATCAAGATCCTCGCGCTGGTCGGCGGCAGCACCCTGCGCCCGCAGGCCGACAGCCTGGAACACGGCGCGCATATCGTGGTCGGCACGCCGGGCCGCATCATGGACCACATCGAGCGCGGCAACCTGAAACTGGATTCCATCAACACGCTGGTGCTGGACGAAGCCGACCGCATGCTGGACATGGGCTTCTACGACGACATCGCGTATGTGGTGAAGCAGATCCCGCCACAGCGCCAGACCATGCTGTTCTCGGCGACCTATCCCGAAGGCGTCACGCGGCTGGCGCAGAAGTTCATGCGCAAACCGCAGGAAGTGAAACTGCTGGAACAGCACGAGGGCAGCAAGATCCGCCAGCGCTTCTACGAGATCAAACACGAAGACCGTTTGCAGGCCGTCTCTGTCCTGCTCAAGCACTACCGCCCGGTCAGCACGCTGGCCTTCTGCAACACCAAGCAGCAATGCCGCGATCTGGTGGACATCCTGCATGCCAAGGGCATCCACGCACTGACGCTCAACGGCGACATGGAGCAACGCGAGCGCGACCAGGTGCTCATTCAGTTCGCCAACCGCAGTTGTTCGGTGCTGGTGGCGACCGACGTGGCCGCGCGCGGACTAGACATCTCGCAGCTCGAGGCGGTCATCAACGTCGACGTCACCCCCGATCCCGAAGTACACATCCACCGCATCGGGCGCACCGGACGCGCCGACCAGGAAGGTTGGGCATTCAGTCTGTGCAGCCCTGCTGACATGAACCGCGTTTCCAACATCGCCAAGATGACGGGCATCGAACCCGAATGGCACAGCATGGATTCGCTGATCAACGAAAAGAAAGGACCGCTGGTGCCGCCCATGGTCACCCTGCAGATCCTCGGCGGCCGCAAGGAAAAGATCCGTCCCGGCGACGTGCTGGGCGCGCTCACCGGCGAAGCAGGCTTCACGCGCGAACAGGTCGGCAAGATCACCGTCACCGACATGTCCACCTACGTCGCCGTCACGCGGGATATTGCCAAGGAAGCCGTGAAGCGTTTGTCGGCGGGGAAGGTGAAAGGCAAGACGGTGAAGGTGCGCGCGCTGGAGGATTGATCAATTCCGTTCGTGGTGAGCCTGTCGAACCATGAACGACCGACTCATACGCCGCACCAAAAAACAAAGCCCGGCATGCCGGGCTTTGTTCATCTGAAACTAGCAACCGCCTAATGTGTCGTCACCGGAGTGATGAATGGCTGCACATCATGGCTGTGCTTCTTCGCATGTTTCGCCATCCGCTTTTCCTTCGGCGTCATCAGCGGCTTCTTCTTGGTATCTCTGTGGGTGTTGTGTGACTTGGGCATGATCTGACTCCTTATCGAAAGTTAAGGAAGAACTGCGAGGGTCATCCTACTCCAATGAATCGGCGTTGTGCGGACTTTAATGTTGGCTGATACGTGACAGTACTTGCGCGTATCTGTCCTGTGGGCGGGCTGATTTTTTCGCAACGAACAACAGGTTCTCGCCAAGACGCCAAGAGCGCCAAGAAAAGCGGCTGTATTTCCACAAATCACGGGGGGCTTGGCGTCCTTGGCGTCTTGGCGAGAGTGAATGCTTTTCCCTATCCTCCCGAATCCTGCTGGCACGCCTTTTGGAAGCAGGGGGCCCTCAATCCGATTCTATTTCCGATGGGGCGGAAGTTGCCGTCATGATCGGCAATTCATCGCGCGGCAGCTTGAGCGCCTCCAGCACTTTCAGTGCGGCATACGCATCGTTCGCTGCATAGAGTATCTGCTGCGGGGTGAGTTCGCGCTGCGACCAGTTGGTGGTGGTGATCGATTTCGATTTGGCGAAACGTTGCCGGAACATCAGCGCGACCGCATTGCGCACGCCCATCTCCTTCTGGTAGCCGTCCATGCTGAACACGGTATTGAGATCGACCACGCCGCCGAACTCGACGCCGAATCTCGCGCGGATATGTTTGCGATCCGAGCGCAACCCGAAACCCACCTTGAGCACTTCGTCCGATCGCAGCAGCTCGATGAGTTCGTGATGCCCCTCCTTTCGGTGGACCTGGAACAGATAGGCTTTGTCATGCAGCGCGAACTGCACCACATGCGGCCCGTCGCTCACCTCGCCGACGCTGAAGGTCGGTTTCGATTCGGTGTCGAACCCGACGAGGCCTGCCGCCCTGATCGCGGCCGCGGCCGCGGCGAACTCCGTTTTGTTCGCAGGCACGTGGATGTGTTTCAGCGTGAGGCCGACGAAGGGGGGCATCAGCGCGATGTCGGGTTTTGAGGGGGCGTGCTTTTTCATGGGGCATGTGTGGGAGATCGATCGGGCGCGGCAGTGTAACGCATCTCGCCAGCGCGGGCCGGGCCGCGCGGCAGATGTTGTCATTTCACGCTTGCCACCGCCACCCGTGTCTTCGGCAGCCCCTTGCCCAGGAAGTAGCGTTCGGCGACGCCCACCGCGTCTTCCGGCCCGGCGATATAGATGTCGCTCTGCAACAGCCCGGCATCGGCCGCGACGATGGCGTCGAGTTGCTTGCGCAGCATCTCCTCGCGCTTGCCGCTCACCGTGCGCAGGTCGAAGCCGGCGACATGTTCCTCGTAGCGGAAGTTGTCCAGTGCGTCGCGCCAGGCGTGGGCGATGTTGGGCAGGTAGATGTGGCGCTGGCTCGAACCGAACCAGTGCAGGCGTATGGTCTCGGCATCGAGCGACAGCGCGTGTTCGATCAGGCTCTTGATCGGGGCGAAGCCGCTGTCGAAGGCGAAGAAGTAGAGCGGGCGCGGGGACCTTTCGCTCAGGATGAATTCGCCGTGCGGGCCTTCCATCTCCACCGTGTCATTGTTCCTGAGGTGGTCGAAGACGTAATCGGCGAACAGGTTGCCGGGCTGGCGGTGGATGTGGAACAGCACGTTGCGGTCGTCGCAGGGGCAGCTGGCGATGGGCAACTCCATGCTGTAGGACTGGCCGACGCGCAACGTCACGCTCTGTCCGGCGAGGAAGCGCAGGCGCTGGGTGCGCGGGGTCTGCAGGTGCAACAGGATCATGTCATCGTCGATGTGGCCTGTCGTTTTGACATGGGCGCTGATCTGCTGGAAGGGGATGTCCCGCACGCTGCCGGCCACCTCGGCTTCGATCACCACGTCGCTGACGGCGGTGTTGCTGCACAGCAGGACGTAACCCTGCTGTTTCTCCGACTCGGAGATGACGAAGTCGTGCTGGCGCGTCTTCTTCACTTCGCCCGACAGCACCCTGGCCTTGCACAATCCGCAGTTGCCGCCGCTGCAGCCGTAGTTGAGCGGGATGCCGGAACGCATCGCCGCTTCGAGCAGGGTGTCGTGACCCTCGACGAGAAAATCGTGTTTGCTGGGCAACACGGTCACCTGGGCTGTCATGACGCGCAGCACGGTGTCCTTGATCGCCAGCGGATTGACGAAGCCGGGTTCCGTAGCCATCTCCACCTCCTGTTTGACCCATATCCTCAGGTCTTCCATCGTCTTGCGCGATGTGCTGTCGAGTCGGGCCTCGATCTCGCCAAACTTGTCCCACAGCTTGCCCAATAGTGCGTTGAACTGTTTCACCTGCGCCTGGCTGTGCGCCAGCGTGGTGCTGAGTTCGGTGATGCGCGCGGCCAATACTTCCGGTTCGGGGAGGGCGCGCTCGAACACACGCTTGCCGAAGGCGCGTTCCTTGATCAGGGCGATGCGCCGGGTTTCGGCGGTGTCTTCCAGTTGCGCATCGGGATAGCAGGCAAGCAGGTTGCCGACGGTGACCATGCCGTCGTGCGAGATCATCTCGCCGCGCTGGATCTTCTTCTGCAGTTCCGCGCGTGTCACGCCGATCAGTCTTGCGGCGCGCGTCAGGCTCAGCACCTCGCTCATAGCATCCTCCTGTTGGATTCCATGCCTTGTGCTGCAATGTACCGGAGTCCGCCGGTTTTTGCCATTGCCGGGGTCAATGGCCGATATAACCGATGGCCTGCAGTTCCTCATGGATCTTTTCTGCCAGCAGTGCGTGCCCGGCAGCGTTCGGGTGCAGCTGGTCGGCCTTCAGTTGCGGATCGGAGAGCACGTCGGCCATCGCATCCTCGATCAGCGGCACCTGCTGTGCCTCGGCCAGCTCGCGGTAGAAGTCGGGAGCCGAGAGATGCTGGAAGACCGCTCCCGCAATACTCGGTTGCGGCGTCGCCAGCAGCACCGGTTTCGCCCCGTGCGCCCTGACCAGGGCGATCATCCTTTCCAGATTGGCGACAGTCTCCTGCTGCGGAAGATGGCGCAGCATGTCGTTGCCGCCCAAGGTCACCAGAACCAGCACGGGGGAGTGTTGTTCCAGCAATGACGGCAGACGTTTCAGCGCCGCGGCGCTGGTGTCGCCACTGACCCCGCCGTTCGCCACCTCCCAGCCCGTCCTGGCCGCCAGCAGGCCGGGCCATGCTTCCTCGCTCTTCACGCCAACACCTTCGGTCAGGCTGTCGCCCAGCGCCAGCACCTGGCTGCCCGGCGGGATGGCCGCTTCCTTGTCGTCCTTGCCGCAGGCGGCGAGCAGTACGATGGCGCTGAGCAGCAGGAGCAGTTGCCGAAATGAATTGCGCGATGCAGGAAAGAGGGTGTCCATGCCGAAGGAATGTACCGCAGGTGTATGGTTTTGACCATCCACCTGTGCGGCGGACTTTGCCGCACGGGACGCTAACGAGGTAGACTGCAACAGTGCTTCGATGAAGGCCGAGCGAGGGGGATGGGATGGAAAATTCGAGCAGTCAGGCTGCGGCGGGGAAAAGGCTGACCCCCAGTGCGATCGCTGCCTATCTTGACCAGTACGTCGTCGGTCAGGATGAGGCCAAGAAGAAACTGGCAGTGGCGGTGTACTCGCATTATCGCAAGCTCGGCAAGCGCAGGCCGGACGAAGTCGCGGTCAGCAAGAGCAACATCCTGCTGATCGGCCCGACCGGCACCGGCAAGACGCTGATGTGCGAGACGCTGTCGCATTTCCTGCGCGTGCCTTTCGTCACCGCCAACGCCACTTCGCTGGCGCAATCCAAATACGTCAACGAAGAGATCGAGGCACTGCTGCTGCGCCTGCTGGAGAAGGCGCAGGGCGATCTCGCCCTGGCGCAGAGCGGCATCGTCTTCATCGACGAGGTGGACAAGCTGAAATCGGGCGGCAGCGAGCAGCACGGCAGCTCGGGAGAGAGCGTGCAGCACGCCTTGCTGAAGATCATGGAGGGCGCCTCTGTGCGGCTGGGCGCTACCCGCTCCATCGACACCACCGATATCCTGTTCATCTGCGCGGGCGCTTTTGTCGGTCTGGAGAGCATCGCGGCCAGCAGCCACGCCTACGGTTTCATCGCGACCTCGGAAGCGGACGACGAGGAGATACTCGACCGCCTGAACTCGCGCGTGAAACCCACCGACCTGTTCAAGTTCGGCCTGATCCCGGAATTCACCGGGCGGTTGCCCATCATCGCCAGTCTGGACAACCTGTCCAGGGAGCTGCTGGTGAAGATCATGGTCGAGCCGCGCAATTCGATCTACAACCAGTTCCGCGAGATACTCAAGGATGAAGGCGTGGAACTGGTGATCGAGGAGGCGGCCTTCCGCCAGATCGCCGAGATGGCCTACGAATACAAGGTGGGGGCGCGCAGCGTGCGCGGGATATTCGAGGAGATGCTCGTCCCCGTGCTGTTCGCGATCCCCGACCGGCCGGAAGTGCGCAAGGTGGTGTTCAAGTCGCTGTTCGAAGAGCCGGTGCTCATCACGGCTGCGTGATGCGGCGCACGGGAGCGGAGTCTCATGCCATGAGCATTCAACGCCAGGACACGGACCAGCAACGGCTCATCGCCGCCCTGAAGGATCCGGGATGCTATCCGCATGCGGCGAAAGACATCGAGGTGATCGAGACGCATATCTCCTGGGTGGTGCTGGCCGGCGACTATGCCTACAAGATCAAGAAGGCGCTCGACCTCGGTTTCCTCGATTACTCCACACTGGCGGCGCGGCGCTTTTGCTGCGATGAAGAGCTGCGGCTCAACCGCCGCACCGCGCCCGATATCTATCTGGAAACGGTGAATATAGGCGGGACGCCGGCGCAGCCGCGCTTGGGCGCGCAGCCGGCCATCGAGTATGCGGTCAGGATGCGCCGTTTCGCTTCCGCCGAACTGATGGACCGTTTGCTGCCGCGCGGCAAGATCGCCGCGCAGCACATCGACCGGCTGGCCGCGACCATCGCGCGCTTCCATGCCGGGGTGCCGGTGGCGAACGCCGCCTCTGCATTCGGTACTCCCGCGACGATCGAGGCGGCTGCGATGCAGAACTACCGGCAGTTGCGCGCGTCGCTGCCGGGCAGGGCCGAGCGGGAATCGATCGCGCGGCTGGAAGCCGCCACCGCAGCGGAGTTCGCGGCGTGCGCGAGCCTGTTCGCGCAACGCCGCGCGCAGGGCTTCGTGCGCGAGTGCCACGGCGATCTGCATCTGGGCAACATCGTGCTGGCGGGCGATGTGCCTGTCCCGTTCGACTGCATCGAGTTCAATCCGGCCCTGCGCTGGATCGATGTGATGGACGAGGTCGCCTTCTCGGTGATGGACCTGCTGCACCGCGATCGCGCGGACTTTGCCTGGCGCCTGCTGAACGCGTATCTGGAGGCGAGCGGGGATTACGGCGGCCTGGCTGTGCTGCGCTTCTATCTGGCCTACCGCGCTGCGGTGCGCGCCAAGGTCTGCGCCATCCGCGCCGCCCAGTCCTCCATCCCGAAGCGCGAGCGGAGCGGCGAACTGGCGGCGTGCCGCAGCTATCTCGTGCTGGCGCAGCAGTGCCTGCAACAGTACGCACCGGCGCTGATCGTCACCCACGGCCTGCCCGGCTCGGGCAAGACCACGTTCTCGCAGATGGCCTTGCAGCAGCTGGGTGCGGTGCGCATCCGTTCCGATGTCGAGCGCAAGCGCATGTACGGACTGGGCATGCTGGAGAGCAGTGCGGCGGTCGGCGATATCTACGGCCGCGAGGCGACCCGGCGCACCTATGCGCGGCTGCGCGAACTGGCGCAGGAACTGCTGACGGCGGGCTGCACCGTGATCGTGGATGCCGCTTTCCTCAAGCGCGCGGAGCGCGAATCGTTCCGCGCACTGGCGCAAAACCTGGCAGTACCTTTCGTCATCGCCTCGCTGTACGCGCAAGACGAGACATTGCGCGAACGTGTCCGGCAGCGGCGCAACGATGCCTCGGAAGCCGATGTGGCGGTGCTGGAGAAACTGCAGGCGGCGCAGGAAGTGCTGGCGCCGGCGGAGCTGGAAGCGAGCGCAAGGTTCACCACCGCAGAAGCGCCGACGAGCAAGGCGAACATGCAGGCCTGGCAGCGGCTGACACGCTTGCTGGAGCATGCCGCGCAAGGCGGATGGCACACTGCCTGAGCCAGTCTGCAAGGGCAGGTCGGCGTCATGGGCATGGCTTGTCATCCTCTTTTATTGGCGCATAATGACCGAAAGAAGAACATCATCTCTGCACTGATTTCCGTTCGTGCTTCGCGCGTTTTTCAAAAGGGGGCATCATGAGACTGGATGAGGTACGCAACATCGCCAAGTCGCGGGGTGTCCATCCCGACAGCCTGACCAAGACCAAACTGATACGAACGCTCCAGCTCGTCGAGGGCAATTTCGATTGCTTCGCGACCGCCTCGAACTTCGAGTGCGATCGCATGGATTGTTGCTGGCGCGAAGATTGTTTCGATGCCGTCAGAAAAGGCGAGCTGTCCTGAAGTTGTCCGCTGTCCGGCCCTGTGAATGATGGTGCGGCATCCATCGTGGTGAGCGAGGCCGATCTTGCAAGGAGAGAATCATGAGCCATTCATCGCATCCTCCCGGTTTCCAGCCCATCCGCCGCGACCGCCTGCAGCAGGAAGCGGTCCACGACAGTTACAAGAGCAAGGGCAAACTGCCCGAGCCTACCGTCTGTCCCGATTGCGGCGCGGTGTTCCATGCCGGACGCTGGCAATGGCTGGACAAGCCCAAGGGGGCGCATGAAGAGCGTTGCCCGGCCTGCCACCGCATCCACGACCGTTTCCCGGCCGGCTTCGTCTCGCTGTCCGGCGATTTTCTGGCTGCGCACGAGCAGGAGATCCGCCAGCTGATACGCCACCATGAGGCGAAAGAGAAAGCCGCGCATCCCCTGCAGCGCATCATGGATATCGAAAAGACCGCGCATGGCATGCAGGTCACCACCACCGACATCCATCTGGCGCGCGGCATCGGCGAGGCGCTGCATCATGCCTATCAGGGCGGGCTGGATTTCCACTACAACCCGGAGCAGAACCTGCTGCGGGTGACCTGGGCGCACTGACAAGGCAAGCAGGGCCACTGCAGGATAATCAATCTTCAAGGAGGAATTTATGCAGATCCCGCTGCAGATCACCATTCGCGATGTCGAACATTCGGAAGCACTGGAGGCGCGCATCCGCGAAAAGGCGAAGAAGCTCGATGAGTTCTTCAATCACATCATGTCATGCCGGGTGGTGGTCGAGATGCCGCACAAGCATCATCATCAGGGCAAGCGTTTTGCGGTGCGTATCGACGTCGGCGTGGCCGGCGGCGAGATCGTGGTCAACCGCGACGATGCGGAAGATGTGTATGTCGCGTTGCGCGACGGCTTCGATGCCGCCAAACGCCAGGTGGGTGAGTATGCGCGCAAGCTGCGCGGCGACGTCAAGAAGCACGAGCCGCGCGTGAGCGAGGCCGCCGCCGAAGAGGAGTAGCGGCAGCGCCGCATCACGGGTGCAGGTGTTTGAGCACGGGCTTGGGATGTGACGAATGCTGGCAGGCGCGGCGGTAGGCCAGCAGCGTCTTCTGCGCGTGCCCCAGCACGCTGCCCGGCGGGTAGTTGCCGGAAGCATCGGCCACGCCCGCGGGCCTGCCGGTGAGCAACTCTATCCCTTCGCTGACATGTTCCGCCGTGTAGATGTGGAACAGCCCCTGATCTACCGCTTCGACCACCTTGCGTTTCAGCATCAGGTGGCGGCGGTTGCGCTGCGGGATCAGCACGCCGTGGCTGCCGTCCAGTCCCGCCTGTGAACAGATGCGGAAGTAGCCCTCGATCTTTTCGTTGATGCCGCCCACCGGCAACACCTCGCCGTGCTGGTTGACCGCGCCTGTCACCGCGATGCCCTGCTTGAGCGGCAAACCCGACAGCGACGACAGCAGCACATACAGTTCCGCGCAGGAGGCCGAGTCGCCCTCCACGCCGTGGTATTCCTGCTCGAACACGATGGAGGCATTGAAGGCGAGCGGCGCGTTGTGTGCGAACAGCGCCGACAGGTAGTTGTTCAGGATGAATACGCCCTTGTCGTGGATGGGGCCGGACATCTCGACTTCGCGCTCGATGTTGACCAGGCCGTGCTCGCCGGCATGGGTGCGCGCGGTGACGCGCACCGGGAAGCCGAAACGGTAATCGCCCGAATCCACCTGGGTCAGCCCGTTGAGCTGGCCTGTCCGCTCCCCGTGCACGGCGATCAACAGGTCGCCCTCGGCAAAGGCTTCCTGCAGGCGCTGTTCGGGATAGTCGTGGCGCAGGATGCGCGCCGCCAGCGCCGCGTCGACATCCGCCGCCTCGACCAGGCGGCCGTTGCGCGCGCGGCACAGCGCGGCGCTCTCCAGCACCAGCGCTTCGGTGCGCGCGAAGATCGCGCTCTGGCGCGACTGGTCATCGACTTCGCGGTGTCCGTCTTCCAGCAGGCGCGCCACGGCGGCGGCGCTGAAATGCGCCAATCCCGAGCGGCGGCAGGTGTGCGCGACGAAGACGGCGGTCGCGCGGTGGCTGTCGGCGCTGCTGGTGAAACTTTCGGCGAAGTCCACCTTGACCGAGAAGTGGCGCGCGAACTCGGGGTCGTCTTCCTGCAGTTCGTAATACTGTTCGCGCGAGCCGACCAGCACGATCTTGACCTCGACATCGACCGCCTCGGGTTCGAGCGAAACCATCGCGATGGGCGTGAAAGCGGTGCCGGGTTCCTCGACCTGCAGCCTGCCGCTGCGCAGCAGGCGCCGCAGTTTCTCCCACACCAGGCCGTCGACCAGCAGGTCGCGCAGGTGCAGCATGAGGTAGCCGCCGTGCGCCTTGTGCAGGCTGCCGGCGCGGATGCGCGAGAAGTCGGTCACCAGCGCCTCGTTCTCCGACTGGTATTCGATGCTGCCGAACAGCGCGCGGAACAGCGGGTTGTCCTCGACGATGACCGGCGCGCCGGTGAGGCCGTCGTTGTCCACGATCAGATTGACGCGGTAGCGCGACAGCACCTTGCCCAGCGCTTCCTGACGGATGTCGTCCTCGGCGTCCAGCATCTCGAACAGTTCGAGGTTGTCGAGGATGTCGCGCTCGACCTGCTCCAGATAGGTGCCGAGCTTGACCGAGTCCTTGATCTGTTTCTTCAGTGCCGCGCGTATCTCCTGCAGCTCGTGTTCCAGCAGGGGCTTGACCACCTGGCGCCGCAGTGCCGCCAGTGCCTCGTCCTTCACGCGCTCCAGCGCGGCGGTCTTCTCGAAGTAGCGGCTGATCTCGGCGCGCAGTTCCTGCTCGGCCTTGTCTATCTCGGCGCGCTTTTCCTTCGGCAGGGCCAGCATCTCCTCCTCGGTCAGCGTGTGCCCCTTGGCGTCGCGGTAGGTGAAGACCAGGTGACCGCTCTCGCGGTGCAGCGTGAACTTGCGCTCTTCGGCGAGGGCGTCGAGCACGGTGTAGGCCGTGACTTCTTCCGCCTTGTAGGTGTTCTCGATGCGCTCGCTCTCGACCTTGAAGTCCTGCCCTTTCAGGCATTGCGGGATGTTCTTCAGCAGCGACTTCAGCATCTGGGTCATGAGCTGGCGCAGCATGCGGCCCTGTCCGGCGGGCAGGCGCAGGGCGCGCGGGCGTTCCGGGGTGTCGAAGTTGTGCAGGTAGCACAGGTCGGGCGGCACCGGCCTGCCCGCGGCGGCCTGCTGCATCGCGCGCTTGAGCAGCGAGGAACGGCCGCTGCCGACCTCGCCCAGCACGAACAGGTTGTAGTCCGGCTGGTCCATCCCGAGCCCGAAGCGGGCGGCCTGTTCCGCGCGCTCCTGGCCTATCCACGGCAGCGGCTGGTCGAGCAGTTCGGAAGTGTCGGCGTATCCGAAGGTGGATGGATCGAAGACGAGGCGGAGTTCGGCGGGAGTCAGGTTCGATGTCGGCATGGGGGCGTCTTGCAGTTCTTAGTCGAGGAAGGATTCCGCCGGGTGATAGTCGAGGCCGAACGCTTCGGCGACCTTGCGGTGGGTGATCTTGCCATTGATGATGTTGAGGCCGTTGAGCAGCGCAGAGTCGGTCTTGAGTGCCTGGCGGAATCCCTTGTTGGCCAGCTTGAGTACATAGGGCAGGGTGGCGTTGGTGAGCGCCAGCGTCGAGGTGATCGGCACGCCGCCGGGCATGTTGGCCACGCCGTAGTGCACCACGCCGTCGACGACGAAGGTGGGCTGCTCGTGCGTGGTCGGGCGCGTGGTCTCCACACAGCCGCCCTGGTCGACGGACACGTCCACGATCACGGCGCCGGGGCGCATGGTCCTGAGGTCTTCGCGGCGGACCAGTTTGGGGGCGAGGGCACCGTGGATCAGCACCGCGCCGACGACCAGGTCGGCAGTGGCGATCTGCGCCTGGATGTTGTGGCGGTCGGAGTACACCAGCTGCACGTTGGCAGGCATGACGTCGCTGAGGTAGCGCAAGCGCTCCAGCGAGATGTCGAGGATGACCACGCTGGCGCCCATGCCGGCCGCGACCTTGGCGGCGTTCACGCCGACCACGCCGGCGCCGAGGATGACCACCTTGGCCGGTGGCACGCCGGGCACGCCGCCGAGCAGGATGCCGCGACCGCCCTGCAGCTTCTCCAGATACTTGGCGCCTTCCTGCACCGCCATGCGCCCGGCCACCTCCGACATCGGCGTCAGCAGCGGCAGTTCGCGCGAGGGCAGCTCGACGGTCTCGTAAGCGATGCAGGCCGCGCCGGAAGCCATGTGCGCGCGGGTGAGCTGTTCGCTGGCGGCGAAATGGAAATAGGTGAAGATGGTCTGGCCGGGGCGCATGCGTTTCCACTCCGGTGTGATCGGTTCCTTCACCTTGACGATCAGGTCGGCGGCCGCCCACACCTCATCTGCATCCCCGGCGATGCGCGCGCCGGCGGCGATGTATTGCTCGTCGCTGAAAGCGCTGCCTGCTCCCGCTCCCGTTTCCACCAGCACCGTGTGTCCCGCACTCGCCAGCGCTTCGGCGCCTGCCGGTACCAGCGAGACGCGGTTCTCGTTGGTCTTGATCTCCTTCGGGATGCCTATCTTCATGTATCGACCTTCGCGAGTGTGTCCGTGTGATGTTCGTCCAAGTTTATGCCAGTACAATGTGCGCGTGAAGAGAATCTTGCTGACCATCGTCTTGCTGCTCGCTGTCGCATCCGTTCCGGCCCGGACCGACGACGGCACTGCGCTTGTCTCCGTTTTCCAGCGCGAGGTGGAGCGGCGCCTCGAATTGCCGCAGGAGGCGCAGGAGCGCTATGTGCGATTGCTGGAAGCCGAGCTGGCGGGCGCGCAGACGCCGTTCACCAGGTCGCAGTATGTGCTGGTGCTGGACCGCAACCCGCAGGTGCAGGCGATCTTTCTGTACTGGCTGGATCTGCAGGCAACGGAAGCGCATTTCCATTTCATCGGGGCAGCGCCTGCCTCGACCGGCAAACCCGGTGCGTATGACCACTTCATCACACCGACGGGTGTATTCGCGCACACGCTGGCCAACAGGGATTTCCGCGCCGAAGGCACGCGCAGCAAACTGGGGGTGCGCGGTTTCGGCCGCAAGGGCATGCGCGTCTACGATTTCGGCTGGGTGTCCGGCGAGCGCGGCTGGGGGCGCGGCGGCATCAGCCAGATGCGTCTGCTGATGCACGCGACCGATCCGGATTATTTCGAGCCGCATCTGGGTGCGGCGATGTCGAAGGGCTGCATACGCATCCCCGCGACGCTGAACGATTTCATCGATCGCTACGGGATACTCGATGCGGATTACGAAGAAGCGCTGGGGAACGGAAAGAAGCTGTGGATGATCCGCGCGGACCGGACGCCCACGCCATGGTCGGGACGCTATCTGGTGATCATCGATTCGGGGAGTGCGGAGCGACCGGCCTGGTCGCCTGCTCCGCCGCCGGCGGTGCCGGGACCAAAGGCGGACAAGGGGCCGGTTCCTGTGTGCTGAGGTTCAGGTACGCTGGTGCCTGAGTGCGTGCAGCTCGCAGACCAGCGCGTTGCTGGCGGGCATGGTCTTGAGATGCGGTACGCACACGACCACGTCGCGGCGTTCGTTCTGCTTGATGGTGTGCATGCAGTTTTCGCAGGTTGGGGCGGGTGCTTGCCCCTTGTTGCGATGCGGGTGCGTCTTCATGTTAACCCCCTCCTGAAGGGCAATGCCTTGTCACCATTCACTGCTCCCGAGGCCGGGCAGCTGCTGGTGATTCATAGTGTTTGCAACGACGTCAGGGGTATCAGAACAGGCATGGGGAAGAACCCCCATGTCGCGGTCCCGCTGCCATAGTTTCCCTTAGGCCGGAGACTTTGCGTCGATACCTTTCAGTATGTTTGCCAAGTGATATGCACAGTACCCGTTTGTGGAAACGAGGTCAACGCAGCTATGCCCTACTGTTTTTATCCGCCATTACTGCGATTGCTGTTCGATGTCCTTGCGCTGCTTTTCGGCGGCATCCAGCTGTATGGAGTTCACCTCCTTGGCCTTGTCGAGCGCCTGACGCTGGTCCTCGAACAGTTTCGGCGGCGGTGCATCGTCGTCGCCCGGGCTGCAGGCGCTGAGCAGCAGGATGGAAAGGAAGGCTGCGGTGCGGTAGCTCATGCTGTTCTCCTCAGTCGTTGGGGATGCTGTCACCGATGGGGCGGGCGAACACTTCGTCGACGCGGTTCTTGTCCATGTCGACTACTTCAAAACGCCAGCCGTGCCAGTCGAAGGTCTCGGCCTTCTTGGGGATGCGGCCGACGGCGGTGATGACGAAGCCGCCGACGGTGTGATAGTTGCCGAGGTCTTCTTCCGGCAGCGAGGTGATGCCGAGTTTGTCCTTCATCTCGTCCAGCGGCAGCAGGCCGTCGAGCAGCCAGCTGCCGTCCTCGCGCTGCACCGCGAGCGGCAGTTCGTCCACCGAGCTGGGCACATCGCCGACCACCGAGGAGAGCAGGTCGCTCAGCGTGACCAGGCCTTCGGTCTGGCCGAACTCGTTGACGACGATGGCGAGGTGGGTCTTCTGGGTGCGGAAGAATTCGAGCACGCCGATGAGCGACTGCGTGTTGGGAATGAACTGGATGGCGTGGGTGGGCAGCTTGCCGAGGTCGAGCTGGTTGCCCGCGAGCAGGTGCTGCAGCAGCTCGCGGCTCTCGATGTAGCCCATCACCTGTCCCAGCCCGCCCTTGCAGACGAGGAAACGCGAGACGCTTTGCGTCTTGATCTTTTCCAGGTTGATCTCGCTGGGGGCCTGCAGGTCGAGGAAGATGATGGCGTTGGCCGGTGTCATCACGCTGGCCACCTTGCGGTCGTCGAGGCGGAACACGTTGCCGAGCAGTTCGCCCGCGGTCTCGTCGAGGCCGCCGTCGCGGCGTCCGGCGGTGATCATGGCGCGTATCTCGTCCGAGGCGACATGCGCGGCGCTTTCCTTGAACGGGAACAGCGCGAGCAATCTTTCACTGGCGACCGACAGCGCCCAGATGAAGGGACGGGTGATCTTGGCGAACAGCGCCATGGTGGGGGCGAGCAGGGAGGCGATGACCTCGGGTTTGGCCAGCGCGATGCGCTTGGGGATGATCTCGCCGATGACGATGGTGGCGAAGGTGATGCTGCCGACCACCATCAGCAGTGCGAGCGGATATTTGACGAAAGCAAGGAACGCGATCTCTGTCTCGATGAAGGTTTCGATGCGCGGCACCCACATGGCTTCGCCGAACACGCCGAGCAGGGTAGCGAGTGCGGTGAGTCCGGTCTGGGTGGCGGCGAGCAGGCGCGAGGGCTGGCTGCGCAGGGCGGCGGCGACTCGCGCGCCTTCGTTGCCCGCTTCGGCCATCTGCGTGAGGATGGCCATGCGGCTCGCGCCTATGCTCATCTCGGACATGGCGAAGAAGCCGCTGAGCAGGATCAGCAGCACGAGTATCCAGAATTCCATATGGTTCTCCTAAAGGGGAGCTTAGATCTTGCCCGTATCTTGGTCGTGGCCGTGCTTCTTGTAAAGCAGTGCCATGAGTCCGGCCATCAGCAAGCCGAAGAAGAGGATGATGTAATTCAGTTGCAGTCCGAGTTTCTCCATCAGTGCGTAGAGTCCCAGCATGAGGAAGATGCTGATGTTCTCGTTGAAGTTCTGCACGGCGATGGAGCGTCCCGAACCGATCAGCAGGTGGCCGCGGTGTTGCAGCAGCGCGTTCATCGGTACCACGAAGAATCCGGCCATCACGCCGATACAGATGAGCAGCAGGATGGCGAGCAAGGGATGGGAGATGGGGATCATCACCAGCACCATCAGGCCCATGCCGATGCCGACCGGCAGCACGTTCACCGCATGTTCCAGTTTGATCAGGCGTGCGGCGAGCACGGAGCCTATGGCGATGCCGACGGCGAACCAGGCGATCAGCTTGGCCGCTTCGCCGATGCTGTAATGCAGGGCGACGCCCGCCCAGGCCAGCACCAGCAGGCGCAGGGTCGCGCCTGCACCCCAGAACAGCGTGGTGACGGCGAGCGAGACCTGGCCCAGCGGGTCTTTCCACAGCAGGATGAAGCAGTGCCAGAAATCCTTGAGCAGGAACAACGGGCTGGGACTGAGCGGCTTGTGTTCGATGGGGACGAGCGGGATGTAGAGGTTGATCAGCGCCGCCAGCAGGTAGAGGAAGAAGATGATGAAGATCGCCATCTCGGCGGGGGTGACGAACGCCGGGACATGCAGGTACGACATGATGGTATGCGCGAAGCTTGGTGTGATGAGCATGCCGCCGACCACTGCACCGAAGATGATGGCGGCGACGGTCAGGCCTTCCATCCAGCTGTTGGCCCACACCAGCCGCTCCGGCGGCAGGTATTCGGTGAGGATGCCGTATTTGGCGGGCGAATAGGCCGCCGCGCCGAAACCGGCAAGGCCGTAGGCCAGCAGCGGGTTCACCCCGATCAGCATGGCGACGCAGCCTGCCATCTTGATGGCGTTGCTGATGAGCATCACGCGGCCTTTCGGCAGCGAGTCGGCAAAGGCGCCGACGAAGGGTGCGAGCAGGATGAACGACAGGATGAATGCCTGTTGCAGAACGGGTGTTTGCCAACTGGGGGCATGCACTTGTTTGAGCAGAGCGATGGCGGCGAACAGCAGTGCGTTGTCAGCGAGCGCTGAGAAGAACTGTGCCGCCAGGATGGTGTAGAAACCGCGGTTCACTTTGTGTGGTTATCTGAAAGACGGGCTTTTATAACATGAAAGGATGATGCCTGCTATCATTCGCGGCACTTTAAATCCCCCGTTTCTGAAGAAGCCATGTCCCGCCCGATACACGCCCGCATCGACCTCTCCGCCTTGAGGAACAATCTTCGCGTGGCGCGTCGACTCGCTTCGAGCCGCATCATGGCGGTGATCAAGGCGAACGCCTACGGGCATGGGTTGCTGCGCGTGGCCGAAGTGCTGGAGGAGGCGGAGGGGTTCGCACTGCTGGATGTGCGTGATGCCATCGCCTTGCGCGAGGCCGGCTTCCGCCAGACCATCCTGCTGCTGGAAGGCTTTTTCACTGCGGACGAATTGCCGCTGCTCGCGCAATACGAGCTGTCCAGTGTCATCCACAGCACCTGGCAACTCGCCATGCTGGATGCCTATCCGCGGCGCGGCACCCTGTCGGTCTGGCTCAAGATCAATACCGGCATGAACCGGCTGGGATTCCTGCCGGAACAGGTCCCGGCGGTGATGGAGAAACTCAAGTCGCATCCGGCGATACGCGAGGTCACGCTGATGACCCACTTTTCCCATGCAGACGAGCCGGAAGGCGTGGCCGAGCAACTGGAGCTTTTCAAAGGGTTGACCGCCGCATATCGCGCCCCGCGTTCGCTGGCCAACTCGGCTGCGTTGCTGCGTTATCCCGCCACGCATGCCGAGTGGGTGCGTCCCGGCATCATGCTGTATGGCGCATCGCCGTTTGCCGATGCCAGTGCGCAACAACTCGGCCTGCAGCCGGTGATGACGCTGGGCAGCGAGATCATCGCGGTGCGCGAACTGCAGGCGGGCGACAGCGTCGGCTATGCCGGCCTGTTCCGTGCCGACAGGGCGATGCGCATCGGCATCGTGGCCTGCGGCTATGCCGACGGCTATCCGCGCCATGCGCCTACAGGCACGCCGGTGCTGGTGAACGGACGCCGTACCCGCACGCTGGGGCGCGTGTCGATGGACATGCTGTGTGTGGATCTGGGCGAGATGCCGGATGCCGACGTCGGCAGCCGCGTCATCCTGTGGGGCGCCGGTTTGCCTGTGGAAGAGGTGGCCGGTGCCGCGGGAACCATCAGCTATGAGCTGATGTGTGCGCTGACCGCGCGCGTTCCGGTCAGCTATTGATCTGATCTTCTTGCGGCAGGAAGACCGGATGGCGATCCTGCCACGCCATCCGGTCCTTCGAAGGTGACGCTTACCTGGCTTCGTTACCCTGCAGAACGCTCTGTCTGCCCACGTCTTCGCTGACGGCCTGGATCCCCGCACTTCCCTGGAAGGTCCCCCATTTCATGTATTGCTGGAAGAAATAGATCTTGCCCGCCTCGGCGTTGAACTTGAGAGTGTTCTCGCCGAACTCGGCCTGGGTGGCCACCGTATGTTCGCCCGGTGCGACTTCTTTGCGGAAGTAGACCCCGGGGGCTGTCTCACCGATCACAACGCCGTCGATGGAGACCCTCTTGGTGAGAGCCTTGCCGAACTGGCTGTTGTCGCGGTAGATGTAAACACCGGCCATGGTGGCGGAAGTCTTGAATGCCTTGCTGCTGGCGTCTTGTTCTTTTGAAGCCAGCGGAACCGAGGCCGCGCAGCCGGTCAGCAGCGCGATCGTTCCGATCAATATCAGGCTTTTCAGGGAGGAGGTCATTTTCATGGTATGCCTTTCTGGATTGTTGGCGTTCGATTGCGATGCAATCGGGCATAGCCTAGCATAACCACAGGATCGCGATCTCGCCCGGACTGCCGGATCTCCGGCAGACCGGGGCGCCGGGGTCAGGCGATACGGAAGCGCGTCGCCAGTTCGTCCAGTTGCCTGCTGAGCTCGGCCATCTGCTTGGCGGAAGAAGCAGTCTGCGCCGAAGCCAGACTGTTCTCTTCGGTGCCCTGGGCGATCTTCTCGATGCGCTGCGCGATGTCGCGCGCGGCGAGGGATTGTTCCTGGATCGCGGAAGTGATGTCGTCCACCGCGTGGGCGGCATGCTGGGCCGCTTCGCGGATGCTGCTGACGGAATCTCCGGCCTTGCGTGCCAGACCCACACCGTCGCTGACGCGTTTCACGCCGATCTCCATCTCCTCCACCGCCAGCTTGGTGCCGTTCTGGATCTTGCCGATCATGCCGGTGATCTCCTTGGTCGACGTGGCGGTGCGTTCGGCGAGCTTGCGCACTTCGTCCGCGACCACGGCGAAACCGCGTCCCTGTTCGCCGGCGCGCGCCGCCTCGATCGCTGCATTGAGCGCCAGCAGGTTGGTCTGGTCGGCGATGTCCCTGATGGTATTGACGATGCCGGAGATCTGCGCGGAGTACTCATCGAGGCTGCGTATGGTCTCAGCGACATGGTTCACCGAGTTGGCGATGTTCTCCATCTCGGTCGCCGCGCTGTGGATGATGCTGCCGCCTTCGCCGGCCTGTTCGCTGGAGGTCTGGCTGACGCGGTGGGCTTCGCTGGCGTGCTCGCTCACCTGGTCGATGGACACCGAGAGTTGTTCCATCGCCGCCGCCATGCCGGAGGCCGCTTCGGATTGCATCTCGGTCACCCTGGAACTGCTTTGCGCCGAGGCGGAGACGTCGCCGGATGTCTTGTTCAGATCGGTGATGCCATCGCGGACGCTGGCGATCAGTTCGTGCAGGTTGTTGCGCATCACCGATAGTGCTGCGACGAGGTCGCCGAGTTCATCCTTGGTGGCGACAGGCAGGGGGCGAGTGAGATCGCCGCCGGCGATGGCATTGGCTGCATCCTTTGCCGCACCCAGACCGCTGTTGATGCGGCGGATGATGAACCAGGATTGGGCGAGCAGGCCCAGGGTGCCGACGGCAAGCAGGATGATAAAGATGGTCACGCCGGTGTTCGCAGCCTGCTGGGAGCGTTCGAATTCCTGCTTGGCGACAACCGTCTGGTAGACGATCAGCTTGTCCAGCGCGTCATGGAACGCCATGCGTTCTTCGCGTCCGGCCTTGAGCAGATTCTGCAGGGCATCCCGGCTGTAATTATTTTGTGACAAGGTCCTGACTGTTTCGCTGATCTTGCCTTGCCATGCCGTGCGCCGGGCATCGACCTCTGCGGCAAGCACCTTTTCCTCTTCGGTCAGGTAGGTGGCCATGTATTTCTTCCACAAGGCGTTGATCTCGTCCCGGCGCTTGCTGACGGCATCGAGATGGTGCGAGGCCGGGTGGTCATGCAAACCGGCAAGTCCGCCTGCGGGGTCGTGCTGGAACGCCAGGGTAAGGTCGTTGTAGTTTTCGCGGATCTTCGAGTCGATCATGGACAGGTCGTACATCGGAACGGCCCGGTCTTCATAGACCGTCTTGAGCGCGTTCGTCGACGAGGTCAGTCCTTGCCAGCCCACGGCGATCGCGATCAGGAACCCGGCGAGGCCGCTGATCGCCAGCAGCCAGAGGCGCGAGACGACGCGCATGCGGGTGAAGACACCTGTCACGCCGGCTAGTCCGCCGCTGCGGACCTGCCCCTCATCGAGCTTGATGTCCGCGTTCTGTTGCATCCTGGCATACAACTGTTCTGCGGCCGCGATCTCCTGGCGATTGGCGGCGACGCGCACCGAGACGTAGCCGCTCCCGTCTGCCAGCGGCGAGGCATAGGCGCGTACCCAGTAGTGGTCGCCGTTCTTGCGCCGATTCTTCACCAGCCCGCTCCACGGACGTCCCTGTTTCAGGGTGTGCCACAGGTCGCGAAAGGCCTCGGCCGGCATGTCCGGGTGGCGCACGAGGTTGTGCGGCTGGCCCATCAACTCATCTTTGGTGAAGCCGGAGAGTTCGACGAAGGCCTCATTGGCACGGGTGATCTGGCCTTTCAGATCGGTATAGGAGATGACGGTCTGGCCTTGCGGGAAGGGGTGTTCGCGTCCGGTGACGGGTTGGTTGTTGCGCACAGGGACTCCTTGGTATTTGAACTTGTTAGTGGCTATCGGCAGGCGCTCATAATACTTGAGTGCGCCACCATACTAACTTGGATTTGACATTCGGGTGGAATGAACAGAAGGGGAAAAGCGATGCAATTCAATGATTGGAAAGGGGAAGCGGAGCCGTCCCTCGGTATGTCGCCAGTGCGTGGCATGCCGAGGGGTCAGTGGGCCAGCCGTTTGAACAACTGTGCTGCCGGTTCCGGCCGGCCGAACAGATAACCCTGGTGGATGACCGTGCCGCGCTGGTTGAGGAATGCCGCCTGTTCTTCGGTCTCCACCCCTTCGGCCACCACTTTCAGGCGCATGTGCTGGGCCACCAGCAGGATGGTCTCGACCAGCGAGGCATCGTTGGCGTCGGTGGTCATGTCCTGCACGAAGGTCTTGTCGATCTTGATCTCGTGGATGGGCAGGCGTTTGAGGTAGGACAGCGAGGAGTAACCGGTGCCGAAGTCGTCCAGCGAGAAGTGGATGCCCAGTGCGTTCAGTTCCACCATCTTGGCAATCACTTCGTTCACATTGTCGATCAACATGCCCTCGGTCACTTCCAGCGTCAGGCGGGCCGGGTCGACCCCAGTTTGGGCGATGCGGCGCTTGATCTGCCCAACGAAATCGCTCTGGCGGAAATGGCGCGGGCTGATGTTGACCGAGATGCGCATCGTGCCGCCTGCCTGCTCTTCCTGCGCCAGCAGGCGGCACACCTCGGTGAACACCCATTCACCAAGCTCGATGATGAGGTTGGACTCTTCCGCGATGGGGATGAAGGCCCCCGGCTGGATCAGGCCGCGCTGCGGGTCTTGCCAGCGCACCAGCGCTTCCGCGCCGACGATCTTGCCGGCGGCATCGACCTGCGGTTGAAGGAAGACGCGCAGTTCACCGGATGTGATGGCATGGTGCAGCTCGCGCTCGATGTCGAAGCGCTGCTTGGCGGCTTCGTCGAGCGCGCTTTCGAAGAAAGCGGTCTGGCCGCTGCCCCGTTGTTTGGCGTGATGAAGCGCGGAGTTGGTTCGGCGCAGGATGTCCAGCGGGGTATCCGTGTCGCCTTCCGGGAACAGAGCGATGCCAAGGCAGGCAGTGAGCGTGAGACCATCCTTTGCTATCTGGAGCGGCTTTTGCAGCGCGGCATGTAATTTGTCTGCCACGTGCAGTGCGTAATGCGCGGCAGACTGCTGTTGCGGAGCAAGATCGGTGAGCAAGATGCAGAACTCGTCCCCGCCAATGCGGGCCACCACATCTCCTTCGCGTATGGTGTGGCCAAGCCTTTCGGTAAGTGCCTTGAGCAGCTGATCCCCGAGTTCCTGGCCGCCGGCATCGTTGACGGTTTTGAAGCGGTCGAGGTTGTATGAGATGAGGGCGCTGTAATGACCGGAACGGCGTGTCGTGGCCAGCGTCTGGCTCAGGCGTTCCAGTAATAGAGACCGGTTGGGCAGCCCGGTGAGCGTATCGTAGAACGCCAGGCGGTTGATCTCGGCCTCGGCGCGCCTCTTCTCGGTGACGTCCTCCTTCACCGCAATATAGTGGGTGATGCTGCCGTCTGGCTGGCGGATGGGACTGATGATGGCGTGCTCGATATATTCGCTGCCGTCCTTGCGTTTGTTATGGAACTCGCCCTGCCAAACTTTGCCGGCGACCAGGTCTTCCCAGAGTGCTTTGTAGTTGTCTTTTGGCGTCTTGCCGGAATGAAGGATGCGCGGGTTCTGCCCGATGACTTCCTCGCGGCTGTAGCCGGTGTTGCGGACGAAGGCTTCGTTCACATATTCGATATCAGCATCGATGTTGGTGATGACGATGCTTTCCGGACTTTGCTCCACCGCCAAGGTGAGTTTGCGCAGACGAAGTTCATCGAGCTTGCGCTGATTGATGTCTTCGATAACCGAGATGAAATAGTTGGGTGTGCCATCCTCGTGATGTACGAGCGCGACGGAAAGCAATATCCAGACGGCCTCGCCGGATTTTCGTATGTAGCGTTTTTCCATGCTGTAGGTGTGCCGTTCGCCATTTAACATCTGACGCACATAATCGAGATCGGCATCCAAATCGTCTGGGTGGGTGATGTCCTGAAAGGTGAGTTTCATCAGCTCATCCTTTGTATAGCCCACGATTTCGCAAACACGCTGGTTCACTTCCAGCCAGCCTCCGTCCAGAGCGACGCGGGCGATGCCGACCTCGGCGAGGTTGAATGTGACACGGAATTTTTCTTCGCTCTCCTGCAGGGCGGCAGTTGTTCTCATTTTTTCGGTTATGTCCAGACCAGAGCTGAGTGTGCCGACGATGTTACCTGCGTGGTTTTTTAGATAGCCGTTGTGCCAGGCAATCACACGTTGCGAACCGTCGCGGCACAGGATGGGGTTCTCAAACTGATCGGCGCCCGCCAGATTCCCCGACATGATGCTCTTGAATACGGGATAAACGGATTCCATCCCATCCGGTTGCGGCAGGCAGGCTCTGAACCAGTTCTCGCCGAGCAGTTCGCTTTCCCGGTAGCCCAGCAGTTCGCAGCCGTAGCGGTTGAGCATGGTGATGCGTCCTTCCGAATCGAGCGCGACCATGATGGTTTGGACGGTGTCGAGATAACGCTGGTTGCGGTCGCGCTCGCGCCGCAGCGCCTCCTCGTTCGCCTTGATGGCGGTGATGTCGCGTGCGATGCCGAACACGCCGACAATCTTGCCATCCATGTCATGCAGCGGCCCCTGGGTGGTGGAGAACACCTTGGTGCCGGTCGCGGTGGACAGGGTGTGGTTCCAGGTCATGACCTTGCCTGCTTCGATGATGTGGCGGTCATCTTCCATGACCCGCGCGGCATCCTCCGGCTTGAAGATCGCCGTATCGTCCTTGCCCAGCACTTCTGCCACCTGTTTGCCCACGTTGCGGGCGGCGGCCTCATTGAACAGCAGATAACGCCCCTGCAGATCTTTGGCGAAGATGGCGTCGCTGGATCCTGTTGCGATGCTGTTGAGCAACTGCATGGCACGGGTCTTGTCTTCAAGGCTGGCTTCGGCCCGCTGCCTTTCCAGCTCCGACTGGAAGCGCGCCTCGTGCATCATCATGCTGAGGAAGCTGACGAGCAGACCCTCGGCGAGCAGGAAGCCCAGGTGGAGCAGGTCGAAGTGATGTTCGACCCTGAAGCTGTGGAGCGGCGGGAAGATGTAATAGCAGACCGAGAGTCCGGCAACGACCGTGGCGGCGACTCCCGGGCCGAAGCCGCCGATGGCTGCGCTCAGGATGATGGGGAACATGAACAGGATCAGCAGCGGGAGTCCGCCGGACGATGCCGAGAAATCGTTGCGGATCAGCGTGGTCATGATCGTCACCGCGATCGCGAACAGATAGAGTTGCCAGGGTTTCCAGTTCACGAGTCCCGCGCGCCGCAAAGATCCCTGCCGGATCGGATCGCTCCTGTTCGAGCGCTGCAGCAGAAAATACAGCAGGAAAGAGGTGGTGAAGATGAATGCCCAACCCTTGAGGGATTGCGCGATCGTCTGGAAGGCATGATCGGGGAAGAACCATTCGACTATGTGGTCCGAGACCAGTATCCACAGGCTGCCGAAGACAGCATAGACCAGCACAACCTTGAGGATGTCGGAGGGGGACAAGCGGCTATGGACAGGGTCGTGCATGACGAAGCTCCCGATTCGTGTAGCAGCTGGCGTCCTCGACAGGAATCGAACCTGTAATTGACCCTTAGGAGGGGCCGGTTATATCCATTTAACTACGAGGACAGATGTGTGCGTTAGCGTGCGCATTCTAACGTAAAATCCCTTCCCCGCTGATCCGGTATTTGAGGAGGTTCCCATGAAGTGGCTGATCCTGTTCGGTTTGCTCGCCTCGTTGATGTTGCTGGTGGGGCAGATGGCGCGTGCGGGCGAATTGCCCAGGGTGGGGGACGCGGCGCCCGATTTCGAGTTGGCCGACCAGAACGGGGTGAAACATAGTCTGCAAGGCTATGCGGGAAAGTGGCTGGTGCTGTATTTCTATCCCAAGGACGATACGCCCGGCTGCACGCAGGAGGCGTGTGCCTTCCGCGACGACCTGCACAAGCTGACGGCATTGGGGGCACAGGTGGTGGGCATCAGCGTGGACGACAGCGAGAGCCATGCCGAGTTCGCGAAGAAGTACCATCTGCCGTTCCCCTTGCTTGCGGACAAGACCGCTGCGGTGGCGGCAAAATACGGCGCGTTGACGAATCTGGGACTGATCAAGTTCGCCAAGCGTTACACCTTTCTGATCGACCCGCAGGGCAAGGTCGCGAAGGTATATATGAAAGTCGAGACGTCGAAACACTCGACCGAGATCATCGAAGATTTGAAGAAACTAACCGAGAAGGGCAAGTGATGCGGTATCCAAATGTGAATGTGTTTGCAGCCTGGTTCCTGATGTTGCAGACGTTGGCGATGGGCTGGGTCGCGGCGGCTGGGCGCGTCGTGCTGGAACTGCTGGGTGTGGCGACGACCGAGGGGGATATCCCCGGACGGCTGGTCGGGGCGCTGCTGCTGTTACTGATCGTGTTCCTGGTCTGGTACTTCATGCGCGGCCTGCCGCCGCAGGGCAATCCGGAAGGGAATGGCTTCAAGTTCGGGCATCGCCTGCTGCTGGTCGGCAATCTCATGGCCGGTTCGCTGTTCGTGTTCCATTTCTTCGCCACCGGCATCGACAGCTACAACACGCATCTGGTGCTGAACAAGTTCACCACCTCGTTCGGCTATTTGTCGATGGGGCTGTTCGCCGTCGGTTTCTCGCTGGTCTATCAATCCTCTCTGCCACAGGAAGAAAAGAATGGTTAATGGACACCTCAAGAAACGCAAGAATTCCAAGCAAGACAAGGCGCGAGCAAAAAATCGCGACGCAGCATATGCGGAATATGTAAGGAGTGATTTTTTGTGAGCAACGCAGTATTGCAACGAAGTTTTGTGTTTATTGAGGTGGCCGGATGCCGTATATCACGCTAGACAAGGCGAGCATCGCCTTCGGTCACGTCGCCCTGCTGGATCACGTGGACTTTCAACTCGACGAGGGCGAACGTGTCGGCCTCATCGGTCGCAACGGGGGCGGCAAATCCACCCTGCTCAAGGTGCTGGCCGCACAGGCCCATCTGGACGACGGCACATTGTGGCGCCAGCCTTCCACACGTATCTGCTATGTGAGCCAGGAGCCGGTGCTGGACGCCGGGGCCACCGTGTTCGACGAAGTGGCGCGCGGGCTGGGCGAGCTGCACCAGATCATCACCGACTACCATCATCTCTCGCACCAGCTGGGCGAGCCGGATGCCGACTACGACAAGTTGCTGGAAGCCATGCAGCCGCTGCAGACCGCGCTGGAGGCACAGAACGGCTGGGCGGTGACCGCACGCATCGAGACCGCGATCCAGCGCCTGGAACTTGACCCGGAAGCGCTGGTGGGTTCGCTGTCCGGCGGCGTGCGCAAGCGCGTGGCACTGGCGCAGGCACTGGTGGCCGAACCGGAAGTGCTGATCCTCGACGAGCCGACCAACCATCTGGACTTCGCATCCATCGAATGGCTGGAAGGCCTGCTCAAGGATTTTCGCGGCAGCGTGCTGCTGGTCACCCACGACCGGCGCTTCCTCGACAACGTCGCCACGCGCATCGTCGAACTCGATCGCGGCAAGCTGGCCAGTTTCCCCGGCAACTTCGCCGCCTACCAGAAGATCAAGGAACGCATGCTGGCGGACGAGGCGGTGGTGAATGCCAAGTTCGACAAGGTGCTGGCGCAGGAAGAGGTGTGGATACGCCAGGGCGTGAAGGCGCGGCGCACACGCAACGAGGGCCGCGTGCTGCGCCTGGAAGCTTTGCGGCGCGAGCGCGCGGCACGGCGCGAGAAGCAGGGCACGGTGGAGATGAATCTGGATGCGGGTGACCGCTCCGGCAAGCTGGTGGCGGAACTTACCCATGTGGGCAAGATGTTCGGCACGCGCAAGGTGATCGATGACTTCTCCTGCCGCATCCAGCGCGGCGACAAGATCGGTCTGCTCGGTCCCAACGGCGCCGGCAAGAGCACGCTGCTCAAGATCATCCTGGGCGAGATGCAGCCGGACAGCGGCGATGTGAAGCTGGGGACGAAACTTTCGGTGGCCTACTTCGACCAGTTGCGCGCGCAGCTCGACGACAATGCCACGCTGGCCGACACCATCAGCCAGGGCTCGGACTTCATCGAGATCGGCGGCGCGAAGAAACACGTCATCAGTTATCTCGGCGATTTCCTGTTCGCGCCGGAACGTGCACGTTCGCCGGTGAAGTCCCTCTCCGGCGGCGAGCGCAACCGCCTGCTGCTGGCGCGCCTGTTCACGCGCCCGGCCAACGTTCTGGTGCTGGACGAGCCGACCAACGACCTCGACATCGAGACGCTGGAGCTGCTGGAAGAGATGCTGGCGCAGTACGACGGCACGCTGTTCCTGGTCAGCCATGACCGCGCTTTCCTCGATAACGTGGTGACGCAGGTGATCGCTTTCGAGGGTGACGGCAAGCTGATGGAATATGTCGGCGGTTACGAGGACTGGGTACGCGTGAAGAAATACGAATCTTCTCAGAAGACCGCTGCTGCTGCGCCCGCGAAGCCGGCGCCCAAGGCCGAAGCGGTCAAACCCAGGCCGGCAAGCAAGCTCAGTTTCAAGGAACAGAAGGAATTGGATGAGATGCCGAAACGCATCGAGGTGCTGGAACGCGAGCAGGAAGACATCACCGCGGTCTTGGCATCCGGCACCCTGTTCCGCGACAATCCCGCCCACGCCAAGCAATTGCAGCAACGTGCGGGCGAGATCGAGGAGGAATTGCTGCAACTGATGACGCGCTGGGAGGCGCTGGAGAACCGGTGAGGAGAGAGCGGTGAAGTTCAAGTACGGATTGATATCGATCGTGGCGGGAACACTGTCCCTGCCGGCCTGTACCACGCAGCAGATGATCCAGGTGGCGACGGCGAAAGACCCGGAGAAGGCGCTGAAGAGCATGGCCGAACGCCGCGTGAACTCCTACAAATACAATCCCGAGTTGATCGTCGTCGATTTCAAAAAGGCCAAGTCCGAGTACGACCGCCTGATGGGCAACGTGCAGAAGGAAAGCGGCGCAAAGTGGGGCAAGCGCGAATCCGGTGTGCTGCCCAGCCGCACGCGCTATGTGAAGTACACCGAGAACTACAAGAACCGCGTGGTGGTGGATTACGATGCGGGCACCATCGTCATCGAGCATCTGGACGAGGAACAGGCGAAAGAGAAGCTGCGCAATGCCGCCGTGGTCGCACTGCTCACGCCGGACGATCCCGGTGCGGTCGATCTGTTCTCGGACAAGGAGATCGAGCTCAACGGCCGGCCCTATCTGGAAGAGCTGGTGGTGGACGAGAACGGGGTGGTGATCAGGACGCGCGAGGAGGTGGACCGTTATGCCGATTACCTGGTCGCCAACAGGCTGCAGAGCCGCACCATCGACGCCAACGGCGTGAGCAAGAACGTGCTGTATGTGCAGATGAGCATGGTGAATGCCCATGTGGACAAACGTGCGCTGCAATACGCATCCACGGTGCGCAAACACTCCGACACCACCTCGGTCAGTCGCAGCCTGATCTTCGCGGTCATCAAGACCGAGAGTTCATTCAATCCCTATGCGGTGTCCAGCGCCCCGGCTTACGGCATGATGCAGCTGGTTCCGTCCAGCGGCGGCCGCGAAGCCTATCGCAAGGCCAAGGGGCAGGATGCGATGCCGAGCAAGGAATATCTGTTCGATGCCGACAACAACATCGAGCTGGGCTCCACCTATCTGAGTGTGCTGCTTAACGACAGCCCGTTGCGCGAGATACGCGATCCGGTCGCGCGCGAATACTGTGCCATCGCGGCCTACAACACCGGCCCGAGCAACGTGTTCCGCGCCTTCAGCAAGCTGAGCGGCAAGGCGCGCCAGGAGGAAGCGCTCGATCGTATCAACGCCATGAAAGCGGATGAGGTCTACGACACCCTGCGGACAAAGCTGCCGTACGAAGAGACGCGCGGCTATGTGGCCAAGGTGGTGGATGCGAAGAAGCGTTATGCGACGCTGTGATTCAGCTCGGGGGATTTTGCAGCAACCATCCCAGGGTGCCGAGCGAACCGAACAGGATCGCCAGGTGCAGCCAGGTCCATAGCTTGTAGCGCCAGGCCAGCGCTTCGTGGTCGAGGTTGCTGATCAGGAACAGGCGCCCGTCGTGCGGGCGCAGCATGAAATTGGTGTCCGGCTGGGCGCGCAGTTCGTTCAGTCGTTTCTCCGCTTCGCGTTTGGCGGCCGAACGCGCCAGCATCCACTCCTGCATCTCCAGTACGCCGTTGTTGTTCAGGTCGAAGCGCTTGAGCAGGTCGTCGTTGTTCATCTTCCATTCCGACAGCACATCCTTCACCAGGTCTTCATGCGTGGTGGAAAGCGTGCTGCCGCCCACGGTCTTGAATTCGCCCAGCGTGTAGATATCGTCGATGTCGAGCAGCTTCCATTCCGTATAGCGCAGGTCGCCGGTGGTCCAGCTGTCCTTGTGCTTGGTGAGTATCTCGGCATGTTCTGGATCGACCACGCATCTGCCGGTGCCGTCGTCGATGATGAAGGGCGCGCTGGTCTCGCCCTGTTCGACGGTGTGCCAACCCTTGTTGTCGCTGTTGCGCTTCTCCAGCCGGTGGCGGCACCACAGGCAGGGCAGTGTGGAATAGCGCGCGATGACGGGGTTGCCGTGCGGTTCACCCTGGCCGATCAGTTCGACGTAACCCTGCGCGGCCGAGCCGATGCGCGAGGTCGGCGTGCCGCTCACCATGCGCAGGCGGTGCAGCGCTGAGTACCAGGCGAACAGGCTGACCAGCGCCATCGCGCCCAGGCACCACAACCAGCCGGTATAGGATTCCAGTTTGAAACCGACGAACAGCAGCAGGAGCTGTCCGCCGGAAGTGACGAGCTGCGCGTATTCGCGTTTCAGCGAAACGAGCATGGCAGGGAACGTAAAGCTCGCGTAGCGATTCGATCGCCTCCTCGCCCGCTTGCGGGAGAGGATTGAGGTGAGGGAACGGGCGCGTCGAATTGCATTGGGGGAAAGGAACTACTCGCTTCGCCCGTTTAATTGAACAGGGCCTTCATGTCGACGTCTGCCTTCTCGGCGGTGGAGAACTCCAGCAGCGGTTTTTCCGTGTAAGCGAACATGTTGGCGATGAGCACGGCGGGGAACTGTTCGATGCCGACGTTGTAGATGTTGACCGACTCGTTGTACAGCTCGCGGCGGTCGGCGATGCCGTTCTCCAGCCCGGTGATGCGGGTCTGCAACTGCATGAAGTTCTGGTTGGTCTTCAGGTCGGGATAGGCCTCGGCCACGGCGAAGATGTTGCCCAGTCCCATGCGCAGCATGCCCTCGGCCTTGCCCAGCGCCTCGATGTCCTGGCCCTGGCGCGCGGTCTGCACCATGGAGCGCGCCTCGATCACGCGCTGCAGGGTTTCCTGCTCGAATTGTTTGTATTGCTTGCACACCTCGACCAGCTTGGGCAGTTCGTCATGGCGCTGTTTGAGCAGCACGTCGATGTTGGCCCAGGCTTTGCTGACGCCGTGCTTGAGTTGCACCAGAGTGTTGTACAGGCTGACGGCATAAATGAGGACGACAATGCAGATGCCGAGAAGGATAAGCGTGCTGGTCATGACGAAGCTCCTTGTGCGAGTGGAAGAAGGCGCGGCGAATCATAAATCAAAACGCCGCGCCGGGGCACAAGGAATGTGATGTGAAAAGAAGCAGAAAAACTTAGCCACAGAGAGCACAGAGTACACAGAGAGTTCGATGGGTCTATTCCAACTCGTCGTGCTGATTATCTGGCCAGACTTTCTCTGTGATCTCTGTGGCCGATTGGTTTATTGCCCGAAGAAATCCTTCACCTTGCCCATCCACGACTTGGCGCGCGGATTGTGGCGACCCGTATCTTCCTGACTGATGGCCTCGAACTCGCGCAGCAGCTCCTTCTGGCGCTCGGTCAGGTTGGATGGTGTCTCCACGATGACATGGCAATGCAGATCGCCGTGGGTGTGGGTGCGCATGCCCTTGATGCCCTTGCCGCGCAGGCGGAACTGCTTGCCGCTCTGGGTCTCGGCGGGGATCTTGATGCGCGCCGCACCGTCCAGCGTGGGGATCTCGATCTCGCCGCCCAGGGCCGCGGTGGAGAAGCTGATCGGCATCTCGCAATGCAGGTCGTCGCCGTCGCGCTGGAACACACTGTGCGGCTTGATGTGGATCTCCACGTACAGGTCGCCGTGCGGAGCGCCGTGCGAACCGGCCTCGCCGTGGCCGCTGTGGCGCAGGCGCATGCCGCTGTCGATGCCGGCGGGTATCTTGATCTCCAGCGTCTTGTGCTGCTTCACGCGGCCGGTGCCGTGGCAGTCCTTGCACGGCGAGCTGATCTGCTTGCCGCTGCCGTGGCAGCGCGGGCAGGTCTGCTGTACCGAGAAGAATCCCTGCTGCATGCGCACCTGGCCGTGGCCGGCGCAGGTCTGGCAGGTGGTGGCGCTGGTGCCGGGCTTGGCGCCGGAACCGCTGCAGGTCTCGCACTCTTCCATGACCGGGATGCGGATCTGCTTCTCGGTGCCGCGCGCGGCTTCCTCCAGCGTGATCTCCATGTTGTAGCGCAGGTCGGCGCCGCGGTGCGCTTGCGAGCGCCCGCCGCGTCCGCCGCCGAAGATGTCGCCGAAGATGTCGCCGAAGTCGAAACCCTGCGCGCCGCCGGCGCCGAACGGATTGCCGCCGCCCATGCCGCCCGCCTCGAATGCCGCGTGGCCGTACTGGTCGTAGGCTGCGCGCTTCTGCCCGTCGGACAGGGTCTCGTAGGCTTCTTTCGCTTCCTTGAACTGTTCCTCCGCTTTCGGGTTGTCCGGGTTGCGGTCGGGATGGTGCTTCATCGCCAGCTTGCGATAAGCCTTCTTGATCTCTTCCTCCGACGCGTCGCGATTGACGCCGAGGACTTCGTAGTAGTCTTTTTTTGACATGTCTTCAGTTAACCGCTGAATGTAGGATGGGTTTCGCGCCGCGAAACCCATCGTTTATCACTACAAAACCTTTTTTGCCACATAACCAGCGACTTTGCTGGCGTCTTTTGCCAGCTTAGTCGAATGGCTAGTTGTTTCACCAGAGATCACAGAGAGCGTGGTGCATGTAACGACTTTCTCTGTGTGCTCTGTGTTCTCTGTGGCTAATAGGTTTTACTTCTTGTCTTTTACTTCGGTGAACTCTGCATCAACCACGTCGGCGTCGTCCGCCTTGGCTTCGTTGCCGGGCTGTGCACCGCCTGCTGCCTGCGCCTTGGCCTGCTCGGCGGCGTACATCTTTTCGCCGAGCTTCTGCGCGGCGGTGGCCAGTGCTTCGGCCTTGGCGTCGATGGCGGCCTTGTCGTCGCCCTTCACCACGCCTTCGGCATCCTTCACCGCAGCCTCGATGGCGGCCTTCTCGTCAGCAGACAATTGCTCGCCGTATTCCTTCATCGACTTGTTGGTGGAGTGGATCAGCGCATCCAGCTGGTTGCGCGAGGTCACCAGTTCCATGGCCTTCTTGTCTTCGTCGGCGTGCGCCTCGGCATCGGCCACCATGCGGTTGATCTCTTCCTCGCTCAAGCCGGAGCTGGCCTTGATGGTGATGTTGGCTTCCTTGTTGGTGGCCTTGTCCTTCGCGCTCACATGCAGGATGCCGTTGGCGTCGATGTTGAAGGTCACTTCGATCTGCGGCATGCCGCGCGGTGCCGGCGGGATGTCGGACAGGTTGAACTGGCCCAGACTCTTGTTGCCGGAAGACATCTCGCGCTCGCCCTGCAGCACGTGGATGGTCACCGCGGACTGGTTGTCGTCGGCCGTGGAGAACACCTGCGACGCTTTGGTCGGGATGGTGGTGTTCTTCTTGATGAGCTTGGTCATCACGCCGCCCATGGTCTCGATACCCAGGCTGAGCGGGGTCACGTCCAGCAACAGCACGTCCTTCACTTCGCCCTGCAGCACGCCACCCTGGATGGCTGCGCCAACAGCCACGGCTTCGTCCGGGTTCACGTCCTTGCGCGCTTCCTTGCCGAAGAACGCCTTCACCTTCTCCTGCACCATCGGCATACGGGTCTGGCCGCCGACCAAGATCACGTCGGCGATGTCGGCGTTGGAAACACCCGCATCCTTCATCGCGATCTTGCACGGCTCGATGGTGCGCGCGACCAGGTCTTCCACCAGGCTTTCCAATTTTGCACGAGTGATCTTCACGGCCAGGTGTTTCGGGCCGGTGGCATCAGCAGTGATGTAAGGCAGGTTCACTTCGGTCTGCTGCGCGGAAGACAGTTCGATCTTGGCCTTTTCTGCCGCGTCCTTCAGGCGTTGCAGGGCCAGCATGTCCTTCTTCAGGTCCACGCCGCTTTCTTTCTTGAATTCTTCCACGAGGAACTCGATCACGCGCATGTCAAAGTCTTCGCCGCCGAGGAAGGTGTCGCCGTTGGTGGACATCACCTCGAACTGGTGCTCGCCGTCGATCTCGGCGATGTCGATGATGGAGATGTCGAAGGTACCGCCGCCGAGGTCATACACCGCGATCTTGCGGTCGCCTTCCTGCTTGTCCAGACCGAACGCCAATGCGGCCGCGGTCGGCTCGTTGATGATGCGCTTCACTTCCAGACCGGCGATGCGGCCTGCGTCCTTGGTGGCCTGACGCTGGCTGTCGTTGAAGTAAGCCGGAACGGTGATGACGGCTTCGGTGACCGGCTCGCCCAGGTAGTCCTCGGCGGTCTTCTTCATCTTGGCCAGCACTTGCGCGGAGATTTCCGGCGCGGAGATCTCCTTGTCGCGCACCTTCACCCAGGCGTCGCCGTTCTTGGCCTTGACGATGGAGTAGGGGACCATGTTGATGTCCTTCTGCACCATCGGTTCTTCAAAGCGACGGCCGATCAGGCGCTTCACGCCGTACAGGGTGTTCTTGGGATTGGTCACGGCCTGACGCTTGGCGGGCGCACCCACCAGCACTTCGCCGTCTTCCATGTAGGCGATGATGGACGGGGTGGTGCGGGCGCCCTCGGCGTTCTCGATCACCTTGGTCTTGCCGTTCTCCATGATGGCCACGCAAGAGTTCGTCGTGCCCAGGTCGATACCGATGATTTTTCCCATGATGCTTTCCTTTCAGTTGAATTCGCGAGTATGAATGCTTTTGCTGCCTCGCCGCCTAACATGTGGGCGGGATTGGATATTTCAAGTCTTATTCCTTGGCTTTTGCCACCATCACCAGCGCCGGGCGCAGGATGCGGTCGTTCAGGCTGTAGCCCTTCTGCATCACATTGACCACGGTATTGGCCGGCTGGTCGCTGTCTATCATGCCGATGGCCTGATGTTTGTGCGGGTCCAGCTTCTCGCCCACGGGGTTGATCTCGACGATGTTGAACTTCTCGAACACGCTGGAGAGTTGCTTCAGGGTCAGTTCCATGCCGCTCTTGAAGCTCTCGATATTCTCGGTCTGCACGGCCATACCGGCTTCGAGACTGTCTTTCACCGCCAGCATCTCGTTGGAGAAGCGCTCCACGGCGAACTTCTGCGCCTTGCTCACGTCCTCGGCAGCGCGGCGGCGGATGTTCTCGCCCTCGGCCTTTGCATACATCCAGGCATCGTAGTGTTCCTGCGCCTTGAGTTCGGCTGCTTTCAGCATCTCCTCCATGCTGGGCATGGCCTCAGGTGCGGCGGCGGATTGTTCGGTTTGCGGGGTATCGTTCTGTTCCATGCTGCTCTCCTGTTTTCGACTTGAGGCTAATTGGGGTGGGATCGTCGATTTCAAGTGCCATGCAGAAAATATTTTTCCGCATGAGATAATGCGTGCCGTTCTGTAGCCCGTCTGCGTATGTCCACCACCAAGAACTACCACTGGCGCATCGCCGGCTTCTATTTTTTCTACTATGCCTTCGTGGGGATGTTCTCGCCCTACTGGAGCCTGTACCTGCAATCCATCGGATTCGGCGCCATCGAGATCGGCATCCTGATGTCGATCCAGCCGGTGATGCGCATGGTCGCACCCGGCATATGGGGGTGGCTGGCCGACCATACGGGGCGCAGCAGGGAGGTGGTGGTCGCGGCAGCCAGCCTGAGCGCCCTGTTCTATCTGGGGGTGTTCGCCACCACCAGTTTCTGGGGTCTGTTCCTGGTGCTGACCCTGATGAGCTTCTTCTGGAGCGCCTCGATGCCGCTGGTGGAGGCGACCACGCTGAGCTGGCTGGGCAAGAACACCGCCCATTACGGCCGCCTGCGTTCCTGGGGTTCCATCGGCTTCATCGTTTCGGTGGTCGGGCTGGGCTATGCCTTCGACCACATCGCCATCGCCTGGCTGCTGTGGGCGGGGCTGGTGTGCGAGGTCGGCATCCTGATCTTTGCGCGCCAGATCCCGAAGGCCGAAGTGCTGGCGCATCACACCGACCATCTGCCGATCAAACAGATCGTGCTGCAACCGCGCGTGCTGGCGCTGTTCGGCGCCTGCTTCCTGATGGCGGTAGCGCATGGCCCTTACTACACCTTTTATTCCATCTATCTGGTCGAGCACGGTTACAGCAAGGGGGTGGTCGGCATGTTGTGGGCGCTGGGGGTGATCTGCGAGATCGGCGTGTTCTTCCTGATGCCGGCGCTGGTGAAGCGCTTCGGCTTCACGCGCATCCTGCTGGCCAGTTTCGCGGCGGCGGTGCTGCGCTTTCTGTTCATCGGCTGGGCGGTGGATATCGTCGTTATTCTGCTGTTCGCGCAGGTGTTGCACGCGCTCACCTTCGGCTCCTACCACGCCGCCTCGGTGGGCTTGGTGCACCAGTTCTTCCAGGGGCGGCACCAGTCCAGGGGGCAGGCGCTGTTCGGCAGCGTGACCTACGGCGCGGGCGGCATGCTGGGGGGGCTGGCGAGCGGCCCGATCTGGCAGCACTGGGGCGCGTCCGTCCTGTACACCTTCAGCGCGGGAATGGCTTTGCTGGGGCTGTTGCTGATGTGGTGGAAGCTGCGCAACATGGCGGAGAGCCGCGCCCCTGTGGCATAATCGCCCGCTCAATCGGGAACAGCAATGAGCGCAAAAACCTTATACGACAAACTCTGGGATTCTCACGTGGTGCGGCAGGATGCCGACGGCACCGCGCTGATCTATATCGACCGTCAACTGGTGCACGAAGTCACCAGCCCGCAGGCCTTCGAAGGCCTGAAGCTGGCGCAGCGCAAGCCCTGGCGCACCGCATCGATGCTGGCTGTGCCGGACCACAACGTGCCGACCACCAACCGCGCGGCGGGTATCGCCGATCCGATCTCGCGCCTGCAGGTGGAGACGCTGGACGCCAACTGCGCCGAGTACGGTGTGCTCGAATTCAAGATGAACGACATCCGTCAGGGCATCGTGCACGTGATCGGCCCCGAGCAGGGTGCGACTTTGCCGGGCATGACCGTGGTATGCGGAGACTCGCATACCAGCACGCACGGCGCCTTCGCGGCGTTGGCGCACGGTATCGGCACTTCCGAGGTCGAGCATGTGATGGCGACCCAGTGTCTGGTGGCGAAGAAATCCAAGGCGATGCTGGTGAAGGTCGAGGGCGCGCTGGGTAAAGGCGTGACCGCCAAGGACATCGCGCTGGCGGTGATCGGCAAGATCGGCACGGCTGGCGGCACCGGCTATGCCATCGAGTTCGCGGGCAGTGCGATTCGCGCCTTGAGCATGGAAGGCCGCATGACCCTGTGCAACATGGCTATCGAGGCGGGTGCGCGCGCCGGCATGGTGGCGGCTGACGACACGACTATCGCTTATGTGAAGGGCCGTCCGTTTGCACCCAAGGGGAGCGATTGGGACAAGGCCGCAGCCTACTGGAAGACATTACACAGCGATGCCGGGGCAAAGTTCGACGCGACGGAGGAACTGGATGCCGCGCAGATCAAACCGCAAGTGACCTGGGGTACTTCGCCGGAGATGGTGGTGGCGGTGGACGGGCGCGTGCCGGATCCGGCATCCGCACCCGATGCGGTGAAGCGCGGCGACTGGGAGCGTGCACTGGCCTATATGGGTTTGCAGGCGAATACGCCGATCACCGATATCAAGATCGACAAGGTGTTCATCGGATCCTGCACCAACGGGCGCATCGAAGACATGCGCGCGGCCGCAACGGTGGCCAAGGGCAAGAAAGTTGCCGCGAACGTGAAGCTGGCGATGGTGGTTCCCGGCTCCGGTCTGGTGAAGCAGCAGGCAGAGCAGGAAGGGCTGGACAAGATACTCATCGCCGCAGGCTTCGAATGGCGCGATCCGGGCTGTTCGATGTGTCTGGCGATGAACGACGACCGGCTGGCGCCGGGCGAGCGTTGCGCGGCCACCTCCAACCGCAATTTCGAGGGGCGGCAGGGGCAGGGCGGGCGTACGCATCTGGTGAGCCCGGAGATGGCGGCGGCGGCGGCCATTGCCGGACATTTCGTGGATGTAAGCAAGGGGTGATCATGAGACGTATCCTCATATTGCTGGCAATGCTGATGACGGCGCAAGGCGCGCTGGCGGAAGAGAAAAGCACTGCCAAGAAAGCCGGCGCGGCAGTCGAAAAGGGTGTGGAAGCCACCGGGCGCGGGCTTGAGAAAGGCGCCAAAGCGACCGTCAAGGGACTCAAGAAGGCGGGCGAGTGGATCGGCAGGAAAGCGCAAAAAGGCGGCGAAAAACTGGAAAAGGCGAGCAAGTGATGCGTAAGTTCTCATTACTGGATGGATTGGTGGTGCCGCTGGATCGGGCCAACGTGGACACCGACGCGATCATTCCCAAGCAGTTCCTGAAATCGATCAAGCGTTCCGGCTTCGGTCCCAATGCGTTCGACGAGTGGCGTTATCTCGACCACGGCGAACCGGGCATGGACAACAGCAAGCGTCCGCTCAACCAGGACTTCGTGCTGAACCAGCCGCGCTATCAGGGCGCGCAGATCCTGTTGGCGCGCGAGAACTTCGGCTGCGGCTCCTCGCGCGAGCACGCGCCTTGGGCGCTGGAAGATTACGGCTTCCGTGTGATCATCGCGCCGAGCTTTGCCGATATCTTCTTCAACAACTGTTTCAAGAACGGTCTGTTGCCGATCAAACTGGCTGCGGAAAAGGTCGATGTGCTGTTCAAGGCGGTGGAGGCGAATGCCGGCTACAAGTTGAAGGTCGACCTGGAACAGCAGACCATTGGCGCGCCGGACGGTGCGGCATATCCGTTCGAGGTGGATGCCTTCCGCAAGCATTGCCTGCTGAACGGGCTGGACGACATTGGCCTGACCTTGCAGCATGTCGACGAGATCAAGGCATTCGAGGCGAAGCATCGCGCGGCACAGCCGTGGTTGTTCGCATAACAAATTCAATCAAGACTGGAAGAGAGTTATGAAGATCGCAGTATTGCCGGGTGACGGCATCGGACCGGAGATCGTCGCACAGGCGGTGAAGGTATTGGAGGCCTTGCGCAGCGACGGCCTCAAGATCGAGATGGAGCATGCGCACATCGGCGGCGCCGGTTACGACGCGGCGAAAGATCCGTTGCCGGAAGCGACTTTGAATCTGTCCAAGGCTTCCGATGCGGTGCTGCTCGGTGCCGTGGGCGGTTACCAGTACGACAACCTGCCGCGGCCGATGCGTCCCGAACAGGGCCTGCTGCGTATCCGCAAAGGATTGGGGTTGTTCGCCAACCTGCGTCCGGCGATGGTCTATCCGGAACTGGTGAATGCTTCCACGCTGCGCTCGGACATCGTGTCCGGTCTGGACATCATGATCCTGCGCGAACTGACCGGCGACATCTACTTCGGGCAGCCGCGCGGCATCCGCGAGCTTCCGAACGGCGAGCGCCAGGGCTTCGACACCATGCACTACAGTGAATCGGAAGTGCGCCGCGTGGCGCATGTCGGTTTCCAGATCGCGATGAAGCGCAATAAAAAGATGTGCTCGGTGGACAAGGCCAACGTGCTCGACACCAGCATGTTCTGGCGCGAGATCGTCACCGAGGTGGCGAAGGAATATCCTGAGGTCGCGCTGTCGCACATGTATGTGGACAACGCCGCCATGCAGCTGGTGCGCGCGCCCAAGCAGTTCGACGTGATCCTCACCGGCAACATCTTCGGCGACATCCTGTCGGACGAAGCCTCGATGCTGACCGGCTCCATCGGCATGCTGCCGTCGGCATCGCTGGACGAGAACAACAAGGGTCTGTACGAGCCCTGCCACGGTTCCGCGCCGGACATCGCGGGCAAGGACATCGCCAATCCGCTGGCGACCATCCTGTCGGTGGCGATGATGATGCAATACACCTTCGCTCGCGCCGACATCGCGCAACGCATCGAGGCGGCGGTGCGCAAGGTGCTGCAGCAGGGCCTGCGCACCGGCGATATCTATGAGGACGGCAAGCAGAAGGTCGGCTGTGCCGCGATGGGCGACGCGGTGGTCGCGGCGCTGTAATTTTCGAAGCTTAAGGAAGAATCATGAAAGTAGGTCTGATCGGTTGGCGCGGTATGGTGGGTTCGGTGCTCATGCAACGCATGCGCGAAGAAAAGGATTTCGAACTCATCGATGCGGTGTTCTTCACCACTTCCAACGTCGGCGGCGCAGCGCCTGCCGAGGGCAAGGGCGTGCCGCTGAAAGACGCGATGGATATCAACGAGCTGAAGGCGATGGATGCCATCATCTCCTGCCAGGGCGGCGACTACACCACCGAGATGTTCCCCAAGCTGCGCGCAGCCGGCTGGAACGGCTACTGGATCGATGCGGCGTCCACGCTGCGCATGGAAAAGGATGCAGTCATCATCCTCGATCCGGTCAACCTCGACCTCATCAAGAAATCACTGGCCAACGGCGGCAAGAATTTCATCGGCGGCAACTGCACCAACAGCATCCTGTTGATGGGCTTGGGCGGCCTGTTCCATGCGGGGCTGGTGGAGTGGGTGTCGTCCATGACCTATCAAGCCGCATCCGGCGCTGGTGCGCAGAACATGCGCGAACTGCTGAGCCAGATGGGTGTGGCTCACGCCTGCGTGGCCGACCTGCTGGCCGATCCGAAATCCGCCATTCTGGATATCGACCGCCGTCTGGCGGAGAAGCTGCGCTCAGCAGAGATGCCGACCGAGAACTTCGGCGCGCCGCTGGCGGGCAGCCTGATCCCGTGGATCGACAAACAGCTCGACAACGGCCAGTCCAAGGAAGAGTGGAAGGGCAAAGCCGAGGTCAACAAGATCCTGGGCACGACTTCCGTCATTCCCGTTGACGGCCTGTGTGTGCGCATCGGTGCGATGCGCTGCCACAGCCTGGCGCTGACCCTCAAACTGAAGAAGGATGTGCCGCTGGCGGAGATCGAGAAGCTCATCAAGGGCGGCAATCCCTGGGTCAAGTTTGTGCCCAACGAGCGCAGCATCTCGGTGCGCGAGCTGACTCCGGTCGCCGTGACCGGCAAGCTGGATATCGCCGTGGGGCGCGTGCGCAAGATGGAGCTGGGGCCAGAGTATGTCAGCGCTTTCGTATGTGGCGACCAGCTGCTGTGGGGGGCGGCTGAGCCATTGCGCCGCATGCTGCGCATCCTGCTGGGCAAGTGATCGGGCAGGGTAAATCCGGTTTTTAACTGGTGGTTAACGCAGGAACTTAAGGGAAAGATGAGCTTGCATCACTAACCCTATGATGTTAATCTGAATAACGTACGGGACAATAAAAGGGTGGCGGCGTGCTGAAATCAATTCTAAAAGCGTCTGTTTACATGGCCTGCCTGGCTTGGGCGGGTGTCACCTGCGCAGCGGGTTTGGGCGGGATCAACGTCACATCTTCGCTGGGGCAGCCACTTAAAGCGGAGATCGAGCTGGTCTCCGTGGACAAGGCCGAAAAATCCACGCTGACAGCCAGATTGGCCTCTGCAGATTCCTTCAAGAACGCGGGTCTGGACTATCCCTATACCCTCCCCAAACTGAAATTCCAGATCGAGAACCGTGACAATGGCGAGTCGTATGTCAAATTGACATCTGCGCAGCCGGTGAACGAGCCGTTCGTCACACTTCTGGTCGAGCTGGTCTGGTCTTCCGGCAAATTGTTGCGTGAATATACTTTCCTGCTCGATCCCGTGGATTACCAGCCGGAGCAGCCGAAGGCGGAAGAAGTGAAGCCGATCGAGCCAGTGCTGGCTGCGCCTGTTGCGGCGGTCGAGCCAGTGCCTGCTCCCGTGGCAGTCACTCCTGCGGTGGAGACTCCCGCTGCTGCTGAAACAATGCCGGCAGCCGCTGCTGTGGCAGAGAGCGCAGTTGCAGCTGCCGCACCTGAACAAACCACTCCCGCCGAACAAGCGCCCGCTGAGCAGGCGTCGATGCAGGAAAGCGCACCGGTTGAGACGACCTCTCTGGCGCAGGACGCGCTGAGCAAAGAGGAGGCCATTGCCGAGGCGGCACCTCAGATGACCTCCGAGCCGATCGTTGTGAAACGCGGTGACACGCTGAGCAAGATCGCAGCCCGCATCAAGCCGGCCGATGTCAGTCTGGAGCGTATGCTGGTCGCCTTGTATCGCGAGAATGCCGGCACGTTCGATGCGCACAATATGAACCGCATCCGCGCGGGCAAGATCCTGAACGTTCCGCAAGGCGAAGCGCTGCAGATGTTGCCGCAAGCCGATGCGGAAGAAGAGATCCGCGCCCAGGCAGCCGATTGGAACGTCTATCGCCAGAAGCTGGCCGCAGCTCGAACCGTCGCGGAGGAGCGTGCTGACAAGCAGGAGGCGGCTGGCAAGATCAGTGCTGCAGTGACAGACAAGGCTGCGGCTGACAAGGAGCCCGCCAAGGAAGTTCTGAAGCTGTCCAAGGGCGAGGCGCCTAACGACAAGGCGGTGGGCGGCGGCAAGACCACGGCTCAGGAAAAGGCCATCGCCAAGGAAGAAGAAGCGATCGCCAAGAACAAGGCCTTGAAAGAGGCCGAGCAACGTACCGCGATCCTGGAAAAGAACGTTAAGGACATGCAGCGACTGGCAGAGCTGAAGAAGGAGGCTGCCGCATCAGCTCCGTCCGGCGCCGTTACTCTGGCAGCTTCTGCACCAGCTGCAGCGAGCAGCGTGGCGGCCGTCAAACCCAAGGCCGCCGAGCCCAAGGTTGTCGAGCAACCTTCTTTGGCCGATCAATTGCTCGGGGATCCGATCTACCTCGCTGGCGGAGCTGTTGTGCTCATCCTTTTGGGCGGCGCAGGATTCATGGTGGCCCGCCGCAACAAGCTGGGCGGGGGCAAGAAGGAAGAAAAAGCCAAAAAGCCGGCAGAAGACGAGGGCAGTTCCACGGGCCGCATCGCGGCGCCAGTCGCGCCATCGCCTGAAACCGGGGACTTTACGCAAGCGGCAGCGGCCCCGGCCGCTCCGGCGGCAGGTTCCGATGCTGAAGAAGTGGATCCTATCGGCGAAGCCGATCTGTTCCTGACCTTCGGCCGTGATGCCCAGGCCGAGGAGGTGCTAAAAGAAGCGCTGAAGAAGAACCCGAACAACATTCCGGTCAAGCTCAAGCTGCTGTCGATCTATGTCACGCGCAAGGATACGAACTCGTTCTTCGGCTATGCCCAGGAGATCAAGGAGTCCGGCGACGAGACGGCATGGGAGCAGGCCGCTGCGATGGGGCGCGAACTGGAGCCGAGCAATCCCTTCTACGGCGGGAGCGGAGCAGCCCCTGATACGACGGGCAATCGATCCGCACAGTCGGCGGCTCCGGCGGTGGACTTCGATCTGGGCTTTGGCGCGAGCACACCTGCGCCAGCTGGCTTCAGCAGCCAGAGTACCGTAGTGATGGAGAACTCTTCGCAGGAGAAGACCACCACACTGACAGCGGAAGATCTGCGCGCAGCTGTCCAGTCGACGCCGATGGATTTCGATATCACCGGCACCAACCCGGGCGTGGTTGGCGCGGGCGCCGCCTCCGATGAAACGGCCGTGTTGAGCATGGATGATCTGGTATTCGATGTGACGGCGACCCACCCCAAGGTGCCGGTGGTCGAAGCGGCGAAGGCGGCGCCTGCCGCTGCTCCGGCAGATGATGGCGGTATGGCATTCACACTCGATTTCCCGATGGAAATCCAGACTGAGACGTCGGCAACTGCCAAATCGCCGGCATCGGTTCCGGACATCGGGCTGGGTGCGATCAGTCTGGATCTGGATAACCTGGGCGCTCCAGCCGGGGCCGCAGGTTCTGCTGATTCCAAGGGCGAGCAATGGCATGAGGTCGCCACCAAGCTCGATCTGGCCAAGGCCTATCAGGAGATGGGGGACGCGGCCGGAGCGCGCGAGATCCTGGAAGAAGTGCTGCGCGACGGCGACGAACAGCAGAAAGAGACCGCGCAGACTCTGCTGCAACAGTTGTAAACCGCGTATGCGGAACGAACGGCAGCCAACTCAGGCTGCCGTTTTTATTTGGTGAACATGCAATGAGACAGGTACATCCGACCGCGCAGATATTGCTCTGGGTCATGCTGGTGTTGCTGGCGCAACGCTGTCAGCCGGCCTTGCTGCTGGGGGTGTGTCTGTTGAGTTGCGCGGTGGCGTTGCGGCTGGATTCGGCACAATTCCTGCGCCTGCTGCGGCGTACGCGCTGGATCGCCCTCTCACTATTGCTGATCTATGCCTGGGCGACGCCGGGCAGGGCGGTGGTGAGTGCCTGGGGGGGCTTGTCGCCCAGCCATGAAGGCTTGCTGGATGGCATGTTGCAGTTGGGGCGCCTGTTGTGCGCGCTCGCGGGTCTGGCCATCCTGTTGGTCACGCTGTCGCAAGTTCGTCTCATCAGCGGCTTGTATACCCTGGCGTATCCGTTGAAACTGTTCGGCCTGTCGCGCGAGCGTTTTGCGGTCCGGCTGGCGCTGACGCTGGAATACGCCGAAAGGACCATGCACGATACCGCCACGGATTGGCGCACCACGATAGAGCAGGCGATGAAATCAACTGAAACAGGCACGCAGCACATCGAGCTTCAGCGGCAAGCTTACGGCTGGCCGGATTTGCTGTTGCTGGCTGCCGGCGTCGCTGTGCTGGCGGGAGCATGGCGATGAGGATCGCGCTGGGAGTCGAGTACGATGGTGGCGCCTATAACGGCTGGCAGAGCCAGCCAGACGTGCCCAATGTGCAGGACGCGCTGCAGGCGGCGCTGAGCGGCATCGCGGGCACGGACATCTCCATTACGGCCGCGGGACGCACGGATACCGGCGTGCATGCGCTGGAGCAGGTCGTCCATTTCGACAGCGGCATCGAGCGACCGCTCGGTGCCTGGGTGCGCGGTGTGAACGCATTGTTGCCCCGAGATATCGCGGTACTTTGGGCGCACCCGGTCCCGGACGAGTTCCATGCGCGCTTCTCGGCGCAGGCGCGCAGCTACCAGTATGTACTGGTCAATCGCGCGTCGCGGGTCGGCGTGCATCATGGCAAGGTAGGCTGGTTCCATTTGCCGCTGGATGTGGAAGCGATGCGCAAGGCCGCCCAGCACCTGCTTGGCGAGCACGATTTCAGTTCCTTCCGTGCCGCCGAATGCCAGGCCAGGACGCCGATGAAGAATATGGCGCGCCTGGATATCCGCCAGCAGGGCGATACCCTCCTCTTCGATCTTACTGCAGACGCTTTTCTGCACCACATGGTGCGCAACATCCTCGGCTGTCTGGTGTATGTCGGCAAGGGCAAACATCCGCCGTCGTGGATGAAAGAGGTGCTGGAACACCGCAACCGCAAGCATGCCGCGCCGACCTTTGCGCCGGACGGGCTCTACCTCAAGCGCATCCACTACGATCCCAAGTGGGGGCTGCCGCAGCTGAAGTTCGATTAGCAGGTAGAATAGCCCCATGACACGGATCAAGATCTGCGGCATCACCCGCGAACAGGATGTATCAACCGTCGCCGGCAACGGTGCGGATGCACTCGGCCTGGTGTTCTACGAGAAAAGCCCGCGCCATGTCGACGTGCTGCAAGCCGCGAAGTTGGCGCAGGCCGTGCCACCTTTTGTGACGGTGGTCGGCTTGTTCGTGAACCCAACTGTCGCCTATGTGCGCGAAGTGCTGGCAAAAGTGCCGCTGGATGTGTTGCAGTTCCATGGCGAAGAATCCCCGGAGTTCTGCCGCCAGTTCGGCAGGCCCTACCTGAAGGCGATACGGGTCAAGACTGGGGTGGATTTGGTAGAATGCGCGGCTCGCTATGCCGACGCCCAGGGGTTGTTGCTGGACGCCTACGTCGAAGGGACGCAGGGCGGCACCGGCGAGTCGTTCGACTGGGCGCTGATCCCGCAGAACCTGTCCTTGCCGGTGATCCTGTCAGGCGGGCTGCATGCGGGAAATGTGGCGCAAGCCATCAGGCAAGTGCGGCCTTACGCGGTGGACGTGTCCAGCGGCGTGGAGGCGAGCAAGGGAATCAAGGATGCGGCGAAGGTCGCCGCGTTCATCAAAGAGGTCAAAAGCATTGAGTTATAACTACCCAGACAGCAGCGGCCACTTCGAGCAGTTCGGCGGCATCTACATGGCCGAAACGCTCATTCCCGCCGTGGAAGAGCTGCGCCAGCAGTACCTGCGTTTCCGCGACGATCCCGAATTCAAGGCCGAGTTCGCCTACGAACTCAAGCACTATGTCGGTCGCCCCAGCCCCATCTATCACGCCAGGCGTTTGTCCGAGAGCCTGGGCGGCGCGCAGATATACCTGAAGCGCGAAGACCTCAACCACACCGGCGCGCACAAGATCAACAACGCCATCGGCCAGGCGCTGCTGGCCAAGCGCATGGGCAAGAAGCGCGTCATCGCCGAGACCGGCGCGGGCATGCATGGCGTGGCGACCGCCACCGTGGCCGCGCGCTTCGGCATGGAGTGCATCGTCTACATGGGCGCTGAGGACATCCAGCGCCAGGCGCCCAACGTGTTCCGCATGAAGCTTCTCGGCGCGACCGTGGTGCCGGTGGAGAGCGGATCGAAGACGCTCAAGGACGCCTGCAACGAAGCCATCCGCGACTGGGTCACCAACGTCGAGAACACCTTCTACATCTTCGGCACCGCCGCAGGCCCGCACCCTTATCCCATGATGGTGCGCGACTTCCAGTGCGTGATCGGCAACGAAGCCAAGGTGCAGATGCCGGAAATGATCGGGCGCCAACCGGATGTCGTGATCGCCTGCGTCGGCGGCGGTTCCAATGCCATCGGCATGTTCTACCCCTATATCGAAGAGAAAGGCGTGCAGATCATCGGTGTGGAAGCCGGCGGCCACGGCATCACCTCCGGCAAGCATGCCGCGCCGCTCACCGGCAACGCCAAGGTCGGCGTGCTGCACGGCAACAAGGTCTATCTGATGCAGGACGAGAACGGCCAGATCATCGAGACTCATTCCATCTCGGCCGGACTGGATTACCCCGGCGTCGGTCCCGAGCATTGCCTGCTGAAGGATCTCGGTCGTGCGCAATATGTCGCCATCAATGATGACGAAGCGCTCAATGCATTTGACTCGCTGTGCCGCTTCGAGGGCATCATCCCCGCGCTCGAATCCAGCCACGCGCTGGCGCATGCGATCAAGATCGCACCGGGCATGGACAAGGACAAGGTGCTGCTGGTGAATCTGTCCGGTCGCGGCGACAAGGACATGAACACCGTGGCGCGTATCAAGGGAATCACGCTATGAGCCGCATCGATACGACCTTCGGGAAACTCAAGCAGCAACAGCGCAAGGCGCTGATCCCGTTCATCACTGCCGGCGATCCCTCGCAGCAGCTCACCGTGCCGCTGATGCATGGTCTGGTGGCGGCAGGCGCGGATGTGCTCGAACTCGGCGTGCCCTTCTCCGACCCGATGGCGGACGGCCCCACTATCCAGCGCGCTTCCGAGCGTGCGCTCAGAAATGGCATGTCGCTGCGCGGCGTGCTGGGCATGGTGGCGGAGTTCCGCAAGCAGGATGCGACCACGCCGGTGGTGCTGATGGGCTACGGCAACCCGATCGAGGCCATGGGCTGGGAAGCGTTCGCACAACGCTGCGCCGAAGTCGGCGTGGACGGCGTGCTGACCGTGGATTTCCCGCCGGAAGAGAGCCATGAGGCGTTCGAGCATCTGCAGCGTCACAACATTGCGCCCATCTTCCTGCTGGCGCCGACCACCAACGAAGCGCGCATAGAGCAGGTCGCCAAGCTGGCGCGTGGCTATGTGTACTATGTTTCGCTCAAGGGTGTCACCGGCGCGGGCAACCTCGACCTGTCTGCCATCGAACAGAAACTGCCGCTACTGCGCAAGCACATCAAGCTGCCCATCGGCGTCGGCTTCGGCATCCGCGATGCCGCGACGGCCAGGGCGGTAGCCAAGCTATGCGACGGCGTGGTGGTGGGCAGCCGCATCGTGCAGGAAGTCGAGGATTCGAGCGAAAAAAATGTAGTCGCCAATGTGGGCAAATTGGTGAAAGAATTACGTCAGGCGATAGATCAATAAAGAGGAGAGCACCATGAGCTGGTTCCAAAAACTGTTACCGCCCAAGATCAAGCGCAGGGGAGAGGACGACGCCAAGAAGAGCGTGCCGGATGGTCTGTGGCACAAATGTCCGTCCTGCCAGGCCGTGCTGTATCACGCCGACCTGGAGAAGAACCACAGCGTCTGCCCCAAGTGCAGCCACCATCACCGCATCACCGCGCGTACCCGTCTCGACTGGTTGCTGGACAACGAGGGCCGTTTCGAGATCGGTTCCGAAGTGTTGCCGGTCGATACCCTCAAATTCAAGGACCAGAAGAAATACAGCGACCGTCTGAACGATGCCAAACGCAATACCGGCGAAGACGATTCCGTCATCGTGCTGCAGGGCAGCATCCATGCCTTGCCGGTCGTCGCCGCGGCGTTCGAGTTCACCTTCATGGGCGGGTCGATGGGTTCCGTCGCGGGCGAGCGTTTCGTGCGCGGCGTGCAGGTCGCATTGGAGCAGCAATGCCCCTTCATCTGCTTCTCCGCCAGCGGCGGCGCGCGCATGCAGGAAGGCCTGCTGTCGCTGATGCAGATGGCCAAGACCAGTGCCGCGCTCACCCAGTTGAGCGAAGCCCGCTTGCCCTTCATCTCCGTGCTCACCGACCCGACCATGGGCGGTGTCTCGGCCAGCTTCGCCTTCCTCGGTGACGTGGTCATCGCCGAACCCGGTGCGTTGATCGGCTTCGCCGGCGCGCGCGTGATCCAGCAGACCGTGCGCGAGACCCTGCCGGACGGCTTCCAGCGTGCCGAGTTCCTGCTCGAGCACGGTGCCATCGACATGATCGTCGACCGCCGCGAGATGCGAGACCAATTGGCTACGCTGATCACCCTGCTGACCAAGCAGGATGCGGTGGCGCGGCTGGAGGCGGCGTAACTTCCAGTTCAAGCGACAGGCCGGGGATTCCCGGCCTGTCGTTCTGTAGTCGGTGACGAAATGCCCACTTCCCTGGCCGACTGGCTAACCTACCTCGAATCCCTGCACCCCAAAACCATCGCACTCGGTCTGGAGCGCGTGGCGCAAGTCAAGCAGCGGCTGAACCTCCAGCCCGATTTTCCCGTCATCATCGTCGGCGGCACCAATGGCAAGGGCTCGGTGTGCGCGATGCTGGAAGCCATCCTGCATGCCGCCGGATACAAGGTAGGCTGCTATACCTCGCCGCATCTGCTGGACTACAACGAGCGTGTGCGCATCGCCAGACAGCAGGCGAGCGATGCCGAGTTGTGCGCCTCGTTCGAAGCGATCGAGTTGGCTCGCAAAGGGCCGCAGGATTCTGGCAATTCATCCCTCACCCCAACCCTCTCCCAGAGGGAGAAGGGGCAATCGCAAGAAGCGATTGATATTCCCTTGACCTATTTCGAATTCGGCACGCTGGCGGCAATGCAGTGTTTCATCTCGCACAAGGTGGATGTCGCCATCCTTGAAGTCGGGCTGGGCGGCAGGCTGGATGCGGTGAATGTGTTCGATGCCGATGTGGCGGTGGTGACCAGCGTGGACATCGACCATGTCGATTACCTCGGCGATACGCGCGAAAAGATCGCGTTCGAGAAGGCCGGCATCTTCCGCCGGGGACATGTGGCGATCTGCGCGGACAGCGAGGTGCCGCAGGCGCTGCGCCAGCACGCGCGGCAGATCGGTGCAGAGCTGTGGTGCATAGGCAGCGAGTTCGGCTTCACCCCGCACCAGGGGCAGTGGGACTATCGCAGCATGACCGGCGCGCGCAGCGCCTTGCCTATTCCGGCCCTGCGCGGCGCCTTCCAGTTGCATAACGCCAGCGCCGTGCTGGCGGCGCTGGATGCGCTCAAGGACGGGTTGCCCGTGAATATGCAGGCGATCCGGCGCGGGCTGGTGGAAGTTGAGCTCGCCGGGCGCTTCCAGTTTGTGCCGGGCCGCCCCCAGTTGATCCTCGATGTGGCACACAATCCGCATGCTGCGCGTTCGCTGGCGCAGAATCTCGGCGAGCTGCCGCCGGCAAAGACTTATGCGGTGTTCGCCATGCTCAAGGACAAGGATATGGCCGGGGTGGTGCAGGCGCTGGATGCGCGCATCGACGAATGGTTCGTTGCCGGCATAGATGCGCCGCGCGGTGCGACGGCTGCCGAACTGGCGCAAGTGTTGCAGGATAACCGGGTCGGCGGTGCGGTCCGGGTGTGCGACTCCATCGGGGGGGCGCTGCATGAGGCGAGCAATCGCGCATCTGAAAATGATAGAATCGCGGCGTTCGGTTCCTTTTACACAGTGGCGGAAGTGATGCGTGTGCGCGGCCTGCGCGGCGGCTGATCTTCCCGGTACGGCACGATGACTAAACAAATATCTACTGAAGAAGAATTCAATATCAAACGGCAGTCGCGCCGTCGTCTGATCGGTGCGGTGGCTCTGGTCCTGCTGGTGGTGATCTTCCTGCCGATCGTGTTCGATAGCGAGCCGGCGCCGACTGCGGGCGACAACATCGAGCTGCGCATCCCCGACAAGGACAAGGCAGCCGAATTCCAGCCAAAGATCGATTTGCCCGAGATCGACAAGATGGCGTCCGAAGTGGCAGCCGCACCGGCCGCAGAGAGCGTTCCCGAGGTTGCCAGTGCGCCAGTCGCAGTGCTCAGCCCGGTACCGGAGGTCAAGGCGGCGGCTCCTGTGGTGAGCAAACCAAAAACCGAGACCAAACCCAAGTCTGAAGTGAAACCCAAAGTCGAGAGCAAGCCAGCCGCCAAGCCGCAGGCTGCCGTGCCGAAGACGGGCTGGGGGGTGCAGGCCGGCGCGTTCGCCAATGCCGATACCGCCAAGGCCATGCAGGCCAAGCTGGGAAAGCAGGGTTATCACGCCTACACCGAGAAGGCCGGCAACGTCACGCGTGTGCGCATCGGCAGCTATCCGACCAGAGAAGCGGCGGAGAAGGTGCAGGCCAGGCTGAAAGCACAGGGGACACAGGCCAACGTGGTCAGTCTCGAATAAAGGTCAGCCGGTGACGTCGTTCGATTACGCGGTCATTGCGGTCATCGTACTGTCGGCGCTGGTGGGTTGGTGGCGCGGGTTCATGTATGAGCTGTTCTCGCTGATCGGTTGGCTGGCGGCTTATATCGTGGCGCGCACGTTCTCCACACAGGCACTGCCGTACGTGCCGGAAGCGGTGGGTGCAGCCAACATCCGCGAGGCGGCGGCGTTCGCGGCACTGTTCATCGCGACGCTGATCGTCGGCGCCCTGTTCGCCTGGTTCCTGGCGCGGCTGGCGAAGTTCGCCGGACTGTCCGGCATGGACGGCAAGTTCGGTGCGATGTTCGGCATGCTGCGCGGCATACTGGTGGTGATCGCGCTGGTGTGGCTGGGCGGGTTGACCGACCTGCCGCAGCTGCCGTTCTGGCGCGATGCGCTGTCGAGCAAGCCGCTACAGGAAGCGGCGCTGTATGCAAAAGATTATCTGCCGCAGGATGCGGCGAAGAAGTAAAACCGGACTAACTAAGCGGAACAGATCATGTGTGGCATTCTCGGCGTCGTAGCACAAACCCCCGTCAACCAGTTGCTGTATGACGGCCTGCAAGTGTTGCAGCATCGCGGGCAGGATGCCGCGGGCATCGCCACGCTGGAACACAGTACCTTTCACCTGCACAAGGGCAACGGCATGGTGCGCGACGTGTTTCGCACCCGCAACATGCGCGCACTCAAGGGCAATGCGGGCATCGCCCATGTGCGTTATCCGACCGCCGGTTCCGCCGTGGACCATAACGAGGCGCAGCCGTTCTATGTGAACTCGCCGTTCGGCCTGGTGCTGGGCCACAACGGCAACCTGACCAATACCGAGCAGCTGCAGAAGGAGCTGTTCCTCGACGACATGCGTCATGTGAACACCAGTTCCGATTCGGAAGTGCTGCTGAACGTGCTGGCGCATGAACTGCAGGCCAAGGCCAAGCATTATCGGCTCGATCCCAAAACCATCTTCGCCGCGGTCTCTGCCGTGCACCGCCGCTGCCGCGGCGCTTACGCCGTGGTGGCGATGATCGCCGGCTACGGTCTGCTGGCGTTCCGCGACACGCACGGCATCCGCCCGCTGATGGTCGGCAGCAACCAGACCGAGAAGGGCGTGGAATACCTGGTGGCCTCCGAGAGCGTGGCGCTGGATACGCTGGGCTTCAAATACCTGCGCGATATCGCGCCGGGCGAGGCGCTGTTCATCGATCTCGACGGCAACTTCCACAGCCAGCAATGCGCGGAAGCAGCGGAGCTGAATCCCTGCATCTTCGAGTACGTCTATTTCGCGCGCCCGGATTCTGTGATCGACGGCATCTCGGTATACGAGACGCGCCTCAATATGGGCGAGTATCTGGCCGACAAGCTCAAGCGCGTGTGGCCGGATCACGATATCGACGTGGTGATCCCCATCCCCGATTCCAGCCGCCCCAGCGCGCTGCAACTGGCCAACCGACTGGGCATCCCGTTCCGCGAAGGCTTCGTCAAGAACCGCTACATCGGCCGTACCTTCATCATGCCGGGACAGGCCATGCGCAAGAAATCGGTGCGCCAGAAACTTAACGCCATCGCAGTCGAATTCAAGGGCAAGAACGTGCTGCTGGTGGACGATTCCATCGTGCGCGGCACCACCAGCCGCGAGATCGTGCAGATGGCGCGCGATGCCGGCGCTCGCAAGGTCTATTTCGCTTCCGCCGCGCCTCCCGTCAAGTTCCCCAACGTCTATGGCATCGACATGCCCAGCCGCAAGGAACTCATCGCCACCGGGCGTACCGATGAGGAGATCTGCCGCGAGATCAGCGCCGACCGCATCATCTACCAGGATCTGGAAGACCTGAAGGCTTCGGTACAGAAGTGCAACCCGAAGATCGCCAAGTTCGACTGTTCCTGCTTCGACGGCGAATACATCACCGGCGACATCACCGCCGAATATCTGGATCGCGTCGAAGCCGCGCGTGCCGGCGGCAAGGCCAACAAGCTCCCGGAAGAGGACCAGCTCGAGCTGGATCTCGTCATGAGCGCCAGCTCGATGTGAGTTGACGGCTTGCCGCGGGTGGTGCTACTTTCCGTCTGCGCCGATTTGAGGAACAGCTTGCGGGCGCGTTACAAATTCAGCTAAAGCGAGGGAGACCCGGTTTAGCGCTAAGCTTTCCGGGTTTTTTATTGGCGGCATGTCGGCGTGGACAGGCCGCAGGGACGAAGAGAATGAGCGATACCTATCAACCAGAGACGCTGGCGGTGCGCGCGGGCGGCGTACAAAGCCAGTTCCACGAGCACAGCGAAGCTTTGTTCCTGACGTCGAGCTTCACCTTCGACAATGCCGAGCAAGCCGCCAAGCGCTTCATCGGCGAAGAGCCGGGCAACATCTACGCGCGTTTCACCAACCCCACCGTGACCATGTTCGAAGAGCGCCTGGCCGCGCTGGAGGGCGCGGAGCAATGCGTGGCTGTGGCTTCCGGCATGGCCGCCATCCTGGCGACCTGCATGGGTCTGCTGAAGGCGGGCGACCATATCGTCGCCTCGCGCAGTCTGTTCGGCGCCACCATCAACACCTTCAACAACTACTTCAAGAAGTTCGGCGTGGAGACCACTTACGTTTCCGCCACCGATGTCGCCGAGTGGCAGGCGGCGGTGCGCCCGAACACGAAGTTGTTCTTCCTGGAGACGCCGTCCAATCCGCTCACCGAGATCTCCGACATCGCGGCCATCGCGGCCGTGGCGAAAGCTTGCGGCGCCCTGCTGGCGGTGGATAACTGTTTCTGCACGCCCATCCTGCAGCGCCCGCTGGAACTGGGCGCGGACATCGTGATCCATTCCGCCACCAAGTACATCGACGGGCAGGGCCGCGTGCTGGGCGGCGCGGTGCTGGGCAGCAAGAAGCTGATGGAGCCGGTGTATGGTTTCCTGCGCACCACCGGACCGACCATGAGCGCATTCAATGCCTGGGTGTTCCTGAAAGGACTGGAGACGCTCAAGCTGCGCATGGATGCGCACAGCACCAACGCCCTGCAATTGGCGCAATGGCTGGAAAAGCAGCCCAATGTGGCGCGCGTGTTCTATCCCGGATTGAAATCGCATCCGCAACATGCGCTGGCGATGAAGCAGCAGAAGAGCGGCGGCGGCATCGTCGCGTTCGAGGTGAAGGGTGGCAAGGCAGCAGCCTGGAAGGTGATCGACAACACCAGGCTGCTGTCCATCACCGCCAACCTGGGCGACACCAAGACCACCATCACCCATCCGGCGACCACCACCCATGCGCGCATCACGCCGGAAGCGCGTGCGGCAGCGGGCATCAGCGACGGCTTGTTGCGTGTCGCGGTCGGCCTGGAGGCGGTCATCGATATCCAGAACGATCTGGCGCGCGGGCTGTGAGGATGCGGCGCGCCAAACGAGTTGCACGTCCTGTCGCCGTCAGCGTGCCGGAATCGGGTCTGCTGGCGCGACAGGTCGGCGAGGCGCTCATGGCGCATGACATGACGCTGGTGACGGCGGAATCCTGCACCGGGGGGGGCGTTGCGCAGGCAGTCACCCGCATCTCGGGCAGCTCTGGCTGGTTCGATCGCGGTTTCGTCACCTATTCGAACGAATCCAAGGAGGAGATGCTGGGCGTCTCGCCGGAGACGCTGGAGCAGCACGGCGCGGTGAGCGAAGCGACCGTGCGCGAGATGGTCGCTGGTGCGTTCGAATACAGCCGTGCCAGCGTGGCCTTGTCGGTGAGCGGCATCGCCGGTCCCACCGGCGGCACGCCGGAGAAGCCGGTCGGCATGGTCTGGTTCGCCTGGGCGACCGGCGATAAGGTGCAGGTGGCCTGTCATCATCTCTCCGGCGATCGCGATGCCATTCGCGCAAAAGCGGTGCAGATCGCCCTGCAGGGAGTGCTCAACCTGCTGAATGGAATAACAAAAGAAGCCTAGAGCAAAAAGAGAACGAACGTTCTGTACAAGTCAGAATTGTTGTGCCACAATCCGCCCCATCGAATTTTCTGAAAGGGGAACAAAATGGATGACAACAAGAGCAAGGCACTCGCGGCGGCCCTGAGCCAGATCGAAAAACAGTTCGGTAAAGGCTCCATCATGCGCCTCGGCGAGAGCGAGGTCGGCAAGGACATCCAGGTCGTTTCGACCGGTTCGCTGGGACTGGACATCGCCCTCGGCGTCGGTGGTCTGCCGCGCGGCCGCGTCATCGAGATCTACGGTCCGGAATCCTCCGGCAAGACTACCCTCACATTGCAAGTCATTGCCGAGATGCAGAAGATGGGCGGCACCGCTGCCTTTATCGACGCCGAACACGCGCTCGATCCGCAATACGCCAGGAAGCTGGGCGTGAAAGTGGAAGACCTGCTCATCTCGCAGCCGGACAACGGCGAACAGGCACTGGAGATCGTCGACATGCTGGTGCGTTCCGGCTCGGTGGATGTGGTGGTGGTCGACTCCGTTGCCGCGCTGACGCCCAAGGCCGAGATCGAAGGCGAGATGGGCGACGCGCAGATGGGTTTGCATGCGCGCCTGATGTCGCAAGCGCTGCGCAAGCTCACCGCGAATATCAATCGTTCCAATACCATGGTCATCTTCATCAACCAGATCCGCATGAAGATCGGCGTGATGTTCGGCAACCCCGAGACCACCACCGGCGGCAACGCGCTCAAGTTCTACGCCTCCGTGCGCATGGACATCCGCCGCACCGGCGCGATCAAGAAGGGCGACGAAGTCATCGGCAACGAGACCCGCGTCAAGGTGGTCAAGAACAAGGTCGCCCCCCCGTTCAAGGAAGCCAACTTCGACATCCTCTACGGCGAAGGCATCTCGCGTGAAGGAGAGATCATCGAGCTGGGCGTGCTGCACAAGATTGTCGAAAAATCCGGCGCCTGGTATGCCTACAACGGCGAGAAGATAGGCCAGGGCAAGGACAACGCGCGCGAATTCCTCAAGGCCAACCCGGTCATTGCCGCCGAGATCGAGAACAGGGTGCGCGCTGCGGTCGGCGTCGCGGCAATGGGTAGCAGTGAAGTCGCAGAAGAAGCCTGAGTTAAGCCTGCGCGTCCGTGCCATGCGTTATCTGGCGCGGCGCGAGCACAGTCGGGCCGAGCTGCATGGCAAACTGCAGCCCTATGTGCAGGAGGGCGAAGACCTCGAGGCCGTACTGGACGAGCTGGAGAAAAAGAACTGGCTGTCCGACGTGCGTGCCACAACCATGCTGGTGGACAGCAAGCGCGGACGTTTCGGCAGCCAGCGCATCGCCCACGAACTGCGCCAGAAAGGTATCGCCGAAAACCTGATCGCTGGCGCCATGCCGCAGTTGAAGGAGACGGAGCTGGAGGCGGCAAGCGCGGTCTGGCAGAAGAGGTTCGGCGTACTGCCGCAAGACCAGAAGGAAAAGGGCAGACAGATCCGTTTCCTGCAATCGCGCGGGTTCTCCACGGGGATAGTCCTCAAGGTGTTGAAACTATCCTCCGCAACGGAGGAGGGGGAGGACTGACCCGCTATGCCGGAGATGGGCGCCAAATGGTATGATTCGCGCTTGATGCCGCATTGAAAAGCGGCTTGCCAGTTCGAATAACGCCAACGTCCGGTGCCCAGATGAAAAGCAGTGAAATCCGCCAGAAATTCCTCGATTATTTCGCCTCCAAAGGCCATACCGTAGTCGCCTCCAGTTCGCTGGTCCCGCATGAGGACCCGACGCTGTTGTTCACCAACGCGGGCATGAACCAGTTCAAGGACGTGTTCCTCGGCTTCGACAAGCGCCCGTATACCCGTGCGGCCTCTTCGCAGAAATGCGTGCGCGCCGGCGGCAAGCATAACGACCTGGAAAACGTTGGCTACACCGCGCGTCACCACACCTTCTTCGAGATGCTGGGCAACTTCAGCTTCGGCGATTATTTCAAGCGCGATGCGATCAAGTACGCCTGGGAGTTGCTGACCGAGGTGTTCAAGCTGCCGAAGGACAAACTCTACGTCACCGTATATGCCGAGGACGACGAGGCCTATGACATCTGGACCAAGGAGATGGGGCTGACGCCGGATCGCGTGATCCGCATCGGCGACAACAAGGGCGCGCGCTACGCTTCCGACAACTTCTGGATGATGGGCGACACCGGCCCCTGCGGCCCCTGCACCGAGATCTTCTACGACCACGGCGCGCACATCCCCGGCGGCCTGCCCGGCAGCCCGGAGGAAGACGGCGACCGCTACATCGAGATCTGGAACAACGTGTTCATGCAGTTCAACCGCGACGAGGCGGGTGTGATGCATCCTCTGCCCAAGCCTTCCGTGGATACCGGCATGGGGCTGGAGCGCATCTCCGCCGTGCTGCAGCATGTGCATGCCAACTACGAGATCGATCTGTTCCAGGCGCTGATCAAGGCCGCCGCGCGCGAGACCAGTCAAAGCAACCTCGACCAGCCGTCCTTGCGTGTGCTGGCCGACCATATCCGCGCCTGCTCTTTCCTCATCGCCGACGGCGTCATCCCCGGCAATGAAGGTCGCGGCTACGTGCTGCGCCGCATCATCCGCCGCGCCATACGTCACGGCTACAAGCTGGGTGCGCGCGAGGCATTCTTCTACAAGATGGTGCCGGACCTGGTGGAGCAGATGGGCGCAGCCTATCCCGAACTGGTCGCCGAGCAGGCGCGCGTGAAGGGTATCCTCAAGCTGGAAGAGGAACGCTTCTTTGCCACTATCGAACATGGCATGGCGATCCTCGAGGCCGACCTGGCCGAGATGGATAAGGCCGGTGTGAAGATATTCAACGGCGAGACCGCATTCAAGCTGCACGACACCTACGGCTTCCCGCTCGACCTGACTGCCGACATCTGCCGCGAGCGCGGTGTGAAAGTGGACGATGCGGCGTTCAATGCCGCGATGGCGCGCCAGAAGGAACAGGCGCGCGCGGCGGGCAAGTTCAAGATGGCGACCAACCTTGAGTATTCCGGTCCGGCGACGACTTTCCACGGCTATGACACGCTGGAACACAAGGGCAATGTCCTCGCCTTGTACAAGGATGGTGTTGAAGTGAACGAACTGGTCGAGGGCGACTTGGGCGTGGTGGTGCTGGATGACACCCCGTTCTACGCCGAGTCCGGCGGCCAGGTGGGCGACAGCGGTGAGCTGCGCAGCGTGCACGGCATCTTCGCGGTGGAAGACACACAGAAGATACAGGCCACGGTGTTCGGCCACCATGGCGTGGTGAAGACCGGCAAATTGACCGTGGGCAACGGCGTCACCGCCAGGGTGGATGTGGCGGCGCGCAGTCGCACCATGCGCAACCACAGCGCCACCCACCTGATGCACAAGGCCCTGCGCGAAGTGCTGGGTGTGCATGTGCAGCAGAAAGGTTCGCAGGTGGATGCCGACAAGACCCGTTTCGACTTCGTGCACACGCAACCGATGAGCGATGCCGAGATCCGCAAGGTGGAAGCGATCGTGAATGCCGAGATCCTCGTCAATGCCGATTGCCAGTCGCGTGTGATGCCGATCGAAGAAGCGCAGAAGACCGGCGCGATGATGCTGTTCGGAGAGAAATACGGCGACGTGGTGCGAGTGCTGGATATCGGCTCTTCCATCGAGTTGTGCGGCGGTACGCATGTGAAGCGCACCGGCGACATCGGCTTGTTCAAGATCGTGGCGGAGAGCGGCGTGGCTGCCGGCGTGCGCCGTGTCGAGGCGGTGACTGGCGAAGGCGCGCTGGCGCTGGTGCAGCAACAGGAAGAGCAATTGCAGCAAGTGGCCGATGCCGTGAAGGCGCAGCCGCAGGAAGCTGCCGCGCGTATCGCCCAGATACTCGACAACGTGAAGTCGCTGGAGAAAGAGCTGGCGGCATTGAAGTCAAGACTCGCCTCAGCCCAGGGCGACGAGTTGCTGGCGCAGGCGCAGGACATCAACGGCGTGAAGGTGCTGGCCGCCAAGCTGGAAGGCGCGGATGCGGCGACCTTGCGCGAGACACTGGATAAACTGAAAGACAAGCTCAAGTCCGCCGTGATCCTGCTGGCAGCGGTGAGCGACGGCAAGGTCAGCCTGATCGCCGGTGTGACTGCCGATGCGACCGCCAAAGTGAAGGCCGGCGAACTGGTCAATTTCGTCGCCCAGCAGGTCGGTGGAAAAGGCGGCGGGCGTCCGGATATGGCACAGGCGGGCGGTACGCAACCGGAACATCTGGCTGCAGCACTCGCATCTGTCCCGAACTGGGTGAAGGCAAAGTTGTAGGAAGGGGCAGTCGGCGCGGTATGTCGCACCCGCTCTGGTTGCCAGGGCGAGTGCCGCTAGTGTAGGGTTGCAGGCGCAAGGGGGCGGTGCTGCGAAACCGGCTGTTGCCGGACATGCAGTGCGGGGCTTCCGAAAATTCATAGGGCGATGCGGTCGATGCTCAGACAAGCGAATGAAACGATACTGCTGGTAGAAGATGGCGAGGCCGAGGTGTTGCTGGTGCAGCAGGCGGTCGCCAGTTGCCCGGGCGGCCTGCATCTGACCGTGGTGCGCGATGCGAGCGAGGCGCTGGAATGGCTGAGCGACACCGCCCGGCGCGGCTATGCGATGCCCCGTATGATCCTGCTCGATCTGAAGTTACCCAAGCTGGCGGGTCTTGCGGTGCTGCGTACTTTGCGCATGGATATGCGTCTGCAGGATGTGCCCATCGTGGTGTTTTCCGAGCTGCATGAACCGTCCGATGTCGTGTTGAGCTACCAGATCGGGGCCAACAGCTTTGTAAAGAAACCCACGAACCTGAGCGAATTCACCCAGCTTCTGCGGGAGCTTGGAGACCTTGGCTGGTTGAGCAGCAAGGGCCTGAAACAATCCCCTCCCCAGTCCATACCGCGCTGAGCCGGCGGCTGATCAGCACCGCTCAGAAGGGTAGCGACAGATCGGGGGCGGCACCCAGCAATACTTTCCTGAAGTCATCCTGTATGCGTCGCAGTGCGGCGGCATCGTCTGCTTCGAAGCGCAGCACGATCACCGGCGTGGTGTTGGAAGGGCGCATCAGTCCGAAGCCGTCGGCGTATTCCACGCGCAGTCCGTCGATGGTGATGATGTCTTTGGCAGCGCTGAAACGGGCTTCTTTTTGCAGGCGCGCGATCAGGCTGTGGTTCACGCCTTCCACAGTCTGGATGTGCAGTTCCGGCGTGCACACCGCGTCCGGCAAGGCATTCAGGGTGGTGTTGGAATCGGCGACCCTGCTCAATATCTCCAGCAGGCGCGCGCCGGCATAGAGGCCGTCGTCGAAGCCGTACCAGCGCTCCTTGAAGAACACATGGCCGCTCATCTCGCCCGCCAGCAAGGCGCCGGTCTCCTTCATCTTGGCCTTCACCAGCGAATGTCCGGTCTTCCACAGCGTGGGCTTGCCGCCGTGGCTGCGTATCCAGGCGAACAGGTTGCGCGTGGATTTCACGTCGAAGATGATCTCGGCGCCCGCGTTGCGGCTCAATACATCGGCCGCGAACAGCATCAGCTGGCGGTCGGGGAAAATGATCTTGCCGTCCTTGGTGACCACGCCGAGGCGGTCGCCGTCGCCGTCGAAGGCCAGCCCCAGTTCGCTGTCGTTGTCCTTCAGCGCTGCAATGAGGTCTTCCAGGTTGTGCGGGTCGGACGGGTCGGGATGGTGGTTGGGGAAATGGCCGTCCACCTCGCAGAACATCTCGGTCACTTCGCAGCCGATGCCGCGATACAGCCTGGCAGCGAAATCGCCGGCCACGCCGTTGCCGCAATCCACGGTGATCTTCAGTGGGCGCGCCAGTTTGATGTCGCCGATGATGCGCGCAAGGTATTCCGGCGCGATGTCGTATTGCGAGTAACTGCCGCTGCCGTGCGCGAGGTCGTTCGTCTCGATGCGTGTGCGCAGTTTCTGGATGGTATCGCCGGACAGCGTTTCGCCCGCCAGCACCATCTTAAGGCCATTGTAGTCGGGCGGGTTGTGGCTGCCGGTGATCATCACCGCGCAGTCGGTCTTGAGCTGGAAGGCGGCGAAGTAGGTCATCGGCGTGGCGACCATGCCGACGTCGATGACGTTGATGCCGCTCTTCCGGATGCCGCGCGCCAGCGCCTTGGCGAAATCGGGGCCGGACAGGCGACCGTCGCGGCCGATGGCGATGGAGTGTTGTTTGCGCGCGACCGCTTCGGAACCGAGGGCGTGGCCGATGGCTTCGACGATCCCGTCGGTCAGCGTCTTGCCGACGATGCCGCGGATGTCATAGGCTTTGAATATCTCTTTGGGAACGCTGGTCATGTGTCTATCTCTCGGGAAGTATCCGGATATGGCTCGCGACGTCTTTCGGTGTCAGCTGGATCATGCAGTTGAAATGCCCGAGCGGGCACTCGCGCTTGAAACAGGGGCTGCATGAGATGTCGAGCTTGAGCACCTGTGCCTTGTCCGAAAGCGGCGGGGTGAACTGCGGGCTGCTGGAACCGAAGAGCGCCAGCATCGGACGGTCGAGTGCGGCTGCGATATGCATCAGGCCGGAATCGTTGCTCACCACCAGGTCGGCGCAGGACAGCAGGGCGATGGCTTCGCTGAGGTCGGTCACGCCGCACAGGTTGCGGCAGGGCTCGTTGCCCAGGGCGACGATCTTGTCGGCGACCTCTTTATCTTTGGGGGAGCCGATGAGCCACACTGCATAACCATGCGTGCGCAGATACTGTGCCAGTTCGGCGTAGTAGTGCGCCGGCCAGCGTTTTGCCGGGCCATATTCCGCCCCCGGGCAGAAGATGGCGACCGGCTTTTCCAGCGTCAGGCCGAATTTGGACAGTGCAGTAGCGCGTTGCGCCTCGCTCACCTGCAATGCGGGAGACGCGAGCGGCCGGGCGATGTCGGCCTTGGTCGCTTCAGCGAGGACGGCGAAGCGCTCCACCATCAACGGCCATCTCTTCTTGTCCAGCCGGCGTGCATCGTTGAGCAGGCCGTATCTCATCTCGCCGGTGAAACCGGTGCGGACCGGAATGCCGGCATAAGCCGGCACCAGCGCCGATTTCCAGGAATTGGGCAACACGATGGCCTGGTCATAGCCGGCAGCGCGCAGCTGCAGGCCCAGGCGGCGGCGGGCGAGCAGGCCGAACATGCCGTGCGGGAAGGGGTTGATGATGACGTCGTTCACCTCGGGCATCTGGCGCAGCAGCTTCTCGGTCCAGGGGGGCGCCAGAACGTCGATGCGCACGCCGGGATGGCGTTGCTGCAAGCGATGCAGCATGGGCTGCATCAGCATGCAGTCGCCGACCCAGCTGGGCGCGATGACGAGGATTTTCTGCATCAGGTCTGTGCCGGCCGGATATCAGTGATGGCCGCGCGGCAGTTCGCCCTTGAACTTGTACAGCGTGCCGCAATAGGGGCAGCGCGCTTCACCCAGCTTGTCTACCGGAATGGCGACGCGCGGGTGCGCGCTCCACAGGCTGACCGCCGGGGTGGGGCAGAACAGCGGCAGGGCTTCCTTGGTGACTTCGACGTAACGCTGGTTCTCGATGGACATGCTCTCTCCCGGTATCGTTGTCAGACGTGCGCCAGCCAGTCGGCGTACTTCGGATTCTTGCCGCCGACGATGTCGAAGAACGCTGCCTGCAGTTTGGTGGTGACCGGGCCGCGACTGCCGATGCCGATGGTGCGGTTGTCCAGTTCGCGGATCGGCGTCACTTCCGCGGCAGTGCCGGTGAAGAAGGCTTCTTCGGCGCAATACACCTCGTCGCGCGTGATGCGCTTCTCGATCAGTTCCAGACCCATGTCTTTGGCCAGCGTGACGATGGAGTCGCGCGTGATGCCTTCCAGGCAGGAGGTCAGGTCGGGCGTGTACAGCTTGCCCTTCTTCACGATGAAGATGTTCTCGCCCGCACCCTCGGCGACGTAACCGTCCACGTCCAGCAGCAGCGCCTCGTCGTAGCCGTCATGCGCCACTTCCTGGTGCGCCAGGATGGAGTTGGTGTAGGTGCCGACCGATTTGGAACGGCACATGTTGATGTTGACGTGATGGCGGGTGAAGCTGGAGGTCTTCACGCGGATGCCCTTGGCCATGCCTTCCTCGCCCAGATAGGCGCCCCACGGCCATGCCGCGATCGCGACATGGGTGCTGATCTTGGTGGCGGCGATGCCCATGGCTTCGGAGCCGTAGAACACGATGGGGCGGATGTAGCAGGATTCCAGCTTGTTGGCGCGCACCACTTCCTTCTGCGCTTCCAGCAACGTCTCCTTGTCGTACGGCATCTTCATCTTGAAGATGTAGGCCGAATTGAACAGGCGGTCGGTATGTTCCTTGAGGCGGAAGATCGCGGTGCCTTGTGTGGTCTTGTATGCCCGCACGCCCTCGAACACCCCCATGCCGTAATGCAGGGTATGGGTGAGCACGTGGGTGGTGGCTTCGCGCCAGGGTACGAGCTTGCCGTCGTACCAGATGAAGCCGTCGCGGTCGGACATGGACATGATGGTTTTCCTTGATGATGGTTGTTGCGAAGGCCGTGATTCTAGCCTTTCCCGGACACTTTATGAAGCTCGGACATGACGGGACGAACTCGCCCGTCCGGCCCGGGCGCTCGAAATATAGGCCGTTTGGCATATTTTCTTTGTCTGCGGTTCATGTAATGATTCGGATGGTGTTGATTTGTGAAGAATTGCACGACTGGGGGGAGTATGGAGGAGGGGAAGCGGTTGCCGGAGATCGGTGCCGAGGTCATGGACAGTCAGGAAGAGAAGCTGCGCAAGAGCTTGCTGATCTTCGCCAGCGCCTTCATGACGTTCGCAGTGATGCTGTGGCTGGCCATCTACTGGATGATGGGGCTGAACTTCTCCAGCAACGTGCCGCTCGGTTATCAGGCGATCTCCGTCGGTTCGCTGATCTACTACATGCGCACCCGCAACTTCGAAGTGTTCCGTTTCATCCAGCTCACCCTGTTCCTGTTCGCTCCCTTCATCATGCAATGGAGCATCGGCAGTTCGATCACCTCCAGCGGTGTGGCCCTGTGGGCGCTGCTGGCGCCGATCGGGGCGCTGGTGGTGTCGAGCTGGAAGGAATCCATCCCCTGGTTCTTCGCCTACATCGTGCTGACTGCGGTATCGGGTTTCTTCGATTACTACCTGGGCGCAGGCACGACGACCGGCATCCCGATGAACACCATCGGCCTGTTCTTCGCGCTGAACTTTGCGGCGATGTCCTCCATCCTGTATTTCCTCGTGCGCTATTTCGTCATCGAGACCGAGAAGATCAAGACCCAGCTCGACCAGCAGCATGCCTTGCTGGCGGAAGAGCAGAAGAAATCCGAGCGCGTGCTGTTCAATGTGCTGCCGTCCAACATCGCCGAGCGTCTGAAGAACAACCAGGGGCTGATCGCCGACGGTTATGCCGACGTCACCGTGATGTTCGCCGATCTGGTGAATTTCACCCAGTTGACCGAACAGATGTCGCCGGAGCAGATGGTCGGTCTGCTCAACACCGTGTTCTCAGGCTTCGACGAACTTTCCGAGAAATACGGTCTGGAGAAGATCAAGACCATAGGCGACGCCTATATGGTGGTGGGCGGATTGTCGCGTGAGCGTCCGGACTATGTCGAAGACATGGCCAACATGGCCATCGAGATGCTCGATTTCGTCTCCAAGCACCCGGCCCTGGTCAGGCGCGATCTCGGCATCCACATCGGTATCGCGACGGGGCCGGTGGTGGCCGGGGTGATCGGCACCAAACGCTTCATCTACGACCTGTGGGGCGACACGGTGAACATCGCCAGCCGCCTGACCGACGATGCCCAGCAGGGCAACATCCTCACCGACAAGCTGACCTACAACCGCCTGCGCCAGGAATTCCTGTTCGAGCCGCCCAACGTGCTCAACGTCAAGGGCAAGGGCGAGATGGTCTCGTATCGTCTGGTCGGACGCATCGGACAGGCAAGCGGCAACATCTATCATCTGCCGACGAGCGGCACGCCGGTCTCCAACTAGGGCTGTTCCAGCAACTCCTGCCAGAGCGTTCTTACCGCAGCGGTGTCCAGTCTGTCCGCTTCGATGCGGCAGGCGTTCTGGTTGTTCAGCCGCATCTGGTGCTGGATGCGCCGCAGTTCCCGGTATGTCTCGCGGACTTTCCCGCTTGTTTCCGCATCGATCAGCCCCAGACTGGCGGCACTTGCCAGCAGGGCAAGGTTGCCGCTGTTGGCGGTCAGTTCCGGGTGGGCTGCGGCATGCGCGAGCACCAGGAATTGCACCATGAACTCGATATCCACCATGCCGCCCTTGTCGTGCTTGATGTCGAACAGTGAAGTCCTGTTCGGGTGGCCGTCGTGCATCTTCTGGCGCATCTCCAGCACATCCTGCCTGAGTTTGGCCGTTTCGCGCGGCAGGCGCAGCACCTCGCTGCGGATACGCTCGAACTGCGCGCCTGTCGCGGCATCGCCGGCGCAATAACGGGCGCGCGTCAGCGCCTGGTGTTCCCACACCCAGGCATGCCGGCGCTGATAGTCCTCGAACGCCTCGATCGAACTGACCAGCAGGCCGCTCTCGCCGTTCGGGCGCAGACGCAGGTCGACTTCGTACAGGCGGCCGGACGAGGTATGGCTGGAGAGCATGGTGTTGATGCGTTGCGCCAGTCGCGCGTAGATCTCGCCCGCTTCGGGATGCTCGTCCTCGTAGAGGAACACCAGGTCGAGGTCTGAGGCATAGCCCAGTTCGCGCCCGCCCAGCTTGCCGTAGGCGATGATGGCGAAGCGCGGTTCATCGCGGTGCTTCTTGCGCGCGTCACGCCAGCACAGGCGCAACGCATGGCGCAGGATGAGGTCGGCGAGGTCGGAAAGGTGGTCGCTGAGTTTCTCCAGCGGCAGCAATCCTTGCAGGTCCATCGCCAGCAGGTGGAAGGTCTGCGCCTGCTGGAACTGGCGCAGTGCATCCATCTCGCGTTCGATGTCGCCGACATGGGTTTCGAGCTGGCCGGCGAGGCGTGCGTCCAGGGCGGACCAGTCCGGCGCGACATACAGTTCGCGCGTATCCAGCAATTCATCGAGCAGGATGGGGTGCTGCGTCAGGAAATCCCCGGCCCAGGCACTGGCGGCCAGCAGCCGCACCAGGCGCGGCAACGCCTGCGGATATTCGGCCAGGAAGGCGAGATAGGAGGCGCGGCGGGCGATGGCTTCCAGCAGGGTGAGCGTGCGGCGCAGGGCATCGTCGCGGTTGTCGCTTTCCGCGCAAAGTTCGGCGATGCGCGGCAACAGCGCATCGAGGCGCTGGCGGCTGATGTCGGGCAACTGCCGGTAGCGGCTGCCGTCGCGGAACTGCAGCAATACGCCGGCCAGGCCGGAGACATCCTCGAATCCCAGCGCGGCGAGCGCAGTTGCGAACTCGTCGGCGGTGGTGTCTTCCCGCCACCAGCTGCTGCTGCCATTCTCCTGCTTCACGCCGAACACGGTGTCGAACTGCTGGCTGACGAATGCGCGCAGGGGAGCGAGCGCGGCGAGCAGGGCGTCGTAACCGGCATAGCCCATCGCCTCCGCGATGATGGCCTGATGCTCCGGTTTTTCGGGCAGTTCCTGGGTCTGCTGGTCGTCGAGATATTGCAGGCGGTGTTCGAGGTTGCGCAGGAAGACATAACTTTCATCCAGTCGCGCCACGACGTCGTCCTTCAGCTCGCCGTCGACGGCCAGCCGGCGCAGTACCCGTTGCGTCGGGCGTATGCGCAGTGCCGCTTCGCGGCCGCCGCGGATCAGCTGGAACACCTGCGCGATGAACTCGATCTCGCGGATGCCGCCGGGGCCGAGCTTGATGTTGTTGTGGCGTTCGCGGCGTGCCACTTCGCTGCGTATCTGTGCGTGCAGCTTGCGCATGGAATCGAAGGCGCCGAAATCGAGATATTTGCGGAACACGAACGGCTGCGCGAGTTTCTCGAGTTCGCCGGCCAGAAGGCTGTCGGCCGGTGAGATGACGCGCGCCTTGATCCAGGCATAGCGCTCCCATTCACGCCCTTGCGCCACCAGATATTCCTCCAGTGCGGCGAAGCTCATCACCAGGGGGCCGCTGTCGCCGTAAGGACGCAGTCGCATGTCGACGCGGAACACATAGCCGTCGGCGGTGAGGTCGTTGATGAGCGAGATCAGCTTGCGCCCGAGGCGGCTGAAGAACTCCTGATTGCTCAGGGTGCGCGCGCCATCGGTCTCGCCGTCTTCCGGATAGACGAAGATCAGGTCGATGTCGGAGGAGACGTTCAATTCGCCGCCGCCCAGCTTGCCCATGCCGATCACCAGCAGTTCCTGCGGCGTTCCGCTCTCGTTGCCGACCGGGTGGCCGAACTGTTCCGTCATGGCGCGCATGATGAAAGACTGTGCGCGCCGCACGGCGATCTCGGCCAGTGCCGTCATGCTGCGCATCACCTCGTCCAGCCCGGAAAGTCCGTTCAGGTCGCGCGTCAGCACATGCAGCATCACGCGCTTGCGCAGGGAGCGCAATGCCTGTGACAGCTGCTCTTCGCTGTCGGCGGGAAGCGCGTCGGACCAGAGTTCCATGACCCTGGCGTCGCAGGGCGTCTGGTGATGCTGCTGCAACCAGGCCTGCAACTCCGGCTCTGCATCGAGCAATCGTCCGAGATAGTGGCTGCAATGTCTGGCGTGGCGTACCAGTTCGTCGAAACTGGCGGGAACGGGAGTGGCGGCGGTATTCATGGCGATGGCTTCGGGTTAAAATGCACACACTGTGTCTCTCGCTGCATTATAGGTTCTCCATGCCCCTCTTGCCTTGCAACTTCGATCTGTCCCCCGGCCTGCAAATGCGATGCTGAAGGCTCCCATTCTTCTGGCATGGCGCGGCATGGGCAGATTGACCCGTATCACGCTCAAGCTTTCGTTGCTGCTGGCGTTTGCGGGGGCGTTGTTGTTGCTGGCATTGCGCTATCGCATATTGCCCGATATCGAGCGTTATCACGCAGACATCACCGCCGCTGCGGTCATGGCGGTCGGCCAGCCGCTGACCATAGGCAAGATCGAGGCGGACTGGGACGGATTGCGCCCGCGCCTGCTGTTCACCGATGTGAAGATACTGGATCAGCAGGGGCGGGTCGCGCTGAGTCTGCCGCGTATCGAGAACACGGTGGCGTGGACGAGCTTGCCCACGGCGGAGTTGCGCTTCCACAGCCTGCTGATCGACAGTCCCGATCTGTCGGTGCGGCGGGACGGGCAGGGGCGCTTGTATGTGGCCGGGATACCGCTGGAAGGTCGATCCGCCGCAGGGCAGGATAGCGCCGACTGGCTGTTGCATCAGTCCAGCATGATCATCCGCAACGGGCGGATCACCTGGCAGGATGAGATGCGCGCGGCGCCGTTGCTGGAGCTGAAGCAGGTCGATCTGAACATCGAGAACCGGCGCGGGCGTCACCGGTTCGCCTTGCGCGCCTCGCCGCCGGAGAAGCTGGCTTCGCGTCTGGACGTGCGCGGCCGTTTCTACGGCGACAGTTTCTCCGACATGAGCGATTGGCGCGGCCAGCTCTACACCCAGCTCGATTATGCCGATGTGCTGGCGTGGAAACCATGGCTGCCGTTGCCGCGGATGTTCAAGCGCGGTCAGGGAGCCTTGCGGCTGTGGCTGGGTTTCGATGCCGGGCGGGTGCGCAGCCTGGATGCGGATGTGGCGCTGGCCAGCGTGCGTGCACGTCTGGCGGAGGAGTTGCCGCAACTGGATCTGAGCGAACTGCGCGGGCGCATCGGCTGGCGCGTCACCGAGCGCGGCTTCGAGATTTCAGCGGACCGCCTGGCCTTGCAGATGAGGGGCGGCTTCAAGTTGAAACCGACCGATTTCTATCTGCGCTTGGCGGATGGTGCGGAAGGAAAGAACGATGCAGGCGAGATCCGCGCCAATGCCCTGGAATTGAGCGACCTGGTGACTTTGGCCTCGTATCTGCCGTTGAGCGATGAGCTGAAGTCGAAGATATCCACTGCGTCGCCGCAAGGCAGGGTCAGCGGCCTGGATGTGCAGTGGCGCATCAGGGCGGACGATACGCTCAGATTCGATGTGAAAGCCAGGTTCGACGGTCTGGCCCTGAATCGGATCGGCGACAACCCCGGTTTCTCCGGTTTGAGCGGCGAGGTGGATGGCGGCGCCAGCGGTGGCGCGGTCAAGCTCGACAGCCGCAAATTCATGCTCGATGCACCGCAACTTTTCTCGCAACCCGTGGTGTTCGACACGTTCAGAGCCCAGCTTGGCTGGCAGCGCAATTCGCGCGGCCTGGAGTTCAAGCTCAGCAATGTCGATCTGGCCAACGCCGACCTGGCGGGCACGCTCTACGGCAGCTACCAGACGGAAGCGGAAGGTCCGGGCTCGGTGGATGCCACGGTGGACATGAAACGCGTCGCCGTGAAGATGGCGGGCCACTACACCCCTGTCCCCGCGGTGAACCAGGAGACGCGCGACTGGCTGAAGGCCGCCTTGCAGGGCGGCGAGGCGGACAAGTTCCGTGTGCGCCTGCGCGGCGACCTGCGCGACTTTCCTTTCGTCGGCAACGAACGCGGCATCTTCCGCCTGGAGGCGCGCGCCAAAGGGGTGGTGATGGAATTCGTCGAGGGCTGGCCGCGCCTCGAAGAAGCGCAGACCCAGTTGCTGATCGAGGGCAAGAAGCTGGAGATCGTCGCGTCAACGGCGACCACCGCGGGAGCGCACCTGCAGAACGTCAAGGTGGGCATCTCCGACCTGCTGGATAACGATCTGGTGCTGCAAGTGCGCGGTGAAGCGGCAGATGCGACCCAACGCTGCCTGGATTACATCGGCAAGAGCCCGGTCAACGGCTACCTCGATGGTTTCACCGAAGGGGTGAGCGCACGCGGCGACGGCAAACTCAATCTGCAACTGGACATCCCGCTGACCGGCGATGCGCCGGTCAAGGTGCGCGGCGACTACCGCTTCATCAACAACGAAGTCGATCTCGGCGAGAACGTGCCGCTGTTGCGAAACGTCAACGGCACCCTGTTGTTCACCGAATCGGCGGTGAATGCTGGTGACATCGGTGCGCAGATACTCGGCGGTGCCGCGCACCTGACAGTGTTGAGCGAGAAGGGGGCGCTGGTGACCAGGGCACGCGGGCGGCTCGATCTGGAAAACCTGAACCGTTTGTCGCCGCATCCGCTGTTGCGCCGGGTGCATGGCAGCACGGACTGGAGTGCGGATATCCGCGTGCAGAACAAGCTGGTCGATGTGAAAGTGGACTCCGAGTTGCAGGGCATCGTATCTGACCTGCCGGCACCTTTCGCCAAAGCAGCCGGCGAGCGCATCCCGCTGCATTTCGAGCAGAAAGGCATCTCTTTGCGCCAGGAGGAGTTGGGTTTGCGCTACGGTGCGCTGCTCGATGCAAGACTGACGAGTTACAAGGCGGCGGATGGGACTTGGGCCGTCAGACGCGGCCGTATCGGGCTGGGTGGTGCGGCATCCCCGGGCGGCAAGGAGGGTATCTGGATCGCCGGCAGGCTGCCGCCGGTCTCGCTCGAGGGCTGGGCCGGGGCCGGCTTGGCCTCGGGGAGCGATGCCATGCTGCCCAACATCGCCGGCATCGATGTCACGCTGGATAAACTGACCGGCTATGGCAGCACCGTGAACGCGCTCAACATCAAGGGCAGCGGACGTAACGGGCTGCTCAGTCTGCGGCTGGCCTCGCGCGAACTTAACGGAGATGTGATCTGGCAACCGCAAGGCAATGGCAAGCTGCTTGGCCGTTTCAAGAGTGCGATGGTGGGCGAGGGCACGGCAGAATCCGTTCCGGCAGTAGCGGTGGCAACGGATAATCGCAAACCGACCGACAACAGCGGGTTTCCGGAAGTGGATGTCGCCGTCGAGAAGCTCACATACAAGGGGCGTCAGCTCGGCAAGCTGGAGCTGGAAGTCAGCCAGGCGGACGGAAACGTGACTCTGGACAGCTTGCGCCTTACCAATCCGGACGGTGTGCTCAACATGACCGGCAAGTGGCAGGCCGTGCCCGAGCAGACCCAGGTCAATCTGCGCATCGACATCAGCGATGCCGGCAAGATATTGTCGCGTTCCGGCTACCCGGAGAGCCTCAAGGACGGCAGCGGTACGCTGGAAAGCAACCTGTACTGGTCGGGGGCGCCGGACACCTTCAATATGAACAAGCTGAACGGCATGCTCAATCTCAAGGTCGGCAAGGGGCGCTTCCTCAAGGTCGATGCCGGTGCTGCCAAGCTGCTCGGCGTGCTGAGCCTGCAATCCATCCCGCGCCGCATCTCGCTGGACTTTACCGATGTGTTCAGCGGCGGTTTCCAGTTCGAGAGCATCACCGGCAGCGCCCAGATCGTGAACGGTCTGTTGCTGACCAGCGACATGAAGCTGGCCGGGGCGGCGGCCAAGGTCACCCTGTCCGGGCAGGTCGACATGAACCGCGAGACGCAGGACCTCAAGGTGCGGATATTGCCGACCATAGGGGACAACGTCTCGCTGCTGTCGTTCGCCGCCGGACCGGTGGTCGGGGTGGGCGTGTTGCTGACCAACAAGATTTTGCGCGATCCGCTCGATAAGCTGGTGTCGTTTGAATACAATGTCAGCGGAAGCTGGGCCGATCCCAAAGTGGAGAAAGTCGGCCAGTCCGCGCCGGCTCAGAGCGGGGAAACCGCCGCGGAATGAATCAATCAGGTATCGTAGCACCCGAACAACCGAACAACAGAAAGCCATATGACCATGTCCGATCTCGATAACACCCAGTCCCGCATCGCCGCGCAGCAGAACGCCTTCAAGGTCGCCGCCATCCAGATGGCTTCCGGCCCCAACGTCGAGGGCAACCTGAGCGAGGCCAGACGTCTGGTCGCCGATGCAGCCGCACAGGGGGCGAAACTGGTGGTGCTGCCCGAGTTCTTCGCCATCATGGGGATGACTGAGCAGGACAAGGTGAAGGTGTGCGAAAAGCCGGGCGAGGGCGCTATCCAGCGTTTCCTCAGCGAGACGGCGCGCAAACACAAGATATGGCTGATGGGTTCGCTGCCGCTGGTGGCGAACACGCCGGACAAGGTGCGCAACAGTCTGTTGGTGTTCGACGAGACCGGCGCGCAGGTGGCGCGTTACGACAAGATCCACCTGTTCAACCTGACGCTGGGCAACGAGAGCTATAACGAGGCGCAGACCATAGAGGCAGGCGACAAGGTCGTCGTGGTCGACAGTCCGTTCGGCCGTATCGGCCTGGCCGTTTGTTACGACCTGCGTTTCCCCGAGATCTTCCGTGCCATGAAGGACGTCAACATCATCGTGCTGCCTTCCGCCTTCACCGCGACCACCGGCAAGGTGCACTGGGAGCCGTTGATCCGCGCACGCGCGATCGAGAACCTGTCCTATGTCATCGCCGCCGCACAGGGCGGTTACCATGTGAGCGGCCGCGAGACGCACGGCCACAGCATGATCGTCGATCCCTGGGGGCGCATCATGGACGAATTGCAGCGCGGCTCCGGCGTGGTCATCTCCGAAGTGAACCCGAGCTATCAGGCCAGTCTGCGCAAGAGCCTGCCCGCGCTGTCGCATCGCACTTTCTCCTGCGATCGATGAGTTCTGCCCTGCAATTGGCGCAAGGGGCGCTACTGACTGCGCACGGTCTGGATGCACGCCATCTGGAGCAGGTGTTCGGCAAAATGTTCGCGCACCGCGTCGATTACGCCGACCTGTATTTCCAGTACAGCCGTGCCGAGAGCTGGTCGCTGGAAGAAGGTATCGTCAAATCCGGCAGCTTCAGCATCGACCAGGGCGTGGGTGTACGCGCGGTGAGCGGTGAGAAGACCGCCTTCGCTTATTCCGACGATATCACCCTCGCCGCGCTGGAAGATGCGGCACTGGCTACCCGCGCCATCGCGCGCCAGGGCGGCAAACAGGTGGCGGCGCATCTGCATGCCGGCAAAGCCCACGCGCTCTATCTGCCGCATGACCCTATCGCCACGCTCAAGGCCGACGACAAGGTCGCACTGCTGGAAAAGCTGGAACGCATGGCGCGCTCGCTCGACCCGCGCGTGACGCAGGTGATGGCGAATCTGGCGGGCGAATACGACGTGGTGCTGGTGGCGCGCAGCGACGGCCTGCTCAATGCCGACATCCGTCCGCTGGTGCGCGTGTCGCTGCAGGTCATTGTCGAGAGCAACGGTCGCCGCGAGCAGGGCTCGGCGGGCGGCGGCGGGCGTTTCGGCTACGACTATTTCAGCGAAGAGATACTGCAACGCTATGCCAAAGAGGCGGTGCACCAGGCTACCGTCGCACTCGAAGCGCGTCCCGCCCCGGCCGGCAACATGACCGTGGTACTCGGCTCCGGCTGGCCCGGCATCTTGCTGCACGAGGCAGTGGGGCACGGTCTGGAAGGCGACTTCAACCGCAAGGGCAGTTCGGCCTTCTCCGGCCGCGTCGGCCAGCGCGTGGCGGCCAAGGGTGTCACCGTGGTGGACGACGGCACCATCAAGGACAGGCGCGGCTCGCTCAACATGGACGACGAGGGCAACCCGACCCAGCGCACCGTGCTGATCGAGGACGGCATCCTGCGTGGTTATCTGCAGGACAGCATGAACGCGCGCCTGATGAAAGTGCCCGTCACCGGCAACGCGCGGCGCGAATCTTTCGCCCATCTGCCCATTCCGCGCATGACCAACACCATGATGCTGAACGGCGACAAGACGCCCGAAGAGATCATCGCCTCGGTCAAGTACGGCCTGTACGCAGCCAACTTCGGCGGCGGCCAGGTGGACATCACCAGCGGCAAGTTCGTGTTCTCCACCACCGAAGCCTACATGATCGAGGACGGCAAGATCACCTACCCGGTCAAGGGCGCGACGCTGATCGGCAACGGTCCGGAAGCGCTCACGCGCGTGAGCATGATAGGTAACGACATGGCGCTGGATCCCGGCGTCGGTACCTGCGGCAAGGAAGGGCAGAGCGTGCCGGTGGGCGTGGGACAGCCGACGGTGCGCATCGACGGGCTGACGGTGGGTGGAACGGCGTAGGGTGGGCACGTTACATGTGCCCACGCTGTAATCTCTAAGATTGATCCGCTTCCTGTCGCGGCAGCGACAGGTGTTGCGCGGTGACGAAATCGCGCACGTTCACATGGCTGACGAACCACTCGGCCAGTTCGCTCTCCAGATAGTCCTGCAACACCTTGCGGTGGTGCCCTTGCTGCCACTGCGCGATGCGCTGTGCGAGCTTGTCCAGTGCCTGGTTGTGATGCCGCGTGTGGCCCTCCAGGGCGGGGAAGTCGGCTGCCTTCATGGCTTCTTCCTCGGCGGCAAACTGGCCCTGCAAGTGCTTCTGCAGGCGCAGCAGTTGGGTGTCTATCCTGCTTTCGGGCGCCTGGTCGTCAAGCAGGTCGAGCAGGGCGTTGAGCAGTTCGGCGAAGAGGCTGTGGTCGAACAGGCGGGCGGTATCCACGGTTTGGCTCATACCCGGCCTCCACCTTGTGCTTTGATGAATCCCGCCGTGACGAAATCCATGGTGCTGACGTGGTTGACGAACCAGTCGCCGACATCGCGCTCCAGCCATTCCCGCAGCAATGCGGCATCATGTCCCTGTCTCCAGCGTTCGACCTTTGCCGTCATGTTCGCCAGCACGCTGTCGTGATCGCCCTTGTGCATGGCGTAGGGCGGGAAGCCGACCTCCTGCATCAGGCGTTCTTCTGCGGCGAAGTGGTGGCGGGTGTGTTCCAGCAACTCGTCCAGCAGCTTGTCTACACGGGCATCGGGTGGTGCGGTTGCGATCAGTTCCAGCAGTTGTGCGCGCAATCCGACGAATTCGGCGTGGTCGCGGTTCATGAAATCCAGGGCGACCTGGGGGTAGTCCAACATCGTTTTTCCTTATGAGTGGCGGGCAGCGAAGGGGTATCTCACGGTATAATCCGCGCCCTATGCAGATTCTACGCGGACTCTATTCTAACGATACCCGGGCGGTTGCGGTCACCATCGGCAACTTCGACGGGGTACATCTCGGCCATCAGGCGCTTCTCAAAGAGTTGCGCGCAGTCGCGCAGCAGCGCGGTCTGCAGACTGCCGTGGTGATCTTCGAGCCGCACCCGCGCGAATTCTTCACGCCGCAGCAGGCCCCGGCGCGACTCACCAGTCTGCGCGAGAAACTGGAACTGTTCCGCACCATGGGGGTGGATCGCGTGCATGTGTGCCGCTTCGACGCCTTGTTCGCGCAGAAATCGGCGGCGGATTTCATCCAGGCGCTGCACGAGAAGATGCACGCCAGATTTGTGCTGATCGGCGACGATTTCCGTTTCGGCAGCGGCCGTGCGGGCGATTTCGCGCTGGTGCAGAAGATAGGGTTGGAGCGCGGTTTCGATGTGGCCGCGGTGCACAGCGTGTTGCACAACGGCGTGCGCATCTCCAGCACCGCGATCCGCGCGGCGCTGGCGGACGGACAGATCCGCATGGCGAAGGAATATCTGGGTCGCCCTTACAGCATCAGCGGACGTGTGGTGCATGGCGATGCGATGGGGCGCAAGCTCGGTTATCCCACGGCGAACGTGCAGATGAAGCACAACCTGGCGCCGCTCAAGGGCGTGTATGTGGTGCTGGCGCATGCCGAGAACCTGGGCGTGCTGCAGGGGGTGGCCAGTCTGGGTGTGCGTCCGACACTGAAAGACGATGCGAAGGCGGTGCTCGAAGTGCATCTGTTCGAGTTCGCCCAGCAGATCTACGGCAAGCACCTGCGCGTGGAGTTCCTGCAGAAACTGCGCGACGAACAGAAGTTCAATGGGCTGGATGAACTGACGCGGCAGATCGCGTTGGATGTTGATAATGCAAAGAGATGGTTTATCGAACATGAGTGAAGACAAGAAGAAATACCCGCTGAATCTCCCGGATACCAGTTTTCCCATGCGCGGCGACCTTGCCAAGCGCGAGCCGCAGATGCTGGCGCAATGGCAGGCGCAGCAGCGCTACCAGCGCATCCGCGCCGCAGCCAAAGGGCGCAAGCAATTCATCCTGCACGATGGTCCGCCCTATGCGAACGGTGACATCCACATCGGCCACGCGGTGAACAAGGTGCTCAAGGACATCATCATCAAGAGCAAGACGCTCAGCAACTTCGATGCGCCCTATGTGCCGGGCTGGGATTGCCACGGCTTGCCGATCGAACTGCAGGTGGAGAAGAAACACGGCAAGGCCATCCCGCCGTCGCAGTTCCGCCAACTGTGCCGCGATTACGCGAAGGAACAGGTGGAGCGGCAGAAGAAGGACTTCATCCGCCTCGGCGTTTTGGGCGATTGGGACAAGCCTTACCTGACCATGGACTTCCAGACCGAGGCCGACATCATCCGCGCGCTCGGACAGATCCATGCGCAGGGCTATCTGTATCAGGGCCGCAAGCCGGTGAACTGGTGTCTGGACTGCCAGTCGGCGCTGGCCGAGGCGGAAGTGGAATACGAGGACAAGGTCTCCGCGGCCATCGACGTCGGCTTCGAGGTGAAGGACAGGCACGCGGTGGAAAAAGCCTTCGGTGTGTCGCTGCCGGGCTCTGCCAAAGTGTATGCCGTGATCTGGACCACCACACCGTGGACGCTGCCGGCCAATCAGGGCGTGAGCGTGCATCCCAAACTGGAATACGACCTGATCCGCACCGACAAGGGCTACCTGATCCTGGCGTTCGATCTGGCGGCCGATTGCCTGAAGCGTTACCAGCTGGCCGGTCACAACGACCGCGGCGACGGTCTCGCCGCCAGCTGCTACGGCGCGGCGCTGGAAGGTCTGCCCTTGCAGCATCCGTTCTACGACCGCATCGTGCCCGTCATCTGCGGCGAGCATGTCACGCTGGAAGCCGGTACCGGACTGGTGCATACCGCACCGGCACACGGCGTGGACGACTATGTGGTCGGCCAGCGCTACAACCTGCCGAACGAGAATCCGGTCGGCGACGACGGCAAGTTCATCTCCACCACGCCCGCAGTCGGCGGCACACCGCTGGCCGGCGTGTTCGTGTGGAAGGCCAACGACATCGTGTTGCAGGCGATCGAAGCGAGCGGACACCTGCTGTGCCAGAAGAAGGTCGAGCACAGCTATCCGCATTGCTGGCGTCACAAGACACCGATCATCTTCCGTTCCACGCCGCAGTGGTTCATCGGCATGGAGCAGGGGGAAGAGGGCGTCAGTCTGCGCCAGCTGGCCAACGATGCGGTGGCCGATACGAAGTTCTACCCGTCGTGGGGGCGCGCCCGCCTGGAAGCGATGATCAAGAATCGTCCCGACTGGTGCGTGTCGCGCCAGCGCAACTGGGGCGTGCCGATGCCGTTCTTCGTGCACAAGGAGACCATGCAACTGCATCCGCGCACGGCTGAACTGCTGGAGCAGGTCGCCAAACTCGTGGAGAAATCGGGCATCGAGGCCTGGTTCTCGCTGAACAGCGCCGAACTGCTGGGCGAGGATGCAACGCATTACCGCAAGCTTTCCGACACGCTGGACGTGTGGTTCGATTCCGGCGCGACGCACTATGCCGTGCTGGCGAAGCGCGCAGGACTGCGTTCGCCCGCCGACCTGTATCTGGAAGGTTCCGACCAGCACCGCGGCTGGTTCCAGTCCTCGCTGCTGACCGGCTGTGCCATCAACGGCCGCGCCCCTTACGATGCCCTGCTCACGCACGGCTTCGTGGTGGACGGCCACGGCCACAAGATGTCGAAGTCCAAGGGCAACGTTATCGTGCCGCAGAAGGTGATCGATACACTGGGCGCGGACATCCTGCGCCTGTGGACGGCCTCGACCGATTACTCGGGCGAGCTGACCATCTCCGACGAGATCCTCAAGCGCGTGGTGGAAAGCTACCGCCGCATCCGCAACACCCTGCGCTTCCTGCTGGCCAACATCGCCGATTTCGACATCGAGCGCGATGCCATGCCGGTGGAGCAATGGCTGGAGATCGACCGCTATGCGCTGGCGCTCGCGCAGAAGCTGCAGGACGAGATGTGCGGCGACTACGAGCGCTACGAGTTCCACTTCGCGGTGCAGAAGCTGCTGGGTTTCTGCTCGGAAGACTTGGGCGGCTTCTACCTCGATATCCTGAAAGACCGTCTTTACACCGCGGGCGAGAACTCGAAGGCACGCCGCTCGGCACAGAACGCGCTGTACCACATCACCCAGTCGCTGGCGCGCCTGATCGCCCCCATCCTGAGCTTCACCGGCGAAGAGGTGTGGGCAACGCTGGCAGGGAAAGATGATGTGAGCGTGTTCGAGCAACTCTGGTACAAATTGCCGGACGCCGGTTTGAGCGGCGCGGCGGTGAGCGCATGGAGCGACATCCGTGCCGTGCGCGAACAGGTGAACAAAAAACTGGAAGAGCAGCGCACCACGGGAGCCATCGGTTCTGCGCTGCAGGCAGAGGTCGATGTCTATGCGCCGAAAGCGACGTTCGAGTTGCTCTCGCGCCTGGGCGACGACCTGCGTCTGGTGTTCATCACTTCGCGCGCCATCATGCACCAGCGCGAGGGTGAGCTGGAGATCAGGGTCACGCCTAGCGCACAGCAGAAATGCGAACGCTGCTGGCACTACCGCGATGATGTCGGCAGCGATGCCAACCATCCGACGCTGTGCGGTCGCTGCGTGAGCAACCTGTACGGCGCGGGCGAGGCAAGGAAATATGCTTAAGCGCTGGCTGCTGCTCGCCGTGGTCGTCATCGTGCTCGACCAGTTGAGCAAGGCGGCGATCAACAGTCATTTCGTCTATGGCGAAAGCATGGCGGTGACATCGTTCTTCAATCTGGTTCTGGCGCACAACACCGGTGCGGCGTTCAGTTTTCTCAGCGATGCGGGCGGCATGCAGCGCTGGCTGTTCAGCATCATCGCCATCGTCGCCTCGGTGTGGATCGTCTGGCTGTTGCGTAAACACCAGCAGGAGAAGCTGTTCAGTTTCGCGCTGGCATTCATCCTTGGCGGGGCATTGGGCAATCTGATCGATCGCATCGCCTACGGTTATGTGGTGGATTTCCTCGACTTCCACTGGGCGGGCTATCACTTTGCTGCCTTCAATGTGGCCGACTCCGCCATCACCTGCGGTGCCGCTTTGCTCATCTGGGATGGTTTCAAAGGTAAACAACATGAAGCTGCTGCTCGCTAACCCGCGCGGATTCTGCGCCGGCGTGGACCGTGCCATCGCCATCGTCGAACGCGCACTGGAACTGCACGGTGCGCCCATCTATGTGCGCCACGAGGTGGTACACAACAAGTTCGTGGTGGAGGGACTGAAGGCCAAGGGTGCGGTGTTCATCGAGAACCTTTCTGATGTGCCGCCCGGCAGCATCCTCATCTTCAGCGCGCACGGCGTGCCGCAATCTGTGCGGCGCGAGGCTGAAGCGCGCAACCTGACGGTGTTCGACGCCACCTGCCCGCTGGTGACCAAGGTGCACATCGAAGTCTCGCGCATGCGCCAGCAGGGCAAGGAGATCATCATGATCGGCCACAAGGGCCACCCCGAAGTCGAAGGCACCATGGGGCAGAGCGAGGGCGGCATGTATCTGGTCGAATCGCCGGAGGATGTCGCGAAGCTGGAGGTGCAGGACGAACAGAACCTGGCTTACGTGACGCAGACCACGTTGTCGGTGGACGACGCCAGCACGATTATCAGCGCACTCAAGACCCGTTTCCCATTCATCACCGGCCCGCGCAAGGACGACATCTGCTACGCCACGCAGAACCGCCAGGATTCGGTCAAGCTGCTGGCCGCGCAGTGCGACCTCGTGCTCGTGGTCGGTTCTCCCAACAGCTCCAACTCCAACCGCTTGAGAGAGGTGGCGAAGAACCTGGGTATCCCGGCTTATCTGATCGACAATGCCGGCGAACTCAAACCGGAGTGGCTGCAGAACAAGCCGCGTGTCGGTATCACTGCCGGTGCGTCTGCACCAGAAGTGCTGGTACAGGAAGTCATCGCGCGGCTGAAGGAACTGGGCGCGGCCAGTGTGCAGGAAGCAGAGGGGATACAGGAGAATGTGGTGTTCCCCTTGCCGAAGTCGTTGAGCGAGAATCCCTCGCGCTGATATCCCTCTCTGGAATCTCTGGCAGTTTCCTTTTTCCGATATTGCTGAATTTCGCCTGACCTTTCTGCCAGGGAGGGGGTGTCTCGGCAGATTGTTGAGTGCCAAACAGAAAGCGGCCCGGAGGCCGCTTTCATGTGGGACATCACAAGATGCTATTGCAATATCTCACGCCATAGTCCCCTGTTCCCGGTGAATTTTCCTGGTGGTCCACGGAAGAGCACAGCCCCCTCTTTGGTGGGGGTCGGATTGTTGGAAGTCACGACTTCGACGACCGGTTTACCCGCGATATAGATGACATTGATACCGACGATGGTGGTGTCGTATTTCACCGAGACTTTGATGTTGGTGGAACCCGCTGTCGTGCTGTCTGTAGTGGGGCTGCCGTCCTGGTAGTCGAAATAATTGAGCCAGCCATAACCACCCGGCGAGCAAACGGTGGAAGACGGAACGATGGTGGGGATGATCAGTGTCCCCTGCACCAGACGGCCGTCGATGTTCATCCGCTCGGAACCATCGCCACCTGTACCGCCGTCAGGGAAATCGATGTACCAGCCGCGATCCACACTGAAATCGACGGTGTTCGAGGTGGCTTGTTCACGGACCGACCCGTTCTGGGTGATGGTCTGCTGGATCATCTTCGGCGCCACTGTCTGCGTACGCGGGTTGACCAGTGTTGTCGTGGCATTATCGTCCTTGATGGCGTACAGACTTTGTCGTTGAGTGTCGATCAGGTCGCTCTGCTCCAGATATTTCCCGGTGCCGACGATGACGACCCGCTTAGTGGCGACAGTTGCCAGGATGGGTGTCGTGGTGATCGGCTGGGGCAGAGTTCCCGCCGCATCAGAAAAGAGCGTGGCGAATTTCAGGACCGATCCTGTGCCGATGGCGGCGGCAGTGCTGCTGTTGATGTCGAAGCGCCAGAGATTGCCGAGCAGGTCGCCGCCGTAGATATAGCCGGCTTTGTTGCCCGAGGACTCGTCGTTCCATACAGCGATCTGGCCAAGGCCGCTCGGTGTGGTCGTACTGCCGACGCCGGTGGCGATCTTGCTGATGATGACGCCGCTGCCGGCATTGAGTACATACAGGAAGCCTTTGCCGGTGCCCGGGCTGGTGTTGTTGTAACCCGAAGTGACCAGCACGACCCAGGTGCCGTCGGCCTTTCTGGCGATGACGGGACGACCGTAGCTGAAGCCGAGATCATCGTCTTTTCTGATGCCGGTGCCGGTGCTGGTACTGCTGACTGTGCTGGGGGTGAATTCCCACAACAGGACCGGCGAGTCCGGAATGGTGATATCCAGGGCGAAATAGCCGCGACCGCCGCCATTCAGGCCTGACACCAGGATGGTCTTCCACACTGCCGTTGCGCTGTTCGTGCAATTGGCTGTGCACACATCCGAGATGATCGGGCTGCCGTTGATGAAGTTGGTGTGCGAGGTGCTGTAGTTGGTACTGGCGAGCTTCCACATATTGGGGATCACCATGGTGGGCACATAGGCCCAACGCTCGGCGCCGGTGCTGGCATTGAAGGCGTGCATCATGCCGTCGTTCGCCCCCATGAAGACGGAGCCTGCCCGGCTGGCTTGCGCGGTCTTGTAGTCGCTGTACCCGGGGTAGGGATAGCTGAACACCGGCTTGCTGATGAAAGAAGGCTGCGATTCCAGCGCATCGCCCAGAACGGCTTCGCGCGCGCGGTAGATCTGGTCGAGGCTGGGATTGGAGGCGCGCATCTCATAACCGTTCTGGCCACGCAGATAATTGATCAGGTTCACACCTTCGGCCGCCACTTGTTGCGGGAGAGACAGGCTGCCCCACTGGTTGAGACCGTTGATATGAGCGGCGGCGAAATTCGTCGGGTTGGCTGTGGCATAGGCGGCATCGAAAGGCGTCAGCGCAGTGCCTGCGTTGTTTGCCGTGTAGATGTTGCGGGTGTCGGTGTATTGGCCCACCTTGCCGGGCATGCTGCCGGTGCAGGAATTGGCGATCTGCGTCACGCACTCCGATGTGACTACGTCGAACACCCCGGGAGCGGTACAGGTTGCAGAGGTGGATCCGGAAACCACGCAGTTGTACACGGTGCTGGAGCCGCTGGTGTCGGCGACGACGACGCCCGGCGATGCACAGGTCTCCGCCTTGATGTTCTCCACGCACCAGGTCGCGGTCTCGCTGACTATGCCGGTGTCCGTGTCGATGCTGCGCGACTCAAGGTTGCCGGTCCACTTTACGGTGGTGTAACTGGCGACATAGGCGAAGTTGTTGCCCGCGACCGGGTTCAGCGTACTGGTGGCGGCAGCAGCAGCGGAACCCAGTTTGGCGGTGATGGCGGAAAGGGCCTTGTTGAGGCCGGTGATGATCTGGCTCGGGTTGCTTGCACTGAAGTATGTCCCCTTGCCGTTGACCGCGGCATGCCAGAGATCGTCGATGCGCTCGCCCGCAGTGTAGGTTATCGGGTCGGGCCAGTTCGCCGTGGGAGTTCCCAAGGCTTCCTTCAGGTTATAGAAATCTCCCGACGTGGCCGTATCGTAATCGGAGGTGTAGACCAGCGTACCGTCGGCACCCAGCCCCATGGTGAAGGTGGTCATGTGTTGCTGGACGTTGCTGTCGGACGGGCTGACGAACACGTTGTTCGTACAGACATCCGGATTGCCGGACGGGAAGTCGGTGCTGGTCCCGCCGGTGCAGTTGGTCAGGGTGCTGGTGCGCAGATCCGTGTCGTAATAATACTTGGCGATATCGGCCAGGCTGCCGGAGGTCGCGGTGGGGCCTTCGTACATCGGGCGTGCGGTGCCGGTGCCGTCCAGGTTGCCGATCAGGCCGCCGGACAGGTTAAGGTTTTTGTAGCTGGCCGTTTCGGAGTCCGTATTCCAGTAACCGTCCGTGGAAAGGATGGTGAAGTTCTGCTGGCAGGAGTACTGCACCGGATCCACCTGGCCGGTGAGTTTCTTGCCGTAGTAGCGTCCAGACTTGGACAGTGCGCCGCGCAGCGGGGTGTACTGGATGCCGCCGGAACTGCTCCTGGGGGAGGTGGAGAACAGCTTGGTGAACCAGCTGTTCTTGTGTGCCAGCTCGAAGGTGTTGTTGCCCAGAAAGTCGGTGCCATCGGTTGCGCCGGTGTAGCTGATGGTGGAAAACCCCACGCGGAAGCGATTGTCCAGCGTCTGGAAGGCCCGGCTCACCGAGGTCTTCATCGCCTGCATACGGGTATGGTAATACGTCCACCAGTTGGCGTAATTGGTCATCTCCTCGGTGTAGGTACAGGTCGTGCCGGCGCAGTCGGTACGGGTAGAGGCCTTGGTGGCCGAGCCGGGATAGGGATAGCTGGTCGTGGTGGAGACGATATTGGTGTACAGGAGCGAGCCCGGGGCGTAGCCGCTGAACGCCGTGATGGTGGTGGTGGCGGTGCCGGATTTGACCGGGGTATAGGTGATCGCGCCGCTCCCTGCCGGGGCATTGATGACCACGGTTGTGGTCAAGCCCGGATAGATGGTGGCGCTGTAGCCTGCCACGGTGCAGCTGCCGGTGATGGCGGCGGTGCAGGCATTGATCTTGTCCCTGATGTTGGTCGCCGTGATGGATTGGGTGGTGCTGCCGACAGCAGCGCCTGACATGATGTTCTGGCCGTTGACAGTGATCTGGGTGACCGTGGCGGTCGCGGAGGAACTGGTCACCTTGATGGTGGCACTGGCTGGCTTCGGATAGCGCGGGTATTTGTAGGTGGTGTTGTTGATGCTCTGGCAAGTGGTCAGGGCTGCGCTGTTGCACCAGCGCACGGTGGCCGGTTTATAGTAATAAATGCCGCCTACTGTCGTCGGCGCCGTGGCGGTCACGCAGCTATTCATCTTGTCCGACGAGCAATATTCTCCCGGGATGAAGACGTAATAGGAAGCATTGCCGACCAGATTGCTGGTGGCGGTCGACTGGATGCCGTAGGCATCATCTTTCACGCTCGTCCACGGGGAGCCGATGTTGGGGTAGGTGGTGGTGTTCAGCGTGCCATCCGCGTTGTAAAGGACCGGTGGCGTGTAGGTGATCGCCGGGTTGTAGGCGACAGCGTTGAAACCGCCGTTCCTGAAGAGTTCGGGAAAATTCTTGTAACTGGTGGCAGTGGCCGAGACCGGATGGTTGTCGTCAGCCCAGTCCGGCATGTAGTCCCACTCCATACTGGTCGAGTCGTCCAGTATGAACATCACGTTGGGTTTCACCGTGGAGGTGGTCGATGTTGCCAGTGGCGTCGTCGCCAGCGAGATGGAGGCAGCCAGAGACGTCAACGGCAGCGCAAGCCCTGCAGCAAGCATCAAGCCAGACAGGGTGCGAGGGATAGAGTGACTTTCAGAATGCATTTTCATGCGAGCCTCCTAATTGACGAATACTTGTACGTAGCTGACGGAGTTTTTCAACCCCAGTGTTCTGGCGGTGATGCGGAAGATGGGGCTTTGCCCGGCAGGAGGGCAGCCCAAGCCATCGCAGATGTCCGATGGGAGCGGGATGCTGGTCGGATTCGGGTTGCTCGGGTCGATCCCGTACAGGCAGCCTGCCGCTGGCACCACCGCGTCTCGAGTGCGGCACATCCGCTGGATGATGTAGCTCACAGTGTTTCCGGTGGCGTCTGTAGCCAGAGTCCTGCTGTTGGCGGCGTTCCATGTGGCAGCGGCGGTGAGGCTTAGCGCAGGATCGATACTGGAGTGATACCCGGGCCTGGTGGCGGTGTCGGTGATATTGAAAGGATGGGTGGCATCTGCAAAGACGTTCAAGCTGGCATTGGCGAGCTGGGTGGCCTGCAGCCAGCCGATGGCGGCATCGATCCCGGCATCGCCGGAACGCGTGGCGGCCTGCTTGAACGCCAGATTGCCGGCGATCATGGTGCTGGTATCTACAGAGCGTATCAGGGCTACAGCGGCCAGCGACATGGCCAGCAATGCCACCAATGCGAAGAATAGCACCACGCCTTGCTGCTTCAGCATCTTCAGGCGTTCGAAACGGAAGGGGGCTGATCTCATAGCAGTACACCTCTCGACCAGATCACGTTGCGCAAGGGGATGATGGTGTCGAACACCCGATACCGGTACTTCTGCCAGTCCTGGTAAGTGCTCAGATCCACGGTCGGTGCCGGGTCGGAAGCGCTTCCGGTCCAGGAGGTCACGGCGGCCGTCACATTGTTTATCTCCATCTTGGCGTTGCGTGCGATGACCGCGACACGAACGGCCTTGATGCGTTTACGGTCGGCGACAGAAGGTACCGCCCAGGTGCCGCCGGTCGCATCGACCCATTCGGTGACCTGGTTCGAGGCTGCTGTGGCGGAGACTCCATATTGCGCCTGGAGACTGACGACATCCGGTACGCTGGGGACGAATGCGGCAGAGTCCTTGGTGTCCCGGCGTGTCAGGGTACCGTTGCTGACCTGATAGGTGATCTCACTCCATTTTCCCAGGCAGGACAGTTGCGCACCGTCGACGGCTCCGGTCGGATCATTCAGCGTCACACTGGTGGCAGGGGGAGCGGCTACCGCGCTGGCGGTCGAGATTGCGCAATTGGTGCCGTCGATGGCTAGCGTGAGGTCGCCTGCCTGGCATCCGAAATTGCTTTCCAGGGTCACATCGTTGCCTACCGGTCCGGCCGTGATCTTGGAGGGAACGCCGCCCATGCCTGATCCGCCATAGCGAATGGTGATCGAATCGCTGGTGCCATTGACGCTGTCGCTATCGTTGATCAAGACCGGGAACACGTCCGTGATGCCGGGACTGAGGATGGTGAATGCCGTGCAATTGAATGGCGAGCCGGATGTGGGCATCAACGGGTAACCGGCCATCTGCATGTCCCGGCTTATGTTGTAGAGCGCGATGCTGCCGTTGGTCTGCGCATCGGCTGTGCCGGTGGTCGTGCTCTTTTGTGCTTCAAAGACTGACAAGACTTGCATGATGACCACTGTGGCGAGCATGCCGATGGCCAAACCGATCAGGATCTCGATCAGGGAGAATCCGGCTGCGGGCCGTTGCGCTGGAAGGCGATAGTGATTGGTAGGCATGATGTTCAGTTTATGTAGGCCAGAGTGGTATAGGAGTGCGCCGCTTCCCCCGGCTGCTGCCAGGAGACCGTCACCTGGAACTGCCCGATCGCAGGTTGAACGACAGTCACTTGCCCATTGGGCAGTTCATTGATGTTGTCGGTGCGGACATAGTTGAGGATGTTGTCCGGTTCGGCCCACATGAGGCCTATCCTTTGCTGGGCGATATAGGCGGCATCGGCACGGAATTTCGAGTCTGAGGTGTTCTTGAGCATGTTGGCCTGCATGCCCACGATACCCAGGATGCCTATCGAGAAGATCAGGATGGCGATCAACGCTTCGATCAGGACGACGCCGCGTTGTGCGGGATCGTATTGGGGGATGGATGGTCTGTGCATGATCTGTTCTCCGATTAACATGCGCGCGGGCTGGAGCCTGTGGCCAGGGTGGGGTCGCACATCCTGGCATTGCCGCCGGTGCCGACCTGCACTCGCAGAATCCTGGTGCCACCGCTTATGCTCACGTTCACCCGCGTAAGTGAATCCGCCGCCGGCTTCACGCCGCCAAGATTGTTATAGGTGATGGTGGTCGCAACGGTCGCCAGGTCGGCAGCCAGCGCTTCGATAGTGACGTTCTTGGAACCCTCGCTGCTGGCTCTGGATTCGATCGGAGTCAGGTCGCCAACAACTTTGACCGTCCAGGAGGAATCCGCCCCCAGAACGAACTCGACATCGGTGTTCCGCGCCACCGCTTCCGCGCGGGCGCGTTGCAATCCGTTGGCGACGGACTCGGCTGCGTTGCGGACCTGAGCGTTGAGGGCCCATGTCTGGAAATTCGGCACGGCGATGCCGAGCAACAAGGCCAGCAGGGCGACGCTGATCATCAGTTCGATCAGTGTGAATCCCCGCGATGCGGATTTCAAGCAAGCGCTCAACACGCATCTCCTTTCTTTGCGACCCAGCAATCCATCGGCGGAGTTCCCCAGCCCGATTTGAGCGCGGTCGTTCTCTTGGCGTTGCGCTGGTCAATAGTGAAAGCGAAGTCGGACACGGAGTTCTTGCCGGTCGCCGTGATCGTATAGGTCGTTGCGGTAAGTGCGGAGCAGGTGTAATCGAAGTTCGTGGTGGCGGCGACGATGGTCGCCGGGCAGGTCGTTCCATCACCGGTGTCATATGTCCGGTTGTCCTGATAGTACTGTTCCATCTTGATGCGGGCCTCGGAGAGTGCCGACGTGGCTTCTACCAGGTTCCCGCGGATGATATAGTCCTGATAGGCGGGCAACGCCACCGATGCCAGGACGCCGACGATGGCGACGACAATGAGTAATTCAACAAGCGAAAAGCCAGATTGCAGTTTCATGTTGCACTCCCAGGTTTTGTAATACGAAAGTTAAAACAATAGGTATCGGTGCGGCCAGTCAAAACCGATGAGCGGACATTTTGCCAGACCAGCGGCAGTGAAGGGTAAGTGATTTTGGATTCCGAGTGCATTGTGGTGGGCGGCGGGGCTCTTGGGCTGGCGACGGCAGGGGCGCTGTTGAGCCAGGGCAGGTCTGTGACCCTGCTGGAGCAGGGTTCGGTCGGGCGGGAGTCCTCCTGGGCGGGAGGTGGCATCCTGTCACCGTTGTGTCCCTGGGACTACCCCGACGAATTGAACCGGCTGGCCATGCGCGGCATGGCGATGTTTGGCGAGATGGCCGGGATGCTGCAGCAGACCACGGGCATAGACCCGCAGTATCGGCGTTGCGGCATGCTGGTGTTGCCGCCGTTCGACGTGCCGGCCGCGTTGCGCTGGTGTGCGGCGCACGGGATGAGGGCGGAAGAACGCGAGGGCGGCATATTGCTGCCGGAAGTCGCCCAGGCGCGCAATCCGCGCCTGCTGCAGGCGTTGCGTGCCAGGGTGGAAATGCTGGGCGGGCGCATCGTCGAGCAGTGCGAAGTCAGCGAGATCGTCGCCAAAGCCGGAAGGGTCGACCATCTGGCGACGACACAGGGGGATTTCAGCGCTGGCTCCTATGTCGTGACTGCCGGGGCCTGGAGTCGGAAATTGCTGGGCGAGCATGCCCTGCATGTCGAGATCAAGCCGGTCCGCGGGCAGATGCTGCTGTTCAAGTTCGACACACCGCCGTTGCCGCACATCCTGCTGCAGCAGAACCTCTATCTGATCCCGCGCCAGGATGGTCATCTGCTGGTCGGCAGCACGCTGGAGGATGTCGGTTTCGACAAGAGCACCACCGCAGAGGCGCATGCCATGTTGCGGCAGCGCGCCGAAGTGCTGCTGCCAGCCTTGCGCGGCATGCCGGTCATCAAGCATTGGGCCGGGCTGCGGCCCGCTTCTCCCGCCAGCATCCCCACCATCGGCCGCCACCCGGAACTGCCGAACCTGTACATCAATAGCGGGCATTTCCGTTACGGCGTGACCATGTCGCCGGCGAGCGTCGAGGCGCTGTTGAACACCATGAATGGCACCGCACAGCCATTCGATGTATCGCCTTATATTTGGCGTTAAACATTGCTGCGCCGGGAGCTCTCCGCTTATAATTTCCCCGGAACGCCGACGTAGCTCAGTAGGTAGAGCAACGCACTCGTAACGCGTAGGTCACCAGTTCGATCCCGGTCGTCGGCACCATTTTCGTTTTCCCACTCAGGCAGCGAACAGTCAGGAGCTTCAATGACTTTCCCGCAACTCAGCAAGCTTCCTCGCAATTTCAAAAAGATCGGAATCATTGCACTTGCGGCAGTCGCCATCGTGACAGCGGTCGGCTTCCTCACGCGCAGCAAACCGATCACCGTCGTGTTGCAGACAGTGGAGCGCGGCACCGTCGAAGCTTCGGTGAGCAACACACGTGCGGGCACGGTAAATGCCTGCCGCCGCGCCAAGATGTCGCCCTCGGCGGGCGGGCAGATCGCCAAGCTGAAAGTGAAGAAGGGAGACCGCGTGAAGAAGGGCGCGGTGTTGTTGGAGCTGTGGGACAACGACCTGCATGCTCAGGAACGCCTAGCCCAGGAACAGCTCAAGGTCTCGCTGACGCGGGTGGATGAGGTTTGCACGCTGGCCGATGCCGCGCAACGCGATGCCGTGCGTTCGCAGGAACTGCGCGACAAGGGTTTCATCTCGGCGCAACAGCTCGACCGCGCGCTCACAGATGCCTCGGCACGCCAGTCCGCCTGCGCCTCGGCCAAGGGCGATATCGAGCAGAGCAGGTCGCGCATCTCGCTGGCGCGTGCCGGGCTGGAGCGCATGGTGCTGCGCGCGCCGTTCGACGGCATCGTGGCCGACATCAGCGGCGAACTCGGCGAATACGCCACGCCGTCTCCGCCCGGCATTCTGACCCTGCCCGCCATCGACCTGATCGACGACAGCTGCCTGTATGTGAGTGCGCCCATCGATGAAGTGGACGCGTCCAAACTCAAGGTCGGACAGCGCAGCCGCATCACGCTGGATGCGATCAAGGGACGCACCTTTGGCGGCAAGGTGCGGCGCATCGCGCCCTATGTACTCGATCTGGAGAAACAGGCGCGCACCGTCGAAGTGGAAGTCGAATTCGACAAGCTCGCCAAGAGCGACAATCTGCTGGTGGGCTACAGCGCCGACGTCGAGATCATCCACGATGTGCGCACCCAGGTGCCGCGCATTCCGACCCAGACTTTGCTGGAAGGCAATCGTGTGCTGCTGTATGGCAGCAAGGGCGTGCTGGAAGAGCGCAAGCTGACCACCGGCCTGTCCAACTGGGAATATGTCGAGGTGGCCTCCGGCCTGGAGGAGGGGGATCGCATCGTGTCTTCGTTGGACAGGCCGGGCGTGAAAGCGGGTGTGCGCGTCGTGCCGGAAGAAGCCAAACCCGCGCAATGATCGAACTGCAGAACGTCTGCCGCACCTTCACCGTCGGCGACCAGCAAGTCGCGGCGCTGCGCGATATCGACCTGCGTCTCGACGCGGGCGAGTACATCTCCATCATGGGGCCGTCCGGCTCCGGCAAGTCCACCATGCTCAACATGCTCGGCCTGCTCGACCGGCCGAGTTCCGGCACCTATCTGCTGGATGGTGGCAATGTCACCGAACTGAACGACGAACAGCAGGCGCGGGTGCGCCGCGAGAAGATCGGCTTTGTGTTCCAGTCCTTTCATCTGGTGCCGCGCCTTACTGCCGCACAGAACGTCGAATTGCCGATGATCCTTGCCGGCATCCCCGCGGAGGAACGCAATGCGCGGGTGCGGGTGCTGATGCAGAACTATGGCTTGTCGGATCGTGCCGACCACAAGCCCGACCAGCTCTCCGGCGGCCAGCGCCAGCGCGTGGCCATCGCGCGTGCCACCGTGATGAACCCCACCGTGCTGCTCGCCGACGAACCCACCGGCAATCTCGACCGCAACACCGGCTGGGAGGTGCTCAAGCTGCTGGAAGGCTTGCTGGAACAGGGCATCACGCTGGTGCTGGTGACCCATGACGCCGAGATCGGGGCGCGTGCGCACCGCTGCATCCACATGCTGGACGGGCGCATCATCTCGGACGAACGCCAGGAAAAATGAAACTCGCCGACACATTGCAGTTTGCGTCCGGCAGCCTGCGCGGCAGCCCGACGCGCACGCTGCTGATGATGCTGGCGATGTCCATCGGTGTCGCCGCGGTGGTGGTGCTCACCGCATTGGGGGAGGGTGCACGCCGTTATGTGATCGACCAGTTCTCCTCCCTCGGCACCAATCTCGTCATCGTGCTGCCGGGGCGCACCGAGACCGCCGGCGTCGGCCCCGGCCTGATGTCCGGGCAGACGCCGCGCGACATCACGCTGGACGATGCGCAGGCGCTGCTGCGTAGCCGCGCCATCAAGCGCATCGCGCCGCTGACCGTCGGTTCCGCCACCATCTCGCGCGGTGCGCTCAATCGCGAAGTGGTGGTGGCGGGCTCATCCTCCGACATGCTCGGGATACGCCACATGAGCATCGCGGTCGGCAGTTTCCTGCCGCCGGGCGACCTGCACGACAGCGCTTCGGTATGCGTGCTGGGCAACGCGATCAAGCGCGAACTGTTCGGCAACGAGCAGGCGGTCGGCCAATCGGTGCGGCTCGGCGACCGGCGCTTCCGCGTCATCGGCGTGCTGGCCTCGCAGGGCGAATCCATGGGCATGCGCACCGACGACCTGGTGATCATCCCGGTCGCCACCGCGCACCAGTTGTTCAACACAACCAGCCTGTTCCGCGTGCTGATCGAGGCCAAGAACCGCGACGCCATCGAGGCTGCCGTGAGCGAGGCGGAAAAGATCATGGTGCAGCGCCACAGCGGCGAACGCGACGTCACCGTCATCACCCAGGATGCGATATTGCAGACCTTCGACCGCATCCTCACCGCGCTCACCATGGCGGTGGGCGGCATCGCCGCCATCAGCCTGGCCGTAGCCGGTGTACTCATCATGAATGTGATGCTGATCGCCGTGGCGCAGCGCATCAGGGAGATCGGCCTGCTCAAGGCGCTGGGTGCGCCCGCCAGACAGATCCGTCACCTGTTCTTCGCCGAGGCGGTGCTGCTCTCCGGCGTTGGCAGCGTGGCCGGACTGGCGCTGGGCTACATGGGCAGTTTCATCATCGGCAAGGTCTATCCGATGCTGCCGGTGTCGCCGCCGTGGTGGGCGGTGCTGGCGGCGACCCTGACCGCACTTGGCACCGGGGTGCTGTTCAGTGTATGGCCGGCGCGGCGTGCGGCGCGACTCGATCCGGTGGCCGCATTGGCGGGGAAGTAAGCCATGTACCTGCGCGACCTCATCACGCTGACCAGTTCAAGTTTCCTCACCTACCGGATGCGCAGTTTCCTCACCGGGCTGGGCATCGCCATCGGTATCGCGGCGGTCATCCTGCTCACTTCCATCGGCGAAGGGTTGCATCAGTTCATGCTGGCCGAGTTCTCGCAGTTCGGCACCAACATCATCAGCGTGCAGCCGGGCAAGACGCAGACCCAGGGCGGCAACGTCGGCATCTTCGGTTCGGTGCGCCAGGTGACGCTGGAGGATGCCGATGCCCTGCGCCGTCTGCCTTATGTGCAGTACGTGATCCCCGGTCTGGTCGGTAACGCCGAGGTGCGCTTCGAGGGGCGGACGCGGCGCACCATGGTGCTGGGCGAAGGGCGCGATTTCAGCAAGGCGTTCACCATGAAGGTGCAGAGCGGCGGTTTCTGGACCGATGCCGACGATGAACAGGCGCGTGCGCAGGTGGTGATCGGCGCCAAGATTCAGCAAGAGCTGTATGGAAGCAGAAGTCCGCTCGGCACCTATCTGCGCATCGGCGGCCAGCGCTATCGCGTGGTCGGCGTGATGGAGTCGAAAGGGCAGATCCTCGGCATGGACATGGACGATACGGTGTTCATCCCGGCGGCGCGCGCGATGGAGTTGTTCAACCGCTCCGGGCTGATGGAGGTCAACGTCAGCTACCGCGCGGACGTGCCTGCAGACACCATGATCCGGCTGATCAAGGAGCGCATGATCGAGCGGCACGGGCGCGAGGACTTCACCATCATCTCGCAGGAGCAGGCGCTGGAAGTGCTGAGCTCGGTGCTCGATATCCTCACCTTCGCCGTTGGCGCGCTGGGCGGCATCTCGCTGCTGGTCGGTGCGGTCGGCATCCTCACCATCATGACCATGGCCGTCACCGAACGCACCGCCGAGATCGGCCTGCTGCGCGCACTGGGTGCACGCGAGAAGCAGGTGCTGGTGCTGTTCCTGAGCGAAGCCATGTTCCTCTCCGCGCTGGGCGGGCTGCTGGGATTGTTGCTCGGCGTCGGTATCGCGCAGGGGCTGCACTTGCTGTTCCCGGCGTTGCCGGTGCATACGCCCTGGCTGTATGCCGTGCTGGCGGAACTGACCGCCATTACCATCGGACTGGCAGCCGGTGTCGCCCCGGCCATGCGCGCAGCGCGTCTCGATCCGGTGGAGGCGCTGCATGCGGAGTGAGTCCTGCGACATCTTCTGCAAGGTTGTCGATAACTACGGCGACATCGGCGTGTGCTGGCGTCTGGCGCGGCAACTGGCGAACGAGCATGGCTTGAACGTGAGGCTCTGGGTGGACGACCTGCGCAGCTTCGGCAAGTTGTGTCCGGAGGTGGATGCAGCTCTGGGGACGCAGCATCGTCGCGGTGTGGAGGTGCGGCACTGGGGCGCCGATCTCCGGGCGGTCGTCCCGGCCAATCTGGTGATCGAGGCGTTCGCCTGCAAGTTGCCTGAAAGCTATGTCATGGCGATGGCGGCGCAACAGCAAAAGCCCGTCTGGCTCAATCTTGAATACCTGTCCGCCGAGGGCTGGGTGGATGGCGTGCACGGCTTGCCTTCGCCGCATCCGGTACTGCCGCTGACAAAGTATTTCTTCTTTCCGGGATTCACGGAAAAGACCGGCGGATTGCTGCTGGAGCGCGGTCTGCTGGAGCGGCGCGATGCCTTTATTTCCGATAGCGGGGCGCAAGGACGTTACTGGCAAGGTCTGGGGGTGCCGGAGCGCGTGGCGGGCGAGTTGCGGGTCTCGCTGTTCGGTTACGAGAACGAGGCGATGGTGGAATTGCTGCGTACCTGGGAGCAGGACGCGCACCTGGTGACCTGCCTGTTGCCGGAAGGCCGCTCGCTACCGCAGGTGGCAGGCTATTTCGGATTGCGGGACGGCAAGGCGGGCGAGGTCTGGCAGCGTGGCAAGCTGCGCGTGCATGTATTGCCTTTCGTCGAGCAGGAGCGCTATGACGAGTTGTTGTGGGCTTGCGACGTCAATTTCGTGCGCGGGGAGGATTCCTGCGTGCGTGCGCAATGGGCGGCCAAGCCCTTCATCTGGCAGATATATCCGCAGCACGACGGGGTGCATCTGGAGAAACTGGAGGCCCTGCGGGCGCGTTATGCGGAAGGCTTGCCCCCCGAAGCGGCGCAGGCGGTGCGCGACCTCTGGCAGGCCTGGAACGGCGGGGCTGACATCGCCGGGGCCTGGCGGCGATTCATCGGGCAGCGTGCCCTGCTGGCCGGGCGTAGCAAGGCATGGGCACAACAGCTGGCGCAGAATAATCTTGCGTTGAATTTGCTGGCTTTTTCCAGGCAAGTTGCATAGAATGCGCGCCTTCGAAATCCAGCATTCAGGCAGACTCAAATGAAAATCGCTCAAGAACTCCGTGCCGGCAACGTGGTGATGGTCAAGGACCAGCCGCTGGTCGTGCAGAAATGTGAATACAGCCGTTCCGGTCGCAGTGGCTCGGTGGTGAAGTTCAAGTTCAAGAACCTGTTGACCGACGCACCCAGCGAGGCGATCTATTCCGCCGACGACAAGTTCGACCAGATCATCCTCGACAAGAAGGAGTGCACCTATTCCTACTTCGCCGATCCGATGTACGTGTTCATGGATGAAGAGTACAACCAGTATGAAGTCGAGAAGGAGAACCTCGGCGACGTGGTGAACTACCTGATGGACGGCATGGAAGACAAGTGCGAAGTGACCTTCTACGAAGGCAAGGCCATCTCGGTCGAGCTGCCCACCACCATCGTGCGCGAAGTGGAATACACCGAGCCAGCCGTGCGCGGCGACACTTCCGGTAAGGTGATGAAGCCGGCCAAACTGAAGGGTTCCGGCTTTGAGCTGCCGGTGGCTGCGTTCATCGAGATCGGCGACAGGATCGAGATCGACACCCGCAGCAACGAGTTCAAGAAGCGCGCCAACTGAGCCTGCTTCGCTGAAGCAATAAAAAGAGCCGCTGTGAAGCGGCTCTTTTGTTTTGTCCGCAGATTGCGCAGATTAAACTGATTTCAAAAACCAGGGCTGCATGGTTGGGTTTGATCGGCGTGAATCTGTGCAATCTGCGGATTGCTGGGTTTACAGTTTCTCCACGCTATACACCGCCACCAGCTTGTGCGTCTCGCCCGGCGCCAGAGTGACCACATTCTCCAGCGCATTGCCGCTTTCCACGCACACCATGTCGCGGTGCAGTGCCGGGCCGAAATCGCCCATCTTCTCGGCCTTCTCTGTCCACGGATTCCACACCACGGTGGAACGGCTGCCCTGCTTGGTGATGCGGATGGCGCGCTTCAGGCCTTTGTCCTCGATGACACAGTCAGCGCCGGTGTTCACATACACGCGATCCACTTCGCTTTCGATGACGATGCCGCCCTGTTGCGTGAAGCGCGCGAAATCCTTCACCTTGTCCAGATACTCGCAGTTCTCCAGCCCGCGGATGGTCATGTTGGCGACGTCGCTGATCTGGAAATAGGTGTGCAGCGCCTCGCCGAGTTCGAACGCGGCCTTGCCGGTATTGGTGGTGACGAGCTCCACGCGCAGCGCTTTGCCCACGGTCACTTCGAGTTGCACGGTCGAGGCATGCGGCCATTGCGCACGCGTGGCGTCGCTCTCGACCAGACCGAAGCGCAGGAAGGTGGAGCCGTCCGCCAATGCCCTGGTTTCCAGCACATCCCACGGCACGGTGCGGGCATAGCCGTGGCCGGGCAATTTGCTGTCGGACTTGTGCGGGCCGAACCAGGGCCAGCAGATCGGCACGCCGCCGCGTATGGATTTGCCAGTGGCGAACTTGGCTTTGGGCGACAGCCAGATCACCGGCTCCTCGCCGCGCGGCTGGAAGGTGGCGATATGCGCACCCTGCAATGCGATGTTGGACAGTGCGTGCTGGTTGGCGATTTCGGCGATGATCATGCCTTCGGCGATCTCCTTGAATTGCACGTGGTTGCCGATGGCGAAGCGCTGGTTGAGTTCAGTCAATGTCATGTCTATTCCTGTCGGATGGTGGTGATTAAGTCGGTTCAACTCTGGTCGGGCGGCGGTGCGGTCTTCAGCACCTCGTCCAGTGTGGTCAGTCCGGAAGCGATCTTGAGCGCGCCGGAGATACGCAGCGGTTTCATGCCTTCGCGGTTGGCCTGCTCGCGCAGGGCGGCGATATCGGTCTCGGCGGTGATGAGCTTGCGCAGTTCGGGCGACATCAGCAGGATCTCGTAGATGCCGATGCGACCTGAGTAACCGGTCATGCGGCATTCCAGGCAGCCCTGCGGACGCTGCAACTGCGTCGGGCGCGTCGCTTTCCACGGTGCGACCAGGCCGTTCCACAGTTCGATGTCCTCATCCTGTATCGGATGCGGCTGCTTGCAATGCGGGCACAGCGTGCGCACGAGGCGCTGCGCCATGATGCCGAGCAGGGTGGCGTTGAGCAGGTAGGACGGCACGCCCAGATCGAGCAGACGGGTGATGGCCGAGGGGGCATCATTGGTGTGCAGGGTGGAGAGTACCAGGTGGCCGGTGAGGGCGGCCTGGATCGCCATGTCGGCGGTCTCCAGGTCGCGTATCTCGCCGACCATGATGATATCGGGATCCTGCCGCATCAACGCGCGCACGCCTTCGGCGAAGGTGAGGTCCAGCCCGGTTTGTATCTGCATCTGGTTGAATGCGGGTTCCACCATTTCGATGGGATCTTCCAGCGTGCATACGTTCACCTCCGGTGTCGCCAGGCTTTTGAGCGTGGAATACAGCGTGGTGGTCTTGCCGGAGCCGGTCGGGCCGGTGACGAGGATGATGCCGTTGGGCCTGGAGGTCATCAGCTCCCAGCGCGCGCGGTCGTCGTCGGAGAAGCCCAGTTCGGAGAAGTCGCGCACCAGCACTTCCGGGTCGAAGATGCGCATCACCAGCTTTTCGCCGAACGCGGTGGGCAGGGTGGACAGGCGCAGCTCGATCTCCTGCCCCGCTTCGGTACGCGTCTTGATGCGGCCATCCTGCGGACGGCGCTTCTCCATCAGGTCCATGCGCCCCAGCAGCTTGATGCGGCTGGTCATCGCGGTGACCACCGATATCGGCAACTGGTGCACCTGGTGCAGAATCCCGTCGATGCGGAAACGCACGATGCCCGATTCACGCCGCGGTTCGAGGTGGATGTCCGAAGCGCGCTGGTCGAAAGCGTATTGCCACAGCCAGTCGACGATATGCACGATGTGCTGGTCGTTGGCATCGAACTGCTTGTCGGTCTTGCCCATCTCGACCAGCTGCTCGAACGAGGCGATATTGCCGGAATCCATCTTCACCTTGGTCGCGCTCTTGACCGAGCGTGCCAGATTGTAGAACTCGACCAGATAGCGGTTGATGTCCGCGGGAGAAGAAACGACGCGGCGGATGTTCTTGCGCGAGGTCTGCCTGAGCACCGTTTCCCAATCGCGCAGGAAAGGTTCGGCTGTGGCCACCACCAGCTCGTTGCCTTCGATGCGTATCGGCATGATGGCGAAACGGTTGGCATAATCGATCGACATCAGATCGACCAGATTGGAGAAATCGATCTTCAAGGGATCGATGTGCAGGTATTCCAGCCCGACCTTTTTCGCCAGCCATTCGGTCAGCGTATCCACGGTCAGGATACGATAGGGTGCAGCGCGGGATTTCCAGCCTTTGTCCGCGATGATCAGCAGTGGATGGGCTGTGTGTCGATGCAGGCGGTGCTCGGCGACGAGGGAGTCGGCATCTTCCTTGCTGACCATGCTGTCGGCAACCAGCAATTCCAGTACTTCAGCCAGCTTCAGTTTGTGTTCTGCGGCTTCTTGAGCAGCCATGATCGCGCCTTGAATGGGGTTTGGCGGACTATACCGATATCGGGCTGGGGGTTCAATCGACTTGGGTGGAGTTCGGGAGAGGCGGGGGGAATTGCTCGGTTGTCGAGTTGCATCCTCGACAACCTCGTCTCTTCGGGACCGCCGTACGCTTCGCTTCCGGCGTCCTGCGCGAGCGGTGCTCGCTGGTGGCCTTGCAGGCCGCGCATTCGCCTGCATGCGAATGCCGCTCCGGGCTACGAACAGCACGCAGGTACTGTTCGCTTGACGCCCTTTGCCCCCCGTCCGTGCCGGACGGGGATGCAATTCCCGCTCAATTTCAACTCAACAAATAAAAACGACACCGCAAGGGTGTCTTTAATGTGGGGGAATTGGCCTTGCAGGCCGCGCATTCGCCTGCATGCGAATGCCGCTCCGGACTACAAACAGCACGCAGGTGCTGTTTGCTTTACGTCCTCCGCCCCCCGTCCGTGCCGGACGGGGTTTCAATTCCCGCACAATCTCGATTCAACAAATGAAAACGACACCGCAAGGGTGTCGTTTTCATTTGTTGGTGGAGGCGGGGGGAATTGAACCCCCGTCCGCGAGCCCTCTACAGACAGTTCTACATACTTAGTCTGGTTATTTGATTTTATCCGGCAGACGCCAGCCGACAGGCTGCTACTGGACGAGTCACCTTGGTTTTAGCTTCGTACAAAGTGACCCTGCACGACACGATTCCGTGTAAATGACCTCACTCATCTCAAGCTTGCGCTATCGAGCCCCTCCACGGACAGCAGGGTGTGAGGTCTGACCTTAGGCGGCCAGAGCGTACTTTTCGTCGTTTGCGACTATTGGTTTTCCAGCTGATTTACGAGGTGGCGGGTCCTCGGTATGCCCTGCGCTGCTTTGCAACCCACGTCGAAGCCAGGTCGCCCCCGGTTCGGTTTGCTACTAAGCGGTAGGGATTGTACAGGCTGGCCGGCCGGCGGGCTAGCCGGTTTTTTTGTTCTGCAGGTAGCGTGCGAAGTGGCGGTCGGCCTTGGTGGCATGCGAGGCGAACCAGTCGAGCAGCAGCAGCACTGTGCGGAAGGCGAGGTAGCGCGGGTCTTCCGACGAGCTCCCGGCCTTTCTTTCCAGTCCGCAAAAGTTCTCGACGAAACGCTGGTGTTCCTGGATATGCCCTTCGGCGAAGGGATAGGCATGCTCGCGCATCAGTTTCACCTCGACGGGGAAGATGTGCTGTGCATGCTGGTGGAGGATGGGAAAGATATCGGCAAAATCGCGGCAGTCGTCCTGCGCGATCCTGGTGGTGAGCGTGTTGATGTGATACATCAGGATGCGATTGGCGTTGTCGACCTCCGGCAAGCCGGTGTGCAGCTCTTCCTTCCAGGACAGGCTGGTCTGCAATTCTCCGGTGCCCAGATGCTGACCGCTGGCCTGAAATGCGTGGCAGCGCTCCAGATAGATGAGCGCGGGATAGTCCTCCGGGGCGATCTCGATGCATCGTTTGAGCAGCGGGACCGCCTTGACGATGTCCTGCATGTGGTAATAGGCGACCGCTTTTTCGAAAAGTGCCAGTCCCTGCCGTTTGCTCTCGCGCAACTCTGCCGGGTTGTTGTCGAACACCTCGTAGATGGAGAGCGGCTGCGACTTGCCCTTCACGCGGATGCGGTCGAGGAAGCGGATGTCGTATTTGCCCGCATCGGTCAGGTCATACAGCGTGTTCTGGCTGATGATGAGCGGCGAGTGATAGGTCTTGGTCGCTTCTTCCAGGCGCGCGGTGAGGTTCACCGCATCGCCGATCACCGTACTGTCCATGCGGTTGATGCCGCCCACCGTGCCTATCATCACCATGCCGGTATTGAGGCCGATGCCGATCTGTACCGGCGCGTAGCCTGCCCGTTCGCGTCCGGCGTTGTAGTAGCTCAGGCGCTCCAGCATGGCGATGGCGCCGCTCACCGCTTCGTCGGCGCCTCTTTCGAAAAGGGCCATGATGGCGTCGCCGATGTATTTGTCGATGATGCCGTGATGGCGGCTGATGACCGGTTCCATCTGGCTGAGATAGGAGTTGATGAACTCGAAGTTCTCCGCCGGGGTCATCGATTCCGACAGCGGGGTGAAGTCGCGGATGTCCGAGAACATGATGGTCATCTTGCGCTCGACCTGGTCGCCGAGCTTCACGTCCACGATGCTCTTTGCTTCCAGCAGGTTGAGCAGCTGGTGCGGAACCAGACGGCCGTAGGCCGCCTCGGTCTGTTGCAGCAGGGCCAGCGCCTGTTGATGGGCGATGATGACCTTGTGCAAGATCTCCTGGATACCGTCCTGCGAGGGAATGGGGGGGATGTTCTCCCCGTTCGATCCTTCGTTCATGCTCCTCCGTCCCGCTTTCTCTTTATGGCGGGCATCATACCGTTGTTCAGCTCTGGATGTAACGCAGCAGGGCCAAAGGAGTCGGCACGCTGCCGCTGGAGGGCCAGCTGCCGAGGTCGGCCTGCGGATCGATGTAGCCGTAGGCGGCGATGATGCCGGTCATGCCGGCTGCCTGTGCCGCTTCCATGTCGCGCAGGTCGTCGCCCAGATAGAGGCAGCGTTCCGGCGCGATGCCTATCAGTTCGGCAGCATGCAGCAATGGCATCGGGTGCGGTTTGGCACGGGCGCAGGTGTCGCCGCTCACCAGGCATGCCGCGCGTTTGGCGTAGCCGAGCCGTTCCATCAGCGGCACGGTGTAGCGGTGCGGTTTGTTGGTGACGATGCCCCAGGGGATCTCGTGCCGCTCCAGCTCCGATACCAGGGCAGCCATGCTCGGGAACAGCACGGTGCGGTCGCAGATGTGCTCTTCGTAGTGTTGCAGGAAGGCATCGCGCATCGCATCGTAGTTCGCATCTTCCGGCTCGGCATCCAGTCCCAGCTTCAGCAATCCGCGCGAGCCATGCGAGGCCTGCGGCCGGATCGTTGCAATGGGTAATGGCGGCCTGCCGTGCAGCGCCCGCACATGGTTGAGTGCGGCCCCCAGATCGGGGGCGGTATCGGCGAAGGTGCCGTCAAGATCGAAGAGGACGGCCTGCGACATGTCAGCCTTTGCGGCAGGCGACCAGGTAGTTGACGCTGCTGTCGCGGCCGAGCGAATAGCTCTTGTTGAGCGGGTTGTAGCTCATGCCGGTGACGTCGTTCACATCCAGTCCGGCATTGCGGCACCATTGCGCCAGTTCGGAAGGCTTGATGAACTTGGCGAAATCGTGCGTGCCGCGCGGCAGCAGGTTGAGCACGTATTCCGCGCCGATGACCGCGAAAAGATACGATTTCGGATTGCGGTTGAGGGTGGAGAAGAACACGTGACCGTCCGGTTTCGCCAGTTTGGCACAGGCGGCGACCACGGCAGCGGGATCCGGCACATGTTCCAGCATCTCCATGCAGGTCACCACGTCATACTGCCCGGGGCGCTCGGCCGCCAGGTCTTCCACCGCCACCTTGCGGTATTCCACCTGCTTGCCGCTCTCCAGCAGATGCAGCTTGGCCACTTGCAGCGATTTGTCGGCCAGGTCGATGCCGGTCACTTTCGCGCCCAGCCCGGCCATGCTCTCGGTCAGGATGCCGCCGCCGCAGCCCACGTCCAGCACGGCCTTGCCGGACAGGCCGGCGATGCGGTCGATGTAGCCCAGACGCAGCGGGTTGATCTCGTGCAGAGGTTTGAACTCGCTGTTCGGATCCCACCACTTGTGGGCGAGTTGCGAGAATTTTTCGATTTCGACGGGATCGGCGTTGGACATGGTGGTGTTTGACCGCTAGAGATTGGGAACTGCTTGGAATGTAGCAAAACCGCGCGCAATTAAAAAGGGCTGTGACGTGTTGTGGGCATTATCGAGACAGTAGTTCATCCGGCCATGCAAGCCCTAGCGGCGGGGGAGCGGTAGGTGGTATGGTGCGAAGTTGTCGGAATTGCTCCATGCACAAAAACGATCGGGTGTTTATCAATGCGCATACTTATCATCGAAGATAACCGGGACCTGGCTTCCAATATGTTCGATTTCCTGGAAGCGAAGGGGCACGTCGTCGATGCGGCGGGCGACGGCATCACCGGCATGCATCTGGCGCTGGTGAACCAGTATGACGCCATCGCGCTCGACCTGATGCTGCCCGGCATGGACGGCATCACCCTGTGCCGAAAGTTGCGCGAAGAGGGGGGCAAGGCCACCCCCGTCCTGATGATCACCGCGCGCGATTCGCTGGACGACAAGATCGCCGGACTGGAAGCCGGGGCGGACGACTATCTGGTCAAACCGGCCGAATTGCGCGAAGTGGAGCTGCGGCTGCGCGTGTTGCATCGGCGCGGCGGCGACCTCAACCAGAAATTGAACAAGAAGATGGTGGTGGAGGATCTCAGCCTCGATCCCGCCACCTGCTCGGTCAAGCGCGGCGACAGGAACATCGAGCTGCCGCCCATCCCGTACAAGATACTGGAAACACTCATGTCGCGTTCGCCGCAGGTCGTGAGTCGCGACGACATCGAGCATGCCGTATGGGGCGAGGGGCGTCCGGACAGCGATTCGCTGCGCGCGCATGTGCACCTGCTGCGCGACATTATCGACAAACCGTACCCGCGCAAACTGCTGCGCACGCTGCGCGGTTTCGGATACCAGCTGGTCAGCCCCGATGTTCCAGACCAGTAGCCTGCGCTTCCGCGTCGCCTTCTATTACGCGCTGTTCGGTGCCGGGCTCAGCGTCCTGCTTTCCGGCGGGGTCTACTTCACCGTGCAGCAGATCGGACACCGCCTCATGGATCAGGTGATGCTGGGGGAGCTTTACGAGCACGCCAGCGAGGAGGAGTTCGAGCCGCCCAATACCGCCTCCATCAAGGGTTACATACGCTCTGCGAATCAGACCAGCCCCAATATCCCTGACGAGATCCAGTCGCTGGAGCCGGGCAATTACAACATCGCGGTCGGCAAGACGGACTATCGCGTGCTGGTCGCAGACCTCGCCGATGCTCGCTACTACATGATGTTCGATACGGCGAGCCAGCATCTGCAGGAGACCCAGTTCTTCCGCTACGTGGTCTTCTTCGCGCTCTTCATGATCGTCAGCTCGGCCATCGGCGGAGTCATACTCGCCAGCCGTGTCACGGCATCGGTGTCGCGGCTGGCCAAGCAGGTCAGCCAGGCGGAACCGCGCGACGCCGACCTGTCGCTGATCAAGCTCACCAGCAACGACGAAGTGGGGGATCTGGCGCGGGCTTTCGACCGTTACCTGCGGCGTTTGCGCGAATTCATCGAGCGCGAGAACTACTTCACCGCGGACGTCAGCCATGAGTTACGCACACCGCTTGCCATCATGCTCGGCACAGTCGAGGTGCTGGAACAGGACCCGACATTGTCGGAAAAACAGCGCGAGCGCATCGCGCGCATCCGCCGCGCCGCACAGGACATGATCGAGCTGACCTCGGCCCTGCTGCTGATGGCGCGCGAACAGCAATATTCGACCGAGGAAGCGCCCGGCCATGTCGGCGAAGTGGTGCGTTCCTGCGTCGAGAAGCACCTGCCGCTGATCGCGGGCCGCCCCATCCGCATGGAAGTGAAGCTGATCGCGGAACCCGATCTGCTGTTCGAGCGCCCCTTGCTGGAGATCGTGATCGGCAACCTGATCCGCAACGCACTGTTCCATACCAAGACGGGCTTCGTCCTGCTGAAGCTGGAAAAGGACCGCCTGGTCGTGCAGGACACCGGGGTCGGCATGCGCCCGGACGAACTGGCGCGTGCGCTGGACCGTTATTACAAGGGGCCGTCGAGCGCCGGCTCGGGCGTGGGGCTGTCGCTGGTCAAGCGCATCTGCGAGCGTTACGGCTGGCGCATCCTGCTGGATAGTCAGGAAGGGTTGGGAACGACGGCGGAGATCGTGTTCTCGGCGGCCAAGCCGGTGATGATCCGCGCCGATGCGTAGTAGTACCTGTCCAGTGTTTTTCGGCCGCTGTTGCAAAAAGCGCAATTTAACGCTTTCTTCACAATTCATTGACGCACGCTTCACATAGTCGCGGCTAGAATCGTCTCCAACTTGTGCAAGGGAGTTTTCTCCAGGGCATAAGCGATTTAGGTTTGTAGGACACTTACTCAAAAATAAAGAGGAGAAGCGCAATGAAGAAAATCGTTCTGTCTATGGCAGGCGTGTTGGCAGCAACAGCGTTCGCACCCGAAGCATCCGCCATTCCGGCGTTTGCTCGTCAAACCGGCCTGGCTTGCAGCTCGTGCCACTACCAGCACTACCCAGTGCTGAGCACAACCGGCCAAGAATTCAAGGTTGGCGCCTACACTCAATTGAGCGCCAAGGGCAAGTTCAAGGGCGAAGACCTGTCTATCCCCGACCAGCTGAACGCTGCCATCCTGTTGAAGGCTCGCTATCAGAAGACCAACGGCACCGATGCAGCCGGTACCGTTTCCGGTACGACCACCAACAGCGGTCAGTGGCAGATCCCCGACGAGCTGAGCCTGTTCTTCGGCGGCCGCATCGGCGACAACGGCACCGTCAAGATGGGTTTCATGAACGAGAACAACATGGCAGCCGCTCCAATGATCGCCGGTTTGAAAGTGCCGGTCGCTATCGCTCTGGATCCGGTCACCATTCAAGTGATCCCTTACGGCACCGACGCTCTGGGCATGGCCTACGGCTTCGAGCAGTCCAGCACCGGCATGACCCGCGGCGTGCGTTGGGCTGAACACCGTTCCGACATCTCCGCAGCGCAGTACACCGGCATCGGTTCTGGTGCGGCATCCGGTATCGCTTATGTCGTGAACAGCGATATTGGTTACATCAACTTTTCCAAGTTTTCTCGTGAGTTCTTCTATATCGCCGGTTCAACTGGCACTCAAATGAGTTCTACCTGGATTCGCGTTGCTGCGACCCCGACCATCGCCGACTGGGCGATGCACATCGGCGTCGGTAAGGCGAGTGGTACCAGCTGGCTTGCTAACGGCACTAGCCAAATCAAGACCGAAGGTACTGTGGTTGACTTCCAGGGCCAGGGCGCTATCGCCGAGATGGAGACCAGCGTGTACGCACAGTACGCAACAGCTCCTGCCTCTACCGGCGCTATCGCTAACGCGTTCAATAGCAAGACCGGTACAGCGAAGAAGGCCATCACCGTGGGTGCTGACTTCAGCGTGATCCCGCACACTCTGCACATTGGCGCTGCATACCGTATCGCCAACACCGGCGTGAACGCAGGCTCTACAGCTGGCGACAAGGACAATTCCTTGACCATCACCGCTGTGTACGACCTGTTCCAGAACGTGGCAGTGCACGTCAACCACAGTATGCGCAGTGGTTCGTCTTATGACACTACCGGCACCAACGCTGCAGCGACTGCAGTCAACGGTTCCGGCAAGACTCTGACAACCTTCATGCTGGAAGCTGCATGGTAATCATCGCTTAACCGCGACGATGTGAAAGGAAGGCCGCAAGGCCTTCCTTTTTTGATTCAGCAAGACCATTTAGTATCCTGAAGATTTCAAGGGGAGGATCACAATGAAAGATAAGAATACCCGTATCAGCCTGTGCGCCATGGGCGCGCTGATCGGCATGCTGGCTATGCCGGCAGTACAGGCCGATCCCGCTCCGCTCGAAGAGCGGTTGCAATTGTGTGGCGGTTGCCACAATCCGGATGGCAACAGCGTCATCGCGGAGAATCCAAAACTGGCCGGGTTGAACGCCAAATATCTGCAGCGCCAGCTGGAGGATTTCAAGGCCGGCAAGCGCAAGAACGCCATCATGGACAGCATCATCCCGATGGTGGAAGAGAGCGAGTTCAAGGCGCTGGCGAAGTATTTCAGCGAACAGAAGCGTCTGCCCGGTTCATTGGCGGTTGTGGAGCCGGTTGCCGCAGATCCGAGCGCACCGGCAGCGGCTGGCGCACTGAGCGAACAAGCCAAGGCAGAACTGATCGCCAAGGGCCAGCAGATCTACATGGAAGGCGTGATGGCGTCGGCGGTCCCGGCCTGTGGCGGTTGCCACGGCGAGGATGGCACCGGCAACGACAAGTTCCCGTACATTGGCAGCCAGAACAATGTCTATGTCGTCAACCAGTTGACCAACTTCAAGACCGGCGCTCGTGACAACGACCCCAAGGGGGTGATGCGTGCGGTCGCCAAGCGCATGACGGATGAAGAGATCACGGCTGTGGCAGAATTTATCCAAACCTTGAAGGAAGCTCAATAATGAAAAAACTACTCTCTATCATTATCGTGGCACTGTTTTCCGTGCAGGCCTCCGTCGTCCTGGCCGAGGGTGCTTCCAAGCCCAAGGTCTACGGCAAGAAGGGTTACGTCTGGGACGAGATGACTCCCGAGCGCACCCAGGTGCTGAAGATGGGCGGCGACCCGGTGAAGGGCAAGGAGTCTTTCCGCGGTTGCCAGGGTTGCCACAAGGCCGATGCGGCCGGCGTCACTGAAGGTGTGTACCCGCGCCTGACCGGACAGCACGCCAGCGTGCTGATCAAGCAGATCACCGAGATCCGCGCCGGTATCCGCCAGAACCCGAAGATGCTGCCGTTCGTTGAAGATCCGGCCATCTCCGTGGAAGAGATCGGTGACATCGCGGCGTATCTGAATACGCTGACCACCGTTCGCGAGAACGGCAAGGGTGCGGAAGATATGTCGGCCAAGGGCAAGAAGCTGTACACCGACAACAAGTGCTCGCGTTGCCACGGCGTGAACGGGGAAGGCGATGCAGCCAAGGCCTATCCGATGCTTTCGGCCCAGCACTACGACTATCTGATCCGCGAGATGAAATGGATCCGTCAGGGCGTGCGCGGCAACTCGCATCCCGAGATGGTCAAGGCGATCTCCAAGTTCAGCCAGGCTGATTTCGAGGCTGTGGCCAGCTACCTGTCCCGCCTGCCCGACTATCGCACTGTGACTGCCGCGGTACCGGCAGCAAAATAAGCAGCACAACGACTTCATTGCAGCTTCGAAGTGTTCAGGCAACGGCTCCGGCCGTTGCCTTTTTCTTTTTGGTCGCGGGGTGGGGCGCCGGTTCGGCCCATCCAGCCTCGATTTTTCCTAACGGTGCGGAATGTTCCCGCGCCTCTTCTTGCGGCTTGCCTGATCCTGAGCAAGGGGGCTTTGGCAAGGGCTACGGGCTGTGGTCTGGTAGTCGGCGCATGGAGGGGGTGTGCTAGAATGCGACTTTCGTTTTATTGCCCCACCCGCTTTGTCTGGGGGTTAAAAATAGGTCGCACATGGAACAACAATTCGCCAAAGAAACCCTGCCGGTAAGCCTTGAAGAAGAGATGCGCAAGTCCTATCTGGACTATGCGATGAGCGTGATCGTGGGCCGTGCGTTGCCCGATGTGCGCGACGGCCTGAAGCCGGTGCACAGGCGCGTATTGTTTGCCATGCACGAGCTGAATAACGACTGGAACCGCGCCTACAAGAAATCGGCGCGTATCGTCGGCGACGTCATCGGTAAATACCACCCTCACGGCGACACTGCGGTGTACGACACCATCGTGCGCATGGCGCAGGACTTCTCGCTGCGCTACACGCTGGTGGACGGCCAGGGCAACTTCGGTTCGGTGGACGGCGACAACGCGGCGGCGATGCGTTACACCGAGATCCGCATGGCCAAGATCGCGCATGAACTGCTGGCCGATCTGGACAAGGAGACCGTGGACTTCGGGCCCAATTACGATGGTTCCGAGCACGAGCCGCTGGTGTTCCCGGCGCGCTTCCCCAACCTGCTGGTGAACGGTTCTTCCGGTATCGCCGTGGGTATGGCGACCAATATCCCGCCGCACAACATGACCGAAGTGGTGGATGCCTGTCTGGCGCTGCTGCGCGAGCCGGATATGGATATCGAGCGCCTGATCGAACTGGTGCCCGCGCCAGACTTCCCGACCGCCGGTTTCATCTATGGTCTGGCCGGGGTGAAGGAAGGTTACCGCACCGGCCGCGGCCGTGTGGTGATGCGCGCACGCACCCACTTCGAGGACATCGGCAAGGGCGACCGCCAGGCCATCATCATCGACGAGCTGCCCTACCAGGTGAACAAGGCCAATCTGCTGATGAAGATCGGCGAGATGGTGCGCGAGAAGCGCATCGAAGGCATTTCCGAGATCCGCGACGAGTCGGACAAATCCGGCATGCGCGCGGTGATCGAGCTGAAGCGCGGCGAGAATGCCGACGTGATCCTGAACCAGCTCTACAAAGACACCCAGATGCAGGACAGCTTCGGCATCAACATGGTCGCCATCGTCGACGGCCAGCCCAAGCTGTGCAACCTGAAGGATGTCATCGAGGCCTTCCTGCGCCACCGCCGCGAGGTCATCACACGTCGTACCATTTTTGAACTGCGCAAGGCGCGCGAGCGCGGCCATATCCTTGAAGGTCTGGCCGTGGCGCTGTCCAACGTGGACGAGATCATCGCGCTCATCAAGGCGGCACCGACACCGGTGGATGCCAAGCGCGAGTTGATGGCGCGCGGCTGGCGCTCCTCGCTGGTGGAAGACATGCTGTCCCGCGTCGATGCGGCATCGCGTCCGGAAGGGTTGGCACCGGAGTTCGGCCTGGTCAAGGGCAGCGGCTATTTCCTGTCCGATGCACAGGCGCAAGCCATCCTCGAACTGCGCCTGCAACGCCTGACCGGGCTGGAGCAGGACAAGATCGTCGGCGAATATCGCGAGGTGATGGACAAGATCACCGATCTGCTCGACATCCTGTCCAAGCCGGCGCGCGTGACGCAGATCATCGGCGACGAGCTGATCACGATCCGCTCGCAGTTCGGCGACAAGCGCCGCAGCGAGATCATCACCCACACGCAAGACATGAGCATGGAAGACCTCATCGCGCCGGAAGACGTGGTGGTCACCATGTCGCACAGCGGCTACATGAAGGCGCAGAAGCTGGACGAATACCGCGCGCAGAAACGCGGCGGCCGCGGCAAGCAGGCCACGGCGACCAAGGAAGACGATTTCATCGACAACCTGTTCATCGCCAACACCCACGACTACATCCTGTGCTTCTCCAACCGCGGCCGCGTCTACTGGCTCAAGGTCTACGAGGTGCCGCAGGGTACGCGCATCAGCCGCGGCAAGCCGATTGTCAACCTGCTGCCGCTGGAGGCCAACGAGAAGATCAACGCCATCCTGCCGGTGAAGAAGTTCGCCGAGGACCAGTTCATCTTCTTCGCAACCAGTGAAGGCACGGTGAAGAAGACGCCGCTGTCCGACTTCGCCAATCCGCGCAAGGCCGGCATCATCGCCATCAGCCTGGACGAGGGCGATTTCCTCATCGGCGTGGCGATCACCGACGGCAAGCACGATGTGATGCTGTTCTCGGACGAGGGCAGGGCGGTGCGCTTCGACGAGGATGACGTGCGCGGCATGGGACGCAATGCGCGCGGCGTGCGCGGCATGAACCTGGCCAAGGGCGGCAAGGTCATCGCGCTGCTGGTGGCCGAGAACGAAGAGCAGTCCGTGCTGACCGCGACCGAGAACGGTTACGGCAAACGCACGCCGATCACCGAATACACCCGCCATGGACGCGGCACGCAGGGCATGATCGCGATCCAGACCTCCGAGCGCAACGGCAAAGTGGTCGCTGCCACGCTGGTCAAGCCCGAAGAGGAGATCATGTTGATCGGCACCAACGGCGTGCTGATCCGCACCCGCGTCAACGAGATCCGCGAGATGAGCCGCGCCACCCAGGGCGTCACGCTGATGAACCTGGAGGATGGCGAGAAGCTGGCCGGTCTGAGCCGCATCGCCGAGACCGAAGAAGAGGATGCCGAGTAAATGACGGTCTTCAACTTCAGCGCCGGCCCTGCCGTCTTGCCGCACGAAGTGCTGGTGCAGGCGCGCGAAGAATTGCTGGATTGGCACGGCACCGGCATGTCGGTGATGGAGATGTCGCACCGCGGCAAGGAGTTCATGGGCATCGCGGCGCAGGCCGAAGCCGACCTGCGCGAATTGCTGGTCATCCCGAAGAACTACAAGGTACTGTTCCTGCAGGGCGGTGCGCATCTACAGTTCTCCATGATCCCGCTCAACCTGTTGCGCGGCAAACTGTCGGCCGACTATGTGAATACCGGCGAATGGTCGAAGAAGGCCATCGCCGAGGCGAAGAAGTTCTGCTATGTGAACGAGGCCGCCAGCAGTGCCGACCGCAATTTCACTTACGCGCCCGAACTCAAGACCTGGAAGCTGGACAAGGATGCGGCCTACGTGCACTACACGCCCAACGAGACCATAGGCGGCGTGGAGTTCAACTGGGTGCCCGACACCGGCAAGGTGCCGCTGGTGGCGGACATGTCGTCCAACATCCTGTCGCGTCCCTGCGACGTGGCGAAGTTCGGCCTGATCTATGCCGGTGCGCAGAAGAACATCGGCCCGGCCGGTCTGACGCTGGTGATCGTGCGCGAGGATCTGGTCGGTCATGCCGACCCGCGCCTGCCGACCATGCTGGATTACAAGATCCATGCGGACGCCGATTCGATGTACAACACCCCGCCCACCTACGGCATGTACATGGCCGGTCTGGTGTTCCAGTGGCTGAAGAAGAACGGCGGCGTGGCCGCGATGGAACGCACCAATATCGCCAAGGCCAGGCTGCTGTACGACGCCATCGATGCCAGCGGCGGTTTCTATGCCTGCCCGGTGGCAAAGTCCGACCGTTCGCGCATGAACGTGCCGTTCAAGACGCGCGATGCGGCGCTGGATGCCGAGTTCCTCAAGCAGGCGGAAACGCGCGGCATGTTGCAGCTCAAGGGTCACAAGCTGGCGGGCGGCATGCGCGCTTCCGTCTACAATGCCATGCCGGTGGCGGGTGTGCAGGCGCTGGCGGATTTCATGGGCGAATTCGCCCGCAGCAAAGGTTAAACCTGGGAACCGCAGTTGACCGCTCCCTGTGAGTTCACAAGAGAATGAATATGAATAGAATTCGATATTTATCCATGCTCACCCATTGGGTGAAGTCGCTACGAAGTGCATTGCACGCCCCTCGCGGCGCATGGCGGCGTTGCTCGGCCTCGGAATGGAATAACCATTCCTCGTTCTCGCGTCTTGCCCTGCACCGCGATGGACGCACACTACACTTCGTTCAACTACGGTTTCCAGGTTGACCTCATGTCCGACGAACTGAAAAAATTCCGCGAACAGATCGACCTTATTGACGACGAGTTGCTCAAGTTGTTCAACCAGCGTGCCGGATTGGCGCAGCAGATCGGCCGCGTCAAAGGCAACGGCGCTGTGCTGCGACCGGAGCGCGAGGCGCAGGTGCTGCAGCGCATGATGCAGGCCAACAAGGGGCCGCTGTCCAACCAGGGTGTGTCGCAGCTGTTCACCGAGATCATGTCGCAATGCCGTGCGCTGGAGGCGCCGTTGCGCGTGGCTTACCTTGGTCCGCACGGCACCTTCAGCGAGGCGGCGGTGTTCCAGCGTTTCGGCCAGGCCAGTGAAGGTCTGCCGGCCGATTCCATCGACGGCGTGTTCGCCGCGGTAGAGAGCGGGGCGGCCAATTACGGCATGGTGCCGGTGGAGAACTCCACCGAAGGAGCGGTCGGACGCACGCTCGACCTGCTGCTCAACAGCAATCTGAAGATCTGCGGCGAGGTGCTGCTGCAGGTGCACCAGTGCGTGCTGTCGAACGAGAACGATCTGTCGCTGATCCGCAAGGTCTATTCGCATCCGCAATCGTTCGGTCAGTGCCAGGAATGGTTGCATGCGCATCTGCCGCAGGCGGAGCGCATCACCGCCTCCAGCAATGCCGATGCGGCGCGTCTGGCAGCGGAGGAATCGTTCGCGGCGGCGATCGCCGGAGCGCAGGCGGCGCAACATTTCCGCCTCAAGGTGCTGGCGCAGAACATCGAGGACGATCCGCGCAATACCACGCGCTTCCTCGTCATCGGCAAACAGGATGTCGCTCCGTCCGGCAAGGACAAGACCTCGCTGGCGATGTCGGCCCCGAACCGTCCGGGGGCGATGCACGACCTGCTGACGCCCTTTGCCAAGAATGGCGTTTCCATGACCAAGCTTGAGTCGCGTCCGTCGGGCGCGGGCTTGTGGGAATATGTTTTCTATGTCGATATCGAAGGCCATCAATCCGACAGCAAGGTCGCTGCTGCACTGACACAGCTCAAGCAGATCGCAGCCTTCGTCAAGGTGCTGGGGTCTTACCCGGTCGCCGTTTGAATAATGATTATTAAAAGCAGTGCCTGACCCGTCCGGGCGTCTGAAGAAGTTGCGAGCGAAAGTAGAATCGTTTCCTTGCCCTGGATATTGAAGTGCCTTTGTTTCTCCGTGGTGGATTTTTGACTTTATGAATTACTGTGATCTAGCTCCCTCTTATATCCGTTCCATCGCGCCGTACCAGCCGGGCAAGCCGATCTCCGAGCTGGAGCGCGAACTGGGCATCAGCGGCATCATCAAGCTGGCCTCGAACGAGAACCCGCTGGGTGCAAGTCCGGCAGCCGTGGCAGCCATGCAGAACGCGATCAAGAGCATCGCGCTGTATCCGGACGGCAACGGTTTCGAGTTGAAAGATGCGCTGGTCAAGCGCTATGGCGTGGCGCATGCAAGCATCACGCTGGGCAACGGCAGCAACGATCTGCTCGAACTGGCGGCGCGGGCGTTCCTCGCCCCCGGCGACAGGGTGGTTTACTCGGCGCATGCCTTTGCGGTGTATGCACTGGCGACCCAGGCTGTCGGTGCGACCGGCATCAGCGTGCCGGCTGCCGCGGGTTTTGGTCACGATCTGCCTGCGATGCAGAAGGCCGCCAGGGACAACAAGGTCAAGATGGTGTTCATCGCCAATCCAAACAATCCGACCGGAACCTTCCTGAGTGCCGACGATCTGCTGGTGTTCATGCGCGGCCTGCCGCCCGAGATACTGGTGGTGCTGGACGAGGCCTATAACGAGTACCTGCCGGAAGACAAGCGTTACGACAGCGTGAGCTGGCTGCGAACGGGTAACGGCGAAGCCGTTGGGGACCCGTCGGCGTCCCCCTCGCGGGGGTTGAAAGAATTCCCCAACCTGATCATCTCGCGCACCTTCTCCAAAGCTTACGGTCTGGCCGGGCTGCGCGTGGGCTATGCCTTGGCGCACGAACAGGTGACGGATATGATGAATCGCGTGCGTCAGCCGTTCAACGTGAACAGCGTGGCGCAGGCGGCGGCGGTGGCGGCATTGCGCGATGTGTCTTTCGTCAAGAAGACCTTCGAACTGAACCAGCGCGGCATGCAGCAGATCACCGATGGGCTGGCCAAGCTGGGACTGGAATACATCCCGTCGTTCGGCAACTTCGTGGCGTTCCGCATCGGCAACGCCACGGCGATGTACCGACGCTTGCTCGAACTGGGCGTGATCGTGCGCCCGATAGCGAATTACGACATGCCGGACTGGTTGCGTGTGAGCATCGGTCTGGAAAGCGAGAATGCAAAATTTCTGCATGCACTGAAGCAGGCGATAAACGAAAAAGTCGCGTAGCGTTCGTTTGCTTCCTCTCCCGCTTGCGGGATAACCTGCGACTTGCACGGTTCTATCGTGCTTAGTCGAATGGCTAGTAGTTTCATCAGAGGATTGAGGTGAGGGAACGGGCGTAAATTAACCAGGGGTTGGCGTATTTGTCCAATGCCCGTTTAGGAGAAGTGAAATGATCATCGTAATGGGCAATGAAACCACCGACGCACAGATCGACACGGTGGTGAAGAAACTGGAAGCGGCGGGACTCAAGGCCAACATCTCGCGCGGCGTGGAACGTACCGTCATCGGCGCCATCGGCGACGAGCGCAAGCTGGATGCGGACATGTTCACCTCGCTGCCGGGCGTGGAATCTGCGATGCACATCGCCAAGCAGTACAAGATCGTGTCGCGCGAGTCGCACAAGCAGAACACCATCGTCGAGATCGGCGGCGTGCCGCTGGGCGGCAACCAGATCCAGATCATCGGCGGCCCCTGCTCGGTGGAGACGCAGGAGCAGATGGATCTGGCGGCGAAGTTCACGCATGAAGCCGGTTGCCGCCTGATGCGCGGCGGCGCGTTCAAGCCGCGCACCAGTCCCTATGCTTTCCAGGGCCACGGCGTGGAAGGGCTGGACATGTTCCGCAAGGCTGCCAGCAAATACAAACTGCCCATCGTCACCGAGCTGATGGACGCGCGCCAACTGGATACCTTCATGGAATACGATGTGGACGCGATCCAGATCGGTACGCGCAACATGCAGAACTTCGACCTGCTCAAGGCGGTCGGCAAGGTCAACAAACCCATCATCCTCAAGCGCGGCATGTCGGCCACCATCAGCGAGTGGCTGATGTCGGCGGAGTACATCGCGGCGGGCGGCAACCACAACATCATCTTCTGTGAGCGCGGCATTCGCACCTTCGAGACCGCCTATCGCAATGTTCTGGACGTGACCGCCATCCCGGTGCTGAAGAAAGAGACCCACCTGCCGGTGATCGTCGATCCCTCGCACGCGGGCGGCAAGGCCTGGATGGTGCCGGCGCTGTCGCAGGCCGCCATCGCGGCGGGCGCCGACGGCCTGCTGGTCGAGATGCATCCGAGCCCGTGCGATGCCTGGTGCGATGCCGATCAGGCGCTGACCCCGGATGAATTGAAGAAACTCATGGGCACACTGGACGGTATCGCCAAGGCGATCGGCAGAACGCTCTAGATCATGCAACCGGCCTTTCGCAAAGTCGTCATCTTCGGCGTCGGTTTGATCGGCGGGTCGTTCGCACTGGCTTTGCGCAAGGCAGGAGCCGTCTCGGAAGTGGTCGGCTTCGGCCGCAGTCAGGCGACGCTGGATGAGGCCAGACAGCTAGGCATCCTCGATCGCATCGGCAGCGATGTGGCCCGGGAAGTGAACGATACCGACATCGTCCTGATCGCCACACCGGTGGCCCAGATGGCCGATATCTTCAAGCGCATCGGGCCGCATCTTGGTCCGCATACGCTGGTGACGGACGGCGGCAGTACCAAAGGCGATGTGGTCGCCGCGGCACGTGCGAATCTTGGCGGCAGGCTGGCGCAATTCGTTCCCGCGCATCCCATCGCGGGTGCGGAGAAGAGTGGCGCTGCTGCAGCGTTGCCCGACCTGTACCAGGGCAAGCGCGTCGTCCTCACACCCTTGCCCGAAAATAGCGAAGAGTCCGTGGCGCGCGTGCGCATGGCATGGGAACTGTGCGGTGCGAATGTGAGCGAGCTGACGGCGCAGCAGCACGACGAGGTGTTCGCCGCGGTGAGTCACCTGCCGCACCTGCTGTCGTTCGCACTGGTGCACGACCTGGCACAGCGCGACAACCGCGACCAGTTGCTGTCCTTCGCGGCCAGCGGCTTCCGCGACTTCACCCGCATCGCCGCCAGCAGCCCGGAGATGTGGCGCGACATCTGTCTCGCCAACCGCGATGCGATGCTGCGCGAACTGCTGCAATACGCCAACGAATTGCACGATCTCTATCAGGCGCTGGAACGCAAGGACTCAGCCAGGCTGGAAGAGGTATTCAGCGAGGCGCGCAAGGTTCGCAGCGCCTGGACGCAACAATAACTACACATTCTTATCGCATGTCTCTGCACGAATCCCTCGAACTCTCTCCTTTGATGTCCGCGCACGGCACCGTGCGCCTCCCCGGCTCCAAGAGCATCTCCAACCGCGTGCTGCTGCTGGCGGCGCTGGCACAAGGCACGACGACAGTGCGCGACCTGCTGCACTCGGACGATACCGAGCGCATGCTGGATGCGCTGCGCACGCTCGGCGTGCAGGTGGAATCGCTCGGCGACAATGCCTATCGCGTCACCGGATGCGGCGGGGACTTCCCGGTCAAGCAGGCCAAACTGTTCCTCGGCAACGCGGGCACCGCGTTCCGTCCGCTGACGGCAGCACTGGCCTTGTCCGGCGGCAGCTACGAGCTGTCCGGCGTGCCGCGCATGCACGAGCGCCCCATCGGCGATCTGGTGAATGCGCTGCGCCAGCTCGGTGCCGACATCAAATATCTGGGCAATGAAGGTTTCCCCCCTCTGAGAATTTCCCCGGCCAAACTGGCGGGCGATACCGCGCAAGTGCGCGGCGATGTATCCAGCCAGTTCCTCACCGGCCTGCTGATGGCTTTGCCGTTGCTGGACCGCACGGTGAAGGTCGAGGTGGTGGGCGAGCTCATCTCCAAGCCCTATATCGAGATCACGCTGGCGATGATGGCGCGCTTCGGAGTCGTGGTGCAACGCGACGGTTGGCGCAGCTTCACGGTGAATGCGGGCAGCCGCTATGTCTCGCCCAAAGAGGTCTATGTCGAAGGGGATGCCTCGTCCGCCTCCTACTTCCTTACCGCAGGTGCCATCGGCGGCGGCCCGGTGCGTGTCGAAGGGGTCGGCAAGTCCAGCGTTCAGGGCGACGTGCGCTTTGCCGAGGCACTGGAAAAGATGGGTGCAGGCATCGCCATGGGTGACAACTGGATCGAGGCTCGCGCCCCTGCCGGAAGACTGCAAGCCATCGACCTCGATTGCAACCATATCCCCGATGCCGCGATGACCTTGGCCGTGGCGGCCTTGTTCGCCGATGGCACCACCACGCTGCGCAACATCGCCAGCTGGCGCGTGAAGGAGACAGACCGCATCGCCGCCATGGCGACCGAGTTGCGCAAGGTCGGTGCGACGGTGGAAGAGGGCGCAGACTATATAAGAATTACACCGCCACAGAATGTTCACCCTTCGACAAGCTCAGGGCGAACGGAATTGCGGTATGCGGCGATAGACACCTATGACGATCACCGCATGGCGATGTGTTTCTCGCTGGCGGCGTTCGGCGGGGCGGGGGTGTGCATCAACGATCCCAAGTGCGTGGCCAAGACCTTCCCGGAATATTTTTCCGAGTTCGCCAAAGTGGCACAGGCGGTGCCGGTCATCGCCATCGACGGGCCGTCCGCTTCCGGCAAGGGCACGGTGGCGCAACGCGTGGCGACAGCGCTGGGTATGCACTATCTCGATAGCGGTGCCTTGTACCGTTTGCTGGGCCTGGCGGCGCAAAGGCGCGGCATCGCGCTGGAAGCCGAAGACCGGCTGGCAGAACTGGCCGGGCAGGTCGATATCCGCTTCGAGGGTGCGGATATCTGGCTGGATGGGGCCAAGGTGGGCGACGAATTGCGCACTGAGGAAGCGGGCTCAGCTGCCTCCAAAATAGCCGCTTTGCCCAAGGTTCGCGCGGCTTTGCTCGATAAGCAGCGGGCCTTCCGCCGCGCCCCCGGGCTGGTGGCCGACGGGCGCGACATGGCCTCCGTGGTGTTCCCGGATGCGCTACTGAAGATCTTCCTGACAGCCTCCGCCGAGGCTCGTGCGGAACGTCGATATAAGCAGTTGAAAGAAAAAGGGATGGGTGCTAATATCGCCGCCCTTTTGCAAGATATCAGGGCGCGCGACGAGCGAGATACACAACGTAGCGTGGCTCCTTTGCAACAGGCGCAAGGTGCGAGCTTGCTGGACACGACCCCTCTGAACATCGAGCAGGCGGTTCAGGAAGTGCTAAGCCGCTACCGTGCAGTGAAGTGAGACACGCGCAGCACGTTTGCCTCCTCGCCCGCTTGCGGGAGAGGATTGAGGTGAGGGAGCGGGCACGATGTTTCAAAGGCGGGTGATTTCAATTGCCCGCAGGAGTCCAGATAGAAGCCTTTCTGTCTGGGTTTTATAACTAACCCCCGCTTACAACGGGATTGTCCTCAAGGTATACCAAAATGACTGCAGTTGCTGATATGGAAAGTTTTGCTTCCCTGTTTGAAGAGAGCCTGAACCGCAAAGAAATGCGTGCAGGCGAGTTGATCACCGCCCAAGTCGTTCGCGTCGAGCAGAACGTGGTTGTGGTGAATGCCGGACTGAAGTCCGAAAGTTTCATTCCCGTTGAAGAATTCAAAGACGCAACGGGCGCAGTAGAAGTCAAGGCCGGTGATTTCGTCACCGTCGCCATCGAATCCCTGGAGAACGGCTACGGCGAAACGCGCTTGTCGCGCGAGAAAGCCAAGCGTCTGGCTGCCTGGATCGATCTGGAGCAGGCGATGGAAGAAGGCCGCATCGTTGAAGGTTACGTCAGCGGCAAGGTCAAGGGCGGTCTGACTGCCATGGTGAACGGCATCCGCGCATTCCTGCCCGGTTCGCTGGTGGATACACGTCCGGTCAAGGACACCACACCGTACGAAAACAAGACCATGGAACTGAAGGTCATCAAGCTGGATCGCAAGCGCAACAACGTGGTGGTTTCCCGCCGCGCAGTGCTGGAAGCGACTCAGGGCGCCGACCGCGAGTCCATGCTGGAGAATCTGAAGGAAGGCGCGATCGTCAAGGGTATCGTCAAGAACATCACCGACTACGGTGCGTTCGTGGACCTGGGCGGTATCGACGGTCTGTTGCACATCACCGATCTGGCATGGCGCCGCGTGAAGCATCCGTCCGAAGTGCTGACGGTGGGCGACGAAGTCGAAGCCAAGATCCTGAAGTTCGACCAGGAAAAGAACCGCGTCTCCCTCGGCATCAAGCAGATGGGCGACGATCCGTGGAACGGTCTGGCTCGCCGCTACCCGCAGGGTACACGCCTGTTCGGCAAGGTGACCAACCTGACCGACTACGGTGCATTCGTCGAGATCGAGCAGGGCATCGAAGGTCTGGTGCACGTGTCCGAGATGGACTGGACCAACAAGAACGTACATCCTTCCAAGGTCGTTGCCCTCGGCGACGAAGTGGAAGTCATGATCCTCGAGATCGACGAGCAGCGCCGCCGTATCTCCCTGGGCATGAAGCAGTGCAAGTCCAATCCCTGGGACGACTTCGCGCTCAACCACAAGAAGGGCGACAGGGTTAAGGGCGCGATCAAGTCGATCACCGACTTCGGCGTGTTCATCGGCCTGGATGGCGGCATCGACGGTCTGGTGCACCTGTCCGACCTGTCCTGGTCCATCCCCGGCGAAGAAGCCGTGCGCAACTACAAGAAGGGCGACGAACTGGAAGCCGTGGTTCTGGCCATCGATGTCGAGCGCGAGCGTATCTCCCTGGGTGTGAAGCAGATGGAAGGTGATCCCTTCGGCGGCTTCGTATCATCCGGCCATGACAAGGGCGCCGTCGTTACAGGTACCGTGAAGTCGCTGGATGCCAAGGGTGCAGTGATCGCGCTGGAAGGCGATGTCGAAGCTTACCTGAAGGCCTCCGAAGTCTCCGCCGACCGCGTGGAAGACATCCGCAACCACCTGAAGGAAGGCGACACCGTCAAGGCTGTCATCATCAACGTGGACCGCAAGAATCGCGGCATCAACCTGTCGATCAAGGCGCTGGACAAGGCCGATACGGCAGCAGCGATGCAGAAGTTCGCAGCGGAGAACACCAGCTCTGCCGGTACCACCAATCTGGGTGCGCTGCTCAAGGCGAAACTGGATTCCAGCAAGGCAGACGCTCAGTAAGGAGGAACGATGACCCGTTCTGATCTTATCGCCAAACTTGCGGAGCGTTACACGCAGTTGCTCGGCAAGGATGCCGAGTTGGCTGTGAAGGTGATCCTCGACAGCATGTCGGCCACGCTGGCAAAAGGTGGCCGTATCGAGATCCGCGGCTTCGGCAGTTTCGCGTTGAACTATCGTCCGCCGCGCCTGGGGCGCAACCCCAAGTCCGGCGACAAGGTTCAGGTGCCTGCCAAGTATGTACCGCACTTCAAGGCTGGCAAGGAGCTGCGCGAACGGGTGGATTATCCTTCTGCCTGACGCAGTCCTGAAGTGACCCGATTGGCGGCATATCGCGAGATGTGCCGCCAATTTTTTATTCGTTCATGTTATCGTTACAAACCGATTTACAGGCCATAGAGTCATCATGCGATATCTGATCTGGTCACTGCGCGCCCTGCTGTTCCTGCTGTTGCTCGGCTTCGCAGTCAAGAACGACCAACCCGTCGTGCTGAGATATTTTTTCGGATACGAATGGCAGACTTCGCTGGTGGTCGTGTTGCTGTGTTTCTTCACCGCAGGTGTCATCGTCGGTTTGCTCGCCATGCTTGGCAGCATGCTGCGTCAACGTCGCGAACTGGCCGCTGTCAAACGCGAATTGCAGATGAAGAACAAGCTGGCCGAGATCGATGCGCAGCGCTCATCCGCTCAACCCTCCTGAGATACTGAACTGATGGATTTCGAACCCTGGATGTTGCTCGTCTTTCCCCTGTTCTTCGGCATGGGCTGGCTGGCAGCACGTATCGATATCAAGGAGCTGCTCAACGAGTCCAGCGCACTGCCGCGCTCCTACTTTCAGGGGCTCAACTTCCTGCTCAACGAACAGCAGGACCAGGCCATCGAAGCCTTCATCGAAGTGGTCAAGGTCGACCCGCAAACGGTCGAGTTGCACTTTGCATTGGGCAGCCTGTTCCGTCGTCGCGGCGAAGTGGACCGCGCTATCCGCATGCACCTCAATCTGGTCGAACGTGCCGACCTGGCGGAGGACAAGAAACAGCAGGCCCTGTTCGAACTGGCGCAGGACTATCTGAAGGCTGGCATCCTGGACCGTGCCGAGGCTGCATTCCAGGAGCTGCACGGCTCGCCTTATGAGAAGGAGTCGCTGGATTTTCTGCTTGAGATATATCAGAAAGAAAAAGACTGGCTCAAGGCCGTCGATATCAGCCAGCGTCTTGCGGCCCTGACCGGCCAGTCGCATGTGAAGGAGGCAGCCTTCTTCTTCTGTGAACTGGCCGCCAGCGAACTGGCGCACAAACAGACCGATGCCGCCGTGGTGCATCTGGAACAGGCGCTGGCCGCCGATCCGAAAAGCGTACGCGCCAGCATCATGCAGGGTGACATCGAGTCGGCAGCCGGGCGTGCGGTGAGCGCCATCGAGACATGGAAGCATATCGAGCAGCAGGATGCGCAATATCTGCCGCTGGTGGCGGAACGACTGCTACAGGCCTATCGGCAACTAGGCGAGGAAGCGATCGGCGTCGAGCTGTTGCAAACCTGGCTGCAGAAATATCCCTCGCTCGACCTGATGAACGTGCTGTTCGGCGCTTTGGTGCAGCGCGATGGCGCGGAAGCGGCATACATCATGGTGCGCAACGAGCTGAAACGTAATCCGACCCTGCTCGGTCTCGACAAGTTGCTGGAAGCTCAGCTGCTGGAGATGACCGGCGAGCGCCGTGCCGACATCGAGCTGGTGAAGAGCCTGATCCACAACCGCACGCGCGGACTGGCGATGTACCGCTGCAAACATTGCGGCTTCAAGGCGCGCCAGTTCTACTGGCATTGCCCGGCCTGTCATAGCTGGGAGAGCTATTCCCCCAAACGCAGTGAAGAGAATGGTGTTGCAATATGAACGATCCCAAAATCATCGTCGCCCTCGATTACCCTCAGGCAGCGTCCGCACTGGCACTGGCGCAGCGTCTTGACCCGTCATTGTGCCGTTTGAAAGTGGGCAAGGAGCTGTTCACCGCTGCCGGGCCGCAACTGGTCGAGCAGTTGCAGCAGCGCGGTTTCGAGGTGTTCCTCGATCTCAAATTCCACGACATTCCCAACACCACGGCGCAAGCCTGCAAGGCAGCGGCAGCGCTGGGCGTGTGGATGGTGAACGTGCATGCGCTGGGCGGCAAACGCATGATGGAGGCCGCGCGCGAAGCGCTGGTCAACATCGCGAACCGCCCCAAACTGATTGCCGTGACCATCCTCACCAGCATGGCGCAGGAGGACCTGCACGGCATCGGTATCAACGCCAGTCCGTCGCAGATGGTGCCGCTCCTCGCGGGATTGGCGAACGACTGCGGTCTGGACGGCGTGGTGTGCTCAGCGCAGGAGGCATTCGTGTTGCGCCAACAGTTGGGACGGGATTTCTGCCTGGTCACCCCCGGCATCCGCCCGGCCAATGCTGCCGCCAATGATCAGGCGCGCATCATGACGCCGCGCGCCGCACTGGATGCCGGTTCCAGCTATCTGGTCATCGGCCGGCCGATCACGCAGGCGCCCGACCCGCTGGTCGCGCTGCAAGAGATCATCAAGGAAACAGGAGACATGGCATGAAGCTGCCATCGTTCGAAAACGCAAGGGTACTGGTCGTCGGCGACGTGATGCTGGACCGTTACTGGTTCGGCGACGTCACACGCATCTCGCCGGAAGCGCCGGTGCCGGTGCTGAAAGTGAACAAAGTGGAAGAGCGCCCGGGCGGCGCCGCCAACGTGGCGCGCAACATCGCCTCGCTGGGAGCGCATTGCACGCTGCTGTCGGTGGTGGGCGCGGACGAGGCCGGCGATTGCCTGCAACGCCTGCTGACCGAGCAGGGCGGCGTTGATGCCATGCTGCACCGCGACGACAGCATCTCCACCATCGTCAAGCTGCGCGCCATCGCGCGGCACCAGCAATTGCTGCGCATCGATTTCGAAACACCGCCCAGCCACGAGGTACTCAACGCCAAGCTGGCCGATTTCCACGCCAAGCTGCCGCAGGCCGATGTGGTGGTGATGTCGGACTACGGCAAGGGCGGGCTGGCGCATATCGCCGCGATGATCAAGGCGGCACGCGCGGCGGGCAAGCCGGTGCTGGTCGATCCCAAGGGCGACGACTATGCGCGCTATCAGGGGGCGACCCTGCTCACGCCCAACCGCAGTGAGTTCCGTGAAGTGGCGGGCAGCTGGAAGAACGAAGAGGAACTGAATGCCAAGGCGCAGAAGCTGCGCACCGAACTGAAGCTGGATGCACTGCTGGTCACACGCAGCGAAGAGGGCATGTCGCTGTTCCGCGACAAGGATGTGCTGCACGAACCGACCCAGGCGCGCGAAGTGTTCGACGTCAGCGGTGCGGGGGATACCGTCATCGCCACGCTGGCCGTGATGCTGGCAAGCGGCGCCGACATGGGCGATGCGGTGCGCATCGCCAACCGCGCGGCGGGCGTGGTGGTTGCCAAGCTGGGTACGGCAGTGGTCTCGCGCGAAGAGATACTGCAGGACATGAAAAAGCAGGATTGAGACGATCCAATTAACCCTTGCCGATAGAATGGTTAATGCGTTACCCTCTCGTCTGCATGGGTAATCGGCGGGGGCTAGATTGATATTTTGAAGATCCATCATCCCATTCAAGGAGATAGCATGTATTACGTTGTGACAGGTGCCGCTGGTTTTATCGGGTCGAATCTGGTCAAGGCGCTGAACGAGCGCGGCGAGACCAACATCATCGCGGTCGACAACATGAAGAAGGCCGACAAGTTCAGGAACCTCGTCGATTGCGAGATCGCCGACTATCTGGACAAGGAGGACTTCATCGGCCTGCTGCAGGACGGCTCCTTCGACGGCATCCTCGCGGCGGTGCTGCACGAGGGTGCCTGCTCCGACACCATGGAGACCGACGGCCACTACATGATGGAGAACAACTACCGCTACTCGCTGGAGATACTGAACCACTGCCAGAACGAGGAAGTGCCGTTCCTGTATGCATCCTCCGCTTCGGTCTACGGCGGCGGCGGCGTGTTCAAGGAGAGCCGCGAATTCGAGTCGCCGCTCAATGTCTATGCCTACTCCAAGTTCCTGTTCGACCAGGTGGTGCGCAAGCGCTGGCACAACCGCACTTCGCAGATCGTCGGCTTCCGCTACTTCAACGTGTACGGCAAGCGCGAACAGCACAAGGGCCGCATGGCTTCGGTGGCCTACCACTTCTTCAACCAGTATCGTGCCGACGGCCATGTGAAACTGTTCGAGGGCTGCGACGGTTACGCCAACGGCGGGCAGCTGCGCGATTTCGTCTCGATCGAGGATGTGGTCAAGGTCAACATGTACTTCCTCGACCATCCCGGCAAGTCCGGCATCTTCAACCTCGGCACCGGCAACGCGCAAAGCTTCAACGATGTCGCAGTGGCGACCATCAATACCCTGCGTGCAGCCAAGGGCGAGGGCGCGCTGACGCTGGAACAGATGCAGCAACAGCAGATCATCCGCTACATCCCGTTCCCGGACGCGCTGCGCGGAAAATATCAAAGCTACACCCAGGCCGATATGAGCGCCATGCGCGAGATCGGCTACGCCGAGCCCTTCCTCACTGTGGAGCAGGGCACGGCACGCTATGTGAATTACATGCTGGAGCAGTACAAATAAGGGAGTCCACGATTACATGCTGTTGCAGTCTTTAAGCAGGAGGAATTTCCCAACCACGGCGCGAGCCGCATTTTGTGAAAGGAAACTGTGATGAAGAAGTTGTTTTTGTCTCTGTTCATGTCGTTGGCATTCTCCGGTATCAGCTATGCTGCGGTCGATCTCAACACCGCGAGCAAAGCGGAGCTGGAAGCCGTCAAGGGCGTCGGCGCTGCCAAGGCGGATGCCATTCTCGAATACCGCAAGCAGCACGGGGCATTCAAGAGCGTGGATGAGTTGGGTGAAGTCAAAGGCTTCGGCGACAAGTCCGTCGAGAAGCTGCGCAACGAGTTCACGGTAGGCAAGACTGCCAAGAAGTAAATCGGCAACCTGGTAGTCGAACAGCCCATCCGGCCTGTGCCGGATGGGCTGTTCGTTTATGCGGAGCAGGAATTTGGTAATAGATAAATGTGATTTGAGGAATCAGGCCGCATGCACAATAATGCGGCCGGCCATTCAAGCGATATATAAGAGGAGAGTCCCATGCCAAACCAGTTCGCAGACAACTCGCTGTCCGTCGGGCGCACCCCGCTCGTCAAACTCAACCGCATCGCCGACGGCGCGCAGGCGACCATCCTCGCCAAGATCGAAGGGCGCAATCCGGCCTACTCGGTAAAGGATCGTATCGGTGTGGCACTGATCGACGATGCGACGAAGAAGGGCCTGCTCGGTCCGGGCAAGGAGATCGTCGAACCCACCAGCGGCAACACCGGCATCGCCCTGGCCTTCGTGGCGGCGGCGCGCGGCATCCCGCTCACGCTGACCATGCCCGAGACCATGAGCATCGAGCGGCGCAAGCTGCTGGTCGCCTATGGTGCAAAGCTGGTGTTGACCGAGGGCGCGAAGGGTATGAGCGGGGCAGTGGCCAAGGCGAAAGAGATCGCCGATTCCGATCCGAAGTTCGTGCTGCTGCAGCAGTTCGAGAATCCGGCCAACCCGGCCATACATGAAGCCACCACCGGGCCGGAGATATGGAACGACACCAACGGCAAGGTCGACATCTTCGTGTCCGGTGTGGGCACCGGCGGCACCATCACCGGCGTGTCGCGCTACCTCAAGAAGACCAGAGGCAAGGCCATCCGCGCGGTCGCGGTGGAACCTTCCGCCAGTCCCATCCTGACGCAGAAGCGCGCCGGGCAGGAGCTCAAGCCCGCGCCGCACAAGATCCAGGGCATAGGCGCGGGCTTTGTCCCCGGCGCGCTGGACCTTTCTGTGGTGGACGATATCGAGCAGGTGACGAACGAAGATGCGGTGCTTTACGCCCGCCGTCTGGCACTCGAAGAAGGCATCCTCTCCGGCATCTCCAGTGGTGCGGCGGTCGCGGCGGCTGTGCGCCAGGCGCGGAAGCCCGAGAATGCGGGCAAGACCATCGTGGTGATTTTGCCGGACTCGGGTGAGCGCTATCTCAGTTCCATCCTGTTCGAGGGGATGTTCGACGCGTCGGGGATTGCGGTTTAACCAGGATGTTCCATTAGGCGCTGCAACATTCCCTCCCCCTTGCAGGGGTAGGGTGGAGGTAGAAATGCCTGAGCTCAAAGACTCTACCCCCATCCTGGCCTTCCCCCTGCAAGGGGGAAGGAACTCCAATGAATTATCCGGGTTTAATTCGCCACTGAGCAGTGCAAAACCCAACGCGAGCCTTTATCATGCTGGCGTTTTCCTTTTGCGGAACAGCCCATGTACAAGACCCTGGACGACTATGTCGGCGATACGCCGCTGGTCAGACTCAAACGCATCCCCGGTGACACCTCCAATGTCATCCTCGCCAAGCTGGAGGGCAACAACCCCGCCGGATCGGTGAAGGATCGGCCTGCACTCTCGATGATCTGCCGCGCCGAAGAACGCGGCGAGATCAAACCCGGCGACACCCTCATCGAAGCCACCAGCGGCAACACCGGCATCGCGCTGGCGATGGCGGCGGCGATGCGCGGCTACGGGATGATCCTGGTGATGCCCGAGAACCAGAGTGTGGAGCGCCGCCAGACCATGCGTGCCTTCGGTGCAGAGCTGGTGCTGACATCGAAAGAGGGCAGCATGGAACTGGCGCGCGATACCGCAGAGAAGCTGCGCGACCAGGGGCGCGGCATCATCCTCGACCAGTTCGCCAACCCTGACAATCCGCTCGCGCATTACGAAGGCACCGCGCCCGAGATCTGGCGCGACACCCAGGGCAAGATCACCCACTTCGTCAGCAGCATGGGCACCACCGGCACCATCATGGGTTGCTCGCGCTACTTCAAGGAAATGAACCCCGCCATCCAGGTCGTCGGCGCACAGCCTGAGGACGGAGCGCAGATCCCCGGCATCCGCAAATGGCCGGAGGCCTACCTGCCGAAGATCTACAGCCCGCAGCACATCGACCGCATCGAGTATGTCGGACAGAAAGATGCGGAAGAGATGACGCGCCGTCTCGCGCGCGAGGAGGGAATCTTCTGCGGCATCTCATCCGGCGGCGCATTGAGTATCGCGCTGCGCATCTCGCAACAGGTGCAGAACGCGACCATCGTGTTCATCGTCTGTGACCGCGGCGACCGCTATCTGTCTACCGGGGTGTTCCCCGCCTGAGGCGCATGAGGCAAGGAACCTTCCGGATTTCAGGATTGGCGGCCTGGCTGGCCGTGGCTGTCGGCCTGACCACTCCTTTGATATCGAGGGGCGAGGGAGTGGCTGCATCGCAGCCGCAAGCGACAGAGACACTGGCCGTCCCGAAGAACATCCCGCCGAAGAACATCCCGCCGAAGAAACCTGCACTGAAGAAATCGAAGAAGAAGCCCCGCCCCGAGCAACAGCTGCCCCCGCCGCCTCCCCCATCCGAGGAGCCACTGGCAGAGATCATCGGCGTGGTCGATGCGCCGCGGGATTACCTTGCGGAGAAGTTCATCGGTTTCGTCAACAGCGTCGACCGTTTCTTCGGTGACGACCGCAACTTCCAGGAGAGCCATGACAGCGTGTTGCAGTTCGATATAACCCGCGTGATGGGGTATGGCGGTGAGCGCCAGTTCGTTTATTCGGGCAGAGCCAAGGTGCGTTTGCCCAACACCGAAAAGAAATTGCACCTGCTGATTGAGACGGATCCGGACAAGAATGTCAGCACGGACTCTTCCCGCAACCAGCCCATGCGGCCCGGTACCAGATCTGCTCCCGAGAGCTACGGTGCCGGCGTGCGTTACGAAAAGGAAAAAGAAGAGCGCTGGCACTACAGTACGGAGGGCGGACTGAAGTTCCAGGGGGTGAACACCGCGCCTTTCGCGCGTGCGCGCGTGAGCTACGGGGTACCGCTGGAGGAATGGCGCTTGAAAGCGACAGAGACGGTGTTCTGGTTCAACAGCATCGGCGCAGGTGAGACGACCCAGCTGGATCTGGATCGCCCTATCAGCGAGCCGCTGCTGTTCCGCGCCACCAGCATCGCCACCTGGCTGAAGGATTCCGAGAATCTGGATATGCGCCAGGACTTCTCCCTTTTCCACAAACTGAACAATCGCGCCGCAGTGCTATACCAGGCGAGCGTGATCGGCATCAGCCGGCCGAATGCGCATGTGACCGATTATGTCCTCCTGCTGTCATATCGTTACCGTGTGCATCGGGAGTGGGTATTCTTCGAACTGAGTCCGCAGCTTCATTTTCCGAAAGAACGGCATTTCAAATCCAGCGGGATGCTCGGCATGCGGCTGGAGATGCTGCTCGATGGATCGAAATGATCAGGCGATGCGCCTTTGGCTTCCTGAAGTCCACAGCGCAAGGTATTCAGCGACCTCTACCTGCCGGTGCAAGCCTTGCGGGAGAGGTGGGCGGCAGCTAGTCGCTGGTTGCGATCCTCTGTTTCGACAGCGCGGGGTTGTGCGCGAAGTAACGCTTGATGCCGCCGAGCAGGGCGCGTGCCATCTTGTCCTGATAGGCGTCATCCTTCAGCCGCTGTTCTTCGGCAGGGTTGCTGATGAAGGCGGTCTCCACCAGTATCGAGGGGATCTCCGGTGATTTCAGCACGGCGAAGCCCGCCTGTTCGACGCGGCCGCGGTGCAGGGTGTTGATCTGTCCCACTTCCTTGAGCACATGCTTGGCCAGTTTCAGGCTGTCGCTGATGGCGGCGGTCTGCGACAGGTCGACCAGTGTGCGCGCCAGATAGGGGTCTTTCACCGCGATGTTCACACCGCCGATGAGGTCGGCGTCGTTCTCTTTCTTCGCCAGCAGGCGCGCACTGGCGCTGGTGGCGCCGTGCTGGGACAGCGCGAATACCGACGAGCCGCGCGCATGCGAGCGCACGAAGGCGTCGGCATGGATGGAGACGAACAGGTCGGCATGCGCCTTCTCCGCCTTTTCCACGCGTCCGCCCAGCGGGATGAAGTAGTCGCCGTCGCGAATAAGGATGGCGCGCATGCCGGGGGTATCGTCGATCTGGGTTTTCAGCTTGCGCGCGATGGCCAGTGTCACGTCCTTCTCGCGTGTGCCGCGATAACCGCGCGCGCCCGGGTCTTCGCCGCCGTGTCCGGCATCGATGGCGATGATCAGCACGCGGTTGCGCAACTCGGGACGCGACGGTGGCGCATAAGGCGTCTCTGGCATGATCGTGGGCGGCGGCAGAGTCACGGGAGCAGGGGTGGCTTCGATCACGGGAGTCTCGGGTGCCGCGCTGGCCGCAGGCGGCTCTCCGGCTGCCGGCCCGCTCTCGCCCTGCTGTACGAGGGCCATCAAGGGGTCGATGGCGACCAGCGGGTACACGTCCAGCACCAGACGATGGCCGTATTCGGCCACCGGCTTGAGGCTGAACAACTGCGGTTTGACCTCGGTCTTGAGGTCGAGCACCAGGCGGATCACGCCGGGCTTGAAGCGGCCGACGCGTACACTCTTTATATATGGGTCGTTGTCGCCGACCTTGCCGCCGAGTTCGTTCAGGGTCGCGTTGATCCCGACATCGTCGAGGTCGATCACCAGCCTGCTCGGGTTGGTGAGGGTGAACAGCTTGTACTGGATGGCACGTTTCGATTCCAGCGTCAGGCGCGTGTAATCCTGCGCCGGCCAGATACGCGCCGCATTGACGGCGATCTCCGCGCAAGCGGCGGGCAGCCACAACAGCAGGGGAACAAGGATCAGAGCGCGCTTAAGCATTGGCGCCCCGCATCGGTGTAGGCATGGAGCACGATCTCGCGCCCGTCCTGGAGTATCGCGAAGGTGATGCTGATATCCGCAGGGGGCAACAATCCAGAGGCCTGTTCAGGCCACTCCACCAGACAAATGTTGTGCCCATCGAACTCGTCACGGAAACCGGAACCCTCCCATTCTTCGGCATCGCGGAAGCGATACAGGTCGAAGTGACGCAAGTTTAACCTACGCGCTTCGTAGCGCTCAACCAGAGTGTAGGTGGGGCTCTTCACGCGCCCCTCGTAGCCCAGCGCATGCAGCAGCGCGCGCACCAGCGTGGTCTTGCCCACACCGAGGTCGCCGCGCAGATAGATCACCAGCCCCGGCTGCATCACCTTGGCGAGACGTGCAGCAAAGGCCGTCGTGGCAGCCTCATCGGGCAGGGCTATCGGGTTATGATTCGGGTCATGCAAAACGGGATACCTCAATCGGATTACGGCGCACTCGCCGCGCGCATCAAGACGTGGGGCCGGGTGCTCGGGTTTCAGGCGGTGGGCATCAGCGACACCAGGCTTGAAGCTGCCGAAGCGCACCTGCTGCAATGGCTGGCGCAGGGCCACCACGGCGCGATGGATTATATGGCAAAACATGGTGCCAAACGCGCGCGTCCGGCCGAACTGGTGCCGGGCACCCTGCGCGTGATCTCGCTGCGCATGAACTATTACCCGGAACAGGCGAAGGACACGCACGAGGTGCTGGCCGACGGCAGCCGCGCCTTCGTCTCGCGCTACGCGCTGGGACGCGATTACCACAAGGTGCTGCGCAACCGGCTGGAGAAGCTGGCGCAGCAGATACGCGCCGAGGCCGGTTGCCAGTGCCGCGTGTTCACCGACAGCGCGCCCGTGCTGGAAGTGGAGCTGGCACAGAAGGCGCATCTGGGCTGGCGCGGCAAGCACACCCTGCTGTTGTCGCGCGAGCAGGGCTCATGGTTCTTCCTCGGCGAGATCTACATCGATCTGCCGCTACCGGTCGATGCGCCGCAAGACAACCATTGCGGCACCTGCCAGGCCTGCCTCGACATCTGCCCCACGCAGGCCATCACCGCGCCGTACCAGCTGGATGCGCGGCGCTGCATCTCCTACCTCACCATCGAGCTGAAGGGCAGCATCCCGATCGAGCTGCGTCCGCTCATCGGCAACCGCATCTACGGCTGCGACGACTGCCAGCTGGTCTGCCCGTGGAACCGCTTCGCGCAAAAGACCGTCGAGCCCGATTTCGCCGTGCGCAACGGTCTGGACGATGTGGCTTTGACTGAGCTGTTCGCATGGGACGAGACCGCGTTCGCGGCCAGATTCGCCGGCAGTCCCATCCATCGCATCGGCCACGAACAATGGCTGCGCAACATCGCGGTGGCGCTGGGCAATGCGCCGGCATCGACCGCAGTGATCGAAGCCTTGCACACCCGCGCGCAACACTCGTCCGCCTTGGTGCGCGAGCACGTGGAATGGGCCTTGCAGCGTCACTCAAGGGTATAAATTCCTTGACAATTCCGGCTGCTCCCATAAAATGCGCGCCTCTTCCGGGTCGTTAGCTCAGCTGGTAGAGCAGCGGACTCTTAATCCGTTTGTCGCAGGTTCGATCCCCGCACGACCCACCAACAAAAAGGCCCCGCATCCTTGCGGGGCCTTTGCGTTTCCGGCAATGCGGTCAATACATCATTCGGCCAGTGGTCGCGGTCGCGAGATGCCAAATCCTTGCGCGTAATCGATGCCGATCTCCTTCAGTTTGGCGATGGTCTCTTCGTCTTCCACCAGTTCGGCGATGGTCTTGACGCCGATCTTCTTGGCCACGTTGTCGATGGCGGTCAGCTTGGCCAGATTCACCGGGTCGCGCAGGAAATTGAAGACGATGCTGCCGTCGATCTTGAGGAAATCCACGCGGAAGCCGCGGATGAGGTCGAAGGAGATGCGGTCATGGCCGAAGCAACTGATGGCGATGCGGCAGCCGCACTCCCTGATCTTGCGCGCGAATTCCGCCACGAAGGCGCTCCTGGCCGCGAGTTCGGCATCGGGTATCTCGAAGCAGAAGCTGGTGGCGGGAATGCCGTATTCCAGCAGGGTCAGTTCCAGGAATTCCGGGAAGCCGGGATCGGCGATGGTGGCGCCCGCGACGTTGATGAAGAAGGTCGCTGTCTTGCCGTCCTCCTGCGTGTGCTGGTGCGAGACCCATTCCGCCACATGTTGCACCACCCAGCGGTCCAGATGCGGCATGAGCCCGTATCTCTCGGCCAATGGGAAGAACGCTCCCGGCGGCATCATGCCTTCCTCTTCTCCCAGCAGGCGCACCAGGATCTCGTAATGTTCGATCTCGCCGGTGCCTTCCCTGAGCGGGGAGATGAGCTGGCAATATAACTGGAAATCGCCGTTCTCGATCGCGGCCCTGATGTGCGAGGCATCCTTCTGTCCGATGATCTGCTCGGAGAAGGAGTCGATGAAGGTCTGCTGGGGAGAGGTGCTGTCGTGGACGGGGACGTTCTCCCCCGGGGCTGTCGCCGCGGTCTTGTGCTCGGCCGGAGCTGATGGATGCACATCGCCGGGGGCGGTGATGTCGTTGATCAGCATGAAGAACCCGGTCACTTTGCCGTCCTCGGAGAATTGCGGCAGATGCTCGATGTGCAATCTGTAGAGCGCCCCGTCCGGCATGCGCTGGGTCTGTTCGTAGTGCACCGGATGCCCGTCCAGGGACTGGCGGACTGCGGTCGCTATCTCCTGGTATATCCTGGGGCCCAGTATCTTGCGGATATGCTGGGCCTGGATATGTTCCGGACGCAGATGCAGCCACTCCATGAATGCGCGATTGTGGTAGCGGCAATTTCCTTCGGTATCGATGAGGGCGACCATGGTCGGTATCGCCTCATCGAGCAGGTGCAGCTTCGGCTTGTTCGTCGCGACGGTCGCTTCGGCTGCCTTGCGCAGATAGCTCTCGCGTTCCAGTTTGTCCTTCACGGCCGACAGTTTGGCCGAGCGCAGCGTGGCAAGCCATTCTATGCGCGACACCCGCGTCGCTTCCGCCAGGATCGCCGCCACCAGTATGCCGGCCAGGAAAGTGACCCACTGCAGGCCGAGTTCGGTGAAGTAGATCGCGAAGACGAGTACGGCAGCGGTCGCGATGACAGCCAGCGCCGAGATGAGGGGGCGGACGGTACGAAAGATTTCGCGGAATTTCATTGCGCGCTCCTGTGGGATACAGAGTGTAGCCCGTCTTTCGATGTGCTGCTATGCGCTCAGTATCCGTCGTACAGAGTGTCAAAATCTTTCTTGAAGCGCTCCAGTACCTTGGCGCGTTTGATCTTCAGGGTGGGCGTGAGCAGGCCGTTCTCTATGGTCCATGCCTCGCTCAGCAGTGCGATGCGGCGGATGCGCGCATAGCCGGGGAAGGACTGTATCTGCTGCGTCACGCGTTGCAGCGCATAGGCCTTGGCCTGCGAATTGTGCAGGCTCTCCGGCCATTCGGCAGGCAGGCTGCGCTCCTGCATGGCGGCGACCCAGCGTTCGCGGTTCACCACAGCCAGCAGGCCGAGATAGGCCTTGCCTTCGCCCACCACCATCAGTTGTTCGAACAGGGGATCGGCGAGGATGGCTGCCTCCATGTCGTTGGGCGGCACCTTCTCGCCGTTGGACAGCACGATGATCTCCTTGATGCGCCCGGTGATGGCGATGCGGCCGTCCTTGTCGATACTGGCCACGTCGCCGGTGTTGAGCCAGCCGTCGGCGCTGATCATGGCGCTGGTCGCGGTCTCGTTGTTCCAGTAGCCCATCATCACGCTGGGCCCGCGCACCTCCAGCGCGTTGTGCTCTCCCAGCCGCATTTCCAGATTGGGCAGCGGCTGGCCGACGCTGCTGGGCAGGTTGTCCTCAAGACGGTTCACGCTGATCACCGGGCTGGTTTCGGAGAGACCGTAACCCTGCAGGATGGGCAGGCCGAGGCCGATGAAGGTGCGTGCGTTGTCCATCGAGAGTGCCGCGCCGCCCGACACGGCGACGCGCAAGCGGCCGCCGAGGCGTGCGGTCAGTTTGTCTGCCACCAGTTTCTTGAGGAGCGGCCACAGCAGCAATTTCGGGTGCCACGATGCGCGCCCCTGCGCATGTTCGAATCTGCGATAGCCGATATCTATGGCCAGCGCGAACAGGCGGCGTCGCGAGGCCGGCCCCTTGTCCAGCTTGCTGCGTATGCCGGCCTGGATGCGCTCGAAGATGCGCGGTACGGTGATGAGTACGGTCGGACGCAGCAGCGCCAGGTCTTCCTGCAACTGCTGCACCGAGCGCGCATAGGCGACCATGGAGTCGGCCATCACCGGCACGTAATACCCCGCCGTGCGCTCCAGCGAATGCGACAGTGGCAGGAAGGAAAGGAACAGGTCGTCGGGAAAGACATCGAAGCAGCGCAGTGATCCCGCCGTATTGCTGAGCAGATTGCGGTGGCTCAGCATCACGCCTTTCGATTTGCCGGTGGTGCCCGAGGTATAGACGATGGTGGCCAGCGTCGCCGGATCGCTGACCAGATGGCGGAAACCGGCGTTCTGCTCCGGCAGCCACTCGTCCACGCTGCGCAGACGCTCGTCGTTGTCGCCCTCCGGCGGGGTGCGCAGGGTGACGATGCGGGCCAGCGAATCGAGGCCGGCGCAGGCCTCGTGCAGCGGGTGCCAGTGTGTCGCGTTGTCGATCAGCAGCAGCTTCGCGCCGGAGTCCTGCAGCACATACGCGACGTTCTCCGGGCGGTCGTTGACATACAGCGGCACGGTGACCAGGCCCAGGCCCAGCGCGGCCTGGTCGAACACCACCCACTGCGGGCAGTTCTTCAGCATGATGGCGATACGGTCGCCGGGTTGCAGGCCTTCACGCGTCATGGCGGCTTGCCAGCGTGCGATCTCATGTTCCATCTCGCGCCAGGTCAGTTCGCGCCACTCGCAGCGGTGGTCGTCGAAATAGCGGTAGGCGGTCTTGTGCGGCGAGCGGCGCACGCGCTCCTGGAACAGGCCGTCAAGCGTGACGGCGACATCCTGCGCGATGAGGTCGGTTCTGGCGTGCATGTGTTCTCCCTGGCTACAGCTTTATTGTTGGGTGCTGCTTATAACCTGCCATTGCTACGAATTGATGACGAGACAACGCCGGATCAGAACTCCAGCGAGGGCCGGAACACCAGCGTGGTGGTGTTGCCGCGGTTGTCCCGGAGCGCGCCGGCATACTCGTTCGGGCTGCTCCATACGAAACCGATGTCCAGCGTCGGCGTGTAGCTCCACCCCTCCACCGGCACCTTCTTCCCGGCGATCAGCTCCAGGCGCACCATCTGCCCGCCGTTCTGCAGGAAGTGTGCGCGCAGGTCGTAATTGGCGTTCTCCAGCCACTCCAGGAAGGAATAGCGCAGGTTGAGGTTGCTGCGGTGCAGGCTGATGTAGGTGACGTCGTTCACGTCCCGGTTGTGGTTCCATCTCCCGCCGACGCGAAAGCTCCAGGAAAGCTTCTCATTCGGATAATCGATCTTGCCTTTGATCTTCCATTCGAACTCGAACCAGTCGTCGGCGACCAGCGTGTTGTTTTTGATGTGCTTGTTGCCGGCGCTTAACAGGTAGCCGGTATAGCCGTAGTTGTTGCCGTGGCGGGTCTCTTTGGGACGTTTGAGCTTGGCCACGTTGCCGAAGAACGCCGAAACCGCCCACGGTTCCTGGAAACCGGCGGTGGCGGACTCGAACAGGTTGATGCCGCTGTGGCCAATCTCGCCCTGGCGGTACAGGTTGGGCGAGTGCGACTTGATGTAGCTGCTCAAGCCGGCGACCGGGTACACGCTGGCTTCCAGCACCATGTAGCGCGGGATGAGCGAGCCCTCGATGAGGTCGCGGTAGATGACCGCTTCGTTGTCCGAGGTGATGGTGGGGATGGGTTTGTTGGTGAGCGGCACGTTATAGCCGACCGAGGTGTAGTAGGGGTCGAGCTCGAACACCAATTCCGACTTGGCCGGGATGCCGATCTGGGATTCCTCGACCTTCTTGTCTGCCGGGTAGGCTTCTTCGGCTGTTGCAGCAGAGGTGCATGCGCAAAACGCGGCGGCGATGCAACCAGTACGAAGATGAGCGAAGAAGGTGGGCATGGGGCGGGATTCTATCTGTTGTGGCGCGCTGTTAAAAGCATGAGAGAATTTCGCCCATCAAGGAGAGATATTTTGAAGAAACTGACCTATGCCGACCTGACCGCCCTCGGCCAGCAAGCCGCCCAATCACCGCGCCTGCGCGCCAATTCCAACCTGCATACGGATCTGGGCGATCCCATCCAGCGTCTCGCCATCGCCATGGAGCCGGACACCCTGATCTTCCCGCACCGCCATCCGCATACCTGGGAAGTGCTGACACCGCTGCGCGGCCGCTTCACCGTGCTGGTGTTCGACGATGCGGGCAAGGTCATGGCACGCGCCGAACTGGGCGAGGACACGCATGTGGTCGAGATCCCCGCGGGCGGCTGGCATGCCGTGCTGTCGCGCGATGTCGGTGCGGTGATCTTTGAGGTGAAGCACGGCCCTTATGCACCCAACGCCGAGGCCGATATCGCGGCTTGGGGCAAAGCGCGCAGTGCCGCCGAACTAAACGCGTGGTACGCGAAAGCGCAGGTCGGCGACAAAATGTAGGGTGCGCTTGCGCACCCTACCCGACTTCACAAAGCCAGGTAGGGTGGGCACGGTTTTCGTGCCCACGCGGTTAGCGCACAACGCGTGGGCACGAAAACCGTGCCCACCCTACGTTTATTTGACGAAGCCCTTGCCGCGTAACGTCTCGATGATCTCGGGGATCACGCCCGGATCGTCGATGGTCGAGGGCACGTTGTATTCCTTGCCGTTGACGATGCCGTTCAGCGTCTTGCGCAGTGTCTTGCCCGAGCGCGTCTTGGGCAGGCGCTTGAGGATCACGGTGTCCTTGTAGCAGGCGATGGCGCCGATGTTCTCGCGGATGCGGCTGACCAGTTCCTTCTGCAAGGCTTCTTCCGCGATGGTCGCGCCGGATTTCAGCACCACCAGTCCCATCGGTATCTGACCCTTCAACTCGTCGTCGCGTGCGATGACGGCGCACTCGGCCACCGCCGGATGGCCCGCCACCACTTCCTCGATCTCGCCGGTGGAGAGACGGTGTCCCGCCACGTTGATCACATCGTCCACGCGGCCCATCACGAACACATACCCGGCATCGTCGATGTAGCCGCCGTCGCCGGTGGTGTAGTAACCGGGCAGGAAACTCAGATAGCCGTCGCGGAACTTGTTGTCGTCGCCCCAGATGCGGTTCAGGCAGCTCGGCGGCAGCGGCAGCTTGATGGCGATGTAGCCCTGTTCGTTGCGCGCGAGCTGCTTGCCGTTCTCGTCGAGGATGCGCACGTCGAAGCCGGGCGTGGGCAGGGTGGAGGAGCCGAACTTCACCGGCTTCGGTTCCACGCCCCACAGGTTGGCGGTGATGCCCCAACCGGTCTCGGTCTGCCACCAGTGATCCACCACAGTCTTGCCGCTCTTGTCGGTCAGCCATTCCTGTGTCGGCGGATCGAGACGTTCGCCCGCAGAGAAGATGACCTGCAGATTGCTCAGGTCGTAAGGCTTCATCAGCAAGGCCTCGGGATCTTCCTTCTTCACCGCGCGGAATGCGGTGGGGGCAGTGAAGAACGATTTCACCTTGTACTCGGAGATGATGCGCCATAGCGCGCCCGCATCCGGCGTCATGATGGGTTTGCCTTCATACACGATGGTCGTGCAGCCGTGCAGCAGCGGGCCGTACACGATGTAGGAGTGGCCGACCACCCAGCCCACGTCCGACGCGGCCCAGAACACATCGCCCGCTTCGACGTTATAGATCGCCTTCATGCTGTAGTTGAGCGCGACGGCATGGCCGCCGTTCTCGCGCACCACGCCTTTCGGTTTGCCCGTCGTACCCGAGGTGTAGAGGATGTAGAGCGGGTCGCTGCCTTTCACCGGCGTGCAGCCGACCGCTTTGGCTTTTGCCAGCAAGGCCGACCAGTCGTGGTCGCGTCCGGCGATCAGCGGCGCGGTCGCCTGCGGGCGTTGCAGCACCACGCAGCTTTGCGGCTTGTGCTTCGCCAGCTCGAAGGCCTTGTCCACCAGCGGCTTGTATTCGATGACGCGCTTCACCTCGATGCCGCAGGAAGCGGTCATGATGACCTTGGGCGTGGCATCGTCGATGCGCACCGCCAGTTCGGGCGGCGCGAAACCGCCGAACACCACCGAGTGGATCGCGCCCAGCCGCGCCACCGCCAGCATGGCGACCACGGCTTCGGGGATCATCGGCATGTAGATGATGACGCGGTCGCCCTTGACCACGCCGAGGTTCGCCAGCATGCCCGCCGTGCGCGCGACCTGGTCGGTCAGTTCGGCATAGGTGATTTTCTTTTTGGTCTCGGTAACGGGAGAGTCGTAGATGATCGCAGTCTGCCCGCCGCGGCCGTTCTTCACATGATGGTCCAGCGCCATATAGGCCGTGTTCATCTCGCCGTCGGCGAACCAGTGGCCGATGCCGTCGGCATCCTTGCTCAAAATCTGTTGCGGGAACTTGTACCACTCCAGCGCCTTGGCCTGGTCGCGCCAGAAGCCCTCCGGATCCTGCATCGAACGGTCGTACTCTGATTGGTAACTCATTTCGATCCTCCCTTGTCGTTGGTTCTCGACCATATCAAGGCTCCGTTCGCCCTGAGCTTGTCGAAGGGCCGCTCATGGTTCGACAGGCTGTGCGTGTGCTGTTGGGGAGAATGCCCCTTACAGCCACGGCCTACCCCTTGCGGGTACACCACGAACGGCCCCGGATTTGCTTGGTTCAATTGATGCAGAACAACTCCGCAAACTCGTTCACCGCCATCGCTTCCAGTTTCTTCTGGTCCAGGCACAGCGCCATGATCTGCTGGCAGCGCGCCTCGGGGAAACGCGTGCGCAGGTTGTCGAGGAACTTTTGCTCCAGCACCGGGATGCCTTCGGCGCGGCGGCGGCGGTGGCCGATGGGGTATTCCACCGCAACCTTTTCCGTGCTGCTGCCGTCCTTGAAGAACACCTGGATGGCGTTGGCGATCGAGCGTTTGTCCGCCTCCAGATATTCCCTGGTGTAGCGGGCATCTTCCACGACTTCCATCTTGTCGCGCAACTCGTCGATGATGGGGTGGGCATGGTGGAAGCTGTCTTCATAGTTCTCCGCCACCAGATCGCCGAACGCTAGCGGCACGGCCACCATGTATTGCAGACAGTGGTCGCGGTCGGCCGGGTTGGCCAGCGGGCCGACCTTGGAGATGATGCGGATGGCCGACTCGTGCGTGGTGATGACGATCTTCGCGATGTCGTTGAGACGGTCCTTCACCAGCGGATGCAGCTTCATCGCACATTCGCACGCGGTCTGCGAGTGGAACTCGGCGGGGAAGGAGATTTTGAACAGGATCTGTTCCATCACGTAGCTGCCGTAGGGTTGCGGCAGTGAGAACTTGCGCTGTTCTTCCGGCTTCAGCTTCTGGTCCTTGTTGGTCTTGCTGAACAGCACGTCGTAGAAGCCCCACTGCGGCGCGGTCAGCGCGCCGGGGATGCCCATCTCGCCCGCCATCGTTATCATCGCCAGACGCACGGCGCGCGAAGTCGCGTCGCCCGCCGCCCAGGATTTGCGCGAACCGGCGTTCGGCGCATGGCGGTAGGTGCGCAGCGCCTGACCGTCAACGAAGGCCTGCGACAGTGCATCCACCACCTGAGTCTCGGTACCGCCGAGCAGTCGTGTCACCACCGCAGCCGATGCCACTTTCACCAGGATGACGTGGTCGAGACCGACGCGGTTGAAGCTGTTCTCCAGCGCCAGCACGCCCTGGATCTCGTGCGCCTTGATCATCGCGGTCAGCACCTCGCGCATGGTCAGTGCGGGCTTGCCTTCGCTCACGCGGCAACGCGAAAGGTAATCCGCCACGGCGAGGATGCCGCCGAGGTTGTCGGAAGGATGGCCCCATTCCGCGGCCAGCCAGGTGTCGTTGTAATCCAGCCAGCGCACCATCGCGCCGATGTCCCACGCGGCCTTCACCGGGTCGAGTTCGTGCGAAGTGCCCGGCACGCGCGCACCGTTGCGCACCGTCGTTCCCGGCACGATGGGGCCGAGGTGCTTGGTGCACTCGGGGAAGCGCAAGGCCAGCAGGCCGCAGCCCAGCGTGTCGATCAGGCAGTTGCGCGCGGTGTCGTAGGCTTCATTGGATTTGATCTCGAAGCTGCACACATACTTGGCGATATCCACCAGCACCTGATCGGGAGCAGGGCGGTTGTTCATGTCTACGTTGGCACTCATTTTGGTTTCCTTAAAGTCAAAGTCAAAATCAAAATCTATTTGCCACAGAGAACACAGAGGGCACAGAGAAGTACGACAAAGGCTTTCAACGCTGAGCTCTGAATGTGGGAACAGGCTTTCTCTGTGATCTCTGTGTCCTCTGTGGCTAAATTGTTTTCAGGGTTTAACGCTTTTCAATCGGCACCCAGGCCAGATTCTCCGGCCCGACATAGTTCGCGCTCGGGCGGATGATCTTGCCGTCGGCGCGTTGTTCCATCACGTGCGCGCCCCAGCCGGTGACGCGCGAGATGACGAACAGCGGCGTGAACATCTCGGTCGGCACGCCCATCTGGTTGTAGGACACGGCCGAGAACCAGTCGAGGTTGGGGAACATCTTCTTCAGCTCCCACATCACCGTCTCCAGACGCGCGGCGATGTCGAACATCTGCATGTCGCTGTTCTCTTTGGAAAGCCCCTGTGCCACGCGTTTGATCACCTCGTTGCGCGGGTCGGCGATGGTGTAGACCGGGTGGCCGAAGCCGATGACGATCTCCTTGCGGCCCACGCGCTCGCGGATGTCGGCTTCCGCCGCGTCCGCGCTCTGGTAGCGGCTCTGGATGCGGAACGCTTCCTCGTTGGCGCCGCCGTGCTTCGGACCGCGCAGCGCGCCGATGGCACCGGTGATGCACGAGTAGATGTCGGAGTTGGTGCCGGCGATCACGCGTGCGGTGAAGGTAGAAGCGTTGAACTCATGCTCGGCGTAGAGGATGAGTGAAGTGTGCATCGCGCGCACCCACGAGGCTTTCGCCGGCTTGCCGTGCAGCAGGTGCAGGAAATGGCCGCCGATGGAATCGTCGTCGGTCTCCACCTCGATGCGTTTGCCGTTGTGGCTGAAGTGATACCAGTACACCAGCATCGAACCGAAACTCGCCATCAGACGGTCGATGATCTCTTTGGTCTTGGCCGGGTCGTGCGCTTCCGGCTCCTGTTCCACCGTGCCCAGCACCGAGCAGCCGGTGCGCATCACATCCATCGGGTGCGCGTTGGCGGGCAGGGCTTCCAGCGCCTGTTTCACCGCCTGCGGCAGACCGCGCAGTGAGCGCAGCTTGGCCTTGTAGGCTTTTAGTTGCGCGGCGTTGGGCAGCGTGCCGTGGATCAGCAGATGGGCGATCTCCTCGAACTCGGCCTGCTCGGCGAAATCGAGGATGTCGTAACCGCGATAGTGCAAGTCGTTGCCGGTGCGGCCCACGGTACAGACCGCGGTGTTGCCCGCGACCGTGCCGGAGAGGGCGACGGACTTCTTGGGCTTGGGTAGTGTGCTTTCTTCTGCCATTTTTTTCTCCTTGAATACGATTCAGTCAAAAACCTTTTTTAGCCACAGAGAACACAGAGGTCACAGAGAGGTACGGTTTGAATTCATAGCTCCGCACGTTGAATGCGATACGGCTTTCTCTGTGAACTCTGTGTTCTCTGTGGCAAATGGTTTTGGGTTTATTCGGCTCACTTTTCGGCGAACAGTCTGTCCAGTTGCTGCTCGTAAGCGTGATAGCCGAGATAGTCGTAAAGTTCCATGCGTGTCTGCATCGTCGGCACCACGTTCTGCTGCGTGCCGTCTGCGAGGATATGTTGATAGACGTTCAGCGCTGCCTTGCTCATCGCGCGGTAGGCAGAGAGCGGATACAGCACCAGCTTGATGCCCACGCCCGCCAGTTCGGTGGTGGTGAACAGCGGCGTCGCACCGAACTCGGTGATGTTGGCCAGCACCGGCACTTTTACCGTGCGGGTGAATTCGGCGTACTGTTCCAGCGTATTCATCGCCTCGGGGAAGATCATGTCCGCACCCGCTTCGACACAGGCGTGCGCGCGGTCGATGGCGCTTTGCATGCCTTCCACCGCCAGCGCGTCGGTGCGCGCCATGATGACGAAGCTCTCGTCGGTGCGCGCATCCACGGCGGCCTTCACGCGGTCCACCATCTCGCTCTGGCTCACGATGGCCTTGTTCGGGCGGTGGCCGCAGCGTTTCTGCATCACCTGGTCCTCGATATGGAAACCGGCCGCGCCGGCCTGCGCCACTTCGCGCGTGGCGCGCGCGATGTTGAAAGCGCCACCCCAGCCGGTGTCGACATCCACCAGCAGCGGCAGGTCGCTCGCGGCGGTGATGCGGCGCGTGTCTTCGCACACGTCATGCAGCGTGGTGATGCCGAGGTCGGGGATGCCGAGCGAGGAAGCCGCCACGCCGCCGCCGGAAAGATATAGCGCCTTGTGTCCGCTCTTTTGCGCCAGGATGGCGCAGTAGGCGGTGACGGCGCCGACGACTTGCAGCGGAGAGTTCTCCGCGACGGCGCGGCGCAGTTTGTTGCCGGGGGTATCGTTCATGCGGTTTCCTTTTCTTCTTTATCGATCATCTCGCTGATGCTGCGCCACGCGCCCTGGATGTGGCGGCGCATGAGCAGTTCGGCCAGTTCGCCGTCGCGCTGCTGCAGGGCCTGCACGATCTGGCGGTGCTGGTTCAGTGCGGGTTTGGTGCGTTGGGCGTTGCGGCTGGTGCGGTAGCGGCACATGCGCAGCAGCTGGTATTGCTCGCTGCCCAGCATGTCCATCAGCATCTGGTTGCGGCTGCCGCGCGCGATCTGGAAATGGAAGTCGAGGTCGCCCTCGCTCTGCGCGTACACCTTGCCGCCCTGTTTCCTGATCTGTTCCTCGTGGCGGTCGAGCAGTTTGCCCAGCTGGGCGATCTCGTCGTCGGTCATCTGCGAGGCGGCGAGGCGGCAGGCCATGCCTTCCAGCGCTTCGCGCACACCGTACAGGTCGGCCAACGTCTTGCGGTCCAGCACCACCACGCGCGCCCCGGCGTTGGGGATGCGCTTCACCAGACGCATGCCTTCGAGGTGGCGCAGGGCTTCGCGCAGCGGGCCGCGCCCCATGCCGAAGCGCTCGGCCAGCTCCGCCTCGTTCAGTTTCTGGCCCTGTTCCAATTCACCCGTGACGATGCTCTGCGCCAGCCGGTGGGCTGCCACGTCTGCAAGGGTGCCTTGTTCTGGAACTTTGACTAGCATCAAAATACTCCGATTGTCGACAATACGGCGTGATGCTAACACTGAAACCGTCAATAATGACAATTAAATTTTGATTATGTCGACATAATGGGGTGGGGATAGCTGGCATATCCCCTTGCCAGCAGCACTGGCAAGGGGTGGGGGAGGGAGGCACGCGGGTTGTCGATGCAGTAATATCGGTGCAGACAATCACCGGGTGGAACGATATGGCTCGATTGGAACTCAGGAACGTCACGCGCCGCTTCGGCGATTTCGTCGCCGTGGACGATGTCAGTCTGAGTATCGAATCGGGGGAGTTCTTCACCCTGCTGGGTCCCTCCGGCTGCGGCAAGACCACCATCCTGCGCATGATCGCCGGCTTCGACCTGCCCGATGCCGGGCAGATCCTGCTCGACGGCCAGGACCTCGCCGACACGCCGGCCGAAAAGCGTCCCGTTCACACCGTGTTCCAGAACTACGCGCTGTTCCCGCATCTGACCGTGGCCGAGAACATCGCCTTTCCGCTCAGGATGGCGCGCCGCCCGGAGTCCGAGCAGCGCAGCATGCTCAACGAGATGCTGGAGCAGGTGCATCTTGTCGACAAAGCCGCAGCCTATCCGCACGAACTTTCCGGCGGCCAGAAGCAGCGCGTGGCGCTGGCACGCGGGCTGGTCAACCGGCCGCGCCTGCTGCTGCTCGACGAGCCGCTGGGCGCGCTGGATGCCAAGCTGCGCGAAGAGATGCAGGTGGACCTCATCAATCTGCAGCGCGATGTCGGCATCACCTTCGTCTTCGTCACCCATGCGCAGGTGGAGGCGCTGGCGCTGTCGCACCGCATCGCGGTGATGAACGCGGGCCGGGTCGAGCAACTGGACGAACCGTCGAAACTCTACAGCGCGCCGCAGAACCGCTTCGTCGCCGACTTCATCGGCCAGATCAACCAGCTCGAAGCACAGGTGGTGGAAGCCGCGCATGGCCACCTGCGCCTTGCTGTGGCAGGGCTGGGTGAGATCGTCGCGCCGCCGCTGGCGGAGGCAAAGGCCGGCGACAAGGGTGTGTACGCGATCCGCCCCGAGCAGGTGCGCATCGGCATCCACGACGAAGTGAGCGAACTGAAGAACCACTTCAGCGGCGAGGTGAAGAGCCTGCTGTATCAGGGCGACGTCACCGTGTACCGCGTCGGGCTGGCGAACGGCGCGATGCTGGAGGCGTTGTTGCCGAACTCGGCCTCGGGCCGCGCGCAACTGTTCGAGGCGGGTGACGCGGTCAAGCTGGGCTGGCGTCACGATGCGGGGATGTTCCTCCATGACTGAAGAATCTCATGTTTGCGCCGATTCTCTTAATCCCGTTCGTCCTGAGCCTGTCGAAGGAAGGAACGGCGCGCCGGACGAAAAACTGTATCAAAGCACCGGCGAAGCAACCGGAGCCCTTCGACAGGCTCAGGGCGAACGGATAACTGGGGGGCAGTACTTTGGCTGACTCCAGCGACAAATCATCTCGGGCATCACGCCTCACCCGCTGGCTGGTGAGCGGCCCGCCGTTCGTCTTCCTGCTGCTGTTCTTCGTCGCCCCCAGCGTCATCATGGTGCTCGCCTCGTTCCGTTATCCCGGCGAGTTCGGCGGCCTCGCGCCGCTGTTCGCCGATACCCAGACCCTGCACGGTCTCACCGTCGAGACCTACGAGTTTTTTTTCAGCGACATCATCTACGGTTACGTCTTCCTCAAATCCATCTTCGTCGCGCTCGCCACCACGCTGATCTGCCTGCTGCTGGCGTATCCGCTCGCGCTGCTCATCGCGCGCAGCCCGAAGAAGAGCCGCGACCTGATGGTGCTGCTGGTGGTGCTGCCGTTCGCCAGCAACTTCCTGGTGCGCGTGTATGCCTGGATGATCATCCTCGGCCCGCAGGCCGCGTTCAGCCAGGCGGTCAACGGCGTGCTCGCGCTCTTCGGCATGGAGCCGGTGCATCTGCTGTTCTCGCCGTTCGCGGTGCTGGTCGGCATGGTCTACGTGCACCTGCCGTTCATGGTGCTGCCGCTGTACACCAACCTGGAGAAGCACGACCCCGCGCTGCTCGACGCCGCACAAGACCTCGGTGCCAATGTCTGGCATCGCTTCTGGCGCGTGACCTTCCCGCTGTCGCTGCCCGGCATCTTCTCCGGCTCCGCGCTGGTGTTCATCCCGGTACTCGGCATGTTCGCCATCCCCGACATCCTCGGCGGCACCGGCGACATGCTGATCGGCAACCTCATCAAGGAACAATTCCTCGGCACACGCGACTGGCCATTCGGTTCCACGCTGTCCATCATGCTGACCGTCACGGTGCTGCTGATCGTCTGGCTGACGACCCGACTTGCCGGGCGGGGGAGGCACTATGCGTAGGGGGCCGTGGCTATGGGCGGCGGCGCTGGCGGTGTACGCCTTCCTCTACTTGCCGCTCGCCATAGTGGTGGTGTACTCCTTCAACGACTCGCGCCTGAACGCCGAGTGGGTGGGCTTCACCCTGCACTGGTACGACGTGCTCATCCACGATGAGGAGATGCTGCTGGCGGCGGGCAATTCGCTGTTCATCGCTTTCGTCTCCGCCTTTGTCGCCACGCTGCTCGGCACCATGGCCGGCATGGCCATCCACCGCTACGACCTCAAGCTGCTCAACTTCATGGCGCTCACGCCGGTGGCGATGCCCGAGATATTGCTGGGCGTGTCGCTGCTGCTGTTCTTCATCCAGGTGCTCAACCTCACGCTCGGCATGCTCTCCATCGTGCTCGCGCACATTACCTTCTCCATCGGCTTCGTCGCGGTCATCGTGCGCGCAAGGCTGGCCGGCATGGACGACAGCCTGTTCGAAGCCGCGCGCGACCTCGGCGCTTCGCCGTGGGAGACCTTCCGCTACGTCACCTTCCCGCTCATCCTGCCCGCGGTGATCGCTGGCGGGTTGATGGCCTTCACCCTCTCCATCGACGACTTCGTCATCACCTTCTTCACCGCTGGGGTCGGCGTGCAGACGCTGCCGCTGCGCATCTACTCGATGATAAAGATCGCGGTGACGCCGGAAGTGAATGCGGTCTCCACGCTGCTGATGCTGCTCACGCTGAGCATGATCGTGCTGGCGTCGCGGTTCGCGCCGGATGTGCTGAAAGGCAAAACATGAAAGACATTTGCCACAGAGAACACAGAGTCCACAGAGAATGCAGCAGAGCTGCAGGGAGCAGCGGGTTTCTCTGTGATCTCTGTGCCCTCTGTGGCTTATGGTTTGTTTTGTCGTTTGTTCCAGCCCAAGCCACCGACACTCTCCATCTCTACAACTGGAACAACTACATCTCCGACGCCACCGTGGCGCGTTTCGAGGTGGAGTGCAACTGTCGCGTGGTGCAGGACTACTACTCCGACAACGAAGAGATGCTGGCCAAGCTGGCGGCGGGGGCGAGCGGTTACGACCTCATCGTGCCGACCGGTAACGCGATGGAATCGCTGATCCGTCAGCGCGCCTTGCGCCCGCTCGACAAGAGCCTGCTGCCCAAGCTCGGCAGCATCGAACCGGCCTATATGAACACCGTGTTCGATCCCGGCAACCGCTACTCGGTGCCGTATGCCTACACCCTCACGCTAATCGGTTACAACGACGCGAAGATGCGCGAACTGCAACTGCCGGTGGACAGCTGGGCGGTCATCTTCGAGCCGCATTATCTGGAGAAACTGAAAGGCCGCGTCACCGTGCTCGACAGTCAGCGCGAACTGCTCGCCGCCGCGCTGAAGTATCTCGGCTATTCGGCCAACGATACGAACGAAGAACACTGGAAGCAGGCACGCGACCTCATCATCCGCGCCAAGCCTTACTGGGCCGCGTTCAACGCCTCGAGCTACATCAAGGAACTGACGGTCGGCAACATCTGGCTGGTGCTCGGCTATTCCAACGACATCTTCCAGGCCGACCTCGACGCACAGAAGGCGCAACGCGGTTTCCGCATCCTCGCCAGCATCCCCAAGGAGGGTGCGGTGCTGGCGCTGGATTCGATGGTGCTGCACAAGAGCGGGCCGCGCCCTGACCTCGCGCACCGCTTCATCGATTTCATGCTGGACGGTCGCAACTCCTCCGAGCTCACCAACCTGATCGGTTCCGGCAATCCCAACCGCGCGGCGCGGCAATATATCCAGCCGGAGATCGCGCAAAGCCCGGCGGTGTTCCCCGACAAGGCGCAGCAGGTGCGGCTGGAGATGCTGCGCGATCTCGACCGCCACCAGCGCCGCGTGCTGTCGCGCATCTGGACCGAGATAAAATTGAAATGACCTGAACATATGCCGAATGGCAGTAGAATGATTCCAGTGTGGGATCGAGCGTAGGGGAACAACAGTCATGCAGAAGAACACGAAAATCCCTCTCCCGCTGCAACCGCAGCAACTCTACCGTTCTTGTGATCAGGGCCGGTTCACTTTCCAGACCACCGCAGAGCTGGAAGACCTGGGCGAGATCATCGGCCAGATGCGCGCCATGGACGCGATCCGTTTCGGCACCGGCATCCGTCACGATGGTTACAACCTGTTCGTGCTCGGTCCCTCGGGCATCGGCAAGAACAGCATGGTGCGGCGTTTCCTCGAGCAGAAGGCGAAGGACGAGCCGCAGCCGGATGACTGGTGCTACATCAACAACTTCGCCCAGCACCATCAGCCCCAGGTGTTGCGGCTGCCCTCCGGTCGCGGCGAGCAACTGCGCGCGCGCATGGATCAGCTGGTCGAATACTTGCGCAGCGCCATCCCCGCGCTGTTCGAGAGTGACGAGTGCCGCGCCAAGGTGAGCGCGATCCAGGAAGAGTTCAGCAAGCGGCAGGAGGAGGTTTTCAACGAACTGGGCGCGGCGGCGGCGGAAAAGCAGATCGCCCTTCTGCGCACCCCGGACGGTTTCGCCTTCGCGCCGATGCGCGACCACGAGGTGATCCCGCCGGACGAGTTCGAGAAGCTGCCCGAGGAAGAGCGCGAGCGCATAGAGGCTGCCATCATCGAACTGCAGGAGCGGCTGGAGAAGGTCATGCGCCAGATGCCGCAATGGCGCAAGGAGCGGCATGAACGGGTCAAGCAGCTCGACCGCGAGACCACGTTGTCCGTGGTTGACCACCTGGTCAACGAGATCAAGGAATCCTATGCCGACCTGCCCGAAGTGCTGAACTATCTCGACCAGGTCCGGCAGGTCATGGTCGACAACGCCGACGACTTCCGCAAGCAGGAGGAGACGGCCACCGTCGGCGGCATGACCGTGGTCACGCACCAGAGTTTCCACCAATATAAGGTGAACGTGCTGGTGAACAACGGCAAGCAGCCGGGCGCGCCCATCGTCAGCGAAGACAGCCCTAGCTACAGCAATCTGGTCGGGCGGGTCGAACACATATCGCAGTTCGGTACACTGGTCACCGATTTCACTCTGATCAAACCGGGCGCATTGCACCGCGCCAACGGCGGCTACCTGCTACTCGACATCCGCAAGGTGCTGTCGCAGCCGTATGCCTGGGAAGGCCTGAAACGCGCGCTGCAGACGCGCGAGATCCGCATCGAATCGCTGGGTCAGATGTACAGCCTGGTCAGCACCGTGTCGCTGGAACCGCAACCGATCCCGCTCGACACCAAGGTCATCCTGTTCGGCGACCGCATGTTCTATTACCTGCTGCAGGAATACGACACCGACTTCGGCGAGCTGTTCAAGGTGGCGGCGGACTTCGAGGAACGCATAGAACGCAACGACGATACACAGACCCTGTATGCACAACTGGTCGCCACGCTGGCACGCAAGGAGAAACTGTTGCCGTTCGACCGCGGTGCGGTGGCGCGCGTGATCGAACACAGCGCGCGGCTGGTCGGCGATGCCGAGCGGCTCACCACGCACATGCGCAGCGTGGCCGACCTGCTGCGCGAGGCCGACCACTGCTCGCGCGAGGCTGGTCTTGGCGTGGTGGATGCGGACAACGTGCAATGCGCCATCGACGCACAGATCCGGCGCCAGAGCCGCCTGAAAGAACGCCTGTACGAAGAGATCCTGCGCGACACGCTGGTGATAGACACGCAGGGCGCGGTGACGGGACAGATCAACGGACTGTCGGTGATCTCGCTCGGCGACTTCGCCTTCGGCCAGCCGACGCGCATCACCGCGACCACGCGGCTGGGCGACGGCGAGATGGTCAACATCGAGCGCGAGGTGAAACTGTCCGGCGCCATCCATTCCAAGGGCATGATGATCATGTCTTCCTTCTTCGCCGCGCGTTATGCCAGGAACCAGCCGCTGGCCTTCTCCGCCAGCCTGGTGTTCGAGCAGTCCTACGGCATGGTCGACGGCGACAGCGCCTCGCTGGCCGAGTTGTGCGCGCTGCTGTCCAACCTCGCCGATACGCCGATCAAACAGTCGCTGGCCATCACCGGCTCGGTCAACCAGCTCGGGCACGCACAGGCCATCGGCGGCGTCAACGAGAAGATCGAGGGATTCTTCGACATCTGCGCGGCGCGCGGACTGAGCGGCGAACAGGGCGTGCTGATCCCGGCCGCCAACGTCAAACACCTGATGCTGCGCCATGATGTGGTGGCTGCTGTCGCAGCCGGCAAGTTCCATATCCATGCGGTGGAGGATGTCGATCAGGCCATCGCCTTGCTGACCGGCCTGCCCGCCGGGGAGGCGAATGCCAGGGGTATCTATCCGGCAGGCAGCATCAACCGCAAGGTCGCCGAACGGCTGCACGAACTGACCGAGATCAGGAAAACGCTGGCGCGGCCGCCGGCAAAGAAGAGCGCGGCCAGGAAGAAGGCGGAGTGAACTGTATGATGTGCCATCACTGGCAGAAAGGCTGGGCATGTTGAGAAAAACGCACATCCGTCGTCCCTTCGCCGTGTCGCTGATGCTGCTCGGCGCGGCGATGATATTCCTGGCGCTCGAGACCTGGACGGGGACGGTGGTGCTCGTGCTGGGTCTGGTGGTCGAGTTGCTCGGTATCGCCCTCAATCGCAAAGCATGATGCCGAGGCATCCCGGTCATGGAATCCCCGAAACCACATGGCACAGACCGACAGCACGAAGCCGATGACCGTTATGCCTTTGCACGCCACAAGCTGGTCGAAGACATCCGCGCGATGTCGCGGCTGGCGAGCGACTATCAACCCACCCCGGTCTCGGATAAGGTGCTCGCCATCATGGACAAGGTGGCGCGCCACCGCTTCGTTCCGGAAGGCGAGATGTACAGCGCCTACTACAACCAGCCCCTGCCCATCGGCTACGGGCAGACCATCTCGCAACCCTACATCGTCGCGCTGATGACCGACCTGCTGGCCGTGGACAAGCGCGACAGCGTGCTGGAGATCGGCACCGGTTCCGGCTATCAGGCCGCCGTGCTGGCGGAGATGGCCGGCAGGGTGTACAGCATCGAGATCGTTGAGCCGCTGGCCGCGCAGGCGGCGAAGGTGCTGCACGAACTGGGCTACGACAACGTCGCAGTGAAAGCCGGCGACGGCTCGCTGGGCTGGCCCGAGCATGCGCCCTACGACGGCATCATCGTCACCGCCGCGGCGGAAGAGATACCGCAGGCGCTGCTGGACCAGCTCAAGCCGGGCGGACGTCTGGTGATCCCGGTGGGCGGCCGCTTCGACGTGCAGGAGCTGCTGTTGATCAGCAAGGATGAAGCGGGCGTTTTCCATCGCAGGAACATCGAGCCGGTGCGTTTCGTGCCGCTCACCGGAGCAAACTAGAGAGCGGTATGTCCATGCGGTCCTTCACAAGATATATCCTGCTGCTGGCGTTGTCGCTGCTCCCGGGCTGGGCCGCAGCGGGAGCAGCGCAGTCGCCCGATATCGAGGCTTTCGTGCGCGAAGGCTGTCCGCACTGTGCCAAGGCCGAGCTCTTCCTGCACGGCCTGCAGCGCGAACAGCCCGGCCTGCGCATCGTCATCCGCGATGTGGGCCGGGATCCCGCCGCACTGCAACGCCTGAAGCAGCTCGCCCGCCACAACGGTGAGACCGCCTTGCGCGTGCCGGCGCTGCAAGTGGGCGGGCGGCTGCTCATCGGTTACACCGAAGGCGTCACCGACCGGCTCATCCGCGACGAACTGGCGAAGAGCGCCGCTGCCGTCCCGCCGGCGTCCGCCGCCGTTTGCGCCGCCGCACCCGAGCCGCTGTGCGGCCCCGACAGCGTTCGCGAAACCGAGACCTTCAGCATCGAATTCCTCGGCAGCACGCTCGCGCTCGACGAGATCGGCCTGCCGCTGTTCACCGTCGCGATGGGCCTGCTGGACGGTTTCAATCCCTGCTCGATGTGGGTGCTGCTGCTGATGATCTCGCTGCTCGCGCCGCTCAATAATCGCCCGCGCATGTTCGCCGTCGCCGGCACCTTCATCGCGGTACAGGGCATCGCCTATTTCCTGTTCATGGCGGCGTGGCTGAACCTGTTCCTCCTGGTCGGCCTGTCGCGCCTCTCCGAGATCGTCATCGCCGCGCTGGCCTTGATCGCGGGCGCGCTCAACCTCAAGGACTTCCGCGGCCTCGGTCGCGGCATCTCGCTCTCCATCCCGGCCAGCGCCAAGCCCGGCATCTACGCGCGCATGCGCGGCGTGCTGCATGCCGACAACCTCGCCGCAGCACTCATCGGTACCGTGCTGCTGGGCGTGCTGGTGCAGATCATCGAACTGCTGTGTACCTCGGGCTTTCCCGCGCTGTACACGCGCATCCTCACGCTGCACCAGCCGGAGGCGTTCGGCTATTACGCCTATCTGCTGCTCTACGATCTGGCCTACATGCTCGACGACATGCTCATTCTGATCATCGGCATCGTCACGCTGAGCCAGCATCGCCTGCAGGAGCGGGAAGGACGCTGGCTCAAACTGCTCAGCGGGCTGGTCATGGTGGGGCTCGGCGTATACCTGCTGCTGTATTGAAAGCGCATACTGCATCTGCAGGGCGGGACACTTGCCCGTATTCAACGAAAGGCCTGTCATGAACGACCGCATACGCCAGCTGCTGCTGCAGATCACCGCGCTCGAAGACGAACTCAACGAGGCGCTCCGGGAGCAGGGCAGCCGCCTGCGCTACCAGATCGAAGGCCGCCGTGTCGTGTTCGAGCAGACCATCCGCGAGGCGCACCAGCGCGTCAAACTGGGCGTGTTCCGCTGGTTCCTCACCGTGCGCCCGCAGAACTACCTCACCATGCCCTTCATCTACGGCATGGCGCTGCCGATGCTGGCGTTCGATCTCAGCGTCAACCTCTACCAGTCGATCTGCTTTCCGGTCTACGGCATCTCCAGGGTGAAACGCCGCGACTACTTCGTGATGGACCACCAGCACCTGGCCTACCTCAACATCATCGAGAAATCGCACTGCCTGTATTGCTCGTACGCGGTCGGCCTGCTTGCCTTCGCCAGCGAAGTTGTCGCGCGTACCGAGCAGTATTTCTGCCCGATCAAGCATGCCCGGCGCGTGTACGGCGCGCACCCGCGCTACGAGCGTTTCCTCGAATACGGCGAGGCGGAGGATTTTCACGGCAAACTGGAGGCGTATCGGGCGCAGCTCGCCAGGGAACGGAGCGAGGTCGAACAGCCGCAATGCGGCGGGCCATCGAGGTGATCTGCAAGCAGCGAGAGCGATAATCCTCAGACCGCACATCATGAACCCGCACCGCCATGACATCGAACAGCTCTACGCGCACCTGCACAGCAGTGCGCAGGGTCTGTCGCAGGCCGAGGCGGCACAGCGGCTGGCGCAACACGGCGCCAACCGTCTCGAAGCGATCGCCGCACGCTCGCTCCCCTTCAAGCTGCTCCGGGAATTCACCCACTTCTTCGCGCTGATCCTGTGGCTGGCCGCCGGGCTGGCGTTCTTCGCCGAGCACCGCCAGCCGGGGCAGGGCATGGCCACGCTGGGCTGGGCCGTGGTCGGCGTCATCATCGTCAACGGACTGTTCTCGTTCTGGCAGGAATACCGCGCCGAGAAAGCGCTGGCCGCCTTGCGCGACCTGCTGCCGCGCCACACCACCGCCTTGCGCGACGGTCGCGCCGTGCAACTGCCGGTGGCGGAACTGGTGCCGGGCGACGTGGTGCTGCTCAACGCGGGCGACGATGTGCCCGCCGACTGTCGCCTCATCGAAGCCTTCGGCGTGCGCGTCAACACCGCCAACCTCACCGGCGAATCGCGCCCCAAGGCGCGCGACACCACCACGACCGATGAAGAACTGCCCGCGCTGCGGCGCGACATCCTGCATGCCGGCACCTCGCTCATCTCGGGCGAAGCCAAAGCCATGGTGTATGCCACCGGCATGCGCACCGAGTTCGGCAACATCGCGCGCCTCACCCAGACCGCACGCGAACCGCTGTCGCCGCTGCAAAAAGAGATCGCGCGCCTGTCGCGGCTGGTGGCCCTGTTCGCCACGCTGCTGGGCGTGGTGTTCTTCTTCATCGGGCAGATGGTCGGCCTGTCGTTCTGGGCCAACCTCGTCTTCGCCATCGGTATCATCGTCGCCAACGTGCCCGAAGGCCTGCTGCCCACCGTCACCCTGTCGCTGGCGATGGCCACGCAGCGCATGGCAAAGAAGAACGCGCTGGTGCGCCACCTGCCCGCCGTGGAAACGCTGGGCGCAGCCACGGTGATCTGCAGCGACAAGACCGGCACGCTGACGCAGAACCGGATGAGCATCCGGCAGGTGTATTTTGCGGGGGAGTTGCGGACGCCAGAGGAATTATTGAAAGGGCACGGCGAATCTTCATCTCCGTTCGTCCTGAGCCTGTCGAAGGAACGGACGGCGCACCACTCTGTGGACATTCACCCTTCGACAGGCTCAGGGCGAACGGAGATTTTGAATGATGCCGCACCCCTCTACGCCATCATGCGCCACTGCCACGACCTGCGCCGAGTCGAGCAGAACAGCCACCCGGTGTGGCAGGGTGACCCGATGGAGGTGGCGCTGCTGCAGGCTGCACCGGACGGCCCGGTGTATCCGCGCCTGGACGAGATCCCGTTCGATGCCGATCGCAAACGCATGTCGGTGATCTGCGACACGCCGCAGGGCCGCATGCTGTATTGCAAGGGCGCGCCGGAGACGGTGTTGCCGCTGTGCAGCGAGACGCTGGAACAGGGCGAGGTCATGCCGCTGGACGAAGCCGGGCGTACGCGCCTGCTGGCGATGCAGAACCAGATGGCGGAGCAGGGACTGCGCGTGATCGCGCTTGCTTACCGGCGCGATGCGAAACGCGAAGCCGAGCTGGTCTTCGCCGGCCTCATCGGACTGGTCGATCCGCCGCGCCCCGGCGTGGCCGAAGCCATCGCCACCTGCCACAGCGCCGGTATCCGCGTGATCATGATCACCGGCGACCATGCGCGCACCGCCAGTGCGCTGGCGCGCGAGATCGGCCTGGCGCAAAACCCCGTGGCGATCAGCGGCGACAAACTGCGCACCACCTCCGATACCGACCTGCAGCTGCTGCTCGACGAACCCGGCCTGATCTTCGCGCGCACCAGCCCAGACCAGAAGATGCGCATCGTGCAGGCGCTGCAGCGCCGCGGCGAGATCGTCGCGGTGACCGGCGACGGCGTGAACGATGCCCCCGCGCTCAAGTGCGCCGACGTGGGTATCGCCATGGGCGTCTCCGGCACCGACGTCGCCAAGGAGGCCGCCGACATCGTGCTGCTCGACGACCACTTCGCCACCATCGTCGCCGCCATCGAAGAAGGCCGCGCGGTGTATGACAACGTGCGCAAGTTCCTCACCTACATCCTCACCTCCAACATCCCCGAGATGGTGCCCTATCTCGCCTTCGTGCTGTTCAAGATCCCGCTGCCGCTCACCATCATCCAGATCCTCGCGGTGGACCTCGGCACCGACATGCTGCCCGCGCTGGCGCTGGGCGCCGAGAAGCCCGACCCCACCATCATGCAGCGCCCGCCGCGCCCGCGCGGCGAACGCCTGCTCAACTGGGCCTTGCTGGCGCGCGCCTATCTCTTCCTCGGCCCGCTCGAAGCCATCGCCGGCATGGCTGCGTTCTTCTTCGTGCTGCAGGGCGCGGGCTGGCAGTTCGGCACCGCACTGGCCTTCGACGATCCGCTCTACCTGCAGTCCACCACCGCCTGCCTTGCCGCCATCATCGCCATGCAAGTGGTCAACGTCTTCCTCTGCCGCCATCCTTCCTTGTCCGCATTCCGCCGCGGCCACCGTTTCAACCGCATGATCGCCTGGGGCATCGCGTTCGAGTTGCTGCTGCTGGCGTTCATCGTCTACACCCCGTGGGGCAATGCGCTGTTCGGCACTGCGCCGCTGGCGATGGAGGTGTGGCTGTTCATCGTGCCGTTCGGTGTGGGGATGTTGCTGATCGAGGAGGGGCGGAAGGTGTGGGTGCGGCGAACTTGAATTCCGTTCGTCCTGATTACAGCGCGGCGCGCCGTTCAACCCTTCGACAGGCTCAGGGCGAACGGGATTAGGATTCAAGGCTCAGGACGAACGGAGTTGGAAGTATGGCTCAGGGCGAACGGAGTTGTGGGTATGCCTCAGGATGAACGGGATTAGGATGCTTGTGTTCACTACGGGCAGGGCGAACGGGATAGAAAATATTTAATGGAGAATCGGAATGTTCTGGGTCTACATCCTCCGCTGTTCCGACAACAGTTATTACACCGGCCACACCGACAATCTCGAAGCACGCATCGGCCTGCATCAGTCGGGGGAGTGTGACGGCTATACTTCATCACGACTGCCTGTAGAGTTACTCTGGTCGCAGGAATGTTCCACGCGGGAAGAAGCGTTGTCGGCGGAGATGCAGATCAAGGGATGGGGGCGGAAGAAGAAGGAAGCTTTGATGAGTGGGGATTGGGGGGAGGTTTCGAGGTTGGCGCAAAGCAAATCTCAAAGTCGATCATCCTGAGTAAAATCGGACGGCGTGTCTTCGTTGATCGGCCCTGTCCAAGGACAGGATGGTTCGACAGGCTGTGCGTGTGCTGTTGGGGCGAATGCCCCTTACAGCCACGGCCTACCCCTTGCGGGTACACCACGAACGGGATTTAGTGGGCCAAGGGAAACCCCAAACCCGTTCGCCCTGAGCCTGTCGAAGGGTTGAACGGCGCACCAGACCTAAGGGGGGCACCTACGACTTGCCTTATGCTTTCAGCTCGGCGCGCCGTCCGTTCCTTCGACAGGCTCAGGACGAACGGAGGAGAGGTATGGCTCAGGACGAACGGAGGAGAGGTATGGCTCAGGTTAAACGGCGCACCGCACCAAGCCCACTCACCCCACCAACCTGAACCCCATCATAAACAACGCCCCCCCTTCAGCCGCATTGGACAGACTCACCGTGCCACCCCCATGCGCCTCCGTAACCGCATTGCACAACGACAATCCCACCCCCGTGGAAGAGGGTTTGTCTGCCTGGGTTTCGCTGGTGTTGAGACCCGGGCCGTCGTCCTGCACGAAGAAGGTCACGCTGTCCGCATCCTGCTCGAACCAGATATCCACTTTGCTCGCGGCATAGCGCACGGCGTTGTTGAGTGCGGATTCCAGCGCGAGGTCGAGCAGGTATTCGTCGAGCGTGGCGATGCCCTTGTGCTTTACGCCGGGGGCGATGCGGATGCGGCCTTCGTCCACGGTCACTTCGATGGCGTGGCCGTGTTTGCCGGCCATGGTCACCGACTGGCTGCCGGCGATCATGTCTTCGAGGAACTCGCTCAGTTCGATCTCGGCGAGGTTGGGTTTGAGCCGACCTTGCTCGTGCTTGTAGAGCGTGAGGAAACTGATCAGGCGGTTCTTCAGTTCGATGCAGCGCTGGTAGGCCTTGTGCGCCTCTTCGGGCATGTCGGGCCTGTGGTTGAGTTGTTCCAGGTCGGCCTCGAGCAGGGCCAGGGAGTTTTTGATGTCGTGGATCACCAGCACGGATAGTTCTTTTTCCATTACTCCCCCGTCAGCTGATTGTAAAAGCGATAAAAGCCCATCACCTTCTCGTTGTGCGGCACCAGTTTGTCCAGTGTCGCCAGATAGGCCTTGGCGCGTTCCTTCACATCCTCGTTCATGCCTTCCTGTTTGAGCCACAGCAGGTGCAGCTGCGCCGCCGCCAGCAAGGCCTCGATGTTGTCCTGCTGTATCTCCAGCGCTTCGAGCACCTTGCTGTAGGCTTCCTCGAACTGCGCAACATGCATCGATTTCTTCGCCCCTTCCACCAGCACCAATATGCGTTTCTGTCCCGCGTCGATGACCTCGTCGATCTTGTCCTGCTGTCCGGTGTCCTGCATCGACTTGGTGACGTGGCGCGCGATGCGCTCGCGTTCTTCGCCGCTGGACTGCACCGCCTGGGTCAGCATCTTGAGGCCGAGGATGGGGTCGCCCACCTTGAAAGCCGCCTTGCCCAGCGCGTTCAGGGCGGTGCTGCCGCTCTCGGATGTCATCAGCCGTTGCGAACGCTCCAGCAGTTTCTTCGCCGCTGCGGTGTCGCCCGCATCGGCATAGGCCTGTGCCAGGATGGCGTTCTTGGCGATGCCGAAGCTGCCTTTCTCCTCGAATTTGCGCGCGCTCTTTTCCAGCGTCTGGATGGCGGCCTGGTGGTCGCCCAAGTCGGTCTGGATCTGCGCCAGCGACAGATAGTCGTCGGGCCGTTCGGTCATCGAGCCGCTCGACATCCTGATCGCCGACTCGGACAGGGTCTTCGCCTCGTCCAGCTTGCCCAGCAGGAAGGCCGACTCCGCGGTGGAACGGAAGCGCTTGGCGGTGGGCAGTATCTTCGCCGACTGCGCCATCAGCTCGTGGGCGGCTTCCTCGTCGTTCTGCGACTTCCTGATCTCTGCCAGCAGCTCGTATGCCGCGACGTAGTTCGGGTTGTCGGCGATGATCTCGCGCGTCATCTTTTCGGCTTCCTCGGGCTCGTTCAGCAGCATGCGCGCACGTGCGATGCCCATCTTCACCCAGGGCACGTTGTCGCGGATGGCCAGTGCCTGTTCATAGGTCTTGAGCAGATCGGTGGTGTCGTTCAACGCCAGCAGTGCTTCCGCCTTCAGCCTGAGCGCGGCCAGCAGCCAGCGTTCGTTGTCCACCATCGCCATCAGCCGGTCGCACTCGCTCACCACCTGCAGGTAGTTCTTCTCGTCCATCGCCGTGAGCGCGGGCAGCAGGAAATTGCGGCGGTCGAACTGGCGTTCCAGCCGCGCGCGCAGCTTCTTCTCGGGGCAGGGCTTGAGGATGTAATCGTCCGGTGCGAACTCCACCGCATTGGCGACAAAGGCATACTCGGCCTCGGCCGTCACCATCACAAAGATGGTCTTGGCGCTGAGCAGATGCTCGTGGCGCAGATGCTCCAGGAAATGCTGGCCGGAGGTGGCCTTGTTGAGGTTGTAGTCGCAGAGGATGAGGTCGTAGGTATTGTTCTCGATCTGATCCAGCGCCTCTTCGGCATCGGCCACGCACTTGATCCGGTTCATCCCCATCCATTGCAACTGCGAGCGCAAGGCATGGCGCATCGCGCCGATATCGTCGATCACCAGCGCCGACAGCGCGTCGAAGCGGATGTATTCGCTCTCGAAGGACTCTTTCTTGCCCCCGATGACGTCCGCCATGCTCTTTGCATCCGGTTTCTTTTCCATGCGTGTCTTGTGCGGGCCAGAACGGACCGCGCATCTCCTCCCCCAAGGTTGCGGCGAATGATAACCCCAAAACTTTAGTCCTGTGCCTACCGACTCCACATTCCGTTCGCCCGGAGCCTTACCTCTATCCCGTTCGTCCTGAGCCTGTCGAAGGAACGGACGGCGCGCCGAGCTGAAAACATAAGGCAAGTCGTAAGTTGCTCGTCCTTAGGTTTGGAGCGCCGTTCAACCCTTCGACAGGCTCAGGGCGAACGGGGTTGGAGTTTTGTCAGGGGCAGGGCGAACGGTAGTATTTTTCCCATAAGGCTCAGGGCAAACAGCCCTCTATAGCGGTTTTTACTTACCCCGCTTTCCGGTAAGCTACGCCCCTTCAGTCCCACCTCTATGAAAGCGCAATAAAAATGGTACAAGGCCAATACGTAATGTCCATGCTCCGCGTGAGCAAGATCGTTCCTCCCAAGCGTCAGATCATCAAGGATATCTCCCTCAGCTTCTTCCCCGGCGCCAAGATCGGCCTGCTGGGTCTGAACGGCTCCGGTAAATCCACCGTGCTGCGCATCATGGCGAAGCAGGACAAGGAATACGACGGCGAGGTGCAATGGCTGCCAAACATGAAGATCGGCTATCTGCCGCAGGAGCCGGTGCTCGACCCGACCAAGACCGTGCGCCAGGAAGTCGAATCCGCCCTGGGTGAAGTGATGGAAGCGCAATCCAAACTCGATGCGGTGTATGCCGCCTATGCCGAGCCGGATGCCGACTTCGATGCGCTCGCCGCCGAGCAGGCCCGTCTGGAAAACATCATCGCCGCCAGCGGCAGCGATGCCTCGCACCAGATGGAGATCGCCGCCGATGCGCTGCGTCTGCCGGAATGGGATGCCGTGATCAAGAACCTTTCCGGCGGTGAGAAGCGCCGCGTGGCGCTGTGCAAGCTGCTGCTGGAAAAGCCCGACATGCTGCTGCTGGACGAACCCACCAACCACCTGGATGCCGAATCGGTGGAATGGCTGGAACAATTCCTCGTGCGCTTCCCCGGCACCGTGGTCGCCGTCACCCATGATCGCTACTTTCTCGACAACGCCGCCGAATGGATCCTGGAACTGGACCGCGGCCACGGCATCCCGTGGAAGGGCAACTACTCAAGCTGGCTCGACCAGAAGGGCGAGCGTCTGGCGCAGGAGCAGAAGCAACTGGATGCCCACGCCAAGGCGATGAAGCAGGAACTGGAATGGGTGCGCCAGAACCCCAAGGCGCGCCAGGCCAAATCCAAGGCGCGTATCGCCCGCTTTGAAGAACTCAATTCGCAGGAACACCAGGCGCGCAACGAAACGCAGGAGATATTCATCCCCGTCGGCGAACGACTGGGTAATGAAGTCATCGAATTCGTGAACGTGAGCAAAGCCTATGGCGACCGACTGCTGATCGACAACCTCAGCTTCAAGATCCCGCCCGGTGCCATCGTCGGCATCATCGGCCCCAACGGCGCGGGTAAATCCACGCTGTTCCGCATGATCACCGGCAAGGAAAAACCGGACAGCGGCGAAGTGAAGATCGGCCAGACCGTCAAGATCGCCTTCGTCGACCAATCGCGCGAAGGGCTGGAGAACGACAAGACCGTGTTCGACGCCATCTCCGGCGGCAACGACATCCTTACCGTGGGCAAATACGAAACCCCGGCGCGCGCCTACATCGGCCGCTTCAACTTCAAGGGTGCGGACCAGGCCAAGATCGTCGGGCAACTTTCCGGCGGCGAACGCGGCCGCCTGCACCTGGCGGAGACCCTCATCTCCGGCGGCAACGTGCTGCTGCTCGACGAACCCTCCAACGACCTCGATGTGGAAACCCTGCGCGCGCTCGAAGATGCGCTGCTCGAATTCGCCGGCTGCGTCGCCGTCATCTCCCATGACCGCTGGTTCCTCGACCGCATCGCCACCCACATCCTCGCCTGCGAAGGCGATTCGAAGTGGACGTTCTTTGATGGCAACTATCAGGAATATGAGGCTGATAAACGCAAACGGTTAGGCGAGGAAGGAGCCAAACCTAAACGAATTCGTTACAAACCTATCAGCCGATAGATAATGATCAAGAGGAACGGTTGGGTGATAACCAGCGACTTGGAGAGCGTCGTATGCTCGCTTAGTCGAATGGCTAGTAGTTTTATCAGAGGGGCTGGGGGTGAGGGGCTGTTGGGGTGAGGGCAAGCCGTTCGCCCTAAACCTGTCGAAAGGTCTCTGGCTAACATGCATTTCCCGGACTAGAATGCACCGTAGCAAGAACTGAGGTGAACCATGCAAGCAGCCGAATTCATCAGCAAGGCACACGATGGCGTAGTGGACTTGCCGCGCGAGTTCCAGGACTGGAACGGCAAGCCTGTGCGCGTCATCCTGCTGGAAGCATCTTCCGGGACGAAGGCTGCTGACCAGGCTGCAGTGGCGAATGTGTGGGCAAAAACTTCCGGCGCATGGCAAGGGGAGCAGTTGGTACGAGAACCGCAAGGCGAGTACGAGCATCGGTCGGAACTGAAGTAATGCTGTACCTGCCGGATACCAACGTCTGGATCCACCATCTCAATCCGGCTCCCTCCATCGTTAAAACAAAACTCCAAGCGCATTCACCTTCGCAAGTCATACTGTGCGATGTGGTCAAGGCAGAGCTCTATTACGGCGCATACAAGAGTGCTCGAAGCGAAGCCAATCTTGCAGTTCTCGCTACGCTGTTCGCCAGTTTCAATAGCTACCCACTCGATGGCGAGGCCGCGCGCCTATCCGGTGAAATCCGTGCCGACCTCGCACGCAAAGGCACTCCAATCGGTCCTTACGATGTGCAGATCGCCGCCATCGCATTGGTGAACGACTGTGTGTTGGTGACGCATAACACGGGTGAGTTTTCGCGGATTGAGGGGTTGAAGTTGGAAGATTGGGAAGTGGAAAAATGAGCGAAGGAAACCGTGGTCTGTCCCCGGTTATTCGGTTATTTTTGCGGTTATTCTTTGGCAAAAATAAAATCCCCAAGAACATGGGCGAGGAAGGTATCAGGAGGCAAGTGTAGCGGGAAATAAGAATCAAAGCGGTCAGCCTCGCATCATTCCGTGGCGGTCATCGAGTAGCTCCCAAGTTGCCGGAAACATATGATGAACACAAACCTGCAAGAATCCATAGAGCGGCAGCGCAAGATACTCAAGGGCTGGCTCGCTTCTTCGCTCTCGATACTGGCGGAAGATTGCGCGCAGGTGTGGCCGCAGCGGGAGGCGTTGGAGGCGCGGTTGATGGAAGGCATCGCCGAGCTACCATACTGCAAATACCTCTATCTGTTGGATGCCAGGGCGCACCAGATCACCTCCAACGCATCCCGCGAGGGGTTGATGGAGAAGCAATACGGACGCGACCGCAGTCATCGCCCCTACATTGCAGCGGCGCTTGCCGGCAGTGACTTTTCGCTCTCGGATGCCTATATCAGCCAGAACGCGAAGCGGCCCTCGCTCACTGCGGTGCAGGCGGTGCACGGGGCGCAGGGGGAGGTGCTGGGTTTTCTGGGGGCGGACTTCGACTTGCGCGAACTGCCTGCCACGCAGGCCATGTACGCGCAGCCGGGGCAGTGGATGCAGCTCAAGGGCGATCCGGCGATCCGGGGCGGGTTGTTCCACCAGGTGCGGGCGGTGAGTCCGATGGATCAGCAGATCGATACTGTGCTGCATGTCATCAACGAGCTGATCACCGTGCACGGCGTGTTCCACGCCAAGCTGCATTTCTCCAGCTCGCGCGCCACGATCATCGCAATGAACGATCCCTACCGCTTCCGTCTGCACGGTATCGACGAACTCAGCAAGCCCGATCTCTGTCTGGCATATCCGCGCGTGGCTTACCCCGCCGATGCGCTGATACCCGCGGATGCGGTGCGCAGCATTCTGGAAGTTTTCCGTGCGCTGCGCTTTATGGATGAGACGATCTATCTGCGCTCCGGCCTGCTCAACATCTTCAACGGCATGGTCGGCCTGACCTTTTCTTGCGATGGCTCCCACTACCTGCCATGGCGGGAGTTTCTGGACAGGAAGCAGGACTTCCTGACGGGGGCCGCTACCTAGCGGGGGCTGATGGGCGAAGACAGGCGGTCAAGTGAACTAATCTCGGCCGACGGGGTCAGTTACTTTTGATTTGACCGTGTCAGAATCTCAGACAACAATACAAGCGATTCAGATTTCCATAGATGTGAAGCCAAGGAGTTTAGTGATGAGTGAAGTGGCAGATTACAAGATCGTTCGCAATTCGACGTTGGGTGCGGACCTGACCGAGGAGAATGCCAGGATCCTCGCCGAGAAGATGGGCGTGCGCTATCTGCGCGATGGCGATATCCTGGTCAAGGAGGGCGCCTCCGACCAGACCCTGTTCATCCTGGCCAAAGGCAGGGTCGATTTCTTCTGCAAGGATGAGAGTGGGGCCGAGCAGCCAGCTTCGATGATGCGGGAAGGTGAGTGCGCCGGTACCCGTGCGTTCGTGGAACAGAAGCCGCGCAGGGGGACGTTGCGCGCGGTGGGTGAAGCCACGGTCTATACCCTGACGCCGGCTGATTTTGAAACGGTGCTTGATAATCATCCGCGTATCGCTTTCATGGTGATGCGTGCGCTGTTCCGTGAAACCCACGCCAACCTTTCGCGCAAGAATCGCGAGACTGAAGAGATGGCGAAATACATCCACAAGACCCAAGGGCGTTTCTGAGCCGCCACCACGGGTGTCCCTGATCCGGGGTGTCGCTCGCCTTTGCGGGGAGGCATTCCGGACCACGGAGGCCCTGTTTCAACGCTGCCTGCAAGCCCTTTCCTCAGGCCGGGCGGTACGCATCCCTTCCCCAACTATCGGTCCGCCGGAACATCCGCGCGGGAGTACGGTCTGTCCTGATGAAACACCTGTCCGCATGTGTTTGTGGTGGCATTCGCACTGATCGCAACAGGGTTGAATGAATCGCTGCAAAGGTACAAAGTGCAATGCCTGATGTTGGTTCGAGTGGTTCCCTTTAACCGGATTCACTTCAACTGGAGGTTCATCATGTTCTCACCTGTCACTATCCCTTTCGGGGCGAAGATGCTTTTCAATACGGCCACGATCAAACCCGGTGTGCCTTTCGAAGATGTCGAGCTGGCGCTGGCCGAGATGTGCAATGTGGTGAAAGACACTTACGGCGGCGAGAAGGGCGGTTTCATCGCCGGCCAGGTGTATTCATTCTCCGGTTTCGTTTCGGACGAAGGCTCGTTGGGCGAATCGAGAGCGGCGGAGAAGCATATTGCGATCGTGACCTACTGGAAGTCTTTCGAGGAGCATGAGCGCTCGCACGCCGACAAGGCATTCAAGGAAAAATTCGCGGCCCTTGCCAGGCTGTGTGTCGAGACCAAGGAATTGGGTTACGACATGCTCTGGCAGGGGGCGCTGGAATAGGCACGCTCGAAATACGAAAGGTGCCGGAGTCGATTCGTTCCGCCTGTGTCTGGCGTGAATCAAAATGGAGGCGACTCCGGTATCATCGGGCATCTTTGGCCGTGAGATGGTTTTCGCATGGATCAATATATCCAGCAGCAATGGCCTCTGTTACTCGATAGCGTGCGTGAGGCGGCACGCGATATCTTTCAGCGTGCCCAGTCTGGCCGCCAGCTCACAGAGCGCAAGTCCGATGGCAGCCTGCTGACGGCGACCGACATCGCGCTTCAGGAAAGCATAGCCAGGATCCTGTCGAACCACTTTCCCGAAATCCTCGTGCTGGGCGAAGAGATGGCCGAAGAAGTGCAGGCCGCCATTCTGGCAACGGGCGATTGCTGGTTGCTGGACCCTCTGGACGGCACCAGCAATTTCAGCCACGGCATCCCGGTCTATACGGTCAGCCTCGCCTTGATGCAGCAGGGCGAGGTGGTGGCCGGCATGGTGTACGACCCGAACCGGGACGAATGCTTCCATGCACTGAAGGGGCAGGGGGCCTATCTCGACCAGCAGGCACTCGACCGTCGCCATGACGAGCCATGCGAGCTAAGACACGCCATGGCGATGATAGACACCAAGCGCCTGCCGAACGATCTGGCGATCGCCATCGCCACGCAGCATCCCTATCACTCCCAACGCAGTTTTGGCTCGGTGGCGCTGGACTGGTGCTGGCTCGCATCGGGAAGGATCCAGACTTACCTGCACGGCAAACAGAAGCTGTGGGACTTTGCTGCGGGCGCGCTGGTCGCACAAGAGGCGGGCTGCCTGACATCGACCATGCAGGATGCGCACATACTCGGCACGCCGCTCACTTTGGCGGCACGATCTGCCGTGGGCGCCTGCCCATCACTGGCCGCCACCTGGCCGGAGTGGATCCGTATCCACGGCTGAGGGGGGCGCTGCCGCCATGGTTCGGGTGCAAGAACCGGGTCGATGTGAGCTAGAATCAGCGTCACGCACTGCTTGAATAATAAGAAATGCCGTACCGGAGGATGAAGTCTACGTAGCGAAGGGCAGTTTCGCCTTGTGCTTCCGAAGCGCTGCGAAGCTGCCACTTTGCTGTTCTTGTAATTGATTCGCACTCATTTGAGCGAGGGAATGAATATGGGAAACAAAGTGGCTTTTTCTGTACCGATGCAGGGCAAGAAGGAAGTGCTGGGCGAAGGCCCGAACTTCCACGAGGCGATATGCAGCATGCTGCAGACCGCCAAGGTGTTCGAGGATTTCAAGAAGCCTGAGTGCGGCTACCTTGCCAAGCATATGCGCGCCTACCAGGTGCCTGCGGGCAGCACGATCTACCACGAAGGCGACAAGGGCGGCTATTTCAGCGTGCTGATAGAAGGGCGCATCTCTGTCTACAAGGAAGACAGCGACAGCCAGGTCAAATTTCTCAACACCATCCCGCCGGGAAGCATCTTCGGGGAGATCTCCGCCATCGATAACCGCCCCACCTCGGCGAGCCTGGTTGCCGAGACCGATGTGGTCATCGTGGACATGAGCCGCGACAGTTTCCAGCAGTGCGTGAACGAGAACCCGACCTTCGGCGTGCAACTGCTGAACCTTGTGGCGCGCATACTTTGCGCACGGTTGCGTTCCGTCAGTGGCCGGCTGGTGGATTACATCGACGTCTGGGGTTGATGGAATGATGCGGCCAAAGCTAATGGGATCGGCATCGAAATAGTTTTCGATGGGTTGGCATTCAGGAAAAACCGATGCTGAACCCATTTGTTCCAACAACATTCCGGGGTAACCCTTTCCCCGCCTAACCCATCCCCTTCATCAAGGAGAGCTCCGCATGAAATCATTCCTACGCGAGAACCCCACCATCGCTTTTGGCCTGGGTTTGCCGTTGCTGCTGGTTGTCGTGTTTTTGCTGGTGTCGGGCATTCCCGCGCTGCTGGTTGATCCGCCGCGCTACGATGTGCTGTATGCGACGGAGTACTACAACTACCCCGGCAACGGTATGCAGATCTCGGTGGTGGAGGGCAAGGTGCGGGTGGTCTATCAGGGAAACTCGCAGGGTTACCAGAAGCCGCGCGTGTGGCGCTACAGCCCGGTGAACGGCGGGGTGAAGGAGATTCCCGTGCTGTTGCCGGCGGGGCTGGTGCCTCCCTCACCAAGACCGGTCACGCCTGCAGAGGCGGCGGTGGTCACGCCGATAGATGTGCCCGATCTGGCCGGGCTGACGGTGGATTCTTCCAGCGTGGCACCGGACGGCTATGAGTTCAGCGCGGGCGCGCATGGCTATTCGGGCGATGTGTTCACCGGGCTGTTCTATTCTTCGCGCTACCGCAACGAGGCGGTGCTGACGAAGCAGGGGCGCAGCATCCGCCTGCCGAATGCGGGCAATGTGTATTACAGCAACAACACGCACTTCATCGGCTGGGTGGTGGCGCCATGATGTGGCTGTTGCTGCTGTTGGTGGTCGTGGTGCTGGTGGGCGGCAGCATGTGGGGCTGGCCCTTGCTGGCCGGCATCCTCGGCGCATCCAGCGTGACGGACAAGCCCGGCGCGCTCAACAGCATCGTGCAGCTGATGCGCAAATACGACATCACGCCCGCCGAGGTGGAAGCCGCCTTGCGTGCGCCCGCTGCTGCCGTGCCTGCGCCGCGCAGCCGGGGCGATGTCGCCAGGACGCTGTTCACCTATCTCGGCGCGATCTTCATCCTCGCGGGCATCGGCACTTATATCGGCACCTTCTGGGAGAGCATGGGCGGAGTGATGCGGGTGTTCATGACGCTGGGCGTGGGCTACATCTTGCTCGTCGTGATGGTTTCGGCGTTGCGCGAGGACAAGTATCCGAAGCTGATCCTGCCGCTGGTTTTAGCCTCAGTGCTGATGATGACCGGCGGCTGGTTCGTGCTGATCCACGAGGTATTCCCGCGCGGCGACAACTGGCGTCTCGCGGTGCTGGCGGTGTTCGGCGTGATGGCGCTGCATCAGGGCGCGCTGCTGGCCAAACTCCGCCTCACGGTGTTGGCGTTCACGGCGCTGTTCTTTGTGTACGGCTTCATGCAGGTGGGGCTGGACATGCTCGACCTGCCGTTCGCATGGATCGCCATCATCCTCGGCGCTTCGCTGTTCGTGGTGGGCACTGCGCTGGAAAAGACGCCGTTCCATGTACTGGCCGAGCCCGCACTGTTGATCGCCACCATCTGGCTCAACAGCGGTCTGTTCGACCGCATCGCGGTCGCTACCACCGCCAGTTGGGCGGGGCTGGTCACCGGCGTGTGCGTGATGTTCGCGGCTTATGGCATGCACAAGTCGGAACGCTATCCGCGCTTGGCGGGGCTGGGCTATTTCGTCGGCTCGGTAATGGCCTATAGCGGGCTGTTCGATCTGGTGGGCAACACCGCTTTCGAGCTGGCTTACCTAGCCGTGGCCGCTTCCATGCTGTATGCCTGCGTGGTGCTGCAAAGCCGCGCGCTACTGTTCACCACTGTCGTCGCCATGCTGGGCTTCATCGGCTATTACACCGCCAAGCATTTCGCCAATTCGCTGGGCTGGCCGATCACGCTGGTGCTGATGGGCGTGGCCTTCCTGGCGGTGGGGACGATCGCGTTGCGGGTGAAGCGGCGGATCTGAGGGAGAGCGCATCATCAGCTTCCCTCTTTGCAAAAGGGGGGTGGGATAACCAGCGACTTGGCTGTCGTCTTTTGACAGCCTAGTCGAATGGCTAGTAGTTCCATCAGGGGGATTTTAGGATTGGCGCAAGTTCACCATTTTAAAATCCCCCCACACCCCCCTTTTGCAAAGGGGGGCTGCAGGAGCAAACTACTCGTGTCGGGGTCGAAGTTCTCAAGTGTGACAGCCCGCCACATCGTGCGGCAAACCGAAAGGAGCAGAGATCATGACTACAGGTACTGTCCGTTTGCATCGCGTACTCCGGGCCAAGCCGGAGCGCATCTACAAGGCCTTCCTCAACGCGGAAGCCATGGCCAAGTGGCTTCCGCCCTACGGTTTCACCTGCCAGGTCCACCACCTCGACGCCAGGGTGGGCGGCACTTTCAGGATGTCGTTCACCAATTTCACGACCGGTAACGGCCATTCCTTCGGTGGCGAGTATCTTGAGCTCGTGCCCTCCCAGAAGCTCAGCTATACGGACAAGTTCGACGACCCGAACCTGCCCGGGGCGATGAAGACGACGGTGACGCTGACGCCGGTGTCGTGCGGCACAGAGGTCAACATCGTGCAGGAAGGGATACCCGAGGTGATCCCGACCGAGATGTGCTATCTCGGCTGGCAGGAATCGCTTGCGCAACTGGCGACACTCGTCGAGCCGGAGATACCGGACTGAAGCTAAGTCGGCGCTGATTTATTCCTCCGTTCGTGGTGAGCCTGTCGAACCATGAATGAAGGAATAAGTCGATTTAGTGGGTTAAATCCAAGGCCCTTCGACAAGCTCAGGGCGAACGGGTGAATTAATCAACGCCTCCATAAAGATAGTTGCCGGAGTAGAATCGCTCTCAGTGGATCACAGTCGTTCAACAACCAAGGAGAGACCGTCATGGGCAGCAAAGACAAGAAGAAAGAATCCAAAGGCAAGAAGCCGCAACCCAAGCCGGTACCGGCGGGGAAATAAGACTCATTGCATTATGTGTCGACACATCGCCCGCAAGGGCGATGTTCTTTTCTGAATAAGGAACAGACTCACCATGGAACTGACCGAACCCGGTCTGGATAGCGAGCTTGCAGAGCAGGCCAACCAGCTGTGCGGACATAGCCAGCGTCTGGCACGGGTGACTGCGGTCGACCGCGGGCGCTATGTCGTGCGCGATGAGCTGGGTGAGGTGCCTGCCGAGACGACCGGCAAGTTTCTTTATCACGCCGAGTCATCGGTGGATATGCCTTGTGTGGGCGATTGGGTGTGCGTGCAGTATCACGATGCGGATACGTTCGCGATCATCCATGAGGTGGTGCCGCGCCGATCCTTCCTGCGGCGCAAGTCTCCCGGCAAGAACATCGATTTCCAGATGATCGCGGCTAACATCGATGTGGCCTTCCTCGTGCAGGCCTGCCATTTCGACTTCAACGTGCGCAGGCTGGAGCGCTACCTGGTGATGGTGAACGAGGGGCACATCGAGCCGGTGCTGCTGCTGACCAAGACGGATCTGGTGAGTGCGGAGGAACTGGCGCGCATGATTGCCAATATCCGCGCGGCCGGCATCACGGCCAGGATCGTCACGCTCAGCAACCAGACGGGTGAAGGCGTCGATGAGGTGAAGAGCCTGGTCGCGCCGGGCAAGACCTATTGCCTGCTCGGCTCGTCGGGTGTCGGCAAGACGACCCTGATCAATCTGCTGCTGGGCAAGGGCGAGCTGGAGACCCGGACAGTCAGCGCCACGGGCGAGGGCCGGCACACCACCACACGCCGCCACCTGTTCATGCTCGACAACGGCGGGCTGATGATCGACATGCCGGGGATGCGCGAGCTGGGGCTGTTGAGCACGGGCGAGGGGCTGGACGACAGCTTCGCCGATATCGCCGGGCTTGCCGCGCGCTGCCGCTTCGCCGATTGCAGCCACAACAACGAGCCGGGCTGCGCGATACGCAAGGCGATCGATGAGGGCACGCTCAACCCGGCGCACTTCCAGAGTTACCTGAAGCTCAAGGCCGAGTCCGATTTCAACGAGATGTCGTATGTGGACAAGCGCAAGAAGGACAAGGCGTTCGGCAAGATGGTGAAGTCGGCGCTGAAGGGCAAGCGCTAGTGGGATAATCCATGGCATCTTTTGAGAGTGAAAGGAGCGTCTCATGAATACCAATGACGAAATCTGTTGTCCCCGTTTCGATCCCGAACCCTGGGATGGCAAGACCATCACCTGGCAAGGCAAGCTTTTCATGCAAGACCGCGTGACCTGTCTGTTCCACATCCCTCTCAACTACGGCGCCGTGATGACGCGCATGGAGGCGACGCTGCGTGCCGCCGGTGCCAAGCTGGCAGCACCGGTGATGCTGAGCGACGAGTATTCGCTGTGGGGCGCGGATGTGTTTGTCGAAGCAGGCAAGGATGTGCCCGGCGCCACCATGGCTACCATCTCCGGGACGTTCATGTGCAGGGTGTTCGAAGGCCCGTTCAGCCAGATCGGACAGTGGGTGAAAGAGATGAAGGCGTGGATGGACAGCGAGGGCAAGCGCTTCAGCAAGCTGTACTTCTACTACACCACCTGTCCCAAGTGCGCGAAGAAGTACGGCAAGAACTATGTCGTGCTGCTGGCGAAGGTCGATTGAAACATGGATGAACATATCTCCCCTGTTGAACTGCAGAAAGCTTACCGCCTCATCAACCACGGGCCGACGGTGCTGGTGTCGGCGCGGCATGCGGGTGTGGACAACGTGATGGCGGCGGCATGGGCGTGCGCGCTGGATTTTGCGCCGCCCAAGCTGACGGTGGTGCTGGACAAGAGTTCGAAGACGCGCGAGCTGATCGAACGGAGCGGCGCTTTCGTCATCCAGGTGCCGACCGTGGCGCAGTTGCAACTCACCAATGCGGTCGGCACGCTCAGCCTGCAGGATGTGCCGGACAAGCTGGAAAAATGCAGCGTGGAGTTGTTCGGCTTGGAGGGGCATGAGCTGCCATTCGTCGCGGGCTGCTCGGCGTGGCTCGCCTGCAAGCTCATCCCCGAGCCGCACAATCAGCAGGCTTACGATCTGTTCATAGCTGAGGTGGTCGGGGCGTGGGCGGATGCGCGGGTGTTCCGCGACGGACGCTGGCATTTCGAGGATGCCGATCCGGCATGGCGCAGCCTGCACCATGTGGCGGGCGGGCACTTTTACGCCATCGGCGAGCCGCTGACGGCGCAGGAACAGGTCGTCACTTCTGCATCGTCATGAACGGCCGCACCGCTTCCGGTGTGCCGTAGTAATCCAGCTTCATCACATTGAACAGCGACTTCCAGTAGCCATCCACCACGAGGTAGGGGTACTGCTTGCGCGAAGCGGCGAAGGCCTGCGGCAGGTAGGCGTGCGACAGGTACGGGTACTTGTGGTGCACCTCGTGGTAGTTGACGTGGCTCCACAGCCACTGCAGCCACTGCGGGGTCAGCACGACCCAGCCACTCACCTGGCGACGCATCCATGCTCCGCTTCTCATCTCCTCGGATTCCGCGTTCTTTTCATCGGGACGCGGCACGGGTGGCACGCCGTAGTGGTCGGCCAGCGCGCGCACGCTGAACACCAGGGGCAGCGCCAGCATGGTGGCACCCCAGGTGAGCGCCAGCGATATGCCGAGCGCGGGCAGCAGCAGAAGGTAGAAAGAGAGCGCAAGGCCGAGGTAGCAGATATCCCGCAGCACACGTTGCAGATCGCCGCTCATGGCGATCTTCACCAGCACCTGATATTGGGCGAGCAGCGCGACGAAGGGGCCCGCGGTGGTGGCGAACAGGAAGGAGTTCTGGTGCATGGGGTTCTCCGGGTCGAGGCCGGGCTGGTGCGAATAGCGGTGGTGTTCGATATGGAACTGGCGGTTCGCTTCCAGCGGGATGAGCACCAGGCCGGCCAGCAGACCGCCCCAGAGCTCGTTCCAGATGCGGGAGCGGAACAGCACCCCGTGTATGGCCTCGTGCGACAGCACGCCCATGCCGATCAGCAGCATGGCGTTCCAGACCGCCGCCAGCGCGATGATCGCCCACTTGAGCCAGGAGCTCTCCATCTGCCCGGTGATCTGCTGGGTCGCGTAGAAGGAGCCCAGCAGCATGAGTATCAGGAAGCACGATTTGAACAGGTTTGAGGCGGACGGGATGACCTGCTCTTTCGGATTGGGGATGCCGGTGTCCGGCCTGGCTGCATTATTCATCTCGTTCTCTCGGATCGTTGTTGTCGCAAGTTTGATCTGGTTGTGGAATTATTGCATAACCCCAAAGGGTAAAGATGAGTCGAGAACTTTCCAAGGAGGAGAGATGATTCTGTTCGATGAGCAAGCCCGGTCATCCATGCCTGTCAGGCATACCATTCGCGCATTGCTGGTGGCGGCCTGCTGCGCCGCGCTGCCCGCGCAGGCGGCAGTGCAGGAATACATCCGCGACTACAACTATCGCGGCAGCGAGTTCGACACGGAGCAGACCTGCCGGGTCAATGCGATAGACGGAGTGAAGCGCGAGCTGCTGGAAGAGATCGGCACCTATGTGGGTTCGGTGGTGAAGCTGCACCAGGATTCGCTGGGCAATTCCCATATGAGTCACGATGTGGTGAACATCACCGCGGGCATCGTGGCGATGAAGGTGCTGGATGAGCGATGGCTGCAGCCGGACTATTTCGTCAAGGCGGGGATGAAAGCCGACCCGGACGATGTGCTGGCCAAGCTGAAGGCGCTGCGTGCCGATCTGGAGATGGAGAAGGCGCTGCGCGAATCGTACGAGGAGTTGCAGAGCTCGCGAAATGAAGTGGCGAGGTTGAAGGAGCAGCTCGCGCAAGTCATGCGCGAGCGCGACAGCCGGGCCTCCGCCAAGGCTGCTGCACCGGCAGCCAAGCCGGAACCGGTGGTGGCTCCGCTAGCCAGGCCCGAGCCGGCGGCACCGGCCGTACCCGCAGTCGCGCCGGTGGTGGCTCCTGAGCCGGTCGCCGTTGTCCCGCCGGAAAAGCCGCTGCAGCAAGCACCCGTTGTGCAGCCGCCCGCGCCGCTGCCGCCTGCCGCGGCGCCGGTGGTGGCGAGTGCGCCCGGCGTCGATGTACTGGCCGCGCAGTATGTGAAGGCGGTTCAGGATGTCGAGGTGGGTGCTGCGTTCCAGCGCGCGATGGCGGCACGACTCAGCGGAGATTTCGCAGCACTGTCGCGCGAGATGAGCGCGCTGGCGGAGAAGGGTTATGCCCAGGCGCAGTTCCGCATGGGCTGGCTGTATGAGCGCGGTGTGGGCGTGGTGCAGGACTATGCTCAGGCGCGCGAGTGGTATGTCAAGGCGATGGCGAACGGCAACGTCGATGCCATCGCGCGGATGGGCGTGCTGTACGAACTCGGGCTGGGCGTGGAGAAGAGCTACGACAAGGCGGCGGAGTACTACCAGCGCGCCTTGCGCGCAGGGAGCGGCTGGGGCTATGCGCACATGGGCTATCTCTATGAGACCGGCAAGGGTGTGCCGCGCGACCGCGAGCGGGCGGCGGAGTTGTTCCGGCTCGGCATGGAGAAGGGCAACTATCTGGCGATGACGCGGCTGGGATTCCTGTACCAGTCGGGGCGCGGCGTGCCCAGGGACGAATACAAGGCGGTGGAACTCTACAAACAGGCGGTGGAACATGGTCAGCCGCTCGCCATGACGCGGCTGGGACAGATGTACAACCTCGGGCAGGGCGGTGTGCCGGTGGATCATGCCAGGGCCGTCGCACTGATCCGCGAATCGCTGCGCTACAACCTGCCGGCGGCTTTTGCCTTCATGGGTTTCATGCACGAGAACGGCTGGGAGGTGCAACAGGATTATGACGCGGCGCGGAAGCTGTACGAGAAGGCGGCGGACCTGGATGCGCCCTTCGCCGAGCTCCGCCTCGGCATCATGTACAAGGACGGGCTGGGGGTGGGCCGCGATCGCCAGAAGGCGATGTACTGGCTGGAACGCGCTGCCGGCAAGGGTGAGGACCGGGCTGCGATGATCCTGGAGCGCATGCGGAGCGGGCGATGAGAGGGGCATGAGCCCCTGTTCTGAGGCATCATCGCTGTATGACATTCACGATCGATATCCGGGAGAAGCACGGCCTGCGCACATTGCACTTCGACTCGGGGTGGATGCAGGGCGCGATGCACATCGGGCAGCCCTGGGCGCTGGCACTGGAATACACCCGGGTGATGATGGCCGTTTTACTCCTGCGGGAGGAAAGCCGCTTTCCGCGCAATGTCCTGTTGATCGGCCTCGGCGCCGGCTCACTGGCCAAATTCCTCTACCGCCACTGCCCGTCGGCCTGCATCACGGCGGTGGAGATCGATGCGCGTGTGGCGGAGGCGGCACGGCGGCATTTCGAATTGCCGGATGATGCGCAACGCCTGCAGGTGGTGATCGGTGACGGTGCCGAACATATCCGCAGCACCGACCAGACCTATGACCTGATCATGGTGGACGGCTTCAATGAACGCGCGCATCCCGGCGATCTGAACACGCTGCCTTTCTATCAGGCATGCCGGGCGCGGCTGGGCGGGCAGGGATTGCTGGCGGTGAACCTCATCGGCTTGAGCCATGGCGTGAAAGGCGGTTTCGCGCATATCGAGGAGGCTTTCGATCATCGCGCCGTGCTGTTCCCGCGCTGCAAGAGCGGCAACAGCATCGCTTTTGCGGCGAGCGGGGACAAGGTGGACCTTGCGCTGGCTGAGTTGCAGGAGCGGGCGCGGGCGCTGGAGGGGCGCACCGGCCTGGCATTGCTGCCGGTCATCTGCAAACTGGACGACGCGCCGGAATGCGCGGGCGGGCGATTCTGTCTCTGATGGTCGGGGATTGCCGGGGGCGGCTCAAAGCGTCAGGTAGCGATAGGCCTTGTCCAGCCTGTCCGCGAAACTCTCGTATTTCAGGTTGGTCCCGCGCACGATGGTCACGGTCCAGTCGCTCCGGTCGCAACCGACCAATTCGCTGAACGTGAATTCCTGGCCGCCGCCGCTGTCGCTGCGCCGTATGCCCATGTTGTCCAGCGTGATCGAGGTCTGCTTGAGGTACAGGTATTCTTCGGGATGGAGCAGCACGGCTTCGAAATCCTCGAAGTAACGCTCCGGTCCGAGCGATTCGATGATGGAATGCAGCCCGTCCTCCAGTCTGTTCGTGCGTTCCGCGCTGGCGGCGCTTTCCGGGTCGGTGGCGGAGAGCCGGCGAGGTGTCAGTTCCTTCCTTTTCGTCAGCAGCGCCTCTTTGCTTTGCCGGCGTTGTTCGATGCGTGCCTTCACATCGGCGACGAGGCGGTGGAAGAATCGCATCGCGACCCTGTCGCGCGCGAGCATCTCGTCCGGCGATGGGTTCTCTATCGTGTGGCAGGTGAAATAGGTCGCCTGTTGCAGGACTTCGCGCTGCATGGTCGATCCGACCAGTTCCATGCCTATGAGATTCCTGTCGATACGCCGCATCCCCATCAATGCATAGAACTCGTTCCCGGAGGGCGGGGCGCGCAGGTATTCCTGCATGGATATGCTGGAGGTGATGGCTTCTGCCATGGCATTGCTGTCCGGAAACAGCACATGGACGAGCGAGTCCCTGCTGTAGGCCTCGCGGTCGATGCTTACCGGCCCGGGCAGGCTGCCGGCAAGTTGTCTGGCGTACTCCATCGCGACTCCGACGGGATGGCGGTAACGATCCGGATAGCCGCTCATGTGAATGAGCAGCGGCTCGACTGCGGTCACGGCGTACGCGACGGCAGCGTCGAGCGCGCTGGTGTCCTGTGTATCCCGTTTGCCGAAAAGATTGCTGTGCAGTCCCATGGGTTCCTGTCGCAAGGTGATCGCTTGGCTCCGGATTCTACTTCTACTACATGGCACCAGGACAGGGAAGCGTCCGGCTCTGAAAGTACTATCCGAACAATCTGGAGACCAGCGTGTATTCGTTGATCGCGCTGAACACCTGCTGCAGGTTGGTGCCTTGCGGGAACGGGTTGCTGGAGATCAGTTCATAGAGGCTGTTGCCGCCCGGCGTCTGTGCGAACAGGTCGCTGCCGTACGGCGAGTAGCCGAGCGCAGACTGCAGGGCATCGATGGAGGAATACTGGCTGCCCGAGCTGCTGATGAAACTCCTCGCCACGTCGCCCAAAGCATCGGTGGCTTTCGCGAGCAGGGCGGAGGCGCCTGCCGCATCGGCATCGAAGGCTGCGCGCAGCGTGTCCAGATCGACGCTCAGTCTGCTGCTTCCGCCGGGCAGCAAGGCTGGCTGCAACCCGATGCCCAGCTGCGACAAATCGGTCAGTGTCGAATCGCCGTTGGCATAGCTGGCCTGAACCTGCGTATCGATGGATCGAACCAGATCGGATGCGCCGTTGACGCCGCCCAGCGGCAGGTTGCCGGTGTTGTTGATGCTGGCGACGGTGCTCTGCAGGGTATTGAAGATATCGACAAAACTTTCCGTCTTCGCAGCCAGGCTGGCGTAGTTCGTGGCGGTGCCCGGTTGCAGGGACTGGAGCTCGTCCTGGAAGGTGACAGCGGCCGACAACAACCGCCCCTGTGCCGAGATCCCGACGAACGTGGACGAATAACTGAACAGCCCCGGCGTCGAAAGGCTCAACTCGGCAGCCAGCAGATCGTATGAGGGAGTGATCGCCCCGCTCGAAAGTATGCTGGCAAGAGACAGATTGGAATTGATTCCCACCAAAGGATCCATGGTCATCTCCTCATCACGGCAACAGGCTGGCGATTACCCTGCCTGCTGGAACCATACTACTCCGAATGGATAGGGGATTGAAGATTCCAGCGCGAGGAAGGTCTGAGTCAGTCTAAGCGGGATGTTGCGGAGAGGCAGCGGGCGGACAAGGATATGCAGAACGGCGCACACCAGCAGAGAGTCCGCAGGTCCGGTCGGGCAGGATGTCAGACCAGTGTGAGTTCGATATGTGTGGATTCTGCACCCGCCGACGGGCGGATCACCGTGGTCGAGACGACGATCCGTTCGTCTTTGCGCAGGCCGTAATGCTCGGTCAGGAGTTTTGCGATCAGTTGCGCATGGTTCTGATCCGGCACCAAGGCCATTGTCATGTTGTCGTTTTCCGAATGCAGGCTGACACGGTAGAAATGTGCAGGGATCCTGGCGAAAGGATGGTTCATGGCATGGTCCTGTATGTGGTTGGTGTGCTTGCTTCTCACACTTGTTACGACAGCAAAGCTACACGCCTATTCAGCCCCTGTAAATATGCCAAAGTATCTAGATACTTTTTGTGAGGGCGGCAGCCCGATCATGCCGGGGCGAGCCTGAAAAGGGGGCGGCGAGATGTTGCGCTTACCCACTTTGCTGTTCCAGGTACTGGGGGGCGTCGGCGGCTCGTCAGGTCCTGAGGTCGAGATCTTCCCCGTAGGGTTTGCTGGGGAACTGGAAGGAGATCGGGCCATCCGGCTCGGCATGCAGGAACTGGTGGACGAAGGGGTTTTGCGAGTTGCGCATCTCTTCCACGCTGCCCTGTGCGGCGATCACGCCGTTATGGATGAAATACAGATAATCGACCACTTCGAGCGAGGCCATCAGGTCGTAGGTCACCACGATGGAGGTGGTGCCCAGCGCGCCGTTGAGCGTGCGTATCAGGTTGGCGATGGTCTTGAGCGAGATGGGATCGAGTCCGGCGAAGGGTTCGTCATAGATGATGAGCGGTGGATCGGTGGCGATCGCCCGTGCCAGTGCCACGCGCCTCTCCATGCCGCCCGACAGCTCGCTCGGCATCAGGTCTCTGGCATTGCGCAATCCGACCGCATTCAACTTCATCAACACCAGGTCGCGGATGACCTCTTCCGGCAGGTCGGTGTTCTCGCGCAAGGGAAAGGCCAGGTTGTCGTAGACCGACAGGTCGGTGAACAGGCCGCTGACCTGGAACATCATGCCCATCTTCAGGCGCATCTTGTACAGTTCGTCGTTGCTGAGTTCGTGCACGACCTGTCCCATGAACTTCACGCTGCCCCGCAAGGGGTGCAACTGCCCGCCGAAGTGGCGCAGCAGCGTGGATTTGCCGCAGCCGCTGGGGCCCATGATGCCGACGACCTTGCCGCGCGGGATGGTGAGGTTGATGCCCTTCAGCACCTTGAGCGGGCCGTAGGAGAAATGCAGGTCGTTGACCTCGATGAGATTGTCCACAATTCGATTCCTCGCGCAATTCGCTTTCCGCGATTCTCACATGATGCGGGGCGAAAATATACGGGTTTCAGCCTGAACCGGATCTGCCCGTATGTGTTCCTCGACGCTCCGCCGCTCGTCCATATACAATGAACCAATAAGCGCATTTTGCAGGTACGAATTTGATGAAGTTTTCCGTTTTTCCCTGGGGCAGATTTCCTTTCGATTTTCTGCGATCCCACGGCAAGGCGCTGCGCGTCACCGTGCTGCTGCTGTTGCTGGCGCTGTCCGGTTACATCTTCTATCTCGACGTCGTCATCCGCGAGGCTTTCGAGGGACGCAAGTTCGCCCTGCCGGCGCGGGTCTATGGCCGCGCGCTGGAGGTGTATCCGGGGGCGAAACTGACGCCGGTGCAGTTGGTGGAGGAGCTGCGCAACATCGGTTACCACGAGCATCCGGTGCCGGACGAGGCGGGGACCTACAAGCACACCCTGAACGGCCTTGAATTCACCACGCGCGAGTTCGTGTTCGGCGACGGGCCGCAGATCTCGCAGCATCTGCGCATCGAATTCACCGGCGACATGGTGTCGCTGCTGCAGGAGCGCGGCAGCACCGCTGCCGACCTGCCGCTGGTGCGCATCGAGCCGCCGCTGATCGGCGGCATCTATCCCGGCCATAACGAGGATCGCGCACTGTTGCGGCTCGACCAGGTGCCCAAGCCGCTGATCGATGCGCTGATCTCGATCGAGGACCGCAAGTTCTACACGCACTGGGGCATAGACCCGCGCGGCATCGCGCGCGCGCTGTACAAGACCCTCACCGGGCAGCGCATCGAGGGCGGCAGCACCATCACCCAGCAGCTGGTGAAGAATTTCTTCCTGACCTCCGAACGCACGCTGACGCGCAAGGGCACCGAGGTGCTGATGGCCATGCTGCTGGAGCTGCACTACAGCAAGGACGAGATCCTCGAGACCTATCTCAACGAGATATTCCTGGGGCAGGACGCCACGCGCGCCATCCACGGTTTCGGTCTGGCCAGCCATTTCTATTTCGATCGCCCGCTCGACCGCCTGGAGCTGCAGGAGCTCGCCACGCTGGTGGGCATGGTCAAGGGGCCGGCCGTGTACGATCCGCGCAAGAACCCTGACTTCACGCTGCAACGGCGCAACATCGTGCTGCAGGAGATGGTGAAGCTGGAGGCCATCACGCAGGCGCAGTTCGTCGAGGCAAGGCAGAAACCGCTGGGGGTGATACGCCGTGCGCCCACCGGCACCTCGCCGTATCCGGCTTTCCTGCAGTTCGTGCACCGCCAGCTGCAGCGCGACTATCGCGAGGAGGACCTGCGCAGCGAGGGGCTGCGCATCTTCACCACGCTGGATCCCCATATCCAGCGGCAGGCGGAGGAGGCATTGAAGTCCCGTCTCGCGGATATCGAACGGGCGCGACGCATCACCAGCGGCACACTGGAAGGTGCGGTCGTGGTGAGCAGCACCCAGACCGGCGAGATACAGGCGCTGGTGGGCGGACGCGAGGCGCGTTTCGCCGGCTACAACCGCGCCATCGATGCGCAACGCCCGATCGGTTCGCTGGCCAAGCCCATCGTCTATCTGACCGCACTGGAGGAGCCGGGCCGTTATACCCTGTTCACACCGCTGGACGACAGCGCGCTGGTTTTGCGTCAGGCCGGCACCAGCGACTGGAAGCCGCAGAACTACGATCACGAATTCCACGGCCAGGTGCCCTTGCGCACCGCCTTGGCGAATTCCTACAACGTGTCGACGGCGCGTCTCGGTATCGAACTGGGGGTAGAGAGCATCCTCGACAAACTGCCGCTGTACGGCATCGAGCGGCAGCCGCCGCCGTTCGCTTCGTCGCTGCTTGGTGCATTCGAGCTTTCGCCCATCGAGGTGGCGCAGCTCTACCAGACCTTTGCCGACAGCGGCTTCCGCACGCCGTTGCGCGCCATCCGCGAGATCCTCGCTGCCGACGGCAAGCCGCTGCAGCGCTATCCGCTCAACGTCGAGCCGGTGGCGCCGGCCGCGCCGGTGTATCTGCTGACCACGGCCTTGCAGGGAGTGGTCAGCGAGGGCACGGCCAAGTCGCTCAACAACTGGGTGCCGGCCGAGGTGAAGGTGGCAGGCAAGACCGGCACCACCGACGACCTGCGCGACAGCTGGTTCGCCGGTTACAGCGGAGACCATGTGGCGGTGGTGTGGGTGGGGCGCGACGACAACAAGCCGACCGGGTTGACCGGCGCATCGGGGGCGATGACCATCTGGGGCGAGATGATGAGGAACATCCGGCCCGAGCCGCTGGAGCCGGCGCTGCCCGAGGACATCGAGCTGGTGAATGTCGATCCGGTGACAGGGGTGCGCTATATCGAGGATTGCGCGAGCGGGGTACAGATGCCGTTCATCAAGGGATCGGCGCCGACCGAAGTGTCGGGATGTGCTTTTGCTGCTGCGGGTGAGCCGGCAGTCGGGGATGCTGCAGCAGTGAATGTCGAGGTGAAGCCCGCGGTGAAACAGGAGCCGCAGAAGAGCTGGTTGCAGAGGATATTCGATTGATGGAGCGTATCAGTTCGTTCTTTGTCGCGGTATTGCTGCTGGCTTTGGCCGGATGCGCCGGTGCACCCAAACAGCCGACGGCTGCGCTGCCCATGCCCGGTGAGCCTGTGCCGGCCGAGACCGTTGTGCTGCCCGGCGGGGAGGTCGTGGAGCCGGGGCCGATGATATCCGCCAACAAGGCCGTCATCGCCTTGCTGGAGCGTGCCCGGCGCGACGAGGCGGCCGGCAAGCGCGAGGCGGCGGGTGCTGCGCTGGAACGCGCGCTGCGCATAGAGCCGCGCAACGCCTGGCTGTGGCACGAGCTGGCGCGATTGCGCCTGACCCAGGGGCAGTATGCGCAGGCGATCACGCTTGCGCGCAAATCGAACAGTTTCGCGGGCCGTGAACGCCGTGTGCAAGCGCTGAACTGGAAGGTGATCGCCGATGCCCGTATCGCGCAGGGCGACTCGACCGGCGCGGAGCAGGCGTTGAAAGTCGCCGCAGAGCTTGAACGGCCAGTGCTCGAGTAGTCGCGGCCCGCGCTCGGAGCGTGACAATACCCGGCGGAAACCCTCTCCAATAATAGTTGATTAATTCAGTTCAACGCCCGATACTGGGCGGCGAGAAATCGCTAATAGATGGGTCAAAACCCACATGCGCACACAGGCATTCCGGCATGAACCGGGAGCGGGAGGAGTGAGTTGGATAAAGAGGAAGAGATGCTGGCCATCAGCAGGCTGGTATTTGAGTTGACCGTCACCAGCAGTACGACTTCAGACCTGGATTCTTTACTGGAGCGGCTGTTCGAGAAACTGAAGGACTATCCGGATCTGCAGATCGAGCCACGCGGCGCGGTCCTCCTGCTCAATCCGCGCGGACGTTATTTCCAGGTCGCACAATTCGGCATCGAACCAGCCTGGAACACCCTGCTGAGTTTCGATACCGCCGCCTTCTCATCCCCCGTGGTCGCCCAGCATTGCCTGCTGCAGGACATCGTGCTGGCGAAGTCCGTCGATGAGCCTGCGCGCATGCTGTTGCTGCCGCTGCACATCGAAACGGAGGGGGTCGGTTATGTGGTGATATTCGTCCCGCCCGATTACGGTTTGAGTCCGGTCAACCTGGATTTCTTCAACGATCTGGCGCGGGCCCTGTCCGGTCTGGTGCAGCGCACGCTGTCCTACGAGACCCTGCGCATCCGCGAACTGGAGCTGGAGGAAGCACGCGCGGATGCCATCCGCAGTCTGGGGGTCGCGTCGGAGTATCGCGACAACGAGACCGGTTGGCACATCATGCGCATGACCAATTTCGCGCAGGCCATCGCCAAATGCATGGGACTGCCGGAAGAGCAGCGCGATCTGCTTTATGTGGCGGCACCCATGCACGACGTGGGCAAGATCGGTATCGCCGATGCGGTGTTGCTCAAGCCGGGCAAACTGACCGCGGAAGAGTTCGAAGTCATGAAGACGCACACCGACATCGGCGTCACCATCCTGAACGGCAACGATGCGCTGATCGCTGCGGCGCGCGACATCGCCGGTTCGCACCATGAGCGCTGGGACGGCAACGGCTACCCGCAAGGTCTGAAGGGGGAGACGATACCCCTGCTGGCGCGCATCTGCTCGGTGGCGGACGTTTTTGATGCGCTGACTTCGACGCGCCCCTACAAGGAGCCGTGGTCGGTCGCCACCGCGCATGAATGGGTGATGTCGGAGGCGGGCAAGCATTTCGACCCGGCGGTGGTGCGGGCGTTCGACGAGGCGATGCCGGAGATATTGCGCATCCGCGAGCTCTATCGCGACGACATCATCGACCCCAAGCAGGTGCTGACCCTGCCGCCGGTCAAGCATCGCGACAACGCCTGGGTGCCCTGGGACGAGAACCTGAGCGTGGGCATCGATGTCATCGACGAGCATCACCGCTACCTGTTCGATCTGATCAACGACCTGTATGTCGTGGTCATCAACAAACGCGGTGCACGCGAGGTGGCGAGGCTGATCAAGTCTCTGGATGCGTATGCGAAGATCCATTTCCGCGCGGAAGAGCAGATGATGGACCACTACGGCTATGCCGGGATCGACCAGCAGCTGCAGCAGCATCATGTGTTCGAGGAGAAGATCAAGGAGTTCTACGAGGAACTGCACGCCAATCCGCTGGTGGCGCAGTTCGATGTGCTCTCCTATCTGCGCGGCTGGCTGATCCACCATATCCGTGTCGAGGACGCGAAACTGGCTTCGCTGGCGCGCTGAAGGCTTATCGTCGGGGCATCTGTGGGGTGGCGTCGAATTCGGCTGCTGGCATCGCACCGGACCTTTTGTTTTGCCGGAAGACTATCTGGGAATGCACTGCCGTTTGTCCTGGTACATCGCCGAGTCGGCGTGCTGCATTAGATCGGATAATGTCGTGCCGTCGGACGGATAGCGTGCGAATCCTATGCTGACGCCAACCTGCAAGACGGAGTCATCGATCCGTATCGGTTCGCTGATCACTTCCCTGATCTTGTCCTCGAGGGCCCCGATCCCTTCGTTTGTCGCGATGTCATTCGCCAGTATGACGAATTCGTCGCCTCCCAAGCGCACTACTGTGTCGGTCACACGCATGTTCTTGTGCAGACGGGCCGCGACTTCGATGAGCACATGGTCGCCGACATGATGGCCATGGGTGTCGTTGATGGGTTTGAAATTGTTCAGATCCATCAGCAGTATCACGATGTTCCTGTCATGTCTTCTGGCATGGCCCTCCATCTTTTCCCAGGCTTCCTCCAGTTCGTTGCGGTTGCCCAATCCGGTCAGCGGGTCCTGGCGCGACAGGCCTTCCAGCCGGGCATTGGCTTCGGCCAATTCCTGCGTACGCTCGGCGACCCGCTTCTCCAGTTCCTGCTCCGATCGGAGCAGGGCTGCCACGTTTTCTTGCTGCATCTGCAAAAGCCTTGCGTCAGCCAGTTCCTTTGCGCGCCGGAGTGCGTTGATGCGGTCGGCGAGGGCATAGGACAGCAGCAGCATCTCGAGTGCCGAACCAATCTGCAGTCCGTGGATGGTGATGAAGTTGGTTGGCACCCAGCCGAAATTGCGCGCAGCCAGCAGGATGGATCCGGTCAGCATGGAAGTCCAGGCAAGCAGGAAATAACGCGCTCCGGGATAACCCCTGCGATAGCTGATCACGCCGATCGTTAGCGCGATCGTTGAAAAGCCCATGCCTCCCAGCGAGGTCATGATTTCGGCCCACTGGTAAGAGGCCAGGTTGAGCAATATCGAGACGGCGAACCATGCGATGAACGATTTTAATATCACATCGGTGCGGGGGCTGTTTTGCCGGGAATCGAGGAAGGAGCGGACGAAGCACGCTGCCAGCAGGCCGGACATGGCCATGCCGATAGGCAGGGCCAGATGGGTCCAAGTGGGCCAGTCGGGCCAGATGAACTGCCCGGCAAGGCCGTCCAGAGAGGCGGTCCCGATCGCCATGCTGGCGAGGAACAACACGTAGTACAGATAGGTCCGGTCGCGCAGACTGAAATAGAGCAGCAGGTTGTAGCTGCCGAGCGCGATCAGCATGCCGAAATAGATGGCCAGTGCCGCATAGCTGGTCTGATTGTGCAAGTGGAAGGTTCGCGGCTCCCATATCGAAGCGGGAATAGTAAGGCTGCCGGCGGATGATATGCGCATATACAGGCTGGACTTGCCCGCCGGAAACTCGACGGGGAACACCAGATTGCGGTGGGGTAGCAAGCGCTGCGAGAACGGCTGCAGGTCTCCCGCCTGCAAGTGCAGGTGTTCGCCGCCCGCATGGGGGACAAACACTTCCACCGAATCGAGCGATGGGTAGCCGATCTCCAGATATCGCGATAGAGGGGTGTCCGACTCGATGTCCAGCCTCAACCACCAGACAGAGCGTGAATAACCGATGTTGATGGCTCCCTGCATCCCGGCGGGAGAGAGCCAATCGCGCTGTCTTGCGATGTCGCCGAACTGTTGGGTTCCATCCGGGTCTTCGTGGAGCTGCAGGTAGGGAACGATCTCTACCTGAGTGTCCTGTGCGGACAGTTGCAGGGGAGCTGGGTTCGCATCGCATGGGGTGAACAGCAGTGCAAAGAGCAGGAGAAGCGCAGACAGGCCCAGTTCAGGCCGCTGCCTGCAACTGGGCAAAGAAAGCTCGCTGAGGTTGAAAGCCGAGCCATAGAACGCCGCTATGGTCTTGTACTTGTGCTTCACCCGTTTCTCCCGCCCGCACTCTAGGTCAGTTGGTTCGCGGATGTCAATGATCAAGCAATTCAACAGGATGGGCGGGGAGAGGGAGGATGTTGGTGTGCCGCAGCCGACCTGGCCGCGCGCTCGTTTTCCTGTCGGCGGACTTTGCGTTTAGAATCGCGCCATCCCCTTTCCGGAGTTCCGTTCCATGGCAATTTTGCTGAAGCAGTTGTTCGCGCTGGTGCGCCTGCTCAATTCCGACACGGGCACCAACCAGATCGCCGCGGGCGTCGCCTGCGGGCTGATCCTCGGTTTTGCGCCGATGTTGTCCCTGCAGGCATTGCTGGTGTTCGTGTGCATGTTCCTGTTCCGCATCCAGATCGGCGCCGCGCTGGCGTCGGCGTTCTTCTTCGCGATGGTGGCCTGGCTGTTCGATCCGCTCGCGCATCTGATCGGTTCCGCCATCCTCGAGGCCGACTCGCTGCAAGCGTTGTTCACCACGATGTACAACATGCCGCTGGTTCCGTTCACCCGCTTCTACAACAGCGTGGTGATGGGGGCGGGCGTGGTCAGCATCCTGCTGGCGCCGCTGGTGTTCCTTGCCAGCCGTCGCCTGATCGCGGCCTATCGCGAGAAGGTGGTGGCGCGCTTCAGGAGCAGTCCGTTCTGGAAGTTGTGGAGCGGTACGGTGTTCTTCAAATGGTACGCGACCTATGACAAGCTCCATGGATAAGCCGGCGAAGAAGCAGGGGCCGATACGCTTCGAGGCCGTCATCCCGATGTTGATCGTGGTCGGCGTCATCGTGCTGTATTTCTCGCTGTTCTTCGATACCCACCTTCGCCGCGGCATCGAATATGCCGCCGCACAGGCCAACGGCGCCGAGGTGAACATCGGCCGCCTCAGGACCAGCGTGTTCGGCGCGTCGGTGCTCATCGCCGATGTGCAGATGACAGACCCTGTACAGCCCGAGCGCAACCGTTTGCAGGTCGGCGAGATCCGCTTCCGCATGTTGTGGGATGCGCTGCTGCGCGGCAAGGTGATGATAGACGAGGCGGCCGTCGAGGACGTGCAGATCGACACGCCGCGCCAGCGTGCCGGATATGTGCTGCCGGTGGAGCCGGAGAAGGAGGATGACGGCCCGAGCGCGAGCGACAGGATGCTGGCGCAGATGAAGGAGGAGTTCTCCGGAAACGTGGTGGGCGATCTGGCCGCCATCGCCGCCGGGACGAGCGCATCGGAACAGATCAAGCTGGCAGGCGGGGAGCTGAAGAGCAGTGCCCATCTCGACGGGATAGAGAAGTCGCTGGACGAGACCGAGCAACAGTGGCGTGAACGCATGGATGCCTTGCCCAGGGGTGAGGACTTCAATGTGCTGCGCGACCGCCTCGGCAAGGTGCAGCTCAAGGACTTCAAGGATGCGGCGCAGCTGCAGGCCTCCGTGAAAGAACTGCAATCCATCCGCGACGATCTCGATGCCAAATCCAAACCGGTCGGCGAGGCAGGTAGCAAGCTGAGCGGGGACATGGGTTCGCTGCGCGGTTCGTTCTCCGCTCTGGACAAGGTCGTGCGCGACGATGTGCGCGGATTGCAGGCGCGCATGCACCTGCCGTCGCTGGATACTGCCACGCTGTCGCGCGCGCTGTTCGGCATGGATGTGCTGGGCCAGTTGCAGCAGGCGCGGGGTCACATGAACCAGGCGCGGCAATACATTCCCGCCGGCAGCGCGGAGAAGAAGGCCAAGCCGGCAGCGAGCAAGAGCCGCAAGGGGCGCGATTATGCGTTCGGCAAGCCCAGGGGTTATCCGGCCTTCTGGCTGCGCCGCGCGCTGGTCACCTCGACCTTGTCCGGCGGGCGCGGACTTTCCGGCGAGATACTGGATGTGGCGACCGACCAACAGCTGGTCGGGCGTCCGCTGGTCGCGACACTCAAAGGCGATTTCCCGCAACAGGGCGTCGCCGGAGTGAAGGCGGAGCTGGTCATCGACCACCGCACCGCCGAACCCGTGGAGCGCCTGGATCTGGAGGTGGGGCGCTATGCGGTGGCCGGACGCTCGCTGGTGAACAGCGAGAGCGTGACGCTGGGCTTCGCCAAAGCGGCGGCAGCGAGCGGTTTCGTCGCGGAGTTGCGCGGCGAGAAGGTCGACATGCGCCTGTCCAACCGCTTCAATGATGCGGTGTTCGAGACTTCGGCCAAGTCCGCCGTGGTGCGCGAGATGATGGCGGCCTCGGTCGCCGGATTGAACACGGTGAGCCTGGATGCGCGCGTGAGCGGCAGCTGGAGCGACCTGGACTGGAAGCTCTCCACCAATCTGGCCGATGCGCTGGCCAAGGGCATGGGGCGTTACCTGCAAGCCAAGATGGACGAGGCACGCAAGCGCATCGAGAACCTGGTCAATGACAAGATCGGCGAGCAGAAGCAACGCCTGCTCGCGCGCCGGGGCGAATTCGAGGCGCGTTACCAGTCGGCGCTGGCCGAGCGCAAGGCTCAGGTGGATAAATTGCGCGGCGAACTGGATGCTGCGCGCAAGGAACTGGACAAGCGCAAGAGCGCCGTGGTGGATGCCGAGAAGCAGAAGCTGAAACAGGACGCCGGCAAGCTGCTGGATAAATGGCGTCGTTGAGCAAGCATGTCCTTTGAACCTTCATCTCCGCTGGGGAATCTGCAACCCCGCACGGTGTGGGCGCACTTCGCCACGCTGTGTGCGATCCCGCGTGCTTCGCTGCGCGAGGCGGCGCTGCGCCGGCACCTGACCGATTGGGCGCAGGCGCGCCGCATCACTGCCGCCGTCGATGCGGCGGGTAACCTGATCCTGAAGAAACCGGCCAGCCCCGGCTGCGAGTCCATGCCCGGCGTGATCCTGCAGGGGCATCTCGACATGGTGTGCCAGGCCAATACCGGCACGGTGCACGACTTCGAACGCGATGCCATCGCCGCGCAGGTGCGCGACGGCTGGGTGGTGGCAGAGCAGACCACGCTGGGTGCGGACAACGGCATCGGCGTGGCACTCGCGCTGGCGGCGCTGGAAGAGCCGGGCTTGCAGCATCCGGCGCTGGAAGTGCTGCTCACCGTCAACGAGGAGTCGGGCATGGACGGCGCGCGCGGTCTGGCAGCCGGCACCCTGCAGGGCAAGACGCTGATCAATCTGGATACCGAGGAGTGGGGGCATTTCTATCTGGGCTGTGCCGGAGGCGTCGATGTGGAGTTGCGCCACGATTGCGAACTGGAGAGTGTGCCGCCTGACTATGCCATCCTGCGTTTCGATGTCTGCGGGCTGCGCGGCGGGCACTCCGGTATCGACATCCACATCGGACGCGGCAATGCCATCAGGCTGCTGGCGGAGGCGCTGCGCGACCTTTGCGCGCATACCGACCTGAGGCTGATCGAATTGCAGGGCGGCACGGCGCGCAATGCGATCCCGCGAGAAGCGTTCGCGGTGTGCGCGCTGCCGAGCGCGGCAGTTGCCGGGATGGACGAGTGGGTGGAACACAGGCTGGCGGCCTGGCGACAGCGCATCGCCGGGGCGGATGCGAACGTGGCGTTCAGGTACGAGCTGGATGAGTTGCCGGTGGGCAGGGCCATCCATCATGCGGAGCGCGACCGCATGCTGGCTTTCCTCGATGTCGCCGCGAACGGCGTCGCGCGCATGAGCGATGACTTTCCGGGCGTGGTGGACACTTCGGACAATCTCGGGGTGGCAAGCCTGGCGCACGGCGTGTTCAAGGCGACCTTCAAGGTGCGCTCGCTGCATGACGGCCGCGCAGATGCGCTGGCCGACAAACTGATCGCGCATGCTGCCGGCTACGGTCTGCGCGCCTGGAAGGACGGTATGTATCCGGGCTGGACGCCGGACCCCTCATCCAGGCTGCTCGCGTTGTGCCAGCGCGTCTACACCGGGCAGTTCGGCCGGCCGGCCAGCCTGCAGGTGATCCACGCCGGACTGGAATGCGGTCTGCTGGCCGCGAGTCATCCGCATCTGGACATGATCTCATTCGGTCCGGACATTCGCGGCGCGCACGCCCCCGGCGAGCGGGTTGAGATAGAATCGGTAGCGCGCTGCTGGCAATTGCTGAAGGCGGTATTGCAGGCGCTGGCAGTCAGGCAGGAATGAGCGGTGAACAGACCACGCGCTGTGCGGACGAGGGAGTCGCCGGCCAGGGGCACGCAACTGTGCCAAACCAGATAGACGATACGGGGCGGCTCTATGTTGAAGCGGTTGTTCTCTGATGTGATGCGCTGGCTGCGCTGGGGCTGCGAGGGGGTGGAGTCGCACACGCTGCAGCGCAAGATATTCCACGTCAATGTCGCAGCACTCATCGCGCTCCTGTCGATGCTGCTTTTCGCCCTGCTGGATCTGTGGGCGGGCAATCCGGCGCTTCATCTGGCCATCCTGCTGCAGCTCCCTTTCTACTTCGTCTTTGCCGTGGTGCCGTGGTTCAACCGTTACGGACACTGGGGGACGGCACGCTGGGTGATCTCGCTGTCGATCACGGCGGCGGTGGCGCTCAATGTCTGGCTGGTCAACGGTTCCTGGCTGGAGCTGCATTTCTATTTCATCCTCTTTGCCGTGGCATCGGTGGTGTTCTTCCCGCTGCGGCAGTGGCTGAGCATCTCCTTCATCTTCGTGCTGAATGCGGCGCTGTTCGTGTATTGCGAATATGTCGGCGTCGAGCCGGATCCGCTGCTGCTGATGCTCGACGAAGGCACGACCATGGCGTTCCGCACTTTTGCGGTGGTCACCAGCCTGTTCACGGTGCTGTTCATCACCTGGCTGGGCGAGCATGTGGCGAGCAGGAACGAACACGAACTGGAAGAGATCTCGGGCCTGGACATATTGACCCATTTGCCCAACCGGCGCCGTCTCGAGCAGCGACTCGCCGAGGTCATCGCGGCCAGCAAACGCACCGGCCAGCACGGCGCGGTGATGTTCCTCGATCTCGACAACTTCAAGCCGCTCAACGATGAATACGGTCACGCTGCGGGGGATACGCTGTTGCAGGAGGTGGCGCGGCGCATCTCAGGCTGTATCCGCGAGATGGATACGGCTGCCCGTTTCGGCGGGGATGAGTTCGTGATCCTGCTCTGCGAACTGGGACAGGATCCGGCGGCGGCCAGGGACAGGGCCGCGCTGGTGGCGGAGAAGATCCGCTTCGCGCTGGCCGGGCCATACCATCTCGCCGTTCGTGCCGGACATGAGGTGTGCCGGAACGTGGAACATCGCTGTACCGCGAGCATCGGCGTCGAGATGTTCGCCGGCGGGGCGATGCGGGAAGCGGATATCCTCAAGCGCGCCGATGCAGCCATGTACCGGGCGAAGGAGAGCGGCCGCAATGCGATCTGCTTCCATGAGGAACGCAAGTTCGAGTGGCAGAATCCGGGTGTCGATGCGGTTTCCTGAATCGTGATCAAGTTCGAAGAAGCCATGCGTGTCTGGGGTAGCCCCCAATTCGGGGCCGTGCTCAAACACGGTATCGAAGGGCTGAACCCGGACCTGTTGCCGTTGCAGCAGGGGTTGTCTGCGAGCAGTTCCGTGGCCGATGAACCGTTCACGGTGATGATCGACAGCATCACCGACAATGGGGATATCGTCCGTGTCCGGGCGGGCATCCTGTATCAGGGAGAGACCGGCGGATGCAGCTGCGCAGACGACCCCGGCACCGCCGACAGGGCCGCCGAGTATTGCCAGGTGCAGCTCGATATCGACAAGGCGACCGCGGTCGCCGAGATCCGCTTGTTGCCCTGATTCCAGCTCCGGTCGGAACTTGTGTCAACGGATTTGCCACAGTCAGTGATCCGGCCCGCACAGAAAGCCGATGTCGGGGTACGATAGCCGGAAGATAAGAATAAAACGGTTGCGCGGGAGAGAGGTGAGTGCGGTTCTGACCTGGTTTCGGTCGCATCAGCATGGGGAGTACTCGTATGGAGCTTTTGCCGTTCCTGTCCAAGCATCGCAGTACGTATGTGAAACTCACCATATTTGGTCTGCTGGTGGTGCTGGCCTTTGCCGCGGTGCAGATGTCCTTTGTCCTTCATCAGGCATCGCCGAAATACTTTGTCGTTCCTTCCCTGCTGGGACTGTTCATCGGCCTGATGCTCGCGACGCTGGTCGCCATGCGCCAGGAGATCAACACCAAGCAGCAGGTCATTCATGCTGTCGCAGACCTGGCGCAGGAGTTCATCTATCTGCGGCGGGTGGACGGCACCTACGAGTATGTCTCACCCTCCTGCCTGAAGGTCACGGGTTTTCAGCAGGAAGACTTCTATGCGAAGCCCAATTTCATGACCGAGCTGATCCACATCGATGACCGGCAGACCTGGAGCAAGCATGTGCACCAGATGCATGAGCATGGCCAGCCCGAGACCTTGCTGATACGCATCAATACGCGTGACGGGGAAGTGCGCTGGATCGAGCACCTGTGCGGCGATGTGAGGGACGAGAAGGGCAAGATCCTCGGAGTGCGTTCGATCAACATGGATGTGACGGAACGCATCCGCAAGGAGCAGGAGCTCTGGATCGCCGCCAGCGCATTCGAGACACATGACGGCATCATCATCACCGACGCAAACGCGCATATCCTTCGCGTCAACAGGGCGTTCTGCGAGATCACCGGCTACGCGTCGGACGAGGTGATCGGCAAGACCCCCTCCATGCTGAAGTCGGGGCGGCACGACGCAGCGTTCTATGAAGAAATGTGGGACACCCTGCTTGCGAAAGGCCACTGGAACGGGGAGCTGTGGGACAGGCGCAAGAACGGCGAGATGTATCCCAAGAACCTCACCATCACTGCGGTCAGGGATCATGCCGGCAAGGTGGTCAACTACGTCGGGATATTCAGCGACATCACTGCCCGCAAACAGGCAGAGGACGAGATCAACCGCCTTGCCTACTATGATCCGCTCACGCAGCTGCCCAACCGCCGCCTGCTGATGGACAGGCTGCACCAGGCCATGGCGGCAAGCGAACGCAACGGCAGCTACGGGGCGGTGCTGTTCATCGACATGGATAATTTCAAGGACCTGAACGACACCCGCGGGCATGACATGGGCGACAGTCTGCTGATCGAGGTGGCCGGGCGCCTGGTGACATGCGTGCGCGGGGAGGACACGGTAGCCAGGCTGGGCGGGGACGAGTTCGTCGTCATGCTGGCGAACCTTGGCGAGGACGAGACCTTTGTGCTCAAGCGTGCCGAATCCGTGGCGACCAAGGTGCTGACCATGCTGAACCAGCCTTATCAGATCGGCAGCTATGAGTATCAGGGTACCGCGAGTATCGGCGTTACCCTGTTCACGGGGCAGTCGACCAGTGTCGAAGACCTGCTCAAGCATTCCGATGTCGCGCTCTACCAGGCCAAGAACAGCGGCCGCGCGACGCTGCGTCTGTTCGACCCTTCCATGCAACTGGCGCTCGAAGAGCGGTCGCGGATGAAAGATGACCTGCGCAGGGCGCTGGCACAGGACCAGTTCTGCCTGTATTTCCAGGCCCAGGTCGACGCGGACGGGCATGGCATGGGGGCCGAGGTGCTGCTGCGCTGGCGTCATCCGCAGCGCGGTCTGGTCCCGCCCGCCGAGTTCATCCCGTTCGCCGAAGAGTTGGGCATGATCGTCGAGATCGACCTGTGGGTGCTGGAAAAAGCCTGCATACAACTTGCCGAGTGGAGCTCGCGCAAGGTCAACGACGGCTTGGTGCTTGCCGTCAATATCTCCGCGCCCACCTTCATGCGTTCTGGTTTCGTCGGCGATGTGCTTGCCATCGTCAACGCTGCGGGGATAGATCCGGGCCTGCTCAAGATCGAACTGACCGAGACATCGCTGCTGCGGGGGCTCGATGACACGATCGCCAAGATGAAGCAGCTGATAGCAGCCGGGATCAGCTTCGCACTGGATGATTTCGGCACCGGATATTCCTCGCTTTCCTATCTGCGCCGTCTGCCCATCGATCAGCTCAAGATCGACAGGGAATTCGTGCGCCACATCGGCGGCGAGTCGAACGAGCTCGTCATCGTCCGCACGATCATCGGCATGGCGCAGAACCTCGGTCTGCGCGTGATCGCCGAGGGGGTGGAGACGCAGGGGCAGTTCGAGATCCTGCGCTCTTTCGGTTGTCCCGGTTTCCAGGGATATCTGTTCTCCCGTCCCGAGCCGGTCGAGGTCTTCGATCGCTGGCTGCTGGGCAGCGGGAGAAACGGTGTTGTCCCTGCGAGCGTCTGAATGATGGCCATGTTCGATCTTCGCGCCTGGCTCGTCATCCTGCTGCTGGTTGCCTCCCAGACGATACAGGCTGCCGAAAGCCGGTCCGTCTGTCCTCCGCCCGTATCGCCCCCTTCTCCGGAGGTGGCGCGGCAGGCGATGGATAATGCGCGCGACCATGGATTCCTGTGGCGCATCAGCAAGGACGGGCGTGCATCCTATCTGTACGGCACGATCCACATCGCCCGGTTCGAGTGGATGTTTCCCGGACCGGGCGTGATGCAGGCCTTGAAGGAGGCCGATACGGTGGCGCTCGAGCTGGACTTGATGGATGCGGATATCCGCAGCCGCATGATGGAAGGGATGGCGTCGCCATCGGCGACATCGTTGCCCGCGGCGCTGGTGAAACGCATGCGTTCGCAGGCTGCCGCTACTTGCGTGCCGTATGAATCGATCGCCCATCTTTCCCCGGAGATGCAGATCACCATGCTGACCGTGATGGCTGGCCGCCTGGATGGCCTGGAAGCCGCCTATGCCGTCGATGCCGTCCTTGCCGGGATAGGGCATGGGGCGAACAAGAACGTGGTCTCGCTGGAGACGCCGGAAGCGCAGGCGCAGATGCTGCTCATGAAGGATGAGAGGGATACGATCGCATTCGTGCAGGAAAGTCTGGACGAATTGGAGGCGGGGCGCGCGAGCGCCTTGCTCAAACGCATCGCCAGGGTCTGGGCTGATTCCGACTACGCCGAACTGGAGCGTTACGGCGAGTGGTGCGACTGTCTCGAAACCGAGATGGAACGGGGAATGATGCGCAGGCTCCTCGATGAGCGCAATCCGCATATGGCGGAGCGCATCGACGCCCTGCACAGGGAGGGGAAGCGGGTGTTTGCCGCTGTCGGCAGTCTGCACATGTTCGGTCAGTTCGCCATTCCCGCGCTGATGGCGAAACGCGGCTATCGGGTGGAGCGGATCGTTTTCAAGCGCCAGTGACCGTCCGCGCGCGCGTTCGGGGCGGGTTTCTCCTTGTTTTTCGCGTGGGTGTCACTTGTTTAAATAGATTGCCTTGCGTAAGATGAAAGCAGGGTTGCAAAGCGACTTGGTGGTGTGTTTTTTGTATTTGGGAGGGGCGGCATTTGCCGCCCGACGGGATATCTTTCAGGGGGCTGTATGAAAAGTAAAGTAATGTCGTGTTGTGTCATTCTGGCTGCAATTTCCTTCAATGCTTCGGCGGAAACGATCTCGGCCGCGCAAAATGCGATGAAGGCATCCAAGAACAGCGAAGTGAGCTTCAAGAACGATATCCAGCCGATACTGCGCGACCATTGTGTCAGCTGCCATTCGCAGGGCGGGAGCGGTGTGGCGAAGAGCGGTCTGGATCTGACCACTTATGAGGGATTGATGCGCGGGACCGTGTACGGCCCCGTCGTCGTTCCGGGCAATAGCGATACCAGCACTTTCACCAAGCTGCTTACCGGTACCAACAAGGGTTTGAAGATGCCGATGGGCCTGAACGCCTCCGGCACGCTGGATAACCAATACATCCTGCTGATGCGTAACTGGGTCAAGCAAGGCGCCAAGAACAATTGATCCCGAGTCGGCGGTGAGCGATAGCTCGCCGCCGATGTTGTAAGCGGGAAAGGGCTGCCTGGATCCTGGACAAGATCACCTGAACGAGAATCATAAGGATGTTCGCATGAATCTGGCCGAGTTGTTTCGTCACGAAACCGATCTGCTCACACTTTCCGCCGGGCAGACCTTGTTCAAGGAAGGCGAGCAGGGCGACCTGATGTATGTGCTGATGTCGGGCGTGGCCGAGATCATCGTCAAAGGCAGGGTGGTGGAGTTGCCCGAGGCCGGGGCTATCGTGGGCGAGATGGCGATGATAGACGACGGTGCGCGCTCGGCCACGGTCGTGGCAAAGACAGAGTGCAAGTTCCTGCCCATCGGGCGCAAGCGTTTCAATTTCCTCCTTCAGCAGACGCCGAATTTCGCCTTGCATATGATGCGGGTGATCGCCGATCGTCTGCGCAGAACGGACGCGATCCTGTGACAATGTCCGCGCAGTCCGGTCCGCGCGAGATCGTGACGCCGTTCCGGGCCATCCCGTTGACCGTCCCCGAGGGGATGAAGCACAACGAGTTCTTCAACAGTACCGAGAATCTCAACGACCTGGTCAATAACAACGGTCTGCTGATGAATGCGGAAGACCTGTTGTTGTACCGCAAGGCGTTGGGTCACAGCACCGAGTTCGACTGTTCCATCATCTATAACACCTCCAAGTCCATCCTCAATCCGCTCGGCCGGCCGGTGCGGCGCACGCAGGTGGCGGAGGATGTGAAACATGTGTGGAACCGCATGAACCAGATCATCATCGATTACATGCTGGAGCAGTATCCCGATCCGGCAGAAGCGCTGATCCTGGCGGGCGAAGCGAGCCTGGATGCGACCTGGCCGCTGACCTCTCCCGGCGTCCCCAGTATCCGCATGCTGCACAACCACTTCATCGTGTTTCCCATGGCGAAGCTGCGCGAGGCCAAACTGGCCGATACCGACAATCCCAACCTTACCGACGGCGGCCAGCACAGCCTGTTCCAGGCCTATATGCGCGATGTGTACCGCGAGTTCTTCGACAAGGCGCTGGACCTGAAGATACTCAAGCCGGCGAGCGAGCACGATGCACGCATCGCTCTGACCGGCTATCCGCAAGGCCTGCCGAGCTGGGAGATCCAGGGCGGGGCAGCGGCGCTCAGGGAGGTGGGTTTCTGGAAGGAATACGACGAGGTGCTGAAGGGCTTCATCGATTTCTACCGTACCTTCTTCTCGCAGGTATCCACGCGCAACGCGCCCATCTTGCCGGATGTGTATTTCCCCGAGCAGGTCGAGAGCGTGCTGCTGTTCGACAATGATTTCATGAAGACAGCGAAGAAGGTGCGCGACCACTGCATCGTGGATGCGAAATATGCCAACGCCATCCGCTGGCAGCCGGCATTCAAGCAACTCATCTATCGCAACGATGCAGGGAAACTGATCGTGACCATCAGCCAGAACTCGATCGGCAATGCGATCACCGAACTGCTCGGCGTGGTGGTGAACCGCACGCCGGATGCCGATGCATACGGTGCAGCCGAACCCGCGTTGATCGCGCGTCTGCTGGAAGTGCGCCGCCGCCTGATCGAGGCGGACCTGGGCGAGGGTATCGCCACGGCGTACTGGCCAAAAGAGTAGTTGCGGCCGACACTTTTCCCTGCCGCTGGCGGGGTTCGATATGGAGGAGGCTGCAGATGAACCCGGAAGACCGCCTGGCCCTGATCGAGGCGCGCTTGACGGCGCTTGAACGCTTCATCAAGCTGACTGCGCCGCAGCCATCCTCTCCCTCCCCGGTGCAGAAGCCGGCATCCGCTGCGCCAACATCCGGAGTCGAGCCGGTTCCGCCTGCAGCTTTCTCCAAACCGCTTGCCGCCGCTGCGGTCCGGCGTGCCGATGCTTCCGTTCCCATCACCAACATACTCGGCTGGGCCGGAGCCTCGGCACTGGTAATGGCCTCGATCTATCTGGTGGTGCTGGCCGTCGATGCCGGCTGGCTGACGCCGGTGCGCCAGGTGTTGCTGGCCATGCTGGGCGGTTCCACTTTGATCGGTATCGGCTTGATGTTGCGCAGCCGCGACATGCACTACGCCAGCCTGTTGCCCGCGGCCGGTGTGGCGATCCTGTTCCTGTCCATGTACGGAGCGCACAACCACTATCACCTGATCGACACTACCTTCGCCACCAGCGGCATCATCGCGGTCTGCTTGGTCTCGCTGTGGCTGAATCGCATGTTTCTGAGCGGGTTGTATGCGCTGTTCGCGGTGGCGGGCTCCTACACCGCGCCGCTGTTCCTCGGCGATGCCGGTTACTCCATCGTCGATCTCATCGTCTATTTCGCCTGCTGGAGCGTGGTGTTCTCGGTGTTCTCGATCCGGGTGGCGCAACGCAACGTCTACATCCTGGCGATGTATCTGGCGCTGGTGATCTTCGATGTGAAATGGCACGATGCGATGCCGGATGCGTGGCTGGAGGCGCTGGTGTTCCAGACCGTGCATTTCCTGATCTTCGTGGTCGCGGCCTCGGTGTTCAGCGCGCGTATAGCGCCGATGTCGCAAGAGACCGCGATCAGGCATATCCCGGCGCTGGTGCTGTTCTATTTCGTGCAGTACCACATCCTGCACAAGCATGTCCCGGAGCTGGCGCCCTGGGTGGCCATCGCCAGCGCAGCGGTGTTGTTGGCGAGCTACTTCGTGGTGGCGCGCGTACGTGCCGCCGCGCTGGAAGGCGGCAGGATGCTGCTGAGCGCCTATGTGGCGCTGGTGCTGGTGCATGCGGGCTATATCGAGTCGGTGCCCGCGCAATGGGCGCCCTGGGTGGGGTTGCTGCTGGTGCCGCTCATTGCCGGGTATGCCCTCGGGCGCGGTGACATGAAGGCGCCCGGTATGCCGCTGTGGGGAGCGGTCGGCCTGATCTTCTTCGCCAACTATCTGCGCCTGTTCGCCGGGCACACGCTGATGTCCGATTCTAGTACGGTGCCGCTGCATGACCTGCTGGGCATCTGCTATGCAGTCGAACTGTACCTGGCGTATTACTTCCTGCGCAGGGCATCGGTGTTGCGCGATGCGGGCATGCTCGCTCTGTATGCCGGACATATCGCACTGATGGTCTGGGCGATACAGATGTTCGACAGCCGCCTGCTGGTCTCGCTGGTGTGGGGGGCGCTGGCGCTGGGTTGCCTGTTGTTGTCGCTGCAACGGCGCGACAAGTTGCTGGGGCAGTCCTCGCTGCTGGTCTTCGCCGCCTCGGTGTTCAAGGTGTTCCTGTACGACATCGCTTCCGCTGCGCCGCTCATCCGCATCGCCAGTCTGGTGGTGGTGGGCGCCAGCCTGTATCTGGGGGGCTGGTTGTACAAGAAGGTGAACAGCTTGGAGGAGGCGTAGTCATTCAGGTCGAGGCAGCGTCCCGAAGTTTTCGATACAGGGTGCGCTCGCTGACGCCGAGCCGTTCTGCCAGTGTCTTGCGGTCTCCGCGGAAGTTTGAGACGGCCCACTCGAGGTAACGTTTTTCCAGCGTGGACAGTGGCGCGATCTCCTCCGCGGGATTCGCTGTGGGGTTGTTTTGCTGTCCGCTCCGCATGGAGTCCAGATAGAGGTGCTGGGGCTGGATGGTGTTGCCGTCGACCATGATGAGTGCGCGTTCCAGCACGTTGCGCAGTTCGCGCACATTGCCGGGAAAATCATGCTGCATCAGTATGGACAAGGCTTCTTCGCTGAGCTTGATCTTGCGCACCGGCTCGAGCAGTGTCAGCAGGCTCTTGACCAGCATCGGCAGGTCTTCCATGCGCTCCCTGAGCGGAGGCAGCTGGATGGGGAAGACGTTGATGCGGAAATACAGGTCCTGCCGGAAGGTCCCTTCTTTCACCATCTCGGCCAGATCGCGGTGCGTGGCGGCAACCAGCCGGAAATCGGCGCGCAACGGTTCCACGCCGCCGATGCGGCGGTAGGTTCCGGCTTCCATCAGGCGCAGCAGCTTCACTTGCAGGGACAGCGGGATGTCGCCTACTTCGTCCAGAAAGAGCGTGCCGCCGCGCACCGCTTCCACCAGTCCGATCTTGCTGCCGACCGCGCCGGTGAATGCGCCTTTCTCGTGGCCGAACATCTCGCTCTCGAACAGGGTCTCGGTCAGGCCGGAACATTCCAGCGCCACAAAAGGGGCGGAAGCGCGCGGGCTCATGTCGTGGATGGCGTGTGCGACCAGTTCCTTGCCGGTGCCCGACTCGCCCAGCAGCAGTACCGAGCTCTCATGCGAGGCGACACGCTTGGCCAGTTCCAGCATGCGGTTGAACGGGCGCGAGTAACCGACCATCTTCCGTTCGCGCATGCCATCGCTTGCGTGGTGCAGCGTGTGCATGGTCTCCATGTAGTAGGCCGTGTTGCCGGCTTCGTTCCTGACCGGGACCATTTCCACTTCCACATGTTCGCGCCCGGCCGAGGTGTGATGCACATGCAGCACGCGGCTGGGTTCGCCGCTTTCCATCGAGGCGCGCAGAGGACAATTCTCGCCGGCCTGGTCGCAGGGTTTGTCGTAGTGATGGGAAAGGACGTAGCAATACTCTCCTTCGATCTTGCCTTTGTGGGAGAACTCACGGCGGTAAGCGGCGTTGGCAGCGATGATGCGGTATTGTGCGTCGAGCAGGATCCTGGGGTCGGGGAAGCTGTCCAGCAGGTTGAGCAGGTCGGCCGGCACTTTGGTGGGCATGATAGGTGATATGTTAATTGTGGCGGTAATGGCAGTGATGATATGCCAAAAATGGCGGACAAATCAATTCGCATTACTTTTCTTGACTGAGTGCAGATTCATATCATTATGAAAGAAATGGATAATTTATAGTTCGGGTCGATTGGCACGGTGATTGCTGTATAGATGTAGCCTAACAGCCGGTTGCTGCAGTGCCGGTTGGGCTCCTCTCTGATTGGATACTCCCTCCTTTCAGCCTAGCCCTGTGGCGCATAGCGCCACAGGTTTTTTTTTTGCAATGTCCGAATGCGAGCTGCAGCTGCGCAGGATCGAATGAATGGATGAACAGGAGAATAACGAATGGCCTTGATGATCACCGAAGACTGCATCAACTGCGATGTGTGCGAGCCGGAATGCCCTAACGGCGCCCTGTCACAAGGGGAGAACGTCTATGTCATCGACCCGAGTCAATGCACCGAATGTGTCGGGCACTTCAATTCGCCGCAATGTATCGAAGTGTGCCCGGTGGATTGCATCGTCCAGGATCCTGCCCATGTGGAAAGCAAGGAGCAGCTGCGGGCGAAGTTCGAGAAGTTGCTGACAGTTTAAGCTTAACCAACTGCAAGGAGCGGGACATGAAGATCGCCGTGACGAGTCAGAACTTCAAGAGAGTGACCGGTCATGCCGGCAGAAGTCGCCGCTTCATCATATTTGATGTCGGTACGCCCTGTGATGAGCCGAAAGTGGTGTGGCTGGATCTTCCCGTGGAGATGACCTTCCATGAGTTCGCGGGCGGCCCGCATCCGCTGGATGATGTGGATGTGATCCTGACGGCTAGCGCCGGGGAAGGGATGGTGGCGAAAATGGCCCAGCGCGGCGTGCAGGTGATCACCTGCGGCGAAAGCGAGCCGCGCAAAGCGGTGCGTGACTACCTTACGGGCGAGGTCAAGCGTGCCAACCCGTTCGCTCATCTGGAACTTGAGCGCCATACCCGCGCGTAGCGACTGCGGGCATCATTTCCGGCTTGCGGCGGCCTTCAATAGCGTGCGCTCTACCTCGACGCTGCTGCTGCCATCACTGAGCCATACTTGCCCATCCTGGATGGTGCATTGCAGGTTCATCGTGCGCTGTGCCAGTTTGGCGAGTTCCCGGGTGTTTTCCTGCGGCAGGTTGATGATGGCGAGATTCTGCTGGCGTTCGAACTGTGCAGAGTTCTGCGCGAACCACATCTCGGCGATTCTGCCTCCATAGCTGTATACCACCACTTGGCCGGCGCGCCCGCACGCCTTGCGGATCAGCTTCTCGTCCGGGATGCCCACGTCTATCCATAGTTCGATCGCGCCAGTCAGATCCTTGCGCCACAGGTCGGCTTCGTCGTCGTCCGTCATGCCCTGACCGAACTCCAGATGCTCGTGGGCGTGCAGCGCGAATGCCAGCAGGCGCACCATCATGCGCTCGTCCGTTTCCGAAGGATGGCGCGCCAGCGTGAGGGCGTGGTCCTGGTAGTAGTGTCGCTCCATGTCCGCGATCTGCAGATTGGCTTTGAATATGGTCGCTTTGATGGCCATGGGTCTTCCCGCTGAAAAGTCCGGCATTGTACCTATGCTGCAACCGGGCGGTGGGCGACCTCAATGACCTGCTTACCTGCGAATGGTGGGTGTGGGGTGCTATCGGCGTGGCTCACGCATTGGCCGGCTGATGAATATCAATATTTTGATTTTTAACAAGATAAACTTGTTTTGGCTTGGAAGGCTGGCTGGCTAACTCTGGGAATACCCCTCTTTTTAGTAATTGACTATAACACTCGGGTAATGTTTAATGCACACCTCTTTCCACTGAAATGAAAGGTGTTAATCATGCAACTCCCGAAACGTGATGGTGATGGCTACCTCGTCGATATGAGCGACTGGACTGAAGAGGTCGGTCGTGCGATGGCGGCAGAAGACGGCTACGAATTGAACGACAAGAAATGGGAACAGATCATGAAGGCGCGCGAATACTTCGAAGAGTTCGCTTCGGTGCCGCCGATCCGCAAGTTCGCAAAATACATCGAACAAGACCAGAAAGAGGTGTTCGACCTGTGGATGACCGGGCCGATGAAGCCTATCACCAAATACGGTGGCATGCCCAAGCCGACAGGTTGCGTCTGAGGCGGATGTGCATCGAGTCCTGATCTTCGGCCTGCTGTCGCTGTGCGCGATAGGCGCAGCATGGGCGGCGCCGGACGAGATCCAGGTCTACACGGAGGAGTTGAACAAGCCGGGTGAATACGGTCTGGAACAACACCTCAACTACACCGTCAAGGGGCAGCAGACGCCGGACTACCCCGGGCAGATGCCATCCCATCATGTCACGCAGCTCACACCGGAGTTCTCCTACGGTTTGAGCGACATGCTGGAGGCAGGGCTGTATGTGCCGCTGGCCATCACGGCCGCGGGAGATGCCTTCCTTAACGGCCTGCGGGTGAGATTGAAATATGTCGCACCACGACAGATCGATGAAGCGGTCTTTTACGGATTGAACGTCGAGATCGGCCGTGACGCATACCGGACTTCGGAGAGTCTGTCCGGCATGGAGCTGCGGCCGATCATCGGTTACCGCGATGCAAAGTGGCTGGCAAGCTTCAATCCCATTCTCAACATGGCGCTTTCAGCCAATGTGAGCCGGCAGCCGCAGTTCGAGCCGTCGTTGAAGCTGACGCACCGATTGACTGATGCGGCGCGGGGCGGGATCGAGTATTACGGCGAGTACGGGCCGTTGAATCATATGTTGCCGGCTGACCAGCGCGCGCATACCGCATATGCGGTGGTCGATGTCGAAACGGATGGACTGGATATCAATTTCGGTATCGGTCGCGGTTTCGTGAATGCCGCGGATGACTGGGTGCTGAAATCGATCATTGCGCTGCCGCTGGATTGAAGTTGAAGTACCGTATTGGAGAAATGAATGAAAGTGACACCGCAGAACGTGAAGGAATACATCCTGCAAGGCCTGGAGTGCGAACATGTCGAGGTCGAGGGTGATGGCCGCCATTTCGATGCCGTGATCGTGAGCAAGGCATTCGAGGGCAAGGGGATGTTGCAGCAGCAGCGGCTGGTCTTCCAGATACTTGGCGACAAGATGGATATCATCCACGCATTGTCGATGAAGACCTTCACGCCGCAACAGTGGGCAGAACAAGCTTAGAACTTTAGATTGGAGAAGAACGTGGACGAAAAGACGATTGCACTGGAAGAGATCAGAAAGACCGTGACGGGCAACCCCGTCGTGCTTTACATGAAAGGTACGCCACAGTTCCCGCAATGCGGGTTCTCCGGCCGTGCGGCACAGGTGCTGAAGGCATGCGGCGTCGAAAAGTATGTCGCCGTGAATGTGCTGGAAGACAAGGGGGCGTATGACTACCTGAAGTTCTATGCCGATTTCCCCACCTTTCCGCAGTGCTACATCAACGGTGAGCTGGTCGGCGGCTCCGACATCATGCTGGATCTGTATCAACAGGGCGAATTGCAGAAGCTGATTGCGGGCGCAACAGTCTGACAGCTTCGGTACAATGGAGTGGTCACAAGCCACTCCGATTCCCATGCTGAACCATCATCAAGCCGGCCAACTCTTGCGTTTGCGCTGGACGGCTTTCGCCATCGTCGGCCTTGCCTACGTGCTGTCTTTCTTTCATCGCTTCGCTCCGGCAGCCATCGCCAGCGATCTGCAGCAGGCCTTCCAGACCAGTGGCGCAGCGCTGGGCGGTCTGGCGGCGACCTATTTCTATGTCTATACCCTGATGCAGATACCGACCGGTATCCTCGTCGATACCATGGGGCCGCGCCGCGTGGTCGCCATCGGCGGCGTGATCGGCGGCATCGGTTCGATGCTGTTCGGTATGGCGGATACGCTCGCCATCGCCTCGGTGGGCAGGCTGCTGGTCGGTCTGGGCGTATCGGTCATGTTCATCGCCATGCTCAAACTCAATGCGACCTGGTTCCATGACCGTCATTTCGGCACGGTGACCGGCGCCACCATCCTGCTCGGGAATGCCGGATCGTTGCTGGCCGCAGCGCCATTGGCATGGGTGCTGGGCTTGGTCACTTGGCGCAGCGTGTTCGTTTCCGTGGGAGCCTTCTCATTGCTGCTGGCGTTATTGGCGTGGTGGCTGGTGCGCAACCATCCGGGTGAAGCCGGGTTGCCGAGTCTGCGCGAACTGGATGGCAAGACGGCGCATCCGGCGCATCAAGGCCACTGGTACGACGGCTTGCTGATCGTGCTGAAGAATCGCGCCAGCTGGCCGGGCTTGTGGGTGAACATGGGTATCGCGGGTTCGCTCTTTGCCTTTGGCGGTTTGTGGGCAGTGCCGTTCCTGCATGATGTGTACGGCATGGATCGTGCGGCGGCCACCAGCCATACGACCCTGCTGCTGGCCGGCTTCGCTATTGGCGCGTTCTTCATCGGCACGTTGTCGGATCGCATCGGCCGGCGCAAGCCGGTGATGATCATTGGCGCTATGCTGTATGGTCTGTGCTGGCTGCCGATGCTGTCCGGCATGAGCATGGGCGGCACTTTCAGCCATCTGCTCTTCCTGGTGATGGGGTTGGCGGCGCCAAGTTTCACCTTGAGCTGGGCATGCGCAAAGGAGGTCAACCCTCCCGCGCTGTCCGGCATGGCTACCAGCGTGGTGAATGTCGGCGCTTTCCTTGGAACCGCGATCATGCAGCCGCTGGTCGGCTGGGCTATAGACCGCAGCCACGAGCACCATCCCGGGAGCCCGCTGGCGCTCGGCGATTATCAGGTCGGGCTAGGCATCATGCTTGGATTCTCGCTACTGGGACTGGTCGCGACATTCTTCGTGCGCGAGACTTATTGCAGGTACGCAGAAGCGAGATAGATATGGCGGGCTTTACTCCGCTGGTTTGAGCAGCGCGAGCTGTTCGTCTTCCAGGTAGCACCACTCGCCCTCCTGCAGCCCCAGCGCTTCAAGCTTCAACCCGCCGATCTCCGTGCGGCATAGCGCCGTGCAATGGTTTCCTGCGGCGGCCAGCATGCGTTTCACCTGATGGTACTTTCCCTGCTCCAGCACGATCTTGAGCCTGTGCTCATCCAGCTTCTCGCACAGGATGGCGGCGAGCGGGGCGGGTTCGTCGTGCAGCTTCACGCCTGCCAGCAGATGTTTGACCAGTTCCGGCGTCACCGCCTCGTGCGCGGTGGCGACGTAGATCTTGGGTACATGGCGTTTGGGCGAGGATTGGGCGTGGATGAAGGTGCCGTCATCCGACATCAGCAACAGGCCGGTGGTGTCGTGGTCGAGGCGGCCGACTGGCTGCACGTCGCGGTTGGCGAATTGTTCCGGCAACAACGACAGTACACCCGGATGATGACTGGGCTTGCGCGAGCATTCGTAGTCGGCGGGTTTGTTCAGCGCGATGTAGATGTGCTCGCGGTATTTCCAGACTTCGTCATACACCGAGAATTCGAGGCCGTTGGTCTCTAAGCTGCTGCGCGTGTCTGTGACGACTTCGCCGCCTATACGGACTTCGCCGTCTTCGATCAGGTGCTGGCACCACTTGCGCGTGCCGAAGCCCTGCGATTGCAGGATGCGGTCCAGGGGAAGCTTGCTCATTTGGGTACCACGTCCGGCAGGTTGGGATGCTGGTCGTGCATCACGATGCGCGAAACGAACCAGATCGCCACCAGGTTGGCCGCGACCGCGACATAGCCCACCATCTGGTAACCCACGATATTGCCCGCGCTGTCCTGCGTGATGATGAAGCCGGCCAGCGTGGTGGCCAGCCCCATGGCGAGCGATTGCATGGTGCCATTCAATGACATGAAGGTACCGCGCAGATGGGGGCGGGCCGCCGAGGTGATGATGGCCATCGCCGGGATGAAGCGGCCCGACACCAGTACGAAGAAGGCTGTGGTGCAGAGCAGCCATGCCCATAGTGGTGCCGCGCCGATGTGGGTGACGACCAGCAGCGGCAGCATGGCGGCGACGGCGATGATGCGATACACCTCCACCTTGCCGTGCTGGTCGGCCCAGTGGCCGATCAGGCGCGCGGTGAAGAAGGTCGCCGCACCGCCGGCGAAATAGATCAACGGGATATCGGCCTGCGCGATGCCGACGTTGCCGACGGCATATACCGTGATATAGGGGATCACCGTGAAGCCGGAAAAGATGATGAGCGAGGAGTAGAGCAGCGCGCGCAGGTGGTTGGCATCGCGCAACACCTCGAACATGGCTGAGAACGGATGGGCGCGTTTCGCCTGTCCTGAGCCTGTCGAAGGGCGCATGTGATGGCGCAGTTCGGGCAGGAAACGGTAACCCACGAAGATGAACAGCCCGACCAGCACGGCGATGAAGACGAACGGTGCGCGCCATTGCAGGTGGTTCGCCATCCACAGCGAGAGTGGTACGCCCGCCACCGTTGAGACTGAGAAGGCGGTGGAGACGGTGCTGCTGGCGCGGGCGCGGCGTGCGAACGGGATGACGTCCCCGACCATGGTCTGCACCAGCGCGCCGAGTACACCGCCGAAGGCGCCGGCCAGTCCGCGTGCGACCAGCAGCGTGACATAGCCGGGCGCAAGCCCGCAGGCCAGTGTGGCGATGCCGAACAGGCCGAATATGAGCAGCACCAGGCGCTTGCGCTCAAAGCGGTCGATGAAGGTGGCGGCGAGGAAGCCGCAAAGCGCCGCGCTGAAACTGTAGGAAGCCACCAGCAGGCCGAACTCGTGCGTGCCGATGCCGAACTCGGCCATCAGGATCGGGCCCAGCGGCATCATGATCATGAAGTCGAGGATGTGGCTGAACTGGATACCCGCAAGGGTGAGCAGGAAATACTTTTCGCGCTGCGGGGTGAGGGTGGTATGCATCGCCGACATTTTATCAGGTTGGGGGCAGGCAAATGCCGCGACAGTAGGCGATAATCGCGCAACTGAATCTTCTGGAGTCCGGCATGTGCGGCATCTGCGGTGAATTGCGTTTCGACAAATCTGCGCCGGATATGGGCGCGCTCAAACGCATGACGGCGAAGCTGGCGCGGCGCGGGCCGGATCACGAAGGCTTCTTCAGCGGCGACGTGCTGGCGTTCGGTCATCGCCGTCTGTCCATCATCGATCTGAGTGCGCACTCGGACCAGCCCATGGTGGACAAGGATCTGCAGCTCGCACTGGTGTTCAACGGCACCATCTACAACTACAGGGAACTGCGCGCCGAGCTGCTGGAGATGGGCTACGACTTCTTCTCCGAGGGCGACAGCGAGGTCATCCTCAAGGCATATCACGCCTGGGGCGAAAAGTGCGTGCAGCGTTTCTACGGCATGTTCGCTTTCGCTGTCTGGGACATGCGCGACAAGTCGCTGTTCCTGGCGCGCGACCGGCTTGGCATCAAGCCGCTGTATTACGCGCTGGATGGTGCACATCTGCGTTTCGCTTCCACGCTGCAGGCATTGCTCGCGGCGGGCGGGGTGGACACCAGTCTCGATCCGGTGGCGCTGCACCATCACTTCACCCTGCATAGCGTCGTGCCTGCGCCACGCACCCTCCTGCGCGGGGTGAAGAAGTTGCCGCCCGCGCACACCATGACCTTCACCGCTGCCGGCGAGGTGAAGCTGCAACGCTACTGGTCGCTGGACGCGACGCGCCCGGGCAATCCACTGTCCGAGCAGGAATGGCTGGCCGCGACGCGCGCCGTGTTGCTTCGTGCGGTGGAGCGGCATCGCCTCGCCTCCGACGTGCCGGTGGGCATACTGCTCTCCGGCGGGCTGGATTCCAGCCTGCTGGTCGGGCTGCTGGCCGACCATGTGGAGAACCTCAACACCTTCTCCATCGGCTTCGAGGAAGTGGCGGGCGAACCGGGACACGAGTTCGAGTATTCCGACCTGGTGGCGCAGCATTTCAACACCCACCATCACAAGTTCGCACTGCCCAACAGCGCGGTGCTGGAGACGCTGCCCGAGGCCATCGCGCAGATGAGCGAGCCGATGCCCAGCTACGACGTGACTGCTTTTTATCTGCTGAGCGAGAAAGTGGCGGACGAAGTGAAGGTGGTGCTGGCGGGGCAGGGTGCGGACGAGGTGTTCGGCGGCTATTTCTGGTATCCGCGCATGGACGCGGCACAGGGTTCACCGTTGACGCGTTTCTCACAGCACTACTTCGATCGCGACCACAGCGAATATCTGGCGATGATGAGCGATGCCTATGCCGTGCCGGACGTGACCTCGGAATGGGTGAGTGGCGAACTTGCACAACCTCAGGCAGACGAGTTCCTCGACGAGGTGTTCCGTCTCGATGTGACTGGGCTGATGGTGGACGACCCGGTGAAGCGTGTGGACAACATGACCATGGCCTGGGGGCTGGAGGCGCGCGTGCCTTTCCTTGATCACGAACTGGTGGAACTCGCAGCACGCATGCCGCCTTCGCTCAAACTGAAAGAAGGCGGCAAGTTCCCGCTCAAGGCGGTGGCGCGCGGCATCATCCCCGATGCGGTGATCGACCGACCCAAGGGTTATTTCCCGGTGCCCGCGCTGAAATATGTGCGCGGCGAGTTCCTGGAGAAGATGCGCGCTTTGCTGGATTCGGATGCCTGTCGCAAGCGCGGCCTGTACCGGCGCGACTATGTGGAGAAGCTGCTGGCCGATCCCGAGGCGCATCTCACGCGCATCCAGGGCAGCAAGCTATGGCATCTGGCGCTGCTGGAGTGGTGGTTGCAGATCAATGTTGACGGCGCTTCCTCTGCTCCCGCATAATCCAGCCATGAATTCCATGCACGCCATCATTCGCAAAACCAACGTCCTGCCGTTCGCACATCTGCGCGCGGTATGGCGCGTAGCGTCTGGTGGTCCGGAGAGTTCGCACTAATTCAGTATTCAGTTGCAACGATTTTCCCAAGGCCACAGACAGAATCTGTGGCCTTTTTGTTTTTCACCGTTCGCCCAAGGGCTCATGCGAACGGCATGTGGGTCGAGCCAAGGAGAAAATCATGTCGCTTCCGGCAGCATTCGTTTCGGTCATCCTGATCTGGTCAACCACGCCACTCGCCATCAAATGGAGCGCGCTGGGCATCGGTTTCAGCTTCGCGGTGTTCTCGCGCATGACCGTCGGTGTGTTGCTGTGTGCGGTTTTGCTGGCGGTATTTCGCGTCCCGCTGCCGCTGCACCGCAAGGCATTGCTGACTTATCTGGCGGGAGGCCTGAGCATGTTCGCGGCGATGGCGCTCACCTATTGGTCGTCGCAGTTCGTTAGCTCCGGCATGATCTCGGTGCTGTTCGGCCTGTCGCCCCTCATCACCAGTCTCGGGGCGATGTTGTGGCTGAAGGAGGAGATGCTGACGCCCAGCAAGCTGGCGGGGATGCTGCTGGGAGTGCTCGGCCTGTTGCTGGTGTTCCAGGGCGGCATCGATCTGGGCGAGGGGGCCGCTATCGGCTTGCTTGCCTTGTTCGTGGCAGTGGCATCGCAGTCGCTAGGGCTGGTGTGGCTCAAGCGCATCGGTGATGACAGTCCCCCGCTGGCGATGACGCTGGGGACACTGGTGGTGGCATTGCCCTTGTTTTTCATCGCATGGTGGCTGGTGGACGGTCATTTGCCGGAGGCCGTGCCGGAGCGCGCAATGGCGGCAACGGTGTATCTGGGAGTGTTCGGCTCCGTGCTCGGTTTCGCGCTGTATTATTACCTCATCAAGCACATGGAGGCGGGGCGTGTTGCGCTGATCACGCTGGTTACGCCAGTGCTGGCCTTGCTGCTGGGGCACGGGTTGAACGACGAGGCCGTGCTGCCGCAGGTGTGGCTGGGGGCGGCGAGCATCATCTTCGGTCTTTGTCTGCATCAGTGGGGCGCGCGTTGGTGGGCTATAATCCGCGCCGGTTGAATGCAACCATAAAATTTCAAGGATTTCAGGAGAGCCGAGTATGAAAAAGATCGTTTTTGCCGCACTGGTTTTTTGTTTCGTCGTTAACACCGCTTTCGCCGATTCAGGTTGCGAGGCCAAAGCTGTGAGCAAGGATGGCAAGCCCCTGGCCGGTGCCGCCAAGAATGCCTTCATGAAAAAGTGCGAGAAGGATGCGGTGTCCGCAGCCTGTGAAGCCAAAGCAGTGAGCAAGGACGGCAAGCCGCTGGCCGGCGCCGCCAAAGCGGCTTCCATGAAGAAGTGCGAATCCGCAGCCAAGTAAATCGAAGCATCCGATGCACGAATTCCGGCGGGCGAGTCCCGCCGGCTTCGTTTGGACCATGCTGAACTTGAAAGGCGGATAGCCATTCTCTGATCGCTACGGCGGCGTGTATTTCTCCACCGAGTCCGGAGAGGAGGAGGCACGTCATGTCCAATTGTTCGAGCAGGCCGCGCAGATTTGCGGAGAGCTGCCGCGGCTGCCGGCAGACATCATTGCAGCGCTGGCGCCATTGCCAAGAGCCGGAAATAAAGGAAAATGCACGGCATGAAGAAGACGCCCCCCCCAGAATATCCCGAGATCCGCACAGGTCAATCCATCGAGCTGCTGAAAGCACTGCATATCCTGACGCGCGACGGCAAGATGAACCAGGATTCGCGGCGCAAGCTGAAGCAGGTGTACCACTTGTACCAGTTCATCGAGCCGCTGCTGGAAGATGTGCGCAGCGAACATGGCGCGCTCACTCTGGTGGACCACGGTGCAGGCAAATCCTACCTGGGTTTCATCCTGTACGATCTGTTCTTCAAGACATTGCAGGATGCTTCGCACATCTACGGCATCGAGACGCGCGAGGAGCTGGTGACGCATTCGCGCGAGCTGGCGCAGCTGTTGGGTTTTAGCGGTATGTCGTTCCTGAATCTGACGGTGGCAGAATCCATCGCCTCTGGCAAGCTGCCTGCGAAGGTGGACGTGGTGACGGCGCTGCATGCCTGCAACACGGCGACCGACGATGCGATTCGTTTCGCGCTGGCGAAGCAGGCGAAACATATCGTGCTGGTGCCTTGCTGTCAGGCCGAGGTGGCGGCGGTGCTGCGCAAGAACAAGGGCAAGCAACTGGCCAGGGATGCGCTGGTCGAACTGTGGCGGCATCCCATCCATACCCGCGAATTCGGTAGCCACCTCACCAATGTGCTGCGCTGCCTGCAACTTGAGGCGCACGGCTACCAGGTCACGGTTACGGAACTGGTGGGTTGGGAGCACTCGATGAAGAACGAGCTGATCATCGCCAGTTACAAGGACCTGCCGCGCAAGCGCGCTGCGGAACGGTTGCATGAGGTGCTCCACAGTGTGGGGCTGGAAGAGATGAAAGACAGATTCTTTACGGAGCAAGACGATGCAGATCAGCAATGACAAGCGCTCGCATTACGAGCGCATCGGCGGGGAAAAGAAGGTGCGCGAACTGGTGCAGCGTTTCTATCATCTGATGGACGAGTTGCCCGAGGTGCATGGTGTGCGCAAGATGCATGCTGCCGATCTGAAGAATTCCGAGGACAAGCTGTTCATGTTCCTTTCGGGCTGGATGGGTGGGCCGCAGTTGTTCATGGAGAAGTTCGGCCATCCCATGTTGCGCCAGCGCCATATGCCATTCGCCATCGGCAAGGCCGAGCGCGATCAGTGGCTGCTGTGCATGGGGCAGGCGGTGGATGAGGTGGTTGAAGAAGAGCAGCTGCGCAACGAACTCAAGGTGGCCTTCATCAAGGTGGCCGATTTCATGCGCAATCAGTCCGAGCCGGACTGATCCTCGTCCTGCGCTATGTCCGCTTGCGGCGTCGAGTTGCGCATCATCTCGGTACGCGTCGCCGGGGTCTCCAGGCTGATGCGGCCCAGCGTGCCGGTGCGGTAGTCCTGCAGCAAGGTCATCGCGGCCTTTTCCAGATCCAGTTCCTTCCCGCGAATGCGGAAACCGCGCTGTTGGGCGATGGCTTCAATGAGTGCGAAACCGTCCATTTCAGCGGTTGCCGACTTGTAGCGCTGCCGGACCAGCGCCGGATAGCGCGTCATCAGCAGATTGCCGAGGAAGCTGGCGACTTCGCTTTCGTGATAGGCGTTGCGGCCGATCAGGTTGCTGGCGGCGAGCAGGTAACCGTCACTCTCGTAGGCGATCTTCGGCCACATCATGCCCGGCGTGTCGATAAGCTGCATGTGGTCGTTGAGTTCGAAGTGTTGCAGGTTCTTGGTGATGGCCGGTTCGTCGCCGACGGCGGCGGTACGGCGTTTGAGCAGCGAGTTGATGAAGGTGGATTTTCCCACGTTGGGGATGCCCATCACCATCATGCGCAGGGGCTTGAGCACCGTGCCGCGATGCGGTGCCAGCGGCAGGCACAGTTTCGGGATCTTTGCGGCCTCGCCCGGTTTCTTGCACGAGATGGCGATAGCCTTCACGTTCTTCTGGCTGTTGAAATGATCGAGCCAGGCCTTGGTCGCGGCGGGGTCGGCGAGGTCGGCCTTGTTCAGTACCTTGAGGCAGGGGCGCTGGCGATGTTCGCGCATCTCGCGCAGCATCGGGTTGCTGCCCGCTTCCGGCACGCGCGCATCCAGCACCTCGATGACGACATCGATGCGCTCCATGGTCTCGGTCGCTTTCTTCTTCGCCGAGGTCATGTGTCCGGGGAACCATTGAATCGCCATTCAGTATCACCATAAATCTATTGCGCGCGCCGACTGCGGCGTCGCGTGCTCATTCAGTCCTCGCCTACCACCCACGGTATGTCTCGTCCTTCACTCCGCGGCTCCTTGCATTCGGGGCGCTCATGACGATTTCTGGCGATACTGATAGCTATTGAAGGCGCGCATTCTAACCGTTAATTGACGCGGGTAGCCTGTCCTCCCATAATCCTCGCGTACGCATCTGGAGTTCCAACATGACCGCTATCCGCCAACAGGATTTCATCGACAGCATCGCAGACGCGCTGCAGTTCATCTCCTACTACCATCCCCAGGACTATGTGCAGGCCGTCGCCGCTGCCTATCAGCGCGAAGAATCGCCGGCCGCCAAGGATGCAATGGCGCAGATACTGACCAACTCGCGCATGTGTGCCTTGGGCAAGCGTCCTGTCTGCCAGGACACCGGTATCGTGGTGGCTTTTGTGCGTGTAGGCATGGATGTGCGCTGGGAGGGGGCCACCATGAGCATCACCGAGATGGTGAATGCCGGCGTGCGCAAGGCTTACCTGCTGCCGGACAATGTATTGCGCGCTTCCATCGTGAGCGAGCCGGCGGGCAAACGCAAGAACACGGGTGACAACACGCCGGCGGTCGTGCATTTCGAGGTGGTTCCCGGCGACAGGGTGGAAGTCGACGTGGCGGCCAAAGGCGGCGGTTCCGAGAACAAGTCGCGCTTCGCCATGCTGAACCCCGGTGACGATGTGGTGGAGTGGGTCGTCAGCCAGCTGCCGGGCATGGGGGCGGGCTGGTGTCCGCCGGGGCAGCTCGGCATCGGCATCGGCGGCACGGCCGAGAAAGCCCTGCTGCTGGCCAAGGAGGCCTTGATGCAGCCCATCGATATGACCGAGCTCAAGGCACGCGGGGCGAAGAATCGCATCGAGGAATTGCGCATCGAGATCTACGACAAGGTGAACGCGCTGGGCATAGGCGCGCAGGGGCTGGGTGGGCTGACTACCGTGCTGGATGTGAAGATCCTCGATTATCCGACGCATGCGGCTTCCAAACCCATAGCCATCATCCCGAACTGTGCAGCGACGCGGCATGTGCATTTCGCACTGGATGGCAGCGGCGTGGCGACCTTCACGCCTCCGAAGATAGAGGACTATCCAGACGTGCATTGGCACCCGGCCGAGGATGCACGGCGGGTGAATCTTGATACCGTGACGCGCGACGATATCGCGCAGTGGCAGCCGGGAGAGACCTTGTTGTTGTCCGGCAAACTTCTGACCGGGCGCGACGCGGCTCACAAACGCATCGTGGAGATGCTGGCAAAGGGCGAAAAACTGCCGCCCGGCGTGGATTTTAACGGTCGATTCATTTACTATGTCGGCCCGGTCGATCCGGTGCGCGACGAGGTGGTCGGGCCCGCCGGACCGACAACGGCGACACGCATGGACAAGTTCACCGAGACCATGCTGGCGCAGACCGGGTTGATCGGCATGATCGGCAAGGCTGAGCGCGGCAAGGTCGGTCTGGAAGCGATCAAAAAACACGCAGCGGTCTATCTGATGGCAGTCGGCGGCGCAGCCTATCTGGTGGCGCAGGCGATCAAGAGCGCGAAAGTGGTGGCCTTCGCCGACCTCGGCATGGAGGCCATCTACGAGTTCGAGGTGCTGGACATGCCGGTGACCGTGGCGGTCGACACGCAAGGGCGCTCGGTGCATGAGATCGGTCCGGCGGAATGGAAGAAGCGGATCGGGATGATCCCGGTCAGGCAGATATAGTTGGTATGGTTTTCGAGGCTTTGCAGAAACTGGGCAAAGCTTCAAGAGTTTGGCGGGTCTCCCCGCATTGCAGCGCAGTGAACCTGGTCAGGTCCGGAAGGAAGCAGCCACAGCTGATGTCTGTAAGTGCCGGGGGTAAGGCTCGCCTCCTTATTGTTCGAGGGTGTCACACTCGATGGGTCAAACAGTTGGGCGAGAGGCGATATGTCAGCGACTTCAGTATTAGCACGCAAATGGCGGCCCCGTAACTTCGCCCAGCTGGCGGGGCAGGAACATGTCGTGCAGGCGCTGACCAACGCGCTCACGCAGAACCGCCTGCACCATGCCTATCTCTTCACCGGCACGCGCGGTGTGGGCAAGACCACCATCGCGCGCATCTTCGCCAAATCCCTAAATTGTGAATCCGGCATCACCGCCACGCCGTGCGGTACATGCGGTGCGTGCACCGAGATCGACAGTGGGCGTTTCGTCGACCTGATCGAGCTGGACGCTGCCTCCAACACCCAGGTCGACAATATGCGCGAACTGCTGGAGAGCGCGCTGTATGCGCCGACCTCGGGGCGATTCAAGGTGTACATCATCGACGAAGTGCACATGCTGTCGAAATCGGCCTTCAACGCCATGCTGAAGACGCTGGAGGAGCCGCCGTCGCATGTGAAGTTCATCCTCGCCACCACCGACCCGCAGAAGATCCCGGTCACCGTGCTGTCGCGTTGCCTGCAGTTCAATCTCAAGCAGTTGCCGCCCGCGCTGATCCATACCCATCTGCAATATGTGCTGGAACAGGAGAACATCCCGTTCGAGAACGGCGCGCTGAATCTGGTGGCACGTGCGGCGCAGGGCAGCATGCGCGACGCGCTGAGCCTGATGGATCAGGCGATCGCCTATTCTTCCGGCAAGGTGGACGAGGCGCTGGTGCGCACCATGCTGGGCGCCATTGACCAGGGCTATCTGTTCGACTTGCTGCAAACGCTGAAGGCGGGAGACGGCGCGGGGCTGTTGCGCATTGCGGACGACATGGCGATACGCAGCATTGCGTTCGAGGCGGCATTGCAGGATCTGGCGACGCTGCTGCACCGCATCGCGCTGGCGCAGACCATCCCGCAGGCCATCGCCGACGACGAGCCCGAGCGCGTACGCTTGCTGGAACTGGCGCAGCAGTTCACGCCGGAAGAGATACAGCTCAACTACCAGATCGTCATCCACGGGCGCAACGAGATCGATCTGGCGCCGGACGAGTACGCCGGGTTCACCATGACGCTGTTGCGCATGCTGGCCTTTGCACCGCAAGGGGCCGCTACGAGCGCCGGCCAGCTTGCGCCGAAACCGGCACCGGCAGCAGTACCCAAAGCGTCGCCAGCAGCAGCCAGGGCAACACCTGCTGCGGCCCAACATGTGGCTGCCGAACCGGCACCCGCGATGCGGGCGGCTCCGGTGCAGCCTGCGGCAGGCGGCGTCGACCTGGACTGGAATACCCTGTTGTCGCAACTCAATCTGCAGGGCATGGCGCGCGAACTGGCGAAGAACAGCGTGCTGGTGAGTTTCGCCGAAGGGCGTGTGGTGCTGAGTCTGGCACCACAGCACAAGCATCTGCAAAGCAACAAGATCGCGCAGGACAAGTTGCAGGGGGCGTTGAGCGAGTATTTCGTCAAGCCGATCCGGCTGGCGGTGGAGCTGGGCGCGACCAGGGATGTCGCGACTCCCGCCGCTGTGGAACAGCATGAGAAGCAGACGCGCCAGCAGCAGGCGGAAGAGGCCATCAAGCAGGATGCTTTCGTGCGCGAGGCGCAGGCGCAGTTGGGGGCGCAATTGATAGAAGGGTCCATCAGACCCGTTTAACCGGAGGAAGTGAAGATGATGAAGGGTGGATTGGCCGGGCTGATGAAGCAGGCGCAACAGATGCAGGCGAACATGAAGAAGGCGCAGGATGAACTGGCCACCATCGAGGTGGAAGGGCAGTCCGGTTCCGGTATGGTCAAGGTGACCATGACCTGCGCGCACGAGGTGCGTCGCGTGCATCTGGACCAGAGCGTGCTGGACGACAGGGAGATGCTGGAAGACCTGATCGTGGCGGCACTGAACGACGCCAACAAGAAGGCCGATGAGACATCGAAGAAGCGCATGAGCGGATTCACTGCGCAATTGCCGCCGGGCATGAGTCTGCCCTTCTAGATGAATACACCTTCCAGTCTGGAAGAGCTGATCGGCGCTTTGCGCTGTCTGCCGGGCGTGGGCCCGAAATCTGCGCAACGCATGGCCTATCACCTTTTGCAACGCGATCGCCAGGGAGCGCTGCATCTGGCGCGTTCGCTCGATCATGCGGTGTCCAGCGTCAAGCATTGCAGCAAGTGCAATAACTTCTCCGAAGAAGAAATCTGCCCGCTGTGCAGTTCTGCACGGCGCGAAACCGATCAGCTCTGTGTGGTGGAGATGCCTGCCGATCTGCTGATGATGGAGCAGGCGCAGTGTTTTCGTGGTATGTACTTTGTGCTGATGGGGCGGCTCTCGCCGCTCGACGGGCTGGGGGCGCGGGAACTCCCGCTGGAAAGGCTGGTCAAGCGCGCTCAGGAATTGGAATGCGAAGTCATCCTGGCGACCAATTTCACGGTCGAGGGCGAAGCGACCGCGCATTACATCGCTACCCTGCTGCGATCGCAGGGCATCAAGGTGTCGCGCATCGCGCGCGGCCTGCCGGTCGGCGGCGAACTGGAACATGTGGATAGCGGGACCTTGGCGCAAGCGGTGCGGGAAAGAAGAGCGGTGACGGAATGACGGAAGAAAGCGGGATCAAGCAGCAGGGCGAGCGCTTGCAAAAGGTGCTGGCGCAGGCCGGTATCGGCTCGCGTCGCGAGATGGAAGAATGGATCAGCAGCGGGCGCGTCACCGTGAACGGCACAGTGGCGACGCTGGGTGTGCGCGTTTCCGAGGGCGACAGGGTGCAGATCGACGGACGCAATGTGCGCCTGCAATTGGAGGCCGAACCGGCGTTGCCGCGAGTGCTGCTGTATCACAAGCAGGAAGGCGAGATCGTCAGTCGCGACGATCCGAATGAGCGTGCCAGCGTGTTCGATGCGCTGCCCAAATTGCGCGGTCAGAAGTGGATCGCCATCGGGCGTCTGGATTTCAATACCAGCGGGCTGCTCATCTTCACCACCTCGGGAGAGTTGGCGAACCGGCTGATGCATCCGCGTTTCGAGGTGGAGCGGGAATATGCCGTGCGTGTTCAGGGTGAGATGACGCCGGATCAGATGCGCCAGATGACCAAACAGGGCATCGAGCTGGAAGACGGGGTGGTTCGTTTCGAGAAGCTGAGCGATGAGGGGGGCGAGGGTTTCAACCACTGGTATCGCCTGGTTCTGAAAGAGGGGCGTAACCGTGTGGTGCGCCGCACCTTCGAGACGCTGGGGCTGCCGGTGAGCCGTCTGATGCGGGTGCGTTTCGGTATCATCAACCTGCCACCGCGCATCAAACGCGGCATGATGGTCGAGTTGGGCGAAGTCGAGGTGAGGGCGATACTGGAATGGGTCGGGTTGCCTGCGGGCGTTCCCCGGCAGATATCTCCAGAGGCGAGGAAAGCAAAATTGCCTCGTGCTCCGGTGCGGAAAAATTAAAACTGGCGAGATTGGTGGACTGTCGTTAAAATCCGCGGGGTTAAGGTGCATTGTTAAGTTACGATGGCAGCCTATGCGCGCATAGCGATCGGGAATAAATGGAAGAACGGGGCAACAAGACCATCATCTGCAGCGTGTTCTTTTTGGATATCGTCGAATATTCAAAGAAGTCCGTTTCAGGTCAGATATCGCTGAAAGAGCGTTTCAACGCCTTTCTGTCCATCGCCATCCGCGATGTGCCGGTCAACGACCGTATCATCCTCGATACGGGAGACGGCGCAGCCATCAGCTTCCTGGGCGACATCAGCGACGCATTGCATGCGGCCCTGAGCATGCGCAGCAGCCTGCTGAACGAAGGGGTGCGCATGGAGCCGCCCTTGCTGGTGCGCATGGGCGTGAATCTGGGGCCGGTGAGACTGGTCAAAGACATCAATGGCCAGCCGAACATCGTCGGCGATGGAATCAATGTTGCGCAGCGAGTGATGGGGTTCTCCGATCCCGGGCAGATCCTGGTCTCGCGTTCCTATTACGACGCGGTCTCGCGGTTGTCGCAGGAATATGCCGGCATGTTCCATTACCAGGGCTCGCGTACGGACAAGCATGTCCGCGAACACGAAGTGTATGCCATCGGTTATCCCGGCGACTTCACTTCGACGCAAAGGAGTCTGGCCAAGCAGTCCCGGCAGGCGGGGGCGACGGGATTCGACGTCGTACTGTTCAAGCTGGAAAATTTCTGGGATGCGTTCATCGATACCCTTGCACGATGGGAACGCCGCGCCATCGAAATTTACCGCACCTCTTCGGCGAAACAGCGGGCAGGATTCATCGGCATTGCATCGGTGTTGGTGGTTTCCATGATCGTTGCCATAGCCATGCTTGCGAGCCGTCCGGATACCAAAGCTCCGCAGGTTGCATCCGCTGAGCAGGTCAAAACGGAGAAAGTACAGGCCGCTTCGCTGGTAGAGCAGAAAGAGACTGCGGCAGAAGAACGCAAGAAGGCGGCTGCTGCCGAGAAAAAAGTGCAGGGCGTCAAGCAGAGTTCGCGAGTGCGGACATTGGCGGAGACCACCGGGGCTCCGGCGGTTGTGAGCCTGGTCGTTCAGCCTTGGGGTGAGGTTTACCTGGATGGTAGAATGCAGGGAGTCAGCCCGCCTTTGTTGGAACTGCAGGTCGTGGCAGGGAAACATGAGATCAAGATCCGTAATACGACGCTCCCGACCTACACTCAGGTCATCAATGTGAAGTCGGGCGAAAAAATAAAAATCAAGCATACATTCGCCAATTAGCGACCTTGGTTGATTGCAAGGAATAGGAGTTTTTTCGATGTTGGGTCGCCGTAATGTATTGATGGGCGTGATGCTGGTATGGCTGCTGAGCGGTTGCCATGCCTTGAATACCTGCGATGAGTGCTGGTGGTACAACAGGACCCCGAGCCACAAGTTGGACAAAGGGGTCGAGAGTTACGCTGAGGGCAACTACATCGCATCAATGGCTGCGTTGAATGACGTGCTGCTGGCTAAGCTGGCTGACAAGGATGACAAGGTGAGTGCATACAAATATCTGGCGTTCATACATTGCGTCTCGGGAAGAGAGAAGATGTGCTTTGAGTCCTTCCGGAAAGCGCTGGTTCTGAATCCGGGTTTCGAGTTGACGCCGGCTGAAGCCGGGCATCCGGTCTGGGGGCCTGTGTTCCGCAGTGCCAAGGCGAAGTACGGCAAATAATCCTTCCTCGACGGAATCATGATCACGCATCTGGGGCGTTATGAAATTGTAGGCGAACTCGGTCAGGGGGCGATGGGGGTCGTATACAAGGCCACCGATCCGCTGATCGATCGCATCGTCGCGATCAAGACCATCACACTGAGCCTGGCACAGGAGGAACGCGATGAATATGAGGCGCGCTTCTACCAGGAAGCCAAGGCCGCAGGCCGCCTGAGTCATCCGAACATCGTCACCATCTACGATGTCGGCAGGAGTGGTGATATCGCCTACATCGCGATGGAGTTCCTGCAAGGGCGGGAACTGCGCGACATCCTGAACGACGACAAATTGCTTCCTGTCGCACAGGTGCTCGATATCGTGACTCAAGTGGCACAGGGGCTGTCTTATGCGCATGAGCATGGGATCATCCACCGCGATGTCAAACCTTCGAACATCATGGTTGGGCGCGACGGGCACGTGAAGATCACCGACTTCGGCATCGCCCGCATGGCTTCCGCGGCAGTCCGTACCCAAACAGGCATGGTGCTCGGTTCGCCGAAATACATGTCGCCCGAGCAAGTGATGGGCAAGCTGGCCGACCAGCGTTCGGATATATTTTCGCTTGGGGTGATGCTCTATGAGATGCTGACCGGACAAGCCCCTTTCGTGGGCGAGAACGTCAATGCCATCATGTATCAGACACTGAATTCCATCCCGCCATCGCCGAGCACACTCAATGCATCCGTGCCAGACATGCTCAATTTCATCGTGGCCAAAGCGCTTGCGAAAGATATGGAGCATCGCTATCAGAATGCCCTGGAGTTTGCCAACGATCTGCGAGCATGCAGGGAATCCATACCGCGTAGCGCGGCGCCAGCCGAACTTGCCAGGCCGATCGCTGCCGCGACGTTACCGGATGCTTCCCAGAATGTCGTGGATGCAGGCGATGATCCCGATCACGCTGTGACAATGAGGCTGTCTCCGTCTTTTGATTCTGTCGGGGCGACCATGCGCTTGGCAGCATTGACGGCCAGCCAGGAAGAAGTGGAAGAATTGTCCAAGACCTTCAAGATGGCACGCCCCAGCATGGAAGAGATCAACCGTGCGGCGCCGCAACCCCAGGTCTTTGCGAAACCGTCGCAAGCCAATACAGTGCGTTCAGTCGCCGAACCGCAAGCGGCCAAAGGTGGCGGACTCATGCTGCTGGCCATTATCGCCTTGATACTGATCGGTCTGGTATCAGCACTCCTGTTCTAGTCTTTCCGTAGCCGTGTCTGGAAAACAACGGCACTACACCTTACGCCCGTCCCGTTTGCTGGCAGTGTCGCTGCCTCTGCTCGGCCTTGGGGCCATCTCCGTCATATGGTTGCTGCCGTTCCGGCAGTGGGTCTTGCTGGCTCTGACGGTGATCGTGCTGTTCTGGACGCTCTACCACTTTTCGCTCGATGCAAAGTTGCGCTTGCAGCATGCGTGTGTGGCCTTCCGGCTGGAAGAGGCGGGCGAGGTGGTGCTGGTCTTGCGGAATGGCAGGCACGTCTTCGGGAAGATAGCTGCAGACAGTCTGGTGACTCCTTACCTCGTCATCCTGAATGTAGACTTGAGCGAGCAGCGTGCCGGCCGCAACTTGCCCATATTCCCCGATGCCATGGGCAAGGAGGCGTTCCGCCGCCTGCGTGTGGCACTGAAGTGGGGTGCAGACGGCAAGGATGATCAGCGGGCGAGGTAACCGGGGGGTGTCAGCACAGTCGGGACCGCCTCTGCCAGCAACTGTGGGTAGTCTTTGCTGAAATGCAGTCCGCGGCTTTCATGGCGGGATAGCGCACTTTGTACGATGAGATCCGCGGTCAGCACCAGATTGCGCAGTTCCAGCAGGTCGGAACTGACATGGAAGTTGCGGTAATATTCGTTGATCTCTTCGTGCAGCAATTTGATGCGGTGCTGCGCGCGTTGCAGGCGTTTCGTGGTACGCACGATGCCGACGTAGTCCCACATGAAACGGCGCAGCTCATCCCAGTTGTGCGAGATCACCACAGCCTCGTCGGCATCGGTCACCCGGCTCTCATCCCAGTGGGGCAATTCGGGTATTGATCCCTGCGGTTTGTTCAGGATGTCCCCGGATGCCGCATCGGCGAATACCAGGCACTCCAGCAGTGAATTGCTGGCCAGCCGGTTTGCGCCATGCAATCCGGTGCAGGCGGTTTCGCCGACCGCATAGAGGCCGTCCACATCGGTACGTCCATGCAAGTCGGTCATCACCCCGCCGCAGGTGAAATGCACGGCAGGAACGACGGGGATAGGTTGCCTGGAGATATCTATGCCTAGGGCAAGGCAGCGTGAGTAGATGGTCGGGAAGTGTTCCTGCAGGAACTCCACTGGCTGATGGGAGATGTCCAGGTAGACGCAATCCAGACCGCGCTTCTTCATTTCGAAGTCGATGGCGCGGGCAACGACGTCCCGTGGCGCCAGGTCTGCGCGTTCATCATGCCAGGGCATGAATCTGGCACCATCCGGCAGTTTCAGGGTGCCGCCTTCCCCGCGCACCGCCTCGCTGATCAGGAAGGATTTGGCATGCGGGTGGTAGAGGCAGGTCGGGTGGAACTGGATGAACTCCATGTTGGATACGCGGCATCCCGCGCGCCAGCCCATGGCGATACCGTCGCCGGTGGCGGTGTCCGGGTTGGTCGTATACAGGTAGACCTTTCCGGCCCCGCCTGTGGCGAGCACTGTGTTCTGGGCCGCGATGGTGAGGACCTCTCCGTTCGCGCTGTTCAGTGCGTAAGCGCCATAACAGCGGTTTTCCGTTCGCCGCAATTTTTTGCCGGTGATGAGGTCGATGGCGATATGCCGTTCCAGCAAGGTGATGTTGGGATGAGCACGGGCCTTGGCGGCGATAGTCTCCTGTACGGCTTGTCCGGTGGCATCGGCAGCATGGATGATGCGGCGATGGCTGTGGCCGCCCTCGCGGGTGAGGTGGTATCCGCTGTCCGATCCCGCGTCGCGGGTGAAGGGCACCCCCTGCGAGATCAGCCAGTCGATGGCTGCAGCGCCATGTTCGATGACGAAGCGGGTGGTTTCAAGGTCGCACAGTCCTGCTCCCGCAACCTGCGTATCGTGGATATGTTCATCCAGCGAGTCGCTATGCGAAAGAACGGCGGCGATCCCCCCCTGGGCCCAGGCGCTGGCACCATCCAGCAGGGACTTCTTGGTGATGACGGCAACCTTCTGTTTATCGGCCAACTTGAGGGCCAGTGACAGTCCGGCCAGGCCGCTACCGATGATAAGAGTATCGAAACGCAACACGCTGCTAGTCCAGATCGGGTTATCGACCCGGCGAACTATACCAAACTTGTATAGAGCTTTTGATCGGGGAGTGAACTAATTTTCAGGATCGCGGTCAATTTGGCGGCTACAGGCAATGCTGACGTAGGTGTACCCATCCGGTTATACTGACGAACCGCTTGCAGGCGGTTCAAATCAAATAAACCGGGAAACGGAATGGGTGACAGGGAGGTCGATCAACAGCTGGTGGAACGTGCGCAGCGCGGGGATAAGCATGCGTTCGAATTGTTGGTATCCAAATACCAGCGCCGCCTGGGCAGGCTGATCTCGCGTTTTGTGCGCAATGCCGCCGAGGCAGAGGATGTCACCCAGGATGCCTTTATCAAGGCATACCGCGCGTTACCGGCTTTTCGCGGGGATAGTGCTTTTTATACCTGGCTGTACCGGATAGGCATCAATACCGCGAAGAACCATCTGGTGGCACAGGGGCGCAGGGCGCCGACCAGTACGCCTTTTGATGCGGAAGACGCGGAGGATTTTGAAGACGCGACACTTTTGCATGAGGTGTCGACACCGGAGAACGAGCTGATGAGCAAGCAGGTGGTGGAGGTGGTCAACTCCTCGCTGCAGGAATTGCCCGACGATCTGCGCACGGCGCTGACATTGCGGGAGATAGAAGGGTTGAGCTATGAGGAGATCGCGGCAGTGATGGATTGCCCGATCGGCACGGTTCGTTCGAGGATTTTCAGGGCACGAGAGGCGATAGCGGCCAATTTGCGTCCCTTGCTGGGCACGAGTGAAGACAGAAGGTGGTGAACATGAAACAGGATATTTCGGCGTTGATGGACGGGGAGATGTATGAGGACCAGGCGGATGTGTTTCTTGACAGGATCAAACACCATCCGGAGGCTCAGCAGGATTGGGAAAGTTATCATCTGATCGGCGATGCCTTGCGACAACCGGACCATCTCTGCAAGAGTTTCAGAAAAACCTTCCATGAGCGATTGCAGGCCGAACCTGTAGTATTTGCCCCGCATAGCAGAACTTCCCAGCGTATCCGCAATTTTGCCCTTTCTGCCGTCGCCTCGGTGATGGCATTGGCGCTGGTCGCATGGTTGTCGCTGCAAGTCGGCAATCAACCGGCCCCGCAAGTCGCTGCGATACCGCAGGACAATACCGCCGCGGTACGCCCGGCCGCTGCACAGACTGACGACTATCTGATGGCGCATCAGGAGTTCTCCCCCAGTGCCGAGGTGCATGGCGCTGCTTCCTATATCCATGCGGTGGCAGGGAAATAGTGCGCGGCCCGATGAAGGCAGGTTATCTGGTCTTGCTGCTGGTGCAACTTGGCGTTGCGCCGGCATTGGCCGACCCCATCCAGGGTAATGAGGCGGATTGGCTCAAGACCATGGTCTTTGCTGCGCACCAGACCGATTACAGCGGCGTGTTCGTCTATCAGTCCGGCGGTCGCGTCGAGATGTCGCGTATCACCCATATCTCCGACGAGAATGGCGAACATGAGCATCTTGAGAGTCTGGGCGGCGGAAAACGCGAGCTTATCCGCAACAACGACCAGGTCTGGTTATATTCCGATGGTCACAAGGTGAAGGTCGAGAGGCGCCAGATCAAACGCGCCTTCCCGGCACTGCTGCCTGAGCAGATATCCACCCTGAAAGAGAACTATCTGATCAAGCGCGAAGAAGAGGGTGAGGTGGCCGGCTATCACGTGCATTCGGTCACATTCCAACCCAAGGATAATCTGCGTTATACCCGCAAGATGTGGGCGCATTACGACTCCGGCTTGTTGCTCAAGGCAGCCGTCATGGATGACCGCGGTTACATCATCGAACAGTATGCGTTCATGCAGCTGAATATTGGCGGCGACATCGATCGCAAGTGGATATCCCAGATCAGATCCGCGCCCGCCGATCCGGCGCAGCAAGTCCAGCCATCGCACCTCGCCAAGGCGGGGCAGCTGCAGACGGAAAGCAGTGGCTGGCAGGTCGATGAGTTGCCGACGGGATTCAGGAAGATACTGGAGATGCGCCGGCCATTCCACGAGAACCGGGAGCCTGTCATTCATATGGTATTTTCCGACGGTTTGGCTGGAATTTCGGTATTCATCGAGAAGGCAAGTGATTCAACCCATCGCAATCCCGGCCTGGCAGGACAGGGTGCCGTGCATGTGTACAACCGCATCATAGGGGATTCACTGGTCACTGTGGTCGGGGAAGTACCGGCCAGAACGGTGATCCAGGTGGCGGAATCTGTCCGTTACGCGGGGCAATGATATGTTGGATATGCGTGCTATCGTGATCGATGTCCGGGGTGAAGAGGCCTCGGTGCAGCCTTTGAGCTCTGGCGGCTGCGGTCATTGCAGTAGCGAAGGTGGTTGCGGGAGCGGCGCGTTGACGAAGATGTTTTGCAGCAGCAAACCAAGGCACTTCACTGTCCGGAACGATGCTCGCGCAAAGGTGGGGGATGAAGTTCACGTGTCTCTGCCGGACGGGGTTCTGTTGCGCGGCGCTGTGAAGATGTATCTGTTGCCGCTGGCGCTGCTTCTCGTCGGAGGAGCCTTCGGCGCCAGTCTTGCGGCAGACACCGCTGCGCGCGACGGATATGCTGTCGCAGGGGCGGTCATCGGGCTGCTGCTGGGTTTCACTCTGGCAAGGCTGTCGTCCCTCAGAGTCGGACAGGCGGTCGCTGCGTCCATCGTCACTTCTCGTTCCGGTTCCTAACCATCGTTTCATCAGGAGGCTAAACGCATCATGCTGAAGAGAATATTTTTCCTCGCATTGTTCGGATCCTTGACCTTGCCGGCTCTCGCCAGGGATTTGCCCGATTTCACCGAGTTGGTGGAGAAACAGGGCGCCGCAGTGGTGAACGTCAGTACCACGCAGGTCAATCGCGTCCCGCAGATGTTCCAGGGGGCTCCCAATCTGCCGGAGAACGATCCTTTCTATGAGTTCTTCCGCCGCTTCGCGCCGCAGATGCCGCGGGAACAGGAGTCTCAATCGCTGGGTTCCGGCTTCATCATCAGTGCCGACGGTTATATCCTGACCAACGCCCATGTCGTCGATCGTGCCGAGAAGATCACGGTGCGACTGACCGACAAACGCGAATTCAAGGCCAAGGTGATCGGCGCAGACAAACGCACCGATGTGGCCCTGCTCAAGATCGAGGCGAGCGGCCTGCCAAAAGTCATCCTGGGCGAGCCTGGGCTGCTCAAGGTCGGGGAATGGGTGCTGGCGATCGGCTCGCCTTTCGGTTTCGACAGCAGCGTGACAGCGGGTATCGTCAGCGCCAAGGGGCGCTCACTGCCGCAGGAGAATTTCGTTCCCTTCATCCAGACCGATGTGGCGATCAATCCGGGCAACTCCGGGGGGCCGCTGTTCAACATGAAGGGCGAGGTGGTCGGGATCAATTCGCAGATATACAGTCGTTCAGGCGGTTACATGGGCCTGTCTTTTTCCATCCCTATCGATGTGGCGATGGATGTGGTGAACCAGTTGCGCACGACCGGCAAGGTCACACGCGGCCGTATCGGCGTGAGCATCCAGGAAGTGACGCGCGAATTGGCTGATTCCTTCGGTCTGCCCAGGATCGCGGGTGCGCTGATCTCGGCTGTGGAAAAGGGCGGGCCGGCGGACAAGGCGGGGGTGCGTCCCAGCGATGTGATCCTCAAGTTCGACGGCAAGGCCGTGAATTCATCTGCCGACCTGCCGCGCATCGTCGCTGCGACCAAACCGGGCAGCAAGGCCAGCGTGCAACTGTGGCGCAAGGGCAATACGCTGGATGTATCGCTGGTGGTCGGAGAAATACGGGAAGAGGGGGGCGAAATCGCCCAGCGCGGAAGCCGCAGCGGAGCGGAAGGCACATCGGAGAGCGAGACCCGGCTCGGGCTGGTCGTGAGCGAACTGAACGAACAGCAGAAGGCCGAACTTCAGGTCGAGGGCGGACTGGTGGTCGAAGACATGAAGGGCCCTGCGGCACGCAGCCAGTTGCAGCGCGGGGATGTGATCCTCGCGGTCGGCAATATCGAGATACACAACTTCGAGCAGTTCAACGAGGTTCTCAAGAAGGTGCCGAAAGGCCGCAACATCGCGTTGCTGGTGCGCCGCAGCGAGGGTACGGTCTACGTCCCGATAAAGCTGGACGAGAAATAAGCGGCTCTGTAGCTCAGCGTATCCCGTCAAAATCGGCTAGAATTCGCGCTTCGCGTAACCGCCGCTTTTGACGGGATTTTTTATTTTGAGCCTCATGCAGCATATCCGCAATTTCTCCATCATCGCCCACATCGATCACGGCAAATCCACCCTGGCGGACCGCATCATCCATTTGTGCGGCGGCTTGTCCGACCGCGAGATGGAAGAGCAGGTGCTGGACTCGATGGACATCGAGCGCGAGCGCGGTATCACCATCAAGGCGCAGACCGCCGCGTTGAGCTACAAGGCGCGCGACGGACAGGTCTACAACCTCAACCTCATCGACACGCCCGGACATGTGGACTTCTCCTACGAAGTCTCGCGCTCGCTCTCTGCCTGCGAGGGGGCCTTGCTGGTGGTGGATGCCTCGCAAGGCGTCGAAGCCCAAACCGTGGCCAATTGCTACACCGCGCTGGATCTGGGTGTGGAAGTCGTGCCCGTGCTCAACAAGATCGACCTGCCTTCCGCCAATCCGGAGAACGCCATCGCCGAGATCGAGGATGTGATCGGCATCGAGGCGAAGGACGCGGTGCATTGCTCGGCCAAGACCGGCTTGGGCGTGGCAGATGTGCTGGAAGCGCTGATCGTCAAAGTGCCGCCCCCCAAGGGTGATGTCGAGGCGCCGTTGCAGGCGCTGATCATCGATTCCTGGTTCGATAACTATGTGGGCGTGGTGATGCTGGTGCGCATCGTCAACGGCACGCTCAAGCCAAAAGACAAGATCTTGTTCATGGCGACCGGTGCGCAGCACCTGACCGAGCATGTCGGCGTGTTCACGCCCAAGTCGCAAGATCGCGACTCATTGTCTGCCGGACAGGTGGGGTTCGTGATCGCCGGCATCAAGGAGCTGAAAGACGCCAAGGTGGGCGACACAGTCACCCTGGTATCCAAGCCCGCCGCCAGTGCCCTGCCTGGCTTCAAGGAGATACAGCCGCAGGTGTTCGCCGGACTGTTTCCGGTCGAATCCAACCAGTATGAAGCCTTGCGCGATTCGCTGGAAAAACTGAAGCTCAATGATGCCGCGCTGCAATACGAGCCGGAAGTGTCGCAGGCGCTGGGCTTCGGCTTCCGCTGCGGCTTCCTCGGTCTGCTGCATATGGAGATCGTGCAGGAGCGACTGGAGCGCGAGTTCGACATGGACCTCATCACCACTGCACCCACGGTGATCTATGAGGTGGTGCAGCGCGACGGCACGGTGATCATGGTGGACAACCCGTCCAAATTGCCGGACCTGTCCAAGGTCGAGGAGATCCGCGAACCCATCGTCAACGTCAACTTGTATATGCCGCAGGAATACGTGGGGGCGGTCATCACGCTATGCACGCAGAAGCGCGGCGTGCAGATCGACATGACATACCACGGTAAACAAGTGCTGCTGAAATACGAGATGCCGATGGGCGAGATCGTGCTGGATTTCTTCGACAAGCTGAAATCGGTCTCACGCGGCTATGCCTCGATGGATTACGAGTTCAAGGAGTACCGCCCGGCCGATGTGGTGAAGGTGGACATGCTGATCAACGGCGAGAAAGTTGACGCGCTGTCCATCATCGTGCACCGCGCCAACAGCCAGTATCGCGGGCGCGAAGTGGCGGCCAAGATGCGCGAGTTGATCCCGCGCCAGATGTTCGATGTGGCGATCCAGGCCGCCATCGGCGCCAACATCATCTCGCGCGAGAACGTGAAGGCCTTGCGCAAGAACGTGCTGGCGAAGTGCTACGGCGGCGACATATCGCGCAAGAAGAAGCTGCTGGAAAAGCAGAAGGCGGGCAAGAAGCGTATGAAGCAGGTGGGCAGCGTGGAGATACCGCAGGAGGCATTCCTCGCCATCCTGCGTGTGGACGACAAATAACCGGATAGGAACTCAAATGACCTTTGCCTTGATCCTGTTTTCCTTGCTGGTGCTGACCGGGGTGATCTGGCTGCTCGACCGCTTCTTGTTGCGCACCAAGCGTCCGGCGGATGTGAACGAGCCATGGTGGGTGGAATATGCCAAGAGTTTCTTTCCGGTGATCCTGGTGGTATTCCTGCTGCGTTCTTTCCTGATCGAGCCGTTCAAGATCCCCTCGGGTTCCATGATCCCGACATTGCATGTGGGCGACTTCATCCTGGTGAACCGCTATACCTATGGTTTGCGCCTGCCCATCGTCAACAAGAAGTTCATCGAGATCAACCAGCCGCAGCGCGGGGATGTGGTGGTGTTCCACTACCCCGAGGACACCTCGATTGATTATATTAAACGCCTGGTCGGCGTACCCGGGGATGAGCTGGTCTATCGCAACAAACGGCTGTGGGTCAACGGGGTGGAGCAGACACTGCAACGCGACGGCGATTTCAATTACGTCGAAAGCGAATTGAGGTTCGTGCATACCGAGCGCTACAACGAGAATCTTGGCGGCCGCACGCATGCCGTACTGCTGAATCCGGATATGCCCCAGGTCCATCTGGGCAACGTGGCCAACTTCCCCCAATACGAACAATGCAGTTATAGTGAACGGGAAGTAAAATGCGTTGTACCTGCAGGGCACTATTTCATGATGGGCGATAACCGCGATAACAGTCGCGATAGCCGCTATTGGGGTTTCGTGCCGGACGAGATGCTTGTGGGCAAGGCATTCTTCATCTGGATGAACTTCAGCGAATTGAAGCGTATCGGTTTGTCTATTGAATAGAACGTGATATCAGGAAAGGAATGGAAATGAAGACATTGGCAGATAAGCAGCGCGGTATGGGTTTCACAGGATTCATCCTGATCGCAGCGGGAGTCATCTTTGTCGCGATCCTGGGCATGAAAGTGGTCCCGCCCTATATCCATAGTGCGCAGATCGCCCACGTGTTCAAGGCGATCGCCAGCGACCCGGCGATGCAAAGCGCCACGACCAAGGAGATCCAGGAGTCATACAGCAAGCGTGCCAACATAGATTTCATTACGGACATCACTGCCGAGGACATCGTGATCGACAAAGAAGAGGGACGGTTGAGCCTGAGCGCAAACTACTCGGTTCGGATACCCCTGGTCGCCAATATCACGCTGTTGCTCGAATTCAATCCGAGCAGCTCCTGAGTCGTCGTCCGATGAAGCATGCGGCACTGTGCAGGCAGCTAGGCTATCAGTTCTTGCAGCCGCAATTGCTGCAGCGTGCATTGACTCATCGCAGTTATAGCGCGGCACATAACGAAAGACTGGAATTCCTTGGCGATAGCGTACTCAACTGCACTATCGCCAAATACCTCTATGAGACTTTTCCGGACCTCCCGGAAGGCGACCTTTCCCGTTTGCGTTCCAATCTGGTGAACCAGCAGACGCTGGCGACATTGGCGCAACAGCTGAATCTGGGAGAGCTGCTCCAGCTTGGCGAGGGAGAGCGCAAGAGCGCCGGCTTCCGCCGCCCTTCCATCCTTGCCGATGCACTGGAAGCCTTGTTCGGCGCGGTGATGCTGGATAGCGATTTTGCGGCGGCCGAAGCGGTGGTGCTGCGCCTGTATGTGCCATTCATCGCACAAACCGATCTGCAAGCGCTGGGCAAGGATGCCAAGACCCAGTTGCAGGAGTATCTGCAAGGACACAAGCTGGCATTGCCGCAATACAGTGTCCTGGAGATCAAGGGCGAGGCCCACGCGCAGACATTTGTCGTATCCTGCGATATCCCGCAACATGGTCTGAGAACGCAAGGGGAAGGCGCCAGCCGCCGCATCGCCGAACAGGTCGCCGCCGAAAAGGCTTACCAACAGATCGCCAAAAAATGACCGAAACGCAAAACCATCACAGCGGCTTCATCGCCATCGTCGGCCGCCCCAACGTGGGCAAGTCGACGCTGCTCAATCATCTGATCGGGCAGAAGATCAGCATCACCTCGCGCAAGGCGCAGACCACGCGCCACCGCATCACCGGCATCCTCACCGAAGACAAGACGCAATTCGTCTTTGTCGACACGCCGGGCTTTCAGACGCAACACACCAATGCGCTGAACCGCAGCATGAACCGCGTGGTGACCAGCAGTCTGCGCGAAGTCAACGTGGTGCTGTTCGTGCTGGAGGCGCGCCACTTTGACGAGCGAGACCAGCAAGTGATGGAGCTGTTGCCGCAGGATCGCCCGGTGATCCTGGTCATCAACAAGGCCGATCTGCTGGATGACAAAGCGGAACTGCTGCCCTTCATCGAGAAGATCTCCGTCCTGCGCCATTTCGCCGCCATCGTTCCGGTCAGTGCGCGCCAGGGCAAGCAGCTGGATACCCTGCTGGACGCGATCCGCCCCTATCTGCCGGAAGGGGAGCATCTGTACGCCGAAGACGAGATCACCGACCGCAACGAGCGTTTCCTTGCCGCCGAACTGTTGCGCGAGAAGGTCTTCCGTTTCACCGGCGAGGAGCTGCCCTACTCGGTCAGTGTGGTGATCGAACAATTCAAGATGGACGGCAAGTTGCGCCGTATCAACGCCGCCATCCTGGTGGACAAGGAAGCGCACAAGGCCATGCTCATCGGCAGCAAGGGCGAGAAACTCAAGGAGATAGCGACCCAGGCGCGCCTCGACATGGAGAAACTGTTCGACGGCAAGGTTTTCCTCGAAGTGTTCGTCAAAGTCCGCAGCGGCTGGGCGGACAGCGCGCAGATGCTGAAATCGCTGGGGTATGAGTAACGCGGCATCCAAACAACGCATCCAGGACGAGCTCGCCTTCGTACTGCACAGCTACCCGTTCCGCGAGACCAGCCTGGTCCTGGAAGTGTTCAGCCGGCAGCATGGGCGCGTACCGCTGGTGGCGCGCGGCGCGCGGCGTCCGCGTTCCGCATTGCGCGGCCTGCTGATGGGTTTCCAGCCATTGTCGCTGAGCTGGTTCGGCAAGCACGAGTTGCGCACCTTGCACAGTGCCGAGTGGCAGGGCGGGCAGCCGCAGTTGCAGGGTACGGCGCTGATGTGCGGCTTCTATCTCAACGAATTGTTGCTCAACCTGATGGCGCGCGACGATCCCCATGCAAGCCTGTTCGACTATTACCAGCAGACCCTGCAGCGGCTGGCTGAGGAGGACGACCATGCCCTGACCTTGCGCTTCTTCGAGAAACGCATGCTGCAGGAACTGGGCTATGCGCTGTTGCTGGAGAGCGAGGCGGACAGCGGCAAGCCCATAGCCCCGGACAAGACATACCGCTATATACTTGAGCGCGGCGCCATCGCGGAAACAACGGACTCTTCGCAGGGCATGCCGGTCGCTGGCAAGACGCTGCTGGACATGGCGGTTGATGACTATCGCGATGCCAACAGCGCGCGGCAAAGCAAGCAGTTGATGCGCATGCTGCTGGATCACCATCTGGCCGGCAAGACCTTGCACACGCGCGAACTGATGAGGGATTTACAGAAGCTATGATCAAACTCGGACTTAACATCGACCACGTCGCCACCCTGCGCCAGGCGCGCGGGGCGCGCTATCCCAACCTGGTGCGCGCCGCGCTGATCTGCGAGGAAGCGGGGGCGGACGCCATCACCATCCATCTGCGCGAAGACCGGCGCCACATCCAGGATGCCGACGTCGACATCCTGCGCGGCATGCTGCAGACGCGCATGAACCTGGAATGCGCCGTCACCGACGAGATGATCGCCAACGCTCTGCGCGTGAAGCCGCACGATATCTGCCTGGTGCCGGAGAAGCGCGAGGAACTGACCACAGAAGGCGGGCTGGATGTGATCAGGCATTTCGAAGCCGTGCAGCGTGCCACCCAGCGTTGTACGGAGGCCGGCATCCGCGTGTCGCTGTTCATCGATGCCGATGAAAGACAGCTCGATGCAGCCAAGAAGGCCGGTGCGCCCGTGGTCGAGATCCACACCGGAAAATACGCCGACGCCGACAGCGTCCCGGCGCGTGAGGCCGAACTGGCGCGCATCCACGCCGCTGCAGTGCATGCCCATGCGTTGGGCCTGCAGGTGAATGCCGGGCACGGTCTCAACTATCACAACGTGCGTCCCATCGTCGCTATCCCGCATATCGCCGAACTCAACATCGGTCATGCCATCGTTGCCGAGGCCGTATTTATCGGCCTGGAGCAGGCGGTGAAGAATATGAAAGCCCTGCTGGTCCCATGATCTTCGGCATCGGTACCGATATCGTCACCGTCGCGCGCATCGAAGCCGCGATGGAGCGTCACGGCGAAGCCTTTGCACGGCGGATATTGAGTGCGCAGGAACTGCTGGAGTATCCGGCATTGGCCCATCCCGCCCGTTTCCTGAGCAAACGTTTCGCGGCCAAGGAGGCGCTTGCCAAGGCGACCGGGCACGGCCTGCGCCATCCGGTGAGCCTGCAGCGCATCACCGTTTCCCATGACGAGCTGGGCAAGCCGGTCTTTCTGTTCGATGAAGAGCTTGCCGCGCATCTCTCCAGGCTGGGGGTGGTGGCGCACCATCTGAGCCTCAGCGACGAGCGGGACACCGCTGTGGCATTTGTGATTCTGGAAGGAGAAGGTTGATGGGTAACGGTCCGGTGATGCTGGATGTGTTGGGGAAACGACTGACCGCTGAAGACGAGGTGCGTCTGCGCCACCCGCTGGTCGGCGGCGTCATCCTGTTCGCGCGCAATTACGAATCCCCCGGCCAGTTGGCCGAACTGACCGCCAGCATCCATGCCCTGCGCACGCCGCCTCTGCTCATCGCTGTGGATCACGAGGGCGGCAGGGTGCAGCGCTTCCGCGATGGCTTCACCCGCATCCCGCCGATGCGCGAGCTCGGCAAGATCTACGACGAACATCCCAAACGTGCCAGGCACCTCGCGCAACAGGTCGGTTACGTGCTGGCTTCGGAGCTGCGTGCCTGCGGTGTCGATTTCAGTTTCACCCCGGTGCTGGATGTCGATTATGGAGCGAGCACGGTGATCGGCGACCGCGCCTTCCATGCCGAACCGCAAGCCATCGCCGAACTGGCCCATAGCCTGCTGCTGGGCCTCAAGCAGGGCGGCATGCCGACCGTGGGCAAACATTTCCCGGGACACGGCTTCGTCTGTGCCGATTCGCATCTGGATATCCCGGTGGACGAGCGCAGCTATACGGATATCGAGCTGTGCGACCTCATCCCCTTCCGTCAGATGGTCGACTTCGGCCTGACCGCCGTGATGCCTGCCCATGTCATCTACCCCAAGGTCGATGCGCACCCTGCCGGTTTCTCCAAGGTCTGGCTGAAAGACATCCTGCGCGGCCAACTGGGCTTCGAAGGCTGCATCTTCAGCGACGACCTGAGTATGGAAGGCGCGACCGTCGCGGGCGGCATCGTGCAGCGCGCCGAAGCCGCCCTCAATGCCGGCTGCGACATGGTGCTGGTATGCAACAGGCCGGATTCGGCTGACGAGTTGCTGGCCGGGCTGAAATGGGAGATGCCCGTCACCAGCAAAGCCCGCCTGGCGCATATGCACGGACGAGCCCATCCGCAGACGCTGGTCCAGCTTCATGAAGACGCCGATTTCGTCAAAGCGCTGCATGAGGTCGGCGGCATCGGTATGAGCGAAGGCGAGCTACCGCTGGTTTAGCCGATTTGCGATAATCGCAACTGTTCAAATCCTTACCACCGGTATCCGACATGAGTGAGTTACAGATCAGTTTGCTGGCCATCGGCCTCATCGTGGTGGCGGGAATCTTCCTCTACGGCCAGTGGCAGCAATGGCACTATCGCCGCAGCATCCGTTCCCAGCTCCTTGAGCGGAACAGCGACACTTTTCCGGTCGAACAGCAACAGGCTGTGCTACCGGCCGAAGAACCCAAAGACCCCTTGATGCCCGCATCTTCCGCCGGCGATACGGCCGACGGGGTCTGCGGCCTGCTCAACGACTCGACCGATTACGTCGCCACCATGCTGCTCAAGACGCCGTTGTCTTCGGGTGTGCTGGAAAACCTGTGGCAGCGCCGCTTCGATTTCGGCAAGAACGTCAATGTCTGCGGCCTGAACACCGTCAGCAGCTTGTGGGAACGCATGATCCCCGAGAGTCCGCAGACCTACCGCGCATTCCGCCTCGGCCTGCAACTGGTCGATCGCAGCGGCTCCGTCAGCGAGATGCGCTTGGCCGGATTCCATGACCTGCTGCAGGATATCGCCGGGCAACTGCAGATCGAAGTGAAGTTGCCATCGGTTCAGGAAACGATGCAGCGCGCGCAGGAACTGGACCGATTCTGTGCCGATGTCGACCAGATGATAGGCATCAATCTGCTCACCAACGGCGACCGCAAACTCTTCGGCACCGAAGTGGCGAACGCGGCGGAACGGCTCGGGATGGGGCTGGAATCCGACGGCAGCTTCCATCTGCTGGATGGATACGGCGTGACTTTGCTGAGCCTGGGCGCCTCCGACGGCTCGGCCTTCCAGCATCACACGCTCAACCAGACCCGCGTCGACAGCCTGACCTTGCTGCTGGATATCCCGCGAGTGCTGGATCCAGCAAAGCGCTTCGACGAGATGGTCGCATTGGCGCAGGAGCTGGCGAAGACATTGCGCCTCACCCTGGCCGACGACCAGCGCGTCGCCCTGAGCGACGGCGCCATTGCCCAGATTCGCGCCCAGGTCGCCGCCACCGAAGCCATGATGCTGGCCGGACATATCACGCCGGGCAGCGCACAGGCGTTGCGGCTGTTCTCCTAATGCTGGCTCAAGAGCTAATACGCCGCGCAAGTCAGTTGCGTGATGAAATAAGATTTCATGATCGCCAGTATTATGTGTTGGATTCTCCGGTAATTCCCGATGCGGAATACGACAAGCTGTTCCGCGAACTGCAGGCCCTCGAAGCACAACATCCCGAATTGCTGACGCCCGATTCGCCCACCCAGCGTGTGGGCGGTAAGGTGTTGGACGGATTTACTCCGGTGCGTCATGCAGTCCCCATGCTTTCAATCCGCACCGAGACCGACATCAGCGATCAAGGGGCGATAGCTTTCGATCAGCGGGTTCGCAGGGAGCTAGGTCTGGGCGATGCAGATCCGGCGGTAGAGTATGTGTGCGAGCTTAAGTTCGACGGCCTTGCCATCAACCTGCGTTACGAGCATGGCGTGCTAGTACAGGCTGCCACGCGCGGTGATGGAGAGAGCGGCGAAGACGTGACACAGAACGTCAAGCATGCCATCCATCAAATTCCTTTGTCTTTGGAGGGCGAGTGCCCCGAGGTATTGGAAGTTCGTGGTGAGGTGTATATGCGCCGCGATGATTTTGAAAAATACAACGAGCGTCAACGCTCTTTAGGCTTGCCAACATTAGTGAATCCGCGTAACGGTGCGGCAGGCAGCATTCGGCAGTTTGATCCAACACTTGCAGCTCGACGTCGACTGTCTTTTTTTGCTTATGGCCTAGGTGAAGTGCAGGGGTGGAGTTGGCGTAAAACGCACAAAGAAGTGCTAGATCAGTTGCGCGCGTGGTGGTTTCCAGTAAATCGTGATCTCAGGGTTGTTCAAGGGGCGCAAGGGTTGGTGCAATTTCACTGTGATACCGCCGCCAAGCGCGACACGTTGCCATTTGACATCGACGGCGTGGTGTACAAGGTGAACAGTCTCGCCCTGCAGGCGCAGCTCGGTTTCGTCTCGCGCGAACCGCGCTGGGCCGTGGCGCATAAATTTCCGGCGGAAGAGCAGCTCACCGTGTTGCGCGATATCGAGATACAGGTCGGACGCACCGGCAAGCTCACGCCGGTCGCCAAGCTGGAGCCGGTGTTCGTCGGCGGCACGACCGTCTCCAATGCCACGCTGCATAACGAAGGCGAGATCCGCCGCAAGGACGTGCATATCGGCGATACCGTCATCGTGCGCCGCGCCGGAGATGTGATTCCCGAGGTTGTAGGTGTGCTGGCGGAGAAACGACCTGCAGGTGCCAGGTCGTTCGTGATGCCGACAAGCTGCCCGGTCTGCGGCAGCCATGTGGTGCGGGAAGAAGGCGAAGCCGATGCGCGCTGCACCGGCGGCCTGTTCTGTGCCGCCCAGCGCAAGCAGGCCATCCTGCACTTTGCCGGACGCCGCATGATGGACATCGAAGGTCTGGGCGACAAACTGGTGGATCAGCTGGTGGACGAGAACATCATCCGTTCGCTGCCCGACCTGTACCGCCTTGATGTGGCGACGCTGGCCGCATTGGAACGCATGGCCGAGAAGAGCGCGCACAACATCGTGGCTGCGCTGGAAAAGAGCCGCCACACGACATTGCATCGTTTCCTGTTCGCGCTGGGTATCCGCCACGTCGGCGAAACTACGGCAAAGGATCTGGCGCGCCATTTCGGCAAGCTGGACGCCATCATGCAGGCCGATTCCGGGCGCTTGCTGGCCGTGCCCGATGTCGGTCCGGTGGTGGCGCAGAGCATCGTTGATTTCTTCGCCGAGGCGCACAATCGCGAGGTGGTGCAACAATTGCGCGAACTGGGCGTGCATTGGGAAGAGCATGAAGGTGTCAGCAACCAGGCTTTGCCGCTGTCCGGCAAGACTTTCGTTTTGACCGGAACACTCGCCAGCATGAGCCGCGATGAGGCAAAATCGCGTCTGGAAGCATTGGGCGCCAAAGTGGCCGGCTCGGTATCGAAGAAAACCGACTGCGTGGTGGCAGGAGCTGAAGCAGGCAGCAAACTGGACAAGGCACGCGAGCTGAATGTGCCGGTGTGGAACGAGCAGCAGTTGTTGGACGAACTCGAAAATCAGGTGAATAGATCATGAGAAAAAGAATAACCAAAGCTGTATTCCCGGTAGCAGGCCTCGGTAGCCGCTTCCTGCCGGCCACCAAGGCCACGGCCAAGGAGATGCTCCCGGTCGTCGACAAACCGCTGATCCAGTACGCGGTGGAGGAAGCAGTCGCGGCAGGCATCACCGACATGGTGTTCATCACCGGCCGCAACAAGCGCGCCATCGAGGACCATTTCGACAAAGCCTATGAACTGGAAGCGACGCTGGAAGAGCAAGGAAAGAAGGAGTTGCTGCGCGTGGTGCAATCCGTTGTGCCGAAAAACGTGAACTGCATCTACATCCGCCAGGCCGAGCCTTTGGGTCTGGGGCACGCGGTTCTGTGTGCCAAGCCGGTTATCGGGGACGAGGCATTCGCCGTGATCCTCGCTGACGATCTGATCGACGGCGAACCGCCCATTGTCAGGCAGATGGTGGATGTGTTCGCGCAATACCAGTGTTCCATCCTCGGCGTGCAGGACGTACCGCGCGAGCATACCAAACAATACGGCATCGTCAGCAGCACCAACCTGGACACGGATATCGAGAAGGTTCACGGCATTGTGGAAAAGCCGGCGCCGGAAGACGCGCCTTCCACGCTGGCAGTGGTCGGGCGTTATATCCTGACCCCGCGCATCTTCCATCATCTTGAACACATCAAGCCCGGCGCCGGCGGCGAGATACAGCTTACCGACGGTATCGATGCCTTGATGAGAGACGAGAGATTGCTGGCCTACCGCTTCAACGGTGTCCGCTATGACTGCGGTTCCAAGCTGGGCTATCTGCAGGCGCAGGTCGCATACGGCTTGAGGCATGAAGATCTGCGCGAACAGTTTGCCGCCTATTTGAAGACGATATCGTGACACTCGGCAACCGGGAAGCGCGCACCATTCTGCAGGATGCCGAGATGATCCGCTCGGCGGATGAGGTGCAAGCGGCGGTGCAGCGCGTGGCGGACGGGATCAACGCGACCCTGGCCGACCAGCACCCGCTGGTGCTGTCGGTGATGGGCGGGGCGGTGGTGTTCACCGGACAGTTGCTGCCCATGCTCGATTTCCCGCTGGACTTCGACTACCTGCATGTCTCGCGTTACGGCAACGGGCAGCAGGGCGGGGTCTTGCACTGGAAGGTGGCGCCGCGCGAGAACGTGAAGGGAAAAGTCGTGCTGGTGGTGGACGACATCCTCGATGAAGGCGAGACCCTGCATGCGATCAAGCAGCGCGTGCTGGAACTGGGAGCGAGCCAGTTCTACAGCGCCGTGTTCGCCGACAAGGCGAACGGCAAGGGTAAACCCATCCAGGCCGATTTCGTCGGCATGGAACTGCCGAACCGCTTCGTGTTCGGTTACGGGATGGATATACACGGTGCGTGGCGCAACCTGCCCGCGATCTATGCAGTGAAGGGGAAATGAAATGCTGGCAATCATCGGCGGTACCGGACTGACCCAACTCGAGAACCTCAAGATCACCCACCGGCAGGTGATGCGCACGCCCTACGGCGAACCCTCCGGCCCGATGACCTTCGGCACCATCAACCAGCACGAGGTGATGTTCCTCGCGCGCCACGGCTACGGCCACACCATCCCGCCGCACATGGTCAATTACCGCGCCAACCTGTGGGCGCTGCGCGACCAGGGTGCGCAGCGCATCGTTGCCATCACCTCGGTCGGCGGCATCCGCGATGATCTGGTGCCGGGGACGGTCGTGATCCCGGATCAACTGATCGACTACACCTCCGGCCGCGATTTCACCTATTTCGACGGCAAGGACAGGCCGGTCACCCATATCGATTTCACCCTGCCGTACAACGAAGCATTGCGCCAAAAGCTGCTGGCTGCGGCAAAGCGCGCCAGGGTGGCTTGTCTGGACGGCGGGGTGCATGCCGTCACCCAGGGGCCGCGCCTGGAGACGGCTGCCGAGGTCGACCGCCTGGAGCGCGACGGCGCCGACATGGTCGGCATGACCGGCATGCCGGAAGCGGCACTGGCCAAGGAACTGGGGATGGCCTATGCCACCATCGCAGTGGTGGTGAACCATGCCGCCGGCCGCGGCGAAAGCCGCGCAGGCGTCCCGCTCGAAACGATAGGGTCGGTCGTGGTTTCGGCAATGGAGAAGGTCAAGGATATCCTCGAGTTCGCGGTGGTCAGCGATGACGATTAGGGAAGTCCTGCGCATGGGCGACGCGCGCCTGCTGCGCCACGCCGAAGAAGTGCGCAAGTTCGATACGCCCGAACTGCATGAACTGCTGAAGGACATGCGCGACACCATGCATGCGCTGGACGGTGTCGGCCTGGCCGCGCCGCAGATCGGTGTCAACCTGCGCGTGGTGATCTTTGAAGTGAATGCGAATCCGCGTTATCCGGATGCGGAAACGGTGCCGCAGACCGTGCTGGTCAACCCCGTCCTTACCCCCCTGTCCGACGCTATGGATGAGGGCTGGGAAGGATGCCTCAGCATTCCCGGCATGCGCGGTCTGGTGCCGCGCTTTACCCATCTGCGCTACCAGGGGCGCGACGAATACGGTGCGCTCATCGATCGCACGGTGAGCGGTTTTCACGCGCGCGTGGTGCAGCACGAGTGCGACCACCTCGACGGCATCCTGTACCCGATGCGTGTCCGCGACCTCAAGGATTTCGGCTTCAACGAAGCGCTGTTCCCCGGCGAGAATGTGCGAGACGAATGATGGTTCAGGGTGACAGTCAGGACAAAACGATACGCCACCTGTTCTTCGCCTTCCTGGCTCTGGTGATGATCATGGTCAGCGGTACTGTGGGCTATCGGCTGCTCGGCGGCGAGCAGTATTCCTGGCTCGATTGTTTCTACATGACCTTCATTACCCTGACCACCATCGGCTATGGCGAGATCGTGGACGTATCGGACTATGAGTATGGGCGTCTGTTCACCATCTTCATCGCCATGACCGGTATCGGTGTGCTCGGTTATGTGCTGTCCACGTTTACCGCGTTCCTGCTGGAAAGCGACATCAATTCATCCTGGCGGAGAAAGAAAATGAAAGAAAAGATCGCGCAACTGAAGGGGCATTTCATCGTTTGCGGCGTCGGCATGGTCGGCAGCAACGTGGCGCACGAACTGGCCGCGACAGGACGCCCGTGCGTCATCATCGATGCCAATATGGCAGCCATCCATCATTTCCTGGAAACGCACCCGGAGCAACTCTGGCTGCATGGCGATGCCACCGATGACGAGATGTTGCGAGCTGCGGGGGTGGAGAACGCATGCGGTGTGTTCGCCGTGGCCCATGAGGATAATATGAACCTGGTCATCAGTCTGAGCGCCAAGCAGCTCAACACGGGGCTGCGTGTGGTGGCGCGCTGCCATGATCTGAAGAATGTTGAAAAGACGCGCCGGGCCGGCGCCGATGAGGTGGTGTCGCCGGATTTCAGCGGCGGGCAGCGCATCGTTTCCGCCATGGTCCGCCCGAATGTCGCATCCTTCCTCGACGATATGTTCAAGACCGACAATAATGTCCGCATCGAAGAAGTACGTGTCCCGGAATCCCTGTCCGGCAAGTCGCTTTCTGTGCTCTATCATGGCAATCAGGACAGCCTGATACTGGCCATCCGGCATGTGAACGACTGGTTGTTCAACCCGTCCTCCCTGCATGTCATGCAAGGAGGCGATGTGCTGATGGTGATGGCATCCTCGGAAGGACGCCTTCGCCTGGAACGATTGATACAGGGAGTCGCCTGAATCTGGCGAGGGGGTGAAGATGAAACCGTATTTGTTGCTGGCGTTGCTGCTGTGGGGCTCGGCTTCCGTGAAGGCGGAAGAGGAGGAGCTTACATCCGGTCAGATGCTTTATCTCCCCATCTATTCCCACATCTGGCACGGCGACCGCGTGATCCAGGGCAAGCACCCGGTCAAGAGCCTTGTCTCCGCCCTGGTCAGCATCCGCAACACCAGCCTCAAGACACCGATCCGCGTCGTTTCCGCGCGTTACTACAGCACCGAAGGCAAACTGCTCCGGGAGTATCTGCCCAACCCGGAGGTGGTCGGCGCAATGGGAACCCTGGAGCTGTTCATTGAACGCAAGGAGTCCGAAGGCGGTTCCGGTGCGAACTTCATCATCCAGTGGGAGGCAGCTGCCGCAACCAACCCGCCCGTGGTTGAGGCAGTTCACGCAGACATCAAGGGCGGCGGGCCGGCACTGACATTCATCACCACAGCCAGGGCGATTCAGGTGAACAAGTGAGTATTGGGTGCAAACGGTCCGATGTGTGGCAAAGCATGCCCGTCGCTGGCAGCAGTGCCGGAGGATGCGGAGTCCCCGCGCAAAATCGGGACATTCCAGCTATTGCCTGTGCATGGGTACGTTTATTCGATCATTCGGTCTGATTGCACAAATTGTCCGCGAAGCGGGATTCCAATTTGCGCGGAATCACCGGATGTAGCAGTGGATGTATGGGAGTCGTGAATGAAACAATTGTCGGTCTTGTTGTTGCTGTTGTGCGCAGGGCAGGTGTGGGCAGAGAGCGAAAAACTCGGCTCACCGGGTTATGAGAAGTGGAAGAAGGAATGCAGCAGCTGCCATGTCGCCTATCCGCCGCACATGCTGAGCAGCGAGAACTGGCAGGAACTGATGGGGCGCCTCGATCGGCACTTCAACAGCAACGCCATGCTCGATGCAAAAGATAACCGGCATATCCTCGATTTTCTCAAGCGTTTTGCCGGCAGCGGCGAGCGATACAGTTCGGCCAGCCTGCGCATCAGCGACACGCCCTGGTTCGTGCGCGAACACCGCGTGATCTCCGAGAAGGAATGGAAACTTCCTGCCGTGAAGACACGCTCGAACTGCTCTGCCTGCCACGGCAAGGTCGTGCTCGGCGATTGAACGCAAGGAGGGATGGATGGAGAAACCGAACCGTTTGAAACGCGAACTCCACCCCATGCCCGACTTCGTGCGCGCGGCATTGACCGCGAAAAAACTCACCGCCGCCTACGATGCACGCCCGCCATACCAGCGCAACGATTACATCGGCTGGATCACCCGCGCCAAACTCCCTGCCACACAACAGAAGCGACTCGACCAGATGCTGGAAGAACTGGCCAGGGGCGATGTGTACATGAAGATGGCGTACCGGGCAAAACGCCGGTATTGAATGGCAATTTCCGTCATGCGCGGTCGATAGTCATCTGCTTGCCGCAGATCCGAAAATGGAAAGATACATAGATACAAAAGACGGATTGACGCTCTGGACCGAGTCCTTCGGAGATCAAAATGATCCCCCGCTGCTTTTGATCATGGGGGCGATGAATCAGGGCATCTTCTGGCCGGACGGATTTTGCGAGCGGCTCGCTGCGGCCGGTTTCCATGTGATTCGCTACGATCATCGCGATACGGGGAAATCTTCCAGGGTCGATTTCCAGCATGCCCCCTATGATCTGGACACTCTTGCGGAAGATGCCATCAATGTGATCCGCGGCTACAAGGTCGAGCAGCCGATCGTCATCGGCCTCTCAATGGGAGGATATATCGCCCAGCTCATCGGCATCAGGCATCCCGGCATCGCCGCGAAACTGGTGCTGATCTCCACGAGCGCCGACCACCGGCCGTATATGGCGGCCACAACGGGGCAAGACACCTCGGCGTTCTCCCTGCCGGCACCGGAAAAAAGCTTCCTCGATTACCTCGAGTCCATGCGCAGTCATCCTCCCCAAACCGCCGCGGAGATGATGGCTGCTGCAAGCAATGGATGGGCGGCGACATATGGTGGGCCGCGGCCATATCCGCGCATCGAAGTAGAGCGGGCTCTGCGGCTCGCTGCCGACAGGACTTCTGACCCGTCGGCAAGTTTCCACCATGCTTTTGCCGTAGCGGCATCACCGGATCGTCTTCAGTCAGTGAAGACAATCGCCCTCCCGACTTTGGTTATCCATGGGCGTTATGACCCGTGCTTTCCCCCGGCGCATGGCGAGTATCTGGCAAGGCACATTCCGGATGCCAGACTGCAGGTATTTGAGATGGGCCATTCCTTCATGTGGTCATGGGACGATGAAGTTCTGGATGCGGTGCTGGATTTCATTCGCGACAACTGAGAGTGTCGTGGCTCAGTATCAGTAGGGGGTGTGTACGCCGACCAGATCAAAAAGAAGAAGCCCGCATTTCGCGGGCTTCTTCTTTTCAGCATCGTGAGATGAATGCTACGCCTTGCCTACCAGCTCTTTCAACACAAACGGCAGAATCCCGCCGTTCTTGTAGTAGTCCACTTCGATAGGCGTATCGATGCGAAGCAGCAGGGCGACGTTCTGCTTGCTGCCGTCCTTGCGCGTGACGGTCAGCGTGACATCCTGTTGCGGCTTGATGTCGCCGTTGAGACCGGCGAGATCGAAGGTCTCGTCGCCGGATAGGTTCAGGGATGCGAGTGAATCGCTGCCCTTGAACTGCAGCGGCAACACGCCCATGCCCACCAGGTTGCTGCGGTGGATGCGTTCGTAGCTCTTGGCGATCACGGCCTTCACGCCCAGCAGTTGTGTACCCTTGGCGGCCCAGTCACGCGATGAACCGGTGCCGTATTCCTCACCCGCGAAGATCACGGTCGGCGTGCCATCGGCGATGTGCTTCATGGCGGCGTCGTAGATGGCCATCTGTTCGCCCTGGTACAGGGTGTAGCCGCCCTCCACGCGCGAGCCGTCGTCCTTGGGTGGCAGCATCAGGTTCTTGATGCGCACGTTGGCGAAGGTGCCGCGCATCATCACCTCGTGGTTGCCGCGGCGCGAGCCGTAGCTGTTGAAGTCTTTCACTTCGACCTTGTGTCCCTGCAGGTATTTGCCTGCGGGCGTGGTGGGCTTGAAGCTGCCTGCCGGGCTGATGTGGTCGGTGGTGACGGAGTCGCCGAACAGCGCCAGCGCCTTCGCGCCCTTGATGTCGCCGACCTTGGCGGCGGCAGCGTCGAAGAACGGCGGACGCGCGATGTAGGTGGAATCGTCCCACTGGTACAGGTTGCCGGTGGGCGCCTTGATGGCGTTCCACAGCGGCAGATCCTTGGTCAGGTCGCTGTACAGCTTCTGGTACACCGCCGGATCGGCCGCGTACTTCATCACGGTCTGCACTTCGGCGCTGTTGGGCCAGATGTCCTTCAGGTAGACCGGCTGTCCGTCCTTGCCCGTGCCCAGCGGCTCGGAGGAGAGGTCGATGTTGGCCTTGCCGGCGATGGCATAGGCGACCACCAGCGGCGGCGAGGCAAGGAAGTTGGCCTTGATGTTGGCGTGGATGCGCGCTTCGAAGTTGCGGTTGCCGGAGAGCACGGCGGCGGCGATCAGGTCGTTCTTGACGATGGTCTCTTCCAGTTGTGCATCGAGCGGGCCGGAGTTGCCGATGCAGGTGGTGCAGCCGTAGGCGGCGAGCGAGAAGCCCAGTTGCTGCAGCGGCTCCAGCAGGCCGGCGTTGCTCAGGTACTCGGTTACCACGCGCGATCCGGGCGCGAGCGTGGTCTTGATGTGCGGCTTGACGCGCAGGCCCTTGGCCACGGCCTTCTTCGCCAGCAGGCCGGCTGCCAGCAGCACGCCGGGATTGGAGGTATTGGTGCAGCTGGTGATCGCGGCGATCAGCACGTCACCGTGGCCGATCTCGACCGGCGGCAGCATCTCGTCCGGCGTCTCGCAGCGCACCGACGCGGTGGGATGGTCGTCTGCCATTTCCATCTCGCTGCGGTTCTTCGCATTGTCCTGCTTGCCGCCGCCGGAGACCGGCACGCACACGGTGCTGCTGCGGTCCGGCATGCCGGTGGTGTAGCGCTTGTTCAGGTCGGCGGCGGGCTTGTTGAAGCCGTTCTCGGCGACGGGCTTGCTGAACAGGGTGTTGAAGGTCTCTTTCATCTTCGACAGTGCGATGCGGTCCTGCGGACGCTTCGGTCCGGCCAGCGAAGGCTCGATGCTGTCCAGGTCGAGTTCGACCACGCTGCTGTAGTCGATGCTGCCCGCCTTGGGGATGCCGAACAGACCCTGCGCCTTGAAGTAGGCCTCGAAGGCGTCCACTTCGTCGGTGCTGCGGCCGGTGTTTTTCATGAACTGCACGGTGACGTCGTCTACCGGGAAGAAGCCCATGGTCGCGCCGTATTCCGGCGCCATGTTGGCGATGGTGGCGCGGTCGGGCAGGGCCAGGCTGGCGGTGCCTTCGCCGAAGAACTCGACGAACTTGCCCACCACCTTCTGCTTGCGCAGCAGTTCGGTGACAGTCAGCACCAGATCGGTGGCGGTGACGCCTTCCTTCAGCTTGCCCTTCAGATGTACGCCGACCACGTCGGGTGTCAGGAAGTACACGGGCTGGCCGAGCATGCCGGCTTCCGCCTCGATGCCACCCACGCCCCAACCAACCACGCCGATGCCGTTGATCATGGTGGTGTGGCTGTCGGTTCCCACCAGTGTGTCGGGATAGGTCACGCCGTCCTTTTGCAGCACGCCGCGTGCCAGATATTCCAGGTTCACCTGGTGCACGATGCCGATGCCGGGCGGCACGACCTTGAAGGTGTCGAACGCCTGCATGCCCCATTTCATGAAGCGGTAACGCTCGCTATTGCGCTCGAATTCGAGTTCCATGTTCAGCTTCAGCGCATCGGGTCGGTTGTAGTAATCGACCTGCACCGAGTGGTCCACCACCAGGTTCACCGGCACCAGCGGCTCGATGACCTTGGGGTCCTTGCCTGCCTTGGCGGCGGCATCGCGCATGGCGGCGAGGTCGGCCAGCAGCGGCACGCCGGTGAAGTCCTGCAGCACGATGCGGGCGACGACGAAGGGGATCTCCTCGGTGCGTGGCGCGTTCGGCTTCCAGTTCGCCAGTTCTTTCACGTGCTGTTCGCTCACCTTCTTGCCGTCGCAGTTGCGCAGCACCGATTCCAGCACGATGCGGATGGAGACCGGCAGGCGCGAGATGCTGCCGACGCCGGCTTTTTCCAGCGCGGGCAGGGAATACAGCGTGGCTTGTTTGCCGGAAGCGAGTTTGAAGGTTTGGCGTGAATCGAACAGATTGTGCGACATGGCGGGCTCCGAATTAGCGAGACGAAATGAATGCGCGATTATAAAAGGTTGTGCCCATGCCATGCACCGTGATTTTCAATGGTTTTGGTGTCTTCCCATGAATCTGCCGCGAATCACGACTAATGCCGGTTCCGCCAAGTGGTTTTGGGTTAGCATTGCGAAAACAAACAATTGCACGACGAATACTTTGCCCATCATCTGGAACACCCCGCTGGTGCTGCTCTCCGTGCTGGTCGCGGTAGCCGGTTCGCTCACGGCGCTTGCGCACGCGCAACGCATGCGCGAGAGCCACGGGCGGACGGCGCTGCTGTGGATGGTGACAGGCAGCATCACCCTGGGGCTGGCGGTCTGGTCCATGCATTTTATCGGCATGCTGGCCTTCCATCTGCCTATCCCGCTCACCTATGACCTGATACTGACCCTGGTTTCCATCGTGCCCGTGGTCGCCGCCGCACTGCTGGGGTTCCGTGTGCTGCGCGAACAGCATGTGAGTGCCAGGCGGCTCGTGCTGGTCGGGGTGCTGATGGGTATCGGCATCAGTGCGATGCACTATACCGGCATGGCGGCATTGAAGATGTCTCCGGCCATCGTTTACGATCCGCTGATCCTGGCACTGTCGGTGGCGGTTGCAGTCATCGCCTCGTGGGGTGCGCTGCTGATGATGTACCAGGGCGGCCATGTCCGTTTGCCGGTACTGCCGCGCTACCTGCTGGGTGCCGTCATCATGGGGCTGGCCATCTCGGGCATGCATTACACCGGCATGGCCGGCACCTACATCCAGCCGGGCAGTATCTGCCTGGCCGGCAGCACCTACATACAACCCAACCTGCTGGCGGTGCTGGTGGCGATGTCTTCGCTGTTCTGGTTCGGCGGCGGCATCCTTGCCGCATTGTTCGACCAGCGCATGGAGCGCAAGAACGCAGTCACCCTGCGCCGGAGCATCGCCCTCAGCGAATCGCTGCTGCAGGCCATGCCGGTGCCGGTGTTCCACAAGGATGCACAGGGGCGCTACACCGGATGCAACCATGCCTTCTCGGAGTTCATCGGCAAGTCGCGGGAAGAGATCGTCGGCAAGACCGTGTTCGAAGTGTCGCCGCAGAGTTTTGCACAGACCTATCGCGACAAGGATCTTGATCTGCTCAGCGATCCGGTCGGAGTGCAGGTGTACGAGAGCCAGGTCCGGCACCGCGACGGCTCGCTGCATGATGTGGTGTTCCACAAGGCGCGCATGACAGGCGACGACGGCAAGCCGAGCGGCATCATCGGCGTGATACTCGACATCACCCAGCGCAAGCAGGCCGAGCAACAGATCCACCAGCTGGCCTTCTTCGACCCGCTCACCGGATTGCCCAACCGCCGCCTGTTGATGGACCGACTGAACCAGGAGCTCGCCATCGGCGCGCGCACCAGTCGCTACGGCGCCATCCTGTTCCTCGACCTGGACAACTTCAAGACGCTCAACGACAGCAAGGGGCACGATATCGGCGATCTGCTGCTGGTCGAGGTGGCACGTCGGCTGTCTTCCTGCGTGCGCGACGGCGATACGGTCGCCCGACTGGGCGGCGACGAGTTCGTGGTGGTGCTGGAATCGCTGAATGCGGTCGCGGCCGATGCGGCCAAGCACGCGGAGCAGGTCGCCGAGAAGATACGCGCCGCGCTGAGCGAGTCTTACATGCTCAACCAGCATGAATACCATTCCACGCCGAGCATAGGCGTCGCGCTGTTCTGCGGCCATCAGGACAGTCTCGACAACCTGCTCAAATACGCCGACACCGCCATGTATCAGGCCAAGACCGCCGGGCGCAATGCCATCCGCTTCTACGATCCGGAGATGCAGGCCGCCATCGAGGCGCGTGCCGATCTGGAAGAGGAGTTGCGCAAGGCGCTGGCGGGGCAGCAGTTCCGTCTGCATTACCAGCTACAGGTCGGCAGCCTGGGACGTCCGCTGGGCGCGGAAGTATTGCTGCGCTGGCAGCACCCCAAGCATGGCCTGATCCCGCCCATGCAGTTCATCCCGCTGGCCGAAGACACCGGCCTGATCGTGCCGGTCGGCTTATGGGTGCTGCAGACCGCCTGTACCCAGCTGGCCGCATGGCAGCATGACGCCATGAAGCGTGACCTTTCTCTTGCGGTGAACGTCAGCGCCAAACAGTTCCGCCAACCCGATTTCGTCGCGCAGGTGCAGCGCATCCTGGTGGAGAGCGGGGGTTGCTGGGGGTGAGTTTCTCGATGGACGACTTCGGCACCGGCTATTCTTCGCTGCAATATCTCAAGCGCCTGCCGCTGGACCAGATCAAGATCGATCAATCCTTCGTGCGCGACATCGCCAGCGACCCCAACGATGCGGCCATCGTGCAGACCATCATCGCGATGAGCAAGGCGCTCGGTCTGAACGTCATCGCCGAAGGCGTGGAGACCGAGGCGCAGCGAGACTTCCTCGACCGGCACGGCTGCCACGCTTTCCAAGGCTATCTGTTCAGCCGGCCGCTGCCGCTCGAACAGTACGAGGCGCTGCTGCATCAGTCATGAGGTGAAGTCCTGTCGGCAACGCTTTGCGGTGATGCGGATGACGCGGAGTCAGAGTGCGGCGGGAACAGCCGCGCTGAGCGCGGCCTCATCCAGACCATCGAGGTGCAACACCCTGGCGTCTTTCAGGCGGACGAAATTGGTGGTCGTGGAACGCTGGTAGGCCGGGTCGTAATGGTCGATCAGCAGCTTCTCGACGAGCGCCTCCCAGTTCCCCTTTTCTGCCAGCATCTGCCAGTGATCGAGCACCTGGCGGCCATGCAGGGGGAGCAGGGGGGTGAGACGCTTGATGAGCAGTGCCGGATCGCTCAGGAAGTGTTTGTAATCCTCCATCAGCAGTTGCACGCGCGCAGCGACCGGAGCCTCGAGCAGCAGACAGTCCGAGGCGCGCATCCGCGCCAGCAGCGCTTCCGGTGTGTTGAGCAGGCCGATCTTCTTGCTTTCGGCTTCCACGAACACCGGGCGTTTGGCATCGCAACGGCGCAACACATCCCAGATACGGCTCTCGAACATCTTCTGCGCCGGCTGCGGCTCGTTCGGCAGATTGCCCAGCAGCGAACCGCGATGCTGGGCCAGTGCTTCCAGGTCGAGAACCTGTTCGCCCTGTTCCTGCAGCACGCGCAGGAAACGGCTCTTGCCGGAGCCGGTCGGGCCGCATACCACGCGGAACTGCAAGGTCTCCGGCAGGGTGTCGAGGTCGGCCAGCACCTGGCGGCGATAGTTCTTGTAGCCGCCTTCCAGCCGGTTGGTGGACCAGCCGACCTGGGCGAGGATGTGCGCCATCGCGCCGCTGCGCTGGCCACCGCGCCAGCAGTACACCAGCGGCTTCCATTGTTTGGGCTTGTCCTTGAACAGGTTTTCCAGATGCGCGGCGATATTGCGCGCGATGAGCGCCGCGCCGCGCTTCTTCGCCACGAAGGGCGACACCTGCACGTAGAGCGTGCCGACCTCGGCGCGCTGCTCGTCGTCCAGCACAGGCGCGCTGATCGCGCCGGGGATATGGTCTTCGGCATATTCCGCAGGCGAGCGCACGTCGATGATTTCGTCGAAATCGGACAGTTGTGATACGGTGGCGACCCTCGGATTTTGCATGTTTTTGTTTTTGCCACAGAGAGCACAGAGTACACAGAGAGGAACGATGAAAATGAAACGGTCAACGTCGCGTCTACTGGGTGGGGATTCTCTGTGTGCTCTGTGCCCTCTGTGGCTAAATTAAAGGTTTATTAGAAAATGACTGAAGCAATAAAACTGACCCAATACTCCCACGGCGGCGGCTGCGGCTGCAAGATCGCGCCTGCCGTGCTGCACGAGATGCTCGCGGCCCTGCCGCGCCCGCCATCTTACCCGAACCTGCTGGTCGGTACCGAGAGTAGCGATGATGCGGCGGTGTACAAACTCAACGAATCGCAGGCAGTCGTCGTCACCACCGACTTCTTCATGCCCATCGTGGACGATGCGCGCGACTTCGGCCGCATCGCGGCGACCAACGCGCTCTCCGATGTGTATGCCATGGGCGGTACGCCCATCCTGGCGCTGGCCGTGGTGGGCATGCCGATCAACAAGCTGCCGCTGGACATCATCCGCGAGATATTGGCGGGCGGGGAATCGGTGTGCCTGGCAGCGGGCATCCCGGTGGCGGGCGGCCATTCCATCGATGCGCCGGAACCGATCTACGGCCTGGTCGGCGTCGGTGTCGTGCATCCCGATCATCTCAAACGCAACGACAGTGCGCAGGCGGGCGATGTGCTCATCCTCGGCAAGCCGCTGGGTGTGGGCGTACTGAGCGCGGCGCTGAAGAAGGGCGAGTTGAGCGCGGAAGGCTATCGCCAGATGGTGGATACCACCACGCAGCTCAACCGCGTCGGCACGGCTTTGGGCGCCATGAAGAGCGTGCACGCGATGACCGATGTCACCGGATTCGCACTGCTCGGTCATCTGCTGGAGATATGCCGCGGTTCGAAGCTGGCGGCGGAAGTGGATTTCGCTGCGCTGCCCATCCTGTCGGTCGCGCTTGGGCTGGCAGAGCAGGGCTACAGCACCGGTGCAGCGGACCGCAACTGGGCCAGCTACGGAGCGGAAGTCGATCTGCCGCAAGACTTTCCGGAATGGCAGCGCAAGCTGCTATGCGATCCGCAGACCAGCGGCGGCCTGCTGGTGGCCTGTGCGGCCGAGGAAGCGGACAAGGTGCTGGCGACCTTCCACGAACAGGGATTTGCTGCAGCAAACATGATCGGCAGGATGGCTGCCGGAGCAGCGCGCGTCCGCGTCGCCTGACCCGGCTCCTAGACGATCGAAAGCGGCCCGGAGTCGTCCGGTTTCTTGATATCGACATGCCGATTCAACATGTCGACGATGTCCAGATGACCGCCCTTGATGGCGAGATCGAGCGGGGTATTGCCGTCCTGATATTTCGCAAAACGATTGGCACCTTTGCTGAGCAGCAGCTTCACCACCTCGATATGACCGTTGTTGGCCGCCTTGTGCAATGACGTCCAGCCGTCAAGGGTTGCCGAGTTCACGTCGGCGCCACGGAAGATGAGGTAGGCACAGGCGAGCAGGTGCCCGCGCGTCGCGGCCTGCATCAATGCCGTCCAGCCGAACTGGCTGGGGATGTCCGGCTCGGCTCCTTTCTCGATCAGGAACTTCAGCACGTCGGTATGGCCGTTGAAGGCCGCCCAGTGCATCGGCGTGTAACCGTTCTTGTCGCGGGTGGAGAGCCGCGCACCGCACTTGAGCAGCAACTGTGTGAATTCCAGATTGCCGTTGAATGCCGCGACCATCAGCGGCGTCCAGTTGCGCTCGTCGCGCACTTCCAGGTCGACGCCGCAGGACAGGAAGATCTGCACCGCATTCTGGTTGTTGTCCTCGACCGATTTCAGCAAGCCCTTGGACGAGAACTCATAGCCATAGCGCTCCAGCTCATGGCGCTTGTATTCGGGGATGTCTTCCCATGCCTGCACTTCCTTGCCGACATTGCGCAACTCGTGCAGGAAATTGCTCAGGTGGATGATCTCCATGGCGGCCTCGGGCGGGAATCCTTCCCGGTCGCCGCCGCGCTTGTCCACCATCAGGTCCTGCAGATAGGCATCGATATGCGGTGTCTGCCACAATTCGAGCAGCTTGTTGAACACGCGCGGAAAGCGCGTCTCGAGGATGGTCGGGTAGATTTCTTCGTTGCCGTTGAGCAGGTTGAGCAGTCTCGGGTTCATCAGTCTTGATACTTCCCGGCGATCAGCCGGAACTCCTCCTGGATAGTCTGGAATGCATCGGCCACATCGGGGTCGAAATGCGCACCACTACCCTGCAAGATGTATGCCACAGCATCCTCGTGCGAATAGGGCTGCTTGTAGATGCGCTTGCTGATGAGCGCATCGTAGACATCGGCCACCGCCATGAGTCGGGCCGAGATGGGGATGGCGTCCCCCTTGAGTCCCTGCGGATAGCCGCTGCCGTCCCACTTTTCGTGATGGCTGTTGGCGATCTCGCGCGCGATGTGCAGGAAACGGTTCGGCGTCGGCAGGCCGCTCTCGGCGGCAGCGATGGCATCGCCGCCCAGCAGTGGATGCATCTTCATGATCTCGAACTCCTCCGGCGTGAGCTTGCCCTGTTTGAGCAGGATGGCATCGGGGATACCGACCTTGCCGATGTCATGCAGCGGGGCGAGCTTGTAGAGCGATTCGATGTTGTCCTCGCTGAGGAAATCGCTGAAGCGCGGGTGGCTGCGCAACTGCATGCCCAATGCGCGGATATAGTTCTGCGTGCGTTTCAGATGGTTGCCGGTCTCGTTGTCGCGCGTTTCGGCCAGGGACGCCATCGCCATGATGGTCACATCGCGTATCTGCGAGACCTCATCGGTCTTGTGTTGCAGCTGGGCGGTGCGCTCTTCCACTTTCTGTTCCAGCGCATCGTTCATCGCGGCGAGCTGTCTGGCCATGGACTCGTTCTCGAAACGCTGGCGCAGCGACAGCAGGATGAACTTGCTCATGAAATTCCCGGAGCTCAGCATCACGACCAGGAACAGCAGCAGCATCGAACCCAGTGCGACATGGGTCTCGTCCTGTTCCACCATGACTCGGAAGATGAGCGGCAGCATCAGGCCGATGAGGTAGGCATGGAAGGCGGGCGGGTGCATCGAATTCATGGTGGCGGCGCCCGCGCTCAGCCCCATCAGCACGCATACCAGCAGCACCTGGGTGAGCAGGTCGCCGGGGAAGAAGAACAGCGTGCCGACGCCCCACATCATGCCGAAGACCAGCGCGAAGTTGAACAGGTCCTGGCTCCAGCGCTGGCATTCCTCCACGGTGTCCACGAACTCTCGTCTTTGCAGCCAGAGCACCGCTTCGGCCAGATGCAGCAGATAGGCGACAGCCAGCCAGGTCAGTAGCTGCTGGTGTGATGCGATACCCCATGTCAGCCACACGAACAGGGGTTCGATCAGCATCTGCGCCACGACCATCAGGGGCAGCAGCCGCAGGCGTGCGCGTAACTGCTCGGAGCGAACCGACAGATTGTCCTCGTCGATATGGAATCTCAGGTCGTCAAAGAAAGTGCTTGTGGATGTCATCACTGCAGGTCGATAAGGTTGCTGCCTCCGACAGTGGACAACAAACAGCGGTGGGTAGTCAACTGAATACCCCAGTCGGGCGGGATGGCATCGGCTCTTCATTCGGGCGAACAGGTTACAATGACAAGATAAGACCTGCACACATAAGCGGGATCGACAGGAGGATTGATGCACAAGCATAACAAGAGCGACGACTTCGTCGCTGACTGGAAGCGCCTGCACGAGCAGGTGCCGGAGGCGACGAGGCGCTTGGTCAGCGAGACGGCGAACAAGCATGCAGAAGTGCTGGCCAGCCTGTTCTACGACCACATGCTGGCCGACAAGGAAGCCAAGCCGTTCCTGACCCACGACATGGTGAACCAGCGGCTGCATGCCTCGATGCAGGGCTGGATACGCGAACTGTACTCGCTGCAGCAACCGGAACCGAAAGAGATATACAAACACCAATGCCACGTCGGCGTGGTGCATGCGCGCATCCAGATCCCCATCAGCCTGGTGATGCGCGGTTCACGCGTGCTGAAGCAGGCAATCACCGGATATCTGGTCGAGACCGCGCTGGATCGGGCCGGACTGGTCGACGCGACGCGTTTTGTTTCCGAGGTGATGGAGTTGAGCATGTCGGCGATGACCGACTCCTACATCGTCAACATCGGGAAGAACGTACGCACCGACGAGTCCTACCGCATGTTCGCGCTCGGGCAGAACATGCTTGCCGAGCGCGAGCGTCAGCGTGCCGCCCTGTCGGAGTGGGCGCAGGACATCCTGCTGCATCTGCTGGGTGACAGCGGGGCGGGCATCCCCGAGATGCGACATTCCGAATTCGGCATGTGGCTGCAGCACAAGGCCAGCATCATCTTCCACGAAGCGCCTGAGCTGGATCGCATACGCGGCTGCGTCGACCGGCTGGAGCGCAACCTGCTGCCCAGTCTGATCGAGAGGCGGCGCAACGGCGGTGATGCGCGCGAGCTGATGAAGCAGGTCGAGGCCGACATTGGCGAGGTAAGGTTCCTGCTGACCGGGCTGTTCGACCGTTTCATCGAGGTGGAGAGCGGCCGCGATACGCTCACACGCCTGCTCAACCGGCGTTACCTGCCCACCATCCTGATGCGCGAAGTGGCACTGGCCAGACGCAGCGATGTCCCGTTCGCGGTGTTGCTGCTCGATATCGACCACTTCAAAAACATCAATGACAGCTACGGCCACGACGGCGGCGACATGGTGTTGCAGCAGGCGGCCGATCTGCTCACTGCCAGCGTGCGCGTGGGGGACTTCATCTTCCGTTATGGCGGCGAAGAGTTGCTCGTCGTGCTGGTCGAGATCGACAAGGCCAAGGCGCTCACCGTGGCCGAGACCATCCGCGAACGTTTTGCCGCCGACCCGTTCCGGGTGGGCGATGCAAAGACAGCCAGGGTCACCGTGAGCATCGGGGTCGCTGCCTACAACGGCCATCCCGATTTCGAGATGCTGGTCAAAGATGCGGATGATGCGCTTTATCGGGCGAAGCAGGGCGGCCGCAACCGCTGCGAGGCAGCTTAGACAGGCTTGAAAAAGGCCACCGCTTCGGCTTCCACGCGCGTGCGTTTGAACGGCGGCAGACTCTGCCAGATGCGCTTGCCGTAGTGCTTCGAGATCAGGCGCGGGTCGCAGATCATCAGCACGCCTCTGTCCTTCTCGTCGCGTATCAAACGGCCCGCACCCTGCTTGAGATTGATGATGGCGCGCGGCAACTGGAACTCCATGAAGGCGTTGCGCCCCTGCCTGTTGAGTTCGGCGATGCGCGCCGCCAGCACCGGATCGTCGGGCGGCGCGAACGGCAGCTTGTCGATGACCACCAGCGACAGCGCCTCGCCGCGCACATCCACTCCCTCCCAGAACGACTGGCTGCCCAGCAGCACCGCGTTGCCGTGTTCGCGGAAGCGCGTGAGCAATTCGTTGCGCGAGCCTTCACCCTGTATCAGCAGCGGATATTTCAATCCCTTGCGGTCGAACTCGGCCTGCAAGATCTCGTAAGCGCGCTGCATCGCGCGCAGGCTGGTGAACAGCAGGAAGGCGCGGCCCTGGCTGGCCTCGATCAGCGGCAACGCAGCCTGCACCACGGCATCGGTATAGCCCTCGGTGTTCGGCTCCGGCAGGTTGCTCGGCACGTACAGCAGCGCCTGTTCCTGGTAGTTGAAGGGACTGTCCCAGCAGGCCGTGCGCGCTTCGGTCAGCCCCATCTCGTGCTGGTAGTGCGAGAAGTTCTGCTTCACCGCCAGCGTGGCCGAGGTGAATATCCAGGCGCGCGGATGGCCGCTGATCTGCTTCTTGAAGATGTCGGCGATGGAGAGCGGGGTGGTGTTGAGTTGCAGCGAGTGGTGGAATATCTCCAGCCAGCGTACAAAACCGCTCCCCTCGCCCGCGGGCGGGAGATAACCAGCGACTTGCCCGCTTGCGGGCTTAGTCGATTGGCTAGTAGTTCCATCAGGGGCTGGGGGTGAGGGTTGTTCCGATATCCACACCTTCAACTGCGCTTCCAGTGCCTGCGCCCGCTGCCAGCAATTCTCCAGCCCTTCGCTGCGTTCTGCCTGCTTCTCCAGCATCCCGGCGAGGTTCTTCAACTTCTCCCCCAGCGTCTTCAGCGCCGGCGCGAAGTCCTTGATGCTCTGCGTCGCCTCCGCCGCCATGCGGCCTTCCTTCTTGAACGCCAGGCGCAGGTCGCGTGATGCCTTGTCCAGTTCGTCGCACGCCACCGGCAGCGCCGCGAAATCCTTGGCGTTGCTCAGCGCCTCGATGCGTGCATCCTGCGACAGGTCGAACAGTTGTGAGGTTGAAAGGCTCTCGCCAAAGAACAGGCTCGCTGTCTCAGGCAACTGGTGTGCCTCGTCGAAGATCACCGTGTTGCAGGCGGGCAGCAGTTCCGCTACGCCTTCGTCGCGCAGCATCACGTCGGCGAAGAACAGGTGGTGGTTCACCACCACCACATCGGCTTCCATCGCTTCCTTGCGCGCCTTGAGCACGAAACATTCGTTGTGTTGCGGGCATTCCTGTCCCAGGCAGTTGTCGCGCGTCGAGGTCACATGCATCCAGATCGGCGCGTTCTCCGGCACATCCGCCAGCCCGCTCTTGTCGCCGCTCTGCGTCACCTTGGCGTAGTTCACGATCTTGGCCAGATGCTTCACATCCTCGCGCGTCTTGAACAGGCCGTTCGATTGCGCCAGCGACAGATGGTAGTGGCAGACATAGTTGGAGCGCCCCTTGAGCAGCGCCACCGACACCGGCGCCTTCAGCGCATCGCGCACCATCGGCAGGTCTTTCTGGAACAACTGGTCCTGCAGGTTCTTGGTGCCGGTGGAGATCACCACCTTGCCGCCTGCCAGCAGGGCGGGGACGAGATAGGCGAAAGTCTTGCCCGTGCCTGTCCCGGCCTCGGCCACGAGAATGGCGTTGTCGCGTATCGCCTCCGCCACGGCCAGCGCCATCTCGCGCTGCTGCGCGCGCGGACGGAACGACGCGACTTCACTGGCAAGCGGGCTTTGTTCGGAAAAGAAACGTTCTACTTCAGCGGTCACGGGGATATGGTTATTGGCTGGGGGCGGCGTTATGGTGCGACGTGGATTTTACGCGAGAGTCCTCCACAGATGTTGTGTTGTCCGAACCGGAGCAGGCATATATCCTGCGACTTAATGCGCTCCATATTTCTTGAGTGTAGAATCAAGGCCATGCATTCCAAGGGGCACGCCATGCTGGATGAACTGAAATTACCCAAGGCACTCGCCAAGCGGCTGGAGAAGGTTGCCGCTGTAGCGCACGTCAATCCCGGCGCTATCCTCAAAACGGCGCTCGCTGATCGTCTCGACTATCTGGAATGGAAAGAAAAAGCCATTGCCGAAGGCCAGGCCGATCTGGACAACGACCGGGTAGTCACCACCGCCCAGATTCGCGAATCGCTCGCCAGGCAACGGGCACAACGTGCCGCCAAGAGTAAAAAAGCAGCTTGAATGGTCGGCCCGTTCCGGGCGTGACTTGCTGGCATTGGATGCCTATATTGCAGCCGACAACCCGGTTGCTGCCGAGCAGGTCGTGGATTTCATCATCAGTCAGGCCGAATATCTCACCCGTTTCCCCCTGCTGGGACGGATACCCAAAGCGGGTGCGCCGCGCGAACTGATCCTGAACCGCCATCCCTACAACATCATCTACCGCATCACCCGCAGCAAGATCAGGATCGTCAGAGTCATCCATCAGTCGCGACTGTATCCATAACAATGGCCAAAAAAACCTTTCCGCTGTCGAAAGTCTACCGCCTGCTCGAACCCGGCCCGGTTGTGCTGGTGACGACCGCGCACAAGGGCAAGACCGACATCATGACCCAGTCCTGGCACACGATGATGGAGTTCGAGCCGCCACTGGTGGGTTGCGTGATCAGCGGGCGCAACCACAGTTTCGAGGCGCTGGTGAAAACGAAGGAATGTGTGCTCAGCATCCCGTCGGTGGAACTGGCGAAGCAGGTGGTGGGCATCGGCAACTGTTCGGGCAGCAAGGTGGATAAATTCAAGAAGTTCAAGCTTACGGCCATACCTGCCGCGCAGGTCTCGGCACCGCTCATCGCCGAGTGCTTCGCCAACCTCGAATGCCGGGTGGTGGATACGCGCATGGTGAACAAGTACAACTTCTTCGTGCTGGAGGTGGTGCAGGCGTGGATCGATCCGGCGCAGAAGAAGCCTCGCACGCTGCACCATCAGGGCAAGGGGGTGTTCATGGTGGCGGGCGAAACGATCAAGCTTCCTTCGAAAATGGCGTAATCTTGCGGGCATGAGATACCGGTACTTCATTCTGTCCATCCTGTTGCTGCCGCTGCACCATCCCGCCGCCGCGGACGAGTTCAGCGTGGTGGCCGGTGTCTACAACCTGGTCGAGGACGGTGCGGAGTTCCAGCTCAACTTCCGCGAAGCACAGAGCCATTGGCAGTACGGTCTCAGGTACCAGAAATGGAGCGAGACCTTCCATGACCCTTATACCGGCAACGTCCACAGCAAGACCACCGACACGCTGGCAGGGCCGGTCGTGTATTACCTGTTCCAGAACGAGTCCAGGCATTCGGCCTATGTCGGCGTGTCACTGCTGAACTGGACGCGTACCGAAACACCGCTGGCGCTGGCGGGCGCGAGCGCTTCCGGTTCCACGACGGACCTTTATTTCGGCGGCGGTTATATGGGCAGGTTCGGCGAGATGGGCTATTACAACGCAGGCATGTTCTTCGCTCCCACCGCCGAGATGAACACCGCGATCGCGATCAGCACGACCGAGGAATCCGGGCACTTCGACATCCAGCTCCAGGTCGGGCTGGTCTGGTGACGGTCGGAGAACATGTCAGGCGATCGACAAGAGCGGAAAGGACGGAGGATGTTTCGATATCTCGCTGCATGGTTCGTGTTGCTGGTGGTCGCCATGATCAATGGCGGCTTGCGTGACCTCACCTATGGCAGGCATGTCTCCGAGCTGCTGGCGCACCAGCTCTCCTGTCTGAGCGGCATCCTGTTGTTCGCGGTGGTGATCCGTCAGTATGTGCGCATCTGGCCGCCGGTCTCGGCACGCGAGGCGTGGCACATCGGCCTGTTCTGGATGGCGCTGACAGTGGCGTTCGAGTTCCTGTTCTTCCACTACGTCGGCGGGCACTCCTGGGCGGTGCTGCTGGCGAACTACGACATGTCCGCGGGGCGGTTGTGGCCGCTGATCCTGCTGTGGGTGGCCGTGGCGCCGTATCTGTTCTATCGCGACGCATCGCGCCGCAGGAGATAGCCGATGCGGATCTGGGTGGATGCCGATGCCTGTCCCAAGGTGATCAAGGAGATCCTGTTCCGCGCGGCCGACCGGCTGCAGATACAGACCACGCTGGTGGCGAACAAGCTGCTGTATTGCCCGCCGTCGCAATTCATCCGCGCCCTGCAGGTGCCTGCCGGCTTCGATGTGGCCGACAACAAGATCGTGCAGCTGTGTGAGACAGGCGATCTGGTCATCACTGCCGATATCCCGCTGGCAGCCGAGGTGATCGCCAAAGGCGGCCATGTGCTCGATCCGCGCGGCGAGTTCTACACCAGAGACACCATCCGGGAGCGGCTGAGCATGCGCAACTTCATGGACACGCTGCGCAGCAGTGGGGTGGAGACGGGCGGCCCGCCGAGCTTGAGCCAGAGCGACCGGCAGGCGTTCGCCAACCAGCTGGACAGGTTTCTGGCGAAGAACGATTAAGTGGTTCTTTATTCCGGAATCCAATGAACAAGACAAGTAATGAGGCATTGACCAGGATACCCCGCGGCGTCTGGGTGCTGGGCTTCGTCAGCCTGCTGATGGATATCTCGTCGGAGATGATCCACAGTCTGCTGCCGCTGTTCATGGTCACGGTGCTGGGGGCGAGCGCGCTGACTGTCGGCATCATCGAGGGCATCGCCGAGTCCACAGCATTGCTGGTGAAGGTGTTCTCCGGCGCGCTGAGCGACTATCTCGGCAGACGCAAGGGGCTGGCGGTGTTCGGCTATGCGCTGGGTGCGTTGACCAAGCCGATGTTCGCGCTGGCATCGGGTGTGGGTATGGTGCTGAGCGCGCGCTTCCTGGATCGTGTGGGCAAGGGCATACGCGGTGCACCGCGCGATGCGCTGATCGCGGATATCACGCCTGTCACGATACGCGGCGCGGCGTTCGGCCTGCGCCAGTCGCTGGACACGGTGGGCGCCTTCGTCGGTCCCTTGCTGGCTGTGGGTCTGATGTTGCTGTGGGCCAACGATTTCCGCGCCGTGTTCTGGGTGGCGGTGATCCCCGGCATGCTGGCCGTCATGCTGCTGATGTTCGGCGTGCATGAGCCGGCAAAGGCGGAAGCGCACAAGCCGGTCAATCCGCTCAGCCGCACGAATCTGCAACGATTGGGCAACGCCTATTGGTGGGTGGTCGGCATCGGTGCGGTGTTCACGCTGGCGCGCTTCAGCGAAGCCTTTCTGGTGCTGCGTGCCGCGCAGGGCGGCATACCGCTGGCGCTGGTGCCGCTGGTGATGGTGGCGATGAACGTCATCTACGCCGCCACAGCCTATCCCTTCGGCAGACTCTCCGACAGCGTGAGCCACACCAGATTGCTGGCGCTGGGGCTGGCGGTGCTGATCGCGGCCGATCTGGTGCTGGCCACTGACGACCACTGGACGACGGTGTTGCTCGGCGTCGGTCTGTGGGGCGTGCACATGGGCATCACCCAGGGTTTGCTGGCGCGCATGGTGGCCGATGCCACCCCCGCCGATCTGCGCGGCACGGCCTATGGTTTCTTCAATCTGGTGAGCGGGCTGGCGATGCTGGTCGCCAGTGTGCTGGCCGGCTTGCTGTGGGATCAGCTCGGCGCTGCGTTCACCTTCCATGCGGGGGCGGCCTTCTGCGTGCTGGCCGGATTGGGGTTGCTCTGGCGGCCAGTCAGGTGAGGGAGCTGAGTCCGGCTGGATCCATTTTGCAGCGCGCGAAAAATCGTTCGGGTTATGGCCTTTCAAAGTGACTGACGCTATAGTTCGGGCGCTGTGTGTGCAAGATGACGATCAACCCATTCCCTATCGGATCCTAGTTACATGCTGTCCATCAAAGCTGAATTGCGCCGTGTGAATTGGCTGTTGATCGTGCTGGCCGCTGTCTTCATCATCGTCTGGCAGGCGCCGGCGTTGCGGCATCTGCAGGGGGCCGATCTCATGCCCCTGCCGGTCCACGTCGCGGCCGAGATGTTCGCCATCGTGATCGCCATGCTGGTGTTCGGAGTCACCTGGAATGCCTATTCCTCCGAACGCTCCACCAATATCCTTGTCCTTGCCTGCGGTTTCCTGCTGGTCGGCCTGCTCGATTTCGGGCATATGTTCTCCTTCAAGGGCATGCCCGATCTGGTCACGCCCAGCGGCCCGGAGAAGGCCATCCAGTTCTGGCTGGCAGGGCGTTTCGCCACGGCGCTGGTGCTGCTGGTCGTCGCCCTGCGCGCATGGCAGCCGCTTGAGAAACCGCGGATGCGCTATGCCTTGCTGGCGGGCAGCCTGATCATCGCAGCAGTCGTCTATTGGCTCATCCTTTATCACGGTGAAAAGTGGCCGGACACCTTCATCGAGGGGCAGGGGCTGACCCGTACCAAGGTCGCCGCGGAGTATGTGATCATCGCCATCCTGCTGGTCGCCGGCGCGCTGTTCTACCGCCAGGCGAAACGATCCCACGCGCAGGCGCTGGATACGGTCAATCTGGCTGCGGCATGCCTGGTCACCGTATTGAGCGAGCTTTGTTTCGTGCTCTACAGCGCGGTGAGCGACATCTTCAACCTGCTCGGGCATGTCTACAAGGTCATCGCCTATGCCTTCATCTACCGCGCGGTGTTCATGGACAGCGTGCGCGAGCCGTTCAAGAAACTCAGGCAGGCCAAGAACGAACTGCAGGCTTCGCAGATGATGTTGCAGTCCATCATCAGCAACGCACCGGTCGCCATCTTCTGGAAAGACCGCGATTGCCGCTACCTCGGAGCGAATGACGTGTTCCTGCGCGATGCCGGAGTGGGCGATGTGCGCGATCTGACCGGCAGGGATGATTACGCTTTCTTTCCCGCGGAGCAGGCAGAACGCTTCCAGGTCGATGACCGGGCCGTGATGGAGGCCGCCATGCCCAAGTCCAACATCGAGGAGCCGATCAGCACCGGGGACGGTCGCCAGGCCTGGTTGCTGACCAACAAGACTCCCCTGTACGGGAACGACGGCGAGGTGGTGGGTGTGCTGGGTGCATATACCGACATCACGGAGATCAGACATACCGAACAGCGTCTTGAGTTGCTGAACACGCAGTTGCGGGAGCTGACTGTCCGCCGCGAGGAGGCGCGCGAGGATGAGCGCAAGCGCATCGCCCGCGACCTGCATGACGAGCTGGGCCAGATCCTGACGGCGCTGCGCATGGACGTTTCCATGTTGCGCATACGTTTTGGGACCGACAATCCGGCATTGGTGGAGCAGGTGCGAAACATCCTGTGGCGCGTGGATTCAACCATCCAGGTGGTGCGCGACGTGGCGGCCAAGCTGCGCCCGTCGGTGCTGGACATGGGGGTCGTCGCGGCGCTGGAGTGGCAGGTGGAAGAGTTCGCCAAACGCAGCGACATCCGCTTCAAGCTGGACATCGACGAGGGTATCGAGCTGGACGATGAGCGGGCTACCGCGATCTTTCGCATCATGCAAGAATCGCTCACCAATGTGAGCCGGCATGCGCAAGCCAGGACCGTGAGCATTTCGCTGGGCAGGCAGATATCCGATTACGTGCTGGAAGTGATCGATGACGGCAAGGGCTTCGTGTCAGAGGCGTCCGGCAAAAAGACCTTCGGTCTGATGGGCATCCGCGAGCGCGCATTGATGCTGGGTGGAACGGTGGATATCAGCTCGGCGCCGGGTGAAGGCACCCGGTTGACGATCCGTATCCCGGTGGAGAAAGGGGAAGTGCAATGATCAAGGTGTTTATCGCAGACGACCATGCCATCGTGCGTGAGGGGCTGAAACAACTGCTCGCCCTCTCCAGCGTCACGCTGGTGGGGGAAGCGGTGAGCGGTGCCCAGCTGCTGGAGTCGTTGCGCAAGGTGACTGCCGACCTGCTGTTGCTGGACATGACGATGCCCGGTATTAGCGGCGTGGAACTGATCGAGCGGGTGCGGGCGCAGGACCCGCGTCTGCCCATCCTGGTGCTGAGCATGCACAACGAGCCGCAGATCGCCAGACGCGCGTTGACTGCCGGGGCGTCCGGCTATTGCACCAAGGACAGCGATCCGGAGGTGCTGATCGAGGCGATACGCAAAGTGGCATCCGGCGGCCGCTTCATCGATCCGGTGCTGGCCGAATCGATGGCGTTCGACACCGGGCAGCATGCACAGTACCAGCCGCGCGAGGTGCTCTCCGATCGCGAGTTCAATATCCTGCGCCTGCTGGTGCAGGGCAAGAGCGTGAACGAGATCGCCGCCGAACTCGTCATCAGCAACAAGACGGTCAGCACCCACAAGGCCCGCCTGATGCAGAAACTCAATCTCAAAAACAATGCCGAGCTGGTGCGTTACGGCGTCGATCACGGTCTGACCTGAAGCGCCGAAGCCGCGGGTAGGAAAATCCCTACAGTAAAATCAATATTCCCTGATGGTTGCAGCGGGGCGCAGGATTCATCCTGCGCACCTGTCCAATCCACGCCGGCATCAGACCTGCCGACCAATGCCGTGACTACCGCAATCCTGATCATCTGTGGCGCGCTGCTGCTGTTCGATCTGGCGCTCTGGCGATCCCAGCGCACTGCCGGCCAGTCGAGTCGTCGCTATCGGGAGATATTCCAGAAGAGCGCCGAGGGCATCCTGGTCGTCCGCGTCGAGCGTTCCGGCCACTGCGTGATCGCCGAGGCGAACAGCGCGGCGCTTGCCGTCCTCACGCCAGGCTGTATGGGCCAGAAGATCGACACGCTGGTCAGCACCATGCCCCCGGACCGGAGCGAATTCCTGGCCGGATTGCAGCAAGCCTTGCAGCGGGTCGTTGCGGAGGTGAGTGCCGGCGAATACGAGACCGCTTTCTGGCTGGCGGCCGAGAATCGCACCGCGAGTTATCGAGTTCATCTGGACCCCATGCTGGATGGCGAGTTCGTCGAGCATGTACTGGTGTTCATGCGCGACATCAGTACGCGCAAACAGACCGAAGCGCTGCTTGCTGTCAGGACGCAGGATTTCCATGCGCTGGTGGAGAAATCGCCGGACACCATCGCGCGCTACGACAGGGAATGCAATCGCATCTACGCCAACCCGGCCTTCAAGCATCTCGCGGTCACCTGGACCCTGTCGGGTTCGAAGCGGGCGTCGCGCGAATACTGCGGCGCCGGTTATCTGGAGAAGGTGCAGGCGGTGCTGGACAGTGGGCTGGACGACGAAACGGAGTGCAGCTGGAAGAACGCGGCGGGGGAGTCCTTGGTCAGCCATATCCGCCTCATCGCGGAGCACGACAGCGCCGGCGAGATATCGGGTGTGCTGAGCATAGGGCGCGACATCAGTGCGCTCAAGGATACCGAACGCCATCTGCGCGAATCCCGGACACTGCTGCGGGAGCTGACTGCCCGCCGCGAGATCGAGGATGCGCTTGCCCGCAAGGAGATGGCCAGCCGCATGCATGAGGAATACGGGCAGGGTCTGGGCGCGCTGCGCATGAAACTGGCCATGCAGCAGATGCGCTTCGGACGCGACGTTCCGGAACTGGGAAGCATGACCGGCGAAGCGCTGAAACTGCTGGACGGGACAATCGCGCATATGCGCGAGATGGTCTCCTCCATCCATCCGCCGGTATTGAACATGGGCGTGGCTTCCGCGCTGGAGTGGCTGGCAGACGACAGCCTGTCCGCCACACCGATACAGTACGAGGTGCGCGTGGACGAGGGGCCCGTGAAGATGGACGAGACCTCCCTCTGTCTGGTCTTCAAGATCGTCCGCATCGCCCTGTCCAATGTGCTGAACCATGCCGATGCCAGGAACGTGCTGGTGGCGCTGGAGGCATACGGCACCGGCTACCGGCTGGAAGTGCGCGATGACGGCAGGGGCTTCGATCTGGATCGCTCCAGACGGGGTTCTCTGGGCATGGTCGCCATGGAAGAGTTGAGCAACATGCTGGGGGGCGAGATCGTCTTCCTCAGCGAACCCGGCAAGGGCACCGTGATCGAGGTCTGCTTCTCCCGTGCAGTGGTCCCCCGGCCGATACAGTGCGAAGGCGTGTAGGAAAATCCTGATGCGGGCGCGCTCCGCCGCCTACCCCAGAATCAAGATTGCCTGATATTTTTCTGACTCCCCCATCGTCAATATAGAACCATGCCTGATCGGCACTTGCTGCGCGCTTCCGGCGTGGCGGCGGAGTTGCCGGCGATAATGGAGATGATGAGATGGATAGCGTGCTGCATTCAAGGAAAGGCGCCGGAAAACCCGGGGTGATCGCCCCGCTGGTACTGCTCGGCCTGCTCGAGGTCGTCGGTATCATCGCGGTCGGTGGCTCCGGCTGGCCGGTCGTCATCCTGACGGCAGTTCTGCTGCTGTCGACCTTCGCCGCCGCGGTGTTCGCCATATCCAGCCACGAGCGGACGCTGCAAGCGTCCCTGGCCGGGATGCGCAACCACTATGAGGCCGAGCTGACCCGGCAAAGGAACCAGCAGGTCGGCGGTCTGGACAGCCTGTGCGTGGATGTGCTGCCGGTATGGTCCAACCAGATCGAGATGGCGCGCACGCACACCGAGGCATCCATCACCGACCTTTCCATGCGTTTCGCCAACCTGTCGCAACGGCTGTCCTCCGCACTGGCCACCTCCGCCATGTCGTCGGGCGGCAACGGCGAGCAGGCCAGCCTGGTCACGCTGCTGCAGGAAAGCCAGGCCGAACTCAATTCCATCGTCACCTCGCTGCGCTCGGCACTCGAAGTCAAACGCTCGATGCTGGGCGAGATCCGTGCATTGTCGCAATTCACCGGCGACCTGAAGAAGATGGCGCAGGACGTGGCCGACATCGCCGGTCAGACCAACCTGCTGGCGCTCAACGCGGCCATCGAAGCGGCCCGCGCCGGCGAGGTCGGGCGCGGTTTTGCCGTGGTCGCCGACGAGGTGCGCAAACTCTCCAACCTGTCCGGCGAGACCGGCAAGAAGATCAGCGCGACGGTGGAGACGGTCAACCAGGCCATCGCTTCCACGCTGCGCGTCTCCGAACAATATGCCCAGCAGGACACCGAGATGGTCGTCAATTCGGAGCGCGTGATCGAGCACGTCATGGCGCAGTTCGGCACGGCGACCACCGCGCTGTCGGACTCGGCGGAGATATTGCGCAACGAGAGCCAGATCATCGGCAACGAGATCTCCGAGGTGCTGGTGGCGCTGCAGTTCCAGGACCGCGTCAGCCAGATGCTGATGCATGTGCGCAACGACCTCGGCAAGCTGGACGAACATCTGCGCGCATGCGGGAGCGAGCGCGCGGCCGGTAACGCGTCTGCGCCCATGGACGCGCGCGCCTGGCTGGCCGAGCTGGCGCAGACCTACACCATGCCCGAACAGCATGCCGTGCACGGCGGCAAGCAACAGGCGCAGGCGCAAAACTCTTCTTCTGACATCACTTTTTTCTAGGAGCGAACAATGGCAAAGACAATTCTGGTTGTGGACGATTCGGCATCCCTGCGTCAGGTAGTGAGCATCGCGCTGAAAGGCGCGGGCTACGACGTGATCGAGGCCTGTGACGGCAAGGACGCGCTGGGCAAACTCGACGGCAGCAAGATCCACCTGATCATAAGCGACGTGAACATGCCCAACATGGACGGCATCACCTTCGTCACCGAGGCGAAGAAGAAGGCCGAGTACAAATTCACGCCGGTCATCATGCTTACCACCGAAGCGGGCGAGGACAAGAAGCAGGCCGGCCAGGCGGCCGGTGCCAAGGCCTGGGTGGTCAAGCCGTTCCAGCCGGCACAGATGCTGACTGCCGTTTCCAAGCTGGTGCTGCCGTAATCCCATCCCTATCGCCACAGGAGCCGGTCATGTCAACACAGGACAAATCGCAAGAAGCAGGCGCGCATTTCGCCATCGAGGGCGATCTGACGATCTACCGCGCCGCCGAACTGAAGGAACTCGTTTTTTCCCGCATCGATAATGCCAGCGCCATCGAGATCGACCTGTCCAAGGTCGCGGAAATCGATTCGGCCGGCTTGCAGTTGCTGATCGCGGCCAAGCTGGAGGCGATGATCCGCGACAAGCAGCTGCATTTCGTCGGTCACAGCAAGCCGGTGCAGGAAGTGTTCGACCTGTGCGACCTGGGCGGCTTCTTCGGCGACCAGATCGTGATCTTCCCGCATACCGTGCACTAAGGAACCAGCCATGAATCTCGACGAGGCACTCAAGACGTTCATCATCGAAAGCCGCGAACTGCTGGAGCAGATGGAGGATGCGCTGCTGCGCATCGAGCAGGCGGAGCACGACCCGGAGATCATCAATGCGATCTTCCGTGCGGCGCACACCATCAAGGGATCGGCCGGCCTGTTCGGGCTGGAATACATCGTGGCGTTCACCCATGTGGCGGAGAGCGTGCTGGACAAGGTGCGCAGCAACGAACTGCAGATCGAATCCGAACTGGTCGCACTGCTGCTGACTGCGCGCGACCACATCGGCGCGCTGGTCGATCATGCAGCGCAGGGTGAGGAGCCCGGCGAAGACAGCCACCAGCACAGCCGCAAACTGATAGAGCAGCTGAACATCTATCTCGGACACAAACATGCAGCGCCGACGGCCGTTGCCGGCACGCTGGTGGAACAGTCGCACAAGGTGGAACGCGAAAAGGGCGAGGGTGTCGAGACCGACAACTGGCACATCTCCCTGCGTTTCGGCACCGACGTGCTGCGCAACGGCATGGATCCCCTGTCGTTCATCCGCTACCTGAACACCTTCGGCAAGACCATCAATGTCGTCACCATGGTCGAGACGGTGCCGCCGCTCTCCCAGCTCGACCCCGAATCCTGTTACCTCGGCTTCGAGATCAGCTTCCAGACCGATGCCGACAAGGCCGCGATCGAGGGCGCCTTCGAATTCGTGCGCGACGATTGCCAGATCCGCATCATGCCGCCGCACAGCAAGGTCGCCGAATATGTGGACATGATCCGCGACTTGCCCGAGAAGGAGATGCGTCTGGGCGAGATACTGGTCCAGTGCGGCACGCTGACCGCGGTCGAACTGGAACAGGCATTGCGCCGCCAGGCGCAGAGCGAGAGCAGCGCGAAACGCCCGCTCGGCGAGGCCTTGCTGGAGCAGAAGGTCGTCAGCCCCGCGGTGGTCAATGCGGCACTGGAGAAGCAGAAGCAGGTGAAGGACAGCAAGACCGCGGAGAACAGCCTGATCCGCGTCGATGCGGACAAGCTGGACCAGCTCATCAACCTGATCGGCGAACTGACCATCGCCAGCGCAGGCACCGCCCTGGTGGCGCAGCGCGCGGGCATCTCGGAACTGCAGGAGGCCGCTTCGACCCTGTCGCGCCTGGTGGAAGAGGTGCGCGATTGCGCGCTCACGCTGCGCATGGTGCAGATCGGCGCCACCTTCAACCGTTTCCAGCGTGTGGTGCGCGATGTCAGCAAGGAACTGGGCAAGGACATCGAACTCGTCATCAGCGGCGCCGAGACCGAGCTGGACAAGACCGTGGTGGAGAAGATCGGCGATCCGCTCACCCATCTGGTGCGCAACTCCATGGACCACGGCATCGAGCCGGCCGACGTGCGCATCGCCAATGGCAAGCCGGCCAAGGGCACGCTGCATCTCAATGCCTTCCATGATTCCGGCAGCATCGTCATCGAGGTGTCCGACGACGGCGGCGGTCTGAAGAAGGACAAGATACTGAAGAAAGCCATCGAGCGCGGCCTGGTGCCGGCGGATGCCAGCCTCAGCGACAAGGAGATTTTCAACCTGATCTTCGAAGCGGGCTTCTCCACCGCCGATGTGGTGAGCAACCTGTCCGGCCGCGGTGTCGGCATGGATGTGGTGCGCCGCAACATCACCGCGCTGCGCGGCAGTATCGATCTGGACAGCGAAGAAGGCAGGGGCACGACGATCCGTATCCGTCTGCCGCTCACGCTGGCCATCATCGACGGTTTCCTGGTCGGCGTCGGCAAGTCTTCCTTCGTCATCCCGCTCGACCTGGTGGTCGAGTGCATCGAGCTCTCCGACGAGGACAGGCGCGCCGCCAACGAGCGCAACTACCTCTCCCTGCGCGGACAGGTGCTGCCTTACATGCGTCTGCGCGACATGTTCGACGTGAGCGGCGAGCCGGTGCGTCGCGAGAACGTGGTGGTGGTGCAGTACGGCGGGACGCGCGCCGGGCTGGTGGTGGATACCCTGCAGGGCGAGTTCCAGACGGTCATCAAGCCGCTGGGACGCATCTTCAGCAACGTGAACGGCATCGGCGGCTCGACCATCCTCGGCAGCGGCGAGGTCGCGCTGATCCTCGATGTCCCGCGTCTGGTGCAGCAGGTCTCGGCGCAGGTGGAAAAGAACGGTCTCGAAGTCGCATGACGGGTTTCATGCTTTGAATGGATTGAACTACAGGAGATAACGATGGGTGCATTGGTTAGAACAGAGACGCAGGTCGCGCTGACACAGGCGGCGGAGATCCAGCAGTACCTGACATTCGCGCTGGGCAGCGAGATGTTCGCGGTCGGCACGCTGAGCGTGAAGGAGATCATCGAATACGGCCAGCTGACCGAGGTGCCGATGATGCCCGGCTTCATCCGCGGGGTGATCAACCTGCGCGGCGCCGTGGTGCCGGTGATCGATCTCTCCGCCCGCTTCGGACGCAACGCCACGCAGATCACGCGCCGCACCTGCATCGTCATCATCGAGGTGCCGACCGGCGAAGAGAAGCAGGACATCGGCGTGGTGGTCGATGCGGTGAGCGAGGTGCTGGAGATCCCGGCCAGCGAGATCGAGCCGCCCCCAGCCTTCGGCGCCAAGATCCGCACCGACTTCATCCAGGGCATGGGCAAGGTCAACGGCAAGTTCGTGATCCTGCTCGACGTGGGCAAGGTCCTGTCGGTGGACGAGATCGCCGCACTGACGGGCGCTGCCGGGACGAACGCACCAAAGGAGGCCGGATGACAAGATACCGCGCGATCCCGAAATATTCCTGAGTCGATCAAAATTTATTGAAGAAAGAGGTGTGCAATGTTCAAGGATATGAAAATAGGTATGCGGTTGGGGGCAGGCTTCGCTTTGGTGCTGATCCTGCTGGCGATCATTTCGACGGTGTCTTTCCTGCGCGTCGGCGAGATCAGCAATGAGATCGACGATCTGGTGAACGACAAATTCCCCAAGACGGTCATTGCCAACGACATCATCGATGACATCAACATCATCGCGCGTGCGCTGCGCAATTCCGCTCTGGTAACCAAGGCGGAAGACCGCCAGAAAGAGCTGGAGCGCGTCACCGTCGCGCGCAAGGAGATCATCGAAGGCTTCGACAAGCTGGAGAAACTGATCAAGTCCGAGGAAGGCAAGAAGGTGCTGGCCAAGGCGCTGGAAGCGCGCAAGACCTTCGTGGTCGATCAGGACAAGTTCATCGAACTGCAGAAGGCCGGCAAGAAGGATGAGGCGGTCGAGTTCATGGTCAGCGTGATGCGCAAGTCGCAGGGCGACTACATCAATGCCGTGGGTGATCTGATCGTTTTCCAGTCCGAACTGATGAGCAAGACCGGCGCGGAGGCGAACCAGATCGCCGCGCAGACCCGCACATTGATCCTCGTGCTCGGCCTGGCCGCGATCACCATCGCCATCGTGTTCGCGGTCTGGGTGACGCGCAGCATCACCAAACCGCTGAATGAAGCCGTCGGTGTGGCGAACCAGCTGGCCGAGGGCGACCTGACTGCCCGTATCGCAGTGACCAGCAAGGACGAGACCGGCCAGCTGCTGATGTCGATGCAGGCCATGACCGACAAGCTGTCGCAAGTGATCGGCGAGGTGCGCAGCTCGGCGGATGCCCTGTCCAGCGCATCGGAAGAAGTGAGCGCGACGGCGCAGAGCATGAGCCAGGCATCGAGCGAGCAGGCTGCCAGCGTGGAAGAGACCTCCGCCTCGGTCGAGCAGATGAGCGCCTCGATCAACCAGAACGCCGAGAACGCCAAGGTGACCAACGGCATGGCCGAGAACGCCTCCACCCAGGCCAACGAAGGCGGCCAGGCAGTGAAGGAGACCGTGGCCGCGATGAAGAGCATCGCCGACAAGATCGGCATCATCGACGACATCGCCTACCAGACCAACCTGCTGGCGCTGAACGCGGCCATCGAGGCCGCCCGTGCCGGCGAGCACGGCAAGGGCTTCGCCGTGGTGGCGGCCGAAGTGCGCAAGCTGGCAGAACGTGCCCAGGTCGCGGCACAGGAGATCGGTGAAGTGGCCAAGGGCAGCGTCGATCTCGCCGAGCAGGCAGGCAAGCTGCTGGACCAGATCGTGCCGGCCATCGGAAAGACTTCCGATCTGGTGCAGGAGATCGCCGCCGCATCGAACGAACAATCGTCCGGCGTGGGCCAGATCAACACGGCGATGAGCCAGCTCAACCAGATCACGCAGCAGAACGCGTCTTCTTCGGAAGAGCTCGCCGCCACGGCAGAAGAGATGAGCAGCCAGGCAGAGAACCTGCAGCAGCTGGTCGGCTTCTTCAAGGTCGATGGCGTCGTGGCTGCTCCGGTCGCACGACCGGCCGGCAAGGGCAGTGCCGCGCATGTCGCCGAAGCAAAGCAGGTCATCTCGCGCGCCATGGCCTCGTCCCCCGTGGATGAGAGCAACTTCCAGCGCTTCTGACCGGGGGTGATGTGAGATGCAGCTCCCTTTTCCTGTTGTTGTCCGCCATCTCTTCGGCGGCATGGGGAGAGGGGGGGAGCGTGACGCCCTATCGTCCGACGGTGTCCAACCAGGCGGCGCTGTCGGCACCCGGCTGGATCGAGCTGGAAGCGGGCCTGAGCCGGCAGCTCGGTGGCGTTAACGCCAGTTCGCAAAGCCTGCCCTACCTGCTCAAGTTCGCGCTCAGCGAGGACTTCGGCGTGCTGCTCGGCGGCGACGCCTGGATGCAGCAGACCGCCTGGGACGGCGGCAGGCTCTCCGGTGCGGGCGACACGACCTTGCTCCTGAAGAATCGCTGGGAGTTGAACGACCGCGAGGCGCTCGGGCTGGAATACGGGTTCAAAGCGGCCACGGCCTCGAAGGGGCTGGGCAGCGGCAAGACCGACTATGTGGTGAATGGCATCTACAGTCTGGAAGACCGCGGCGATGCGATCGACCTGAATCTCAACCTGACAGGGTTGGGAGATGCACAAGCCGGCCGGAGCGACAGACAGTGGGGCGGTGCAGTCTCCTGGTCGCGGCAATTGGACGCGCGCTGGGCCTTCTCGACGGAACTGTCGGGCACCTGGCTACAGCGGACGGCTCCCGTGAACCAGTGGCTGCTGGCCACCAGTTATACGCTGAGCGAGCGCGTCGTGCTCGATGCGGGTGTCGCGGCCGGGTTGAGCCGAGCGGCAAAGGACTGGGAGATGTTCGCCGGATTCGCGGTACTGCTGGAGCGAGTGCGCTGACAACAGTTCCAGTCAGTCGAAGATGCGGCTGGCAAAGCCGGTGCAGCAGAACGTTGTCAAACATTAGCGTATCCGGCGACCGGGTGCGAAGGGTAGGGAGAACATGGGATCACGGGCAGACAACGGGCAGCGCTCGCAGGAGCTTCTGCATATGGTTTCGATCAATGAGGATATCAAGGCCGTCATGCGCATCGCCAACGAGATCAATCTGGCCGCGATCAACGCGATGCTGATCTCCAACAAGATCGGCAGCAGCGGTTTCAGCGTGGTGTCGTCCGAGTTGCGCGCGTTCAGCCGGCGTCTGGGCGAGGCGATGCAGAGCCTGGTGGAGTATGTGTCCCTGCTGGTGCGGGAAGTGGCCGGCATGATCCGTTTGAACAAGGCGATGGAGTTGCAGCTGGCGACCCGCTCAGCGGCCGCGCATTATGCGCATTGGGACGCGATGCAGACGCGGAAGTCGAATGAACTGGCCCGCAATCATGAGTCGATCGCGCGCTTCCGCCAGAAACTGATGTGGTCGGTGGCCAGGGCACACAAGCTCTGTGTCATGGGGCAGTCGCTCTCGAACTCGGCGAAGATTGAAGCCGTGTATGGCGGGGTGCAGGCCCTTGCATTGCGCAATGTCTCCGAGCAGGTCGAGAGGTCGATCAGCGAGATACTGTCCACGCTGAACAAGCTGGGTCGACAATTGGAGGCGGCATGAAGAAGATCCAGATCATCTATGAAGATGGTGCCCATCGCTGGCTGGCGATCGCACGCGATCCGGACAAGCAGGGTTTCCTGATCGATACCAACGAGTATCTGGTACTCAACGGCGAGCATGCCTTGCTGACCGATCCGGGTGGCATGGAGATATTCCCGGCCGTGTTCTCCGCCATCAGCATGGAATTCGATCCGCGCAAGATTCAGTGGCTGTTCGCGTCGCATCAGGATCCAGACATCATCTCGTCGCTGTCGCTGTGGCTGGATTTCAATCCCGGCATACGCTGCTACCTGAGCTGGTTGTGGGACTCGTTCATTCCCCACTTCGGCGGCAATGGCCAGACTTTTATCGCCATGCCCGATGAGGGGCGCGAGATCGCCCTCGGCGATCTGAAGCTGCAGGCAGTGCCGGCCCACTACCTGCATTCCTCCGGGAATTTCCACCTGTACGACCCGAAAGCGAAACTGCTGTTCAGCGGCGATGTTGGCGCGGCACTGTTGCCGGCGGAGATGGACGGTCTGTATGTGCGGGATTTCGACCGGCACATCCGCCATGCGGAGGCCTTCCATCGCCGCTGGATGGGATCGAACGAGGCCAAACTGGACTGGTGCGAGCGGGCGGGGCAGATGGATATCGACATGCTGTGTCCGCAGCACGGTGCGATCTACCAGGGCCAGGACGTGGAGCGTTTCATCAACTGGTTCGCCGAACTGCCCGTGGGACGAACAAAGAGCAAGGACTGAAAAGGAAATGAATACGCTGTCCCCACCCGCATTGAGCGACCAGGAGTTCCGCCAGTTCCAGGCGATGATCTACGACATCGCCGGCATCAACCTGTCGGACGCCAAGAAACCGCTGGTCAGCGGGCGGCTGGCGAAACGCGTCAAACAGCACGGCCTGAAGAGTTACGGCGACTATTTCAGCATTCTCATGCGCCAGGACCGGCGCGAAGAGTTGCAGACCGCCATCGATCTGCTGACCACCAACGAGACCTTCTTCTTCCGCGAACCGAGGCATTTCGATTTCCTGCGCCAGCAGATTCCGGCACTGCGGCGCGCGGGCAAGCCTTTCCGCATCTGGAGCGCGGCCAGCTCTTCCGGGGAAGAGCCCTATACCATCGCGATGGTGCTGGCCGATGTGCTCGGCGAAGATGCCTGGGAAGTGGTCGGTTCCGACATCAGCACGCGCGTGCTGGAAAAGGCGCGCACGGGGCATTACCCGATGAAACGCATCGACGGCATCCCGCGCAATTATCTGAGCCGCTTCTGCCTCAAGGGCACCGGCCCGCAGGAAGGCACCATCCTGATCGACCGCAACGTGCGCAACCGCGTCGCGTTCATGCAGGTCAACCTCAACGAGTCGCTGCCCAAGCTGGGCGAGTTCGACGTGATCTTCCTGCGCAATGTGATGATCTATTTCGACATGGAGACCAAGCAGCGCGTGGTGGAACGCATGCTGCCGCTGTTGCGGCCGGGCGGGTATTTCATCGTCAGCCATTCGGAAAGCCTGAACGGGATCACCGACAAGCTCAGGGTGGTCACCCCTTCCGTGTATCGCAAGCCCGATGCATAAGCCCGACCATGTGATCGAGATATTCCTGCAGCCGGGCGATTTCTATTTCGGCGACAGGGACACGCGCATCCGCACCGTGCTGGGATCGTGCGTCTCCATCGTGTGCTGGCACCCGCAAAAACTGATCGGGGGCATGTGTCATTACATGCTGCCGACACGCGGGCAGAAGCGCAGCGGCGAACTGGACGGCAGATATGCCGACGAGGCGATGGAGATGTTCCTGAACGAGATCCGTGCCGCCGACACCCGGCCGGCGGAATACAAGGTGAAAGTGTTCGGTGCCGGCAACATGTTCCCGCTGGCCGGCAATCGCGATTGCCAGCGCTGCACGCCCGACGACCTGGACAGATCCTGCACCAAGGTCCACTGCCGCAACCGCCAGATGGCCTACCATCTGATACAGGAGAACGGCTTTGCCATCCACGCCGAGCACCTCGGCGGCCAGGGCCACCGCCAGCTGCTGTTCGACGTCTGGAGCGGCGATGCCTGGATGAAGCATGTGCCGGCCTCCACGCCACTGGTCCCAATGGGGGAGAGGAGCAAAGCATGAGCAAGATCCGCGTGATGATCGTGGACGATTCCGCCGTGGTGCGGCAGGTGCTGGCGGCGACGCTGGAGGAGGATCACGAGATCGAAGTGATCGCGGTCGCCTCCGATCCGGTGTTCGCCATCGAGAAACTGGGCAAGGCATGGCCCGACGTCATCGTGCTGGATGTGGAGATGCCGCGCATGGACGGCATCACCTTCCTGAAGAAGATCATGGCCGAGCACCCGACCCCGGTGGTGATCTGCTCCACACTCACCGAGAAGGGGGCGGAGACGACCATGCAGGCGCTTGCGGCCGGGGCGGTCAGTGTCGTCACCAAGCCCAAGGTCGGGTTGAAGAGTTATCTGCAGGATGCCTCGGACAATCTGATCCACACGGTCAAGGCGGCAGCCCGCGCCAATGTGCGGCGCATGCAGGCATCAGCTGCGCCGGTCGCCCCCAAACTGACTGCCGATGCGGTCCTTTCCGCATCCAGCCATCATGCGATGGCGCAGACCACAGAAGCGGTGGTGGCGATCGGCACGTCGACCGGCGGTACCCAGGCGCTGGAGGCGGTGTTGACCGCGCTGCCGCGCGTCTGTCCAGGTATCGTCATCGTGCAACACATGCCGGAGAAGTTCACCGAAGCTTTCGCCAACCGCCTCAACGGCATCTGCCAGATCGAGGTGCGCGAAGCGAAGGGCGGGGAGCGCGTGGTGCCCGGTCTGGCCTTGATCGCGCCCGGCGGACGCCACATGATGCTGAAGCGCAGTGGTGCGCAATACCACGTCGATGTCGTAGACGGACCGCTGGTCAATCGCCATCGTCCCTCGGTGGATGTGCTGTTCCGCTCGGTGGCGAAATGCGCCGGTTCGAATGCGCTCGGGGTCATCATGACCGGCATGGGCGACGACGGCGCGCGCGGTCTGCGCGAGATGCACGATGCCGGCGCCAGGACCGTCGCGCAGGATGAAGCCACCTGCGTCGTCTACGGCATGCCCAAGGAGGCCGTCAAACTGGGCGGGGTGGATCGTACCTTGCCCCTGGGCGATATCCCGCAAACCATCCTGTCTGCCGCTTCCGGCAGGCATTGACACCCGCTTGCGCGCTCGGGCCGCTGGCGGCAACGGAATCCGCATTGCACCTAGCGCTGTTTTTTCCTGGCTTGCTGCTTGAGCGTTTCGCTGCGCTGCTGCCAGGTCGAGTAGCAGTCAAGGCCGCAGAAATGCGCCACATAATCCTGCGCTTCAAAACGCTGGGCTTCGGAGAGCGGGATCTCCTTGTGGCAGACGTCGCAGGGGATCGTTTCGGCTACTGGGTGGGGACGGGGACGGGTAGTCATGGCACACCTCCTTCTATGGTGTTGACGTGTAAACAGATTAGTCCTGTTCACAGCTTGCGGCAAGAGGTTGCAGGCGCGGCGCGCGATGTCTCTTAACGATTTTTTGACATTGCAGATAATGCGTTAGGCTAAAATGCGCGCCGGTCGAAGCGAGGAGACTCGGTCTGGACTTAAGGTCCTCTTAAGGCGGTCCGAAGGATAATCTCCCAACCTGTTTTTCCAATCGAACTTTTTTTCTCCACGTGTGTCGGAGCGAGCTGTGCCGGTTCCCGGTGACAGGTTCCGGCAGGTTGTTGTGTGTCACTCCAGATCAGGCAAGGTATATGCAGTTGATGACAAACGATAGTTCAGACAAAGGCGGAAGCAGAACGGTGCGCGTGTGGGACCTGTTCGTCCGCGTCTTCCACTGGTCATTGGTGCTGGGCTTCGCCACCGCCTTCATCTCCGGCGAGGTGGGAGCGGATACCATCCATGTGCTGGCCGGCTATCTGATCTGCGTGCTGCTGGCCTCCCGCCTGTACTGGGGGTTCAGCGGCAGCGAATATGCGCGTTTCCGTTCTTTCGTCTTCTCTTTCGGCGAGACGAGTACTTATATACAGGGGATGCTCAAGGGGCATCCGCAACATTATTTCGGGCATAACCCGGCAGGTGCGTTGATGGTGTTCGCGCTGCTCGGTCTGCTGGTATTGATCCTTTTGTCGGGCCTGCTGACGCTGGCGGCGATCGACTATGAAGGGCCGCTGCTGTTCCTGGCGAATCGCGTGAGCGACGAGACCAGTTACGCGTTCCACGGCCTGCACGAGTTTCTTCCTATCGTTGGTCTGGCACTGGTCGTGCTGCACATCCTGGGGGTGGCAGTCGGCAGTGTCCAGCACAAAGAAAACCTTGTGAGGGCGATGCTCACCGGGAAGAAAAACCAACAATCGCATTCCGATTCGAGCAATCAAAACGAAAAATGAGGAGTTTTATATGAAAGGTTTACAGTTCATGAGCGTAGCCGTGTGTATGGCAACGCTATCCGGAACGGCGTATGCGCAGGAGGCGGCGTTCGATCTGCCGCTGACCACCAGCGCCTATGTCAAAGACTATGAGTCGTTCAAGCTGGCCGCGAACGATGCCGAGCCCACTTCGGTGAAGAAATCGGGCAGTGCGGCTCCCGAGATCAGGAAGTCCGAGTTCGAACCGGAGACCTTCTCCGGCAGCAACGCCCACAAGTATCTGGGCCTGGCCACCATCCTGGGCGCGGCACTCACCGGCGTGACGGCTCCTGACGAGAACGAGTGCGAGACCGGCGGCTGCGTGCAGCAACCGCGCCAGACCAACGGTACGCACGCCAAGCTGGCGCGTGCCACCGTCGCGCTGGCTGCAGCCACCGTGGTGACCGGTCTGGTCGCACACTGGGACGACTTCCATCTGGAAGACGGCATCACCGATCCGGACAACATGCATGCGCTGCTGGGTACCGCCGGTATGCTGACCATGGCCTATGCGGTGTCCAAGGCGGCGGATCCCTACAACAGCAACGGCCACGCCGGCAAGGCCATCGCCGGTGCCGCGCTGATGGCTGTGGCGATCAAGATCACCTGGTAAGGGAGACATCGAGATGAAACTTCACAAGATCCTGATGGCGGCCGGCATGCTGCTGGCGAGCTCGGTTGCGCTGGCGACGCCCGCGACCGATGAACTCTTTGCCCGTTACAAGGCCGAGGGGGCAGCCGGCTTCGATGCTGCACGCGGCGACAAGTCCTGGCACAAGGAATCCAGGGGCGAAGACGGCAAGCTGATGTCCTGCGCCACCTGTCACGGCGAGGACCTGAGCAAGGAAGGTCACCATCACAAGACCAACAAGGTCATCGGCCCGATGGCGCCCAGTGCCAACAAAGAGCGCTTCACGGATGTGAAGAAGATCGAGAAATGGTTCAAACGCAATTGCAACGACGTCCTGGCACGTGAATGCACAGCGCAGGAAAAGGGTGACTACCTGAAGTTCCTGCTCGGCAAATAATGATTGGAGAAATGAAGATGCGAACAAATTTCAAGACAGCACTGTTGGCAGCAGCATTGCTGATGAGCAGCGGTTCCGCGTTGGCGGAAGGCAATTTCTGGATGTGGCTGGTCAACTTCTCGCGCCAGAAGGAAGTGCAGCCGGTCGACAACAAGGCCTACAAGGACGAGTGCGGTTCCTGCCACTTCGCCTACCAGCCCGGCCTGCTGCCGGGCAAGTCCTGGGCGAAGCTGCTGGACGAGAAGGCGCTGGCCGACCACTTCGGCGAGGATGCCTCGCTCGACAAGGACACGCTGAAGGAGATCTACGATTACACGATGGCGAACGCCGCCGAGAAATCGTACTTCAAGCGCTCGCGCAAGATCGCCCTGGCGACCGAAGACGGCGAAGCCCCCTTGCGTATCACCGAGGTGCGTTACATCAAGCGTACGCACCACGACATCCCGGAGAAGATGGTCAAGGGCAACAAGGACGTGAAGTCGCAGGCCTACTGCAACGCCTGCCACACCAAGGCGGAAGAGGGCATCTTCGACGAAGACACCGTGGATATCCCGAACTTCCCCAAGCGCGACTGAGCATCGGGTTCGTGATGGAATGAGGAAGGGCAGCTGCGGCTGCCCTTTTTCATTGCTGCGCGGAATGCGGGCTGCTAAAGTGCGGCCCACTCCGGGAGGGGGTATGCAGGACCCGTATAACGTCAAGCCATCGAAAGGGTAACCATGCAAGAGCAGTTGGGGCTGAAGAACAAGAACTTCGAATTCACCGGCAAAGGCTGGGAATATTTCAGGATATGGATCGTCAATCTCCTGCTGACCATCGTGACGCTGGGCATCTACAGCGCATGGGCCAAGGTCAGGCGCCTGCAATACTTCTACCGTAACACCCGTCTCGACGGCGGCAGTTTCGAATACCACGGCACGCCGATGGCCATCCTGAAAGGGCGCCTCATCGCCTTCGGCCTGCTGATCGGCTATAACGCCGCATTCGAATTCGATCCGATGATCGGGCTTGCGGTCGGCGGCCTGCTCGCGCTGGTGATGCCCTGGATGCTGATGCGTTCGCTCTGCTTCAAGCTCTACAACAGCAGCTATCGCGGCCTGCGTTTCGGCTTTGCGGGAAGCAGCCGCGGCGCCTACCGTGCCTTCCTGCTGTATCCGCTGCTGGCCGGTCTAACGCTCTACCTGCTGGCGCCGCTGGCGCACCAGCGCATCAAGCAATACCAGTTCGACAACAGCCGCTTCGGCAACACCGCGTTCAGGTTCGGCGCCTCGCCCAGGGGCTTCTATATCCTCTATCTGTCCGCGCTGGCCGTGATGGTCGGCTCGGTGCTGCTGGCGATCGCACTGGCGATGATGCTGGGCTCCGGCGCCTCCGGCCCTGCGGGTTTCGCCGCCGGCTTCATGCTGGCCGGTCCGTTCCTCATGCTCATCATGCTGGTGGCCATGCTGGTGGTGACCAGCCTGTTCAGCGCCTATATGCAGAATCTGGTATGGGGCAATACCGAGCTGGGGCCGCATCGCTTCTTCAGCCAGGTCTCCGCACGCCGCCTGCTGTGGGTGCGCGTGAGCAACTTCATCGGTATCGCGCTGACGCTGGGCTTGTTCACTCCGTTCGCCGCCGTGCGCATGGCGCGCCTGCAGCTGGAATCGATGGGGCTGGCGATCAGCGGCGACCTGTCCGGTTTCGTTGCCGATCAGCAGCAGCAGGCGACAGCAGCCGGCCAGGAAGCCGCCGAGATGTTCGATGTCGACATCTCCTTCTGACCTCCCCGTGCAGGTGGCCGCTGCCTATTACGACGGGCAGACCACCGCGGGCAAACCGGTGCAGCTGTCCATAGCGGACGGCGCTCTGCTGCTGCGCAACGGTGCGCAGGAATTGCGCTGGCCGCTGGCCGAGGTGCATGTCAGCGAGCGTCTGGGCGACACGCCGCGCCTGCTCACTTATGCCGGCGGTGGCCATTGCGAGGTGAACGACCAGGCCGGGCTGGACAAGCTGCTGGCGCAGTCCGGCGGTGGCAGGGACTGGCTGGATGTATTGCATCACAGCCTGCCTTGGGCGTTCGCAGCGGTGGTGCTGGTGGTGGTCGTCTTCTTCGTCTCCTACAAATACCTGTTGCCATGGGGCGCGGAAGAGTTGGCCATGCGCGTGCCGGGCAGCATGTTGCAGAAGATGGGCGACTCCACGCTGGAAGCGCTGGACAAATACATGCTCAAGCCCAGCAAGCTTGACGAGGCGCGCCAGCAGGCGCTGCGCGATGCCTATGCCAGGCTCAAGACTCCGCTCGATCCCCAGCTGGACTACAGCATCGTCTTCCGCAGCTCGCCCATGGGGGCGAACGCCTTCGCGCTGCCCAACGGCACCATCGTGATGCTGGACGGGCTGGTCGAACTGGCCGCGGACGACAACGAGATCCTCGCCGTGCTGGCGCACGAACGCGGCCACGTCGAGCGTCGCCATGCCATGCGCATGGTGCTGCAAAGCTCGGCCGTCGGCCTGCTGCTGGCCTGGTATGTGGGCGATGTCAGCTCGCTGCTGGCGACGGCACCGGCCATCATCATGCAGGCGAAATACTCGCGCGACATGGAACGCGAGGCCGACGTGTATGCCGAGCAGACCATGAACGCCAACGGTCTGTCGCCCTGTCTGTTGGGAACCATCCTCGACAAGATGGAAACAGCCCATCTCGCCAAGATGAAAGAGAAACATCCCGAAGCGGATGCCGCCAAAGACGACAGCGCGATGGATTACCTTTCCAGCCATCCGGCTACTGCGGAACGCATGCGCCTGATGTGTCCGGGCCAATGAGGGCCACCTCAAAAAATCCAAATTTCGTCGCAATACTGCGTTGCTCACAAAAAATTACTCCTTACATATTTGATATATGCCGCGTCGCAATTTTTTGCTCGCGCCTTGTCTTGCTTAGAACTTTGAATTTTTTGAGGTGGCCAGAAGGCAATGATGGTGCGTGTTATCATCGCGCGCCATGAAAACCTCCTCCGATTCCCTGCGTCGTTTCCTGTTCGAACATGCCCCGCTGCGCGGCGAGATCGTGCGTCTCGACAGCGTCTGGCAGTCCGTGATCGAACGCCATGACTATCCTCCGGTGTTGCGCGACCTGATGGGCGAGCTGTGCGCCGCCGCTGTGCTGCTGGCCGCCACGCTCAAGCTCAAGGGCGCGATGGTGTTGCAGATCCACGGCAAGGGCGCGGTGAAACTGCTGGTGGTGGAATGCTCCGGCGACCTGGAACTGCGCGCCACCGCCAAATGGGAAGGCGACCTGTCGCACGGCACGCTGCAGGACCTGATCGGCGACGGACGCTTCGTCATCACGCTCGATCCCAAGGACGGCAACCAGGCCTATCAGGGCATCGTCGCCCTGGAAGGAAACAGCATCGCCGAGATCCTGCAGAACTACATGACACGCTCGGAACAACTGGAAACGCGGCTATGGCTGGCGGCGGACGGCAACAGCGCCGGCGGCATGCTGCTGCAGAAACTTCCGGGGCAACACGAGGAAGGCGACGAGGATGCATGGGGCAACGCGGTGCACATCGCCGATACGCTCAAGCCGGAAGAGTTGCTGAACGTGGCTTCAGCCGAACTGGTGCACCTGCTGTACCACGAGGAAGATATCCGCTTGTTCGATGCGCAGGACGTGGTGTTCCGCTGCACCTGCTCGCGCGACAACGTGGCGCGCATGCTGCGTATGCTGGGGCAGGATGAAGTGGATGCCGTCATCGCCGAGCACGGCGAGGTCGAGGTGCACTGTGAATTCTGCAACCAGCGCTATCTCTTCGACAGGGTGGATGCGAATGCGGCTTTCGCCGATGGCGTGGCGGTATCAACTAATAAGACTTTGCATTAGATGTAGCAGTCCGGATTTCATCTGATAGATATGGTCCGTTGTTCGGCCATTGCAGACGTGGCGATTAGCCGACCTGTTAGTCTGCTTTGGTTATCAGAGCGGTCTCAGAGAAATACGGTACTACGTGCCCAAAGCTGCCGTTCCCATATGTTCCCGTGAGGGGATACTCAGATTGAGTATCCCCCCAACTCCTGCGTTACAGTCGGTCAAACGGACTCGTTACAGATCGTGTCACCTCGACGACATGCGTATAGATCATCGTTGTTTGAAGATTGCTGTGTCCTAGCAGAAGCTGAATTGTCCTAATGTCGGTGCCTGAACTCAGCAAGTGTGTGGCGAAGGAATGACGTAGTGTATGGATTGAAGCGTGCTTCTTGATACCGGCGTGAGTTAATGCGGTTCTAAACGCCCTTTGAATAGTGGTGTCTGCGACATGCCAACGCACATGCTGGAATTGGTTGTTCCATGGACGTATTACTTTTGACGGAAACACGAACTGCCACGCAAGAGAGCGCGAGGCCGATGGATACTTGCGATAGTGGAGTTACCAGGATTTAGTGGACAGCAGATTTGCGCTTACGATGCGCCGCTTCAAATTCATCTGGACTGACTCCGCCAAGATGGCTGTGACGACGAATCGGATTGTAGAAACCATCTATGTACTCGGCAAGGGCCAACGT
>JACRNY010000002.1 GCA_016214695.1 Nitrosomonadales bacterium | reverse complement strand
GTGGGCGGGTTAATCGAAGAAGATGTGAGTCGAGTGAATCAGGCCTTGCATTGAAAAACCAGTACTGAGTTCTGTGTGCTGAGTAATACACTCTTGAGCACTCAGCACTCAGCACTCAGCACTCAGCACTCAGCACTCAGCACTCAGCACTCAGCACTCAGATCTTAAACCGATTGTTCCAGCAGCAGGCGCTGCAGGTATTGCCCATAGCCATTCTTGGCCAGAGGCACGATCAGTTTTTCCAGTTGCCCGGCTGAGATATAGCCTTTCCGGAATGCGATCTCCTCAGGACACGCGATCTTGAGTCCCTGGCGCTTTTCCAGTGTCTGGATGAACATGGATGCTTCCAGCAAAGACTCGTGCGTACCGGTATCCAGCCATGCGTAGCCGCGCCCCATCACCTGGACATCCAGCTTGCCGCGGTCCAGATAGATCTGGTTGACGGTGGTGATCTCAAGTTCGCCGCGCGCCGAGGGCTTGATCGACTTGGCGATCTGCACCACGTCGTTGTCGTAGAAATAAAGTCCGGTTACCGCGTAGTTCGACTTGGGTTTGAGCGGTTTCTCCTCGATGCTGAGTGCACGGCCACTGGCATCGAAATCCACAACGCCATAACGCTCCGGGTCATGCACATGGTAGGCGAACACGGTGCCGCCGCTCTTCTTGTTGGCAGCGGGTGTCAGCAGGGTGTCGAAGGCGTGACCGTAGAAGATGTTGTCGCCCAGCACCAGCGAGCAGGAGTCGTTGCCGATGAAGGATTCGCCGATGATGAAAGCTTGCGCCAGACCGTCAGGCGAGGGTTGCACCGCATAGGAGAAATTCATGCCCCACTGCGAGCCGTCACCCAGCAGTTGCTCGAAACGCGGGGTGTCCTGTGGTGTAGAGATGACCAGTACATCCTGGATGCCGGCCAGCATCAGCGTGGTGAGCGGATGGTAGATCATCGGCTTGTCGTACACAGGAAGCAGTTGCTTGGATATGGTCTGCGTCACCGGATAAAGCCTTGTGCCGGATCCGCCGGCGAGGATGATCCCCTTCATTGAGTGTTGAGTGCTGAGTACTGAGTGCTGAGTCATGATGTGCCTTATCGTTTTAGGGATGCCCTGAGTCCACCGACCAACCGGGCAACTTCTTCTGCTTGTTCAAACGTTTTCTCAAATGCTGCCTGGTCAATGTAACCGACATCGAGTGCCACATAAAGCTGGGCGCGCAATTCCGCGCAGGAAGCCTTGGCAATCAGCAGAAATTGGTGAAACTCCGCAGAACCACCCCTTTCAAAACCTTCGGCAATATTCGACATCACCGATACTGCAGCCCGCTGGATCTGGTCCTTCAACCCAAAATCTTTGGAAAAAGCGCCTTGCGATGTGAGCCGATAGATTGCGGCAGCAAGCTCCCGGGCCTTCTGCCAAGCGATCAACTCCTCAAACCTCGAAATTCCCATGCCTTTCTCCCGAACTCACGACCCAGCACTGGGTTTTGAACTCAGCACTCAGCACTCGGAACTCCGTACTGCTTTTGTACCCAATTCTGATATTCGCCGCTGGTCACGCCGCGCACCCATTCGGTGTTCTGCAGATACCACTCGACCGTCTTGCGCAGTCCGCTCTCGAAGTTCTCCTGCGGCTTCCAGCCCAGGTCGCGCGCGATCTTGTTGGCGTCGATGGCATAGCGCTTGTCGTGGCCGGGACGGTCGGCGACGTAGGTGATGAGTTTGTTGTGCGGAGCACTCTGCGGATGCAACTCGTCGAGGATGGCGCAGATGGACTGCACCACCTCCAGGTTGGTCTTCTCGTTCCAGCCGCCGATGTTGTAGGTTTCGCCGAGCTGGCCGCGTTCCAGCACCAGCCGCAGGGCGCGCGCATGGTCGTCGACATAGAGCCAGTCGCGGATGTTGTCGCCTTTGCCGTAGATGGGCAGCGGCTTGCCGCTGACCGCGTTCAGGATCACCAGCGGAATGAGCTTCTCGGGGAAGTGATAGGGGCCGTAGTTGTTGGAGCAGTTGGTGGTGACGACCGGCAAGCCGTAAGTGTGGTGCCATGCGCGCACCAGATGGTCGGAAGAGGCTTTGCTGGCGGAGTAGGGCGAGTTCGGCTCGTAGGCGGTTTCTTCGGTGAAGAAGCCGCTGTCGCCCAAGCTGCCGTAGACCTCGTCGGTCGAGATGTGGTGGAAGCGGAAGGCGGCCTTGCGCGCCGCATCGAGCCCGCTCCAGTAGGCACGCGAAGCTTCCAGCAACGTATAGGTGCCGAAGATGTTGGTCGTGATGAAATCGGCCGGACCGCTGATGGAGCGATCGACGTGAGATTCGGCGGCAAGGTGCATCACCGCATCGGGCTGGTGCTCGCGGAACACGCGCGCCACTTCGGCAGCATCGCAGATATCGACCTGCTCGAAGCGGTAGCGCGGGTCATCCGAGACCGAAACCAGCGATTGCAGGTTGCCCGCATAGGTGAGCTTGTCGACGTTGACCACGCTGTGGTCGGTATCGTTGATGAACTGGCGCACAACGGCCGAGCCGATGAAACCGGCGCCGCCGGTGACGAGGATCTTTTTCATGACGTGGATTTTACCTGAGGGGATATCAATTCGTTATAGAGCGCCTGATTCATTGCTAATGAGATGTGCGTCATCGCACACTTCGTGGCACCGCGGCTGCCGCTGACGAAGCGTTCGCCATTCTCGCCCATCTGTTTCAGGCGGTCTACATCATGCAGCAGAATGTTGAGCTGGTGCACCAGGTCGTCAGCGTGGCTGACACGCACCGCGGCGCCACAATCGACCGCAAGCTCCGCTGCCTGGGTGAAGTTGTAGGTGTGCGGCCCCAGAAGCACGGGCTTGCCGACCGCGCAGGCCTCGATCAGGTTCTGTCCGCCGAACGGCAACAGGCTGCCGCCAATGTAGGCGATATCGCATGCCGCGTAATAGGCGAACATCTCGCCCATGCTGTCGCCCAGCAGTACCTGCGTTTCGGGAGCAATGGATCCGGATCCGCTGCGCCGCTGCATACGCAGGCCATGTTGTTCGATGAGCGCGGCGACCTCATCGAAACGCTGCGGATGGCGCGGCACGATCACTGTGAGCAGATGCTCGACATTGGCGTGCGACAGGGCATCGAGCAGAAGTGCCTCTTCACCTTCGCGTGTGCTGGCGGCCAGAAAGACGGGACGCTCGCTGCCGAAACGCCGGCGCAAATCTGTCCCCAGTTCAAGCATGGCTGCAGGAGGGACGATGTCGAACTTGAGGTTGCCCATCACCGGCACGGCCAGGTTGCCCAGACTGGCGAAGCGCATAGCATCGTCCTCGGTTTGTGCGGCGACGAGATGCAGCTCGTGCAGACCGGCTCGCGAGAGCTTCGGAAAGCGCGCGTAGCGGCGAGCGGAACGCTCGGAAAGCCGGGCATTGAGCAATAACAAGGGCAGCGCATCTGTCCGGCAGGCATGGATCAGATTGAACCAGATCTCGGTCTCCATCAGCACGCCGATGCGCGGGCGGAAATGGCGCAGGAACCGCTTCACCGCGAAGGGGTAGTCATAGGGAAGGTATACACGCAGCACATCCGCGCCATAGAGCTGTTCGCTGGCGGCCCGGCCGGTCGGCGTGGTGTGGGTGAGCAGGATCTGGTGATCGGGATAGCGTTCGCGCAAGTTCTGCACCAGTGTGGCGACTGCACGCGTCTCGCCGACAGAGACGGTGTGCAACCAGATGACCGGCTTGTCGGTGCGTGCGGAGTAACGGCCGAAGCGTTCACCGATGTGCTGCAGATATTCCGGCTGCTTGCGCGCGCGCCACAGCAGGTGGAAGAAGACATAGGGCAACAACAGCCACAGCCCCAGGGTGTAAATGTGGCGCGGGTTAAACATTGGTGGAACACCGAATAAACTCCCTCTCCCTCTGGGAGAGGGTTAGGGTGAGGGAATAACCGATGGAATGGATACCCTCACCCCAGCCCTCTCCCAGAGGGGGATGCGGGAACTTAGTAAACATTACTTTACATATTTCCATAAACACCCAGCTCCGTGAGCTTCACAATGACGGCATCCACCGTGGGCGGCGCGTTTTTGCCCCCTAGGTTGACTGCGCGTGCCCCCGCATGCAGCCCGGTCAGGCCGGGCTCGGTGGCGGTGTAGATGCCGACGGTAGGCACGTCGAGCGCGGCGGCGAGATGGCTCAAGCCGGTATCCACGCCAATGACGGCGCGGGCCCTGCCGAGCAAAGCAGCGGCTTCATTGAGGTTCAGGCGCGGAGCGCAGACCGCATCGGGGATCGCGGCGGCCAGACATTCGGCACGCACTTTCTCTTTCTCGCTGCCCCACGGCAGCACCGCACGCATTCCGGCCTGATGCAATTGCTTGGCCAAGGCGATCCAGTTCTGTTCATCCCACAGCTTGTCGTCGCGGCTGGTGGCATGCAGCAGTGCGGCGTAGGGCTGGGCCGGCAACCAGGGCAGCGCCACATCCGGTGTGCGGATGTCGTAATCCGGTGCGCCTGTGGCGGCATAGCCGAGGGCGGCGGCGGCGAGCTGGCGGTTGCGCTCGACGGCATGCTGTTCCCTGGCCACGGAATAGGTGCGGTCATAGAACCAGCTCGCCAGCGGCTCGCGCGCGCTGTCCCATGCGTAGCCGCATCGCACCGTGTGCGTGCAGCGTGTGAAGAAGGCACTTTTAAGCAGGCCTTGGGTGTCCAGTGCGAGGTCGTAACGGTTGTCACGCAGTCTTCGGCAAACCGACGCCATCTCTCCGCGCGAAGCCCACCAGGACTTGCGCCAGCGCCGCACCGCAACCGGGATGACCTGTCCGACCGCGGGATGCAGCGCCGGCAAGGCGGCAAAACTCTCCTCGACCACCCAGTCGATGCGGGCATTCGGGAAATGGGCGCGGATATCGGTCACGACAGGAAGATTGTGCAGCACATCGCCCAGCGAAGAGGTTTTGATCAGGACGATGTGTGGCGCGTTTTGCATGGGATGACTTAAAGGACTGAGGCCAAGGCTGCCATGATACACGAGCGGTTTTTACGCTTGACACCTCCGGCCCACAACTGTTGTAATGCTCACCGTTCATTCACTGAACACACCATCAATGCTAGACGAAACAACCCATTACGGTCTGCTCAAGACCCTGGAAGAGAACCCCGGCCTTTCGCAAAGGGATTTGGCGAAACGGCTGGGCATCAGTCTTGGCAAGGTCAACTACTGCCTCAATGCGCTGGTCGAAAAAGGCAGCCTGAAGATCAACAACTTCCGCAACAGCGACAACAAGCTGGCGTATGCCTATCTGCTCACGCCGCGCGGCGTGGAGGAAAAGGCGCGCATCACCGTACATTTTTTGAAGTACAAGATGCAGGAATATGAACGCTTGCGTACCGAGATCGAAGAGTTGAAGCGCGAAGCGGAGCAAAAGGGTTTGCTGGAGAATGCACATGAATAAAGTACATGCCGTCATCCTGGCCGGTGGCAGCGGCAGCCGGCTGTGGCCATTGTCGCGCCAGCATCTGCCCAAGCAATTCCTTGCGCTGGATGGCAAGGCGACCTTGTTGCAGACCACGATCAACCGGCTGGCCCCGACGATAGCCGAGAAGAACGTGCTGATCGTCACTCAGGAGGCGCACGCAAAGGGCGAGGCATACCACGCACTGCTGCCCTATCGCGCGCTGTACGAACCGGTCGGCCGTAACACGGCACCCGCGATCGCATTGGCTGCAGCCTGCCTGATGCTGGAGGGTGATGACCCGGTGATGGTGGTGTTGCCCGCAGACCATATCATCAAGGACGAGGGGCGCTTCCGCGAGCATCTGGATATCGCCATTCGAGCGGCGCAGAACGGCAAACTGGTCACTTTCGGCATCCAGCCGACCCGTCCCGACACCGGTTTCGGTTATATCAAGGCGCATCCAGGTGAAGATGCACAGGTCTACGAAGTGGATCGCTTCACCGAAAAACCCGATCTGGCGACTGCCGAGACGTTCCTCAGGGAAGGTGATTATTTCTGGAACTCCGGCATGTTCGTGTGGCGCGCTTCGGTGATCCTCGCCGAGATAAAGCGATACTTGCCGGCAGTAGACCAGATCGTGCAGGCCATTCTGGCAGAAAGCCGAAGTGGCGGCGCATTCCAGCAAGCGGTGGAGAAGCATTTTGCCTCCATGCCGTCCATCTCCATCGACTACGGCGTACTGGAAAGGTCCGATCGCGTCTCGCTCATCCCCTGCGACATAGGCTGGAACGACGTCGGCAGCTGGCAAGCGGTGCATGAGATCTCACCGAAAGACGGCGATGGCAACGCGCTGCAGGGCAACGTGATCGCGCTCGGTTGCAAGGACAGTCTGATCCGTGCCGAGAAACGGCTGGTCGCGGCGATCGGCGTGGAAGATATCTGCGTGATCGAGACCGCCGATGCGGTGCTGATCTCGAAGAACGACCAGACCCAGCGCGTGCGCGAGGTGGTGGATGAGCTGCAACAGCGCGGGGCGACGGAGCATATCTATCACGTCAGGGTGAACCGCCCCTGGGGCAGCTACACCGTGCTGGAGGAGGATCCCGAAGGCTTCAAACTCAAACGCATCGAAGTCGCACCGGGCGCGCGCCTGAGCCTGCAAAGCCATGCGCACCGTTCGGAACACTGGGTGGTGGTGTCCGGTACGGCCACCGTCACCAATGGCGATGAGGTCATCACCGTGCACAAGAACCAGAGCACATACATCCCGATAGGCGCGAAACACCGGCTTGAGAACCGGGGTGATGAGCCCTTGCATATCGTCGAGATCCAGGTCGGGGACTATCTGGGTGAAGATGACATCAGGCGCTACGAAGACAATTACGGCAGATAACCATTCGAGGAAGGAAGATTGCAATGAGCAAAGCAAAGAAAGTCGCATTGATCACGGGCGTGACAGGACAAGATGGCGCCTATCTGGCCGAGTTGCTGCTGAACAAAGGATACGAGGTGCATGGCATCAAACGCCGCAGCTCGCTGTTCAACACCGCGCGTATCGACCATCTTTACCGCGATGTGCATGAGAAGGGCGTTTCGTTCTTTTTGCATCATGGCGACATGACAGACTCATCCAGCCTGACGAACATCATCCAGAAGGTACAGCCGGACGAGATCTACAACCTCGCGGCACAGAGCCACGTTGCCGTGTCGTTCGAGGAGCCGGAATACACAGCCAACTCCGATGCTCTGGGTTCGCTGCGCATCCTCGAAGCGATCCGCATGCTCGGCCTGACCAAGAAGACCCGCTTCTACCAGGCTTCCACTTCGGAACTATTCGGACTGGTGCAGGAGATCCCGCAGAAGGAGACGACACCGTTCTATCCGCGCAGCCCGTATGCGGTGGCCAAACTGTACGCCTACTGGATCACGGTCAACTACCGCGAGGCCTACGGCATCTATGCCTGCAACGGCATCCTGTTCAACCACGAGAGTCCGATCCGCGGCGAGACCTTCGTCACGCGCAAGATCACCCGCGCCTTGGCGCGCATCAAGCTCGGCCTGCAGGACTGCCTGTATCTGGGCAACATGAATTCGCTGCGCGACTGGGGCCATGCCAAGGACTATGTCGAGATGCAGTGGCTGATGCTGCAACAGGACAAGCCGGAGGATTTCGTCATCGCCACCGGCGTGCAATACAGCGTGCGCGACTTCGTTAATGCGGCGGCCAAGGAATTGGGCATGAGCATCACCTGGAAGGGCGAGGGCGTGGACGAGAAGGGCTATGCCGCATCCGGCAAGTGCATCGTCGCGGTCGACCCGCGCTATTTCCGCCCCACCGAAGTCGAGACCCTGCTGGGCGATGCGAGCAAGGCCAAGAACAAACTGGGCTGGACACCGAAGATCACCTTCGCTGAACTGGTCAGCGAGATGGTGCGCGAAGACCTCAAGAGTGCCGAGCGCGACGAGCTGGTGAAAAAACACGGCTACCCCGTACTCAACCACAACGAGTAGGTATGGACAAGAACGCGAAGATCTATGTGGCAGGGCATCGCGGGCTGGTCGGCTCGGCCTTGCTGCGCCGGTTGCAGGCCGGAGGTTACGGCAATCTCATCACCCGCACGCATGCCGAGCTCGAACTTCGCGACCAGAAAGCCGTACAAGCATTCTTCGCCGCCGAGAAACCCGACTACGTCATCCTCGCGGCGGCGAAAGTCGGCGGCATCCATGCCAACAACACCTATCCTGCCGAGTTCATCCACGACAACCTGGTCATCCAGTCCAACGTCATCCACAGCGCCTGGCAGAACAAAGTGGAGCGCCTGCTCTTCCTGGGTTCATCCTGCATCTATCCCAGGGAATGTCCTCAACCGATCAAGGAAGAGTACCTGCTGACCGGGCCGCTGGAACCGACCAACCGCCCCTATGCCCTGGCCAAGATCGCCGGCATCGAGATGTGCCACGCGTATAACCGCCAGTACGGCACCAGATACATGGCCGCCATGCCCACCAATCTGTACGGACCGGGCGACAATTACGACCTGAATAACTCGCACGTCATGCCGGCGCTCATGCGCAAGATGCATGAAGCGAAACAGCGCGGCGATAAGGAAGTGATTGTATGGGGCACGGGTACCCCCAAGCGTGAATTCCTCTACAGCGAAGACATGGCCGATGCCTGCATCTACCTGCTGGAGCAGAGTGAAGCCAAACTGGGGAGCTTGTTCAGCGATGAGAAACCGCCGCTGGTCAACATCGGCTGTGGCGAAGATCTCACTATCAAGGAACTGGCCGAGCTGGTCGCCGAGGTGGTCGGCTTCACAGGCAGCCTCACGTTCGATACCAGCAAGCCCGATGGAACGAAGCGCAAGGTGATGGACGTTTCAAGGATCCGCAGCATGGGATGGGAACCGAAGGTCGCTTTGCGCAACGGCATCGCGCTGGCCTACGAAGATTTTGTCAGAAGGTGAATCCAATGAAAGCAGTCATTCTTGCAGGCGGTTTGGGCACACGCATCAGCGAAGAGACATCGGTCCGACCCAAGCCTATGGTCGAGATCGGCGGCAGGCCGATACTCTGGCACATCATGAAAACCTACTCTGCGCACGGCATCAACGACTTCGTCATCTGCTGCGGATACAAGGGTTACGTCATCAAGGAATATTTCGCCAACTATTTCCTGCACATGTCGGACGTGACCTTCGACATGGAACACAACAGGATGGAAGTGCACCAGCGCTATGCCGAACCGTGGAAGGTGACTCTGGTGGATACCGGCGACGACACCATGACCGGCGGCCGTCTGAAGCGGGTGGCAGATTACGTCAAGGATGAAGAGGCGTTCTGCTTCACCTATGGCGACGGTGTCGGCGACGTCAACATCACCGAACTGATCGCCTTCCACAAGGCGCAGAAGGTCAAGGCCACATTGACGGCAACCGTGCCGCCCGGACGTTTCGGTGCGCTGGATATGAAGGGCGACAAGGTCAACAGCTTCAAGGAGAAACCCAAGGGCGACGGCGCCATGATCAACGGCGGCTTCTTCGTGTTGTCGCCGGAAGTCATCGACTATGTCGCGGGCGACAAGATCATGTGGGAGCGCGAACCGCTCGAAAGACTGGCTGAGGAAGGGAATCTGGCGGCGTATCACCATAACGGATTCTGGCAGCCGATGGATACGCTGCGCGACAAGATGCTTCTGGAAGAATTGTGGCAGACCGGCAAGGCGCCGTGGAAAATCTGGAAGTAGCTGATGATGGTTTATTGGTGATTGTTGAAGGACGACAAGCTATGGATTCATCCATAAACGATCGACCATCAACTGCCTTCCCCCATGAAAAGCTGGAGGTATGGCAGCTTGCGAAGTTATTGGCCAGGCGAGTGTATGAATTGACATCGAACTACCCAAAGGAAGAAAAGTTCGGACTGGTGGATCAAATGCGCAGAGCGGGCGTGTCGGTAATGTCCAATCTGGCAGAAGGTTGCGGGAGAACGAGCGCGCGGGATCAGGCGCATTTCTCTCAAGTGGCGTTTGGTTCATTACTTGAACTGGATGCGCAATGCCAGCTTTCCCTTGATTTGGGATTTATCCGGGAGGAGGCTTACCAAGCCATACGTCCCTCGATCATGGAGTTGGTGAAAAAGATTTCCGCCTTGCGAGCATCACAGATAAAACGAGTAGAAATATGACATCAACCATCAACCTTCAACCATCAACGAACACCTTCTTCCGCGGGAAGAAGGTGTTCCTCACCGGTCACACCGGCTTCAAGGGAAGCTGGTTGTCGCTGTGGCTGCAGCAGATGGGTGCGCAGGTGACCGGTTTCGCGTTGCAGCCGCCAACGAACCCCAGCCTGTTCGAGGTGGCCAACGTCGCGCAGGGCATGACCTCCCTCATCGGCGACATCCGTGATGCCGAAGCATTGAGCAAAGCCATGCGCGATGCCGCGCCCGACATCGTCATCCACATGGCTGCACAACCGCTGGTGCGCTATTCCTACGTGAATCCGGTCGAGACCTATTCCACCAATGTGATGGGCACGGTGCATCTGCTGGAAGCCGTACGGCAGACGCCCACGGTGCGCGCCGTGGTCAACGTCACCAGCGACAAGTGCTACGACAACAAGGAATGGGTGTGGGGCTACCGCGAGAACGAGCCTATGGGCGGCTTCGATCCCTACAGCAACAGCAAGGGCTGCGCCGAACTGGTGACCTCCGCCTACCGCAATTCTTACTTCAATCCATCAGCGTTCAACCATCAACATTCAACCGCCCTGGCTTCAGTCAGGGCAGGCAATGTGATCGGCGGAGGCGACTGGGCGGCAGACCGGCTCATCCCGGACATCCTGCGCGCGATCAGCGACAACAAGCCTGTCGTCATCCGCAGCCCGCATGCGATCCGCCCCTGGCAGCATGTGCTGGAGCCGCTATCCGGTTATCTGCTGCTGGCCGAAAAACTTTACGAGCAAGGCATCACCTATGCCGAAGGCTGGAACTTCGGTCCCAACGACGAAGATGCCAAACCCGTGCAATGGATCGTCGAACGCCTCACCGAACAATGGGGCGACGGCGCGAGCTGGCAGCTCGACGGCGGCGAGCATCCGCATGAGGCGCATTACCTGAAGCTGGATTGCTCCAAGGCCAAGATGCGCCTCGACTGGCAACCGCGCTGGCATCTGGCGCACACGCTGGAGATGATCGTCGCCTGGCAACGCGCCTGGCTAACGCAGCAGGACATGCGCAGCTTCACCCTGAAACAGATCGAACAATATACAAAGTGAGTAAACCATGAGCACCAAAGAACAACTGCGCAGCCAGATCGCCGAACTCGTTCAGCAATATGCCGACCTCGCTTACGCGCCCAGCGCGTTCGAGCCGGGCAAGAAGGCGGTGCCGCCCTCTGGCAAGGTGATCGGCGCAAAAGAACTGCAACTGATGGTGGAAGCCTCGCTCGACGGCTGGCTCACTACCGGCCGCTTCAACGACGCCTTCGAGAAACGTCTCACTGAATTCCTCGGCGTGAAGCATGCTCTGACTACCAACTCCGGTTCCTCCGCCAACCTGCTGGCCTTCTCCGCGCTCACCTCGCACAAACTGGGCGAGCGCGCCATCCAGCCGGGCGACGAAGTCATCTCGGTGGCCGCGGGTTTCCCCACCACGGTGAATCCCATCCTGCAGTTCGGTGCCGTGCCGGTGTTCGTCGATGTGCAACTCGGCACCTACAACATCGACCCGGCCAAGATCGAAGCCGCGATCAGCCCCAGGACCAAGGCCATCATGCTGGCCCACACGCTGGGCAACCCCTACGACCTTGACACCATCACCGCGCTGGCAAAGAAGTACAACCTCTGGCTGATCGAAGACTGCTGCGATGCCCTGGGCTCCACCTACACATCCCGCAATCAACCATCACCCATCAACCGCCTTGTCGGTACCTTTGGCGATATCGGCACTCTGAGCTTCTACCCTGCGCACCACATCACCATGGGCGAAGGCGGCGCGGTGTTTACCAACAACGACCAGTTGCGCCAGATCGTCGAATCGTTCCGCGACTGGGGCCGCGATTGTTACTGCCAACCGGGTAAGGACAACACCTGCGGCAAACGTTTCTGCCAGAAGCTGGGAGACCTGCCCTACGGCTACGACCACAAGTACACCTACTCGCACCTGGGCTACAACCTGAAGATCTCCGACATGCAGGCAGCGTGTGCGCTGGCGCAGATGGATCGCGTGGAAGAGTTCATCGCCGCGCGCAAGGCGAACTTCGCCTACCTGAAGAACGGCTTGAAGAGCTGCGAGGAGTTCCTGCTGCTGCCGGAAGCGACACCGAACAGCGATCCGTCCTGGTTCGGATTCCCCGTCACCATCAAGGCGAACGCAGGCGTGAACCGCGTGGACTTGCTGCAATACCTCGATCAGAACAAGATCGGCACGCGCCTGCTGTTCGCCGGTAACCTCACGCGCCAGCCGTACATGAAGGGCCGTAACTTCCGCATCGCGGGCGAGCTGACCAACACCGACATTGTGATGAACGACACCTTCTGGATCGGCGTGTACCCGGGCTTGAGCAAGGAGATGCTGGACTTTGTCATCGAGAAGATCGAAACGTTCTTCGGGGTGAATTTCTAGTTCGCCGTCATGAAGAGGATCTTGCTCACCGGGGCCACCGGTTTCCTGGGCAGCCATCTGGCCAAGGCGCTTTTGGGCGCCGGCCATGAGGTCGTGGCCTTGAAGAGGAGATCATCCTCCCTGGGCCGGCTGGGGGATGCGGCAACCAGGATGACCTTCTTCGATATCGGGGAGCGAGACCTGAACGAAGTGTTCAGCGAATGCGGGAGCATAGACGCCATCATCCATACCGCCACCTGTTATGGACGGAACAATGAGACGGTGAGCGAGATCTTTGCGGCCAATACGGAATTCCCCTTGCGTTTGCTCGATGCGGGGAACCGCGCAGGAGTAAAGACGTTCTTCAACACCGACACGATCCTGGATAAATATCTGAATCTCTATGCGCTGTCGAAGAACCAGCTGCTGCAATGGGGGAAGTTCTTTGCGAGGCATGAAAAGATCCATTTCGTGAACCTCAGGCTTGAACATTTCTACGGTGCGGACGATGAGCCGACGAAATTCTCGACTTATGTGATCAACAGTTGCATAGGAAATGCCCCGGAGTTGAAATTGACACAGGGTGAGCAGAAGCGGGACTTCATCCATATTGACGATGTCGTCGCTGCCTACATGATCTTGCTGGAGAAAGAAGACCAGTTGAGCAAACCGTTCATCGAGCTGGATGTGGGAAGCGGTCAGCCGGTCTCGATAAGGGAGTTCGTCGAGACCGTGCACGGTCTGGCTGCTTCCCGAACGCGCCTTGATTTTGGGGCCCTGCCATATCGCAGCGGAGAAGTGATGCATTCCGAGGCTGATATATCAGGATTGAGAGCGCTGGGCTGGCAGTGCCGATACGATCTGGCAAGCGGATTAAAACAAGTGATAGAACAGGAAAGAGGACGGGCATGAGGATACTGATTACTGGCGGTTGCGGCTTTCTGGGCAGCAATCTGGCATCGGACGCACTGTTGCGCGGCGATGAACTGATGGTGTTCGACAATCTGTACCGCAGCGGCTCGCGCGAGAACCTCGCCTGGCTGCAGACACAGGGTCGCTTCGTTTTCGAGCACGGCGATATCCGCAACCAGAACGACATCACGCGCGTTGTACAGTCCTTCAAACCGGAAGCGATCTTCCATCTGGCGGGGCAGGTTGCGATGACGACCTCGATCGCCAATCCGCGCATGGACTTCGAGATAAATGTGATGGGCACCCACAATCTGCTGGAGGCGGTACGTCAGCATGCGCCCGAAGCCATCGTTGTGTACTCGTCCACCAACAAGGTCTATGGCGATCTTGAACAATATACCTACAGCGAGACCGAGACGCGTTTCGTGTGCAACGAGCATCCGAATGGCTTTGATGAAAAGACCCAGCTCGACTTCCACTCGCCCTACGGCTGCTCCAAAGGCGCAGCGGACCAATACATGCTGGACTATGCCCGCATCTTCGGCCTGAGGACGGTGGTATTCCGCCATTCCTCGATGTACGGCGGGCGGCAATTCGCCACATACGATCAGGGCTGGGTCGGCTGGTTCTGCCAGAAGGCTGTGGAAACGAGCAAGGGACAGCTGGCCGAGCCGTTCACCATCTCCGGTACCGGAAAGCAGGTTCGCGACGTGCTTCACGCCGACGATATGAAACGCCTGTATATGGCCGCGATCGACAATATCGACCGCGCCAGGGGCAAGGCATTCAACATCGGCGGAGGCATAGCGAACAGCCTGTCCCTGCTGGAACTGTTCGGCATGCTTGAGAAGCTGAAGGGCATAAAACTGGATTTCATCAGGATCCCGGTGCGCGAGAGCGATCAGCGGGTCTTTGTTGCAGACATCGGCAGGGCAGAGCAATTGCTCGGCTGGCAACCGCAAGTGTCTGCACAGGAAGGTGTGGCCAAGATGCTTGCGTGGGTGTCCGACCGGAATGACTGATGCTGTCTCAAGAAACAGGACAAGCAATTATCTGCGCCAGATAAGCGGCGCAGTTGCCTATAAGGCAGTGGCGGTGGTCGCATCGTTCATCACGATCCCGCTGATGATCGGCTATATCGGACAAGAACAGTTCGGCGTCTGGTCGACCCTGCTGGCGGTGATGTCCTGGATAGTCTTCTTCGATCTCGGCGTTGGCAACGGCCTGCGCAACAGCGTGGCGGAAACGCTGGCAAAAGGCCAGCAGCCGGAAGCGGCACGCTACATCGCGTCCGGCTACAGTCTGGTCGGCTTGATGGCGCTGTCGCTATGGGTGCTGGTCTTCCTGGGCTCCTGGCTCATAAACTGGCAACTGGTATTCAATACCCAGGCGATCCCGGAAGCGACGCTGCGCCTGACGGTGCAGATCGCCGTTTCCTTCATCGTATTCAATTTCTGGGTCGGCCTGATCGGCGCACTGCTCGGCGCCGTACAAAGAACCTCGCTGATCGCGCTGGGACAATTGATCTCCAACGTACTGGCATTGGCGCTGGTCGTCGCGTTGACGCAGACCACCGACGCCTCGATCAGCTATCTGGCCACCGCTTACGGGTGTTCGCTGGTGACGGCGAATGTGCTGCTGAGCATCTGGTTCTACCGGCAGTACCCCGAGTTGCGCCCAACACCCTGTCTGGATAAGCAGCACATCCAGCCATTGCTGGCTGTCGGGATGCAGTTCTTCGTCATACAGATCGCGGTGCTGGTCATCTTCACCACCGACAAGATGCTGATCACCCAATTGTTCGGCCCCATGTATGTCACACAGTATGAGGTCGTATTCAAATTGTTCAGCCTGATCACCTTCGCGCACACCATGATCACCGCCCCGCTCTGGTCGGCCTACACCGACGCCTATCACAGGGGTGACAACGCATGGATCGGGAACATGCTGCGGAAACAGATAATGGTCTTTGGCGGTGTGGCGATAGCGGTGCTTGCGATGGTGTTCCTCGCCCGACCCGTCATCGGACTCTGGATCGGCCCCGAACTGGAAGTGTCGTTCCCGCTGGTACTCGCGCTGGGGCTGCTGGTCATGATCTCGACCTGGAACAATATCTTTGCCATGTTCGTGAACGGGATCGGCAAGATCAGGGTTCAGCTGTACACGGCTGTGATCGCGATGGCCATCAATATTCCCCTGGCCCTGCTGTTCACGAAATATCTCGGAATGGGATTGAGCGGGATCGTGCTTGCCACATGTGCCAGTCTGCTGCTGGCCGCCGTCGCGCTTCCTGTTCAGGTCCGTCACATAATGCGCCAGGACGCGGGAGGGTCGGCCGCATGACTGCAGTTCAAACTCGCACCCCGAAAGTGAGCATCCTGATCCCGGTCTACAACCGCGAAGATTTCATTGCGGAATGCATCCAGTCGGCGCTGGCTCAAACGTATACGGATTTTGAGATCGTGGTGGCGGATAACGCCAGCACCGACGGGACCTGGGAGATCTGTCAGAAACTCGCCGCGACGGACGCGCGCGTGCGCATCTTCCGCAACGAGAGCAATGTCGGTCCGGTACGCAACTGGTTGCGCTGCGTCAGCGAATCGCGCGGCGAATACGGGAAGATCCTGTTCAGCGATGATCTGATGTTCCCCGGCTTTCTTGAGCATACCCTGCCTTACTTCGCCGATCCGGAAGTGGGGTTCGTCTCAACGGCGGTGCTGGTCGGCGCGACGCCGGCGAACGGCACGGTCACCTATGCCCTTTCGAACAGGGTGGAACATCTGTCCAGCGACCGTTACTTCGAACTGATGATGGGGGCGAGCGTGCCGTACTCGCCGGGTGCCGCGATCTTCCGCATGGCGGACATGCGTGCGAACCTGTGCACCTCCTTCCCCACCCGCATTCCGCGCGACTTCGCAAAGAACGGCGCCGGGCCCGACATCATGCTGTTTGCACTGACGGCATTGAACTACCGGCAAGTGGTGATACTTCCCGGGGCAGAAGTGTTCTTCCGGATACACAAGAACTCGTTCACGATCGCCAACAGCGACAACGAAGTGACGAAGGGCTATCACGCGGCACTGGCCTGGTTCTACAGGGTCAAGCTGGGCAAGGCCTACTGGGCGAGATATGTGGCACGCATCTGGCTGCTCAAAGCAAAGAGCACCCGCCGGCCATCCTCACTCCGCAAACATTGTCTGGATCACGAGGGCACGGGAAGCGCCATTGAAATATCGTTTGTCATTTTGGCTGCGATCCGCATCGCTATCCGCGAATCGCTGAGGCTCGCGTACAAGAGCATGCGCAAGTCATGAACCACCCACAACCCTTGATCTCCGTCATCGTTGCCGTCTACAACGGGGACAGGACCCTGCAGCAATGCATAGACAGCTTTGCGCGGCAGACTTACGCGAACAAGGAGCTGATCGTCATCGACGGCGGATCGCGGGATGGCACGGTCGGGCTGATAAAGGCAAATCAGGGCCGGATAGGCTACTGGATATCCGAACCGGACAGGGGCATCTACAACGCCTGGAACAAGGGGCTGAAGCAGGCCAAAGGCGAGTGGATATGTTTTCTCGGAGCAGATGACAGTTTTCGGGATGAGCGCGTGCTGGAGCATATGGCGGGTGCATTGCAGGCACTGCCGCCGCAGGTGCGCATCGCTTATGGGCGGATCATGCTGGTCGATGCCGACGGGAAGGACCTGCATTGCATAGGCGAGCCGTGGCAAGAGGCACGGGAGCGCTTCCGTCAGATCATGAGCATACCCCACCCCGGAATGATGCATCGCCGTACTCTGTTTGACGAAGCGGGGTACTTCGATGAATCGTACCGCATCGCCGGTGACTACGAATTGCTGTTGCGCGAACTGAAGACCGGTGAGGCGCATTACATCCCTGATGTGGTGACTGTAGCGATGATGCAGGGCGGGATCAGCAGCGACCCCGCGAACGGATTGCTGGCGATGCAGGAGATGAGGCGCGCGCAACGCCTGCATGGTCAACGCTTGCCGGGCCGGTTATGGCTGATGACGACGGCTAAAGTGTATATCCGCCTGCTGCTGTGGCGTGTACTGGGAAAAAGCCTGGCGGGAAAGCTGTTCAGCCTGTCCGGGCGCAGGAAGAGCGCCCGGCAGCATGGATGAACGCGTGAACAGGAACACCAACCCGGCCCTATAGACAGTCTCGATCCGATCTCGAATGATGAAACAAGTCAACAATACGATTGCCATAACCGGTGCCTCCGGGTTCATCGGAAGACGTTTGGTGGCGGAGCTGCGCCGGGAGGGCGGTCATGCGATCAGAGTGCTTTCCAGAGACAGGCAGCGGGATCTGCGCGAGGATAGATTCGGACAGGGCGTGGAGGTCTGCGAGGGAGACCTCGGCGATCCGGGATCACTGAAGTCGTTCCTTGAGCCAGGCTGCATCGTTGTGCATCTGGCCTATCTCCGAAATGCCGATGCTGAAACGAATCTGGCTTGCACGGCCAATCTGCTGGCTGCGTGCAGGGATGCAGGGATCTCGCGCCTGGTCCATTGCAGTACTGCTGCCGTCGTGGGGCGCAACCCGAGCGACCTGGTCGATGAGAATACGCCCTGCATGCCTGTCGACGAATATGGCATGACCAAGTTGCAGATCGAGCGGGATATCGTCGCGGCTGCAAGGGGTCGTTTTGATTCGGTCATCCTGCGTCCGACGGCGGTCTTGGGGGCTGATGGCGAGCAGTTGAAAAGATTGGCTGCAGATATCAGCGGCGGCACGCGCTGGAAGAATTACCTGAAGTCATGCCTGTTTGGCAGACGCAGGATGAATCTCGTACCGGTCGAGAACGTGGTGGCGGCCATAGTCTTCCTGATCGATCATCCCGTTCAGCCGAATGGTGCGATATTCCTCGTTTCGAATGACGACGATCCAAAAAACAATTTTGCCGATGTGGAAGAGTTTCTGATGGATGCGCTGGGCGTGAAACGATACCGTCTGCCGCGTTTGCCGCTCCCGCTGATACTGCTCAAGTGGCTGCTCATATTGCTGGGCCGCAATCTGGTCAATCCGCGCTGCGATTTCGCGCCCGACAAATTGCGCAGCGCGGGTTTCCAGAGTCCGGTCAGCCTGGGTGAGGCCTTAAGCAGATATGTTGCCTGGTATCGCGCCACACAATCCGGCGAAAAGGGCAGGCCTTCATGACGCTGCGCATACTCAACGTCAACGACATGCTCGACCTCAAGACGGGCGGCGGCACGGCCGAGCGGACATTTCAGATGAGCCGCTTCCTCGCGCGGCAGGGCGCGTCCTGCGAAGTATTGACGATAGACTCTCCGCATCTTGATGCCCAACGCATCGAGGCGCTCAAGCCGGCCAAGGCTTCTGTACTGCCGTGTCTGCTGCGAAGATTCAAGGTTCCGCGCTGGAGACCGGCGACGATACGCCGCGCAGTCGAAGGTGCCGACATCGTCCATCTGATGGGACACTGGAGCGTGCTGAACGCGGCGGTCTATCTGGCGGCCCGGCGTGCCGGCAAACCCTATGTGGTCTGTCCGGCGGGTGCCCTGCCCCTGTTCGGGCGGTCCAGATGGCTGAAGCGGGTCTACAACCTCTTCATCGGTGCCGCTATCGTCCGCAATGCTTCCGGCTGGATCGCCGTCACCGCAGGAGAGTTTCCCCAATTCGAGGAATACGGCGTATCGCGTTCCCGGGTGTCGGTGATCCCGAACGGCGTGAGTGCGGAAGATTTTCCCGATGTCGATGTCGCAGAATTCAGGCGCAGGAACGGTTTGCCGGATGCGCCGATCATCCTGTTCATGGGGCGGCTCAATCCGATCAAAGGTCCCGACCTGCTGCTGCAGGCATTCCTGCATGCGCGCAAAGCGTTTCCTCACCATCATCTGGTGTTCGCCGGTCCGGACGGCGGCATGCTGGCCTCGCTGCGCGAAACCGCAGCACACTCGGGCGCGGGCGGGATGGTGCATTTCATCGGCTATGTCGGCGGGGCCGACAAATCGGCGGCCTACCGCATGGCCGACCTGCTGGTGGTGCCGTCACGGCAGGAAGCGATGTCTATCGTCGCGATAGAGGCCGGCATCTGCGGTGTGCCGGTGCTGCTGACCGACCAGTGCGGTTTCGGCGAGATCCGCGCGATAGACGAAAGGCTCGAAGTGCCGGCCACCGTGCAGGGCATCGCGGAAGGTTTGAGTCGTCTCCTTGCCGAACCCGGTGTGCTGGAGAGACTGTCGCCGGCATGGTCGGGTTTCGTCGAGCGCAAGTATTCCTGGACAGCGCTGGCGCCGGAGTATCTCAAACTGTACCAGCGCATCCTTGCGGGAGCGGCCTGATGAAACTGCTCATCCTCTCCCAATACTACTGGCCGGAAAGTTTCCGCATCAACGAGGTCGCCCGGACCTTGCTGGAAAAAGGCGTCGAGGTGGAGGTGCTGACCGGCAAGCCGAACTATCCGCGCGGAACGGTGTTCGACGGATATCGTGCCGCAGGCTGCCAGCAGGAGAACCATCAGGGCATCGTCATCAACCGTATCCCGCTGTATCCGCGCGGCCGCGGCGGTTGGCGCCTGGCGCTCAACTATCTTTCCTTCATCTTCTCCGGTTTGCTGTTCGCTCCCTGGCTGTTGCGCAAGAAGCGCTTCGACGTGATCTTCGTCTATGCGCCATCACCGATATTGCAGGCGATCCCGGCGCTCTTCCTCGGCTGGCTGCAGGGATGCCCGGTGGTGCTGTGGGTGCAGGACCTGTGGCCGGAAAGCCTGTCTGCGACCGGCCATGTGCGCAACCGCTGGATACTCAAGGTGGTGGAACGGGTGGTGCGTTTCATCTACCGCCATACCGACTTGCTGCTGGTGCAATCGCACGCATTCATCGCGCCGGTGCGCGCGCTGGCGAGCGGCACACCGATCGTGTACTACCCCAACTCGGTGGATGACAGCTTCGCTGTACCATTCACAGGCGAACTGCCGGCAGTCGAAGGTTTGGGCAAAGGCTTCTCGGTCATGTTCGCCGGCAACATCGGCAGCGCGCAGGCGGTCGAGGTCATCGTGGAGGCGGCTCGACTGCTGCAGGGACAGACAGACATCCATTTCGTCGTACTGGGCGAGGGCAGCCGCTGGGCATGGATGCGCCAGCAGGCGCAACAGCTCGGCCTGGACAATCTGCATCTGCCCGGCCGCTTCCCGGTCGAGACCATGCCCGGCTTCATGCAGCAGGCATCGGCATTGCTGGTCACGCTGGCGGACCAGGAGATATTCAAGGCCACCATCCCGAGCAAGGTACAGGCCTACTTGGCGGCGGGCCGCCCCATCCTCGCCTGCCTCAACGGCGAGGGTGCCGATCTGGTCGTCACGGCGGGTGCCGGACTGGCGATCCCGGCGGAGAACGGGCGTGCCCTGGCCGATGCCATCCTGCAGCTGTATCGCATGCCGGCGGCAGAGCGCGAGGCGATGGGCGTGCGCGGTCGTTTATACTATGCAGAGAATTTTGCGCACGACCAACTGGTCGACCAGCTGGTCACCCATCTACGGTCGGCGTGCGACCTTGAAGAGAGAGCCGAATGAGAATATTGGTATTGGGCGCCAGCGGCATGCTCGGCAACGCGATGATGCGCGTGCTGAGCGAAAAGAAAGAATGGCAGGTCCGCGGCACGGTCCGCTCGGAGAGTGCGAAGCGCTTCTTCGATCCGGAAATCGCCGCACAGCTGATCTCCGGCGTGGATGTCGAACAGCAGGATTCGCTGCTGCAGGCATTCATTCAGGCGCGCCCGGATGTGGTGATCAATTGCGTCGGGCTGATCAAGCAACTGGCCGATGCAGACGACCCGCTGCAGGCGATCCCGATCAATGCCCTGCTGCCGCACCGGCTGGCAAGGATGTGCGAACTGGCCGGCGCGCGCCTGGTGCACATGAGCACGGACTGCGTGTTCAGTGGCGACAAGGGCAATTACCGCGAGTCCGATCCGTCCGACGCCAAAGATCTCTATGGCAGATCCAAATATCTCGGCGAGGTCGCCTATCCGCATGCCGTTACCCTGCGCACTTCCATCATCGGCCACGAACTGCAGAGCGCGCACGGCCTGGTCGGCTGGTTCCTGTCGCAGCAGGGGCGCTGCAACGGCTATACCAAAGCGATATTCTCCGGTCTGCCCACGGTCGTGCTGGCGCAGGTGGTGCGCGACGTGGTGATCCCGCAGACCGCCTTGTCCGGCGTGTATCATGTCGCCGCACAGCCCATATCAAAGTACGATCTGCTCAAGCTGATCGCCGCGGTCTACGGCAAGGCGATCGAGATCGCCCCCAGCGACAAACTGGTCATCGACCGCTCGCTGGATGCCGGGCGCTTCCGCGAGGCGACCGGATATGTCGCGCCGGAGTGGCCGGAATTGATCGAAACGATGCACGCGTATAAATAGGGAAACACAGAGTCCGTTCGTGGTGAGCTGGTCGAACCATGAACGTCAAATTGAAACAATATGGCTGTTGAAGTGACCCTTCGACAGGCTCAGGGCGAACGGTTGATTTATTCTGTTTTGCCTTGGCATTTTTTATGGTGGGGCGTTTATGTTCAAAGACAAAGTACTCATGATCACCGGCGGCACAGGTTCCTTCGGCAACACCGTGCTCAAGCGCTTCCTCTCCACCGATGTGCGCGAGATCCGCATCTTCAGCCGCGACGAGAAGAAGCAGGAAGACATGCGCATCGCGCTCAACAACAGCAAGCTCAAGTTCTACATCGGCGATGTGCGCGACTACGACAGCGTGTATCAGGCGATGCGCGGCGTGGACTATGTGTTCCATGCGGCCGCGCTGAAACAGGTGCCCTCGTGCGAGTTCTACCCGATGGAGGCGGTACGCACCAACGTCATCGGCACCGAGCACGTGCTGAACGCGGCCACGGCTTGCGGCGTGAAGCGCGTGGTGGTGCTGAGCACCGACAAGGCGGTGTATCCGATCAATGCGATGGGCATCTCCAAGGCGATGGCCGAGAAACTGATGGTGGCCAAATCGCGCATGCAGGGCGAGACCGAGACGGTGTTCTGCGCCACGCGCTACGGCAACGTCATGGCTTCGCGCGGCTCGGTCATCCCGCTGTTCGTGGAGCAGCTCAAGGCAGGCAAGCCGCTGACGGTGACCGATCCCAACATGACGCGCTTCCTGATGTCGCTGGAAGACTCCGTCGACCTGGTGCTGTATGCCTACGAGCACGGCAAACAGGGCGACATCTTCGTGCAGAAGGCGCCGGCCTCGACCGTCGCCGACTTGGCACAAGCCCTCACCGAGCTGTTTCAAAAGAAGAATGATGTCCGCATCATCGGCACTCGCCACGGCGAGAAGCTGTACGAGTCGCTCATCTCGCGCGAGGAGATGGCGCATGCCAAGGATATGGGCGGTTATTACTGCATCCCCGCCGACAACCGCGACCTCAACTATGCCAAATACTTCAGCGAAGGCGAGGAGAAGATCTCCACCCTCGACGACTACACCTCGCACAACACCGAGCGCCTGAACGTCGAGCAGGTCAAGCAACTGCTGCTCAAGCTCGATTTCATCCAGGAAGAACTCAATGCTTAAGGTCATGACCATCGTCGGGACGCGTCCCGAACTGATCAAGATGTCGCGCGTGATCGCCGAGTTCGATCAGCATACAAAACACATCCTGGTGCACACCGGCCAGAACTACGACTACGGCCTGAACCAGGTCTTCTTCGACGACTTGGGCATCCGCAAGCCCGACCATTTCCTCGAAGCGGTGGGCGACAACGCCGCGCAGACCATCGCGCGCGTGATCGAGAAATCCGACGCGGTCATGGAGCAGGAAAAGCCGGATGCGATCATGCTCTACGGCGACACCAATTCCTGCCTCGCGGTCATCTCGGCCAAGCGCCGCAAGATCCCGGTGTTCCACATGGAAGCGGGCAACCGCTGTTTCGACCAGCGCGTGCCGGAAGAACTGAACCGCAAGGTGCTCGACCATCTGAGCGACATCAACATGGTGCTGACCGAACACGCGCGCCGCTACCTGATCGCCGAAGGCATCCGCCCCGAGACCATCATCAAGACCGGCTCGCACATGCGCGAAGTACTCGACGAGTACATGCCCAAGATCGAAAAATCGGACGTGCTGCAGCGCATGGGGCTGACGGCGGGGAAATATTTCATCGTCAGCGCGCACCGCGAAGAGAACGTCGACACCCCGCAGAACATGCAGGACCTGATCGAGACGCTAAATGCGCTGGCCAGGACCTATGACTGCCCGGTGATCGTCTCCACCCACCCGCGCACGCAGAAACGCCTGGACACGATGGAATTGGGCAAGCTCGACCCGCATATCCAGTTCCTCAAACCGTTCGGTTTCTGCGATTACATCAAGCTGCAGATGGAAGCGCTGTGCGTGGTGTCGGACAGCGGCACCATCACCGAAGAGGCCTCCTTGCTGAACCTGCCCGCCATCACCATCCGCAACGCACACGAGCGCCCGGAAGGCATGGATGTCGGCACGCTGATCATGAGCGGTTTGAAGAAGGAGCGCGTGCTGGATGCGGTGCGCGTCATCACAACCCAGCATGACAAGACCAAGCGCGTGATGCAGCCGGTGCAGGACTACGAGGCCGGCCCGGTATCCAAGCAGGTGCTGCGCGTCGTGCTGAGCTACGTCGATTACGTGAACCGCACCGTCTGGTCGAAACAGTCCTGAGATGACTACCATACTGATCACCGGAGCCAACGGCTTTGTCGGCCAGGCGCTATGTGATGAAGCATTGGCACAGGGATACCGGGTCATAGGTGCGACGCGGACCGCCTGCGACCTGAACGGCGCCGAGAACGTCATCGTCGGCGATGTCGATGGGCTTACCGACTGGCAGGCTGCGCTGAACGGTGTCGATGTGGTCATGCATCTCGCGGCACGCGTGCATGTCATGCACGATTCCGCCGCCGACCCGCTGGGCGAATTCCTCAAGGTCAACCTGCACGGGAGCACCAACCTTGCCATGCAGGCAGCGCAAGCCGGCGTCAAACGCCTCGTCTACGTGAGCTCGATCAAGGTCAACGGCGAGCAGACCGAGGGCGAGCGGGCATTCACCTCGACAGACGTGGCCGCACCGCAGGACCCCTACGCCGTTTCCAAATGGCAGGCCGAGCAGGCACTGCAGCAGATCGCACAAGTGACAGGACTGGAGATAGTGATCCTGCGCACGCCGCTGGTACACGGCCCCGGAGTGAAGGCCAACTTCTTCCGGTTGTTGCAAGCCGTGGACAAGGGCATTCCCCTGCCGCTGGCCAACGTGCACAACGCGCGCAGCCTGCTCTATCTGGGGAACCTGGTCGATGCCATGCTGCTTTGCGCCACTCACCCGGCGGCGGCCAACAAGATCTATCTGCTGCGTGACGGCGAAGACATCTCCATGCCGGCGCTGTTGCGCGAACTGGGTGCGGGGCTGGGCAAACGCGCCAGAATGTTTCCGCTGCCATTGGGCCTGCTGGGCGGACTGGCTGCTATGCTGGGCCAGCGCGGAGCGTTCGAGCGCGTGACAGGTTCGCTGCGCATCGACGATGCCCCCATTCGCCGGGAGCTCGGCTGGAAACCGAAGTTCACCCTGCGCGAAGGACTGCATGCCACAGCGGCCTGGTATCAGCAGCAAAACAGGCAAACCGCCGAACCGCCATTGCCGAAGCGCAGACCGAAAGCGGGGCAGCCCTGCCGTGTATCCATCGTGATCGTCAATTACAACGCCGGGGAGATACTGCTGGCTTGTGTCGCAAAGGCGGTGTTGCAGGCCGAGCAGGTCATCGTGGTCGACAACGCATCGCGCGACGACAGTATCGCCGCGATAAAGGATGCGTTCCCGTCAGTGATCATCATCGCCAACGAGCAGAATCTGGGTTTCGCCAAGGCATGCAACCAGGGCGCAAGGACGGCGGCGGGCGAACATATTCTGTTCCTGAATCCCGACTGTCTCCTTGAGGAGAATGCGGTGTTGAGGCTGGTGCAAGCGGTGCATAGCGCGCCTGATGTCGGCATGGTCGGCGGCATGCTGACCAATCCGGACGGCAGCGAACAGGGCGGCTCGCGGCGTGCGGTGCCCACGCCCTGGCGTTCCCTTGTCAGGGTGTCCGGGCTGGGAAATCTCAGCGGTCGTTACCCCAGATTGTTCTCCGATTTCGATCTGCACAAACTGCCCCTGCCCGAAAAGCCGGTGGAGATGGAGGCGATCTCCGGAGCGTGCATGCTGGCACGGCGCGATGTGCTGGAACAAGTGGGCCTGCTGGACGAGGGATACTTCATGCATTGCGAAGACCTCGACTTGTGCATGCGCTTCCGCCGCAAGGGATGGAAGCTGCTGTTCGTGCCGGATGCGCGCATGGTGCATCACAAGGGACATTGCAGCAAGGCCAGACCGATCTTTGTGGAATGGAACAAGCACAAGGGCATGCTGCGTTTCTACAACAAGTTCTTCCGCCACCAGTATCCGGGCCTGCTGATGGGGCTGGTGACTTTTGGTGTGTGGCTGCGTTTCACGGCAGTGGCGACCTATCATTCCCTGAACCGCATAAAGCGTCGTTTCAGGCAGGTCCGTGACTGAGGCACGCGCAGGCGTATTGGGAGCGACCAGCATGGTGGGCTGTAGTCTGCTGCCGATGCTGGCCGTTGCCGGATACCGTGTGATCGCTTATTCCAGAACGGATCGTCCGCATACCGGGCAAGCAGAGTCACGCACACTGGCCTCTGCCGGCACGGGGTCTCCTGCCGACAAGATCGCCGACTGGGTCTGCCTTGCCCCGATCTGGAAGCTGCCCGAACATTTCAGCTTGCTGTCTGCCCACGGGGCCGAGCGCATCGTCGCACTCAGCTCCACCAGCGTCTTCACCAAGCAGCATTCATCCGATCCGGCCGAGCAGCAGACGGCGGCAAAACTGGCGCACGGCGAAAGCGAACTCATCGCTTGGGCCGAAGCGCACGATGTCGAATGGGTGATCCTGCGACCGACCCTCATCTACGGCAAAGGGCAGGACCGCAACATCGGCGAGATCGCCCGCTTCATCGCCCGCTTCGGCTTCTTCCCCTTGTTCGGCCGCGCGAACGGCCTGCGCCAGCCGGTGCATGCCGACGATGTGGCCACGGCGTGCGCGGCAGCCTTGCGGGGTCGCGGTGTGCGCAACCGCACTTACGAGCTGTCCGGTGCGGAAAGGTTGAGCTATCGCGATATGGTCGCCAGAGTCTACAGCGCCATGGGCAAGCGGGCGAGGTTCATCCATATCCCGTTGTGGCTGTTCCGTGCCGCCATCCTCTGCCTGCGTGTGCTGCCGCGCTATCGCCACTGGACTGCGGCCATGGCAGAAAGGATGAACACCGACCTGGTGTTCGAACATGCCGAAGCAGCCCGCGACTTCGGTTTCTCACCGCGCCCCTTCCGGCTCGACCAGGGTGATCTGCCGAACACATGAACGCGATCCCTGCCGTGTCAATATGCCAAACGGCCTATAGGAGTGGGCCGCGAGGTTGGCTATAATCGCACCATAGAAATGGCCATAGCTTATGGGGAGCATGGTTCAACTGATCGATAACACGGCGTCGGCCGGAGCGGAAGTTTGCATCCGGCAAGGAACACCGGACACCCTGCCACGCCGACGCAAGGTTGCACTGCGACCGGACCGGCAGGAGCATCCCGTCTTCGTCGGCAACTGAATGCAAACAGATAAGACACACCCGGGGCACACGGCGTGAAGATATTGCTTTTCGGCAAAAACGGACAGGTAGGCTGGGAGTTGCAGCGCAGTCTCGCACCATTGGGCGAGATCGTCGCGCTGGATTCCTCCAGCACAGGGATGTGCGGCGATTTCACCGACCTGGAAGGCATTGCCGCCACGGTTCGGGCAGTCGCGCCCGACATCATCGTCAATGCCGCCGCCCACACCGCAGTGGACAAGGCCGAGAGCGAACCTGAGCTGGTTCGCACCATCAATGCGGCAGCACCCGGCGTATTGGCCCGGGAAGCAAAAAACCTCGGCGCATGGCTGGTGCATTACTCCACCGATTACGTGTTCGACGGCAGCGGCGAAAAACCCTGGCAGGAAACGGATGCCGCATCCCCGCTCAGCGTTTACGGCGCAACCAAGCTCGAAGGCGAGCAACTCATCCGGCAAGCGGGTTGCAAGCATCTCATCTTCCGTACCAGCTGGGTCTACGGCGCGCGCGGCGGCAACTTCGCCAGGACCATGCTGCGCCTTGCCGCCGAACGCGACAGCCTTTCCGTCATCGACGACCAGATCGGCGCACCCACCGGGGCGGACCTGCTGGCCGATGTGACGGCACACGCTATCCGCGCAGTGCGGCAACGCCCCGAACTGGGTGGTCTCTATAACCTGGTGGCAGGCGGCGAAACTTCATGGCATGGCTATGCGAACTTTGTCATCGACTTTGCCCGGCTGGCGGGTTTGCCGCTCAGGGTCGCCGCTGAAGCCATCAATGCCGTATCGACCAGCGAATTCAAAACGGCGGCCAAACGCCCGCTCAATTCACGGCTGGATTGCGGCAAGTTGAAAAAGAACTTCGACCTGAACCTGCCGCATTGGCAGGCAGGTGTGGAAAGAATGTTGATAGAGATATTGGAAAAACGAATATGAAGTGCATTCCGACAGCGATCCCCGATGTACTCATCATCGAACCAAAGGTATTCGGTGATGAGCGGGGTTTCTTTTTCGAGAGCTTCAATCGCCGCAGATTCGCCGAGCTGACCGGCTATGATGTCGATTTTGTGCAGGACAACCATTCGCGCTCGGCGAGGAACGTCCTGCGCGGCCTGCACTACCAGATACAGCACCCGCAAGGGAAGCTGGTGCGAGTCACCAGCGGCAAGGTCTTCGATGTGGTCGTGGATATCCGTCGCAGCTCGCCCACTTTCGGGCGGCATGTCGCTGTCGAGCTCTCCGCAGAGGACAGGCGCATGTTGTGGATACCCGCGGGTTTCGCGCACGGCTTTCTGGTGATGTCCGAATCCGCCGAGTTCCTCTACAAGACAACTGACTATTGGTATCCGGAATACGAGCGCTGCATCCGCTGGGACGATCCTGAATTGGGCATCAACTGGCCGCTGCAGGGGCAACCAGCGCTTTCAGGTAAAGATGCCAAGGGTGTTCCGCTGCAACAAGCCGAGGTATTCGCCTGATGCAGCTGCGAAACACTATCGAGCTCATCTTCTACAAGGCCTATGCCGATCTCAAGGCCGAGGCGGCGCGCTCCTATCTCGGTCTGGTCTGGTGGATCATCGAACCCGTTCTGTATCTGTGTGCGTTCTATGTTCTCTTCGTTCTTGTGCTGCAGCGTGGCGGCCCGGATTTCGTCCCTTCGTTCCTTTGCGGCGCTGTGGTCTGGAAATGGTTCGACAGCGGGATCAAGGGCGGCAGCCATTCCATCAGCGTGCATCGCGGTCTGCTGCAACAGGTATATGTGCCAAAGTACATATTCCCTGTCATCGCCGTTCTCGGTAGCACTGCACGCTTCATCCCGGTATTCGTTATCTTCGCGATCTTCCTCCTGCTTTACGGCGTCCATTTCCAGCTCAGCTGGATGGCAGTGCCACTGGTGATCGTCACCCAGTTCTGCCTGGTGATCGCCCTTGCCCTGCTGGTGGGTGCGATCACTCCGTTCCTGCCCGATCTCAAGGTTGCTATCGACAATGGCATGCTGCTGCTGTTCTTCATCTCCGGCGTCTTCTTCAACATCAACGAGGTGCAGGAGCCGCTGAAAAGCTACCTGCTGCTCAACCCGATGGCGGGGCTGATCGACGAATACCGCAATATCCTCTTCCGCGGCATCTGGCCGGATGCCACGCGACTGTCCATCATCCTCTCGGTTTCATTGGCGATCGGAGCGTTTGCTTTGCTGCTGCTCAAGCGCATGGATCATCGCTATGGAAAGGTGGGTTTCTGATGACCGCCCACGAGACCCTTATCACCCTGCAGAACGTCAGTCTGTCCTATACGGTCAGGGCCGGCATGTTCAAGTGGTCGAAACACACCCCCCTTAAAGACATCTCATTCGACCTGCATCGCGGTGAGACGGTCGGCATCATCGGGCGCAATGGTGCTGGCAAGAGCACGCTGCTGCGATTGATCGCGGGCATCCTCGAAGCGGACGGGGGAAGCATCGTCAACCATGGTGCGCGCGTATCGCTGCTCTCGCTGGGTGTTGGTTTCGTTCCGCACCTGACGGGCCGGCAGAACGCCATGCTGAGCGGCATGCTGCTCGGTCTGCACAAGGACGAGATCGCGCAAAAGATGGGGGCCATCATCGAATTTTCCGGTCTGGGGCCATTCATCGACCAGCCGCTGCACACCTATTCGTCAGGCATGCGCGCGCGCCTCGGCTTCACGGTCGCCATCCAGGTCGATCCGGACGTGCTACTCATCGATGAGGTGCTGGGTGTGGGCGATGAGGAATTCCGCACCAAATCGACCGCCGAGATGAAAAGGCTGATCAAGTCCGACAAGACCGTCGTGCTGGTGTCGCACAACATCCCCACCGTGCGGGAGTTGTGCGACAGGCTGGTGTGGATCGAGAACGGACAGGTAAAGCAGATCGGTCCGACTGAAGCGCTATTACAGAATTATGCGGCTCATCCCGCAGTGAAGTGAGACAGGATTTGAAGCAATGACTATTGGCACGAAGATCATCGAAAGCGTTTCAAACGGCCTGGCGCGGGTAGCCTTGCGCCTGCGCGGCCGGCGGGCCGTGATTCTGCATAACCACCTGTTCAAGAATGCCGGATCAAGCATCGACTGGGCACTCCAGAACGGCTTCGGCGAAGCATTTGTGGATCACAGAGATGATGCGCAGATGAGAAAGGGTGCGGCATATCTTGGTCCCTATCTGGTCGAAAACTGCAAGATCCAGGCGCTCTCATCCCATCATCTGACCTTGCCTTTGCCGGAGATCCAAGGCGTAAAACTGCTGCGGATGATGATGTTCCGCCACCCGATCGAGCGGGTGACCTCGGTCTACACCTTCGAAAGAGCCCAGGTGAGTGACACTCATCCCGGGGTGATACATGCGCAGAAATATTCGTTGCGTGACTATATCCTTTGGCGCATGAAACCCGAGGTCGGCCCGACCATCAGGAATTTCCAGGCACGCAAGATGCTGCCCCCGAGGAAGCTGGGGCAGGAAGAGTTCAGTGAAGACGAGATGAGCTATCTCAAGGGCGAACTGCAGAGCATCGAGATGCTCGGGCTGGTCGAGCGGTTCGATGAGAGCATGGTGTTGTTCGAGGAGTGCCTGCGCAAGGTGTTTGCCGGCGTCGACCTGTCGTATGTCGCCCAGAATGTGGGGCAGGACACCTCTCTCAAGCAGGCCAACCGGCTCGAGAAGTTGAAGGCGGATATCGGCGATGAGACCTACGATCTGCTGATTGAACACAATCGCAGTGACTTGCGACTGTTCGCGCTGGCCGAGGCAGAGGTGGCGGCCAGGATCGCAAGAGTCAGGGACTTTGATGAGAAGCTGGCCGATTTCCGCGCCAGATGCAAAGCCAGGGCGCAGGCAGCGGCTTAGAGGGGCGGAGAAACCGATGGGAATTGCCAATGCAGTCAGAGCGAGTTTCAGGAACCTGATATCGGGACAGCGTGACTTGCCCGCAGAAACGAAGGAGCTGGCTGGCAGAAAGGTGCTCGTTTCCAGCAACTGCCAGACAGGGGGAGTCGCGGCGGCACTGCAGGTGATCTTTCCCGATGATGAGGTCACGCCCGTGCCTCTGCCCGCCCTTGACAACGCCGAGGCGGTCGAGTCCTTCGTCCAGAAACTTGGCAATGCAGACGTCTGGGTCAGCATCGGCGGGCACGACCTGTTGCAGAAGCACGGGCTGGCCGAGCGGGTCAAACTGATCCGCATTCCGATTGTCAGATTCTCGGGGTTCCATCCAGACCTGGTCTACGCCAGAAAGACCTCGACCAAGGAACTGATCGATCCGCACTACAATTCGGCGATCGCCATTTGGGCATACAAGAACGGTCTGAGCATCGACGATGCAGAGCGACTGTTCAACAACAAGGTGTTTGCCGGACTTGGCTATCTGAATCACTGGCAACCCAGCATTGAACAGTTGAAACAGCGATTCAAGGATTCCGATCTCGAGTTCACCGACTTCATCCTGCCGATGCGCAGAGAAGGCGTCTTCATGTATTCACTCAACCACCCCAAAGTGATCGCACTGGCGCGCCTGGCCAAACTGGTCGCCGTGAAGATGGGTGCGGACAAGGAAGTGCTGACCAGGAATATCGACATCAATGACGGTCTGAACGAGATCATCTGGCCGATCTATCCGGCCATAGGCGATAGCCTCGCACTTCACTCCGGCTATGAATGGAAGATGGGTGAAGGAAAATGGATCAGCGGCCTGCGGGCATATCTGATGAGTGCATATGAGAACTATGCCAACCAGGACATCTCACCCAATGACATCTTCGCCGTACAGATCGACGAACAAAAATATGACCGGGTCCTGCGGGCCGAACTGGGGAGACGAGCATGAGCAATCCGTACAAGGGGTTGGATGATCGCTGTTTCTGGTCGCGGGCGATGCTCAATCCGGCACCCGGACAAGTCGATCCCGTCGTAGACTCGAAAACGATCACACCGGAGCAGAAAGTCGCCACCATGGGCAGCTGTTTTGCCCAGCATCTGGCCAAGCACATCCAGTCTTCCGGGCTCAATTACTATGTGGCGGAGACGGCTCCACAAGGCATGGATGCACAACAGGCCAGGAGTCGGAACTATGGCGTGTTCTCCGCGCGCTACGGCAACATCTATACCGTTCGGCAAGCGACGCAACTGTTCGACCGCGCCTTCGGCGAGTTCACCCCTGTAGACGATGTGTGGGAAAAGGACGGCGGTTTCATCGATGCCTTCCGCCCGCAGATCGAACCGCAACCCTTAGCGACGGTGGCCGAAGTCAGAGCCGCGGCGCAGCTGCACCTGCGGCACGTGCGCGACGTATTCACGCAATGCGACTGGCTGGTATTCACGCTGGGCCTGACCGAAGGCTGGCGCTCCAGAGAGGATGGCGCGGTCTATCCGATAGCACCTGGTGTGAGCGGTGGCCAGTTCGATCCCGAAAGATACGAGTTCGTGAACTTTACCGCGCAGGAGACCCAGGCCGATCTGGAACTGCTGATGGGCAAGCTGCACAGCATCAACCCGAAAGCGCAGGTACTGCTGACGGTATCGCCGGTTCCCCTGATCGCGACCTACGAGAAGCGGCATGTCTGGGTCTCCACCACATACAGCAAGGCGGCGCTCCGGGTCGCGGCCGATGCGATAGAGCGGCAGTTCGACAACGTCATCTATTTCCCCTCGTACGAGATCATCACCTCGCCGGCCAGCAATGGCAGATATTATGCGGACGACCTCCGCCAGGTGACGGAACTGGGCGTGAAGCATGTGATGCGTATGTTCTCCAAACACTTCATCTCGGGCGAGGAGGCTGTTGAGGCGGGATCACCAAAGCAGGGTGAAAGCGAAGTGCTGAAGAAGAGCGACGACATCGTTTGTGACGAAGAAGTAATTGAACGCGCCTTGAAAAAAAGCGGATTTAATAAATAATTCTTTGGGGATGAAGTGATGCCAGAACGGTGGGTGACATGAACGAAAATCCTAAGAAAATTATATTCGTGCACCAAGCGAAAGCAGCAGGAACGTCTTTGGTCGAAGTGTTCAAAGCAACATTTGGCGCAAGTTCGGTATACCACGACCAGGATAATCAACATTTGTGGAAAATGCCTGGATGGAGAAGAGACGTGGAGTTGTTAATTCAACCCTATCGTCGATATTCAGAGCGGCGCTCATTTAAAGTGATACATGGTCATTTCCGCTCAGCGAAATATCGACGCGCCTTCCCTGAAGCGCTATTCATGACTATCTACAGAAATCCGGTACAGCAGTTGGTAAGTCAATACCACTATTGGATGCGCGCCTACAATCCATCAGATACGAATCCTTTTCGAAAATGGACATATGAAGCCAGGCCAAGTCTGGTTGTGTTTGTTGAGAAATGGCTAGAAGGCAACGATTTGCAAGATCGGTTAAACCAAATGCGTGTGCAAGATTTTGACTTTGTTGGCATTACTGAAAGACTTGAGGATTCGATAAAGCTGCTCAAGCTGCAAATCCCAGAATTGGTCGTTAATGTAGGTACGCACCGTGCAAATCCGGATAAGCCAGTTGAAGAAAACTATATGTTGAGGAAGGTTGATGAAGAGAAGCTGCATGCAATGCTAAGTCCACTAACTCTTCGCTACGAGGAAGCGCTGAGGAGGTTTGACTCTGATTGGCAAGCTGGCAAAGCGCAGGACTGTACTTATGAATGAGTGGCTCGTGCAATAGCAGATAGTGCTCATGCAAGTAACCGTCTGGATGCATCATGCGTCAAGTAACAACTGAGGAATGCAGCAAGTTGGATGGTATGTATTTAATAAATATATTTACTCTTGACTGGTGACAAGCAATGAAAAAAAGACTTGATGTTGTCGTTACTCTTGTCGTGTTTGTGTTTCTCGCTTTGTACGCGCTGTGGTTCACGTCAGAAACAGCCACCAATCTGTTGAAGGGCGATGATTGGCGATTCTTGCTGAGCTTCTACAAAAAGTGGGTAGAGGGGTCATTGCATTTACGGGACTGGTTTTCGGATCACCACCCGATAGCTTGGCATCCACTTGTATATATTTTCAACGCCGAATATTTTTCTTTGCAAAGAATATATGGTGCATGGCTTGGTTTCTTGCTTAAAACAATTACGGGTGCGCTATTGCTGTGGAAGATGTATGACGGCGTTGCCCCACCCGTTTCCAAGTTGCTAGCAGTCTTATTCCCGCTATACGTAGTGCTGCTATTTTTTGGAATGAACGAAACCGCCGAGTATTCATGGCCACTACTTGGCTATGTAAGCAGCATGTCGTTCTTTTGCGGGCTAGTGGTCTTAATCGTATTAGATTCAATATTGAGAGCTGGAAGAATAAGCTTATACAAAGCCGCCGTATTTGCGTTCATTGTCGCCTTGTCTCTGTTGCTGATGGGAACATTAATGAAGCTCTTTCTCATAGCAAGCCTATTGGTGCTAGTTATGGTATCGATTGCTGAACGTAAAGTATCAATCAGGGAGGGTATGCCATTTTTCATCATCTGTTTGGTATTGGCATTCCATAACCTGTTTATGAGAAGTCTGGAAATTTCGAATAGCAAAAGCTATCCCATCACGTTTGCAAATATTGCAGAACTTGCATCAAACAGCTTCAACACCGTTCAAGTTGTGGCATACGGATTGGCGTCAGGTATCTCAAGTCGTGCAATTTTTCATTATCCCAGTGTTGCCGTAGATGTTTTAGCGATTGCCTGCTTGGTTATTGTTGCATATTCGGTGGTTGTATTCTTTCAAGAGCGGCTGTGGCAAACCACCATTATCCCTATAGTTCTTGTCATGTATCTATTGCTGACTTTTCTTGGGGCAATCGTATATAGAGCCGAAGCAATGGGGCCTGACGTCTGGCCGATGTATGTACCGCGTTACTTTCCCACCTATCACATGGGATGGATAGGAGTGGTTTGGATATATTATTTCAAGCTGCGATTGGTTTCAAAGCGCAGCATAGTGTTAGGCGCAGCAGCCCTCCTTTCATTCGGCATTTGCATGATGCTTCTTGGTCTTGTAAATGCGTGGCGCACCAAACCGCATATTGAAGCGGCAAACCTGAAAGCAGAGATTGCGGTCTGCCAATATGCAAATGGCGATCTAACAACAGTAGATGCGATACCTTTTTATATCCGTGGGCACTATTTTTCGCAAGTTGGCGTGCAACTCCTGAAAGAGAAGAAACTGAACATCTTTTCAGACAATGCCATGGGTTATCGATGTGCCGATTTGCCAGGAAAACAAACAAGCCATAGTGAGTCTAGTCATTAGTTAAGATTGATATTCTGGCGCTTAGCATGAACAAATTATGATTGAAAGAGTGCAGGTTAAAGATAGGGGGCACGTCATTAGCCAGGCTGCTTCTGATAAAAAAGTGGGGTTTCTCGTCGGAGGAACACAAAAAGGGGGCACCAGCGCGCTGGATTTGTACCTTCGAATGCACCCTAGAATCACCATGGGGAATGACAAAGAGATTCATTTTTTTGATGATGAGAAACGGTTCATGTATGGACCGCCTGATTATCAGAGTTACTTAAGAAACTTCTCTCCGACATCGTCTTTTTCAATTATCGGTGAGGCCACGCCAATCTATATGTATTGGTATGCCGTGCCGAAAAGGGTTTGGGAATACAACCCGGCGATGAAGTGGATATTGGTGCTACGCAACCCGATCGAGAGAGCCTATTCGCACTGGAATATGGAGCGTAGGCGCGGGGCGGAGTCGCTGCCCTTCCTCGATGCTTTACATAGAGAGCGCGAACGCTGTCGCGAGGCCCTGCCAGAGCAGCATCGGGTCTATTCCTATACGGACAGGGGATTCTATTCGGAGCAAATTAGAAGGCTTTGGCATTTCTTTCCGGCCGAGCAGACGCTGATCCTCAAGAGCGAGGATTTGCAGGGTTCGCCGGAGAGGACTTTGAACCGGGTGTGCACGTTTCTGGGGGTGGGAGAGATGCCCAAGGCCGCCTATGAGATGGCACATGTGGGCGAATACAACTCGGCGATGTCGGATGCTGAGCGAGCCTATCTCAAAGGGGTCTTTGCGGTAGAGATAATGGCATTGGAGAAGTTGCTGGGTTGGGACTGTTCGAGCTGGACTGCATGATCGAGCAAATGGGCTGAGGGGCAATGAAAGTTGCTTGGGCTCTGTTGTGTAAGACTGTGTGCTGATTTAGCAGGATGTGGTTCCCGTTTGCGGGGTGGAAAGATCGTGTAGATCAAGCATGATCGATTTTGAATAAGATCATTGAAGGGGGTATTGCATGAACAGGTTCTATATTGTTTTTGTGTCGGTAGTGATTGCGGTATCGCTCGCGGGATGCGGAAAGGATGCGCCGGAGAATGCGGTCGACAATTCAATAACGGTGACAGCCTGGGGGCCGAAGTCGATGGTGTTGGGCCAGAAGTCCAACAGAAAAAATGGCGAGGAATTCGGCATCTGGCTCAAGCTGAACACAAACGTACAACCTGATGAATTGGAGGCTTGGGTCGGTGGATTGAAGATGGGCAAGATCAGTGTGTCCGATCAGAAAGCTGTGTTCTCGATAGACCGTTCGCTTTTGAAAACGCCTGGAATGCTACCGATGCATCTGGTTCATGTTCCATCTGGCAAGTCGATTGCTTTGGGGGACTTCGAGGTGAGGCCCAAGACTGAGGCGGCCCCAAGCATAACGATCACGGCTTGGGGTCCCCAATCGACCACTGTCGGCAAAGGCTTTAATGTGCAGAAGAGCGGCTCATCCGCCATATGGTTCAAGATGTCTGGTGCGGATACACCGCGTTCGATGGAGGCATGGTTTGGGGACAAGAAACTGGAGAAGCTCTCCATTTCGTCGAACAAGGGCGGGGCGATCCAGATTCCGCAAGGATTGCTGGCAAAGAAAGGGGAGTTCCCTGTCTACCTAGTACACTTGCCGAGCAAGAAGCGCTATGTGATTGGCAAGTTCGTTATTAAGTAAGTGGCCGGAATGAAATTTCTTCCACGCAATAAATGCAGGCGGGAAAATATCCAATCTGAACCGCCAGATCGTGGTGCCGGCAGCAAGTGAGTAATTAAGTTCTATGGTGATCTATGAGTGATTCGGTAGCCGGAAAAAGGTTGGTCGTCGTCCTTGGCATGCACCGAAGCGGTACCAGTGCCGTCACGCGGGGTTTGCAGGTGATGGGCGTCGGCTTGGGGGAAAAACTGATGGCGCCGAACCCCGATGTGAATGCCAAGGGCTTCTGGGAAGATGTCGACCTGAATGCCTTGAACATCGAGATGCTGCAAGCCTTGGGCAGCGACTGGTACCATATGGCGCCGATCACTACGGCAGAGGTGGTGAAGCTGTGCCAGCTAGGTTTTCTTCAGCGCGCGGTTGAGTTGCTGCAGGAAAAGATAGGTGATGCGCCCGTTTTTGGCCTCAAGGACCCGCGCATGGCCAAGCTGCTGCTTTTCTGGAAGGAGGTTTTCAGCCAGTGCCGGTGCGAAGTTCGCTATGTACTGACGATACGCCATCCGCTAAGTGTGGCGCAGTCACTGAAAAAACGCGATGGCCTTGATGTTGTGACGAGCTATATGTTGTGGCTGGAGCATGTGCTTGAGGGCTTGGCGGGTACGGTGGATAGCAAGCGTGTCATCGTTGACTATGATCTGCTGATGCGCTCTCCCGAGCATGAGTTGCAGCGCATCGCCGACCGACTCAACTTGGCAATCGATCCAGTAGCACTGGAAAGTTACAAGTCGGGATTCCTCGATGAGGGGTTGCGCCATTCGGTTCACACTCTCGGAGATCTGCTTGCAGATGATGCTTGCCCACCGCTGGTGGGCGAGGTGTATCAGGTACTGTCGAAGGCGGCATCCGGAAGCATCGAGGACGATGATTTGCTACGCAGCAAAGGCGAAGCCTGGAGGCAGGAATGCCGGCGCATCGCGCCGCTCCTCAGATTCGCCGACAGGATGACAACTCAAAATGCCCTGCTTGCCCAGGAGCTCAACCTTGGGGATATTCGCCTGGGTGTAGAGAGCAGCATCATCAGCGAGCGTGACAAAGAGATCGTCGAGCTGAAACAGTGGGTGTCGAAGCAGGATGCGCGGATCGTAGAGTTGGATGAACAGGCGGGCAAGCTTAATGCCAGAGTTGCTGAGTTAAGTGCCCAGGTTGTTGAACTGGGTGATGAGACCGTAAGACGTGGTGAGTGGGCTTTGAGTCTGGATGGTCAGTTAAAGCAGGCCCAAGCCACCATCGCGCAGATCACGGCGAGCACCTCATGGCGAATCACCTTGCCCTTGCGTGAGTTGCGACGCTGGCTGGGCACACCCAAACAGCAAGCTGTGCGCTATTTGCGTAGGGGGCTCCGGTTCGGGAAGGCGGTCTATCTCCGCCTGCCGTTGAGCGCGAAAACAAGAAATTTCCTGCGCCGGTTCGTATCCCGATATGTGTCCTGGATGTTGCGCGGCAGCAATGATCTGCCCATCGTGTTGCAATCGACACAGCAGAAATGGGTGACTGTGCCATCGATATCCGATCTGGCGCGTGCGGCGAAAGAGATCAGGCTGGCCACCTCGCCGCAACCCGTCGTGTCCGTCATCATCCCGGTCTATGGGCAGTGCGAATATACCCTCAGGTGTTTGCTTTCCATCATCGCATATCAACCCGAAACCCCGTACGAAGTGATCGTGGTGGACGATCATTCACCCGATGATTCATACGCTATTCTCCGGCAGGTGAGCGGGATACGTCTGGTCCATAACGAGGTCAACCAGGGATTTATCCGCTCTTGCAACAACGGCAGCAGGGTGGCGAAGGGCGAGTTTGTCTATTTCCTGAACAACGATACGCAGGTCACGGCTGGCTGGCTGGATGAGCTGCTCGATACCTTTGCGCTGTTTCCCGGGACCGGGCTGGCGGGTTCCAAACTGGTCTACCCGGACGGCACGCTGCAGGAGGCGGGCGGGATCATCTGGCAGGATGGCAGCGCGTGGAATTTCGGGCGCAATCAGGATCCTTCTGAGCCGAAATACAACTATGCGCGCGAGGTGGACTTCTGTTCCGGTGCATCGATCATGGTGCCCAGGCAGTTGTACGAGCAGCTGGGCGGATTCGACGAGCATTATCTGCCGGCCTATTGCGAGGATGCCGATCTGGCGCTGAAGATACGCGACCGCGGCTACCGGGTCATCTATCAGCCGCTCTCGGCGGTGGTGCATTTTGAAGGTGTCACTTCGGGCACGGACACGAGCAAAGGCGTGAAGGCCTATCAGGTGGAGAATCTGAAGAAACTGTATGAACGCTGGCAAGGCCGTCTGCAATATCATCGGCCGAATGGGGTGGAAGCGGACAGCGAGAAAGACCGCGGCAACCGGCGCAGGGTTTTGGTGCTCGACCACTGCACACCGACCCCGGAGCAGGACGCCGGCTCGGTCATCATCTTCAACATGCTGGTCCTGTTGCGCGAGATGGGTTATCAGGTGACGTTCATCCCTGAGGACAACTTCCTGCACATGGATGCGCATACCCCGGCGCTGCAGCGTGCCGGCATCGAGGTGTTGTATGCGCCGTATTTCACCAGCGTCGATGCGCACCTGAAAGAGTGCGGCGACCGCTACGAGCTGGCGCTCGTCGTCAGGCCGGTGACGTTGGAGCGGAACATCAGGGCCATCCGCAGATATTGCCCCAGCGCCAAGGTGCTCTTCCATACTGTGGACCTGCACTATCTGCGCATGTCGCGCGAGGCCGCACTGCAATCGGACAGCGCCAAGCTGAAGGAGGCCGAGGAGATGAAGGAACGGGAGTTTGCGGCCATTCGCGCTTCCGACGCTTCGATCGTGGTCAGTACCGCAGAGCTCGAACTTCTGGGGCCTGAGCTGCCCGACTGCAAACTGTTCGTGTTCCCGCTGATCATGGAAGTGCCGGGAACGACAGTGGCGTTCGCCGAGCGCAGGGATATCGTCTTTGTCGGCGGCTATCAGCATATGCCGAATGTCGATGCGGTGCAGTATTTCGTGTCCGCCATCATGCCGGTGTTGCGGGAGCGCCTGCCCGGCGTGCGCTTCCATGTGGTGGGTTCCAAGCCGCCTGCGGAGATCTTCGCGCTGGCAAGCGATGATGTGATCATCGTCGGTTTTGTCGAGGATCTGAATTCGCTGCTGAACAGGATGCGCGTGTCCGTCGTGCCGCTACGCTACGGCGCCGGCATCAAGGGCAAGATCGGCTCGGCGATGGCGGTCGGTCTGCCAGTCGTCGCCACCTCGATCGCTTCCGAAGGGATGTCGCTCGCGAACGGCGAGAACATTCTGGTGGAGGACGACCCCGACGCATTCGCTGCGGCAGTGGCCCGTTTGTATGATGACGAGGCGCTCTGGACTTCCATCAGCGAGGCAAGCATCAGCTTTGCCGATAACCAGTGGGGTGCCGAGGCAGCCTGGAAGCGCCTGGCGGATATCCTGGCGGGGATGGATATCCGGGTGGAGCGTGATGATCGACCGCTGAAACTGTATGCGCCCAAGGGAAGATAGATGCACGCAGGCTCGCAGCGGATGACGCCGTTGTTCGCAGTCCGCAGCCGGCAGGCGTTCGTCGACGGAATGGCGCACCATGCTGCCATCGGTGAATTGGCGAAGCTGGAGACGAGCCTGGCGGCTGGCGCGGCCGACGGGAGGTTTTCGGTCGCGGGACACTGCATCCCGTGCGGCAAGGATGTCATGTTCAGGGTGGACATGGGGGCGGGCGGACGCAGCGAGGGCGGTGTGCTGTTGCCGAACTGGCGCGAGCGCCTCATTTGCCCCGAGTGCAGGATGTCGAACCGGCAGCGCCTGGTGGCGACGCTGGTGAAGCAGCACCTGCAGTCCTGCACGAGGAGGCAGGAAGTCTACCTGATGGAAAGGATGACGCCTTTGTACAAGTGGGTCGCAAGCCGGTTCGACGGGCACGCGATCACGGGCAGCGAGTATTTCGGTCCCGGACATTGCAGCGGCGAGATCATCGGGCCAATGCAGCACAGCTCGCCCTTGCGCACCGGTGCACTGCTGAGGTCGGCGAAACACAAGCTGAGCATGTTCTATTCGATGATGAGGATGGGCGGAGTCAGGCATGAGGATGTGACCGCCCTGAGTTTTGCGGATGCCAGCATCGACCTGATCGTCAGCAACGATGTGTTCGAACATATCCCGACTCCCACGCTCGCCTACAGGGAGTGTGCGCGAGTGCTGCGTGCGGGCGGCGTGATGATCGCAACGATTCCGTTCCATAGCGATCAGGATGCTTCGGTGGTGCGTGCAGAATTGAACAAGGACGGGATCGTGCACAGGCTGCCCGCGTCCTACCATGGCAATCCGGTCTCGGCCGATGGTTCGCTGGTCTTCACGGACTTTGGATGGGATATCATCCGCTCACTTGCGGTGGCGGGATTCTCTGATGCGGTGGTAGAGGTCTATGGCTCTGCGGAATATGGCCATCTGGGCGGCGGACAACTGGTGTTCCGGGCAACGAAATAAGGCGGTCGCATCAGATTGTTCGGGCGTGCCGGCTCTGTGCGACTTTGAAAACCATGAATAAGGACAGTGCCATGTTGGTCAAGAAAACCGCACTTATCACCGGGATCGGCGGACAGGATGGCGCCTATCTCTCGCAATTGCTGTTAAGCAAGGGCTATAAGGTATTCGGGACATCGCGCGATGCCGGGGTGTCGCACTTTGATTCGCTCGCGAAGCTCGGTCTGGCAGGGCAGGTGGACTTTCTATCGATGGCGCCGAACGATTTCAAGAGCACGCTCACGGCCATCTCGAAAGTGCGGCCGGACGAGATATACCATCTTGCCGGCCAGACATCGGTCGGCTTGTCATTCGAGCAACCTTCGGAAACGATCGAGAGCATCACGATCGGTACGCTCAATATTCTGGAAGCGCTGCGCTTTCTGTCTATGCCGGCCAAGATATACCACGCCAGCTCAAGTGAGTGTTTTGGCGACACGGGCGGGATACCGGCGAACGAGGACACGCCCTTCGATCCGGTAAGTCCGTATGCAGTCGCCAAGTCGGCAGCCCACTGGCTGGTTCGCAATTACCGGGAAGCGAACAAGATGTTCGCTGCCAATGGAATTCTGTTCAATCATGAATCGGAACTGCGTCCGGCACGATTCGTCACCCAAAAGGTCGTTCAAGCGGCATATCGTATCTCCTGCGGTTCAAAAGAGAAGGTCACGCTGGGCAATCTGGATATCTCGCGGGACTGGGGGTGGGCGCCGGAATATGTCGAGGCGATGTGGCGTATGTTGCAGGCGGATCAGCCGGATGATTTCGTGATCGCCACCGGCGAAGCGAATTCACTCCAGCAGTTCGTCGAGCAGGTCTTCAGTTATTTCGGGCTGGACTGGACGCAGCATGTGCAGCATGACGAGCGCCTCATGCGCCCGAACGAGATACTCTGGAGCCAAGGGGATTCGGAAAAGGCCCACAGGGTCCTGGGCTGGCAGGCAAGCAAGCGCATGAAGGACGTGGTGCAGATCCTGTGCCGCGCATATCAAGAGGGCAAGGTCGGGGCATGATTGGATATTCCGGCAGGTGCTGCCACTCTTTCAGTTGTACCGGGTCCGTCCTGCCGCCCGGGATCCTGGTCAAGCGCCCCTTTGCAGGTCGGCAGGCACAGAAGGCGGGCTGAGGCGCAGCGTGGCAGACAGAACGACAGTCATCATCGTCAATTGGAACGGCGAACGATTCATCGAAAGGTGTCTTGCGGCATTGCTGGCGCAGACCATTCTTCCTCACGAGATCATTCTGGTGGACAACGCGAGTACCGACAGATCGCTTGAGATCGTGCGGCGCTTCCCGTCCGTCAGATTGCTGTCGCTGGATCAGAATACCGGTTTTGCGCGTGGCAACAATCTGGCGATCAGCGAGGCATCTGCCGAGTCGGATTGGATCGCGCTGCTCAACCCGGATGCATTTGCCGATCCGCGCTGGCTGGAGGAACTGATTGCAGCTGCGCGGCGCAACCCGGCGTTCGATGTGTTCGGCAGCAAGCTGGTCGATGCTGCGGATCCGGCGCTGCAGGATGGCGTAGGGGACATCTATCACGTGAGCGGGCTGGTGTGGCGGGCTGGACACGGCATGTATGTATCGGCCGACGCCGGGGATGACTGCGAGATATTCTCGCCCTGTGCGGCCGCTGCGCTTTACCGGCGCAGCACGCTGCGGGAGGCCGGGGGTTTCGACGAGGATTATTTCTGTTATTCGGAAGATGTCGATCTTGGTTTTCGCATGAGACTGGCGGGTCATCGCTGTCTCTATGTGCCGAGGTCGGTGGTACACCACGTCGGTTCGGGCACGACCGGGAGCCGGCACAGCGATTTCGCCCTGTATCACGGACATCGCAATCTGGTATGGACCTTCGTGAAGGACATGCCGGGGATGCTGTTCTGGCTGCTGTTGCCGTTGCATCTGTTGCTGAATCTGGTGACTATCGTCTGGTTCGCATTGAGAGGGCATGGCGCAGTGATCCTGCGGGCCAAGCGTGATGCGCTGATCGGTTTGCCGAAGATGTGGCGCAAGCGCAGAAAAGTACAGGCGGAACGAGCCGTTTCTGCGCGTGAGGTGTGGCGAGTGTTGAACAAAGGGCTAGTCAAGAGATAGCGGGGGACGGAAGTGCAGAATACGAAGTTGATGCAGGATGTGCTGGCGCTTGCACGCGAGGCCGGGAAGAAGATCATGGTCGTCTACGATGGCGGCGCGGTCGAGCAGCAGGACAAGCAGGACGGTTCGCCGCTCACCGCCGCGGATATGGCCTCGCACCACGCCATCGTCGCGGGGTTGAAGAAGCTGACGCCGGAATGGCCGATTCTTTCCGAAGAATCGGCGGCGGAGAGTTTCGAGGTGCGCAGTCGCTGGCAGCGTTTCTGGCTGGTCGATCCGCTCGACGGCACCAAGGAGTTCATCAAACGCAACGGCGAGTTCACCGTCAACATCGCGCTCATCGAGGACGGCAAACCGGTCATGGGGGTGGTGCATGCGCCGGTGCTCGGCCTGAGCTATTTCGCCGAGCAGGGCGGCGGCGCGTTCAAACAGACAGGGGATGCCGCACCGGCACCTATCCGCGTTGCACTGCATGTCGGGCAAGGGAAACTGAAGATGGTGGGCAGCCGTTCGCACAGCGACCCGCGTCAGGATGCTCTGACCGCGCATCTGGGCGGCGGCGAGTTCATCAGCATGGGCAGTTCGCTCAAGTTCTGTCTGGTGGCCGAAGGAGCTGCACATCTCTATCCGCGACTCGGCCCCACCATGGAATGGGACACGGCCGCGGCGCACAGTGTGGTGCTGGAGGCGGGCGGCATCGTGTGCGACGGCCGCGGCGAGGCGTTGCGCTACAACAAGGCGGATTTGCTTAATCCGCCCTTCACGGTATTGGCAGCGGCAGACACGAAGTTGAGAGCGAAGCTCGGGGAGTGGAAATGGTAAAAGAGAATACAACGGCAACTTCGGACAACGTGGTCTGGCACCACGCCACGGTGACCCGCGCGCGCCGCGAGCAGCAGAACGGGCACCGCGGGGCGATCCTGTGGTTCACCGGCTTGTCCGGCGCGGGCAAATCGACGCTCGCGCACGAGGTGGAAGAGCAGTTGCACCAGATGGGTTGCCATACCTTCGTGCTGGACGGTGACAATGTGCGTCATGGCCTGTGTGGCGATCTGGGCTTCTCGGCGGAAGACCGTGTCGAGAACATCCGCCGCATCGGCGAGGTGGCCAAGCTCTTCATGGAGGCGGGCGTGATCGTGCTGACCGCATTCATCTCGCCCTTCCGCGCCGACCGCGACAAGGTACGCGCCATGGTGCAACCGGGCGAGTTCGTCGAGATCTATTGCCAGTGTTCGATCGAGTTGTGCGAGGAGCGCGACGTCAAAGGTCTCTACAAGAAGGCACGCGCCGGCGAGATCAAGCATTTCACCGGGATTTCGTCGCCCTACGAGGCACCGGACAAACCCGAGCTGGCGGTGGATACCTCCAGGCCGCTGGACGCGTGCGTACAGCAGGTATTGGCAGAACTGGCCAGGGGCAAGATCATCCGGGGTTGAATGAACCGGGTGGCCCGGCAGGCCGTCATTCCGGCCCTTCGTCAGGCTCAGGACAGGCTGCACTTCGGGCAAGCCGGAATGACGAATCCATATATTCCCATTTCAAATGATGCGGTGATCAAGCTATTAATCGCCGCATTGATTGCGCCCAATGATTGGACATGCGGCGAATCGGTGCTATATTCGTCGCATGAATAGCGGCGAATACAACAAGTACATCTGGCAACGCTCTGAGTGGCCCGAATGGCAATTTGATTCCGGTCGTCTGTCTGCATTGCTCTCAAAAGTCACGCTGGAACGCGGGCGCCTGCTTGGCAGCATGCAGGTGCTCGGCTTCAAACTGGCGGAAGAGGCGACGCTGGCGGCGCTGACGGAAGATGTCATCAAGTCGAGCGAGATCGAAGGCGAGAAACTCGATCCCGAATCCGTGCGATCTTCTCTCGCCAGACGGTTGGGCCTGGATATCGGCGCATTGGCCCCAGCCGACCGGCATGTCGATGGCGTGGTGGAAATGGTGCTCGATGCGACGCAGGGGTATGACCGGCCTTTGACAGAGCAGAGATTGTCCGGCTGGCACGCGGCGCTATTTCCGACTGGCTTTAGTGGCATGTCCAGAATCGCGGTCGGAACATACAGGACAGATGCCGAAGGCCCGATGCAGGTCATCTCGGGCGGCGTCGGCAAGGAGAAAGTACACTTCGAAGCGCCCCCGGCAGAAAGATTGGGACAGGAGATGCTTCGCTTCCTCGACTGGTTCAATCATGCTCAAGGGCTGGACCCGACCATCAAGGCGGGGCTCGCGCATCTATGGTTCGTCACCCTTCATCCATTCGAAGATGGCAATGGGCGCATCGCGCGCGCAGTGTGCGACATGGCACTGGCGCGGGCCGACGGCTCCCCGCAACGGTTTTACAGTCTGTCAGCGCAGATACGGCGCGAGCGCAAGGAATACTATGAAGCTTTGGAATCCGCCCAAAAAGGCACGCTGGATGTCACTGAATGGCTGGAATGGTTCTTGGGGTGCCTGCTGAACGCGATACTGAACGTCGACGAGAAGACGCAGGGTGTGCTGTCAAAGGCGGCCTTCTGGAGACACTGGTCAGGCGCATCCATGAATGAACGCCAAGTGAGGATGCTCAATAAGTTGCTGGATGGATTCGAGGGTAATCTGACCAACAAGAAGTGGGTGACCATGAATCATTGCTCGCCGGATACCGCACTGCGCGACATCAAGGAGTTGGTTGAGCGCGGAGTGTTGGTGAGCGCCGGAGCAGGCGGTCGCAGCACCCATTATGTGTTGAGCGATTTGCGGTGATTTTTCCGCATGCTCTGTATGAACGGCAGCAGGCTGCGCCGTTGGATAGTGGTAAAATCCGCGCGACTCCAATTGGGGTTGCGCATTTCCGTGAATCCGGGAATCCAGCGAGACAATCCATCCCGCAGAGCGGGCAAATTTTGAGGGTGGCTAAAATGCGGTTGACTGACGACCAGATCCGGCTGATTCGCCAGCTCGCCCTCCAGGTGGCGGGTGGTCAGTCACGCGTGCGCGTGTTCGGCTCAAGACTTGATGACAGCGGCCATGGCGGTGATATTGATCTTATGCTTGAGTCGACCGAGCCTGTGGAGAATCCGGCGCTTATGGTTGCAAGAATGTCTGCCCAAGTGTCTCGCGCCATGCATGGGCGCAGGGTTGACGTGCTGCTCAGTGCACCGAACCTCAGACGTCTGCCCATTCATGACGTTGCCTTCAGGGAAGGCGAATTGTTATGACAATCGATCCCAAGATCGCGCAGCGTCTGCAGTTTTTAACCCGCGTGATACGCAAAGAATGCGAACACCTTTCCACGACAGACCAGCGCTTGTTTGCCAGTGCATTTTCATTGAAGCAAGCCGGGCAAATCGAAACTGACCCTGATTTGGCAGAGCGAGTTGAAGCTTTCGTGGGCAGATTTGGCCGACTGCAAGACACCGTGGGTGACAAACTGTTGCCTTTGCTGCTGCTTTCGCTGGGCGAAAAAACATCCGCTACCATTGATAACCTTGATCGTGCCGAGCGTCTTGGTTTGCTGGGGTCGGTTGAGGATTGGATGACGATGCGCTATCTCAGAAACCAGATGGTCCACGAATATGTAGAGGATCCGGCGGTTCTCGTCAGCGCTTTGCAGGCCGGACATGCATTTGTACCTTCGCTCGTTGCCGTTGCGAACAGGATGATTTCGGAAATCGAGCAGCGAGGCTGGGCGTGAGCCGGAATGGTTCCTAGCAGATCTTACATGCCCTATTACGCCCCCATCGTCTCCGCCCTGGTTACCCTGTCGTCGCTTGCGTTCATCCTGTCCGGCAAGTTCAGCTACAAGATCCAGGACATCCCCAACGAGCGTTCATTGCATTCCAGACCCGTCCCGCGCATGGGCGGCGTCGGCCTCATGGCGGGTGTGCTGGCGGGCTGGCTGATGATTGCCGGTGCGCTGACCTGGTGGCTGTTGCTGCCGCTGGCCATGCTGTTCGCGGTCTCGCTGCTGGACGATATGCGCGGTATGCCGGTGCGCGTGCGCCTCTCGGCACAACTTCTCGCGGCAGCCATTCTGGTGGCCGGTTCCGGCTTCTTCACGCAGCAGGGCGCCATATTCGCGCTGGCGCTGCTGTTGCTCACGGTGTGGATGACCAATCTCTACAATTTCATGGATGGCTCGAACGGGCTGGCGGGCGGCATGGCGCTGTTCGGCTTCGCCGCCTACGGTATCGCCGCGCTGCTGGCGCATGCCGATACGCTGGCGATGCTGAACTTCAGCATCAGCGCGGCCGCACTCGGTTTTCTGTTCTTCAATTTCCATCCCGCGCGGGTGTTCATGGGCGATGCGGGTTCCATCCCGCTCGGTTTCCTCGCCGCCGCGATGGGACTGTGGGGCTGGCAGCAGGGCTGTTGGAGCGCATGGTTCCCCGTGCTGGTGTTCTCGCCCTTCATCGTGGATGCGAGCGTCACACTGCTGAAACGCAGCCTGCGCGGCGCCAGGGTCACCGAGGCGCACCGCGAACATTACTACCAGCGCGCGATACAGATGGGATGGAGCCATCGCAAGGTGGCGCTGGTCGAATACGGTCTGATGCTGGCGAGCGGGGCGTTGGCCTTGCTGGCTATGGGGCAGGCTTTTCCCGTGCTGGCATTTGCGGTGGTGTGCGGCACTTACGCGGTATTGATGTTGTCGCTCGACGCGGCATGGAAGAGATTCGAACGAGGTCAGCATGCTTAAGATCAGTCGCTATACCGTACTGGCCGTGACGCACGACGTGGCCGTGGCCGCTCTGGCGTGGGCGGGAGCCTATTTCCTGCGTTTCAATTTCGATCTGCCGGCCAATTATCGCAGCGAGATGTGGCACACGCTGTTCTGGGTCGCGCCGCTGCAGGCACTGGTGTTCTGGTACATGGGGCTGTATCGCGGCATCTGGCGTTACGCCAGCATGGCCGACCTGCGCCGCATCTTCATGGCGGTGCTGCTCGCCGCTATGCTGATCCCGCTGGTGTTGTGGATGTTCCGTGTCAACGCGGTGGTGCCGCGTTCGGTGCTGATCATCGATCCCATCCTGCTGCTGCTGTTGATGGGGGGAGACCGCCTGCTCTACCGGCTGTGGAAGGAGCAGGGACTGTTCGGTGAGATCAAGTTGCAGGGCGAGCCGGTGCTGGTGCTGGGTGCGGGCGAGGCGGGCATAGGCCTGTCCAAGGATCTGGCACGCAGCCGCGATTGGCATCAGGTCGGCTTTCTCGATGACGATGCTGCCAAGCAGGGGCGCGTGCTCAACGGCATCAAGGTGCTCGGCGGTCTGGATAGTTTGCCCCATTGGGCCGAGCGGCTGGGCGTGACCCAGGTCATCATCGCCATGCCGTCGTCGACGCACCAGACGCGCAAACATGCCATCGATCTGGCGAACCGTAACGGCATCAAGGCGCTCACGGTCCCCGCCTTCGACGATCTGCTCAGCGGGCGCGTCGCCATCTCGCAACTGCGCGCGGTGGAGCTGGACGACCTGCTCGGGCGTGACCCCGTGCAACTCGACGAAGCAGGGTTGCATGAACAATTAACTGACAAAGTGGTGCTGGTGACTGGCGCGGGCGGATCCATCGGCTCCGAGCTGTGCCGCCAGATTGCGCGCTTCGCCCCGAGGAAGCTGGTGCTGTTCGATGCGGGCGAACATGCGCTGTATACCATCGAACAGGAACTCGGCAAGACATTCCCGCGGCTCGACATCGTTTATCTGGCGGGTGACGTGAAGGACGATATGCGCCTGGAGCAGGTGTTCGGAGAGTACAAGCCTAGCTCGGTGTTCCATGCCGCTGCATACAAGCATGTACCCTTGATGGAACGTCTGAACGCTTGGCAGGCGGTGCGCAACAATGTGTTCGGTACCTGGCGCGTGGCGGCCTGTGCGCAGCGTCACGGCGTCGAGAAGTTCGTGCTGATCTCGACAGATAAGGCAGTGAACCCGACCAACGTGATGGGTACCACCAAACGCCTGGCGGAGATCATCTGCCAGGGCTTGCAGAAACCGGACGGTACGCGTTTCGTCATCGTGCGCTTCGGCAACGTGCTGGGCAGCAACGGCAGCGTGATCCCCAAATTCCGCGAGCAGATCGCCAACGGCGGCCCGATCACCGTGACGCATCCCGAGATCACACGCTTCTTCATGTCCATCCCCGAGGCGGCACAGCTGGTGATGCAGGCGGGTTACATGGGCAAGGGCGGCGAGATATTCGTGCTCGACATGGGTGAGCCGGTGAAGATCGTCGACATGGCGAAGGACCTGATCCGCCTGTCGGGCTTGAACGAAGAAGACATCAGGATCGAGTTTACCGGCCTGCGACCGGGCGAGAAGCTGTATGAGGAGTTGCTGGCCGACGACGAGAGCACGCTGCCGACGCCGCATCCCAAGTTGCGCATCGCGCAGGCGCGTTCGGTGGGTGCCGCCGATCTGCAGGCATTGCAGGCCTGGATATCGAAAGAGAGCACCGTTGCGGACGACGATGTTCGCCGGGGCATGCAGAAATGGGTTCCCGAATACACACCGGATAAGCGGTTATGAGTACATCGTTCGATATTCCCCTGTTGCAGCGCAAGACACTCGCTCCCTTGCAGTGGTGCGCCATCCTCATCGGCCTCTCCGTACCCGTCTCCGTGGCGATGGATAACGTGCTGCTGGCACTGGTGCTGCTGGGCGCCTTGTTCAGTCTGGGCAGCATCGCGCGCGTCTCGCTGTCGCATCCGGTGGCGCGCGCCGCGCTCCTGCTGCTGGCCATGCTGGTCGTGGCGATGTTCTACGGTGCGACGCCGCTCAAAGCGGCTTTCGACACGCTTGGGAAATACATCGATCTGCTGTTCGTTCCCATCTTCATTTTTTTGTTTTCGGATGGCGCTGTACGGCGCAAGGCGCGCTATGCCTTCCTGGCGGCCATGGCGGTCACTCTGGTCATGTCCTGGCTGGTGGGCCTGGGGATATTGCCGGTGATGCACGACTGGATGAGCATCTTTGCCAGCCGCGATAATCCCGTTGTCTTCCACAGTCACATCACCCAGAACGGCATGATGGCGTTCGCCGTATTTCTGGCTTTGCTCGAATGGCGCGACGCGGATTCGTTGGGGGGGCGTTTGCTCTGGGGGGCGTTCGCCTTGTTCGGCACCGTCAATGTGCTGTTTCTGGTGCAGGGGCGCACGGGTTATTTGATCCTGCTGGTGTTGCTGGGCTGGTTCGTCTGGGCCAGTCTGTCGCGCCATATGCGCAGTCTTGGTCGCACCTGGGGCTGGCGTCAGGGCGCGCTCATCGTGCTGGCACTCCCGCTGATCGCCTTCGCCGCCTATCACGGCTCCGACCGCCTGCATGACCGGGTCACCCAGGTCGTGGCGGAATACGAGGCCTGGACGCCGGATCACGGCAGGCTCACTTCCACCGGGCAGCGCCTCGACTTCTATTCCAACACTTTGCGCATCGTGCAGGACAACGCTTTGCTCGGCGTCGGCACCGGCGGTTTTCCGGCGGCATTCTCCAAACAGATCGAAGGCAAGGAAGTGAAGGAGACGCAGAACCCGCACAATGAATTCCTGATGATCGCGGCGCAGACCGGGCTGGTCGGCCTGGCGATCATGCTGTATCTGTTCTATACATTGTGGCGTTGCGCCCCACACCTGCCGGGGCGGTACGAGCAGGATGCCGCGCGCGGTTTCGTGCTGGCTTATATGGTGAACGGGCTGCTCAACTCGGCGCTGCACGACCACGCCGATGGCCTGTTCTTCGCCTTCATGGTTGCGGCACTGTATGCCGGCCTGAACAGGGAGTCGCGGCATGGCTGAACTGTCAGTCATCCTCATCACCAAGAACGAGGCCGCCAACATTCGCGCGTGCATCGAGTCGGTGGTGTGGGCAGACGAGATCATCGTGGTCGATTCCGGCAGTACCGATGGCACGGTGGCGATCGCCAGGGAGATGGGTGCACAGGTCCATGTGCATGACTGGCCCGGCTTCGGCGTGCAGAAGAACCGCGCGCTGGGCTATGCCACCAGGGACTGGGTGCTGTCGCTGGATGCCGACGAGCGCGTGACCCCGGAATTGCGCGCCGAGATCGAGGCTGTCCTGAAGGCGGAGCAGCTCGCCGATTTCTATCTGCTGCCGCGCCTTTCCAGCTATTGCGGGCGCTTCATGTATCACTCCGGCTGGTATCCCGATCTGCTGCCGCGCCTGTTCCGGCGCGGCAAGGCGCGCTTCTCCGATGATCTGGTGCACGAGCGCCTCATCACCGAAGGAAGCGCCGGCAAGTTGAAGGGCCTGTTGCTGCACTATGCCTTCGACGGTCTGGAAGAGGTGCTGCACAAGGTCAACCAGTATTCCACCGCGGGCGCGGCGATGATGCACAGGCGCGGGCGCAAGGCTTCGCTTACCGGGGCCGTGGTGCGCGGGCTGTGGAGCTTCTTCCGCACCTATATTTTGCGTGGCGGCATCCTCGATGGTCGCGAGGGCTTCATGCTCGCGGTCTCCAATGCCGAGGGCACTTATTACCGTTATCTGAAGTTGATGCTCTTGAACAAGAAGGTTGATGGATGATGGTTGATCGTTTATGACTCCGCCCCGCCAATCCATCAGCTATCAACCGTCAGCTATCAACCACAAGCTATAAGCCATAATCGTGAAACTAGCCGTCATCGTCACCACCTACAACCGTCCGGACGCGCTCGCCGCCGTGCTGGAGGGTTATCTCGCGCAGAGCGACCGCGACTTCGAGGTGCTGGTGGCGGACGACGGCTCCACACCTGACACCGCTGAACTGGTAAAGCAGTTCCAGGCGCGTGCCGCATTCCCCATCCACCATGTGTGGCAGGAAGACATCGGCTTCCGCGCCGCCGCCATCCGTAACCGCGCGCTGGCAGCGACCCAAGCCGACTACATCATCTTCACCGACGGCGATTGCATCCCGCCGGTCGACTTCGTCGCACGACAACGCAAGCTCAGCGAACCCGGCTGTTTCCTCTCCGGCAATCGCCTGCTGCTATCGCAATCGTTCACCGAGCAGCTGCTCAGGGAAAACATACCCGTTCATCTCTGGGGGATCGGCGACTGGCTGCGCGCCTACCGGCAGGGCCACATCGCGCGCCTGCAGCCGCTGCTGCGCTTGCCCGACATTAAATGGCTGCGCAAGCTGGCACCAAAACGCTGGCAGGGCGCCAAGACCTGCAACCTCTCCGCGTTCCGTGATGACCTGTTGCGTGTGAACGGTCTGGACGAGAGCTACACCGGCTGGGGGCAGGAGGATTCCGACCTGGTGGTGCGCCTGATCCGCGCCGGCGTGATCAACAAGAGTGCGCGCTTCTCCGCTCCGGTGCTGCACTTGTGGCACAAGGAGAACGACCGCTCGCACCTGGAAGAGAACAAGCGCCGTCTGCAGCAGGTGCTCAACGCCACGCACATCCGCGCGCTCAAGGGTGTGGACCAGTATTTGTGAATGCCGAGAATACTCCAATGATGTCATTCCGGCGGAGGCCGGAATCCAGTGCATTTAATCAACTGGACACCGGCCTGACCGAAGGTCAGCCTGCCCTGAGCCAGTCGAAGGGCCGGCGTGACGAAATGTCTGAGGTTCATAAATGAAGATCCTGCACGTCGTGCGCCACCCGGAACAGTTTGAACCGTCAGCCTCCCCCTTTGCAAAAGGGGGACGGGAGGGGGATTTAGCGGACTGCAAAGATTCATCCTGCCGTAAATCCCCCCAACCCCCCCTTTCCAAAGGGGGGCTTATGTCCCCTCTCCCTCTGGGAGAGGGCTGGGACGAGGGGCGCACATGAAGATCCTGCACGTCGTGCGCCGCTACGGCCCGGTCGGCGGCATGGAGCGCTACGTGTGGGAGATCACCCTCGAACTGGCCAAACTCGGCCATGAGGTGGTGGTCGTCTGCGAACGCTGTCATGTGGAAAAGCCGCAGGGCATCACCGTGCATGAACTCGGCGAGATCGCGCCCAGGCCGCGCTGGCTGTCGCTGCTGCGTTTCGGCAAGCGCGTCGCCAACTGGCTGGAGCAGAACCCGCATCCCGGTTTCGTTATCCACAGCAACGAGCGTCTCGCGAAACACGACGTCACCACCTTTCACGGCCCGCCCTTCGCCACCGTGCGCGACAAACCCTGGTGGAAGAAGATCTCGTTGCGCATTGCGATGCAGTTTTATCTGGAACGGCGCGAACTGGAGGCGGCGCGCTTCATCGTGCCCAACTCCATCTTCATCAAGCATCAACTCGCGCATTACTACCCGGAGTACGCCCACAAGCTGACCGACCCTGTCGTGCCCGGCGTGGCACCGATGCCGCAGCGCGACTGGAAGGCCTTGCCCGGCGACCGCGGTATCGTAGGTTTCGTCGGCAAGGAGTGGCAGCGCAAAGGGCTGCCGCTGGCGGTGGAGATTGTCGCGCGACTGCGCCGCGAGCGCCCGAATCTGGAATTGTGGGTGGTCGGCCCCAAGGTCGAGGAAGTGCAGCACCTTTTTGCCGGCTGGCAAGGCGGTTACAGATTGCTGGGCTGGCGCAGCGACACTGCGCACCTGCAACAGATCGACGTGCTGCTGCATCCGGCGCGCGCCGAACCCTACGGCATGGTCATCACCGAAGCGATGGCAGCCGGTGCGCGCGTGGTGGTGTCAGACGTGTGCGGAGCGGTGTCCGAGATAGGACCGGGAGCGGGGACGAGCGTCGCGCTGGCTGCGCCGCCAGAACAGTGGGTGGATGCGCTGCGCGAGCAGTTGCAACAAATCAACCCCCCGCCGCCGTATGCGCACAGTTGGCGCGATGTGGCGCAGGAATATGAGGCGATCTACTGGCAATGCGAAGGAATCACAGAGTAGGTCGTCATTCCGGCCTTCGCCGGAATGACGCAGTACTGGATGTCCGTATTTGCTAGCGTTTCAGGATAAAGCGGCTGGTCAGGAAGGTGACTGGGATGGTCACGGCGACCACGCCCAACATCGCCAGTTCGGGAGCGATAGCCAGCCGGCCGGCCAGCAGCCAGAGGATGGCGATGCCGAGACCGTACTGGATGACATACACCACCGGAAACTGCAGAAACCTGGCCAGCGACAAGGGCTGACGGAAGACGAAGCGCGAATTCATCACGTACGAGAACACGATGCCGATGCAGTATGAAAGCGTGTAGGCATACAGGTAGGGCATGAAGTACAGGAACAGCAAATAGAGCACATAACCCAGCAGGGTGTTGCTCCCGCCGACCAGCAGGAAGCGGAGGAATTCGCTGTGAGTGGCTTTTTTGAGGTGTGTCTTCACCGGATGATTCGATACAATACATACAAGGGGGCCGAATTATGCCGCAGTCGCGTGATATCGGTTGATGGATTTGTATATTTTGAGCAGGGCCCGAATGTGATAAGAGACCTACAGTTGGCCTATTCTGCTGCAAAACGCTCAGGGCGAGAAACGTGAAATTCTGTATTCATTGTCAATGCGGGTTTTCAATTCAGGACTGGCGCTGTCCAGAATGCGGCCACGCGCCGGCGGTACGAAATGGCTTCCTTACATTTGCGCCGCAACTTGCCATTCAAAACGATGGATTCAACCCAAGATTTTTCCAGTTGATGGCTGAAGTTGAGCCGGTTCACTTCTGGTTCGTGTCGCGCAATCAGATACTCAGAGAGACCTTGGGTAATTACTTTTCCGCTCCGGCCAAGGTTCTTGAGGTTGGTTGCGGGACTGGCTTTGTGCTGTCGGGGGTACGGGAAGCCTTCCCGCAGGCGGATCTGAGCGCTAGCGACATCTATACCGAAGGTCTGGGCTATGCAGCCCAGCGCGTGCCGGATGCATTCTTGTTTCAAATGGATGCACAACATATTCCATTCCGAGAGGAGTTCGACGTGATCGGGGCGTTCGATGTGCTGGAACACATTGAGGACGATGAAGCGGTATTGGCGCAACTGTTCCAGGCATGCAAAATCGGCGGAGGTGTCATTCTGACCGTACCGCAGCATCGCTGGCTGTGGAGTCGCATGGATGATTTCGCCCATCACAAGAGACGCTACACTCGCGACGAATTGATTGGGAAACTGGAGCACGCGGGATTCCAAATCGAGTACGTCACCTCGTTTATTTCGCTGCTGCTGCCATTGATGCTGGCGGCACGCCTGCTGCGCAGTCACGAAGACACCGAGATGAAGGACCAGATGGAGTCGGCGGGATTGAGCATCGGCAAGTTGACCAACAGGATAATGAGCATGGTTATGGCTGTTGAGCGTAGTCTGCTACGCATTGGTCTGCGCTTTCCCTTTGGTGGATCACTGTTGGTGGTCGCCAAAAAACCGGTTCTTAACTGAGAGCAATTGGAATATTCACCATGAATCCAAACCCGCCGCTCATCTCTGTCGTCGTGCCCGTCTACAAGGCGGAGAACTGCCTCGACGAACTCTACCGCCGTCTGAAGGAGTCACTTGAGCCGATCTCGCCGGAGTTCGAGATCGTGCTGGTCGAGGACTGCGGCGGCGACCGTTCCTGGGAGGTCATCGAACGATTGGCGCGGCAGGATGCGCGCGTCAAGGGTATCCAGTTCAGCCGCAACTTCGGCCAGCATTACGGCATCACCGCGGGTCTCGACCACTGCAACGGCGACTGGGTGGTGGTGATGGACTGCGACCTGCAGGACCGCCCGGAAGAGATACCGCGGTTGTACGCCAAGGCGCAGGAAGGCTACGACATCGTGCTGGCGCTGCGCGGCCAGCGCCAGGACCCGCTGCTGAAGCGTTTCACTTCCTGGCTGTTCTACAAGCTGTTCAGCTATCTGGCCGACATCGAATACGACGGCGAGAGCGGCAATTTCCGCATCATGTCGCGCAAGGTGGTGGCGAGCTTCCGCAAGATGCGCGAGCAGTTGCGTTTTTTCGGCGGCTTGGTGCAGTGGCTGGGTTTCCCCACCACGGGCATCGAAGTGCAGCACGCCGAGCGCCATGAAGGGCAGTCCAGCTACACCTTCGCCAAGCTGTGGAAGCTGGCCACCGAGACCATCATCGCCTATTCCGACAAGCCGCTGCGGCTGGCGGTGCGCTTCGGCTTCCTGATGGCGTTCTTCGCTTTCTGCTACGGGGTCTACACGCTGATCCGCGCCATGCTGTTCGACATCCCCATCATGGGCTGGAGCAGCCTGATCGTCTCGCTGTATTTCATCGGCGGCGTCATCATCGCGCTGCTCGGTATCATCGGTATCTATCTGGGCAAGACTTTCGACGAGAGCAAAAAACGCCCGCTCTATATCGTCAGGCGGGTGACGTTCGATGAGCAGGATTAAAGCCACACCGTGGGACGAGGCGGCCTTCGGCGTGCATACTGCCGAGGTCGTCGAATACAGCGAAGCCGCCCTGCACGAGGCCGCGCAGACGCCGGGCCACTACACCATCAAGGTCGATCCGCTGGCCGACAAGCAATTGCTGCACAAATACGGTTTCTATTATTGCGACACCCTGCTCGAACCGCATTGTGCGGCGGGGAAACTGAAGCAGGTCCAGCACCCGGAAGCCACGGTTTCCAAACAGGCGGACTGGGAAGGTCTGCTGGCGATCTGTCACGGTGCTTTCGCACACGGGCGCTTCCATCGCGACTTCAATCTGGACCAGTCGCGCGCCGATCTGCGCTACGACAACTGGCTGCGCCAACTCTACGACAAAGGAGCGGTATACGGCTTGTATTGGAACGGGGAGCTGGCCGGTTTCATTGCTCATGCCGAAAACAATCTGGTGTTGCATGCGGTCGCTGCGACGCAACGCGGCAAGGGCAGGGCGAAATACTGGTGGAGTGCGGTGAGCGGTGAATTGCTGGCGGAGGGACATACCGAAGTGCAGAGCTCGATCTCGGCCGCCAACCTGGCCGTGCTCAACCTGTATGCATCACTCGGTTTTTCGTTCCGGCATCCGCTCGATGTCTATCACTGCCTGGTGCAGGCCGCGCCGCGGCAAAGCAGGTAGAGTTCGTCCCCGCCCAGCTGGTATCTCTTGTATACGCTCCCCACCGCCTCATCCGCACTGCGCGCGACCACGAATCCCGATGACCAATTCGCTGGCGGCCATTGCAGGGCCGTGGCTGGCAAGCGGCGCTGGTTGAGGTAAGCGGTTACGCTCAATCCGGCTGAACTCACATCCATGGAATACAGTGGAGTCCCCTGTGTCAGTGTCAGGATATCGGCGGCGGTCTCATCGTAGTTCTGGCCGCGGAAATGACTCTGGTAGTAGGGGAACAGCACCAGCGCTACCGCGAACTTCAATACCAGCATCCCGACGATCCACTTGCGCGCCAGCGCGAGCGCCGCGTCGCCCGACTGCCACACGATGCGCGCGGCGACCAGCGCAAACAGCGGGTAGAGCGGCATCAGGTAACGCATGCCGCCACGCGGCGAGATCCAGTAGGGCAGGAAATTCAGCAGGGCGATGGCGCAGGCAGTGAGGAACAGCATGCGTTGCAGCGGTTCGGTTTCCTTGCGGTAGCGCTTGCGTAACCACAGATAGAGCGCCAGCAGGGTCAGTGGCGCCAGCCAGAGCAGCACTTCCAGCGGGAACGAAACCAGCCGGGTCGCATACTCGGCAAGACCGGGGCTGTCCATTTTGTGCGTGAGCTCGGCGAACATGCGCTGCTGTTGCGCCGCGCCGCCGGGGATTGACGCATACCAGATGAACATGCCGCCGAAAGTGACCGCCAGCACCGGCAATGTACGCCAGTTCAACAGGAAGCGGCGCTGACCGGATTCGAACAGCAGCACGAACAGCGCACCGCCGTAGAAGATATAAGCCGTGAGCGCCTTGCTCAGGAAGGCGCAGGTGATGAGCACGCCCGACAGCACGACCAGCGAGAGGCGCTTCTCGTGTGCACCCACCCACAGGGTGGCGATAGCGGCGAAGATGAACAGTGCGAACAGCGGATCGACGTAGCTCAGCCAGCCGTGATACAGCAGCAGGTCGGCCATGCACAGATAACCGACAGCGGCGAAAGCGGCGAAGCTGCTATCGCGGTACAGCCGCTGCACCAGCCAGGCCAGGGTCAGCGCGGTCGCCAGCGTGAAAGAGATGGTGAGGATGCGCGCGACGGCAAGCACGTGCTCCCAGCCGGCCAGCGCCGCGAACGGCATGATCAGCCAGTTGAACAGCGGGTTGTGCATCTGGTCGTTGCCGTACAGGTATTGCTTCAGCAAGGTGCCCTGTTCCCACATCTCCTGCGACACAATGGGAAAGATCGCTTCCTCGCCGACATAGTAGAAGCCGATGGTGGGGATGAAGCTCGCCGCGGCGACGAGGAAGAGTATCCACCAGGGCTTGGTCTGCGGATAGAACATATGTTCAGGCGAAGAAATCCCGGATCGCCGCGCTGATGCGGGAGACATCCGCATCGTCCATCTCGTAATGCAGCGGCAGGCGCAACAGGCGTTCGTTCAGATCGTCGGTGACCCGCATGCTGCCGCTCACGCGGCCGTACTTGCGGCCGGCGGGCGAGGAATGCAAAGGCACGTAGTGGAACACCGGGTTGATGCCCTGCGCCTTGAGGTGCGCGATCAGCGCTGTGCGCGTGGCGAGGCTGTCGAGCAGTATGTAGTACATGTGGCCGTTGCTGTCGGCATCGAAGCGCGGCAGGCGTACTTTGCCGGCCTGCTCCAGTGGCGCCAGCTGCTCGGCATAGGCGGAACAGATGCGGCAGCGTTGCGCGGTGATCTCGTTGGCACGCTCCAGTTGTGCATAGAGGAAGGCGCTGACCAGCTCGCTCGGCAGGTAGGAGGAGCCGATGTCCACCCAAGTGTACTTGTCCACTTCGCCGCGGAAGAACTGGCTGCGGTTGGTGCCCTTCTCGCGGATGATCTCGGCGCGCTCGAAGAAGCGTTCGTCGTTGATCAGCAGCGCGCCACCTTCGCCGCTGATGATGTTCTTGGTCTCGTGGAAGCTCAGGCAGCCGAAATGGCCAATGGTGCCGAGCGCCTTGCCCTTGTAAGTGGAGAGCAGTGCCTGCGCGGCGTCTTCAACCACCAGCAGTTTGTGGCGCTGGGCGATGTCCATGATGGCGTCCATCTCGCACGGTACGCCCGCATAATGCACCGGGACGATGGCGCGGGTTCTGGGGGTGATGGCGGCCTCGATCAGCTTCTCGTCGATGTTCAGCGTGTCCGGACGGATATCCACGAACACGGCTACCGCACCGCGCAACGCGAAGGCATTGGCCGTGGAGACGAAGGTGTAGGACGGCAGGATGACTTCGTCGCCGGGTTGCAAGTCGCACAGGATCGCGGACATCTCAAGGGCGGCGGTGCAGGAATGGGTGAGCAGTGCCTTGCGGCAATCCAGCTTCTCTTCGAACCAGCGGTTGCACAGCTTGGTGTAGTGGCCGTCGCCGGAGAGATGGCCGCGCGAGACGGCATCGGCGATTAAAGACAATTCACGGCCAATGACAAAAGGTTTGTTGAACGGGATCGGTTTCATAAAGATTCAAAAGAATTCTGGTAGTGTTGAGCCTGCGTGCGGGACGTATTGTACAGGCATCAAACGGGAACAGGGCATGGCGACTTACGCGATAGGTGACATTCAGGGTTGTTACGACGAACTCTTGCAACTGCTGGAGCAGATACGCTTCGACCCGGCGCAGGACAAGCTCTGGTTCGTCGGCGACCTGGTCAACCGCGGCCCCGGTTCACTGGAAGTGCTGCGCCTGGTCAAGTCGCTGGGCGATCGCGCCATCACCGTGCTCGGCAATCACGACCTGCATCTGGTCGCGGTGGATGCGGGCATCGGCCAGCTGCACCGCAGCGATACCCTCGACAGTATCCTCGCCGCCCCCGACCGCAAGGAACTGCTGCAGTGGCTGCGCCGGCAGAAGCTGGCCCATTTCGAGAACGGCTACCTGCTGGTGCATGCGGGGGTGTTGCCGGGATGGAGCGCGCAACAGGCGGTCGAGCTGGCGCATGAGGTGGAGGAGGTTCTGCGCGGCGATGCCCATATGGATTTCATCGCGCATATGTACGGCAACAATCCGCAGGCGTGGGGCGACGACCTTGGCGGTTACAAGCGCCTGCGCGTCATCGTCAACGCTTTCACGCGTTTGCGTATCTGTACGCCGCAGGGCGAGATGGAGTTCAAGTTCAAAGGTGAAGTGGAGAACATCCCGGAAGGCTATCTGCCCTGGTTCGATGTGCCCAAGCGCAAGAGCCGCGATGCCAGTGTCATCTTCGGGCACTGGTCGGCGCTGGGGCTGGTGCACAAGAAGAACATCATCGCGCTCGACACCGGCTGCCTGTGGGGCGGACCGATGACGGCCATCCGGCTGGAAGACCGCCAGCTGTTCCAGGTCGCCTGCGCCAACCCGGTGGCGAAGCACTGGTGAGACCGCATTGACCGGCCGCCTTCCTATGTATAGACTCGCGTTTATACATTCAAGGAGCAAGCCATGTCTGAAGCCGTTCTCGATATCAAACGCTGGGGCAACAGCCTCGGCGTTCGCCTGCCGGCAGGTGTGGCGCGCAAGGCGCATCTCCATGTCGACCAGCGCGTTCGCATCAGCGTCGAAGGCGATTACGTCATCATCTCCCCCTTGCAGGATGTGCCGTTGACGCTGGAACAGCGCTTGGCAGCTTACGATCCCAAGCGCCATGGCGGTGAGCAGATGACGACGACAGAATCGCTCGGGGCCGAGCGTTGGTAGCCGCAACAAAAACGGCGGGTGGCAAACGCAAACCATGGGCGCCGGACCGGCAGGACATCATCTGGATAGACTGTAATCCGCAGGTTGGGCGGGAGATGCGCGATGTCCATCCTTTTCTCGTCCTCTCGCCGCGCATTTTCAACGAAAAGACCTCGCTGGTGATCGGTTTGCCGATGACCACTGCGGAATACAACGCCGACAACCCGTTCGCCATCGCTGTGGGCAAGACATCCGGTCGCAAGAACGGGCAAACCAGTTATGTGCTGTGCCACCAGCCCAAATCATTCGACTGGCGCTTGCGCAAGGCCAAGGCGCACCCGCTGGCCAGACTGCCGGATGCGCTGTTCGTGCAGGTATGTGAAAGGTTGAATCAGATTATCCAGGTCGGGTGAGTTTGCCCCACACTTTCCCGGTGTGCTGGCAGGCCCCGCGCTACAAAACTCACGCGGGATTCACGTTTGATAAGTTATCTGCGGTAATACCCGCGTGCCCGCAACGGCGAAGTAATGCCGCTTCATCTTATTGTCGTGGTATCGCCGGTTCCCAACTCAGTAGCGGCGTTTCTGTTGCGGTACGTAGGGGCCGCGCGTCTCGATGTGGCGGAACGTGATGCGTCCCTTGGTGAGGTCGTAGGGCGACAGCTCCAGCGACACCTTGTCGCCAGCGATGATGCGGATGTGGTTCTTCTTCATCTTGCCCGCGCTGTACGCGATCAGCTTGTGGCCGTTTTCCAGCGTCACGCGGTAGCGCGAGTCCGGCAACACTTCATCCACGACGCCGTCCATCTCAAGCAGTTCTTCTTTGGCCATGATTTACTCTCTCAAAGGAGTATGGAAATGAAAAAGCCCGGCACATGCCAGGCTTTCAAGGAAGGGCTGACGGCATGGCGCAAGGCCATGCCTGCCTGTCCGTTTAGTCCGCTGCGCGGATGTTCGATGCTTGCTGACCCTTGGGGCCGGCAACGATGTCGAAACTGACTTGCTGACCTTCGGTCAGGGTCTTGAAACCCGAACTCTGGATCGCGGAAAAGTGAGCGAAGAGGTCATCGCCGCCGTTGGACGGGGTGATGAAGCCGAAGCCCTTGGAATCGTTGAACCACTTAACTGTACCTGTTGCCATGATGAATCTCCTTATAAACAAACAAGTGGGACGAAGCCCCACACTAGGGCGATATTTCAAGACGGCAAGAAGATGAAGGGAGGAATTACCGCAGAATACGGAGACTGACCAGACAGCAACAACAGAACTTGAGAATCGCGGACCGCACTATGGACTGTATCGGGGGGAATAGCAAATGAAATTACATGGATCGGTACCGGCCGGGGCTGTGCGACAGCCGGGGGGTTGACAATATAAGCGTTTAATAATATTCTTATCGTCAGTGGCGAAAGCCGCTGCACGTTTCTCCTCCCTGAGCGTGCTGTCTTAACTCCCCCTTTGTTAAGACACTTGCCCCTGAGCCGACCGGCTCGGGGGCATTTTTTTGTTCAGCGCTTGCCGGCAAGCAGTCTGAGCATGGTTTGCTCGGCCTGTCTCGCATATCCCCCGCCGAAAAGATTGGCGTGGTTGAAGACGTGGTAGAGGTTGTACAGGTCGCGCCGATCCGCATAGCCAGAATGCAGCGGCCACGCTGTGCGATAGCCGGCATAGAAGTCGGCAGGGTAGCCGCCGAACAGTTCCGTCATGGCCAGGTCGCATTCGCGGTCGCCGTAATAGGTGGCGGGATCGAAGATGGCCGGCGTGCCGTCGGCGAGGTAGGCATGGTTGCCGCCCCACAGGTCGCCGTGCAGCAGCGAAGGCTGCGGTGTGTAGCCTTCGAAGAATGCGGGGAGTGCATCCAGCAAACGCGCTCCCGAGTTTTGCAGTTTCCCGCCGAAACCGTTCTCTTCGGCAAGGCGCAGCTGGAAACCCAGTCGCTGCTCGCGCCAGAAGTCTATCCAGTCCTCTTTCCAGCCGTTCGGCTGCGGCGTGGTGCCGATGAAATTGTCGTGTTCGAAGCCGAAGCGAGCGCTCGTGTTGCGGTGCAAGGCGGCGAGTCGTTCGCCAAGTAGTCGGGCATCGCCGCGCGAACTCAAATGCAGGTGCTCCAGCACCAGGTAACTGCGGCCTGCGGCGACGCCATGCGCGATGGGGTGCGGCACGCGCAGGGTGTCTGTCGCGGCGAGGGCGGCCAGACCGGCGGCTTCGGCGACGAACATCGCATGATGCCGCTCATCGTTGAGCTTGAGGAAATAACTTGCCCCGCCCGCAGCTTCGAGACGGTAGCTTTCATTGATGTCGCCACCGCCGACCGCTGTCGCACGCTGCAGTTCGCACGGCTGTTGCGTAGCTGTGCCGATCGCTGCAGAGAGTTGGGAGAGCAGTTGCTGGTTCACGCCTTGAAGCGCAGGTCGCCTTGCTCGCTGAAAACGAACATCGGCCCCCACGCCACTTCCCAGTAATGTCCGTCCGGGTCGGTGAAGTAACCGCTGAAGCCGCCCCAGAAGGTGTCTTGCGGCGCCTTGGCGATGTGCGCGCCGGCATCGGCCGCACGCACGAAGATGCCCATGATCTCTTCCTTGCTGCGTGCGTTGTAGGCGAGAGTGAAGCCGCGGAACGCACCTGCAGCCGGGAGCGTCACTTCCTCGCCGATATCTTCTGCGAGCTTCTCCAGCGGGTAGAGCGAGAGCCACACACCGGGCAGCGGGACGAAAGTGACGCCTTCGTGCTCGGTGATGGGCGGGGTGGCGAAGATCTCGCGGTAGAAGGCAGTGGCACGGGCGAGGTCGGACACGCCGAGGGTGATGACGGTCATGCGCGGTATCTTCATGCTGCCTCCTTCGATGTCATGCCCGCGGGGGCATGACAAGGTTTGAAGTTACAGGGCGATGCTGGAGCCGAAATGTTTCTGGTACAGGGCCATCAGTTCGGCGCGGGTGTACTTGTGGTTCTGGCCGCCGCGGCTGGCGATCTTGAGAGAGCCCATCAGCGAGGCCAGGCGGCCCGTGGCTTCCCAGCTCCAGCCCTTCTGGATGCCGTACAGCAGGCCGGCGCGGTAGGCGTCACCGCAACCGGTAGGATCGACGATGGCATCCGGCTTGGGCGTGGGGATGGCGATCTGCTTGTCCCCGGCGTAGATCATCGAGCCGTCGCCGCCCAGCGTGACGATGAGCGCCTTCACGCGCTCGGCGATCTGCGCCAGTGTCTTGCCGGTCTTGTCCTGCAGCATCTTGGCTTCGTAGTCGTTCACGGTCACATAGGTCGCCTGCTCGATGAAATCGAGCAACTCGTTGCCGGTGAACATGGGCATGCCCTGGCCCGGATCGAACACGAAGGGGATGTTGGCATCGGCGAAATCGCGCGCGTGCTGCAGCATGCCGTCGCGGCCGTCCGGCGAGACAATGCCGAGCGCGACATCCTTGGCTTCCCCAACCCTGTTCTGGTGCGAGTGGCCCATCGCACCGGGGTGGAAGGCGGTGATCTGGTTGTCGTCGAGGTCGGTGGTGATGAAGGCCTGACCGGTGAAGCTGTCCGGTACATGGCGGATGTGGGTCTGGGCCAGGCCGAGTTTCTCCAGGCGCGTGGCATAGGGGGCGAAGTCGTCGCCCACCGTCGCCATGATCAGCGGATGGCCGCCCAGCAGTTGCAGGTTGTAGGCGATGTTGCCGGCGCAGCCGCCGTATTCGCGCCGCATCTCGGGCACCAGAAAGGCGACGTTGAGGATGTGGATCTGCTCGGGGAGGATGTGTTTCTTGAACTGGTCCTTGAACACCATGATGGTGTCGTATGCCATCGAACCGCAGATGAGAGTCTTCATGTCGTTGCCGCAATAGTGTTGGGGAGTCCGGATTATAGCCGCAATGAGGCGCTTGTTCAGCGCGGGGCGCGGGATCTGAGCCACATCTTCTCGGCCTCCACGGCAATGAACAGGAGGATGCCGAACAGCAGGATGCGCCCCCATGTGCCCGCATCGACTGCCGTCGTGCCGAACATGCGCTGGAACGGTGCGGTGTAGGTGAACAGCGCCTGCAATGCCACCACGGCGGCGACAGTGATCAGCGCCGGGCGCGAGCCGGTGAAGCTGCTCAGGTTGACGGAAGACGCGGTCAGAAAGCGGCAGTTGATCAGGTAGAACACTTCGCCCATCACCAGCGCGTTGACTGCCACGGTGCGCGCCAGTTCGATGCTGGCACCGCGCGACTCCTCCCACAGGAAGAAACCGAGCGAGCCGATCACCATCAGCGCCGAGACGAACAGGATGCGCCACAGCAGGAAGCGGTTGAGCAGGGGTTCGCCGACTGCACGCGGTGTGCGCAGCATCACATCGGACTCGGCCTTCTCGAAGGCCAGCGCCATCGACAGCGTGATCGCCGTCACCATGTTCACCCACAGGATCTGCACCGGCGTGATCGGCAGGGTCAGCCCGAGCAGGATGGCGGCGACGATGACCATCGCCTCGCCGCCGTTGGTGGGCAGCACGAACACCAGCGACTTCTTCAGGTTGTCATAGACGGTGCGGCCTTCTTCCACCGCCGCATCGATGGAGGCGAAGTTGTCGTCGGCCAGCACCATCTCCGCCGCCTGGCGCGCGGCCTCGGTGCCTTTTTTGCCCATCGCCACGCCGACATCGGCGCGCTTCAGCGCGGGCGCGTCGTTGACGCCGTCGCCGGTCATCGCCACCACCGCGCCGTTGGCCTGCAGCGCCTGCACCAGCGCGAGCTTATGCTCGGGGCTGGCGCGCGCGAAGATGTCGGCCTTGTTCACCGCGACGCGCAACGCCGCCATGTCCATGCGCTCGATCTCGGCGCCGCTCAGCGCATTTTCCGGCGACAGGCCGAAGCGCGCGCCGATGGCGCGGGCGGTGTCGAGGTGGTCGCCGGTGATCATCTTCACCGCGATGCCGGCGCGGCGGCAGCGCGCCACCGCCAGCAGGGCCTCGTCGCGCGGCGGATCGCCGATGCAAAACACGCCGAGCAGTGAGTAGCCGTCGCGCACGTCGGCCAGCGACAGTTCGCGCTGGCCGCTGGCGGCGGTGCGCATCGCCACGGCGAGCAGACGCAGACCGCGCTGGGCCGCATCCTGCATGGCACGCTGCCAGTGATCGTGGCGCAGCGTACGGTCCTCTCCGTCGGCGCGTTCGGACTGGCACACCTCCAGCACGCGCTCCGGTGCACCCTTGAGGAAGATGAATCCGCGCCCATCGTGGTCGTGGTGCAGGGTCGCCATGAAACGGTGCTGCGATTCGAACGGGATCAGGTCGGTGCGGCGCAGTGCCTCGCGTTCGAACACGAGATCCAGTCCGGCCTTGGCCGCCAGCGTCAGCAGCGCGCCTTCGGTCGGGTCGCCCTCGATGTGCCAGTCGGCATCGGCGGACGGGTGTGAATGCAGTTCGGCGTCGTTGCACAGCAGCACCGCGCGGCCCAGTTCGATCAGTTCCGGATGCTGTGCGACGAAGACCTCGCGACCGTCGATGGCAAAACCTCCGTGCGGCGAGTAGCCCTCGCCGCTGACATCGAACGCATCCTCCGCGGTGAGGATGCGCTGCACCGTCATCTCGTTGCGCGTGAGCGTGCCGGTCTTGTCCGAGCAGATCACCGTCACCGAACCCAGCGTCTCCACCGCCGGCAGGCGGCGGATGATGGCGTTGCGCCGCGCCATGCGCTGCACACCGATGGCGAGCGTGATGGTCATGATGGCTGGCAGCCCTTCGGGGATCGCCGCGACTGCGATGCCGACGGCGGCAAGGAACATGTCCGCCCAGCCGTAACCGCGCATCCAGATGCCAAAGAAGAACGTGAGGGCGGCCAGCAGCAGGGTGGCGACGGTGAGCTGTTTGCCAAAACCGGCCATCTGCCTCAGCAGGGGCGTCTCCAGGCTGTCCACCCTGGCGATGAGCGTGCTGATGCGGCCGATCTCGGTTGCGGCGCCGGTGGCCACCACCACGCCGCGCGCCTGTCCGTACACCACCAGCGTGCCGGAGTAAGCCATGCAACGACGATCGCCGACCACCGCAGCGGCATCCACCGGGGCGATGCTCTTTTCGACGGCTTCCGATTCGCCGGTCAGCGCGGCTTCTTCGACGCGCAGCTGGCGTACTTCGAACAGGCGCAGGTCGGCCGGCACCTTGTCGCCCGAGGCGAGCAGCACGATGTCGCCGGGCACCACCTCTTCGGCGGGGATATCGCCGCGCCTGCCGTCGCGCAGCACCGTCGCGACCGGCGAGAGCATGTTACGGATGGCGTCCAGCGCGCGTTCTGCCTTGCCTTCCTGGATCACGCCGATGATGGCGTTGATGACGACCACGCCGGCGATCACGCTGCAATCCACCCAGTGGTCGAGCAGCGCGGTGATCGCCGCGGCGGCCAGCAGTACATAGATGAGGATGTTGTCGAACTGGCGCGCGAAGCGGGTCAGCAGCGAATCCCTGGCGGCGGCGGGCAATGCGTTGGGGCCATGCTGCTCCAGCCGGCGTCGCGCTTCGGCACTGCCGAGACCTTCTGCCTTCGAGCCCAGCGCGCCCAGGGCCTCCTGGGCCGGCAGGCTGTGCCAGCGTGCCGCACTGTCAGTCGATGATGATGGTGGTTTCATTTCCGCGCTCCGCTGTGCGAAGAATGGTACACCGGAATCTGGAGGGATCGGGGGCTCAGGGGGTCTTGGGAAGCTTGTCCAGGTCCTGGATGAACAGACCGATCAGTCTGGCGATCTCGTTCGGTTTCTGCACGAAGCGGAAGCCTGCACGGTGGGCCAGCGTGCCATCCGGCAGCTGGACGGAAGCGACGTGACGCAATTCCATGTCGGCGACGACCGCATCACCGCCCGGAACGATGATGCGGCAGCCGTGCAGCATCGCGCCATCCTCGAGATTGATATCCGTGTCGTAGATCAGGCAGCCCATGCCATCATGGCTGACATCGGTGATGTGGGATTCAAACGGGATGAAGCCGCCCTCGTCGGCGATGCAACGCAGCGAGAGATCGGTCGGGACAGGGATGCGCGGGTGTTCGCGGCGGTTGTGTATCAGCAGCGACTTCGGCATGGAGAACTGGATGGCGGGCTCACCGCCGATCTGGGTCTCTTCCGGCGAGGTCGCGGTGAAGGTGAAGTTCAGACCCTGCTGGTCGGTGGCCGTGAACTCGACCGCGGGCGAGCTCAGCAACATCGCGTTGATCGTCTTGTGCGGCGAGTAGGAGATGGCGAAATGGCCGCTCGCGGGGTCGAAAGAGACCATGTGCGAAGCGAAGGGGTGGCCGTTCATGATCTCCGCCGTGATCCTGCAGCGCTCCTGTGCCAGCACCTGCATGAGGCGGACGATCTCGATATGCGAACGGAACAGCAGATTCTCGGGGTGTGCCATCTTGCAAATCCTCCGGAGTCGATCAGCGCAATGCGCTCAGCGCTGCCTCGTAGTCCGGCTCGTGGGTGATGTCGTCGACCAGCTCGGTATGGATGATCCGGTTATTGTCGTCCAGCACCAGCACAGCGCGCGCCGTCACGCCGGCCAGCGCGGTATCGGCGATCTTCACGCCGTAGTTGCGCATGAAGTCGCGGCCGCGCATCAGCGACAGCGTGACCACATTCTCCAGACCTTCCGCCACGCAGAAACGGCTCATGGCGAAGGGCAGGTCGGCGGAGATCACCAGTACCACGGTGTTGTTCAACTGGCTCGCGGCCTCGTTGAACTTGCGCGTGGAGGTGGCGCACACCGCGGTGTCCAGGCTGGGCACGATGTTGAGTACCTTGCGTTTGCCGGCGAAGTCTTTCAGCGACACGTCTTTCAGGTCCTTGTCCACCAGCGTGAAGTCGGGTGCGGCCTGTCCCACGGACGGGAAGGTGCCGAACAGGGTGACAGGGGCACCGGCCAGTGTGGTTGCGGGTTTCTTGCTGGTGTCCTTGGCCATGTTCGGTCTCCTCAGGTGTATGACGTTATCGGTGGGCAGGCGCAAACCAGATTCTTGTCGCCGTACACATTATCCACGCGCGCCACGGCAGGCCAGAATTTATTATCACGCACCCAGTCCAGCGGGTAGGCCGCCTGCTCGCGCGAATAAGGACGTGTCCACTCGTTGGCGCACACCGCCTTGGCGGTATGCGGGGCATGCTTGAGGATATTGTCTTTCTTGTCCACCTTGCCGCTGATGACTTGCTCGATCTCCTTGCGGATGACGATCATCGCCTCGCAGAAGCGGTCCAGCTCGGCCTTCGATTCGCTCTCGGTCGGTTCCACCATCAGCGTATCCACCACCGGGAAGGAAGTGGTCGGCGCATGGAAGCCGAAGTCCATCAGGCGCTTGGCGATGTCGGTCACTTCCACACCGTCCTTCTTCCACTCGCGGCAATCCAGGATCATCTCGTGCGCGCAGCGGCCGTTGCTGCCGCTGTACAGCGTGGCGTAGCTGTCCCTGAGCGATTCCTTGATGTAGTTGGCGTTCAGGATCGCCATCTTGGTCGCCTCGGTCAGTCCCTTGCCGCCCATCATCTTGATGTAGCCGTAGGAGATCATCAGGATCAGCGCGCTGCCGTAAGGCGCTGCCGACACCGCGTGGATGCCCTGCGCGCCGCCGACCTTCACCACCGGGTGCGAGGGCAGGAACGGTGCGAGGTGTGCCGCCACGCCGATGGGGCCGACGCCGGGTCCGCCGCCGCCGTGCGGGATGGCGAAGGTCTTGTGCAGGTTGAGGTGGCACACGTCCGCGCCGATGTTGCCGGGGCTGGTGAGTCCGACCTGCGCGTTCATGTTGGCGCCGTCCATGTACACCTGGCCACCGTTGGCATGAATGATAGCCGTGATGTCCTTGATGCTCTCCTCGTACACGCCGTGCGTGCTGGGGTAGGTCACCATCAGGCACGACAGGTCGGCCTTGTGCTCTTCCGCCTTGGCGCGCAGGTCGTCCACGTCGATATTGCCCTTGGCGTCGCACTTCACCACCACGATGTGCATGCCGCACATCGCCGCGCTCGCCGGGTTGGTGCCGTGCGCGGAAGAGGGGATGAGCACCACGTTGCGCTGGCCTTCGCCGCGCGAGCGGTGATACGCTTGGATCACCAGCAGGCCGGCGTATTCGCCGGAGGCGCCGCTGTTGGGCTGGAAGCTCATCTGGGCGAAGCCGGTGATCTCGGACAAATCGGCATCCAGTCCGGCGATCAGTTCCTGGTAACCCGCCGCCTGCTCCAGCGGCACGAAGGGGTGCAGGCTGGCGAATTCCGGCCAGGTCAGGCCCAGCATCTCGGAGGCTGCATTGAGTTTCATGGTGCAGGAACCCAGCGAGATCATGGAGTGCGTGAGCGACAGGTCCTTGTTCTCCAGGCGTTTGATGTAACGCATCATCTCCGTTTCGGAGCGATAGCTGCTGAACACCGGATGGCTCAGGATGGCGGACTGGCGCGGCTTGAATAGCAGCGCTTGCGCCGCGACCTGTGCGGCGGTCAGCACCGGCGCGGTCTTGCCGGCCTTCTGCGCGAACACGGCGAGGATGGCGTTGAGGTCCTCGACCGATGTGGTCTGGTCGAGCGAGATGCCGACCCCGTCGGCGGCATAGCGGAAATTGATCTGCGCCGCTTCGGCCAGCGCGTGCACCTTCACGTTGTCGGTGTGCATGAGCTTGATGGTGTCGAAGAACACGCCTTCGGCCATTTTGTAGCCGAGCTTCTTAAGCTCGCCCGCCAGCAATGCGGTGGAGCGGTGCACCTGGGCGGCGATACCGCGCAAGCCTTCCGCGCCGTGATACACCGCGTACATGCTGGCCATGATCGCCAGCAATGCCTGTGCGGTGCAGATGTTGGAAGTCGCCTTCTCGCGGCGGATGTGTTGTTCGCGCGTCTGCAGCGCCATGCGCAAGGCGGGGTTGCCGTCGGCATCCACCGACACGCCGATGATGCGGCCCGGCATGGAGCGCTTGTGCGCGTCGCGGCAGGCGAAGTAGGCGGCGTGCGGCCCGCCGTAGCCCATCGGCACGCCGAAGCGCTGCGTGGAGCCCAGCACCACGTCCGCGCCCCACTCTCCGGGCGGAGTCAGCAGCACAAGACTCAGGATATCGGCGGCGACCGCGATGGTCATGCCGTTGGCTTTGGCGCGCGCGACGAAGTCGGCGTAGTCATGCACCGTGCCGTCGGCCGTCGGATATTGCAGCAGCGCGCCGTACAGCTGGTCGTTGAGTGTGAGCGTCCTGAAGTCGCCGATCACCAGCTCGATGCCGAGCGGTTTGGCGCGCGTCTTCAGCAGTTCGATGGTCTGCGGGAAGCATTCATTGGACACGAAGAAGCTGTTCTTGCCCGCGGCGACATCGTCGCGCGAGCGCAGGCCGTGCAGCATGGTCATCGCTTCGGCAGCGGCTGTGGCTTCGTCCAGCAGCGAGGCGTTGGCGATCTCCATGCCGGTCAGGTCCATGATCATGGTCTGGAAATTCAGCAGCGCTTCCAGGCGCCCTTGAGCGATCTCCGCCTGATACGGCGTGTAAGCGGTGTACCAGCCCGGGTTCTCCAGCACATTGCGCTGGATCACCGGCGGCACCACGGTGTCGTAGTACCCCAGACCGATGTAACTCTTGAACAGTTTGTTCTTCGCCGCGATGCCGCGCAGGTGGTTGAGGAACGCATGCTCGCTCATGCCGTCCGGCAGGTTCAGCGGCTGCTTCAGGCGGATGGCGGCCGGCACGGTCTGGTCGATCAGCGCGTCGAGCGAGGGCGCGTTGATCTTTTTCAGCATGGCCTGTACGTCGGTTGCGCTGGGGCCGTTATGGCGGTTCACAAATTGTTCGGTGTTGTTCATGGCTGGCTCAGAATCATGGAAAGTCAAAGGCAATTAGCCACAGAGACCACAGAGCACACAGAGAAAAACCTGTGCGGACATCTCTGTGACCTCTGTGTTCTCTGTGGCTATGTTTGGGTTTAGTGCGCTTCGCTGTCGACGACGGCCTGATACGCAGCCGCATCCAGCAGGGCAGCGACATCGGCCGCATTGTCCGGCTTCATCTTGAAGATCCACGCGCCATAGGGGTCGCTGTTGATGGCTTCAGGGGTGCCATCCAGATCGGCATTGGCGGCGGTCACGGTGCCGGACACGGGCGCATACACGTCGGCAGCGGCCTTGACCGATTCCACCACGGCGCACTCTTCCCTGGCCTGCAGCTTGCGACCGGCTTCCGGTGCTTCGACGAACACCATGTCGCCCAGCAGTTCCTGCGCGTGCTGGGTGATGCCCACGGTGATGCTGCCATCGGCTTCGGTTTTGACCCACTCGTGGGAGGCGGTGTATTTCAGGTTGTTTGGGTTGCTCATACGGTTCTCCTGTAAAGAAATATATAACCGTTCGTGCTGAGCTTGTCGAAGCATGAACACTTGCCCTTCGACAGGCTCAGGGCGAACGGCGCTTTAACTGATCAAGCCTTTGCCGTTGCGGGCGAATGGGTACTTCACTACTTTTGCGTTCAACAATTTGTCGCGGATCTCCACCTGCACGGTGTCGCCGATCTGCACGCCGTTCGGCACGCGGGCCAGCGCGATCGATTTTTCCAGCGTGGGGGAGAAGGTGCCGCTGGTGATCTCGCCGTCGCCGTGCGCGGTCTTCACTTTCTGGTGGCCGCGCAGCACGCCGCGATCCAGCAGCACCAGACCGGCCAGCTTGCTGCTCGGCGGGTTGGCCAGCAAGGCTGCCTTGCCGATGAAGTCGCGCTCGCTCTTCAGGTCCACAGTCCAGGCCAAACCGGATTCCAGCGGGCCGACCGTCTCGTCCATGTCCTGGCCGTACAGGTTCATGCCCGCTTCCAGGCGCAGCGTGTCGCGCGCGCCGAGGCCGATGGGTTTGACGCCGACCTTGCTCAGGTCATACCAGAACTTCTCCACCTGCTCTTTCGGCAGCATCACCTCGAAACCGTCTTCGCCGGTGTAACCGGTGCGCGCCACGAAATACTCGCCGCAATCGGCCGCCTGGAAATTCACCAGGTTCTCGGTCGCCGCTTTGGTCTGCGGCAGCACCTGCCAGACCTTGGCGCGGGCGTTCGGGCCCTGGATGGCGACCATGGCCAGATCATCGCGCGAGGTGATGGTGATAGGTTTTGTCCCCTCTCCCTCTGGGAGAGGGCTAGGGTGAGGGGCTTGCCCTCTATCCAACTTTCCCCCAGAGGGGGAAAGGGCAACCGCCGCATCTTCCTTTGGAAGATGCCTGTTGAATCCCTGCGCCTGTTGTTTCATCCAGGCGATATCCTTGTCGGCGGTGCCCGCGTTCACCACGATGCGGAACCACTGCTCGGTCATGAAATAGATGATGAGGTCGTCGATGACGTGACCGTCGGGACGCAGCATGGCGGAATACAGCGCCTTGCCGGGCACGGTGATCTTGTCGGCGTTGTTCGCCAGCAGGTAACGCAGGAAGGCGCGCACACCCTCGCCCTTGGCGTCCACCACGCGCATATGGCACACGTCGAACATGCCGACATCGTTGCGCACCTGGTGGTGCTCGTCGATCTGGGAACCGTAGTTCACCGGCATGTCCCAGCCGCCGAAATCCACCATCTTGGCGCCCATGGCGCGGTGGGCTGCATTCAAGGGAGTCGTCTTCAGGGTCATGGTCTCTTTCACAAATAAAAAAGGGCGAAGCCACATAGCCTCGCCCCCATCTGTCCTTGGTACCTGAGAGATTGCGGAAGACTCCGTGTGCCCCTTCGGTGGCCGGCCAAGCCGACGCTCTCCAGATTTGCCTGTTCCGATTGGTTCTTGAGCCTGAGCGGTTACGGGTGTTGCGCCTTCGGCGGTGCCTAGAGTCGGCACGCTCTCCCAGTCGGTTTGAACGGCAGGGCGGATTATACCGGAAGTTCTAGCGCGGGTAGAAAAGGAACAGACGATATCCCGACGGCTTCAGATCGGTGGTATCCATGCGCAGGCGGATGTCGAGGTCGCGGTTGGCGGGCGCGCCCAGTTTTTCGTCGGTACCGGGCTTCAGGTAGTCCGCGGGGTGGAACACGCGGCGCGCAATGGCCTGATCCTGCATGTCGGTCAGGGTGAGTTCCAGACTGGGGTAGGCTTGGGGAAAGAGTGCGCGGTTATGCACCAGCGCATGCAGGGTGACGATATTGCTTTGTGCGGGATCGGATTCGAGCCCGGAGGATTCCATCACCATCAACTCGATCTTTTGCGGCAGGGCAACGGTGCAGGCGAGCAGGTCGCAATACTGCACCAGGAGCGGTTTGAGACCGGGCAAACGTGCAGCGAGCTCGACGCGGTAGTGATAGGTCGCCTGCGCCAGCAGCATCAAGGCCAATGACGCTGTGATCACGATGCCGGTCCAGTTCGTCTTGCGCGGCGGCATCTCCAGCACTTCGTCGGTGAGCTCTTCGACGAACCGGACTTGCTGGGCCAGCGTGGTCGGTTCCTCTTCCAGCTCGGGAACGCCGGGTATCGGGGTAAGGTCGATCCCGCCCGTGTCCGGTTCGGACTCTATGGGCAGGCTCAGTTGCGGGCTGGGCTCGTCGTCGTGCAGATGTTTTTGCGCATCGAAGATGTCGTGGCAATGGCCGCAACGCACCAGACCTTCATGGGCATCGAGTTGCTCATCGGTCACCTTGAAGCGGGTGCCGCATTGCGGGCAGCGTGTGATAGCGCTCATCGTTTGATACCTGACAGACAACACCAGCCATCTTCCAGCACGGCAGGCGCAAGGTCAAACCATTGTGCGTAGATGCGCATCACCTCGTCGGCCTGCTCGGCGAGTATGCCGGACAGCACGATGCGGCCGCCTGGTTTCGCGGCATTGGCCAGCAATGGGGCGAGCGCGCGCAGCGGATTGGTGAGGATGTTGGCGACCACGACATCATATTGCGCCAGTGCGCCTCCATCGGGCAGATGGAAGTCGGCCTGCACCTGATTGGCGGCCGCGTTGTCGCGGCTGGCGACCACGGCCTGCGCATCCACATCCACGCCGATGGCGCTGCCCGCGCCCAGTTTCATCGCCGCGATGGCGAGGATGCCGGAGCCGCAGCCGTAATCCAGCACACTCTCGCCGCCCTTGATGTTGCCGTCCAGCCAGCGCAGGCACAGCCTTGTGGTGGGGTGGCTGCCGGTGCCGAAGGCGAGGCCGGGGTCGAGCGCGATGTTGATCGCTGCGGGATCGGTCGGTTCGTGCCAGGTCGGCACGATCCACAAGCGCTCGCTGATGCGGATGGGATCGAACTGCGCCTGGGTGATGCGCACCCAGTCGTTCTCTTCCAGCGTCTCGATCTTGTACTCGGGGATGCCGGGCAGGTCCAGTTCGGCACAGCAGGTGCGCAGAACACCGGCGACATCGGCGTCATGCTCGAACAGGGCGTTGACGAGATTGTGTTGCCACACGGAGGAAGTCGGCTCGCCCGGCTCGCCGAAGATGGCCTGCTCGTCGGGCGTGTCGGCATCGGCATCGAGCATGTCCACCGACAGCGCGCCGTGAGCCAACAGCGCCTCGCTCAGGGCCTCAGCGTAGTCGGCAGAGGCAGTCACCGACAACGTGAGCCAGGGCACCGCTTATTTCCCTTTTTTCTCGGCCAGCTTGTGTTCCAGGTAATGGATGCTGGTGCCGCCGCGTACGAAGGCGGCGTCGTTCATCAACTCCTGGTGCAGCGGGATGTTGGTGTTGATGCCTTCCACCACCATCTCTGACAGCGCCGTGCGCATGCGCGCGATGGCCTGGTCGCGGGTGTCGCCGTAGGCGATGATCTTGCCGATCATCGAGTCGTAATGCGGCGGGATGAAGTAGTTGTTGTACACATGCGAATCGACGCGGATGCCGGGACCGCCGGGTACATGCCAGTTGGTGATGCGTCCCGGCGACGGCACGAAGGTGTAGGGGTGCTCGGCGTTGATGCGGCACTCCACGGCATGTCCGCGTAGTTCGATGTCCTTCTGGCGCAGTGTCATCTTCTCGCCCGCAGCGATGCGGATCTGCTGCTGCACGATGTCGACGCCGGTGATCATTTCGGTGACCGGGTGTTCAACCTGCACGCGCGTGTTCATCTCGATGAAGTAGAACTCGTCGTTCTCGTACAGGAATTCGAAAGTGCCCGCGCCGCGATAGCCGATCTTGCGGCAGGCCTCGGCACAGCGCTCGCCGATCTTGTCGCGCAGCTTGGAGTTGAGCATGGGGGCCGGCGCTTCCTCGATGATCTTCTGGTGGCGGCGCTGCATGGAACAGTCGCGCTCGCCCAGGAACACGGCATTGCCGTGCTGGTCGGCCAGCACCTGGATCTCGATGTGGCGCGGGTTCTCCAGGAACTTCTCCATGTACACCATGGGATTGTTGAAGGCGGCCTGCGCTTCGGTCCTGGTCATGGTCACCGCGTTGAGCAGTGCTGCTTCGGTATGCACCACGCGCATGCCGCGTCCGCCGCCGCCGCCCGAGGCCTTGATGATGACCGGGTAGCCGATGAATTTGGCGATGCGCATGATCTCGGCCGGGTCGTCCGGCAAGGCGCCTTCGACGCCGGGCACGCAGGGTACGCCGGCCTTCTTCATTGCGCTCTTGGCGGAGACCTTGTCGCCCATCAGGCGGATGGTCTCGGCGCGCGGGCCGATGAATACGAAGCCGGATTTCTCGCAGCGTTCGGAGAAGTCGGCGTTCTCGGACAGGAAGCCGTAGCCGGGGTGGATGGCCTGGGCGTCGGTCACTTCGGCCGCGCTGATGATGGCGGGCACATGCAGGTAACTCTGGCTGGAAGGGGCCGGACCGATACACACGGATTCGTCCGCCAGTTTCACGTACTTGGCATCGGCATCCGCCTCGGAATGGACCGCGACGGTCTTGATGCCCATCTCGCGGCAGGCGCGCTGGATGCGCAGCGCGATCTCGCCGCGGTTGGCAATGAGGATCTTTTCAAACATGACGGGAGTCTCCGGCGGAGCTGGGGTTCTGGGTTTGCGTGTGAACACGGCCATGGCGGATCAACCGATGATGAACAGGGGTTGGCCGAATTCGACTGCCTGGCCGTTCTCCACCAGGATCGCCTTGATCACGCCGGTCTTGTCGGCTTCGATCTCGTTCAGCAGCTTCATCGCTTCGATGATGCACAGGGTGTCGCCTTCCTTCACACTCTGGCCGATATCCACGAAGGACTTGGCGCCGGGAGAGGGAGAGCGGTAGAAGCTGCCGACCATCGGTGACTTGACCACGTGGCCTTCCGGAGCGGCGGGTGCGGCAGGGGCTGCCGGAGCGGCGGCGGGAGCTGCAGCCGGGGCCGGAGCTGGCGCAGCCTGCGGAGCGGCGGCATAGTATTGCTGCATGGGCGCGGCAACCGAGCTGGAGCGGGAGATGCGCACATGCTCTTCGCCTTCGGTGAGTTCCAGTTCGGCGATGCCCGAGTTCTCAACCAGTTCGATCAGTGTCTTCAGTTTGCGCAGATCCATTTGTCAGCTCCTTATTTAAGGTTGTGTTGCAATGCAAATTCCAGGGCGAGTTCGTAACCTTTCGCGCCCAACCCGCTGATGACGCCGACAGCGATGTCGGAGAAATAGGATTCCTTGCGGAAAGCCTCGCGGGCATGCACGTTGGAAAGGTGCACCTCGATGAAAGGGATGGCGACCGCAGCCAGGGCGTCGCGCAGGGCGACGCTGGTGTGGGTATAGGCGGCCGGATTGATGATGATGAAGTCGGTGCCGTCGCTGCGCGCCTGTTGTACGCGTTCGACGAGTGCGCCTTCGGTGTTGCTTTGGAACGAAGCAAGCTTTGCGCCGTTCTTTTGAGCTTGTGCAGTTAACTTGGCGTTAATTTCATCCAACGTGACGCGACCATACACCTCCGGCTCGCGTGTGCCGAGCAGGTTGAGGTTGGGGCCGTGTAGTACCAGGATGTTCTTCATGGGGAGCGAAGTTTGCCGAAAAAGGGTGGGGTTGTCTACCTTTTCGACGGAATTGCTTAAAAACAGCCGCTTAGCGGAAGTCGGGCGCCATGAAAGAAGTAGACCGTCAGGACGATGCCCGGAATGGCAGCCATCAGGTCGGACACCGGGTCATCGCCTGTCGTTGGTCGGTCAGAGCCCCGCGGCCTTCAGCGATTGCAGGAACAGGGGCGCATCCTGATAGCCGGTCACGCGGAAGTCGGCCAGCTCCTTGCCCTGTGCGTCGAAGAACAGGGTCGCAGGCGGGCCGAACAGCTGGAAGCGCTGCATCAGGGCCTTGTCATCGACGTTGTTGGCGGTGACATCGGCTTGCAGCAACAGGGTATCTTTCAGCCGGGCTTGTACCGCCGCATCGCTGAAGGTGAAGCGTTCCATCTCCTTGCAGGACACGCACCAGTCGGCATAGAAATCCAGCATCACCGTCTTGCCCCTGGCCTGGGCGATGCGGGCATCCAGCTCGGCATTGCTCTTCACGCGTTCGAAGCGCAGCGTGGCCGTCGCCTCGGAAGTGGTCCGGCCGAGGTTGTCGAGCGGGCGCAGCATGTCGCGCGCGCCGGACAAAGCGCCGATCAGATAGGCCGCGCCGAGCAGCAGGGCGAGGATGCCGAGACCTTTGCCCAGTTTGTGCAGGCCGCGCGCGTTGTGCGGCAGCGGGTCGAGCGCATGCAGGTAGATCGCGGAGAAGATCAGTAACGCCGCCCACAGCAGCATGTGCGCGGGGACGGGGATGACGGGGGAGACGATCCAGATCGCCATCGCCAGCATCATCACGCCGAAGAAACGCTTCACCGCTTCCATCCATGCGCCGGCCTTGGGCAGCAATGTCCCCGCCGAGGTGCCGATCAGCAACAGCGGTGCACCCATGCCCAGCGCCAGGAAGAACAGCGCGGTCCCGCCCAGCACGGCATCATGGGTCTGACTTATATATAGCAGCGCGCCAGCCAGCGGTGCGGCGACGCACGGCCCCATGATGACTGCCGACAGTGCACCCATCGCGAACACACCGGAAAGGTGGCCGCCGTGCAGCTTGTTGCTGGTGTCGGTGAGCTTGCTTTGCAGCCTGGACGGCAGTTGAAGCTCGTAGAAACCGAACATGGACAAGGACAGCAGCACGAACAGGGCAGCGAAGCTGCCCAGTACCCAGGGGGTCTGCAAGGCGCTGGAGATCAGGTTGCCGGAATAGCCGGCAGCCACGCCCGCGATGGCGTAAGTGATCGCCATGCCCAGCACATAGGCCAGCGACAGCACGAAGGCGTGCATGTGGGTGATCTTGGGTCCGCGTCCGACGATGATGCCGGAGAGGATGGGGATCATCGGGAACACGCAGGGGGTCAGCGCGAGCAGCAGGCCGGCGCCGAAGAAGAAGGAGACGATCAGCCAGAAATCGCCGTCCTGGAAGAGCCGGGCGATGCGCGTGTTCTCGTTGTCGGCCGCAACGGGGGGCGGGGTGCTTGCCGCGGCTGCCGGTGCCGCGCTGAGCGCAGGCATCAGGTCGACAGTCAGTTGCTTGTCGATGGGCGGGTAGCACAGTCCCTTGTCGCTGCAGCCCTGATAGCTCGCATCCAGCACCAGCGGTTTGCGCGCATCGACCTGTTCCAGCACGATCTCGGCCTGGAACGGCTGGTGATATACCTCGGTCATGCCGAAATTCGGGTCTTCCTTGCTTTCGCCTTTGGGCAGTGAGACGCGCGCAATCCTTGTCTTGCCCTGGGAGATGCTGAAGGCGACTTTGTCGCGATACAGATAGTAGCCGGGGGTGATGCGGAAGCTGGCGATCAGCGTGTTCTTGTTGACGGCGCGGATCTCCAGTCCGAAAGCCTGATCGGCAGGCAGGAAGCTCGGCTTCTTGCTGCCGAAGGAGATCAGGTCGGCTTGCGCCAGCGGCGCAAGGCTCAGTAACAACAATATCGAAAACAGGCGACGTATCATTTTTCTCTCTTCGGTATGGTCTCTTGTGCGACCCAGTTCAGATATTCCGGCAGACCTGCGCTGACAGGCAATGCGACGATCTCCGGCACTTCATAAGGATGCAGCTTGCGCAGGGCGCTTTCCAGTTCCGCATATGCGGCGCGCGTGGTCTTGATCAGCAACGGTACTTCGTCACCATGGTTGAGCTTGCCTTCCCAGCGATAGACCGAAGTACATGCGGCCAGGATATTGACGCAGGCTGCCATGTTCCCTGTGACAAGGCTGTCGGCGACGCGTTCCGCGGTCGCACGATCCGGCAGGTTGGTGATGACCACGACGACTTCGTGCCCATTCATCTTGCGCCTGCCCGTGCGCAGCGCACGCCGAGTTGCAGCAGTTCATCCCATACGTCGCCCTTGCGCAGGCCTTTCACCAGCCGGTCGATCTGCGCGGCCTGGCGCAGGGCACGCTCGGCGAAGGTCGGCGTGAAGCGGCGTACCGCGCGCTCGACCAGCTTCTGCCGCACACCCCATACGCGCGCATCGCGCAGCGCGCCCGAGAGGTTGCCGTTCTGCTGCAGGGCGCGCGATACCCTGGCCAGAGTGCGGATGTCCTCCGCGATCGCCCACAGTATCAATACGGTCGCCGTACCTTCGGCACGCAGGCCGTCGAGGATGCGCACGTAGCGTTCGGCATCGCCGGCCAGCATCGCCTCGGAGAGTTTGAACACGTCGTAACGCGCCACATCCATCACCGAGTCCTTCACCTGATCGAAAGACAGCGGCCCGGCCGGGAACAGCAATGCGAGTTTCTGTATCTCCTGGAATGCGGCGAGCAGGTTGCCTTCCACACGCTGTGCAAGGAACGCCAGCGTATCCGCATCGGCAGATTGGCCTTGTCGCTTCAGGCGCGCGGCGATCCATGCCGGCAGGGCGGCGAGGGAGACCTCGTCGGCGCTGACGACGGTGGCGTGCTGCTCCAGCGCGGTGAACCATTTGCTCTTCATCGCCGTGCCGTCGAGGCGCGGCAGCGAGATCAGCGTGAGCGTGTCGGCGTTGAGATTCCCGCAGTGGTCCTGCAGCGCCTGCGCGCCTTCCACGCCGGGCTTGCCGGAAGGGATACGCAGATCGATGATCTTGCGCTCGGCGAACAGCGACATGCTCTGTGCGCTGTTGCGCAACTCGGCCCACTTGAAACCCTGCTCGGCGATGAGCGTCTCGCGCTCACTGAAACCTGCCGCACGCGCGGCAGCGCGGATGGCATCGGCAGCCTCGATGGCCAGCAGCAGGGCTTCGCCGTGGATGACATACAACGGCGCCAGCCCTTTGGCCAGATGCTGCGGCAGGTCGTCGCTCGATATCCTCATGGGTCTATAGCTGCGGTTTGGCCCGGCTCAGACGGCGCATGGCCTGCGCCACGGCGTCGGTGCGCATGTCTTTATACAGCAGCGCCTCTTCCTGTTCCTTGGCGAGCACCTGCTCGTCGTCGTAAGCCAGGATGCGCGAAAGCGCGATCTCGTCCGCGGGCAGCCAGTCGTTCTGTTTGCTGTCGTAGGCGCGCAGCGAGACGCGGTAGAACAACTGGTATTCCTTGACGCGGCCGCTGCCGGAGAGCGACAGGATCTGTTTTGCGCTCTGTTCGGAGACGACTTCCAGCACCAGTTCTGCCTGGTCGGGAGCGCCGCTCAGCGTGACCTTGCCGGCGGTCAACGCCCGGCGCAGATCGGCCACGAAGGGCGTTTCCGCGGGCGTTTTCAGGTATAGCGATTTGAAGGCGAACTGCATGCCCTTGAGATCGCTGCCGCGCAGGTGGAAGCCGCAAGCGGCCAGCGACAGCGTCGCAGCGAGCAACAGGAGGCGTGTCATATTCGTCATCAGATCACCACATTGATCAGGCGGCCCGGCACGACAACGATCTTCTTCGCCGTGGCGCCAGCCAGTTGTTTTTGCACCGCCTCATGCGCCAGCGCCAGCTGCTCGATGGTCGCCTTGTCGGCATCCTTGGATACGCGCAGGCTGCCGCGCAGCTTGCCGTTGACCTGGATCACCAGCTCGATCTCGTCCTGCACCAGCGCGGCCGGATCGGCCTTGGGGAAAGCCTGTTCGCGCAACTTGCTGCCGGCGCGCAGCTCGGCCCACAGCGCTTCGGCGATGTGCGGCGCGATGGGGGTGAGCAGCAGCACGGTGTTCTCCAGCACCTCCTGCGCCACGCTGCGCGCGACCGGCGTGTCCTCGTCGAATTTGCCCAGCGCATTGAGCAGTTCCATGATCGCCGCGATGGCGGTGTTGAAGGTCTTGCGGCGGCCGTAGTCGTCGTCGATCTTCTGGATGGTCTGGTGCAGCTGCAGGCGCATGGCTTTCGCGTTTGCACTCAATTCGCCGCCGTTGTATGCCGCGACCACGCCGCTTTCGACATGGTCATGCACTGCCTTCCACACGCGCTTGAGGAAGCGGAACGAACCTTCCACGCCCGCGTCGGACCACTCCAGTTGCTGGTCGGGCGGTGCGGCGAACATCATGAACAGGCGCGCGGTGTCGGCGCCGTATTCGTCGATGATCGCCTGCGGGTCGACGCCGTTGTTCTTGGACTTCGACATCTTCTCGGTGCCGCCGATGACGACGGGCAATCCGTCGGCTTTCAGTTTTGCACCGATGGGGCGAGCCTTGGCATCGACTTCCACATCCACGTCGGCGGGGTTGATCCATAGTTTCTTGCCGCCTTCGCCTTCGCGGTAGAACGTCGGCGCCACCACCATGCCCTGGGTGAGCAGGTTCCTGAACGGCTCGTTGCCCTGTACCAGTCCTTCATCGCGCATCAGCTTGTGGAAGAAGCGCGCATACAGCAGATGCAGGATGGCATGTTCGATGCCGCCGATGTACTGGTCCACCGGCAGCCATTGCTGCGCTGCCGCTTTGTCCACCATGCCGGTGGCGCATTGCGGGCTGGCATAGCGCGCGTAGTACCAGGACGATTCCACGAAGGTATCCATGGTGTCGGTCTCGCGGCGCGCTTTACCGCCGCATTGCGGGCAGGTGCATTCGTAGAACTCCGGCATCTTCGCCAGGGGAGAGCCGGCGCCATCCGGCACCACGTTCTCCGGCAGCTTCACCGGCAACTGATCATCCGGCACGGCCACATCGCCGCAACTCGGGCAATGGATGATGGGGATGGGGCAGCCCCAGTAGCGCTGGCGCGAGATGCCCCAGTCGCGCAGGCGGAACTGCACCTTCTTCTCACCCAGGCCCTTGGCGCTGAGGTCGGCGGCGATGGCATCCACGGCTTGGGTGTAGTCGAGGCCGTCGTACTTGCCCGAGTCCACGCACACGCCGTTCTCCTTGTCGCCATACCATTCCTGCCATGCGGCTTCGCTGAACTCTTGACCCTTCACGGCGATGGATTGCTTGATCGGCAGGCCGTATTTCTTGGCGAAACCGAAATCGCGTTCGTCATGTGCCGGGACGGCCATCACCGCGCCTTCGCCGTAGCCCATCAGCACATAGTTGCCGACCCATACCGGCACCTGCTCGCCGGTGAGCGGATGCGTCACCGAGATATCAGTGGGCATGCCCTTCTTTTCCATGGTGGCGATGTCTGCCTCGGCGACACCGCCGTGCTTGCATTCCTCGACGAAGGCGGCCAGAGCCGGGTTCTTCTTTGCCGCATAGGTCGCCAGCGGGTGCTCAGCCGCCACGGCGACGAAGGTCACGCCCATGATGGTGTCGGCGCGGGTGGTGTAGACCCACAGCAGATTTTTATTACCGGACATTCCCTCACCCTCGGTCCCTCTCCCAGTGGGCGAGGGAAGAGATGCCCCGACTTCGTCGGGGATTTCAAACGCGAAGCGCACGCCGTAGCTCTTGCCGATCCAGTTGGCCTGCATGGTCTTCACCTGCTCCGGCCAGCCGGAAAGTGTGTCCAGGTCCTTGAGCAACTCGTCGGCGTACTGCGTGATGCGGAAGAAATACATCGGGATGTCGCGCTTCTCGACGATGGCGCCGGAACGCCAGCCGCGCCCGTCGATGACCTGCTCGTTGGCCAGCACGGTGTTGTCCACCGGATCCCAGTTCACCACGGCGGTCTTCTTGTAGATCACGCCCTTCTTGAACAGCTTGGTGAACAGCCACTGCTCCCAGCGGTAGTAGTCGGGTTTGCAGGTGGTCACTTCGCGCGACCAGTCCACGCCCAGCCCCAGCGACTTCAGCTGTTGCTTCATGTATTCGATGTTGGAGTAGGTCCACGCGGCCGGCGGCACGTTGTTGGCCATCGCGGCGTTCTCGGCGGGCAGGCCGAACGCGTCCCAGCCCATCGGCTGCATCACGTTGAAGCCTTTCATATGGTGGTAGCGGCTCAGTACGTCGCCGATGGTGTAGTTGCGCACATGGCCCATGTGCAGCTTGCCGGACGGATAGGGGAACATCGACAGGCAGTAATATTTCGGTTTGCTGCTGCTTTCGTCGGCGCGGAAAGCCTGCGCGGCCTCCCATTGCTGCTGGGCGGCGGCCTCGATGTCTTTGGGTGAGTAGTTTTGTTGCATGATGACTGTCGTTTTATGGATGCTGGGCGAAAATAGGCCGACATTATATCGGGAAGGCGCGTTTCAAAGTGGTTCCTTGATTGCGGGTTAGCGACATCGGAGGGCTTCTGCTAAAATCACAGTCCAAAAATTTTATTTGAATCGTTCAGGAGAGTGGCATATGTCCCGTAAGCACCCCGTTATCGCCGTCACCGGTTCGTCCGGCGCCGGTACCACCACAGTCAAGCGCGCGTTCGAGAACATCTTCCGCCGCGAAAAGATCAGCGCCGCCGTTGTCGAAGGCGACAGCCTGCACAGCCTGGATCGCATGGCGTTCCGCGCTGCCGCTGCCGAAGCAGCCAAGGCCGGCAACCATTCGTTCAGCCACTTCGGTCCGGAAGCCAACCACTTCGAAAAGATCGAAGAGATGTTCAAGCAATACGGCGAAACCGGCATGTGCAAGCGCCGCTACTATGTGCACAGCGACAGCGAAGCTGCCGATCACAACAAGCATTTCAACCTGACCGACCTCAAGCCCGGCGTGTTCACACCCTGGGAAGACATCGAGAAGAATACCGATCTGCTGTTCTACGAGGGTCTGCACGGTCTGGCCACCAATGAAGCCAAGGGCGTCGATGCCGGCAGGTATGTCGACCTCGGCATCGGCGTGGTGCCGGTGGTCAACCTCGAGTGGATCCAGAAGATCCACCGCGACAAGGCCGAGCGCGGCTATTCCGCCGAAGCGACCGTGGATACCATCCTGCGCCGCATGCCAGACTACATCAAGTACATCACCCCGCAGTTCTCGCGCACGCATATCAACTTCCAGCGCGTGGCCACGGTGGACACCTCCAACCCCTTCATCGCGCGCGACATCCCGACTCCGGACGAGAGCTTCGTGGTCATCCGTTTCCGCGATCCCAAGGGCGTGGACTTCCCTTACATGCTCAGCATGATCCCGAACTCGTTCATGTCCCGCGCCAATACTCTGGTGGTGCCCGGCGGCAAAATGAGCCATGCGATGGAAGTCATCCTTGCTCCGATCATGCATGAAATGATCGAGAACAAGAAAAAGTAAGGTTCAATGCGGAACACAGGACGGGGAAGCGGAGACGCTTCCCCGTTTTGCTTTGTACAATGGGCGCAGGAGGCAATGATGGCAGACAAGGATTTTGACCGGATCAGGAAAGAGGTGCGCCAGTTCGTGGTCGAGCGCGACTGGGACCAGTTCCATTCGCCCAAGAACCTCTCCATGGCGCTCATCGTCGAGGCCGCCGAGATGGTGGAGCACTTCCAGTGGCTGAGCGAGGAGCAGAGCTGCAGGCTGTCGCCGGAGAAGCTTGCCGAAGTCGAGCTGGAGCTGGCCGATATCCAGATCTACCTCATCAGCCTGGCGCACAAACTGCAACTCGACCTTGTTGCCGCCGTGGACAAGAAACTGGTGCTGAACGCGCAGAAATACCCCGCCGACGAAGTGCGCGGCAGCGCGAAGAAATCCGACGAGTACAAGCAAAACAGAACAAACAAAATCTAGCCACAGAGAACACAGAGTTCACAGAGATGTTCGGCGCTTCGACTTGGATCACGAATAAATTTCTCGATCGGCAAACAGCCGGAATCATCCCCTTTCTCTGTGGCCTCTGTGTTCTCTGTGGCTAATTGGGTTTTGATGTGAAATGACAGCCGACCTGCCTGTTTGCCAGTAATCGTGTGGGATAATCTCCCCATGAATCCCACCCTGCTTTCCGGTCTCAATCCCGAACAACGTGCTGCCGTCGAGCTTCCAGCCCAATCCGCGCTGATCCTGGCCGGGGCGGGCAGCGGCAAGACGCGCGTGCTGACCACGCGCATCGCTTACCTCATCAGCACGGGGCAGGTCTCGCCATCCGGCATCCTCGCGGTGACCTTCACCAACAAGGCGGCGAAGGAGATGGTCACGCGCCTGTCCGCGATGCTGCCGATCAATACGCGCGGCATGTGGATAGGCACCTTCCACGGCCTGTGCAACCGCATGCTGCGCGCGCATCACCGCGAGGCCAACTTGCCGCAGACCTTCCAGATCCTCGATTCCGGCGACCAGCTCTCCGCCATCAAACGCCTGATGAAGGCGATGAATGTGGATGACGAGAAGTATCCGCCGCGCGAGATGCAGAACTTCATCAGCGGGCGCAAGGAAGAAGGCTTGCGCGCGCACGAGGTGGAAGCCTACGACCCGTACACGCGGCGCAAGGTGGAGGTGTTCGCCGAATACGACGCGCAGTGCCAGCGCGAAGGCGTGGTGGATTTCTCTGAATTGTTGCTGCGCTGTTACGAGCTGCTGTCGCGCAACCAGCAACTGCGCGAGCATTACCAGGAGCGTTTCAAGCACATCCTGGTGGACGAGTTCCAGGATACCAACCCGCTGCAGTACCGCTGGCTGAAACTGCTGGCGGGAGTGGGCGAGACGCGCAGGCCCTCACCCCAACCCTCTCCCGGGGGGAGAGGGGGCGAACGTGAAGGGCAATCTTCGACCTCTGCCCTCTTTGCAGTCGGGGACGACGACCAGTCCATCTATGCCTTCCGCGGCGCCAACGTCGGCAACATGCAGGAGCTGTTGCGCGATTTCCATGTCGAGAACGTGATCAAGCTGGAGCAGAACTACCGTTCGCACGGCAACATCCTCGACGCCGCCAATGCGCTCATCCAGAACAACCGCAACCGCCTCGGCAAGAACCTGTGGACCGATGCCGACAAGGGCGAGCAGATCCGCGTGTACGAGGCGGGCACCGATGTGGATGAGGCCGCTTTCATCGTCGACGAGATCAAACAGCTCAACCGCGAGGGCGTGCGCCTTTCCGAGATCGCGCTGCTGTACCGCTCAAACGCGCAGTCGCGCGTGCTGGAGCATGCGCTGGTATCCGCGGGGCTGTCCTACCGCGTCTACGGCGGCCTGCGCTTCTTCGAACGACAGGAGATCAAGCATGCGCTGGCCTACCTGCGTTTGATGGAGAACACCGACGACGACAATGCATTGCTGCGCATCATCAACTTCCCCACGCGCGGCATCGGCGCACGCAGCATCGAGCAGCTGCAGGAAGCGGCGAAGATGAACAACACCACGCTGTGGGATGCGGCGGCGCGCGCGGGCGGCAAGGTCACTGCCTTCGTCGGACTGATCGAGTCGCTGCGCAGCGGCACGCAGAACCTGCCGCTGCCCGAGATCATGGAGCATGTGCTGCAACACAGCGGGCTGGTCACGCACTATGAGACCGAGAAGACTTCGGTCTCGAAACGGCGCGAGGCGGAAGAGCGGCTGGAGAACCTCAACGAGCTCATCAACTCGGCCACACTGTTCGTGCACGAGAACGAGGACGACAGCCTCACCGCCTTCCTCACCCATGCCACGCTGGAATCGGGCGAGCACCAGGCCGGCGACAGCGAGGATGCGCTGCACCTGATGACAGTGCATGCCGCCAAGGGACTGGAGTTCCACACCGTGTTCATCACCGGCCTGGAAGAAAGCCTGTTCCCGCACCAGAACAGTATAGACAACGGCGACCTCGACGAAGAACGCCGCCTGATGTACGTGGCGATCACGCGCGCGCGCCGCCGCCTGTATCTCACTTTCGCACAGAGCCGCATGCTGCACGGACAGACACATTACGGCCTGGCATCGAGCTTCCTGCGCGAACTGCCGGAAGAATTGCTGCACTGGCTGACGCCGCGCGTGAGCGCGCGCAAGACCTTCCATGCCGGCAGTTACGAGACCAAAAGCTACGTCAATGCATTTGCCGCCAGTCCGGCTGCGCCAATACCGCATGTTTCGCCCGATTCGATATGGCGCATCGGCCAGCGCGTGTTCCACCAGAAGTTCGGCGAAGGCGTGGTGACGGACACCGAAGGGGGCGGCAGCGACGGTCGCGTGCAGGTCAACTTCAAACGCGCCGGCAGCAAGTGGCTGGCGCTCGAATATGCCAAGCTCACCGCCGTCTGACCCGTTGCTGGAGAGGCGTTTGCGCCTCATCGTGGAAAGCTACCAGCGACTTACGGGAAGACCGCTCATCGAGAATGCGCCGCAAGAAAGCGCGGCCTTGCGCGAGGCGGTCTGGAATGCGCCCTTCGCCATCGTCGCGCACGGCAGCGAGGCCGATCCCGTCTTCTTCTACGGTAACGCCTGCGCGTTGCGCTGTTTCGAGATGGAGTTCGCCGAGTTCGCGCGCTTGCCGTCGCGCCTCTCCGCCGAGCCGATGCAGCAGGAAGCGCGCGAGAAGGCACTGCGCAAGGTGGCGGAGCAGGGTTATATCGACGGCTATTCCGGCATGCGCATCGCCAGCAGCGGCAGGCGCTTCATGATCACGGACTGCACGATCTGGAACCTCACCGATGCAGACGGCGTGCATCGCGGTCAGGCGGCGGTGTTTGTTGCCGCACCCTGACTCATTGGCAACGGCAGTTCACTTTCATTCAAGTACAGGAGAAGACACATGAGCAAATCGTACAAGGAACTCATCCAGCATCTGAACCCGCCGCTGGCCACCTTCCGCAAGGAAGCGGCGGACACCATGAACGGCTTCGATGCGATGTCAAAGGCGGCGATGACGGCGGGGACGGTGTCCGCGCTGGACAAGGAATTGATCGCGACCGCCATCGCGGTGGCGACGCGCTGCGAAGGTTGCATCGCCTATCACGTGCGCACGCTGGTGCGGCTGGGGGTGACCCGCGAGCAGCTCAACGAAGTGCTGGCGGTCGCGGTGTACATGGGCGGCGGCCCGTCGCTGATGTACGCGGGCGAGGTGATGCACGCCTTTGAGGAATTCTCCCAGCTGAAATAATCAGAGGGCAGGCGGCGGGAACTTCGCTGCCAGCTTGTCCGGCACCTCGCGCTTGGCTGCCTGTGCGTAGGAGCTGAACTCCAGCACCGCGGTGACCAGCACCAGCACCACGGTCGGCATCAGTGCGACGCGCGTGAGTGCGGTCCAGATGATGTGGCTCATGTTGTGGTCCCTGGTGGACAGGCTGATCAGCCAGGCCAGGAAGATCAGCGTCGCCGAGATGGCGTAGGCCAGCATCAGCAGCTTGCTGCGCGAGAACGTGATCTTCCAGTGCATATCGACGAACCAGCTGGTGGTCTTCCTGCTGCGCAGGTAGATATAAGCGATGAGCGCGCCCGAGCAGACCAGCGGAATGAGCAGGCCCACCATGCCGATCTTCAGCGCCAGTATCGCCGGCGTCATCAGCAGGTCGAACAGGAACAATCCGGAGATGAACAGGTTGTGCGGGGCTTGCGCCTTCTTGATCTCGGTGACGCTGGCATTCTCGTAGCGCATGGTCAGGCTTCCGTTTCGGTGGGGGCGGGCTGTTCCGCGGTCTCTTCGGGGAACGGGAAGATGTCGCGGTAGCAGGCGTAGATCGAGGTGACCATCACCGGGATCAATATTATCCAGCCCATCATCATCGGCACCGTGGCCAGGATGGCCAGCAGGAGCGCCGTCATGCCGTACACGAACATCGCGCCGATGTTGTTGAAGAAAGCGCGCAGGCTCAGCTTCATCGCCTCGAACGGCGAGAGACGGTTGTAATACACCAGCATGGGCGAGAACTGGGCCGCCATCATCAGCAGGCAGAACAGCGCTATCCCGACCAGCACGGCGGCGCCTGCGCCGGCGAAGGCTTCGGCGATCACGCTGGCATCGTGCGGGGGCGTGTCGCTCATCATGAGGCTCACCAGCGAGGAAGCGCCCATGCCTATCATCAGCCCCACGATCAGGAACTGCCCCAGCAGCGACAGACCGCCGACGGTGATCAGCTGCGTCGTCTGTTGCTGGAAGCCGCTGAACAGGTGGGCGAGCTCCAGCTCTTCATCCTGCTCCAGCGCGCGGCAACCGGACATCAGCCCGGCCATGACGACCGGCCCCAGCAGGGTCGCCAGCGGCTGTCCCACCACCGGGATCATCGACAACAGCACCGCGGCACCGAAAGCGATCAACAGCAGAACCAGCCACAGCACCGGCGACTTGATGAACAATGCCCAGCCCTGTTTGATCCACACCCAGCCGCGTTCCGCGGTTACATGTTTCGCTTCCATGATTGCCTCCTTATAGCCAGATGGCCTGAGATGCCGCGATGTGATTCTGCAGTATGCGCTTGAACTGTTCCGGATCGTGCGGCTTCACCATCTCCGCATCGCGCGGCAGGTACAGGTCGTACAGGCGCGAGATCCAGAAACGCAACGCCGCCACGCGCAGGGCGAGCGGCCATACTTCGGCCTCTCTTGCCGTGAACGGCCGGGCGCTGTGGTAGGCGCGCAGCATGGCGCGCGCGCGTTCCGCATCAAGTTTTTGATCGGCACCCATGCACCAGTCGTTCACGGTGATGGCCACGTCGTACAGCAGGTTGCCGGTGCAGGCGAAATAGAAATCGATCAGGCCGCCGACGCGCTCGTCTTCCATCAGCACGTTGTCGCGGAACAGGTCGGCATGGATGACGCCGCGCGGGATATCGGTCAGTGTGTTCTTGGCATGCAGTTCGACCTCGCTCTCCAGCAGCGCGGCATCCTGGGCGGAAAGGAATTTTTTCACCTGCTGCGATGCCTCGAAACGCCAGGCGGAACCGCGCGGGTTGAGCATCACGTCGCCGAAGCTCTGTCCGGCGCTGTGCATCTGGCCCAGCATCGCACCGACTGCCGCACACTGCGCTGCATTCGGCTGGGTCACCGACTTGCCGGAAAGGCGGCTGACGATGCAGGCCGGCTTGCCGTTCAGCTCGCCGAGGAACTGGTTATGCCTGTCCGCCACCGGTGCCGGGCAGGGGATGCCGTGACGCGCCAGGTGCGACATCAGGTTGAGATAGAACGGCAGGTCGTCGGCGGTGAGCTTCTCGAACAGCGTCAGCACGAAACGGCCGTTGCCGGTGGTGACGAAATAATTGGTGTTCTCGATGCCGGCGGGGATGCCCTGTAGTTCGATCAGCTCGCCCAACGAATAGTTGGCGAGCCAGGCGGTGATGTCCGCCTCGGTGACGCTAGTGAATACAGCCATGCAGCTTCCCGCTCAGAAACGTTTGATGATCCAGCGCGGAACGCGCAGGCCGGAGTCCATGCTTTCCTGGCGTGCGAACTTGCCGTCACCCTTGTCGTCGACCAGGTAATAAGGCGCACCGACCTTGGGGATGACCTTGATCATGTAGAGCCTGCCGTTGGCGCGGTACTCCTCCACGGTCAGGTCGGCCTGCTTGGTGATGGTCACCTGCGGCTCGTCGAGGTTCTCGTCCGCGCTCATGGCTGGAGGGGGCGGCGGCTCGACCTTGGCGGGTGATTCCGGCTGGGCGGCGTAGGCGCTGAAGCTCAGGCAGGACAGGGCGATGAATGACGTAAGGCGCATGGTGTTTTCCGGTTGGAATGAATATCGGGATTCTACGTTAAAGATTGAGTTGCATCTCGCGTTCTGCTGCGGACGGCTCGAAGCCGCGCGTCTCGTAGTGCTTGAAGATCGCGTCGACTACCTGCTCCGGATCGTCGAGCACCTTGATCAGGTCCAGGTCGTTGGCAGCGATCATCTTTTCTTCCAGCAGGCTGGATCTGATCCAGTCCACCATGCCGCCCCAGAACTTGCTGCCGACCAGGATGATGGGCATGCGCCGCGTCTTGCCGGTCTGCACCAGCGTCAGGGCTTCCATCAGCTCGTCCAGTGTGCCGAAGCCGCCGGGCATCACCACATAGGCGCTGGCGAACTTCACGAACATCACCTTGCGCGTGAAGAAGTGATGGAAGGTCTGGCTGATGTTCTGGTAGGGGTTGTTGTGCTGCTCGTGCGGCAACTGGATGTTGAGGCCGACGCTGGGCGACTTGCCGTAGAAGGCGCCCTTGTTGGCGGCTTCCATGATGCCCGGGCCGCCGCCGGAGATGACCGCGAAACCGGCGTCAGAGAGCAGGCGCGCGATCTCCTCGGTGAGTTTGTAATAGGGATGGTCGTGCGGCGTGCGCGCGCTGCCGAAGATGCTCACCGCCGGGTGGATGTTGTTCAGACGTTCGGTCGCCGAGACGAATTCTGACATAATGCCGAACACCCGCCAGGACTCCTTCGATTGCATCAATTCCGGCGATTGCGCGGGCGGAAGTTTCATATCGTTGTTCATCTCGGACCTCTAAAAGAATGAAGACTTTATTGCTGGTAGACGGTTCGTCATATCTGTACCGCGCCTTCCACGCCATGCCGGACCTGCGCAGCCCGCAAGGCGAGCCCACCGGCGCCATTCAGGGCGTGCTCAACATGCTGCGCCGCCTGCGCGCCGATTACCCGGCGGATTATAGCGCCTGCGTGTTCGATGCGAAGGGCAAAACGTTCCGCGACGACTGGTATCCCGAATACAAGGCGCACCGCCCGCCGATGCCGGACGACCTGCGTGCGCAGATCGAGCCGTTGCACGAACTGGTGGCCGCGGCGGGCTGGAATATCCTGATGATCGACGGGGTCGAGGCCGACGACGTCATCGGCACCCTGGCGCGGCAAGCCTCGCGCAACGGTGCACGCTGTATCATCTCCACCGGCGACAAGGACCTCACCCAGCTGGTGGACGACAAGGTGCTGTGGGTCAACACCATGAGCGAAGAGAAGCTGGATGTCGCGGGCGTCACCGCCAAGTTTGGCGTCCCACCCGAGCGCATCGTCGATTACCTTGCGCTGGTCGGCGACACCGTGGACAACGTGCCCGGCGTGAACAAGTGCGGACCCAAGACCGCCGTCAAATGGCTCGCTGAATACGGCACGCTCGACAATCTCATGGCGCATGCCGCCGAAGTGAAAGGCGCGGTCGGCGAAAACCTGCGCACCGCGCTGGAATGGCTGCCGATGGGCAAGCAGCTGGTCACGGTGAAATGCGATGTACCGCTGGACAAACGCTTCGACGAACTGGCCGCGCCCGCTCCCGACACCGAGAAATTGAAAGCCATGTACGAGCGCTTCGGCTTCCGCAGCCTGATGCGCGAACTCACCGGCTCCTCACTCCCCTCTCCCGCAGGCGGGAGAGGGGCCGGGGGTGAGGGTCGTTCCGGCGGGCGCGAAAAGGTGCAAGACCAGCGCCAGTTCGAGCAAGCTCCACTGCCTTCAACCGTCAACGACACCTCCAACTACGAAGCCATCCTCACCGATGCCCAGCTCGACGCCTGGCTGGAAAAACTGATGGCCGCGCCGCTGGTGAGCATCGACACGGAAACCACCGGCCTCGACGGAATGACCGCGCAACTGGTCGGCATCTCCTTCAGCATCGAAGTGCATCAGGCCGCCTATCTGCCGCTGGCACACCACTACCCCGGCGCACCCGACCAGCTTGGCCGCGACCACGCGCTGAAAAAACTCAAACACTGGCTGGAAAGCCCCGCCCACAAAAAGCTCGGCCAGAACCTCAAATACGACCAGCACATCTTCGCCAACCACGGCATCGCTTTCGCCGGCATCGCCGAAGACACGCTGCTGCAATCCTACGTGCTGGAATCGCACAAGCCGCACGAGATGGGCAATCTCGCTCTGCGCCATCTCGGCCTGTCGACAGTGAGCTACACCGATGTGGTGGGCAAGGGCGCCAAGCAGATTGGCTTCGACCAGGTCGATCTGGGAACGGCGACAAAATATGCGGCAGAAGACGCCGACATCACCCTGCAACTGCACCAGACCCTGTCGCCACAACTGCAGGGAAGATTAGCCGAGGTCTATCGCGACATCGAGATGCCAGTGCGCGAAGTGCTGTTCAAGATGGAACGCAACGGCGTGCTCATCGACAGCACCATGCTGGGCCGGCAAAGCCACGAGCTGGGCGAAAAGATCATGTCCATCGAGAAGCAGGCGTACGAACTGGCCGGGCAACCGTTCAACCTGGCTTCGCCCAAGCAGTTGCAGGAGATTCTGTTCGACAAGCTCGGCATCCCTTCCAAGAAAAAGACCGCAACCGGTTCGCGCTCGACCGACGAAGAAGTGCTGCAGGAACTCGCGCTCGACTATCCGCTGCCCAAGATACTGCTTGAGCATCGCGGCATGTCCAAACTCAAATCCACCTACACCGACAAACTGCCGCAGATGGTGAACGCGAAAACAGGCCGCGTGCACACCAGCTACTCGCAAGCCGTGGCCGTCACCGGGCGTCTGGCCTCCAGCGACCCCAACCTGCAGAACATCCCCATCCGCACCCCCGAAGGCCGCCGCATCCGCGAAGCCTTCATCGCGCCTGCCGGTTCGCGCATCGTCTCTGCCGACTATTCGCAGATCGAATTGCGCATCATGGCCCACCTCTCAGGTGACGAAGGCCTGCTCAAAGCCTTCGCCGCCGGCGAAGACATCCACCGCGCCACTGCCGCCGAAGTGTTCAACGTATCGCTCGATGCCGTGAGCAGCGAACAGCGCCGCTACGCCAAGGTCATCAACTTCGGCCTCATCTACGGCATGTCGGCTTATGGTTTGGCCAGCCAGCTCAATATCGAAACCAGCGCCGCCAAGCAATACATCGACCTCTACTTCGCGCGCTACCCCGGTGTGAAGCACTACATGGATAGCACGCGCGAGCAGGCGAAGGCACAGGGCTTTGTGGAGACCTGGTTCGGTCGTCGTTTATGGTTGCCGGAGATCAATGGTGCAAATGGAATGCGTCGACAAGCCGCCGAACGAGCTGCCATCAATGCGCCCATGCAGGGCACGGCGGCCGATCTCATCAAACTGGCGATGATTGCGGTGCAGGATTGGCTGGAGAAAGAAAAATTGCAGACCAAACTTATCATGCAGGTGCATGATGAATTGGTGCTGGAAGTACCGGAAGCTGAGCTATCTCTTGTGAAGGAGAAGGTGCGGGAGTTGATGTGCAATGTGGCGGAATTGAAGGTACCGCTGGAGGTGGGGATGGGTGAGGGCGGGAATTGGGATGAGGCGCATTAAGTAGCAATCCGTTCGCCCTGAGCCTGTCGAAGGGTGAATGTCTTCAACCAAATTCAAACCCAACACCGTCGGGGGTAGCCCGACAGCTAGTCACTTTTCTCGTCTTGCCGAGAAAAGTAACCAAAAGAGGGCGCCCCCAGCGCGCCGCCCCTGCGGGGTTCCCTGCGTTGCTCGACTGGTCAGGCCTCCTCATAAACTCGCACGACCCGCTACGCGGTCACGTGCTCAAACATATTCGTCGGACTACCCCTGACCAGCCTGCGCTACTCGGCGGTGCACAGGGGATAGAAAAGCGAAAATCGAAAAGCAAAACCCTATGGCGGGCAACAAGTTGCCCGCCATAGTAAAACCCATTCGACTCCGGTACATTGTCACAATTCTGAATTAGTGCACTGACCTGACTTGATTCAACATCAGACATAAATGGTCATGGAGGGTAATGCATGAAGCAAGATCGTTCTGATCAGCCGAGCGATAGCATAGAGTCTGCCATCGTGACATTCGGTGATACGAGGGAGGTTTTTACTCTTAAGATGAAAGAGGGGAGTTCGCAGCATTTCCTCCCCCACTTTGATGTTGGCAACGACACGATTCAGCTTCGTCTGGATTGGAGTGATACGGACAAAAACAATCATCCGATGCTCGATGCGGATTTTCTTGATCCCGCCACCCTGAAACACCGTGCGTTGCGAGGTGAAAGAAAGGGGGCGCATCATACTGCGTCTTCGTCGGGCGAAGGTCGCTGTTACAACTGGGAGTTTAGGGGGTTCAGTCGGCAATTCAATGTGGCAATAACTTGGCGCGCTACGGTTTCAGAAAATGCACATGCCACCAGTTCTTGTTCTGCGGAAATTATTCGTGCTTCGGACCGGAAGTCGGAGCACGGCAAGTTTTCAGCAAATGAAGTCCAGTAGCGTGAAATGGGTGGTGCGCTGGCGAGGGGAAGGCGATACCAAAACCATTTGGTGGGCACTTCGAGCCCTCCATGGCTAGCCCCATCTACGGTTTGGAGGGCATATGAACAGCAAGCTGGATTGGGAAAAGGACAGGCAAAAACGGAAACCTAAGGATGCCAATACTGATGGCATTCAACCATTAGAGAAGATTCTGGGAAGGCCGCTTGTCACTACACCCAAAACCACAGAAAGAGATGCCCGACAGCGGTTAGAACTCAACAAAACAAAACTAATTGATAAGCTAAACTTTGTAGAATCTGGAGCATTCGAGCAGATTATTTCGCTAAGTAAGAAAAGACATCTGCTTAAGGAAATTGAAGATTTGATACATGAATTGCGCTCTTCAACCTACCGTAGTGCATGCCTTGCCAATGACAACCCGTTATTGAGAAAGGCGAGATCTGTCCTCAAAGCTCGAAGCTCCTCACTTCCACATAGGTAAGCACCAATTACATTTCTACAGGCAATATTTGACTCAAGAATTTTATAGGATGGGCGCAAAGCGCCCATCCTATGCCTTGGCCTTCCGTATTTTCCTTCCCCTGTGCGCCGCCTCGATATTTCGCCAACAAGCGGAGGTTTAGGCGAGCACTGTCTGAGCTCCGCGGTGGGGTACGGGGTGTGTGCCCCGCTAGGGCGAGTTGCGCAGCCTCGCTTGCTGGCGAAATATCGAGGGAACCCCGAAGGGGCGGCGCGCTGGGGTCGCCTTCTTTTTGGTTACTTTTTCTTTGGCGAAGCAAAAAAAAGTGACTAGCTGTCGGGCTACCCCCGACGAAGTTGGTTTTGAATTTGAAGACCAGCGGGCTTCGCCCATCCTTCGACAAGCTCAGGACGAACGGTCAAGTAACAATCTAAGGCTTCACCCTTCGTATCAACAAATACAACTCCTCCACCTTCGCCCTCGCCCAGGGCGTCCGACGCAAAAACTTCAAACTGGATTTAACGCTCGGGTCGTGCGTGAAGCAGCGCACCGGCACGGCTTCTGCCATCGCCTCCCAGCCGATGCTTTCGGAGAGTTGCGTGACGATCATCTCGAGCGTGACGCCCTCCAGCGGAGGTCGGTTTGCGGGTTTTTTGTCGGTGTCCATGTCCGGATTTTACAGGCGAACGCTAGCGTGAGCGCCTAGAAAACAGTGTTTGATGGAGTTCACCCTTCGACAGGCTCAGGGCGAACGTATGTTATAGCGTTTACAATGCGCACCTTGATCCCAGATCCACTTCCCATGTCCGACCCCATCCGCCTTGCCAAACGCCTTGCCGAACTAGTCCACTGCTCGCGCCGCGAGGCGGAGCTGTATATCGCGGGTGGTTGGGTGATGGTGGACGGGGTGGTGGTGGAAGAGCCGCAGTTCATGGTGGCGGAGCAGAAAGTCGATTTGCATCCCGATGCTGTGCTGGTGCCGGTGGAGCCGGTGACCATCCTATTTCACCAGTCGCCGGATGTCGAGATGAATGCCGACACGATCAAGCGCTTGCTCTGCGCCGAGACGCGCGCGGCAGACGACCATTCCAACATCCGCCTGCTCAAGCAGCATTTCCTGCATCTGACGCAATGCACACCATTGGAGCCGCATGCCGGCGGCATGACGGTATTCACCCAGGACTTTCGTGTGACGCGCAAGCTGACCGACGATGCGGCGACGATAGAGCAGGAATATGTCGTGCAGGTTGCAGGCGAGCTGGCGCCGGACGGGCTCAAGCTGCTCAATCACGGGCTCAGTTACAACGGCAAGCCGCTGCCGCCGGTCAAGGTGAGCTGGCAGAATGAAACGCATCTGCGCTTTGCGCTCAAGGGTGTGAAGCCCGGTCAGGTCGCCCATATGTGCAAGGCCGTGGGGTTGCAGGTGCTGGCGATGAAGCGGATACGCATCGGGCGCGTGTCGATGTCCAAGTTGCCACTGGGGCAGTGGCGCTATCTGATGCCGCATGAAAAGTTCTAAGTCGGGAACAGAGCTGTCTTGCTGCTGTCAGTGGCAGGGCGACATCCTGGTGTTGAACATCCTCGGCCGCCCGCGCGCCAAGAAGACGAAGATTGGCAAGGTCATCGGCAATCAACTGGAGGTGCATGTCGCGGAGAACCGGTGCGCGGGCGCGCGACGGCACATCTGGTGGCATTTCTCGCGGGGGAGTTCGATGTGCCCGAAAAGGCGATCACGGTGGTGTTCGGGGTGTACAACGTGAACAGGCAGTTGCGCATCGCTGCGCCGAAGCGCTTGCCTGGGCTGATCGCGAAGCAGCTGGACGCCGCTTCGCGTTGAATCAGCCGAAGAACTTCTTCAGGGCGCTACCCAGCCATCCGCCAGTGTTATCTCTTGAACTTTCAAGACCAAGGTTCTTCTTGACGCTCTGCACGTAGTCCGCATCGTCGCCCTTGATGTGGTTGACCAGCCAGATCTTCAGCATGGAAAGCAGTTCGGGGGCGACGTTCTCGCCGACGGAGGCGCGCTTCTGGAACTCGGCCACGCGTTTGGTGAAGATCTCGTGCACACGCTTGTGCGCCTTGAGGAAGGGATAGCCGGCTCTTTCCTGCAGTTCTTCTTCGAAAGCGAAATGGGTGATGGTGTAATCGACCAGCTCGTTCAGGACATGGTTGGTTGCTTCCAGATCGCCGGAACTGTTCGCGCTGTTGAGCTCGTTCAGGTAATCAACGATGCGACGATGCTGCTTGTCGATGACCTCGATCCCGGTATCCAGATCGCTGGACCAGTGTAGGTATGACATAATTCCTCCTAGTGATACTTTTATAATAATCTGAGACCGTGAAGCGGGCTGCATTGTTTCTTACCCATACCCCAACGTCAACCACATTAAGTTTGAGCGACTCCATCGGGTTTAGAGCATGAGCACTCCCTTACCCGCAAAGCCCCGCAGTCTGCTTCGCCGCTATCTGGCAGCGGGTTATGCCCTGTTCATTATCTATGCGAGTTTGTCGCCTTTTTCCGGGTGGCGCGAGCAGGGTTTCGGCTTTGCCGAAGTACTGGCCTCGCCGTTTGTCCAGACTTATACCGCCTTCGACGCGATGAGCAATCTGCTCGCTTATCTGCCTTTCGGTCTGTTGCTGGCGCTGACCCTGCGCGTCCACTTCGATGCGCTGAAGAGCGTGCTGGGGGCGACGCTGGGCGGGCTGCTGCTCTCTGTGGCGATGGAGTATCTGCAGACCTGGTTGCCGAGTCGCATCAGCTCGAACTCGGACATCCTCAGCAACACCACCGGCATGCTGATCGGTGCGCTGCTGGCGGTGACCATCGTGCGCCAGGCCTGGTTCGCGCACGTCACCGAGTGGCGCATCGGCTTGTTCCGGCAAGGAGCCGGCGTGGATTTCGGCCTGGCCTTGATGATGTTGTGGATGTTCGCGCAGATCAATCCCTCGCTGCCCATGCTGGGCAACGTGTTCATCACCGAACCGGCGTATGGCCTGTCCATGAGGATGCCGGATGAGCCCTTCAGCCTGTGGGAAAGCATGGCGGTGTCGCTCAACATGATGATGGCGGGCCTGCTGCTGTTGACCCTGTTGCGCGTGCGCCGTCACGCGGTGGTCGGCGTGGTGCTGATGTTGTGCACGGTGGCGCTGGCCAAGTTCGTCGCCGCCGCGCTGCTGCTCAAGTCGTGGGCGCTGCTGCTGTGGCTCAACGGCGAAGCGATGCTGGGCATCGTCGTCGGGCTGCTGGTGATGGCGGCCATCGGCGGTGTGTCGCGCGTGTGGCTTTTCCGCGCGCTCGTGCTGGTCGCGCTGATCTATCTGGTGCTGGTGCACTGGGTGCTCGACAGCGGCGCACAGTCCGCCACGATGCGCCTGTATCATTGGCGCTATGGTCATCTGCGCAATTATGTCGGCCTGTCGCAGACCGTATCGTCGCTGTTCCCGCTGCTGCTGGGCGGATATCTGTGGTGGACGCGAGCCACCCGTCATCAGGAGGAAGTGAAAGAATGAGTCCCTACCACAAGCATGTGTTCTTCTGCGTCAACCAGCGTGCCGCGGGCGAAGACTGCTGCAACAACCACAACGCGCAGGCCGCGCGCGACTACGTTAAGGACAAGGTCAAGATGCTGGGCATCTCCACCGAGAAGAACACCATCCGCATCAACTCCGCCGGCTGTCTCGGACGTTGCGACCTCGGCCCGGTGCTGGTGGTCTATCCCGAGGCGGTCTGGTACACCTACGTCGACCAGCAGGACCTCGACGAGATCATCGAAGAGCATCTCGCGCACGGGCGTGTCGTGGAGCGCCTGAAAGTCTGATGGCGACCGCACTGCAAAAATTCACGCTGACCGGCGCGGCCGGCCAGCTCGAAGGGCTGGTGCATATGCCCGACGACATCCCCTGCGCGCTCGCGATCGTGGCGCATCCGCTGCCGACCATGGGCGGCAACATGGACAACAAGGTCGCGGTCATGCTGGCCAAGACCTTCGCCGAGATGGGCTGCGTCGCGGTGCGCTTCAACTTCCGCGGCGTCGGTGCCAGCGAAGGCGAGTTCAGCGGCGGCGACGGCGAAGAGCAGGACCTGGTCGATGTGGCGCACTATGCGCAGGAACAGTTCGGCGAAGAGTTGCCGCTGCTGCTCTCCGGTTTCTCTTTCGGCGGTTATGTCGCGGCGCGCGCCGCACAACGGCTGAAGCCGCAGCATCTGGTGCTGGCTGCCCCCGCAGTCGGGCGCTTCGCCATGCCCGCCGTGTCTCCCGACACCTTGGTCATCCACGGTGAACACGACGATGTGGTGCCGCTGGCCGATGCGCTCGACTGGGCGCGCCCGCAGCACCTGCCCATCGTGGTGTTGCCGCAGGCCGAGCATTTCTTCCATGGACGATTGACACAATTGCGCGATATCGTGAAACGACATTTTTCCGGAGTCGAGTTGTGAGTCAAAAACAACAAATTAGCCACAGAGGACACAGAGCGCACAGAGAAACACCAATCACAGACTTCTCTGTGTTCTCTGTGAACTCTGTGGCAAAAAGGTTCCAACAATGAATGCAGTTATCAAAGCCACCGGCCTGCAAAAATCCTACGGCGGCAACCGCGTGGTGGACGGCCTCGACCTTGCCATCCACAAGGGCGAATGTTTCGGCCTGCTCGGCCCCAACGGTGCCGGCAAGACCACCACACTGCGCATGCTGCTGGGATTGATCGCGCCGGATGCGGGCAAGGCCATGCTGCTCGACCTGCCGGTGCCGCAGGCCGCGCGCGAGGCGCGCATCCGCGTCGGCGTGGTGCCGCAGATGGACAACCTCGATCCCGACTTCACCGTGGCCGAGAACCTGCTGGTGTACGGCCGTTACTTCGGCATGCACGACAGCGAGATCGAGGCGCGCATCCCCGACCTGCTCGAGTTCGCCAGCCTCACCAGCAAGCGCGACGCCAAGGTGCCGACGCTGTCCGGCGGCATGAAGCGCCGCCTCACGCTGGCGCGCGCGCTGGTCAACGATCCCGACGTCATCTTCCTCGACGAGCCGACCACCGGCCTCGATCCGCAGGCGCGCCACCTCATCTGGCAACGCCTGCGCGAACTGACCTCGCAGGGCAAGACCCTGCTGCTCACCACGCACTTCATGGACGAGGCCGAGCGCCTGTGTCACCGCCTCGCGGTGATGGACAACGGCAAGCTCATCAGCCAGGGCTCGCCGCGCGAACTCATCGAGAGCAACATCGAACCGCAGGTGGTGGAGGTGTTCGGCGAGACTTCCGGGCAGTGGGCGAACGAACATGCGGCGAAGTTTGCGCAGCGTTTCGAGGTCAGCGGCGAGTCGGTGTTCTGCTACGTTCAGGATGCGCAAGCGCTGGTTGCGCATCTGCACGCCCAGAGTGAACTGCGCTATCTGCACCGCCCGGCGAACCTGGAGGACGTTTTTCTGAAACTGACCGGCCGCGAGATGCGCGAATGAACCTGATCTTCCGCATGCTCTATGTACTCATCCGCTCGCTGTTCTGCGCGCGGCTGGAGAACGGCAAGTTCACCAGCGAGTTCAGTCTGCGCGTGCTGCCCAACGACATCGATATCAACCTGCACATGAACAACGGCCGCTACCTCACCATCTGCGACCTCAACCGCGTGGATATCTTCGCGCGCAGCGGTTTGCTGAGAGCCATGTTCAGGCGCAACTGGATACCGGTCATCGCCGAGCACACCATGAGCTACAAGAAGCCGCTCGGCATCTTCGCCAAGTACATAGTGAAGACGGAAGTGACGCACTGGGACGAGAAATACTTCTATATGAAACACACCTTCAGCAAGGATGCCCGCATCATGGCGGAGGGCGCATCGAAGGGCTGCGTCTACGCGCGCGGCGTCGGTGTCGTCAAACCCATCGATGCGCTCGCCGCTGTGGAAATGGATAGATCGAAATGAGCAAGCAATACTTCGCACTGCCGCGCCTGAGTCTGCGCTTCTTCCCCATCTGGCGCCGCCACTGGCTGGTATGGAAGAAGATCGCCGCGCCTTCCATCCTCGGCCATCTCGCCGATCCGGTGATCTACATGCTCGGCCTTGGCTACGGCCTCGGCAGCCTGCTGCCCGAGATGGGCGGCATGTCCTACATGGCTTTCCTCGCCGCGGGTACCGTCTGTTACAGCACCATGAACAGTGCCAGCTTCGAGGCGCTGTACTCCGGTTTCGCGCGCATGCACGAACAGCGTACCTGGGAGGCGATCCTGAATACGCCGGTGTCGCTCGACGATGTGGTGCTGTCCGAGATCCTGTGGGCGGCCACCAAGAGCCTGATGTCGGGTGCGGCGGTGCTCGCCGTGATCTGGATACTCGGCCTGTCGCATTCGCTGATGTCGCTGTGGATGATCCCGCTCGCGCTGCTGATCGGTCTGGCCTTTGCCGCACTCGGTCTGATCATGACCGCGCTGGCTCCCGCATACGATTTCTTCATGTACTACTTCACGCTGGTCATCACCCCGATGATGCTACTATGCGGCGTCTTTTTCCCGGTCACGCAACTGCCGCAAGCCCTGCAGGTCGTCGCCGGTGTGTTGCCGCTGACACATGCGGTGGACCTGGCCAGACCGCTGATGAGCGGCGTGGTGCCGCCGCAGGCGATGCTGCATATCGGCGTGTTGCTGGCTTATGCGCTGGTCAGTTTCTATGTGTCGCTGGTGTTGTTCCGGCGCAGGTTGTCGCGGTAGTGAAGCTGGAGGGCCGTTCGCCCTGAGCTTGTCGAAGGGCCGTTCATGGTTCGACAAGCTCACCACGAACGGAGTTATAAATACCGAGGTGATTCCATGTTGTGGCTCAAAGCATTCCATATCTTCTTCGTCGTCAGCTGGTTCGCCGGCCTGTTCTACCTGCCGCGCATCTTCGTCAATCACGCGATGGCAGAGGAGAGCGCCGTGAAGGAAAGGCTGAAGCTGATGGAGCGCAAACTGTACAAATTCGTCACGCCCATCGGTGCGCTCGCCGTCATCACCGGGCTGTGGCTGTGGTTCGGTTTCGGCTTCACCGGAGGCTGGCTGCACCTCAAGACCACGCTGGTGGCCGGTCTCGTCGCCTACCATCTGTATTGTGGCCATCTGGTGAAAGTGTTCGCCGCAGACCGCAACACCCGCAGCCATGTGTGGTTCCGTTTCTTCAATGAAGTGCCGGTGCTGGTGCTGCTCGCTGTGGTGATATTGGTAGTAGTAAAACCCTTTTAGCCACAGAGTACACAGAGACCACAGAGAAAACCGCCGTGCCTCTCTGTGTACTCTGTGATCTCTGTGGCAAATAGTTTTTAAGGTTCATCAGATGCCCGATTTTTTCGCCACCTGTCCGCGCGGACTGGAAAAACTCCTCTCCGACGAACTGACCTCGTTCGGTGCCACCGACGTGCGCATCAGCGCCGGCGGTATCGCCTTCGCCGGCGATTGGCCGACCTGCTACCGCATCAACCTGCAGAGCCGTCTCGCCTCGCGCATACTCTGGCGCGTCAAGGACGCCACGCGCTTTCGCGACGAACAGGACGTGTACAAAGCCGTCTACGAGCTGCCGTGGACGCGCTGGTTCGATGTGAGTTGCACCATCCTGGTCAAGGTCACCGCGATCAAGTGTCCACTCAAGAGCCTGGAATTCATCACGCTCAAGATCAAGGACGCGGTGTGCGACAAATTCCGCGCCGAGAAGGACGCGCGCCCCAGCGTGGCCAAGCTCGATCCCGACATGCGCATCCACGCCTTCTTCGAGGGCGAGAACTTCACGCTCTATCTCGACACATCCGGCGACGCGCTTTACAAGCGCGGCGTGCGCATCCACACCAACATCGCGCCGCTGCGCGAGAACCTCGCCGCCGGCATCCTGATGATGACCGGCTGGAAGCCCGGCATCCCGCTGCTCGACCCCATGTGCGGCAGCGGCACCTTCCTCATCGAAGCCGCGCAGATCTCGCTCAACATCATGCCCGGCATCGCGCGCCACTTCGCCTTCGAGAAGCTGAAGAACTTCGACGCCAAGACCTGGGGCGCGATGCGCGATACCGCTTTCGCCGCGCAGAAGCCGGTGTGCGAATTGCCCATCTACGGCAGCGACCTCTACGGCGACGCGCTCAAGGCCGCGCACCAGAACCTGGAAGAGGCCGGCATCCGTGAGACCGTGGACCTGAAGCAGTGCAACGCACTGGAAGCCTCACCGCCGGAAAAAGAAGGCATCCTCGTCGCCAACCTGCCCTACGGCGAGCGCATGGGCGACGAGGACGAACTCGCCGAGCTGTATCCGCAACTGGGTGATGTGTTGAAGAAGAAGTTCGGCGGCTGGGATGTCTACCTCTTCACCGCCGACTTGCGCATCGCCAAACTCATGCGGCTCACGCCGTCCAAACGCATACCACTTTATAACGGCGCGATCGAATGCAGGTTGTTCGAGTACAAGATCGTGGCGGGGAGCAACAGACCAAAATGATAGAAGTCACGCTCGAACTGAAATTCGATTCCTTTCTCGTGCACAGCAAGGGAAAGTCTGAAGACGTGTCGAGCCAGAAATCCGCCCGCGCGCTCAAGCTCTCCTGCCAGAAGGTCGGCTCGGTGCGCAAACTCACGGAGAACAAGCCCAGTGCCGATTTCGAGTTCCTGGGTTCCGCGAGCAAGCAGGAGGCGCACGGCGAAACCGACCAGGAGTTCGACGACAAGCTGTTCGACTACCTTGCCGCGCATACCACGGTCGATGCCTCGAAAGTCAATATCGCTCTCGGTGAATCGGGCTATGTCGCAGCGGAAAAAGGCACCAGCAGCGGCGAGATCGGGCGCTTGCTCATCCCCGAGTTGGCGAACCAGAGCGGACTGGTGCTTGAGCTGGTCCTCAAACAGGACGAGTTCGATGCTGCCTGGGAATTGCTGACGCAGCAAAAGGTCCGCAGGATCCTCGCCAACCTGGCGTGCTTCAAACTGGCGCCCGGTGCATTCGTCGGGCACGGGAAGAATTTGTTCATCGCCGGCGTGCTGTCCTGCTCCTTGCAGTTCGCACCGAACGACTAGTACGGAGCAACCGGCATTGCCGGCCTAATGCGGATGCTGTTTGCCGTGGAGTACCTGCAGGTGCAATATCTCCTCCCACGCTTCATCCGGAAATCCCTCGCGGTCGAACCTGCCGGCATTGGGCCGCAGCAACTCGGAGAGATAGGGCTCCGCCTCGGGTGTATCCCAGAGCTTGATGATATTTTCCAGGATGTGGGGGAACCGCTCATCCAGCATCTTCGGATACTGGCTTGGGCTGCATTTGAGCGTATGCAGAACGGCTTCTCTATCGATCATGGCAGTTCTCCGGTTTCAGTAGATCATTCCCATGCCTGTGCAGGCATGCAGGCTGTCACGATGCGTATAGCCTAGTCCTGTGCCTGTGCCGGCGTCAATACACGCGAGCGCGGCCGCGGCCCGGGAATGGCAATCGCACTGGGCACGGTAGTGTCATCCGGATCGGCGCCTGCCGTCATATTGCTGTAACCGGCAGTTGCTACTAATGGAAGTCTTTCCAACAAAGGACTTCCACCATGAGCCAGGAACAGCCGCTGTACGGGGAACTCGTCATACCCTTCAACGCCGAGAACCACAGCCACAGCCACGATGAGGCGAACACCAAGGCAAAAGAGATGCGTTCTCAGATAGAGCAGATCGCCTACTACCTGGCGAAAGAGCGCGGTTTCGTTCCTGGCCACGAACTGGAAGATTGGCTCAAGGCCGAGATGCAGGTGTTGCGCACGCTGAAATAAGTGCGGCGGGAATGCAGGCTGGGCAGCGCAAGCTCACCCGGCTGAGTCTTGAGCATTCCGCGCCGTCTTCGATCATAATTCCGACTCCCAACCCAATCAGTCATCGGAGGAGTCATGTCTGTCCCAACCAAATTCCTGCTCGATCCAGGCAAGGCCGTGCTGGTCGTCATCGACGTGCAGGAAAGACTCTGTGCCGCCATGGAACAGAACGTGCTGGCTCAATTGACCAGAAATGCCGGCATTCTGCTCGAAAGCGCGAACGAACTGAACGTGCCGGTGATCTTCTCCGAGCAGTACGTCAAAGGGCTGGGTCCGACATTGAACGAGCTGCGCAGCAGGGCGCCGACCGCGCCCGCCATCGAAAAGATGACCTTCAGCTGCTGCGGCAACGATGCCTTCCTCAAACGACTCAAAGAGACCGGCCGCACTCAGGTCATCGTCTGCGGCATGGAGACGCATGTCTGCGTGTTGCAGACTGTCATCGAATTGCTGGGTGAAGGTTTCAATGTGCATCTCGTCAAGGATGCCGTGATGAGCCGCAGCAGCGACAACCGGCAGACCGCGATCGAAGCCATGGTGCTCGCCGGCGCCGTGCCCAGCTGTACCGAGGCGGTGGTGTTCCAGCTGCTGAAGATCGCCGGCACCGAGACCTTCAAGAAGCTGTCGAAGCTGGTCAAATAAGGCGGACGGTCATCGGCGGCGCCGCACCAGGCGCACCGCGACCGTCACGGCGGCGATCATGGCGAAATACACCAGCACGATCGTGCCCAGCATCCACAGCATGCCGATGAACAGCAGCGCGAACAGCGGCGAACCCTTCAGCGCGACGCGGTACAACATCCCGGGGGGATCCAGCTCCGCCCGCTTCGGCGCGACGATGAACACATACGTCGCATAGCCGGAAACAGCCGAGATCACAGTCGAGACCAGCCCGGCCATGATCGCCTCGTTGCCGATCACCCCTTCCGGCCCGCCGTAGAAAAAGCACAGCAGCGCCCAGAAGAACATGAAGATGGAAACGCAGCAGGCGGCGACGGCGGCGATGGTGGAAGTGATGAAGAACATATCGGATGGGCGCTGTGAAGGCGGATGTCATGCCGCTATCCCGCGGCGGAGGACGCATTATCCGTGCGGAGAAATTGGCGTCAACCGGCCACTGCGCTCAATGCCGGCGCTCCGCCGCGAGGAATGACTCCGGATCGACCATCGCCCCGTTCAGTATCACGCTCCAGTGCAGGTGCGGGCCGCTGGCGCGGCCGGTCTTGCCGGCCAGACCCACACGCTGGCCCTTGCGCACCGCCTGCCCGGGCTTCACGCCGATGCGGCTCAGGTGGCAATACATCGTGATCAGCCCGTTGCCGTGGTCGACGAACACCGTCTTGCCGTTGAAAAAGTAATCGTCCACCGCCAGCACCACGCCCGCGGCGCTGGACTTGATCGGCGTGCCGCTCGCCACCACCACATCCAGCCCCGCATGCGGCTTGCGCATCTCTTCGTTGAAATAGCGGCGCGCACCGAAGCGCCCGCCCAGCCTGCCCCTGGCCGGCAGGATGAAATCCAGATCGGTCTGGGCTGTCTCGCGCCAGTGCAGTTTCAATTCCATGATGGTGGCGATCTCGCGCTCGGCGCGCGCCAGATCCTCCGGCGACAACTCCACCTTGCTCCTGTCCTTCAGCGTGATGCGCTGCTCGGGATAAGCCTTGGGGCGGATATCGAAAGGCAGCAACTGCGTCTCGTGGCCGAGCTGCACCTTCAGCTCATGCATCACCGGGATGCTGTCCAGCGGCAGCCCCACCACCGCAAACCACTCGCCTTTCTCTTCGGTGACCAGCACCGGCCGCTCCTCGAACCATGCCTGCGGTTTGTCCGCGAAGGCGCTGACGCTGCCGAGCGGAAACACCACCACCCCGCCCGCGACGTTGGCAGATTCCGGCAAGGCATGGGCCAGCGGAGGGAGTGCGAAGAGGGCGAGGCTGATAAGGCGGCGGAGCGGGGCGGTGAGATTGCGCATGGCGCTTATTCTAGCTTGCAGCAACTGGAATGTCGGAAATTTAAAGGCAGCCCGTGCTGTAAAATGCCCACTTTTCCCAAGGCCGCAACCATGACCCTCTCAGAGACCCAACTCATCACCATGCTCGAACTGCAGGACGGCATGAACAGCAAGGTCAACCCCGCCTGGGTTGCCGCCAACAACAACTGGCACCGCGCCATCCAGGTCGAAGGCGTCGAAGCCATCGAGCACCACGGTTGGAAATGGTGGAAGAAACAGGAGTGCGACCTGGCGCAACTGCGCATGGAGCTGGTCGATATCTGGCACTTCATCCTCTCCGCAGGCATACAGGTCAAACACGGGGACATCGCCCTTGCGAAGCTGGAGATGCAGGCCGAACTCAACCTGCGCCAGAAATCCGTGCAGTTTGACGACCGATACTATGTGCTCGCTGAATTGAGCCTGCTGGAAAAGCTCGACCTGCTGGTCGGCCTGGCCGCAGCCAGGCGCACCAGCCTCGCACTGTTCGAGTCACTGCTGCACGACTGCGACATGGAATGGAACGACCTGTTCAAACAATACGTCGGCAAAAACGTGCTCAACGTGTTCCGCCAGGACCACGGCTACAAGGCCGGCACCTACATCAAGATATGGGATGGTCGCGAAGACAACGAACACCTGGTCGAAGTGCTGGAGATCGCCGATCTGGATTCGACCAATGTTCGCGACGAGCTTTACAGCGCACTCAAGGCAAGATACTTAATGGTGTGCTGATTGATCCGTTCGCCCTGAGCCTGTCGAAGGGTCCCTGCGAACGGATTTAATCAGCACCTCAAAACCCTCCGGCAAAGAAAGTAACAGCAACCATGTCAAACCAAGAATCCTTCGAGGAAGAAGAAATCACCCCCGCCCTCTCCGAGCAAGAGATGGACGAGCTCGACAGCTTCCTCATGTCCGACGCCACCAGCAACGAAGTCATGCTGCTCGATTGCCTGGATGGATTCCTCTCCGCCCTTGCAACCGGCCCGGCGATGCCCAAACCGGAAGAATGGATTCCGCCTGTGTGGGGCCCATCAGCAGCAGATGTCCCGACATTCGCCTCCGCTGCCCAGGCAGAGCGGATCACCGACCTGCTCACACGCCACATGAACGCCATCGTCTGGAGCCTGCAACAGGACGCGGAGCATTTCGAGCCCGTCTTTGACCTGCAAGTCTTCGAAGGCGACGAGCGCGAATACATGGACGGCGAGATGTGGGCGCACGGATTCATGACCGGCATCGACATGCAGCGCAACAGCTGGCAGCCCCTGTTCGAATCCAAACACGGCCCCGTGGCATTGCGGCCCATCTACCTGCTGGGCGCACCGGAGGTCACCGAGGCAGAAGAAGAACTGGTACAGACCCCGGCCCAACGCGAAGAACTTTCAAAACAGATACCGGCCAGCATCGGCTGGATCTACAAATTCTGGGCACCGCAACGCCGTGCTGCAGACAGCGCCAGTGGCAAAGTTGTTGCAAACGAGAATCCAAAGATAAGCCGCAATGCGCCGTGCATTTGCGGCAGCGGAAGAAAGTACAAGAAGTGCTGCGGAGCATCGCAGGGGGAAGATTGAGAAGGGTTCTTTGGAAGCCGTGGTCTGTCTCAGATTATGTTCAGTGGCGCCATCGATGGGAACACGAATCAATCATCTGCCAACTTCGCAATCTGGCGAAATCTCTCCTCCAGCATCTGCACCCGATCTGTGAGAGATTCATCAGGGAACACCATTCCACGCAAAGCATCCATAAATTCTGGCAGCGCCAGTAGCATCCCGCTCCGTTCCGCCAAGTAACGCCGCAGCTCCACAGGGCTCAGGGCAATCTCCCCGACGATCTCCGGTCGCCCATCCAGCACATTCACGATGTCTTCCAAATCATGGCTCCCCAGTAAGTCGCCCTTGCCACGATCTGTAAAAGCTTCAAATTTTGTCGCCAGAAATACCGGAGCCGCAATCAGGCGTATCGTCGTGCCACTCGGCAAAACAATCCGTTGTGCCGATTGCATCGCCAATGGATACCAGCGGTTGGCAAAGCCCAAAATCCGGGTGTCCGCAGGCATCAAATCAACCTCCAGATTTTGCAGACGCCAGCGGCAGATAGGCGCATCCGCGGAAATATCCCGCTTAAAACCCAGGCGGACAAACTCCTCTTCCAATTTGTGGTAGCCCGCCAATGCAGCAACCTGTGTCACCAAATCCACATCGTAAGTGACCCGCGAAGGTGCGGCAGCAGCATCGGTCAGCAACAGATCCACCGCACAGCCACCCACAAATACCAGTCCCTCGCGCAAGTCGCCGAGCGCCCGTGCCACAAGCTCCACCTTCTCAATATTGGGATGCCGCAGCTTCACTGGAAAAACTCATCCAGCAATTTAAGCGCCGCATTGCGCTCGCGCGCCTGCCCGCTACGCAACGCATCAAACAGCGCAAGAAGGGCATACAAACGCTCATCCTTGAGCGCCGCTGCCGGAACCGAAGGATACAAAGGCGCCAAGCTGACCCCGCGTACATCCCCCTTGGGATGCGGCCAAACCGGTACAGGATCGGCAGAAGGCGCAATCAGCGCATTCAAAGGAGCCGCCGCGTATCCGGTTGGCACTCCGCGCGTCAGCGAACCCCACACCGGAGGGAAAACATACTTGGCTCCATGCAGCAAGAACTCCCGCAACTGCGTCTTCAGCACCACCGGACGCCGATCCTGAAACATCGCCAACTGCGCCGTCGCGGCACGTTTCAGCGCCCCATGCACCGCCGACACCGCCAGCCCCGTCTGCACTGCCAGCTCTGGATACCCGACACTCCCGCCGCCACGACTCAACAATGCCAGCAAGACATACAAATCTTGCGGCTTGAGCACAGGCTGCTTATTGCTGATCTTTGCCATATTCTTAATTCTTGAAATGAGAATGGACGGCCGGATACTAATGCCAGCCATGCAGATAAGTCAATATTCTTATTTCAAGAATAGAGTATTTCACAACTGAGTCCATTCCCGATTGGCGAAATGCGAAAAGGCATAAACAATCGGAGCCAGGAACCTGAGATCGATGGAGTCTGCCCCCATTGATTCCGCGCTGTAGTGGCGCAATTCGACATTTGTTGGATGTAGCCCACTGCGCTACAGTAAGTGCGTTCCATTAACCCTTGGAGACCGCCATGAGCACAACCACCATACGCTTGCCGCAAGACCTGAAAGCTCGCGTTGCAGCGGCTGCGAAACGTGCCGGAACAACCACTCATGGCTTCATTCTGGATGCCATTGCAGAAAAGGCCGAGCAGGAAGATAAGCGTGCCGCTTTCGATGCAGAAGCCGAAGATCGTTATGCACGTATCGTTGCCTCCGGAAAGACGATTCCCTGGCAGGAAATGCGCGGCTATCTGGAAGATCATCTTGCCGGTAAAGACTGACGGATTCAGTTGCTGAGAATATTTCGAACCCGACCCCTTTGAGTCCACAAAATCAGCACAGACACCGCCTTGCTCGCTACCATGTCGGCATGAACGAAAAGCATCTCTGGCAAGCTTGGTGCGATGGCTGCGCCCGCCCTAACCCCGGCCATATCGGCCTCGGAGCCCTCCTGCTGCAACCGGATGGTAGCCGCCACGAACTCTCGCAACGCAGTCCGCACAGCGGCTGCAACAACGAAGCCGAAGCCCGCGCCCTGCTGGCCACTCTGCAACTCGCACGCACACTGCAAGCCAGCGCCTTGCTCATTCACTGCGATAGCGACGTCGTCGTACGCCTCGCGCAAAATGCCAGTAGCACCGAAGCTGCCCGCTTCGCCCCCTTATTCGCCGAAATCCGCGCGCAGATAAAGTGTTTTGACCAATTCGAGTTACGCTGGATTCCGCAGCACCACAATACAGAGGCAGACTCTCTTTCCCGCAGCGCCCTTGGGCTGCCTACGCGAACTCCCGCAAAACCCCGCAAGCGGAAATGAAAAAAGCGCCCGCAGGCGCTTTATTTCCGATCAAGCAAATCAAAGGGGTTTGTGCCAGCACAAACTGGCAAGTGTAATTAGGGACAGACCACGGTTTCAAATACATTGCAGTGGAAACCGTGGTCTGTCCCCTATTGTCCGCGATACTATGTTGGAGGGATTCCAATTCATTTTTGGAGAGCAAAATGGCGAGAGCGAGCAATTTCACTGATGCACAGAAAGCACAGCTATATGTTCTACATTTGGCCACATGTGTATATTCAGGAGATAAGCTTTGGATACTTGATGGTGGCGCTACACCCTATTTCACTATCGATTGGGCGGATCACATCATTCCTGTTGCAAAAGGCGGCTTATCAACCCTCGAAAATGGTGTATGCGCGAGTTGGTATCACAATAAAGAGAAAAGCGACAAAACAGAAGTGCCACCTTTCCTGTTTTTCAAAGGGAAGGCAACAAAGCATTACTACAAATTTAATAAATCGCTACCACGCAAGATGGCATCAGATTTGTCCAGGTTCGGCAATCTGCACCATTCGGATTGGTACTTCAATCGGGCACTATTTCGGATGTTGCTTGGTGTGGACTACTTGCACAATGGCGTCGGAATTCGTACCAGAGACAATGTGTACTATGCAGGTGCGACACTAAAAGCAATTACAAAGTGGAGGCGCATAGTTACAAAGGAATCGGTTGCAACCTTGGAGGAACGAGGAATTGCACCAGCAACGCCATCGCCGGATCAGAAGCTCATGCTCAAAATTCGCAACGTAACGACAGTTGATGACATATTGACGACTATGAAGAAGCTACTGCCTGCTTACGCCAAAGCAGCAAGGATGTAGCACTTCTAAAGGGGGCAGCTCGAATTGATTTCTGCATCTATGGCTGCGAAAAGTAATGCGATGCCGCCCCCTTTAGTTCTTAGTTGCTGAAGAAAGTACATGAACTGCTGCGGGGCGTCGCAGGTTGAAGGTTGAGAAGGACTCTTTGGAAACCGTGGTCTGTCCCCGATTACTTGCCGCAATACAGAGGCAGACTCTCTTTCCCGCAGCGCCCTTGGGCTGCCTACGCGAACTCCCGCAAAACCCCGCAAGCGGAAATGAAAAAAGCGCCCGCAGGCGCTTTATTTCCGATCAAGCAAATCAAAGGGGTGTGCGCCAGCACAAACTGGCAAGTGTAATTGGGGACAGACCACGGTTTCCACTGCTATGTATTGGAAACCGTGGTCTGTCCCCAATTATTCGCGTTAGCTAAATTGTTTTACCTTGGGCCGTATTCATTAATGCACTGACAAAGTGCGGATGGGAATGCAGAAGATCGGTCGCTTTTGCCATTCGGACATACATGCTTTCGGGTGAGCAAGAAAGCCGCATCCCCAGTTTTGTTGCGCGCACCTTCATCGGCAGAAATAAAAATTCTCGTGCTGCCACATAGTCGGTTAATCGTTTGCCAAGTAGTTGCTGCCTAATGTGTACTTCTGTTGTGTCAACCTTGGCCGCGGTGGATGCAGTAACAAGTTCAGCTCTGCGTGCGCTACAAAATGCGGCAACTTTGTTGGAATCGAGTTCATCACGCCCATTTACTTTTTTTAGGAAGGGACCGATACCAAACTTGACGGTCTTATACTCTGGGGCTATCAACCACGTCATAGCAAAACACACAAAAAGCTCAGTTAAGTCCGAGAGCTCAGCAATCCAATTCCCAAAATCAAAAAGATTTCGTACATCTTGTTCACTAATGGCTGAATTTTCTTCGTGAAGTATGTTGGTGATGGCTTTCTCTGTAATTAGGTAATTCTCAATAGCATATGCGGCATGTTGATACATGCGGGGATGCCGAACTGCAGGCTTTCCACAGACGAAGTCGAGGTCGCCATCAATAAGGTAGATTCTGCGCCTAGCGCTTTTTTGCGTGTCACCTTGGCAAGCAGATACGACAGCATTCTTGTCGCCTAGTGGGAAAACCTTATTTACTTTAGCCTTCCCCTGAAGGGCATTATTAATTAGTGCTATGTAGAAAGTCTCTGCGTAAGAAGCCGTGTCCTCAACAAATACGTCAATGTCATTCCATGAGGAATAGAAGACTGATAGTGCCTTTTTGGCGGCATCTGGCCAGGAAGGTATAGACATAGGGGCCCTACTGCCGCTGTGAAATGGTTTTTGCTGGCGCCGGATTTAAAGGCGTTGGCGACAAATCTTGGCAATATTCTTCTCTTTCCATAACGATTGCAGGCGAATGAGTTGCCAAGATGAATTGATTGCCTGGGCTTGCGCGTAGCAGCGAATCAACGAAGATTTCCTGCCATTTCAAATGGAGAGAAAGTTCTGGTTCATCCACTATAAAAATTCCCGCTCGTTTGAACTCACGGTTAATTGCTAAGTGGGCAAGAATTACTACAATTTGCCGTTCTCCTGAGGATAAGACATCTAGGCTTCTTGGTTGAACATCAATGTTTATAAGCTTTACGTTTAACCAGCCAACCTGATCGATTTCAAGGCGTTTGCCACTATCCTCAAGGAAGCGGTTGACCAAAGAGAGGAATAGGTCGATCGGCTCCCAAATCTTCCTAATATTCTTCGTGTAATTTTCGGAGGACTCAATAAGCTTGATCACACGGTCAACAACTGGGCGATTTAATGCAAGTTCAATTGTAATATCTGGCAACTCCGAGTCTTTACTTTGAACGGTCTTGGTTGCTCGATCATGGAGTCCTTCAATATGAGAGAAAAATTTCTTTACTATTGGTCTGTATTTTTCTTCATCAAGGCCGGCATTTTTCAGTGCGCCTTCAACGTGCTGCCGTTTTTGGATAATTGATGCCAAGAAGGGAACGTTCATAGCGCCCTCTTGGTGGAGCATTTTGAAGAAGCTGGTAGACGGATGGAGGTCAAATGCTGCGAGAAAGATATCTTCGCGCAATTTCACGCCAAATTTGTCTTGCTCCTCCCTCGTGGTTCGATATATTTCTTGAATTAGAAATTGAACATTCACCAAGCTTGCCCCAAGTTGACCAGAGATAGGCATGCGCCGTTTAACTGATTGAATGAACATCTCTCGTTTTCTGGTTTCAAGAGTAGTTGCATGCCGGGCTGATATATCATCGTAGTGCAGCACAACATTACGTCGGTCAAGTCCTAAGAATAGAGGGGTATCTAATTCACTTTGAAGAAATTCAAATACAGGATGTTTTGAAAACTGGGCAAGCAATAGGTTTTGGCGTTCGCTGATTGCTTCGGGTGAGGCGCCCCTTGTGAGTTCAGCGTGCTGATAAGAAAGGACATTGTCGCCTTCGATGCTGGGTATCTCAATAGTTGTCGTATCTTGCGTAACTGAAGACTGGATTTTAATTATGCGGTTATTGTGCCTTATTCTTAACTCCGCTTTCTCGTGCGGAATGCGATCAAGTAGTTGCAGTGAGGGCGTTAGCAAAGCTTCCAACAAATGTAGAACTGTTGTTTTGCCGCACCCATTGATTCCAACCAAGAATGTCAATTCTTTATCGAACTTAATGTTGAAATTGAGATAACCAAAAGCACTTTTAATCTTGAGTGAAGACAGTTTCATTGATGCCTCAATTTCTTTCCAGTTACTGGAATGCTAGTTTCAAATAACAACTATAGACTTCTTATAAGAATCCCCAACTGCTCAAATTCAATGAAACGCATCCTAATATAAAGTGAGGGGCATGTACCAGATACAATCTACATCTCTTACTCAAACCTCAACCCCTTCAACCTAGTCTCAACCACCTTCCCCGCCCGAGCCCTAGCCCCAAAGTACCCTTGCAATTCCTTCCCGCCAATCTTCAACTGCTGCACCTTGCTGCCCGCCGTGCCGATCAACGTCACCGCCGGTTGATTCACCACCGTACAAGCCGTCAGCTCGTCGCCTTCCTTCAGGTCGATGAGCATCATGCCCTTGCCGCCGCCTTGCAGCAGTTTCAGTTCCGAGAGCATGAACACCAGCAGCCGGTTCTGTTTGCTCACCACGGCGACCAGTGAATTCTGCGTCGGGGTCACGATGACCGGCGGCAGGATGGTGTCTTCCTTCACGCTGATGAATTGTTTGCCTGCCTTGGTGCGGCCGACCATGTCGCCGATGAAGCAGGGGAAGCCGTAGCCTGCGCTTGTTGAAATCAGCACGGGGGTCTCGGTCTTGCCACAGAAGGCGTGCGCGATCTTGGCGCCGGGCGCGATCTCGATGAAGGTGGCGAGCGGTGCGCCGTCGCCGCGGCCGGTGGGCAGCGACGAGACGGGGATGCTGCACACGCGGCCGTTGCTGCAGATGACGATGACGGTGTCGGTGGTGCGCACCTCGTAGGTGGCGGCGATGCTGTCGCCGTCCTTGAAGGCGATGCTGGTCGCGTCGATGCCGTGGCCCTGGCGCGTGCGCACCCAGAAGCGTTGCGAGATGAACACCGTCACCGGCTCGTCGCTCACTTGCGCGGTCACTTTGGTCACCTGCGCTTCTTCGATCAGCGTGCGGCGCTCGTCGCCGTAGGTCTTGGCGTCGGCTTCGATCTCGCCCACCACCAGTTCGCGCAGCGCGTCTTCGCTGCCGAGCACGCGCTTCAGTTCTTTGGCTTCGGACTTCAGTTCCTTGATCTCTTTCTCGATCTTGATGCCTTCCAGACGCGCCAACTGGCGCAGGCGGATCTCAAGAATATCTTCGGCCTGGCGTTCGCTCAGGTCGAATTTCTTCATCAGGTCTTCTTTCGGGTTGTCCGAATTGCGGATGAGCTTGATCACCGCGTCCACGTTCAGGTACACCACCATGCGGCCGTCGAGGATGTGCAGGCGGTCGTTGACCTGGCCGAGGCGGAAATCGCAGCGGCGCGTGACGGTGCGCAGGCGGAATTCCACCCACTCGCGCAGCACCTGCGCCAGCGACTTCTGCTGCGGGCGGCCGTCCAGACCGATCATGGTGAGGTTGACCGACACCGAGTTCTGCAAACTGGTGTGGGTGAGCAGCACCGCCATCATGTCGTCCGGGTTCAGCTTCGAGGTCTTGGGCTGGAACACCAGGCGGATCTTTTGCGACTTGTCCGATTCGTCGGCCACCGCATCCAGCACCGATAGGATGAGCTGCTTGTTCTGCGTCTGCTCCGGCGTGAGCGATTTCTTGTTGGCCTTGACCTTGGGGTTGGTCAACTCGTCGATCTCTTCCAGCACCTTCTGCGCCGAGACGCCGTGCGGGAATTCGCTCACCACCACCTGCCACTGGCCGCGCGCCAGTTGCTCAATGGTCCAGCGTGCGCGCATCTTCAGCGAGCCGCGCCCGCTGGAATAAGCATCGCGGATGTCGGCCGCGGAAGAGATGATCTGCCCGCCGCCGGGGAAGTCCGGCCCGCTGATGTAAGACATCAGCTTGTCGTCCTTGAGGTTGGGGTTCTTCGCCAGCATGACGGCGGCCTTGGCGACTTCTTTCAAGTTATGCGAAGGGATCTCGGTCGCCATGCCCACCGCGATGCCGGAGGCGCCGTTGAGCAACACCATGGGCAGGCGCGCGGGCAGCATCGCCGGCTCCTGGAATGCGCCGTCATAGTTGGGGATGAAATCCACCGTGCCCTTGTCCAGCTCGGACAACAGCAGATCGGCGATGGGCGTGAGCCGCGCCTCGGTGTAACGCATCGCCGCCGCGTTGTCGCCATCGCGCGAACCAAAGTTGCCCTGACCATCCACCAGCGGATAACGCATCGCAAAATCCTGCGCCAGCCGCACCATCGCCTCATACGCGGAAGAGTCGCCATGCGGGTGATACTTACCCAGCACATCACCGACGACGCGCGCCGACTTCACATGCTTGTTGCCATGCGTGAGCCCCATGCGCAGCATGGAGAACAGGATGCGGCGCTGCACGGGTTTTTGCCCGTCGCACACTTCCGGCAGCGCACGGCCCTTGACCACGGAGACGGCGTATTCGAGATAGGCGCGCTCGGCGTAATCGGCGATGAGGACTTCGTCGCTGTCGGGCAGCTTGGCTAGGGGGGCGAATTCGCGCTTGCCTCCGGTTTGGGCGGGGGCTTCGGGTTGTTGATCGTCTTGTGGGTCGATTTCGTTGGTTGTCATTCTTTGTTCTTACCGTAAATTTTGGTTCATGTAGCTAATCCACTTCCCCCTTTAGAAAAGGGGGATGGAGGGGGATTTGAAAATTTGTGGATGATTTGCCATTTCTCAAATCCCCCCCTGCCCCCCTTTTCTAAAGGGGGGTAACGACAAATCAAATATCCGCCTCAACCTCATTCCCGTGATACTCCAGCCACGCCCTGCGCGTCGAAGCCTCCTGCTTGCCCATCAGCATGTTGAATATCCCCATCGTCGCCTTGTACGAAGCCGCATCCGCCTTCACGCACAGCGCACGCCGCGTATCCGGATTCAGCGTCGTATCCCACAACTGCTCGGGGCTCATCTCGCCCAAGCCTTTAAAGCGCGAGATGCTCCAACTGCCTTCGCGGTATTTTTCCTTGCGCAGCCTGTCCAGTGTGCTGTTCAGCTCGCCTTCGTTCAGTGCGTAGATCTTGCTCGCCTGTTTCTTGCCGAGACCGGGCACGTCGATGCGGAACAGCGGCGGTTGCGCGATGTAGATCTTGCCGGCTTCCACCACGTGGTAGAAGTGGCGGTAGAACAGGGTGAGCAGCAAAGTGGAGATGTGCGATCCGTCCACGTCGGCATCGGCCATGATGAGGATGGCGTTGTAGCGCAGGTTGGAAAGGTCGACAGTATCGCCCGGCGCATGCGGGTCAACACCTATCGCGACGGCGATGTCGTGGACCTCGTTGTTGGCGAACAGGCGGTCCTTCTCCACTTCGAAGGTGTTCAGCACTTTGCCGCGCAGCGGCAGCACGGCCTGGAATTCCTTGTCGCGGCCCTGCTTGGCGGAGCCGCCGGCGGAATCGCCCTCGACCAGGAACAGTTCGGTGCGGCTGGAATCGCTGGAGCTGCAATCGGTGAGTTTGCCGGGCAGCACGGCGACGCTGGAACCTTTTTTCTTTTCCACTTTTTGCGCCGAGCGCAAACGTGCCTGCGCCTGCTGGATGGCGAGTTCGACGATCTTCTTCGCCGGTTCCAGATGTTCGTTGAGCCACAGTTCGAGCGGGTCTTTCATCATCGAAGAGACCAGGCGCAGCGCGTCGCGCGACACCAGCTTCTCCTTGGTCTGGCCCTGGAACTGCGGGTCGAGCACCTTGGCCGAGAGCACGAAGCTGGCGCGCGAGAACACATCCTCGGGCACCAGCTTCACGCCCTTGGGCAACAGACTATGAATTTCGGCGAAGGCTTTCACCGCGTTGAACACGCCGTCGCGCAGGCCGGCTTCGTGCGTGCCGCCCGCGGGCGTGGGGATGAGGTTCACATACGATTCGCGCACCACGTTGCCTTCGGCGCTCCAGGTGAGCGCCCAGCTGGCGCCCTCGCCCTCGGCGAAACCGCTGGTGTCGCCTTTGCGCGTGAACTTTTCCTGCAACAGGATGGGGGTGGCGAGTTCGAATTCGGAGAGCGACTCGGCGAGGTAGCCGCGCAGGCCGTCGGGGTAGGTCCACGATTTGGTCTCGCCGGTCTTTTCCAGATTCAGCGTGATGGTGACGCCGGGCAGCAGCACGGCCTTGGAGCGCAGCGAGAGTTCGAGCTGCGCGAGGTTGACGTTGGGGCTGTCGAAATACTTGGGGTTGGGCCAGGCGCGCACCATGGTGCCGGTCTGGTTCTTGGGGCAGCTGCCGGTCTTCTTCAGCGGCGTTTCGGCCACGCCTTCGACGAAGCGTAGATCGTGCTGGCCGCCTTCGCGGTATACGGTGACTTCCACTTTCTTCGACAGCGCATTGGTGACGGCCACGCCGACGCCGTGCAGGCCGCCGGCGAATTTGTAGGCGCCATCCGATTCCTTGTCGAACTTGCCGCCGGAGTGCAGCACGGTGAACGCGACCTCCACGACCGAGCGGCCTTCTTCCTTGTGGATGCCGACCGGGATGCCGCGACCGTCGTCCTTCACCGACACCGAGCCGTCCGCATGGGCGGTGACATATATATTCTTGGCAAAGCCCGCGAGCGCTTCGTCGCAGGCGTTGTCCACCACTTCGGCGATGATGTGGTTGGGCGATTCGAGGTTGGTGTACATGCCGGGGCGCTGGCGCACCGGCTCCAGACCACGCAGGACTTTGAAACTCGCTTCGTTATAAGTAGCCATTATTCAAATAGTTGTTGATGTATTGCAGTTGAAAGGGTTACTTGTTCGCGGGCAATTTTACCTGACGATAGCGCAGATGCACGCACGCTGTCTTCCTTCGCTTCTATCCGACTGATAGCATGGACTAAACAATGCATCCCGACACAGGAGCCCCGATGAGCACATCTTCCACCCCGAAAACATTGCACCTCGTCATCCATGGCCGCGTGCAGGGCGTGTACTTCCGCAATTCGATGCAGGAAGAAGCCGAACTGTTGGGGGTCTCGGGTTGGGTGCGCAATCTGCCAGACCGTACCGTGGAGGCGATGGTGCAAGGAGAAGCGGGTGCGGTGGAGGCCATCGTGCGCTGGGCGCAACGCGGGCCGATGATGGCGAGCGTGGAGCGGGTGGAGGTCGCGCCGGGCAGCGGCAGTTACAGCGGGTTCGAGATCAGGTGATGTGTCGTCACCACTTCAACAGCAATCTTCCCAGCCACAACCCCAGCAATCCCACACCCAGCATCGGCAGGTAATGCCACTCGACCACATGCGCGATGGAGTCGTTGACTTCGTGCAAGCGCAGCCACAATGCGCCGACGCTGAACGCGCAGAGCAGCGCGATGCTGCCCGCCAGGCGATAGTGGGTGCTGGCGTATCTGCGCAGGGAATAGAAAGTCCATGCCGTAGGCAACAACATGGTGAGCAGGATGCTGCAGGTGCATTCGATGCTGTGCTCGGGCAACGGTGCGGGCGGGGTGTCGGCACGCCAGGCAAGGAAGATCACGGCCAGGAACAGCACGGCGGGCACGACCGGTGCGAAGGCGAGCAGGCGTTTCTGGTGCAGGTCGGGAAAAGCCAGCAGCGCGGCGCTGAGGGCGGTGACGATGAAGAGTGCGAACAGGGTGACGATCTCGGCGACGAACCACGGTTCCACGAAACTTTCGCGCCAATCCGGACGCAGGCCGGTGAGCGCGAGCGTGACGATCAGATAGAGCGTGGCGGCCCCCGTCCATTGCAGGCTCAGCTTGTACGGGTGCGGCGCGGGTCTTACCGGCTGCGCTTCCTTGCTCAGTCCCGCGATCAGTTGTTCGATGTCGTTCATTATCGTTCCAATCTTTCTCGCAATATCTTGTAGGCGCGGTGCGCCGCCACTTTCACCGCCGATTCGTTCATGCCCATCTGCGCGGCGACCTCTTTGGCGGTGTAGCCGTCATGGTGCATCAGGCGCAGGATGGTGGCCTGCTTCGCGGGCAGTTTCTCCACCTCCGCGCTTATGGATTCGTAACTGATCTCGCTTTCGGTTACATCGTCCGGCAATATTTCTTCCAGTTCGTCGTAGTCCTCGGCATGGCGCAATTGATCGGCGTAGTGCGTGCGCAGATGGTCGAGCAAACGGAACCTGGCGATGGCATACGCCCACGGCTTGTAGGGGCGCTGACCATCGTAGGTATGGCGCGCCTTGTGGATGGAGAGCAATATCTCCTGCAACAGGTCGTCCACTTCGTTGGAGAAGCGCAGGCGTCTGGACAGGAAGGGACGCAGCAGGCGCGCGGTCTCACGCAACAGATCGGCATAGGCGCGCTGATCCCCGGCCAGCGACCGGCGCATGAGGTCTTCCAGATTGTCGTTTTGCCCGCTCATTCGGATCCTGTGTAACCTTTTTTCGGCGCGCTTCGAACTTGGTAGCGCAGACGGTTCAGCCGCTGCGACGATACCACTAAACCATTCAAGGAGATTCAAATGAACAAACTGACTTCCCTGTTGTTGACGCTCTGCCTGGCGGCTTTCGCCCAGAATGCGGCGGCGATGGACGACCACGCCATGAGCAAGGATGGCATGCCCAAGGACACGATGAGCAAAGACGCCATGCATAAGGATGAGATGGGCAAGGAGTCGATGGACAAGAAGAAGTCCGCGAACAAGAAGCCGAAACATCAGGACGCCATGAAAATGGATGCCATGAAAAAAGATGATGCGATGAGCAAGGACAAGGGCATGTGACGGCGCGGGGTGGATGTTCCCGCGCAGGCGGGCATCCACCGCTGCATTGACGGACATTTATCAGGGAGTAGCGATGGAACAGAATCAGAGACTGGAAGTGGCCGGTCAGCAGCGCAGGCGCTTGCTGCAGGGCCTGGCGGCTGGGCTGTTGACGGCGATGTTGCCCGCGGTGAAGGCAGTTGCCGCTGTGTTCGTGCCGCCGCAGAAACTGCCCGCGACGCAATCGGTCTACCGTGTGAAGGGCAAGGCCTGGGTCAACGGCGAGCGGGTGCATGCGGGTACGCGCATCGGTCCCAACGATACGGTGAAGACCGGCAGGGACAGCGAGCTGGTGTTCGTGGTCGGCGACCACGCGATGCTGTTGCGCAGCAACAGTCATCTCAAGATACGGTCGAAAGAAAGCAGCGATCTGGGTTCGCTGCTGATCGGCGGACTCAGCCTGTTCGCGGGCAAACTGCTGTCGGTGTCGCGCAACAAGGGCATGCGCATCGAGACGCCGACCGCGACCATCGGCATCCGCGGCACCGGGGTGTATCTGGAGGCCGGGCCGGACAAGACCTATTTCTGCACCTGCTATGGCGATGTGGATGTCGAGGCCAGCGGCGACGGCAGCAGCCGGCAGAGCGTGCACTCGCTGCATCACGACCGGCCGTTGCATATCTACCGCGATGGCCCGCCCGGTCAATGTGTCCATGACGTGTTGGGCATGGACAAGCCGAATCACACCGATGAGGAGCTGTTGCTGGCCGAGGCGCTGGTCGGACGCAAGCCACCCTTCGCGGAATAGCGGCGGAGATTTTTGCAGGAGGTGACATCATGCAACGCAGACATTTTCTGACAGTGATATCCGGCCTCGGGCTGGCCTGTGCGACACGCGCCTTTGCCGCGACCCCGGAGCGGGTGACCATCATGCAGTTCGCCGCCGACGGCAAGCCGCTGGGGCGCGTGACCCTGGACAAGGTGGACAAGGATGCCGAGTGGAAGAAGCGCCTGTCGCCGCTGGCCTACGAGGTGACGCGGCGGCAGGGCACCGAGCGCGCTTATTCGCAACCCGGCTACGACCGGCACGAGCCGGGTCTGTACCGCTGCGTGTGTTGCGACAACGCGCTGTTCGATTCCGCCACCAAATACGATTCCCGCACCGGCTGGCCCAGCTTCTGGCAGCCCATCGCGCAGGAGAACGTGCGCGAGATCGAGGATCGCCTGTTCGGCATGATCCGCACCGAGGTGCGTTGCACGCTGTGCGACGCGCATCTCGGCCATGTGTTCGACGACGGGCCGAAGCCGACCGGATTGCGCTACTGCATGAACACGGTGGCGCTGCGATTCGTGCCGAAAGCGAAGTAAAGACATTATCGCCACAGAGATCACAGAGGGCACAGAGATAGAGGTGAGACTCCTCGATTCGCGATCTTTACCAATTGTGTTGCCTGCGCCATGAGAAATCAGTGAGCAAGTGAACGAATTGCATCGGCCCGGTTTTCTCTGTGTCCTCTGTGATCTCTGTGGCTAATTGGTTTGTTTTTTGAATTTGAAATTAAGGAAATGCCATGTTGATCTTTCTGCTTGCCTATCTCGGCGGTGTGCTCACCATCCTCAGTCCCTGCGTGTTGCCGGTGCTGCCCTTCATCTTCGCGCGCTCGGAACGGTCGTTCCGCCATTCCGGTCTGCCCATCCTCGTCGGCATGGCCGTGACCTTCACCGTGCTGGCCAGTCTGGCCACGCTGGGCGGGGCGTGGCTGGTGGAGGTGAACGAGTACGGGCGCTATCTGGCCATGCTGGTGCTGTTACTGCTGGGACTGGCGCTGATCCTGCCGTCGTGGTCGGAACGCATGATGCGTCCCTTCGTCGCCATGGGCGGACATCTGCAGCAGAGCGCCGAGAGGGAGGGCGGCATCAGGGGTTCGTTGCTGCTGGGCGTCGCGGTCGGGTTTCTGTGGGCGCCCTGCGCGGGGCCCATCCTCGGCCTGGTGCTGGCGGGCGCTGCGCTGAACGGCGCCAATCTGTACAGCGCCTCGCTGCTGCTGGCGTTCGCGCTGGGAGCGGCATCATCGCTGGCCGTGGCATTGCTGGCCAGCGGGCGCGTGGTCGCGTTGTTGAAGCGCAGCTTCGGCGCGGAGGAATGGATGCGGCGCGTGCTGGGCGTGGCGGTGGTGGGCGGCATCGTGGTGATCGCGCTGGGTTGGGATACGCGTTTCCTTGCACAGAGCACCTCCGCAAGCACCGCCTCCGCCGAACAGGCGTTGATCGGGAAGCTGTTGCAGCGGCCTGACAAGACAGATGCGGGCGCAGCACGCATGGCTCCGCCACTGAGCGGTGCGACGCAGTGGCTGAACTCTCCGCCGCTTGGCGCGGAAGCCCTGCGCGGCAAGGTGGTGCTGGTGGATTTCTGGACCTATTCCTGCATCAACTGCCTGCGCACCCTGCCTTACCTGAAAGCGTGGGATGAGAAATATCGCGCGCAGGGGCTGGTCATCGTCGGCGTGCATGCGCCGGAGTTCGCTTTCGAGAAAGACATCGGCAATGTCGAACAAGCGGTCCGCGAGTTGGGGATCGCATATCCCGTGGCCATCGATAACCAGTATGCGATCTGGAACGCATACCAGAACGAATACTGGCCCGCGCATTATCTGATCGATGCGCAGGGGAAGATCCGTCACCAGCATTTCGGTGAAGGGGCATATCAGGAAACGGAGTTGCTGATCCAGCTGCTGCTGCAGGAATCTCATCAGGATATGGCGCTGCAAAAGGACTTTGTGCAGGTTCAGGGAACCGGTGCGGCAGCGCCGGCGACGTCCGGAGAGCGGTCGCCGGAGACCTATCTGGGCTACGCGCGCCAGGAGAATTTCGCCTCACGCGAAGAGCTGCAGATCGAGAATTCGGCCAGCTACTCCGCGCCGCGCTTGTTGAAGCTGAACCAGTGGGCGCTGAGCGGAACATGGCTGGTGTCCGGGGAGTCGGCGCTGCTGACGGAGCGGGGCGGCGCGATCGCTTATCGCTTCCGCGGACGCGACCTGCATCTGGTGCTGGGTGCCGGCAGCGGCAAGCCGGTGCGATTCAGGGTGACGCTGGACGGCGCCGCGCCCGGCAAGCATCACGGGGTGGACATCGATGCCGCGGGTAATGGCGTCGTCCGCGAGCAGCGGCTGTATCAGCTCATCCGCCAGAGCGGAAAGGCCGGGGACCGGAACTTCCGCATCGAATTCCTGGATGAGGGGGCGGAGGCGTTCGCTTTCACCTTTGGGTGAAGAAAGGAGGGGCATCATGAAAATCTTCAAGCAAGTGTTCGCTGCAGTGTTGCTTTGTTGCTTGGGTGCAGGCGCACATGCGGCCGAGCAGACCGCCGTTTTTGCGGGCGGTTGTTTCTGGGGCGTGGATGCGGTGTTCAGGCACGTCAAGGGCGTGTCCAAAGTGGAGTCCGGCTATGCGGGCGGCAGTGCCGCAACGGCGAACTATGAACGGGTGAGCGAGGGCGACAGCGGGCATGCCGAAGCGGTGCGCGTGCGTTTCGATCCGGCGCAGGTCAGCTACCGGCAACTGCTGCAGGTGTTCTTCAGTGTGGCGCACGATCCCACCCAGCTGAACCGCCAGGGGCCGGATGTCGGCAGTCAGTACCGCTCGGCGATCTTCCATGCCGATGTTGCGCAGCGCAAGGAGGCGCAGGACTACATCCGCCAGCTCACTGCCACACGTACCTTCCCCGCTCCCGTTGTCACACAGGTGGTGCCGCTGGAGCGTTTCTACCCGGCCGAGGACTATCACCAGAACTATCTGGCACTGCATCCGTACCAGCCGTACATCATCATGCACGACATGCCCAAGCTGGAGCGTTTGCGCAAAGAGTTTCCTGCGCTGTACCGGTGATGTTACTGAGGGGTGGGGATTTGCGGCGGGCTTACAGGTCGCCGATGGTCAGCATCGGCAGGCCGTGTATCCAGACCAGTGTGTCGATCAGTGCCTGGCATTCGCTCTTGGCGCGGATCTCGCTGAGACAGCCGCAATAGGCGCCGCGCATCCAGACTTTGGCGAGATGGGTGTGGTCGCTGGGTTGCAGTTCCGTTTGCTTTGCCAGCAGCAGCGGAGAGAGCTTCTCCTTGTTCTCCTGCAGGTAGCGACGCAGGCGCAGTCTGGCCTGGTCGAGGGCTTCGTTCAACAGCAGCTCTTCGTCGAATTGCACGCGGTCATCGGGGAAGGTCTGCAAGTCGAGTTTGCTGCGTTGCGAAAAGAGCAGTCCTTTGCCTTCCGGCACGACGAGGAACCACTCCGCCCGCGGCATTTCCTTTGCGTTGGTGTAGGCGGTGGTGATGATGAACGGCGTATCGACGAAGCCGAGCGGGTCGGCGAGATGCACGCGAAAGGAGGGCTGGAGGTTCATGCGCGACCTGTCAGGTCATCTTCAGGTTATCCAGCCCGCTCATCACGTCGCGGTCCTTGGTGGCCTGGCCTTCGAGCTTGATTTTCAGGCGCAGGTCGTTGACGGAGTCGGCGTTCTTGAGTGCTTCCTCGTAGCTGATCAGGCCGCCCTCGTGCAGGTCGAACAGCGCCTGGTCGAAGGTCTGCATGCCGAGTTCGCGCGACTTGGCCATGACTTCCTTGATCTCGTGCACGTTGCCCTTGAAGATGAGGTCGGAGATCAGCGGCGAGTTGAGCAGGATCTCGAAGGCCGCGGCGCGGCCCTTGCCGTCGCGCTTCGGGATCAGGCGCTGCGAGATGAGCGCCTTGATGTTGAGCGACAGGTCCATCAGCAGTTGCTCGCGCCGCTCTTCCGGGAAGAAGTTGATGATGCGGTCCAGTGCCTGGTTGGCGCTGTTGGCGTGCAAGGTCGCCATACACAGGTGGCCGGTCTCGGCGAAAGCCACGGCATATTCCATGGTCTCGCGGTCGCGGATCTCGCCGATCAGGATCACGTCGGGTGCCTGGCGCAGTGTGTTCTTCAGCGCGTTGTGCCAGTTGTCGGTGTCCACGCCGACCTCGCGGTGGGTGACGATGCACTTGACGTGCTCGTGCACGTATTCGACCGGGTCTTCGATGGTGATGATGTGGCCGTAACTGTTGTGGTTGCGGTAGCCGATCATCGCCGCCAGCGTGGAGGATTTGCCGGAGCCGGTACCGCCGACCAGGATCACCAGACCGCGCTTGGTCAGCGCGACATCCTTCAGCGTCATCGGCAGGCGCAGTTCCTCGAAGCTCGGGATCTTGGTGGTGATGGTGCGCAGCACCATGCCGACGCGCTGCTGCTGCATGAACACGTTGACGCGGAAACGGCCGATGCCGGGCGGGCTGATGGCGAAGTTGCACTCGTGTGTGGATTCGAACTCGGCTGCCTGGCGGTCGTTCATGATGCTGCGCGCCAGTTCCTGCGTGTGTTGCGGGGTCAGCGCCTGGCTGGAGACCGGCGTCATCTTGCCGTCGATCTTGAAGGCGGGCGGGAAGCCCGCGGTGACGAACAGGTCGGAGGCGTTCTGCGAGATCATGCCGCGCAAAAGGTTGTGGACTAGTTCGGTGGCCTGGTCGCGTTCCATTGTTGACTCCTGAGATGTAGCGTTTAGCCGGGGAACATGTCTTTGTTGGCGGCCTTGCCGCGCGCTTCGGCGGAAGTCACGATGTTGCGCTTGACCAGATCCTGCAGGCACTGGTCCAGCGTCTGCATGCCGATGTTGCCGCCGGTCTGGATGGCGGAGTACATCTGCGGCACTTTCGCCTCGCGGATCAGGTTACGGATGGCCGGGGTGCAGATCATGATCTCGTGCGCCGCGGCGCGGCCGCTGCCGTCCTTGGTCTTGAGCAGGGTCTGCGAGATGACCGCACGCAGCGACTCGGACAACATCGCGCGCACCATCTCCTTCTCGTCGGCGGGGAACACGTCGATGATACGGTCGATGGTCTTGGCCGCCGAGCTGGTGTGCAGCGTGCCGAACACCAGGTGGCCGGTCTCGGCCGCCGACATCGCCAGGCGGATGGTCTCGAGGTCGCGCATCTCGCCGACCAGGATCACGTCCGGATCTTCGCGCAACGCGGAACGCAGGGCGTTGTTGAACGACAGCGTGTGCGGGCCGACTTCGCGCTGGTTGATCAGGCACTTCTTCGATTCGTGCACGAATTCGATCGGGTCTTCCACGGTCAGGATGTGGCCCATCTCGTTCTCGTTGATGTGGTTCACCATCGCCGCCAGCGTGGTCGATTTACCGGAGCCGGTCGGGCCGGTCACCAGCACCATGCCGCGCGGGAATTCGGAGATGTCCTTGAAGATGGGCGGGCACTTGAGGTCTTCCAGGGTCAGGATCTTGGAAGGAATGGTACGCATGACCGCACCGGCGCCGCGGTTCTGGATGAAGGCGTTGACGCGGAAACGCGCCAGGTTGGGCACTTCGAACGAGAAGTCGACTTCCTTGTTCTCTTCGTAATGTTTGCGCTGTCCGTCGTTCATGATGTCGTACACCATGGCGTGGACTTCCTTGTGTTCCATTGCCGGCAGGTTGATGCGGCGCATATCACCGTGCACGCGGATCATGGGTGGCAGGCCGGCGGACAGGTGCAGGTCGGAGGCCTTGTTCTTCACGCCGAAGGCGAGCAGTTCGGTGATATCCATATATAATCCCTGAGCTTTGAAAACTGCATTGAAAGGCGAATGCCTGAGCGATTATGACTGCAATCCTCTCCAACTTGCAAGCGACCAGACAGGCGATAGCGCAGGCCGCGCAAGCAGCTCAGCGGAGCGATGCGGAGGTGCGGTTGCTGGCAGTGAGCAAGACCTTTCCCGCGGCAGCGGTACGCGAAGCGTATCGGGCGGGCCAGACCGCCTTCGGCGAGAATTATCTGCAGGAAGCGCTGGAGAAGATCGATGCGTTGCGCGATCTGCCGCTGGAGTGGCACTTCATCGGTCCCATCCAGAGCAACAAGACGCGTCCCATCGCCGAGCATTTCGCCTGGGTGCACAGTGTGGACCGGCTCAAGGTCGCCGAGCGCCTTTCCGCGCAAAGGCCGCCGCAGTTGCCGCCGTTGAATGTCTGCCTGCAGGTGAACGTGAGCGGCGAGCAGAGCAAGAGCGGCGTGGCGCCGGAGGCGGTGGTGGCGCTGGCGCAGGAGGTCGCGCGACTGCCGCACCTCAAATTGCGCGGTCTGATGTCGATACCGGCACCTGCGAGCGACGAAACGGAACAACGCTTGCCTTTTGCGCGGATGCGCGCGATATTCGAAAAACTGAACACGCTCGGGATGGGGCTGGATACGCTGTCGATGGGGATGTCGCACGATTATCCGGCTGCGATCAGGGAGGGCGCCACCATCGTGCGTATCGGCACGGCGATATTCGGCCAAAGATGAAATAATTTCGCGTAGCAACACGTTTGGCCCCTCTCCCTCTGGGGGAGGGTTCGGGTGGGGGAATAGACGTTCAGCCCACCCACTATTCCATTAGGAAAATACATGAAAATCACTTTCATCGGCGGTGGCAATATGGCAAAGGCCCTGATCGGCGGCCTGATCAAACGCGGCTATTCCCCGTCCAAGATGAGCGCGGTGGAGGTGAGCAAGGATCGCTGTAACGAGCTGCACAACGAATTCGCCATCCGTGCATCCACCGACATGGCGCAGGCGGTCATGCATAGCGAGGTGGTCATCCTCGCGGTCAAGCCGCAACAGTTGCAGGAGGTGGCCCTGCAACTGGCGCCGATTCTGGAGGAGCGGCTGGTGATCTCCATCGCGGCAGGCATCCGCACGCGCGACATCGCGCGCTGGGTCGGTTCGCAGAACATCGTGCGCTGCATGCCCAACACGCCTGCGCTCATCCGCAGCGGCGTCACCGCGCTGTTTGCCACGCCGGCCGTGCGTCCCGAACAGTGCCATCGCGCGGAATCCATCCTGTCGGCGGTCGGCAGCACCTTCTGGCTGGACGACGAAGAACGGCTGGATGCGGTGACCGCCATCTCCGGCAGCGGTCCGGCCTATGTGTTCTATTTCATCGAGGCGATGCAGCAGGCCGCTTATGAACTCGGGGTGGACGAGGCGCAGGCGCGGCAGATGGTGCTGGACACTTTCATCGGCGCCACCAGGCTGGCCGAGAACAGCACTGATGACGTCGCCGTCCTGCGTGCACGCGTGACTTCCAAGAACGGCACTACCGAACGCGCGTTGCTCAGCATGGATGCGAACCGGGTGAAACAGGATATCGTCGACGCCATTCACGCGGCGGCGAAGCGCTCGAAGGAGATGGGCGACGAACTTGGAAAGGATGCATAAGAATGCTTGGCGAAGGACTCTCGTTTTTGATCGACGCACTGGTGCAGCCCTTCGCTGCCGTGCTGCTGTTCCGCTTTCATGCCGTGTGGCTGCAGGCGCCCATGCGCAATCCCATCGGCGAGTTCGTCATGGCGATCACCGATTTCATCGTGCTGCGCGCGCGCCGTTTCGTGCCCTCCGCCTGGGGGCTGGATATCCCGACGCTGCTGCTGGCCTTTGCGGTCGAGTTCGTCTACTTGGCCGCGGCGCTGTGGGTGCAGGGTTATCCGTTCGAGGGATTCCCGCTGCTCGGTCTGCTGGCATGGACGGCGGTCAAGCTGCTGAAGATCAGCATCTATCTGCTCATCGCGACCCTGCTGGCCGAAGCCATCCTGTCCTGGGTCAATCCGCATACACCGCTCGCGCCCATGCTGTTCGCAGTCAACCGTCCCTTCGTGCAACCGCTGCGCCGCCGCATCCCGCCGGTGGGCAGAGTCGATCTCTCGGTGCTGATCCTGTTCATCATCTGTCAGCTCATCCTCATCGTGCCGATCGGCGGACTGGAGCAGGCCGTCGCGAGATTGTTGTGAGCGAGTGGTATCGCCGCAGCGGTGATGTGCTTACCCTTACCCTGCATGTCCAGCCGGGGGCGAAGCGCACCGAGGTGGCCGGGCTGCATGGCGATGCGCTGAAGATACGACTGGCTGCCCCGCCCATCGAGGGGCGTGCCAATGAGGCATTGCTCAAGTTCATCGCCGAGTCTTTCGGTGTGCCGCTGCGCCAGACCGAACTCAAACAGGGTGGGCAGTCGCGTCACAAGGTGGTGGCGGTCAGCGGCAGCAAGATCGGGCCGGAGAGCCTGCTGGGCTGAAGATTCATCCGGTCGTCACGACCGCGTCATAAAGCGCGCCTATAAGGACGCTTCATGACGAAGCCGATCCTGTTCGCTCTGCTGTTGTTGATCGCCAGCCCGGCCTGGCCGGATGCGGTTTTTCCCGGTTTGCAGGTCGAGGTCACAAGGGAAGGCCGTCAGTACTCCTTCGCTGCCAGTTTCGATACCTCGTTGCACCAATGTGCTGCATACCATTATCTGACCGATTACGAGGCGGCCAGGGAATTGCCCGGCGTGGTCGAATCGCTGGCTTTCCGCGAGGCGCCGGACAGGGTCAGGGTCGAGCGCACCGCAGACGAGCATGTCCTGTTCTTCCATGTCCGCTTGCGCTCGGTGATGGAATATACCGAGCAGCCTTTTGAGCGCATCTCTTTCACCCAGCTGAGCGGAGATTCAAAGATCTTCAGCGGCGACTGGGAGATCGAGCCGAATGCGGGAGGCAGCAAACTCAGGTTCCGCGGGGTTTGGGAACCCGATACTTTGATCCCCCTGTTCATCATCGATCACTTCGCCAGGAACGGTCTGATCGAGCGTTTCAGCGCCATCGCCAGGTTGGCAGAGGCACGCAAAGACCGTTTGGCGGGCGATTGCGCGATGCCCAGTTTGGCAAAAAACGGTGGCTGAACGCGGGTTTGCAGCATCTTTCGGTCGGACGCGCAGCGCCAAATCGCTGCCCAAGTCAAGCGCGACAGGCTTTTTCAGCCCGACGCGACTGTTGCATGTTTGCCCTACGATTTGCTCGCACCCCCTTGCCATATGGCGAAATATCTACAACAATCCGCTCCGGTACTTTGACTACACGGTACTTCAACCATTAACCACAGGGAGTTTACTCATGAACCGCAAAGAACTGATCGACGCACTGGCAACCAAGACTGGCAGCAGCAAGGCAGATGCAGACCGCAACATCGCGGCACTGATCGACATCGTCACTGCCTCCCTGAAGAAAGGCGACAACGTTGCGTTGGTCGGCTTCGGTACATTCGAAGTGCGCAAGCGCGCAGCTCGCAATGGCCGCAACCCGGCTACCGGTGCAGCAATCAAGATCAAGGCTTCCAAGCAGCCCGCATTCAAGGCCGGCGCTACTCTGAAGGCAGCGGTCAACGGCGCCAAGAAGTAATCCAGGCCGTATCGAGTCAAAAAGGCCGGTTTCGACCGGCCTTTTTCTTTTGCTGCAGGTTTAGTGGTGAGCCGGTGCGGCTGCGGGTTTGACGGGGATCGCCGTCTTTCTGGCGGGCGCCTCGGCGGCCGGCTTGGGCTTCTGCTTGGCGAGCAGGGCGCTCACGTTCTCCAGTTTGGCAGGATCCATCTCGCCATTCATGTTGATCAGGTGCAGTTTGCCGGCGCCCTGGTGCAGGTCATCGGCGAAGTCCATGACTGCTCCGATCACGATGAGTCTTCCGGATGCTATCTCCTCGGCGAACTTGAGCATGGCTCCGGTGACCTGGTTATGTACGTTGGCTCTCACACCGTCGATGTTGTTGAGGTCCTTGGAGATGGTGATGGTGTCCAGCTCGCGCCTGATGGCGTCCGATTCTTTGGAGTAGTTGCCGCCCACTGCGGCGATGGCTCCGCAACGCGAATGGCCGATGAACAGCAGGATCGGGGTGTGCAGGTGATGCACGCCGTATTCGACCGAACCTTCGGCGGTGGCCATCTGGTTGCCGATGTTGCGCACGGTGAACAACTCGCCTTCCGGGGAGCGGTCGAACATGTTGGCCTGCACGCGCGAATCCGAGCAGGTGACGACCGTGGCCTTGGGGGTCTGCCCTTTGGAGAGCGCGGCGAAGAATTCGATCTTGTGTGTGCCCATGTACACGCTGTTGTCGGCCTTGAGGTTGTTCAGAAAGGCGACGATGACGGCGCTCTGGTCAGCGACGGCATCCTGTCCATGCGCATCCAGCGCGCAAGCGGGTTTGGCCAGCCCCAGTCCGGCGATCAATAACAGCATCAGCAGTCGTTTCATGGTGCACCTGTATGACGATGGATAAGGATGCCCAGCCTAGCAGGCGACCTGCTCGGGGAGCAAATGAAAAGAGCGGCAAAAGCCGCTCTTTTCATTTGCAACCCTCCGTTTTTAGTGGTGGGCGTGTTCCTTGTGGCCGCCAGCTGCCTTGGCGGTCAGGGCCGTCTGGATGCCCTTGGCGTCGGTCGCACCGTTGACGTTGATGATGTTGAGCTTGCCGGCGCCCTGCTTCATGTCGTCCGCGAAGTCATACACGGCACCCACGATCAGCAGTTGGCCGTCCTTGACCTTGTCGGCGAATTCCTTCAACGCGGCAGCGACCTGGTTGTTGACATTGGTCTTCACGCCGTCGATGTTGGCGCCGCCCTTGGCGATGCTGATGGTGTCCAGTTCCTTCTTGATGTCCGGCTCGATGCCGGCATAGTCGCCGCCAGCTGCCTTGATCGCGCCGCAGGAGGAATGCCCGACGAAGATCAGCAGCGAGGAAGCCAAGTGGTTGACGCCATACTGCACGGAACCCTTGGCAGTCGCCAGCTGGTTGCCGATGTTGCGTACCATGAACAGGTCGCCTTCGGGGGTCTTGTCCAGCATGTTGGTGTGTACTCGCGAATCGGAGCAGGTCACCACGGTCGCGCGCGGATGCTGGCCTTTGGCCAATTCCTGGAAATAGGCGGCATTGTGCGCGGCGATATAGGCGCTGTCGTCGGCCTGGATCTCTTTGATGATCGCCTGTGCCACGGCGGCATCGCCGTGCTCGTGTTCGTTGGCCAAAGCGGGTGCAGTGATACAGATGGCGGCCAGGAGGCCGGCCAGGTGCTTCTTCAACATGTGGATTCTCCCTGAGTTTTTGATAATTGGTCTTATGCGCCCGGGTTTGGCCCGGACACAGTCAGTCTAGCCGACCCGGGAGTAACGCGCGACCCCTACATCAGGATGACATCGTATTGTTCCTGTGTGTACAGGGTCTCGACCTGCAGGGAGACCGGCTTGCCGATGAAGTCCGAGAGCTGGGCGAGACTCTGCGATTCCTCGTCGAGGAACAGGTCGATGACCTGCTGCGAGGCGAGGATGCGGTATTCGCGCGCGTTGAACTGGCGGTCTTCGCGCACGATCTCGCGCAGGACCTCGTAACACACGCTCTGTGCGGTCTTGACCTCTCCGCGCCCCTGGCAGGTGGGGCAGGGTTCGCACAGCACATGGGCCAGACTCTCCCGGGTGCGCTTGCGCGTCATCTCCACCAGCCCCAGCGAGGAGAAGCCGCTCACGCTGATGCGGGTGTGGTCGCGCGCCAGCATCTTCTTGAATTCCTCCAGCACGGCATCGCGGTGCTCGGCGGTATCCATGTCGATGAAGTCACAGATGATGATGCCGCCCAGATTGCGCAGGCGCAGCTGGCGCGCGATGACCTGCGCCGCCTCCAGATTGGTCTTGAAGATGGTGTCGTCGAAGTTGCGGCCGCCGACGAAACCGCCGGTGTTGACGTCGATGGTGGTGAGCGCCTCAGTCTGGTCGATGATGAGATAGCCGCCGGACTTCAGGTCGACTCTTCGCGACAGGGCGCGCTCGATCTCTTCCTCCACGCCGTAGAGGTCGAACAAGGGGCGCGCGCCGGCATAGCGCTCCAGTTTGGGTACGGCTTCGGCGATGTAATCGCTGGCAAAGGTGGTCAGGCGTTCGTGGGTCTCGCGCGAGTCGACCAGGATGTGCGCGGTCGCTTCGTTCACGCAATCGCGCAGCACGCGCAGGCTGATGTCCAGCTCCTTGTACAGCAGGGCGGGTGCAGCCACCCGCTGCGACTGTTGTTGCAGGTTGCTCCACAATTTGTCGAGATAGGCGACATCGGCGCGCAACTCGCAATCGGCGGCCGATTCTGCCAGCGTGCGGATGATGTAGCCGCCCTTGTGGTCGGCGGGCAGCACCTGCTGCAGTTTGCTGCGCAGAGATTCACGCTCTTCCTCGTTCTCGATGCGCTGCGACACGCCGATGTGCGACTCCTGCGGCAGGTACACCAGCAGGCGCCCGGCGAAACTCAGCTGGGTGGAAAGGCGCGCGCCCTTGGTGCCGATGGGATCCTTGATGACCTGCACCAGCAGGGTCTGCCCTTCGAACAGCACCTTCTCGATGGGCTTGGCGGCATCGCCGTTGGCGCTGTTCTCCCAGATGTCGGCGACATGCAGGAAAGCCGAGCGTTCCAGGCCGATGTCGATGAAGGCGGACTGCATGCCGGGCAGTACGCGCTTGACCTTGCCGAGGTAGACATTGCTGACCAGGCCGCGCTGGCTGCCGCGCTCGATGTGCAGTTCCTGGACGACGCCCTGCTGCATCACCGCCACGCGCGTCTCCTGTGGGGTGACGTTGATCAAGATCTCTTCTGTCATGGTGCGGGATATCCGAATAATTTCAGCAATTCTACAGTCTCGTACAGCGGCAGTCCCATCACACCGGTATAACTGCCGTCGATATGCTTCACGAACGCCCCTGCGTGCCCCTGGATGCCATAGGCTCCGGCCTTGTCGTGCGCTTCGCCGGTCAGCAGGTAGCGGCGGATGCGTTCTTCGCTCAGGGTATCGAAGGTGATGGTCGTCGTCGACAGGCGCATCTCCAGCCGTTCGGCGAATGCGACCGCGACTGCGGTGAGCACCTGGTGCCGTGTACCTGAAAGCGTGCGCAATATCGCCGCGGCATGTTCATTGTCGTCGGGTTTGCCGATGATCTTGCCTTCGAGGGTGACCGTGGTGTCGGCGGCCAGCACCGGATGCAGCGGCAGGTTGCGCAGTCCCAGTGTCTCCCAGCCGGCCAGCGCCTTGTCGCGGCAGACCCGCTGCACATAATCCACCGGGGCCTCGCCGTCATGCGGCGTTTCATCCACGCCGACCTCGCGGCGCGAGTCGTTGCGCAACAGCAACATCTCGTAACGCACGCCGATCTGCTTGAGCAGTTCGCGGCGGCGCGGACTCTGCGAGGCAAGGTAGATGTGCGGGTGTCTGGCGACCATGCTCACTCGCGATGATAGGGGTGATTGTGCATCAGGCTGTGCGCCCGATACAGCTGTTCCGCCAGCAGCACCCGCACCATGCCGTGCGGCAGGGTGAAGGCGGACAGTGCGAGCAGCTGTTGCGCCTGCTGTTTGACCGATTCGTGCAGGCCGTCGGCGCCGCCGATGATGAAGGCGACATCGCGTCCCTGGCGCATCCAGTCCTGCATCTGCTGGGTGAGCTGCTTGGTGGTGGGGGTGGCGCCGTGTTCGTCGAGGGCGATGCACAGGGCCGAGGCCGGCAACGCCGCCTTGATGCGCTGCGCTTCGGCCTCCATGATCTGCGCTGCGGTCTTGCCGCTGTTGCGCGTTTCCGGCTTGATCTCGACCAGCGTGATGGTCGCCTCGCGCGGCATGCGCTTGGCGTATTCGTTGAAACCTTCGTTGATCCACGATGGCATCTTGTTGCCCACCGCGAGGATCAGCAGCTTCATTTGCCAGCCCCTAAACGATCATCGCACAGCGATGCCACTTCACTCTCTCCCTTTGGGAGAGAGGTGGGAGAGAGGGAGCGGACATGGCGGAAAGCTTGGTTCATCCGTTACGTTTTTCGCCTTGTCCGCTGGCGCGCAGCTTGGGTTGTACGCCCCAGAGTTCTTCGAGGTTGTAATAGGCGCGCACCGGGGGTTGCATGATGTGCACGATCACGTCACCGAGATCGACCAGCACCCATTCCCCGCTGTCGCCGCCTTCGACGCCATGCACCGTCTCGCCGCGCGCCTTGATCTGTTCTTCCACGTGGTCAGCCAGCGCCTTGGTCTGGCGCGTGGATTGCGCGCTGGCGATGACCATGCGCTCGAACAGCGAACTGAGCTTGCTGGTATTGATGACCTGGATGTCCAGAGCCTTGATGTCTTCCAGTGCCGCGACGACGGCCTGGGTCTTTTCTTCTACAGTCAGCATGTTCGATAGAGTGAGTGGGTGTTGATGTAATTGGTGACGGCATCCGGCACGAGATAGCGCACGCTCTTTGCGTCCGCGCAGCGGCGGCGGATGTCGGTGGAGGATATCTCCAGCGCCGGCATGTCGGCGACAAAGATCGCTCCTGCGGGCGCTTCATGCAATGCTCCGGCCCCGGGTACCAGACGCGCCCGGTATTCGGATCGCAGTGCGGGATCGGCCTTCTCCATGGCATTGCCGAGAGGCAGGCCGCCGGCGCGCTGCAACACCACGATATGCGCCAGACCGAACAGGCTCTGCCACTCATGCCAGGTGTGCAGTTGCAGGAAAGCGTCGCCGCCGAGGATGAGGCAAAGCGGCTGCTGCGCGCCGAGTTCGGCGCGCAGCGCCTTCAGCGTATTGACGGTATAACAGGGATCGGTGCGGAACACTTCGCGTACATCGACGAGAAAGTCGGGGCTGCCGTTCAGCGCCAGGCGCACCATCTCCCAGCGCATCTTGGCCGAGACCTGCGGTGCGGGCCGGTGCGGCGGCGTGCCGCTGGGGATGAACCTGACCTGGGCCAGCTTGCACTGCTCCAGCGCCTCCTGTGCGATGCGCAGATGCCCATGATGGATGGGGTCGAAGGTGCCGCCGAGGATACCGATAGGAGCTGAACTCATTATTTGGGGGAAAACCGTTAGTCACGGATGAAACGCGGGTAAAAACGGTGCTGAGTTTACCCGATATTTTCATCGGACGCCGGGCCCCGCGGGGCAGGCCCGCGTTCATCCGTGGTGGAAAGCCCCGGCGAAAATCACAACGCCAGCCTGCGCATATCGGACAACACATGCGCGAGGTAGGTGATGAAACGGGCACCGGCCGCGCCGTCGATGACGCGGTGATCGTAGGACAGCGACAGCGGCAGCATCAGGCGCGGCACGAATTCGCCGTCCTTCCACACCGGCTTCATGCTGGAGCGTGACACGCCCAGGATGGCCACTTCCGGCGCATTGATGATGGGGGTGAACGCCGTGCCGCCGATGCCGCCCAGGCTGGAGATGGAGAAACAGCCGCCCTGCATGTCGGCAGCGGTGATCTTCTTCTCTCTCGCGCGCGCGCTGACTTCGCCCAGTTCTTTGGCCAGCTGCACGATGCCCTTCTGGTCCACGTCGCGTATCACCGGCACCATCAGTCCGTCCGGGGTGTCCACGGCGACGCCGATGTGGATGTACTTCTTCACGATCAGGTTCTCGCCGCTGGCGTCGAGCGAGGCGTTGAAGTCGGGGAAGTGCTTGAGCGTGATCGCCACGGCCTTGAGCAGAAATGCCAGCGGGGTGATCTTGAGGTTCTGCTTGGCGTACTCGGAGCCGAGTTCCTTGCGGAAGGCTTCCATCTCGCTGATGTCGGCTTCCTCGAACTGCGTCACATGCGGGATCATCACCCAGTTGCGGTGCAGGTTGGCGCCGGAGATCTTCTTGATGCGCGACAGCGGCTTGGACTCGATCGCGCCGAACTTGCCGAAATCCACGTCCGGCCACGGCAGCAGGCCGGGCAGTGCGCCGCCGCCGGAAGCAGTGCCGCCGGCCAGCGACTTTTTGACGAAGTTCTGCACGTCGTCCTTGGTGACGCGGCCTTTCTCGCCGCTGCCGCCGACTTTGGTCAGGTCCACGCCCAGTTCGCGCGCGAAACGGCGGATGGACGGGCTGGCATGCGCGCTGCTGCCGGACGCCGCAGCAGGTACGGTCTGTGTCGCTGCGGGTGCTGCTGCCGGGGCCGCTTTGGATGCCGGGGCTGCAGGCGCCGCAGTTTGCGCTGCCGGGGCTGCGGCCGGAGCGGCGGCTTGTGCGCCACTGGCTTCGATCAACACGATCAGGTCACCTTCCGACACCTTGTCGCCGACCTTGACCTTCACTTCCTTCACCACGCCGTCGAACGGCGCGGGGACTTCCATGCTTGCCTTGTCGGTCTCCACGGTGATGAGGGCCTGTTCCGCTTTCACCTTGTCGCCCGCCTTGACGGACACTTCGATGACGGCCACACCTTTGAAATTGCCGATGTCCGGCACCAATACATTCCTGATTTCTGCCACGCTGGTCTCCTCGGCTTAAACCGTCACTGGGTTCGGTTTGTCGGGGTTGATCTTGTAGAGCTTGATCGCCTTGCTCACTTCGCTCGCCGGGATGGTGCCTTCGTCGGCCAAGGCCTTCAATGCGGCAACGGCGACATAGAAGCGGTCCACCTCGAAGAAATGACGCAGCTTCTTGCGCATATCCGAGCGGCCGAATCCGTCCGTGCCCAGCGTCTTGTAGCTCGCCTGCACATAGGGGCGGATCTGGTCGGCGTAAGCGCGCATGTAGTCGGTCGCCGCGACCACCGGTGTCTTGGCGTCCAGGCATTGCTCGACATAGCTCGCGCGCGCTTTGGCTTCCGGATGCAGCATGTTCCAGCGCTCGCAGTCGATGCCGTCGCGGCGCAGCTCGTTGAAGCTGGTCACGCTCCACACGTCGGCGGCGATGCCGAAATCCTTCTCCAGCAATTCGCCGGCGGCGATCACTTCGCGCAGGATGGTGCCGCTGCCCAGCAACTGCACCCTGGCTTTTGCCTTTGCAGCGCCGGCGCTGAACTTGTACATGCCCTTGATGATGCCTTCCTCGGCACCCTTCGGCATGGCCGGGTGGGCGTAGTTCTCGTTCATCACCGTGAGGTAATAGAACACGTCTTCCTGATCCTGGTACATGCGGCGCATGCCGTCCTGCACGATCACCGCCAGTTCATAGGCGAAGGTCGGGTCATAGGACACGCAGTTGGGGATGGTCGCAGCCATCAGGTGGCTGTGACCGTCCTGGTGTTGCAGGCCCTCGCCGTTCAGCGTGGTGCGTCCGGCGGTACCGCCAACCATGAAACCGCGCGCGCGCAGGTCGCCCGCAGCATAGGCCAGGTCGCCGATGCGCTGGAAGCCGAACATCGAGTAATAGATGTAGAACGGGATCATCGCCACGCCGTGGTTGGCGTAGGAGGTCGCCGCCGCGATCCAGTCGGCCATGCCGCCGGCCTCGTTGATGCCTTCCTGCAGGATCTGCCCGGTTTTGTCTTCCTTGTAGAACATGAGCTGATCGGCATCCTGCGGGGTGTACAGCTGGCCGACCTGCGAGAAAATGCCGAGCTGGCGGAACATGCCTTCCATGCCGAAGGTGCGCGATTCGTCCGGCACGATCGGTACGATCTGCTTGCCGATGTTCTTGTCCTTCACCAGCATGCCGAGCAGACGCACGAACGCCATGGTGGTGGAGAATTCGCGGCCTTCGCTGTCCTTCAGCAAGGCATCGAACGCGGAGAGCGCGGGGATGTCGAGCTTGGTGGCGACCGGTTTGCGTGCCGGGATGGTGCCCATCGCCGCACCGCGTTCGCGCAGATACTTGGCTTCCTGGCTGTCCTCGGCGGGACGCACGAATGGCAGTTTGGGCAAATCTTCGTCGGTGACCGGGATGTTGAAGCGGTCGCGGAATTTGCGCAGTGACTCTTCGTCCATCTTCTTCTGCTGGTGGGTCGGGTTCTGCGCTTCGCCAGAAGCGCCCATGCCGTAACCCTTCACCGTCTTGGCGAGGATCACGGTCGGCTGGCCCTTGTGCTTGTTGGCGGCGGTATAGGCCGCAAACACCTTGAGCGGGTCATGGCCGCCGCGGTTCAAGTGCCAGATCTCGTCGTCCGACATGTCGGCGACCAGTTCCAGCAACTCGGGGTACTTGCCGAAGAATTCCTTGCGCACATATGCGCCGTCGCGCGCCTTGTAGGTCTGGTATTCGCCGTCGACCACTTCTTCCATGCGCTTCAACAGCAGACCGGTCTTGTCCTTGGCCAGCAGACGGTCCCAGCGACCGCCCCAGATGACCTTGATCACGTTCCAGCCCGCACCGCGGAACACGCCTTCGAGTTCCTGGATGATCTTGCCGTTGCCGCGCACCGGGCCGTCAAGACGTTGCAGGTTGCAGTTGATCACGAAGGTCAGGTTGTCGAGTTTCTCGCGACCCGCCATGGAGATCGCGCCCAGCGATTCCGGCTCGTCGGTTTCGCCGTCGCCCAAGAAGGCCCATACCTTGCGGCCTTCGGTTTGCGCCAGACCGCGGTGTTGCAGGTAACGCATGAAACGCGCCTGATAGATCGCCATCAGGGGGCCGAGGCCCATCGACACGGTGGGGAACTGCCAGAAATCGGGCATCAGCCACGGGTGCGGATAGGAAGACAGGCCGTCGCCGTCCACTTCCTGGCGGAACTTGCGCAGTTGATCTTCGCTGATGCGGCCTTCGAGGAAGGCGCGCGCGTAGATACCCGGCGAGCAGTGACCCTGGAAATACACCATGTCGCCGCCGTGTTCCTCGGTCTGACCGCGGAAGAAATGGTTGAACGCGACATCATATAGAGTCGCCGCGGAGGCGAAGCTGGCGATGTGGCCGCCCAGTTCGGACGACTCCTTGTTGGCGTTCATCACGATCGCCATCGCGTTCCAGCGCATGAGCGCGCGGATGCGGTGCTCCAGCTCCTTGTTGCCGGGCGAACGCACTTCCTTGTCGCAGGAGATGGTGTTGAGATAAGGCGTGGTTGCGCTGATCGGCATGTCGTCGCCGGCCATGCGCGCCTTGTGGATCAGCTGATCCATCAGGAAGTGGGCGCGTGCCGCGCCTTCCTTGTCCAGTACGGATTGGAGTGCGTCCAGCCACTCTTGGGTCTCTTGCGGATCGTGATCGGGTTGCTGTGTTGCCATCGCTTACTCTCTCCCTCTGTTGCAATGTATCGTTTCGTTCTCCGTCACCAACCATTCCACCTTGCGGTCGGTGCTTTCCGACGGAATCTTTTCCACCACTTGCAGCGCGAATGCTCCGGCGACCAGAGTCGGCCGGTGCGGCATGCGTGCCAGCAGCTTGTCGTAGAAGCCGCCGCCGTAGCCCAGGCGATCACCCTCGCGGGTAAAAGCCACCCCGGGTAACAGGATGAACCCCGGCGTACCCAGGGCTTCCACCCTATTACAGCGCTCCACGACCGGTTCGCGTATGCCCCATGATCCGGGCGCCACGTCCTGTTTCAGGTCGTGCACCATATATAAGTCGAGGTGCCTGCTTGCCCGGTTCACGCGCGGCAGCAAAACCTGTTTACCGTCCGCCAGCGCTTGGCTCACCCACAGATCGGCGGCCAGTTCCGCCCCGAAATTCAAATAACCCAGTACCGCAGTCGCTTGTTTGTAGCCGGGCAGCTCACAAATCTTCCCGACGATGGTGCGACTCAGGCGCAGATTTTCGGGGCTACCCAGCTTTTCGCGGGCGGCGATTATACTTTGTCTGAGCGCTTGTTTTCTAGCGCGGATATCCATCTTCCAATCGCCCTTCGTTTAAAATTCGCAAAACATATAACAATAGAGGCTATAGTTTGACAAAATTAGCCTAACGTCAATTAATAATAATTATTTGCCTGTGTAATAAAGAATGTTCCTGGAGTTGAAAGGGCCGGAAAAATTCCTGTACTTGCCCAAAAATGCGGCAGGCACCGGCCGGATCCCGCAACGACCCACAGGGGCAGCGCTTGTGCCGTTCCAGCGCAAGGCTATGGCATGTGTCCATCGCTTCCGCTTGCGGCGGAGCTGTTCGCTGAGTGCATGTTTGGTTGTCGGTGTCGGAAAAGGGATAGGCATCGGCCAAAGTATATAGGCCTTTTGGCATATTGCCTTTCTGTCTGGCAGCCGCATAAAGTGCGGCACGCCCGAAATTGAAGCCTCCGGACCGGGTTGGGTGGAACTAAAACGCGGGCCGCCATGTCCATCCGGCGGATTGCTGGGGAGAGCATCCAGGAACAGGGTTTGCCAGCTTCCTAAACTAACAATTAAAACAGGTGGTTAAGATAATGAGCAATCAACGTTCCGTCAGAACGAGACGCGGCGCTTATGTCGCGCTGCTCGCGCTCATGGTGCTGGCGCCGATGGCGGTGGCCGGGTACAAGTTATATGCGCTCGACTACCCGCTGGCGGGGCTGATCCCCGCGCCGAGTTATACCGTCGAGGTCAACATGCAGGTCGATGGTCATGGCGAAGACATCCGTATCCAGACCTATCTGCCCAAGACAGACGCACGCCAGTCGGTCGATAACGAAGAGAGTTCCACCGGCGTCTTCGTCTCCAGCATCCACTCCGACTCCCTGAACCGCGAAGTAAGCTGGAATGCCGAGAACGTGGCCGGGCAACAGAGTCTGCGTTATGCCTATTCGGTGCGCGCCCACCATGTGCGCTATGAGATTCCGGAAGGTATACCCATCCCCGAATCTTATTCTCCCGCGCTGGCCCCCTTCCTGGCGGATGAACCCGGTATCCACAGGGACGATCCGCAGATCGCACGCGCGCTCGACAGCATCGTTCCAGCCGAGAACCGCACGGTGCTGGACGTGCTGACCCGTATCCACCGCCATCTGCAGGACAACATCGCCAACCGCAACTTCTCCGGCTACACCGATTCGCTGACCGCGCTCAAACTGGGCGAGGCAAGCTGCAACGGCAAGAGCCGACTGTTCGTGGCGATGGCGCGCAAGCTGAACATCCCGGCCCGGCTGATCGGCGGTTTCGTGATGGAGCAGGGCAGCAAGCGCACCAGCCACCAGTGGGTGGAGGTCTACGTAAACGGGCACTGGGTACCGTTCGACACCATCAACGACCACTTCGCCGAGATTCCGGCCAACTACCTGACGCTGTATTACGGTGACCAGGCGCTGTTCAAGCACACGGCCAACGTGAATTTCCAGTACATGTTCAAGACCAGCAAGCAACTGGTGCCGCAACGCGACGCGCAGGATGCGCTGAGCCAGTCGGCACTGAACATCACCAACCTGTACGCGCACTTCGAGCGCGTCGGCATCTCGCAGAACCTGCTCAAGATCCTGCTCATGCTGCCACTGGGGGCGCTGGTGACGGTGGTGTTCCGCAACGTGGTCGGACTGGAGACCTTCGGCACCTTCCTGCCCGCGCTGATCGCGGCAGCCGCGCGCGAGACCGGCCTGCTGTGGGGCATCGTCGGTTTCCTCGGCATCGTGCTGGTGTCGGCGGTCATCCGCCGTGGACTCGACTGGATGCAGTTGCTGCATTCGCCCAAGATGGCCATCGTGCTGACCACGGTGGTGATCGTGATGATGGCGACCACGGTGGGCGGCGTGCAACTCGGTCTGTTCGAGCTGGCGCACGTGACCCTGTTTCCTATCGCCATCCTGGCCATCACCGCCGAGCGTGTGGCGCTGATGGAAGCGGAACAGGGCGCGATGAAAGTGGCGCGCATCACCCTGATGACGCTGGTCGTGATCGCGGCCTGTTATGCGGTGATGGATTCGATCTTCATGCAGAGCCTGGTGCTGGCCTTCCCCGAACTGCTGCTGGTGGTGGTGGCGCTGAACCTGTGGCTGGGCAAATGGATTGGCATCCGCGTGATGGAGTTCATGCGCTTCCGTCGCCTGATCCTGGAGTCGGCAAAATGATGGGGCTGCGCGCCTGGTGGTCGCGGCTGGAGGAGGTGCGCGAGCGCGCAGGCAAGGTGCTTTCCATGAACAAGCGCAACCTGCACTACATCTACACGCGCAACCAGCGCAAACATTTCCCGCTGGCGGACGACAAGCTGCTGGCGAAGGAGGTCCTGGGCAAGGCGGGCGTGAGCATGCCCAGGACCCACCGCATCTACAGTTATTTCTACGAACTGCGCACTCTGGAAAGCGACCTCTCTGCCTACGAGGATTTCGTCATCAAGCCCGCGCAGGGCAGCGGCGGCAACGGCATCATCGTCATTGTCGGCAGGCAGGGCGACGACTGGGTCGGCATCAGCGGCAAGATATATACCGCCTTCGACCTGCGCAAGCACATCTCCGACATCATCTTCGGCATCTATTCCTTCGACCTCGGCGACCGCGCGATCATCGAGAGCCGCATCGTGCAGCATGCAGAGATGAGCGAGCTCAGCCCGCTCGGCCTGGCCGATGTGCGCGTGATCATGTGCGACGAACGACCGGTGATGTCGATGACGCGCGTGCCGACGAAACAGTCGGACGGCAAGGCCAACTTGCACCAGGGCGCGCTCGGCATCGCCATCGACATCGCCAGCGGCGTCACCACCGATGCGCGTTTCCTCGGACAGCCCGTCGAGAAACACCCGGACACCGGCATCGCCCTGCTGGGCAGGACGCTGCCCTACTGGAGCGAGGTAATAGAGCTGGCGGAGCGCGCCGCGCAGGCAGTGCCGCTGAAATATCTGGGCGTGGACATCTCCATCTCGCCGGACGGGCCGTTGCTGCTGGAGATCAACGTCAGGCCGGGACTGGAGATACAGAACGTGAACGGGCGCGGCATGTTGCCGGTGCTGGAGGAGATCACTGCGAACGGGGAAGTCAGGGATGAAGAGTAACGTCGGTTTGATGAGGGTGTTCCGGGAGAGCTTCGTCCCCGTGGTGATCGTGATCCTGGGCATCTTCCTGGTGCTGCTGTATGTGCGTTTCCGCGCCGAATACGACGCCAACGCCGTCACCGTGATCAGAATACAGTCCGTCGCCAGCGCGGTGGCGGATGAGACGGAGAAGCTCGCAGCGACCGACGATGCCGCACCTGTGGTCTTGGCGGCGACGGATGCGGAGATGCAGCGTGCCGCCCAGATGGTAGAACAGAAAAGATGGCGCGAGGCCGAACAGCTCTACTTGAAAGAACTGGCGAAAAGGCCGGGTGCGCAGGTGCTCAACGACCTCGGCGTGCTGTACCTGAAGAAGGGCGAAGCCGGCCTGGCGCTGGACTATTTCAATCGCGCGATGGTAGCCGATCCGGCAGACACCAGCGCGATGTTCAACCGCGCGCTGGCGCTGTCGCGCGCCGGACAGGGAAGCAAGGCGCTGGAGGCCTACCGCGAGCTGCTGGTGCGGCAGCCCGGACATTTTGAAGCCCAATACAATCTCGGCATCCTGCTTAACAACCGCGGCGATCACGCCGCTGGCGCAGCGGAATTGGAGAAGGCGGTGCAACTGGCTGGTGGTCATCGCAAGGTGCAAGCGCTTAATACGCTGGGCATGACGCGCCGCAAGCTGGGGCAGGTCGAACTTGCGGCCAGGACCTACGAGGCGTCCATCCGCCTGGAACCGGGCGCTCCCGAGGCGCGCGTGGCACTGGCCGCGCTGGAGCCGGATACGGCGGAAGGCCAGACGCGCGCGCTGGCGCAATACCGCAAGATACTGGAGCTGGCGCCCGGCTACTCGCCCGCGCGCGTCAACATGGCCTCCATCCTGAATGCGCAACACAAGCGGCGCGAAGCCGAGCAGATCCTGCGGCAGGTCATCCAGATCGAGCCGGAATATGCCCAGGCCCACTCGACATTGGGCGCGGTGCTGCTGGGGGAGAAACGCTGGGCCGATGCGCGCAGCGAATTCGAGTGGCTGCTCCAGCGCAACCCGGACCGGGCCGATGCGCACTTCAACCTGGGCCGTGTCGCCTACGGCGAAAAGGATTACGACAAGGCCATCGCCGAATACCAGGTCGCGCTGAAAAAATCCGGCGGCGCCCACCCCGAAGCGCTGGTCAACATGGGGCTGAGCCATGCCGCCAAGGGGGACTATCCCGCCGCACTGACCGCCTACCAGGCGGCGCTCAAGATACGCCGCCAGTATCCGGAAGCCTGGTACAACATCGGCATCACCTATTTGCGCCAGAAGGACAACAAAAAGGCGGAAGACGCGTTCAACCGCGCCGTGCGCCAGCGTCCGGACTACGAACAGGCGTGGTTCAACCTGGGGGTGGTGTACGGCAATACCGAACGCGACAAGGAGGCCATCGACGCCTATCGCAAGGCATTGCGGATACGTCCCGATTACCAGGCTGCGCAACTCAACCTGGCGGTGCGGCATGCCAAGCGCAGGGAATTCGACGAAGCGATCAGGCTGTACCGCGCCATCGTCGCACGCGACGAGACCTATTCGCTGGCCTGGTTCAACCTGGGCAACGCTTATATCGAGCAAGGCCGGTCCGCCGATGCGGTCGCTGCGTTGCGCCGCGCCGACGAGCTCGATCCCAGCAACACCAAGACGCTGCGTTTCCTCGGTCGCGCACTGCTGCTGAACAAGCAGGTGCGCGAGGCGGTGCGCGTGCTGGACAGCGCAGTCGCCGCCGATACAAGCGACCCCAGGTTGCGCCTGGAATTCGCCCGCGCTTTGCGCGAAGCGGACCGTACCGACGAAGCGCGCAAGGAATTGGAGAAGGCCAGACAACTCGATCCCGCCTTAGCGGGACTGGATGAAGAAGTGCAAAAGCTGGGAGGGCGTTAACAAGATGTTGTCGTCATTCAATATCAATCAGAGAGAGGTAAACATGCGTAATAAGATGAAGTTCCATCCGGTGCTGACGGCGTTTACCATGCTGCTGACCACGACGGCTTTTGCCGCTGCCCAGCAGCAGGGTGACCTTTCGTGGTATGCGGAATCCGGCCTCGGCTACGATAGCAACGCGTTCCAGGCGCCGCGCAATGCGTATTTCGATTATGCCGTGGGCGCCACGCAGAACACGACAGTGGTGCCGCAGGCGAAATCCGGTTTCTTCGTGCCCTACAAGGCGAAGGTGGAAGCAGGCAAGCGCCACGAGATGAATGGCCGCCTGGTCGGCTCGGCCACCGTCGACGGCAGATTCTATGCCGGAGGACTGGGCAATGCCGACGAGTTCAACCTGGAAACCAAGGGCGGGATGACGTTCGAACTGGGGGGCACTGCCAAGCGGGACAAAAAGGCCTATGCGGGTCTCGTGCTGGAGAAGCACAATCAGGTCTATGTCGATCACGATTCCGGCGCATCCAAAGTCACGGCGGGTGGCAGCAACATCTCCAATCGCTACAACTACACAAGCACAGGCGTCGAAGGCGAGTTCAAGGATGATTCCGGGACAGTCGATTATTCCATCAAAGGCCAGTATTTGACGAATGACTATGACGATCCGGTGGCAGTCTCGCAGATGGACCACGATTATTTCAGATTGGGCGGCGAGGCCGATCTGGAAGTCAAGGCGGGCACCAAGCTAAAGTTCTCGGCGGCATATTCGACCCGGGATTACGCTGAACGGCGTGCCCGCCAGGCCAACGGCGTCTATGCCGCGGCCAACCCGGTGCTGAAGTACACCTACAACGATCTGGGGGTCACCCTGCGCAACCGTATGAACGGCGAGATGGTGGTCTACGTGGACTACGACTATTCGCAGCGCACCGACAACTATGTGAATTATGGCGATTACAAGGCACACCGTATCGGAGGTCGCGTGCTGTACGAACAGGGCCAGTTGAGCGGGCGCGTGTCGCTGCACCACTGGAAGCGTGACTACCCGCATGCTTTCGCCTACGACGTTGCCGGTCAGCCTGCCAAGAACTATAGCGGCAACGATCTGGTCATCAAAGCGGCATACGTGCAGACCAAACAACTTTCCTTCTGGGCTGAGGCCATCATCGAGACGCAGGATTCGAGTGACAAGCGTTACGCCTACGACCGCAAGCAACTCATGGCAGGGGCGCGCTGGGATATGTGAGCGGATGGCCCCACGCGGGGCCATCTCGCCTCAGCCCAGGAACAGCCGGTAGGCCGGATTGTCGCTTTCGTCCCAATACGGGTAGCCGAGGGTGTCGAGGAAGGTCTTGAGCGCCTTCTTGTCGGTGCGCGGCACCTGCATGCCGACCAGCACGCGACCGTAGTCCGCCCCGTGGTTGCGGTAGTGGAACAGCGAGATGTTCCAGCTGTGATCCATGCTGTTGAGGAAATTCATCAGCGCGCCGGGGCGCTCGGGAAATTCGAAGCGGAACAGGATCTCGTCCTTGGCTGCGGCATGACCGCCGACCAGGTGGCGCAGGTGCAGCTTGGCCATCTCGTTATCGGAGAGGTCGAGCGTCGGGAGTTTGCCGCGTTGCAGCTTGTCGACCAGGTCGGCCGTTTCCGTCTGGTCTTTCACCTGGATGCCGACGAACACCTGCGCCGCTGTCGGATCGGCGTAGCGGTAGTTGAATTCGGTGATGTTGCGTTTGCCCAGCAGCGAGCAGAACTTGCGGAAGCTGCCCGGCGTCTCCGGGATGGTGACGGCGAGCAGGGCTTCGCGTTTCTCGCCGATCTCGGAACGTTCCGCCACGAAACGCAGGCGGTCGAAGTTCATGTTCGCACCGCTGCACACGGTCACCAGTGTCTCGCCCTTGAGCTGTTCGCGCTTGGCATACAGCTTCGCACCCGCCACGGCCAGCGCACCGGCCGGCTCGAGGATGGAGCGCGTGTCCTGGAACACGTCCTTGATCGCCGCACACACCGCGTCGGTGTCCACCAGCACGACTTCATCCACATATTGTTTGCACACGCGGAAAGTCTCTTCGCCCGCAAGTTTCACCGCGGTGCCGTCCGAGAACAGGCCGACGTCGTTGAGTGTGACGCGTTTCTTCGCCTTGAGCGAACGCGCCATCGCATCCGAATCGGTGGTTTGCACGCCGATGACCTTGATGTCGGGGCGCACCTGCTTGACGTAGGCGGCCACGCCCGCGATCAGTCCGCCGCCGCCGATGGCGCAGAAGATGGCGTGGATGGGGGTCTGGCGCTGGCGCAGGATCTCCATGGCGATGGTGCCCTGACCGGCGATCACATCGGGGTCGTCGAAGGGGTGCACGAAGGTGAGTTGTCTTTCCTTCTCCAGCGCGTAGGCATGGCTGCAGGCGTCGCTGTAGCTGTCGCCGTGCAGCACGATCTCCACAGAACGCTGGCCGAAATGTTTGACCGCCTCGATCTTCACCTGCGGTGTGGTGGTCGGCATCACGATGGTCGCTTTGCAGCCCAGGCGGTGTGCGGAGAGCGCCACGCCCTGTGCGTGGTTGCCGGCCGAGGCCGCGATCACGCCGCGCTTGAGCTGCTCGGGCGTGAGCTGCGCCATCTTGTTGTAGGCGCCGCGCAGCTTGAACGAGAACACCGGCTGCATGTCCTCGCGCTTGAACAGCACGTCGTTGCCGATGCGCGCTGACAGGTTGGGGGCGAGTTCCAGCGGGGTCTCGACTGCCACGTCATAGACGCGGGCAGTGAGGATGCGTTTCAGATAACTTTGCATGATGTTTTGCGGACGATTGGATTGTCCGCAAGATTAGCAGGAAACCGCGCTTGTTGCTTACAAGCGCAGGCCGGTCAGTTCATAGAAGCTGGACAGGTCGCTCAGGTCGTCGAACACCGCCGCCGCATCGGCGAAATCCTGTTTGTGCGTATAGGGGTTGGTGGTGACGTAGGTCTTGATGCCGGCCGCCATGGCCGAGCGCAGTCCGTTGTTGGAATCTTCCAGCGCGATGCAATCCTGCGGGGAGAGCTTGAGCTCGTTCAATACCCAGTTGTAGATATCGGGTGCGGGTTTCTTGTTCGGCACGATGTCGCCGCAGCCGATCGAGTCGAAGTGCTTTGCCCAGTCCTTGCCCAAGCCGACTTCCAGCAGGGCGGAGACGTTCTCGGGCGAGGTCGTGGTGGCAATGGCCAGTCTGATGCCGGCTTTGTGGGCGTCGTAGATGAGCTGCTTGATGCCGGGACGCAAGGGGATCTGGCCGTTGCGCAGCATCGCCGTGTAATGTCCGGTCTTCACCACATGCAGGTTCTTCACAAAGCCTTCGTAATCGGCCGGCTTGCTGAAGTTCGGGAGGTGGCTCTCGACATAATGCTTGATGCGCTCCTTGCCGCCGGTGACCTTGAGCAGTTTGTCATAAAGAGCCACATCCCAGTTCCAGTCCAACCCGTTCTCGGCAAATGCCTTGTTGAAGGCGATGCGGTGTGCGTCCTCGGTATCGGCCAGGGTGCCGTCGACGTCGAAAATGATGGCTTTGATGTTCATGTTGTTCACTCTATGTAAGGGGTTAACGGAGTCCGGGGAATTTGCCTGCCATGCCGCGCATCATCTTGGCCATGCCGCCCTTGCTCATCATCTTCATCATCTTCTGCGACTGTTCGAACTGGTTGAGCAACTGGTTGACGTGCATCACCTGCACACCGGCGCCTGCGGCGATGCGCTTCTTGCGCGAGGCCTTGATCTGGTCGGGATGGCTGCGCTCCCAGGGGGTCATTGAGTTGATGATGCCTTCGGTACGGTTTATCTGGCGCTCGTCCACCTTGGCGCCGGCCGCCGCCTGGGCGAGCTGCGCGGGCAGTTTGTCCATCAGCGCCGAGATGCCGCCCATCTTCTTCATCTGCACGATCTGCATCTTGAAATCGTTGAGGTCGAAACCCTTGCCGCTGTGCATCTTCTTTGCCAGCTTTTCGGCTTCGGCGTGGTCGACGTTGCGCTGCGCCTCTTCCAGCAGCGACAGCACATCGCCCATGCCGAGGATGCGCTGTGCCATGCGCTCGGGGTGGAAAGCTTCGAGGCCATTCGGTTTTTCGCTGACGCCGACGAACTTGATCGGCTTGCCGGTGATTTGCCGTACCGACAGGGCGGCGCCGCCGCGCGCGTCGCCGTCCAGCTTGGTGAGGATGATACCTGTCAGTGGCAGAGCGTCGCCGAAGGCCTTGGCGGTGTTCACCGCATCCTGACCGGTCATTGCATCGACCACGAACAGTGTCTCGATGGGTTTCAGCGCGGCATGCAGGTCCTTGATCTCGGCCATCATCGCTTCGTCCACGGCAAGGCGGCCGGCGGTGTCGACGATGAGCACGTCGTGGTGGTGCTTCTTTGCCCAGTCGTGTGCTGCCAGCGCGATGTCCTGCGGTTTTTGCGTAACGTCGGAGGGGAAGAAGTCGATATCGAGTTGCTGCGCCAGTGTGCGCAATTGCTCGATGGCGGCGGGGCGGTACACGTCGCAGCTGACCAGCAACACCTTTTTCTTGTTCTGCTCGCGCAGCAGTTTGGCCAGCTTGCCGCTGCTGGTGGTCTTGCCCGCGCCCTGCAGACCGGCCATCAGGATCACGGCGGGCGGGACGGCGGCGAGATTGAGCGCATCGTTGTGCTCGCCCATCAGCTGGGTCAACTCGCGGTTGACGACACCGATCAGCGCCTGCCCTGGGGTGAGGCTGCCGATGACTTCCTGACCGAGCGCGGCTTCTTTTACCCTGGCGATGAGTTCCTTGACCACCGGCAGCGCCACGTCAGCTTCCAGCAGGGCGAGACGCACTTCGCGCAGTGCGTCCTGGATGTTGTTCTCGGTCAGCCGCGCCTGGCCGCGCAGGTTCTTGACGATGCCCGAGAAACGTTGTGTCAGATTGTCCAACATGATTGAAATCCCGAAGTCGTTTCAGCGCGCGCCGCTGCAGACATATCCGCGGCGCTTCCTGTAGAATCCGCACAGTCTAAAACATCTGCACTCCCCATGTCGAACCAAGCCTTGCATCTGCTCACGTTTGTCCTTTATGCCGTTCTGGCTATTCTGTTCTGGCGCGCACAGGCGGCGGGCAATGCCGAGCAGCAGAATCGCGGTGCGCTGGGCTTCGCGGTGATCGTGCCGCTGCTGCTGCACGGCTGGTTGCTGTACGACACACTTTTTATATGGGGTGCGCTGAACCTGGGGCTGGTGTATGCGCTATCGCTGATCCTGTGGCTGACCGTGCTGGTGTACTGGTTGGCACGCTACTTCTACCCCTTGTCCAGCCTGCAGACGCTGGTGTTGCCGCTGGCGGCTGTCAGCACGGCTCTGCCAGCGATCTTTCCTGATGCCCACATCCTTTCGCAGCCTGCTTCGGGCCTGTTCGATACTCACGTGTTTATGGCAATGCTGGCCTACAGTCTGTTCACTATCGCCGCCCTGCATGCCGGGCTGATGTCGCTGGTGGAGAAGCGCTTGCACCACGCCAAGTTGCCCAAGGTGTTGCAGAACTTGCCGCCGCTGTTGACCATGGAGACGCTGCTGTTTCGTGTCATCGGTGTCGGCTTTGTGCTGCTGACCATTACCGTGGTTTCCGGCATGTTGTTCTCCGAGCAGATTTTCGGCCATCCGCTGCAATTCAGTCATAAGGTATTGTTCGGTATGGCTTCCTGGGTGGTTTTCGCGGTGTTGCTGCTTGGGCACCATTTCTACGGCTGGCGCGGCCATACGGCGGTGCGCTGGACGCTAAGCGGCTTCGGTTTCCTGATATTGGCCTACTTGGGCACCCAGTTCGTGCTGGAAGTCGTCCTGCGCCGCTAATTCCCCTGGGGATTTTCCTGTCAAAACAGTCCTTGCCAGAGCTTGGCAAGGTATCGTAGAATTCGCGCCCTTTTGGCATTGGCCGAAATTTAATCTATTGGGTAATCATTATGGTAGTCATTCGTCTTTCTCGTGGCGGCGCGAAGAATCGCCCGTTCTACAACGTGGTGGTGGCGGATTCCCGCAATCGTCGTGACGGTCGTTTCATCGAGCGTATCGGTTTCTACAACCCGCTGGCCGCCGAAGGCGCCGAAGGTCTGCGCATCCAGCTGGATCGCGTGACACATTGGCAAGAGCGCGGCGCACAGCTGAGCGAGACCGTAGGCCGCTTGGTCAAAAAAGCCGGTGCAGCAGCCAAGGCCTAACGGTCATAACCGTTTCCCCCACCCTAACCCTCCCCCGGGAGGAGAGGGGACGAACGAGGTGAAACGAGATGGGTGTTAACGAGGCAAGCCCCATGGTCGTCATGGGGAAGATCGTAGCGGCGCAGGGCATCCTCGGTTGGGTGAAGGTGCAGACCTTTACCGAATATCTGGACAGCCTGCTCGATTACGACACCTGGTATGTTGGTAACGAGCAAGCCTGGCGTCCGCTGGAAGTTCTGGAAGCGAACGTGCATGGCGGCAAGGTAGTCATTGCCAAGTTGCAGGGTATTGCCGACCGCACGGCAGCCGAGAAATGCAAAGGCCTGCTGATCGCGGTACCGCGATCAGAGTTGCCGGAGCAGGAAGAAGGCGAATATTACTGGTCGGACCTGATCGGACTGTCGGTTGAAAATCTGCAGGGCGAGGTGTTCGGCACGGTGGATTCCTTGCTGGAGACCGGCGCCAACGATGTGCTGGTGGTCAAAGGCGCAAGCGGCGAGAAGTTGATCCCGTTTATTGATAGCGTCATCGAGCAAGTGAGCCTGAAAGACAGAACGATCCGGGTGGATTGGCAGGCGGATTACCTCAAATGAGGTTCGATGTAATAACGCTGTTCCCCGAGATGTTCGATGCGCTCACCAGATACGGCGTGACGCGGCGGGCGGCGGAGCAGGGCAAGTTTGAGTTGCAGACGTGGAATCCGCGCGATTTCACGACCGACAACTACCGCACCATCGACGATCGTCCCTACGGCGGCGGCCCCGGGATGGTGATGTTGGCGGAACCGCTGGAAAAGGCGATCAGCGCAGCGAAAGCAGCGCAGGCACAAAGCGGGGCGAAAAAGAGTCGTGTGATCCACCTCTCGCCGCAAGGCAGGCAACTCACCCACGAAGTGGTGATGGAACTGCTGGCGCGGGACGAAGGATTGATACTGCTGGCGAGTCGGTACGAAGGCGTGGATGATCGCCTGTTGCGCCAGCAAGTGGATGAAGAGCTTTCCATCGGTGACTATGTGTTGTCCGGTGGCGAGTTGGCGGCGATGGTGGTGATGGATAGTCTGGTTCGTCAGCTCCCCGGGGTATTGGGCGACGACGCATCGGCAGAGCAGGATTCCTTCGTAAAAGGATTGCTGGATTGTCCGCACTACACGCGGCCCGAGATTTATAACGGCGAGGCGGTTCCGGAAGTGTTGATGTCCGGGCACCACGCCGAGATAGAGAAGTGGCGATTGAAGCAGGCATTAGGCAGGACTGCGGAACGTCGCCCGGATTTGCTGGCACATCGCCAGTTGACTAAACAGGAAGCTCGGCTACTGGCTGAGTACCAGCAGGAACAAGCTTCCGCACAAGAAAAGGAAACAAAATGAATCTGATCGCAATTCTCGAAAAAGAAGAGATCGCCCGTCTGGGCAAGACCATTCCCAACTTTGCGCCCGGCGACACCGTGATCGTCAGCGTGAACGTGGTGGAAGGCGACAAGAAGCGCGTGCAGGCCTATGAAGGCGTGGTGATCGCCAAGCGCAACAAGGGGCTGAACTCCAGCTTCATCGTGCGCAAGGTCTCCTCCGGCGAAGGCGTGGAGCGTACCTTCCAGACCTACTCGCCCAGCATCGCTGGCATCGAAGTGAAGCGCAAGGGCGATGTGCGCCGCGCCAAGCTGTACTACCTGCGTGATCGTTCCGGCAAGTCGGCACGTATCAAGGAAAAACTCACTGCAAGAACTGAAGGCTGAGTTTTCAGTGAAGACTCATGCCTGCGGAGGCGGGTGTGATGTCGGAACTAAAAACTGGCTGCGTGCAATACCGAAGCGTAAGCAAGCGGTACAGGCAGCAAGAAAAACGGGAGCCTCGGCTCCCGTTTTTTTTCGGCTATGATGTGCGCATGAGATTCCAGGCCATCATTTCCGCACCATTCGGCAAGCTCGGCATCCGCTGTTCGGATACCGATCTGCTGGGCATCGAATTCCTGCCCGGGAAGACAAAAACGCAGCTGCCGACGGGGAAAATGGCGAAAACGATTTGTGCGGAACTGGAGGCCTATCTGGCCGATGCCAGGCATGAGATCGATCTGCCTTTCGAGCTTGATGGTTCGCACCACCGGTGCGAAGTGTGGCAGGCGATGCTGGAGATTCCCTGCGGGCAGACGCTGACCTATGGCGAGCTTGCGAAAAATATCGGCTCAAGCGCGCAAGCAGTAGGGCAGGCTTGCGGCGCCAATCCGATTCCCCTCGTCATTCCTTGTCATCGCGTGGTAGGCAAGGCCGGCCTGGGCGGCTTCATGCACCGCGCAGACGAGGATGCGCTCGACATCAAACGCTGGCTGCTGGACCATGAGCGACGCTGAGCTGCTCGACGAGTTCGGCGATGCGCTGTGGCTGGAAGACGGTTTGTCGCGCAACACGCTGGAAAGTTACCGGCGTGACCTGAACAAATTCTCGGCGTGGCTGGAACGGCAGCGCGGCTGCGGCCTGCTGGCCGCCACGCATGCCGACATACAGGGCTTTCTTGCGCACCTGATGAGCGGGCAGAAAGCCAAGGCGACCTCCACTTCGCGCGCCATCTCCAGCCTCAAGCGACTGTTTCGCTATCTGCTGCGGCAGAACCGGATCAGTGTCGACCCGACCCTGCAGATCGCCACACCGAAGCTGCCGCGCAGCCTGCCCAAGAGCCTCACGGAAGATGATGTCGAATTGCTGCTGAACGCGCCGGACGTGGAGGCGCCGCTCGGCATGCGCGACCGCACCATGCTGGAAGTGCTGTATGCCACCGGGCTGCGTGTATCTGAGCTGGTCAACCTCAGCGTGGCGCAAGTGAGCCTGGATATGGGCGTGACGCGGGTGATGGGCAAGGGCAGCAAGGAGCGCCTGGTACCGCTGGGCGAAGAAGCGCTGGATTGGGTCAGGAGGTATCTTGCCGAAGCCCGTCCGACCTTGCTCCAGGGCAAACTGACCGACGCTCTGTTTGTCACTCAGCGCGGCGAAGCGATGACGCGGCAGATGTTCTGGTACCTCATCAAGAAGCATGCGAAGCGTGGCGGCCTGCATAAACCGCTGTCGCCGCACACCCTGCGTCACGCCTTTGCCACGCATCTGCTCAATCATGGGGCGGACCTGAGAGTGGTGCAGATGCTGCTGGGACATTCGGATATCTCGACGACGCAGATTTACACGCATGTGGCGCGGGAGCGGCTGAAGCAGTTGCATGCCACGCACCATCCGCGCGGATAAAGAAGGTTTTGGAGTGGTGGAGGTGATCAGGATCGAACTGACGACCTTCTGATTGCGAACCAGACGCTCTCCCAACTGAGCTACACCCCCACGGTGGAAGCATCCTAAAGGCAAATCGGCAGTTTGAAAAGAGTTGGGCGGAAAGAGGCCGGAAGGTTTCTAAATTAGCCATTTCCTGCAATAATCCTCGTGCAAAACAATAATACCGATTAAGAACTGGGGAAATGATGGCTTTGTCACAAGACGATATGAAACGCGCGGTCGCCCAGGCGGCGATCGCTCATGTACCAACCGACTGCATCGTGGGGGTGGGCACCGGCTCCACCGCCAACTTCTTCATCGACGAACTCGCCAAGATCAAGGGCAAGATACGCGGTGCGGTAGCCAGTTCCGAGGCATCGGCCAAGCGCCTGCAGGGCCACGGTATCGAAGTCGTCTCGCTGAACGATGCCGGTGATATCCCGGTCTATGTGGACGGCGCCGACGAGATCACACGGCATATGCACATGGTCAAAGGCGGCGGCGGCGCGCTGACGCGCGAAAAGATCGTGGCGGCAGCAAGCAAGAAGTTCGTCTGCGTGTGCGATGCCAGCAAGCTGGTGGATGTGCTGGGAAAATTTCCGTTGCCGATCGAGGTGATCCCGATGGCGCGCAGCTACATCGCGCGCGAAGTGGTGAAGCTGGGCGGGCAGCCCAAGCTGCGCGAGGGTTTCACCACCGACAACGGCAATGTCATCCTTGACGTGCACGGGTTGAGCATCATGAATCCGGTGGAGCTGGAGACGGCATTGAACCAATTGCCCGGTGTGGTGACCAACGGCCTGTTCGCGCGTCGCGGGGCCGATGTGCTATTGCTGGGCACACCGGAAGGCGTGAAGACACTCACCGCCTGAGGTATAACGTAACAAAAGTTTAACGGGGGCTGGGTAACATCCCTTATTTGCAATAATCCATCAAGGAATAGCCATGGCCAACAGCGAACACACCTCGAAACAGTTCGACGCGGAGCTCGAAGCGGTACGCGCACGCGTACTGCAGATGGGAGGACTGGTCGAGAGTCAGATCCGGCTGGCGGTCGAGTCGCTGACCAGCGGCGACGTCGCGCTGATGAACCGCGTGATCGAGGACGACCATCGCGTCAATGCCCTGGAAGTCGAGATCGACGAAAGCTGCAATCGCATCCTGGTGCGCCGTCAGCCGGCCGCGGGCGACCTGCGCATGGTGATGACGGTCATCAAGACAATCACCGATCTGGAGCGTATCGGCGACGAGGCCGAAAAGATCGCGCGCATGGCAAAGCTGCTGTCGCAAAAGGAACGCCTCTACCTGCCGCGTTACAACGAGATCAAGCATGCGTCCGAGATCGCGCTGGACATGCTGCGCAAGTCCCTGGATGCGTTCGCGCGCCTCGATCTTTCGACAGCGGCACAGGTCGTGCGCCAGGACGAGCAGGTGGACGAAGAGTTCCGCGCCATCATGCGCTATCTCATCACTTTCATGATGGAAGACCCCCGCACCATCTCCACCTCGCTCGAGATACTGTTCGTTGCCAAGGCTATCGAACGCATCGGTGACCACGCCAAGAACATGTCCGAGTATGTGGTGTACATGGTCAAAGGCCGTGATGTGCGCCACGTCACTGTGGAAGAGATAGAGCGCGAAGTCCAGCAACAGTAGTCACCGTTCCGTGCAACAGCAATCCCTCCTTGCAGCAGTCGACCTCGGCTCCAACAGTTTTCGTTTGCAGATCGCGCGCGTGGTGGACGACCAGCTTTACATGCTGGACGGCCTGCGCGAGGCGGTTCGTCTCGCCGCAGGCCTGACCGAGGACAAACGTCTCGACAAAGCCGCGCAACAGCGGGCACTAGCCTGCCTGCAGCGTTTCGGCGAACGCCTGCGCGGTCTGCCGCGCGAGGCAGTACGTGCGGTCGGCACCAATTCCCTGCGCGTCGCCAAGAACGCGCCCGAATTCCTGCAGCAGGCCGAAGCCGCACTTGGTTTCCCCATCGAGGTCATCGCCGGGCGCGAGGAAGCGCGTCTCATCTATCTGGGGGTGGCGCGCGGTCTGCCGCAATCGCATGAGAGGCAGATGGTGATGGATATCGGCGGCGGCTCGACCGAGTTCATCATCGGCCAGGGGCTGACTCCGGCCAGGCTGGAAAGCCTCTACATGGGGTGTGTCAGCTATACCGTGCGTTATTTCGCCGACGGAAAGATCAACAAATCCAATCTCAAGCAGGCCGAACTTGCCGCGCGCGGCGAAGTGCAGACCATCGTGTCGGAATTCTCCGCCGGACACTGGGATGTGGCGCTCGGTTCCTCGGGGACGGCGCGGGTCCTGTGCGACATCCTTGAGCAGAACGGCTACAGCGATGGCGGTATCACCCGCGACGGTCTGGAGAGGTTGCGGGCGCACCTGCTCAAATCGGGAGACGTGACCAGGCTGGAGCTGCAAGGATTGAAGTCCGATCGCATACCGGTGCTGCCGGGCGGATTCGCCATCATGTATGCGGCCTTTTGCGAGCTCGGCATCGAGCGCATGAAGCCGGCCATGGGCGCTTTGCGGGAGGGGGTCTTGTATGATCTGCATGGCAGGTTCACCCACAACGACATGCGCGAAGCGACGGTGCAGCAGTTCATGCGGCGCTACCATGTGGCGCCCAAGCAGGCGGAGCGGGTGGCCGTGCTGGCCGACCTGCTATCCAGGCAGTTCTTGCCGGACAATCTGGATGAAGAAAGTGTCCGCCAATTGAGATGGGCGGCCAGCCTGCATGAGGTGGGGATCAGCGTCGCGCACAGCGGCTACCATAAACATACAGCCTATATCCTCGCCAATGCCGATATGCCGGGCTTTTCAAAGAAGGAGCAGTCACGACTCAGTTTGTTGACTCTGGCGCATCGCGGCGGCTTGGAGAAGCTGGGTGCGCAACTCCACGAAGCGCTGGATATGGCGCAAGTGATGGCGCTGCGGCTGGCCACTTTGTTCTATCGCAATCGAAGCGGCGTCGAGTTGCCCGAGATCCGCGGCAGTTACAGCGGCACCAAGTTTCACCTTGTCCTGCCTCCCGGCTGGCTGGGGCAGAATCCGCTGACCGAAACAGCCTTGCTGGAAGAGATGAAGCAATGGAAGGGTATCGGTGTCAGTATGCAGGTGATCGAGGGGTGAGGCAGAATCCGCGGCAAAGATAGTCCGCAACCAACCGGAGTTCCCCATGACAAAACAGATCAAAACCATCCTTATCAGCCTGATCGTTGGTTTGCTCATCGGCATGGCGCTTGGCGTCAATATCGGCCGCGAGAAACCCCTGCTCTCCAATCCTTTCGCCAAACAGGAATCGCTGATCGACAAGGCCAAGCGCCTGGGTAGCGAGACGGTGGAAGAGAGCGGCAAGGCGCTGGAGAAGGCCGGCCAGGCACTGCAAGACAAAGCCAGGTAAATTCGTCCCGCCTCGCGTGCTAAGCTCCGTTTCGAAGCTGGCTATAACCAGCGACTTGCCCGCTTGCGGGCTTAGTCGAATGGCTGGGGGTTTCATCAGACAGTCGCTGCGCACTCATGCTGTGCAGAGGACAACGTCAGTTGCAGTGGAGACTAATGCGCGAAGCGCGTTATGTCGGAACTAAAGTCCGGGTTCCCGGACGTTCGTGGTCTCACGTGCTAAACTCCCTTCCGAAGCTGGCTAGACAGTCGCTACGCACCTCGTGCTGCGTAGAGGAAAGTCCGGGCTCCATAGAGCAGGATGCCGGTTAACGGCCGGACGCCGTGAGGCGATGGAAAGTGCCACAGAAAATACACCGCCCAAGTTCCGCAAGGAAACGGTAAGGTTGAAATGGCGAGGTAAGAGCTCACCGCGCTGGTGGCAACATCAGCGGCAGGGTAAACCCCATCCGGAGCAAGACCAAATAGGCTGGCAATGACGTGGCTCGCGTCGCCAGCGGGTAGGTCGCTTGAGCGTCAGGTAACGAAACGCCTAGAGGAATGACTGTCCACGACAGAACCCGGCTTATCGGCTGGCTTCACCTTATTTCGCAATCTCAGCGTCAATTAAATTCCAGTCCCGCGTCCCGGGCGGCAGGTAATTTCAGGCCGCCATGCCTTTCCATTACAAACAACTTTAGCTTACCTTTCCAATCCATTGCTTTTTAAGCATATTTATTTGGCATTAACGACATGCGCTAACTCATTGTCCCGTAAAGAAAAATCCCGTTTTCATGCTTGACCGGCTTGTTAATTTTCAATATAGTGGCTGTAAGTGGTAAAAAGTGGGTAAAGGTGGGAAACGGGGATGTTTCAGGGAGCGACTCAACTCAATCTGGATAGCAAGGGCAGACTCGCGATACCGGCGCGGTATCGCGACATGCTGCTTGCGCATTGCGCTGGCCAGCTGGTGCTGACCGCCGATGCCGACGGTTGCCTGCTGGTCTATCCGCAGCCCGAGTGGCAACCCATTCGCGACAAGCTGATGAAACTCTCCGCGTTCGATCCGCGCATTCGCGCATTGCAACGTTTCCTCGTAGGTCATGCCGAAGATGCGCAGATGGATGCCGCAGGCCGCGTGCTGGTGTCACCCACGCTGCGTACTTACGCGGTGCTGGACAAGCGCGTGATGCTGGTGGGGCAGGGCAACAAGTTCGAACTATGGGACGAGGCGCGCTGGCAGACGCAGAACGAGAAGATGACGGGCTTCGCCGCAGACAATCTGCCGCCGGAGCTGGAAGGCTTCACGTTGTGAGCGAAGGACTGGTTCACGCAACCGTCCTGTTGAACGAAGCGGTCGAAGCATTGCAGGTGAAGCCGGACGGCATCTATGTGGATGGCACGTTCGGTCGCGGCGGGCACAGTCGCCTGATCCTGCAAAAGCTGGGCGAGCGCGGCAGGTTGGTCGCGCTGGACAAGGACCCGACGGCGATCGCGGCGGGCAAGAAGATAGGTGATGCACGGTTCACGCTGGTGCACCGGGGTTTCGAGCAACTGGCCGAAGTGCTGCGCGAACTCGGTATCGACAAGGTTGACGGGGTGTTACTGGATCTGGGGGTGTCGTCACCGCAACTGGACGACGAGCAGCGCGGTTTCAGTTTCCGTTTCGATGCGCCGCTGGACATGCGCATGGACACGAGCAGGGGGCAGACGGCGGCGGAATGGCTGGCGACGGCGGACGAGGGCGAACTGACGGAGGTGATACGTGATTACGGCGAAGAACGGTTTGCTAGGCAGATTGCAAGGGCGATTGTTGCTGCGCGCCAGGAACGGGAGATCCTCACCACGAAGCAGCTCAGCGACATCGTCGCGCAGAGTGTACGCACGCGCGAACCCGGCAAAAATCCGGCGACTCGCACCTTTCAGGCTATACGGATTCATATCAACCGCGAACTCGAAGAACTCGAGGGCGTATTGCCGCAATGCGTGGATCACCTGAAGGAGGGTGGACGCATGGCGGTGATCAGTTTCCATTCGCTGGAAGATCGCATGGTCAAGCATTTCATGCGTGACATGGCGCAGGGGGACAAGCTGCCGAAGAACGTGCCGATCCGCGCTGCGGATGTGCCGCAGGGCAAGATGCGCCTGGTGGGCAAGCCGGTCTATGCAGCGGATGAGGAAGTGTCTGCGAATCCGCGCGCGCGCAGCGCGGTGTTGCGAGTGGCGGAGCGGCTGTGATGAGACACGCGAAGCGTAACGGTTGGCCCCTCTCCCTCCGGGGGAGGGTTCTGGTGGGGGCTGCAGGTGGCTAGGCTCAATGTCCTGCTACTCATCCTGGTCATCGCTTGCGCGTTGGGGGTAGTCACCTCCCAACACGAGGCGCGCAAGTTGTATGTGGAATTGCAGAAAGAAAAAGACAGGGCGCAGCAGATGGATGTGGAGTGGGGGCAGTTGCAACTGGAACAAGGCACGCTGGCGATGCCCGCGCGGGTGGAGAAGCTCGCCGGCCTCCAGCTGCAGATGCAGATGCCGCAATCCAGAAAGATGCGCTACATCCGCCTCGATAGCGGGATGGTGACACAGCCATGAATTACGCCACCGCCCCCATCCAGACCACCGGACAGATCGCATTGCCGGCCTGGCGTTCGCGCCTGCTGTTCGTGCTGCTGCTGACGGGCCTGGCGACGTTGCTGGTACGCGCAGTCTATCTGCAGGGGATCCACAACGACTTCCTGCAGCAGAAAGGCGATGCACGCTACGGCCGAATCGTCGATATCCACGCGCATCGCGGCAAGATCACCGACCGCAACGGCGAACCACTGGCAGTGAGCACGCCGGTGGAATCAGTGTGGGCGAGCCCGCCGGATGTGGAAGTCACGACCCGGCAGATCATCCAGCTTGCGAGCGTAGTCGGGCTTACACCGGAAGAAGTGAAGAGCAAACTTGGCGACAAGTCGCGCGAGTTCGTCTACCTCAAGCGCCAGTTGCCGCCGGAACAGGCGGCCAGGGTGGTCAAATTGGGTATCCCCGGCGTATCGCTGCAGCGCGAATACCGCCGCTACTATCCGGGCGGCGAGGTCACCTCGCACCTGATCGGTTTCACCGATGTCGACGACAACGGACAGGAAGGCATAGAGCTGGCCCTGCAGGCGCAGCTCGGCGGCAAGGCCGGCAGCCAGCAGGTGATCAAGGACAGGCGCGGGTTCATCGTGGAAGACGTCGCCAGTCTGCGTGCTCCCAAGGCGGGCGGTGACGTGGCGCTCAGCATCGACAGCAAGATCCAGTCGCTCGCGTTCCGCGAGATCAGGCTGGCGGTGGAACGCCATCGCGCCAAGACCGGTTCCATCGTCGTGCTGGATGCCAAGACCGGCGAGGTGCTGGCATTGGCGAACTGGCCGTCATTCAACCCCAACAACCGCGCCAAGCCTTCGGTAGGAGTGCTACGCAACCGCACGGTGACCGACCTGTTCGAGCCGGGTTCGACCATGAAACCTTTCACCGTGGCGGCGGCGCTGGAAGCGGGCAAGGTCAACCCGGGAACGGTCATCAATACCGCGGGCGGCGAGCTCACCATCAACGGCCGCACCATCCATGACACCCATCCCGAGCGTTCGCTCACCGTCGGACAGGTGATCCAGCGATCGAGCAATGTCGGTACGGCCAGGATCGCACTCGGTCTGTCGCCGGAGACCTTCTGGCGCAGCCTCAACGAGAGCGGCTTCGGCTCGCTGACCGGGAGCGAATTCCCGGGCGAGGCGGCGGGCAAATTGCGCGACTACAGGACCTGGCGCCCCATCGAGCAGGCGACCATGTCCTATGGCAATGGCATCTCGGTGAACCTGCTGCAACTGGCTCGCGCCTATACCGTTTTTGCCAACAATGGCGAATTGCTGCCCGTCACCATGCTCAGGCAAGAAACGCCGTCAGTCGGGGTCAAGGTCTTTTCGGACGCCACCGCACAGGCCGTGCGCGACATGATGGAAACAGTGGTGCGCCCGGGCGGCACCGCGCCGCTGGCGCAGATCACCGGCTACCGCGTGGCGGGCAAGACCGGCACTGCGCACAAGCTGGAGAACGGCAAATATGTCGATCGCTATGTCGCCTCCTTCGTCGGCATGGCGCCCGCATCGGATCCACGCCTGATCGTGGCAGTGATGATCAACGAACCGGGCGGGCGAGAATATTACGGCGGTCTGGTGGCGGCGCCGGTGTTCAGCAATGTGATGGGTTCGTCATTACGCATCCTCAACGTACCTAACGATGCGCCGCTGGACAATGTGATCCTCGCGCCGGGCGAAGTGATCGGGGAGGAAGTATGAGTACTCCTTCGACTGCGCTCGGGACAGGCTTCCGCCTCGAAGAGCTGGGTGAGTTGGGCGTGAGCATCACGCGACTGGTATCCGACAGTCGAGCGGTCAATCCGGGCGATACCTTCGTTGCCTACCCGGGTGCACAGGCAGATGGACGCCAGTTCATTGCTCAGGCGATAGCACGCGGCGCGAATGCGGTGATCTGGGAACTGCACGATTTCAAGTGGAACAGCGAATGGGTGGTGCCGCATCTGGCCGTGCACGACCTGCGACACAAGGCCGGAATCATCGCCAACCATGTCTACGGTCAGCCGTCGCAGAAGCTGTGGATGGTCGGAGTGACCGGCACCAACGGTAAGACTTCAATCAGCCACTGGCTGGCAAAGACATTCTGCGCGCTGGGCCGCAAGAGTGCCTTGCTCGGCACGCTGGGCAACGGCTTCCCGAATGCGCTGCAGGCAACAGCAAACACCACGCCGGACGCTTTGCTGGTGCACGGGCTGCTGGCTGAATATGTGCAGCAGGGAGCCCAGGCGGCGGTGATGGAAGTGTCTTCGCACGCACTGACGCAGGGACGTGTCAATGCGGTGTACTACGATGTTGCACTGCTCACCAATCTCACGCGCGACCATCTCGATTATCACGGTGACATGCAGAGCTACGCTGCCGCCAAGCGCCGCCTGTTCGACTGGGAGAACCTCAAGCACGCGGTGCTGAACCTCGACGATGCCTTTGGTGCCGAGCTGGCCGTGCAGTTGCAGGACTCGGCGGTCGAGGTTGTCGGCTACGGAATGAACGAGGAGTCGCTGAAACTGGCTGAACAGCTCGGAATCCGCATGGTGCATGGCGCGCTGGCGCAGATGGATGCGCAGGGCTTGATGCTGCAATTGCACACCAGCTGGGGAGCGGCCGCGCTGCAGAGCAAACTCATCGGCCGCTTCAACGCGTCCAACCTGCTTGGCGCACTGGCGGTGCTGCTGGTCAGCGAGGTGGACATCGACGATGCAGTACTCGAACTGGGGCTGCAGAAAGCGGTGGCGGGACGCATGCAGACGCTGGGCGGCAAGGATGTGCCGTCGGTGGTGGTCGATTACGCGCACACCCCGGATGCGCTGGAAAAGGTACTGATGACACTGCGCGAGGTGACCGAGCCGTCCGGCGGCAAGGTCATCTGTGTGTTCGGCTGCGGCGGCGACCGCGACCGAGGCAAGCGACCCATGATGGGCACGGTCGCCTCCAGGTTCGCCGATGTGCGCATCATCACCAGCGACAATCCGCGCAGCGAAGAACCGAAGGCCATCATCGATGCGATCATCCTGGGCACGCAAGGCGAGTATCAGGTAATCGAGGACCGCGCCAGGGCCATCGTGCAGGCGATCGCCAAGGCACGAGCGAACGACACCATATTGCTGGCCGGCAAGGGGCACGAGGATTATCAGGAGATCAAGGGAGTGCGGCATCCGTTCTCCGATGCCGAGATCGCGCACCGCGCGCTGAGCGTGTGGAAATCCGAGGAGCGCTGGTCATGATGCTGCTCTCGCAAGCCGCACAGGCTCTGGATGCACGGCACGACGGCGCGGATGTGCGCTTCTCTGCCGTTTCCACCGATACGCGCACGATCGCCGCGGGCGACCTGTTCGTCGCGCTCAGGGGCGAGAACTTCGACGGCGCGAAATTCGTTGCTCAGGCGGTGCAGGCCGGCGCGGTCGCCGCTGTGGTGAATGCCGACAGCAAGGTCGAGGCCGCAGGATGTCCACTGCTGCGCGTAGCGGATACCCGTGTGGCACTGGGCAATCTGGCGGCTTACTGGCGCACCCGCTTCGACATCCCGCTGGTTGCCATCACCGGAAGCAATGGCAAGACCACGGTGAAGGAGATGCTGGCGGCGATATTGCGCCAGAAAATCAAAGACGATCTTCGCGATGGCTCCCCCTCCCCCCGGGAGGGGGTTGGGGAGAGGGAACACTCCGAAGATGCCGACGGATTTGTATTGGCAACAAAGGGCAACTTCAACAACGACATCGGCATGCCGCTCACCCTGCTGCGCATGAATGCGACCCATCGCTATGCGGTGATCGAGATGGGCATGAACCATCCCGGCGAGATCGACTATCTCACCCGTCTCGCAAGGCCAGATGTGGCGCTGGTCAACAACGCGACCGGGGCTCATCTGCAGGGGCTCGGTTCGGTGGAAGGTGTGGCACGTGCCAAGGGCGAGATCTTCGCCGGATTGAAAAGCGACGGCACCGCGGTCATCAATGCCGACGATGCGCATGCGGCACTGTGGCGGGAGCTGGCTGGCCAGCATCGCGTGCTCGATTTTGCGCTGGAGCGCGAGGCCGCGGTAAAGGGCGAGTGGGTGGCGCAGGGCTATGGCGGTACGTTGCTGATCCATTCCCCCTTCTGCGGACTGAAGGTGACGCTGCAGGTACCGGGCGAGCATAACGCCCGCAACGCTCTGGCAGCCGCTACGGCAGCGCTGACACTGCAGGTGTCGCCCGAGGCCATCATCAACGGACTGGAAGCGTTCGGCGGAGTGGCCGGACGCCTGCAGCGAAAAAAGGCGCTGCACGGCGCGCTGCTGATCGACGACACCTACAACGCCAACCCCGCCTCCATGCACGCGGCACTGGAAGTGCTGGCGCAAACGAAGGGGAAACGGATCTTCGTGCTCGGCGACATGGGCGAACTGGGCGATGACGCGGCGCAATTCCATCGCGAGATCGGCATCGCAGCGCGCGAACTGGGGATCGAACAGGTGTTCGCGCTGGGCGCGCTGAGCAAAGGCGCAGTGCAGGAGTTCGGTGCCGCTGCAAAACATTTCGACAGCATCGAAGAACTCTGCGCGGTGCTGGATAAAGAGATGGACGCGCAAACCACCGTGCTGGTGAAAGGTTCGCGCTTCATGAAGATGGAGAGGGTCGTGCAATTCTGCGCGCTATACAAGGAGGAAACATGCTGCTCGCATTGAGCCAATGGCTGGCGCAGGACGTGCGCACATTCAGCGTTTTCAACTACATCACGCTGCGCGCGGTGATGGCGGCGATGACCGCATTGGTCATCTCCTTCATGCTGGGACCGTGGATGATACGCAAACTGACCGCGATGAAGATCGGCCAGTCGGTGCGCAGCGACGGTCCGCAGACTCACCTGGTCAAGGCGGGCACGCCGACCATGGGCGGCGCGCTGATTCTGGCTTCGGTCGCCATCACCACGCTGTTGTGGGGCGATCTGCACAACCCCTACATCTGGGTGGTGCTGCTGACCACGCTGGGCGTGGGTGCCATCGGCTGGGTGGACGATTACCGCAAGGTGGTGCATCGCAATCCGGACGGATTGTCCGCACGCGCCAAGATGTTCTGGCAATCGCTGATCGCGCTGGCGGTCGGCATCTATCTGGTGCAGCACGCCACGTTGCCGGCGCAGACCGAGCTCATTGTGCCGTTCTTCAAGAACGTGGTGTTCCCGCTGGGGGCGGTCGGTTTCGTCGTGCTGGTGTATCTGGTCATCGTCGGCAGCAGCAACGCGGTGAACCTGACCGACGGTCTCGACGGCCTCGCCATCATGCCGACGGTGATGGTGGCGGCGGCGCTGGCGATCTTCGCCTATGTCGCCGGCCATGCCGAGTTTTCCAAATACCTGGGCGAGCCGTATATCCCGGGTGCTGGCGAACTGGCGATCTTCTGCGCCGCCATCGCCGGCTCCGGTCTGGCTTTCCTCTGGTTCAACGCCTATCCCGCGGAAGTATTCATGGGCGATGTCGGCGCGCTGGCTTTGGGCGCGGCACTGGGCGCGGTGGCGGTGATCATCCGCCAGGAACTGGTGCTGTTCATCATGGGCGGCGTGTTCGTGGTGGAGGCGGTGTCGGTGATGCTGCAGGTGTCGTGGTTCAAGTACACCAAGCGCAAGTACGGCACCGGTCAGCGCATCCTGCTGATGGCACCGCTGCACCACCACTTCGAGCAGAAGGGCTGGAAAGAGACCCAAGTGGTGGTGAGGTTCTGGATCATCACTATGTTGTTGGTGCTCATTGGATTGGCAACACTGAAACTCAGATAAAGAATGAAACGACTGCGCGGACAATCGGTGCTGGTACTCGGTCTCGGTGAGACCGGGCTGTCGCTCGCCCGCTACCTGCATGCGCAAGGCGCGCGGTTGACTGTCGCCGACAGCCGCATGGACCCACCGGGCATCGCCACGCTGCGGAGCGAACTGCCGCAGGCCGAAGTGCATTGCGGTCCGTTCGATGACGAACTGCTGCAAGGCGTAGACCGCATCGCCATCAGTCCGGGGGTGCCGGTGGCCGAACCGCTGGTGCAGCACGCCATCGCACGCGGCATCCCGGTCGAAGGTGATATCGAACTGCTGGCGCAGCAGTTGGCGAGCAACGACTACCGCCGCAACACCAGAGTCATCGCCATCACCGGCGCCAACGGCAAGACCACCGTCACCAGCATGGTCGGCGCGATGTGCAAGGCCTCCGGGCTGGATGCGCAAGTGGCCGGCAACATATCGCCCGCGGTGCTGGATGCGTTGCGCGCGCGCGACCGGCAGCCGCAAGTGTGGGTGCTGGAGCTGTCCAGCTTCCAGCTCGAAACAACTTGCACGCTGGCCGCCGATGCGGCTGCGGTGCTCAACGTGACCGAGGACCACCTCGACCGCTACGCGGGGAGCATGGATGCCTATGCCGCCGCCAAGGCGCGCATCTTCCAGGGCGACGGAGTGCAGGTGCTGAATCGCGACGACGAGCGCAGCATGGCGATGCAGCTCAAGGGGCGCAGGCAGGTGAGCTTCGGCCTCAACCCACCGAAGAACGACGTCGATTGGGGCATCACGCGCGATGGTGCGACAACCTGGCTGATGCAGGGCGCGCAGAAGATCATGCGTGCCGACGAGTTGCAGGTGAGCGGCCTGCACAATGTGGCGAACGCGCTGGCCGCGCTGGCGTTGTGCCGTTCGTTGAACATCCCGCTTGCGCCGCTGGTGCAGGCGCTGCGCAACTTCAAGGGGCTGCCGCACCGCGTGGAGAAGGTCGCCGAGATCGCTGGCGTCACCTGGTACGACGATTCCAAGGGTACCAACGTCGGAGCGACCGAGGCTGCACTGAAAGGATTGGGCAAGCCTGCAGTCGTGATCCTCGGCGGCGACGGCAAGGGACAGGATTTCTCGCCGCTGAAGGGCGCCGTGGCGCGGCATGCGCGCGCAGCGGTGCTGATCGGGCGCGATGCGCCGCTGATCGAACTGGCCCTCGCCGGCTGCGGCAAACCGATATTGAGGGCGCACGACATGGATGATGCGGTGCGCATCTCCGCCGCGACTGCGCAGCGCGGCGACGCGGTGCTGATGTCGCCCGCCTGCGCCAGTTTCGACATGTTCAGGAATTACCTGCACCGGGCGGAAGTGTTCATCGCGGCGGTGAAGAAGGTGGAGGCGACATGCTGAGCGCGACACTGAACGCACCGCGCCGCACCGTGGACGAGTACGACAGCGTACTGGTATGGATCATCACGGCACTGCTCGCCATCGGGCTGGTGATGGTCTATTCCGCTTCCATCGCCACCGCCGAAGCGGGCAAGTACACGGGGCATCAGGCGAGCTACTACCTGATGCGCCATGGTTTGTTCATCGCCATCGGCATTGCGGCGGGCATCATCGCCTTCCAGGTGCCGACGCAGATCTGGCAGAAGTACGCGCCCTGGCTGTTCCTTTTCGGTGTGGTGCTGCTGGTGTTGGTGCTTGTTCCCGGTATCGGCAAGGCGGTGAACGGCAGCCGCCGCTGGATCTCGCTGATCGTGTTCAACATGCAGCCGTCCGAACTGATGAAACTGTTCGCCGTGCTGTACGCCGCCGACTACGCAGTGCGCAAAGGTGCGGTGAAGGATCACCTGCTCGAACCCTTCCTGCCGATGTTCGGCGTGATGGCATTGGTCGGCGCGCTGTTGCTGCTGGAACCGGACATGGGAGCATTCGTCGTGATCTGTGCGATAGCGATGGGCACGCTGTGGCTGGGCGGTTTCAATCTCAAGATCTTCGGCGGGCTGGTGGTGTTGCTGCCGCTGGCGTTCGCGGCACTGATCTTCTCCTCCGAGTACCGCATGCAGCGCGTCATCGGCTTCATGGATCCGTGGTCCGATCCCTATGGCAAGGGCTACCAGCTCAGCCACGCACTGATCGCCTTCGGCCGCGGCGAATGGCTGGGCGTCGGCCTCGGTGGCAGCGTGGAGAAACTGTTCTACCTGCCGGAAGCGCATACGGACTTTTTGCTTGCGGTGATCGCGGAGGAACTGGGGCTGATCGGTGTGTGTGCCGTCATCCTGCTGTTCGGCTGGCTCATCGTGCGCGCTTTCGCCATCGGTCGTCAGGCAGCGATGGCTGATCGCCTGTTCGCCGCACTGGTGGCGCAGGGTATCGCGGTGTGGCTGGGCGTGCAGGCGATGATCAACATCGGCGTGAACATGGGTGTGCTGCCGACCAAAGGACTGACCCTGCCGTTCCTGAGTTTCGGCGGCAGCGGCGTGGTGGTGAACCTGGTCGCCATCGCGGTGCTGCTCAGGATCGACTACGAGAACAGGCGTGTAGCGCGGGGGCTGCCGATATGAGCGCGCGCACGATCATGATCATGGCGGGCGGCACCGGCGGACACATCTACCCGGGGCTGGCTGTTGCCGATGCGCTGCGCGCGCAGGGCTGGAACATCGTATGGCTGGGTGCGCCGAACAGCATGGAAGCTGAGCTGGTGCCCAGACACGGCTACCCGGTGGCGTGGGTGAATTTCTCCGGCGTACGCGGCAAGGGGCTGCTGCGCCTGCTGACCCTGCCGTTCACGCTGCTGCGCGCGTTGTGGCAGAGCGCGGATGCCATCTTCCGCCATCGCCCCGACGTGGTGCTGGGCATGGGCGGTTACATCACCATGCCGGGCGGACTGACGGCGGCCTTCCTGCGCCGTCCGCTGGTGATCCATGAACAGAATTCCATCGCCGGACTGAGCAACAAGGTGCTGGCGAAACTCGCCACGCGTGTGCTGAGCGGCTTCCCCGATGTGCTGAAAGGCACACAGTGGTGCGGCAACCCGGTGCGCGCCGACATCGCCGCGCTGCCCGAACCGCAGGCGCGCTTCGCCGGTCGCAGCGGTAAGTTGAACGTGCTGGTGGTGGGCGGCAGTCTCGGTGCGCAGGCACTGAACGAAGCGTTGCCCAAAGCTTTGGCGATGCTGGGTGAGCAGGAGCGCCCGCATGTGCTGCACCAGACCGGCAAGAAGAATTTTGAAGCCGTGCAAAAACAGTATGCACAGTCGAACGTCAGCGCCGATATCCGCGCCTTCCTCGACGACATGGCGAACCAGTATGCACAGGCCGATGTGGTGATCTGCCGCGCGGGTGCATTGACCATCGCCGAGCTGGCGGCAGCAGGTGCCGCGAGTGTGCTGGTGCCGTTCCCGTTCGCGGTGGACGACCACCAGACGCATAACGCGCGCTTTCTCAGCGAACATGGTGCGGCGCTGCTGCTGCCGCAGAAGGAATTGAGTGCGGAGAAACTGGCACAACTGTTGCGCGAACTGAATCGTGAAAAACTGCTGGCGATGGCACAAGCCGCCCGCGGATTGGCAAAACCGGATGCGACACAACAAGTGGCGCAAGTGTGCGTGGCACTGGCTGGATAAGGACAAACATGAAACACAAGATCAAGAACATCCACTTCGTCGGCATCGGCGGCTCCGGCATGAACGGAATCGCCGAGGTGCTGCTCAATCTCGGCTTCAAGGTGAGCGGTTCCGATCTGGCGGAGAGTGCGGTCACGCTGCGCCTGCAACAGCTCGGCGCCGAGATCCATCACGGCCACGACGCGAAGAACCTGCGCGATGCCGATGCGGTGGTGACTTCCACCGCGGTGAAGGCGGACAACCCCGAGGTGGTCGCGGCGCGCGAACGCCACATCCCCATCGTGCCGCGCGCGGTGATGCTGGCCGAACTGATGCGCCTGCGCCAGGGCATCGCCATCGCCGGGACGCACGGCAAGACCACCACCACTTCGCTGGTGACCAGCGTGCTGGCCAAGGGTGGCTACGACCCCACCTTCGTCATCGGCGGACGCCTCAACAGCAGCGGGGCCAATGCGCGGCTGGGTACCGGCGAGTACATCGTGGCCGAGGCAGACGAGTCGGATGCATCCTTCCTGTATCTCACGCCGATCCTGGCGGTGGTCACCAACATCGATGCGGACCACATGGAGACCTACGGCCACGACTTCAACAAGCTGAAGCAGGCCTTCGTCGATTTCATCGAGCGCCTGCCGTTCTACGGCCGCGCCATGCTGTGTGTGGATGACGAGAACGTGCGCGACATTCTGCCGCGCATCAGCAAGCCGACCACCACCTATGGCTTCAGCGCAGAGGCGCAGATCCGCGCCGTGAACGTGCGCCACGAGGGAGGCCGGATGCGCTTCACAGCACAATGCCGCCATGACGAGAAATGTCTGTTCGACGGCAAGCCGCTCGATCTGGAGGTCTCGCTGAACCTCGCGGGCGAGCACAACGTGCTCAACGCCCTGGCCGCCATCGCTGTCGGCCTGGAAGTCGGCGTGGCGCCGGCCGCCATCGTCGCGGCACTGGCGGAGTTCGAGGGAGTAGGGCGCCGCATGCAGCGCTACGGCGAGGTCCCGCTGGCATCCGGCGGTTCGTTCACGCTGATCGACGATTACGGCCATCACCCGGTCGAGATGAAAGCCACGCTCGCCGCCGTGCGCGGTGCCTTTCCCGACAAACGCCTGCTGCTGGCCTTCCAGCCGCATCGCTACACGCGCACACGCGACCTGTTCGAGGATTTCGTGAAAGTGCTGAGCGGCGTGGATGCGCTGGCCCTGGCGGAGGTGTATGCCGCCGGCGAAGCGCCCCTCGTGGCGGCTGACGGCCGCGCATTGATGCATGCGCTGCGTGTGGCGGGACAGAGCGAAGCGGTGTTCGTGGAGAACATCGCCGACATGCCCCAGACCATCATGCAGATGGCGAAGGACGGCGATGTGGTGCTGACCATGGGCGCAGGCTCCATCGGCGGCGTGCCGGGAAAACTAGTGCTGGGTGCTGAGTGCTGAGTATGTGCGCAAATCCGAAAATATCCACCTCGGAACTCGGTACTCAGCACTCAGAACTGAGTCTGCGTGGAGAAATGTTCCATGACGAGCCCATGTCGCGTCACGTGAGCTGGCGTGCGGGCGGTGTCGCGCAGCGGCTGTATCGTCCGGCCGACCTTGCGGACCTGCAGGACTTCCTGCGGCAGACGCCGCTGACCGAGCCGCTGCTGGCCGTGGGTCTGGGCAGCAACCTGCTGGTGCGCGACGGGGGCTATCGCGGCACGGTGCTGCAGATGGTGGGCGCACTGACAGAACTGCGCATGGATGGCGATCTGATCTACGCGCAGGCCGGCGTGCCGGGCGCCAAGCTGGCACGCTTTGCTGCAAGCAACGGTCTGTGCGGTGCGGAGTTCTTCGTCGGCATCCCCGGCACGCTGGGCGGCATGCTGGCGATGAATGCGGGCTGCTATGGCGGCGAGACCTGGAAGGTGGTGCAGCGCGTGCAGGTGCTGACGCGCAGCGGCGAACTGCGGGAACGCACGCCGCAGGAATACGACATCGGCTACCGCCATGTGGCGTTGCGCAAGGCGAGCGACGAGTTCTTCGTCGGTGCGTGGCTGAAGCTGGAAGCGGGCGATGTGGAAAAGGCGCGTCAGGACATCAAGGCGCTGATGGAGAAACGCAGCGCCAGCCAGCCCCTGCAACAGCCGAACGCGGGCTCGGTGTTTCGCAACCCGGAGGGCGGGCATGCGGCAAAGATTATTGAAGGTTGTGGATTAAAGGGTCGCAGGATCGGCGGCGCCGAAGTTTCGCAGAAACACGCCAACTTCATCGTCAATGTTGGCGGTGCGACGGCGACGGATATCGAGGATCTGATCAGGGAAGTGCAGGCAGTGGTATTGCAGCAGACAGGTGTCGAACTGCATCCCGAGGTTCGTATCGCAGGAGAAAGAGCTTGATGAAATTTGGCAAAGTGGCGGTGTTGTTCGGCGGACGCTCGGCGGAGCGCGAGGTGTCGTTGAAGAGCGGCAGTGCGGTACTGGCTGCGCTGCAGAGGAGCGGCGTGGATGCGCATGCCTTCGACCCAGCGGAACGGGATCTGTCCGATCTGAAGAAAGAGGAGTTCGAGCGCGTGTTCATCGCGCTGCATGGCCGCTTCGGCGAAGACGGCACGGTGCAGGGTGCGCTGGAATTGCTGGGTATTCCCTACACCGGCAGCGGCGTGATGGCTTCGGCCATCGCCATGGACAAGTGGCGCACCAAGCTGGTGTGGCAGGCGGCCGGCTTGCCCATCCCCGAGTACGAGGCGCTGACCGGACCGACGGACTGGAACGCGGTGGCCGACCATCTCGATCTGCCGCTGTTCGTGAAGCCCGCCAGCGAAGGCAGCAGCGTCGGCGTGGTGAAGGTGAAGACGGTGGAGGAGCTGCCGGCGGCGTACGCCGAGGCGGCGAAACATGACAAGGTGGTGATCGCCGAGAGTTACATGAGCGGCGGCGAGTACACGGTGGCGATCCTCAACGGCAGCGCCCTGCCGGTGATCAAGATCGAGCCGGCCAACGAGTTCTACGATTACGAGGCGAAATACCTGCGCGACGACACGCGTTACCTGTGCCCGTGCGGATTGGGCGCCGAGCAGGAAGCGGAGATGCAGCACCTTGCGCAGCTCGCGTTCCAGCTGGTGGGTTGCCAGGGCTGGGGGCGGGTGGACTTCCTGCGCGGCGAGGACGGCAAACCCTACCTGCTGGAGATCAACACCTCGCCCGGCATGACCGACCACAGCCTGGTGCCGATGGCGGCACGCCAGGCGGGCATCAGTTTCGAGCAGCTGGTGGTGCAGATACTGGAGGGGGCCGGAATTGGAAAATAGATTTATCACGATTGCTCCCTCGCCCGCTTCCGGGAGAGGGTTGGGGAGAGGGTAGTGTGGGATAACGCGCCGCTGCTGCGCAGTATCGCCAACGGCTTGTTCGGCCTCAGCCTGGTGCTGGTGCTGTACGGCGCAGCGCGTTACGTGTTGCAGCTGCCGGTGTTCCCCTTGCGCGCGGTGGAGCTGACCGCCCCGCCGCAGCGCGTCTCGGTAGAAGCGTTGGAGAAAGTGGTGCGCGAGAAGGTGAGCGGGAACTTCTTCACTGTGAATCTGGAGCAGACGCGGCAGGCGTTCGAGCAGCTGCCCTGGGTGCGCAAGGTGAGTGTGCGGCGCAAGTTCCCGTGGACGCTGGAAGTGGAAGTGGAAGAGCAGGTGGTACTGGCGCGCTGGAACGGGACGGAATTGGTGAACACATATGGCGAGGTGTTCGTCGGCAAGGTGGAGCAGGTGTTGCCTGCCTTCATCGGCCAGCCCGAAACCTCGCAGCTGGTGACGCAGATGTACGGTGAATTGAACGCGATATTGCAGCCGCTGCAGCAGCAGATCGTGCAGCTCAGCCTGTCGCCGCGCTTCGCCTGGCAGGTGAAGCTGGATGGCGGCATGGTGCTCGAATTGGGACGCGAAGATATGCAGCAGCGCCTGGCGCGCTTCGTGGCTGTTTATCCGTACAGCCTGGCTGCGACGGCGCGTCCGGTGAATCACGTGGATCTGCGTTATCGCAACGGGTTCGCGGCTTATCTGCCGGGTAGCGATGTTTGAGGAAGTAGCAAGGGGACAGCGATGAGCAAGAACAGGGAAAGCAAGAATCTGATCGTGGGGCTGGACATCGGCACGTCCAAGATCGCGTGCATCGTCGCCGAGATCAGGCCGGAGGGCACGCTGGAGGTGATCGGTGCGGGCATGCACCAGTCTTCCGGCATGAAGAAGGGCATGGTGGTGAACATCGACGCCACCGTGGCGGCGATCCAGCGCGCGCTGGAGGAGGCCGAGCTGATGGCCGACTGCAAGATACGCGATGTGTACACGGGGATCGCAGGAGGCCACATCAAGAGCTCCAATGCCAACGGCATGATCAAGATCAAGGACAAGGAAGTGGCGCACACCGACATCATGCGCGCGGTGGAAACGGCCAGTTCGATCAGCCTGCCGGGCGACCAGCAGATCCTGCATATCCTCGAACAGGAGTTCAGCATCGACGGTCAGGAAGGCATCAAGAAGCCGCTGGGCATGAGCGGCATGCGCCTGGAAGTGGAGATCCACATCGTCACCGGTGCGGTGTCGGCGGTGCAGAATATTTTGAAGTGTATCCACCGTTGCGGGCTGGAAGTGAACGAGATGATCCTGCAGCCGCTGGCGTCGAGCAAGGCGGTATTGGCCGACGACGAGAAGGAGTTGGGTGTGTGCCTGGTGGACATCGGCGGCGGTACCACCGACGTGGCGATCTTCACCAACGGGGCGATCCGCCACACCGCGGTGATCCCGATCGCGGGCGACCAGATCACCAACGACATCGCCATGGCCTTGCGCACGCCGACGAAGGATGCCGAGGACATCAAGATCAAGTACGGCTGCGCTTTGCGGCAGCTGGCCAACGATGCGCCGATCGAGGTGCCCGGCGTGGGCGAGCGCGGTTCGCGCATGCTGTCGCGCCACACGCTGGCCGAGGTGATCGAGCCGCGCGTGGAAGAGCTGTACTCGCTAGTGCAACAGGAGATCCGCCGCAGCGGCTTCGAGGATCTGCTGTCCTCCGGCATTGTGCTCACCGGCGGCAGCAGCGCCATGCAGGGCATGGTCGAGTTGGGCGAGGAGATATTCCATATGCCGGTGCGCATGGGTGTGCCGCGCAACATCGGGGGGCTGTCGGACGTGGTGAAGACGCCGCGCTTCGCCACCGGGGTGGGGCTGTTGTTGTACGGGCTGGATCAGCACCAGCGCGAAGAGGTGTCGCGGGTCAATTCGGGGTCGTTCAGTGATGTGCTGGAGAGCATGAAGACGTGGTTCCAACGCAATTTTTAGTTCGGGTTCAGGGTCGCTTGGTATTTTAGAAAAGGAGAAAAACTATGTTTGAACTGATGGATGCACAACCGCAGGGTGCGGTGATCAAGGTGGTGGGGGTGGGTGGTTGCGGCGGCAACGCCGTCGATCACATGATCGATCAGGGTGTGCAGGGCGTCGAATTCATCACCATCAACACCGATGCCCAGGCCTTGCGTCGCAGCAAGGCACGCGTGCAGCTGCAGATCGGCGCGAGCCTGACCAAGGGACTGGGAGCGGGTGCCAAGCCGGAGATCGGGCAGGCGGCGGCGATCGAGGATCGAGAGCGCATCGCCGAGATCATCAGCGGGGCCAACATGGTGTTCATCACCGCCGGCATGGGCGGCGGCACCGGCACCGGCGCGGCTCCCATCGTGGCGCAGGTGGCCAAGGAGATGGGCATCCTCACCGTCGCAGTCGTCACCAAGCCGTTCGTGTTCGAAGGCAAGCGCATGACGCTGGCGCAAAGCGGTATCGAGGAGCTGGCTTCCTATGTCGATTCGCTCATCATCGTGCCGAACGCCAAGCTGATGGAAGTGCTGGGCGGCAAGACCACGCTGCCGGAAGCGTTCAAGGCGGCGAACGGCGTTCTGCAAGGTGCGGTCGCGGGCATCGCTGAAGTCATCAACGTGCCGGGCATGGTCAACGTCGACTTCGCCGACGTGTGCACGCTGATGTCCGAGAACGGCATGGCCATGATGGGGGCAGCGTCCGCGGCCGGGGAAGATCGTGCGCGCCGCGCCGCCGAGCAGGCCATCGCCAGCCCCTTGCTGGAAGACGTCGATCTGTCCGGCGCGCGCGGCGTGCTGGTCAACATCACCTCCAGCAGCAACCTGACCCTGGAAGAACTGCACGAAGTGATGAACTGCTTCCAGTTCGCCGCTTCGGAGGCGACTGTGATCGTCGGTTCGGTGTTCGACGAAGCGATGGGGGACGAGATGCGCGTGACCATCGTGGCGACCGGGCTGGGAGCGCCGCTGGCGCGCAAGCAGCCGAAGCCGTCGCTGGTGTACGAGACCAAGCGTACCGGTACGCACGATGCGCCGATGGTGAATTACAACGAACTGGATATGCCGGCGGTGATCCGCACCGGACGTCATCGCGAAGCTGTTGAGGCGATGAAGCAGTCCGGCGTCGATCCGCTGGATATCCCGTCGTTCCTGCGCAAGCAGGCAGACTGATCGCAGGGCGGAGGTGTGGCAGGTGGCGACGGGCTTGCCGTCAGCCTATGCTAAACTTCGCACCTGAATAGTCAGGTAATACGAAATGGTCAAGCAGCGCACATTGAAGACGACAGTGCAGGCGACGGGCGTCGGACTGCACACTGGCGAGAAGGTCTATCTGACCTTGCGCCCGGCCGCCATCGACAGTGGCATCGTCTTCCGTCGCGTCGACCTTGCCCATCCGGTGGATATCCGGGCCGAAGCCCATGCGGTCAATGACACGCGCCTCTCCACCTGTCTGGAGGCCAACGGCGCACGCGTGGCCACGGTGGAACATCTGATGTCGGCGCTGGCAGGGTTGGGCATCGACAACGCTATCATCGAACTGACCAGCCCGGAACTGCCGATAATGGACGGCAGTGCGGGTACCTTCATCTTTCTGCTGCAATCGGCCGGCATCGCCGAACAAGCCGCGGCGAAGAAATTCATCCGCATCAAGAAGGTCGTTGAGGTGAAGGATGGTGACAAATGGGTGCGTTTCGAGCCATATAACGGATATAAGCTGAATTTCACCATCAATTTCGCCCATCCTGTATTCGCCAACACCAAGCAGAACGTCACTGTCGACCTCGGCGAACACTCCTATATAAAAGAAGTCAGCCGCGCACGTACCTTCGGCTTCATGCAGGAGGTCGAATACATGCGTTCGCAGGGATTGGCGCTGGGCGGCAGCCTCGATAACGCCATCGTGATGGACGAATATCGTGTCATCAACCCGGACGGCCTGCGCTTCGAGGATGAGTTCGTTAAACACAAGGTGCTGGACGCCATCGGTGACCTGTATCTGCTCGGTCATCCGCTGATCGGCGCTTTCTCCGGCTACAAGTCCGGCCATGCCCTTAACAACGCCCTGTGCCGTGCCTTGCTCGAGGATGAGACAGCATGGGAGTTCACTACCTTCGACAAACCGGAAGAGGCGCCGGATTTCCTGCGCCTGCAGCTGCAGGCAGCCTGAGCGGGGTGCGGCGATGCTCATCCGCCTCGCGCTGCTCATCTCCCTGCTGCTGATCGTATCTTCTGCGGTGATGTATATGCTGACGCGCGATCCGCGCTATGCCGGATTCGCCTGGCAAGTGGTGCGTTTCATGTTTTATACCTTGCTGGTCTTCGCCGCGCTGTTCCTGCTGGAGCGCTATGGCTTGGTGGCCTGGCGGGTGTGGGCCTAGCTGCGCCTGATCAAACGCCCGAGAGCGGCCTTGAGCGGGGAATCGGCCAAGTCGTCCTGCAGCTCGCCCAGCGCCTTGCGTGCAGCTTTGCCCAGTTTGCGAGGTGCGGTTACCTGAATGCGGGGTGATACCCTGACTTGCACCTTGATTTGAATTCCAGTAACCTCGCATCCCCTTGCTTGAAAAAGGGAAATGAGTTCCGTGGTCATTTGACGCAGTTTGGCGGCTACCGCGCCGCTGTACGCTGCGATGACCACAGTCTGTTGATGCAGTTGTAATATTTGGCTGCCAAGCTTGAGACTGGGTGGGGCGATAGCTTCGTAATGCCGTTGCAGGGCCGAGAGTTGGCCGGCTTTGCCGGAAAGTCGCCGCAGTTCTTGATTGGAGGCCAGAATGGCGTTCAGACGATGCGGCACGATGTGTTCACAGAAGTCACGACTTAAGGGGATTGCGTGAATATTATTCTAGTTTCCAATCGATTTGCAAAAGCTCGCAGTATCACGCTGACGAGGATGCACCTGGCGGTGTTGGCGATACTGGCCTCGGTCTTGTTCGTCGCGGCCGTGTTGTCCGCACAATACGCCATCGTGCGTTTCCAGCCCGGCCTGATGGGTAACGAGTTGCGGACCTGGCTGGCCAGTGCGCAACAGGACGAGCAGCAGAAACAACAGGCTTATCTGCGCAAGAGCATGGACACCCTGGCGATGCGCCTCGGGCAGATGCAGGCGCAATTGCTGCGTCTGGATGGTTTGGGTGCCAAGCTCGCCAAATTGACCGGCATGAAGCCGCAGGAGTTCTCGTTCGGACAGACGCCCGCGCAGGGGGGGCCCTATATACCGGCTTCCATCCAGCAGGAGATGACCCTGAGCGGCATGGAGCAGCAGATGGCGGAACTGAACACTTTGCTGAGTGACCGCAGCGACAAGCTGGTGGCACTGGAGACCCTGCTGATGCAGGACAAACTGAGCAAGAAGTTGTTGCCGTCTGTGCCGCCTATAAACGACGGCTGGTATTCCTCCAATTTCGGCTGGCGTATCGACCCCTTCACCGGCAACAACGCCATGCACGAAGGTGTCGACTACATGGTTCCCTCGGGTACTTCGATCCATGCTTCTGCGGGCGGCATGGTGGTGTATGCGGACACCCATCCTCAATATGGTAATATGGTCGAGATAGATCACGGCAACCAGGTCATCACGCGCTATGCGCATGCATCCAAGTTGCTGGTCAAGGTCGGACAGATGGTGCGGCGCGGAAAAGAGATCGCCTTGTCCGGGAGTACGGGGCGGTCCACCGGTCCCCACCTGCACTTTGAAGTCAGATACAAGGGCATGGCCCAGAACCCCGTGCGTTTCCTGGAAAAAGCAGCCAGTTGATGCGACAGGCTTGGTCGAAGGGTGAGGTGTCTGCCTCACCCTTTTTTATTTGTTGGTAACAGAAGCAAGAAAAGACAGCATGATCTCCAAATTGTTGAAGTCCGTATTCGGCAGTCGTAACGACCGCTTGCTCAAGCAATATCGCCAAACCGTTGTTCGCATCAATGCCCTGGAGGCTGGGATGTCCGCCCTTTCCGACGAGGGATTGCGCGGCAAGACGGCGGAATTCAGGCAGCGCGTGCAAAACGGGGAGTCGCTGGATGCGCTGCTGCCGGAGGCTTTTGCAGTGGTGCGCGAGGGCGGCAAGCGCGCCCTGCAGATGCGCCATTTCGATGTGCAGCTGATCGGCGGCATGGTGTTGCACTATGGCAAGATCGCCGAGATGCGCACCGGCGAGGGCAAGACGCTGATGGCGACCCTGCCGGCCTATCTGAATGCGCTGTCCGGCAAGGGTGTGCATGTGGTCACGGTGAATGACTATCTGGCTGCGCGCGACGCGGAGTGGATGGGCAAGCTGTACCAGTTCCTCGGACTGTCGGTTGGTGTCATCCTGACCAGCATGGAGCATGCAGACAAGCAGGCTGCTTACGGAGCCGATATCACCTACGGCACCAACAACGAATTCGGCTTCGATTACCTGCGCGACAACATGGCGGCCAGTGCCGGCGAGCGCTTCCAGCGCGGCCTGAATTTTGCCATCGTGGACGAGGTCGACTCCATCCTGATCGACGAGGCGCGCACTCCGCTGATCATCTCCGGACAGGCGGAAGACAACCTCGATGTGTATCTGGCGATGGACAAACTGGCTCCGAGCCTGAAGCGCCAGGCCGACGAGAATGCCCCCGGCGATTACCACGTCGACGAGAAGAATCACCAGATATTGCTGAGCGAGAGCGGGCATGAACACGCTGAGCATCTGCTGGCACAGGCAGGCATGCTCCCGGTCGGCGGCAGTCTGTACGATCCCGCCAACATCACACTGATCCACCATCTGTATGCCGCGCTGAAGGCGCACAACCTCTTCCTGCGCGACCAGCACTATGTGGTGCAGAACGGCGAAGTGGTCATCGTGGACGAGTTCACCGGTCGCCTGATGTCCGGTCGGCGCTGGTCCGACGGCCTGCACCAGGCAGTGGAAGCCAAAGAAGGCGTGGCGATCCAGAAGGAGAACCAGACGCTGGCCTCCATCACCTTCCAGAACTATTTCCGCATGTACCAGAAGTTGGCCGGCATGACCGGCACGGCGGATACCGAAGCCTATGAGTTCCAGACCATCTACAACCTGGAAACCGTCATCATCCCGCCGCACCGACCGACCGTACGCAACGACATGATGGACAAGGTCTACCTGAGCGCACAGGAAAAATACGCCGCAGTCATCGCCGATGTGCGCGACTGCTACGAGCGCGGCCAGCCGGTGCTGGTGGGCACGACCTCCATCGAGACCTCGGAACTGCTGTCTAGCCTGCTGGACAAGCAAAAGTTGCCGCACCAGGTGCTGAATGCCAAGCAGCATGCACGCGAGGCCGAGATCGTGGCGCAGGCGGGCCGGCCGAAAATGATCACCATCGCCACCAACATGGCGGGCCGCGGTACCGACATCGTGCTGGGCGGCAACGTCGAGAAGCCGATCGAGCTGGTGCGCATGGACGACAGCCTGGATGCGGCGACCAAGGAACAGCGCATCGCGCAATTGCGCGCCGAGTGGCAGCCGGTCCACGAGCAGGTCATCGCCAGCGGCGGTTTGCACATCGTCGGCACCGAACGCCACGAATCGCGTCGCGTGGACAACCAGTTGCGCGGCCGCTCCGGGCGTCAGGGCGACCCGGGTTCCAGCCGCTTCTACCTGTCGCTGGAAGACCCGCTGTTGCGTATCTTCGCTTCCGACCGCGTGGCTGCGATCATGAACAAGTTCAAGCTGCCCGAGGGTGAGGCCATCGAGCATAGCTGGGTGACGCGTGCCATCGAGAACGCCCAGCGCAAGGTGGAGGCGCGCAACTTCGATATGCGCAAACAGATCCTCGAGTACGACGACGTCGCCAACGACCAGCGCAAAGTGATCTACCAGCAACGCGCCGAATTGCTGGAAAGCACCGATATCTCCGATACCATTTCCGCGATGCGCGAAGGTGTGCTGTCTGACATGGTCGCCGAGTACATACCGCCCGGCAGCATGGAAGAGCAGTGGGACGCTCCGGGTCTGGAAAAGGCGCTGGCTGCGGAATTCCAGTTGCATCTGCCGGTGGCTCAATGGCTGGAGCAGGACAAGCGGCTGGATGAAAGCGGAGTGCGCATCAGGGTGGCTGAGATGGCGCAGCAGCAGTACCAGGCCAAGGTCGACCAGGTCGGCGGCGACGTGATGCACGGTTACGAACGTATCGTCATGCTGCAGAGCCTGGACCAGCACTGGCGCGAACATCTGGCCGCGCTCGATCATCTGCGCCAGGGCATCCATCTGCGCGGCTACGCACAGAAGAACCCCAAGCAGGAATACAAGCGCGAGGCCTTCGAGCTTTTCTCCACCATGCTGGAGGCGATCAAGCGGGATGTGACACAGACTCTGTTGAATGTGCAGATCCGCAGCGAAGCGGATGTGGCCGCCGCGGAAGCGCCCCACACTCCGGAAAATGTGCAGTATCATCACGCCGACTACGAGGAGGCGCTGGCATCGACCGACGAGCAGGAGACCGATCAGAAGCCTTTCGTACGCGCTGGCGAAAAAGTCGGTCGCAACGACCCCTGTCCTTGCGGTTCGGGAAAAAAATACAAGCAGTGCCATGGCAGATTGAATTGATGCAACCAACTATTCTGGGGAGAAGAAGATGCCGACAAACGACCTGATTTTGCAAACCCTGCACAACTCCACCTTGACCGAGGAGTTGCGCGATGCAGAGATCGAATCACTGGGGCGCTTGTTCGAAGTCAGGGAATACAAGGCAGGCGAAAGCCTGCTGCGCCCGGGAGAAGAGCGGCTGAAGAACTCCCTGATCGTGCTGGCCAGTGGCGAGGTGGAGGCGACCGCGACATTGGGGGGCGAGCAGGCGACCCTGCATCTGTTGCAACCCGGCGATCTGGCCGGAATCATCACCTTCGCGGGCGGCAATGTTTCGCAGATCAGCGCCACGGTGGTTGCAAAGACCGATTGCCAGGTGCTGCTGCTGGAACGCTCCAAGTTCGAATCATTGCTGAACACACAACCCGCCATCGTCTATTACGTGATGCGCGGCATCGTGCGCCATACCCATGGCATCGTGCGCCGCATGAATGCCCAGTCGGTCGAGATGACCAACTATATCCACCGCACCCACGGCCGCTACTAAAGGAACTTCAATGCCGGTGAATCTATCTGCGCCCGTCGCGGCACAACTGTTGCCCGTTGCGGGCGTTTCTTTGGGTATCGCGGAAGCGGGTATCAAGCGCGCCGACCGCAAGGACCTGCTGGTCATCAGGCTCGATGAGGGTGCGACTGTCGCGGGGGTGTTCACCACCAACCGCTTCTGTGCCGCCCCGGTCACTGTTGCCAAGCAACATCTCGCGGCGAACAAGGGCATACGTGCGCTGGTGGTCAACACCGGCAACGCCAACGCCGGTACCGGCGAGCAGGGCATGAATGCCGCACGCACTACCTGCGCCGAGCTGGCCAGGCTGCTGGGTTGTACGCCGGAACAAGTGCTGCCGTATTCCACCGGCGTCATCATGGAGCCCCTGCCGGTCGACAAGATCGTCGCCGGCATGCCGAAAGCCATAGGCAACCTGAAGGCCGACAACTGGTTCGACGCGGCGCAGGCCATCATGACCACGGATATCGTCGCCAAGGCGGTGAGCAAGCAGTTGCAGATCGGCGGCAAGACCGTCACCGTCACCGGCATCTCCAAAGGTTCCGGCATGATCCACCCGAACATGGCCACCATGCTGGGTTACATCGCCACCGATGCCGCCATCGCACAGCCGCTGCTGCAGCAGATGGTGAGCGAGGCGGCTAACCGCTCGTTCAATTGCATCACCGTGGACGGCGACACTTCCACCAACGATGCGCTGATGTTGATCGCCTCCGGCAAGAGCGGGGCTGTAGTGGATGCGGCCAATGTTGCGGCGATGCAAACCGTCATCACCGAAGTCGCCACCGTGCTGGCGCAAGCCATCGTGCGCGACGGCGAGGGCGCAACCAAATTCATCACCATCAAGGTCGAGGGTGGCAAGGATGATGCCGAGTGCAAAAAGATCGGTTACGCCATCGCCCACTCGCCGCTGGTCAAGACCGCTTTCTTCGCTTCCGATCCCAACCTCGGGCGCATCCTTGCCGCTATCGGTTATGCGGGCGTGGGCGATCTTGATGTCACCAGGCTGAAGCTGTATCTGGACGATGTGCTGGTGGCCGAGAACGGTGGCCGTGCCGTGAGCTATCAGGAAGAAGATGGTCAACGCGTGATGAAGCAAAGCGATATCACCATCCGTGTGGTGTTAAACCGGGGTGCGGTGAACGCCATGCTGTGGACATGCGACTTCTCTTACGATTACGTGAAGATCAACGCCAGCTATAGAAGTTGATCCGCGACTCCCGCGCGGGAGAGGATGAAGGGGGGCTTATGGACAAGCTGGACAAATTCCTCACCCGTGCAGAAGGACTGCTCGCCCGCCTGGAGAGCATCCTCCCCGCAGCTAAACCGGGAACGCCTGATTGGCAGTCCGCTGCCGCCTTTCGCTGGGACCACCAGCAGCGCACGTTGCATCCCGTTCCCAATTTTCAGCGCATCGCACTTTCCGATCTGTTCGGCATAGCCGACCAGAAACAGCGCATCCGCCAGAACACCCTGCAATTCGTGCGCGGCGGCACGGCGAACAATGTGCTGCTTTCCGGTGCGCGCGGTACCGGAAAGTCATCGCTGGTGAAAGCCCTGCTCAACGAATATGCCGGGCAAGGCCTGCGCGTGATCCAGATCGACAAGCAGGGGCTGATCGACTTGTCGCACATCATCGGGCTGGTGCAGGGGCGCAGTGAGCGCTTCATCCTGTATTGCGATGATCTCTCTTTCAATGCGGACGAGCCCGGTTACCAGGCGCTCAAGGCCGCGCTGGACGGAGATCTGGTGGCACTCTCCGATAACCTGCTCATCTATGCGACTTCCAACCGTCGCCATCTGATGCCCGACTACATGCAGGACAATCTTGCCACCAGACATGCCGGCGATGAGGTGCATCCGGCGGAAAGCGTGGAAGAGAAGGTCTCCTTGTCCGAACGCTTCGGCCTGTGGATATCGTTCTATCCCTTCACGCAGGACGAGTATCTGGCGGTGGCTGCACACTGGCTGGAGCGCCACGGCTGGAAGAGTGGCTTTACCGATGAGGTGCGCGCCGCAGCGCTGCAATGGTCGTTGCTGCGGGGATCCCGCAGTGGGCGGGTGGCGGGACAGTTTGCGCGTGACTGGTGCGGACGTCATGTCGAAAGATAAATACATCGAGGTCTCTGCCGCGGTCCTGCAGCGCGCAGACGGCACCTTCCTTCTTGCCCAACGTCCTCCCGACAAGATATGGGCCGGGTATTGGGAGTTCCCCGGCGGCAAGGTCGAGCCGGGCGAGACTGCGTACCATGCCCTGATACGCGAGTTGCGCGAGGAGCTCGGCATCACCGTGGAGACAGCCTATCCCTGGCTCACTCGCATCTTCACCTATCCGCATGCCACAGTACGCCTGAACTTCTTTCGCGTGACGGCATGGAGCGGCGAGCTGCATCCGCACGAAGGCCAGCAATTCTCCTGGCAGCACCCGGCCGGGGTCTTGGTCGAGCCTGTGCTTCCCGCCAACGCGCCCATCCTGCGTGCACTGGAATTGCCGACCTTGTATGCCATCAGCAATGCCGCCGAACTGGGAGTTGGGCCGTTCCTGCAGAGGTTGCAAGCCAGACTGGATGACGGGGTGCGGCTGGTGCAGTTGCGCGAGAAGGACCTTGGGCAAGACGAATTGCGCGAGTTGGCGTCACAGGTGGTAAAGCTGGCCCATGCACGCGGAGCCAAAGTGCTGCTCAACGGCGATGCGGTCCTGGCGCGGGAGGTGGGTGCCGACGGTGTGCAACTGACATCATCCCAGCTTGCGGAATTGCCGGAGCGCCCCGCCGTGGATTGGTGCGCAGCTTCCTGTCATGACGAGGCGGAGCTGCGCCGCGCGGAAGCGTTGGGTTGCGATTTCGCTTTGCTCTCTCCGGTACTGCCAACGAGATCCCATCCGGGTGCGCCGCATCTGGGCTGGGAGAAGTTCGCCGCGATGACGCAGGGTTCGTCCATTCCGGTGTATGCGCTGGGCGGGTTAACCGCGGATGACATGCAGATCGCGTGGCGGCATGGCGCGCACGGCATCGCATTGCTGCGTCAGGCCTGGGTCTCCTGATCGCCGGCATCACGTTCGCGCTGCTCGACGCGATATTCCTCGTTCGCCCATTTTCCCAGATCGATGAGTTTGCAGCGTTCGCAGCAGAAGGGGCGGAAGCGATTGTTGCTGTCCCATACATGTTCCTTGCCGCAAGTCGGGCAGGCGACGACAGGCGGCTTGCTCATTGCAGGGAACAGAAGGTCAGGTCGAAGGCGACATCCTGATCGTAGATGGCGGTCTTGGCGGTGTACTTTGCCTCGACGAAGCGGATGTTGAGAGCGTATTTGTTGGCGCTGATCTCGGGGATGCAGGGGAGCTCGGCATCCAGCGTGATGCGCAGCATCTGTGCGACGCGTCCGCCCTGCATCTGCTGGAAGCTGCCGTGGAAGGCGGTGAAATGATGTGTGCGACCGCTCTCGCGCAGCAGCTTGAGCAGGATGGTGATGCCGTCACGCAGGGGCAGCATGGGCTCCAGCCATCCATTCAGGTTGTCCTGCCGGAATTCGCTGCTCTGGTGCTGCCAGTAGTGATAAGAGGGCAAGTCGAATTCACATACGCCTCCCGGGATGACGGCGCGCTGCTTGATGCCCATCAGCCATTCGTTGTCGCGCAAGTGCTGGCCGATCTTGCCTGTCATCTTCAATAGCGCGGCACTGGTGGTTTCGATGTCGGCGATCAGCGAATCCAGGGCGCTTTCGGAGATCTCGGGATTGTTGTGCAGGCCGTTGAGTACCTTCTTCTGCCGTTCCAGTTCCTGCAACAGCTCGGATTTGAGATCGGCGCGGCAGGCGACTTCCAGGATCTCGAACAGGATGCCGAGTGCGGCGTGGTGGTCGGGGCTTTCATCGCTTTCGATGAAACGGGCGATGCGAAAGAAGAGATCCTCCAGGCGCAACATGGTGCGCACTCGTTCGTTAAGAGGAAACTCGTAACTGATCACAATTGCCTAGCGGGGAAGGGGTTTTATTGGTTGCGAAAGATATAGGCAGCCTTGCATGGCGTCAATCGCTTTCGGCGGCCAGAACCGACAGGCGGCGGTGCAATCCGACGACCTGCGATTTCAGCTCCTCCAGGGGGCCGTCGTTGCGGATCACTTCGTCGGCCAGCCTGAGCCGCTCGTCCCTAGGGAGCTGCTGTGCCATGATGGCCCGTACACCGGCTTCGCTCAGCTTGCTGCGCTGCGTGGTGCGGGCGATCTGGGTCTCATCCGGGCAGTCCACGGTAATGGTGCGGTCCAGCCAGTCGGCATAATTGCCGCTCTCGAACAACAAGGGAACGACGATCAGAGTGTAGGGGGACTCACTTGGGAGCGCTGCCTGCTCTTTGGTCAGGGCGAGGATGAGCGGGTGGAGGATGGCTTCCAGTTTCCGTTTTTCGGCAGGATCGGCGAATACCAGCCGGCGCATCGCATCGCGGTCCAGCGCCCCTTTGTCATCGACAAGGGCGTCACCAAAACTTTTGCGTATCGCGGGGATGGCGGCTCCGCCTGCCTGGGTGAGCTGATGGGAGATCAGATCGGTATCGATGGTGCGAACACCCAGCTCGGAGAACAGCCGGGCTACGGTGCTCTTGCCGCTGCCGATGCCGCCTGTCAGTCCGACCAGAAAGTTCACGGAGCCAGCAGTTGCAGATAGTTTTGCGTCAGCGTCTGTCCCCAGAACAGCGCGATCAGTCCCCCGCCGGCGAGGTAAGGGCCGAACGGGATGGGTATGTTGCGGCCATGTTTTGTGAAGACAATGAGCGTGATGCCGACCACGGCGCCGACCAGCGAGGAAAGCAGTATGACCAGCGGCAGCATCGACCAGCCGAACCAGGCGCCGATCGCAGCCAGCAGCTTGAAGTCGCCGAAGCCCATGCCTTCCTTGCCGGTTGTAAGCTTGAATGCCCAGTACACACTCCACAACACGAGGTAGCCTGCCACCGCACCGATGACGGCGTTCGGCAGTGAGGTGAACACGCCGTTGAGATTGAGCAGCAGTCCCAGCCAAAGCAGCGGCAGGGTGATGTCGTCCGGCAGCAGCTGGGTGTCGAAATCGATGAAGGTGAGCACGAGCAGCGCCCAGACGAAAACGATGGCAGCGATTCCGGCGGCACCGAAACCGAAATGCCAGGCAGCATAGGCACTCAGGATGCCGCTGACCGCTTCCACGATGGGGTAACGCGGCGAGATGGCGGCACCGCAACCCTTGCATTTTCCTTTCAGGAAGAGATAGCTCAACACTGGAACATTTTCCATGGCAGCGATCGCGTGTCCGCATTGCGGACACGCGGAGCGCGGCACCAGCAGGTTGTAACGCGCCGCGGGAGCCGGTGTCTGACCGTTCAGTTCGGCGCACTGCGCATGCCAGTCGCGCTCCATCATCTTGGGCAGGCGATGGATGACGACATTGAGGAAACTGCCGACGAGCAGACCAAGGACGCCGGCGAGCACGGCAAAGGCAAGCGGCGAGGTTTGGAGCAGGAGCAGCATCGAATCACCTTGAATATATAAAAAAGGCGCGGCAGATGCCGCGCCCTGGTACGGGATGGGAACTTAAGTCGCCTGTCCCATCTTGAAGATCGGCAGGTACATCGCTATCACCATGCCGCCGATGAGCGTACCCAGCACCACCATGATGAGTGGCTCCATCAGGCTGGACAGCGCATCCACCGCATCATCCACTTCGGCCTCGAAGAAGTCGGCCACTTTGGACAACATGCTGTCGAGGGCGCCGGACTCTTCGCCGATGGCGACCATTTGCAGCACCATGCTGGGGAATACGGCGGTATTCTGCATCGCCACGGTCAGGCTGCTACCGCTGGTCACTTCGCGCTGGATGGCTTTGGTGGCATCGTAATACACCGCATTGCCTGCCGCGCCGGCCACGGAATCGAAGGCTTCCACCAGCGGCACACCAGCTGCGAACATGGTGGACAAGGTGCGCGACCAGCGTGCAATGGAGGCTTTACGCACCAGCGGGCCGAATACCGGGATCTTGAGCATCAATTGATCCATGCGCCGCTGTATGGTCTTGTTGCGTTTCCATGCGTACATGAAGCCGTATATGGAACCGCCGATGACTGAGAAGATCGCCCACCACCAAGCCACGAAGAAATCGGAGATCGCCATCACGACCAAAGTGGGTGTGGGCAGTTCAGCGCCGAAATTGGAGAACAGCTCCTTGAACGCCGGAATCACGAAGATCATGATGACCGCGGTGATGATGAATGCGACGGCCAGAATGGCCACCGGGTAGAACAGAGCGGATTTGATCTTGCTCTTGATGGAAAGGATTTTTTCCTTGTAGCTCGCCAGACGGTCCAGCAAGGTGTCCAGAATACCCGCGGCTTCACCCGCTCCCAGCAGGTTGCAGTACAGATCGTCGAAGTAAAGCGGGAACTTGCGGAAAGCCTGCTCCAGACTGCTACCGGTTTCCACATCGGTCTTGATGTCGAACAGCAGGCGCGAAACGGCTGGTTTGTCGTGGCCTTTACCGACGATGTCGAATGCCTGCAACAGGGGAACGCCCGATTTCAACATGGTGGCGAGCTGGCGCGTGAACAGCGCGATGTCCTTTTCAGTGACCTTGCCTCCGCCGGAAGCGCTTTTCTTGATCTTGGTGACATTGATGCCCTGGCGACGCAAATGCGCGGATACGCTGGCCTCGCCGGCGCCGCGCATCTCCCCTTTGACGACTTTTCCTGTCTTGTCCTTGCCTTCCCAGCTGTATTGGTACTCTTTGGTTTTTTCAGGTTTCTGGGTTGCCATCATGTAACCTCGATTTGGGTGCCGTCATAGTCGACTGCTCGCCATTCATTAATGTAATCGCCGATGCGCCAGATTATAAAGGCCTTTTGCATGATGCATGGCTTTAGTTCCTTTGTAAAGGCGAGGGCGGCGTTGGCGGGAACAGCCTGGCGACCTTCACGGCGCGGTCCTGCGTCTGGATGATCTCGATCGGGTAATCGCCGATCTTCAGGCTGGTTCCGGCTTCGGGAATGTCCTGCAGGTGTTCGAGGATCAGCCCGTTGAGTGTTTTGGCTTCTCCCAGCGGCAGATGCAACCCCAGCTTGCGGTTCAGCTCGCGCAAGCTGCTGCTGCCTTCGAGCAGCAGGCTGCCGTCGTCGTGGCGCAGGAACTTGCCGGTCGCCGAGGGCGACTGGGTGGTGAAATCGCCGACGATCTCTTCCAGGATGTTCTCCAGCGTGACCAGTCCGAGCAATTCGCCGTACTCGTCCACCACCAGGCCCATGCGCGTCTGGCGTTCCTGGAATTGCTGCAACTGTTTGAGCAGCGGTGTGTCGGAGGGGATGAAGTACGGATCATGCAGGATCTCGTGCAGTTGCGCCGCATCGAACTCGGTTTCCTGCAACAGGGACAGTACACGTTTGATGTGCAGGATGCCGATGACGTTGCCGGGGGTGTCGGCATACACCGGAAGCAGGGTGTGGTGACAGGTGATGATCTGCTGGCGCAACTCTGCCGGGTCGGCGCCGATGTCCAGGGCCTCGATCTGGTTGCGCGGGATCATCACATCGTTGACGGTGATGCGTTCCAGATCGACCAGGTTCAGCAGCATCTTCTGGTGTTTGCGCGGCAGAAAATGTCCTGCTTCCAGCACCAGTCCGCGCAGTTCCTCCATCGTGATCTGGTGTTTGCTCTGGTCGGTCTGGATGTTGATGCGTAACAGCCTCAGGATGCCTTTTACCAGTCCGGTGGCAACGGAGACCACCGGATGGAACAGGGTGATGAGCGGGGCGAGCAGATAGCTGGAAGGCAGTGCGACGCGTTCCGGATAGGTCGCGGCGACCACCTTGGGCATGATCTCGCTGAACACCAGCAACACGAAAGTGATTGCCAGCGTGCCGAGCAGGATGGCCATTTCGCTGGCGCCGAACAGGCGCAGGATGAGAATGTTGGTGACGGCGGCAGCGGCGACATTGAGCAGCGTGTTGCCGAACAGGATGGAGCCCAGCAGCTTGTCCACCTTGGAAAGCAGTCGTGCGGTCAGTTTTGCACTGCGGTTACCCTTGCGAACCAGGTGGTTCAGGCGGTAGCGGTTGATCGCCATCATGCTGGTCTCGGCGGCCGAGAACCATGCGCCGAACACCAACAGCAGAAGCAGGATGCCGAGCAGGGCGTTTAATGAGAGGTCGTCCAAAATGCAGCCTTGAGTGATGCGATGGGCGGAGTATCGGTGCGGGGGCAGGCAGTGTCAATCGAGCGCGGGGTCACCATTCCTTGAACACGATACCGATACTGATCGTTGTCTGGTAGTGGTTGTAGTCGATCAGGCTGTCGCCATAGCCGGAAGTGAGCTGGAAGTTGAGTTGGGATGAGCGCCCGATCTTGAACGGACTCGCCCAGTCGAGCTGCACGAACCCCTTGTGTCCGTGTGCGTTGAGATTGCTGCGCAGCAGCAGGATGATCTCGTCGTCCCGCTCGGGCAGCCAATGCACGACCATCTCGGCGCGGCCCAGGTAGCGGGTCAGGTCGGGGTTGTCGTCCTTGGAGGCCTTCTCGGGCAGACGCCACCAGCCGCGGCCCATCACGCAGATGTCGTCCCATTCCCAGCCGCCTTGCAGATAGAGGCGGTTCCAGCTGCGCGAAGCGGGCTCGCTGCGCCCGTTCGACTGGTGCGAGAAGCCGAGATTGAGCAGTTTCCACCCCTGCGCATTGCCGGTGCCGAAGGTGCCTATGAGTTCCGGCTCATAGTTCGATTCGCGGAAGGGCGAGGAGTTGCCGACATTGAATGCCTGCCACCATGCCTGCTGGGTGAATGCGCCCCACAGACGGAAGTTCCTGAAGCCGAGAAATTCAAGGTCGCGGTAATTGCCCACCTCCGATTTGGCGCTGAACTGGAATTTCGTCTCGACCTTCATGTAGGGATAGGGCGTCGTCACGGAGTGGTTGGGTGAGGGCGAGGCCGGCGAAACGTTGGTGTTCGAGGTATAGCGGATCAGCGCATAGTTCTTGCGATAGGGTTCCAGGCGGCGGATGCCGCCCGCATCGGGGTTGCCCTGGCCGTCCAGGTCCCAGGCGCGGGTCATGAAGCTGCGCGGCAAAGGCTTCACGGTGGCGGCACGGTCGTAACATTCCAGCCGGTCCTGTTTGTTCACGATGCCGGAGCAGGCCTCCATGGCCGGGGTCTCGGCAAGCGCGAGCCGCGGGAGGCAAATGCAGAGCAGAGGGACGAGGACAAGGCGGTGCATGGGCTGTTCCCTAGCGGCCGCGGCGATGAGCCCACACCATCAGGCCGCCGCCGATGAGCACCATCGGCACACTCAGCCATTGCCCCATGCTGATACCGAGCGTCATGTAACCGAAGATGCCGTCGTCCGGGTTGCGCGTGAACTCGCCGAGGAAGCGGAAGCAACCGTAGGCGGCGATGGAAAGGCCCAATACCGCACCTGCCGGGCGCGGCTTGCGCGAATACAGCCACAGCACTATGAACAGCGCGACGCCTTCCATGGCGAACTCATACAGCTGTGAAGGGTGGCGCGGCACATCGTCCACCTGCGGGAACACCATGCCCCAGGGCAGATCGGTCGGGCGTCCCCACAGCTCGCCGTTGATGAAATTGCCGATGCGTCCGAAGGCCAGTCCCGGCGGCGTCAGTGGTGCGGTGAAGTCCATCAGCGCCAGCCATTGGACGCCACGCTTCTTCGCGAACAACGCCATCGCCGCCAGCACGCCGAGGAATCCGCCGTGGAAGGACATGCCGCCTTCCCACACCGCGAGTATCTTCAACGGATGCGAGAAGTAATAATCCGGGTTGTAGAACAGTACCTCGCCCAAGCGACCGCCCAGCACCACGCCGAGCACGCCATAGAACAGCAGATCGTCGAGAAATTGATTGTCCCAACCGGGCTGGCTCAGCTTGCGCAGCCGCATCCGGCCCAACCAGATGAACGCGGCGAAGCCGAGCAGGTACATCAGCCCGTACCAGTGGATACCGAACGGGCCGAGATGGAGGGCGACAGGGTCGAACTGCGGATGAACGAGCATAGGTCGAATCGGTTAGAATTGGTGGCCTGATTATACGTGCTTCATTTTTACATTAGAGAGACAACATGCCTCAATACCGCTCCCGCACCTCCACCCACGGTCGCAACATGGCCGGCGCCCGTTCGTTGTGGCGCGCCACCGGCATGACCGAAGGCGACTTCGGCAAGCCCATCATCGCCATCGCCAACTCCTTCACCCAGTTCGTTCCGGGCCACGTCCATCTCAAAGACATGGGCCAACTGGTTGCGCGCGAGATCGAAAAGGCGGGCGGCATCGCCAAGGAGTTCAATACCATCGCCATCGACGACGGCATTGCCATGGGTCACGACGGCATGCTGTATTCGCTGCCCAGCCGCGACCTGATCGCCGACAGCGTGGAATACATGGTCAACGCGCACTGCGCCGATGCGCTGGTGTGCATCTCCAACTGCGACAAGATCACGCCCGGCATGCTGATGGCCGCGATGCGTCTGAACATTCCGGTGGTGTTCGTCTCCGGCGGGCCGATGGAGGCGGGCAAGGTCAACTGGCAGGGCAAGGTGAAAGGCCTCGATCTGGTCGATGCCATGGTCGCCGCCGCCGACAGCCGCGTGAGCGACGAAGAGGTGGAAGCCATCGAGCGTTCCGCCTGCCCCACCTGCGGTTCCTGCTCCGGCATGTTCACCGCCAATTCGATGAACTGTCTGACGGAAGCGTTGGGTCTGTCGTTGCCAGGCAACGGTTCGCTGGTGGCGACGCATGCCGAGCGCAAGCAGCTGTTCCTGCGCGCCGGCCGCCTGATCGTTGATCTGTGCAAGCGCTATTACGAGCAGGACGACGCATCCATCCTGCCGCGCAGCATCGCCACCTTCGACGCGTTCGAGAACGCGATGACGCTGGACATCGCCATGGGCGGCTCGACCAACACGGTGCTGCACCTGCTGGCCATCGCGCGCGAAGCCGAAGTGGATTTCACCATGAAGGACATGGACCGCCTCTCGCGCCATGTGCCCACCTTGTGCAAGGTCGCGCCTTCGAGCGAATACCACATGGAAGACGTGCACCGTGCCGGCGGCATCGTCGCCATCCTCGGCGAACTGGATCGCGCAGGCTTGCTGCATGGCGAAGTGGGTTCCGTGCACAGCAAGAACCTGCGCGAAGGCCTCAAGCAGTGGGACATCGCGCTGACCAAAGACGAGGAAGTGAAGAAGTTCTACCGTGCCGCGCCCGGCGGTATCGTCACCACCATCGCCTTCTCGCAATCCATGCTCTATCCCGAACTGGATGCCGACCGCGCCAAGGGCTGCATCCGCGACAAGGCCCATGCTTACTCGCAGGACGGCGGCCTCGCCGTGTTGCACGGCAACATCGCGCTGGACGGCTGCATCGTCAAGACCGCGGGTGTGGACGAGAGCATCCTGAAATTCACTGGCCGTGCACGCGTGTTCGAAAGCCAGGACGCGGCGACCGCGGGCATCCTCGCCGACCAGATCGTTGCGGGCGATGTGGTCATCATCCGTTACGAAGGCCCCAAGGGCGGTCCGGGCATGCAGGAGATGCTGTATCCGACCTCGTACCTGAAATCGAAAGGCCTGGGCAAAGCCTGCGCGCTGCTCACCGACGGGCGCTTCTCCGGCGGTACCTCGGGCTTGAGCATCGGCCACGCCTCGCCGGAAGCGGCCAGCGGCGGCGCCATCGGCCTGGTGCAGGAAGGCGACCGCATCGAGATCGACATCCCGAATCGCACCATCAACCTGGCAGTCAGCGATGCAGAGCTGGACAAGCGCCGTGCGGCGATGGAAGCCAAAGGCAAGCAGGCATGGAAGCCTGCCGCCGAGCGTCCGCGCAAGGTGTCGGCGGCATTGCGCGCCTATGCGGCGATGGTGACCAGCGCCGACAAGGGCGCGGTGCGCGATGTTTCGCAAGTGGAGAAATAAGCGGCAACACAAAGTGTGAGGGGCGGTTGCATGAAAGCCATATTGATTGCGAATCCCAAAGGCGGCAGCGGCAAGACCACGCTGTCCACCAACATCGCTGGCTACCTCGCCGCGCGCGGCCAGCGCGTCGCGATGCTCGATCTGGATCGCCAGAAATCGGCGACGCAATGGCTGGCGACCCGTCCCCCGCAACTCCCTGCCATCGAACTGATGCAATCCGATGGCGAGCGGAACGCTCCACTCGAAAGTCTGGTGATCGACTCCCCCGCCGGCCTGCACGGCAAGAACCTCGACCACGCGCTCAAGCTGGTGCACCGGGTGATCGTTCCCATCGCGCCTTCGGCATTCGATATCCAGGCCAGCCGCGATTTTCTCGAAGTGCTGCATCACGAGAAGAATGTGCGCAAAGGCAAGGTTTTCGTCGGCGTCGTCGGCATGCGCATGGACCCGCGTACCCGTGCCGCACTGACGCTGGAGCAGTTCCTGAAAGGCCTCGATCTGCCCGTATTGGCCTACCTGCGCGAGGCGCAGGTCTATGTGAACGCCGCATTCGAGGGCAAGACCTTGTTCGACCTGCCGCCATCGCTGGCGCAGCGCGAGCTGGAGCAGTGGTCCTATTTGCTCAACTGGCTGGAACACGCCGACCGTGATGAGCCCTGAGAGGAGAAACTGATATGAACAAGAGACATCGCTCGATATTGATCATGTTGTCCCTTGCAGCGCTGTCCGGCTGCGAGCCGGATTCTCCGCCGATCGAACGCATGGTGGCCGCTTCAGCCGCGGTGGCCGCCACGCCGGTGCCGGTCGCCGCGCCGGTACCGGTTGCGTCGGCAGCGCCTGTAGTCACCCGGGCGGCCACACCCATGACAGCAATGCAATTGGCCGAAGCGAGCAGGTGTTTCTCCTGCCACGCCATCGATCGCAAGCTGGTCGGGCCGGCATGGAAGGATATCGCTGCCAAATATCGCGGCCAGAAGGGCGCCGAAGCGAAGTTGATCGAGAAAGTCGCCAAGGGCGGCAGCGGGGCATGGGGCACCGTTCCCATGCCGCCGAATGTCCAGGTCAGCCAGGCTGATATCAAGACTCTGGTGCGTTATATCCTGAGCCTCAAATGATCGACAGCCCCGGCTGTCAACGCAAGCACGGGAGAATGCGTTATTGGCTGGCAGACCGCCGGTTTGCAATTCACGCGGGGTTGTTTAGAATGCGGGCGGGGTTAGTGCTCCGCTCGTTTCAAAAGTAGTTAAACCTATAAATGGAGAGAAAATGAAATCTATCGTTATCAGCATGATCGCTGCCGCTGGCCTGATGGTCGCCGGTTCCGCTTCTGCCGCAGAGATGAATCCGCTGGCCAAGAAGAACGGCTGCACTGCTTGCCACACAATGGACAAGAAGCTGGTGGGCCCGTCTTATCAAGACGTTGCCAAGAAGTACAAGGGCGACGCTGGCGCAGCCGCCAAGCTGGAAGCCAAGGTTGCCAAGGGTGGTTCTGGCGTTTGGGGCGCGATGCCGATGCCTCCTAACGCTCCCAAGGTTCCGGAAGGCGACATCAAGGAGCTGGTCAAGTGGATCCTGAGCCTGTAATCCAGGTTCGCAAGCAGTCCGAAAAAGCCGGCGCAAGTCGGCTTTTTTGTTGTCCTGGAAGGCTTAATTGACAAGGGATAGGGGGCTACGCATAATCCGGCCATCCTTTATATCCACCGGATTTCACTATGTCGATGACCAGATTTGCACTGCTGGCGGCGCTTGTCGTCGCCTTTGCCGGATGCGGCAAGACCGAGACCGCATCTACCGCGGCCTCCGATGAACTGGTCATCAAGATCGGTGCAGCCGGTCCGCTCACCGGCCCGCAGGCACACATCGGCAAGGACAATGAATACGGCACGCGCATGGCCATCGACGACGCCAACGCCAAGGGCGTGATGATCGGAGGCAAAAAAGCGCGCTTCGAGCTGCTGAGCGAAGACGACCAGACCGATCCCAAGACTGCGACCATCGTGGCGCAGAAACTGGTCGATGCCAGGGTGAACGGCGTCATCGGTCATCTCAATTCCGGCACCAGCATCCCAGCATCCTCCATCTACTTCAAGAACGGCATCCCGCAGATCTCGCCCTCCGCCACCGCCGTCAAGTTCACCGCGCAGGGTTACAACACCGCGTTCCGCGTGATGACCAACGACGCGCAGCAGGGCAAGGCGCTGGGCGAATTCGCCGTGAAGGTGCTGGGACTGAAGAAGATCGCGGTGATCGACGACCGCACCGCCTACGGCCAGGGGCTGGCGGACGAGTTCGTGAAATCGGCCGAGGCCAACGGCGCGCAGATCATCGCGCGTGAGTACACCACCGACAAGGCGGTCGACTTCACCGCTGTGCTGACCTCGATCAAGGGCAAGCAGCCGGAGCTGCTGTTCTTCGGCGGCATGGACCCGCAGGGCGTGCCGATGGTCAAGCAATTACGTTCGCTGGGCATGAAGACGCAGTTCATGATGGGCGACGGCGGTTATACACCCAAGCTGATCGATCTGGCCGGCGCGGCCGTGGAAGGCACCTATGCCTCGTTGCCCGGTGTGCCGCTGGACAAAATGCCGAACGGGCGCGATTTTGCCAAACGCTATGAAGAGCGCTTCAAGCAGCCCATCCAGTTGTATGCGCCGTATTGCTACGATGCGGTCAACGTGATGATCGCCGCGATGCAGAAAGCCGGTTCTGTCGAAGCTGCAAAATATCTGCCGGAGATCGGCAAGGTCGAACTCGACGGCGTGACCGCGAAGATCGCGTTCGACGAGAAGGGCGACATCAAGGGCGGTGCAGTGACCCTGTACCAGGCGCGCCAGGGCAAATGGCAAGTAGTGCAGACGATGGGCGGCGCGTCCGCGGCCAAGCCGTGATGTTGTTGGCAGTGATCGAAAGCGACACCGAGCGTGTCGCTTTTTCTTTGTATGGATCGCGCAAGTAACCGTGGAAATATTCTTTCAGCAGATCATCAACGGCCTGGTGCAGGGCAGCGTGTATGCGCTGGTGGCGCTGGGCTACACCATGGTGTACGGCATCCTTGGTCTCATCAATTTCGCCCACGGTGAAGTGGTGATGATAGGCGCGATGGTCGCGCTTGCCGCCTTGCAAGCCTTGCTGGCGGCGGCGATAGCGCCCGTTCTGGCGGTGCTGCTCAGCCTGATGGCGGCCGTTGCCGTGTGCATGGCGCTGGGCTACGGCATCGAACGTATCGCCTATCGCCCGCTGCGCAATGCACCGCGTCTCGCCCCGCTCATCACCGCGATCGGCGTCTCCATCGTGCTGCAGAACCTGGCGATGATGATCTGGGGGCGCGAATACCATTCCTTCACGCTGCCGTTCACCAATGATTCGCACCATCTCGGCGGCGCGGTGATGAATGACGTGCAGATCGTCATCGTCATCGTCGCGCTTCTCATCATGGCCGGCCTGATGTGGCTGGTGCACCACACCCGCACCGGCCGCGCCATGCGCGCCGTGGCCGAGAATCCCGCCGCCGCCACGCTGATGGGCGTGGACATCAACCGCGTCATCTCGGTCACCTTCATGCTCGGCTCCGCACTCGCCGCCATCGCCGGTTTCATGGTCAGCGCCAACTACGGCATCGTGCATTACTACATGGGCTTTATGCTCGGTCTCAAGGCCTTCACCGCAGCGGTGCTTGGCGGCATCGGCAATCTGCGCGGTGCGATGGTGGGCGGAGTGCTGCTGGGCCTGATCGAGAGTCTCGGCGCGGGCTATATCGGCGACCTCACAGGCGGTTTCCTCGGCAGCCATTACCAGGACGTGTTCGCCTTCTTCGTGTTGATCGCGGTGCTGGTGTTCCGTCCCTCCGGATTGCTCGGCGAGAAACTGGCGGAGCGGGCATGAAAGTCAAAACCAAAAAATTAGCCACAGAGAACACAGAGTCCACAGAGAATGTTGTGGCGTGGGAACGAGCGGCTTGTTCATCAACGCTTGTGACTCTGCAACTTCAGAATCGACACACTCGAATTGCGGGAGTGCCACCAGTCATCTCTGTGCCCTCTGTGTTCTCTGTGGCAAAAAGGTTTTTCTAAAATGAAGATCAACCTCAACTCCAAATTGTTTAACGCGCCAATCGCCATCGCCTTGCTGGCGCTGCCCTTCATCATCGACGCGCTGTTCGGCCACGGCTGGGTGCGCATCGCCGATTTCGCCTTGCTCTACATCATGCTCGCGCTCGGCCTCAACATCGTGGTCGGTTACGCTGGCCTGCTCGACCTGGGTTACATCGCGTTCTTCGCGGTGGGCGCCTACACTTATGCTTTGCTCGGCTCGCCGCAATTCGGCCTGCACTGGCCCATGTACGTGGTGCTGCCGCTGGGCGCGCTGATCGCCTGCGGCTTCGGCGTGCTGCTCGGCGCGCCCACGCTCAAGTTGCGCGGCGACTACCTCGCCATCGTCACACTCGGTTTCGGCGAGATCATCCGCATCTTCCTCAACAACCTGAACGCGCCGGTCAACATCACCAACGGCCCGCAAGGCATCAGCGCCATCGACCCGCTGCAGGTCGGCGGATTTTCCTTCGGCGGCTCGCACGAGTGGATGGGGCTGCGCGTGGATGATGTACACCTGCATTACTACCTGTTCCTCGGCTTCACGCTGCTGGTGATCTTCATCTCGCGCCGCCTCGAAGATTCGCGCATCGGCCGCGCCTGGGTGGCGATACGCGAAGACGAAGTCGCCGCGTCGGCGATGGGCATCAACACGCGCAACATCAAGCTGCTCGCCTTCGCCATGGGCGCCACCTTCGGCGGCATCTCCGGCGGTCTGTTCGCGGGTTTCCAGGGCTTCGTCAGCCCGGAGAGTTTCAGTCTCATGGAATCCATCATGGTGCTGTGCATGGTGGTGCTGGGCGGCATGGGCAACGTCGGCGGCGTGGTGCTGGGCGGTGTGCTGCTGGTGGCGCTGCCGGAGCTGTTCCGCCATGCAGCGGGGCCGGTGCAGCAGGCACTGCTGGGCAAGGTCGTGGTCGATCCGGAAAGTCTGCGCATGCTGATGTTCGGTCTGGCGTTGATTCTGGTCATGTTGTGGCGTCCTGCCGGGCTGTGGCCGTCCACGCAGCGCCGCCGCGAATTCAATGCTGATGACAGTGTGTTGCAGCAGGAGCAGGAGACGGTCTATGACGCAAGCAAGTGACCGTCTGCTGGATCTGACGAATGTCGGCAAGCACTTCGGTGGCGTCAAAGCGCTGGCCGATGTGTCGCTGCACATCAAACAGGGCGAGATCTACGGCCTCATCGGTCCCAACGGCGCGGGCAAGACCACGCTGTTCAACGTCGTCACCGGCCTATATCAACTCGATAGCGGATCTTTCGATTTCGCCGGTCAAAGCTACACGCGCTGCAAGCCGCATCTGCTGGCGCAAGCGGGCATCGCGCGCACCTTCCAGAACATCCGCCTGTTCGCCAACATGAGCGCGCTGGAGAACATCATGGTCGGCCGCCACCTGCGCACGCAAACCGGCATCTGGGGTGCGCTCACACGCAATGCCGCCGCCCGCGCCGAAGAACGCGCCACCGTGCAGCGCGCGCGGGAGTTGCTGGAGTATGTCGGTATCAGCGCCGCACACCAGACGCTGGCGAAACATCTCTCCTACGGCGAACAACGCCGCCTCGAGATTGCCCGCGCCCTTGCCACCGAACCCAAACTGCTCGCGCTCGACGAACCCGCCGCCGGCATGAACGCCACCGAGACCGTCGCACTCAAAGCCCTGCTGCAAAAGATCCGCACCAGCGGCATCACCGTGCTGCTCATCGAACACGACGTTAAACTCATCATGGGCCTGTGCGACCGCGTTGCGGTGCTGGACTACGGCAAAAAGATCGCTGAAGGCGCACCTGAAGAAGTGCGCCGCGACCCGGCCGTGATTGCCGCCTATCTGGGCGGGGAGGCGGCATGAAAAATAAAAGCCAAAAGCGTAGGGTGGGCACGTTCCTTGTGCCCACGCTGTTCATCGGCCACCAACCGCGTGGGCACAAAAACGTGCCCACCCTACAACTACTCATTTCCCCTCTCCCGCAAGCGGGAGAGGGGCAGGGGAGAGGGTAGCCGTATGGCGAATACACTTCTCGAAGTTCTCGACCTCAAAGTCTCCTACGGCGGCATCCAGGCGCTCAAAGGCATCAGCCTCACCATCGCCCAGGGCGAACTCGTCACCCTCATTGGCAGCAACGGCGCGGGCAAGACCACCACGCTCAAGGCGCTAGCGGGCTTGCTGCATCCAACTTCCGGCAAACTTCACTATCAAGAACAATCGCTGCTGCACATCCCTGCGCACCAGCGTGTCGCCAACGGCATCTCGCTGGTGCCGGAAGGCCGCGGCATCTTCGCGCGCCTCACGGTGGAAGAGAACCTGCTGATGGGCGCCTACGTGCGCAGCGACAGGGCCGAGACCGCCGCCGACCTTGAACGCCAATACGCCCTGTTCCCGCGCCTGGCCGAACGCCGCACCCAACTCGCGGGCACTCTCTCCGGCGGCGAACAGCAAATGGTCGCCATGGCGCGCGCGCTGATGAGCCATCCCACCCTGCTCATGCTCGACGAACCCAGCATGGGCCTCGCGCCGCTGATGGTGGAAAAGATTTTCGAGACCATTCGCGATATTTCAGTGCAGGGCGTCACCATCCTGCTGGTCGAGCAGAACGCCAAACTGGCGCTGGAGGCCGCGCAACGCGGCTATGTGCTGGAGAGCGGCGCGATCACACTATCGGGTGCGGCGAGTGAGTTGCTGGGGAGTGATGCGGTGCAGCGGGCGTATCTTGGCGCTTAGCTTCCTTAGCTGCTAACGCGTTTCTTTCCAACTGCGGATACAGTCAGTCAAGCCAACACCTTCAATAACAACTTCGTCGCCAACCCAATCAGCATCACCGCAAACAACTTGCGCAGCAACACCACCTTCATGCGATGCGCCGCCTTGGCGCCGAACGGCGCGGTGAGTACGGTGGCGACCGAGACCCAGAACAGGGCGGGCAGGTAAACATAGCCGAGGTGCATCTCGGGCAATGCTTCGATGTCCAATCCGACGGCGATGTAGCCGAGCGTGCCGCCGATGGCGATAGGAAAGCCGATGGCGGAGGCGGTGCCGATGGCGTGGCGGATCGGCACGTTGCACCAGACGAGGAAAGGCACGACGATGGCGCCGCCGCCGATGGAGACGAGGCTGCTGATCCAACCGGTGAAGGTGCCGGTGAGCGTCATGCCTGCCGGGCCGGGCAACTGGCGCGACGGGTGCGGGTCGCGGCCCAACAGGATCTGCGCGGCGATGAAGAAGACGAACAGGGCGAAGAAGATGCCGAGTCCGCGTGCCGGGACGAGGGAGGCCGTCAATGCGCCGATGGCGGTGCCGAATAAAATTCCGGGGGTGATACGGCGCACGACTTGCCAGTTCACCGCGCCGTGCTGGTGGTGTTTGCGCAGGCTGGAGAGCGAGGTGAAGATGATGGTCGCCATCGAGGTGCCAAGGGCGAGGTGCAGGGTGTGTTCGGAGGAGAAGTGCTGTGCGTCGAACAGCATCAGCAGCACGGGCACCAGCACCAGTCCGCCGCCGACGCCGAAGAGGCCGGCGAGGAAGCCGGTGAGGGCGCCGAGGATCAGATAGGCCAAGTACCATTCCATTGTAAAAAGTCTCTCTCCAGTTGTTCGTGGTGATCCTTCGACTTCGCTCAGGACTAAAGGCAAGTCGAGCCATGAACGGTATTCAAAGCACCCTTCGACAGGCTCAGGGCGAACGGCGTGTTAATTGCGGACCAGCTTCGTCGTGATGAACTTCCACTCCGCCGGATCGAGCGGGGTGATGGAGAGGCGATTGCCGCGTTGCAGCGTGCGCATGTTCTCCAGCTCGGGATGGCGTTTCAGTTCCTCGATGGAGATGAGCGCGATCTTCTTTACCAGTTTCACGTCCACGTTCATCCAGCGCGGTGTCTCCTGCGTGGCTTTTTCGTCGAAGTATTTGCTCTTCTTGTCGAACTGCGTGGCGTCTGGGTAGGCGTGGCTAGCCACTTCGGCGATGCCCGCGATGCCGGGCTCCTTGCAGTTGGAGTGGTAGAACAGCACGCCATCGCCGACACTCATCTGGTCGCGCATGAAGTTGCGCGCCTGGTAATTGCGCACGCCGTACCAAGCGACGGTCTGGTCTTTCATCGCCGCGAGATCGTCGATGCTGCAATCGGAAGGTTCAGATTTCATCAGCCAGTAACGCATGCTTCAACTCCGGAAAAGAAAATGCGGCCTAAGCCGCATTTTGAATGGAGTTCCCCGCCTGTGCCGTTGGTTCAATGTTCTTGAACCGGGGTTCAAGATGGGTCGATTCCCGGCCACATCAGGTTCATCCCCGGGGGACGATCACAACAGTGGCTTTGATGGGGCACAACCATAGCATTAAGCTCATTGGTTCTAAGAAGTTATGAACCTGACGAACACCGCAGGGAACAAACTAGAACAACTCATCCTGTTCTGCTAACGCAGTATCGATGGTCGCCTGCATGGATTGCATTCTACGCTTGAATTCGGCGAGGTCAAACCCGCCGCCGAGACGTGTGGTGAGGAGTTCGTGGGTGATGTTGAGTGCTGCCATGATGGCGATACGCTCGACCGAGGCGATCTTGCCGGCATCGCGTATCTCGCGCATCTTTTTGTCCAGATAAGCAACGGCATCCAGCAGTTCGGCGCGTTCGTCATCGGGGCAGGCGACGCGCAACTCGCGGTCGAGGATGGTGACGTCCAGCGAACTGACTTTGGGGGCGTTCATTGTGCGTCCTCTGGAAGTTGCGAGATGAGTTTCTCGAGCCGCTGGGCGGCTGCTTCGACTTTGTCCTGGCTCTTGCGCTGCTGGCTCAGTGCCGAGGCGACTTCCTGGCGCAATTGCAGATTCTCGGCGCGCAGGCGCTGGGTGAGTTCCACCAGGCTGGACAGTTTTTGGTCGAGGGCGTCGAGTTCGCTATGCATGGGCGAACTATAAATTTAAAAACCTTGTTAAGTCAATCGGTAACAGAGTGTTTTGCAAGTGCTTTGGAATTTTGACCGGCAACCCTCGGTAAAAGCTCTGATAGAATCCGTTCTGCTTCAAGGTGCAGAAAGGTGCGAGCCTTTCAGTTAAACGGGAAACAGGTGAGGAAGCGTTAACTCCGATGCCTGTGCTGCCCCCGCAACGGTAAGCAAGTGTGGATCTGCCAATCGGCCACTGTGCGCAAGCATGGGAAGGCGGCAAATATATCTTGCGAGCCCGGATACCGGCCTTGGGCGAGGTTCAGGAAATGCGCGTGGGGCGCATGGATGCCCGTATTTCAAGGTTCATTCTCGCTTCCCGCCATATTCCTGATTTTGTTCAACGTTCCAACGGGGTCGCTTGGAACTTAATTCAGGAAGCATCATGAAACGAAAACTCTCACTCGCCGCGATACTGCTCGCGGCAACTCCCCTGGCGCAAGCCGCAACCGACAGTCTGGACGAAGTGGTGGTCACCGCCACGCGTACAGAGCAGGCATTGGCACAGACGCTGTCGCATGCCACCGTGATCACCCGCAAGGATATCGAGACTTCGCAGGCGGCCGATGTGCCCGCACTGTTGCGGAATCTGGCCGGGGTGGAGGTTTATCAGAACGGCGGTATCGGCAAGCAGAGCAGCCTGTTCATGCGCGGTACCAATTCCAGCCACACGCTGGTGTTGCTGGACGGTGTGCGTATCAATTCCGCGACGGCAGGTACGACACAGATCGACCAGTTGATGCTGGACCAGATCGAACGTATCGAAGTCGTGCGCGGCAATGTCAGCAGTCTGTATGGCTCGGAAGCCATCGGCGGCGTGATCCAGATATTCACCCGGCGCGGCAAGGGCGTTCCGTCATTCAATGGCGGTCTGGGCGCGGGTTCGTATGGGACCAGACGCGTTTCCGCGGGCTTTGGCGGAGGAGCGGAAAACGACACTTTCAATGTGCAGGTCTCGAAGTACAAGACCGATGGCGTTTCGGCAGTCAAAACGAGTCTGGTTCCCGGCGTGAACCCGGACAAGGATGGTTACGACAACACCAGCGTGTCGGCGAACGTGCGCCATGCCTTTGGCAGAGCGCACAGCATGTCGGTATCGTTGTTCGACAGCAAGGCGACCAGCCAGAACGACAATGCATTCGGTTCGAGTACAGATGCGAACAGCAGCAAGTCGCATATCCAGAAGTACGCGGCGGCATCCGACAACCTCTTGAGCGAGGGCTGGTTGAGCAAGCTGCAAGTTGCGCGCGGGACGGATGGCACCCAGAACTATCTTAACGGTGCACCGGATGCCAATTTGGGCGCACAGTTCAAAACCACCAGTGACCTGTTTTCGTGGCAACACACCATACGTGCCGGTGGTAACGATGTCCTGGTCGTGGGCTGGGAAAAGCTGAAACAGCAGGTGGCCAGCAGCACATTGTTCACGCGCACCAGCCGCACCGACGACAGCCTGTTCGCCGGTTACACCTTCAATTTTGGCGCGGAGCAATTGCAGTTCAACTATCGCAAGGACAAATATTCCGACTTCGGTACAGCCAAGACCTGGTTGCTGGGGTACGGTGGCAACATCGCCGAATCGTGGCGTCTCACTGCAAGCATGGCGACCGCTTTCAAGGCGCCCACGCTGAACGATCTGTTCTATCCCTTCGTGGATTGGGGTTTCGGCTATTCATACGTCGGCAACCCCAACCTGAAGCCGGAACACTCGCGCAACAAGGAGTTGGGATTGCATTACGCCAAAGCCGGACAGAAACTGGATCTGGTGTATTTTGAAAATCGCATCCACGATCTGATCGTCATCAATACCTTGCCGGCTTCCACCATGGTCAACCTTAACGAAGCGCGCATCGAAGGCGCGGAGTTGAGCCTTAACGAACAGATCGGCGAAGCTGCAGTGAGATTGTCGGTGACGCGGCAGAACCCGCGGGATGCCAATACCGGCCAGATTTTGCTGCGTCGAGCCAGGAACTTTGCCAGCCTGGGGGTCGTGAAGCGCTACGGCGCGTTGAGAGTTGGTGGCGAGTGGCAATACAGCGGTGTGCGCACCGATATTGACATCAATACTTTTGCACGCACCCGACTCGCGCCCTATGACGTGGCCAACCTCACGGCGGGCTACGCGATGAGCGAGCATCTTGAACTCTCGGCACGGGTGGATAACCTGTTCAACAGGGACTATATGCTGGCACATGGTTACAACACTCCGGGCCGCACCGTGTTCGTCGGACTGAGTTACCGCTGACGGCTGGGCAGGGGGCGCTTGTCGCCTGCCCCTGCCTTTTCTGTTAAAGTTCGCGCCAATTCGGTATTGGCGCGAACTTACAAGGAGACATCATGAAAGTCCTGCAAAACAAAACCCTGTGGATCGCAACGGCGCTGGTCGCGCTGATGGCGATGACGCGTTTCAACCACTTCGGTTCGTCGGTGGCCTTGCCCGATGCATCGTATGCCGTGTTCTTCCTGGGCGGCCTGTTCCTCGGTCGCGTACGCGCTGCGCTGGCGATCCTGGCAATGCTGCTGGTCGGGGCTGCAATGGTCGATTACTACGCAATCAACTTTGCCGGTGTCAGCGGCTGGTGCGTGACCCAGGCCTATGGTTTCCTGGTCTTCGCCTACTCGGCACTGTGGTATGTCGGTCGCTGGTACGCGCCGCGTCATGACCTGAGCGGCAAAGGCATGCTCGGTCTGTTCGCGGCCGCCGTGGCGGCGGGCAGCCTGGCCTTCGTCATCGCCAACGTGAGCTTCTATCTGCTGGCCGGCTATTTCGGCAGCATGGGCGTCGCCGATTTCACCGCGAGCGTCGCGCAGTACTACGGTTCCTATGTGACCGTGGCAGTGATCTACATCGGTTGTGCGGTCGTGGTGCAGATGCTGCATGCGATGCTCACCGGCAAGACACAAGGCGATAGCAAGGCTGTTTGATGGCCGCAACGTGACGGACGCAGCAGTCCCCAGATGACCTCTACCCAGCTTTACCTGCGTCTGCTCACTTACGTCCGGCCCTACTGGCGGGTGTTCGCCATCTCCATCGCCTGCATGGCGATCACCGCCGCCACTGAACCGCTGCTTCCCGCACTGCTCAAGCCGTTTCTGGACGGCACCTTCATCCACAAGGATGACAGCGTCATCCGCTGGGCGCCGGTCTTCATCCTTGCCATCTTCTTCGTGCGCGGCGTGGCCGGATTCATCGGCACCTACGCCATCAACTGGGTGGGCAACAAGCTGGTGATGGACCTGCGCGCAGAGATGTTCCGCAAGCTGATGTCGCTGCCGACACGTTTCTACGACGACCATGCCACCGGTTCGCTGATCTCCAAGCTGACCTTCGACGTCACGCAGGTCACCGCTGCTGCCACCAGCGTGGTCACCATCGTCATCCGCGACACCATCATCATCATCGGCCTGCTCGGCTGGCTGCTCTATCTCGACTGGAAGCTGACCATGCTGACGCTGGTGATCGCGCCCATCGTGGCGGTGGTCATCAGCGTCATCAACCGCCGCCTGCGCGAATCCAGCCGCGACTCGCAGCGCGCCATGGGCAGCATCACCCAGGTGATCGAAGAGAGCGTGACCGCGCACAAGGTGGTCAAGCTGTTCGGCGGCCAGAGCTACGAGCAGCAGCGCTTCAACGAAGAGACCAACTGGGTGCGCCGCCATGCCATGAAGCAGGCGGCCGCAGCGGCAGCCAACGTGCCCATCGTGCAGATGGTGGCGGCGATCGCGCTGGCGGTCATCGTCTATCTTGCCATCGCGCAGACCAAGACCGATACGACCACGGTCGGCAGTTTCCTTTCCTTCGTCGCGGCCATGCTGATGCTGACCGCGCCGCTGAAGCGCCTCACCAGCGTCACCGAGTTCCTGCAGCGCGGGCTGGCAGCGTCGGAGAGCGTGTTCGAACTGATCGACACGGCGGGCGAGACGGATGAGGGCAAGACGGTGATGGACCGCGCCACGGGCGCATTGGCTTTCGAGCATGTCAGCCTGTCCTACCAGTCGGACGATCGTCTGGCGCTGGACGACGTCAATCTGGATATCCCCGCGGGGATGTCGGTGGCGCTGGTCGGCGCATCCGGCAGCGGCAAGAGCACCATGGCCAATCTGGTGCCGCGCTTCTACACGCCCACGGCCGGGCGCATCACGCTGGACGGGCAGGATATCCGCGACCTCACGCTGGCAAGTTTGCGCGCCAACATCGCGCTGGTGAGCCAGGAAGTGGTGCTGTTCAACGACACCATCTCCGCCAATATCGCCTATGGCCAGATGCGCGAAGTGCCGGAAAGCGAGATCGTCGCAGCGGCGACCGCGGCGCATGCGATGGAATTCATCCGCGACCTGCCGCAGGGGCTGGATACGCTGGTCGGCGAGAAGGGTGTGCGTCTGTCGGGCGGACAGCGCCAGCGTATCGCCATCGCGCGCGCAATCCTCAAGGACGCTCCGATATTGATCCTGGACGAGGCCACCTCGGCGCTGGACAGCGAGTCCGAGCGCCATGTTCAGGCCGCGCTGGAGACGCTGATGCAGGGCCGTACTACGCTGGTCATCGCGCACCGCCTCTCCACCATCGAGAAGGCCGACCGCATCGTGGTCATGCAAAAAGGCAGGATCGTCGAGACCGGCACACATGCCGAGTTGCTGGCCAAAGGCGGCGTATATTCCCAGTTGCACCGCATCCAGTTCGACTGGAAAGAGACCCTCAAAGAAAATTAACCATTTGCCGGTTGACACTATTGGCATATCTGGTAAATTGGATACCCAAGCAATTCAGTCAACCAAATTATCAACCCCACTCAAGGAGATCAACATGGCCGTACTCGTAGGTAAGCAAGCTCCCGATTTCAGCGCTGTTGCCGTCATGGGCAACAACGAAATCAATGAATCCTTCAATCTGAAGAAAGCCGCTGCAGGAAAGTACGCCGTGGTGTATTTCTACCCGCTGGACTTCACTTTCGTGTGCCCGTCCGAGATCATCGCTTTCGATCACCGTCTGGACGAGTTCAAGAAGCGCAACGTCGAAGTCATCGGCGTGTCCATCGACTCCCACTTCACCCACCTGGCCTGGAAGAACACCCCGGTGGAAAAGGGCGGCATCGGCCAAGTGCGCTACACGCTGGTCGCCGACATCAAGCACGAGATCTGCAAGGCCTACGACGTCGAAGCCGAAGGCGGTGTGGCTTATCGCGGCTCCTTCCTGATCGACAAGAGCGGCGTGGTGCAGCACCAGGTCGTGAACAACCTGCCGCTGGGTCGCAACATCGACGAGATGCTGCGCATGGTCGACGCGCTGCAATTCACCGAAGAGCACGGCGAAGTCTGCCCGGCCGGCTGGAGCAAGGGCAAGGCGGGTATGGGCGCATCGACCGAAGGTGTTGCGAAGTACCTGGCAGCACACGCCAAAGAACTGTAAGCGTTCCCGGTTCTGCGCTGAAAAAGGCTCCTGCGGGAGCCTTTTTCATTGGTGCGGCAGGCAGAGGGGCGGGGTGAATTCCGAATACCCGCCCTTGCGAAATGGGCAATGGCCGGTGTTTTTGCAGAGGAGATATATACGGCTATCTAGGCCGATTGGCATATTGCTGACATCGGGCTTCCTTGTTAGATTCCCGCACTGTCAGAATCCATAGATCATGAGGTCGCTCCAGATGCGCAGGCTGCCGTTGTTCGTCAATGTGCTGGTGATAGGCACCCTTGGTGCCGAGCTGGTCGCGCTCATGCTGGGGCTGATCAATGCGGATCAGTTGCTGATCGCCAGTTCCCTTTCCGGCTTGTTGACGCTCCTCTCTCTCAGACTGTCCAAGGCGGCGCTGCAACAACTGGACCAGGCGCCAGAGACGATAGAGCAGCAAGTGCCCGGCGAAGCATAAGAAACATTTTCAATGTATGGCACAGGCTCCTGCGGGAGCCTTTTTGTATTGGTGCCAAGACTGCTAGAATCCACGCCGTCCGAAATTGAGCGAGCCTCCATCATGTTGATCGGTTTTGTCTTCCTGTATCTGGTTATTTCCATCGGCATCGGCATGTATGCGGCCACCAAGGTGCACAACGCGCGCGACTACATCTCCGCCGGACGCTCGTTGCCGATCTACATCGTGCTGGCCATGGTGTTCGCCACCTGGTTCGGCTCCGAGACCGTGCTCGGCAACCCGGCCATCTTCCTCAAAGAGGACATGGGCGGACTGATCACTGACCCGTTCGGTGCCTCGCTGTGTCTGGTGCTGTTTGGTCTGTTCTTCGCGCGCAAGCTCTACCGCATGAACCTGCTCACCATCGGCGACTACTACCGCCAGCGTTTCGGCCACAAGGTCGAGGTCATCGCGAGTATCGCCATCGCATTGTCCTATCTGGGCTGGGTGTCGGCCCAGGTCACCGCGCTGGGGCTGGTGTTCAACGTGCTCTCCGACGGTCAGATCACGCAGGCGCAGGGCATCATGATCGGCGCGGCTGTGGTGTTGCTCTACACCTTGTACGGCGGCATGTGGTCAGTGGCGCTGACCACGTTCTTCCAGATGATCATCATTGTGCTCGGCCTGCTCTATATCACTTGGCTGGTGACGGATATGACCGGCGGTGTGGCGCCCGTGATTGAACATGCGGTGCAGAACAAGAAGTTCCATTTCTGGCCCGAACTGAACGCGGTCGCCATGGTCGCTTTCATCTCGGGGCTGCTGACCATGGGCTTCGGCTCCATCCCGCAGCAGGACGTGTTCCAGCGCGCCAACTCCTCGAAGAACGAAAACATCGCGGTGTGGGGCACGGTGTTGGGCGGGCTGGCCTACTTCGCCTTTTCCGCCGTGCCGATCTTCCTTGCCTACTCGGCCAATCTGATCGACCCGGAACTGGTGACCCGGTGGATGGCAGAGGACAGCCAGAAACTCTTGCCGGAACTGGTCAAGGGGCATCTGCCTTTGTTGGCGCAGATCATTTTCTACGGCGCGTTGCTGTCGGTGATCATGAGCACTGCTTCCGGTACGCTGCTGGCACCCTCGGTCACGCTGGCCGAGAACGTGCTCAAGGGCTGGGTCACGCGCAAGAATGTGTCCGACCAGAGGATGTTGCTGATGACGCGCTGGGTGGTGGGCATCTTCTCGGTGTGCGTCACGCTCTACGCGCTGTGGGCGTTGGAACATGCAACCGGTATCCACCAGATGGTGGAGAACGCCTACAAGGTGACGCTGGTGCTGGCCTTCACGCCGCTGGTGGCGGGGCTGTACTGGAAACGCGCCACGACGCTCGGCGCCTATCTGGCGATGGGCATGGGTGTGGCGACCTGGCTGCCGCTGGAGTTCCTTGCGCCGGAAGCCGATATCCCGCCGCAATTCGCGGGCTTCCTGATGAGCGTCTTTGGCATGGTGGCGGGCTCGTTGCTGACGAATTTCACCGACAGACACGCCGATACGCACCGCAAACCGCGAGACCAGACCTCCCCGGGTGAAATGGGTATCGGAGATTAAAAGCGCTTCTGTCATGTTACTGTCATAATTCTTTCATACCATCACCGGCAAGTTAAAGACGAACGATGGAGAAGAAGATGACGACAGCGAATATTCTGCTGGTGGAAGACGAGCCGGCGATCCAGGAACTGCTGGCTTTCAACGTGGCGCAGTGCGGTTTCAGGGCCATCCAGGCCTATGACGTGCCCAGTGCCCTGGCCGAGATCAACCGTGCCTTGCCCGACCTCATCCTGCTCGACTGGATGCTGCCCGGCGCCTCCGGCATCGAGATGGCGCGCCGCCTGCGCGCCGACCAGCGCACCCGCGATATTCCCATCATCATGCTGACCGCGCGCACCGACGAGCGCGACAAGATACTGGGCCTCGAGTCCGGGGCTGACGACTACATCACCAAACCGTTCTCGCCGCGCGAGCTGATGGCGCGCATCCGTGCCGTGCTGCGCCGCCGCGCGCCGCAGATGAGCGAGGAGACGGTAAGGGTCGAGGGGCTGGAGTTGTCGCCGACCACGCACCGGGTCAGCGCCAACGGCAGCAACATAGATCTGGGGCCGACCGAGTTCCGCCTGTTGCATTTCTTCATGACCCATGTCGAGCGCGTCTACAGCCGCGCACAACTGCTCGATCAAGTATGGGGCGACCATGTCTTCGTCGAGGAACGCACGGTCGATGTCCATATCCGCCGCCTGCGTCAGGCACTGGAGCCGTCCGGCAAGGATGCGCTGGTGCAGACCGTGCGCGGTAGCGGTTATCGCTTCTCCAGGGAATAGCCCCTTGGCGGAGAGCCGCCGCCCCGTATAATGCCGCCGGTCTATTCTTGAGGGTCAGCAGTGAACGATTTCTGGCAGCGCGCCATCGTCCATCCGTTCTTTTTGTTCTTGTTCGCCCTTGTGGCGCTGGTGTGGGCATTGGTTGGCGCCTTGCCTGCAGCGCTGTTCTTCGGCATCGGGGTATCGGTGCGCCTGTACCTCCATCTGCGCAATCTCGCCGCATTCGATCGTTGGCTGGCCGATCCCGACACGCGGGATGTGCCGGACGGCACCGGAATGTGGGAAGACGTCTTTTCCGAACTCAACAAGCTGACGAAACGTCGCCGTCAGGAGCGTCAGCAGCATGCCGCTGCCCTGCTGCAGATGAAACAGGCCACCTCCGCATTGCCCGAAGGGGTGGTGATACTGGACGAGGCAGACCGCATCGAATGGTGCAACCCGCTGGCAGAACGCCATTTCGGCCTGGATACCGGGCGCGACGTCGGTCAGCAGATCACTTACCTCGCACGCCAGCCGGAGTTCGTGCAATACCTTGCGATGAACAATTTCAGGGAGCCGCTGATACTGCGCGATACGCGTCACGGCGATCTGGTGCTGTCCGTGAAGCTGATCGCCTACGGCGACAACAAGCGCCTGCTCATCAGTCGCGACATCACCCATCTGGAGCGTATCGAGACCATGCGTCGCGACTTCGTCGCCAACGTATCCCACGAACTGCGCACGCCGCTCACGGTGGTCAACGGATTCGTGGAGACCCTTCAGGACATGCCGAATCTGGAGAACGACATGGCGCGACGGGCCCTGGCGCTGATGGGCGAGCAGACCAGCCGCATGGAAAATCTTGTCGATGACCTGTTGACCCTGTCGCGGCTGGAGAACGAGCAGAACGTCCTGCAGGAAGAAAAGGTCGATGTGCCGGAGTTGCTGAAGATATTGCTTGAGGAAGGGCGCTCATTGAGCAAGGGGCAGCATCAGTTGCGAGTGGAGATCGGATGCCAGGAGCCGCTCAGCGGTAGCGCCAACGAACTGCACAGTGCTTTCGGTAACCTGGTCACCAATGCCATCCGCTACACGCCGCAAGGCGGCGAGATCGTGCTGGCCTGGGATCAGATGGCTGATGGCCACTTGAGGTTCAGCGTCAAGGACAGCGGCATCGGCATCGCGCCGCAACATATCCCGCGCCTGACCGAGCGTTTCTACCGGGTGGACCGCAGCCGTTCACGCGAGACAGGCGGCACCGGGCTGGGGCTGGCCATCGTCAAGCACATCGCCCTGCGTCATCAGGCGCAACTCGAGATCGTCAGCGAGGAGGGCAGCGGCAGCACATTCAGCATCGTCTTTCCGCTGAAGCGCAGATGGGCGGAAGCTAGCTCTTAGCGGTAAAACTCACGCGTTCGAAGTCGTTGCCTTTTTCCACGCTGATGCCCAGCGTCACGCTCTGTTTTTCGCCATCGTGCAAGGCGAGCTCAAGCGTGCGTCCTGCCTGGAACCAGTCGCGCGGCATCACGATGCTTGCCGGGATGCGCAGATTGCTCATCTCCGGCAGTGCCAGGGCTGCGGCGGCGCCGGACAGCAGATTGCCGCTGGTGCTGCCGCGAAGCGTCGCAGCTTGCGGGGTGCCCGGCAGATAGCGCACGCCGATATACAGTTGTCCGCTGCGTGTCACGCTGACCAGCGTGGTAACACCGACCCGGTATGTCGTTGCTTCGGGCTTGTGCACGCAGACGATCTGGCCTGTTCCCATCCGTTCGCCGGTACTCGTCTTGCGCAGCAGACGGGCATGCAACAGCCCATCCTCTTCGACCAGCCACTCCTCGGCCAGGAAACCGAGTTGCGCCAGATCATGACGATCGGTCTGATCCAGCACGCGGCCGAAGGTCTCGATCTGCTTCTGTGCTTCTTTGTCTGCGATGCCGGAAGCACTTGCCTGCCGGAACGGTTTGCGCGCGATGTGGGCGTAGATATTCTCGATTCCCTGGCACATACGCACCAGCGGAGCGTCGCGCGGTTCATCTGCCAGCGACTCGGCGCGCTGTTCGCACCAGCAGGCATGCAGCCGGTTGAGCAGGTCGACGCAATCCTTGCTGCTCAGTTCCTCGCCGAGCTCCAGCTGTTTGGGAGACTGTCCCTGCTGCAGCAGGATGGTCGTCACCCGTATCTGCTTGGACAGCGGCACCATGGCCATGAAGCGCATGGTCGGGGCGGAAGTGGCGTGCTGTATCGGGACGAAGCCGTGCATCCCGGCGAGATCGACCGCAAGCGGTGGTGCATCTCCCCTGCTCATGCTGCAGCGCGGCTCGATGGAGAAGGCGTCGCCCCAGTGATCCAGCCAGTGATCGATAAGATGCCATTGGGTGCGTGTGAGGCCAAGCAGCCGTGCACGATGCAGCAACAGCATCTTGGCATACAGTGTGCGGCAGGAGATCGGGATACCGGCACGGTTGAATTTGTCGGCAACCGGCTGCAGGTGCAGGCCCTGTTCTTCGGCATGGGCATAGATGGCATGGAAACGCTGCCATGATCTGCCGTCCGGTTCGCAGCCCAGGCGCAGGAATTCGCCCAATTGCATGCTGCTGTACAACTGACAGCGCTGGGTGACCAGCGCTGCTTCGGGGGTAAGCGAGGAGTCGCCGCTGGAGAGCGATTGCAGGCAGCGCAGATAGCCGTTGAGCATGCTTTGCCACAGGCTGGAGAGCGCGATGATCGACTTGAATTCGTCGTCCGAGAAAGGGAGTTTCTTGCCGGCCAGCTTCTTGGCGTAGTCGCCCTGTACGATCCCCACGGTCTCGCGCAGTGTCTCCAGCGTCTGCAAACGTTCCTTGCCGCGCAGAGGATAGCGGTTGAATTCATCCAGCTGGGCGCGCAGGGTGCCCTGTGCCAGGTTGAGGTTGGTCAGCTGCAATTGCCCAAGCCACTTCGCGCAGGAGGCCGCATCCTTGAATGCGGGTTTGGCCAGATCGTCGGTCGGTTCCAGGGACAGCATCTTCAGCTCCTATAGCAACACGCGTTCGATGCCGCCGTCATTGGCCTTGGCGACATAGTCTTCCATCCAGGTCGGCCCCAGCAGATATTTGGCCATCTCCACCACGATGTAGTCGGTGCTGGTGCCGCCGGCATCATCGGCGTAACGGCTCAGGCCCTGGAAGCAGGCCGGACAGGATGTCAGTATCTTCACCTCTCCGGAATAACCGTCGCTGCGCAGGCTGTCTGCAACCTTGCATATCTCCTCTTCCTTGCGGAAGCGCACCTGGGTGGCGATGTGCGGGACAGCCAGACCGAAGGTGCCCGCCTCGCCGCAGCAGCGGTCGCTGAGCGGGATCGGCGCTGCCATCAATTCGCTCGCCACCTTGAGGGGCGCATAGGTCTTCATCGGCGAATGGCAGGGATCGTGGTACATGTAGCGTTTGCCGGTGGCGGGCTCCAGCTTCACACCCTTCTCCAGCAGGTATTCGTGGATGTCGAGCAAGCGGCAACCGGGGAAGATCTTCTCGAACTGGTACTTCAGCAACTGGTCCATGCAGGTACCGCAGGACACGATCACCGTCTTGATATCGAGGTAGTTCAGCGTGTTCGCCACGCGGTGGAACAGCACGCGGTTGTCGGTGGTGATCTGGCTGCCCTTGTCGTCGAAGCCGGCGGCAGCCTGCGGGTAGCCGCAGCACAGGTAGCCGGGCGGCAGCACGGTGATGGCGCCGACCTCGTACAGCATCGCCTGGGTCGCCAGCGCGACCGGCGAATACATGCGCTCGGAACCGCAGCCGGGGAAGTAGAACACCGCTTCCGATTCTTCGTTCACTTTGGCCGGGTTGCGGATCACCGGCACGATGGTGTTGTCCTCGATGTCGAGCAGTGCGCGTGCCGTCTTCTTGGGCAGGTTGCCCGGCATCGGTTTGTTGATGAAGTGGATCACCTTGGCCTGGATGGGCGGCTTGCCCACGGTGGCCGGCGGATGGGCCACCTGCCGGCGGAACAATCCCAGGTGTTTGGCGAACTTGTAACCCAGGCGCTGTGCCGCATAACTCCATTTGAACATCACCGTGCGCAGCAGTCTGGTGGTGGTCGGGTCGGTCGCGCTGAGGTAGAACATGGACAGCGCGGTCACCGGGCTGAACTTCTTCTTGCCCTGCTTGCGCAGGAAATTGCGCATCGCCACCGACACATCGCCGAAGTCGATGTCCACCGGGCAGGGTTTGACGCACTTGTGGCAGACCGTGCAATGGTCGGCCACATCGCCGAACTCGGCGAAATGCTGGATGGAGACGCCGCGCCGCGTCTGCTCCTCATACAGGAACGCTTCGATGAGCAGCGAGGTGGCGAGGATCTTGTTGCGCGGCGAATACAGCAGGTTGGCGCGCGGAACATGGGTGTTGCACACCGGCTTGCACTTGCCGCAGCGCAGGCAGTCCTTGATCGAATCCGATATCTCGCCCAGCTCGCTCTTTTCGAGGATCAGGCTCTCCAGCTCCATCAGGTTGAAGCTGGGCGTGTAGGCGTGTTCGAGGTTGCTGCCCTTGAGCAGTTTGCCCTTGTTGAAACGGCCTTCGGGATCGACCTTCTGCTTGTAGGCGATGAAGGGGGCGATCTCCTGTTCTTCGAGGAAGTCGAATTTGGTGATGCCGATGCCGTGCTCGCCCGAGATCACGCCGCCGAGATCCTTGGCCAGCTTCATGATACGGTCCACCGCACCGTAGGCCTGCTGCAGCATGGCGTAGTCATCGGAGTTGACCGGGATATTGGTGTGCACGTTGCCGTCGCCCGCGTGCATGTGCAGTGCCACGAACACACGGCTCTTCAGCACGCGTTGGTGGGTGGCGTCACACTGCTCCAGGATGGGCAGATAGGTGCTGCCGCTGAAGATGTGGCGCAGCGGCTCGCGCAGTTCGCGCTTCCACGACGCGCGAATACTATGGTCTTGCAGGGCATGAAAGACAGTCAGGTTCCGAGCGCTGAGTGCTGGGTTCTGAGTCGTCTGCTCGGCACTCAGCATTCGGAACTCAGCACTCTCGACGCTTGCGTCGAGATGCTCCAGCAGCCAGGTCCAGCGCTGGCGCACGTCGGCGAGCAGCTGTTGTGCCGCCTGCGGGCGGTTGCCCAGCAATTCCTCGTCGCCCAGTTGCGCGTCGTCCTGATAGCGCAGGGGCAGCTCGCCCGCGAACAGCTCGTCCAGTGCATCCAGCAGCCTGATCTTGTTGGAGAGCGACAGCTCGATGTTGATGCGCTCGATGCCGTCGCAATAATCGCCCATGCGCGGCAGCGGGATGACCACGTCCTCGTTGACCTTGAAGGCGTTGGTGTGTTTGGCGATGGCGGCAGTGCGTGCCCGGTCCAGCCAGAATTTCTTGCGCGCCTCGGCGGTAACGGCGATGAACCCTTCGCCGTGGCGCAGGTTGGCCATGCGCACGATCTCGGAAGCGGCTTCGCCCACGGCGCGCTCATCGTCGCCCACCACATCGGCGACCAGCACCATCTTCGGGCGCGTGCCGCGCTTGGACTTGGTGGCATAGCCGACCGCCTTCAGGTAACGCTCGTCCAGATGTTCAAGGCCTGCGAGCAGAGCAACCGGGTTGCCGTTGCGGCGGTCGAAATAGCCGGTGATCTCGACGATCGCGGGCACGGCTTCGCGCACCTGACCGAAGAACTCCAGACACACGGTGCGGGTGAACTTGTGCTCGCGGTGCAGGATGAAGCGCGCCGAAGTGATGATGCCGTCGCAGCCTTCCTTCTGGATGCCGGGCAGGCCGGAGAGGAACTTGTCGGTGACATCCTTGCCCAGTCCCGCCTTGCGGAAGCTGCTGCCGGGGATGGTCAAAATCTCCGGCTGGCCATGTTGGGTCCTGCCGTCCGTCTCGAAACGCGAAACCAGAAAGCGCGCTTCAGGTGCATCGTGGATCTTGCCGAGATTGTGGTCGAGGCGTTCCACCGTCATCCACAGGCCGTCCGGGGTCACCATCTTCCACGAGGCCAGATTGTCGAGCGCCGTGCCCCACAGCACGGCTTTCTTGCCGCCCGCGTTCATGGCCACGTTGCCGCCGATGCAGGAGGCATCGGCAGAGGTCGGGTCGACCGCGAACACCAGGCCGTTGTTCTCCGCTGCTTCCATCACGCGCCGTGTCACCACACCCGCGCCGCAGTGGATGGTGGCATACGGGTCGCTCAGGCCCGGCAGCACGCGGTGTTCCACGGGCGAGATCGCATCCAGCTTTTCGGTGTTGATGACGGCCGAATATTTCGTCAGCGGAATGGCGCCGCCGGTGTAGCCGGTGCCGCCGCCGCGCGGAATGAGGGTGAGCCCCAGTTCGATGCAGGCGCGCACCAGCGGCGCGACCTCTTCTTCGCTGTCCGGGTGCAGCACCACGAAGGGATATTCCACGCGCCAGTCGGTGGCGTCGGTCACATGCGAGACGCGCGCCAGTCCGTCGAACTGGATGTTGTCCTTGCGGGTGATGCGGCTGAGTGCGCGCAGGGTGCGCTTGCGCAATTGCAGGGTATGCTCGAATTCGGCGGCGAAACGGTTGACGGCGGCCCCGGCGAGTTCGAGCAGGCGCTTGACCTTGTGGTTATGATCTTTTTCCGTATCGACGGCGCCTTCGGCGGCCACGCGCCGCGCCTCGATGGCATTGAGGCGATGGTGCAGCGCGCCGATCAGTGCCTCGCGCCGCTTGCTGTTGGCGAGCAGGTCGTCTTCCAGGTAGGGGTTGCGCGTGAGCACCCAGATGTCGCCCAGCACTTCGTACAGCATCTGTGCCGAGCGGCCGGTGCGGCGCTCCTCGCGCAGGGTGTTGATGATCTCCCACGCTTCCTCGCCGAGCAGCCGCAACACGATCTCGCGGTCCGAGAATGAAGTGTAGTTGTAGGGTATTTCGCGCAAACGTACGGTCATGGTCTTTGCCGATCAACAAGGCGCGCATTCTACCGCATCCCGCGCCGTCACTCGACCCTGACGTGACTGTGCCGAACTGATAAGCTGAAAACATGGAAGCGACCACGAAAGAGCCGACGCGGCGCTTGTTCTTTGCGCTGTGGCCCGATGCTGCCGGGCGTACCGCCCTGGCGGCATGGCAGCCGCCGCTGCACGAGCTCTGCGGCGGCAGCACGATGCGGGCGGACACCTTGCATGCCACGCTGGTATTCCTGGGGGCTGTCGCGGAGCACCGGCTGGAGTCTCTGCTGCTGGCGGCACAGGAAACGGCAGCCCGCCGCTTTGAGTTGAAACTGGCGGCCGCGCATTACTGGGGACATAACCATATCGTTTATGCGGCGCCGGCAGCGACACCGCCGGTGCTGGCCGAGCTGGTACGCGACCTGGAGCGCAACTTGCGCAGACACCGTTTCCATTTTGAAGGCCGGCCCTACAAACCGCACGTCACCTTGCTGCGCCATGCCAAGTGGTCGGATGAGCCGCTGCCGGCCATGTCCGTCGTGCGCTGGGCGGTCGCGGATTTCGTGCTGGTGCAATCGCTGGATGACGAGCGGGGCGCGCACTACGAAGTGTTGGCGCGTTTCGCCGCATCGGAATTAGAATGAGCCTCACTGGACAGGGGACGCCATGCTGCATGCTTTCACACTGAAGAACGGACGCCTCAACCGCATCGCTGTCGAAGTCGGTGCCGACCTGAGCAACGACCAGCCGGTCTGGCTGGACATGGTCGCCGCCACGCCGCAGGAGGTGGAGTGGGTGGAAGGCATCTTCGACCTGCACCTGCCGCGCCCGGAGCATCTGCGCGACATCGAGGCCAGTGCGCGTTTCTTCGAGCACGAAGGCGATTTGCACCTGCGTTCCGATTTCCTCTCCGGCACCGAGAGCCATTCGCACAGCGTGGCCGTGGCTTTCGTGCTGTCCGGCGAGACGCTCATCAGTGTGCATGAAGAAGACCTGCCCATCTTCCGTCTGCTGCGCATGCGGTTGCATGCCGAGTCGGGAGACATCCTTGATGCGCGCGATGTGCTGGTCGACCTGTACGGCATGGACATCGAGTTCTCCGCCGACACGCTGGAAGAGGTGTATGCCGACCTCGGTGCCGTGAGCCAGAACGTGCTCGGCACTCCACTGAGTGACAAACAGGCGGTGAAGACGCTGGCCGAGATCGCGCATGCCGAACATGTGAACGGTCGCATCCGTCGCAATGTGATGGATACCCAGCGCGCGCTGTCCTTTCTGATTCGCGGCAAGCGCCTCAGCGCGGCGCAGATCGATGAGGTGCACCAGATCCAGCAGGACATCGAGTCGCTGGACGGCCACACTGCCTTCCTGTTCGACAAGATCAACTTCCTGATGGACACCACGGTGGGTTTCATCAACATCAACCAGAACCGCATCGTGCGCCTGTTCTCGGTGGTGTCGGTGGCTCTGCTGCCGCCCACGCTGATCGCGTCCATCTACGGCATGAACTTCCAGTTCATGCCGGAACTGGGCTGGAAGCTGGGCTATCCGTTCGCGCTGCTGCTGATGTTGCTGACGGTGGCGGTCCCGTTCTGGTTCTTCTGGCGCAAAGGCTGGTTGAAGTAGCCATGCGCATCTGGTCATTGCACCCGCAGCATCTTGACGCCAAAGGACTGGTGGCGCTGTGGCGCGAGACTTTGCTGGCGCAGCAGGTGTTGCTTGGCGGGACCAAAGGCTATCGCAACCATCCCCAGCTGGAACGCTTCAGGCGCCATGCGGAGCCGCTTGAAGCCATCGCGGCCTATCTGCACGAGGTGCAGCGCGAGGCCGAACGGCGCGGTTATCGATTCGACGTGAGCAAGATCGTGCAGACGGCCACGACGACCAGGATACATGTGACCGAAGGGCAGGTCGCTTACGAACTGTCGCATCTCAGAGCGAAGCTGAAAGTGCGCGATCGCGGCGCCTATGAAAAGCTGGAGCATGTCGAACGTCCGGCCGTTCACCCCTTGTTCGTCGTGGTCAACGGCGGGATCGAGGAGTGGGAAGTCCTGTGATCACTCTTCCAGCAACTGCTTCAGCACCGCCCCTGCCAGCATGAGGCCGAACAACGGCGGCATGTAACTGATGGTGCCGTTCACCGCGCGCGGCCGGCCGCGGTCGGTGGGTTGCGGCGGCAACGGCTCGCTTGGCTGCTCGTCCGAGAACACCGTCAGCACGCCTTTGTTGATCCCGTGATGTTTGCGCAAACGCGTCCGCATCTGCGCCGCCAGCGCGCACATGTTCGTTTTGCTGATGTCGGCGATCCTGATCCGCGTCGGATCGCGGCGGTTGCCAGCGCCCATGCTGGAAGCCACCTTCAATCCGCGTTTGAAACTCTCCGCCACCAGGGCCTCCTTGCAGGTCAGCGAATCGATGCAGTCGATCACGTAATCGCAATCGGCAGGAACCAGTTCGTTCACATTCTCGGTGCTGAGGAAGGTGCGCAGCAGCGTCACCCGGCAATCCGGGTTGATGTCGGCGATGCGCGCGCCCATCAGCTCGGCCTTGGACTGCCCGACCGTGGAGAGCAAAGCGGGCAACTGGCGGTTGATGTTGCTGGCCACCACCACGTCGTGGTCGAGCAGCGTCAGTCTGCCGATGCCGGCACGAGCCAAGGCTTCGGTGCAATAAGAGCCGACGCCGCCCATGCCGGCGACAAAGATATGCTTGCTCTTGAGTTTCTCGATGCCTTCGTCGCCGAGCAGGATGTGGGTGCGGGTGAATTGGGGTGGGGTGGTGTTTTGCATGGTGCGGATTATAAGGGCCATGGGTGCAAGGCGGGCATTACTGCCAGAGCATTCGCTGTGGCCGCCCGGGCGATCTCTTCCAGGGGCTTGTTGCGCAACCCTGCAAGGGTCTGCGCGATCTGAGGCAGGTACTTGGGCTCATTCGGCAAGCCACGTTCCAGAAAATCAGGTGCGATGTCGGGTGCGTCGGTTTCGAGAACGATACTTTCCAGCGGCAAGGTGGCGGCAAGTTCGCGCAGGCGGGTGGCGCGCGGGTAGGTCATCGCGCCGCCGAAGCCGAGTTTGAATCCCAGTTTGATGAATTCGTCCGCCTGCTGGCGGCTGCCGTTGAAGGCGTGGGCGATGCCCGACTTCACCTTGATCTGGCGCAGGTGCTTGAGGATGGTGTCCTGCGCGCGGCGGATGTGCAGCAGCACGGGCAGGTCGAATTCGCGCGCCAGCTTGAGTTGTTCGACGAAGAAATATTCCTGTCGCTCGCGATCATAGTGGTCGATGAAGAAATCCAGCCCGATCTCGCCGACGGCGACCGTGCCGGGCAGGGCGAGGTAGTCGCGCAGCACCTTGAGGTCGTCGGGATGTGCAGCGTCGGTGTACATCGGGTGGATGCCATAGGCGGGCAGGCAGGCAGGGAAGCGTTCGCACAACTGGAGCACCGCCTCGAAATTACCGCGCGCGACCCCAGGCACGACCATGCGTCCCACACCCGCAGCCACAGCGGCCTGCACGATGTCGGCCTGTGCATCGCCGAACTCGGCGGCGTCCAGATGGCAGTGGGTGTCGATGAAATGCATGGGGCCTATGTTAAACTCCATGCACTGTTTATGCGAGGCAACATCATGTCTGGAAACACATTCGGCACCCTGTTCACTGTCACCTCCTTCGGCGAATCGCACGGCGCGGCCATCGGCTGCATTGTGGACGGTTGCCCTCCGGGAATGGAGCTGAGCGCGGAATACATCCAGACCGACCTCGATCGCCGCAAACCTGGCACCTCGCGCCATGTCACCCAGCGCCGCGAATCGGACACCGTGGAGATCCTGTCCGGCGTGTTCGAGGGCAAGACCACCGGCACCCCTATTGCGCTGCTGATCCGCAACGAAGATCAGCGCAGCAAGGACTACGGCAACATCGCCGACACCTTCCGCCCCGGCCACGCCGATTACACCTACTGGCAAAAATACGGCATCCGCGACTATCGCGGCGGCGGCCGTGCCTCGGCGCGCGAGACGGCAGGCCGTGTGGCGGCCGGCGCTATCGCCAAGAAATGGCTGCACGAGACCTACGGCGTCGAAGTGCGCGGTTATCTTGAACAGCTAGGCGAGATCGTCATCCCGTTCAAGAGCTGGGGCGACCTGCACGAAGAGGGCAACAGCTTCTTCGTGGCCGACGCCAGCTACATCGGCCAGCTCGAAGATTACATGGATGCATTGCGCAAGAGCGGCGACTCCATCGGCGCCAAACTCGCCGTGGTGGCGCACAACGTGCCGGTGGGCTGGGGCGAGCCGGTGTTCGACCGCCTCGATGCCGATATCGCGCATGCGCTGATGGGCATCAATGCGGTGAAGGGTGTGGAGATCGGCGCGGGTTTCAACTGCGTCACGCAGCGCGGCAGCGAGCACGGCGACGAACTCACCCCGCAAGGCTTCAAGACCAACCACGCGGGCGGCATCCTCGGCGGCATCTCCACCGGGCAAGACATCGTCGCGCGTTACGCCATCAAGCCGACTTCGAGTATCCGTATCGAGCGCAACTCGATCAACAAGGCGGGTGAGGCGGTGAAGGTTTCAACCGAGGGGCGGCATGATCCCTGCGTGGGCATCCGGGCTACGCCGATCGCGGAGGCGATGGTGGCGTTGGTGTTGATGGATCATGCGATGAGGAATCGGGGGCAGTGTGGGGATGTGGTTTGTGAGACGGTGAAATTACGTTAAAAAGGAGAGTATCGGTGGCCATTAATACACGTGGTTGTTCTGAAGCCGATTTGCCTCGTTTCGAAGAGCAATTAAAGCAACAAGGATTCCGACAGACAAATAAAACTGACGAGAAGGCTCTGAAGCCGAAGGAGTACTTCAAACGATCTCATTCCGGTACATCTGCTTCTTTTGAAGGGGTAAGAAAGTGGACGATTATTTACTGTGACGAGTGACAACAAGCAAGTGCAATCAGGATTCTTCTCCTCGTCACCTTACTGCAATTTCTTGCTCAAAACATTACCAGCCTGTATGCATCGTGCACCAACCGGCAAAGCCGTTGCCTTTGCTTCTTACACAATTCTGATATGGTGAAACTACATAATAAATAGCCAATATAGCAACGGCAACAACGCCAACCAGAATCAGCTTCTTCTTTGTGTCATCGTCCATTTCATATCCCTCTCGAATAAATAATAACGGCAAGCGTAGCATGCATAGGGCCCGATAACCAACGGGCATTGCGCTGTATGGGTTCAAAGAAAACCGTCGGGGGTAGCCCGACAGCTAGTTACCTTATCTTGTCTTGCCAAGAAAGGTAACCCAAAGAAGGCGCCCCCGGTGTGCCGCCCCTTCGGGGTTCCCTCGATATTTCGCAAACAAGCGGGGCTGCGCAACTTGCCCTAGCGGGGCACACAAAACGTGCCCCACCGCGGAGCTCGAACAGTGCTCGCCTAAACCTCCGCTTGTTTGCGAAATATCGAGGCGGCGCACAGGGGATGGAAAATCAACGGCGATTTTGTGTGGGCATAGCCCACGCTTTTTGTTTGTGAGTAGGTGGGCGCTTTGCGCCCACCTACGGTTTGGGGTTTTGATTTTCGCTTTTCCCTCCCCTGTTCCGCCACCGAGTAGCGGAGGCGGGTCAGGGAATTCTGACGAATATGTTTGAGCACGTGGACGCGCAGCGGATCGTGCGAGTTTATGAGGAAGCCTGACCTGCCGAGCAACGCAGGGAACCTCGAAGAGGTGGCGGATTGGGGTCGCCTTTTCTTTGGTTACTTTCTTTTTGGCGAAGCAAAAGAAAGTAACTAGCTGTCGGGCTACCCCCGACGGTGTTGCTTTTGATTTTAGCCATCCGCACATTCAGCACGCCGCTTTGCGGCGACCCTTCGACAGGCTCAGGGCGAACGGTGCAGTGGATAAGAAAAGAGTTACTCCTTCACCCTCCGATACAACCTGAACCTCTCCTTCGTATCGCCCTTACGCCCGCCTTCCCACATCTTCTCCCAGCCGATCTCATCCTCGATCGGTTTGGCAATGCGGTCGCCCTGTACCAGCAGCAGGTCGCACACGTTCGAAGCATTGCGTTTCGGATTCAGGTCGCCGAAGTATTGCAGCATGGCACGCTGGCTGTCGCCGATGCGTACGCCGGCGATGCATTTGTATTTCTTCGGCAGGTTCTCTTTCAGGTCGTCCACCATGTGGCGGTAGCTCTTGCCGGTGTCGAGCCAGGGCAGCCAGATGGTCATCAGCAGTATCCACAGCAGGGTGACGCTGGCGGCCCAGTTGATGAGCGAACGGCGCACGGAGCGGCCGACGCGCCATACCAGCACGATCCACAGTGTGGTGGTGATGGCAGCGATCCAGAACGGAGCGGCATGGAAGGTCGGCTCGAATCCTGGTTGGTAGTCCTTTAGCCAATGGGTGATCTTGGCGTTGTTGTCGAGCAGCAGGCCGGCCCAGCCCCACCACAGCGCGATGGCCAGCAGGGCGAAGGTCATGATACCGAACCAGTCGAGTGCGTTGGCGGCACCGCGGCGGAGCGTGGAGAGTGATGCGGTGGCGAGCAGCGCGATCGGCAGCAGCATGGGTAGTGCGAACACCTCCTTGATGTCCGGCACGATGCTCAGGGTGACGAGCATGACCAGGAAGCTGACCAGCAGCAGCTGGAACTCGGCCTGTTGCCACACTTTCCTGCGCGCTTCCCACACCGCCCAAGCGGCGAGCGGCAGGGCGGGCCAGGCCAGCCACGGCAATATCTTCACGTAGTAGAAGATATCGCTGTAATCGCCGCCTTTGACGAAACCCAGCCAACGTCCGATGTTGAGCGTCCACATCCATTCGACGAAGAGTTGCGGCGAGCGCTGGAACAGCAGCCACGGCCATATCGTCAGCAGCGGAAGCGCACAGACGATGGCGATACCGACAGTGGTGAGGAAGGCGCGCGTGCGCCATTCGCGGAAACTCATCAGCGTGAGGCTGATGAGCAGGAACAGAATTGGGGCGATGAAGCCTTTGCTGAGGAAGCCGATGCCGATGCCGATGCCCATCACAACTCCGGCGAGTTTCGGGCGGCGCAGGCTGAGCGCATACGCATAAAGCATCATGGCGCAGCCGGTGAGCAGCGCGGTGTCGGTGATGATCTCGTGCGCGCGCACCAGCATGCCCAGACAGCCGACGAGGATGATGGCTGCAGGCCAGCCGCGATTGTTGCCGAACAGCTCGCGTCCGCTGAGTCCGGTGAAAAGCAGGGTTAGAGCGGTGTAGAAACCACTCGCCAAGCGGGCGCCGTCATGCAGCGGCAGGATGGGGGCAAAGAGTTTGGCAAAGAGCGCGGCTGTCCAGTAGAACAGCGGCGGTTTGTCCATGTAAGGTTCGCCTGCCAGTGTGGGGACGATCCAGTCGTGGTTCTGGATGATGTGGTATATCAGACCGAAGCTGTAAGCTTCATCGGGCTTCCATGGGTCGTGGCCGACTAGGCCGGTGAGCAGCCACACCGCGCACAGCAGGAACAGGAATCCTGCCTTGATCGGGGTGATCTCGGGTTCTTTCAGTTTCGTGTAGTAGGCGTACATCCGTTTGTTATTCGATGATCTTGAGTGTCTGTCCGACTATGGGTTCGCCTGTGGGGTACTGCGCGTTGATGAGGCGCAGATAACTTTCCGCATTCTTACCTAATGGCGAGCGTTGCGCCAGTTTTGCGTAGCTGTCGCCCTTCTGCGCGGTAACTAGCCGGATGGTCAGCGGTTTGATTGATTTCTTTTCGTCGTCGCTCATCACATGGAAGCTGCGTATCGTTTCCTTCATCGCGCTGCGCTGTGCCTCCAGTGTCGCGGGTGTCTTGGCGTTGCCCACGATATGGAACGCCTTGCGGTCAAAATAGACGATGCCGAGCACGACCTTGCCGGTGTCGCCGATGGCGGCATGCAGTTTTTCGATTTCCAGTGTTTCGATGCTGGCATCTTTGCCAAGCACGCGACGGGTATATTCGGTGACGTTGCCGGTCGGCTTGTCGTCGATCTTCAGCTGGATCGCGGCATCGACCTTGGGGCTGAGGGCGACGAGTTGCGTGGTCGAGTTTTTCACGCTCCAGCCCGGCGGAAAGGTAAGCGCGATGCCGAGGTCTTTATGCATGAAGCGGTTGTCGCGCACGATACCCTCCTCGACACTGTCACCGAATACCATGCCCTCGGCCTGCTTCAGGAATTCGCTCCGGCCTTCGGCAGGATTGGCGACGGTCAGGTTGCCTGCCTCGCCGACCACCTGTTGCAAACGGGTATCGTTGTCGGGGTGGGTGGCGAAGGTGCCGTGATAGCGGCGCGGTTCGCGGCCTTCCTGCTTGGCGACCTCGGCATCGAACAGTTCCTGATTTTTCAGAACGCCGACCACGCGGATCATTGCTTGCGGATCGTATGCGGTGCGGGCGAGATACTGTGCGCCGAGGCGGTCGGATTCGAGCTCATGTTCGCGCCCGTAACCCGAGAGCAATGCGCCGCCGAACAGGTTGGTCAGATCCTGTCCGAGTTGGGTATTGAGTTCAGGCAGAAAGATGGAGGCGATGGAGATGCCGATGTTCGCGGCTTGTGCCGCACTTTGCTGGCGCACGCCGTGGCGCGCGGTGACATGCCCGACCTCATGTCCAAGTACTGCCGCCATCTCGGCCTCTGAATTCAGATAGGCCAGGATGCCGCGCGTGATGTAGACGTAGCCGCCGGGCAACGCGAAAGCATTGATCTCCGGCGAGTCGAGTACGGTGAAGCGGTAACGGATATTGGGGCGGTGGCTGTGAACTGCGATTTGCTGGCCTACGCCGTTGACGTAACTCTGCAGGGCCGGATTGACGTAGACCTTGTATTGCTTGCGTACCTCCGCGTCTGATGCACGTCCCAGCGCAATCTCCTGCGACTCCGACATCATGACAAAATCTTTTTCACCGCTGACTGGATTGGTTGCGCATCCGCCCAGCAGCAAAGCGGTGATGACGATCGTGATTGTGCAGAGATTACGCATGATGTCGACCCGGAAAAGAAAAAGGCAGCCTACGCTGCCTTTTGATCTTTGTGCTTAATGAAGTTCAATCAAGCAGAAGCTTTTGTGCTGGAACCATACTTGCTGCGGAACTTCTCGATGCGGCCAGCGGTGTCCACGATCTTCTGTGTGCCGGTGTAGAAAGGGTGGCACTCGGAGCAGACTTCAACGTGCAATTCCGATTTGCTCATGGTGGAGCGGGTGTTGAATTTGTTGCCGCAGCTGCATGTCACTGCGATCTCTTTGTACTCAGGGTGAATGGCGGCTTTCATTTTGTCTTCCTAGCTAAAGTTGGGCGCGGCATTTGTACGCGCACGGATACCGATTAAGGGCGCGCATTATCCATAAAAAGAGAGGCTTGGGCAAATCCTTTTCGGGGCGTTGAAGCAGGGCGCTCTGTTCTGAATATATAGGTGGGCGGGGGCGATATCGGTGAAACATGCAATCCGACCCAATCTTTAAGTTGACGCCGCCGCCCGACTTCTGTACAGTTCGCCCCCTTCTCAGACGCGGGGTGGAGCAGTCTGGCAGCTCGTCGGGCTCATAACCCGAAGGTCGTAGGTTCAAATCCTGCCCCCGCAACCAAACGCTGAGAAGCAAGTCGCAAAAAATGAGTTGACGAAAGTCTTTCGCTCTATATAATGCGCACCTCTTCGCCGCTGAGGCAGCGAAAAAAGTTTCAAGTCAGCTCTTTAAAAGATAGAAGAAACAACCGATTAGTGTGGGTGCTTGTGTCGAGGCGGACGAGCTTGCTTAGGTGAGTGAGTCGACTCAAGAC